>NZ_CP016285.1:4979421-5109970 GCF_001679765.1 Bacillus sp. B25(2016b) | reverse complement strand
GTTCAAAATGTTATCCGGTATTAGCCCCGGTTTCCCGGAGTTATCCCAGTCTTATGGGCAGGTTACCCACGTGTTACTCACCCGTCCGCCGCTAACTTCATAAGAGCAAGCTCTTAATCCATTCGCTCGACTTGCATGTATTAGGCACGCCGCCAGCGTTCATCCTGAGCCAGGATCAAACTCTCCAATAAAGTTAGTTTGTCTAGCATCTAAAATAAAAATTGACGTTTCACGTTGTTTGTTTCGTTTAGTTTTCAAAGTTCAACATCGCGTTTCAGCGACTTTTATAATATATCATAGTATATTATTTTCGTCAACAAGTTTTTTTCGATAAGTTATATCTCTAATTTGCTGACTCTGCCTATTATATAGGCTTTCTTTTCCCTATGCAAGTATTATTATAAAAAAATAAAGAGAGGGAAAATACCCTCTCTTATTCTTCTGAAGAAACCTCTTCACTCGTTTCTTCCTCTTCATCTTTTTGTGCTTTTGCTACCGTCGCTACCTCTTGGTCTTCCTCTAATCGAATTAGACGAACACCTTGTGTATTACGTCCCATTTGAGAGATTTGATCAACTGGCATACGAATAATAACGCCTGCCGCTGTAATTAACATAATATCTTCTTCACCTGTCACAGATTTAACAGCTACTAATTTACCGTTCTTATCTGTAATGTTACAAGTTTTGAGACCTTTACCACCGCGACTTTGCAGACGGTATTCATCAATCGGTGTACGCTTTCCGTAACCATTTTTCGTTACAATTAGAACATTTACATCCTCTTCGACAATTTCCATACCTACAACTTGGTCTTCATCGCCCAACGTAATAGCTTTAACACCTGCAGCATTACGTCCCATAGAACGAACATCTTGTTCATTGAAACGAATTAGCATACCGTTACTTGTCCCGACAATAATATCCTTATCACCCGATGTTAAACGTACAGATATTACCTCATCCTCTTCACGAAGAGAAATTGCAATTAAACCATTTGTACGTATATTTGCAAATGATGAAAGTGGCGTTCTCTTAGAAACCCCTTGTTTTGTCGTAAAGAATAAGAACTGATCGTCACCAAATTCACGAATCGGAATAATAGCGTTAATCCACTCGCCCTTATCTACCCCTAATAGGTTAATAATTGGTAGTCCTTTTGCAGTACGACTATACTCTGGAATTTCATATCCTTTCGTACGGTATACTTTACCCTTGTTTGTAAAGAATAAAATATGATCATGAGTAGACGTTGTTAATAAATGTTCAACAAAGTCATCATCATTCGTACCCATTCCTTGCACACCACGTCCCCCACGGTTCTGTGTTTTGTACGTAGAAGCTGGTAACCTCTTAATATAACCGTTATGAGTTAACGTAATCGCAATGTTTTGTTCAGGAATTAAATCTTCATCTTCAATAAATTCCATACCGCCAATTGTAATTTCTGTTCGTCTCTTATCATTGAAACGTTCTTTTACTTCTGTTAATTCTTCACGAATAATCTCAAGAACTTTCTCTTCATCTGCTAAAATCGCTTTTAATTCAGCAATTAACTTCATTAAGTCTTGATATTCTTGCTCAATTTTTTCACGTTCTAATCCAGTTAAGCGTTGCAGACGCATATCTAAAATCGCTTGTGCTTGTTTTTCACTTAAACCGAAACGTTCCATTAAGCCTTGCTTTGCAATATCTGCCGTTTTTGAACTACGAATTAACGTAATTACTTCATCAAGATGATCTAAAGCAATTCGTAATCCTTCTAAAATATGAGCACGTGCTTCTGCTTTTTCTAATTCATAAGCAGTACGTCTACGAATTACTACCTTCTGATGCTCTAAATAATGATATAGATTTTGTTTTAAATTTAGTACTTGTGGCTCTCCATTTACAAGAGACAACATATTAATACCGAAACTCGTTTGAAGCGCTGTATGTTTGTATAGATTGTTTAATAGTACGTTTGCATTAGCATCACGACGTACTTCCATGACAATACGCATACCATTACGATCTGATTCATCACGTAAATCTGTAATACCTTCAATTTTCTTATCGCGAACTAATTCTGCGATTTTTTCAATTAATCGTGCCTTATTAACTTGATAAGGTAGTTCAGTTACGATAATAGATTGTTTACCGTTTGACTTCTCTTCAATTTCAACCTTAGCACGAAGCATAATGGAACCGCGACCTGTTTCATAAGCTCTTCGAATTCCACTTCTTCCTAAAATTAAACCTGCCGTCGGAAAGTCTGGACCGGGAATATATTCCATCAATTCCGCGATAGTAATATCAGGATTATGACTTAATGCCAGCACACCATCAATTACTTCGCCAAGCTGATGCGGCGGTATATTTGTTGCCATACCAACAGCAATACCTGTTGTACCGTTTACTAATAAATTAGGGAAACGCGCTGGTAATACTATCGGTTCTCTTTCGGAACCATCATAGTTATCTTGATAATCAATTGTATTTTTTGAAATATCACGTATTAATTCCATAGAAATCTTAGACATTCTTGCCTCTGTATAACGCATTGCCGCTGCTGAATCTCCATCTACAGAACCGAAGTTACCATGCCCATCTACAAGCATATAACGTTGACTAAAATCTTGCGCCATACGTACCATTGTTTCATAAACGGCTGAATCACCATGAGGGTGATACTTACCGATTACTTCACCGACAATACGTGCTGATTTCTTATACGCTTTATCAGCTGTAATTCCTAAATCATTCATCGCATATAAAACCCTGCGATGTACAGGTTTTAACCCATCACGAACATCTGGTAATGCACGAGATACGATAACACTCATTGCGTAATCTAAAAATGAGGTACGCATTTCATGACTAATATTAATTTCTCGAATTCGTGCTTGTTGTTGATTGTCTGACATCAACGAGCACCTCCTCTTACATTTCCGTTACACATACATTGATTTATATGTAGAAGACAGGAATACTTAGATTCCTGTCATTACTCATTTAAATATCAAGGTTCTTCACGTATTTTGCATTCTCTTGAATAAAGTTACGACGTGGTTCCACTTTATCACCCATTAAAATTTCAAACGTTTCGTCTGCTTCTATTGCATCTTGAAGAGAAACTTGAAGTAACGAACGTACTTCTGGATCCATTGTCGTCTCCCATAGCTGAGTTGGATTCATCTCTCCAAGACCTTTATAACGTTGAATTCCTGGTTTTGGCTGGGCCGGTAGCTCAGCTAATATTTTTTCAAGTTCGTTATCATTATAAGCATATTGAATTTTTTTACCTTGTTGTATTTTAAACAAAGGTGGTTGTGCGATATATATATATCCACACTCAATTATTTGACGCATATAACGATAGAAGAACGTTAATAATAGGGTACGAATATGCGCACCATCAACATCGGCATCGGTCATAATAATAACTTTATGATAGCGTGCTTTTTCAATATCGAAGTCTCCACCAATATTTGTACCAATCGCCGTAATAATTGTACGAACTTCATCATTTGATAAAATCTTATCTAAGCGTGCCTTTTCAACATTAATAATTTTACCCTTCAACGGTAAAATTGCTTGGAAATGACGATCGCGTCCTTGTTTTGCAGATCCACCGGCAGAGTCACCCTCTACGATGTAAATTTCACTAATTGCTGGATCTTTCGAAGAGCAATCAGCTAATTTACCAGGTAAACTTGAAACTTCTAACGCACTCTTTCGACGTGTCAATTCACGCGCTTTTTTCGCAGCTACACGTGCACGTGCAGCCATCGTACCTTTTTCTACAATTTTTCGCGCTACATTAGGATTCTCTAGTAAGAACTTTTCAAATGCCTCTGAGAATACAGACTCTGTAATCGTTCTTGCTTCACTATTCCCAAGTTTTGTCTTCGTTTGTCCTTCAAATTGTGGATTTGGATGCTTAATTGATACAATTGCTGTTAAACCTTCACGAACATCCTCACCAGTTAAATTACTGTCCGCATCTTTTAAAATGCTGTTTTTACGACCATAGTCGTTGATTACACGAGTTAAAGCTGTCTTAAAACCTACCTCATGTGTACCACCTTCATACGTATGGATGTTATTCGTAAATGAGTAAATATTATTTGTGTATCCCTCGTTATATTGAAGAGAAACCTCAACCTGAATACCATCTTTTGAACCCTCTACGTACACAGGCTCTTCATGAATTGGTTGTTTTGAGCGATTTAAATGCTCAACGTATGATTTAATTCCACCTTCGTAATGGAATTCTTTCTTTTGCTTATGTTCACGTTTATCTTCAATTGTTAATTTAATATTACGATTTAAAAACGCTAATTCACGCATACGAGTTGCTAGCGTATCAAAATCGTATACTGTTGTTTCTTGGAAAATTTCCGGATCTGGTTTAAACCGAGTTATTGTTCCTGTTTGATCTGTGTCACCAATTACTTTTAAATCCGCAACCGGAATACCTCTTTCGTATTTTTGGTAATGAATTTTACCTTCACGATGTACAAATACTTCTAGTTCTGTTGATAGAGCATTTACAACCGATGCCCCAACACCATGTAAACCACCGGAAACTTTATAACCGCCACCGCCAAATTTACCACCGGCGTGGAGAACAGTCATAATAACTTCTACAGCTGGACGTCCCATTTTTTCTTGTATACCAACTGGAATACCACGCCCATTATCCGTTACACGAATACTATTATCTTCTTCGATACTAACATTAATTTCATCACAATAACCTGCAAGTGCTTCATCAATACTATTATCTACGATTTCCCACACAAGATGGTGAAGCCCTTTTCCACTTGTAGATCCAATATACATACCAGGGCGTTTCCGAACTGCCTCTAGTCCTTCAAGCACCTGTATCTGACTTTCATCATATGCATTTTCTTGCATTTGCTTTTGTTCCATTGACACAAAGATCACCTACTTTTCCATTTAAACAGGGGTTATTCCCTATCTATTTCACAATCTACAGTGCCGTTCGTTACATGAATTGTTTTCGCTTCTTTTAATGTTTCGTGTTCAATTCCGTCGACACTCGTCGTTGTAACAAATGTTTGCACTTTTCCTTGAATTGTATTTAAAAGATGTGATTGACGATAATCATCTAATTCTGATAAAACATCATCCAACAAAAGGATTGGATATTCTTTAACCTCTGAATAAATCAATTCAATTTCAGCTAATTTTAGGGATAGTGCGGTCGTTCGTTGTTGTCCTTGCGAACCAAAGACTTGAACATTTTTACTATTAACGAAGAATTGTAAATCGTCACGATGAGGACCAATTAAAGTCGTACCACGGAAAATTTCACGTTGTTTCACAGATTGAAAACTTTCATAGTATACTTCTTTTATTTTCGACAAATCCATTGATTCTGATACATCTACACTTGGTTTATAGACAATTTCTAACTCTTCTAATCCACGGCTTATACCTCGATGAATTGGAGCTGCCCATTCCTGTAGCAAATGCAAAAATTCAAAACGTTTTTGCATTATCTTCGCACCATGCTCAATTAGTTGAAGTGTAAATACATCCAACATCGTTTCCTCATTCTTACTATTCCCTTGCATTTTTTTCAACAAGTGATTTCGTTGCGTGAGCACCTTTTGATATTGACTTAATTCATACAAATATACAGGAGCTATTTGTCCTAATTCCATATCTAAAAAGCGTCTTCTTACTTGAGGGCTTCCTTTTACAAGATTTAAATCTTCTGGGGCAAACATGACAACGTTCATCACGCCAATATATTGACTTAACTTTTGTTGTTCAAGTTGATTTAATTTTGCCTTTTTACCTTTTTTCGAAATATTTAATTCCAAAGACAAAGAACTGTTTCTTTTTTGTAATTTCCCTTTTATTTGACCAAAATCTTCATCCCAGCGGATAAGTTCGCGATCATTAGAGGTTCTATGAGATTTCGCCATCGCTAAAACATAAATAGCTTCCATCAAATTTGTTTTCCCTTGTGCATTTTCGCCGATAATTACATTTACCTTATCTTCAAAGGAAAGCTCTAATTTTTCATAATTGCGATAGTTTTTTAATTGTATTTCTGAAATAAACAAAGGGCTCCCCCTTTATGCCTGAACTTGGAAAGTTCCGCTTCCTGGAATTTCAATAACATCATTCGCATATAGTTTGCGACCTCTTCTATTTTCAAGTTCGTTGTTCACGTACACTTCATATTCTTGTAAAAACCATTTTACAGCGCCACCTGTATCAATTACATCAGCTAACTTTAAAAATTGTCCTAGTGTAATATACTCTGTTGAAATTTTAATACGTTTCATAAAATCGCTCACTTTCTGAAAGTGTTCATTCTTTCATTGTACTAAATAAACTAGCATTAGGAAAGTAATACCCAAAAATCAAATAAGGGCCACTAGCATCTTTAAACTAGCAACCCTTATTCCTTACCTAGTAAGTACGAACCGGTAAAATTAATTGAATAATTGAATCATCATTTACTGTACGAATTAAGAACGGTCTCATCGCCCCAGTAAAGCTAACTTTAATCTCTGTACTATCCAAAGCTTTCAATGCATCCATCATATATTTTGCACTAAAAGATATTTTTAACTCTTCTCCATCTACTTTTTCACATTGTACTTCTTCGACAACTTTTCCGATTTCTGGTGAATTCGAAGAAATCTCTAGCATTTCTTGCTCTAAAGTTGATAATTTAACAACGTTATTGCGGCCATCTCTTGCTAATAGTGAAGCACGATCAATTGCTTGTAGGAATTCTTTTGTATTCACAAAAATATCCGTTTTACTCTCTGCCGGAATTAAACGTGTCGTATCAGGATAATTTCCTTCTAACAATCTTGAGAAGAATAATAAATGTTTTGTACGGAATAATACTTGATACTCCGTAATAACGATATCTACCATTTCTTCAGACTCATCTAAAATTTTACTTAATTCATTTAAGCTCTTACCTGGAATAACAACATTAGCTTGGAACTCATCTGCAATATTATGTCCTTCAATTTTTGCTTTTCGAAGTGCCAGTCTATGACTATCTGTTGCAATACAAGTTAACTCGCTGTTATATACCTTCCAGTTTACACCTGTCAAGATTGGTCTTGTTTCAGAAGTAGAAACTGCAAATACAGTTTGTCTGATCATATGCTTAAGTAAATCTGTTGGTATCTTAAATACATGATGTTCTTCAATCTGTGGCAATAACGGATATTCTGCAGAATCTAAACCATTTAAGTTAAACTCTGATTTTCCAGATTTTATTTTTGTCATAAAATGATTTTCCACAGAAATTTCGACAGTGTCTTTAGGTAGTTTTTTTACAATCTCACTAAAATATTTTGCTTGTAAAACAATGCTTCCTGATTGAGCTATTTCTACGATTTCTTTTCCATCTTCTTCGACTGGAATAAACGATTCAATAGAAATATCAGCATCGCTTCCTGTTAATGTAACCCCTTCTTCAGTAGCTACAACTTTAATTCCCGTAAGGATTGGGATTGTTGTACGAGAAGAAACTGCCTTCATTACATCTTGTACACCTCTTACAAGATAGTCTTTTTGTATTGTAAAACGCATAAAGAAAAACCTCCGGTAAGTATAAGATTTTATTTAATTAATAAAGATAAAAAATAGTAGTAATAGTAATAGGGCTTGTGGATATGTGGATAACCCCTCTAAAGGATGTAAAAACAGTCTATCTACATGTGGATAGACTGTGCGTAAAACAAGGTAAGTTATTCACACTATTCAGCTACTACTTTAAAATACCATTAATTTCTTCAACTTGCTTTTGTAATTGCGTATCGGTTTTTAGTAGTTTAGAGATTTTTTCATGGGCATGGATAACTGTTGTATGATCACGTCCACCAAATTCTTCACCTATTTTTGGTAAAGAGGAATCTGTAAGCTCGCGTGATAAATACATTGCAATTTGGCGAGGAAACGCAACTGATTTTGTACGTTTTTTCGCTTTAAAATCTTCTAATTTCACTTGATAAACGTCCCCGACAGCTTTTTGAATATCATAAATAGAGATAATTTTCGGCTTAGAATTTGGAATAATATCTTTAAGTGCTTCAGCTGCTAAATCAGCATTAATATCTTTATTAATTAAAGATGAATAAGCTACAACTCGGATAAGTGCACCTTCTAATTCACGAATATTTGAATCAATTTGATTTGCGATATAAAGCATAACTTCATTTGGTATATCAAGCCCTTCAGCTTTTGCTTTTTTGCGTAAAATCGCAATTCGTGTTTCTAAATCTGGCGGCGTAATATCTGTAATGAGTCCCCATTCAAAGCGGGAACGAAGACGATCTTCTAAAGTCGGGATTTCTTTTGGTGGTCGATCACTAGAAATTACAATTTGTTTACTTTCTTCGTGTAATGCATTAAATGTATGGAAAAACTCTTCTTGAGTTTGTTCTTTTCCAGCAAGAAATTGAATATCATCTATCAATAAAACATCTACGTTGCGATATTTATTACGAAAATCAACAGCTTTATTATCACGAATAGAGTTAATAAATTCATTTGTAAATTTTTCTGATGATAAATATACAACTTTTGCATTTGGATTATGTTCAATTACATAATGACCAATCGCGTGCATTAAATGCGTCTTTCCAAGTCCAACGCCCCCGTAAATAAAGAGTGGATTATACGCTTTAGCTGGCGCCTCAGCTACAGCTAATGAAGCTGCATGGGCAAAACGGTTACCAGAGCCAATAACAAATGTATCAAATGTATATTTTGGATTTAACATGCTCTGTGGTAAATGAGCTGAATCATCTTGTGCTGGATTCGGCTTAACTGGAGGAAGATCAATGTCCTCTTCAGCTTGACTTTGGGGAATAATAAAGCGAATTGCTAATTTTGCCCCTGTTAAATCGTATAGTGTTTCTGAAATTAGTTCAGAGTAATGAGATTCTAGCCAGTCACGAGCAAATTCATTTGGAGCTGTAATCGTTAATACGTCTTTCTTCAAGTTATGAGCCGTTGTGGATTTTAACCATGTCTCATAACTAGGCTTGCTTACCTTTTTTTCTAATTCTTTTAAGGCACTATTCCATAAATCAGAGATATTTTCCAAAGGTGTCCCTCCTTTACTAAGTTGGTAAAAGAATAAGGTTGCGCAACAAATGTACAACCCAATAAATATAAAATGTATATTTATACGAAACGTATTTTAAAACCTAAAAACGTCGTTTGTATATGAGATAGGGTTTTCGACAAAAAAAGCAAATGTGGACAACTATTTACCCACATGTGATTAAAACTGTCCACATGTTATACACAAATTGTGGATAAAATAAAGATGTGGAAAACTTATTCAAAGTGAAAACACAACTATAATATCAAAAAAAAGTGGCTATAGCAATGAATTTAAGAAAGTTATCCACAAAATCAATACCTTGTGGAATAAACTTGTCCACAACACGATATACTGTGTAAAAGTGTGAAAAAAGTTTGTGGATATAAAAAACATGAAAAAACATTTATCCACAAGGAAATATAGGTGCTGTGAAAAAGTATGTGAATAGGTTCAAAATGAATATTTGATGAAAATTTCTAGAACCATTGACATTTTCCTAGTTGATTAACTATAATTTATAGGACTGTCTTTAACAGATATTCCTCAGGGAGGTGTCATATAATGAAAAGAACTTACCAACCAAATAAACGTAAGCGCAGCAAAGTACATGGTTTCCGCAGCCGTATGAGCACAGCGAACGGACGTAAAGTGCTAGCAGCTCGTCGTCGTAAAGGAAGAAAAGTATTATCTGCGTAGACCACTGATCGTTCAGTGGTCTTTTTTTCTAATAATAGTGAATTTCCGCTGATGAAATACAGGAGTGTCAATTGATATGAAGAAAAAACATCGTATAAAGAAGAATGATGAATTCCAGGCGGTTTTTCAAAAAGGAAAATCAAATGCGAATCGTCAGTTTGTTGTATACCAATTAGATAAAGAAGAACAGCCAAACTTTCGCATCGGCCTTTCTGTTAGCAAGAAAATAGGAAATGCAGTAGTTCGTAATCGAATTAAGCGCATGATTCGTCAGGCTATTACAGAGTTAAAAGATGAGATAGATTCTGGAAAAGATTTTGTTATAATAGCAAGGAAGCCTTGTGCAGAGATGACATATGAAGAAGTAAAGAAAAGCTTAATTCATGTCTTTAAACGCTCTGGTATGAAAAGAATAAAAAAGTAGCGTAAGGAAATGAATTACACTATATACATACCGATACAAGGAGGAGTAGGCTTTGAAAAAGAAATTAGGTTTACTAGCCATGCTTATTGCATTAATGGCGATTACTGCTGGCTGTAGTGAAGTAAATCAGCCAATTACACCAAAAAGCACTGGAATTTGGAATGAATACTTCGTATACCCGCTTTCTCAGTTAATCACGTATTTTGCAAACTTATTTAACAGTAATTATGGTTTAGCAATTGTTGTTACGACTCTTATCATTCGTTTTGCGTTATTACCATTAATGATTAAACAAACGAAGAGTACGAAAGCGATGCAAGCGTTACAACCGGAAATGGTGAAGTTAAAAGAGAAATATAGCTCTAAAGATCAAGCGACACAGCAAAAACTGCAGCAAGAAATGATGCAGTTATACCAAAAGAATGGTGTAAATCCATTAGCTGGTTGTTTACCAATCTTTATTCAAATGCCAATTCTGTTCGCTTTTTATCATGCAATTATGAGAACAGCTGAAATTAAACAACATAGTTTCTTATGGTTCGATTTGGGACATGCAGACCCGTTTTATATCTTACCGGTCGTTGCAGCAATTACGACATTTATTCAGCAAAAGCTTGCAATGGCAGGAACAGCTGGTCAAAATCCACAAATGGCAATGATGCTTTGGCTTATGCCGATTATGATTTTAATCTTTGCAATTAACTTCCCAGCTGCATTATCACTTTACTGGGTTGTTGGTAATATCTTTGGTATTGCTCAAATGTACTTTATTAAAGGGCCAGAGATTAAGGCTAGTAAGGCTGGTAAAGCTGGAGGCTCAAGCAAGTGAGTGTAATTACTGCTAAAGGACAAACAGTCGAGCTGGCAGTAGAGGATGCTTTAAGGCAATTAAATACATCAAAAGATCGAGTAGATATAAATATTGTCGATGAGGGTAAAAGGGGATTCTTAGGTTTATTTGGGAATCGCCCTGCAGTAGTAGAAGTTGTATTGAAGAAAGATCCAATTCAAGAATGTGAAGAATATTTAAGAAATGTTATTCACGATATGGGTGTGGAAGTTGAGATTAGTAAAATTGTAAAAGGACGCGAAATCGAATTTACAATTTCTGGTGATGATGTAGGTGTTTTAATAGGGAAAAGAGGTAATACATTGAACTCTTTACAGTATTTAACAAAACTTGTCGCGAATCGTAACACGAAGCAGTATATCGGTATTACACTAGATGCTGAAAATTATCGTAGTAAAAGAAAAAGTACGTTAGAATCACTTTCTTATCGATTAGCCAAACAAGTATTTAATACGAAAAAAAGAGTTATTTTAGAACCGATGCCATCTTTTGAACGAAAAATTATTCATCAGGCATTATCAAATCATCAAGGTATCAATACAACTTCTGAAGGAAATGAACCACATCGGCATGTTGTAATATCTCCTAAATGACCGGTTGCTCAAATGAGTGCCGGTTTTTTTGAGCGAAAAATAGATGTGGATAACTAAAAAAACACTAAACTTATCCACTGTGAATAAGTTTAGTGTTTTTTACATGGGGATATAATAAAATGAGTTATTCTTCTTTTGTAGATAGGTTCGTTATGGTATCCTAATAATTTAGTGAAAGAAATAATCATGTTGAAATAGAGATAAATAAGCAAGTGAGGTGAAAGGACATGGAATTTGATACAATTGCTGCGATTTCCACAGCGCTTGGAGAGGGTGCAATTGCCATTGTTCGAGTAAGTGGGGATGATGCGGTTGAGAAAGTTGACCGTATTTTTAAGGGGAAGGATTTAACAGAGGTTCCTTCTCACACTATTCATTATGGTCATATTGTTGATTTAGATACAAATCAAGTTATTGAAGAAGTTATGGTGTCTATTATGCGCGCACCAAGGACTTTTACACGTGAAAATATAGTGGAAATTAACTGTCACGGTGGACTTGTTTCAGTAAATAAAGTATTGCAACTTATTCTAGCACAAGGAGTACGATTGGCAGAACCGGGCGAATTTACAAAACGTGCTTTTTTAAATGGACGTATCGATTTATCACAAGCAGAAGCGGTTATGGATTTGATTCGAGCAAAAACAGATCGTGCAATGAGTGTAGCAATTAATCAAATGGAAGGGCGATTATCTAAATTAATTGGTCTTTTGCGTCAAGAAATATTAGAAACATTAGCTCATGTTGAGGTAAATATAGATTATCCAGAATACGATGATGTAGAAGAGATGACACATAATATTTTAATTGAGAAAGCGACGCATGTTCGTTCGGAAATCGAAAAAATATTAGAAACATCAAAACAAGGGAAAATTTTACGTGAAGGTATTGCTACAGCAATTATCGGTAGACCTAATGTTGGGAAATCATCGTTATTAAATAGTCTTGTTCAGGAGAAAAAGGCAATTGTAACTGATATTGCAGGAACAACTCGTGATGTTATTGAAGAGTACGTTAACGTGCGTGGTGTACCTCTTAAACTTATAGATACAGCCGGTATTCGGGAGACGGAAGATGTTGTTGAACGAATTGGTGTGGAACGTTCAAAAGAAATGATGAGCCAAGCGGATTTAGTATTAGTTGTTGTCAACTATAGCGAGGCTTTAACAAATGAGGATGAAGATCTATTCCGTGCGGTACAAGGAAAAGACTTTATTGTTATTGTGAATAAGACGGATTTACCGCAAGCGATTGATATGGAACGTGTTACAGAGTTAGCCGCGGGAAATCGTGTTATTACAACATCCTTAATTGAGGAACAAGGAATAGATGAACTCGAAAAGGCAATAGCTGATTTATTCTTTGAAGGAACAATCGATTCTGCAGATATGACATATGTTTCTAATGCAAGACATATTGGATTATTAACACAAGCAGGAAAAACAATCGGTGATGCAGTTGAGGCGATTGAAAATGGTGTACCAATTGATATGGTACAAATTGATTTAACAAGAACGTGGGAAATACTTGGTGAAATTACTGGGGACACAGTGCATGAAAGCTTAATTGACCAGTTGTTCTCTCAATTTTGTTTAGGAAAATAATATAGTGAAGTTGTAGAAAGATAGAGATTATTAGGAGGAATAAACAATGGGATACAATGCCGGTTCATACGATGTCATAGTAATCGGTGCAGGTCATGCAGGATGTGAAGCTGGTCTTGCGGCAGCACGAATGGGCTCAAAAACATTAATGTTAACAATTAACTTGGATATGGTAGCATTCATGCCATGTAACCCTTCTGTTGGTGGACCAGCAAAAGGGATTGTTGTTCGTGAAATTGATGCATTAGGCGGAGAAATGGGACGTAATATTGATAAAACTCATATTCAAATGCGTATGCTAAATACAGGTAAGGGACCAGCCGTACGTGCACTTCGAGCACAAGCTGATAAATTCTCTTACCAACATGAATTAAAGAAAACAATTGAAGAAACACCAAACTTAACGTTGTTCCAAGGAATGGTAGAGCGTTTAATCGTTGAAGAAGGTGTATGTAAAGGGGTAGTTACACAAGCGGGTGCAGAATATACAGCAAAAACCGTTGTAATTACAACTGGAACATTTTTACGCGGCGAGATTATCATGGGCGACTTAAAATATTCAAGCGGTCCAAATAATCAGCAACCGTCTATTGCATTATCTGAGCATTTAGAGGAGCTTGGTTTTGATCTTGTTAGATTTAAAACAGGGACACCTCCGCGTGTAAACAGTAATACAATTGACTACAGTAAAACAGAAATTCAACCAGGTGATGATAAGCCACGTGCGTTCTCTTTTGAAACAACGAAATTTATTATGGATCAAATTCCATGTTGGTTGACATATACAAGTACAGAAACACACCGTTTAATAGATGAAAATTTACATCGTTCAGCTATGTATTCTGGTATGATTAAAGGAACAGGTCCTAGATACTGTCCTTCTATTGAAGACAAAGTAGTAAGATTTAATGATAAACCACGTCATCAAATTTTCTTAGAGCCAGAAGGGCGTAATACACAAGAAGTATATGTACAAGGTTTATCCACAAGCTTACCAGAAGATGTACAACGTGACATGCTTAGAACAATTCCAGGCCTAGAAAATGTTGAAATGATGCGTACAGGTTATGCAATTGAATATGATGCAATTGTGCCAACACAACTATGGCCAACACTTGAAACGAAAAAGATTAAAAATTTATATACAGCAGGACAAATTAATGGAACTTCTGGTTACGAAGAGGCGGCCGGACAAGGGCTTATGGCTGGAATTAATGCAGCATGCCGTTCTTTAGGTAAAGAAGAAGTTGTTTTAGGTCGCGAGGATGCTTATATTGGTGTCTTAATTGATGATCTTGTAACGAAAGGAACAAATGAACCATATCGTTTATTAACGTCTCGTGCAGAATACCGTCTATTATTACGCCACGATAATGCTGATCTTCGTTTAACTGAAGTTGGTCGTAAAATTGGATTAATTAAAGAAGAGCGCTATGAGCGATTTACAAATAAAAAATTACAAATTGAACAGGAAAAGGAACGTTTAAGCAGCATTATTATTAAACCACGTCCTGAAGTTCAAGAATTAATTCGCAATATTGGCGGAAGTGAATTGAAAGATGGAATACGTGCAAGTGACTTATTACGTCGTCCAGAGATGACATATGAGCATATTCATCTTTTAGTACCAAGTGAAGTAGAATTAAGTGATGAAGTTAAAGAACAAGTTGAAATTCAGATTAAGTATGAAGGATATATTGAAAAATCTTTACAGCAAGTAGAGCGTATGAAGAAAATGGAGAATAAAAAAATCCCTGTAGATATTGATTATGATGCGATTTCTAGCATTGCTTCAGAAGCTAGACAGAAATTAAAAGATGTTCGTCCACTTTCAATGGGGCAGGCTTCACGTATTTCTGGCGTAAATCCAGCGGATATTTCCATTTTACTTGTGTATATAGAACAAGGAAAAATTGCACGCGTATCGAACCAATAAATAGTAAGGAGATATTGCTAGATGAACATAGAACAATTTCAATCTATGCTAGAAGAGAAGGGAATCACCCTCTCTTCTAGACAGTTAGAGCAGTTCAAAATCTACTTTGAAACATTAGTAGAGTGGAATGAAAAAATGAACTTAACGGCTATTACAGAAAAAGAAGAAGTATATTTAAAACACTTTTTTGATTCCATTACAGCTGCTTTTTATTATGATTTTTCAAAACCATTCTCAATTTGCGATGTTGGTGCAGGGGCTGGATTCCCAAGTATTCCTTTAAAAATTTGTTTCCCGCATTTAAAAGTAACAATTGTAGATTCGTTGCAAAAACGTATTAATTTCTTAAATCACTTAGCACAAAAGTTAGAATTAAGTGATATTGCATTTTGTCACGATCGTGCTGAAACGTTTGGGAAAAAAGAAGGTGTACGTGAATCATACGATATTGTAATGGCACGTGCAGTTGCGCGTCTTTCTGTATTAAGTGAGCTATGTTTACCGCTTGTAAAAGTTGGAGGAACATTCATTGCAATGAAAGGTGCAGCAGCAAACGAAGAAATTGAAAATGGCAAGTATGCTTTAGAGGTGCTAGGCGGAGAGTTAAAAGAGATGTCTACGTTCCAATTACCGTTTGAAGAGAGTGAACGTAATATTTTATTAATCGAGAAAAAGCGCAAGACACCAAAGAAATATCCACGCAAACCGGGAACACCCAATAAATTACCTATTGAAAAATAAATCTTATTAGACGTAAGATTAAATTATATAAATGAAAACGTAAATGTTTCATAGGAAACATTTTATGGAGAATAGTCAATAGGCCTAAAAGGTGGTGGAATATGTATGAAAAATACGTTTTCTCGTTTATTTGGCTTTGGAGATAAAGAGAGCGAATTCGAATTACAAGACGAAAGCCATGAAGAGATAGATAAAAAGGTATATGAAGAAATACAAGAAATTCCGATAGTAAATATTACCCCTAACCGTTATCAACCAAGAACAGTTTTTGATGATGCGCGTATTGATGAGCTAGCATTAACAATTCGTACACATGGACTTATTCAGCCGATTGTTGTAAGGCAATATGAGGATGATAAGTACGAGATTATTGCTGGAGAAAGACGTTTTCGCGCGGCAACAAAGTTAGGGTGGGAAAAGGTTCCTGCAATTATAAAGAACTTAAATGATACAGAGACAGCTTCTGTAGCTTTAATTGAAAACTTGCAACGTGAGGAACTAACGGCAATCGAGGAAGCTGTGGCATATCAAAAGCTGATTGAGTTACATAATTTAACACAAGAAGCATTGGCACAACGACTTGGAAAAGGACAATCTACAATCGCAAATAAGTTGCGATTGTTAAAGTTGCCTGAAGAAATAAAAAGTGCATTATTAGAAAAAAGCATTACAGAACGTCATGCCCGCGCTCTCATTCCTTTAAAAAATGAGGAATTACAACTGAAGGTTTTACAGGAAATTGTGGAGAAACAACTAAATGTAAAGCAAACAGAAGAACGAATTGCGAAGTTACTAGAGGAAGCGAAACCGAAGCGTAAGGCAAAGCAAAAAGCAGTAAGTCGAGATACGAGGATTGCTATGAATACAATTAGACAATCTTTACAAATGGTTACTGAAAGTGGTTTGAATGTTAATTCTGAGGAAGAAGAATTTGATGAGTACTATCAAATTACAATTAAAATTCCAAAGAAAAAATAATAATGACGTGCTAGAGACCTTATCCTATTGGAGAGGTCTCTTTTACTATATTTTCTTGTTAAATGAAGAAGGAGTTTAGAAATAAATTTTGAAGTTTAATAAAGGACGTAAAAGAAAAAGTTTTATTTCATGTTACAATAAACGTAATTGTTACTAGAATAAGATAGAAAGGTTGAAAGTAGGTGACATCATGGGAAAAATCATTGCTATTGCTAATCAAAAAGGCGGTGTTGGAAAAACAACAACATCTGTTAATTTAGGGGCTGGATTGGCGCAAGTAGGTAAAAAAGTCCTTCTTGTAGATATTGATGCTCAAGGAAATGCAACGACTGGTGTGGGAATTGAAAAATCTGAATTAGATCAATGTATTTACAACGTTCTTGTGGAAGATGCAGATGTTCAAGGGGTTATACAGAAAACCGCAACTGAAAACTTAGATGTTCTACCCGCTACAATTCAATTAGCTGGTGCTGAAATTGAATTGGTACCGACTATTTCCCGGGAAGTACGTTTGCAAAGAGCATTACAGCCAGTTCGTGATGAATATGACTATATTATTATCGACTGTCCCCCATCTTTAGGGTTATTAACGATTAATGCATTAACAGCAGCAGATTCTGTTATTATTCCTGTACAGTGTGAATATTACGCACTAGAAGGGTTAAGTCAGCTATTAAATACAGTTCGACTTGTACAAAAACATTTAAATAAAAATTTAGCAATTCAAGGTGTATTGTTAACAATGTTGGATGCCCGTACAAATTTAGGGATCCAAGTTATAGATGAAGTGAAAAAGTATTTTAGGGATAAAGTATATCGCTCGATTATTCCGCGTAATGTACGCTTGAGCGAGGCTCCAAGTCATGGGAAACCTATTATGCAGTATGACGCTAAATCAAGAGGAGCAGAAGTATATATAGATTTAGCAGAGGAAGTGATTGCAGGTGGCTAAAGGATTAGGAAGAGGAATTAATGTGTTTTTTCCTGATTTAGATGTGAAAGAAGAGGAAACAATTCAGGAGATTCTTGTAACTGAATTAAGGCCGAATCCATATCAACCGCGTAAACACTTTAATAAAGAGGCGATTCAGGAATTAGCAATTTCGATTAAGGAACACGGTATTCTACAACCATTAATTGCTAGGAAGAGTATTAAAGGATATGAAATTGTTGCAGGTGAAAGACGATTTCGTGCTGCAAAAGAGGCTGGTTTAGAAAAAGTACCTGCGGTTGTAAGACAATTAACTGAACAGCAAATGATGGAATTTGCTTTGTTAGAAAACTTACAACGAGAAGATTTAAATCCTATGGAAGAGGCAATGGCATACCAGATGTTAATGAATGAGCTAAATGTAACGCAAGAACAATTAGCGAAACGTCTTGGTAAAAGCAGACCTTACATTGCAAATTATACTCGGTTATTAAGCCTACCTTCTTTCGTACAAGATATGATTGCAAATGGTCAACTTTCAATGGCTCATGGGAGAACTTTACTTACGATAAAAGATGAAGAACAATTGAAGTCCTTATTGAAACGCATTGAAAAAGAAGGATTAAATGTTCGTCAATTAGAGAAAATCGTCCAAGAGATTAATCAACACGTTTCACGTGAAACAAAAAAAGTGAAAAAAGAGCGGAATATATTTTTCGTAGAACGTGAAACGTTCTTAAGAGAAAAGTTTGGCACAGATGTGAAAATTAAAGAAACGAAAAAAGAAAAAGGTAAAATCGAAATTGAATTTTTCAATAAAGAGGATTTAAATCGTATTTTAGAATTATTAGCGCAGAAAAACTAAAAAGCAAACCATCTTATTATTTATAGATGGTTTGCCTTTTTTAATACAGATAATTTTTGATCTGTTTCTTTTATACTTTGTGCAATTACATCAGCCATTTTCATGACTAAACTTAATCTTGTATTTTGCAGGACGAAAAACTCCATAAAACCGTTTAGATTTACGATGCCATGAATATGTAAATCACCAACTGCAGGTAATTTCTTGTTCATTGCAGCTCCAGGTTTACTAGGCCCCATTCCGGTAGTGATAGAACCGATACTTTGAGATTTTCCTAAACAGGCATCAACAGCAATTATAAATGCAGTAGGATTTTCTTTCTGTATATTCTGAATTTTCTCCTCTAAATTTAGCGCATGTACTGGCTCATCTAGTGTACCGAATACTTGGAGGTTTTGGATGTCTATTTGTTCAAGTTTTGTACCAACTAATGGGCCGAGTGCGTCACCTGTAGAGCGATCTGTGCCGATACAAACGAGAATGAGTGGTATATTAGTTTTAATAGGAATATGGGTAAGTAAGAAATTACTGATTATCTCGGAGGCTTCTAGATCTTGGTGCATAACGTTTTGAGTTTCTTTCTCAAAAAATGGTAAGCGAAAACTTCCAATATTCATGAAGCATCCATCCTTTTAATAAATTTTCAATATATGTTATATGGTGAGGAAAATGGAAAGTTATAAGTGCGTAATTTTTGCAAAATGTGAATGAAAACGGAAATAATAGTACTAGTATATATATATTCGTTCCATTTTATACCTGGATGTCGGGGATAAAATAGGATTAAAATCATAAAATTTTTTCAGCAATTAGGGGACTTCTGATACAATAATAAGGGTAACTAAAAAGAAATTTTAGCTAGAGAGGTAGAGGTACATGGATTTATTAGCGAAGTGGTTTAATTCTATGAAACAGTATTTATTAGATGCTGATCGTTGGGCTCATATTGGAGTTGCGACATTAAAAATATGTATTATTTTAACAATTGGTGCAGTTGTTGTGCGAATTGCAAGAGCGGTTGTACGAAATGCGTTTCGCATGGGAAGTCGTTCTCCAATTCAAATTTCAGAACGTCGTACAGTTACAGTAGCGAAATTACTTGAAAATATTGTAGCGTACGTTGTTATGTTCATTATGCTAATTGCGATTTTAGGTGTGTTTGATATTAATGCATCAGGTTTATTAGCGGGTGCTGGGGTAATTGGTTTAGCAGTCGGATTTGGTGCTCAAAGTTTAGTGAAAGACGTTATTACAGGTTTATTTATTTTGTTAGAAGATCAGTTTTCAGTTGGCGATTATGTTAAAATCGGTCAATTTGAAGGAGTCGTTTTAGAAATTGGACTTCGTACAACGAAAGTAAAGAGTTGGACAGGTGAAATTCATACCTTACCAAACGGAAGTATTATTCAAGTTACTAACTACTCAGTTAGTAATAGTGTAGCGTTTGTTGATATATCTATTTCATATGAGGCTGATATTGCGAAAGCAGAGCAAGTTATTGAAGATTTATTAGTAGAATTACCTTCAAAGTACGAGAAAATGGTAACAACACCTCAATTATTAGGTGTGCAAACATTAGCTGCCTCAGAAGTTATATTACGTGTTATTGCTGAAGTAGAGCCGATGCAACATGCAGTTATTGCAAGGGCACTTCGTAAAGAGATTAAAAATCGTCTTGATTTACATGGAATTGAAATTCCATATCCACGTATGGTTTTATATAATCGTGAAGAATTAGTTAGTGGAAAAGCAATTTAGTATGGAGAGGAGTTTGGAGAGTGGAGCAAAAGGAATATAACTTGTATGATGTTGTGGAAATGAAGAAAGCCCATCCATGTGGCGAGAATCGTTGGAAAATTATTCGTATGGGAATGGATATCCGCATTAAGTGCGAGGGGTGTGACCATTCAGTAATGATTCCTCGAAGAGAGTTTGATCGTAAGGTGAAAAAAATACTTGTGAAGCACGAAGAATAGAGCGAGAGTAACAGTTACAGTAGGTAACTGTTACTTTTTTTCGTTTGGCGGAAACTTGTCATTTTTTTCGTTACTATCTATAATGATGAAAGATTGAGACATAGGAGTGAAAAATATGGGATTAACGGCTGGGATTGTTGGATTACCTAACGTAGGGAAGTCAACTTTATTTAATGCAATTACACAAGCAGGAGCAGAATCTGCAAACTATCCATTCTGTACAATTGATCCAAACGTAGGGATTGTAGAAGTACCAGATGAGCGTTTAAATAAATTAACGGAATTAGTAGAACCGAAAAAAACTGTTCCGACTGTATTTGAGTTTACTGATATTGCGGGTATCGTAAAAGGTGCTAGTAAAGGTGAAGGATTAGGAAATAAATTCTTATCGCACATTCGCCAAGTAGATGCAATTTGCCAAGTTGTTCGTTGTTTTGAAGACGAAAATATTACGCACGTTTCAGGGAAAGTAGATCCGATTGATGATATTGAAACAATCAACTTAGAGCTAATTTTAGCGGATCTAGAATCTGTTGATAAACGTATCGAGCGTGTTGCAAAATTAGCAAGACAAAAAGATAAAGAAGCAGTATACGAGCATGAAATTTTAGTTCGCTTAAAAGAAGCTTTTGAAGAGGGCAAACCGGCTCGTACTGTTGAATTTACAGAAGAGCAAATGAAAATCGTTAAAGGCCTTCATTTACTTACAACGAAAGAAATGCTATACGTAGCAAACGTAAGTGAAGATGATGTTATGGATCCTTCTGAAAACAAATACGTAAAAATGGTAAAAGAATTTGCTGCAAATGAAAATTCTCAAGTAATCGTTGTATGTGCAAAAATCGAAGAAGAAATCGCTGAACTAGACGAGGAAGAGAAAAAAGTATTCCTTGAAGAACTAGGCATTGAAGAATCTGGTTTAGATCAATTAATTCGTGCTGCATACAATTTATTAGGACTTGCTACTTACTTCACGGCTGGCGTTCAAGAAGTACGTGCTTGGACATTTAAACAAGGAATGAAGGCACCACAATGTGCTGGTGTTATTCATACAGACTTTGAACGTGGATTTATTCGTGCAGAAACAGTTTCTTACGATGACTTAATGACAAACGGTTCTATGACAGCTGCAAAAGAGGCTGGAAAAGTACGTTTAGAAGGAAAAGAATATATCGTAAAAGACGGAGATGTTATGCACTTCCGTTTTAACGTTTAATTTAATATTTCCTAGGAAAAATAAAGATATGAGCTTGGCAAATATATTATATGTTTGCCAAGTTTTTTATGTATTGGTGAGTTGATTCATATAACTTACTATGATATAATCTAAACTCGTGAGTAATTACTATAAATTAATTGCTCCTTGCCCATTACGGGCCGTTTAGACCAAAAGGAGGTGAAAGTGTAATGAGAAAGTACGAAATTATGTACATCATTCGTCCTGGCGTTGAAGAAGAAGCTCAAAAAGCTTTAGTTGAACGTTTTGCAGGTGTTTTAACAAACAATGGTGCAGAAATCATTAACACGAAAGAGTGGGGTAAGCGTCGTTTAGCTTACGAAATCAACGACTTACGTGAAGGTTTCTACATGATCTTAAACGTGAAATCTAACGCAGAAGCGATTAACGAATTCGACCGTTTAGCTAAGATCAACGAAGATATCCTTCGTCATATCGTTGTTAAAGAAGAAGAAAAATAATTGATATATAAGGGAGAGTGGTTCGATTGATGAATCGTGTTATCCTCGTTGGTCGTTTAACTAAGGACCCTGACTTACGTTACACGCCCAATGGTGTTGCAGTAGCTACTTTTACGTTAGCTGTGAATCGCGCATTTGCCAATCAACAAGGTGAGCGTGAAGCTGACTTTATTAATTGTGTAATATGGCGTAAACAAGCAGAAAACGTAGCAAATTATTTGAAAAAAGGTAGCTTAGCAGGCGTAGATGGACGTCTTCAAACTCGTAATTACGAGGGACAAGATGGTAAACGTGTATACGTAACAGAAGTTCTTGCGGAAAGCGTGCAATTTTTAGAGCCGCGTAATGGCGGTGGGGAGCAACGTGGTTCATTTAATCAGCAACCATCAGGAGCTGGTTTCGGTAACCAAGGCTCTAACCCATTTGGTCAATCTAGTAATTCAGGTAACCAAGGTAACTCTGGATTTACGAAGAATGACGATCCATTTTCAAATGTAGGTCAACCGATCGACATTTCCGACGACGATTTACCGTTCTAATACAGTAAATTTGTTAGTTTTAACAAAGAATGGAGGGAAATAGACATGGCAGGACGCAAAGGTGGACGTGCGAAACGTCGTAAGGTGTGTTTCTTCACAGCTAACGGCATCACTCGCATTGACTATAAAGATGTTGATTTATTAAAACGTTTCGTTTCTGAGCGTGGTAAAATTTTACCTCGTCGTGTAACAGGAACAAGCGCAAAATACCAACGCAAACTTACAGTTGCAATTAAACGTGCTCGTCAAATGGCACTTTTACCATATGTTGGTGAATAATAGCGTATGAAATGCACAGTAGAGTCGGACTCTACTGTGCATTTTGCTATGCTTTTCTTTTTTGAAAGAGAGGTTAAAATGTGAAACAAGCAAGATTTATTACTGAAGGTGCCGCGTTGTTGGCTATATATGCAATGTTATTGCTTATATCTATGTATGTTCCGATTTTGGGTACAGTTGTAACTTTTGCGTTGCCGTTACCATTTATACTATTAATGATAAGACATAAACTATCTAATGTGCTCGTGGTTTTTGTAGCGGCACTTTTTGTTACTGTTATTGTGAGTCAACCGATGAATTTAGTGAAGACAATTATGTTTGGATTGATAGGGATTGTTTTAGGATATATGTATAAAACAAGAAAAAAGCCAGTGGAAATCTTAATAGCTGGGACGCTTGCATACTTAATTGGTTTTGTACTTATTTATGTTGCGAGTATAAAGTTTTTCAACATAGATATAATGAAGCAAATGCAAAGTATATTTAGTGAAAGTATGGCGAAAAGCGAAAAGATAGTAAGTGCTACAGGTATGCCGATTAGTAAGGAACAAAAAGAGTTACTTGCACAAATGAATGATATATTACAATCGTTACTTCCGAGTATACTTGTGCTAGTTTCAGTATGTTTTTCTTGGATTACAGTGATAATATCAGGTAGTGTTTTGAAAAAGTTAAAACATGACGTTATATCTTGGCCTAAATTTAAAGATATACAATTACCAAAGAGTATCATTTGGTATTACGTTATATTTATTTTGTTAGCAACTTTTATAAAAGTAGAACCAACATCATATTTACATATGGTATTTTCTAACCTAAATGTCATATTTGCACTATTGCTTGTACTGCAAGGTCTGACATTTATCGCCTTTTTAGCGTATAGAAAAGGTTTTACTAAAGGGGTTCCTATTATTAGTTTTATTGCATGCATGTTTATTCCGATGCTGTTTCCTCTTGTGACAATCTTAGGTATAATTGACTTAGGGATTTCATTGCGTTCTAAAATAGGGGGATAAAATAATATTCCTTATACTATTTTAATCTGTTTAACTAACTGGAAGGTGAGTTAGTTTTACTTTATAGGAGTTGTATACATGCCTGAATTTGATAAGAAACAGTGGTTTTTATATCCTGTTTATGTATTGGCATTTTTTGTGTTTGTGCTCATTTCAATTCTCTGTTATTTTCATTTAATTATGGGGATAGCTGCTTTTGTCATTTTTTGTATCGTATTCTTTATCGTTATACGATTTGAACTTAATTTTCAAAGGAATTTCGAAAAGCATACGACAGATATGATTACAAGAGTAAAGAAAGTAAGTAATGAAGCATTTAACCAAATGCCGATTGGTATTTTGTTATACAATAAGGATTATGGGATTGATTGGGCAAATCCTTATTTATCTTCATGTCTGGGACAGCATGCATTAGCTGGATGGCACCTTTACGATGTATCAGAAACATTACTTCTTTTCATTAAAGGAGAAACTTCTGATGATATAGTCTCTTTAAATAATCGAAAGTTTCGCGTTTTTGTAAGGAAAGAAGAAAAGTTAATTTATTTCTTTGATGTAACGGAACAAACAGAAATCGAAAAGATGTACGAGGATCAAAGGACTGTTTTAGCTGTCATCTATTTGGATAATTATGATGAAGTTACACAAGGATTAGATGATCAATTACGTACGAATATAACAAGTCTTGTGACATCGCGACTAAATGAATGGGCACTTAAGTATGGGGCGTATTTAAAACGTGCATCTTCAGAAAGATTCTTCGTTGTGCTAAATGAAAGTATTTTGACGCAGATGGAAAAAGGGAAATTTAGCATTTTAGATCAGGTACGTGAAGAAACATCTAAAAGGAATATACCACTTACATTAAGTGTGGGTGTCGGATCAGGTGATTTACCTTTATCAGAGCTTGGAGCAATGGCTCAATCTGGTTTAGATCTTGCGCTTGGGCGTGGGGGAGACCAAGTAGCTATTAAACAAGCGACAGGTAAAGTTAAGTTCTATGGAGGTAAGACAAATCCGGTTGAAAAACGTACCCGTGTACGCGCTAGGGTCATTTCGCATGCGTTAAAGGATTTAGTATTAGAAAGTAGTAATGTCATTATTATGGGGCATAGGGCTCCCGATATGGACGCAATTGGTGCTGCGATTGGTATTTTAAAAGTTGCTCAATTAAATGAGCGTAAAGGATATATTGTGTTAGATGAAAATGATTCCGATAAAGGAATTAAGCGCTTGATGGACAAAGTGAAACAAAATGAGGAGTTATGGTCTCATTTTATTACTCCAGAGCAAGCGATGGAATTTGCAAATGATGAGTCGTTACTTGTTGTTGTCGATACGCATAAACCTTCTATGGTGATGGAGCAAAAACTGTTACATAAAATTGAAAATGTAGTAGTTATTGATCATCATCGCCGTGGAGAAGATTTTATTGAAGACCCATTGCTAGTTTATATGGAACCATATGCTTCTTCAACGGCAGAATTGGTTACAGAATTACTTGAGTATCAACCTAAAAATTTAAAGATGACAATGTTAGAAGCGACGGCATTGTTAGCGGGTATTATTGTCGACACGAAAAGTTTCACGTTCCGGACAGGGGCTCGTACATTTGATGCTGCTTCTTATCTGCGCTCACATGGTGCAGATACTGTACTTGTACAAGAACTTTTAAAGGAAGATATGGATCAGTATTTACGGGTTGCAAAAGCTATAAAAAATGCGTACATTTATAAAAATGGAATTGCGATTGCTAAAGTTGATAGTGATGATTACTACGATCAAGTGCTTATTGCGCAATCAGCAGACACGTTATTAACGATGACAGGGATTATTGCATCATTTGTTGTTGCAAAACGTGGCGAGAATCTCATTGGAATTAGCAGCAGATCTTTAGGTGAAGTGAATGTGCAGCTAATTATGGAAAACTTAGGCGGTGGCGGGCATTTGACGAATGCAGCCACACAAATGAAAAATGTTACAGTAGATGAAGCTGAGGAGAAGCTTCGATTTGTTATTGATGACTATTTACAGGGAGGCACACAATCATGAAAGTAATTTTTCTAAAAGACGTAAAAGGTAAAGGTAAAAAAGGAGAAGTAAAAAACGTACCGGATGGCTATGCAAATAACTTCTTACTAAAACAAGGATTAGCTGCTGAAGCAACAAATAGCAGTATGAAAACTTTAGAAGCTCAAAAGCGTAAAGAAGAAAAAGATGCAGCAGCAGAGCTTGAAAATGCAAAAGAGTTAAAAGAGACTTTAGAGAAATTAACTGTAGAATTAAAGGCGAAATCTGGAGAAGGTGGCCGTTTATTTGGTTCTATCACAAGTAAACAAATCGTGGATGCAATGCAAAAATCACACAAAATTAAGCTTGATAAACGTAAATTTGAAATGGACGATGCAATCCGCGCGTTAGGTTATACAAACGTTACTGTGAAATTGCATCCACAAGTAACAGCAACAGTAAAAGTTCATGTTAGTGAACAATAAAAATAAATTAAGCAAGGAGGATTGCGTATGAGTGATGTACTTGCTGATCGTACCCCTCCGCATAATATAGAGGCTGAGCAGGCGGTTTTAGGGGCCATATTGATTGATCAAGATGCGTTAACTTCAGCATCAGAGTTATTGGTACCTGATTCGTTCTATCGAACGAAACATCAAAAGATTTTTGAAGTCATGCTTGGGCTATCTGATAAGGGAGAGCCGATCGACTTAGTAATGATGACATCAGCAATGGCTGATCAAGGATTACTAGAAGAGGTTGGTGGGGTTTCTTACTTAGCAGAGTTAGCAGAAGTTGTGCCAACTGCAGCTAACGTAGAATATTACGCACGCATCATCGCTGAAAAGGCGCTTTTACGTCGTTTAATTCGCACGGCGACTCATATTGTATCGGATGGATACGAGAGAGAAGATGATGTGGATGGTCTTTTAAACGAGGCTGAGAAAAAAATATTAGAAGTATCCCATCAAACGAATGCAAAAGCATTCCAAAACATTAAAGATGTTCTTGTAGATGCTTATGACAAAATTGAACTTTTGCATAATCAAAAGGGTGAAGTTACTGGGATACCAACTGGGTTTACTGAATTAGATAAGATGACAGCAGGTTTCCAACGAAATGATTTAATTATCGTGGCAGCACGTCCATCAGTAGGGAAAACGGCATTTTCATTAAATATTGCACAAAACGTAGCGACGAAAACGGATGAAAATGTAGCGATTTTTAGTTTGGAGATGGGTGCTGATCAGCTTGTTATGCGTATGCTTTGTGCAGAAGGGAATATTGATGCACAAAGACTTCGTACTGGTTCATTAACTTCCGATGATTGGGCAAAATTAACAATGGCAATGGGGAGTCTCTCAAATGCTGGTATATATATTGATGATACACCAGGTATTAAAGTAAATGAGATTCGAGCAAAATGTCGTAGATTAAAGCAAGAACAAGGTCTTGGTATGATTTTGATTGACTATTTGCAGCTTATTCAAGGAAGTGGGAAATCAGGAGAAAACCGTCAGCAGGAAGTATCTGAGATTTCTCGTACCTTAAAAGGGATTGCACGTGAATTGCAAGTGCCTGTTATTGCTTTATCACAGTTATCTCGTGGTGTAGAATCTCGTCAAGATAAACGCCCGATGATGTCTGATATTCGTGAATCTGGAAGTATTGAGCAGGATGCCGATATTGTAGCTTTCCTATATCGTGAAGACTACTATGATCGAGAAACGGAAAATAAAAATACAATTGAAATTATTATTGCAAAACAGCGTAACGGTCCAGTAGGTTCAGTGGAACTTGCATTCGTCAAAGAGTTCAATAAGTTCGTTAACTTAGAACGTCGTTTTGAGGATGGACATGCTCCACCGGCATAAAGGCAGTATAAAAAAGAAACACATTTCTTATAATAAGATGTGTTTCTTTTTTTTTATAAGAAAGATAAGGCTTTCATAAGTTAAATATATAATTCTTACGAACGAAAAAGTTTTTTTGTGAAAAAATGTTCGCTTTTCGGTTGACTTCTTTTTCGGTTTTGGTACAATTATATTGTTTGAATA
Source organism: Bacillus sp. B25(2016b) (assembly GCF_001679765.1). Taxonomy (NCBI): domain Bacteria; kingdom Bacillati; phylum Bacillota; class Bacilli; order Caryophanales; family Bacillaceae; genus Bacillus; species Bacillus sp. B25(2016b). The sequence continues at coordinate 5,081,675 of NZ_CP016285.1, read as the reverse complement.
GATCGTTTGAAAATTGCGGAGGTGCTTTAATAATGTCTTCAGTAGTAGTTGTAGGAACACAATGGGGCGACGAAGGAAAAGGTAAAATCACTGATTTTCTTTCTGAGCATGCGGAAGTAGTTGCAAGATATCAAGGTGGAAATAACGCGGGACATACAATTGTTTTCGGCGGAGTTAAATATAAATTACACTTAATTCCATCTGGTATTTTCTATAAAGAGAAAATTTGTGTAATCGGAAACGGATTAGTAGTAGATCCAAAAGCATTACTTGAAGAGTTAAAATACTTACACGATCGTGGTGTAAGTACTGATAATTTACGTGTAAGTAACCGTGCACACGTTATTTTACCTTACCACTTAAAACAAGATGAGTTAGAAGAAGCAAGTAAAGGTGATAACAAAATCGGTACAACGAAAAAAGGTATCGGTCCTGCATATATGGATAAAGCTGCTCGCATTGGTATTCGTATGGCTGATCTTTTAGACCGTGAAGCATTTAAAGAGAAGCTTGAGCGCAATTTAGTAGAAAAAAATCGTTTATTTGAAAAAATGTATGATACAGAAGGTTTCACTGTAGAAGAAATTTTCGAAGAGTACTTCGAGTACGGGCAACAAATCGCGCAATATGTATGTGATACGTCTGTTGTATTAAATGATGCATTAGATAATAATCACCGTGTATTATTTGAAGGTGCACAAGGTGTTATGCTTGATATTGACCATGGTACGTACCCATTCGTTACATCTTCTAACCCAATTGCTGGTGGTGTAACAGTTGGAACTGGAGTTGGTCCTGCGAAAGTTACTCGCGTTGTAGGTGTATGTAAAGCATATACAAGCCGCGTTGGTGATGGTCCATTCCCTACTGAGCTTCATGATGAAATTGGTCATCAAATTCGTGAAGTTGGTCGCGAGTATGGAACGACAACTGGTCGTCCACGCCGCGTAGGTTGGTTCGATAGCGTTGTTGTAAGACATGCACGTCGTGTTAGTGGTTTAACGGATCTATCATTAAATTCTATCGACGTTTTAACAGGTATTCCAACTCTTAAAATTTGTGTTGCTTACAAATACAATGGCGAAGTTATTGATGAAGTTCCAGCTAACTTAAACATTTTAGCAAAATGTGAGCCTGTATATGAAGAGCTTCCAGGTTGGGAAGAAGATATTACTGGTGTAAAATCATTAGATGAACTTCCTGAAAATGCACGAAAATACGTAGAACGTGTTTCTGAGTTAACAGGAATTCAAATATCTATGTTCTCAGTTGGACCAGATCGTAACCAAACAAATATTGTTCGTAACGTATACGAAGCTTAATTAATATTTTTTAGAAAAAACTCATGTCCGCATGAGTTTTTTCTTATTATTTTATAAAAAACGAAAAAAAGTATTGCAATAAATACAGAATACATGTTATGATACATCTTGTCGTCACGAAAATATGACGTTGGTGAGTATGAGCCATTAGCTCAGTTGGTAGAGCATCTGACTTTTAATCAGAGGGTCGAAGGTTCGAGTCCTTCATGGCTCACCATTTTATTTTTCGTGGCCCGTTGGTCAAGTGGTTAAGACACCGCCCTTTCACGGCGGTAACACGGGTTCGAATCCCGTACGGGTCATGTTTTTTTTTTGCTTATTTTTGGTCCCGTGGTGTAGTGGTTAACATGCCTGCCTGTCACGCAGGAGATCGCCGGTTCGACCCCGGTCGGGACCGCCACTTTTGTTTATACCACCATTAGTGGTTTTATATATAGTTTTGGCTCGGTAGCTCAGTCGGTAGAGCAGAGGACTGAAAATCCTCGTGTCGGCGGTTCGATTCCGTCCCGAGCCACTCTCAGGATATTAAGTGGGCCCACTTAATATCCTTTTTATTTATGTAATTTTACAAAACTGAGTAGTTATTTTAAAATAGAACGAGGAGCCTCTAGCAGTTGAAGCTAGAGGTTTTTCTATAGATCGTATAGGATGCCGTGTAAAAGTGGATCATACATGAGTCTATGAGAATAGAGGAGAAAATACTTAAACAAAGGATGCGGTCATATAGGACATACTATGTAAACATCAATATGTTTAGGGATTATTGACCATATTTTTATAAGGAGGAAATAGACGATGATGGGAAAGAAAATTTTAGTAGTTGATGATGAAAAGCCGATTGCAGATATTTTGAAGTTTAACCTAGAAAAAGAAGGTTTTGAAATAGTAATGGCGCATGATGGTGATGAAGCAATTGAAAAGGCTAATGAAGAACAACCAGATATGGTTTTATTAGATATTATGCTACCAGGTAAAGATGGCTTAGAGGTTTGCCGTGAAATACGTAAAAGTTCAGAAATGCCGATTATTATGCTTACAGCAAAGGACTCTGAGATTGATAAAGTATTAGGGCTTGAGCTTGGGGCAGATGATTATGTAACGAAGCCATTTAGTACGAGGGAATTACTTGCTCGTGTGAAGGCGAATTTACGCCGTCATCAACAAGGTGGTGCTGCAGAAAAAGAGGAAAATACAGAAATGGTTATTGGACCAATTGTAATTAATCCAAATGCATATAGTGTAACGAAGCGAGAGGAAAACATCGAGCTTACGCACCGTGAATTTGAGTTGCTACATTATTTAGCGAAACATTTGGGACAAGTTATGACACGCGAACATTTATTACAAACAGTTTGGGGTTATGACTATTTTGGAGATGTGCGCACAGTAGACGTAACAGTACGTCGTTTGCGTGAAAAAATTGAAGATAATCCAAGCCATCCTACTTTAATTGTAACTAGACGTGGAGTAGGGTATTACTTGCGTGACCCAGAGCAGGAATAGTATATGAAGAAAGTTGGTTTTTTTCAATCTATTCATTTAAAATTTGTGCTTATATATATGCTATTAATATTAATAGCGATGCAAGTTATTGGAGTGTATTTCGTAAGGGAATTAGAGAAGAGCCTAGTACAAGGTTTTAGGGATTCTTTAACGCAGCAAACAAACTTATTATCATATAATTTGAAGCAAGAGTTTAAAAAAAGTTATACAAAAGCAGAAACAGAGTCAACAGATGAAACGATTAAAACTTCAATTCGAAAATTTGCCTCTGATCAGAAGAAAGTTATACAAGAGGTAAGCGTATTTGATTCGCATAGAAAGTTACTGGCTATTTCAGATGAATCAAAGCAGAATAAGGTGAATCGAACATCAACTGATATAGCTGTTCAGCGAGTGTTAGTACAAAAAAAGCCGGAAGTGAAAATTGAGAAGGATGGTAGTACAGGTCATCGTGTTCAAGTTATGCTTACTCCGATTCTAGATGATAACGGTAAGGATGCGCTTGGTGTTATTTACATTGTGGCATCTATGGAAGATGTATATAAACAAATGAAGGATATAAACCAAATTTTTGCTACTGGAACAGTAATTGCTTTATTAGTAACGGCCGTACTTGGAATTTTATTGGCTCAAACAATTACAAGACCAATTTCAGATATGCGGAGACAAGCAATCGAAATGGCAAAAGGAAATTATTCGAGAAAAGTAAAAGTGCATAGCCATGATGAAATTGGACAACTGGCATTATCCTTCAATAATTTATCAAAAAAATTACAACAAGCTCGTTCTTCTACGGAAAGTGAAAGGCGTAAATTATCATCTGTTTTATCACATATGACAGATGGAGTAATTGCTACTGACCGAAAAGGGGATATTATTTTACTAAATGACCCTGCGGAAAAGATGTTAAATGTTTCTCGTGAAACAGCGCTCGATCAATCTGTTTTAGAGGTATTAGGGATACAGGAAGAATTTACGCTCGATCATTTATATGAAGAGCCAGATTCTGTTTTATTAGATTTTAGTACGAGAAACGAACCATATATTTTACGTGCTAGCTTCTCTGTTATTCAAAAAGAAACAGGGAAGGCAAATGGCTTAATTGCTGTACTATATGATGTAACAGAGCAGGAGCGTATAGAACGGGAACGCCGTGAGTTTGTGGCGAATGTCTCTCATGAATTAAGGACGCCATTAACGACGATGCGCAGTTATTTAGAGGCACTTACAGATGGAGCGTGGCAGGATCCGAATATTGCACCACAATTTTTAACGGTTACACAAGAAGAAACAGAAAGAATGATTAGACTTGTAAATGCGTTGTTACAGCTATCTAAACTTGATAGTACAGAGCACCGTTTAATGAAAGAATGGGTCGACTTTACTGATTTCTTTAATAATGTTATTGATCGCTTTGAAATGTCTAAAGAGCAAAATGTAAGTTTCAAACGATCTTTCTCTAAAAAATCTAGGTTTATTGATATGGATACTGACAAAATTACTCAAGTGCTGTATAACATTATTTCTAACGCATTAAAGTATTCACCAGAAGGTGGAACAGTAACATATCGTTTACGTGATCGCGGTGATTTATTAGAAATTAGCGTAAGTGACCAAGGAATGGGTATTCCAAAAGAAAACGTTGATAAAATCTTTGAACGTTTTTATCGCGTAGATAAAGCTCGTTCAAGACAAATGGGTGGTACGGGACTTGGATTAGCAATTGCAAAAGAAATGATTGAGGCACATGGTGGCTCTATTTGGGCGAAGAGTGAAGAAGGAAAAGGGACAACTATTTATTTCACGTTACCAATGGCAGCAGATGAAGAGGACGATTGGGAATGAGTATGGAAAACTTTAAAACAATAGTTTTAATTAACCTAGTTGTAATTAGCCTATTTCTTACTTTTAACCTATGGACGTATGTGCCAGATTCTACATCCATGCAAAACGCGAAATTTGTACAGGGGAATGAAGGAATGAACCAAACTAAAATTTCCGATGTTGTCCGTCCTACTTCTATCATCGTGCATAAAGATAAAAATCATTATGGGAGCAGAAGAGAGGCAGATATAGAATCAATCTATAAGCCTCTGGAAGTAGGGGAACTACATGGTTTTAGAGAGATATCAATCACTAAGGGTGATTTCCTTTCATATGTGCATGGTGAAGGGAAAGTTGAACTGGTTTTCCCTACCGACATCCCATTTGATGCAGTTAAATCCATGTTTAACATGAAAGAGAAGAGTACAGATAAGCCTAAACACTTTAATCGTATTCTCCTCGATCCTTCTCGAAGTAAGGATCAAGAAATTAAAATTAACTTTGTTTCTGATGGTGATAACTTTAAAATATATGAGGCAAAACTAAGTGGTGTGTATTTAAAAGATATTGTAAATGCCCAAAATCAATTTATAGTATCAGCAAAGCCTTATTTTGATTATCAACTCAATGATATGAAAAAGTTATTTTTACCAGATGGAACGACAGAGTTAAACAATATAACATATATTTCATCTAATTTAGCAGTTGATACGTTTAAGAATGCTCTGTTTAGTGATCCTCGTTATTTAAGTCCGATTACCGAGATGTCGAAAGAAACATTTACAGATGGTATTAGATCCATGGAAATTGAAAACGATCGTCACATGCTAAAGTATAAAAACTCTTCTGTCTTAACTGAGAAAACGATAGATAATTTAATGCTTTTACAAAAAAGCTTTGAATTCGTAAGTGGTCACAGTGGGAGTTTGGATTCATATCGTTTGGACTATATGAATAAAGGAGAGACAGTATTTCGTTTAAATGAAGATGGATATTCAGTATTCAATGAAGATGGATTAGCTGAATTGAGACAAATATGGGGATCAGAAGAAGTAATGGAATATGAAAGACCGCTGCTGTCTTTAAATACTAAAGGTATAGAACAGAAGGTTACTCTTCCGTCAGGGCATGTTGTAATAGCATCCCTAGAAAATAATCCAGAGATAAAGAAACAAGTAATTAAGGATATTGGCATTGGATACAAGTTATCACTAGATGGGCAAGTAGTTCGACTACAACCAATTTGGTATGTAAAGCTTGTTGAAGGTGAAACAGGTAAACAGAAAATCTATGAGTGGAGTGAGGGAGGACTAAATGGATTGGGATCGGATTAAAACCATATTTATTGTGACCTTTTTTGTTTTGGACCTCTTTCTCATTTTTCAATTCATTCAAAAGCAAGATAGTAATCAATTGGAGCTTATTGCAGAAACAAAGATAGATCAAGAATTAAAAGCAAACAAAATTACTATGGGGAATATCCCTAAAGAACCGAAAAAAGAGTCGTTTATTAGAGCGGAAAATAAAGCCTTTAAAGAAGAAGATATACAGTCTTTGAAAAATCAAACGGTGCATATACAAAATATGTATAAGATAGAAAGTAAGCTAAAAGAGCCTTTTTTAAATACGAAATCATTATCAAAAGATAAGTATAATGAATTTTTGAAGAACTATGTATTAGATGGACAAAAGTATGAATTTGGAGCGGTGAAAGACTCTAAAATTTATTTCTTTCAAAAATATAAAGATAAGCCTATTTTCTATAATAATCAGGCGATGATTGTTGTGGAATTAAATGAAAAAAATGAACTTGTTTCATATACGCAGACAATGCTAACTGATTTAAAAGAAATGGGCGAAGGTGAAAAAACGAAAGACCAAGAAATTATTACGGCTCAAACAGCTTTAGAAAATTTGTATTTAAAAAATAAAATTCATGGAAATACGCATGTTAAAGAAGCACAAATTGGTTATGCCACTCTTACCGCATCTACTTCTAATAACCAAGTACTTGCTCCAACGTGGAATTTAAAAACGGAGCAGAAGCAGGACTTCTTTGTGAATGCAATTGAAGGACAAGTTATGGAATTAGGGGAAAAGGAAAATCAAGTGGTGGATGAACATACTGGAGTGAGAAAGAATGGGGTTGCATTTTAGCGTACTTGCAAGTGGAAGTACAGGAAATATGCTATACGTAGGAACCGATGAAAAAAAATTACTAGTCGACGCAGGTTTAAGTGGTAAGGCAACAGAGGCTTTATTTAAACAGGCAGAACTGAATATAAATGATGTATCAGGTATTCTTGTAACGCATGAGCATAGTGATCATATTAAAGGATTAGGTGTATTGGCACGTAAATATGATCTACCTGTTTATGCGAATGAGAAAACATGGAATGCAATGGAACATTTAATAGGAAATATCCCAACTGAGCAAAAGTTCATTTTCTCAGTTGGGGATGTGAAAACATTTGGTGATATTGAAGTCGAGTCATTTGGAGTTTCTCATGATGCAGCAGAACCGATGTTTTATGCTTTCCATAACAATAATAGAAAATTAGCACTTATTACAGATACGGGATACGTAAGCGACCGTATGAAGGGCGTTATTAAGGGAGCTAATGCTTTCGTATTTGAAAGTAATCATGACGTAGAAATGCTTCGTATGGGACGTTATCCATGGAGCATTAAACGACGTATTTTAAGTGACGTTGGGCATGTTTGTAATGAGGATGCTGCATTAGCGATGGCAGATGTAATTACAGATGAGACAAAGCATATTTATTTAGCCCATTTAAGCTTAGATAATAACATGAAAGAACTAGCGCGTATGTCAGTATCACAAGTATTAGAGGAAAAAGGATTTGGAGTGGGTGAATCCTTTGAAATTCACGATACAGATCCAAAAATGCCTACAAAAATTCAATACGTATAATTCTTCATTTTAGTAAACAATAAAGGTGAATATAGTTGTTTTCAGGAAGATAGGTGAACAAATATGTCCTTTATTGATGAAGAAAATTATCGTATGAAACGTGCAGGAAAAAAGAAGCACAAAGGTATAGTTCTTTCTAGTATAGCGGGAACAATTGTAGGAGCTTCTTTATTTGCGTTTGGAGCGCCTTTATTTTCAAATTCTGCTGATACGCTTCCGCAAGCTGAAGCAAGCGGAAGTAATATGGCGGAAGCTCAAGGGATTAAACAGATTAGCTTTGTAGATGCTGTTGATCGTGCATCTGAAGCTGTTGTGGGTGTTATTAACATTCAACGAGATAACTTTTCAGAGGCAGATTCAGAGGCCGGTACAGGATCAGGAGTAATTTATAAAAAGACAGATGGTCAAGCTTATATTGTAACGAATAATCATGTTGTAGCTGGAGCGAATCGTATTGAAGTAAGTCTAAGTGACGGTAAGAAGGTTCCTGGAAAAGTATTAGGAACCGATGTAGTCACAGACTTAGCAGTATTAGAAATAGATGCAAAGCATGTGAAAAAAATAATTGAAATTGGCGATTCTAATACTGTTCGTAGAGGAGAGCCAGTCATTGCGATTGGAAACCCACTTGGGCTGCAATTTTCTGGAACAGTTACACAAGGTATTATTTCAGCTAATGAACGTATTGTCCCTGTAGATTTAGATCAAGATGGACATTATGATTGGCAAGTAGAAGTGTTACAAACAGACGCAGCGATTAATCCGGGTAATAGTGGCGGTGCACTTGTAAATGCAGCAGGACAATTAATTGGTATTAATTCAATGAAAATTGCTGCAAAAGAAGTAGAAGGAATTGGCCTTGCTATTCCGGTGAATAGAGCTGTTCCGATTATGAATGAACTTGAGAAGTATGGAAAAGTAAGAAGACCGTATGTTGGGATTGAACTTAGGTCATTAAATGAAATTCCAAACTATTATTGGTCAAAAACATTACATTTACCAGGTACTGTAACAGAGGGAGTTTGTATTTTGGATGTGAAAAGTCCTTCGCCAGGTGCGGATGCTGGTTTAAGAGAACATGATGTTATTGTGGCGGTAGATGGAAAACCGATTCGCGATATTATTGGATTCCGTACGGCCTTATATGATAAGGAAATTAATGATAAAATGACTCTTACGTTTTATCGTGGTACAAAAAGAGTAACAACAACAGTAAAATTAGGCATTCAAAAGTATTAAAAACAGGAGGGCCTACCTCCTGTTTTCTATTGTAGAAAAGTGAGGCGAAGAAAATGAATTTACCTTGTTGTTTAGAACATGTTGAATTAGCGTTAGATATTATTGTGGATGAGTGTGAAGTTGCGCCAGTTATCAACAATGTGGATAACTCAGAAAAAGAGAAAAAAACATGTGAATTTTGTCAAAATGAGGCGACATATGTTGTATCGAACACAGATTCTTACACAATATGTGGGTAGTATTTGTGGATATGTGGATAAGTTTTGTGGATAACATGTTTGTAAGGTGGAGGATGCGTGTGAATATCTCGATTATTTCAATTGGGAAATTAAAAGAAAAATATTTAAAACAAGGTATAGCAGAATACTTAAAACGATTATCTGCATACGCAAAAGTAGAAGTAATTGAATTGCCTGATGAAAAGGCGCCAGAAAATTTAAGTGAAGCAGAAATGTTAATTGTAAAAGAAAAAGAAGGTATACGTATACTGGATAAAATTTCTGATGACACGCATGTGATTGCATTAGCTATAGAAGGAAAGCAAAAGTCATCAGAAGAATTTGCGGTAAGTCTAGATCGCCTTGCTACATACGGAAAGAGTAAAGTCGCATTTGTAATTGGTGGCTCACTTGGACTAAGCTCAGAAGTGATGAAGCGTTCAAATGAATCACTTTCTTTTTCAAAGATGACATTACCACACCAATTAATGCGATTAGTGTTGCTTGAGCAAGTGTATAGAGCGTTTCGGATTAATCGTGGGGAACCGTATCATAAGTAATGTATTTATGTAAAACACTGATATTATCATATTTATTTTATTATGCCTATAACTGGAGGCTATGTGAATGGTAAGTGATCAGACGAGATATTCTAGGCTCGCAAATATAACAAAAATAATAAATACAAAATTAGAACTACGTGAAGTATTGCAGCGTGTGACAATGGCAATATCAGAGGAAATTGTTAGGTGCGATGCTGTTGGAATTTATTTACCCCAGGAAGATGGAACATTTAGAGGGTTTGCAGGAAAACCAGAGACTATAAACGGCGTAACGCTTGATACTCAAGTAATTGATCCTGAAATAGACTTACTGGCAAAAGAAGTTATTAAAACGAAAAAAACCATCTATATTCCTGATACCTCAAAGGATCATCGACCGGATCCGAGACCGGTTGATGCATTCAAAATTAAGTCCTTATTAGCTCTGCCTATCTCATTTGGGCAAGAGTTATTTGGTCTGGTTTTTTTATTTGATTATGGAATTCCGATGAACTTAACAGATTCAGAAATTCAAAGTGTTGAAGCTTATGTAAATATGGCTGCGGTTGCAATCCAAAACGCAAATAATTTAAAACAAAAGGAAAGCCTTATTGCTGAGAAGCAGCTATTATTAAATGTTACACGTGATTTATCAATGTGTTCCTCGATACAGGAGAGTTTTGATAAATGCTTTTTTTACTTAGAACAGATTTTAGAAAGTAAAAATATGACTGCCCATCTTCTAGATCCGCTAGACAAAACAACAATCAAAACAACGAAATTAAGTAAGGGCTGTGATTGGACAGAAGCGGATTGGACAGAGAAAAGCTATGAAGCCAAGATCCAAGAGGTTATTCAAACAAAAAATATAGATAGTAAGGGTCTATTGATGATTCCATTGGTTTCAATGGGAGAAGTATTAGGGGTAATCGTCGTTGGCAAAGAAGGAAAAGTTCACAATTATGATCATTCTCAACTTCAACTAGCAAAATCTATCGTTGATGCCACAGCCCCTACGTTTTCGAATTTGTTATATATGGATCAACTAGAAAGCATAGTGGAAGAGCGAACGAGAGAGTTAGCTGCTGCTAATGAAAAAGTTACAAGTGTGATTGAATGCATTACGGATGGATTTTTTATTTTAAATAATAAATGGGAATTTACGTACGTAAATAAGCACCAATATTTTCCGCAAAGAAAAACAGCAAAAGATGTATTAGGAAAGAATATATGGGATGTTTTCCCGAGTGAAATCGACACAATTATGTATGAGGAATTTCATCGTGCGATGTCAGAGCGAACTACAGTTCATTTCGAATTTCTTTCTACTGCAGATGAATATTGGCACGAAGTTATTGCATACCCATATGATGATGGTATTTGTTGTATTTTTAAAAACATAACGGAAAAAAAGAAATATGAACAGGAATTGAAAAGATTATCCAACATAGATTTAATAGGGCAAATGGCAGCAGGTATCAGCCATGAAATTAGAAATCCAATGACAACAGTACTAGGATTCTTACAGTTATTAAAAGAAGAGAATATCTATGAGAAACATAATAAGTACTTTCATTTAATGATTGAAGAACTTAACCGTGCCAATTCTATTATTACTGAATTTCTCTCAATGGGTAATACAAGGAAATTAGATTTGCAGATGTTAGATTTAAATTCAATTATCCGCGATATTATTCCTTTAATAAAGGTTGATACGCATAATCAAAATAAATATATTCAAGTCGATACAAATGACATTCCGGAATTACTTTTAAATCGTAATGAGATAAGGCAATTATTAATGAATCTATATCGTAATGGTTTAGAAGCGATGAGTACAGGGAAAGTTCTAACCATTAGCACTTACAAAGAAGGTCAAAATTGTGTGGTGCTTGCAGTGCGGGATCAAGGAAAAGGTATCAGGCCTGAAGTATTAGAGAAATTGGGTACGCCATTTTACACGACCAAAGAGAATGGAACTGGATTGGGGTTAGGTATATGTTATGCCATTGCTGCTCGCCATAATGCAAAAGTAGAAATTCAAACAGGATCGGAAGGCACTACTTTTTTTGTTAAATTTGATTATAAAAATAATAAAAAATAAGCTTATTTAGAATAGTTATGATGAACCGTATCATAAATAAATTTATTCTTTGCATATAAAAGGATAAAAAGACCATTGGACAAAAATTACCGATGGTCTTTTAAATATTATTAGATGGTATGTAGATTTCCTAAAATAAGTATGTTTCTATTTCCATAAAAATATGCTGTAATATGAAGAGGAAAAAGTATAAGTAGTTAGAGAAGTGAGGAATTAAAGGTGAAGAAGTTTAAGAAGTTTTACTTGGAGATTACGAGTGTATGTAATCTTGCGTGTAGCTTTTGTCCGCCGACGGAAAGGCAGAAGCAATTCATTTCTGTGGAGGATTTTGCTAAAAGATTAGACCAAATTAAACCTCACACAGACTACATTTATTTGCACGTGAAGGGTGAGCCGTTGCTCCACCCGAAAATAGATCAACTATTAGACTTAAGTCATGAAAAAGGGTTTAAAGTTAATATTACAACGAACGGAACGTTAATTAATAAGAGAAGACATAGGCTGTTAAATAAACCTGCGTTAAGACAAATGAATTTTTCACTGCATAGTTTTGATGGACATCCAGGTTCGCAAGATAAAGAGGGCTATGTAAGGAGTATACTTTCCTTCATTAGGGAAGCGACAAGTCAATCAGATTTAATTGTATCGTTAAGGTTATGGAATTTAACTCAGGATAATAAAACAAATGCTGAAATCCAGAAAAATAGAGAGTTATTATCTATAATTGAAAATGAATTTGATCTATCTTATCAAATTGAAGAGAAGCTTACACCAGGAAAAGGTATAAAAATTGCAGAACGTGTCTTTATTAATCAAGACTATGAATTCCAGTGGCCAGCATTACATGAAGAAGAGGATGATGGGAAAGGATTCTGTCATGGACTTCGTAATCAAGCGGGTATTTTAGCGAATGGAACAGTTATTCCTTGTTGTTTAGATGGTGAAGGGATTATTAACCTTGGGAATATTAATAATGATTCATTTTCTAACATTATCGAAGGTGAAAGAGCAACAAACATTGTCGATGGATTTTCGAAAAGAGTTGCGGTTGAAGAACTTTGCAGGAAATGTGGATATCGCAAACGGTTTGGGAAGTAAATATGAAATAAGCCCTCATAAAGCGAGGGCTTATTTTTTATACTTGATAAGAATGCTCTAATTTATCAAGTAATGAACCAACGTAAGAAACAGCTTTACGGATTGCATCTGGTTTTGACATATCTACTCCGGCATGTTTCATTGTACCACCAGCGATCAATAGCAGGTTGTCCTTCCTCTTTAATCATTTGAGCTACTGCAGTAGATGCAGTGTGTGCTGCCTTTTTTGTAGTATTTCTAGTAACGATTTAAGGAAAGGTTCAAGTTTTGTTTCTTCAGTTAAATATTTTTCAATTGTTCCTTCGCCGAATATGAGGATTTCATTATGAATAAAGGATAGTGCAGTATGTACTTTCGTCCATAAAGCAGAAATTTTGGAAGAGTTCGCTTGAATACTTGGATTTGTACGATCAGTAGATTCTTTTAAATTTGCATATGAGTACAGTTTTGTTAACGTCATTAAAAGCTCTTCTTCTAAAAGTAGGCAATTTAATAAAGTGTGGGAGCTAGTATGTAAATGCCCTTTAAATGAATCAAGTTTCTGTATATCATTTTCCAATGCGTTTAATGCAGTATGCCATTCGGCATCAGAATTATACAAATCGGATAAATTCCATGTTAGTTCAGCAGGTACCTCTGCGCGATTAAGACGATTTTCTATTACATTTTTCAAGTCGTATATCCTCCTTATTAAGACTATCTAAAAATATAATGATAGAAAATTCGGTTAAATTAAAATATTTTTCATTTTTATATACAAAAAAGAAGGACAAGCATGAAAATGCTTGTCCTTCGAGTTAATTTAAGAATTAATATACTTTGTCACCATTGAAAATCGAGTTTTTCACGACAACATAATCTACAGTACGAATAGCATCTAATTTTGTTCCACCAGCGTAAGAGATAGAAGATTGAAGATCTTGTTCCATTTCGATTAACGTATCTTCTAAAGAACCTTTATGCTCAACGAACATTTTCTTACCTTCAACGTTTTTCTTCTCACCCTTTTGGAATTCAGAAGCAGAACCGAAGTATTCTTTATAAAGTTTTCCATCTCTTTCAATTGTTTCTCCCGGAGACTCTTCGTGACCAGCGAATAGAGAACCGATCATGACCATAGTTGCCCCAAAGCGAATAGATTTAGCTACGTCGCCGTGTGTACGAATACCACCATCAGCGATAATTGGCTTACTTGCAGCTTTTGCACACCAGCGAAGTGCAGCTAGCTGCCAACCACCAGTTCCGAAGCCTGTTTTAATTTTAGTAATACAAACTTTACCAGGTCCAATACCAACTTTTGTTGCATCGGCACCAGCATTTTCTAATTCTCTTACCGCTTCTGGAGTTCCAACGTTTCCAGCGATAACGAAGCTCTCTGGTAAATGTTTTTTAATATGTTGAATCATGTTGATCACAGCATTAGAATGACCGTGTGCGATATCAATCGTGATATATTCAGGTGTAAGTTGCTCAGCAGCTAATTGTTGTACGAATTCATATTCGTCCTCTTTTACACCAACGCTGATAGAAGCGATTAACCCACGTGATTGCATATCTCTAATGAATGAGATTCGTTTCTCTGGTTGGAAACGATGCATGATATAAAAGTAGTTGTTCTCAGCTAAATAAGTTGCAATTCTTTCATCAATAATCGTTTGCATATTTGCAGGCACGACAGGTAATTTAAATTTATGTTTTCCTAAAGTGACAGTTGTATCACATTCAGAGCGGCTATTTACAATACATTTTGCAGGAATTAATTGAATATCTTCATAGTCGAATACGTTTTCCATCATTTACACCCCTAAAATACGAATATTTTATTTTTATTAATTAAAAATGTTCGTCCATAGGATAATTTACATTATTTTTATTAACAAGTCAAAGGATTTCTTAACATTTTTTGAAAAAGTAGATTTTATATCTGGAAAACAACGTTAAAAACGAATTTAAAACGTTTTTTCGTTTGTATTGTTCGTTTATGAAAAAAGTTGAAAAATTAAGATAATTATACAAGGTTGTATGTATTCTTTTTATTTTTTTGAGTGGATATAGGATACTATGAAAAGGTTAATGCTAACAATACGAGCAAAAGATGTTATCAAGTAGTTGAACAATATATGAAATGAAAAGGTTTATTTCTATATAAAAAGATGAATCTGGCATGATTCACCTTTTATGTGAGGTTTCAAGTATAATAAGTAGGGTGATAGTAACGTATACAAAAGATAAAAAAGAAAATAATACAGAATAAAATGAGGTTAATATATGGGTAAAAAAAGTTTTTCTAATTATAAATTAAGTAAGGAAATTGTAAGGGCACTTACTGGGTTAGGATATGATCATCCAACAGAAGTACAAGGAGAGGTTATTCCAGTTGCATTACAAAAGAAGGATCTTGTTGTGAAGTCCCAGACTGGAAGTGGAAAAACCGCTTCATTTGGTATTCCACTTTGTGAAATGGTGGAGTGGGAAGAGAATAAACCACAAGCATTAGTTTTAGCACCAACGAGAGAGCTTGCAGTACAGGTAAAAGAAGATATTACAAATATAGGTCGATTCAAAAGGATTAAGGCTGCGGCAGTTTATGGGAAATCTCCATTTGCACGTCAAAAATTAGAATTAAAGCAAAAGACACATATTGTAGTTGGGACTCCTGGTCGTGTGTTGGATCATATTGAGAAGGGTACCCTTTCTTTAGAGTGCTTGAAGTATTTAGTTATTGATGAAGCAGATGAGATGCTAAATATGGGCTTTATCGATCAAGTAGAGGCAATTATTGATGAATTACCTACAAAAAGAATGACAATGTTATTTTCAGCAACACTTCCAGAAGATGTTGAGAAATTGTCTCGTACATATATGAATTCACCAACTCATATTGAAATTAAAGCAGCTGGGATTACGACGGATAAAATTGAACATACTCTTTTTGAGGTGATAGAAGATGAGAAGCTTTCACTACTTAAAGATGTAACAACGATTGAGAATCCTGATAGCTGTATTATTTTCTGTCGTACACAAGAAAATGTAGATCATGTATATAGACAATTAAAACGAGCTAACTATCCTTGTGACAAAATACATGGTGGTATGGTACAAGAAGATCGTTTTGAAGTCATGGATGATTTTAGAAAAGGAAAATTCCGTTATTTAGTAGCAACAGATGTAGCTGCGAGAGGAATAGATATTGATAATATTACACATGTTATTAATTATGATATTCCACTTGAAAAAGAAAGCTATGTACATCGTACCGGAAGAACGGGACGAGCTGGAAATAGTGGAAAAGCTATTACATTTATAACACCATATGAAAATAGATTTTTAGAAGAGATTGAGGAGTATATTGGATTTGAAATTCCAAAGGCGATTGGACCCTCAAAAGAAGAAGTTATGAAAGAGAAAGCTGCATTTGAAGAAAAGATACATGCTAAACCAATTATAAAGAAAGATAAAAATGCAGACATCAACAAAGGCATTATGAAGCTGTACTTTAATGGCGGGAAGAAAAAGAAAATTAGGGCGATAGATTTCGTCGGTACAATTGCTAAAATTAAAGGTGTTACAGCAGAAGATATAGGTATTATTACGATACAAGATAACGTTTCTTACGTTGAAATATTAAATGGAAAAGGACCACTTGTCTTGAAAGTCATGAAGACTACAACGATTAAAGGGAAACAACTAAAAGTTCATGAAGCAATTAAGTAAATAAAAAACTATCCACTTTAATAGGTGGATAGTTTTTTATTTATGATTCTTTTAAATTATCCACTAGTTGCTCCGCTAAACGTCTATACATATTACTCATAGTCACGAAGGATGTTAGTAGTAGAAATTTTTCTAGCTTTGTATCTTCTAAGGAAGAAATCTCATTTACTTCTGTAACACGGTTATTTACGTCTTGTTTAAAGCTTTCGACATTGCTTTCAGTAAGAGCAAGATAATTTTTGTATAACGTATTTAATTCGAATGAATCATCATTTAATAAGGAGTCATTTATAGTTTCTAATGAACTTTTTATGTCGTTAATGGAGAGAGCTC
Source organism: Bacillus sp. B25(2016b) (assembly GCF_001679765.1). Taxonomy (NCBI): domain Bacteria; kingdom Bacillati; phylum Bacillota; class Bacilli; order Caryophanales; family Bacillaceae; genus Bacillus; species Bacillus sp. B25(2016b). The sequence continues at coordinate 5,064,843 of NZ_CP016285.1, read as the reverse complement.
CCTTTAATTGATAAATTAGGCTAATTAAAATCATATGTTCTTTTGAATACTTTTTATTTTTGATAGGGATGAATAGTTTCCCTTTTGCGTAATTATTAATCATCGTTTTTGTTAATACTTTTTCATCATCAGTTCTCGTTGTATCTGCATAAGTATTCTCAAATAGTTGGACAACTTGATCTACATATAAGTCAACATTTGGAATATCCTCAAGTTTAATATTTTTTTCTAAATGCAATGTCTCAAGTAATTCATTTATATTTTCCACGTAGAATCCCTCACTTTTATAACTTAGCGGAACTTAATGTCTAATTAATATATCTTTAAATATGGTATTACGAAACAAATGAATTGTAAATGTTGACCTTAAAAAGAAATGTGTATATAATTACATGTAGTTATCAAAACTACATGTAATTATATGAGGGGTGTTATTATGAATGCTTATGTAAGGGAACCAGTTAATGCATTTACTCACTTAGGTGGAGCGATATTATCATTTATTGCCTTATTAGCTATGCTTGTGAAAGTTTCTATCAAGATGCCATCATTTGCTGCAATTACAGCTGTTATTTTATTTGGTATTGGAATGATGGTCCTTTATACGGCGTCAGCTGTATATCATAGTGTTGTGGCCAATGAGCGTGTTATTTACTTCTTTAGGAAGTTAGATCATTCTATGATTTTTATATTAATTGCAGGTACATATGCACCCTTTTGCTTAATTACATTAAATTCAGCAAGTGGTTTACTATTATTTTGTTTAGTCTATGCAACTGCGATTTGTGGCATTGTATTTAAAATGTTTTGGTTTAATTGTCCAAGATGGTTATCGACAGCAATTTATATTACGATGGGTTGGTTAATTGTTTTATTTTTTGCACCGTTAGCTGAGAATTTAAGTACAGGAGGCATTATTTTCTTAGTACTTGGGGGCATTTTTTATACAATTGGTGGATTTATTTATGGAACAAAGCCAAAATGGTTAGAGTTTAAATATATGGGGCATCATGAAATTTTTCATGTTTTTGTATTATTAGGTAGTCTTGCGCATTTTCTAAGTGTATATTGTTACGTAATTTAATAAAAAAACGCCACATAATTTTTATTATGTGGCGTTTTTTTATTACCTGATTAGAATCGTATATGTTATAAAATTATTATGGGATAAAATGTAAGTTTCTGTGTTCGCATGTTAAACATAGGATAAGAAATATGTGATATACTTTGAGAAGTTTATAATGAATGAAATATGGAGGACTATAATTATGGCAATACTTGTAACAGGTGGAGCAGGATATATTGGTAGTCATACATGTGTAGAATTACTAAATAGCGGTTACGAAGTTATAGTAGTGGATAATCTTTCGAATAGCTCGGTAGAATCTATAAATCGAGTGAAAGAAATAACAGGAAAACAATTTAAGTTTTATAAAGAAGATGTTTTAAATCGCGAAGCGCTTGACGCAATTTTTGAAGAAAATGCAATTGAAGCAGTTATTCACTTTGCAGGATTTAAAGCTGTAGGGGAGTCAGTAGCGATTCCATTAACATATTATCATAACAACATTACAAGCACGTTAGTGCTATGTGAAGTAATGCAGAAACATAATGTAAAGAAGATGATCTTTAGTTCATCTGCAACTGTATATGGTATCCCAGAAACGTCACCGATTACGGAGGAGTTTCCATTAAGTGCAACAAATCCATATGGTCAAACGAAATTAATGATTGAGCAAATTATGCGTGATGTAGCATTTGCAGATACAGAATGGAGTATTGCGTTACTTCGCTATTTCAATCCATTTGGTGCACACGAAAGTGGGCGTATCGGAGAAGATCCAAACGGAATTCCAAATAACTTAATGCCATATGTAACGCAAGTAGCAATAGGTAAGTTAAAAGAATTAAGCGTATTCGGAAATGACTATCCAACGAAAGATGGAACAGGAGTCCGTGATTACATCCATGTTGTGGACTTAGCAAATGGTCATGTAAAGGCGCTTGAGAAAGTACTGAGTACAACAGGAGTAGATGCTTATAACCTGGGCACAGGCATGGGCTATAGTGTACTAGAGATGGTTGAAACGTTTGAAAAAGTTTCGGGCAAGAAAGTTCCTTATAAAATTACAGAGCGTCGCCCAGGTGATGTGGCAGTATGTTTTGCTGATACATCGAAAGCAAAGCGTGAATTAGGCTGGGAGGCAACACGCGGATTAGAAGAAATGTGTGCAGATTCTTGGAAATGGCAATCAAATAATAAAAATGGCTATTTAGAAGTTTAATGATGAATATAAAAAAATGACCTTTGCATAAAAGCAAGAGGTCATTTTTTATTAAGTTTATTAGCGAACCTAGAAAAGAACGTTCGCTGTTTTAAATGATATGATTTTACAATATCGTATGCTAGAAGGTAGTAGAATGAGATAGAGGAATGTATTATTTTATTAATTTTTTATAGAAATTGAAAGCGTATTATTGAAAAGTATTCCAACACTTGTATCATTGTTAGAGTCCGTTTATAATCAAGGAATCCTAGTTCATGTTTTAATAGGATTATTTATTATTGAAAGCGTTTTAAGTTCGCTCCTTTTTGAGGTAGGAGGTCTGACTTATTTGGATGAAAAATTATGTATGTAGTTTTAAATGGGAAGAAAAATAATATAAGTATCACTTTATAGTGTGGGGAGGTTAAAAGTGTGAAAGGTAAAGATTTTCACACGAATATATATGGGTTATGTAGGATTATTACTTTCAGGGGCAGCTTTATTTTTAAATAGTCTTGTTATATTAGGGAAAGCAGAGATGAAAAGTGCGGGTGTTTTTAATTTATTTGTGGGTGCACTACAAATTATTATTCCGTTTTATTTGATCATGATTTCTGACCAAAGCAATTGGACAGTGTATTCATATGCGGCTACTTTCTTATTTGGATTAACTTATTTATATGTAGGTGTTACTTTTATAAAAGGAATGGATAGTAGTGGTCTAGGATGGTTTTGTATTTGGGTAGCAATTATAGCCTTATTCTATATGGTTGTTTCATTTGTTCAATTCCATGATGTTGTTAATGCGTTAACGTGGTTTATGTGGGCATTACTTTGGTATTTATTCTTTGTATTAAATACACAAAAGAAGAACATTAATCAATATCTTGGAAGGATTGCCTTCGTACAATCATGGGTAACATTGACTTTACCTTCACTCTTTTATTTTATGGGAGTGTGGGGAGAGGGATTTGTATATGAACTATGGGTTTATGTATCAGTAATTTCTATTTTGTACTTCTGTTATTGTATTTATAAATATCGAGTACGTTAATATATTATCTGCATAAAGGCATGGAATCGTTAAACTGATTTCATGCTTTTTTATATATTAGCGTTTTATAATAAAAGAGGTGGTATCTTATAAATCATGAAAATGGGGATGATGAAATTGAAGAAAGTGTTGGTGCTAGGAGGAACAAGATTTTTTGGTAAACATTTAGTAGAGTACCTTTTGCAAGCTGGACACGATGTAACAATTGCCACGAGGGGAATTACCGAAGATTCTTTTGGTAATGCAGTAAAAAGAATAATTGTCGATAGAGAAGATGGAAAGCTACTAGAAGAGCGTCTAGAAGGAAAAAGTTATGATATTGTATACGATAATTTATGCTATAGCTCGAATGCAGCAAAGATAGTATGTGAAGTGTTACGAGGGAAAACGAAGAAATACGTTATGACATCTTCAATGGCTGTCTATGAACCTGCATTAAGCTTGTTAGAAGAGGACTTTAATCCAAATGAATATGCAATTACATATGGAGATAGGAATGATTTTAATTATAGTGAAGGAAAAAGATTAGCCGAAGCGGTTTTATTTCAATATGCAACATTCCCTGTCGTTGCAGTGCGTTTTCCAGTTGTTATTGGAGAAAATGATTATACGAAAAGGTTACAATTTTACGTTGAATGTATCGTGAACCAAAAACCTATCGCTATGGATCATGTAGATGGAACTTTGTCATTTATACATGAAAAAGAAGCAGGAGAGTTTCTAGCTTGGTGCGGAATGGAAAATGTGAGAGGACCAATTAACGCATGTAGTAATGGTGTAGTTTCTACGGAAGAAATTATTCATTTTATAGAAGAGAGGACGGGAATAAAAGCACTCATTCAGGAAGGTGGGGAAAATATAGCTCCTTATAATGAGGTAACTAACTGTACGTTACATAATGGAAAGGCTCGTGAATTCGGATTTTTGTTCCGAGAGCTGAAACTAGAAATAAAAAATGTTTTAAAATATTATATAAATACAATGAAGTAATCATAAATCCCCCGGTGGCAATCCGGGGGATTCTGGAGGATTTCGACAATACTGATTTTACATTACCAAATTTACCTTATACGTACGACTAATTTTTTTGTGATTGAATTGCTTGTAAATACTTCTCGTTTACTTGGTCCCAGTTTACTGTATGCCACCAGTTGGTAACAAACTCTGGGCGCCTATTTTGATACTTTAAATAATAAGCATGTTCCCATACATCAATTACGAGTAAGGGGATTTTCCCTTCTTGCAAAGGTGTATCTTGATTTGGTGTACTCATAACAGAGAGTTCCTCACCGTCAAGAACAAGCCATCCATAGCCACTTCCAAAACGACTAATAGCTGCTTTGGAAAGTTGATCTTTTAAGTTGTCAAAGGTATTGAAATAATAATCAATTACTTTTGCAACGTCTCCATTAGGCTCACCGCCACCTCGTGGGCTCATCACTTCCCAAAAAAGACTATGACAATAGTGACCACCACCGTTATTTCGTACAGCTGTAACAATTTCCTTCGGTAAAGCATCTAAATTACATAGCAATTCTTCTAAAGATTTATTATGTAATTCAGTATAATTTTCTAAAGTAGCATTTAAATTGTTTACGTATGTCGCATGGTGCTTTCCATGATGAATGGAAAGTGTATTGCTATCAATATGTGGCTCTAGTTCATCATAGTCATATGAAAGCTTTGGCAATTGAAATGAAGACATAACATTCCCTCCTTTCGATTTAAAAAGTTGGTCTAGGTAAAAATACTTTACCTGAGTCAAAAATACACCCATTTTCCATATAAGTCAATAGTAAGTCTATTAATTTTCTGAAAAATATTACAATAAAAGTAACACTCTCACTTTCATTTGTGACTCCTATCTTTTTTGCTTATACTGTAAAGTAGCAGGGTTTTGTTGAAATAGAAGGAGATTGTTTATGAGTAAAACGAAACAATTAATAGAGGAAGCAAGTAATTTTATTACGACTTGTTATAAGGAGCTTCATAAAGAACAATTGATAGAAGAACGTATAAAAGAAATTCAAATTGAGATAGAGCAGACAGGGACATATGAGCATACATTTGAAGAACTTGTTCATGGTTCACGAATGGCATGGCGTAACAGTAATAGATGTATTGGAAGACTATTTTGGAGTAAGATGCACATATTAGATGCGCGCGAAGTAAATGATGAAGAGGGTGTATATAATGCATTAATTCATCATATTAAATATGCAACGAACGACGGGAAAGTTAAACCAACCATTACGATTTTTAAGCAATATCAAGGTGAGGAAAATAATATAAGAATTTATAATCACCAATTGATTCGATATGCAGGATATAAAACAGAGACGGGAGTGATTGGTGACTCTCATTCCGCTACATTTACAGACTTTTGTCAGGAGCTTGGTTGGCAAGGGGAAGGTACGAATTTCGATGTATTGCCACTTGTGTTCTCTATAAACGGGAAGGCGCCTACATATAAAGAAATTCCGAGAGAAGAAGTAAAAGAAGTGCCAATTGAACACCCAGAATACCCTATTTCATCACTTGGAGTAAAATGGTATGGGGTTCCAATGATCTCAGATATGCGCTTAGAAATTGGCGGTATTTCTTATACAGCCGCTCCGTTCAATGGATGGTATATGGGAACAGAAATTGGGGCGCGCAACTTAGCAGATCATGATCGTTATAATTTACTTCCAGCTGTTGCGGAAATGATGGATTTAGATACATCGAGAAATGGTACGTTATGGAAAGATAAGGCGTTAATTGAGTTGAATATTGCTGTACTACACTCCTTTAAAAAACATGGAGTTAGTATTGTTGATCACCATACTGCTGCACAACAATTTCAGCAATTTGAGAAGCAAGAAGCTGCTTGTGGTCGTGTTGTAACAGGTAATTGGGTATGGCTTATTCCACCATTATCTCCAGCTACCACCCACATTTATCATAAACCGTATCCGAATGAAATTTTGAAGCCAAATTTCTTTCATAAATAATATTTAGTGTAGGTTTTTTCTGTGAAATATAATTTTTTTTAATTACTGTTATGTAGCAAATGGAAGCCTTTACTCTCGGTTATTTTTGGAAGAGGCTTTTTGAACCAAGGAGTTCCTTATGTTATAATCAAATTTCTGTTTCGAAGACCTTATAGAAATATAAGGTCTTTTGTTTTGCTTTTTTATGTAAGAGGAAGAGATTCTTTCTTTTTAATAAGGGATTTGGCATATTTTTAGGGACAACATAAGTATGTGGGAAGTCGATAAAATGTTATGCATATATAATTATTGTGTTTTGGTTTTAAACAATAAAACATAATAAAGTTGTTTTTTTAGATTGCTGAGGAAGGAGGAAGTGTAAATGAGGATGAAGAGTCGAAAAACTGATTGGCCTGTATTTATTATTAGTGGTGGTTCACTTTTATTATTTGTAATTGCAGTTTTTTTGAACAAGGATTATGTAGAGAGTGCGATTAATAACAGTTTCGCTTTTTCAATTAAATATTTCGGTGCCTTCTGGCAAGTTTTATTATTAGGTACATTTATTGTTGCGATGTGTATGGCGTTCTCCAAATATGGGAGAGTTAAGCTTGGGGGATTAGAAAAACCTGAGATTAGTACGGCAAAATGGCTTGCTATTATTATGTCTACATTACTTGCCGGAGGTGGCGTTTTTTGGGCGGCCGCAGAGCCAATGTATCATTTGATGACGGTGCCACCAATATATGATGGTATATCTGCTGGAACGAAAGAAGCAGTCATGCCTGCTTTAGCACAAAGTTATATGCATTGGGGATTTTTAGCATGGACGATTTTAGGTACAATTAGTGCGGTAGTTATGATGTATGGACATTATCATAGAGATATGCCGCTAAAACCTCGAACGCTTTTATATCCTATTTTTGGGGAAAAATTAAGAAAGAGCCTGCTTGGAACGATAATTGATGCAGCTGCAATTATTGCAGTAGCTGCAGGTACAATTGGCCCAATTGGATTTTTAGGTTTACAAGCAAGTTATGGATTACAAGAATTATTTGGAATTTCTGATGTGTTTACTACTCAATTAGCAATTATTGTTTGTGTGGTGGCCGTGTCTACCATATCGGCAGTAACAGGTATTGATAAAGGGATTCAAATTATAAGTAATTTAAATGTTAGATTAGCAATTGTATTAATGGCATTCATATTACTATTTGGGCCAGGTGGATTTATTATTGATTCGTTTGTTTCTTCGTTTGGATTTTATGTAAATGAGTTTATACCGATGAGCACATACCGTGGTGATACAAGTTGGTTAGGATCTTGGACAATCTTTTTCTGGGGATGGTTTATTGGATACGGACCAATGATGGCAATTTTAGTGAGTCGAATTTCAAGAGGGAGAACGATTCGAGAAATCATCGTTGCAATTGGAATTATCGCACCTATTATTACAACGTTTTGGTTTACTATATTAGGTGGATCAGGCGTGTTTTATGAGTTGATGAATCCTGGGTCTATCTCGGACGCATTAAGTGAATCTGGTATGCCGGCAGCTATGATTGCAATTACAGGGCAATTGCCACTTTCTAATATTATTGGACCAGCATTTCTTTTATTAACAATTTTATTTGTAGTGACAACAGGAGATTCAATGGCTTATTCCATTTCAATGGCAGTGACTGGAGACGGAGATCCTAGAATTAGTTTGCGAATTTTTTGGTCGCTTATTATGGGGGCAGTTGCAGCAATTCTTTTATATATGGGTGAAGGAAGTATTAATGCTCTACAATCGTTTATCGTAGTAACGGCAGTTCCGGTATCAATTTTATTATTCCCAATGCTATGGTTAGCACCTAAAGTTGCTGGAGAATTAGCATTAAAACAAGGTATTGTAAAAGAAGAAGATAAAACTGCATTCTTATTTCAGAAGGCTAGTAAATCAAAATAAATAAACACGTAAAAGAGGAAGCATCTTAAATGAGATGCTTCCTCTTTTACGTTTAATCTAATACTTTCCCCTTTGTTTCTGGTACACATAGTAGCATTGTAATTAACCCGATTGGGTAGATGATAAAAATCAAGGACAATGCTCCAAGTAGGTTGCCACCTGTAGCAAGTAAGCCAATAATAACAGGTCCAAATCCAGCTAATCCACGTCCTGTACCGAAAATAAAGTTTTCTGCGGTAGAGCGAGCCTCAGCAGGATAGTTCTCAGCTAAAATTGCTCCAAATCCTCCCATCATTCCATTTGCAAAGAATCCAAGCAATGCACTTCCCCATAATAATAATGTTGAATCTGTGAATAAGAAGAAGTAAATGAGACAGTATACTGTACCACCAATATAATAGATTGCAAAAGTTTTACGACGACCAATTTTATCAGCCAGAATACCAAAGATTGCAATTCCAATTAGCATACCGATGGTAGAAATGAACATCCAGCCACTTGCTTTTGCTAATGTATAGTTATATTTATTTGCTAAAATAGTGGGCATCCATGTGAAGATTCCGTAATATCCGAAGTTCTGGATAAACGACATAATAATAAGACCGATTGTTGTAATTGTTACTTTTTTATTGGCAAATAACTTTCGAAGTGGGAATTTTTTTATATGTTTTAGTTGTTCTGCTTCAGTAGTTGTTAATTTACCTGCAGCTTCTTTTTGCAATAGTTCCTTTTTGTAGCGTTGTTTTTGCTCCCATATTTTCGGTTCACTTAAACTTTTGCGGACATAGACAGCTAGTAAAGCTGGAATTAATCCAAATAAGAAAACGGCTCTCCATCCAAAGTGCGGGACAATAAATGCTGGAAGGATTGAAGCAACCAATACACCAAATTGCCATCCAAGTGCAACAACAGATGTCGCTTTAGCACGCATTTCTTTAGACCATGTTTCTGTTACGATGGCCATTCCGATTCCGAATTCACCACCAACTCCCATTCCAACTAAAAAGCGCAGAATTAATAATTGCCAGTAGTCTGTTGCGAAATAAATGAGTGCGGTTGCTAGTGAAAACAGTAAGATTGTGAAGGCCATTGTACGAATACGGCCAAATAAATCAGCAATAAATCCAAATAAATAAGAACCAATTAACATCCCTATTGTGGTAGCTAATGTTAAGTTTCCACCTTCAACAGGACTTAAGTGAAACTCTTTTAAAATATAGACAAGTACGAAAGATAATAGCAACATATCTAAACCTTCTGCTGCATATCCTAGCGCAGAACCAAATAATGTTTTATATCTTTTCGCTTTCGTCTCCTCTGTTGTTTGTTGTACATCAGTAGTGACGTTCATTATTACTCCTCCTTATTTTCTACAGTCGCTATGGAAGAATAACAAAAGGCCTTCTCACCTGATATGATGAGAAGGCCAAAAAAGCATACGTATCCTCAAAAAAGAACATACGTATATTGTATTCCGACTTCCTTCTCAACCTCACGGGGTTGGGTTAAAGGACTGTATTATATTACTTTATTTTTAGCACTCTTCTATTGTATTGTCAAATAAAGAGAAAGTTATTATGTGTAAAATATTTCAAAAAACATTTCGTTCTTCTTGACGCCGACTTCATTATTTTCCCATAATAAAACTAACTAAATAAAAAGGAATGAATCAAAGATGCTAAATTTAGTACTCATGATGATTGAACGAGTCGGACTTATAGTTATTTTAGGATTTTTACTCTCTCATATTAAAACTTTCAGACGCCTCCTTCATAAACAGGATGGCTATGTAGATAAGCTTAAGCTTATTTGTATTTTTTCGGTATTTACAATTGTAAGCAATTACACTGGGATTGAAATAGCAGGAAATACGATTATGAATGAAAACTGGTTACAAGGTGTTTCTTCGTCAAGCACAATTGCGAATACGCGTATTATGGGTGTTGGTATTAGCGGCTTACTTGGTGGCCCTATTGTAGGGGTTGGAGTAGGATTTTTTGCTGGTATTCATCGTTATATGCTTGGTGGTACGACAGCGTTAAGCTGCGCAATCTCTTCTATTTTAGCTGGGATTATAACTGGTTATATCGGATATATTTTCAAAAAATATAATCGTACAATTACTCCTAAGTTTTCAGCAGTTTTAAGTATTTTTATCGTATCTTTAGAAATGCTTATGATTTTATTAATTATAGAGGATGGAATTAGCGTTGTGAAAACAATAGCGATACCGATGATTCTTGTAAATAGTTTTGGCAGTTTTATTTTACTTTCTATGATACAAGCTATTTTGCGTCAGGAGGAGAATGCAAAAGCGCTTCAGACTCATAAAGTATTGCGTATTGCTGATAAAACGTTACCGTATTTTCGTCAAGGCTTAACAGAAGAATCGTGTAAGCATGTGGCACAAATTATTCACCGCTTTACAGGAACGGATGCGGTATCTTTAACAGATACAGAGAAAATATTAGCGCACGTTGGATTAGCATCAGATCATCATATTCCTTCACATAGTTTAATAACTGGTTTGTCGAAAGAAGTTTTAAATACAGGGAAAATAATGAAAGCAAAATCACGTGAGGTCATTAATTGTCAACATGAAGGATGCCCTTTGCAAGCGGCGATTGTTATTCCACTAACTTCGCATGGAAATACGATAGGGACATTAAAACTGTATTTCAAAAATCCTAACCAGTTAAGTCGTGTGGAAGAGGAATTAGCAGAAGGGTTAGCAAAAATATTCTCTACACAACTTGAATTAGGGGAAGCTGAGTTGCAAAGTAAATTACTTCAAGATGCGGAGATAAAAGCATTACAAGCGCAAATTAACCCGCACTTTTTATTCAATGCGATTAATACAGTATCAGCTTTATGCCGAACAGATGTAGAAAAAGCAAGGAAGTTATTATTACAGCTCAGCGTGTATTTCCGTTGTAATTTGCAAGGAGCACGTCAGTTATTGATTCCGCTAGAACAAGAATTAAACCATGTACAGGCATACTTATCACTAGAACAAGCACGGTTCCCAAATAAGTATGAGGTAAAGATGTATATTGAGGATGAGCTAAAGACAATTTTAGTACCACCATTTGTTCTTCAACTATTGGTTGAAAATGCATTGCGACACGCTTTTCCGAAGAAGCAACCAGTATGCGAAGTGGAAGTGCATGTTTTTGAAAAAGAGGGTATGGTTCACTTTGAAGTAAAAGATAATGGACAGGGAATTGAGGAAGAACGTTTAGAACAATTAGGAAAGATGGTAGTTTCGTCAAAGAAAGGGACTGGAACAGCTTTATATAATATTAACGAACGTCTTATTGGTTTATTTGGGAAAGAAACGATGCTTCATATCGAAAGTGAATTAAATAAAGGGACGGAGATTACCTTTATTATTCCAAAAAAAGTAGGGGAGGAAGAACCGGGTGTTAAAAGTATTAGTAGTTGACGATGAAATGTTAGCACGTGATGAACTAAAGTATCTATTAGAGAGGACGAAAGAAGTTGAGATAGTTGGTGAGGCTGATTGTGTGGAAGACGCATTAGAAGAACTAATGCAAAGTAGACCAGATATTGTGTTTTTAGATATTCAATTATCCGATGATAACGGATTTGAAATCGCGAATATATTAAAGAAGATGAAAAATCCACCTGCAATTGTATTTGCTACGGCCTATGATCAATATGCGTTGCAAGCATTTGAAGTAGATGCGTTAGACTACATTTTAAAACCATTTGATGAAGAGCGTATTGTGCAGACATTAAAGAAGTATAAAAAACAAAAACAAGCGCAAACAGAAACGAAGCACGAAATAAAGGGGACAGATGTAACAGCAGAGATGCATAAATTAGCATTACCAATTGAAGAATCAATCGTACTTGTGAATATTGAAGATATTATATATGTAGGGCTTGTAGATGGGAAAGTAACAGTAAAAACAATGAGGGAAACGTATGTAACACATGATACACTTGTAATTTTAGAGAAGAAGTTACCACAAGCAAGCTTCATGCGTGTACACCGTAGTTTTATTGCGAATATTAATCATATTACTGAAATTCAGCCATGGTTCAATTCTACTTATAATTTAATTATGAAAGAAGGATCGAAAGTACCTGTTAGCCGTACATATGCAAAAGAACTCAAGAAGCTGCTTCGTATTTAAGAAGCAGCTTTTGTATTTCATCCTTTTATATTTGTAACTGATTCTGTATATTTGACGTTCTGTTATGTAAACGCTTACTTATTCGTTTACATCCTATACAATAAAGGTACCAAATCGAAAGAGGTGGCCAAAATGAGTACGAAAAAAGTATATAGTTTCTTATCACAAGCATTCATATTCTCAGCTATTATGTTAATTTCTAATATTATTGCAACACATTTACCAATTCCAATGCCTTCATCGGTAATCGGGTTAGTTATTTTATTTAGTCTATTATGTTTAAAAGTTATTAAATTGGAGCAAGTTGAATCACTTGGAACAGCTTTAACAGGTATTATTGGATTCTTATTCGTCCCATCAGGTATTTCAGTTATTAATTCTCTTGGTGTAATGGGGCAGTACTTTGTACAAATTTTAACTGTAATTGTTGTCGCAACAGTTATTTTACTCGCTGTAACAGGATTATTTGCACAATTCATTTTAGGAAAAGATGAGAAAGAAACAGAAGATACAAAAGAATTGAAAGTAGTAAATAAAGGACGCAAGCACGGAAAGGTTGCGTAACCACTACATTTATATATTGTTAGGAGGTAATAAACATGGCAAGCACAATGACTCCATATTTCGGAATCGTCGTTTCATTAATCGCATACGGGATCGGAACATTATTATTCAAGCATTCAAAAGGATTCTTTTTATTTACACCATTATTCGTAGCGATGGTATTAGGGATTGTCTTTCTAAAGGTAGGTAACTTTACTTTTGAAGAATATAATACTGGCGGAAAAATGATTAGTTTCTTCTTAGAACCAGCAACAATTGCATTCGCTATCCCACTATATAAACAAGTAGATAAGTTAAAAAAATATTGGTGGCAAATCTTATCGGCTATCGTGGTTGGATCTATTTGCTCAGTAATTGTCGTGTTCATTGTTGCAAAAGCAATCGGTTTAGATACAGCAGTAATGAATTCAATGTTACCACAAGCAGCAACAACAGCAATTGCGTTACCAATTTCAGAAAGTATTGGTGGTATTCCAGCAATTACATCTTTTGCAGTTATTTTTAACGCAGTTATCGTATACGCATTAGGGGCATTATTCTTAAAAACATTTAGAGTGAAACATCCGATTGCAAAAGGTTTAGCACTTGGAACAGCGGGTCATGCATTAGGAGTTGCGGTAGGAATTGAAATGGGTGAGGTAGAGGCAGCAATGGCAAGTATTGCTGTAACGGTAGTTGGGGTTGTAACAGTAGTTGTCATCCCAATGTTCATACCATTCATTGGATAGTAAAACTTACTTAAAAAACAAGAAAAGCAAGCTATTTGTAGGACAGATTTCTACTGATAGCTTGCTTTTTATGTTACAGTAGTGGTAAGACCTATTTAAAAAAATGTAAGTTTCCTTAAATCTTCATTAATACTATGTAGAATAAGTTTTGAATTAGGTCATTGTATTGTAAAATAAGAAGTAAGCTACTATATACCTGTTAAGGTAGGCATATAATGAGTTTATAAAAATCTTAATATGAATGAATAATTAAAAGTAGAAAAGAGAGAGAAATCTACTTAGTAACGTTTTAGTTTATAGGACAGGAGAGAGTATTCGTCGATTATGCAAATAAAAAACCTGTTTCAAAGTAAAGGATTTCAGAGGTTACTCGTATTAGTAATACTTGCTCTCGTGTTATACGGGCTGCAAAGTATGTTGAATTTAATATTAATTACGTTTATTCTCACGTATTTAATGGATCGATTCCAAAAGTTTATTTCCCGCAAATTAGATCATTTCATGCCTATTAATCGAAAAATTATTATAGCATTTCTATATGTAATGTTAATTGGTGGAATTGCTATTACGCTATTTAAATATTTACCAGTATTGACGATACAAATTTCACAACTGATTTACCAATTCAATGTATTTTTAAGAAACCCACCAGATAGTGAACTAATTAAGTATGCAGTTAATGCTGTCAATCATATGGAGCTTTCTAAATATGTAGGACAAGGCGTAGACATTTTGTATAAATCGATTACGAATGTTGGTAAATTTGGCCTTCAAGTTTTACTTTCTTTAATTTTGAGTTTGTTTTTCTTATTAGAAAAATCTCGTATTGTTGGTTTTACTGCAAAGTTTAAAGAAAGCAGGCTTGCAATTTTCTATACTGAAATTGAGTACTTCGGAAAGAAATTTGCACGTTCATTTGGAAAGGTAATCGAAGCACAATTTTTAATTGCTGTTGTTAACTGTGTTCTTTCAGTTATCGCATTATGGATATTAGGATTCCCGCAATTATTAGGTTTAGCATTAATGATTTTCTTGCTTGGATTAATTCCAGTAGCGGGGGTTATCATTTCGTTATTCCCACTTTGTATGATTGCTTACAATATTGGCGGTATTATGTACGTTGTTTATATTTTAGTTATCGTAACAGTGATTCATGCGCTTGAAAGTTACGTATTAAATCCGAAGTTTATGTCGCAAAAAACAAATTTACCGATTTTCTATACTTTTATGGTATTAATTTTCTCAGAGCACTTCTTAGGTGTATGGGGACTGATTATCGGTATTCCAATCTTCATTTTCTTACTAGATGTTTTAGACGTGACAAGTGATGAAATGGAGAAGGATGTTGGAAAAAATAAAGTGAAGTAAGAAAAAGCATCGATGTTCGATGCTTTTTCTTTTATAACATGATGTTCCTTATGCCATACTGTAAGAAGAACATAGAATAGGGGTGAAAGAATGGCTGTAAATGAAAAGGTAGAGTTAGCTACATTTGCTGGAGGGTGCTTCTGGTGTATGGTTTCGCCATTTGAAGAGATGGAAGGGATTATAAAGGTTGTTTCTGGCTATACAGGTGGTCATAAAGAGAATCCAACGTATAAAGAAGTATGTTCAGAAACGACGGGACATTATGAGGCAGTACAAATTACATTTGATGCAAATAAAATGCCGTATGAGGAATTGTTAAATATATATTGGAGACAAATTGATCCGACCGATATTGGTGGACAATTCCACGACCGCGGACAGTCTTATGAAACGGTGATTTTTTATCATAATGAAGAACAACATAAAAAAGCAGAGGCCTCAAAAGAAGAGCTTGAGCAGAGTGGACGCTTTTCAAAACCAATTGCGACAAAAATACTACCAGCAGCTACATTTTATCCAGCTGAAGAATATCACCAAGGATACCATAAGAAAAACACATTCCGCTATGAGTTATATCGTAAAGGCTCAGGACGAGATGCTTTTATTAAGCAACATTGGCCAAAGGATAATGCTCATTTAAAAGAAAAACTCAATGAGATGCAGTATTATGTAACACAGGAAAATGGTACAGAACCACCATTTCGAAATGAGTATTGGAACCATAAAGAGGAAGGTCTTTATGTAGACATCGTTTCAGGTGAGCCGTTGTTTACTTCTCTAGATAAATTTGATAGTGGATGTGGATGGCCTAGTTTTACAAAACCAGTGATGTCAGCTAGTGTGAAAGAAAAGATGGATGTGAGTCATAATATGACACGTACAGAAGTGAGAAGTAAAGAAGGAGATTCACATCTTGGGCACGTATTTCCAGATGGTCCAGGACCAAATGGCCTTCGTTACTGTATTAATTCCGCAGCTCTTCGATTTATTCCGAAAGAGGAATTAGAGAAAGAAGGCTATGGCGATTTCCTAATCTTGTTTGGAAATAAAAAATAACCCGCAGTTAGCGAGGTTATTTTTTTGTTATTTTGTTTTTTTCTTTTTAAATTTGCTTAATACTTCATAAACGATTGGAACAATAAGAAGTGTTAATAACGTTGAACTTGTTAATCCACCAATTACCGTTACGCCAAGTCCTTTAGAAATTAAGCCACTACCTTCAAATCCTAATGCAAGCGGGATAAGAGCACCGATTGTTGCAATTGCAGTCATTAAAATTGGACGAAGGCGTGTTGCACCAGCTTCTAATAAAGCTTCACGTGTTGATAGTCCTTCATTTTCCTTATGAATAACGCGGTCGATAAGCACGATTGCGTTTGTTACAACGATACCGATTAACATAAGCGCACCAATCATTGCAGATACACTTAATGTTTCACCAGAGATTAATAAGGCAACAAGAGCCCCAATAATTGTAAATGGTAGCGAGAATAAAATTGCGAATGGTGCTAGGGCACCACCAAATGTAACGACAAGAACGAAGTATACAATGGCAATCGCAGCTAACATCGCTAGGCCAAGTTGCTTGAATGATTCTTGAATATCTTTAGTAACACCGCCCATAGAAACATCTACACCAGAAGGAAGATCCATTTTATCTACTTCTTTTTGTACTGCAGCAGATGCTTTTGAAACGTCATCAGATGTTAATTTGGCACTAACCTCTGCATAAACACGTCCATCTCGGTGTGTTACTGTATTCGATGTTTCACCTTCTTTTACAGTCATAACATCTTTCACAGCTACTTCATTACCAAGTGGTGTTGTAATTTTGCGATTTGTTAAGTCATCGATTGTTTCATAATTTTGTTTTTCAGCTTCTACATATACATTGATATCTTTACCGTCTTTTTTAATTGTTGTCAGAACAGGGCGATCATGTTGATTAGAAAGTCCCATTCCAATTTGAGCAGCCGTTAAGCCCATTTTACTCAGCTTTTCTTGATCTGCGACTAAAGTGTACTCTGCATATGTTTTTGCAATACTAGAATCTATATCTTTTAAGTCTTTATTTTTCTTCATGATATTTTGAATATCTTTTACGACAGGCTTAATGTCTTCTGAGCTATCTCCATAAACGTATAGTTTAATTTCGTTACTACCGCCACTTGCTCCGAAGTCTTGGTTTTTCCATTCGCCTTTGCCAGACATCTTCTGTAAATCTTTAACGACTTGTTCTTTCTCTTTTTCAAAGTTTTTCGTGTCGTTATCATATTGCACGAAGAACATTGCTTGGTTTGATTGACCAGGACTCATTGGATTCTCTCCACCTAATGAGAACTGAATTGTTTTGACGTCTTTATTATCTTGGAAGTGCTTCTCAGCTTTTGTTGCAATTTTTTCAACGTCTTCTAACGTTTGACCTGGTTCAGGATTATATGTTGCAATAATCATTTTTTCTTCTTCAGAAGGTAAGAAACTTACACCGATAACTGGTACAAGTGCAAGACTACCAACTAATAGAAGGACAGCGATACTTGATGTAATAATTTTGTGATTTAAAGCCCATGCAAGTATGCGTTTATACCCATTTGCTAATTTACTTGGTTTTTCTTCATGATGTACTTCTTTTTCCCTCATGCTCTCTTTCTTAAATAAGGAATGAGCTAGCATCGGTACGATTGTAACTGCTACTAGTAATGATGCTAATAAAGCGAAGACGATAGTTAAGGCGAATGGTAAGAACATTTCACCAATCATACCTTTTACTAGTCCAAGCGGTAAAAATACAGCAATTGTTACAATGGTAGAAGACATAATCGGGATAAACATTTCTTTCGTAGCTTCACGAATTAAATCTTTTCCACGTAATTTCTCTTCTGATAACGACATACGTCGGTAAATATTTTCAATAACAACAATTGAGTCATCGACAACGCGGCCTATAGCAACGGTCATTGCTCCAAGTGTCATAATGTTAAGCGTAATATCCATTTGCTTTATGACTAAAACAGCAATTAATAAAGAAAGTGGTATTGAAACGACAGAAATTAACGTTGTTCGAATATTTCTTAGGAACAGCATAATAATAACAATCGCAAAGATAGCACCGAAAATTGCTTTGCTCAGCATTGTTTCAACTGATTTTTCAATAGGTGCACCTTGGTCGAATGTTGAAATGATCTCTAAATCTTTATATTTTTTCTCAAGATCTTTTACTTTATCTTTTACTGCATTTACAACATCAACTGTATTTGCATCAGAGGCCTTCACAATTTGAATTCCAATTGCTTCTTTTCCATTTGTTCGAGAAATAGATTCTGCTTTCCCAACTTCTTTAATGTCAGCAATTTCGTCTAATGTAACTGTTGGAATCCCGTTCATAGCAGCTGGATTCATTTGCGGCGTTTGTGCACCAGCGCCAGCATTTTGACTACCTTGACCGTTAGGTGAGGAAGGTATAGCTGGGATTTTAAGTTCTTTTAACGCTTTAATCGTTGTAATATTGCCATCTACAACAACTGATTTTTCCGTGTCTTTAAATGTGTATAAGCCAAGTGGTAAAGATACATCCGATCCCTTAATCACATTTTTTACGGTATCTTCACTTAGTCCTAGTTCTTTCATTTTATCTTTCTTGAAGACAAGCTGTACTTCATCTACTTGTTGGCCAGCAATTTGAACAGATGCAACACCATCAAGTCCTTTTAATCCTGGTACAACATTTTTTTCTACATTTTCAGTTAAGGTAGCTAAAGATTCATTCTTACTTGCCACGCTTAACGAAATAACTGGAAAGGCATTGAAGTTTACTCGTGAAACTTTAGGATCTTTAACACCTTCTGGGAGTTTTACATTTGTGAGAGCTTCTTTAATTTCTGTTTCAGCTTTTTCCATATTTTTATCAAAATCGTATTCTACTTGAATAGAAGATGCGTTTTGAAAAGATGATGAACTCACAACGTTAACACCGCTTAAATTTTGTAGTTGTTCTTCCATCGGCTTTGAAACTTTATCAGCTACTTCTTCTGGTGTAGCACCAGGATAGACCGTAGTTACTGTCACAATCGGTGTTGTAATATCAGGGATTGTTTCCAGCTTCATATTGAGTCCAGAGTAGATCCCCGCAATAGTAACAATAATGGTTAGTAGCCAAACTGCGAACTTATTTTTTAACGAGAAATTGATGATTTTGTTCATGTTTGCGCTCCCTTTTTATTATATTGACCAACTGGTCAGTCTAATACATAATATAACTGACCGTTCGGTCAATCGTCAATAAAAAGAGATGGTATAATACATTTATAATAAGATGCGAGATTAAATTTAGGAGAGAAGATATGAAAGAAAAAGAGCGTTTAATTATAGAATCGGCTATGAAGTTATTTGCTACTAAGGGTGTAAATGCGACATCAGTGCAGGAAATTGTGACAGCTAGTGGTATATCTAAGGGAGCTTTTTACTTATATTTTAAATCGAAAGATGAGCTTTTATTAGCGACACTTCGATATTATTATGACAAAATCCAAAAGAAAATGCTGGATATTGAACAAGAGTCTTTATTACCACGTGAAAAATTTGCAAAACAATTACATTGTCAGTTTAATGATATACAAAAGCATAAAGAATTTATTATTATGCATGCGAGAGAAAATGCGATTCCGTTTAATAAAGAAGTAGAAGAATTTATGATGCGGATGAAGTTAGAGTCTCATGCATTTTATCGGAATAGTTTATTGTCCATTTATGGTGAAAAGGTTATGCCATATTTATTGGATTTAGTAATTATGGTAGAAGGCATATGCCGTGGGTATTTAGAATTAATTATTTTACAAGCACCAGAAATCGATTTATCGTATGTCGCTGCTTTTATTTTAAAAAGAGTAGATCATTTAGTAGATGGCTTAGTAGAATCTTCGGAAGAACCTATTTTACATGAAGAAAAGCTTGGAGAATTTCTTTGTAAATCCGAGCTCATTAAGGAACAAGTTAAAGAGCATTTTTTAAAAGAAATTATTGTATTTAAGCGTAATTTAGCTGATCAATTAGAGGATGATGAGTTGTTAGTAACGTTAGATGTTTTAGAGGCTGAAATACGATTGCTTAATCCAAGAATTCCGGTAATTAGAGGTATGTTAGCAAACTTAGAGGCGTATCCGGAATTAAAAGAATTTCAATTACGCCTTATAGGATACTACAATATAAAAAATTCTTAATAAAAATAAGTAAAAAACTCCTTGTCTACACAAGGAGTTTTTTCTTAAAGACTACTTACTGTTTTGAGACCATTCTTCAACATCCCAAACTTTTGTGATCCAATCTTCATAGAAGTCCGGTTCGTGACATACAAGGAGAATTGTTCCTTTATATGCTTTCATAGCCTTCTTAAGTTCCGCTTTTGCTGTAACATCAAGATGGTTTGTCGGCTCATCAAATAATAGCCAGTTACTTTCCTCACCCATTAGCTTACATAAACGAACTTTTGCTTGTTCTCCACCACTTAATTGACTTAATGGGCGAGAAATATGTTCATTTTTTAATCCGCATTTTGCTAACATTGCACGAATTTGATGCTGGTCTAAACCAGGGAATGTATTCCATACATCATCAATTGGTGTTATATTATCAGCTTTAACTTCCTGTTCAAAGTATGCAGGCTCTAAGAAGTCACCAAGGCTTGTTTTACCGCTTAAAGGTTTAATTTTACCTAAGATTGTTTTTAGTAACGTTGATTTACCAACACCGTTACATCCAACAATAGCAATTTTTTCACCACGTTCAATCGTCATTGATAGCTTTGGTAGTAGAGGATGCGTATATCCGATTTCTACATTTTCACCTTCAAAGACGAAGCGGCTACTTGCGCGACTTTCTTTAAATGAGAATTCAGGTTTAATCGCTGTTTCTGGGCGATCAATAAGTTCCATGCGATCAAGTTGTTTTTGACGACTCTTTGCACGACCTGTCGTTGAATAACGAGCCTTGTTCTTTGCAATGAAGTCTTCTTGTTTTTTGATAAACTCACGCTGCTTTTCATAAGCGTTTATATGTTGATTTTTATTGATTTCTGCTAGTTCTAGGAATTTTTCATATGTCGCTGTATAGCGTGTCATTTTTGTGAATTCTAGATGGAAAATAACATCAACACATTTGTTCATAAATTCCGTATCATGAGAAATCAATAAGAATGCATGTGGGTATTCTTTTAAATAATTTGTTAACCAATGAATATGTTCAACGTCTAAATAGTTAGTAGGTTCATCAAGCAATAACACTTCTGGCTGTTCAAGTAATAGCTTTGCAAGCAATACCTTTGTACGTTGTCCACCACTTAGTGCTGAAACATCACGATCTAAACCAATTGCATCAATTCCAAGACCACGTGCAGCCTCTTCAATTTTCATATCTAGTAAGTAGAAACCACCTGCTTCAAGTGCATCTTGTATTTCTGCCATTTGCTCAAGAAGTTCTTCTAGTTCTTCTGGTGTAGCAGTTCCCATTTTTTCTGTAACTTCATTTAAAGCTTTTTCCTTTTCGAATAACGGTAAAAATGCATCCGCTAGTACGTCACGGATTGTACGCCCAGGTGTTAAAACAGTATGCTGATCTAAGTAGCCGTAATGTGTGCCCGGTGTCCATTCTACACGACCTTGGTCATGAATAAGCTGACCAGTAATGATATTCATGAATGTTGATTTACCAACACCGTTTGCACCAACTAATCCAACGTGCTCACCTGCTAATAATCGCATAGATACATCTTTAAATAATGTACGATCGCCAAATGTATGTCCTAATTTTTCAACTGTTAATAAGCTCATAGTATCCTCCGTCCAACTTGAAATAGTACCTTGAATCATGATACTAAATTCTTTCATATAATGCCATCATTTCAAAATGTATATTTTTTCAAAAGAAGTGTTTGTAAATGTTAGTATATAAAAAAGTTACTTCTACCTACAGAAGTAACTTTTTGGTTATGCCTTTTGTTTAACTTCACTAACTTTCTTTTCAGCTACAATAAAATGCGGTCTACGTTTTGTTTCATAATAAATACGACCAATATATTCACCAATAACACCGAGGAATATGAGTTGAATACCACCAATAAATAGTATAGCGGAAATGAGAGTAAAATAACCAGGAACTTCCACACCACCAAGGATGATTTGAACGAACGTAGTGATTACGTATAAAAGTCCTAAAATGGTTGTTAGTAATCCAAGATATATAGATAGACGTAACGGTTTATTATTGAATGAAATTACACCATCAATTCCGTAATTTAATAATTTTGAGAAGGTCCATTTACTTTCTCCTTCAGAACGTAATACATTTTCATATTCAATGATTAATTCGTTATAACCGATCCAAGAGAATAAACCCTTTGAAAATCTGTTGTATTCACTTAAAGACACTAAAGAATCCACTGCTCTTCGACTTAAAAGTCTAAAGTCACCAATACCATCTACTAATTCAATATCTACAAACTTATTCATTACCTTATAGTAAAGACGAGAGATGAAAGAGCGAACGGGTGAATCACCAGTTCTTGTCCTTTTTGCAATGACTTGGTCGTAGCCTTCGTTATATCCTTCTAACAGTTCTTTTATTAACGTAGGAGGGTGTTGTAAGTCAGCATCCATAATAACAATTGCATCGCCTGTAGCATATTTTAAACCTGCTAACATTGCTGCTTCTTTTCCGAAGTTTCGACTAAATGATATATAATGTACCGATGAATCTGAACTAGCTAAATCACGTAAAATATTTAATGTATCATCTTTACTACCATCATTAACAAAAACAAATTCATAATCGGTAGTTAATTTATGAATTTCAAGAGAAGTCTCTGAATAAAAGGCTCGAAGCACCTTTTCTTCATTGTAGCATGGTACAACGATTGAAAGAGTCATTTTTGACACTCCTTGTTTGTAGTAGGTTAAAACAATGTTATGCGTTTTTATATGAAGCTATCCAATTTGATAGCTTCATGATTCATTGATTGCTCATTATTGCTTTTTAAAAGAAAATTTCCGTCGTGTTTTTGGATTTGTGAAAATTAGTAAAGCTACACAAATAATTAGTGAGATGATTGATATAATCATACCTAATTTGAAGTAAGGTGTAACGTAAGTCATTTCGATTACATGTGAGCCTTTTGTAATGGGAACACCGATAAAGGCAGAATTTGCTTTCGTAAATTCTTTTTCTTTTCCATCAACTTTTATAGTCCAACCTTTACTATATGGAACAGATAAATATAGGAGCCCGTCTTTATTTGAGTTGATATCCCCTTTTAAATAATTGTTCTTATAATAAATATTTTCAAGCCTATTTTCAGTTAATTTTTTTGTTTCTTTTTGTACACTTTCATAGTTTACGATATTTGCTTGTAAGTCACCTAATTCATACTCACCTGCCATATCAATAGAGATAGTTAGGTTTTCTGGACGATCATTGCCTAAATTGTAAACAAATCTTTCTAACGGATACGAGTATGCACCAGCATCGTCACCTTTTCCTATTGTTTTTCCATTAACAGTTGCATTGAATGTACCTGTATTTTTCAATTTTAATTCTATCAGTAGATCACCAGGCGTATTAGGATAATTGATAGGTACAATCATATTTCCAAAGCCATGAACAATTAGTTTTTTTCCTTCTTTTTCCATGTTTTCGAATTTTGCTTTTTCCGTTTTAATAGATACTGCCTTTGATTTAAGGTCTTGTTTATTAAAATGATTTAATGAAAATTCTTTTGTATTATTAACGACAACAGCATGTAATAATAATTGATCACGCTGAGCGAAGTTTAATTTAGAAAACTCTTCTTCACTTATAGCCGAATCATATACATATCCTAACGGTAAGGAATAGTCATTTTTGTAAATATTATATGGTCCTACTTGCTGTAATAGTTTATATCCATAAGGTACATTCTTTGGATCTGTATCAGCACTTAATACGCGATATTTTATACCAAGCATATTTTCAAGTAGTAGTCGACTGTCAGTTTGATAAAACATTGAAGGTGTATCGTACATTTGGAATACGCCATATTTATTTTTCATAAAGTCATGGACATAATAATTAACCAAGCTTTGATACGTACTTACGCCATGATATCCTTGTAGCATTGGTGTGTTATATTCGCTATATGGATTAAGAATACGATAAAAGTCTTTATCATTTTCTTGTATGTAGCGAATTGCAGCAATTTCTTCGCTATTATCATAGCCTGGTTCGTGTAACTTTTCAGTTGAAATTTGACTCTGTCCGTAAACGGTGCTAAGTATATTATTCGCATACATATAATTCATAGAAATTGTGCTAACGAGTACGTTCAATACAACTAAAAATTGTATGAAGGGTTTAGAAATATAACGCCATAGACATACTGTAATAACAGAAAGAACGACAGTTCCGAGTAAAATGTTATCAACGTCTTGTAAAGGTTTATCAGTTACATTTATATTTATTTTTCTATAAAATGCATAAATGAATAATCCAATAGACACTAATAAACTTATTAAATAAGGTAATTTGTAGTCTTTCTTATGAATAATCATCCAATCTAGAATGTATGCAATTGTTTGGGAAATTACAAATACAAATAAATAAAACCATCTAGATTGCATTGCTGAAAAACCATTAAACACAGAATATGTATATGGAAGCATAAACAGAATAAACATGAATAACGTAAAGAATACTTTATTTTTAATGAGTTTATCACGTATAAACATTCCAAATACGATTAAGAATAAAATTAAAGCTGGTAAAGCTAATTGATGATTTTCAGCATTATACATGAAGAAAATATTTTCCATTAAATCTTTATAAAATTTATCTTCAAATAATAATGGTATCTCAAACTTTTTTGATAATCGATCAGCGCTAAATACGGCATTAACTGATGGGAGGAAGCAAACGGCGGCTAAACCGAGTGATAATCCATACAATAAACCGATTCTAATATAATAAGTTAGAAAAGAGACAATCGTTTTATTTTGTTGTGTCGCAAAGTATTGGAATAATGCATAAATGAATATGAAAATACTTGTGATAAAAGCAAAATAAAAGTTTGATGCTAACATTAAAGTGGCAGCAATTAGGAAAAGTCCGCGCTTCTTTTCGATAATATATTTATCAAGCCCCCATATTACTAATGGTAAAAATACAATAGCATCAGCCATGAAATCCCATAGTAAAGAGTGGCGGATGAAAGTAATACAGCCACCATATATAATAGCAGCAACAAAAGATGAGAATGCTGTTTTATTATGGTAACGTAAAGAACCATACATGAATACCATAGCTAAAAAGTTTTTTAAAATACTCATGTATAATTTCACGTCATATACTTGCTCAAGACTTAGTTTAGGTAGTAACAGTGTAATCCAGAAAAATGGTGATGTGCTGTAATAATAACTAAACTCTCCAAATAAATCTCCACCTAACCCATAATCAAAGGACCAAAAAAGGTTGCCATCTTTAAAGGCATGTTGTAGAAGAAACGTAAAGAAGCCAAATTGACGTAACGCATCCCCTGTACCAGAAAAGGCTTGATTAGATGTTAAAAAGAAATAATGAAAAGCAAAAGCGCACAATAATAATATTGGCATAATTATCATTGTTTTCTTGGAAAAGAATTTATTATTCGGCTTTATGCTCATAAAAATTGATAATCCTCCTTTGAAAGTCGTTACATGTAACAACTAGTTTTTAGGTAGCATATAAAAACACACCAATTTTTAAAGGTGTGTTCTTTAGTTTTAACATGAGAAAATATATATTTTTGTTGAAGCATATATATTTTTACAAGCGTTGGAGTTCATAGTTTACATGTAATTTAGTATAAGGCATTCTCAGAAAGTAAGTCAATTTGAGCTGGAATATATAGCATTTTTTTACTGAAGAAAAATGATAGTATATAAAAAAAGCAAAAAGCTTTTCCTATTTAAAAATGGAAAAGCTTTTTGCTTTTAAGCGTGTTTGCGAATGAACTTTTGTTTTATAAACCCTAAAACAAATCCACGTATTTGAGGATCAATTACAATTCCGATCATACCGTATAGTATACCAGTAAGAGTTAAAGCAACTAATGGTGGTAAGTCGATTAATGCAATTCGGTATATACCGTAACTAATAATAAAGGCTAAGGAATTAAATATAATTCCTTTAACTAATAATTGCATGCCTTTACGAATAAAGAGGGTAAATCCGATTAATAGTGTAATTTCGGTAAGGATAGCTGCGGCAGCTGCCCCCATCATTCCATATTTACTACCTAATACAATATAACCTATGATGGCAACAACTAATCCAATAGTCATTGTTGTTGCACGTTTCCATTGCTGGCCAATCGTTGTTAAATTATCGGCTAGTGGATAGTTAATTGATTGTAAAATAACCATAAACGCTAGAATAGCAAGAGCGTTACCAGCGGGAGCGTATTCTTCTCCTAATAAACTAACAATCCAGAAACTTGGATCAGCAATAAAGGGGATAGAAATTCCCATTCCTAAAAAAGACATAAGTTTTAATTCAAAACTTGATAATTTTCTATGTTCTTCAATATTTTTCTCATTACCAAAAGCAAAAAGCCTTGGATAAAAGGCAGCTGCAATTACTCCAGGTATTTGATATAGTACAGCAGGTATTTTAGATGCAGCACCAAAGAATCCAACTTGATTATATGTTGAAACCTTTTCTAATATAATAGGGCCCAATTGTGGTAAGAGCATAATGATGATTCCGTTGATTGTGAAAATAAGTAATTGATCTAAAATGCCTTTATCCCAACCCTTATGAACTTGTGTATAACGTATTGTCATTATAAAGGCGATAACACCTGTTACAAGACTAGATACCCCGTACATAGCAGCAACCATCATAAGTGACCATTGGAAAGACATCCCTAGTAATAGGGCAGCAGCAGCTGTTACACCTTGTAGCACAGAAATAATAGCTGTAAATTGCATGCGTTCTGTTACTTGGAAGTAAGCCATTCCAACACCTTGTAAGGTTGCTCCGAACATTGTTGGTAGAACAACCCAATATACCATCGCACGTAAGTAAGCATCGGGATAGAAGAACTGGGCAAAAATAGCGAAAAGTACAGAAATTACGATAGCTAATATTAAACGAATACGTAAATAACTACTTATTAGCACGCTAATATTGGCATCGCTTCTCGTTCCTTCACGCATAAAGGTATGTGTCAAACCTGCATCTGTAAAGTAACAAATAACAGCTGAAACTGCTAACGCAGTTGTAAACATACCGTAATCACTTGGAGAAACATATCTTGCAAAGAAAATTGTTGCAATAGCCAGTACAAAACGTACAGTAATGTTTCCCACAAACAGGTAGGATGCGTTTTTTAGAATTTTATTTGTTTTCATGAGAAAAGACCTTTCTATTCTTTAGGACCCGGTTAGCTTGTCCTATTTGTAAATTTGATTTGTTCACAGAAAGAGAGTATCGTTATATTTTCAGTTTAAGAAAACAGAAATTTAATTCGTACAAACCAAAGCATTGCATATAGTTTTTTACTACGCTTTCCATTCTTTGAATAGATTTTACGGCAATATTTCCTTATATCTTTTTTGATTAATTGAACTTGTGATTTATCTAATCGAGAGTTTTCTTTAATATATATACAAGCGTTATTGATGACTGTATAAGGGAATAAATAAGTCTCAAGAATCTCAATCAGTGACTGAGGGTCTTTTGTAATGAAATCTTGAGATTTATTATGTACCCAATCTTTCATACGATTGAATACTTCCAACTCTTTTGTCGTTTTTAATTCATAATCTTTATACTTAGAAGAAAGATTTCCTTCTGATAAAATTCTATAATAAGTTAAGTATTCATCGACATAACATACATTTGTCACACTCATAAGTTTAAATAAAAACTCTAAATCTTCGCCCCAACTACATCCTGGTGTAAAACGAATGTTATGATCCATTACGATGGATCGTTTGAAAATCCAAGTACTTGTTTGAGCAACAACTTGATGTGTTAGGAATGCTTTTGCCATATCGCCTTTAATAAAGTTTGTTGTATGTTCAACCTTCTCGCCTGTTTCTTCGTAGAAATTCATATAACCACAATAGCACGCGTCCATATCGTTTTTATGCATACTTTTGACTTGCTTCTCAATTTTAGTTGGATGCCATAAGTCATCACTATCAAGGAAAGCGATATATTTTCCGCTAGCATTTTCGATACCTGTATTACGGGCTACCGAAACACCTTGGTTTTTTTGATGAACGTATTTTACTTGCCCTGGGTATTTTTCAGCAAGGTTTTTTACGATAGAAGGTGACTGATCTTTACTTCCATCATCTACAATTACAATTTCGATGTTTTTATATGTTTGATCTAGTATTGACTGTATCGTTTCTTCAATATATTTTTCTGTGTTATACAGGGGTATGACAACAGAAACAAGTTGCTTTTGTTCCATCATAGAATTTTTATCTCCTCAAGTTTTTTATGTCTTGCATCATATATACAAGCCTTTGGAAAGGAAGAAGATTACAAGAACATCTGTATAAGTTTAACGCATATAAACTTTGTAAATCAACTTTCTATTAAAAAGGTGGCGGGAAGTGAGATTCTTCTGGTTAATTCTTGTATTTCAAACAGCTTTAACATGTCTATTGCATATAAGTTCTTATTCATATCATTTTAACTTATTAGTAAGTAGGATGTATTTATCATAACGATTGTGAAGGCGAATAAATTATTATTGAGAATAAAAAAACCTCTTAATTTTTGAAATAAATTAAGAGGTTTTTTATGTTAGCTTTGAAATATTAGGTTAGTCTTTGTCTGTCTCAGTTGCATTTAATTTTTGCTTTAGTAACGCATAATCTTGCGTTAATGTTACAAGTTGATGATGTTGTTTAGAAATTTTTCGTGTTAGGTCAAAAATTAAGATGAAACAGAATAATAGTCCAAATAAGAATAAAATGGAAGGGGGATATTCTACTTTTAATAGTTTTCCAATCCAGTTTATAATTTTATCAGTAGAACTTAAAATAGCCATTGCAATACAAACTAAAATCCATAAAATAGCATATTTCGTTTCTAAAGTTCCACGGCGAATGGAATTAATAATTAATAATAATAATAATAAAATAAAGATGAATGAAAAGGTAATTATAGGCATTTATTATCAACCTTTCACGATTTTTTGCATCAATATAGCAAGACTTACTTTAATCATGTAATATGCAGATTTAAAAGGTGTGATGGAAGATTGTCCACCTTGTCGCTCTTGCATATTTACAGATATTTCATTAATGCGAAGTTTTTTCTTTTTTAAATGAATAAGAACTTCTGGTTCTGGATAATCTTTTGGATAGTTGTGTGCAAAAATTGTAATTACTTCTCGATTGATAGCACGATATCCAGAAGTTGGATCCATAAATGTTTGTTTTGTTAGTACTTTCAATAGAGCAGTAAAATAAAAAATACCGATCCTTCTGGAAATACTACCTTTATATGCTGTTTTTTCTGTAAAACGTGACCCTAGCACCATATCGCATTCATCTTCAGCAATAGGCTTTATAATTTTATATAAATCATCTGGATTATGTTGTCCATCAGCATCGAACTGAATCGCAATATCATATCCGTTCTCATATGCGTATTTATATCCAGTTTGTACAGCTGAGCCAATACCTAGGTTATATGGTAAGTTCACAAGGTGAACAGGGAAATCTTTTACGATTCGAGCTGTTTTATCTTGTGATCCATCATTAATAACGCAAATGCTTAATCCTGTAAAATGCTGTTTTAGTTTTAATAATCTTGTTAATGTATCTGCAATTGCTTCTTCCTCGTTATACGCTGGAATAATAATTAACGTTTTTGGTATTGAAATTGGTACTTCAATAGTCATTACCGCACCATCCCTTATATACTTAATCATATTATGGTTATTTTTAAACGAACTTTATTTAATATACCATTAACAGTATAACAAAATAAAGGAAAAGCTGGTGCATGATTTAGGAGAGCAGATTGAGAATAAAATGGTAAGAGGTGATATTTTGTATAAAAAAATACATGCAAGGAAGAAAAAATCTGTGCATGTATATGGAAGAGTATCGTATTAAATATTCCAAGGTTTATTTAAAGTTAAAACCTCAGCCATTTCTTTGCTTTTTAAACGTCCTTTTTTTCTATTTTCCGCACGTTCTGAACCGGTTGTGTGTAACCAATGTTCTTCCTGAGTTTCAGGAAGTACTTGTGGTACAGACGAAGGTTTTCCATCTTTTATTGCCACAAATGTAATGAAGCAAGTAGCGGCAATTCTACGCTCGCCTGCTAATAAATTTTCTGCGATTACTTTTACGAAAACTTCCATTGAAGATTTCCCTGTATAACATACAAATGCTTCATAACAAACAGAATCAGCTTGGTGAATTGGAGTTAAAAAATCAACTGAATCAATAGATGCTGTTACGCAATGTTTACGACTATGTCTTGCAGCCGCAATCGAAGCAATACTATCAATTTCTGCTAATAATTTCCCTCCAAAAAGTGTTTGGTGATTATTTAAATCGTTAGGAAAAACACGTGTTGTCTTAATTGCTTTAGATTCTCGCATGAATTTCTTTTCCATATATTCAGCCCCTATAGTCTGTTTTCAATCAGAATAATATGTGTAAGTGGATTACTCATATTAGATATTTAATGAAGTAAAGTGTATTCCAAAAGAGGATTATTTAAACTTCTGTATTTGTATTCATGTAACTGAAAGAAAATTTATTTTATCTAAAATGTAGTGTAAAAGAGGATTCGCTTACATTGCAAGTAAAAAGTAATGACTATGTATTTGTCATAGAAATTCTCTATCAGCCGTGTACCCATTCATGGTAGAATCGTTTTGTTATGAATGGAAATAGAGGTGCAATGGACATATGAATCATATACAAACAAATTTTTCATCTTTCTTCAATAAAATTATGATCGGTGCGATGCTCGCATTTTTTGTTTATAGTTGTTGGGCAGCATTTGAGACAAGTAAGCAATTTTTTGGAGGAAGTACAACAAGTGTAACAATCATATTGGCAATTTTCGTCATACTCATTTTGCTAGTGACATCAATTCTACAATATCGTTTTACAGATAAACAATTTCTTACTTTTCTTATAAGTATAACTATAGTTGTAAGGCTTAGTATGCTGTTATTTGTAGATGCTCCAATAATTGGTGATATGAAAGTGATGTATGAGTCTGCAAAGCAGATTGCAATTGGTAATAATATAGGGACTGTAACTCATTTGCCTTTTATTATATATGAGTCAATAATTATTCGTATATTTGGTGATACATTATTCGCTTTACAACTATTTAATGTGTTATTTTGCGCAGGAACCTCATTTTTTATTTATCGTATTGCGGCAATGGTTTTTGGAGAAGAATGCGGTCGTATTGCTTCCGTATTTTATGCTCTGTATATTCCAAATATATTCATGAGTTCCGTATTAACTCCTGAGTCACTTGCAATATTTTTATTTTATTTTGCTTGTTACATACTTTTATATAAAGGATTAGATCATCCTTATATGTGGGTGTTTTCGGCAATTTTATTTGCATTTAGTAATATGATTTTCCCAATGGGATTATTTCTTCCTATTTTTATCACGGTATATGTATTATTAATCGAAGTATTTCAATCAGCAACGAAACAAAAGGTGTTACTAAAGATGATAGGGATACTTATTCTATTTTATAGTGCCCATTTTGGTGTGAATTATGGAATTAAAACAATGGGGATGTCACAATATACGATTGCAAATGAGACGTATGTTCAATCTGTTTTAATTGGAAAAACCCAACATGAGGAAAAAATATCAAAAAATCAAAGTGTAACAGAGCATATTGATCAAAAGTTAAAAGAGATTGAGGGAGAAAGATTTAAACTTTTAGAACCGATAATAAATCAGTTTTCAGATGAGGGGATAAATTCTATTCTTTTCAAATGTGAAAAACTGATATATATAGCAGTAACATTGTTTATGACTATAGCTCTATTACACTTCCTTATTAAGAAACAACAAAATGAGGGATATATGTTGTTCTTATTTTTCATTAGTGGCTACGTATTGTTAAAGCTCTTCCAAGTAGATATGGCATATTACAATGTAATTATGCCAGCATTGTTTATTTTGCAGAGCTTTGGTGTTTATATGAGTTATGTGTATTGTCAAAAAATATTTTTCAGAAAATAAAAAGAATCCATTCTGGATTCTTTTTTGATGGGAGATGAAATTTAGTAGTCAGTGTAGATGAAAAGTATGCCTGACCTGAATTTTATCCCGCTATTTTCTAGGCAGTAAGACCCCCATCTCAAAATTCAGCGAAAGCAAAGAAATTAGGTAGGAACCCTGCTGCTCGTAAAAGCCTGATTGGTGAGGGTTCATAATCAGTGGGGAATGAACAAAACTCCCACTGATTAAAGTTTTACTTTATCTTATCGATTTAGTTCTAGTTGCAAATTATCGGCTGTTAGAGCCATTTGTGAGGAGTCATCTTGAATTCCTTTCATTACTTGTGAAATAGCTTGTAGTTCGTGTTCAATTTTCTTATTCTGTTCTTTTGAGTTAGACATATCTTGTACGATTTCTTGGAAGTATCGATCCGTTGCCGACATACTATCCGTTCCTTCCGATACGAGAGAGCTAATTTGTTTCACGGAAGACGAGACACGGGTAATTTGTTCATTTGTTTTTTCGACGAGCTTTGTAACGTTAAATATAGATTCTTTCGTTTGCTCTGATAATTTTCGGATTTCACCAGCAACAACAGAAAACCCCTTCCCAAATTCTCCAGCACGTGCAGACTCGATAGCAGCGTTTAGTGCGAGTAAATTTGTTTGCTCCGCAATTGATTTAACAATATCTATGATTTCATTAATTTTGTTAGAAATATTAAGAAGTTCATGAGTATCTGTAATAATCGTTTCCATATTCATTTGAATAGATCCCATTCGTTTATTCTGCTGGTTTAATTGTTCTTTCCCTTTATTCGCTTTTTCTTCAGATGTTGTAGCTAATGATGTACCTGTTTTAGCGATCTCTACAATAGTTTCAGATTTGGCGGTTAGTTTTTGAATAGAAGAGCTTGTTTTTTCAGATACAGCAGCTAGTTCTGTTGCGATATGCGTAATTGTCATAGCAGTTAGTTCTTTTTCTTTTTCATGCTCTTTTTGCATTCTTTCATATTCAGATTCATAAGCTGCAAGAACAAGTTCTTGTTCAAGAGTGAATAATTTATTTATGACATTTATAGAATAGGAAAAATCATCGATTGTCGTTATTTTTGTTTGCAAAATCTTCATGATAGAGCGGAATAATTCTTGATAAGCAGCAGTATACCATTTTCGATGTAAACCAATTTGTACATGTCTTTTGGCGATCCTAACACGTTGTTCAATAAAATCTTCATGCATATTGCCGCTGAATAATTCTTTAATATGTGTTTTTAAAGTTTGTTTTAGTTTTGGAATAGAGCTGTAACGTTCAATAATAGTAATTAAATTAGGTTGTTTTGTAATGTTGGCATAGAATTTTTCAGTAATCCAATCAATTTCTGCATAAATAAAAGGCTGTAGTACTTTTACAACTTGTAAATCTTCTTTTGAAATATGTAGCATATCCATTTGAATTTTCAATTCAGAATTAGTAGGGACATTAAAAGTTATTTGTTGGTCCTTACTTAATTCGATTATACTGGCATTTGTTTTATTAATACTTTTTTTGAAAACCCCAAGCATCATTCTTCCCCCCTGTATATAAAACGTTTTCAATTTTAAAACTAATATAGAGTAATTATATATGCTTATATACAATTACTCTATATTAGTTCGTTGAATAGTATATAAATTAAGAGAATTCTAGATAGAATTCTCTTAATGGCCTTTATTAATTTTAGCATGTGTTTTAAAGAAAACAGGGAAATGCACATTATATATTACAGTGACGACACGAATAACAAATGTTACTAATAAACAAACATAAAAAGCTAATACGTGCGCCCCCATAGCGTGTGTGATTAGGAAGCTAATTGCTCCTAAGATAGAAGCGATTGCGTAAATCTCTTTTCGGAATACGTAAGGGATATCTTGAGCGCAAATGTCACGCAAAATACCGCCTCCAATACCTGTAATGACTCCCATTGAAACAACTAGAAATGAGGCGTCAACATGATGTGACATTGCCGCATTTGCACCAATAGCTGTAAAAACGCCTAAGCCAACAGCATCAGAAAGCATAATAACGACTTGAAGTTTATTGATACGCTCAAAAAACATACAAGTAAATAATGCTGATAATACACTTACGAAAAAGTAAATGGGTTTTACAAATGCGACAGGGGGCAGGTTACCAATCATGATATCACGAATAATACCGCCGCCGAGCGCAGTAGCTACAGCTAAACAAAGGACACCAAATAAATCTAAATCTTTTTTTAAACCAACTAATGTACCAGAAATGGCAGCGGCGATAATGCCAAGAAACGTAAATATATCGATTAATAACATGGCCTTAATCCCTTCCTCTTAAAGATGTTCCAGAGAAAAAATATACACTAAAGTATTGGAAATAACAATTACTTTTCGCTACATGTAGAAAAACGGATAAAATACATAAAGAAAGCGTTTGAAAATGTTTGGAAAATAGACATAAAGTATTTTGAAAAAGGTATGAAAAGATTAACTTTACATTTTTTGATGTTACCTATTTGGTGAAATATTACAATGATAGGCACTTTATTTATGCTTGTATAAATTGATAAATAAATATGTATATACTGACAAAAATAAGGGGATGGTTGTTAGATAGCTTTTGTAAAAATAGGGGATTATAGCTAAGGGACAGTAATTTCTATTATTGATTAATACTTGTCCTGGCTAGTTTTAGCTGGAAAAATAGTTCTCGATTTGAATATGAGTTATGTTATAATTGCTAGGTGTGTTTTAACGATAATAAATTATGATTAAAAGATAATGTTAAGATTTTGTATGGAGGTCTTGGAATGTTAGCAAATCAAGCTAGGGTTAGATTTGAGCATTTTTTGCTCTTTTTTATTATTTTACAGCCTGTTTTAGATTTATTAACGTCTCTTAGCATCACTTTATTAAAGTCAAATGCTACCGTTGGAATTTTAGTAAGATTCCTTATTATGGCTGTTGGTGGCATTTACATTTTAATTCAGGCAAAAGAGAAGGAAAATAGAAAGTTTTTAATTTATCTTATATTATTAGCCGGAGTTTTAGGAGTAGGATTTATTAATAACAAATTAGTTAAGGATCCTATTGTACTTAGTGAAGAAGTTAAATTCGTTGCGAAAGCATTATATATATATATCATGCTGGGATCATACATTTTAGCTTTAAAATCATTGAAAAAGACAGTTAATATTAGTGATAAGGTTCGAAATAGTATTGTATATTCTACATTAATCATTAACGCAATTATGGTTATTTCTATTTCAACATCTACTGACTTTGGTAGTTATGAATGGATGAAAGTGGGTTCTCGAGGTTGGTTCTATGCAGGGAATGAACTAGGTTCAATCTTAGCTATTATTTTCCCTATTGTAGTACTATATTCTATTCAAAAAACAAAGAGCTGGAAACACATTTTATATTGGATTCCATCACTTTTAATGATTTATTCGCTAATTCAAGTTGGTACAAAAGTAGGGATGGGCTCAATTGGTGCTACGTTAGCGGCAGCAATCGGGATTATTTTACTACAATTATTATTTGATAGAAAAAATCCGAACAAAAAATCCCTTGCGCTTAATGCAGTAATTGCTATCGTCCTATTAGCTGGTGTAGTTGGAACGTTTAAACAAACGCCATTAGCACAAAATATGGGTATTCACAATAATTATTTATCAGAGCAAAATGTGGCACAGCAAGGTCAAAAAGAAAAAGAAATTAAAGAGAAGCTGAAAAAAGAGCAAGAACTTAAAGCAAAAGAAGAAAATCATCATAAAGTTGAAAAGCCAGAAGAAAAGGCGAAGATAGAAGAGGAAGTTAAGAAAGAGCTTGAGAAAGAGCAAAAGAAAGAAAATCAAGAAAATCTTATTTTCAGTGGACGTCAAGTATATGAAGAAAGACATAAGCAGTTCTTTAAAGAAGCACCAGTGTCACAAAAGTTATTAGGCATGGGTTATGCAGGTAACTTTAAATACAATGAACAAAAGCAGCCAGATCCAAAACTAATTGAAATGGACTTCCATGATTGGTTTTATGATTTCGGGATTATTGGCTTTGTATTACTAATGATTCCATTTATTTATTACGGGCTAAGAATTCTACTAGCATTTGCTACGAGATTTAAGGACATATTTAATATAAAATATGGAATGATTTCAGCAAGCTTATTGTTAGCGTTAGGTATTGCTTATATTGCAGGACATATTTTAACAGCACCAGGAGTTGGGATTTACTTTGTAGTGGTGTTAGCTTATCTAATAGTAGACCTAGAAATTGAATGATAAAAATAAAAGCTAACTTTTGTTAGCTTTTATTTTTTAGTACAGTAAAATAAAAATAGATGGAAACGTAGCGAGGATTTAAAGGAGGAAAAAATATGAGAATATTGCATATGAATGCAGGAGCAGAAGATGGGGGAGGGAAAACACATATTATTTCACTTCTCGATCAGTTTCCAACTGGTGAAGTAGAATTAGCAGTATTTGAAGATGGAATTGTTGCGAAGGAAGCAAGGGAGTTAGGGATAAAAGTCCATGTGTTTTCACAAAAATCGCGCTATGATTTATCCATTTTAAAGAATATAAGTAAATTTATTAATAAAGAAAAATTTGATGTAGTTCATACGCATGGCCCTAGGGCTAATTTCTATGTTTCTTTAATGAAAAAGAGAATAAAGGCAAAATGGGTAACGACTATTCATAGTGATCCATTTCAAGACTTTACTAAACAGGGCTTAAAAGGTTGGATTTTTACGAAATTAAATTTGAAAGCCTTAAAAAATATAGACTTATTTTTCGTTGTAACAAATAGATTGAAAAAAAGCCTGGCAGCATTAGGTATTTCAAATGAAAAGATGCATGTTATTTATAATGGAATTGAATACGATAAGGAAAAAGCAGAAGGCTATAATAAAAAAGAAATGTTCAATATTGATGAAGATGTATTTACGGCAATCCAAGTAGCACGATTACATCCTGTCAAAGGACATGAAGTTTTATTTGATGCGTTACAACAAACAAAATTAGAGAAAATTAAAGTATTATTAGTTGGTGATGGCCCATTAGAAGAAAATCTAAAGTCATTAGCTACTGAAAAAGGGATTAACGATAAAGTAGAGTTTTTAGGACATCGTCAAGATGTAAAACAATTATTTGCGTCGTCACATGTAAATTTATTAACTTCCCATAGTGAAGGGTTCCCACTAGTTTTATTAGAAGCGGCAAATCAACGCGTACCATCAATTGTGACTAGGGCTGGAGAAATTGAACCCTTAATCGTAGATGAAACTTACGGATGGATTGTACCGACAGGTGATGGAAAGGCATTGGCATTAGCTTTAGAAGAAGCGTATGATAAGTGGAAAACTGGAGAGTTAGCAGCAATGGGTAAACATATTTATGAGCATGCTACTATGAACTTCTCACTTCAAAAACTATATGAAGATACAAAGGAAACATATAAGCAATTAATAGCAAAAAACTTGTAATGATAGAGAGGATAGTTAACTATGGCAGTACAAACAGTTGATATTCTAGGCGTTCCTTTTTCTACAATGACAATGGATGAAACGGTCCAATATTTAAAAGAACAACTAGAATCGGAGCGAACTCATACGTTTCAGGTAGTAACAGCAAACCCTGAAATTGTTATGTGTGCAAAAAAGGATGAAAAGTTCTATCAAACATTATTGAATACAGATTTAATTACACCTGATGGTATTGGTGTTGTAAAAGCAAGCGGTATGCTTGGTACACCTTTAAAAGAACGTGTAGCAGGTTTTGATTTAATGTGTAATTTACTAGCGAAGTTATCAGAAGATAGCAAACCGGTATCTGTTTTCTTATTAGGTGCAAAGCCGCATGTTGTGCAAGCTGCAGCAGAGCATTTAACAAAGACATATTCAGCTGTATCCATTGCTGGTATACAAGATGGTTATTTTAAACAAGAAGACGAAGAGAATATTATTTCTCGCATTCAAGAAGCAAAACCAGATTTATTACTTGTTGCACTTGGTTTCCCGAGACAAGAAAACTTTATCCAAAACAATAAGCATCGTTTAGAAACGAAAATGGCTGTTGGAGTGGGTGGAAGTTTAGACGTATGGGCTGGAGAGGTAAAACGTGCACCAAAATGGATTCAAGCGATTCATTTAGAGTGGTTTTATAGATTATGCAGTAATCCAACACGCTGGCGTCGTCAGTTAGTATTAGCGGAATTTTTAAAAGAAGTAATGCGTTCGAAAAAGTAGCGAAATATCGCTGCTTTTTTTATTTGTTCATTTTTAATAAATTGAAACTTTAGTCAGTGAGGCATCCCCACTGATTATTAGCCCGCACCAATCAGGATAGACGTTTTACTTTTTGGGAATGATGAAGGAGAATTTTTTACACAAAAGTATTTTACTTATACAATTCACACATGTAAAATGATGTGTAAAGACACCTGTGTAAGGAGGACTTCTAGTGGGCAAGGTAAAAGAAATTTCGAAGCGCAAACTACTTGGGATAGCTGGGCTTGGATGGCTATTTGATGCAATGGATGTTGGAATGCTTTCATTTGTAATGGTAGCCTTGCAAAAGGATTGGGGATTAACGAGCCAGGAAATGGGCTGGATAGGCAGTATTAACTCAATCGGTATGGCAGTAGGAGCGCTTATTTTTGGAATACTATCAGATAAAATAGGACGAAAATCAGTCTTTATTATTACATTATTATTATTTTCTATCGGTAGTGGTTTAACTGCATTAACGACGACACTCGCGATGTTTCTCGTTTTACGCTTTTTAATTGGCATGGGGCTTGGCGGAGAGCTTCCGGTTGCCTCTACACTAGTATCAGAGAGTGTTGAAGCGCATGAACGTGGGAAAATTGTTGTGTTATTAGAAAGTTTTTGGGCAGGTGGATGGCTAATTGCAGCTCTTATCTCGTATTTTGTTATTCCTAAATATGGTTGGGAAGTTGCGATGGTATTGAGTGCAGTTCCAGCACTATATGCTTTATATTTAAGATGGAATTTACCGGATTCCCCAAGGTTCCAAAAAGTTGAAAAAAGGCCATCTGTTATTGAAAATATAAAATCAGTTTGGTCTGGGGAATATCGTAAAGCAACAATTATGCTATGGATTCTATGGTTTTGTGTTGTCTTTTCCTATTATGGAATGTTCCTTTGGTTACCGAGTGTAATGGTGCTAAAAGGATTTAGTTTAATAAAAAGTTTCCAATATGTACTTATTATGACATTAGCTCAACTTCCAGGATATTTCACCGCTGCTTGGTTTATTGAACGTCTCGGTCGTAAATTTGTTTTGGTTACGTATTTAATCGGGACAGCTTGCAGTGCCTATTTGTTTGGGGTTGCGGATTCATTAACAGTATTAATCGTTGCAGGTATGTTACTATCCTTCTTTAATTTAGGTGCTTGGGGAGCATTATATGCCTATACACCTGAGCAGTATCCAACGGTTATTCGTGGTACAGGTGCAGGAATGGCAGCAGCATTTGGTCGTATTGGTGGTATTCTTGGACCATTATTAGTGGGGTATTTAGTTGCCTCAGAAGCTTCACTATCATTAATATTTACGATTTTCTGTGGATCAATTTTAATTGGGGTATTTGCTGTAATAATACTTGGTCAGGAAACGAAGCAACGAGAATTAGTATAAAGTGAAATTTTAAACGTATCCCTGATCATTTATTACCCTACAATACTCAGCTCTTTATAGGTAGTTAGTGTAGGATAAAGGGAGAGAGGAAACCGAAGTGGTTTCCTTTTTTCTGTTTTTTTAGATAAATAATGGTATAGTAAGAAAAAGGGATTATTTCTTATAAAAGCGAATGTATACAACAGGACATATGGACAAAGAATTAGGTGGTTGAAGAAATGAAAATTTTACTGATTATGGAAGAGGCAGAAGAGAGAAAAGAGTTAGCTGAAAATTTCACTGAAAATATGAGAAATGTAGAATGTTTTGAAGCAAAGACAGGAACAGAATCTTTATTTATGATGAAAAAACATATACCAGACTTTGTTTTTTTAAGTTCCAAATTACTAGATGGTACTGGTTTTGAATATGCAAGTTTATTACGAGAAATAAATTGCTATACAAAATTTATTTTTGTAGGTGAAAACATAGAAGAATCTATTACAGCTTTTCGTTTCCAAGCATTTTATTATTTATTGCGACCATTTCGTGAAGAAGATTTACAATTTCTTTTATATAAAATAGGTAAAGAACAAGGTGAGAAAGCAAAGAGTTATTTGCGAAAACTACCGATAGAAAGTCAAGAGGGCATACGATATATTCTTCCAGAAGATATCGTATATGTAAGTAAAAATAAAGAAAATAAAACTGTTTCAATTTACACAACGAATAATCAGTATATTTCAACATATACACTTCAGGAATTAGAAAATAAGCTAAATGCATATGATTTTTTACGTGTACATAAAAGCTATTTAATTAATATGTCATATGTAAAAGAACTGAAACCTTATTATAATGGCACGTATAATTTGTATTTAGATAGGTATGATGAGCAACCGATTCCAGTCAGTCGTAATTATGTAAAACGCCTTCGAAATAATATTGAATTATAGTAGATAATGAGAGTATTTTAACATGATAAACTGAAAATCCTTCATGATAGGGAGGATTCAAGTTAAATATTCAGAAAATTTAGTACAATCTCCACTAAGAAATAGTATTGGGGGAATTGTATGTGAAGACATTGAAATCGATCTTACTTTGGGGCGTTATTACAGCAGTAGGAGCAGGTGCTTTTGGGGTAATAGCTTTATCACAAGGTGAAACCATTAATGCTGTATGGCTCTTAGTAGCTGCCGTATGTGTATATGCAGTTGCTTATCGCTTTTATAGTAGATTTATAGCGAGAAAGGTTTTTAATTTAGATGATAATCGGCAAACACCAGCCCATACATTAAATGATGGGAAAGACTATGTTCCAACAAATAAGTGGGTATTGTTTGGACATCACTTTGCAGCGATTGCTGGAGCGGGACCTTTAGTAGGACCGATTTTAGCGGCACAAATGGGGTATTTACCAGGGACCATTTGGATTATTGTTGGGGTAGTTGTTGCGGGGGCTGTCCAAGATTTTGTTATTTTATTTGCTTCAATGAGACGTAATGGTAAATCGTTAGGAGAAATGATTAAAGATGAGATTGGACCTGTTACAGGACTAATTGCAATGATAGGTATTTTAGGAATTATGATTATTTTATTAGCAGTATTAGCGTTGGTCGTAGTAAAGGCACTAATCGGAAGTCCTTGGGGAATGTTTACGATAGCAGCAACGATTCCTATCGCTATTTTAATGGGAGTTTATATGCGCTATATTAGGCCTGGTCGTGTTGGAGAAGGATCAGTAATCGGTATTATCCTACTTATTTTATCTCTTGTTGGAGGACAGTATGTAGCAGAAAATCCAACACTTGCAAGTATGTTCACATTTAGTGGTGAAACAATTGCTATTATGCTTATTGTATATGGATTTATTGCATCTGCATTACCAGTTTGGATGCTTTTAGCACCACGTGATTATTTAAGTACATTTTTAAAAGTTGGAACAATTGTAGGGTTAGCAATCGGTATCTTAATTGTAGCACCAGATTTACAAATGCCAGCAGTTTCGAAATTTATTGATGGAACTGGTCCTGTGTTCTCTGGAAACTTATTCCCATTCTTATTTATTACTATTGCTTGCGGTGCAGTGTCTGGATTCCATGCTCTTGTTTCATCAGGTACGACGCCGAAGATGATTGAGCAAGAGGGACACGCACAGCCAATCGGTTATGGAGCAATGTTAATGGAGTCGTTTGTAGCAGCGATGGCGATGATTGCAGCTTGTGTATTAACACCGGGAACGTATTTTGCAATTAATAGTCCCGCAGCACTTATCGGTACAGATGTCTCGCAGGCAGCTCAAGTTATTTCCTCATGGGGATTTGCTATTACACCAAATGAACTAAAAGATCTCGCTGTAAATGTTGGAGAGCAAACGATTTTATCACGTACAGGTGGTGCGCCAACATTAGCGATAGGTATGGCATATATTTTCTCACAAGTAATAGGTGGAACGGCCATGATGGCATTTTGGTATCATTTTGCGATTCTCTTTGAAGCCCTATTTATTTTAACAACGATTGATGCCGGAACGCGTGTCGGCCGATTTATGATTCAAGATATTTTAGGGCATGTATATAAGCCATTTGGGAAAACGGATTCTACATTAGCGAATGTAATCGCTACAACATTATGTGTATTAGGGTGGGGATATTTCTTATACCAAGGGGTAATAGATCCGCTCGGTGGAATTAATACATTATGGCCACTTTTCGGTATTGCAAATCAAATGCTAGCAGGTATTGCATTATTACTTGGAACGACAATTTTGTTCAAAATGGGAAAAAAGGCGTACGTTTGGGTAACACTTATTCCAACTGTCGGGTTGCTGATTGTAACAATGACGGCGGGGTATCAAAAGCTATTTCATGAAAATCCTAAAATTGGATTTCTATCGCATGCAAAGGTATTTCAGAGAGCATTAGATGAGGAGAAAGTGTTAGCGCCAGCTAAAAATGTCGCTCAAATGAAGCAAATTATTTTCAATGATTATATTGATGCAGCGCTTTGTGGGATTTTTATGATAGTTGTAATCGCTGTGTTAATTTCAGCACTTCGAATTTGGATACAAGTATTAAGAAATAAGC
Organism: Bacillus sp. B25(2016b); assembly: GCF_001679765.1. Classification (NCBI taxonomy): domain Bacteria; kingdom Bacillati; phylum Bacillota; class Bacilli; order Caryophanales; family Bacillaceae; genus Bacillus; species Bacillus sp. B25(2016b). The sequence continues at coordinate 5,021,784 of NZ_CP016285.1, read as the reverse complement.
CAATGCCGTTAAAGGAGGCACCATATATTCCGAGAGATGAAAGTGAGTCGAGGAACTATGCTTAAAAAGCTGTGGCAAGTATGGAGGGGAAGAAAACGCTTTATTAGTTTGCTCGTTGGGGTACCAAGTTATGAAGTATATGTGGAGCATATGAAAAAGCATCATCCTGAAGAAGAGGTTTTATGTCAAAAGCAATTTTTTGCTGAGGCACAAGAAGCAAGATTTAACGCAAAGGGTGGAAAAATATCACGCTGTTGTTAATGAAAAAGGGCGAGTTTTCGCCCTTTTTATTTTTTGCTGTTTCACGTGGAACAGCAAAAAATAAATAAAAACTTTGGGAATTATAGGGATTTCGTATACAATAAAGTAAGGAAAGGGATAGATAGAAAAGTAAGGAGATCATTTTATGTTAAAGGACTTATTTGTAAATACAACAATTATTCTTTCCTTTATTTTTGTTGGAGGTCAGCTTTTAAGAGATAAGCCGTTAAAAGAAGGATTCTCTTTTGGGCAGAAATGTGTAGTAGGCATTTTTACTGGGATACTAGGTATATTACTAATGTATTTCGGTGTTCGTGTTGGTACCATCCTATTGGATTTACGCTACTTAGCTGTTATTCTAGCTGTTATTATTGGAGGGCCGATAGCGAGTACCATAACAATTATTATGATTTTAGTAACTAGACTGTTGTTTATGGATTATTCATTAGCTTCTCAAGTGGCCTTTTATACAATCATTGCGATAGGAATAGGGAGTATCTTTATTTCGCGTATGAAGCTTTCTTTAGGGGAAAAGTGGGTATGGTTACACGCATATATTTTATCTATTCTAATCCCAGCGTTATATATATGGTTAATTAAAGAGATCCACATAGTGGGATTATATTTAATTTCTAGTATTATTACAGGTTACATAACATTCATAAGTGCAAATTATGTTTTACAATCCAATGAGCTATTTCAAACGATGAAGCAATACGCAACGATAGATGCATTGACAGGTCTAGGAAACGTAAGACAGTTTGATTTAGAGATGAATCGTCATATTAGTAATAAACACTTGAAAAATGATTCACTTTGTTTACTACTTATAGATATTGACCATTTTAAGCATGTAAATGATACGTATGGGCACCCAGCGGGAGACGAAGTGTTAAAACAAGTAGGGCATATTTTGCGAGAAATGTCAGCATTTCCGGATTTGGTTTTTCGAAAGGGTGGAGAGGAGTTTGAGCTTTTGATACCAAGGAAAGGAATAGCTTATGGAATTCATGTTGGGGAACAAACTCGTATAGCTGTTGAAAAACATTCATTTGAATTGTTAGATGGAACAAAAATAAAAATTACAGTTTCGGTAGGGGTTTCAGAGTATGAAGGGGCATCAGAGCAATTTATTCAAGCGGCGGATGATGCGTTATACTACTCGAAACGAAATGGTAGAAATAAGGTCAGCTCTGTATCTTAAAGATAAGATGACCGGAAGACATAAAGCTTATAAAAAACACTCACAGAGGCAATGTATGAAGCTTGTGAGTGTTTTTATTTATATATTAGACAAGTTCTTTTGATACAACGAATTTACGATATGCACCATGGTGAGTTGGACCTACGTATTCGTTAATTTTGAATGAGTAACGAATAGCAGCTGTGATGAATTCTTTAGCAGTTTTTACTGCTTCTTTCACAGGTTTTCCTTTTGCAAGTTCTGCTGTAATTGCAGCAGAATATGTGCAACCTGCGCCGTGTGTATTTGTAGTATCAATTTTTTCTGATTCTAAAAGATCGAATGTTTCTCCATCATATAGGACGTCGATTGCAGTTTCCGTACCAAGTTTGCTTCCGCCTTTAATTAGTACGTATTTGGCACCTAAAGCGTGGATTTTCTTCGCTGCTTCTTTCATGTCCTCAAGAGAATTAATTTTCACACCGCTTAATTGGTAAGCTTCAAATAAGTTTGGCGTTACAACTAATGCCTTGGGCACAAGAACGTCACGTAAGCAATCGTTCGTTTCAGGGTGTAATGCTTCATCTGCACCTTTACATACCATAACAGGGTCAACTACTACATTTTTGAAATTGTGCTTTTCGATTGTTTCTGCAACCATTTCAATAATTTCTACTGATCCAAGCATACCTGTTTTTAAAGCGTCTACGCCAACACCTTCAATTGTTGTTTCTAATTGTGGTTTTAATGTAGAAGCTGGGATTGGAAATACGTTATGTGCCCAACCGTTATGTGGATCCATCGTTACGATTGTTGTAAGAGATGTCATTCCGTATACGCCCAGTTCTTGGAATGTTTTTAAATCTGCTTGTATACCAGCACCGCCACTTGTGTCAGAACCAGCGATAGTAAGTGCTTTATTTAATGTCATTATGAAAGCCCCCTCGAGTGATATAATGAAAACTATGTTTTCACCATTATATCAATGTTACGAATAAGTACAAAGTGAAAAGTAGATGATTTATTTTAAGAGCTATTTAAAATCTTGTATGCAGGAGAATGAGTATGTTTCGAGATAATCGTACGAATGAATTAGTTATATTAAAGGAAATTGCAGAAACATTAAATACATCAAATGATACATATCATGTATTGCAAGCTGTCCTCGAGAAATTGCTAAGTGTAACAGGTTTAACGACAGGATGGATTTTTCTTGCGGATGAAAATGGGAAGTATACGAAGTTAATTGATTATCAATTACCAGAGGCACTTACATATGAAAATAAACGCCCGATGTGCGAAGGTGAATGTTGGTGTTTACGAGGTTTTGTAGATGGAAAATTAGAGAGAGCCGTTAATATTATTGAATGTAAAAGAATTAATAATGCAATTGAATATAATTGGGGGGATACGGAGGGCATTCTTCATCATGCTACGGTTCCTTTAAAAGCTGGGGGAGAAAAATTTGGGGTGTTAAATGTTGCAAGTCCGGGTAAAACACATTTTTCAGAAGAAGAATTAGTATTACTCCAATCGGTTGCCTTCCAAATTGGTACGGCTTTAAAGCGAACAAAATTATATGAAAATGAAAAGAGAAGAGCACATTATTATGTGAAATTAGAGCGTTTCATTCAAGATTTAAAAATGATTCATAAGTTTAATGTACTACCTGAAAAGGTGGTAAATCACGTAGGTGAAGTATTTCAATGGAATCAAGTAGCGCTTTTTATTAGGGAGGAAAAAGAATTATCTCTGCGAGCGTCTTACGTTCAGGAAGAGTTACAAGAGGATGTAAAAGAGGCGGCCAAGAAGGCGTTAGAACAAGATGAACCAGTTCTAATAAAACATCAAATAGGACATAATGTACATCTAAATCGAGCTGTTATTGCTACACCAATACATATTCAAAACCATATATTTGGTGTTTTATGTGTTAGTTTGAATAATGGAGAGTTTGATGCTAATACAATAGATGTAATTCAAGCATTATCGAACCATGTTTCGTTAATAATAGAGAATTTGAGGTTAAATGAGCAGCGCCGTGAACTTGTACGAATGGAAGAAAGAAATCGGTTAGCAAGAGATTTACATGATTCTGTTTCGCAAAAATTATTTTCATTAACCTTCATGACAAAAGGCGCCGAGGCAGTTTTAAAAGGTAAAAATGAAAAGGTAGATCAATCTTTGCATGAGATGCGTGAACTTGCGCAAGGAGCTTTGAAAGAAATGAGGACATTAATTTGGCAGCTTCGTCCGGCAGGATTAGAAAAAGGATTATTGCCAGCTCTAAAGCAGTACGGTGAAAATTTGGGACTGAAAATTAGGGAGCAAGTTACGGGTGTTCGTGATTTACCTCGTGTAGTAGAAGAAGCTTTATGGCGCATAGGCCAAGAAGCACTGAACAATGTAAGTAAGCATGCAGGTGTAAAAGAAGCGACGATTTATTTTACAGTGAATGAGAAAAATGTATCATTAGAAATAGTTGATCAAGGAAAGGGCTTTGTGGAAAAGAATATAAAAGAAAAGAAATCACTAGGTATGACTACGATGCGTGAAAGAGTAGAATTAGTTGGTGGAACAATTAAAATTGTAAGTAGTAATAAACGAACGCGCGTAAAAGTAAATGTACCATTATGATGTGAAAATGAGGGAAGTTTGTGAAAATAAAAGTATTGTTAGTTGATGATCATACAGTCGTTTTAAAAGGATTAGCATTTTTCTTAAGTACACAGGAAGATTTAGAGTTAGTTGGAGAAGCGAATAATGGGAAAGAAGCGTTAGTGAAAGTAGGAGAAACAAATCCTGATGTTATATTAATGGATTTATATATGCCTGAAATGGATGGTGTTGAGGCGACGGCATATATTAAAAAAGAGTATCCAAATGTGAAAGTAATTGTATTGACTAGTTTTTCTGATCAGGCGCATGTGTTACCTGCATTAAGGGCTGGAGCAAGTGGGTATATTTTAAAAGATGTAGAACCGGATCAGCTTGTTGAGGCTATTCGAAGCGCATATAAAGGTAATATTCAATTACATCCGGATATAGCAAATGCTCTTCTCTCTCAAACATTACCTGTAGAAGAAAAGGAAGAAGAACCTTCTATTCAAGTGGATGTGCTAACAGCGAGAGAAAATGAAGTATTGCAGCTATTAGCAAAAGGGATGAGCAATAAGGAAATTGCATCTGTTTTAGTTATTACAGAAAAGACAGTTAAGGCGCATGTAAGTAGCATTTTGAGTAAGTTGAATTTATCTGATCGTACGCAAGCGGCATTATATGCAGTGAAAAATGGAATTGTATAAGACGAAAGTCGTAAGACCAAGTTCGCCTTTAGAAGGTGGACTTTTTTTATGGAAAAATACGTCTATGTGAGGACGAAATTGTCTTTATATAAAGATAGAATATGTTTGTAAGCAACAAAACAACAATTACAAGGGATACCTTTTTTGAAAGCATATAACAACATAAGAGTGAGTACTAGGAGGAATAAATAATGGCAACAGTTTTATTCGTTAAAGCAAATAACCGTCCAGCGGAACAAGCAGTTAGTGTAAAATTATATGAGGCATTTTTAGCAAACTATAAAGAAGCACACCCAAATGATACAGTAGTAGAACTTGATTTATATAAAGAAGAATTACCATATGTAGGCGTAGACATGATCAATGGTACATTCAAGGCAGGTAAAGGCTTTGATTTAACAGAAGAAGAAGCAAAAGCAGTAGCAGTTGCTGATAAGTATTTAAATCAATTCCTAGAAGCTGATAAAGTTGTTTTCGGCTTCCCATTATGGAACTTAACGATTCCAGCAGTATTGCACACATATATTGATTATTTAAACCGTGCTGGTAAAACGTTCAAATATACGCCAGAGGGTCCAGTTGGCCTAATCGGAGATAAGAAGATTGCATTATTAAATGCAAGAGGCGGCGTATATTCAGAAGGTCCAGCAGCTGAGGTAGAAATGGCTGTTAAATATGTAGCAAGTATGATGGGCTTCTTCGGCGCAACAAACATGGAAACAGTAGTTATTGAAGGGCATAACCAATTCCCAGATAAAGCAGAAGAAATCATCGCTGCAGGTCTTGAAGAAGCAGCTAAAGTAGCAAGTGAATTTTAATTAAAATTATAATCGTCACTCGAAAAAACAGTATTAACGTTTACATGTTAATGCTGTTTTTTATATTTTTAGTTCATCAGCAAGTTTTTCTAATGTATTTCGATCTTGTATATAATATGTTCGGCCTTCTTTTCTTAAATAATTTTGTTGGCAAAACTGATTTAATACATATAAAAGATGACGGTAGCTGACATTTAAATATTCCGAGGCCTCGGTATGCTTTTCTATATAACAATTATTTTGCTCTGTTAATAAAATAAAAGCAGCTAATCGATTTTCAAAAGGATAACTATAGTTTTTTGCGTAATTTTCAGTGCGAGTAATTGTCTTTTCTCCAATAAATTTACATAAGTGCTGTAAAAACGTTGCATCTTGTAATAAAAGTTGCTGACAATCTTTAAGAGGAAGTGCCAAACATACACAATCTTCTAGTACTTCAACGGATTTAGTAATATTTTCTACTCCTATTAATCCTAATTCCCCGATAAAAGATGGTGCTTGAATAAAGTTAATTAATGAAACCTTCCCGTTTTGATGACTCATATATATTTTTGCTTTCCCAGAAATTAAGTAATAGAGATAAGGGAGAGCATTTCCTTCGCTACATATCATCTCTTTCGTTTGAAAAGAATGCAGCTCTACATATGGCAAGACATGAAATGAAAATAGGGTATGGAATTGATGGATTCGCATGTATTGATAAATTTCTTCCTCATTTTTGCTGATTTTCATATTTTCACCCCCCATGTATAGTATGAGATATCTCCTATTATCTTTACAAGAAGGAATGATACGATTTATGTAAATTTGTTTTTGTAGAAAAGAGAGTGTGATGAATTTATGAAAAAATATAAAACATTGTTATTTGATGTAGATGATACATTACTAGATTTCCAAAGGGCTGAAAAAGTGGCTTTACGGGTGCTTTTTGAAGAGAAGGGAATCCCTTTAACAGACGAGATAGAGGCTCGTTATAAAAAAATAAATAAAGGTCTTTGGGATGCTTTTGAAAAAGGAGAACTATCACGCAATGAAGTTGTAAATACACGATTTTCTCTGTTGTTTAAAGAGTATGGAGAAGAAGTAGATGGAATATTATTCGAAAATAATTATCGTAACTACTTAGAAGAAGGAAATCAACTCATGCAAGGTGCGTTTGAATTTATAAATCAAATTCAAGGAGAGTATGAATTGTATATAGTGACAAATGGTGTTTCTAAGACGCAAGATAAACGTTTGCGTAATGCAGGTTTACATTCATTATTTAAAGATGTTTTTGTTTCGGAAGATACAGGTTTTCAAAAACCGATGAAAGAGTATTTTGATTATGTTTTTGAACGGATTCCTAACTTTGCACCTGAAGCAGGGCTGATTATTGGGGATTCATTAAGCGCTGATATTAAAGGTGGATATGTAGCGGGAATTGATACTTGTTGGTTTAATCCAGAAAGAAAATTAAATGATAGTGGGATTATACCGACATATGAAGTGCATAATTTTGAAGAATTATATGCTCTATTAAAACAGTTTGTTTAATGAAAATAGATGATTCGGGTTTATTTTACATGAATCATTTTTTTCTAAGGTATTTTTCGAGTTAGTATGGAATATAATTCTTTTGTTGCTTTATATGAAACTGTTAACATTTATTTTAGAACATTCAGAAAAACTGTTTGACATTAGGAAATTATTGCTATAAAATCAACGGTAATTGCATAGTCTTATCAAGAAAAGGTGGAGGGACAGGCCCGATGAAACCTTGGCAACAGCCGTATAACGGAATTGTGCCAAATCCTGCAGGTAGTAATCCTGAGAGATAAGAAAGAGCCTTTAGAGCGTGTTTTCAAACTGCTCCTTTCTTGTTTTCAGGAAAGGGGCAGTTTTTTATTTTGTATAAAAGAAAGGAGAATGAGAGATGGGAGAATCATGGGGAAAAGGAACGATTTGTGTGCAAGGTGGCTATACGCCAAAGAATGGTGAACCACGTGTTTTACCACTTTATCAAAGCACAACGTATAAATACGATACTTCGGATGATTTAGCAGCTCTATTTAACTTAGAGGCAGAAGGATATATTTATACGCGTATTGGAAACCCTACTCTAGCCGCATTTGAGCAGAAGTTATCAGATTTAGAAGGCGGTGTAGGAGCTGTTGCAACGGCTTCTGGGCAAGCAGCTATTATGCTCGCCGTTTTAAATATTTGTAGTAGTGGGGATCATTTACTTTGTTCTTCAACGGTTTACGGGGGAACGTTTAATTTATTTGGAGTGAGTTTGCGTAAACTGGGCATTGATGTTACGTTCTTTAATCCAAATTTAACGGCAGATGAAATTACGGCGCTTGCTAATGACAAGACGAAACTTATCTATGCAGAATCGTTAGGAAATCCAGCGATGAATGTTTTAAATTTTAAAGAATTTTCAGCTGCCGCTAAAGAATTAGAGGTACCTTTTATCGTTGATAATACATTAGCAACTCCTTATTTATGCCAGGCGTTTGAACATGGGGCCAATATTATTGTTCATTCTACGACTAAATATATCGATGGGCATGCGAGCTCCTTAGGCGGTATTGTAATTGACGGTGGAAACTTTGATTGGACAAATGGGAAGTATCCTGAACTTGTTGAACCAGATCCAAGTTATCATGGTGTAAGTTACGTTCAAAACTTTGGTGCAGCAGCGTATATTGTGAAAGCACGTGTTCAGCTATTAAGAGATTATGGAAATTGTATGAGCCCATTCAATGCATATATTAGCAATATTGGCTTAGAAACATTGCATTTACGAATGGAACGTCATAGTGAAAATGCTCTTGCAGTTGCTAATTGGCTTGCTAATCATGAACGTATTGAATGGGTGAATTATCCGGGCTTAGATAGTAATGAAAATTACTCATTAGCACAACAGTATTTGAAAAAAGGTGCTAGTGGTGTTTTAACTTTCGGTATTAAAGGCGGATTAGAAGCAGCAAAAGAATTTATCGCAAATGTAAAACTAGCAACTCTCGTAACGCACGTAGCTGATGCACGAACTTGCGTTATACATCCTGCTAGTACGACGCATAGACAATTAAATGCTGAAGATCAGCGTTTAGCTGGTGTTACATCTGATTTAATTCGTTTATCGGTTGGTATAGAAGATGTTTCTGATATTATTGCAGATTTAGAAGCAGCTCTAGTTGGAGGCAAAACACATGCCGATCATAATTGATAAAGATTTACCGGCTCGCAAAGTGTTGCAAAAAGAAAATATTTTTGTAATGACGAAGGAGCGGGCAGAAACACAAGATATACGTGCTTTGAAAATTGCTATATTAAATTTAATGCCAACGAAGCAAGATACAGAGGCGCAATTACTTCGCTTAATTGGAAACACACCGTTACAATTAGATGTTCATTTGCTTCATATGGAATCACATCTATCTCGTAATGTAACGCAAGAACATTTAACAAGCTTTTATAAAACGTTTCGTGATATTGAAAATGAAAAGTTTGATGGGCTTATTATTACAGGAGCGCCAGTGGAGACCCTTGCTTTTGAAGAGGTAGATTATTGGGAAGAGCTTAAACATATTATGGAGTATTCAAAAACGAATGTAACATCTACGCTTCATATTTGCTGGGGAGCACAGGCTGGTTTGTACTATCATTATGGCGTTCCAAAGTATCCTCTTAAGGAAAAAATGTTCGGTGTGTTTGAACATGAAGTTTGCGAGCAACATGTGAAACTGTTACAAGGGTTTGATGAATTGTTTTTTGCCCCGCATTCTCGTCATACAGAAGTACGAGAGAGTGATATTAGAGAGGTGACAGAATTAACACTGTTAGCAAACTCTGAGGAAGCAGGTGTTCACCTTGTTATTGGGCAAGGAGGAAGACAAGTGTTTGCGCTTGGGCATAGTGAATATAGTTGTGACACGTTAAAGCAAGAATACGACCGGGACCGCCAAAAAGGGTTAAATATTGATGTGCCGAAAAACTATTTTAAGCATAATAATCCAAATGAGAAGCCGCTTGTACGGTGGAGGAGCCATGGGAATCTATTATTCTCTAATTGGCTGAATTATTACGTGTATCAAGAAACCCCTTATATATTGTAAAGAAAGATTGTGTAACACGTGGTAACGTTTTCCTTGTAAAGATTAACCTTTATTTTTCCGAATGTTCAAAATACATTGTTTTTCAGGTTTTTTACTCATATAATTTCATCTAAACACAATTTTTGAGGGGTGGAAAGTACTATGAAAGAAATTCAAGTTGGGTTATTAGGTCTTGGGACGGTTGGCAGTGGTGTGGTTCGTATTATTACGGATCATCAAGAACGACTCATACACCAAGTAGGTTGTCCAGTGAAGGTAACGAAAGTATTAGTGCAAAACATTGAGAAAGAGAGAGAGGTAGAGGTACCTTCTACTCTATTAACACAAGATGCACATGAAATTTTAGATAATCCAAATATTGATGTTGTCATCGAAGTGATGGGTGGCATTGATGATGCAAAATCATATATTTTACAAGCTTTAAAAAGCGGAAAGCATGTTGTAACTGCAAATAAAGACTTAATGGCATTACATGGAGCTGAATTATTAGCGACAGCAAAAGATAATAAGGCTGATTTATTCTATGAGGCGAGTGTGGCAGGGGGAATTCCAATTTTACGCAGTATCGTAGAAGGACTTTCTTCAGATCTTATTACGAAAGTAATGGGAATTGTAAATGGAACGACTAATTTTATTTTGACGAAAATGTCAGACGAAGGGAGAGCATATAACGACGTGTTAAAAGAAGCCCAACAACTTGGATTTGCAGAAGCGGATCCAACATCAGATGTAGAAGGTTTAGATGCAGCAAGAAAAATGACAATTTTGGCTACCCTTGGTTTCTCTACAAATGTAGAGCTTGGAGATGTGAAGGTAAAAGGGATTACTTCTATTACAGAAGAAGATATTGAATACAGTAAGAGTTTAGGATACACGATTAAATTAATCGGTCTTGCGAAGCGAGATGGTGAAAAATTAGAGGTTACAGTTGAACCGACTTTACTTCCAAATACACATCCTCTTGCGGCCGTGCAAAACGAATATAACGCTGTATATGTGTATGGTGAAGCAGTTGGAGAAACAATGTTTTATGGACCAGGTGCAGGAAGTTTACCGACAGCAACGGCTGTTGTTTCCGACCTAGTAGCTGTAATGCAAAATATTAGATTAGGGGTAACAGGAAATAGTGCTGTAGTCCCGCAATATCAAAAGGTACTAAAAGAGCCAGACGAAATTGTTGTGAAGAAGTTTTTAAGACTTCATGTAAAAGATGAAATTGGTGTATTTGCAAAGATCACTTCATTATTCTCTGAGCGCGGAGTTAGCTTTGAAAAAATTATTCAAATGCCGCTTGAAGAGAAAGGAAAGGCTGAAATTGTAATTGTAACGCATCGTGCGTCTCTTGCTGATTATGATTATATTCTACATACGTTGCAAGGGTATGAAGAAATAGATTGTTTGAAAGCGAACTATCGAATTGAAGGGGATGCTAAGTAGTATCTCTTACCATAAAACAGAAAGAGCCTATTAAGCAGCTTGCTTAATAGGCTCTTTTCTATTTAAAATCTGCGTACCAACTTGAATAAATGCTTGGATAATCCAGCCTGTTGTAAAGGATAAGATGATTGTTCCAAAATAGATAGGTCCATCTAATAAAAAGCTTAGCGTTAAAAATAAAAAGGCTAATGAAATCTCTGTTCTTCTAAACGTCCATTTTTTCTTCTCAGCAACCGTTAAAACGAAAGCTTCTTGAGGTGCTGGGCAAAGGTTCGTAGAGACGTAAAGGCCAATTCCAGCTCCAACAAATAGATTTCCGCAAATAAGTGTTATATATTTTGGAAGAGAGCGGATAGCATCCATAATAGTTGTAGTGGAACCAATCCAATCAACAAAAAGAGAAATAAGAACCATCGTTACGATAGTACCAATTGTTATTTGTTTTTTATTCCAAAAGAGTACGATAAGTGTAAAAGCGAAGTTAATCATGAAAATCCAAAAACCTATACTTATCCCGAAATTTTGATATAGTGCAATAAAGAAGGAATCATAAGGGCTAAGTCCAAAGGAAGTAATGGTCGTCATCATATTAATACCGATGGCGAGAATGAGTAGACCGCCAATGAAAAATATATATTCTAATTTGAATCGAAACATAGTTGTATATCCTTTCAAAATGTATTTGCTAGGAAAGGATATATTGTGGAAAGCTTACCAGGTCAAGGGAGAATTTTTGTGAGAAGGGGAAAATGAGATGACAAATATAAGAAAGATTGCTGAACTTGCTGGGGTATCTATTTCAACTGTTTCACGTGTACTAAATAATCATCCTTATGTGAATGAACAGAAACGAAAAGAAATTTTAGCAATTATAGAAGAATTAAATTATACGCAAAATGTGAATGCAATTCATTTAGTGAAGGGAAAAACGAATGTAATTGGCGTTTTATTACCGCACGTAAATGATCAATATTATAGCGCTATTATTGAAGGAATATCGAAGGAAACAGCAAAGAATAATTATAATATGATGCTTTGCCAGACGAATTATAGCGAAGAAAGAGAACTAGAAATTTTAAATATGTTAAAAATGAAAAAGCTTGATGGGGTTATTATTTGTTCTCGGGCAAATAGTAAGGAGAAGCTTGAAGAATATACGAAATTCGGCCCGATTGTTATGTGTGAAGAAATAGATTCAAAATGCATTTCAAGTGTCCATATCGATTACTACAAAGTATTTTCACATGGGATGAAAAGCTTAATAGATACCGGTCATACACGTATTGGATATTGTATTGGAAGAAGTAATAGCGTTAATAGCCAAAGACGAAAGAAGGCGTATGAAGATTCGCTTCAACAGAGTACCGTAACACCGTTAGAGACCTGGAAATTTGAGGGTTGTTTTACAGTGGAAGATGGACGCAATGTAATTAGAGAATGGGCTCATATGTCAGTAAAACCGACGGCGTTCCTTGCATCTTGTAACCATATTGCAGCGGGGATGGTTACAGAAGCAAAAAAACAAGGAATTCGTATTCCGGGTGATATTACGATTATCGGGTGTGATGATCAAGAGGTGGCAGATATATTGGGTATAACGACGATTTCGCATTCTAGTAAAAACGTTGGAATGAGAGCGTTTGAATTATTATATGAAAAGATTAGTGAAGAGAAATTAGATGTGAAGCATATAGAGTTATTACCAGAGTTAGTAGGTAGAGAAACGACATAATTGAGAAGGTGTGAGAATCGCTTTTCAAAATTTCGTTTGGTATAATTATGGACAATCTATGAGGGCTAAAAGGGGTTTTGATATGAGATCAAAAGTAGTAAAAGTAATTCTACTCATTACAATTGCATCTTTCTGTTTATTTGCATATGGCTTTGTTTCAGGTGTAAATGATGTATTAAATCCAAAAGCTTCAAATTTAATTAAAAAGACCGATGTAGTAGCAAAAGAGAAAAGGAAAACGGGAACATTACAAATCGTTAGTTTAGGTGATTCATTAACGCGTGGCGTTGGTGATAAAGAAGGAATTGGTTATGTTGGGCGAATGAAAGAGGATTTACAAAAAGATTATAAGCAAAAAATTGCATTAACAAATTTAGCAGTTAGTGGTGCAAAAATGCCCGATTTATTAAAACAAATTGAAAGTAATGGCGCTAAATATTCAATTAAGCAAGCAGATGTAATCGTGTTAACGATTGGTGGGAATGATTTGTTCCCGGGCTGGGAATCGCTTGGGAAAATAGATTTAGAGACGTATCGTCCTGACACAGAAACATTTCAAAATGAAGCAAAGAAAATTATAGAAGAAATTCGTAAATTAAATACAGATAGTCCGATTTTTTGGCTTGGTTTATACAATCCTTTTGAAGATGTAGAAGATTTAAAAGGGTCTTCAAACATTGTTGTGGACTGGAATGCATCTTTAGAGAAGTTAGCGCTAAACGATAAAAATGTGTATATTACACCGACATTTGATTTATTCCAAAACCGCGGGAAAGATTTATTATACTCTGATCATTTTCATCCGAACGAAGTAGGTTATACGTATATGGCAGAACGTTTAGTTCAAAACGTTGTAAGTAAATTAAAACTAGAACAAGGAGGGGTAAAATGACGACGATACTTTCTGTACGAGACTTGAAGAAGATAATTGGAAAGAAGACTCTTGTAGAGAATATTTCCTTTGATGTAAAGCAAGGAGAAGTGTTCGGGTTCTTAGGACCAAATGGTGCTGGAAAGACGACTACCATTCGAATGTTAGTCGGATTGATTAAGGCGACAGAAGGTACGATTTCTATCGGTGGTTATTCGATTAAGGAAAATTTCAGAGAAGCGATGCGTCAAATTGGGAGTATCGTTGAAAACCCAGAACTGTACACATATTTAACAGGATGGGAAAATTTAAAGCAATTTGCTCGTATGTTAGGTGATATATCAGATGAACGTATTATTGAAATTGCTGAAATGGTTCATTTAGATGAAAGAATTCATGACAAGGTAAAAACGTACTCACTTGGTATGAAACAACGCCTTGGAATTGCGCAGGCGCTCCTTGGGAATCCAAAATTGCTCATATTAGATGAGCCAACGAATGGTTTAGATCCAGCAGGGATTAGAGAACTTAGGGAATTTATACATAAGCTTGTAAAAGAAGAAAATATGAGCGTGTTTATTTCAAGTCACTTGCTAAGTGAAGTGCAAATGATATGCGATCGCGTTGCTATTATTCATAAAGGAAAGATGATAACAGTTGCCAAGGTTGAAGAATTAATTAAAACAGCAAGCGATCGTGTAGAATGGATTGTTACACCGATTTCTAAGGCGAAAGATATGCTAGAAGCGGCCGAGGAAATAAGAGAAGTGAGTGTAGAAGGCGAGCGATTACTATGCCGCATGGATATTGCATCTATAAGTAGTTGGAATAAACACTTTGTTGAAAATGAAATAGATGTACATAGCGTTAAGGAGCTCATATTTACGCTAGAAGATTTATTTATTGAACTCACAAGGGGTGAGCAGCATGCGTGAATTTGCGAATCTAGTTTTAAATGAATCAGAAAAGATTTACCGCAAGAAACGTATTTTTGTTGTCATGCTTATTTTAGCAATCTTGATCCCGCTTTTTGTGTACGCACAGTATCGTGAAATAGAAACGACACAAAAAAGACTCGGTACAACTGATTGGAAGGTTTCATTACAACAGCAAATTGTTGATTCTCAAAATCGATTGAACAATTCTAGGTTGCCAGAAGAATGGCGTGATTGGTTAAAGGTAAGAGTTGAGCAACAACAATATTATTTAGATCATGATATTAACCCGATGGCACCGGGTGCACCGACTTTTGTCAGAGCATTTATTGAACAAGGAATTACGTTATTTATTCCGCTTCTCGTAATGATTGTCGCCATTGATATCGTTTCAGGAGAACGAAGTGATGGGACGATGAAGATGTTACTTACGCGGCCGATTCGGCGCTGGAAAATACTCCTTAGTAAATACGTGACGATGTTATTTTTCATTTCGCTCATACTGTTTCTTGTAGGTTTGTTTGCCTACATATTATCAGGGCTTGTATTTGGGTACTCGGGATGGAATTTACCTGTTTTAACAGGATTCGTCATTGATAAGGAAACGTTAAATACGAACTTTGTACATCTTATTCCGCAGTGGCAATACATCTTAATGGCGTATGGACTAGCCTGGTTTGTTGCTATCGTTGTTGGAACTATATCATTTATGGTCTCTGTTTTAATTCGTAATACACCAGCTGGTATGGGCGTTATGCTAGCTGCATTAATTGCAGGTGGTATTTTAAGCTCGTTCGCAACATCTTGGGAAGGCGCCAAGTATATTTTTAGTGTGAATTTATCATTAACGGATTATTTATCAGGAAAATTACCTGCATTACAAGGTTTATCGATGGGGTTTTCTTTGATGAATTTAACTGTTTGGGCAGTTGTTTCTCTTGTTATTTCGTTCGTAGTATTTACAAGACAGGATATGGTGAATTAATTAGACAGGAAGTGACAGTATGGAAAATGTTTTAAAGAATGATTGGGAGCCACTATTGGCACCAGAATTCGAGAAAGAGTACTATCTTACTCTATCCAGTTTTTTGACAGAAGAATACAGCATGCATGTTGTTTATCCGAAGGTAGAAGATATCTTTAACGCTCTTCAGTATACAAGTTATGAAAATACAAAGGTTGTTATTTTAGGACAAGATCCATATCATGGACCGAATCAAGCGCATGGTTTAAGCTTTTCTGTACAACCTGGTGTTAAAACACCACCATCATTGTTAAATATGTATAAAGAACTTCGAGATGAATATGGTTATGAAATCCCGAATAACGGTTATTTAGTAAAATGGGCGGAACAAGGAGTATTACTACTAAATACCGTATTAACAGTTCGTGAAGGCGAAGCAAATTCTCATAAGGGAAAAGGATGGGAGCACTTCACAGATCGTGTAATTGAACTGTTGAACGAACGTGAAAAGCCAGTTATTTTCATATTGTGGGGGCGCCATGCGCAGGCGAAGAAGAAGTTAATTACGAATCCGAATCATCATATTATCGAATCTGTACATCCAAGCCCATTATCGGCAAGACGTGGTTTCTTTGGTAGTAAGCCATATTCTAAAGTAAATACGATTTTAGCTAATATGGGCGAAAGAGAAATTGATTGGGAAATTCCAAATTTATAAATAGAAAAGGTAGTTAACAGTCGTTAACTACCTTTTTATTATCATTGTTGCTCGTTCTTTAATTTTGCATCTAGTACAAAAGTACCAAATGGGATAACTGATGAAACGAATGCTCCAAGTGCCCATAAAATTGATTTACGGTGTACGATTGTTACTTGAATTACTGCAAAGATGAATAGAATAAATAGAACACCATGAGCCATGCCTGTAATTTTAACAGCTGTTGCAAATCCTGCGAAATATTTTAATGGCATTGCTACAAATAATAGTAATAGGAAAGAAATACCCTCAACTAGTCCAATTGCTCTTAATCGTCCGATTGGTGTAGATAACATAAAGTAGCCTCCTTTAACGTATGCTTGTATATAGTAAATTTGTATTCTTTTTCAAAATAAAATAGTCTATTTTGTTTCATTATATACAAAAAGAAAGTTTACACTACGAGAATAGTGCAAAGTTCAAAATATAGTCACAAAAGCATGAGAATTTAAATAAAAACCTATTTGAAGTATTTGACTTCAAATAGGTTTTGTGAATGAAAATATTAAACAAGTACATCCGTTTTTAAAACGAATTTCTCTACAACTTTTGCAACACCATCGTTCATATTTGTATCTGTTACGTAGTTTGCAATTTCTTTAATATCATCAGGTGCATTGCCCATTGCAACACCAAGACCAGCAAATTCAATCATTGCTTGGTCGTTATAGCTATCGCCCATTGCGATAACTTCTTCACGCTTAATGCCAAGCTTTTGAATCAGTTTGTTTAAGCTCGTTCCTTTTGTAACACCGGCTTCTGTAAATTCTAAGAAGAATGGTTTCGAACGCATCACGCTTAATTGGCCTTCTAGTTGTTTTTGTAGTTTCTTTTCAACTTCAACAAGGCGTTCAGCCTCTTTATTCATTAATACTTTTACTACAGGCTCTTTAACTGCGGCTTTAAAGTCATCTACTACAACAATTGGCATACCAGTAATATCGCCCTCAATTTCAGTATAAGGATTATTTTCTTCCGTTACGATATCATCGCCCATATAAGTATGAATCCATACATCTTCAGTTTTACTAATTTCAAATAGGTTGTGAACGATTTCAGGAGATAGCGTACTACTAAAGATTTCTTCGTTTGTTTTACAGTTAATAATTTTTGCACCATTAAAAGATAAAATGAAACTGCCGTATTCTTCTAAACGAAGCTCTTTGGCTACATTGCGCATACCAAACGTTGGACGTCCAGAAGCAAGTACAACCTTTACCCCTTGCTCTTGTGCAGTCATTAACGCTTCTTTCGTACGAGGTGAAATAGTATGGTCATCACGTAATAAAGTATCATCTAAATCTAAAACAATCATTTTATAAGTCATATAGAAAATTCCTTTCTTTAATTGAAATCAAAATACATGTTCATGAAGATGTTGAGGAATAATAGTAAGACATCAAACCTCTTTGAAAAGAAGTAGATAAATTATTATGAGTGTGTTGCTCATAATATTGGTTAATAATCATTGGGGATGAATAAAACCCCAATGATTAAAGTTTGATTTTATCGTAACAACTCTAAAGGTAGAGTGCAATAATGGAAGTTTTCCAATTTACGATATTTGTTTTGCTGTGGAACGAGAAAATAGTATTTCTAGCAAGATTGCCATTACAGATCCAAGAACGAGACCATTACTTAAAAACGATGCTAGAAATGGTGGAAGTGTGGAATATGCTCCTGCTGGAACAAACATAACTCCGACTCCTGTAAAGATTGAAAGACCGGCTACTTTAAATAATCGTTCTTTATCCTGGACAGTTTCGTATTCTCGAAAGGCGAGGCCAATCATGCTTGCGAATACAGGATAAATAGCGGCATAACCAACTGCAACAGGGATTGCTGCAAAGAATGAAGTAATCTTTGGAAATATACTAACGACAATAATAAAGCTTGACCCTAATATAAACGGGAGACGTTTATAAATATTAGTCGTTGCAATAAAACCTGCTGATCCAGAAATAGCGACAGGCCCAATAGCTGAAAACAGGCTGCCTAGCAATTGGTTGATTCCTGTTATAATGCCAGCTTGTTTAAAACGATCTGATGCAGCATTTTCTTCATATTTAGAGACAACCTTTTGTACAACGCGAATACTTGCTAACATATTTGTTAGAAGTAAGAGTGTAACGAAAATGACTGTAATTACCATATTCCATTCAACACGAGGCATTCCGAAAACAAATAAGGACGGAAAACGGATTATGTCTGTCACTGGTGTTATTGGATTAGATAATCCGAAGCATGCGAATAATATCCAGCCGCATATGATACTGAAAAGGACGGAATATTGTCCAATAATAGGTAGCTTCATGATGAAAAAGGATAGTAAAATAACAATGAGTGAAAGAATAAATACGTTAGGTTGTACTTCTGTATGTTTTCCATCAAGGCCAAACATTCCCTTTAAGAAGGAGCCACTAAGCTGCGCGACAAGAAGAAATAAATACGTTCCAATGACTGTCGGTGTAAAATAGCGAACAAGTTTATCAATAAGTCCAAAAACGCTAAGAATAATACAAATAATACCGCTTAATAAGAAAGCATATTGAAGAACTTTAAGTGTCTCATTGCTGGATCCAAATAATACGACACCTAAACTTGCGTAAAGGGAGAAAATTCCCCACCAAAGGCCAGCAGGACCTTCTTGAATAGGAAGTTTATGCCCAAATATAGCTTGCAAGAGACCAGCAAAGCCTAGAACAAATAACGTTCTTTGTACGAATGCGATAGCTTCAGCGCCATCAAGACCATAACTAGTTGCGACACTAATTGGTACAATAAGGCTTCCAGCTAAAATAAATAGTGCCCATTGTAAGGCGGAAAGAAATGTCTTCATTATATCAACCTCTTTCATAGATTCCGTATCTAGTATATACGTATTTTATTTCCACTGGCAAAGATTGTAGATAGAGAAAAGAGTTGAAACAAGGTATGAATGCACGTAAGCAATTATGGATAGCAGTTATATGTATGACTTTTGTTGTAATTCTAGGAACGATAGGATTTATGACGATCGAAGAGATTAGTTTGTTTCAAGCATTTTGGATGACGATGATTACTGTATTGACTGTTGGATACGGGGATGCCGTTCCTGTAACGCAAGCGGGGAAAGTATTTGCGCTCCTTATTATTCCTGTTGGCGTAGGTATTGTTACGTATGCAATTGGGGTAGTGGCAGCTATGATTATTGAAGGGAATTTATTTCATGCAGTACGGAGGAAGAAGATGGATAAACAAATAGCGCAGTTGAAAAATCATATTATAGTATGTGGTTGCGGTAGAGTGGGGCTTCAAGTTGTACATGAATTGCAAGAAAAGAATATTCCATTTGTCGTTGTTGATAAAGATGAAAGTATATCGGGGCAGGAAAAGCTTTTATTTGTACATGGAGATGCAACGGAAGATCAAGTATTACATAATGCCGGAATTTTAGAAGCAGCTGGTTTAGTTGCTATTGTTGCAAATGATGCCGAAAATGTATTTATTACATTAACAGCCAGAGGATTAAACGATACGATTAAAATTGTGGCGAGATCTGAAAAGCCAGAAACTGAAGAGAAATTAAGGCGTGCTGGTGCAAATAAGGTTATTAATCCATCTAGTATGGCAGGTATTCATATCGCAAAAGGTATTGCCAATCCATTAACCGTTCATTATATTGATACAGTGTTGTATGGAGTGGAACAGTCATTTGTCATTGAAGAAATTCTAGTTGGAAAAGATTCAATATTAGTTGGTAAATCGTTACTAGAGAGTAATGTAAGGAATCAGTTTGATGTAACAATATTAGCGATTTTAAGAAATGGTAATATTATACATAATCCAGCGGGGCAGGAAAAATTGAAAGAACGTGATATGATAATAGTATTTGGTTCAGTAGAGAAACTGGGACAATTCGAGAAAGAATTACAAAGTACGAGGTGATAAGGAATGCAAATATCTAGCGACAAGATTTTAAATAAAATGGCGAATGAAATTGCGAAGGCAAAAAGTAGTGAAGGACAAAAGTCAAAAGAACATTTATTAGTTGTGCGCGCTTTATGTGACTTATTATTAGATGAACAAGTTGAAACATCTACATATAGAGAACCACAAATTCCATCGAAAGTAATTGGATCACAACCAGTAACAACTATGCAACCAATTGCACCTGTTTCTGGGGAGCCAGTATATATAAAAGAAAGTGATGCAAACGGTAATTCTTTATTTGATTTTTAGAAGATAAATCGTTTGGCTTATATGCAAAAATTGCTTATGATAAAGGTAAAAAAGGGGAATTAAGATGAAAATTTTCTTTTTACTAGGTTGTATTGCAGCGGGGCTATCTGTTGCGTTAGGGGCCTTTGGAGCACACGGTTTAGAAAATAAAATTTCTGCAAAAATGTTAGAAGTGTGGAAAACAGGCGTTACATATCAAATGTTTCATGCAGGTGGACTATTCGTAGTTGCTTTATTAATGGATAAGGTCCAATCATCACTTTTAACTACTGCTGGTTGGCTAATGGTAGCTGGGATTATTATGTTCTCAGGTAGTTTGTATGCATTAAGTACGACAGGCATTAAGTTCTTTGGTCCAATTACACCTCTTGGTGGTGTAGCATTTATTGTGGCATGGATTTTAGTCGGAACTGCAGTTGTAAAAGGATTATAAAAAAACAAAAGCTGGCATATGCCAGCTTTTTTTATGGTCTTGGAGCATAAGTTGCTTGTTGACTAGGTAAATACGTAATTTCCTCTGGAAATTCTACGTAATCTAAGTAAATCATTAGTAGTAAATAGCGTTTTCCTGATTGTGGTTCACTAATAACGATATGGTCACGGCCAGCCGCTTCAATAATACCTGTATAAGATTGTGTACCAAGGGAACTGCCACGTTCATAAGTCATTACAACCGTAGCTTGCTTACCTTTGTTTAAGCGAAGGATATTTTCAATATAGGATTGCTCTAGAGGTAACATGCCTTGAGAAATTGCATATTGAGCTTGTGCAGCTTGAGCTGATTGTTGTTGCATTGCTTGCTGTTGTTGTTGAGTCATTTGTTGCGGTTGTACATAAGTTCCAGATGGTTGATAAAAACCTGTTCCATAGTACGGATTTTGTTGCTGTGCCATTCAAAAATCCCTCCTCATTTTCATCTCTTAATATACGCTAGGACAGTCTTCGCCAGATGGTTGGAAGAAGCAGTGTTTTTTGAAGCGACCAGAGTTTTGTTGGTTATACCAAGTTGGCGGACATGCACCCTCAGGTCTAAAGAACCATAAGGCAAAATTGGCAGGCCAAAAACGTTGCCCTTGAATGGTCCGTCTCGCCAGGGCAATATCTTGTTCACGTGCCCGTTGATAAAAATATCCTTTTTGCGTTGCTTCAAAACCGCCGGGGTTTTGATAAACCATTTGACGTAAATTACGAATGCTTTTAAAGTCTAAACAATTTCCGCGGACACGATTTACCCCAACGTTTCCGACCATTAACATTCCTTGTTGCCCTTCTCCTTCGGCTTCAGCACGCATCAGTCTAGCTAACAACTTTACATCTGCTTCGTTATAAGCAATAACGCCCATTATGTGTCACCTCTCTTTTTGTAATACCTTTTGGAAAGAGGTTTATCTCTAGATGAAGTGTGTAACAATTACTAGTTCATACGTATGAGGAAAAGGACTCAGATATGACAACCAAACGAAGTTTTACATTGAGAGTGGAAAATAAAAAAGCTAGCGTGAGCCAGCTTTTTTATTAAAAAACTTTAGACCATAAGTTTGAGAAGAAATCACCAATAGAGCGCATTGTTAACACAAACCAATTTGCTTTTTCAACTTCCTCTGTCGTTTTTGCAGTAACTTTCATACTTTTACTACCGTCTAAGAAACCATATTTATCAGTTGATTCTAAAGTAATTGAGCCTACTTTGGCATCTTTCTTAGTAGGAGCAACTAAATGTCCATCTTCAGCAAGAGATTTATCTAATTCAGTCCCAATTTTATAAGGCTCTTTGCTACCTTTTTTCGCAATTACTGTTATTTCTTTTTCGGGTGCAACAGTTACTTGGTCTTCTTTCCCTTTTACTACAGAGATTGTATTGTTCTTATTAACTTTTAGTTTTTGTTTTTCAAAGTTATTAAATCCATATTCGATTAATTCACGAGATTCTGTGAAACGTTCATCCATTGATTTTGTTTTAATAATAACTGAGATAAGACGTACATCACCACGTTTAGCAGTAATAGTAAATCCGTATCCAGCTGTATCAGAACTTCCGGTTTTTAAACCATCAGTACCTTCATAAGCGAAAGCAGCTCCTGGTAACATCCAATTCCAGTTTTCCATACGAATTGGTTTTGGATGATTGTCTGGGAAGTTTCTAAATCTTTGTTTTGTATCCTCTAGCATTTCTGGATACTTTGTAATCATTGCTTTTGAAAGCATACCCATATCACGAGCTGACATAGAGTTTTCTGCATTTAGATCAGTTCCCTCAGGATGTTTTCCTTTTAAGTCAGCGTTATTTAAGCCAGTAGCGTTTACAAATTTATATTTCTTTAATCCTAGCTTTTTAGCATGTTCATTTGCAAGATTTAAGAAGTTTTTCTCACTTCCTGCAAGAAGTTCTGCTAAAGCGATACTAGATCCATTTGCAGAGAATATAACAATAGAATGATATAATTCTTTTACAGTATATTGACGTCCTTTTTCGAACGGTACATTAGAGAATTCATTATTACGAGAGACTTCATAAGCGTAATCAGAAATATTTACTTTCGTATCCCATGTGATTTTTCCTTCTTTAATTGCTTCTAAAACAGCATAAACAACAATTAATTTTGACATACTAGCAATAGCTAGCAATTCATCTGGATTTTGCTCGTGAAGTATTTTTCCTGTATCTGCATCAAATAAAAGTGCAGCCGCCGCCTCAATATGTATTTTTTCTTCCGCATGGGATGTTGTTACTCTTAAGGAAGAAATTGACAATACAAGCAATAGTAAAATAGACAAGATTTTTTTCATATAGATTATCACCTTCGCATCGTTATTTAGCATATAGCTCGTATCATTTTAGCATATCTTTACATATAAAAAGGTTACAATTTTACAATAAATTTGAAAAAATGTCGGTTTTTCTTCAAAAGTGCAGAAAAAAGGAGATTTTTGAGGATAAATATAGAGAAGAATAAAAAAAGGAACGAAATTCGTTCCTTTTCACCATTTATATGTGTAAAAATTTCTCTACTTTTTCGTCTGGTAAAATGTTTCCAACGAAGAATGTTCCAAATTCACCATAACGAGCACTTACTTCATCGAAGCGCATTTCATATATAAGTTTTTTAAATTGAAGAACATCGTCAGCGAATAATGTTACGCCCCATTCGAAATCGTCGAATCCAACAGATCCTGAAATCACTTGGCGTACTTTACCTGCATATTGACGACCAATTTTACTATGACTGTACATCATTTTTTTACGCTCTTCCATAGGAAGCATGTACCAGTTGTCATCACCTTGGCGACGCTTATCCATTGGATAGAAGCAAATATGATTTGCTTTCGGCAATTCAGGATATAAGCGAGCTAAAATTTGTGGGTTTTGGTATGGATCCTCATCAGCTGGAAGATAGTTGCTTAATTCAACAACAGATACGTAAGAATATGCAGGAACCATATATTCAGCTAAAGTTGTTTTATTCAATTCTGTCTCAATTTCATTTAACTCTTCCATTGTTGGACGTAAAATCATAAGCATAATATCAGCTTTTTGGCCAACAACTGTATACATTGCGTGACTACCTTTTTTCGCAGTAGCTACTTCGTTCCATTTTTCAACGACATTTAAAAATTCAGACACTGCTTGTCCGCGTTCGTCGCTAGATAATGTTTTCCATGCAGCCCAATCAATAGAACGTAAATCATGTAAACAATACCAGCCATCTAACGTTGTTGTTGCTTCACTCATTCTATTCACCTCAGTTAATGATAGTTTTACACGTTAACTATAGCATATATAGTTTTAAAATCATCTATATAAAACCTTGGCGCATAAAATTGTCACATTTAAGTGTTTAAGCAAGTTGAATTTAACGGCTGAATTTTATGAAAATATAATCATTTTTATTTTATCTATTTTTTGGGAGCTATAAGTTTAAAATATAGAAGAAAAGCAGTATTCTTAAAGATAGAGTATTTTTAACATATGTAGGAGGGTTTATTCGTGAGCAACTTATTTACAACAGTAAAAGAAAAAGTTCAAGGAAAAGGCATTTCTATCGTACTTCCTGAAGGAACTGATGAAAGAATTTTAGGCGCTGCAGAGCGTTTAGCAAAAGAAGAGTTAGTAAAACCAATCTTAGTTGGTAATAAGGAAGAAATTAGCGCAAAAGCTGCTAGCATGAATTTAACATTAGCAGGCGTTGATATTTACGACCCAGCTACATACGAAGAAATGGATGCAATGGTAGCATCTTTCGTTGAACGCCGTAAAGGTAAAGCAACTGAAGAAGACGCTCGCAAAATCCTTAAAGACGAAAACTACTTCGGTACAATGCTTGTATACATGGGAAAAGCACACGGTTTAGTAAGTGGTGCAGCTCACTCTACAGCTGATACAGTTCGTCCAGCACTTCAAATTATTAAAACAAAACCAGGCGTTACAAAAACTTCTGGCGTATTCATTATGGTACGTGAAGAAGAGAAATATGTATTCGCTGATTGCGCAATTAACATTGCACCAAACAGCCAAGATTTAGCTGAAATCGGTATCGAAAGTGCGAAAACTGCTGAGTTATTCGGCATTGATCCACGCGTTGCTATGTTAAGCTTCTCTACAAAAGGTTCTGCGAAATCTCCAGAAACAGAAAAAGTTGTAGAAGCAACTCGCATTGCAAAAGAAATGGCTCCTGAGTTAACTTTAGATGGAGAATTCCAATTCGATGCTGCATTCGTACCATCTGTAGCTGAGAAAAAAGCTCCAGGTTCTACAATTAAAGGTGATGCTAACGTATTCGTATTCCCAAGCTTAGAAGCTGGTAATATCGGCTACAAAATCGCTCAACGTTTAGGTAACTTCGAAGCAGTAGGACCAATCTTACAAGGCTTAAACATGCCTGTAAATGACCTATCTCGTGGATGTAACGAAGAAGAAGTGTACAAGTTAGCTTTAATTACAGCAGCTCAAGCACTTTAATTCTATAATGAATTGAAATAAAGACCGTCGCTATTATAGCGACGGTCTTTATTTTTCTAAGCCAAGTGCTTTATTATTACGATCAATAATACGTTGTAAATTCGTCTCATATAAAGGAATCTCATCTATTGTTAATTGAGATGGAGTTAACTTTGGAGCGAATTGCTGCAATGTTTTTAAAAGACGCATCATTAAATCTTGTACTGTAATGGTTTCGTCAAGTAATTCTGAGAGTGAGGCCATCGTACTTGGTACAATTTCAGGGTACGTAAAGCGTGTTTCTTCCCCTTGAATTGCTAGGTTGTAGAAATCACGAACGAGTGCGGCACGCTCAGAGCCACTTCCTGTAGCACAAAGATAAATTTGGACAGCGACACCGCCGCGAATACGACGTTGTGAAATACCAGCGAATTTTTGATCGCGAATACTTAAATCATAACTACCAGGACAGTAAGAGCCGACAATTTCTTTTGCTTCGATAGTAACGTCGTAATCCTTTAACATCTCCTTAATCAAATGCCACATCGTATCGTATCCAAGATCAATATCGATACCTTTTTCTGTTTCTTGGAATAAAAGTGATACGTTTAAAACACCTTCATCAAGCACGACTGCAAGCCCGCCAGAATTACGAACAATAACATTGAAGTTGTTTTGTTTTAAAAAAGAAATACCTTCTTCTAAATGCGGAAGGCGTGAATCTTGAATACCAAGGACAATTGTATTGTGATGAACCCAAGAACGCATTGTTGCGGCTGACTTGCCATTTCCAATGCTTGTGCATAATGTGTCATCCATTGCGAATGACTGAAGTGCATGGAATGTTGGTCCCAAACTAGATTGATCTACAATGCGCCACTCTGGCTGAGATAAAATGGAACGGGAATTGCTCATATAACTAACCCCTTATCTTTAAAATGACAATCTCTATTATAGCAAAAAATGAAGAATGGAGTTTTCTCACATATAAAGGGGAGCTTAGAGGTGAAATAATAAAAAGGATGCATTACATGCATCCTTTTTATTCTGCAATTTTTTCTAAATTACCGTTTCGGTCCATTCGGAAAGATGTTTGAGAACGTTCTTCATCATCCATGACTGCCAATTTACGAGCTCGGTTCATAATGTTCATAAGTGTTTCGTAATCTTCTTGTACAGTATGAGATTGCTTTTCTAATTTTTCTAGTTTCTTTTCTAGTTCCTCATTCCTAAGAATTTGTGCTTTAATTTCTTGTTTCAATCTCGTATTCTCGTTTTCAAGAGCTGTCACTTTTATATTTGAAGATCCGACTGTTTGTAAAAAATAAATAACATCTTGCATTGTCATAGAGCTTCTTGCAGCAGTAGATTCTTGATATGGAATAGCTTCTTTATATTGTACGATTGAATCTTCTTGTACTAACTCTTCATAATTAGTTATCGAATCTGAAACTGGTGGTGTATAAAGTAAACGTTTTTTCGCTTGTTCACCGCTTGCAGCACGCATTTTATCTTTACGATGTTTTTTTGCTAGTTGAAGAGCTTGTTCATAGCTATAGCGAACGACAGCATTCCAGCGGAAACCACAAGCAGCAGATGTACGATTTAACTGATCCCCTACTTCCTCAAATGCATTTAATTGTGTACTTCCTTCTCTAACATGACGAAGTACCGTTTCAGCAAGTAATAAATCATCCTCATCTGTCCAAGCATCTTGTCTTACTTTCATAGATTCAACTCCCTTTCTTTTTATGAACTTCCTATTTTTATAATGGGCAAAAAAATAAACTTTTATACAAAGCTTTTAAAAATATGGTAGATTTCGATGAAAGGTAAAAATTTTCCCATGAATGGTGAGCGCTTCTGTAGGAGAGCATATAAATATGTAGCATTATGTAGAGAATAGGCTTTGTAGGGAAACTTGCAACGAGCTTCAAAGAGCGGTAAAATACCATTTAGTGTTTATTTTTAAATGTACTTGAGAAAAGTTTAAAATAGAGGAAGTGTTATGTAATGGGAAACGAGTTTCGCGTGTGCGATGACTGTCAGGCAACGAACGTTAAAACGTTAGTTCCGAAGTTAAAAAAAGTAGATTCATGTGCAACGATTGAAGTTGGATGTCAGTCTTACTGTGGTCCTGGTCGTAAAAAATCATTCGCATTTGTAAATAACCGTCCAGTTGCGGCTCCAACAGAAGATGAGTTAATCGTAAAAATTGAAGCAAAGTTAAATAAGTAAGAAAAAGAAGAGTGAAAAGATTACTCTTCTTTTTTTATGCCCATAAGAGGAATGGTTTATTCTGCAAAAGTAATCTTGTGTGTACGAACGTTTTCTAAAGGATGGACATAATTTTTGTATTAAAATTCCAATTTATATAAATTTATATTTCAAAATAATGGTTGACAGTCTTTTAAAGCGATAGGTAGAATAGAAGTGTCTGATTCTGAGAATCATTATCAGGAAAATAACAATTCACCTAATTTTTTTATTACTATTTGAGAATAAATTTCATTTTAATAAATATATGTTGTTGGTTAGGATGGTTGAGGGATGGAAGCGAGTGCAAGCAGTATAGAACAGCAAGAAGAGAATGTTAAAGAGATTAAGAGCAGACCGCTCATCGCTTCTATTATTTTAGTAGCGGGTACAATTTTGTTAGCTTTAAGCATGGCAGTTTCTATTTCTTTTGGGGCTGCAGATATTAGTTTAAAGACTGTATGGCAAGCTGTATTTCAGTTTGATGGATCTATTACACATCATAACGTAATTCAAGAGCTTCGCATGCCTAGAGCAATAGGGGGCGTAGTAGCAGGTGCCTTTTTAGCGGTATCAGGAGCAATTATGCAAGGTATGACGCGAAATCCACTTGCTTCACCATCATTAATGGGGATTACAGATGGGGCTGTATTTGGAATTGCAATTATGTATGCATTTTTCCCTAATTCACCTTATTTAATGTTTGTAATCGCATCTTTTATTGGAGCTGCGTTTGGTGCAAGCATTGTATATGGAATTGGGTCTTCTTCACCAGGTGGATTAACACCTGTGAAATTAGCTTTAGCAGGTGCAGCTATTAGTGCTTTATTAGGGGCAATTTCATCTGGAATCGCATTGTATTTCAATCTTGCCCAAGAGGTGAGCATGTGGAATGCAGGCGGAGTTGCTGGAGTGAAATGGCAAAGTATTAATATGTTAGTACCAATTGGCCTTGTTTGTCTTTTTATCGCAATTATGATGTCGAGATATATTACAATTTTGAGCTTCGGTGAAGAAATTGCAATTGGACTTGGTCAAAATACGACATTGATTAAATTTATCGGAACAGTACTTGTTCTTGTTTTAACGGGTTCTGCAGTTTCCATGGCAGGATCAGTTGGATTTGTCGGTCTTGTAATCCCGCATATGACTCGTTTCCTCGTAGGCTCGGACTATAGATGGGTTATTCCATGTTCTGCGGTCTTAGGCGGGCTGTTAATTGAATGTGCAGATATGTTATCTCGCGTTATTAACCCACCATTTGAAACGCCAATTGGAGCAATTACAGCGCTAATTGGGGTTCCATTCTTCCTCTACTTAGCACGTAATGAAGGGAGAGGAAAGATGTGAGGATGAGTGTCTTAACAAAAAAGAACATTTCTATATTAACGATTTTAGTAGGACTAATCATTTCTATATTTCTTATTAGTTTAAATACAGGAACTTTTAAAATCCCGCCAATGGACGTATTAAAGTCATTGGTTGGACTAGGGGCTGAAGATCAGTCTGTTATTTTATTTGAATTCCGTATGCCGCGTATGGTAATTGCTATACTAGTCGGATCTGCCTTAGCTATGTCAGGTGCGATTTTGCAAGGTTTATCGCGAAATCCGCTTGCTGATCCAGGTATTATAGGTATTAATGCTGGAGCGGGATTAACAGTTGTTATATTCGTCTACTTCTTCTTCGGGAAAGTAGGGACTGGTACATTTTTATCTGTATTCATTCTTCCATTCTTCGCACTAGTTGGAGCGATATTAGCAGCGGTAATTATTTATTTACTAGCATGGAAAGATGGCGTTTCATCGACTCGATTAATACTTGTCGGTATTGCCGTTGCAGCTGGATTTGGAGCTGTTAGTTTAATTTTCTCTATGAAGATGACATCTAACGATTTTCGTTTTGCTACGATTTGGCTAGCGGGAAGTCTGTGGGGTACAGATTGGAAATTTGTATTAAGTGTACTTCCATGGATGGTTATTTTCTTACCGCTTGCTATAAGTAAAGCACACATATTAAATGTAATGAACCTAGGCGATTCTACAGCAGTTGGCCTTGGTGTAAACGTAGAAAAAGAAAGACGTAAATTATTATTTATTGCAGTTTGTTTAGCAGGTGCATCTGTTGCTGTTGCCGGCGGAATTGGCTTTATCGGTTTAATGGCCCCGCATTTAGCAAGGCGCCTTGTTGGTGGTAAACATCAAATTATGTTGCCCACAGCTGCCCTAATAGGAACGTTTTTACTTTTATTCGCAGACGTAATTTCAAGAAGTGTACTAACAACTTCAGAAATACCAGTCGGTCTTGTTATTTCTGTAATTGGTGCACCGTATTTCATTTATTTACTTATGAGGACAAAATAAAGGGAGGCTTTTCGTATGGCAACTTTAGCGGTGGATGCGGTATCTGTTGGCTATAATGAAGGTTTAATTATTGATGGATTAACAGTTGAAATTCCGGAAGGCAAAATTACAACAATTATTGGACCAAATGGTTGTGGGAAGTCCACATTATTAAAAACGGCGTCTCGTATTTTGAAGGCAAAGCAAGGTACTGTTTATCTTGACGGAAAAGCAATTGAGAAACAGCCAACGAAAGAAATTGCAAAGAAAATGGCGATTTTACCACAAACTGCAGAAGTGCCAACGGGTCTTACTGTATTTGAGCTTGTGTCATATGGAAGATTCCCTCATCAAAAAGGGTTTGGCACGCTGAAAGAAGAGGATTATCGCTACATTAACTGGGCACTTGAAGTGACAGGAATGAAAGAATTTGCGAATCGTCCAGCAGAAGCGCTATCAGGTGGTCAACGTCAACGTGTGTGGATCGCAATGGCTCTTGCACAAGGGACAGAATTACTCGTATTAGATGAACCGACAACGTACTTAGATATGGCCCATCAATTAGAAGTATTAAACTTATTGAAAAAGTTAAATGAAGAAGAAGGTAGAACGATTGTTATGGTTATCCATGACTTAAACCACGCTTCTCGTTTCTCAGATCATATGATTGCATTAAAAGCAGGTAAGTTAATGAAACAAGGAACGCCAGATGAAGTTATGACAAGTGAAACACTTCGTAACGTATTTGAGATTGAAGCTCAAATCGTTCCATGCCCAGTAAAC
Organism: Bacillus sp. B25(2016b); assembly: GCF_001679765.1. NCBI lineage: Bacteria > Bacillati > Bacillota > Bacilli > Caryophanales > Bacillaceae > Bacillus > Bacillus sp. B25(2016b). The sequence continues at coordinate 4,990,880 of NZ_CP016285.1, read as the reverse complement.
TGTAAGCCAATTTGTTTAACATATGATTTAGCGATGATTAGTAATCAATTGCGTAAAAAAGCATAAGTAGAACCCCCCTCGTGAAGAGGGGGACTTCTAATGGACGTTGAGCTTCTTATATAAGAATGGGAAGTTGAACGCCCGTTAGAATGGGTTATTAACAACAATTAATAAACATATATTGATTAATTGTTATCTTTGTTTCTTATAGTTCATTGTAACTTATAAGATAAATACAGCTAGAAGGAGTGGGAACATGAAGAATTTTAAAATGGCACTATTAGCAATGGTACTAGCTGTGACTTCTGTACTATTTGCAGCTTGTTCTAACAAAGAAGAAGAAAAGAAAGCAGATGCAAAGACTGAAGAGCGCACTGTAAAACATGCAAAAGGGGAAATTAAAATTCCTGCAAACCCAAAGAAAATTGCTGACCTTAGTGGTTCAACAGAAGAATTATTAATTTTCGGTATGAAACCGGTTATTACTGCTAATACATCTCAAGAAAAAATTGATGCACATATTGAAAAGAAACTAAAAGATGTTAAACCAGTTGGTTCTGCTTGGGGCGATAAAATTAACATCGAAGCAGTAGCTGCTGCAAAACCAGATTTAATTCTTGTAAATAATCGTCAAGAAAAGATTTATGACCAATTATCTAAAATTGCACCAACAGTTATGTTAAACACTCCATTAGATCAATGGCGTCCAAAATTCGAAGAAGTAGGTCAAATCTTCGGTAAAGAAAAAGAAACAAAAGAATGGTTCAAAAAGTATGATGAAAAAGCAAGCAAATTACATGACAAAATCGTCGCTAAAACTGGTGAAGCAACATTTATGAAAATGGCTGCATATCCAAATGCTTTCCGCGTATATGGTGATTACGGTTACGGTAGCGTAATCTTTAATGATTTAAAACTACCAGCAGTTAAAGGTACACCAACTGATAAACCGTTAGTACAAGTACAAAAAGAAGCTTTAATCGATTACAACCCAGATTACTTATTCGTATTTACAACTGGTGACGGTTCTCAGCGCTTAAAAGAATTCCAAGAAGAATCAATTTGGAAAAACATGAACGCTGTTAAAAATAACCACGTATTTACAATTAAAAATGAAGACTTAAACAAAGGTTACTTCCCACTAGGGAAAGATATGATCTTAGACGAAGTTGCTGAATTCGTTTTAGGTAAATAATGTATAAAGGAAATCACTTTTACTTCGGTAAAGGTGATTTTTTCTTTTTATAAAGGGAATTAATATAGTCTTTCATTTCTTTCTGTTTCTCATTTCGTTTATAATATAAAGTAAGAATGTAGTAAAGAAAGGGGGATGTCGGAAAGTGGTATATTTAAACGACAAACTCAGCGAAACAAAAGTGTTTAAAGACCCAGTACATAAATATGTGCACGTGCGTGATCGTGTTATTTGGGATTTAATCGGAACGAAAGAATTTCAACGCTTGCGCCGTATTAAGCAGCTTGGAACGACATTTTTTACATTTCACGGTGCAGAGCATAGTCGCTTTACTCATTCGTTAGGTGTATACGAAATTATTCGTCGTATGATTGATGATGTGTTTGATGGCAGACCAAATTGGAATGCTGAAGATAGATTGTTATGTTTATGTGCGGCATTACTTCATGATGTCGGCCACGGCCCATTTTCTCACTCGTTTGAAAAAGTATTTTCATTAGATCATGAGAAATTTACGCAAAAGATTATCGTTGGCAATACGGAGATTAATGATGTATTAAGTCGTGTTGATAAGGAGTTTCCACAAAAGGTAGCAGATGTAATTGCAAAAACGTCTACTAATAAATTAGCGATTAGTATGATTTCGAGCCAAATTGATGCGGATCGTATGGATTATTTATTAAGAGATGCTTATTTTACAGGCGTAAAGTACGGAAACTTCGATATGGAACGTATACTGCGTGTAATGCGTCCGTATGGGAATCAAGTAGTCATTAAAAATAGTGGTATGCATGCTGTTGAGCATTACATTATGAGTCGTTATCAAATGTATTGGCAAGTATATTTCCACCCGGTAACGCGAAGTGCAGAAGTTATTTTAACGAAGATTTTACACCGTGCGAAATCACTGCACGAGAAGTATTATACATTTAAAAATCATCCTGTTCATTTCTATTCTTTATTTGAAGAAGAAGTAACAGTAGAGGATTATTTAAAGTTAGACGAGAACGTTATGTATTACTACTTCCAAGTATGGCAGGAAGAAGAAGATCCAATTTTAAGCGATTTATGCCGCCGTTTTATGAATCGAAATCTATTTAAATATGTAGAGTTTACAGATAAACACGGTTTAGATAATTGGATGGAATTAAGTAGTTTATTTAAAAAGATTGGACTTGATCCGGAGTATTATTTAGTAGTTGATTCAACATCAGACTTACCGTATGACTTTTATCGTGCAGGAGAAGAAGAAGAGCGTCTACCAATCCTACTTCTTATGCCAAACGGAGAGCTTAGAGAGCTTTCACGTGAGTCGGATATTGTTGAGGCGATTACAGGTAAGAAAAGAACGGATCAAAAGCTATTCTATCCACATGATTTAATCTATGAAGATGGAAGAAAAGGAAAATATAAAGAGAGAATTATTGAGTTGTTAGAAGGAAAGAAATAAGAAGCAGCTAATGGCTGCTTCTTATGAAAAAACTTGAAATTATTTGTCGCTTAAGCGTTTTCCGCCAACTGCATAATGGTTTTTAGACATTTCTTCGATGAAAACAACGATGTTTTCTTCAGGAGCACCAGTTGTTTCGCTTACTGCTGCTGTTACTTTCTCAGCAAGAGCTTTCTTTTGTTCTTCTGTGCGTCCTTCTAGCATTTTCACTGTTACGTATGGCATGTACAATCGCTCCTTTTATGTAAGTTACACTCTTATTATAGCGGATTATGGGGAAGAACAATCGAAAAAACAAATAATTTCTTTTTTTGACATATGGAAGAGGAGATGAAGCATGGATCAGTTATTTAGATACCCGTTGCACCAAATTCCTTTGGTAGCAATGGCCATTATTATCGCATTATCAGTTCATGAATTTGCACATGCATATGTAGCATATAAATTTGGAGACGATACAGCAAAGAGACAAGGCCGTTTGACTTTATCACCGATGGCACACTTAGATCCTATAGGTTTGATTGCAGTATTAATTCTTGGATTCGGTTGGGCAAGACCGGTTCCTGTTAACCCATATAACTTTAAAAGACCGCGTCTTGCAGGTATATTAGTTTCAATTGCAGGGCCGATTAGTAACTTAATTTTAAGCGCAATTGGTTTAATTATTTGGTATAGCTTATTAAAATTTGGTGTATTATACTCAATTCCATCTGCAGTGGCAGATACGTTAGCTCAATTTTTCCAGATTTTTATTATGCTGAATATCGTTTTACTTGTATTTAACTTATTACCGATCCCACCACTTGATGGGTATCGCGTAGTGGAAGATTTAGCACCAGCAAATATTCGCGCGAAAATGACACAGTATGAAAAATACGGGGCAATTGCGTTATTAATTCTCGTTATTACACCGCTTAGTAATTACACAATTCAACCTATTTTTCAAGTAGTTATTCCGCATGTATTTGTATTTTTAGATAGCATCATTGCGCCTATTTTTGGCCTTTTATAATTTTTAAGTGAGGAGGATTTTACATATGACAGAGAAAAAGAAAAAAATCGGTTTTAATATCGTGAAAAATGATTCAACAGATGGACATGGTGGATTTGGTGTTGGAGCATTAAGCTTAGAAAACATTTCACCTGTATTTGTTGATGTACTAGAGAAGACTGCATTTGTTGATATCGGTGCGATGCATGCGCGTAGTACAGTAGAAAAAGGTATTAAGTTTTTAACAAATAAAGATGAGGTTCCAAACGGAAAACCGTTTTGGCTTGTTTGGGTAACGATTGAAAGAACTGCAACGGGTGCGTATTACGCAGGTGTAACAGCTTGTGAAATGACAGTTGACCGTGAGATTCGCCGCGGATATAAATCACTTCCAGAGCACGTAAATAAAATGGATAAATCATTGAAGCGTCACATTATGGTTGACCATATGGACGAGTCATCTAAAAAGGTACTTGGTACGTTCTTAAAAGAACATAATGAAGCGATTTGGAACGAATCTAGTGAAGAATTGCGCCGTGCATTATTAAGTGAATAAAAAATAGCTGACGGGTGCCCGTCAGCTATTTTTTTTACCAAGGAAGATATTTTTTCCACCAACTTGTTTTTTTCTTTTCTTCAGTCGTTTTTTCAAATTCTTCTTTATCATCGACGTGATCCATACAATATTCAGTCGGTTCGGTACCTTTAGCGAAATACATTTTCACAGAAATAGGACAATTTTTTGTAGCAATTTTACCGTTCTCTGGATTGATATTAACCGCTACGACGTCACTTGGTTGTTTAAATTCTTTTTTAGGCTGTCCATCTAAGCCCTTCTCCATCGTATCAGTCCATATTTTCTTCGCATACCCTTGTTCTGCTACGTTTGAAATAGATTTAGGTTGATCGTATCCGACCCATACACCTGTTACGATTTGCGGAGTAAATCCGATCATCCAACTATCCGTTTCAGTAGAACCAGATTTGCCGGCATATGTTCTTGATAGTTTGGATAACATCGATTGACCAGTTACAGCAGCATAGCTGCTTAGTTTCTTATTAAACATACCAGTCATCATTTCTTCCATTACAAACGCTTTGCTCTTGTCGAGAACTTGTTTACTCTCTAAATGAGCATCGTATAATATATTTCCTTCATGATCCATAATGCGGCGAATGAAAGTAGGTTTTACTTCTTTTCCACCGTTTGCGAACATGCTATAAGCGTTAACCATTTCAATTGGTTTTACTGGTGATGTACCGAGAGCTAGAGAAGGCACATCTTTTAATGCACTTGTAATTCCAAACTGTTTCGCTGTTTTTGCAAGCGCGTCATCGCCTAAAAACAAATTTGTTTTCACAGCATAAATGTTATCAGAGACTGCGAGAGCTTGTGCCATCGTTACGAAATCATCTGCATAATAATCTTTATAGTTCTTCGGTTTATACTTTGAAACGCCGTCACCTAAGGTGAATACAGTATATTCGCTTTTTAAGCGTGTAGCAGGCGTGAATCCTCGTTCTAATGCTGCATAATATAGAAATGGCTTAAATGTAGAACCAGGCTGACGAATGGCTTGTGTAGCCCTGTTAAATTGACTCGTAGTATAATCAGTTCCACCAACAAGAGCAGCCACTTCACCTGTCTTTGGATTCATAGAGACGAGAGCAGTTTGTATGTTTGTTGTGTCAGGTATGTGATCTTTTACAGCTTGTTCTGCTACAGCTTGTAGTTTAGGGTCTAGCGTTGTATAAATTCGCAAGCCACCCCGTTGTAAAGCTTGTTCGTCTAATCCAACATCACGAAGGAGCGAAGCTTGTACAGCATCTTGGAAATATGGTGCGACCTCTGCTACTTTTTTCGTATCTAATGAGGCAAAAGTTAGTGGCTCTTTCTTCGCTAAGGCTGCTTGTTGCTTCGTAATATATCCTTGCTTTACCATTTCATCTAATATGAGAGCTTGTCGTCCTTTCGCACGATCCTCTTTCAAAAAGGGAGAATAGACACTTGGCCCTTTCGGGATACCTGCGAGCATACTAGCTTCTGCTAATGTTAACTCTTTTGCCGTTTTATCGAAATATAGACGGGACGCAGCTTCGATGCCATAAGCGCCATGTCCGTAATAAATTGTATTTAAATATCCTTCTAAAATATGATTTTTATTATAATTCACCTCAAGGCGAATTGTGTACATTGCTTCTAATAGTTTACGTTTCCACGTTTTATCATGATCTAAGTAAAGGTTACGAGCATACTGTTGTGTAATCGTACTAGCACCTTGGACTTTTGCCATCGCTTTTAAATCGGCAACAATGGCACCAGCAATACGTTTCATATCAAAGCCATGATGTTTGTAGAATCGTTGATCTTCAATAGATAGTGTCGCCTCTTTTACATAAGGTGAAATTTCATTAAGAGATACATTGTAACGTTTTTGCATTTCATTACTTTGTCCTATAACAGTGTCATCATTTCCGTAAAAGACGCTTGTTTGCGGGACCGCAACAGGAGGAGGTCCCATAATTTTTGCAACTATAATAATAACAAAAAAAGAAAAAACGAAGAAAAGGACGCAAGAAAACATTGCGGTGAAGAAAAGACGTTTATATTTTTTAAGTTTTGGATTCATAGTTTGATCCATCTTTTTTCAGCCCCTCATTAATACAAGCGTTATTGTATTAGTATTGAGGGTTTTCGTTTATTTTAAACAATGAAATTTCGAAAATAAAAAAGCCCCTTCCATTAAGAAAGGAGCTCAAAGGCACGTGCTGGCCAATCGGTAATGATGACATCTACACCATAATCAATCATAGTTTGTAAATCTTTGTATTCATTAATTGTATATGGACGGAAAACATACCCTTGCTCTTGTGCTAACTGCACAAATTCTTTCGTTAATAACTGGAAGTTTGGATGTAATCCATTTGCTTCTCTATGTTTTGCTTCGGCAATTGGATCAGCAAGTGGTGTATCATATAAAATTGCTCTTGGGATTTCAGGAGCAATTTCTGCTAATAATGAAACAGAGTCATGGTTAAATGATGAAAATACAATTTGATTAGAAAGATGATATTCACGCACAAGTGCGACAGCTTTTTCCTCAATATTTGGGTAATGAATAACATCTGTCTTTAATTCAATATTTAGTTGTAAGTTCGTTGTGGAAAGCCAAATGAAAACCTCGCGCAATGTTGGGATTTTTGCTTCATGGAAAGAAGGGTCTTTATAGCTACCAGCGTCCAATGATTGTAGTTCCTCCACCGTTTTTTCCGAAACAAGTCCAACGCCATTTGTTGTGCGATCGACGGTTTCATCGTGAATTACGACAAGTTCACCATCTTTTGATAAGTGGACATCGAGTTCAATTCCGTGAGCGCCAATGCGTTCTGCTTCTTGGAAGGCAATCATCGTATTTTCGGGATGTGTTCCTTTTACTCCGCGATGAGCGAAAATAAGTGGTTTAATCATGTGAAATTCTCCTTATTATCTCATTTCTTTTATTATGAAACTGCTTTAGGGAAAATACAATTGAATATGACAAACATTTACAAAAGTCTAACAGTTGCAGAAAAGTTAACGTTAACGTAAAATGTAATAATCAAGTGAAGGGAGGAATAAACATGTATAAAATTGATGAAGTAACAAAGCAAGTCGGTTTAACAAAACGTACACTTCGTTATTATGAGGAAATTGGTTTAATTCATCCCCCAGAACGTAGTGAGGGAAATATTCGTCTGTATACTGATGAGGATATTGCCAGAATTAAAAGAATTGTAGAAGCGAAAGAAGTGCTAGGAATCACACTTCAAGAAATGCAGCATTTCTTATCACTAAAAGAAAGAATGGAGCAAAGGAGAAATAGCGAGAACCCTCGTGATCGTGAAGTGATTCAAGAAATTAAAGATATGCTTGAAAAACAAGTGCAAACGTTAGACGAAAAAATGGAGCAAATGCAACGTGTAAAGGCAGAACTCGAAGATAGTTTACATCGTGCAGTAACATTTTTAGAGAGCACAAAAGGAGAGTAATCAAAATGGAGAGCAAACAAAAACTAGGGAGATTGATTACAGTGGTGGCTACCTTCCTTGCCTTTTCGGGTATAGGAGTAGTCGACCCAATTTTGCCAATTATTGCAGAGAAAATTGGTGCAACACATTGGCAAGTTGAAATGTTATTTACCGCTTATATTTTAACGATGGCAATCATGATGTTACCAGCTGGTATATTTGCATCGAGATTTGGTGATAAACGGATGATGACAATCGGCCTTGCGATTGTGACTGTATTTGCGTTTATATGTGGTATATCGCAAACGATTGCTCAATTATCTCTTTTCCGCGCTGGATGGGGATTAGGAAATGCGATGTTTTTTGCTACAGCAATGACGCTGTTAATAGCATTAAGTAAAGAAGTTCATGAAGCAGTAGGATTATACGAAGCAGCTATCGGTTTAGGCATGGCTGGCGGACCATTATTAGGCGGGATATTAGGTGGTCATTCTTGGCGTTATCCGTTTTTCGCGACGAGTATTTTAATTTTCTTAGCATTTATTTTAGTATTCTTTTTTGTAAAAGAACCAGAGCGAAAAGTGAAGCGTAAGGCTGCTGGCGTAGGGGAATTACTTAACCTGGTGAAGTATAAACCATTTATGCAAGGTGCCATTTCAGGGATGCTATACTACTACGGATTTTTTGTCGTGTTAGCATATTCACCACTTATTATGCATTTATCAGCTATTCAATTAGGTTTTGTATTTTGCGGATGGGGACTCGCGTTAGCTTACGGTTCTGCAATTTTAGCACATAAGCTAGAAGGGAAATATGAACCAAAAACATTATTGAAGGGTAGTTTACTCGTATTTGCGATTTTCTTAATTGCACTATTCTTTGTGAAAATTATGTGGTTACAAATTACTCTTATCGTTTTATCAGGATTGGCATCTGGTTTAAACAATGCATTATATACAAGTTATGTAATGGATATTTCACCTTATGAAAGATCTGTTACGTCAGGTGTTTATAACTTCGTTCGTTGGCTAGGGGGCGCAATTGCTCCGATTTTATCAGGAGTTATCGGTCATACTGTTTCACCACAAAGTCCGTTTTTAGTAGGTGGAATTGTGGTATTAGTTGGTTGTATTATGATCCTAATTCCAATTCGTAAACCAGTAGAAATAGAGACAAAAGCCCTTTCTTAAGAAAGGGTTTTCTTTCCTTTTACGGTGCAAACCCTTTCTGCACATATGTTAGAACCCTCTGACTAAAATATATTTTCGGTATTTTTGTACTTTTAACTATACATTTTGGATGTTTTGTTTTATTTTTGTTAGGGGACATTAATGATGTCCCTATTATAAATTTGCATTGAAAGGCGTGATTGTACGATGGAACTATGGTTCACTGAAAAACAAACAAAACATTTTGGGATTACGGCGCGTATTAACCGCACATTACATACGGAGCAAACAGAATTCCAAAAACTTGATATGGTTGAAACGGAAGAGTTCGGAAACATGCTTATTTTAGATGGCATGGTTATGACGACAGAAAAAGATGAGTTCGTTTACCATGAAATGGTAGCGCACGTACCTTTATTTACACATCCAAACCCTGAAAACGTATTAGTTGTTGGTGGCGGTGATGGCGGTGTTATTCGTGAAGTGTTAAAACACCCAAGCGTAAAGAAAGCAACTCTTGTTGAAATCGATGGAAAAGTAATTGAGTACTCTAAACAATACTTACCATCAATTGCAGGCGCATTAGATAATGAGCGTGTAGAAGTGAAAGTAGGAGACGGTTTCCTACATATCGCAGAAAGCGAAAATGAATATGACGTAATTATGGTAGATTCTACTGAGCCAGTAGGACCAGCAGTAAACCTATTTACAAAAGGCTTCTATGCTGGAATTTCAAAAGCGTTAAAAGAAGATGGTATTTTCGTTGCTCAAACGGACAACCCTTGGTTTACACCAGAATTAATTACAACTGTGTTTAAAGATGTAAAAGAGATTTTCCCAATTACTCGTTTATACACAGCGAATATTCCAACTTATCCAAGTGGTCTTTGGACATTCACAATCGGATCTAAAAAACATGATCCATTAGAAGTAAGTGAAGAGCGTTTCCACGAAATCGAAACGAAATACTACACAAAAGAATTACACAATGCAGCATTCGCATTACCGAAATTTGTTGGCGATCTAATTAAGTAAGAGAATCGTATTGAACAAATAAAGTGTAAGTAGCTCATTTAAGGTGTTTGTCCAGAAGACTTGAACATGCTAGCCATTTACACTTCTGTAAAGAAAATTGTCTTCTTGTATGAAACAGAAGACCCGGTAAATCGAGAAAGAGGAGCAACTCGCTCCAAATTTGAGAAATAATGAAAGGTTGGGATACCTTAAGTTCCACATAAGGAGGAAAAGAATATGCGTTTTGATGAAGCTTATTCAGGTAAAGTATTTATTAAAAGTCATCCAAGTTTTGAAGAGTCAGAGGTAGTTATTTACGGGATGCCTATGGATTGGACAGTAAGTTACCGTCCAGGATCTCGCTTTGGCCCTGCACGTATTCGTGAAGTATCAATCGGTCTTGAAGAATATAGTCCGTATTTAGATCGTGAACTAGAAGAGGTAAAATATTTTGATGCGGGTGATATCCCATTACCATTCGGAAATGCACAACGCAGCTTAGACATGATTGAAGAATATGTATCAAAACTTTTAGATGCCGGTAAGTTTCCACTAGGTCTCGGCGGTGAGCACCTAGTGTCTTGGCCAATTTTTAAGGCAATGGCAAAAAAATATCCGGATTTAGTAATCATCCATATGGATGCTCATACTGATTTACGTGAATCGTATGAAGGGGAGCCTTTATCCCACTCTACACCTATTCGTAAAGTGTGTGATTTAATTGGTCCGGAAAACGTATATTCTTTCGGAATTCGTTCTGGAATGAAGGAAGAATTTGAATGGGCGAAAGAAGTAGGTATGAACTTATACAAGTTTGACGTATTAGAACCGTTAAAAGAAGTATTACCGGAACTTGCAGGACGCCCAGTCTATGTCACAATCGACATTGATGTATTAGACCCAGCTCACGCTCCAGGAACAGGAACGTTAGAAGCTGGCGGTATCACATCTAAAGAATTATTAGATTCCATCGTAGCAATTGCAAATTCAAATATAAATGTAGTTGGAGCAGACTTAGTAGAAGTAGCTCCAGTCTACGACCATAGTGATCAAACACCAGTCGCAGCAAGCAAATTCGTGCGGGAAATGCTGCTCGGTTGGGTGAAATAAAAGTGAAGCCGACTGTTTAGACCCGGTGGCTAAGGTTCTTTCCTGCAAAAGGTGCTTTTTACCTTTTGGCAGGGAAGGTTCTTAGACGCAATGGTCTAGGAGGCGTAACTGGATAGTAATAAAAGCGGAGGCAGCTCGCTCAGAATCGCAGGTCATTGGAACGCTCGATCGAGAAGCACTTTTGGCGCAGGCCGAGAGTGTGAAATGGCCAGAGATTCTAGCCGCTGCAGCTAGATAAAGTAAAAGCCCTCTATATGATTGGAGGTGCATTTTTTATGGCTAAATTTTCTTCAAAAGAAAAAATCCAAGCGGTGAAACGATATTTAGATGGTACAGAAAGTGGAAAAACAATTGCTAAATCTATAGGAGTTAACCCTAGCGTACTTCGTGAGTGGATTAGACGATATGAGTCTTCAGGTGAAAAGGCCTTTGAAAAGTGCTATACATTCTACCCAGCCCAGTATAAACTAGATGTACTTTATTATATGAATGAACACGGGACATCTATCAGAGAAACAGCGG
>NZ_CP016285.1:4541702-4979321 GCF_001679765.1 Bacillus sp. B25(2016b) | reverse complement strand
AAATGAAACAATACCGTCATTCTCTTAAGAATTGTGGCATAACTCAAAGTATGTCTCGCAAAGGAAACTGTTATGACAATGCCGTTATTGAAAATTTCTTCGGTATCATGAAATCGGAATTTCTGTATCGAAAAGAATTTGAAAGTATAACACATTTCAAACAAGAGTTAGCAAAGTATATAGAATACTATAATCATAAAAGAATTAAGGCAAAATTAAAGGGTATGAGCCCAGTACAATACCGGGCTCATACCCTAGAGGCTGCCTAATGAAACGACCTGTCTAACTTTCGGGGGTCACTTCAGATTAGAGGGCTTTTATTTTGTCGTTATGTGTCGGTAAGTCGATATATTTAAAAAATCGCTGATATAATTCGAGTTGCGCCGATATATTTAAAAAATCGCCTATATAATTTCATTTACCGTTATGCAACATAAAAAAGAGCTATTCTCAAATGATGGGAATAGCTCTTTTTCTTATGCAACTTTCTCTTCTGAAGCAATGCCGCGAATTTCATCAGCAGAGCGGATCGGATATTTACGGAAAACAATAGATCCGATGTATCCGACAATAGTGGTAACGATTCCGCATAGTACGGCAGCAATCGTTACTTTTATAACGTCATTAAATCCGAATAGGACAAGAAGACCTGGAATTGGTGATGCTGTTCCAGGTGCATTATTAACAAGCTGGAATAGCGATGTAATAATACCAGCAAGTGCACCGCCAACGAAATTTGTCATATAGATTGGAATTGGATTTGCTGAGACAACATCGGCTTGTGTTAAAGGCTCGATTGCTACAGCAATTGTATCTTTCTTTGAACAAATTTTTAATCGTTTAAAGAAAATAAAGTTCATCGGGGCTGAGGCTGCAACGGCCAGACTAGCAATTGCCATTGGTAAACCTGTTAATCCAAGCATTGCAGTTAGTGCCATAGAACTCAGTGGAGAGGTAGAAATAACTGTTATTAATCCACCAAGCATAATACCCATAATGATAGGACTTTCTGTAGTTGCAACTGAAATCATAGAACCGATTTTACCGAGTGTTGCGTTAACGAGCGGATCCATAAGCATTGCCATTCCGCGTGAGATTGGTGCAGCGATAAATAGGATTGCTAAAAATTCCACACCAGCTGGTAATTTCTTTTCGAGAAATTTCACGACGAAGGCACAAACGTATCCAGCGAAAAATCCTGGTAAAATACCGAATCCACTAGTAGCGATACCAATTAAAACAGCGTATACGGGGGAAACACCGATTGCTAATGCGACTAAAATCGCTGCTGCGACACCGCTCATACTACCGGAAGCTTCTCCTACTGATTGTAAAAAGTCCTTATGAAACATTTCTCCACCTATATAACGGTGAAATGCTTCAATAAGAAAACTTGCAATTGCTGCATTAGCTAAAGCGCCCATCGCCTTCATTCCGTAAGGCGCGCGGTAACTGAAAAGTGTAAATAGACAAAGTACAACGAGTAATAGTGCTAAACCTTGCAAGATAGCCATTTGAAAACTGTCTCCTTTGATTTTTGTAATAAAAATTCGTATCATTCAATAATAATATAAAAGTGTATGAAACGGAAAAATTTTTTCTTGAGAACTTGCTGTAAGAAAAAATCCCTTACAATAATGTAAGGAAAGTGTAAGACTTTTAGATAGAGTATAGTATGCCCTTTTCCGTATAATACAAGTATAGATATAATACTAGCGAGAAAGAAGTGCAAACAGGAGGTTCATGTATGAAATTGGTAATTAAAGTTTTAGCTGTATTCGCCATTATTCTAGGTGGAACAGCGTATTATTTAAACACAAAAACAGAAGGTGTACATGCTTTTGTAGACAACTTCTTTTCAAATAAAGAAATACAAGATTATTATGCGGTTGTAGATAAAGGTGAGAAAAAAGACGGTGAATATTTGTATACATTTAAAGGGTATACAGAGGACGGAAAGCAACAAATTATTAAAAGAATGGTAAATCGTGAATTGCATGCAGGTGCTTTTATAAAAATTTATGCAAAAGGTATGCAAGGAAAAGGATGGGCTGAAATAACGAAAGAGTCAATACCGCAAAAAGCGTTGGAAAAAATAGAAAAACCATAAAAGGAGCGACTCATTCGCTCCTTCTTTAGTGCGTTAAAATAGTGATAGATGTCTTTTCTTTGTTAGAAATAATTTTTGCACTTCCACCAATTGGGAAAGTGAAAATCGGAGTTGTATGCCCGAAACTTGCGTTTGCAATGATAGGAATATGTGCAAGTTCAGGTTTTGAAGCAATCATTTCTTGAATGTCTTCTATCGTACATTCTGCACCTTTTTGCATCTTTCCTATAACGATTCCCTTTATGTATTCAAAATCTTGCTGCTGCATAAGGGAATGTAAATAACGATCAAAAGTTTTAAGAGTAGATGTTCCAGTTAAACTATCTTCTTCAATAAATAAAATTTTGTCCTTTAAATTTGGTATATATGGTGTACCTTGCAGTAAGTTAAATGTGCTCATATTGCCACCGATAATATCTCCCGTAGCTTCTCCTTCATGAATTGAAACATATCCTTCATTTTTAATAAATTCTCGATTTTCCTGATCTATATACCAAGAATCATCGCTCCACGTTTCAGCCGGAACGATTTCAATAGGCTCATTAGCGGTTAAGCATTGTAAAAAGTAATCGGCTGTATACTCGAGTCCTTTCTCCATTCCAAATGAAGAGAAATGGGGTCCTGAATATGTAACAAGTCCTGTTTTTGCGTAAATTACATTATTTAAGGCAGTAATATCAGAATAACCACAGAAAAATTTCGGGTTTTCACGAATTAAATCGTAATCGAGATGTTTTAATAAACCATTTGAGTTGTATCCGCCAAGTGTAGTCAAAATAGCTTTTACATTAGGATCTCCAAATGCTTCATGGAGGTCTTGAATGCGGGAAGAAATAGAAGAGGAAGCAAATCGATCTATCTCATCGGCATATTTTGAGAATGTAACTTGAAAGCCCATGTCAGTTAATCTTTTTATAGCAAGTTTTCTATTTTCATTTGAAACAATACTTAAACTACACGATGGGGAAATCACTCGTATTTCATCGCCTTTTATTAATTTTGTTGGTATCACTGAATTCACCTCTATAATTAAAAGAATATTTAGATTTAAAAAACATTTTATCATATGAAATAAAGTATAAGTGAATTATTTTTTGAAATGGAGTTTTCCTGATTTTTCAGCAGACAGACAGAGTCTTTTTTTGATATGATAGGAAAAGTGATTTATTATAAGTAGTATTTAATATCTATAACATTTGAAAGGTGTGCAAGACGTGGAGAAACAACTTGCAGGCTTGCCGGTACACGTTCATTTCGTAACAGAAATCCGTGAAGGGGCGAGGAAGGAAACCGTTGCTTTTGAAGCAAATGGTCAATACTATGTAAAAGGTCAAGGTACATATGTAACATTCCAGGAGCCGAACGAACAAGGCGAAGTGAAAACAATTATTAAAATTCAAGATGAACAAGTTCTCATTATGCGTTCAGGTGCTGTTTCTATGCGTCAGACGCATGTGAAAGGTGAATGGACAACTGGTACGTATACAAGTGAACTTGGTACGTTTGCATTGCAAACAAAGACTGATAACGTTCTTTTTAAATGGTCGGATGAAAAGAAAAAAGGACAACTCTTCTTAACTTACGCATTGCTTCTAAGTGAACAAGAAGCTGGCAGATATACTATTACAATTAATTTGAAGGAGGCAAAATAATGAATTCCTTAGAACAGGTAAAAGGATTGATTAAAGAAGAAATTCAGGCTGCTGTATTAAAGGCAGAATTAGCGACAGAAGAACAGATTCCAAACGTTGTATTAGAATCTCCAAAAGATAAAACAAATGGTGACTTCTCTACAAATATGGCAATGCAACTTGCACGCGTTGCAAAAAAAGCACCTCGAATGATTGCAGAAGAACTAGTTGCAAACTTTGATAAAGCAAAAGCTTCTATTGAAAAAATCGAAATCGCTGGTCCTGGTTTTATTAACTTCTATATGGATAATAGCTACTTAACAGATTTAATTCCAACAATCGTAAACGCTGGTGAAGCTTACGGTGAAACGAATACTGGTAAAGGTGAAAAAGTACAAGTTGAGTTCGTATCTGCGAATCCAACAGGTGACCTTCACTTAGGACATGCACGTGGTGCGGCAGTAGGTGACACTTTATGTAACCTATTAGCAAAAGCAGGCTATGATGTATCTCGTGAGTACTACATTAATGATGCTGGTAACCAAATTCATAACTTAGCTCTTTCTGTTGAAGCTCGTTACATGCAAGCTTTAGGCTTAGATAAAGAAATGCCAGAAGACGGTTACCATGGTGCGGATATCATTGGAATCGGTAAACGTTTAGCTGAAGAATTCGGCGATCGTTATGCGAAAGTTGATGAAAAAGAAAGCTATGAATTCTACCGTGAGTACGGTTTAAAATATGAATTAGCAAAACTTCAAAAAGACTTAGAAAGCTTCCGTGTTAAATTTGATGTATGGTTCTCAGAAACATCACTATACAAAAACGGAAAAATTGATCAAGCTCTTGCTGTATTAAAAGAGCGTGAAGAGATCTTTGAAGAAGATGGAGCAACTTGGTTCCGTTCAATGACTTACGGCGATGACAAAAACCGTGTATTAATTAAAAACGACGGTTCTTACACATACTTAACACCAGATATCGCTTATCACCGTGATAAATTAGAGCGTGGTTTTGATAAGTTAATCAACATTTGGGGTGCTGACCACCACGGTTACATTCCTCGTATGAAGGCTGCTATTCAAGCACTTGGTTACGATAAAGACACGCTTGAAGTAGAAATCATCCAAATGGTACAACTGTATCAAAACGGTGAAAAAATGAAGATGAGTAAGCGTACGGGTAAAGCAGTTACACTTCGTGAGCTTATGGAAGAAGTAGGCGTGGACGCAATGCGTTACTTCTTCGCAATGCGTAGCGGTGACTCTCATTTAGACTTTGATATGGACTTAGCGGTATCAAAATCTAATGAAAACCCAGTATACTATGCACAATATGCTCATGCTCGCGTATGCAGTATCCTTCGTCAAGGCGAAGAATTAGGATTAGCTGCAGATGGAGATGTGAACTATAAACTTGTTACTTCTGAGAAAGAAGTAGAGTTACTGAAAAAACTTGGTGAATTCCCAGCTGTAGTTGCGGATGCAGCACAAAAACGTCTGCCACACCGTATTACAAACTATGCATTTGAATTAGCAGCAACATTACACAGCTTCTACAATGCGGAAAAAGTATTAAACCAAGATAACTTAGAATTAAGTAAAGCTCGTTACGAGTTAATGAAAGCAGTACGCACTACACTTCAAAATGCATTAGCAATCGTAGGAGTATCTGCACCAGAAAAAATGTAATGAAGAAAAGCGGAAGCGGGCTTTCGTTTTTAAATAAAAGGCAATCACACGATGTTGTGATTGCCTTTTTATGTGGAGATAATAAAAAAAATAAAATTTTATCAAACAAAAGGGGAATTTGCGTCGTCTTATGTAAATGTTAGGAGGCTTATGATGGAAGAAAAGATAGAAGAATTAATTGATATATATAAGAAGCAAATATATTCCTTATGCTATAAATTAGCGAAAACGAAAGAAGATGCGGAAGATATTTTTCAAGAGACGTGGATAAAGGTTTTTTCATCAAGGCACCAACTTTCTTATGTGGATAATTATAAAAAGTGGATTACTACAATTTGCGTTCGTACATTTTATGACTTTTACCGCAAGAAGAAAAGATGGAAGGATCGCGTATTAGATTTATTTCATAAAGAAGATGGTGGAGAAGTAGAGTTTGTAGATGATGTGAATATATCAGAGGAAATCATTCAAAAGGTAGAAGCCGAAATGATACGGGAAGTTATACAGTTATTAAATGAAAAATATAAAACGGTACTCGTACTCTATTACTATGAACAATATTCTTACAAGGAGATGAGTGAAATATTAAATATACCAATTGGTACGGTAAAGTATCGGCTTAATTATGGGAAAAAGAAAATGCGAGAACATTTGGAGGGGTTCGTTCATGAGGGAAGATAAACTTGAACAGAAAATAAAGAGCAGTTTAGCAGGAGAGATAATTCCAAGCGAAGAGCTAATCAATAACACGAAGCAGGGTGTGCGAAAGGCTCAGAAGTTAGAGAAGAGGTGGCTAATTAGTATTCATGCCATTTGGATTGTTTTGTTAACAATTGTTATAGAACAATTTATCACTCATTTGGATCATAAAACTCCTATGCTGATAGCAAGTTTGATTATGATGCACGTATACATTCCGATATATGTTGTAATACAGTCATTTTTAAAGAAGGAGTATAAATTACATGATAGAGTTCGCTAATCCATTTGTAGTATTTGAGATAGCTGGAATTACAATGTTTTTGGCTTTTATAGCACTTTTAATATGTGTTACATCATGGGTATATACAGATGCTAAAGCACATCAAATGAGCAAAGGATGGAGTATCTTAGCAGTTATATTGCCATTCTTTATTGGGTTTTTATTATATATGGTAAGAAGAAGTAAAAAGAAGGTTGAAGGAGGATGTAAGATGAATTTTGTTAAAAAACAGAAAGTAACATTAGTTGCGGTATTGGCAAGTACAATGTTTGTATTACTTAGTGGTTTTACTTTTGCACAAACGTTAGATGATGCGTGGAGAGCGGGAGATATATATTTAGAAAATGAGAAGCAAGGAAAAACAAGTTACGAGGCAAAATTCTCATCATGGGATATTGCCGGTAAGGATATTAAATTTCAATATGAAAAGGATATAGAAGTGACATTTTCTTATGAGACAGATGCAAAACGAGGAAACTTATGCTTTAGTGTGTATGAAAGACAAGGAGAAGGTATAAAAGAGTTAAAGGAAATTTGTGAATCGAAAAAAGGTACTTTTACAGTTACTTTAAAAGCAAATGAAGAATATGTATTGAATATAAGCGGATTAAAAGTAAAAGATGGATTTGTAAAAGTGAATTGGGAAGAGAAATAAAAGGGGTCCTATAAAGGACCTCTTTTCTATTGAATAGTATAAGTAACAGAAAAACTAACAGGACTATAGTAAACGTAAGGTGCATGAAATTGAACATACATATTTCCATCTGTTTTTGCAGTGAAAATTCGGCCGTAACCATCAGAATAACGTCCAATAAGGTTATGATTTGAGTCATAAACACTGTAACTAGGAGTTTTGCTGTTAGGATGAATTGTTAGTTCTTGTCCTTTTTGAAGGAAAATAGGTTCTTGTTCAGAACTACCTCCAGTTTGCAAAGAATAAAATTTTGTAAAGCTTTGTTCTTGAGCGGCAGCAGCGACTTTTGTTTCAGGGATAAACGCAGTAGCTCCAGTAATTCCTGCTAAAGTTAATGCACCTGCTAAAATCATTTTTTTCATAATAGAAAAAGCCTCCTTATTGGTTGTAATCGTTTTTGTTACAATTAATATTGTATACGATAATGGGTAGGATAAAATATGCTTTTATGCATATATATTTTTTCTCAATAAAAGACCACTGATAAAATCAGTGGTCTTTTAAATGATTAAGCAGCTTTCTGTTCAGTTTGAGGAACAGGTTTTTGAAGCGAGTTATAAACTCCTGTTCCGATAACGTCTAATGCCATTCTCATTCGTTCAGGCGAAATGTTTTCTAATACGTTATCTTGAGGTGTATGGTATACCTTCTCAATATGATAGATTAATGGATTCCAACTATCGACACCCATCCAAATGAATAGAGCAGCAGGAATACCAGCTTCAGCAAATGGAACATGATCACTAGAACCGAATTTACCTTGTAGGAAGAGTTCATTATTTAGTTGTTTACCTGCTTGCAAGGCAGCGTCTGTTACAAAGTTTGTAGAGCCATCAGGTGTCATAGCGTATAAATTCTTTGCTTTATCATAATTTGTTGCAACCATGTCGGCGTTAAAGACACCTAAAATACGGTCGCGTTCTTTTGGGGATAGACTATTCACGTAATAATCCGAACCAAGTAATCCAGTTTCTTCAGAACCAAAGGTAATAAAGCGAATTTCTTTATCAGTTTCTACATTTTGAAAAGCACGAGCTAGTTCTAATACTAATCCAGTTCCAGAAGCATTATCATTTGCGCCAGGTGCTCCGACAACACTATCATAGTGCGAGCTTACAATGACTGCTTTTTCATTACCTGTACTCTTTTTTGGTTTCTTTTTGGCGATAACATTTAGAGATGTTAATTTAGATTCATGTCTCGCTTTTAGGGAAAGAATTGTTGTCCCTTTTTTAGCGATTTCTTCTTTAAATGCATTTCCTTGTGCATAAGCAAGACCAAAGACAGGGATAGATTGCTTTTTCGTTAGGCGGGGATTGAAGGTTTGTCCATAATTTCCGCGTCCGCCAATTAAACTGTATAAAAGAACACCTTTTGCACCTTTGCTAATAGCATTTTCAACTTGTTTATTATAGTCTGTAACTGTCGTTCCTCTTTCAAATAAAACAATTTTACCGTTTACTTCATTTGGAATATCTTCTAATTTTGTCCCACCTTGAACAAAGATAAGGGGAGCTGTAACAGCTTCTGTAGAAATTAGTGCATTAGGAGCAGCACCAGCTTGCCAAGTACGTTTTGTTGATAGTGGTGATTCAATGAATCCAACGTATTGATCGGGCACCTGAAATGGTTGATATTCTACGTCATAGCCCATTGATTTAAGCTGCATACCAATGTAACGAGAAGCCCATTCTTCGGATTTTGTCCCACCGGGGCGAGGACCAATTGTTTCAGACAAGAAACGAACATGTTCAATCGCGCGGTTTGGATCAATCTGTTTTGTAATAGATGGAGTTTGTGTAACTTCTGACGTGGAATCCGCTTTCGCTTGCCCGATTGGAGCTAAGCTAACAGCGAGTGATACAGCAAGCAAAGAGCTTACTATTTTTTGTTTCAATG
The DNA here is from genome assembly GCF_001679765.1 of Bacillus sp. B25(2016b). Taxonomy (NCBI): domain Bacteria; kingdom Bacillati; phylum Bacillota; class Bacilli; order Caryophanales; family Bacillaceae; genus Bacillus; species Bacillus sp. B25(2016b). Next base: position 4,970,314 of record NZ_CP016285.1, on the reverse strand, counting down.
ATTTTCTCATTTTTTCCTCTCCTATTCTTCTATTCTCTCTGACTGACAAAAGAAGACGGATAATGACTTTATTTTACCTTCGCGCCTTTTGTTTTTCAATATTCTGACATTGAGAAATAAAAACGATATATGCATATTTGCATATTTTTGAGGGAGATATGTATGCTATCATTTTAAACGAAGGTTCGCTTTCTACTCTGAAAGCTCCTACATTGCATGAATCTAGTGTACCCAAACTTTAGATTATGTAGAGGAATGGAATCACTGTAGGGTTTCATTTCTCATGTTTGAATCAGTTGATGGTAATTATGTTTCCGCATTTCATAATTATTATCAGTGATATATGTAAGGCATCCATATGAAAATAAGAGGCTGTTCAAAGGTTTTCCGTACTTTTGGGCAGCCTCACCCCGTTAAAAGGACGATACTTTATGTATCGTCCTTTTTGTATAAAAAAACATCCAATCAATTGAGAGATTGATTGGATGTGAAAAAATTATTAATAATTTTTTTTGCGTTTTGTAGCTAAAATACTTAATAATCCAGCTAGTAGAAGAACGATACCTACTGTTTGTGTAGGGTCTTCTTTATGACCTGTATTTGGAAGGTGTTTATCCGTATTTTGATCATCTTGCTGTTTGTTATCTGTTTTATTCGATGTTTCTTCAGGAGTTCCGTTTTCGTGTTTCTCAGATGTTTCATTGCCTTTGTTTTCTTCTTTATTTGGAGGAGTAACTGGCTTGTCATCTCCACCTGAAGAAGATTCAATTTTTTTATTTGAAACTGTAATTTGTAGTGGTGAAGCTTGGGCTTTTTCAATAGTAAAGCTTATTGGTGATGCATCTAATTGATAGCCTTCAGGAGCTTTTGTTTCCACTAGTTGATAATTACCAGGTTTCAAATCATTTACGATTAATTTACCATGCCCATCTGTTTTTAAACCTTCTCGTACTACTTTTCCATCTTGGTCTAAAATATTGAAAATGGCACCTTCAAGTGTTCCGTGGTGATCAATATCAACTTTAGTTAACTCAATTGAACCTGTTGTTAAACTATTTAAAGCTGTAACAGAGGTAATCTGAGATTGTCCTTTCGTAATTGTGAAAGGAATTGGTTTAACGTTTAAATCATAGCCAGTCGGAGCTTTCGTTTCAATGAACTGATAATCTCCCGGACGTAAATCAGAAACAGAAATCTTCCCATCTTTATCAGTAGTTAAATCTGAACGAGCATCCTTGCCGTCCATATCTACAATTTTAAAGATAGCCCCTTCAAGAGTAGTACCGTCGATGTCATCAACTTTAGTTAATTCAACTGTGCCCTTAGTTAAGCTATTCGTAGCAGTAACAGAGGCGATTTTTTCTTGGCCTTTTTTAACTGTGAACTTAATAGGTGTTTCGTTTAAGTCATAGTGTTCAGGAGCTTTTGTTTCGATAAACTCATAGTGTCCTGGTGGTAATTCATCAATGACTAAACGGCCGTTTTTATCAGTAGTTAAATCGGTACGGACGTCATGCCCATCCTTGTTAACAATTTTAAATACTGCACCTTCAAGTGTTGTGTTTTCTTCAACATCATCAACTTTAATTAACTCCACACTACCTTTCGTTAAGCTATTAATAGCTGTAACGAAGACATGCTTTGTTTGACTTCTTTCGATTGTGAATTTAATTGGTTCTTCATTTAAGTCGTAATGTTTAGGAGCTTTCGTTTCAATAAATTGATAGTCTCCTGGCTGTAAGTCTTTCGCGATGATTTTTCCGTCTTTATTGGTAACTAAATTCGTACGAATGTCGTTACCATTCATATCAGTAATTTTAAATACCGCACCTTCTAGCATTTCTTTCTTATCTATAGAGTCAACTTTAGTTAATTCCACGCCACCTTTTGTTAGGCCATTCTTAGCAGTAACAGAAACGGGAGATAGTTGACTTCTCTCGATAGTGAAGCTGATAGGTGTTTTATTTAAATCGTAATCTTTCGGAGCTTTCGTTTCAATGAATTGATAGTCTCCAGGGCGTAAGTTTGTAGCAGTAATCTTACCATCTTTATCAGTAGTTAAATCCGTGCGAACAATTTTACCATTCGCATCAATGATGTTAAACACTGCATCAGAAAGTTTTGTATCTGGATTTATATCATCCACTTTTATTAATTCTACAGAACCCTCAGTTAAGCTATTTGTAGCAGTAACTTGGAGCTTTTCTTTTTGGCTTTTCTTAATTGTAAACTTAATAGGTTTACTATCTAATTTATAGTGTTCAGGAGCTTTCGTTTCAATAAACTGATAGTCCCCAGGGCGTAAATCAGAAACAGAAATTTTTCCATCTACATCTGTTGTAAGCTCAGTGCGAATGTCGTTACCATTCATATCAGTAATTTTAAATATCGCATCTTTAAGAGCGGTACCATCTACATCATCCACTTTAGAAAGTTCCACAGCGCCTTTCGTTAAGCTATTTGTAGCTGTAACGGAGATAGGATCAGCTTGGCTCTTTGTGATTGTGAATGGAATTGGCTCTTTGTTTAAATCATAGTGTTTCGGAGCCGTTGTCTCGATGAATTGATAATCACCAGGACGTAGGTCAGAAACGCTAATTTTACCTTGTTGATTCGTAACAAGCTCTTTGTGAATTACGGTGCCATTCATATCCACAATTTTAAATACTGCGCCTTCAAGAGTAGTGCCATCGACGTCATCCATTTTAGAAAGTTCCACGCCGCCTTTTGTTAAACTATTTTTCATAGTAACGGTAGCAATATCTTTTTGGCTTTTTTCAATTGTAAATATAATTGGTTTTTTGTCTAAATCATAGTGTTCAGGAGCCGTTATTTCAACGAATTGATACGTACCAGGACGTAAGTTTTCGATAACGATTTTACCTTCACTGTTTGTTTTTAAATCTGTTTTAAGTACTTTGCCATCTTGATCTAGTAAATTAAATACCGCATCGGCAAGTTTTGTTTGATTGTTTAAATCATCAACTTTAAGTAATTCGATACTACCTTGTTTTAAGCTATTTGTAGCAGTTAAAGAAATAGCTTTCTTCTGTCCTTTTTCAATAGTGAATTTGATTGGTGTTTCATCTAAAACGTAATGCTTCGGAGCTTTCGTTTCGATGAATTGATAATCACCAGGACGTAGGTCGTTAATTTCGATTATTCCTTGTTCATTTGTAACAAGGTCTTTATGAACTACATCACCATTCATATTAACAATTTTAAATACTGCATCTTTAAGAACAGTGCCATCAACATCATCTGTTTTAGAAAGTTTAACTGCACCCTTTGTTAAAGCATTTGTAGCAGTGACATGAAGAGTTTCAGTTTGGCTCTTTTTAATTGTAAATACGATAGGTTTTTTATCTAAATCGTAATGTTCAGGAGCAATTGTTTCAACGAATTGATACGTACCAGGACGTAGATTTTCAACAACAATTTTACCTTCATCATTTGTTTTTAAGCCTTCTTCAACCAACTCTCCGTCTGCATCTAATAAATTAAATACGGCATTAGCAAGTTTTGTATTTATATCAATATCGTCAATCTTTGTTAGTTCAACGCTACCGTTTTTTAAAGCATTTTTGCTTGTAACATTGATCTCTTTCGTTTGACTTCTTTCAATTGTAAATGGAATCGTTGTTTCATCTAATACATAGTGCTCAGGAGCTTTTGTTTCAATGAACTGATAGTCTCCAGGGCGTAAATGAGAAACAGAAATTTTACCGTTTTTATCTGTAACAAGATTCGTATGAACTTCCTTACCATTCATATCCACAATCTTAAAGATTGCACCTTCGAGCATCGTACGATCGATGTCATCGATTTTTGTTAATGTTACTGCACCTTTCTTTAAACTGTTAGTAGCAGTAACAGTAATATTCTCTTTTTGACTTTTTTCGATAGTGAACGGAATAGGGTCTTTGCTTAAGGTATAGTCTTTTGGAGCTTTCACTTCAACAAATTGATAGTCTCCAGGACGTAAATCAGAAGCAGTAATTTTACCGTTTGTATCAGTCGTTAAACCTTTGCGAATTACCTTTTTAGTATCATGAGCGTCAACGATTATAAATTCTGCACCTTCAAGAGTAGTGCCATCAACATCATCAACTTTTGTTAAAGTGACGCCACCTGTAAGTAAACTGTTTTTTATAGTAACAGGGATAGGAAGATCTTCCTTACTACCTTTTTTAATTGTGAACTTAATAGGTGTTTTGTCTAATTTATAATGTTCAGGGGCTTTTGTTTCGATAAATTGATAATCCCCTGGTGCTAAATCAGGAATAACTAATACTCCGTGACCATCTGTTGTTAAATCTTTCATAATTTCTTTGCCAGTTGTGTCTTGCAATGTGAATACAGCGCCGGCAAGAGCTTTACTACTTTCCACATCATCTTCTTTAATAAGTTTAACTTTTCCTTTCGTTAAACTATTTTTGAAAGTAATAGGGATGAGTTTTTGTTGGCTCTTTTCAATTGTAAATTCAATAGGTTCTTCATTTACATCGTAATAAGTAGGAGCCTTTGTTTCGATTAGTTTATAATTACCTGGACGTAAGTCTTGTACTACTAATTTACCGTCTTTATTGGTAGTAAGTTCCGTACGAACATCCTCGCCTTTGTCATTAATTATTTTAAATACCGCACCTTCAAGGGTTTCCTTAGCATTTACATCATCAACTTTTGTTAATTCAATACCGCCTTTTATTAAGCTGTTAGTAGCAGTAACGTTAATAGCAGTTGCTTGACTTACCTTAATTGTAAATTCAATCGGTGTTTTATTTAAGGCATAATGCTCCGGAGCTTTTACTTCGATAAATTTATAGTTACCTGGACGTAAACCAGTAGCAATAATTTTACCTTCCTGATTCGTAACTAATTCTGTACGGACATCCTCATTTTTGTTATTAACAATTTTGAATACGGCACCTGTAAGTGGAGTGCCATCAACATCATCGATTTTTATTAGCTCAACATCGCCTGGTAGTAGACTATTTTCAGCTGTAATAACAATTGGTGTTTTTTGACCTTTTTCAATTGTAAATTCAATTGGTGTTGATCGCAGTTCATAATGTTCAGGAGCTTTCGTTTCAATAAATTTATATTTGCCTGGACGTAAGTCAGAAGCTTTAATAGTTCCGTTTTTATCGGTAGTTAAGTCCGTACGCACGTCTTCGTTTTTTTCATTAACGATTTTGAATATAGCTCCAGCAAGAGGAGTCTTTTTATCAAATTCGTCGATTTTTAATAACTCAACGGCACCTGTTGTTAAACTGTTTTTTGCAGTAATTGGAATGATACTTGTTTGACTTTTTTCAATTGTAAATGGAACTGGTTCTTTATTTAACTCATAGTATTTAGGTGGTGTTGTTTCAATAAATTGATACTCACCAGGCTCTAAATCTTCAACGGTTAAAGTTCCATCTTTTTCTGTTTTTAAGTTTGTACGCACGTCTTCGTTCTTGTTGTTAACAATTTTGAATACCGCACCTTCAAGAGTATTGCCATCTACATCATCAACTTTTGTTAAAGTAACACCACCTTTAATTAAAGTGTTTTTTGCTTTAATAGAAGCAGCTGTAGTTTGGCTTTTTTCTATTTCGAATAGGATAGGTGTTTTGTCTAATTCATAGTGCTCAGGAGCTTTTGTTTCGACAAATTGATATTTACCAGGACGTAAATCTTTTGCTTCGATTTGTCCATGTTCATTTGTTGTTAATTTCTCATATCCAGGAATATTTTTTCCGTTGCGATCTTGAACAGTAAACTCTGCCCCTGCTAAAGTTTTATTATAATTATCCACTTTTGTTAAAAGAGCAGATCCTTTAGTTAAACTATTTGTCGCAGTTAGATTTACTACTGTTGTTTGATCTATAGAGATAGTAAACGGAATAAGTTTGCTATCTAATTGATAATGCTCAGGAGCCTTCGTTTCTTGTAAGTAGTAAGTTCCTGGTTTTAGTTTATCTATAATAATTTGTCCGTTATTATTTGTTGTTAATTCTTTGTGTTCTGGAATTACTTTTTTATCTTTATCCAGTAGTGTGAAAATAGCGCCTTGTAGTGTTGCGTTTTTGTTCAGGTCATCAGATTTTGTTAAAACTACTTTCCCGACAAATTTCTTATTTGCAAGTTTATATGTTGTAGTCTCTTGTGTACCAAGTTCAACAATTTTCCCTTGTTTTAAATCCCAGCTAATTACATAGCCTTCAGGAGCCTTTGTTTCTTTTAATAAATATTTATCACGTTTTAAATTATTAAATTTAGCGATACCGTCTTTGTCTGTTGTAATTTTACGGATAACAGTTTTACCTGTACGATCGTATAAAGTAAATTCTGCCCCAGCTAATAGTACGTTCTTATTGTCGTTATCTACCTTTATAATTTCAAGGTTTCCACGACCTTTGGTAGCAGATCCTCCACCTGAACCAGAAGACATTCTCACTTCAATTGTTTCAGTAGTTTCTGTGTTTTTAACTGTCAACTTATTGCCTGTGATTTTCGCTTTATTACTTACTTTTTCTTTATCGTCTGCATTAATAAGTGAGCGATATTCTAAAATATAAGCTCGATCAATTTTTTTCAAGAAGGCAATTTCGAAATGTTGCTTTCCGGTATTATTGTCTGTTGTTATTTTGAGTTTATAGTCTGTTCCTTCTTTTAATTCGTTTACTTTATCTTTTGTTAAATTTCCATATGGATCAACAGTTGTAGGATATAAGTGGAATGAATCTTCCACAATTACCTGATTTTCGGTTGGGTCATCTGTTACAACCGCATCCGCAATGGTTGATTGGCTTTCGTTAATTGCGATACTCCAATTAATATAGTTGTCGTCTTGCACAGCTTTTTTAGTAACAAAGCTGCCACCTTTATTTACTTGAGTGTCACCTGTAAGGGTGTTTACAATTTTAGAGCCATCTTTTAAATCTGCCTCATTTTTGTAGGTACCTTGGATAAGTTCACCATCAAGGCTTGTTTTAAAGATAATATAGTAGGGTGAATTAATTGATTGTTTGAAATGAACCTTTAGGGTGTTTTTATTTTTCTCTGTAGGTTCTTCAAGTTCATATTTCTCAGTTGGTACAGCATTACCAGGTTGTGCATTATCAGGATTTCCATTTAAAATCATGTCGCGCACTTCAATGGATCCAGGAACTAACTTTTGTTTATCTTGTATTACGTCTATAACGTAAGGATCTTTAATCTCAACGTTATTATAGTTAAAGCCTACTATCCAAGTAATTTCCTTCGTTTGGGCGTTATAAGAACCGTATTTATAACCATTTGCCTTTGTGAAAGTATCAGGATCGAAATTAGCTTCAACTTTATTTGATTGTGGATTAGAATCCGTATCTATCCAAGATAGGTTACCTGTATTTTTAAATGAAGTTTTACCACTTTCTAGCTTTGTATAATCAAAGTCTGTCGTATATTTTACGACTAATGTCTTTGTCATATTAGACTGATATGTACCTATAAGAGTAATTGTAAAGCCTTTATCTGTTGCATCTAAAACATAGTCAGTCCCAGCTTGAAGGATATAATTTCCGTCTTTAATTTCTAGTTTTTTATCTTTTAATTGTAATCCACCGTGATCAAAGGTGTCCGTAATGATCGCTTTGTTTAATGGATAGTTGTTATTATTTACCATAATTGTCCAAGTTGTTGTTTTGTCTTTATAATTTGTTTCAGCTTTATTATTAGATTTAATAATATTTTGCTGCTTGAAGCTAGCTTCATTTTCTTTACTTGAATCATTATCAGCTGTAACTTTATTTTTTACTTTTCCATCTTCTATAACTTTATTAGTTGGCTTGGTTTTATAGGTAATCACATAAGCACTATTAATATCATTGTTAAACTGTAAATCGAATCCATTCTTCTTGTTACTTACAGTGTAATTATTAACAGCGTCACCTGTTACAAGCGTTCCTTTTTCATTATATGAAGCGTTTTTTACAACAATAGAATTTGCATCTAGTTCGTGTGTATCGTCAAAAATATCTTTTAAAATCGCATCTGCTTTTTTGATCTCTCTTTGATCACCATTGTAAGTAATTGTCCACTCAATTGTTTGCGTCTTTGGATCATATTTACTTGTTTTATTTAAGTGTGTACCACGAGAAACCGTTACAGTAGAGCTTGCGTTTTGTTGCTTTTGATTATCACTCGTTATCGTAACGTTATTTCGGAAACTTTTAATATTTTCATCAGTAATTTTTGTGGCATATTCGATTTGATATGCTTTATTGATAGAATCTTTAAAAGCAATCTCCAATTTTGAGCCATCTGATGAAATAATATTGTAATCTGTTGGCTCAGCTTCTGCACCACGCGTTACATTCCCATTAACATCAACTTCTAAATAATAAACTTTAATAGAATCTTTATTTAAGTTTGTACCTTGTGGAATGCTATCTTTAAAAATAGCGTTTTTAAGGGTGTCTTGCGTTTTGTTCATCTCTACTTTCCAATTAATTTCATTTGTATTAATTGGTCTATCAGGTAATCCTTTTTTATTCGTAGCTGTTTGTACATTAGGCTTAAAGTCAACTGTAATAGAAACATCCTTATCTTTAATCGGGAAAGGAATTTCTTGTGTTGTTGTACCTTTAATTTCAGCTCTATTAAATTCTGTCTTTAATTGTAGGTTACCAGCAACATCTGGATGCTCTTCAACATAATCGTTGAATGTCATCGTGACTTTTCCATCTTTTGTAACAGTAAAATTACCAATTTGATGGTTTTCACTATCATATAAAGGACTGTTAATTGTATTGTAAATCTTAAAATGTTTAGGAAGATCAAAAATATAGTAATCTCCATTTTTCACATTCATTGATTTTAAAAGTTCCCATGTAAACTCAATATTGGCAGGGGAATCTGTACTTGGACGGTTATCCTCTGTAAATGGTTTTCCGTCTTTATCCGTCAACTTTACACCGGTTAAAATGTTTGTTGTTATTTGCTTTGGACCTGAATTTGTATTCTCAGCAGGGTCGCTTGCTAGCTTTTGTTCTGGATTGTCAGTAGCAATTTTAGCTGCTAGGTTTTGTTCTGGATTATCAGTGGCAGTTTTAGCTGCTGGGTTTTGTTCCGGATTATCAGTGGCAGTTTTAGCTGCTGGGTTTTGTTCCGGATTATCGGTAACAGTTTTAGTTGCTGGGTTTTGTTCCGGATTATCGGTAACAGTTTTAGTTGCTGGGTTTTGTTCCGGATTATCAGTAACAGTTTTAGTTGTTGGATCTTGCTCCGGATTGTCAGTAACAGGTTTAGCTACTGGATCTTGCACTGGTTTATTAGTATCCTGTTTGGTGCCATCTTCTTTAGAGTCTTCTACCTGAACAGGAACTGATATAGGCTGAACCATTGTTCCTAAAGGAAAAGCGATTTGAACTGATTTTTCCCCAGTTTTTAAAGTTGAGTTAAACACGGTATTAACTTTAATTTTTCCTTTAGCGTCTTTCAAATTTTCTACTTGATCATTAAATATTAATTTTAATTTATTATCTTTAGCTGTTATAAAATATTGACCAATATTTTTTTGATCTGTTACTAAATCCCCTTGCAAATCTTTAGATACTTTTAATGCAAGTGGTATTTGAACTACTGCTGTATCATTTGCGTGTGCAACTTGTTGATCCTTTATTGACCAAGCGTATTCTACTTCAATGGTTGATCCTATCTTTACTAAGTTGCTAGGATTTTTTGCTTCGTCAATAATATGATTCGTTGCATCTTTCATTTCAACAGTGTCAAATAAGGAATCTCCTGTTAACGTTTCCGCTCTTACTTGATTGTATGGAAAACTAGCAAGTTGCGAAAATAGTACGAATACAATTAAACATACATTAAAAAGTTTTTTCATTTTTCCTCCTCTGAACATTCATTTGTCCATTGGGGACTTATTCCACATGAACAAATGGAATATTAAAAGTATTTGTTATAAGCTATTTATTTTTGTTATCCCTCCGTTTCTATACGCGTTCTCAGACAAACAGGATTATGTTCAAAGTAAAATTGTTTAACGTAAAACAAAATGTATATTTACACAGTTCTATGGAAATATACACAATTCGACAAAAAATGTCGAAAAAAATACTGATATAAAGAATGATATCAGACCTTCATATGTGAGATAGTTTTCATGTATATCTAGTAAAAAAGAATGGTTATAAAGGTAAGTTTTACGATACATACTAACCAAGGTAGTGTATCCCTTTGTGAAGGCTTATTTTTGCCTTAAAGTTATGTGGAAATAAAAATCTAGATAGGGTTGGTTTTGGTCAGAATGAAGACAATAAGTACTTTGAAAATAGTCATTTATTTTGTCTAAAGAGAGTTGTGCGATTAGTGGACCGAAGTTGAAAGATGATAGTTTCTTACATTGTTAGAGAGATATAAGGATTATAGAATATTCGACTAACACGTTACTACGGTCATTTTTGAGCCTGTTTAAACAATAAGAAAGAAGGTGTTTTACTCCTTAGTTACAATATCTTTTTAGTAAAGATAAGCTTAAGTAACCTCCGCTAAAGATTATATACTTAAATGATAAAGAGTTCAACAATAGTTCACATATTTTCCCAAAAATAAAAAACGGCTGTTTTATGTGGAATAAATCTACAAAACAGCCGTTTTTGGTATTAGATTTCTGTTAAGATTATTGGTTCACCGCGTGTTACGACAACGGTATGTTCACATTGTGCAACAAGACTTTTATCAGGTGTAACGAATGTCCAACCGTCGTCACCACGCTCAATAATATGATCAGCTTTCATAGAGATGAACGGTTCTACAGCGATAACAAGACCGTCTTTTAGAAGCGCATTATCCATTGGATCATAGTAGCTTAAAATGTGATTTGGTGCTTCATGTAAGCTAAGACCAATGCCGTGACCAGTTAAGTTTTGAATAACATTGTACCCACTTTTATGTGCGAAGTTTGAAACAGCACGACCAATTTGATTTTGTTTTGAGCCAGCTTTAACCTTTTTCATTGCTGTCCAAAATGCATCAACCGCTGCTTGGCAAAGTTTTTCTTTTTCCTCGTCTTCTCCAAGTACAAATGAAATACCTGTATCTGCATAATAGCCATCAAGTGCAGCAGATACATCGACGTTTACTAAGTCGCCTTCTTTTAATACACGATCTCCTGGAATACCATGAGCAACTTCTTCATTTACACTAATGCAAGTTACACCTGGAAAATCATATTCTTTTTCAGGTGCAGAAATAGCACCATGCTCATCTAATACTTTTTTACCGATCAAATCAAGCTCTTTCGTTGTCATACCTGGCTTCGCTTGTTTTTTCATTTCTTCACGTGCAAGCGCAACGATGCGGCCGATTTTTCGTAAGCCTTCTAAATCTTGTTCATTACGAATAATCATGAAAACCACTGTCCTTCCTCGAATATATATCTTATCCGATTGTATCATGTTTATTTTCGTCCTGCTACTCGCTTGCGGTATGCGGGTTGATTCCTCTCATAAAGAATACATGACAATTGTCATATCGATGTCATGACGCATCATACTGTTTCCTAAGTGTTCCAAGTAATACAATGTAAATATAAGAAACAGCGGGGGTGGAGAGATGGAAAAGATTATTGAAGTAAATGGTGTTTCTAAAACATTTAAACATAAAAGCGCAGTAAATAATGTTTCATTTCATGTAAATAAAGGGGAAATAGTAGCGTTACTTGGTCCGAATGGTGCGGGAAAAACAACGACGATGTCGATGATGCTTGGATTAAAGGATCCAACAGTAGGTAAGGTCTTTATATTTGGAAAGAGTCCAAAGCATAGGGATGTTCGTAATAGCTTCGGTGCGATGCTGCAAGAAGTAAGTGTCATTGATAGTATTACGGTGGAAGAGGCAATTGAGTTATTCCGTAGTTATTATACGAATCCTATAGCGAAAGAAACGTTACTGCAGTTATCAAATTTAGAATCAGAGCGAAAGCAAAGATGTGAGAAATTATCAGGTGGGCAAAAAAGAAGATTAAACTTTGCGCTTGCACTTGCGGGAAATCCGGATTTGTTATTTTTAGATGAGCCGACAGTCGGAATGGATATTACGTCTCGAAGAACGTTTTGGGAAACGATTCGAAAGTTAGCAAGTGAAGGGAAAACGATTATTTTAACGACGCATTATTTAGAAGAAGCAGATGCTTTAGCAAATCGTATCTTATTATTTGCGAACGGAAAGATTATCGCAGATGGTACACCAGACGAAATGAAAGCAACGATTTCGAGAAAAACAATCACATTTTATTCGAAGGAAAGCATTCCTACAAAATTACTAAAGGAATTACCAAATGTAACAGAAGTAAAGTCAAACGAAGGACGCTTCATTTTAACAACGGAGGATACGGATGCAACTTTAAAAGCCATTTATCAAAGGAGTTTACCTGTAACAGATGTTTCAGTTGAACGTGGAAGCCTTGATGAGGCATTTGAACAGTTTGTCGCAAATCAGAAGGAGGAAATCGCATGAGAGCGTTATGGATGCAGTGCAAAATAGAAATTTTACGTACATTCCGCAATAAATTATTTATCTTTTTCTCATTATTAATGCCTGTTATGTTTTACTACATTTTTACAAATGTTGTTCAAGTACCACAAAACGGAGATGCGTGGAAAGCACATTATTTAATTTCGATGGCAACTTTCAGTATTGTAGGGACTGCACTCTTTAGTTTCGGTGTGAGACTTTCTCAGGAAAGAGGGCAAGGATGGACACATCTTCTAAAAATTACACCGCTTCCAGAGGGAGCATATTTAACAGCAAAAATTATCGCTCAAACAGTAGTAAATGCTTTTTCAATATTAGTTATCTTTATTGCAGGGATACTAATTAATCATGTTGAGTTAACGGTAGGGCAATGGATTGGTGCGGGGTTATGGTTATTGTTAGGGGTAACACCATTTTTAGCGTTAGGAACAGTAATAGGTTCCATTAAGAAGGCGGACGCAGCTGCTGGCTTAGCAAATATTTTAAATATGAGTTTAGCTATAGTTGGCGGGTTGTGGATGCCGATTGAAGTATTCCCAAAAATATTAAGAACGATTGGTGAATGGACACCGACATACCATTTCGGAAGTGGTGCGTGGGATATTGTAGCTGGAAAATCAATTGGATGGGAAAATATCGCGGTATTAGGAGGTTATTTCCTTATATTTGTTGTAGTATCAATATATATAAGAAAAAGACAGGAAGCGGTATAAATGATAGAGAAGAAGAGGGTTGAGATTTTTCCGAAACATATGGGATTCTTTCCATACATGTGGTTTGTTTATCTATTATTTCCAATTTATCACTTAGCACAAGCATCAGGATGGAAGCTTGTGCTAGGAAGCGGTATGTTGATACTTTTTATTATTACATACCGTCAGCTATATTTTGTTCAGAGGACGTTTGTTTTTTGGGCATGCATTCAAATGATACTCATTTTTTTATTTGCTTTATTTTATAATCCTTTTATGATATTTTTTGGCTTTTTCACAGCAAGTGCGATGGGATTTGCGCCAAATAAGAAAGTATTTCGAGTGCTTTTATGTTCGTTAGTTATAATGCTTGGAGCATTTTTAGTTGTAAATATGAATCAATTAACAACTACAAGTTTAGTAAATATCGTTCCGATGTTTATTTTAATGCTTCTTACGCCATTTGGTATGCGTAATTTTAATCAGAAAAAGATGTTAAGAAATCAATTAGATGAGGCGAACGAGCAAATTAAAGACTTAGTAAAACGTGAAGAACGGCAGCGGATTGCAAGAGATCTTCATGACACATTAGGACATACGCTATCTCTTATTACTTTAAAAAGCCAGCTCGTTGAGAAGTTAATTTTGAAAAATCCAGAGCGTGCAAGTGCAGAAGCGAAGGAAATTACACAAACGTCTCGTACAGCCTTAAAACAGCTGAGGGAATTAATTTCTGATATGCGTATGATTACGGTAGAAGAAGAGCTAGAGCAAATAAAAGCGATCTTACAAGCAGCTAATATTGAATTAGAAGTGAGGCAAGAAGCAAGATCGAGCTCGTTATCACCAATTGAACAAAATATTGTCGGGATGTGTTTACGTGAGGCCGTTACAAATGTTGTAAAACATAGTAAGGCAACGCGGTGCGCAGTTTCTGTATTAGAATCGCAAGGTGAGCTGATTTTACAAGTAGAAGATAACGGAATCGGTTTAACAGATCAAAATCATGATGGAAATGGTATTCGCGGCATGAAAGAACGAATTGCTCTTATTGATGGATTTGTTGAACTAGGTACAATCAATCCAGGGACGTTGTTAACAGTAAAAGTTCCAGTTGTTATTAGAACAGGAAAAGATGAGGTGAGGGCATGATCCGAATTATTATTGCAGAAGATCAGCGGATGCTTCGTGGTGCGTTAGGGGCCCTGCTTGACCTAGAAGATGATATCGAAGTAATTGGGCAAGCTGCGAACGGGGAAGCGGCGTTACAATTAATTGAATCGTTAAAGCCAGATGTAAGTATTATGGATATTGAAATGCCGATTCAAAGTGGATTGGATGTCGCTGAGGCTTTAAAGAAAGAAAAATCATCATGCAAAGTAATGATTTTAACAACATTTGCAAGACCTGGTTATTTTGAACGAGCAATGAAAGCTGGTGTGCACGGATATTTGTTAAAAGATAGTCCAAGTGAAGATTTAGCAGCAGCAATTCGTAATGTAATGAAGGGGAAACGAGAGGTCTCCCAAGATTTAATGTTCGGCCTATGGCAGGAGCAAAATCCGTTGTCAGATCGCGAAAAGGAAGTATTGTTGCTTGCGAAAGAAGGAAAGACGGCAAACGAAATTGCGAAGGCGCTTTATCTTTCGCCGGGTACAGTACGTAATTATATTTCTGAAGTATTAGCGAAGCTTGATGCGAAAAATAGAATTGAAGCAATTACAATTGCGGAAGAAAAGGGATGGATATGAAAAGAAGTTTACCTATGATTGGTAAACTTCTTTTTTATTATTGTAACGCTATTACTTTATTTATTTTTTGTAACGGTTTGTAACCGTGTGCTTCAAATGCCTTTGCAAATTCATTTGATACGGCAGTTCCATATAAATCTTTTGCAGCTTGTACGATATGAGATTGAAGTGATTCAAAGTCTTCAGCGGAAGTTGCATAATTTTGCAATGTACGCATAACAACTTTACTTACTTTTTCATTTCCTTGTTTTTGAACAGCAACACCGTTATATGTTTTACCTTCAGCTAATTGATATAATACGTGACTGATAATACCAGAATTCACGTGTGATTCTTGATTATTACCATCGTTATAGAAATCTTGTAAATTTGTATATAGTTTATGACCGCCGTCACCAATTTCCCTTGGGATATCACGAATTGTTAGGCCACCTAATGTATCGCCCATAATCCAGTTTCCTTTATCTTTCTTTACGTAATATTCGATTTGTGTACCCCAGAAATCCGCTAATCCCTCGTTTAGTGCAGATGTTTCAGCGCTTGGATATCTCACGACTTTATTTTTCGTTGTGCCACTGAATACAGCATGTCCAAATTCATGAGCTGTTACATCAAGAGCTGATGTTAGTTTTCCGTCTAAACCATCACCAAATACCATTTGGTTCCAAGCGGGATGCCAAAATGCATTTACATAGTCTTCTTTTACACCATCACTAACTTCAGTAGAATCAAAACCGTGTACACTAGCAACAACTTTTGAATCTTTATTGTCGTAACTTTTTAGATTATGTTCTTTCTTAAAGTAATCGTAAATATCACTCATGTTCTTCATAGCGCCCGCGGCTTCTTTATCTGCAAAATTAGGAGTACTACTTGAAATTAGTGTCCCTGGATAACCAGCTTGACTATATCCCCCGAGGGAATCGGCGTAGTTTGCATTATAAATATAAATACCATTTCCGCGTGATAAATCCGCTAAATAAAATTTTCCATCAGTTCCTTTGGCAATATTGAAATAGATGTTTTCTTGAAGTGCATTTTTCCCAGTTCCTTGCTCACTTGCGTGGGATAATCTAGGTGATGTTACTTGATTTATAGTCTTATTCTCTTTGTTTTTAATGAATTTTTCTTGGAAAAGTACTTCGCCAGTTTTTAAATCAACTATAGCATTGCCGTTTATAATTTGTTCATTGTTTTCATAAGTAAATGTAATAACAGTTGCGAATGTATAATAGCCATCTTTTTTCTTATAAACAACGGTTTCGCTAGAGAATTCTGTCTCAACTGCATCACTTGGAATTTGAACTATATCGCGTAATTTAGATTTTACTTCATTTTTCGACAAAAAATTTGTTATAGTAAGATTAGGTTGTTGATTTAAATTTTGAACAACTTTACCACTAACAGTTGTGATTACTCCATTTTTATCTACTTTTACAATGAGATCTTGGCCATATACTTTATAGTTTTTATATGTTTGTGCAAGGCGAACTTCGGTTTGATTTTCTTTGGTTTCTTTATTTGTAGGTTGGAAATCTACATTTTTTTCAGTAGTGACTTGTTCTTGTTGAGCTTTCGCCCCATTTACCTCACCTTTTAAATACTTTTTAGCAATATTTTCTTTCGTATCATTTTGAGGTTGTGTTAATTTACCGATTGTTAAACCAGGCTGAGCAATTTCAACTTTGACTGCACCTTTGTCTAATTCTTGAGCATGAATAGCTTCTGTTGATAAAGGGCAAAGAAGACCGAATGTAACGAAAGCACTAGCAAGTTTTCTATAATTCATCTATAACACTCCTAATCTATTATTGTATGTGAGATGAATTGTATGAAAAATTTGCCGAATTTTATATATATTATGCATTATTTCATATCAAAAATTGTCGAATTCACATTATTGTAGTGGTATGACAACTCAAAAAATTAGATTGTTCTAATGGGATGGTGAGTAAGTATGCACGCAGAAAAATTAGGAAGTGAAATTAAGAAAATTAGGGTGATGAGAGGATTAACACAGAAACAGTTATCCGAGAACATATGTCATCAATCGGAAGTAAGTCGAATTGAATCGGGCGCGGTATACCCAAGTATGGATATATTGCAAGGTATCGCAGCAAAATTACAAGTTCCCATTATTCATTTTTATGAGGTACTCATTTATTCTGATATTGAAAGAAAAAAACAGTTTAAAGATCAAATCATTATGCTTTGTAAGCAAAAAAGATATAAAGAAATTTATAATAAAGTATGGAATGAGCTGAAAAAGGAAGAATATCATCCTGAATTTCAGCAGTTTCTTCAATGGCAATATCATGTAGCAGCTTACATATTAAAGAAAATCGATTACGAATATTGTATTTTAGAATTGAAAAAATTGTTAAATCAACAGTTAGCTGGAATAGACGTATACCAAAATCTTTATATAGAAAATGCGATTGCAAATATTTATGCTGAAAATAGCTATTTTAAGAAGAGTATTGAGTTATTTGAAGATATATTAAAACAATTAGATGTATTGCATGATAATGAAGAATTTGAAGTGAAGGTAAGATATAATCATGCAAAAGCATTATATTTAGATAATCAATATGAAGAGTCACTTTATCAAGTAAATAAAGCGATTGAAATATCATGCCGAATTAATAGTATGGCATTAATTGGACAGCTATATTATCAAAGAGGTGAATGCCTAGGGAAGTTGGAGTACGATGAGGCAGAGGTTGAAGATGCATATAAAAAGGCAAGTTTCTTTTTTGATATATTAGAAATGCATGCATATAAAGAAGCGCTCGTAAATAAAATCAGTAGATAAATATCCTAAAAAATGGGTATGCATAATTGCATATAATAGGGATAAATTTTCATGATATATTAAAATAAAAAATGTGGGTGATGGAATATGAAGAAATTACTTATTGGTAGTTTATTAACGTTAGCGATGGCATGGGGTATTTCATTAGGCGATACGGCATTAGAGAAAAGCCATATAATTTCTCATAACGATCAAGAGGTACAATTAGCTAAAGATTTACCTTTTGAATATTAAAAAACAACCGTCTTACTTAGGCGGTTGTTTTTTTATGGAGTAACATCCAAACGTCTTTACTAGAAACAGGTTTGCTAATAAAGAATCCTTGAATGTGATCACAATTTTGTTTATGTAAAAATTCCCATTCTTCTGCTGTTTCTACACCTTCTGCAATCACTTTTAAATTTAGTTCTTTTGATAGTGTAATAATGGAAGAGACAATTGCTTCTTCTAAAGGACTAGTTGTAATTCCACAAATAAACTCTCGAGCGATTTTTAATGTGTTGATTGGGTATTTTGTTAAATAAGCTAAAGAACTATAACCAGTTCCAAAGTCGTCGATTGAAATTTGAATACCGAGATTTTGAAGTTGTTCTAGTTTTGCAACTACAGATTGATTTTGATTAATTGCGATGCTTTCCGTAATTTCAATATCTAGTGCTTCTGGTTTCAGTTCTGTTTCTTCCAACACCTTTGAAATAGTTGGGATTAAATCTGCATGGTTAAATTGAACAACAGATAAATTTACACCAACTTTTAAGTGAGAAAAACCTTGATTATGCCATCTTTTTGCCTCTAAGCAGGCAGTACGTAAAATCCAATTGCCAAGTTCAATAATAAAACCAGTTTCCTCTGCTAGAGGGATAAATTGGGCAGGAGATACGATACCGAGTTTTGGATGCTTCCAACGTATTAATGCTTCAAAACCGATAATTTGTTTTGTTTTTGTGCTTACTTGTGGCTGGTATTCAAGGAAAAATTCATTTTGTTGTAATGCTTTTGAAAGTTCACCTTCTAAGAATTGAATTTCATTTTGAGCGATACTCATTTCTTTTGAGAAGAAAACAAATCTGTTTTTTCCATTTGCTTTCGCACGGTACATAGCCATATCAGCATTTTTCATTAACTCATTTACATTAGTTCCATAATCAGGGTACATCGCAATTCCGATACTTGGTGTAATAGAGAGTTCTTCGCCTTGAATGAAGAATGGTTTGTTTAAAATAGTTAAAATCTGTTCAGCTATAAAAATTGCACTTTTTTCTGAGTACATTTCTGGTAATAGAATTGTAAACTCATCTCCACCTTGGCGAGCGACGATATCTTTTGAACGCAAGCAACCGCGTAATCTTTTTGCTACTTCAATTAATAATAAATCTCCGACGTCATGACCAAGTCTATCGTTAATTTTTTTAAATCGATCTAAATCAAGGAATATGACGGCAACATCATTTGCGTTAGTTTGGGCTGTATTTAAAATGGCTTTTAAATCTTTTTCGAACTTTCGGCGATTTGGTAATCCAGTAAGTGCATCGTGAAAGGCTAAATGCTCTACTTGTTTTTGTTTTTCATATAAAGTTGTAATATCACGCGCTATCCCAAACATTCCGACCACTTCTTTGTTTATAAAAGTAGGGATAAGTGTAATATGAAGATAATAATAATAGCCTTCTTGTTCTTTTGTACGAACTTCTAACGTTTGTGGCCTACCTTCCTTTGTAATTTGTAAAGCCTTCTTTAGTAGTTCGTGGTCTTTTGAATCAATGAAGTGTACCAGAGAATAGCTTCCTACTTCACAATAATAGGCAGTAAATAAGCTTTCGCATGCCTTATTAGATTGTTGAAAAATGCCATTCATATTTAAAGAGAAAACGGCATCGGGATGATCTTCGAATAAAGACTTATAGCGTTGTTCACTTTTTGATAATGCAAATGCACCTTCTTCAACTTCATCCTCTAGTTGTGTAGTCAACTGTTCATATGTAAGGATTAGTGCTTGATTATCTTTCCACATGTAAAGTTGCCGCAAGAATAACAAAATAAGTGATAATACGAGGCCAATTAACATGAATTTATCATCCCAAGGTTGAATGATAATAAAGGAAAAAGTAATAATAATACTAAAATAAGGTAGTATAAAACGTATATAATCGAATCGATAATATTTTGCTTTCGTTTCATGCTGCATTGGTTTATCCAATATATATAGTATGGAAGAAAGTCCAATTAATAAAATAGAAGCAGTGTGTATTAAATAATTAATTTCAGCAGAAGTTTTCATCTTAAAATTCAATTGAAACAGATGAATATAACCGTATACGAGTACAATAGTGAAACCGGTAATTAGTGCAATTCTACTAGAAGAATATTGTTCTCTTCTATATAGACTAATAACGGCGTAAATTACTAATGATTGTGCAATGAAATAGCCAATTAAAATCCAAGTTTCCTTTGTTAACATACGGAAGCTTGAAAGGTCCAAGATAAAAGTTAAAGTGAAATAAATGTTCATAATAACAATAAAGATGCTATCGAATGAAAATTGAGCAAGACCCTTAATAGAGTAAATTTTTATAAACTTTATAGCAAATCCAACAAAGAGTAAAACATATTGTATGATAAAAAAAGGTAATGCTTTATATGAGAATATAACTTGCTCATGAATGGAAAGTGAATGAAGGAATAAAGTTATCTCCATAGCTAACCCGCATAGACAAGTACATAATAATAAAATCCAAAATAATTTATCACCATGTGTCATTTTTCTAATCGCTTTACATAAGCAATAGCAAGAAAAAAGTGCAGCGAAACAGAATAAGAAAAGAATCCCGGTTTCTTTTATATTCAACTCATTTGGTATAAGGAATATCCAAAGAGCAAATATAAATATGTATATTATGACAGATTGTATATACTTTTTTTGATTAATCATATTATGACTCCGTTTCAATAAAGTTGAATCTCGGGGAGAAAATGCTAATTTAAATAATAGCATATAAAATAGAATGTTTTTTACTATAAAAATTACTTTTTTGAAAAAATAGTGCAAAGTTACAATTTACCACTGTAACTTTGCACCACCTATTCTTTTCATTCCTCTTATAGCAGAAAGTTCGTCTATTAATTGGAATAGTGCTAAGTCTTTTTGTTTACTTTCAATCATAATATCGAAATTATGATTGTTTTTTTTCGCAATGTGTAAGAAGGGCTTAATAAACTCTAAATCGATATATTCAGCATGGGCCCTAAATTCTTTTTCCGATCTCGGGGAGGAAATGTGAACTTTAGGAGAAATATTTGTATGTGACCAAGTTTCAAAAATTGCAGGAAGCAACTCTTCTAGTGGTTCTTCGCAAAGATTGGCCAAATGATGATGATAATCAAATACAAATGGGATATTTTCTTTTTGGCAAATTGATAAAGTTTCAGCAGTTGTATATGTTTTATCATCGTTTTCAAGAGTCATTTGTTTTTTTATATGTGTAGGAAGTTTTTTTATGTTTTCATGGAAGCGCTCAATTGCCTTTTCTTTATTTCCATAGGCTCCACCTACATGAATATTAATGTAAGAAGAATCTGCAATGCCTATAGCATCTAATATTTTATAATGATAAGTCATATCCGTAATAGCGTTAGTAGTAATATGTGGCTTGTCGCTTGTAAATAGCGTAAATTGATTTGGATGAAAACTTATTCGTAAATTGTGTTCTTTAATTAAAGCCCCTATTTTACGCCAAAGTGGTGTGAATACCCCAATATAGTCAAACTCGACTTCGGGATGTGTTGCAAGTGGGACGATGGAAGATGATAGGCGATATAGTGGGATTTCATGCGCTATATTGTAATGAAGGATACGTATTGTGTGCTCTAAATTTTGCCTTATAACATGGTACAGTTTGTCTTCTCGCTCTTGCTTGCTGAGTTTCTTAAAGCTTGTAAACGTCATTGTTTTGGCAGGAGAACAGTCCCAGAGTGCCATTGCATGTGAGACATATCCAAACCGTATAATCATATGAGATACCCCCTTTTATTCATTGTTTTTCCTATAAAAAGAAAGCAAGCATTGTTCCAATCCATTCCTTTCCTCTATCGATAAGAGAAGGCGGGTTTACATCACTATAGGAAAGTACGGATGCATTCTCTAGATCTTCATGGAATTTATTTTTTACTGTTTGAATGAAATGTTTATTATATAACAGGCAGTTTATTTCATGGTTAATATATAAACTTCTCATATCAAAGTTTGCCGTTCCGATATCACAAATATCATCGTCCACTATAATAATTTTGGCGTGAAAAAATCCTTGTTGAAATGCATAAATATTGCAACCAGCCTGTATTAATTTTCGGCAGTACGGGAATTTTGCTTCTCGAACGAGAGGGTGATCAGCTTTTTCTGGAACAAGAATTGTGATTTGAACCCCTCTTTCTCTTGCTTTTAATAAGGCATTCATAATTTTTTTTCCAGGAATGAAATATGGTGTACCGACACAGATTTCTTTTTTTGCCCCGTTAATTAAATGTAAAAAAGTATGTTGTAAATAAGCACCATCAGTCGGAATAAATTGATGCAGGATGGTACCTGGGTTTTGTTTTGGAAAATAAAGAGAAGCATCCAATAAATTCTGTTTCGTATCATCAAACCAGTCATGCAAAAATTGCTTTTGTAAATCTTGAACCCCTTCTCCTGTAAGACGTAAATGATAGTCTCGCCATAATCCTAAATATTCATTATGCCCTAGATACTCTTCGCCGATATTAAATCCCCCGATATAGCCGGTTTTCCCATCAATCACTGTAATTTTCCTATGATTTCTTTGATTAGCAGAAAAGAAAGGCAGAGGAAATTTTACCTTATGACAAAATGAAAAAGATATACCATGTTTTTGCAGGGAGCGAATAGCTTCGTTTGATAAAGAATGGCTGCCAAATCGATCAAGTAAAAGTCGTACTTCAATTCCTTCCTGAGCCTTATCAATCAGCAATTTTAAAAATTCACGACTGATTTTATCGTTTTTTACAATGAAGAATAAAATATGAATGTGATGCTGTGCTTGTTTTATATCAGTAAATAAAGCGTCATATAAATCTTTCCCGTATGTATAAAGGTGAAAATCACTTTGACGTAAAGGGAAAGTGCGAGGGCTTACTCGTTTTAAATGAAGAAGTCGCCCGTATGAAAGGTCAATTGTAATCCAAAGAGCAACGGATATTAACAAAAGAGATAAGTAGAGCATCAGTGAATTCCCTCCTTCGCATTCTTTTCACCTTCAGTGTGTTACAAATGATACGGGTAGCATGGCTCTTATTATAAATTTTATTAGAGGATAGTATGTTGCACTGATTAAAGTTTCACTTTATCCCGCTTTAACGGGCAGTAAGCCTTTCAACTCAAAACTGTTGAATAAGTAGAAGTTAGTTTGGAAATCAACTGCCCGTAAAAGCCCGATTGGTTCAACTAATAATCAGCGGGGGATGAACCGCCCCTACTGATTAAAGTTTCACTTTATCCCGCTTTAACGGGCAGTAAGCCTTTCAACTCAAAACTGTTGAATAAGTAGAAGTTAGTTTGGAAATCAACTGCCCGTAAAAGCCCGATTGGTTCAACTAATAATCAGCAGGGGATGAACCACCCCTACTGATTAAAGTTTCACTTTATAGTTTCACCGAAATAAACAGCTTTATGAAAAAATGTGTTGTTCTATAACAAAAAACTGTTGACTGAATGCTCACTCATTATATAATGGGGATAGGGAATATAATTCAGAAAATTATATATTTTTGAAGATTCGAAAAAAGAAAGAGGGCTTACAAAGAGAGGGGTAGCATAAAAATGAATAGCTTACTGATCATTAATTGGCTGGCTGCCATTGCTGTTATTGCTTATGCAGGATATTTGTTTGTATATCTTATACGGACGAGAATGGCCTACATACAATTAGGGAAAAAAATTGAATTTGACCGTCGTTTTAAAGAGCGTTGGGATCTCCTTAAGGTCAATGTTTTCGGTCAGAAAAAGCTGCTGAAAGATAAGAAAAGCGGCATCATTCACGTTATGTTCTTTTACGGATTTATTCTTGTCCAATTTGGAGCAATTGACTTCGTTTGGAAAGGACTCGCACCAGGATCACATCTTCCACTTGGACCACTATACCCTGCATTTACATTCTTCCAGGAAATTGTCACACTTGTTATTTTAATTGCAGTATTTTGGGCTTTTCATAGACGTTATGTAGAAAAGCTTGTTCGTTTAAAACGTAACTTCAAATCAGGTCTTGTTCTTATCTTTATCGGTGGCTTAATGATTTCTGTGCTACTTGGTAACGGTATGGGAATTATATGGCATGGCGAGGAGCTTTCATGGAGTGAACCAATTGCTTCTGCAATCGCTTACGTTTTTAGCGGGATAAATGAAACCGTAGCCATTTCAGTGTTCTATTTTTCTTGGTGGGTGCATTTACTAATTTTGTTAACGTTTTTAGTGTATGTTCCACAATCAAAACATGCGCATTTAATTGCGGGACCAGCTAATGTATTCTTCGGTCGTCTTTCAAACCCAGGGAAGCTTGAAAAGATTGATTTTGAAGATGAAACGCAAGAAACATTTGGTGTTGGTAAAATTGAAGACTTTAGACAAAATCAACTTATTGACTTATACGCTTGTGTAGAGTGTGGCCGTTGTACAAATATGTGTCCGGCAACAGGAACAGGAAAAATGTTATCGCCGATGGACTTAATTTTAAAACTTCGCGATCATTTAACTGATAAAGGAGCTGCGGTAACATCAAAAGCACCGTGGGTTCCAGTAGTTGCCTTCAATAATACACAAGGAAATCAGTTAGCGATGATGGCAGCTGGAAAAGGACAACAAGAATCAGCGTCTACAACACTCGCTTACGATCCGAGTTTAATCGGAGATGTTATTACAGAAGAAGAGATTTGGGCATGTACAACGTGTCGTAACTGTGAAGATCAATGCCCAGTTATGAATGAGCATGTTGACAAAATTATTGATTTACGTCGATATCTCGTTTTAACAGAAGGAAAAATGGACGCGGAAGCACAACGCGCGATGACAAATATCGAGCGTCAAGGAAATCCGTGGGGGCTGAACCGTAAAGAGCGTGAAACATGGCGCCAAGGTGATGACGAAGTAACAGTTCCAACTGTAAAAGAAAAATCAAAAGCTGGGGAGGAATTCGAGTATTTATTCTGGGTTGGTTCAATGGGATCATACGACAATCGTAGTCAGAAGATTGCGATATCGTTTGCGAAGTTAATGAACGAAGCAGGCATTTCATTCGCAATTCTCGGTAATAAAGAAAAGAATTCTGGAGATACACCACGCCGCCTCGGAAATGAATTTGTATTCCAAGAGATGGCGACAAAGAATATCGAAGAATTTGAAAAGGCAGGAGTGAAGAAAATCGTTACGATTGATCCTCATGCTTATAACACATTTAAAAATGAGTATCCGGACTTTGGCTTGCAAGCAGAAGTCTATCATCATACAGAATTGTTAGCTCAGTGGGTGAAAGAAGGGCGCTTAAAGCCTGTTCACGCTATTGAAGAAACAGTTACGTACCATGATTCCTGTTATTTAGGAAGATACAACGAAGTGTACGAAGCGCCACGTGACATTTTGAAAGCGATTCCTGGAGTGAATCTTGTAGAAATGGCACGTAATCGTGAAACGGGAATGTGCTGTGGCGCAGGTGGTGGCTTAATGTGGATGGAAGAAACAACAGGTTCTCGTATTAACGTTGCTCGTACAGAACAAGCATTAGCTGTACAGCCATCCATTATTGGTACAGGTTGTCCATATTGCTTAACGATGATCAGTGATGGAACGAAAGCGAAAGAGGTAGAAGAGAAAGTTCAAACTCTTGATGTGACAGAGATTTTAGAACGATCTGTTATCGGACAGAAAAAAGAAGCGATGTAGTTTGTAAGAATGTATACAACTTTAGAAAGAGGTGCAATGATTGCACCTCTTCTCAACGGAGAGATACCGAGCGAGCGCTCAGTGTTAAAAAATGAAATGGGGGAAAGAAACATGAGTAAAACAGTTATTTTAAGTGCTGCAAGAACACCAGTTGGAAAATTTGGAGGATCTTTAAAAGATGTAAAAGCGACGGAACTTGGAGGAATTGCAATTAAAGCAGCGCTTGAAAGAGCAAATGTTGCGGCTAGTGATGTTGAAGAAGTTATATTTGGAACGGTTATTCAAGGTGGGCAGGGACAAATTCCATCGCGCCAAGCTGCGAGGGCTGCTGGAATCCCTTGGGAAGTGCAGACGGAAACAGTGAATAAAGTTTGTGCATCAGGGCTTCGTGCGGTTACTTTAGCGGATCAGATTATTCGTACTGGCGATCAATCACTGATTGTAGCTGGCGGTATGGAGTCGATGAGTAACAGTCCTTACATTTTACGTGGAGCAAGATGGGGATACAGAATGGGCAACAACGAAGTTATTGATTTAAACGTTGCTGACGGTTTAACATGCGCATTTTCAGGTACACACATGGGCGTTTATGGCGGAGAAGTTGCAAAGGAAGATGGAATTTCTCGCGAAGCGCAAGATGAATGGGCATATCGTAGCCATCAGCGTGCGGTTTCAGCGCATAAAGAAGGGCGTTTTGAAGAGGAAATCGTACCAGTAACGATTCCGCAAAGAAAAGGCGATCCTATTGTCGTTGCAAAGGATGAGGCGCCACGTGAAGATACAACGATTGAAAAGTTAGCAAAGTTAAAACCTGTATTTGATAAGACAGCGACGGTGACAGCTGGTAATGCGCCAGGACTAAACGATGGTGGTGCCGCACTTGTATTAATGAGCGAAGACAGAGCGAAGCAAGAAGGAAGAAAGCCATTAGCGACAATTTTGGCGCATACAGCAATTGCAGTGGAATCTAAAGATTTCCCAAGAACGCCAGGTTATGCAATTAACGCATTGCTTGAAAAAACAGGCAAGACAATTGAAGACATCGATTTATTCGAGATTAATGAAGCATTTGCAGCGGTAGCAATCGCAAGTACAGAAATCGCAGGAATTGATCCAGAAAAATTGAATGTAAATGGCGGCGCAGTGGCGATGGGACATCCGATTGGAGCAAGCGGAGCGCGCATTATCGTTACACTAATCCATGCACTTAAGCAGCGCGGCGGCGGAATTGGAATTGCTTCGATTTGTAGCGGTGGCGGTCAAGGGGACGCAGTGATGATTGAAGTTCACTAATTAAAGTTCGAGGGTATAAAATTTATTAACAATTAAGGGGGAAGAAAAAATGGGTGTACAAAACATTGTTGTAATTGGTGCAGGGCAAATGGGATCAGGAATTGCACAAGTATGTGCAATGGCAGGATATGACGTGAAGGTACAAGATTTAAAACAAGAGCAATTAGATAGAGGATTGGCTATCATTACGAAAAACCTAGCGCGCCAAGTAGAAAAAGGACGCATGAAGGAAGAAGAGAAGGAAGCGACATTAAATCGTCTTACAGTAACGCTTGATTTAGATTGTGTGAAAGAAGCGGATCTTATTATTGAAGCAGCTGTTGAGAAAATGGATATTAAAAAGAAAATCTTTGCGAATCTAGATGAAATTGCTCCAGAACACGCAATTTTAGCGACGAATACGTCATCTCTGCCAATTACAGAAATTGCAGCGGTAACGAAGCGTCCGGAAAAAGTAATCGGTATGCACTTTATGAATCCAGTTCCAGTTATGAAGCTTGTTGAGATTATTCGTGGTTTGGCTACCGATGATGCGGTATATGAAGCAATTGAAGATATTACGAAAAAAATTGGGAAAGTACCAGTTGAAGTGAATGATTTCCCAGGTTTTGTATCAAACCGCATTTTGCTACCGATGATTAACGAAGCGATTTATACGTTATATGAAGGTGTAGCGACGAAAGAAGCAATTGATGAAGTCATGAAGCTTGGTATGAACCATCCGATGGGGCCTTTGACACTCGCTGATTTTATCGGTTTAGATACGTGTTTATACATTATGGAAGTGTTGCATGAAGGATTAGGAGATAGTAAATATCGCCCATGTCCGTTATTACGTAAGTATGTGAATGCAGGATGGTTAGGGCGTAAAACAGGCCGTGGATTCTACGTTTACGAATAAATGCCCCCTTTGTTACAACATAGTGGTCTTACCAAATTATTTAAAGGATATATAGCAAATGGAGGCGGAATATATGAACTTTCGTTTTAATGAAGAGCGGCAAATGATGAGGAAAATGGTTCGGGACTTTGCACAGAAGGAAATAGCTCCCTTTGTTCCTAGCATGGAACAAGGGGTGTTCCCGAAAGAGATTTTGCAAAAGATGGGTGAGCTTGGATTAATGGGTATTCCAGCGCCTGCAAAATACGGCGGGGCAGAAATGGACTTTATTTCTTACATTCTAGCAATTGAGGAAATCTCAAAGGTCAGTGCAACAGTTGGTGTAATTTTAGCTGTACATACGTCAGTTGGAATGAATCCGATTTTATATTTCGGAACAGAAGAACAGAAGAAAAAATATGTTTCTAAACTTGCAACCGGGGAATATTTAGGCGCATTTGCTTTAACAGAGCCAAATGCAGGATCAGATGCAGGGAGTTTGAAATCAAGAGCTGTGAAAAAAGGTGATCATTATATTATTAATGGATCGAAAGTGTTTATTACAAATGGTGGTGAAGCAAGTACATACATTGTATTCGCTTCTACAAATCCAGAGGCAGGAAAAAGTGGTATTTCTGCATTTATAGTAGAGAAAGATACACCTGGTTTAATCATCGGAAAAGATGAACATAAGATGGGACTTCTCGGTTCTCGTACAGTACAACTTACTTTTGAAGATATGAAAGTGCCAGCTGAGAATTTACTTGGGGAAGAAGGACAAGGATTCAAGGTGGCGATGGCGAATTTAGATGTTGGGCGAATTGGAATCGGTGCACAGGCGTTAGGAATTGCTGAAGCGGCGCTTGCATGTGCGATTGATTATGCAAAAGAACGAGAACAATTCGGGAAGCCCATTGCGGCGCAGCAAGGGATTGGCTTCAAACTTGCAGATATGGCAACAAGTGTCGAGGCAGCAAGGTTACTCGTATATAGAGCAGCATCTCTTAGGGCACAAGGATTACCATGCGGTAAAGAAGCATCTATTGCGAAATTATTTGCTTCTAAGACAGCGGTTGAAGTTGCGATTGAGGCGGTGCAAGTATTTGGTGGTTACGGTTATACGAAAGACTATCCAGTAGAACGATTTTTCCGTGATGCGAAAATCACGCAAATATATGAAGGAACAAGTGAAATACAGAAACTTGTTATTAGCCGTGCTTTATAAAAGGGCGAGGGGGAGACGGAGATGCATTTTAAACTATCAGAAGAACATGAAATGATAAGAAAAATGGTTCGAGATTTTGCTAAAAATGAAGTGGCACCAACAGCAGCTGAGCGTGATGAGGAAGAGCGATTTGATCGAGAATTATTTGATCAAATGGCAGAGCTTGGTTTAACTGGTATTCCATGGCCTGAAGAGTACGGCGGAATTGGAAGCGATTACTTAGCGTACGTAATCGCTATTGAAGAATTATCTCGCGTTTGTGCTTCAACAGGCGTAACACTGTCCGCGCATACTTCACTTGCGGGATGGCCAATTTTTAAATTTGGGACGGAAGAGCAAAAGCAAAAGTTTTTACGACCGATGGCTGAAGGGAAGAAAATTGGTGCATACGGCTTAACGGAGCCAGGATCTGGATCGGATGCTGGTGGAATGAAGACAATTGCAAAGAGAGATGGAGACCATTATATTTTAAATGGATCAAAAATTTTCATTACAAATGGCGGTATTGCTGATATTTATGTTGTTTTTGCGCTAACTGATCCTGAATCGAAGCAGCGTGGTACGAGTGCATTTATTGTAGAAAGTGATACACCGGGATTTTCAGTTGGGAAGAAGGAGAGCAAGCTAGGGATTCGCTCTTCACCAACGACTGAAATTATGTTTGAAGATTGCCGTATTCCTGTAGAGAATCTACTTGGAGAAGAGGGGCAAGGGTTTAAAGTTGCGATGCAAACATTAGATGGAGGTCGTAACGGTATTGCGGCGCAAGCTGTTGGTATTGCACAAGGGGCTTTAGATGCTTCTGTAGAATATGCAAGGGAGCGCCATCAATTTGGAAAACCAATTGCGGCGCAGCAAGGGATTGGCTTTAAACTTGCAGATATGGCAACAGATGTAGAAGCGGCACGCCTTTTAACATATCAAGCGGCTTGGCTTGAATCAGAAGGGCTTCCGTATGGAAAAGAATCAGCGATGTCAAAAGTATTTGCAGGGGATACAGCTATGAAGGTGACGACTGAAGCGGTGCA
The DNA here is from genome assembly GCF_001679765.1 of Bacillus sp. B25(2016b). Taxonomy (NCBI): domain Bacteria; kingdom Bacillati; phylum Bacillota; class Bacilli; order Caryophanales; family Bacillaceae; genus Bacillus; species Bacillus sp. B25(2016b). The sequence continues at coordinate 4,940,166 of NZ_CP016285.1, read as the reverse complement.
AGTATTTGGTGGTTACGGCTATACGAAAGATTATCCAGTAGAGCGTTATATGAGAGATGCAAAGATTACACAAATATATGAAGGAACACAAGAGATTCAGAGGCTTGTAATTTCTCGTATGTTAACGAAGTAGGAACGAAAGCGTAGGTATTTTCCTACGCTTTTTCCTTCCAAAAAATAATAGAGAGAGGTGAAGGGAATGGTTAAACATAATGTACATGCATCGGTGAAAGATGAAAAATTAGTTGCGTTAAGACGTGAACAAATGATTAAAGGTGCGGTGCAACTGTTTAAACAAAAAGGATTTCCGCGTACAACAACGAGAGAAATTGCAAAAGCGGCTGGATTTAGTATAGGGACACTTTATGAGTACATTCGTACAAAAGACGATGTTTTATATTTAGTTTGTGATAGTATATATGAACATGTAAAAGAACGATTAGAGGAAGTAGTGTGTACAGAAAAAGGGAGTGTAGAAAGTTTAAAGATAGCAATAACGAATTACTTTAAAGTGATGGACGAATTGCAGGAAGAAGTATTGATAATGTATCAAGAGGTACGCTTTTTACCGAAAGAATCACTTCCGTATGTATTAGAAAAGGAGTTTCAAATGGTAGGAATGTTCGAAGATATTTTAGAACATTGTACGGAAAATGGAACATTTACATTAAATAAAAAAGAAATACAGCTTCTTGCCCATAATATTTTTATACAAGGGCAGATGTGGGGATTTAGACGCTGGGCGTTGCAAAAACTGTATACGCTCGAAGAATATACAGAAATGCAAATTAGGTATGTATTGCAAGGGGCCCATATGCTTCCGAAATAAGGAACAGACAAATTATAATTTTACTACCCTATAAAAGTTTCCCGTTTTTTTTGTAGCATATTTGTGCGACTTTTGTTTATAATGAATAGTATGGATTTTTTTAAGCAGGCCGTTATATATAAGGTTATATTTGATGAAAGGAAGTGCCGCATAAGTGGATTTTAAGCAATATTCACCAGAAGAGCTAAAAGAATGTTCAATGATTGAAGTTGTACATAGCGTTTTAGGGGATAAAAAACAAGCAACGACATTCAACGAGTTGGTTCAAGAAATCGCTCAAGTGCTGGGACTATCTCAAGAGCAAGTTAATGCGAAAATCGCACAATTTTATACAGACTTAAACATCGATGGACGTTTCATTAATTTAGGAGAAAATCGTTGGGGACTACGCAGCTGGTACCCATACGAGCAAATTGATGAAGAAATCTTGCCTCAACCAAAACCGAAGAAGAAACGTAAAGTTGAAGAAGACGGTTTTGACGACTACATTGAAGAAGATGAAGATGACTTCGACGATGCAGACGTAAGTGAAGATGAAGACGATGTAGAAGATTTGGACAAGGTTCTTGAAGAAGAAGACGGAGATGACGACGATCTTGATGATTTAGACGAAGATGACGACGACTTCGCTGAAGAAGAACTTGAGTATGATGAAACTGAAGAAGAAGAAGAGGAAGAACTGTAGTTCTTGACTTTTCATTATCGTCCATGTAGAATCATTTTTGGGCTCTTTAAAAAAGGACGATAATACTTTTAAAGTGTAAATATAAAAGAAAATTGCTCCCTACTTATTACTTTTTGTGATGAGGGGAGCAATTTTCTTTTTTGTTTTTTGTTTAGAAAATAAAAAGAGTCTAACAATAAGATGGATACAGTGTTATCTACATACGTTGCGCTTTGCAACGGTGATTATATAACAGCAAAATAGAAGGGAGCTTTTTCATGACTAAGTATATTTTTGTAACAGGCGGTGTAGTATCGTCTTTAGGAAAAGGTATTACAGCAGCATCTCTTGGAAGACTTTTAAAAAATCGTGGTTTAAACGTAACGATTCAAAAGTTTGATCCATACATTAACGTAGACCCAGGGACTATGAGCCCATATCAACACGGTGAGGTATTCGTAACAGATGATGGCGCAGAAACTGACTTAGACCTTGGTCACTATGAGCGTTTTATCGACATTAACTTAAACAAATACAGCAACGTAACAACAGGTAAAATTTACTCTTCAGTTCTTCAAAAAGAGCGTCGCGGTGAATATTTAGGAGGAACAGTTCAAGTTATTCCTCACATTACTAACGAAATTAAAGAACGCGTATATCGTTCTGGTCGTGAAACAAATGCAGATGTTGTTATTACAGAAATCGGTGGGACTGTTGGTGACATCGAATCTCTACCATTCTTAGAAGCAATCCGTCAAATTAAGAGCGACATCGGTCGTGACAATGTAATGTACATTCACTGTACGTTAATCCCGTACTTAAAAGCAGCGGGTGAAATGAAGACAAAACCAACACAACATAGTGTTAAAGAACTTCGTAGCTTAGGTATTCAACCAAACATTATCGTTGTTCGTACAGAAATGCCTGTTTCTCAAGATATGAAAGACAAGCTTGCATTGTTCTGTGACATCGATACAAAAGCAGTTATCGAAGCTCGCGATGCAGATACTTTATATGCGGTTCCATTATCTCTTCAAGAACAAAACATGGACCAAATCGTTTGTGACCACTTAAAATTAGACAATCCAGCTGCAGATATGACAGAGTGGACTGCTCTAGTTAACAAAGTGCGTAATCTTTCTAAGAAAACAAAAATCGCTCTTGTTGGTAAATATGTAGAACTTCAAGATGCTTATATTTCTGTTGTAGAAGCACTTCGTCATGCTGGTTACTCATTCGACACAGATGTAGAAGTGAAATGGGTAAATGCTGAGCACGTAACAGCAGAAAACGTAAAAGAATTAGTTGGCGATACAGATGGTATCCTTGTACCAGGTGGCTTCGGTGATCGTGGTGTAGAAGGTAAAATCGTTGCGATTCAATATGCTCGTGAAAACAAAGTTCCATTCTTAGGAATTTGCTTAGGTATGCAACTTGCATCAATCGAATTCGCGCGTAATGTATTAGGTTTAGAAGGTGCTAACTCTTCTGAAATCAACCCTGACACACCATATGCAATCATAGACTTATTACCAGAACAAAAAGATGTAGAGGACCTAGGTGGTACACTTCGTCTTGGTCTATACCCATGTAAGCTTGCTGAAGAAACAAATGCTTACAATGCTTATAATGAGCCGGTTGTATATGAGCGTCATCGTCATCGTTATGAGTTCAACAACCAGTTCCGTCCGGATATGGAAAAAGAAGGATTTGTATTCTCTGGTACAAGCCCAGACGGCCGTCTAGTTGAAATCATTGAATTAAAAGACCACCCTTGGTTCGTGGCAGCACAGTTCCATCCAGAACTTGTTTCTCGTCCAAACCGTCCACAACCATTGTTCCATGACTTCGTAAGAGCTTCTATTACGAATAAAGAGAGCAAGTAATAAAAAAAGCGCCTGAAATAAGGCGCTTTTTTTTAATATTCGTTTAACATTTCATCGATTGTAAATTTGATTCCGTGATAAGCAAATAAAGCTACTATTAAACTTGGGAATCCGTAGCGATTACCTTCATCGTCTGGAATAAGACCTTTTAACAGTTTTATATCAATATGTACGTCTGTATATCGTTCGAGTGATTCCGTACCTTCTTGAAGAGCAGAAATGCCGACAATAGAGTGTCCCTCTTCTTGTAGTTTTTTTGCAATTTCTACAACCGCTTCATCTGTTGAAAAACGGCTAATAAGAAGTACACGATCCGCAGAGGTTACTTCTGCTTCTTTACCATTTTCAAATAAGCGTTTTGCTTGCTTCATTGGTTCAGCACCGAATAGTGCTTCGGCAATAACGCCCTCCATCTCATTTGTACCATATAAATAAATGAAACCATCGCCAACTAGTGCTTGAGCAAGTAAACGAGCGCTATCTTCTATATTCATTTCTTCTTTTTGAGAAACTCTGGAGAAATAACCACTTAATTGAGTTGAAAAAATTTTTAACATAATGTTACTCCCTTCGTACGTGTTTGCCGGCTTTCATTATAGTTTATTTTTTTAGAAAGGTGAAATCGTAGGGTAGCATAACAAAATAGGAAACGGTAAAATAAGAAAGAATAGGAAGGAATTTGCCAAAGAATAGCGAAAATAAATCGTTAAGATATAAGAAGCTTTAAATCTTGTACTTATACAGAAAGGTTGGGAATTATGGAAGGTAAAATTTTAATCGTTGATGATCAATATGGGATTCGTGTGTTATTACATGAAGTGTTCCAAAAAGAAGGTTATCAGACATTCCAAGCAGCAAATGGATTTCAAGCTTTAGATATCGTGAAAAAAGATAATCCAGATTTAGTAGTGTTAGATATGAAAATTCCAGGCATGGATGGTATAGAGATTTTAAAGCATGTAAAAGAAATTGATGAGAGTATTAAAGTAATTTTAATGACTGCTTATGGAGAACTTGATATGATCCAAGAAGCAAAAGATTTAGGAGCTTTAATGCATTTTGCTAAACCATTTGATATTGATGAAATTCGTCAAGCTGTGAGAAATGAGCTCGCTGTAGAGGCATAAAAATGAATTTTTTATAAAAAATATGGAAAAAAGCGTTTACATGGACTATTGTGCAGGTGAATACGGTTGAGTTTTTGAGTACAAGTTGTTATCCTATTGAGTGTAGAAAAAAGTCCGGTATGTAGATATACATATTTTACCTTATTCTGGTCATACTACCAGCGATAAGAACTTATCGGATACAAAAAACGTTTTTTAGGAGGATTCACCATGCCTTTAGTTTCTATGAAAGAAATGCTAAACAAAGCACTAGAAGGAAAATACGCAGTTGGTCAATTCAACATGAACAACTTAGAGTGGACTCAAGCTATCTTAGCTGCTGCGGAAGAAGAAAAATCTCCTGTAATCCTAGGTGTATCTGAGGGTGCAGCTCGTCATATGACTGGTTTCAAAACAGTTGTAGCTATGGTTAAAGCTTTAATCGAAGAAATGAACATCACTGTTCCTGTAGCGATTCACCTTGACCATGGTTCAAGCTTCGAAAAATGTAAAGAAGCAATCGATGCAGGTTTCACATCTGTAATGATTGACGCTTCTCACCACCCATTCGAAGAAAACGTTGAAACTACTAAACAAGTAGTAGAATACGCACACGCTCGTAACGTATCTGTTGAAGCTGAGCTTGGAACAGTTGGCGGACAAGAAGACGACGTAATCGCTGAAGGCGTAATTTACGCTGACCCAGCAGAGTGTAAGCACCTTGTTGAAGCAACAGGTATCGATTGCCTAGCTCCAGCTTTAGGTTCTGTACACGGTCCTTACAAAGGTGAGCCTAACTTAGGATTCGCTGAAATGGAACAAGTTCGTGACTTCACTGGCGTACCTTTAGTATTACATGGTGGTACTGGTATCCCAACTGCTGATATCGAAAAAGCTATCTCTTTAGGTACTTCAAAAATCAACGTAAACACTGAGAACCAAATCGAGTTTACAAAAGCTGTTCGTGAAGTATTAAACAAAGACCAAGAAGTTTACGATCCTCGTAAATTTATCGGACCTGGCCGCGACGCTATCAAAGCAACTGTTATTGGTAAAATTCGCGAATTCGGTTCTAACGGTAAAGCGTAAGAATAAAATTCCGTTTTGGAAACCGTCTAGTCTTTTAGACGGTTTCCTTTCGTTGTATAATGAAAGCGTGAACAAGTCTAAAGATTTTATCATTTTTGGTTTTTAAATAGAAAATAATGTGCATAGTCCTATTAATAAATGTGATAACGTATCTAAATTGATAAAGTGAATTCGATGAATAGTTGATCTTTATCTATTCGTGCTATAGGAGAAATGAAGATAATGGTTTCCTATTTATTGAGTTTTGGGATGGAAAGAGTAATTGAGATTCTTAAGGGGAGCTTTCTATAAAAAGATAGAAAGTAAATACATTCACAAGAAGGGAGCTCAATATGGAAAAATTGCTAATTGAAGGCGGAAGAGCTTTAAATGGAACAATTCGAGTAAGTGGTGCAAAGAACAGTGCCGTTGCATTAATTCCAGCGACAATTTTAGCAGATACTCCAGTAACTATTGGTGGTGTCCCTAATATTTCGGACGTGAAAATGTTAGGAGACTTACTAGAGGAAATTGGAGGGAAAGTAACTTATGGACAGGAGGAGGAGATGGTAGTCGATCCTTCTAACATGGTTGCAATGCCTTTGCCAAATGGAAAAGTGAAAAAATTGCGCGCTTCTTATTATTTAATGGGTGCGATGCTTGGCCGTTTTAAAAAAGCTGTTATTGGGCTTCCGGGTGGATGTCATTTAGGACCGAGGCCGATTGATCAGCATATTAAAGGGTTTGAAGCGCTAGGTGCACATGTTACGAATGAACAAGGTGCCATCTATTTAAGAGCAGATGAGCTACGTGGGGCACGTATTTATTTAGATGTTGTTAGTGTAGGAGCTACGATTAATATTATGCTAGCAGCTGTACGAGCGAAAGGTAGAACTGTTATTGAAAATGCAGCGAAAGAGCCCGAGATCATTGATGTAGCTACATTGTTAACAAGCATGGGAGCACGTATTAAAGGTGCTGGTACAGATGTAATCCGAATAGATGGTGTGGACTCTTTACATGGTTGTCACCATACTATCATCCCAGATCGTATTGAAGCTGGTACGTATATGATTCTAGGAGCTGCATCAGGAGGAGAAGTAACGGTTGATAATGTTATTCCTCAGCATTTAGAATCAGTTACTGCAAAGCTAAGAGAAGCTGGTGTTCAAGTTGAAACGAACGATGATCAAATTACGGTGAACGGTAATAGAAAGCTAAAAGTAGTTGATATCAAAACGCTTGTATATCCAGGTTTTCCAACGGATTTACAACAGCCGTTTACGACGCTTTTAACAAAGGCGCACGGGACGGGAGTTGTAACAGATACAATTTACGGTGCCCGTTTCAAGCACATTGATGAATTACGTCGTATGAATGCTCAAATTAAAGTAGAGGGTCGTTCGGCAATTGTAACTGGTCCTGTGTTACTGCAAGGTGCAAAAGTGAAGGCGAGTGATTTACGAGCGGGAGCGGCACTTGTTATTGCAGGGTTAATGGCAGATGGAATTACAGAAGTAACAGGACTTGAGCATATTGATCGAGGTTATGAGAATATAGTGGACAAGCTTAAAGGGCTTGGAGCAAACATTTGGCGAGAACAAATGACAAAGCAAGAAATTGAAGAGATGAAGAACGCATAAGTGATACTTCCGCAAGGGGGAAGCGAAGCATCACTACTTGCGGAAGTACACTTTATAGAAAAACACGGTTCACAAAATACGGCAGAAATATAAAGGCTTAAAGGAGAGGGATTATCGTGGAAAGAAGTTTATCTATGGAGTTAGTACGTGTAACAGAGGCTGCAGCTTTATCATCAGCGCGTTGGATGGGGCGCGGGAAAAAGGATGAAGCAGATGGTGCAGCAACATCAGCTATGCGTGATGTATTTGATACAATTCCGATGAAAGGTACAGTTGTAATTGGTGAAGGTGAGATGGATGAAGCACCAATGCTATATATCGGAGAGAAATTAGGTACAGGATATGGACCACGTGTAGACGTTGCGGTTGATCCTTTAGAAGGGACAAACATCGTAGCAGCTGGTGGCTGGAATGCTCTTGCTGTTATTGCAATTGCAGACCACGGTAATTTGTTACATGCCCCTGACATGTACATGGATAAAATCGCGGTTGGCCCAGAAGCAGTCGGGGCGGTCGACATTGATGCGCCTATTATTGATAACTTACGTGCAGTTGCGAAAGCAAAAAATAAAGATATTGAAGATGTTGTAGCGACAGTTTTAAATCGTCCACGTCATCAAGAAATTATCGAAGAAATTCGTAAAGCTGGTGCTCGCATTAAATTAATTAATGATGGAGATGTAGCTGGAGCAATTAATACAGCATTTGATCGTACAGGTGTAGATATTTTATTTGGATCTGGTGGAGCACCTGAAGGTGTATTAGCAGCAGTTGCTTTAAAATGTTTAGGTGGAGAAATTCACGGAAAACTATTGCCACAAAACGAAGCTGAATTAGCACGTTGTAAAAAAATGGGCATAGAAGACATTAATCGTATCCTTCGTATGGAGGACTTAGTAAAAGGTGACGATGCAATCTTTGCAGCAACAGGCGTAACAGATGGAGAACTATTACGCGGTGTTCAATTTAAAGGTAGCGTAGGCACAACGCAATCCCTTGTTATGCGCGCAAAATCAGGCACAGTTCGCTTCGTAGATGGCCGTCATAGCTTAAATAAAAAACCGAACTTGGTTATTAAGTAAAAGGTGGAAGCGGCTCGCTCAGAATCGCAGGACATTGGAACTCTCGACCTTGAAGCGCTCTTTGCTTCGAGTGAGAGAGTGAAATGACCGGAGCTGGGTTAAGTAAAAAGCGTAAGCAGTTTGTTCAGAATGGGAGGGGGATGGAGCTTCTGACGTAGAGGCGCTTTTTGCCTCGTAGGAAGACGCGAAGCCACCGACCATTCTAGCTGCTGAAGCTGGAACTAAATTAAATAAGAAGCGAAGACAAATTTTCTTGTCTTCGCTTCTTGTATTTGTGTTCCAACGTATTGATTAAAACTAGATAAAAGGGTTACAATAGTGAATATTACCCTACTTGAACTTATTGCCTTTCATTATTAATTATTTGCCTTCCGTATTTTTTCCCTTTACCCATGAAAAAAGAGAATAACGTTAAAGTGTGGTGTCTGAATGAATTTGTCAATTGCAGCATTAGAAAACATGAAATTAAAAGAGTTATACGAGCTTGCGAAAGAATTTAAGATTTCGTATTATAGCAAGTTAACGAAAAAAGAGTTAATTTTTTCTATTTTGAAAGCTCGAGCAGAAAAAGAAGGTTTCTTTTTCATGGAAGGTGTATTAGAAATTATTCAATCAGAAGGATTTGGATTCCTACGTCCTATCAACTATTCTCCAAGCTCAGAAGATATTTATATCTCAGCTTCGCAAATTCGTCGTTTCGATTTACGTAATGGAGACAAGGTTTCTGGTAAAGTACGACCTCCGAAAGAAAATGAACGCTATTTTGGGTTATTACAAGTTGAAGCTGTAAATGGAGATGATCCAGATTCAGCAAAAGAGCGTGTGCATTTCCCTGCATTAACACCATTATACCCAGATCGCCAAATGAAATTGGAAACGGAACCGAAAAAGTTACCGACACGCATCATGGATTTAATCGCACCAGTTGGATTTGGACAACGTGGTTTAATTGTTGCGCCTCCAAAGGCTGGTAAAACAAGTCTATTAAAAGAAATCGCGCACAGTGTTACAACAAATCATCCGGAAGCAGAATTAATTGTACTTTTAATTGATGAGCGTCCAGAGGAAGTAACAGACATTGAACGTTCTGTTAAAGGGGATGTTGTAAGTTCTACTTTTGATGAAGTACCAGAAAATCATATTAAAGTAGCTGAGCTTGTGTTAGAACGTGCGATGCGTCTTGTAGAGCACAAGAAAGATGTTATCATTTTAATGGATAGTATTACCCGTTTAGCTCGAGCTTACAACCTCGTTATTCCACCAAGTGGTAGAACATTATCAGGCGGTATCGATCCAGCTGCCTTCCATAGACCGAAGCGTTTCTTTGGAGCTGCGCGTAATATTGAAGAAGGCGGTAGCTTAACAATTTTAGCAACAGCCCTTGTTGATACAGGATCCCGTATGGACGATGTTATTTACGAGGAATTTAAAGGAACTGGAAATATGGAACTTCACTTAGATCGTTCATTAGCTGAACGTCGTATCTTCCCGGCGATCGATATTCGTCGTTCTGGTACACGTAAAGAAGATCTATTAATTCCAAAAGAACATTTAGACAAGTTATGGGGCATTCGTAAAACAATGCGTGATACACCAGACTTCGTTGAAAGTTTCTTACGTAAGCTTCGTCAAACGAAGACAAATGAAGAGTTTTTACAAAACATTGTTGCAGACTCGAAAAGGTATGTAACAACTAAGTAAAGGGAAAAAATCAGGACTCGCTTATTTTATAGTAAGCGAGTTTTTTATGCTGTTTAGGTGATATTAAAGAGGGAAATAAGTGGAAGAACTTGAGTTAGTCAGAGCTGGATGAGCCGCTTCAGCAGTTAAAATTTTTAGTCATTTCGCTCTCTTGCATGAAGCAAAGAGCGCTTCAAGGTCGAGAGTTTAAAGTGCCCTGCGATTCTGAACGAGCCGCTTCTGCTTTTAAAATGTATCCAGTTCCGACGGCTAGCTCTTCGTGTCTAAGAACCTCCCGCATTAAAGGTAAAAAGCACCTTTTATGCGAGAGAACCTTAGCCAGTCAGAGCTGAACAAGCCGTCTCCACTTTCAATTTAATATCCAGCTCCAGCGGCTAGAATCTCCGGTCATTTCACTCTCTCGCTCGAAGCGAAGAGCGCTTCAAGGTCGAGAGTTCCAATGCCCTGCGATTCTGAACGAGCCGTCTCCACTTTAAGATAATATCCAGTTCCGGTGGCTAGCTCTTCGCATCTAAGAACCTTCCGCCCGAAAGGTAAAAAGCACCTTTAGGGCGAAAGAACCTTAGCTGGTCAGAGCTGAGCGAGCCACCTCCACTTTCAATTTAATATCCAGCTCCAGCGGCTAGAATGGTCGGTGGCTTCGCGTCCATTCTGAACGAGCCGCTTGCGCTTTTAAAATTAAAAAGACAAAAACAGGTAGTTGCAAAATGAAGTTAGCCTTGTTATAATTTCATCATATGTGTTTCATCAATATAGTTGTGTATGCAGCTGAAGATGAAAAACTCTGTTTCGAAAATGATTCAGGGCGGAAGGAGATGAAAAGAATGAAAGCAGGAATTCACCCAGATTACAAGAAAGTTGTATTCATGGACACAAACACAGGCTTCAAATTCTTAAGCGGATCTACTAAAGGATCTAACGAAACTGTTGAGTGGGAAGATGGTAACACTTATCCATTACTAAAAGTTGAGATCAGTTCTGATTCTCACCCATTCTACACTGGACGTCAGAAGTTTGCTACTGCAGACGGACGCGTTGACCGCTTCAATAAGAAATACGGTCTTAAGTAATAAAAACATAAAACAGGCAAGTGTATGTATTCGCTTGTCTGTTTTTTTTGCGAAAATATTATACCTTTACCCTACTTTTAACTGAAAAGTAGATGAAAGGAGAGCTTCATGTACTTAATAAATCAAAATGGCTGGATTGAAGTGATTTGCGGTAGTATGTTTTCTGGCAAGTCAGAAGAGCTAATCCGCCGTGTGCGCCGTACGCAATTTGCAAAACAACATGCAATTGTATTTAAACCATGTATTGATAATAGATATAGTGAAGAAGATGTAGTATCACATAACGGATTAAAGGTAAAAGCAGTTCCTGTTTCAGCTTCAAAGGATATATTTGAACATATTACAGAAGAGCTGGATGTTATTGCAATCGATGAGGTGCAATTTTTTGATGGGGACATTGTGGAAGTGGTGCAAGTATTGGCAAATCGTGGCTATCGTGTCATTGTAGCTGGTTTAGACCAAGATTTCCGTGGTCTACCATTTGGACAAGTTCCTCAGCTGATGGCGATTGCTGAACATGTAACAAAACTACAAGCAGTATGTTCTGTATGTGGATCTCCAGCAAGTCGTACACAACGATTAATTGATGGAGAACCAGCGGCATTTGATGATCCAATTATTTTAGTTGGAGCTTCAGAATCGTATGAACCGCGTTGTCGTCATTGTCATGCAGTACCTGCAAACAAAGATAAGTAAAACTCGCTGCGCAAGGCGGGTTTTTTTCAAAATAGAAAGAATGAGCGGTGTGAGCCGCTTACGCTTTTAAATATATCTAGTTCTGGTGGCTAGCTCTTCGCATCTAAGAACCTTCCGCCCAAAAGGTAAAAAGCACCTTTAGGTCGAAAGAACCTTAGCTGGTCAGAGCTGAAAGAGCCACCGCCACTTTTAAATATATTATCTAGCTCCAGCGGCTAGAATCTCCGGCCATTTCGCTCTCTCGCTCGAAGCAAAAAGCGCTTCAAGGTCGAGAGTTGAAAGTGGCCTGCGATTCTGAGCGAGCCGCTTGCGCTTTTAAATATAATTTGCGTTTTTTTGAGTAAGTACCATATACTATTTGTATTAGATACTAGGATGTAGAGGTGAATGATGTGTTAGATCGTTTGCAAGCTGTAGAAAATCGTTATGAGAAGTTAAATGAATTGTTAAGTGATCCAGCGATTATTAGTGATTCAAATAAGCTTCGTGAATATTCAAAGGAACAGTCTGATATACAGGAAACGGTAGAGGTGTATCGTGAGTATAAGGATGTTCGTGAGCAATTAAAAGATGCGAAAGCAATGTTAGAAGATAAGTTAGACGCAGAAATGCGTGAAATGGTAAAAGAAGAAGTTTCTGAGTTAGAATCACAAGATAAAACATTATCAGAGCGTCTGAAAATTTTACTTGTTCCAAAAGACCCTAATGATGATAAGAACGTTATCGTTGAGGTTCGTGGAGCTGCTGGTGGAGACGAGGCAGCTTTATTTGCTGGTGACTTATACCGTATGTATAGCCGTTACGCTGAGGTACAGGGCTGGAAAACGGAGATTATTGAGGCTAGCTATACAGAGTTAGGTGGATATAAAGAGATTATCTTTATGATTAATGGTAAAGGTGCTTTCGCGAAGCTGAAATTCGAGAATGGTGCTCACCGTGTACAACGTGTTCCTGAAACGGAATCTGGTGGACGTATTCATACATCTACAGCAACTGTAGCTGTATTACCAGAGGCAGAAGAAGTAGAAATTGATATTCATGAGAAAGATGTTCGTGTTGATACATTCGCTTCTAGTGGACCTGGTGGACAGAGCGTTAATACAACGATGTCAGCGGTGCGTTTAACGCATTTACCGACTGGTGTAGTTGTATCTTGTCAGGATGAGAAATCACAGATCAAGAATAAAGAAAAAGCGATGAAAGTATTACGCGCACGTGTTTATGATAAGTTTAGACAAGAAGCGCAAGCTGAGTATGATCAAAACCGTAAACAAGCTGTTGGTACGGGAGATCGTTCAGAGCGTATTCGTACGTATAACTTCCCGCAAAACCGTGTTACAGACCATCGAATCGGTTTAACGATTCAAAAGCTAGATCAAATCTTACAAGGTAAGTTAGATGATTTCATCAATGCCTTAGTGATGGAAGATCAGGCTCAAAAGATGGAGGCAGCTGAGTAATGCGTGTCTATGAAGCCCTGAAATGGGCTTCTTCTTTTTTACAGGAAAATGGACGAGATGAAAATGCGGGAGAAATTGTCCTTTGTCATGTATTAAAGGTGAACAGAACAGGATTACTTATGAATATGCGTGAAGAAATAACTGAGGATCAAGAGAAAAGCTTTACGGAGTTTATCCACAAGCATGTAGAAGGTATTCCTATTCAATATATGATTGGTTATGAAATGTTTTATGGACGGTCTTTCTTTGTGAATGAAGAAGTATTAATACCAAGACCGGAAACAGAAGAGCTTATAGTGGGAGTATTAGAAAGAATCGAGCGCCATTTTGGTGATGAGAAACTACATGTAGCAGATATAGGTACAGGTAGTGGAGCGATTTCTATTACGCTTGCTTTAGAAAATGAAAATCTTCATGTTTATACAGTAGATATTGCACAAGAGTCGATTGAAGTTGCAAAAGAAAATGCAAAAGCTTTAGGTGCAGAAGTAACGTTCTATCACGGTGATTTATTGTCACCATTTCATAAAACGGGTCAAAAGCTAGATGTTGTTGTTTCAAATCCTCCATATATACCGGAAGAGGATTGGCGTGGTCTTTCTCCTGTTGTGAAAGAGCATGAGCCGAAGAGAGCACTTGTTGGTGGTGAAGACGGATTAGATTTCTATCGCCGTTTTATGGAAGAATTGCCGAATGTGTTGCAGAAGAAAGCGATTGTGGCGTTTGAAATTGGAGTAGGACAAGGTGAGGATGTAAAAAGATTGTTACAACAAGCTTTTCCACATGCTCATGTTGAGGTTGTTTTCGATATTAACGGAAAAGATCGTATGGTATTTGCAGAGATGGAGTAAGGTTCACACCTTACTCTATTTTTTTGTGGAAAAATTCATATAGATTTTGAATTTAATAGTTTAGAAAGATGAAAGTCTGTCCACACTGTTTGTAGAAGGGACGGTGGAGGAAATGAAAAAACAAGTTATTGCTTATCTTCTTATACTATTAATTGGTGCACAGTTACTTGTGCAGTTTGGATATATGAAAGCTGATGCGAAAGGGCCTTCAGTTATTCCGAAAGAGGCCGTTCGATTACGAATTTTAGCAAATAGTGATTCAGATAAAGACCAGGCATTGAAACGTAAAGTGCGTGATGAAGTAAAAGCACAAATTGATGGGTGGGTAGCGGATTTAACTTCATTTGAAGAGGCACGCAAAGTAATTCAAAGTCATATTCCAGAAATCGAGAAAACGGTGGAAAATACGTTAAAAAGAGAAGGAAGTAAAGATTCATTTCAAGTGAAATTTAGTAAGAATGTAAAGTTTCCTACAAAGGTATACGGGAATTTTATTTATCCAGCAGGAGAATATGAAGCAGTATTAATCACAATTGGAGAAGGTGAAGGGGCGAACTGGTGGTGTGTATTATTTCCACCAATGTGTTTCTTAGATTTTTCGAGCGGGACAGCTGTAAGAAAAGAAGAGCACGTTGTGAAGGCGGAATCTCCTGAAGAGGAGCAGGTGAAACAACTAGATGAGGAAGTAATAGATAAAGAAGAGAAGAAAGTAGATAAGGTAAAAGAAACGAAAGCTGTAAAGCAGGAAGTAGTAAAAAAAGTAACAGCTTCTGAAAAGAAAGTAGTAAAAAATGAAACAAAAGTCGAAGAGCAGCCTGTAAGTAAAGAAGAAATGAAAACTGTGGAAAAAGTGGAGAAACCTGTGGAGAAAAAACAAGAAAAGCAAAATGAGTATGTAAAAGTAGAAGAGGAAGAAGAAAAGCCAGAAGTTAAATTGTTTATTGTAGAAGCTTTTACATCTTTATTCTCTAAATAGTACTATTAATAAATCCCTCTTCATATATAAAAATGAGGAGGGATTTATTATGAAGAAAGTGTATTTTGCTACGAAAGCAGATGTGGAAAGATTACATTCTTTTTTCGGACAAGCTAATAAAAAAGATGATAAAATAAATGAGTTGTACGCACAATTTATGATTTTGGAAGAGGCGGAAGAAATACGAGCTGTAATTGGTTATGAACAAAGTGGGGAAGATGTGCTTATTCGTTCTTGTTTATTCACACCTCATGTGGATAAACAGACTTTCTTATATTTTTTTGAAATGTTTTTGCAGTATATGAAAGAAAAAAGTGTTCAACAATTGTACTTACTAACAAATCATCCACAATCTGTACCGATCTTTCAGTTTTTTGACTTTTTTACTATAGAAAAGGATGAGGTTCCAGAGGGAATTCAACAACTAGAACATTTTTGTAAAAATATAAAAGAGCAGAATGCAATAATACTAAATTGTCAGCTATTCACAAAGTTATCCACGGATTAATTAGGTTTATCCACATTTTGTGGATAAACCTTGTTTGTCTTTTGGATAAATCTCATAGTAAACTAAAAATATACAAGTATTTAAGGGTAGAAAAGGACGTGGAAAAAAATGCATACAAACATGTGGGTTGTGGATAATGTTGTGGAAAGAAAAAAATATTATCCACAGTTACAAGAAGCAGCAAAATTATTAAGAGAAAATGAGGCGGTGGCTTTCCCTACGGAAACAGTATATGGGTTAGGTGCAAATGCGATGGATGATGAAGCAATCGCGAAAATTTTCGAAGCGAAAGGAAGACCGAGTGATAATCCACTCATTGTCCATATAGGTACAAAATCTCAGTTAGATGGGATTGTGAAAGAAATTCCACCAGTTGCAGAGAAGTTAATGGCGCATTTTTGGCCAGGACCATTAACAATTATTTTGCCGAGAAAAGAAGGGATTTCAGAGAAGGTGACGGCAGGACTTAATACGGTTGGAGTAAGAATGCCTGATCATCCAATTGCACTTGCTCTTATTGAAGAGGCGAATGTACCTGTTGCAGCACCAAGTGCGAATCGTTCAGGGCGTCCAAGTCCAACATTAGCTTCTCACGTATATGAAGATTTGAATGGGAAGATTGCAGGTATTGTTGATGGTGGTGCAACTGGAGTAGGCGTTGAATCAACTGTAATTGATTGTACAAGCGCGGTTCCAACAATATTACGTCCAGGTGGGATTACGAAAGAACAATTAGAAGCGGTGATAGGTACTGTTTCTTTAGATCCAGCTTTAAAGGATGAGAAGGAAAAACCGAAATCGCCTGGAATGAAATACACACATTATGCGCCGAAAGCACCACTTAGTATTGTTGAGGGTTCACGTGAGTTTATTCAGCATCTTGTAGATGAGAAAAAGGAAGAAGGATTTAAAGTAGGCGTATTAACGACAGAAGAGTATCAGCATGTATATAGTGCAGATGTTATATTATCTTGTGGTGTTAGAAGTGACTTAGCTAGTGTTGCGACTAAATTATATGATGTACTTAGAACATTTGATGCAAGTGAAGTGGATGTTATTTTTAGTGAGTCATTCCCTAATGAAGGAATAGGGAATGCAATTATGAATCGTTTAACAAAAGCGGCAGGACATCATATTATTATTGAATGATAAGGTAAGATTAGCAAACAGAATATTTCTCCTTGGATAAGCATATTGTGAAGTAGCACGTCCAAGGAGGGGCATGAATGACGTTTGAACAGCTAATACCTTTAATAATTATGGCATTCGCCTTAGGGATGGATGCGTTCTCGGTGAGTCTTGGTATGGGGATGATACCCCTAAAGTTAAGACAAATCCTGTATATTGGTATGACGATAGGGATATTTCATATTATTATGCCGTTTATAGGAATGGTACTAGGTCGTTTTTTATCAGAGAAGTATGGAGATATCGCACATTTTGCGGGTGCTATTTTATTAATCGGACTAGGGTTTTATATCGTATATTCGAGCATTTTACAAAATGAAGAGACTAGAACAGCCCCTATTGGAATTAGTTTATTCGTATTTGCATTTGGCGTCAGTATAGATAGTTTCTCAGTAGGACTTAGTCTTGGTATTTATGGGGCACAAACAATTATTACGATTTTACTTTTTGGATTTGTTAGCATGTTATTAGCGTGGATGGGTTTATTAATTGGGAGACATGCGAAAGATATGCTCGGTACATATGGTGAGGTAGTAGGTGGTATCATTTTGGTTGGGTTTGGATTATATATCCTTTTTCCTATATAATTTTATGTAGGAGGGAATTATGAACAAGCTATTGGAATGGTATGTTAAATTTTTAACCTTCTATCCTCGATGGGTAAGAAGACTTATAATTTGGGGTATTATTTTGCAAATTTCGATGTTAGGTTGGATTAAGTTAATTCGTGAATGGTGAGATAGTTCCTTTCTGTGAATATTTTGTTTGTACTATATTTATTGCGCTAAAAATTACAGATATAGAAAGGATGAGATGAATGACGAGATTGAAGCAAGTTTTTGGTATTATTATTAGTTTTTTTGTTTTTTGGTTTAGTATGCTCGGTGTACAAATGTTTGCTGAGTTTTTAGATATTGAGTCATTGAAATTTGTTGCGGGAAAGACTGAGGCGGCGCGTGCCTTTTACTCTCCGTACCCGTTTTTAATTGTTTTTCTTATTACATTGCTTTCCCTATACTTCTTCGTAATTAAGCTAGGGAAGCCGAAAAAAGAGAAAATGCCTACTTTAGAGGAAAAGAAGGAAGAATTACAATGATAAAATCCCCTGCTAAAAAGCAGGGGATTTTATATTTGAGTGATGGGAGGAATCTAGCCGCCTTGCTTTTAAATATATCCAGCTTCAGCGGCTAGAATGGTCGGTGGCTTCGCGTCTTCCTGCGAGGCAAAAAGCGCCTCTACGTCAGAAGCTCCATTCCCCTCCCATTCTGAGCGAGCCGCTGCCGCTTTTAGATATTATCCAGCTTCAGCGGCTAGAATGGTCGGTAGCTTCGCGTCTTCCTGCGAGGCAAAAAGCGCCTCTACGTCAGAAGCTCCATCCTCCTCCCATTCTGAGCGAGCCGCTGCCGCTTTTAGATATTATCCAGTTCCAGTGGCCAGCTCTTCGCATCTAAGAACCTCCGCTACTCAAGGTAAAAAGCACCTTTTGTGCGAGAGAACCTTAGCTGGTCAGAGCTAAACGGGCCACTTCCACTTTTAAACTGGCCTAACCAATTCAAATTGTTCTCCTAATTTTGCATAGTTGTGTCCTGCTAAGCGGCTTATTGGTTTGAGTCCTTCGGCGTGAATGCGCCCTTTTTCATATAGATGTTCGGCAATGTGGAAACGAACGACGCGTCCAATTAGTAGATCACAAGCTGGTGAGTCTTCCGTTCCGCCAAGTGGAATTGCACGTTCTAATACGCATTCCATTCGAATATTTGCTTCTTTTACACCTGGAACAGAGATGACTTCACTTTTGATTGGTGTTAGTTTTGCTAGTTCAATTTCACTTTCATTTGGCGGGAGGTTAGCTGCTGTTTCATTAATTGCTGCTACATATGATTCGTCAGAAATATGTACAACAAATTCTCCTTTTTCAATTGCGTTTCGGGAAGTGTCCTTTCTTTCTCCAGCTTTTCGTTGTACAGATACTGAGATAAGTGGTGGATTAGCAGCGACAATATTGAAATAACTATATGGCGCTCCGTTTAATACACCGTCTTTTGTTACAGAAGTAACGAATGCTACAGGACGAGGGATGATACTTCCAGTAAGTAATTTGTAATTATCTTTTTCAGTTTGTTCATCTGGATTAATGGATAACATGCTTGTAATCCCCTTTCTAAATATGAATACTTATTGTTTGTTTACAAGATAACGATGAGAAAATCCTGCTGGAAATAATATTTTGTTTCATAAAAAGAACTTACTTCAATTGTAATGAAGTAAGTTCTTTTTTCAAGAATCTCAAATTTGAGATAAAAATTAAAGTAAAACGTATGCCCCAGGTCCGATTAAAGCTACACCAACAGCGACAGCGATTAACATTAAGTTATATTCATATCCGTTTTGTGTTACCCAGTAACCATTTTTTCCGTGAACAGTGAAGATAGCCATTAACATTGTTCCAACGATAAATAATGAACCAACTACAATGAAAATACCTGATGCGAATAAGAAACCACCTAGTAATTCAGTTGCGCCAGCCATAAATGCCATAAATACACCAGGGCGTAAACCGATTGACTCCATCCAGCCACCTGTTCCTTTTAAACCGTAACCGCCGAACCAACCAAATAATTTTTGAGCACCATGACCCATGAATGTAATTCCTATAATAAGACGAATAATAAGTAGACCGAAATCCATCATTTTTCAAAACCTCCTAAAAGTTATCAACTTACCTTACGTAAGTAATGATAAAATAGTTACTTACTTTAGTCAAGTGGATTTTGAAAAAAGTTTGAATTAAATTTTACAAATTAACAACAAAAAATAAAATGTAGTAAAGACCTCTAGACAAGTTGGGCAAAAAAAGAGAAAATATAAATAGAAGTTAACTTCTAATTGTTATTCAGACAATCAGAATTGACTGGAATTTTGTGAAGCGCTACAATAAGAGTCTATTAGTAATGACGTAATTTATTTCGAAAGCGTTTTTACAGTATAATATTCGAAGTATGAAGTCTTACATGTATCCCGAGCTTTACTAGGGATTGCCCTATAAACTTTTAGGTAAATTATAAGGAGGACTATCCTATGTTTAAAAAATTATTCGGTCTTGGTTCAAAAACAAATGAAGAAACAATCGTAGCTCCATTAACTGGAGCAGTGAAAAATATTGAAGAAGTACCAGATCCAGTATTTGCTGGTCGTATGATGGGTGACGGTGTTGCAATCGATCCTACTGAAGGTGTAGTTGTATCTCCAGTTGATGGTGAAATCGTACAATTATTCCACACGAAACATGCTATCGGAATTAAAGCGAAAAACGGTACAGAAATTTTAATCCACGTTGGATTAGAAACTGTAAAAATGGAAGGCGAAGGTTTCGAAGCTCACGTTTCTGAAGGCCAAGCTGTAAAAGCTGGAGATAAATTAATCTCATTCGACCTAGAATTAATCCGTGAAAAAGCGAAAAGCACAATTACTCCAATTGTTATTACAAACACAGATGCAGCTGAGTCTATTAAGACAACTGTAGGCGTAGCAGCTACAAAAGGTTCAACAGAAGTAATGAAAGTTACAATGAAATAATTGCTATATAAGAGGAATCCGTTTCGTATGAAATGGATTCCTTATTTTTGTTGTATGTTCAGCAGGTATGTTAAAATACTCTAGGCACTTGGAAATAGGGCTTCACATATATGTGGATAAGGCGCATTTTTCTTAGAAAAAATATAAGAGAAATGCGCCTTTTGTATATTCACATTTCTTTTGTTCTATTCTAATGTAAGTTATGATGAGTGATAAGAAATGGAATATAGGGGTGGGTTTGAATGAAACGAGTGTTATTTGTTTGTACTGGCAATACATGTCGTAGTCCAATGGCTGAGGCGTTGCTTCGTCATCACGGAGGAGATAAGTTTGAAGTGCAATCTGCTGGTGTTTTCGCCTATCCTGGGAGCGATGCATCGGTACATGCGAAGGAAGCTTTAGCTGAAAAGGGAATTGCAATCGATCATGCCGCGCAGCAGGTAAACGAAACTTTGATTGGTTGGGCAGATATTGTAGTAACAATGACGGAAAACCATAAGCAAATTGTCCTTGGGCATTATCCGAGTGTCGAAGAGAAAGTAGATACATTATATGGAGTAGCTGAGGGAATAAGTAAGGATATTTCAGATCCATTTGGCGGATCACTTTCTATTTATAAAGAAACGTTAGAAGAGATGGAAAAACTTGTACAAACTTTACTGAAAAACCATTCAGAAGGTTGATGTTTCGTGTATAATACGATATTGGAGATCACTTCGTCCCATTAAAGGATCGAGTGAGAAATGAAGATAATGGATTGAAACTTTGGAGGGGTAAAAATGAAAGTAGTAATAGCATCTGATCACGGCGGTATGAATATCCGCAAAGAACTTGTAAGTTTATTAGAAGAGTTAAATATTGAATATATTGATTTAGGTTGCGAATGTGAAGCTGGTTCTGTTGATTACCCTGACTTTGCGTTTCCAGCAGCTGAAATGGTAGCGAATGGTCAAGTAGATCGTGGTATTTTAGTTTGTGGGACAGGCATTGGTATGTCAATCGCAGCAAACAAAGTAAATGGTATCCGTTGTGCGTTAGTTCATGATACTTTCAGCGCGAAAGCAACGAGAGAGCATAATGACACTAACATGCTAGCAATGGGCGAGCGTGTAATTGGTGCTGGTCTAGCGCGTGATATTGCGAAAATCTGGTTAACAACTGACTATGAAGGTGGTCGTCACGAAAACCGCGTAGGAAAAATTAAAACATACGAAACAAAGTAATAGATTCTAACTATCAGTAGTGTGCAATATAATTTGGTGAACCAACCTGTGAAAGGAAGAGGCGTAATGACAGAAATCGTAAAGGTAAGAGAACAGCTACAAATGTTGCTTTCTGATTTCCAAGAACAAGCTTCATTACAAAGCGGTCAAATTTTTGTAGTGGGTTGTAGCACGAGCGAAGTGCTAGGCGAAAGAATTGGAACATCAGGAACGATGGAAGTAGCAGAGGCGATTTTCTCTGAATTAAAACAATTTCAAGAGCAAACAGGTATTGAATTAGCGTTTCAATGTTGTGAGCATTTAAACCGTGCTTTAGTAGTTGAGAGAGAAGTAGCGATAAAATATCAATTTGAAATTGTAACAGTTACGCCTGTTAGATCAGCAGGTGGTGCATTGGGGACATACGCGTATCACAATTTGAAAGATCCGGTAGTAGTTGAGTTTATTAAAGCTGATGCAGGAATGGATATTGGTGATACATTTATCGGTATGCATTTAAAGCATGTAGCTGTTCCGGTTCGTACAAGTGTGAAGGAAATTGGAAGTGCGCATGTAACGATGGCCAAAACACGTGGAAAACTAATTGGTGGGGCACGTGCTGTCTATGCGGCAGCGGAAGAGACTACCACTTGCCGTTAAATATGAGAAATTAGGAAGTCATATAGTAACTGTTTATCATAAGATAAAAGGTATGTTGTCTGACTTTATAATAGAAGAAAGAAAAGACCGATTTTCGGTCTTTTTTTTCTTTTATGATATAGAAAGTCATGTTAGAATGTAGTTGAAAACATGAAGGTTCGAAAGAATTACAACCTGAATTTTCGTTTTTTCTGAATAAATGAGAAAAAACTATTGGGAATCGATGTAATTCGTTCAGAAAAGGGGGATTTTGGTGGATCATTTAAAACGTCAAGATGAAAAGGTATTTGCTGCAATTGAGGCAGAACTAGGAAGACAGCGTTCAAAGATTGAGTTAATTGCTTCGGAAAACTTCGTAAGTGAAGCAGTAATGGAGGCACAAGGTTCTGTTTTAACGAATAAGTATGCTGAAGGATATCCTGGAAAACGTTACTATGGTGGCTGTGAACACGTAGACGTAGTAGAAGATATCGCACGTGATCGTGTGAAAGAAATTTTCGGCGCAGAGCACGTCAATGTTCAACCACACTCTGGTGCACAAGCGAACATGGCAGTATACTTCACGATTTTAGAGCAAGGCGATACAGTACTTGGTATGAATTTATCTCATGGTGGTCACTTAACACACGGAAGCCCTGTTAACTTCAGTGGAGTACAATATAATTTCGTAGAATATGGCGTGGATGCTGACTCTCACCGTATTAATTACGATGATGTATTAGCAAAAGCGAAAGAACATAAACCAAAATTAATCGTTGCAGGTGCAAGTGCATACCCTCGTGTTATCGATTTCAAGCGATTCCGTGAGATTGCAGATGAAGTGGGCGCTTATTTAATGGTTGATATGGCACATATCGCTGGTTTAGTAGCTGCTGGTTTACATCCAAATCCAGTACCACATGCACATTTCGTTACAACGACAACACATAAAACGTTACGTGGCCCGCGTGGTGGTATGATTTTATGTGAAGAGCAATTTGCAAAACAAATTGATAAATCAATCTTCCCTGGTATTCAAGGTGGTCCACTTATGCACGTAATCGCTGCGAAAGCTGTTGCATTTGGTGAGGCACTTCAAGATGATTTCAAAACATATGCACAAAATATCATTAACAATGCGAACCGCTTAGCTGAAGGTCTCCAAAAAGAAGGACTTACACTTGTTTCTGGCGGAACAGACAATCACTTAATCTTGATTGATGTTCGTAACTTAGAAATCACAGGTAAAGTAGCAGAGCACGTATTAGATGAAGTTGGTATTACAGTGAACAAAAATACAATTCCATTTGAAACAGCAAGCCCATTTGTAACAAGTGGTGTACGTATCGGTACAGCAGCTGTAACATCTCGTGGTTTCGGTTTAGAAGAAATGGATGAAATTGCGTCACTTATTGCCTATACATTAAAAAATCATGAAAATGAAGCTGCATTAGAAGAAGTACGTAAGCGTGTAGAAGCGTTAACTAGCAAATTCCCAATGTATCCAAATCTATAATAGATTGAAGAAGACTGCCGAGACTTAATTGTTTTGGCGGTCTTTTTTGTGGACATATATTATTTTTAAAGTATGTATACAAATGATGAATAAATTTTGGCGATATAATGAAGGATACGGCTCCCATAATTGGTAAAGATACTAGATAGATTCATCGTAAAATCATGATTTTGCCAAATTTGCCCTTGAATATTAGTAGCGTTTTCTTTACAATCGTAAATAGTGTAAAAAAGCGTGCAAACGCATGAATATCATCTAAAGGAGAGATTCACATGGGAAAACTGTATGTATTTGATCACCCGTTAATTCAACATAAGATTACATATATTCGCGATAAGAATACAGGTACGAAAGATTTTCGTGAATTAGTGGACGAAGTAGCAAGCTTAATGGCTTTCGAAATTACTCGCGACCTTCCACTTAAGGACATTGAAATTGAAACACCTGTAAGCAAAGCGACAACAAAAGTGATCGCTGGTAAAAAACTTGGTTTAATTCCGATTTTACGTGCAGGTTTAGGAATGGTTGATGGAATTCTGAAATTAATTCCAGCAGCAAAAGTAGGACACGTTGGTTTATACCGTGACCCTAAAACATTGCAACCGGTAGAATACTATGTGAAACTTCCAACGGATGTAGAAGAGCGTGACTTTATCGTACTAGATCCGATGCTAGCAACAGGTGGTTCTGCGGCTGAAGCAATTAACTCTCTGAAAAAGCGCGGTGCGAAACAAATTAAATTAATGTGTATCGTTGCAGCTCCAGAAGGGGTAAAAGTAGTACAAGAAGAACATCCTGATGTTGATATTTATGTAGCAGCATTAGATGAGAAATTAAATGACCACGGATATGTAGTACCAGGTCTTGGTGATGCTGGTGACCGTTTATTCGGAACGAAGTAAGACAACTGACGAGCAGGGGAGATTCCCCAGCTCGTCTTTTTTTGCTGTAAGCAAGTAGGGGAGGGGGAGAGGATAAATATACATCGTATATACAACATAAGTTGCATACACCTCACATATAATATAGAAGTCTTACGTCTGAGGAACACTATATTATGGAAGAAAAGCGTTATATCTCGAAAATATAATAGTGACAAACTTGTGAACATTTCCTTCTATTATAAAGAGAAAACTGTTAGAAATTGCATATATGTAACCAGTATTTAGAAGGGGAACGTTTTCATTTTTGGGAGGAAATGCCTAATACTCAAATTTTTAGATTTTTTACGATTTCTCGTTGACACTGTTAATACCCTATTGTATGCTAACAACGGGGATAGATGGTAGGGCTTTCAGTGACAAAATTACATCTATTCCGTGACGAAAATGTAAACTTTTTGTTTTGTATAGGATTTATGCAAAAAAATGAGTTATTATTAACACATCGTGAATGAGGGTTACATATTGGAGGGATGAATCCTTGCAAAAAAACGATCGCAGCCATATAAAAGCTTATGCTTTAATGTCAGGTATTCTCGCTCAGTTAGTCGGTTCTATTCTTGTTGGAATCTTTGGTGGGCAGTGGATTGATAATAAGGTTGGAACGTTTCCGTTGTTTCTTATTATAGGGTTATTACTCGGACTAGGAACAGGGGTATACGCAATGATTCGACTCATTCGACATTACTATTCGGGAGAGCAATGATGATAGACGTACATGGACTTGTCCAAAGACAAAAGAAATATATGTACTACTTGCTTGCGCTTCTAGTGCTAGGATGGGGATTTACCTCTTACAAGGATGTATTTCTTGGACTGATTATCGGTACGATTTTCAGTTTTCTTAGTTTGCGCATCATTGCACGTAGAACAGACAAGCTGCTAGATCGCGTAACAAATGGAGAAAACGTGAAGTTCAAGGCAACAGCGGTAAGTACATATTCAAGATTCGCCACGATTGGGTTATTAATTTTATTTGCAGCCAAATATCAAGAGTTAATCGCGATGTGGGGCCTAGGTGTAGGATTGCTGACAGGATACCTTGTCATGATCATAGATTTTCTTTATTTAGAGTATAAGAGCAGGGAAGAGAGGTGAATTACTAGTGGAACACGGTAAATTAGTTGAATTTCTAGGTTTAACGTTCGATTTGTCATCAGTTATGATGGTTACTGTAGCAGCAGTTATTGTTTTCTTAATCGCTGTTATCGGAACTCGCAGCTTAGCTCTTCGCCCAACCGGGATGCAAAACTTCATGGAATGGGTGTTTGACTTCGTGAAAGGGATTATCAATAGTACGATGGACTGGAAAACAGGTGGACGTTTCTTAACGCTTGGCGTTACGCTTATCATGTTTATCATCGTATCGAACTTCCTTGGTTTACCATTCATGTATTCAGCAACTGAAGCTGGCGAACATATTGCATGGTGGAGATCACCAACGTCTGATCCAGCAGTTACATTAACATTAGCCGTGATGGTAGTTACCCTCACCCATTATTATGGAATTAAGATGAAGGGTACGAAAGAGTACGTAAAAGGTTATTTCCAACCTATGAAATTCTTATTCCCATTAAAGGTTATTGAGGAGTTTGCTAACACATTAACGTTAGGTCTTCGTTTATTTGGTAACATTTATGCAGGTGAGATCTTATTAGGATTACTTGCTAAGTTGGGCGGAGCATCAGTCCTTGGGGCAGTAGGTGCGCTTGTACCAATGTTAGCATGGATGGGATTCAGTGTATTCGTTGGATCAATCCAAGCATTTATTTTCGTTATGTTAACGATGGTTTATATGGCTCATAAAGTAAGCCATGACCATTAATATAATTTAAGTAAGAAAAAATTTATTTTTTTATAATACAAAGGAGGACAAATTAAATGAGTTTAGGTGTAATCGCAGCTGCAATTGCAATTGGTTTATCAGCATTAGGTGCAGGTATTGGTAACGGTCTTATCGTATCACGTACAATCGAAGGTGTTGCTCGTCAACCAGAATTAAAAGGCGCACTTCAAACAATTATGTTCATCGGGGTTGCTTTAGTTGAGGCACTTCCAATCATCGGTGTAGTTATTGCATTCATCGTAATGAACAAATAAGGGAGACTCCCCTTACATAGATGGCGAAGAGTGTTTTTCCGAACTTTCTTCGCCATTGCTTTATGAACGAAACGTATGTCTTTTTTTTTCATATGATCAATCTAGATATTTTGAAGGGAGTGAATCCTTGTGCCAACTTTATTATTAGGGGCTGCCATTCCATTTGGAACGATTGCTTATACATTGTTCATTTTCTTACTTCTGTTAGTGATGCTACGCAAATTTGCGTGGGGTCCTTTAATGGGGATTATGAAAGAACGTGAAGAGCATGTTACTAATGAAATCGACGCTGCAGAAAGAAGTAACGCTGAAGCGAAGAAGTTAGTAGAAGAACAACGTGAAATGTTAAAACAATCACGTGTTGAAGCACAAGAGTTAATTGAAAGAGCGAAAAAACAAGCTGTAGATCAGAAAGATGTTATTGTTGCTGCTGCGAAAGAAGAAGCAGAATCAATTAAAGCATCTGCTGTACAAGAAATTCAACGCGAAAAAGAGCAAGCAATTGCTGCTTTACAAGAACAAGTCGCTTCTTTATCTGTTCAAATTGCTTCTAAAGTAATTGAAAAAGAATTAAAAGAAGAAGATCAAGTGAAGTTAATTCGCGATTATATTAAAGAAGTAGGAGAAGCGCGATGAGCAATGGGATTGTAGCAAAACGTTATGCTGTCGCTCTTTTTAAAATTGCTAAAGAAAAACACGTATTAGAAATGTTTGAAGAGGAATTACGCCTTGTACAAAACGTTTATGTAAAGAACGGAGAACTACATAGCTTTTTAACGCAACCGAACATTTCAAAAGAGCAGAAGAAAACGTTTCTTGCAAACGTATTCGGATCTGTTTCTGAATCTATTTTAAATACGTTATATATTTTAATTGATAACAAACGCATTGATATCTTACCTGAAATTGCAGATGAATATGTTGTTCTTGCTAATGAAGAACGTAACGTAGCGGATGCAACTGTATATTCTACTCGTCTTCTATCAGAAGAAGAGAAGCTTAACATTGCTGAAGCATTTGCAAAGAGAACGGGCAAAGATGCAATTCGCGTGAAAAATGTTGTAGATGAAGATTTACTAGGCGGCATTAAAGTACGTATTGGAAATCGCATTTATGACGGAAGTTTACAAGGAAAATTAGCACGTATTCAGCGTGAATTAATGAAGAATAGATAGGGGTGAAGCACATGAGCATCAGAGCTGAAGAAATTAGCGCACTGATAAAGCAACAAATCGAGAACTATCAGTCTGAAATCGAAGTTAGTGATGTTGGTACAGTTATCCAAGTTGGTGACGGTATCGCGCGTGCTCATGGTCTTGATAACGTTATGGCTGGTGAACTTGTAGAGTTCTCTAACGGCGTTATGGGACTAGCACAAAACTTAGAGGAAAACAACGTAGGTATTATCATTTTAGGACCTTACACAGAAATCCGTGAAGGTGACGAAGTTCGTCGTACTGGTCGCATCATGCAAGTACCAGTAGGAAAAGAACTAATTGGTCGTGTTGTAAACCCATTAGGTCAACCAGTTGATGGTTTAGGCCCAATCAATACAACAAACACTCGTCCAATCGAAAGTCCAGCACCAGGTGTAATGGATCGTAAATCTGTTCATGAGCCACTTCAAACAGGTATTAAAGCGATCGATGCCCTTGTACCAATTGGTCGTGGTCAACGTGAGTTAATCATCGGTGACCGTCAAACTGGTAAAACAGCAGTTGCACTTGATACAATCATTAACCAAAAAGATGAAGACATGATTTGTATCTACGTAGCAATTGGACAAAAAGAATCAACTGTACGTAACGTAGTAGAAACACTACGTAAGCACGGTGCATTAGAGTACACAATCGTTGTAACTGCATCTGCTTCTCAACCAGCTCCATTATTATACCTAGCTCCTTACGCTGGTGTAACAATGGGTGAAGAGTTCATGTACAATGGTAAACACGTATTAGTAGTATATGATGACTTATCAAAACAAGCAGCGGCTTACCGTGAGCTGTCATTACTATTACGTCGTCCTCCAGGTCGTGAAGCTTACCCAGGGGATGTATTCTACTTACATTCTCGCTTATTAGAGCGTGCAGCAAAATTAAGTGATGCAAGAGGCGGCGGTTCTTTAACTGCACTACCTTTCATCGAAACACAAGCAGGGGACGTATCTGCATACATCCCAACAAACGTAATTTCTATTACGGATGGACAAATCTTCTTACAATCTGATCTATTCTTCTCTGGCGTACGTCCAGCGATCGATGCGGGTACTTCTGTATCTCGTGTAGGTGGATCTGCTCAGATTAAAGCGATGAGTAAAGTATCAGGTACACTTCGTCTTGACCTTGCATCTTACCGTGAGTTAGAAGCGTTCGCTCAGTTCGGTTCTGACCTTGATAAAGCAACTCAAGCGAAATTAAACCGTGGTGCTCGTACTGTTGAGGTATTAAAACAAGGATTACACAAACCATTACGTGTAGAGAAACAAGTTATCATTCTTTACGCTTTAACACGTGGATTCCTAGATGATATCCCAGTAGTAGATATCACTCGTTTTGAAGAAGAATTCCATGCTTGGTTAGACTCTAATGCGACTGACTTATTAGAAGAAATCCGCACAACTAAGAAACTTGCGGATGACGACAAATTTGCAGCAGCAATTAACGGATTTAAAAAAGTATTCGTAGCTTCTGAATAATAATAAAAAGTGAAGCCGACTGTTCAGCCCCATCGGCTAAGGTTCTTTCTCACAGAAGGTGCTTTTTACCTTCTTGTGGGGAAGGTTCTTAGACGAAAGGGGCTAGGAGGCGGAACTAGATTAATAAAAGCGGAAGCGGCTCGTTCTGAATGTGAGGGGGATGGAGCTTCTGACGAAGAGGCGGTGTTTGCCTCGTAGGAAGAAGTGAAGCCACCGAGCATTCAAGCCGCTGGAGCTAGATAGTATATATAAAAGGCATCTCGGGCTCTGAGATTGCTAAAGGTCATGTAAAGGAAAAGAGTAGGTGCACCTATTCTTTTCCTTCAATCATGAGCAAGAATATCTTGCAACGTAGATTAGGAAGAGGATTCTTACTAATCGTGCCAACTTCCGGAAAAAAGGTGGTGAAAACCTGTGGCATCTTTACGCGATATAAAAGCGAAGATTAACTCGACAAAGAAAACGAGTCAAATTACGAAAGCGATGGAGATGGTATCTGCATCTAAGTTAAACCGTGCAGAGCAAAATGCTAAATCTTTCGTTCCGTATATGGAAAAGATTCAAGAAGTAGTAGCGAGCATTGCGCAAGGAAGCAAAGGGATTAATCATCCAATGCTAAATGCGCGTCCTGTAAAGCGTACAGGATACATCGTTATTACGTCTGATCGCGGACTAGCAGGTGGTTATAACAGTAACGTATTACGTACAGTAAGTAACGTAATTCGTGAACGTCATAATATGGATTCAAACCAATATTCTATTATTGTGCTTGGACGACTAGGACGTGATTATTTAAAACGTCGCGGCTTTAACATTATTGATGAAGTAGTTGGATTATCTGACCATCCATCATTTACTGATATTAAAGACCTTGCTTCTCGAGCAATTGCGATGTTCGCAGATGGTGCTTATGATGAGCTGTACATTTACTACAACCATTACGTAAGTAAAATTTCACAAGAGGTAACGGAAAATAAAATTTTACCGCTTACTGATGTGGCGTCTGACAAACCGACGACAGTTTATGAATTCGAACCTTCTGAAGAAGAAATTTTAAAAGTACTATTGCCACAATACGCAGAAAGCTTAGTGTACGGTGCATTACTAGACGGTAAAGCAAGTGAACACGCAGCGCGTATGACAGCAATGAAGAGTGCTACAGACAACGCAATGGAAGTTATCGATTCACTTACACTTTCATTCAACCGTGCGCGTCAGGCAGCGATTACGCAAGAAATTACGGAAATCGTTGGTGGAGCAGCAGCGTTAGAATAGTAATAAAAAGTGGAAGCGGCTCGTCCAGAACAGGAGGGCATTGGAGCTCCTGACGAAGAGGCGTAGTTTGCCTCACAGGAAGGCGCGAAATGACCGACTGTTCTAGCCGCTGGAACTAGATTCAATAAAAAGCGGAAGCGGCTCTGTCAAAAGAGTCGCGTAAGCTATAAACCAATAAAAAATTAAAAGCTAGCTGCTCGTAGAAAGTTGGCTAATTAAAAGAAAGCTAGGAGGGAACCCGATGAATAAAGGGCGCGTTACGCAAATCATGGGTCCGGTTGTAGACGTTAAGTTTGATGGCGGAAAGCTACCAGAAATCTACAACGCCCTTACGGTAAAACAAAGCAACGAAAACGGAAGTATTAACTTAACATTTGAAGTTGCACTTCATTTAGGTGATGATACAGTTCGTACAGTTGCAATGTCTTCCACAGATGGACTTGTTCGTGGCACAGAAGTAGAAGATACTGGTAAACCAATCTCTGTACCAGTTGGTGATGTAACACTTGGTCGCGTATTTAACGTATTAGGTGATGCAATTGACTTAGATGGTGAGGTTCCTGCAGATGTACATCGTGATCCAATTCACCGTCAAGCACCTGCGTTCGAAGAATTATCTACTAAAGTAGAAATTCTTGAAACTGGTATTAAAGTAGTAGACTTACTTGCTCCTTACATTAAGGGTGGTAAGATCGGCCTATTCGGTGGTGCCGGCGTAGGTAAAACAGTATTAATTCAGGAATTAATTAACAACATCGCACAAGAGCACGGTGGTATCTCTGTATTCGCTGGTGTAGGTGAGCGTACTCGTGAGGGTAATGACTTATACCACGAAATGAGCGATTCTGGCGTAATCAAGAAAACTGCGATGGTATTCGGACAAATGAACGAGCCACCTGGAGCACGTCAACGTGTTGCATTAACAGGTTTAACAATGGCTGAGCATTTCCGTGATGAGCAAGGACAAGACGTACTTCTGTTCATCGATAACATCTTCCGTTTCACGCAAGCGGGTTCTGAAGTATCTGCCCTTCTTGGTCGTATGCCATCTGCGGTAGGTTACCAACCAACACTTGCAACAGAAATGGGTCAATTACAAGAGCGTATTACATCTACAAATAAAGGGTCTATCACGTCTATCCAAGCGGTATATGTACCAGCCGATGACTATACTGACCCAGCACCAGCTACAACGTTCGCTCACTTAGATGCAACAACAAACTTAGAGCGTCGTTTAACACAAATGGGTATTTACCCAGCCGTAGATCCATTAGCATCTACATCTCGTGCACTTTCTCCAGAAATTGTAGGAGAAGAACATTATGAAGTAGCTCGTCAAGTACAGCAAACTTTACAACGTTATAAAGAGCTTCAAGATATCATCGCTATCTTAGGTATGGATGAGTTATCTGAAGAAGATAAGTTAGTTGTACATCGTGCTCGTCGTATTCAATTCTTCTTATCTCAAAACTTCCACGTAGCTGAGCAGTTTACAGGTCAAAAAGGTTCTTACGTACCTGTAAAAAATACAGTTAGTGGTTTCAAAGAAATTCTAGAAGGAAAATATGATGACCTTCCAGAAGATGCATTCCGCTTAGTAGGTGGCATTGAAGAAGTTATTGAAAACGCGAAGAAAATGATGGCGTAAGGCCTTAGGAGGGACGAAGTATGAAGACATTTCCAGTCAGTATTGTAACTCCTGATGGACCGGTTTACGAAAAAGAAGTAGAAATGGTAAGTGTAAAAGCAGAGAGTGGGGAAATGGGGATCTTACCAGGTCACATTCCAACTGTTGCACCATTAAAAATTAGTGCAGTTCGTCTGAAAAATGGTGGACACACTGATTATGTAGCAGTAAGCGGTGGCTTTATCGAAGTTCGTCCAGATAAAGTGACTGTATTATCATCATCTGCTGAAGAAGCAAACCATATCGATATCCATCGCGCAAATGAAGCGAAGCGTCGTGCTGAGCAACGTCTGCAAGATAAACAAGCACATGTTGACTTTAAACGTGCAGAAATGGCATTACAACGTGCCGTGAACCGTTTAAACGTTTCCGATATGAAGTAAAAAAATCCGTAAGGGCTTTGCCTTTACGGATTTTTTTTTGTGTATTTTATGGATAATTTTACAAAACTGGTATAATTATATTGATGCTTGTATAAGTAGAAGTGTACAACAATTTATATTTCATAAAGGGGATGAATCAATGATTGGTGAAATGAAGCGAGAAGCATTGTACTCTTTAAAGGGAAAATGGGGACTAGGTGTTGGATCAACAATTTTATATTTTATTTTAAGTTATGTCGTTTCGATGGCTGCAATGCTTATACTATTAATTCCAGGAATTATTATATTTCTCTCAGTTGCAAGCTTAACTGGATCATTTGAAGAGGAAACGATGTCAATTGGAGCAGGTATTACCTTTGGGATTTTTTATTTCATTATGATAATTTTGAGTAACGCATCGTATGGGATTACGTCATATGGTTATACAAATGTATTTTTACAGATTAGTAAACGAGAAGATGCTAAAGTAGATTACTTATTTGAAGGATTTCGTGGCTTTAAAAGAATGATGAAAACAATGTGGGCAATGCTTGCTATTTTGTTATATACAGGTACATGGATTCCGATGCTGTTAATAGGCTTATTTGCATTGTTAGGTGAAGAAGGGAATACGTCATTTGCAATAGCTTTCTTCGTACTATTAGCAATTTCAATTGTTGGTATGATTGTGATGTATTTTTCTTATGCACTGACGTATTATGTGATGATTGAAAATCCAGAATATAGTGTTTCGCAGGCGATGAAGGAAAGTAAGAATCTTATGAAGGGTCATAAGTTAGATTTGTTTCTTTTATGGCTGAGCTTCATAGGATGGGCTATTTTAGCGCTTTTTACTTTTGGAATAGGATTTCTTTGGCTTAGTCCGTATATGAGTACGACGACAGCACACTTTTATCGCTATATTTCAAAAGGTGAATTTCAATAGGAACATGCTATACTAATAGAATTATTGTGTATAGGAGGCGAGGCTACGCATGATTAGTGATTTAAAAGGAGAAGCACTAGATTCATTAGAGGGAAAATGGGGATTAGCTGTTGGAGCTACACTACTCATTTCAATTCTTATCACGGCTTTTAGTTTTAGTGTTGATTGGGGATTTTCTTTAATTTTCGGTTGGCAAAAAACAAATGGTTCACTTTCAACGAATATTCTTACATTTTTTGTTGCTGGACCGTTAACTTTAGGTGGATATTACCTTGGTTTAAATATCCTTCGTGAAAAGCAAGCTAGTATTGGTAATGTATTCGTTTGGTTTTCAGAGGGAAAGAGATTTCTAAAATCATTTTTATTATATTTATTAGTAAATCTTTATCTTTTCTTATGGATGTTATTGTTCATTATTCCAGGTATTATTAAATCATTTTCTTATGCGATGACATACTTTATTATAAACGATCATCCTGAGTATTCACTGAACCAGGCTATTACAGAAAGTCGTCGTATGATGGATGGACATAAGATGGAGTATTTCATTTTATGTTTAAGTTTTATTGGCTGGTTTATATTAAGTTGTATTACATTAGGGATTGGATTCTTATGGTTAATTCCATATTTCTATACAACATCTGCAGCTTTTTACGAAGAGATCGCAGAAGAATATTATGAGAAAAATATTTAGCACTAAAAAACCCCCGGTATGAATTATTTGTTCATACTGGGGGTTTTTTGTAGAAACCTTATAAACTCATTACTAGTAAGTGGTTTACTGAAATAGTAACCTTGCATATATTTACAGTTATGTTTTTGCAGAAACTTAAGTTGTTTTTCGGTTTCAATTCCTTCGGCAACGACTGAAAGATTTAAAGTATTTGCGAGGGAAAGTATTGTAGAAACGATGGCTCGTTCTTCAGGACGATGATCAGCTAATTGTGTAAATTCTCTCGGTACTTTTAATGTGTCGATTGGAAAAATTGATAAATAAGCAAGAGAAGAATACCCAGTACCGAAGTCATCAATGGAAGTTTGGATACCGTACTCTTTTAATTGCTTCAGTCTTAATAACGTTTCTTTCTCGTCAATCATTGCAATTCTTTCTGTTAACTCAAGGGTTACATATTTTGGATCGACTTGCACGTCGTTTAATATTTGTGAAATGCTTTCGATTAATTGATCTTGCCGGAACTCTTTTGCGGATAGATTAACACTTATTTTTAAATTTTGGTAGCCAAAGGTATGCCATATTTTTAATTGGAGACAAGCTTCTTGTAATACCCAATGTCCAAGTGGGACTACTTGTGGCGTCTCTTCTACAATTGGAATAAACTCACATGGTGAAATGTCACCTAATAGTGGGTGTTTCCAACGTATTAAAGCTTCAGCACCGATAATTTTATTTGTTGTCGTATCAATTTGTGGTTGATAAACGAGATAAAATTCTTTGTTTACTAAAGCGATTGGCAAATCTTTTTCGATTCGAGCTTTTCGTTCCATTTTTTTATATAGTTCTTTCGTGTAAAGAGAGCTACCGTTTTTTCCTTTATTCTTTGCTTCGTACATGGCCATATCAGCATGCTGCAAAATGGATAGCGGATCTTCACCTGCTTCAGGATATATTGCAATTCCGATGCTCGGTGAGATTTGTAAATGTTGATTTTCGATTTCAAATGGCTCATTCATGGCCGCCACAATCCTATCAGCTATTTTTTGGACATCTGGCTTTTTTTTGTAATTCTCGATAAGGATTGTGAACTCATCCCCAGCTAGCCGTGCGAGTTTCATATTTGATGTTGCTATTTTTTCGAGCCTTTTTGCTACTGCGATGAGTAATAGGTCTCCTACTCGATGACCGAGGGTATCATTAATAACTTTAAAACGGTCTAGGTCGAGAAACATAACAGCAAAAGGCTTTTTCGATATTTTTGCTCGTGCAATTGCTTGTTCTAAATGTTGATGAAATGCACGACGATTTGCAAGCTCTGTTAAAGTATCATGGTATGCTAGGAAGTTGATTTGTTCTTGTTGTTGTTTGCTTTCCGTAATATCTTTAATCATTAAATAAACCCCAGAAATTTTCTCCTTTAAAAAGATCGGTACGGCGGTAACGTGCAAGTAGTAAATATCTCTGTTTTTATGGTATGCCCGTATTTCTAAAGAGATAGAATATCCCTTTTTCACACGATGAAAGGCGTTAATCATTTCTTCTAAATCTTCTTCGTATATGAGTGAGTAGTAAGGCTGGTTTAATAATTCATTCGTTTGATAACCGAGTAAAGTAGTACCAGCGTTATTTACTTTGAGAAAATTGCCGTACAAATCTAATGTGAAGATTGGATCTGGATGATGCTCGTATAAAGATTTAAACATTTGTTGATTATGATAAAGTTCATTTTTCTGTTCTACTAAATCTTCTGTACGTAGTTTAATTTGTTTCTCGAGTTCTGAGTTGAATTGCATTTGAGCTAGCAATAATATTTTATTTTGTTTTCGAACTAAACTATGACGTATGAGAACGAAAGAGAAAGTTATTATAAGTCCGATTACTATAATAGGCGCAAAAACGTATTCAACTAATATAAAAACAATAAGCATTACTACCGAAATATACGGTAATGATAATCGGATTGATTCACCAATTTTAGGTGTTAGTAGTACTTGTTCTTGTTTTTCAGGCTCTTTTGTATGGAGAATACAGGCGATTGCTACTAGTGCTAAGGTTACTTGATAGAAAGGAGTAACTGTAAACATAGAATACTCTGGTATGAAGTATTTTATATAAGCATAAATCGCATCTGTAGTAGCATATAAAATTAAAGCACTGCCAAGAAGTGCACCGACCTTTTTAGGTAATAAGGATAGTGGTTTAAATAAAAGGTTGATTCCTATTAAGAGAAAGAGTAAATCAGCCATTGGATAGGTAAGTTGAACAAATATGTCGATATAGGATGTTGTAAAGATGTGAATAGTTCGTTCAATAAGTAAGTAGTAACTTAAAGTAAATTGGGCTGTAACGATAATACAAATATCACATAGCATAAAAAGTTTTTCTAATAAATCTCGGTTGTAAATGATTTCGTATAGAAAGGCAAACGTAAAGCTAACTAAAAAAAGTAAGTAAAAAAAGTCAGATGGATCAACGAACGTATAGAAGTCTTTTACAATCAAACGCTGATAAGCAACGACTATATCACCGATAAAATAAGAGAGAGCTCCAACAGATAATATGATCCAAAATAAACGAGATAGCCCTTCTTTCATGTTTGAAAAATAAAGTATATAACTACAAGCGATAATATCAATTAATAGGGTACTCGTTCCGATTAATAGCTGAAAAGGAAATGAGTATTCATACAGAAAAGGCATCGCTACATAGTGAAGCGTTATAGACAGCAATACAATGCTTATAAGAATACTTACATGTGTTTGTTTTTTCATTTATATCACCTACGGTTTCTTGAAAAGCATATATAAGTTTTATATTTATTTTGCACAATTATAGCAAGTTGTA
Organism: Bacillus sp. B25(2016b); assembly: GCF_001679765.1. Classification (NCBI taxonomy): domain Bacteria; kingdom Bacillati; phylum Bacillota; class Bacilli; order Caryophanales; family Bacillaceae; genus Bacillus; species Bacillus sp. B25(2016b). The sequence continues at coordinate 4,902,979 of NZ_CP016285.1, read as the reverse complement.
AAGATAGATTTTAATAATTCTTGTTTCTGTCTCCCAACATATCGACATAGGAATTTGAAGTTTGCTATAATGATTAGAATAGTTGCATTATTTAGAAAAATTTAAAAATAATAATTACTGCAACTAGGACATATTGTTTACTATGTGAACTTGTTCTTAATTTAGGGGGGAGGGTTTCACAATGGCAAGTGTATATGAAAATAGTTATATGATCGTTTTGATTTTCTTGCTATTAGGTATATTGCTGCCGGTAGTGGCTCTTACATTAGGCAGGATGCTGCGCCCAAATAAACCAAGTGCAGCAAAGGCGACGACGTATGAGAGTGGAATTGAGCCTTTTCATGATGCAAACATTCGGTTTCATGCTCGTTATTATATTTTCGCTTTATTGTTTGTGATCTTTGATGTAGAAACTTTATTTTTATATCCTTGGGCTGTTGCGTATGACAAGCTAGGTTTATTTGCATTAATTGAAATGCTCATCTTTGTTGTAATGTTGCTAGTTGGATTAGCGTATGCTTGGAAAAAGAAGGTGTTACAATGGTTATAAATTTTGAGGAATTACATCCAAATGAACGAGCAGAATTAGAACGAAATATCTTTTTTTCTACATTGGAACAGTTGAAAGGATGGGCGAGGAGCAATTCTTTATGGCCGATGACATTCGGACTGGCGTGCTGTGCAATTGAAATGATGGGAGTAGGCTCATCACATTATGATTTAGATCGATTTGGGTCATTTTTTCGGACTTCACCAAGGCAATCGGACGTCATGATTGTATCGGGAACGGTAACGAAGAAGATGGCTCCTATTGTTCGGCGCTTATATGATCAAATGCCCGAACCGAAATGGGTTATTGCGATGGGATCTTGTGCGACAGCAGGTGGTCCGTATGTAAATTCATATGCTGTTGTAAAAGGTGTAGACCAAATTGTACCAGTTGATGTGTATATTCCTGGTTGTCCCCCAAATCCAGCTGCTTTAATTTATGGAATTAATAAATTAAAAGAAAAAATTCGTTACGAAGCAAAGACCGGGAAGCAGGTGACGAATAAATGAGTAATCCAAATAAAGATTTAGAGGAGTTGAAAAAAGAAGCAGCTAGGCGTGCAAAAGAAGAGGCGAGAAAACGCCTTGTAGCGAAACACGAGGCGGAAATAAGTAAGCTTGAGGAAGAAGGTCAAGAAAAAGAGAAAGCGCTACCAAAAAATAATGATATTACTATAGAAGAAGCAAAACGACGTGCAGCAGCAGCTGCCAAAGCAAAAGCGGCGGCGTTAGCGAAGCAGAAAAGAGAAGGAACAGAAGAAGTAACGGAAGAAGAAAAAGCGAAGGCGAAGGCAGCGGCAGCGGCCAAGGCAAAAGCGGCGGTGTTAGCGAAGCAGAAAAGAGAAGGAACCGAGGAAGTAACGGAAGAAGAAAAAGCGAAGGCGAAGGCGGTGGCAGCGGCCAAGGCAAAAGCGGCAGCATTGGCGAAGCAGAAAGCCTCGCAAGGTGATGGGGATTCGGGAGATGAAAAGGCAAAGGCAATTGCAGCGGCTGCAAGAGCGAAGACAAAGGGGGCTGAAGGTAAGAAAGAGGATGAGCCGAAGCAGGAAGAACTGTCCGTAAATCAGCCGTATTTAAATCAGTATGTTGAGGCTATTAGGGAGAAGTTAGGAGAGGGTGCATTAGTAGATTCCTATATTAATAAACTGTCAAAGGATGTGCCAACTCTTGTGGTGGATCCCGAAAAATATTATGAAGTGATGGAGTTACTGCGATTCCATGAGGGACTTGCTTTTGATTATATGTCAGAGCTACATGCGACGGATTTTGTGACACATATGGAAGTGTATGTTCATTTGTTTTCATATGGTAAGAAACAATCGGTAGCGGTGAAGGTAAAGCTAGACCGGGAAGCGCCGCAAGTCGAATCTGTGACAGCGCTTTGGAAAGGGGCTGACTGGCCGGAGAGAGAAGCGTACGATTTGCTCGGTATTGTATTTAAAGGGCATCCGAATTTAACGCGTATTTTAATGCCAGATGATTGGGTAGGATATCCGCTTAGAAAAGACTATGAACCGTATGATGTGGAGGTGTAGCTATGATCCGCACGGAAGAGATGCTTTTGAATGTAGGACCTCAGCATCCGAGTACACATGGTGTGTTCAGGCTCGTAATTAAGATTGACGGGGAAATTATTAAAGAAGCTACACCGGTTATTGGGTATTTGCATCGCGGGACGGAAAAGATTGCTGAGAGCTTACAGTATACGCAAATTATCCCTTATACAGATCGAATGGATTATTTATCAGCCATGACGAATAATTACGTCATTTGCCATGCTGTAGAGACGATGATGGGGCTTGAAATTACGGAGCGTGCCGAATACTTGCGAGTACTTGCGATGGAGCTAGGAAGAATTGCGAGCCATCTCGTTTGGTGGGGGACGAATCTTCTTGATATAGGAGCGGTCAGCCCGTTTTTGTACGCGTTTCGTGAACGAGAGATGATTATAAATTTATTAAATGAATTATGCGGGGCACGGCTTACTTTTAACTATATGAGAGTTGGCGGTGTGAAGTGGGATGCGCCAGATGGTTGGATTGAAAAGGTGGAAGAGTTTGTTCCGTATATGAGAGAGCAACTGGCAGGTTATCATGATCTTGTTAGCGGTAATGAGATTTTCTTAAATCGTGTGAAAGGCGTTGGTATATATAGCGCGGAAGAAGCGATTTCGTATTCTTTAAGCGGAGCAAATTTGCGGTGCACTGGAGTAAACTGGGATCTCCGCAAAGATGAGCCGTATTCGATTTATGATCGTTTTGATTTTGATATTCCTGTTGGAAGCGTGGGAGATGCTTGGGATCGCTACGTTTGCCGAATGCAAGAAATCGAGGAGTCTTTAAAGATTGTTGAGCAAGCGGTTCAGCAGTTCCCGAAAGATGGAGCTGTGCTGGCAAAAGTACCGAAAATTATTAAGGCACCTAAGGGAGAAGCGTTTGTACGTATCGAGTCGCCGCGCGGAGAGATTGGTTGTTATATCGCTAGTGACGGAAAGAAAGAGCCGTACCGTTTGAAGTTTCGTAGGCCATCTTTTTATAACTTGCAAATTTTACCGAAGTTATTGAAAGGTGAAAACATCGCTAATTTAATTACGATTTTAGGTGGAGTTGATATTGTACTTGGGGAGGTTGATGGCTAATGATTGAGACGCTCTTACAATCACCTTCAAGCTGGACGAATTTCTTCATTTTTTTCGGATTAGCGGTACTTCTACTATTTGCAGTCCTTGGCTTCGTTACATATGGAATTTTGGCAGAACGGAAAGTGATGGGGTTTATGCAAGGGCGGATTGGACCAAACCAGGTTGGAGGCCGATTCGGTTTACTGCAAACGGTAGCTGATGTTTTAAAACTATTATTGAAAGAAGATAGTATTCCGAAAGCAGCAGATAAACCGCTGTTTATATTAGCGCCTGTCATTGCATTTGCACCAGCATTTATGGTGCTTGCAGTTATCCCGTTCACTGATAAATTTCAATTTGCAGATATTGGAGTCGGGTTACTTTATTATATTGCTGTTTCCGGTATTACGACGATAGGTGTTGTAACTGGGGGATGGGCATCGAATAATAAATATTCCCTTTTAGGAGGGATGCGTGCGGCGGCGCAAATGATTTCTTATGAGATTCCGCTCGTAATGAGTGTAATTGGTATCGTTTTGTTAGCTGGTAGCCTGAATTTAAATGAGATTGTAGCGGCGCAGGAGAAGGTTTGGTACATTTTCGTACAGCCAATTGGCTTCGTCGTTTTCTTAATCGCAGCAGTTGCAGAGTTAAATAGGACGCCGTTCGATTTGCCAGAAGCGGAGTCAGAACTTGTTTCTGGATATCATACGGAATACTCAGGGTTTCGCTGGGCGTTTTTCATGCTTTCAGAATACGTATATTTCTTCGGGATGGCATCGTTAATTACAGTGCTCTTTTTAGGAGGATGGAATCCAGTCATGTTTCTTGGATTTATCCCAGGTGCCGTATGGTTTGCTTTGAAATTTAGCAGTGTAGTCTTTCTATTAATTTGGTTCCGCGTTACGTTTCCGCGTATAAGAGGTGACCAGTTAATGGAATTTGGATGGAAAGTATTATTGCCGATTGCACTTGCAAATATTTTCTTAACGGCATTGATTAAGGAGTTATTCTTCTAATCTATGAGGGGGGTGCCAGTAAGAGATGAAAGGACTATTTAAAGGGTTAAAATATACATTAAGTAATTTGAGTAAGAAGAAGGTAACGTATGATTATCCAAATCAACCGTTGCCGTTGCCAGACCGTTTTCGGGGGATTCAAAAATTTTATCCGGAGAAATGTATTGTTTGTAACCAATGCTCTAACATTTGTCCGACAGACTGTATTCAGTTAACAGGAAAGAAACATCCGGATCCTACGAAAAAAGGGAAAATTATCGACACGTACGATATTAATTTTGAAATTTGTATTCTTTGTGACTTATGTACAGAAGTTTGTCCGACAGAGGCAATTGTCATGACAAATAACTTTGAACTCGCGGAATATTCACGTGATGATTTATTTAAAAATTTGCAGTGGCTTGACGAAAACGACGAAAACGTCAGGAAGGAGAATAAGGCATGAATGGCGAGTTTGTAGCATTCTTTATACTATCCTTGTCTGCAATTATCGGCGGTGTTCTTATGTTGAACTTAACGAAAGTTATGCACATGATGCTAGCTCTCGTTCTAACATTCCTCAGCATTGCAGGTTTGTATTTTCTTTTATCAGCCGAATTTATAGGCGTTGCACAAATTTTACTTTACTCTGGTGCAATCACAATTATTATGATTTTCGGCATTATGTTAACGAAACATAACGCGGAAAATGAATCGCGTCTTACTCTTCGAAAATGGATTATCTTCTTTGCAGTTGTAGCATTTGGAGCGGTTATGTATTTCGCTGTTAATAATGTTGATTTTGCAAATGAAAGCACACAAGGAAGTTTACCTCTCCATGAAAACAACACACTTCAAATCGGTACGCTTCTCTATTCAAAATATATTATCCCATTTGAACTAACTTCAGTTATTTTACTTGTAGCACTCGTTGGCGCGATTATACTTGCGAAAAAGGACGAGAAAGAGGAGGAATCCAATGAGTAGCGTTCCAGCTTCTGCATATTTAACACTTGCGATTATTTTGTTTTGCATCGGTCTATTTGGAGCTTTAACAAAGCGGAATACAGTAATCGTATTAGTTTGTATCGAATTAATGCTGAATGCTGCCAATTTAAACTTAGTGGCGTTTAGTAAATTAGGCTTATTTCCGAATTTAACAGGTCAAATTTTCTCACTGTTTACGATGGCTGTAGCGGCAGCGGAAGCGGCGGTAGGGCTCGCTATTTTAATTGCTTTATATCGTAATCGTACGACAGTTCAGGTGGATGAAATGGATACGCTCAAAGGATAGCATTGTGACCGAAAAAGGGGGAAGGAAACAATGATCGATTATGCATGGCTCATACCGCTTTTCCCACTCGTTTCGTTTTTGTTACTTATTATATTCGGGAAGAAAATTAGAGAAGGAAGCAGCGTACTTAGTATTTTTTTCGTCTTTCTCTCCTTCATACTTGCGGTACTTGTGTTAATAGAAAGGTTTTCAGAAGCAAGCGTGAAGCATAGGTGGGTGTGGCTTAGAGCTGGAGATGTGGATATATCATTCGGCTTTGAAGTGACTGCATTAGGAGCTTTAATGTTATTTATCGTTACGCTTGTGAGTCTGCTTGTACATGTGTATTCGAAAGGTTATATGAAAGGTGATGAACGATTACCAACCTTTTACGCATATTTAGGACTCTTTACATTTGCGATGTTAGGGCTTGTTATATCAACGAATTTATTACAGCTTTATATATTTTGGGAATTAGTTGGCCTTGGTTCATTTTTACTTATTGGTTTTTATTTCTTTAAAGAAGAAGCGAAGGCTGCTGCAAAAAAGGCTTTTATTATGACACGTATTGGTGATGTTGGTTTATTTATCGGGATGATTTTAATTTTTTGGTACGCAGGTAGTTTTGAATATGACGCAATATTTAGGGCGATTTATACAGGTGATCTACCTCCTTACATGATTACAATAACAGCGATATTAATTTTTATCGGGGCGATGGGGAAATCAGGTCAATTCCCGCTTCATACATGGTTGCCAGATGCAATGGAAGGGCCAACGCCCGTTTCGGCACTTATTCACGCAGCGACGATGGTCGCTGCTGGCGTATATTTAGTAGCAACGATGTTCCCTTTATTTTCAGCAAGTACAGTGGCGATGCAGACCGTGGCAATCGTTGGAGCTTTCACTGCAATCTTTGCGGCCTCTATCGGTCTTGTGCAAACAGATATAAAGAGGGTGCTTGCTTATTCGACAGTTAGCCAGCTCGGTTATATGATGCTTGCTTTAGGTTCTGCCGGCTATGTAGCTGGTATATTCCATTTAACGACACACGCTTTTTTTAAAGCACTACTATTTTTGGCAGCAGGAAGTGTAATTCATGCTGTGCATACGCAAAACATTAATAAAATGGGCGGTTTACAGAAGAAGATGAAAGTAACTGGTATGCTATTTTTAACAGGTACCCTCGCCATTAGCGGTGTTCCGCTGCTTTCCGGTTTTTTCAGCAAAGATGAAATTTTAGCGGCGACTTGGATGAATGGCAATTACGTTTTATTTACTTTAGCAGTAATTGCAGCGTTTTTAACAGCGTTTTATATGTTCCGTCTATACTTTCTTGTCTTTACCGGAGAAGCGAAGACGAAGGAAGAAGTGCATGAATCGCCTCGCGTTATGACGTATCCAATGCTTGTTCTCGGCGTTCTTGCGGTAGTGGCAGGATATATAAATACACCTTGGTTTGGGACGTTTCTCGGAGATTGGTTGACGAAAGATGTAGGGTTTAAGGTTGAAGAAGCGCATGGATCAGTTTGGATTATGATTGTTGCGACACTCGTTTCATTTGCGGGAATCGCTCTTGCATATTTCATATATGGCAAGAAATCAATTTCTAGAGATTGGGCTGGGGGTACGGAAACATCGCTTTATAATCTTTTGAAAGAAAAATATTATGTCGATGAACTATACAACATGACGGTGATCTCTATTACGAAAGGAATCACTCATGTGCTTCGCTTATTTGAAGTGTATGTAGTCGAAGGAATTGCAGTTTTAATTGGAAGTGTAGTTAAAGGCACAAGTAATCTTGGCTCGAAACTTCAAAACGGGAATGTACAAGTGTACGGTACTGTAACGGCGGTTTCGCTCGCTGTACTCGTCATTATTTTGCTCTATACGGGAGGGGATTTACGATGAATGATTTGTTGTTAACGTTCTTCATTTTTTCCCCGCTTTTAGGAATTTTATTGCTTGTATTAACACCGAAAAAGGAATTGCGTACAGTGCGAGCGCTTGGCTTATTTGGGACGGCACTTCCATTTGGAATCGCTATAGTCCTCGCTTGTACATATGCTTCTGGAAAGAATTTGTCACTATTTGATGAAAAGGTGAAATGGATTAAGTTCGGAGATTTAACAGCGGTGGATAAAAGGTGGTTTTCTATTTATTACGAGCTCGGTATTGATGGTTTGTCACTTGTCATGATGGTACTGACGGCTCTTCTAGCGATGCTTGCAGCAATTGCAGCCTTTTCTATTAAAAGAAATTTAAAAGCATTTTATATGTTGTTACTCATGCTAGAAATAGGAATGCTCGGTGTCTTTGCTGCTCAAAATTTAATGTTGTTTTTTATCTTCTTTGAAATTACGTTGCCACCAATGTTCTTATTAATTGGAAAGTGGGGAAAATTGTCGAGTGAAAAGGCTGCGTATAGTTATTTAATATATAACGGTATTGGCTCAGCTATTTTGCTCATTGTTTTCTCAATTTTGTTTGCGAAAACAGGTACAACAAATATTGTGGAGCTGAAAGAGATATTAAGAAGCGTAAACGCAGAGGGAGCACTCGTCATCCCAAGTAGTTTGCAGCTTAGTGTATTTATTGCCATAATGATTGCTTTTGCAATTAAACTACCTGTTTTTCCGTTGCACCGCTGGATGGTCAATGTACACATAGAAGCGCATCCAGCTGTAGTTATGCTTCACGCGGGTGTTTTGCTGAAGATTGGAGCGTACGGTATTATTCGCTTCGGGAAAGGGCTATTCCCGGAATATTTTCACGATATTGCAACGCTAATTGCTATATTAGGCGTAATCAATTTATTATACGGTGCCTTTTTAGCGCTCATCCAAACGGACTTTAGGAAAGTACTGGCTTACTCTAGTATTTCGCATATGGGAATTGTGTTAATGGGACTTGCTTCACTTAATGCACCTGGTACACAAGGAGCACTATTCCAAGTTGTATCACATGGTTTAATTGCAGCCTTGCTTTTCTTCCTACTCGGTGTTATAGAACAACGGTTTGGAACTTCGGATATTACGGTGCTAGGCGGACTTGCGAAAAGTGTACCGATACTTAGCGGATTCTTTTTAGCAGGAGGAATGGCTTCGCTTGGATTACCAGGGATGTCTGGGTTTGTTAGTGAATTTCTTGCCTTTCTCGGTTTATTTCAAGGAGAGCCCGTCATTGCTGCAGTCGGTGTGATTGGCATCATTTTAACCGCTGTATATGTATTAAGGGCGACACTTCAAGTGACATTTGGAAAGAAAGAGTGGGAAGCAAAATCTGATATACACGGATGGGAGTATGTCCCTGTTTTACTACTTATCTTTTGTATTATTGCAATTGGAGTTATGCCAGAGATACTAGGGGATCCGCTTCAAAATACATTGAAAACATTGGGGGTGAAATAGGATGGATATGAATACGTTACTTAGCTTATCGTGGTATCTAATGGTGCCAGAATTTATTATTCTCGGCACCGCCATCCTCCTTTCCATATGTGATTTGTTTTTTAAGCTGAACCATAGATATGTAGCTCTTGGTGCGATTGCTGCTATCGTATTAGCAATCGTGTCATTAATTACGCTATATAGCGAACCGGCAGGAGATATTTTAGATGGATCGTTTGTGTTAGATGGATTTTCAAAAGGGTTTAAAACATTGCTATTAGGTGCCTCAGCCCTCATTTTATGCACCGCAATGAGCGATGATAAGAAGAATCCAATTGAAGATAAGGGTGAATATTATTACTTATTTTTAATTGCACTTCTTGGTGCGATGTTCATGGCTTCTAGTGTTGATTTCATTACCCTTTTCGTTGGTTTGGAGTTACTTTCACTTTCTTCCTATATTTTAGTAGGAATACGAAAAAAGAGCCGTGCATCAAATGAAGCGGCAATGAAATACGTCATTAGCGGAGGAATTGGAACGGCGATTACGCTCTTCGGAATGAGTTATTTATACGGTATTACAGGTTCAACTAACATTGTAGATATGCAAAAGGTACTCACTGGGGAACTCGCTAGTGGTATTCAGTTATTGTTAGCTCTCGCATTTCTTTTATTGCTAGTTGGTCTCTCATTTAAAATTGCCACAGTGCCGTTTCATATGTGGGCACCTGATGTGTATGAAGGAGCGGCTACACCAGTTACTGCTTTTCTTGGAACGATTTCTAAAATTGCTGGTTTCCTACTCATTATTCGTTTGTTCCTTATGGTTTTTGCAAGTGTATTAATACAAGGAGATATGCAATCTTTATATGGGCATATGAGTATATATATTGCGGTGCTAGCAAGTATTACGATGATTGTTGGGAATGTAGTCGCGTTAAAACAATACAATATAAAGCGTTTATTTGCTTATTCGGGCATTGCTCATGCAGGGTATTTACTCGTTCCACTTGTGGCATTATCACCATTTACGATGGATAGCATGTGGTTTTATATGCTGGCATACATGCTTATGAATATAGGTGCATTTGCTATCATCCACGGCTTAATCTTACAAAATGATGAGGAAAATATAACGATTTTCACAGGTTTATATAAAAGGTCGCCATTTACAGCGATTATGATGACAATCTTTATTTTATCGTTGGCTGGGATACCAGGAACGGCTGGCTTCATTGGAAAGATTAATATCTTTTTAGGCGCGCTTCATGTAGAGCCAGCACATTACGTACTAGCTTCGATTATGATGGGTACGACGGTTGTTTCATTCGTATATTATTTCCGTATTTTACAACAAATGTTTTTCCGCACAGGAGAGACAGAAGAGAGAATACGGTTACCGTTAAATATAAAGGTTGTTATGAGTCTTTGTGCAATTTCGATTGTAATACTAGGGATTATGCCGATGATTGGGTACAATTTCTTTTATGAATATTTTCCATTAATGAAAGATTTCTTCTTCTTAGGGAACGTGGTACAATAGTGAAAATAAAAGGTGTGGAGTCAGTACTCTGCGCTTTTTATTTTGTGTTAACTTGTAATGTAGATATACGTTTTTGGAAAGAAAATCACGATGTAAAATGTAAGATGTCTATGTGCATTTGAAAAAGTGTAGCTCCTACTTATTATGGTATCGTTTTTATATTCTTTCATAAGTAGTAGCTGAGTAAAAAGGGGTCGATTTTTTGGCACAACTTTTAGGGCAACAAGCACTGATTGCCATTGTTTCGCATTTATTGTTTATTACCATTACGTGGTGGGCCTTACAAGGCATTCACATTGAGCGTTTAATGAAGTCCGGAAAAGTGCTGCAGACGCGAGTATTACTCATCTTAATTACAATTGCAATTGGGACATCTGTAAGTAACTTTTTCCTTGATTATTTAGGCTATTCGAAGAGTTTAACGTATTTAGTAAAGTAAGTGTATAGAACCTCAAATCTCCGTTAACAATGGGGATAGGAGGGGATGAAATTGAAGCTTAAAGCCATTCTTATTGTTGCACTTAGTGTTGTTTTATTTTTGGTTGGATATAGAGAGATGAAACCGATAAGCGATGAACAGAAAATGGAGAGCATGATCAAGGCTTTAGAGAAAAATGATGCTAAAGTAGAAAAATGGTCATGGTTAGCGAGAGAAACAAAAACAATTTCTAACATACATACGTTTCAAAAGTTGTTAAACGATGTGAAGGAAAAGGCAAATATTCAAAAGTGGGAGTTAGAGCAATCTCCAGATGGATATAAAGCTACATCCTATAAAAAGTTTGCTTCTCATGAAGAACGAGTAGTAGTAACTTGGAGTAAAGAAAATACTAAAGAAAACACTTTCATTATCTTTGAAGTGAGTGGGGCGAAATGGGACCCGAAGTATGTTCAAAACATGAATAAAATTTTTAGTGAAAAACCTATAATTTACACTTGTGTTCAAGGTGTACTGAATGATAAGATTGAAGGTGTTTTGCAAAATAAAACCAATCAGGTTTTGAAAGATCTTTCAGCAAGAGCGATCGAACAAGTAGAAGAAAGAGCATTTGTGTCAGTCTCCGCATACAATAAAAAGTGGGATGACGCTCTTTCAACAAATAGAGAGAAAATAAATGTGCAAATAGCAATACGTTCTACAGACAACAAAGATACAATTGTGGTTGGCACACCGATCATAACTTCTGAGTATTGAGTGAATAGATACTGAAAAAAGGACACGGAGGGGAATAATTTGGAAAAGATCATCGTCCGTGGCGGAAAGCGGTTAAACGGCACAGTGCGTGTTGAGGGCGCAAAAAATGCTGTATTACCTATAATCGCTGCAGCCCTATTAGCGAGTGATGGAAAGAATGTACTATCTGAAGTACCAGTTTTGTCTGATGTATACACAATTAATGAGGTATTACGTCATTTAAATGCTGAAGTCGTATTTGAAAATAATCAAGTAACAATCGATTCTTCTAAAGAACTAAACATTGAAGCACCATTTGAATATGTACGTAAAATGCGTGCATCTGTTCAAGTAATGGGACCATTATTAGCACGTAACGGTCGTGCTCGTATTGCACTTCCTGGTGGATGTGCAATTGGTTCACGTCCAATTGACCAACATTTAAAAGGCTTCGAAGCAATGGGAGCAAAAGTACAGGTTGGTAACGGTTTTGTTGAGGCATATGTTGAGGGAGAACTAAAAGGAGCTAAAATCTACTTAGACTTCCCAAGCGTAGGCGCGACAGAAAACATTATGTCTGCAGCTACATTAGCAAAAGGGACAACAATTCTTGAAAACGCAGCGAAAGAACCAGAAATCGTTGACTTAGCTAACTTCTTAAATGCGATGGGAGCGAAAGTACGCGGAGCTGGAACTGGAACGATTCGTATCGAAGGCGTTGATAAATTATATGGTGCAAACCACTCTATTATTCCTGACCGTATTGAAGCGGGAACATTCATGGTTGCAGCAGCAATTACTGGTGGAGACATCTTAATTGAAAATGCTGTACCTGAACATTTACGCTCAATTACAGCGAAAATGGAAGAAATGGGTGTTAAAATTATTGAGGAAAACGAAGGTGTACGTGTTATCGGCCCAGATAAGTTAAAAGCGGTTGATATTAAAACTATGCCTCACCCAGGTTTCCCAACAGACATGCAATCACAAATGATGGCATTATTACTACAAGCTGATGGAACAAGCATGATTACAGAAACGGTATTCGAAAACCGCTTTATGCACGTTGAAGAATTCCGTCGTATGAATGCTGATATTAAAATTGAAGGTCGTTCTGTTATTATGAACGGTCCAAACAGCTTACAAGGTGCTGAAGTAGCAGCAACTGATTTACGTGCTGCAGCTGCATTAATCTTAGCTGGTTTAGTATCAGAAGGTTATACTCGTGTAACTGAGTTAAAACATCTTGACCGTGGCTATGTAAACTTCCATAAGAAATTAGCTGCATTAGGTGCAACTATTGAACGTGTAAACGAAAAAGTAGAAGAAGTGAAAGAACAAGAAGTTTCTGATCTTCACGCTTAATTGAAATAGTCTCTATGTCTTTTGACATAGGGGCTATTTTTTTGGGTTATTACTGTTATAGTCAATAAATTCTGTACTTATGCAAGTACCAGTAAAAATATTTAGAAAATTTCTGTTTTATACTCTTCCCCTTAAGTATGTTCTAAAAGAAAGAGTTGTTCCATAAGAATGAATGGAGTAAAGCTTTTATATTGGGGGAAAATAGGATGAAATTTTCAAAGCCACTTTTTATTACAGTAGCGCTCTTAATAGCGCTCGTTATTATTGTACCTGCAGCCCTTGTTATTCCATTTGCGAAAGCAAAAGTAGGGGAAGAAACGGCCTCTAAAACTCCTCCAGCGATAGAAAGTATACCAGCTCCAGGAAAAGTAGATACAGCTGTTCAAGTTGCTGTATATCGTGAGAAACAAAAGAAGGTAGAATCATTACCTATGGAGGAGTATGTGACAGGTGTAGTAGCTTCTGAGATGAATGCCAGTTTTGAAATAGAGGCACTAAAGGCACAGGCATTAGCAGCAAGAACATTTGTAGTACAACGTATGCTAAGCGGAGGGAAGAAAAATAATGCGGACGTGACAGATACGGTGAAAGATCAAGTGTACAAAAGCAAAGATGAATTGAAGAAGCAATGGGGCAATAACTACGAAAATAATTTGAAGAAAATCGAAGAAGCCGTTTCGAAAACAGCAGGACAAGTTTTAACGTATGATGGAAAACCAATTTCAGCATCTTTCTTTTCAACGAGTAATGGTCGAACAGAAAATGCAGCTGACTATTGGGGAAATGATTATCCGTACTTGAAAAGTGTAGATAGTCCGTGGGATCAAGCCTCTCCAAAGTTTACGAGCGAGCAAACATTTACAGTAGCTGATTTTCAAAAACGTCTCGGTGTGAAAGTGCTAGCAGACGGGAAGATTGGAAATATTAAAGACCTTACGGAAGGAAAGCGCGTAAAGGATGTAGCTTTTCAAGGGAAAACATTAACAGGAAAAGAAGTTCGTGAAAAGTTAGATTTACGTTCGTCTGATTTCACGTGGAAACAACAGGGAGATAAAATCATCGTTACGACGAAAGGCTTCGGTCACGGCGTTGGTATGAGTCAATACGGGGCGAACGGCATGGCAGCGGAAGGAAAGAAATATACAGATATCGTCGCTCATTACTATAAAGGCGTTGAAATAAAGACGATGAATGATTATGAAGGAAAATTGATGGTGAAGAAATAGGTGTCAGAACTCTGGCATCTATTTTTTCTGTTTAAAATATCATAATTTTCCATTAACTGTTTGATATAATAGGATAAAAAGGCATTTGGGGGAAATGAAATGGCGTTACTAGAGTTGAAACAATTAGGGAAGACGAACCAGTTACCGGCAATTGAGCTAAAGGTTGAGAAAGGACAATGTATTGTTTTGCAATGCAATAATCATACAGCTAAAGTGTTACACCGCATTATTATTGGTGAAGAAGAAGCTTCGACTGGCAATGTACTGTTTGAAGGAGAAGTGATTGGAAAGAAAAATTATTCCCGCATCGGTTTTTGTTTTTTGAAAGATGAGGCATATGATCGTTTGAAGGTGAAAGAATACTTTAAGTTTTTAATAGGGCTTTATGAATCAAAGATAAGTATAGAAGAAGTTGTGCAGTCTGTTGGTCTCCTAGATAAGCTAAACGTTAAAATAGAAAAACTATCATTTTCAGAGAAGCGTCGTCTTCATATTGGACGAATGATGATTCATAACCCGGATTTAATCATTTTGGAAGAACCGGAGCAAAATGTAGATATAGAGAGTACGGTTATTATTCGAAAAGCAATTATGAAAATGAAAGAGCAAGGAAAGGCAATCTTTATTACGTCATCATTTCTATCGGATGCCCTTTCGTTAACAGAGGATGTATACATATTAAACAACGATGGTGTGAAAAAGATAGAAATTGAGCAAGAGGAAGTGGAAGAAGTCGGTGAAGAAAAAGTCATTCAAATGATTCCGCAAATGAAATTAGAAAGAATACCTGCGAAAGTGAACGATAAAATCATTTTACTTGATCCGATGGAAATCCATTTCATTGAAACGCAAAACGGAGTAACGCATATTCACGTTCGTGAAGGTGATTTCGTATGTGCCTTAACATTAAGTGAACTAGAAGCAAGATTAACAGGTTTTGGTTTCTTTAGATGTCACCGCTCTTATCTTGTGAATTTACAAAGAGTACGAGAAGTGATTACGTGGACTCGTAATAGTTTTAGTTTAATTTTGGATGACGAAAGAAAAAGTTCAATCCCGCTTTCGAAAGGACGCATGGATGAATTAAAAGGCGTGATTGGGCTATAAAAAGTGCTCCAATAAGCTTAACATGCGATTCATTCACCGGTAAAAATACTCCTTTTACCGGTATTTTACTGCGTAAACCCTTTGTTTTTCATATGATTGAGTCAAGAAAAGCGAAACAAACGAACGAAAAGCGCTAAAGCGACTTTCATCTATAAAGAAGAAAAACAAAGGGGATGAAGAAATGACATTGGCAATTGAAATGAAAGATGTAGTGAAAAGTTTCGATGGAAAAACGGCACTTCGAAATGTAAATATTGAGGTGAAGCGAGGAGAGATATTCGGATTCCTCGGACCGAGTGGATCTGGTAAGACGACAACAGTAAAAATTTTAACTTCTCAATTGCTTCATAGCATTGGAACGGTAAGAGTATTAGGGAAAGATATTACAGGACCAAGTAGCATCGATTACAAACGAATTGGTATTTTAACAGATAACAGCGGTTTATATGAGAGACTTAGCATTTATGATAACTTATTATTATTTTGTGACTTATATGATTGCAAAAAAGAACGAATCGATGAAGTACTAGCGCAAGTGAATCTATTAGATGATAAAAAAACACCAGTAAAAAAATTATCAAAGGGAATGAAGCAACGCGTCACACTAGCGAGAGCAATCCTTCATAAACCAGATATCCTCTTCTTAGACGAACCAACATCTGCACTTGATCCAGTAAACGTACAAAACATTCATAAAATCTTAAACGACTTAAATAAAGAAGGAACGACGATTTTCTTAACGACTCACAACATGGACGAAGCAGAAACGCTTTGTAACCGCATTGCCTTCCTGTGTGGCGGAGAGATTGTAGCACTTGATACACCGGAGAACCTTCGCTTACAATACGCGAAAGATCAAATACAAGTCGTGTTAAAGGATAAGAAGAAAGAAACAGTACAAAAAGATGAATTAGGTGCAAAACGTATTTCAGAATGGATGAACAAAGGAGAATTACTATCCATTCATTCACACGAACCAACTTTAGGCGATATCTTTATTGAAGTTACTGGGAGGGGATTATAATGACATTTTCAATGAGACGTGTATCAGCTATTTTTAGAAAAGAAGTACAAGATTTTAAGACAAATTCACAAGTGTTGTTAATGGCATTTTTACCAATTATACTTTCATTTTTGTTTAGCAGATTTGGAGTGGGAAAGGAAATGTTAGGCATTACTACTATAACGGCCTTCCTATTTGTCGCAGGCTTTGTTCAATCTATGATAATTGCAGAAGAAAAAGAAAAACATACATTACGTGTATTAATGCTATCACCGGCATCTTCGGTTGAAGTTCTAATTGGAAAAAGTATATTAACAGTATGTTTGACATTGGGCATTTGTATTGTGAACTTATTTATTTTGGATCAATTCAGTGGAAATCTATTATTGCTAGGATTTATTTTCTTATGTGGAACAATTCTATTTATTGTGATTGGAACAATGATTGGATTGTTAGCTGCATCTGTACCACAAACATCAATAATTGGAATGCCGATATTAATGACGATGTATTTGGCTGTACAGTTTGAGCCGATGGTTGAAAATAAAGTAATTAAGACGATGATTGGATATCTTCCAACATCTCATATTGTGAAAGCACTTAACAGTTTAGTAGGTGGGGCGGGATTTAGTAGTATTAGTGGGCATGTATTAAATGTTGCAGTTTGGCTTATTATATCGCTCTTTGTATGTTTAATCGTATATAAAAAGAAACAATTAGATTAAAAACTGAGCCAAAAGTGCTTAGTTTTTTCTTTTTTCTATCATTTCCTCGGAAATTTTGCAATTCTCATACATATCTTTACAGATTTTGTCGAAAAGTAATTAGTTATACGTTGTATAGGATACGTGAATATTGTTCAAAATGATTGCTGAGGTGATGATGGAATGCGAGGAAGAAATAATAAAAAGTCGCAAAAGGTAGTACATTTATTTCAAAAAAGATGGGTGTTTCCGGCACTATACATTGCTTGTGCAGCGGTAATCTTAATGGTTGCGCTATGGTTCCAAGGAGCTAATCCGAAGAAGACTCCAAACCACGATCAAGCAACACCGTATACACAATCGGAAGATCCAGCAGTACCAGTAACAAAATCTTCAGAAGTAGTGAAAATGCCAGCTGCCGCGAATGCGGAAGTAGTCGTACAGAAGAAATTCTATGAAGATGCAGCAACTGAGGCGGAACAAGAAAAAGCACTTGTCTTTTATAACAACACATATTCCCCAAACAAAGGAATTGACATTGCTGCGAAGAATGGAAAAGAATTCAATGTTGCTGCTGCTTTAAGTGGTACAGTAACGAAAGCTGAAAAAGATTCACTTCTTGGTTATGTTGTAACAGTTGATAGTGGAAATGGTGTAGCGGTATCTTATCAAAGCTTAGGCAGTGTGAAAGTAGAAAAAGGTGCAAGAGTTGCACAAGGTGAAGTATTAGGAACATCCGGTCTAAGTGCAATGAATAAAGAGGCAGGTTCTCACGTTCACTTTGAAGTACGTAAAGACAATGTGGCTGTGAACCCTGAACGTTACTTAAATAAATCAGTAACAGAAATTAAAGCTGATGCAGGTGCTGCAAAGGCAACGAACGCTTCTGGTAAAAAAGCTGATGACAAATCTCAAAAAGAAGAAAAGTCAACGAGCACGAAACCAGAAAGTAAAACAGAAGACAAATCTCAAAAAGAAGAGAAATCAACAAGCGGTTCAACTAGTGACAAAAAAGAAGAACCGAAGAAAGAAGAAAAATCAACAAATGGTTCTACAGAATCATCTAACGATTCTTCTTCACAAGAATAAGAAAGTGAAAAAATCAGTTCCCACTAGGGGAGCTGATTTTTTTATTTCCATATAAAAATACTCAATTTCGAGAAAAAAGTTGCAATAACAAGGAAAAATGACGAGATTCTCGAATATATATTACAAAAGGGAGGGGATACTGTGTCATTTTTATTTGTTCTGTCGACTGCTATTATTTTATTGTTTGTTTTATTCACTTTATATTATTATATTGCCGGTAAGAAAGAGGTTCCCCACCATCAATTATTAGAAGAAGAGTTTGAAAGAGAAGAATGACGCCTTATATATAAGGTGTCATTTTTTTTCACCAAAATAGTCACTGTTAACGTATTTCTCACAAAAAAATGTAATTTTTCTTAACTTAGTCCGCAAAAATAGTGAACATGTAGCATATATCAGTAGTGCGGGCAATACAATGATATAAACCAAAGCAAAGAGAGTGTTTGAGGTGAGAAATCGTGAATCATTTCATTATAAATCCAAGAATGTTTAACGCTTACAAACAGCACTCACACTTACTTCTTAGTCGTATGCAGCGAGGCTCATTTCACCCTTCTCACATCCAAATTAGGGAGGCGAGTGGTGTGCACGATTACATCAAAGAGAGAACTATCAAGATTGGTAAGTATATCGTGGAGACAAGAAAGACAGTGCGTGTCATTGCAAAGGAATTTGGGGTATCAAAGAGTACAGTTCATAAAGATTTAACAGAACGTCTACCAGAGATTAATCCAGAGCTCGCAAATGAAGTAAAAGAAATTCTTGATTATCATAAGTCTATTCGTCATTTAAGAGGTGGAGAAGCAACAAAACAAAAGTATAGAAAAGAAGATGTAGAGAAGCCTGTACGTCAATAATGTTACAGTAGCAAACATTCCGTTCACATTCGGTAATATTTTTCAGAAGAATTCTTTTTGCGAATATTACGTTTCTGTTAAATTTATGATAAAATCAGAAATTAGGTGAAAAGAATTCGGGTGTAACCTGATTTTGAATATCGAGGAGGAAAAAACGGGAATGTTTGCGCGAGATATCGGAATTGACCTAGGTACGGCTAATGTATTAATTCATGTTAAAGGTAAGGGTATTGTATTAAACGAGCCATCTGTTGTGGCAATTGATCGTAATAGTGGTAAAGTATTAGCAGTCGGTGAAGAAGCGAGAAGTATGGTGGGACGTACGCCTGGTAATATTGTAGCAATTCGTCCGCTTAAAGATGGTGTAATCGCAGACTTCGAAATTACAGAAGCAATGTTAAAGTATTTCATTAACAAATTGGACGTAAAGAGCTTCTTTTCAAAACCTCGTATTTTAATTTGTTGTCCAACAAATATTACATCAGTAGAACAAAAAGCAATTCGTGAAGCTGCTGAACGTTCAGGTGGTAAAACAGTATTTTTAGAAGAAGAACCAAAAGTAGCCGCAGTTGGTGCTGGTATGGAAATCTTCCAACCAAGCGGTAACATGGTTGTTGATATTGGTGGAGGTACAACAGATATCGCTGTACTATCTATGGGTGATATTGTTACCTCTTCCTCTATCAAAATGGCTGGCGATAAGTTTGATATGGAGATCTTAAACTATATTAAACGTAAGTATAAGCTATTAATTGGAGAACGTACTTCAGAAGATATTAAAATTAAAGTTGGTACAGTATTCCCAGGTGCACGTAGCGAAGAACTTGAAATTCGCGGACGTGACATGGTAACAGGCTTACCACGTACAATTACAGTATGCTCTGAAGAAATTACAGAAGCATTAAAAGAAAATGCAGCTGTTATTGTACAAGCTGCAAAAGGCGTATTAGAGCGCACACCACCAGAATTATCTGCAGATATCATCGACCGCGGTGTTATTCTAACAGGCGGTGGAGCTTTACTACACGGTATTGACATGCTTCTAGCAGAAGAACTAAAAGTACCGGTATTAATTGCTGAAAACCCAATGCACTGCGTTGCGGTTGGTACAGGTATTATGTTAGAGAATATCGACAGATTACCAAAGCGTGCTTTGAGATAATTTGAAAGAACTAAGGCTAATGCCTTAGTTCTTTTTTCGTTTTTATATTTTTTTATTTTGTTTTTTTGCGAAAATGGAAGGAAAATAGAGAAATATGAAGGAAACAGGTAAAATATTCATATATATGGTTAAATTTAATATTTCCTTATTTGAAAACGTTTATAATATAATGAGTCGAATACGACATTAAGGCAAATAATGTTTCAATACATATTGCCTTTCCCTAATTTGGGCATACACTCTTTTCTACCTCCGTGTCAGTTGCAAAAATGTGCAACTATTTTAATGGAATAGAGTGTGTGCATTTTTTTTAGGAAGTTGTGCTAAATATAAAATGTTACTTTGTAATGACAAACAATAAACAAAATGGGATAATAGCAATATGTCCAAGTGGTAAGACCAATATTACAAAAGGGGCGATTGTTACATGCTAAATATAGAACAAATTAAAGAAATCATTCCTCACCGCTATCCATTTTTACTTGTTGATAAAATATTAGAAGTAGATGAAGGCAAAAGAGCGGTTGGGATTAAAAATGTATCCGCAAACGAAGAATTCTTTAACGGACACTTCCCTGACTATGCAGTTATGCCTGGTGTACTTATTGTAGAAGCATTAGCACAAGTCGGAGCAGTTGCAGTATTAAAGAAAGAAGAAAACCGCGGAAGACTTGCTTTCTTTGCAGGTATCGACAATTGCCGTTTCAAAAAACAAGTACGCCCAGGTGATCAGCTTCGTCTAGAAGTAGAAATGACACGCGTACGCGGCCCAATTGGAAAAGGAAAAGCAATCGCAACAGTAGATGGTGAAGTTGCATGTGAGGCAGAAATTACATTTGCGATTGGTGATAAAAAAGAATAGATAGTACTAAAAAATCTCCTTGTGAAAAGACAAGGGGATTTTTTAATTTCTGCTATATAACGATGAAACGATAATATACAAACTAATCAGAAAATATCTTGTAAATAGATGGTAATTACCATATACTTACTTTATTATTTATCTAGAAAATAGGATAAGTGATAAAGGTAATAAAGAAATAAGGGCATTGTCATATTGTTAAGGTACTTAAATAAGACAAATTAGAAGGTTATTGATTATGATGAAATGTGGGGAACTCAGCAAGAATATTAATTAGACGTATGAAATCGAGCATAAGAGAGAAAAGGGAAATGTCGCATTTCACAAAAGGAGATTATGAATATGTTCGGGAGAAAGAAAAGAAAACCATTACGACAATTAATTACACATAAAGAGCCTAAATCGCGTATTACAGAACAATACCGTAACATTCGTACAAACATTGAGTTTACATCTGTAGATAATCATGTTCGTTCTATTATTGTTACTTCAGCAGATCCAGGTGATGGGAAAACAACAACAATCGCAAATTTAGCAGTTGTTTTCGGACAACAAGGAAAGAAAGTTTTATTAATTGGAGCTGATTTGCGTAAGCCGACGATACAAAACTTATTTGCCATTCATAATTCAAATGGGTTAACGAACTTATTATCAGGACAAGCAAAACTTATGCAATGCATTCAAAAAACAGATATAGAGAACGTATACTTAATGGCAGCAGGTCCAATCCCGCCAAACCCAGCAGAACTATTAGGGAGCCGGACAATGGACGAGGCGTTGCTAGAAGCATATAACATGTTTGATATTATATTAATCGACACACCACCTGTCCTTGCGGTTACAGATGCACAAATACTTGCGAATAAATGTGATGGAATCGTACTCGTTGTACGTAGTGAAAAGACGGAAAAAGATAAAATCGTAAAAGCGAAACAAATATTAGATAAAGCATCAGGAAAACTACTAGGTGTTGTTTTGAACGATAAAAGAGAAGAAAAAGAGCAGTATGGTTATTACTAAAATATGAAAAAGCCAACAAAAATTTTTGTTGGCTTTTTTGTTTTCTGATAATTATTTATCAAGTTATACATTGTAAAAAGCATGATATGATAAAATTTTTGAGGAATCATTGGAATGTGTTGTCATATTTACGATTATTTTGTAAGATTAAACTTGTTTCTTGTGAACAAATATAGAACTGAATTATTAAAAATAAAAAATGTAAGATTTATATGTTATAATTTTTCCTATGTGTAAATTTTAGAAAGTTGGAGGAACCTATGGAAGAAACAATTAGTTTAAAAGAGTTATTTCATATCTTAAAAAAACGTTTAGCAATGATCCTCGTAATTGCCTTTGGTGCAGCAATAGTAAGTGCTATTATTAGCTTCTTCTTTATGACACCAATCTATCAATCTTCGACGCAAATTCTTGTTAACCAGAAGAAACAAGAAGGGGCAATGTTCCAAGCTGGTGAAATTCAAACGAATATTCAACTAACGAATACATATAAGGTTATTATTAAAAGCCCAGTAATCTTAGAACAAGTGAATGAAAAATTAAATTTAAATATGACAGCGCAAGAGTTAACAAAAAAGGTTAATGTTGCGAATGAAAAGGATTCACAAGTAATCGCTGTAACAGCTGAGGATAAAGATCCTAAAATAGCTCGTGATATTGCGAATGCAACTGCAGATGTATTTAAAGGCGAAGTTGCAAAAATTATGAACGTTGATAACGTAACAGTAATATCTAAAGCAGAAGTTGCAGAAAATCAATCTCCGATTAAACCAGCTCCTATGCTCAATATAGCAATTGCTTTCATTGTTGGTTTAATGGCTTCAGTTGGTCTTGCATTCTTACTCGAATACTTAGATAACACAGTGAAAAAAGAAGAAGATGTAGAAAATTTACTTGGTTTACCAGTATTAGGTATCGTAGCTCGTATGGATGAAGAAACATTGAACGTGAAATCACACGCTCCATCATCAAGAAAAGTGAGGGGACAAACAATTGGCTCTTAATTTATTTAAAAAGAAAAAGAATCATCGTCAACGACGTCAATTAATTGCTCATCAACAACCGAAATCACCAATTTCAGAACAATATCGTAATATTCGAACGAATATTGAATTTGCAGCTGTTGACACGAATTTACATTCATTAATGGTAACATCTGCGAACCCAAGTGAAGGGAAAACGACAACGACAGCGAATATGGCAGTTGTGTTTGCTCAACAAGGAAAAAAAGTATTATTAATTGATGCAGATATGCGTAAACCAGCGATGCATCAAATGTTCCAAGTAGATAATATTTTTGGACTCACGAATGTATTAACACATAGTGAACGTTTAGAAAAATGTGTACAAACGACATCTGTAGACAATCTACACTTTTTAGCTTGTGGTCCAATCCCACCAAACCCGGCAGAATTGTTAGGTTCAAAATCAATGAAAGAACTTCTTGGACAAGCATACAGTATGTATGATTTAGTTATTTTTGATATGCCACCAATTTTAGCTGTAACCGATGCGCAAATTATGGCAAATGTATGTGATGCTTCTATTCTTGTTGTTCGTAGTGAATCAACAGAGAAAGAAACAGCAGTAAAAGCAAAAGGATTGTTAGAATCGGCTAAAGGTAAATTGTTAGGTGTTGTTCTAAACGATCGTGAACGTGAAGAAGGCTTATATTATTATTACGGTGCAAACTAATTACAAGAGTGAGATATGGTTGAAACATATCTCCTTTTTTCCCTTGAATATGAGCGATATCTCATATTCAAGGGAAAAAAGATTTTTATATGAGAGAGGGAGGATGAAACAAATGATAGATTTACATTGTCACATTTTACCTGGTATCGATGACGGTGCACAGACAGAAACAGATAGTTTAGCAATGGCACAACAAGCCGTTTCAGAAGGAATACATACCATTGTCGCAACACCACATCATCAAAATGGTAAATATGTAAATGAACGTACCTCAATTATTCATCACGTAAAACAACTAAATGATGAAATACAACAACATAATATCCCGCTTACTATTTTACCGGGGCAAGAGGTCAGGTTATATGGCGATTTATTAGAAGACTATGAAGCTGGTAAAATCGTTACTTTAAATGAAACAAATAAATACATATTCATTGAGTTCCCATCGAATCACGTACCACGTTATGCCGAACAATTATTATATGAACTACGTGTAAAAGGAATGATTCCAATTATCGTTCATCCAGAACGTAATGCCGAGTTAATCGAGCGGCCAGATAAGTTATATAACCTTGTAAATAAAGGCGTATTAACGCAAGTAACAGCAGGTAGTTTATTAGGTAAGTTCGGTAAAAAAATTAAAAAGTTTTCACTTCAACTTGTAGAACATAATTTAACACATATGGTCGCTTCAGATGCACATAACACAACTTCAAGAGGATTTCATTTAGCAGAAAGCTATGAATTAATTGAGAAAGAATTTGGAATGAGTGTTATGAGTGATTTGAGAGAGAATCCATATTTATTAATTAGCGGGAAGGCAATTTACAAAGAAGATCCAGAACAAATTCGCCGCAAAAAATTGTTCGGTATTTTTTAAATAAAAATTGGTGATGTCTCCTAACCGTTATCAACGGAGGCACTCGGTCGTGCTGTGGGTAGAAATTATATTTCAACCTACCTTAGACGCTTGTCGTCGGGAGTATGGCGTGAGGATGGGTTGGATGCCCATAATTTATTTCTAATAGAAACTCTACCTATAGAGTTATAAAAATAACTCTATAGGTAGGGTTTTTGTTATTGCTACATATGAATAAATGGATGTAGGGGGGATATTTTTGAAAAAAGTAAGAAAGGCGATAATTCCAGCTGCTGGTCTTGGGACAAGATTTTTACCAGCAACGAAAGCGATGCCGAAAGAAATGTTACCTATCGTTGATAAACCAACAATTCAATACATAGTAGAAGAAGCGATAGAATCAGGAATTGAAGATATTATTATTGTTACTGGAAAAGGTAAACGTGCCATTGAAGATCATTTTGATCATTCCTTTGAATTAGAGCAAAATCTCTTAGAAAAAGGGAAGTATGAAATGCTTGAAAAAGTACAAGCTTCATCAAAAATTAATATTCATTACATAAGACAAAAAGAACCAAAGGGTCTAGGACACGCAGTGTGGTGCGCCCGTAAATTTATTGGAAATGAGCCATTTGCGGTATTACTTGGTGATGATATTGTGCAGGCAGAAACACCATGCTTGCGTCAATTAATGAATCAATATGAAGGTACAAAATCATCTGTAATTGGTGTACAAACAGTGCCAGAAAATGA
This sequence comes from Bacillus sp. B25(2016b), assembly GCF_001679765.1. Lineage (NCBI taxonomy): Bacteria > Bacillati > Bacillota > Bacilli > Caryophanales > Bacillaceae > Bacillus > Bacillus sp. B25(2016b). The sequence continues at coordinate 4,877,728 of NZ_CP016285.1, read as the reverse complement.
AACACATCGTTACGGCATTATCGATCCAATTGAGCGAAATGGCCGCAATTATCAAGTGCGTCAATTTGTAGAAAAGCCAGCAGAAGGAACAGCACCATCGAATTTAGCGATTATGGGTCGTTACGTATTAACACCGGAAATATTTATGTTTCTTGAAGATCAACAGACAGGTGCTGGCGGAGAAATTCAGTTGACAGATGCGATTCAGCGTTTAAATGAAATGCAACGTGTGTTTGCGTATGACTTTGAAGGTACTCGTTATGATGTTGGGGAAAAGTTTGGGTTTATTAGGACTACAATTGAAATGGCACTGCAACAAAAAGAACTAAAAGAACAACTCATAAAATATATGGTTGAACTAGTACATAAAGAAGCGATCAAATAATTGTAGGGGAGAGGGAATATGAAAACTGGTGAAAATATAGCGAGGGATTATCAAATTACACCTGATACTCAAACTATTCAAGTAGAAAGTAATCAATCTAAAATCTATTTAGGAATTAAGTATTTATTAGATGTTATGTTTTCTTTAGTAGGATTAATTGTATTAATGCCTGTTATATTGATATTTAGTATACTTATTATTTTAGAATCTCCAGGGTCTCCTTTTTATCTGCAAGAAAGATTAGGATTGAATGGGAAGAGATTTAAAGTTATTAAACTACGCTCCATGCGGAATGATGCAGAAAAAAATGGAGCAAAATGGGCAGAAAAGAATGATCCACGTGTTACAAAAATAGGATTATTTATTCGTAAAACAAGAATTGATGAATTACCGCAACTATTTAATATTTTAAAAGGTGATATGTCTCTTGTCGGACCAAGACCGGAAAGACCGATATTTACGGAAAAATTTGAAAGAGATATACCTGGGTTTAAGAAAAGATTAGAAGTCAAACCAGGATTGACTGGGTGGGCACAAGTCAATGGTGGATATGAAATTACACCGAAAGAAAAATTAAACTTAGATGTTTATTATATCAATCATGCAAGTATAATTTTAGATTTTAAAATTATTATTAAAACAGTTAGAGTTGTAATCACTGGTGATGGTGCTAGATGATGTAATAAATTCTCTAATTGCTTAAATTTAGATTGAGTATAATAAATAAAAAGAGTAAAGATTTGAGGAATAGAATTTGTTGAAAAATGATTTTGTTAAAAATGCTATGAAGTTATTAACAGGTACTACAATTGCTCATGCTATTACATTTTTATTTTCTCCAATTATCACCAGAGTTTATAGCCCAAGTGAATTTGGATTATATACTTTATTTCTGACAATAGGAACATCGTTAGGCCTTTTTGCTACAATGAGATATGAAATGGCTATTTTACTACCTAAGGATGAAAAAGAAGCTGATAGTTTAAAAAAACTATGCATATTCTCCAGTTTAATAATATCTATTATAATATTATTTGCTACCTTAATTTATAATAGTATTTCTAATGAAGGAAATAAGTTATTTTTAGGTTTGTTTATATTTGTTTTATTTACGGGTTTATATCAAACATATTATTATTTAAGCAATAGAAGTAACGATTATAAAGGAATGGGTAATTCACGTATAATACAGACGCTACTATTTTCTGTCTTATCAATAGCTTTTTATAAAATAGGTGGTACTGGATTAGTTATTGCACATATATTGTCAGTAATAGCATCTTACATATACTTAAAGAATCGAAGAAGTAATAACTTTTTTGAAATCAATTTTCAGTTAAAAGGTTCCAGAAGTATAATAAAGGTTGCAAAAAAATATAAAGATATGCCAATGTATAATTCTATTCATGCATTTATGGATGTAATTATGAATAATGGGTTATTATTTTTAATCAGTATATTTTATGGAAGTGCTGTTTTAGGATTATATTCATTTGCATGGAAAGTATTGAGGGCACCATTAGCAGTTATTGGATCTGCTGTAGGACAAGTTTATTTGAATAGAGCTTCTCAATATTATAATGATAAACAAGCCATTAAACCATTAATGAACAAAATTATATTTAGATTGTTATTAGTTGCGCTTCCATTATTTCTTATTTTGGGGCTTGAGGGAGACGTAATCTTTAGTTTTGTTTTTGGTCAAAGTTGGAAAGAGGCTGGAAGCTATGTTCAAATACTATCACCTTGGTTGTTTTTTAATTTTATGAGTTCACCCATTGTACAGACATTTGTTGTGTTAAATAAGCAGAGAAATGCTTTAGTTTATTCATTTATTCAAACCGTTATGACGATATCAACCATAATAGCTATTCCTTTCTACAGTAAAGACATCTATACATTATTACCTTGGTTATCACTGATTGGTTCATTAAGCTGTATTGTATTTATAATATGGATATATAAAATTGTTTCAGAATATGAGAAGAAAATAATAAGTGAGTAAATTTTTATAAGGATACTAAGTCGTATCGTATGCTGGGGGTAAAAGTGATTGGAAAATATTATTTCTTCTACTGAAGTAGAAAAAGTATCAAATAAAATACTATCAATATTACTGAGTATGTTTATTATTTGTGCTATTTTAAATAATAGTGGTATACCGGTTTTAGATAAACTAGGCTTCCTTAGTTTACTGTCTATTTTCGGTATGGGAGCGTTTTTTTTATTATCTTTACTATCAATTAATTTTAGAGTAGGATCGAGAAAAATATATATATATGTTGTGTTTATTGCTTTTACGATTTCTTCATTCTTTAGTTTGCTAGATCATCCAAGTAGTAAAGGTGTCTATATATTTAGCGAATTGTTGTTAATTAACATACTTTTTATTTCTTTAACAATTTATAATTTAACTGAAAATATAATAAAGTATATGTCAATATTTGGAATATTATATGTGATTATTTGTTATATATTAGATGTTGCTACTAATGGAAGAATGAGTAATATATTATATACAAACCCTAACACCTTGGGGGCAACAGTATTCTATTTGTATATATTTTTTATATTTAGAGTGAATTATTTTAAAACAGAGCGAATAGGTAATTTATATTTTCTTTGTGTGTCTTTCTTTTCAATAATATTAATTTTTTATAGCCAAGCTAGATCCATTTGGATTAGTCTTGCTGTCTTTTTTATAACTTACTATATATGGGACTTTCTTTGCAAAAGAAAAATTTTAACACATATATATATATGTGTTATTTTAGCTTTTTGTATGTTATTTAGCTTCTTGTATCCTAGATTGCCAGAATATGACTTTGCACTGGAATGGAATAGTAAGTTATTGGAGTTAACAGGGAAATCATTATTCTCTGGACGACAGCTTGTTTGGAAAGATCTATTGAATTCAGCAATGGAAAATCCATTATTAGGATATAGCTTTGATATGAGATTTAATGGTGGTATGTCAGCGCATAACATGTATCTAGAAATTATATTACAGTCAGGAATATTAGGAGTAGGACTTTTGTTAATCTTATTCTATTGTCTTTGGTTGTATCTGTGTCGTTATGGTCATTATGCTAATTCTAGAATTTCAGGAGCAGCTTTAATTGCTATAATAATACATCAATTATTTGAAGTAACGTTAATTCAAAATAATTTAGCAATTGGTATAATGCAATGGATAATTATTTCCTTAGGATTTAGTGGAGGTTTAATTCGAAAAAAATACCTCAAAGGAGTAAAATAATGAAAAAAATATGCTATTTAGCCCCTGCATCAAATATTCATACTGTTCGATGGGTAAATGCATTAGTTGAAAATCAATTTGATGTTACCCTAGTCACTATGCATGAACCTGATATGGATAGGATAGATTCTAATGTCAAGATAGAGGTGTTACCTTTTAAAAAGGGATATGGTTATTATTTAAATGCATGGGCTTTAAAATCTGTATTAAGAAAATATAACCCAGATTTCTTACATGTACATTATGCAAGCGGTTATGGAACTTTGGCTCGATTAGCTAAATTTGAACCAACAATCCTTTCTGTTTGGGGAAGTGATGTATATTTATTTCCTAATAAAAGGGAAGTAAATAGACGAATATTAAAGAAAAATTTGAGCCATGCAAAATATATTACTTCAACAAGCCATGATATGAAAAGAGAGACAGAAAAATACTTAGATTATAATAAGGAAATATACATTACACCATTTGGTATTGATACCCAATTATTTAGGGTGAATGATAATAATAATGAAAATAATCAGCTTCGTATAGGAATTGCAAAAAAACTAGAGAAGGTATATGGGATTGATTATTTAATACGGGCAGTAAGTGAATTAAAAAAGAAATTAAAAATCCAGGGATATAATAATATAGCCGATAATTTAAAATTAATTATTATTGGTGAGGGAAGTCAGCGAGAGGAATTAAATTCATTAGTCAAGGAACTTGAGTTAGAAAATCAAGTAGAGTTTATAGGGAATATTCCAAATGTAGAAATTCCTAATTATTTGAATGAAATAGATATCTTTTGCATCCCTAGTTTATCAGAAAGCTTTGGGGTTGCAGCTTTAGAAGCTTCAGCTTGTGCCGTTCCAGTTGTTGCTTCAAATGTAGGAGGATTACCAGAAGTCGTATTACATGGGGAAACTGGATATCTAGTCGATGCAGGAAATTCAAAAGAGCTATCTGAGAGGTTATATGAACTAGCATTAAACCCAGAATTAAGAAAAGAGTTTGGAGAAAAAGGTAGAGAACTTGTAAACTCTAAGTACAGTTGGAAAGAAAGTGTAAGGATTATGCTTGAGGTTTATAATAATATAGAGGATTAATTGGGATGTGAAAGCATTGTGATTTACAAGGTATAGTAATGAGGTTTTTAAGTTGTATTTAAAATGACCTTTTATTTAAATGTGGAAAGTCTATACTACCTTCAAAATAGTCTATATTTAGATATAGTTTTACCTAAGCTACTAGTGTTTTAGCATTAGTAGCTCTTATTATGATTTTTAAAGGAGTATTGTGGAAAAATGGATATTGATTCGAATGTATCAGATATTAAACCTCTTATTTCAATTGTTACACCATCTTATAACGCAAGTTCCTTTATTAAAGAGACGATTCATTCCGTACAATCTCAAACTTATAATAATTGGGAAATGATTATTGTAGATGATGTTTCAAAGGATAATACTCGTGAATTAATAAAAGAAGAAATTGAAAAAGATAACCGTATTCGGTTAATTGAATTGACAGAAAACAGTGGAGCAGCAATAGCGAGAAATACTGGCATTAATAATGCAAAAGGAAAGTATGTAGCTTTCCTAGATAGTGATGACTTATGGCTACCGAAAAAACTAGAAAAGCAATTAGAATTTATGCAGAATAATGATATAGCTTTTTCATTTACGAGTTATCAAATTATGAATCAAGATGGTACTCTCACTGATAAGCTTGTGCATGTTCCAGAGAAAATTAATTATAATGGATTATTAAAAAATACAATAATCGGCTGTTTAACGGTTATGTTGGATATTGAGAAGTTAGGTAGAGTACAAATGCCTAATATTAGAACACGGCAGGATACTGCAACATGGCTGAAAATATTAAGACAAGGTCATTATGCTTATGGATTAGATGAAGTTTTATCTAAGTATAGAAAAGTTGAAAATTCTATTTCTAGTAAAAAATTTAAAATGGCTAAAATGAATTGGAAATTATATAGAGAAATTGAGGAGTTAAGTATCCCGAAATCTGCATGGTGTTTTATAAATTATGCTCTAAATGGAGTAGTAAAACATTTTGTTAAATAAGCATTAAAAGCCCTTTTCTTCAAAGGGCTTTTTTTATTGTTAATAATTAAGGAGGATATAAGATGAATATTGCTATTTTTGGTACAGGTTATGTAGGACTAGTAACGGGGGTTTGTTTATCGGATATTGGGCATCGCGTGACTTGTATTGATATTGATGAAAATAAAGTTGCAAGAATGAAAAAAGGTATTTCACCAATATATGAACCAGGTTTAGATGATTTAATGAGTAAAAATATTAAAGAAAATAGATTGTTATTTACAACAGATTGTCGTCAAGGGATTGAAGAAGCAGATGTTATTTATATAGCAGTAGGTACACCGCAGCAAGCAGATGGTTCAGCTAATTTACAATATATTGAGCAAGTTGCTTTAGATATTGCTAATAACCTTAAAAAAGATTCGATTGTAGTAATTAAAAGTACAGTTCCAGTTGGCACAAATGATCATGTGAAAAATTTAATTCAACAAAATTTAAAAGCAAATGTAAAAATTAGCATGGTATCGAACCCTGAATTTTTAAGAGAGGGTTCAGCAATTCACGATAGTTTCTATGGAGATCGTATCGTTATTGGGACTGATGATGCTAAAACTGCCGAGGCTATGGAAGAAGTGAATAAACCTTTTAATGTTCCTGTTTTTAAAACAACAATTAGAAGTTCAGAAATGATTAAATATGCAGCAAATGCTTTCTTAGCTACAAAAATTAGCTTTATTAATGAAATTGCTAATATTTGTGAAAAAATAGGTGCGGATGTAGAGCATGTAGCTAATGGTATGGGCTTAGATAAAAGAATTGGTACACAATTTTTAAAAGCTGGTATTGGATATGGTGGTTCTTGTTTCCCAAAAGATACACATGCTTTAATACAAATTGCTGGTAATGTAGATCATGATTTTGACTTGTTAAAATCAGTTATTACAGTAAATAATAATCAACAGGCATCGCTCGTTGAAAAAATAAAAAATGTATTAGGTGATATGGAAGGAAAGCAAGTGGCTATGCTTGGTTTAGCTTTTAAACCAAATACTGATGATATGAGAGAAGCGGCATCTATTGTTATTGCAAATGATTTAGTAAAAATGGGTGCGAAGGTCGTAGCTTATGATCCAATTGCTACTGAAAATGCAAAGAAAGTATTACCTAATGAGGTTCAATATGTGTCCTCTGTTGCAGGAGCAGTTAAAAATGCCGATGTAACACTTATTGTAACTGAATGGGATGATATAAAAGAATTCCCTATTGAACAGTATATCAAATTAATGAAACAACCTATTATTTTTGATGGTCGTAATTGCCATGGTTTAGAATATGTGAAGAAGTTTAATGTAGACTATTATTCAGTAGGAAGACCAGCTGTAGTTTGTGAAAAGGTTTCTTTATAATTAGGGGATAATTTATAGGATGAGAATCTGCAAGACTAATTTTTATAAATAAAGAAGTTTTTTATTAACCTAGCTAGTTTGAATTATAGCTAGGTTAGTGTTTACATGCTTATTATAAAGATATGAAGTAACGGGGAGGTTTGTAATTATGGCAATACTTGTAACAGGTGGAGCAGGATATATTGGTAGTCATACATGTGTAGAATTACTAAATAGTGGTTACGAAATTATAGTAGTGGATAATCTTTCGAATAGCTCGGTAGAATCTATAAATCGAGTGAAAGAAATAACAGGAAAACAATTTAAGTTTTATAAAGAAGATGTTTTAAATCACGAAGCACTTGAAACAATTTTTGAAGAAAATGCAATTGAAGCAGTTATTCACTTTGCAGGATTTAAAGCAGTAGGGGAGTCAGTAGCGATTCCATTAACATATTATCATAACAACATTACAAGCACGTTAGTGCTATGTGAAGTAATGCAGAAACATAATGTAAAGAAGATGATTTTTAGTTCATCTGCAACTGTATATGGTATCCCGGAAACGTCACCGATTACGGAGGAGTTTCCATTAAGTGCAACAAATCCATATGGTCAAACGAAATTAATGATTGAGCAAATTATGCGTGATGTAGCATTTGCAGATACAGAATGGAGTATCGCGTTACTTCGCTATTTCAATCCATTTGGTGCACACGAAAGTGGGCGTATCGGAGAAGATCCAAACGGAATTCCAAATAACTTAATGCCATATGTAACGCAAGTAGCAATAGGTAAGTTAAAAGAATTAAGTGTATTCGGAAATGACTATCCAACGAAAGATGGAACGGGAGTCCGTGATTACATTCATGTTGTGGACTTAGCAAACGGTCACGTAAAGGCGCTTGAAAAAGTGCTGAGCACAACAGGAGTAGGTGCTTATAACCTGGGCACAGGCATGGGCTATAGTGTACTAGAGATGGTTGAAGTGTTTGAAAAAGTTTCGGGCAAGAAAGTTCCTTATAAAATTACAGAGCGTCGCCCAGGTGATGTAGCAGTATGCTTTGCTGATGCATCGAAAGCAAAGTATGAATTAGGCTGGGAAGCAACACGAGGGTTAGAAGAGATGTGTACAGATTCTTGGAGATGGCAGTCTGAAAATAAGACTGGTTATCAAAAAGTTAGTAACTAGAGAATTGGTTATAGGTTGCTAAAACTTTCATTGAGTTATCAATATAATTTGGCTTAAAAATAGAATTACATGTATAATGTATTTTATATTTTGTAGTTATAATAATTTGATAGCGGTACCTGAAGAAAGAAGGTTAAAAGCATGAAAAAGAAAATCCTATTTTGGATATTAGGAATCATAGGGGTACTAATTATAGGTGGAGGGGTTTACGCTTATAATATATATTCTTCTGTTTCAAAAACATTAGATGAAGTTCATAAACCATTAAAACGCGATCAAGGTAATAAACAAGAAGAAAAAATCAATAAATCTGAACCAGTTTCAATTCTGCTATTAGGTGCAGATGAGCGCGGTAAAGATAAAGGTCGTTCAGATTCATTAATGGTCATCACGTTAAATCCAAAAAATAATTCAATGAAAACAGTAAGTATCCCTCGTGATACGTACACAGAGATTGTTGGAAAAGGAAAAAGTGATAAAATTAACCATGCATATGCATTTGGTGGCGTAGACATGTCTGTAGCGACAGTAGAAAAATTCTTAAATGTTCCTATCAATTACTATATTGAAGTAAACATGGAAGGATTTAAAGACATTGTCGATGCAGTAGGCGGTGTAGATGTTAATAATGATTTAGAGTTTTCTCTAGAAGGAAAGCACTTCCAAAAGGGAAATATCCACTTAACAGGTGACCAAGCTCTAGCATTCACACGTATGCGCAAAGAAGACCCACGAGGTGACTTTGGTCGTCAAATGCGTCAACGTCAAGTAATGCAGGCTGTTATTAAGAAAGGTGCAAGCTTCTCTTCTTTATCAAGCTATGGAGATGTACTTACAGCAATTCAAAAGAATGTGAAGACAAATTTAACGCAAGATCAAATGTTTGATATGCAAAAGAATTATAAAGATTGTCTGCAGAATAGTGAAGATATCCAAATCCCAGGCGACGGCCACAAAGCCGCTGATGGTATTTGGTACTACTATGTTCCAGATGCTGCAAAACAAGATTTAACGAATAAATTAAGAGCGCATCTTGAAGTGACTAAATAATATGTAATAACCCAACTCCTTTGGAAGGAGTTGGGTTTATTTTTGCATGGATTTATATTAGTATTATATATTGTGAGATTAATAGATGAGGTGAATCGATGAATAAGAAAGCAGTACTTGTCCTTGTTGTTTTTGTATTGTTTGTTGCTTCGATTGTGAGCGGTAAATTGTACTGGAATAAGAAAGTTGCAAATGCAACAGGACAAACGAGTGAAGTAACGAAAACAAAGGCTGAAGTGAAAGATAGCGGAGCGAAGAAAGAAGAGAAAAAGGAAGAGAAAAAACAAGATGCGAAGTCATCTTTTAATGAGGCATACGCGAAGAATTTGCCAGATGCAGTGAAAGAGAAGTTAAAGAAAGCTGCTGAGGATAAAAAAGCAGTAAATCTTGTTATCGTTGGTGATGAAGCTTCTTCATCTGAAAAAGGTGCTTGGGCAGCTAAGTTAACGTCTAATTTAGAAACTGCTTACGGTAAAGGTTTATGGAATGTGACTGTAAAGGAATATAAGGGTGAAAGCACAGAAGAGTTAATCGCGAATAAGCGTGATAAAGAGATTGCGAAAGAGAATCCAGATGTAATTTTATTTGAGCCACCATTTATTACTGATAACGGTAAAACTGGTAATGGGAACTCTGTTGCGAGTACACAGAAGTTTGTTCAAGCACTTTCTACTAGTGCAAAGGGCGCTATGATTATGATTCAACCATCAAATCCAGTGTATGGTGCGAAAAATTACCCGAAAGCGATTGAAGCATTAAAACAATTTGCAACGCAAAATAATTATACATATATTGATCATTGGGGAGCATGGCCGGATGCATCGACAAAGGCTATCCTACCATACTTAAAAGAAGAGTTTGGTTTCCCAACTGCTAAAGGTCATGAAGTTTGGGCACAATATGTAACGGATTATTTTGTAGCTAAATAATAAAAGGGGAGAGGGTATCGTCGACAAAATATGTTCGACAATACCCTCTCTTTTTTTATAGGATTTTTGCTATACTAAACTGTACTATAATACGTGATGGAAGGAGGAGAATGATGAAAATACTTGTGGTTGATGATGAATCGAGTATTCGTAATTTGATTCGGATGCAGTTGGAGATGGAAGGTTATGAAGTATTGGCAGCGGCTGATGGGAGAGAAGCTTTAGAGCGATGGAATGAAGGGCCGGATGTATTGATTTTGGATGTTATGCTTCCGGATACGGATGGGTATGAGTTGCTTCGTTTGTTCCGTGAAAGGGATAGGGATATTCCGGTGCTTATGTTAACGGCAAAGAGTCAGATGAATGATAAGTTGCTTGGCTTGCAGCTTGGTGCTGATGATTATGTGACGAAGCCGTTTAATTATGCGGAGCTTATTCTTCGGGTTAAGAATATGGCGCGGCGTGTAAAGAAGACGGAGACCGCTGTAAGTCATGAAGTAATTGAGGCTGGAGAGATAGTGATTTGTCCTTAGGAAAGAAAGGTACATGTGAGTGGACAAGAGATTCAGTTAACGTACCGAGAGTTTAATTTATGTCAGTTGTTTGTTTCAAATCCGCAGCGTGTGTTTATGAGGGATGAGTTGCTTGAGAAAGTATGGGGATTTGAGTATATCGGAAATACGAGAGCAGTTGATATTATGGTGCAGAGACTTCGAAAGAAGCTTGGGACGAGCGGGGAATATATTAAGACAATTTATGGCGTTGGCTATAAACTGGATTGTTAAGTGGTGATGGTATGTCTTTAAAGCGAAATATGGTGTTCGGAATAGTGGGGCTGTTAATTCCGATTTTTGTTCTTTTATATGCAGTTGTTTATATTACGTTAGAAAAGAATATGTATCATAACGCAGCAGATTCTTTAGAAAAGTTAAGTGTAGAAGCACAAATTTATACGATGAATTATTTAGAGAAGGAAGCAGAAGTGGATACGCTTGGTCCGAATTCACTTTTAATTGCGTCGTATTTAGCGAAGCGTATGGATGTCCGTGTGCAGATGATCGGGAAGAATGGCGATGTTGTTGCAGATACACAAAAAGGAGCATTGCTTCACCGTAACATCGACATTGAGAGTTCTTTGAAGGGGAAGAAGTCTTATGTTTTTGAGGAGGCGGATCCCGCTCCCATTCTTTTGTTTTCAAGCCCGGTTTATTATGGAAACGATGTCATTGGAAGCATTCGTTTTATAAATGAGTTAACGGGTGAGAAGGAAGTTTTAACAAATGTGAGCTGGACTTTCTTAATGACGTCTCTTTGCCTAGTAGCTACCGGGATTTTCTTTGCGATTCGTTTGGCGAAGTCTCTTCATAAACCAATTGATCAGTTGAGACAAATGGCACAGAGGCTCGCGAATGGTGATTATAAGAGTAAGATTGAGTTAAATGAGTACGTAGAAATCGCTCAGCTTTCAGCATCTTTTAACGCGATGGCCGATGGAATTGAACTGCATATTAAGCAATTGCAGGAGGAGAAGGAGAAGCAGAAAGATTTCCTAGACCGCATTACGCATGAGCTAAAAACACCGCTAACGGCAATTATCGGTTATGTTGATTTAATTCCGAAGTTACAATCGAAAGAAGATGTACAGGAAAGTCTTCGTTATGTGGCTGTGGAAAGTGAGCGTTTATTATCACTTGTAGAGGAACTACTTAAGTCCTCGAAATATGGGACGAGTACGTTTGAAGTGTCTCCTACAGTTGTGAATATAAAGGAATTGGCAGAAGAAGCAGTTTCAATTGTGAAACCTCGTCTAAATCAGTTTGAAATTGAAGTGATAAATGAGTTAACAGATGTACATGTTGTTGCGGATTTTGATAAGACGAAGCAAATTTTCTTAAATGTGCTTGATAATGCAATTAAGTATAGTGATGCTTCGCACATTCGTATGAATGTAATTGTAAATGAGCATGAGGCGAAGGTCTTTGTTCATGATGATGGGATCGGTATAGATGAAGTGGTGCTTGCAGAGTGGAATGAGTCTCCGAAAGGAAAGGCACTTTCGTCTAGTTATGGGAATGGTTATGGTTTGTATATTTGTCAGGAGATTATGAATAAGCAGGGCGGAAGCATGCGGATTGAGAGTAGTGAAGAAATAGGTACTATAATATTCATTATATTTTTGCTTCCGGGAAGGATGAAAGACATAAAAAACTTGAAAGCGGTTAAATGATACATTTATGAAACAATTATGCGGTATTTTCGAAACAGCGTTTTTTTATCTTGGAGGTAGGCAGAAATGAAAAGGCTATCATTTCAAATTCTTATGTTTGTCATTTGTATGGTTGTTTCTCTTGTTTTGTTTTATGTTATGGAGAAGCAAATCTATAATCGAATTAACATTGTAAATGATAAACAAGCCGTTTTACAAAGGGTGAATGAATCTCTTCCAATTGAAGTGAAAGTAAGACATGAAAAGTGGGGAGAAATTGTTGTAACGGATGAAGTTCGTTTGCATACGATTGTTTCATTCTTTGACCGAATTAGAATAGAGCCAGGGGACGTTAAGAACCAAGAACAAGTATTTACTGGAGAAGTAACGTACTTGAATGGACATAAGTGTACTTTTGCAGTAGGTGACTTGTTCCAGTATGGGGAAAATGTATACGGAAAGAAGGGCATGGATCCCATGATTTCAGCACTTCAAACGTATTTATTAAGCCTGTATTACACACCAGAGCGTATTAGTGATTTCTTTGCTTCAGCAAAGGATGTCGTAGTACGTCAAGGTGAGGTGGTACGTACTATCAATCTTACGCACATACTTGATTCTATTCGGTACGCAAAGCAAATTACAGATTACGGAGAAATTCAGAAGTTATTACAATCGCAGAATGAACCGATTGCTTATATTACAGCTTATAAAACAGGTAAGCGTGTAAAGAATGATCGTAAAGATATTCTTACGATTTCTGTGTATCCATCGTATTTTGTTGTGCAATATCTCGGTGATAATAACGGAAAGGTCATATATATGAAAGGCTCTCTAGCAGAGTTATTCGTAAAGGAGAATGCGTCATGAGAAAGATAGCCTTTTTCTTCTTTTTGCTAGTAATTGGAGGAGCGATGTCTAGTTGCTCTCGAGATAAAACCTCTATTAAATATAGTAAAAATGGTCTCCCTATTTTGGATGATCGTCATATTGTTGCGTATGTAGCGGCTCGTGAGGAAGTTGGTGAAGCGTTACTTTCATCATTTTGTAAACCGCGCGGATGTACGTATGAATTTATTCGTCTTTCAACAGAAGAACTTCTTCGTAGAGTGGAAGAAGAAGCTGGAAATCCGAAGGCGGATATTATTATTGGCGGTACAGTAGATGCGCATCAAATGATGAAGCAAAAAAATCTTTCTATTCCTGCGATAAGCCAACATGCAAATCGTATTTCAAAAACTGTTAAAGATAAAGATGGTTATTGGTACGGTTATGAAGTGGAGAAGCTGGCAATTGCGATTAATAAAGAGCGGTGGAACGAGGAAATAGCACCGCTCGGTCTCTCGTATCCGTTAAGATGGAAAGATTTATTAAATCCAGTATATAAGGGGAAGATTGTCATGCCCGATCCAAATGTTTCAGGTACAGCATATACGTTTTTCTAATCACTTATTGATACGTTAGGTGAAGAGGAAGCGAAGGAATATGTGAAGAATCTGGCAGAACAAGTTGGAGAAGTAACAGTGAATGGTTACATCCCAGCGGAACTTGTTGCGAGCGGTGAATATATGATAGGCATCAACTTTATGGGAGATCAGAGAATGCTTCAAAAACAAAGCTTTCCTATTTTAAGTAACGAACCTCAGCAAACAGGGTTATCCGTTAATGCGATTTCTAAACTAAAACGTGCACCGAGTGGTATTATTGTGGATTTATTTATTGATTATTGTTTATCAGAAGAAGCGGGTCACATTTTAGAAAAAGTGTCGTTTGGCGTACCAACGATGTTTGCGAAGAATGAGAAAGAAATAGAAGGACAGCCGGTTAGAAGGACGAACCAAAATATATCAAATAGCGGAATAATCGAGATATGGAATAGACAGCGTCTCTCTCTGAAGTGAGAAAAGGAGACGGAAATATATGTTTAAATGGCTCAAGCCAGCACCTGCAATTGAAAGATTGCCAGCGGATATGATCGACCGTGTATATCGATTACTACGTATTCGTGTGTTAATCGGGATTTCAGTTGGATATGCTGCTTATTATTTAGTTCGTAGTAACTTTACGTTATCAAGTACGTATTTAGTACAGCTGAAATTGGTCTAATAGGTTCAGTAATGGCAATTGTTTATGGATTTAGTAAATTCTTTATGGGGAATTTATCAGATAAAGCTTTCGCCCAGCGCTTTATCGCAGTCGGTTTATTCTTATCAGGGCTTGTAAATATTTGTTTCGGCTTTGCATCATCATTTGGGATGATTGTTACATTACTTGTTGTTAACGGTATTGTACAAGGTATGGGAGCACCACCTTGTAGTATTGTTATGACGAAATGGTTTTCGAAGAAAGAACGTGGTACGAAAACAAGTCTTTGGAATATTTCACATAACGTTGGTGGAATGCTTGTGCCACCACTTGTCGGAATTGGTGTAGGTATTTTCGGTGAAAATCATTGGCAAGGCGGCGTGTTTATTTTCCCTGCGATTATCGCAATGGTAATTGCAGTACTTGTTTGGATCAATGCGAAGGATACACCAGAAACTGAAGGTCTTCCTCCAATTGATGAGTATCGTAATGACTATGAAAATCTTGAAAAAGTAGATAATACTAACAAGATGTCTCCAAAAGAAATTTTAATGAAGTATGTAGTGAAAAATAAATTTGTGTGGTTCTTATGTATTGCGAATGCTTTTGTTTATTTAATTCGTTTCGGTGTTATTAACTGGGTTCCACTTTATTTAACGACAGTTAAAGGATTTTCAAAAGCAGAAGCGCATGCGGCATATGAAATCTTTGAAGGTATGGCAATTCCAAGTTCATTAATCGTTGGTTTTTTAAGTGATAAATTATTTAAAGGAAAACGTATGCCATTATGTATTATTAGTATGGTTGGAGTTGTTGTTGGTACATTTATATATTGGTAAGCAACTAGCGTACTTGTTGTAAGTATTGCAGTTTCTATTATCGGTTGTTTAATTTATGTACTACAGTTCTTAATCGGTTTAATTGCGATGGAATTAGTACCGAAATTTGCAGTAGGTACGACAGTTGGTATGTGTGGTCTATTCGGTTATGTAGGCGGAAGTCTTGTAGCTAACGCAGCAATTGGTGTTATTGTTGATAGTTCTGGCTGGGATGGTTGTTTCATCTTACTATTAACAGGTGCGGTTTTATCAACAATTTTCTTATTTATTGTTCAACGTGGACATGAGAGAAAAGATCCTAAAGTAGCGTAATATTTTGTTTGAAAAAGCTATCCAATTGTGATTGGATAGCTTTTATATTAGAAAAACAAACAGTATGTAAAATTGCAGTTTAATATGTAAATGATTTTTATTACTTAATATAATTTTTTTAGATTCCATAAACCAAATAGATACATGGTTGTACCAAAAAATCCGCCAGCGCAGCCCCAAAGCATAACATCAAATAAAGAAATAGAGATTTCTTCTGAACCTACATAGGGAAGAATATAATTCATAAAAACAAACATTTGAAAGCCCCAAAGCACACCTGCTTTTAAGCCAGCTTTTCTTAATTTTTTCTTGTGTTGTAAATATTCTTCTTTTGTTGCACATTCAGTCTCATTTAAACCTTTTTTCTTAAATTTAAAGGTTAAATAGTTAGCGTAAATCATATTAGATAGAAAAATAAATATAGTTCCTATAGATATTGTATGGTTCATAGTATCAACAAGTAACATAATAAGCATTACCAACATATTTAACCACCACAAACCAATTCCAGCTAAAGATAGCTCTTTATTGATTTCTTGTTTTTGATATTCATCTCTCTCACTCAATGTTCCAACAAAACTATTATAAACTCTTTCTTTCCATTCAATTTTCATCATTTAATCTCCCTCCCAAAATAGACTGTTTAAATCTGTTTTTAGTGCTTTTGCTAATTCGATACATAAGGCTAAAGAAGGGTTATATTTATTATTTTCAATTAAATTTATTGTCTGTCTCGCCACGTTAACTTTTTTAGCTAACTCTAGCTGCGATAGCCCTTCAAATTTTCGATATTGTTTAACGTTATTCAAATATAACCCTCCCATTTATGGTTGTAGATCTCGTGTACCAAAATGTCATTTATATGTGACATTTTATAATTGAATAAATGAAATGTCAAATATATATGACAAAAATGACAATAGTACAATTAGGAAAATGATTTTAATAATTTATCTTGGTAAGAAGTTTATTAATAAAAGATGGCTTACATTCATATAGAAAGTACTTGAAAATTCAATTTAAATTATCCTTTTTCCTTTCCTTAAATCTATCTTAAAAGATATAATGTCATATTTCTAATCATTGGAATTTTTGTTACAATATAAATGGATGTGTAAAACTTTGTAAAAAGATTGTAATAATATACAATTTATTTTCAGAAAGTTTTATACAATTATGGTATTTATTAAACTATTAATTTATAAAGGGAGAGAGAATATGTTACCAAATACGGTTCGTACTCCAAACAAGAAGAAGAAATGGATTATTATTGGGGTTATTGCACTAATTGTTATTGTAGCGGCAATTAATATTTTTGTTATGCAAGGTAAGAAGAAGGGTGTATCAACAAATGCTGATGCTGTAAGTTTTGAGAAAGTGACAGAGCGTAAGCTGAATAATACGAAGTTAATTTCTGGTCAGGTGAAGCCTGGTAATATTGAAAGTTTCTATGCAGATCCGGCCAAAGGGAAAGTGAAAGATATTGAGGTGAAAGAGGGGCAAGAGGTAGAAAAAGGTACGAAGTTATTCTCTTATGATAATGAAGAGATTAATCTTCAAATGAAGCAAGCTGAGCTTGATCAGAAGATGGCAGATATGCGTTATGATCAAGGGAAAAAGAAGATTGATTCGTTGAAGAAAGAAATTAAGAAGGCGAAAGATAGCGGAGCTGGAAAAGAAGTAACAGATCCGATGGACGAGCAAGTAAACGAGTTAGAGATAGGACAAAAAACAATTGACCTTGAGAAAGAAAAAGGAAAGTTGCAGAAAGAAGAGTTAAGTAAGAAGCAGAAAGAACTTACGATTTATAGCAATTTTGCTGGTGTTGTTCAAAAGTTAGATAAAGATGCGGCACAAAGTTCATCTCAAGCGTTAGGCGGTCAAGGAAAAGCGTTTTTACAAGTAGCTTCTAAAGATCCATTCCAAGTTCAAGGTACGTTAACTGAGCTTCAGAAGTCACAAATTCAAAAAGATCAAACATTCACTGTAACTGCGAAAGCAAATAATAAGAAGAAGTGGACAGGTAAGATTACAGAGGTAAGCGAATTCCCAACGAGCGCAGAGATGGCGCAAGTTGGTGGTATGGGTGAAGCAACTCAAAATATGTCTCAATATACATATAAAGCAAGTCTTGATAGCCAAGACGGTTTATCTCCAGGTTATCACGTTTCTCTGCAAGTAAATTTAGAGAATAAGACGATGATTGCTGTTCCAAGTAAAAGCATTGTAGAAAAAGGCGATGATGCATTTGTTTATGTTGAGGAAAAAGGGAAGCTTCGTAAACAAAATGTGAAAAAAGGTTCTACTGATGGAGACTGGACAGAGGTTGTAGAAGGCGTAACAGTGGGGCAAAAGGTGGTTAAAAATCCTTCCGACGATGTGTATGACGGAATGGAAGTGAAAGAGAAATGATTACGTTAAATAATATTGCTAAAACGTATTATCAAGGAAAATTGGCGGTGCCGATTTTGCATGGTATTAGTTTAACGATTCAGAGCGGTGAGTTCGTTTCGATTATGGGACCGTCTGGTTCTGGTAAGTCGACGCTTATGAATATTATCGGTTGTTTAGATCGTCCAACAGAAGGCGAATATATGCTGAATGACGTGAATATCTTAACAGCAGATGAGTCGAAGCTTGCTTTAATTCGTAATGAATATATTGGCTTTGTATTCCAGCATTTTAATTTACTACCTCGTCTGTCAGCGGTGGAAAATGTTGAGCTTCCGCTCGTATATGGTGGCGTGAAGAAAGCGGAGCGTCGCAAGCGTGCTTTGGAGGCGTTAGGTAAAGTTGGATTGGCAGATCGCGTGCATCATTTACCAAATGAGTTATCAGGTGGACAGAAGCAGCGTGTAGCGATTGCAAGAGCGATTACAAATAACCCAACGTTCATTATGGCCGATGAACCGACTGGTGCACTTGATACGAAGTCTGGTGAGCAAGTTATGGATATTTTCACGAAGCTTAATGCAGAAGGTACGACGATTGTTATGGTTACGCATGAAGAGGAAGTGGCAGCGTATTCTTCCCGCCGCATTGTACTGCGAGACGGGAAAGTTACAGAAGATAGAAGGTGTGCGGTATGAGTTTATTAGATAGTATAAAAATTGCCCTATCTTCTATTTTAGCTCATAAACTGCGTTCAGCTCTTACGATGCTCGGTATTATTATCGGGGTAGGTTCGATTATTACTGTCGTTGCAATTGGGCAAGGCGGGGAAGCGATGCTGAAGTCGAAAATCGCTGGTTCTGGTAATAATCTTATGCCAATTCAATTTAAACCGGATATTAATGATGAGTTCAGTATGGGGGGGCATCAAGTACCGAAATTAACAGAAGAAGATATTATGGAAGTAAAGCAAGTTAAAGATGTTTCTCATGTTATTACGACGAATAATACGATGGAAACAATGGATATTAATGATAAAAAATCAATGATTAATGTTATTGGACTTGATAGTGAGTATTTTGAAGTAAATAAAGTGAAAGTGGTTAAAGGTCGTTCATTAAATGAATCTGATATTTCACAAGGAAATAACGTTGTTATAATTAGTACAAAATCAGAAGAGACGTTATTTAAAGATGAAAATCCAGTAGGGAAAATTATTGAAATGAAAGGACAACCGATGCAAATTATTGGTGTCTATAAATCAGATAATGAATTTATGGGGTTCGAGGCTGAGGAAATGTTAATTCCTCTTACTTTATGGCCTGTTTTATACGGAACGGATGAAATTCAAAGTATCGCCATTCAATCTAAAAACGTAGATAATTTAGAAACGGCAGGGAAAAAAGCTGTTGATGTATTAAATAGTCGTAAACCAAGCGATATTCCAGGTAAATATGAATTGGTGAATTTAAAAGAATTCCAAGAAGGTGTTTCTAAAGTTACTAACATTATGACGATGATCATTGGTGGTATCGCTGGTATTTCATTAGTCGTTGGTGGTATTGGTGTTATGAATATTATGCTTGTATCTGTAACGGAGCGTACACGCGAAATTGGGATACGTAAAGCACTTGGAGCAACACGTAGTAAAATTTTATTACAGTTTTTAATTGAAGCCGTTATGTTAACACTTCTAGGTGGTTTAATCGGAATTGGTCTTGGGTATGGCGGAGCATATATCGTTTCTACATTCGCAAAATGGCCGCCACTCGTTTCATGGGAAGTTGTCGTTGGAGGCGTACTGTTCTCGATGACACTCGGTATTATTTTCGGATTAATTCCAGCAAATAAAGCTGCGAAATTAGATCCAATTGAAGCATTGCGTTATGAGTAATTAATAGTGTAGTAGAACTACACATTACCGTTCTAGTGGGCGGTTCGTAGCCTCTATATGAGGAAGTGAACCGCCCGTTAGAACGGGTTATATAAATAGAAGGAGGCGTTATAATGGAAGCAAATATTAATACGCAAGATATAGGCGTGAAGAAGCCATCATTATTAGGAATGATTACTTCTCCAGGTGAGCAGTTTGAGAGAATGAAGACGAAAAGTCCGGTTTGGGGGGCATTTGTCTTATTTGTTATATTAGGAACGATTATAGCAACAGCAGTGTCTTACTTAACATTAATTAGTACTCCAGAATTGGCAAAAGAATTAAATGGTGAAGCAGGGGCAATGGTAAAAGGATTTACCCTTGGTGGAGGCGCGCTTGTTGGTCTATTAGGAACACCTATAGGTCTCTTTATTGCGGCAGGTTTTTATAAAATTATTATGATGTTTATGAGCAATGATACACCATACATGAAAATATTATCGATTTACTTATATGCTAATCTTGTTTATTATATCGGCGGATTGTTAAATGCAGGATTAGGCTTTATTTTTGATGGAAATGGCACTGATGTTTATACAAGTTTAGCTCCTTTATTTGAACAAGGGACAGTAGCACATGGAATTGCCTCTTCAATTGAAATTTTTAATATTTGGAGCCTCATTCTAACAGGACTAGGCTTACACATTGTAGCTGGTTTAAGTAAGAAACAAGCTACGATTTTAATTGTAATCTTCTTTATCCTAACAATTGCATTAGGCGTTGTAAGAGGTTTAGTAAGCGGCTTTGGTGCATAACATATTATTTTAAAAAGGTGACTCTTTAAAGGAGTCACCTTTTTTATTTTTACCCCTATTTCAAATACCACCAACAAAATTTCAAATACTAGCTGGTGTAATTTCAAATTCCGTCGGTAGTATTTGAATTTACTCACGGTGAAATCTTTTCTTTCTTTTTATATTGTGAAGGTACCGCGGAATACTAGAAAGGTATACCTTTTAGAAACGGGTACTGTGTGAAGCCAGCGACTTTTAAAGAGGCAGTTGTTTTGTATGAAGGGATGATTGTAAATCAAATAAAGAAATTAGGTATTCGTAAAGATTATGAAGAGTATTATCAATGTGGTTTAATTGGTCTTTGGCATGCGTATGAAAGATTTGATGCAAAGAAGGGATGTTTCCCTGCATATGCAGTTGTAACGGTGCGAGGTTATATATTAGAGAGATTGAAGAAAGAGTTCGCAGTGCAGGAGAGATGTGTATGTGTAGGAGAGTATGAGGATATCTTTCATTTTGAGGATGTTGAAATAAGAGTGAAGGATTTTATGAGCGTGTTAGATGAGAAGGAGAAGTATATTATTTTTGAACGTTTTTTTGTAGGGAAGACGATGGGAGAAATCGCTTTAGAGACGGAAATGACATATTATCAAGTAAGATGGATGTATCGGCAAGCAATCGAGAAAATGCGAGATAGTGTAAAAGGATAAAAATAGAAAATAGAATGGAAGGTAAGGAAATACTACCTTCCATTCTATTTGTTATTAAGGTGATGAATCTTGCATGTTCATTTGGGATAATACATATCCAGCTTTCCATAATTGCTGGCTTAACTTATGGGGACTAATTTGTATCGTTACGGTAGCTCCATTTGAAAAATGAATTTTAGCTTGTTTAGCTTTTTTGAAAAACTCTATTGTATGAACATGTTTGAAGAAAAGCCAAATACAATTTGGAGAAGCAGGAGATTCTGTTGGGAAAGCACAAATATATTCTCTATGATTGATCGGAATTGGAACGTTTTGTTTGAATTTAAATTTTGTTTTTACAGCATTACGTCTCCCTTGATAAGTAGAATGAATATTTGTTAGACAAGATTTCTGTATAAGTTGGAGAGCAGTTTGACAGGAGTAAAGATGGTTTCCGCTACTGTCGATAATTTTTGTACGGTAATAAGGGTGTTTACATGGTTCAAGCATCATTGTAGAACTAGAAATAAAAATGTTGTTTTCATTATCCATAATTCTATAGCCCCCCTTATAATTTTTATTCCGAGTATAATTATATATAAATTAAGTAAATTTACTGTTAATATTCTATTTCATATTGTAAATTTTGGCTATTCGTTTACAATCAATAGGTGATAGTCTTTCTAATTTGCATCGCTTGTACATATATATGAAAATAGAAAAGAGTAGGCGGTGATATAGTATGAAGAAAAAGTATATTATTATGGCTTTAGTTGTCGTTCTCCTAGTATATTTAGCAAACAGTAATCCGAGTAAGGGAGAATATACAGAATGGGCAGCGAAGCAGTTTATGAAGCGAAATGATGTGAGTAAGAAGCTAGATGAAGTTCAAAAAGAGAATGAAGAGGGTCTCCTTGGCGACTTGGCATCGGCCGGTAAAAAGTTAGCTAAAAAGTATGTTGAGCCACAAGTTGGGTTATTAATTGATCATTATACGAAGCGAAATGATTATATATTCTTCTCAACATATACGACTGAGTTTGATATAGGTGAAGAACATTATAAGTACGTATGCGTCGGTTTCTCAAAGATTTTTATTCCGATTGAAATGCCGAAGAAAAAAGACGAATCTGCAAAATGATGCAGATTCGTCTTTTTCATTTTATAGAGTAATGGGAACTTCAGATACATTTTTTTCTACAAGGCGAGCTCCCTTTTTTCTTGTATTTTCATCAATGGATGAAAATACAGATGAGGCAAGGATTGTATCCATTACTTGATTTACGACTTGTGCATCGATTGGTGTGATGGGCGTATCGATAGAAAAAACGACTGTTTTTCCATCTTCTTTCGCGAAAATCAACTCTAGTACTTGCATGTGTTATTCCCTCCTTTGTATTTATCCCGCTATTTACGAGATTTGGGTCTGCCGGTTAAATTGTGGGCTAATAATCAGCGGGGATGAATAAAATCCCCACTGATCCGAGTTTTACTTTATAGTTTAGAAAGATCTGATGTGCTTACAAGTTGTACAGCGTGAAGTGGTGATGCTTGTAAGGAAGCTAGAGCATGAGCTACATTGTGTACTTGATCTAAGCTCGCATTTGTTTTAACACGTTTAAATTGTTTGCTCTTGAAAACTGTTTTGCCGTTCTTATCTAATCCGTTGTTTAAGACAAGACGTAAAGTTAAATCCATTACGATTGTTTCAATTGCCATGTGTATCACCTCCTTTCACTTTATAAATAGGATGCAAATGTCATGTTTTGGCGTGAAATTTTTTCTTTTTTTTGGTACCCTTAAAAGATTAAGAGAGGAGAATTCTGGATAATGAATCGTAAATGGTTATTTTGGATTCCTGTATTACTATGGATGGGGCTGATTTTCTATTCTTCGGCACAACCATATAAAAAGCAGGATATGCGTTCAGATATTGAACAATATGTAAATGTTGAATTTGTGAAAGAGCATTTTTCATGGGTATCTATCGATTATGGTGGAGGAACCCCGGTTAGTATTGCGAATAAAGGTGTAGGCGGATTTATTGAGTTTTTCCTTCGTAAAGGTGCTCATTTTATGGTGTTCTTTATGCTAGGTTCATTGATTTATTACGCTTTTCATCGATCAGGTTATTCGAGGAAAAGATGTTTTATATATGCCCTTCTTTTCGTTGCGGGTTATGCAACATTTGATGAAATTCACCAATGGTATACGGGAGACCGTACACCAATGTGGCAAGATTCATTGCTTGATACGTGCGGCGGGTTAACGGGGATTATAATAAGTAATTGGTTTTGGAATAGAAAAAAGCGCTAATCTCATTTCGAGATTAGCGCTTTTTTTGCGGGTAGTAAAACTCTACGTAATTAGCCTAATTAAAGTTTCACTTTATACACCAAGTAATTCTTTTAGTTCGTCTGTTGATAGTTCAGTCATCCAACTATCGCTTGTGATGACTGCATTGTTTAGAGATTGTTTTCTTTCTAGCATTTCATCAATTTTTTCTTCTAATGTTCCTGTTGTAATGAGTTTGTGAACATGAACAAATCGTTTTTGACCAATACGATATGCGCGGTCTGTTGCTTGATTTTCCACAGCTGGGTTCCACCAACGATCGTAGTGAATGACATGGTTGGCAGCGGTTAAGTTTAATCCTGTTCCGCCAGCTTTTAAGGATAAGATAAAAATGTCATACGTTCCGTTTTGGAACTCCTCAATCATCTTGTCGCGATCTTTTTTCGGTACACTACCGTTTAAGAAGAGAACACGCTGGCCGAATTTTTCTTCTAGCACACGTTTTAGCATGTTTCCCATGCCGATGTACTGAGTGAAGATGAGGCAACTTTCATTTTGATCTTTTATATTTTCGATGAGCTCCATTAACGTTTTTGTTTTCATAGAGCGTTCAACGACATTTTGTGGTTCTTCTTCTTTTAAATAAAGAGCAGGATGATTACAAATTTGTTTTAGCTTGTTCAACATAAGTAATATAAAGCCGCGTCTTTCAATTCCGCTTAATCCTTCTACATTTTGCAGTGTATCTTGAACAAGTTGTTCATATAAGGAAGCTTGTTCACCAGTAAGAGGACAGTAAGCTTTTTGTTCTTGTTTATCTGGTAAATTTAATGCGACTGTTTGATCTTTCTTCGTTCGGCGCAGTAAAAATGGTGAGATAAACCGTTGAACTTGCTGGATTTTTCCTTCATCACGATCTTTTTCAATCGGTGTGACGAAGCGGCGTTGGAATTGTCCTAAGCTTCCGAGATATCCATGATTAATAAAGTCGAAAATGGACCAAAGTTCAGCGAGGCGATTTTCCATTGGTGTACCAGTTAAAGCGATTTTGTGATTTGCCTGCAAGTTTCGTACTGCTTTCGACTGTTTCGTATGTGGGTTCTTAATATTTTGTGCTTCATCCAAAATAACAGCATCCCAGCATAATGAAGTCAGTTCTTCCTCATCGAGTTGAGCCAATGCATAAGATGTTAATACAACATCTGCTGATTGAAGGAAATCTTTAAATGAATTGCCCTTATCTCTATTACTTCCGTAATGTAATTGGACACGTAAATTTGGTGCGAAACGCTCAAATTCCTTTTGCCAATTTCCAAGAACAGATGTCGGCGCTACGATTAATGCAGGGCCTGTTTTGAGATTGTTTTCTTTTATATATAGTAAGTAAGAGATTGTTTGAATACTTTTCCCGAGTCCCATATCGTCAGCTAGCAATGCTCCAAATCCAAGCTTTCGTAAATATAATAACCATTCAATACCGTGTTGTTGATACGGACGAAGTGTTGCGTTTAGTGAAGTAGGGACATCTACCTTTGGAATATCTCCAATATGAAGCAGCTTTTGGAATAATTCCTCATAATATCCATCTAGTTCGATTTCAATATCAGTAAACGGACTATCATCTTCTACAATTTCTGTTTCAGCCGTATTTGATAAATGTTGCTGCAGGACATCTTTCATCTCTAGTCCGTACTTATCGGCACGGTTCATGAGTTTCCTTACTTCTTCGATAAAGGCTGGATCTAGTCGCATCCATTGACCGTTTATATTAAATAGACGTTTGTTTTGTTCAACGAGCTCGAAAAATTCGCTTTCTGATAAATCAATGCCGTTCGTCGAAATGCGCCAGTCAAAATTAACGAGCGTATTCATACCGAAGAACGATTGTGTTTGTGCTGTATTTTGCTTCAACTGGACACGTAATTTCGGTTTTGTTGCTTTTAAATTTTGCCACCATGATGGTAGTAAAATTGTAATGCCGGCTGCAAGTAATTCGTTGCTTGCATCTGTTAAGAAGTTCCAAGCTTCTGTTTCAAAGAGCTCATTTCGGAATATATCTCCTTCTTTTAACCACGGTATGAGCTTACTAAAACCTTCTTGTGTTTCTGTAATCCGTTCTTCGTAATCGTGCCATCTTTTCGGTAAGGAATCGATGTTTTCATATACATATATGCGATGCGCCCCGCGCTTTGGTGTCACAATTGTTTCAAGCTTCCACATTTCAAATTCTTCTTGTGGTTCTTGTAGTCTTAGTCCGATTGTAAACGGAAGATCATCTTCAATATAACCAATTTTTCGAAGCCAATCTTCTTCATGTAGTGCTGTTTCCAATTGTCTTTTCGTAAAGTCGTAATGTTCATATAGCCTTTTAGCATCTTCCCAGCCGTCATTTGAGCGATTATCTTGTAATATGCTTTCATTAACTGCTGCTGAGAAAAGAGATGCTAATGTGTCATCTTCAATTGGTGTATTTTGAACTTTCCAAGATGGCTGTTTAGGCCAATGATTCATATCTGGTACGAAGCTACCACTTGTAAAGGCGTTCCATAATTCATTTGCATCTTTTGTAAGTGCTGTAATAGGTCCGTTTATGTGCATATGTGCAAATGAATTCATTGGTTTGTTTGCAATGTATTCAAAGGCTTGTGCATTTGTTAGTAGCACACCTTGTTTTCCTTCGAAGGTTGCTTCTTTTAGAGAAGTACCGTAGAAAGAAGTGGAGTGCCATGTGAATGCATTTCGTTTCCAACTTGTTACGGATAATGGAGTACCGCTGTCATCTTCTCCCCAAAGGAACCAACCTTGACTAACATGCTGGAGCCTAATTGTTACTTCAGTTTGATTGATCATCGATTAATTTTCCTTTCCGTAATTCCTCTTGTAGTGCACGCAGACGTGAATGGAGATTGGCGATGTGAATAATGAAAGCATCCCATTCATCGGTACGTTTTAATCGTTTATACAATGTACGTAATTTCTTTAAGTAACGAACTGCGCGTTTATATGATTTACGATTTCGTTCTTCAATCGCCTCTACAGCAGCAAGATGGTAAAGAGGAAGTGCCACTTCTGGCGCTTCTTTTTCAATATCTTTCAGTGGCTCTTTCAACAGCTCAATTGCTTCAAATCCATATAGGAGATGAAGCTCTGCCCATGTACGATACTGTTTTTTCGCGAGTACGTACTGTTCATAGTTTGTGAAACTATACGGTAATAGTTCTTGTAAGATCATTTCGAAACCAGCTTGTTCATTTGTATGTGTTGCATATGTTTCATACATGATTACAAATAGCCGAACGACATCTTTTATGAAAATCGTATTTTCGTGATCTTGGATCGTTTTCTTTACTTGTTTATACGTAAAGGAAAGCCAGTTTTTTGCACGATCCCAATGCATGGCACTTAATAGTTCTTCTAACCAATAGAAGTATAGACTCACAACAGAAGCAGGCTGTTTTTTTAGTAAGTCCATCGCTAGTAGATCTTCGTCATTTAAAAAGAGAAGATGAGAAGACGCTAACGCTTTGGATAGTGGATTGATTTTCGTATCGATTCGTTTTTCTTCCTCTTGTATGTTTTCTTTATTGTTTAAAAGTTCACTCCATATGTGGCGATAAATGAAAAATCGTTCTTGCGTATAAGCGTCGGTAGAGAAGAATACTTCATGAACAAGACGAGCTGTTTCTTGCAAAATTATTTCAGACTCTGAAGGAATCGCTTCTGATTGTAAGTCCCGAACGATGGATTCCACTTTGTCTACAAATAGGCGAATGACATTAACAGGTTGGTGATAAGAATACGTTTTGTTAGCTTCGAATGCCTGAATTTCTTCTAATAATTTTTGAAAGCAGTACAGTGCTGCGTGTAACCTGAATAATTCATGTATGGCGATGACGCGCGGAGCTTTCCGCTCAAGTTTCGTATAGAAATCTGTAAAGATACTCATAAGAAAATACATTTGTTTATAAGTAAGGCGAGCTTGTTCTTTTTTAAATGATTCATATTCTTTTTCAAAATAAGATTCCCAACTTTTATAATCCGTTTCTTCAAAAGCTGATGATTGCAATACTTGTCTTGCAGTTCGAATAGGAGGAAGGGAAGGTTTCGTATTATTTTTAAATAAAGTTAATACATCTCCTACTTGCCCGAAACTAGACGCTGCAGATAGTAATACAGCGAGCATATGCTCACATTGTGTTGGTGCGAAGCAATCACAATAACTTTCAGCGACGTTACGAATCGGAATATGAACGCTATATACGTTGCCTTCCGCATCTACAGTTCCTGATAGTGTATAACCATCAAAATCAACGTTATAGACAACACCACTACGATATAGGTGCCGAGCTGTAGCGACATGTTCCTGATCAGCTGTTTGCTGTGGATCTAGTCCTTGAACGAACTCATTCGCAATCATCATAATTTCATCTTTCGTAATTGAGTGTTGCAGCATAATATTCCTCCGTACACATATTTCTTTCCTTTACCATTATAAACAAAAAATGCTCAAAACAGAAAAAATGAAATTTGGATTACATAACTTGAAAATCATGGTAATATATAAAATGTTAATTTCGTATATGAATATATACGTATAGGAGGAGAAATAATTTGTCAGATTTACAGACGAAGTTAGGTAGTGGAATGAATAAGTTACAAGAAGGAATAGAACAAGGGAAAATGAAGTTGCAAGTTGCACAAGAAATTGCTCAATTGAAAAAGGGAATGCAAGTGCAAATGCAGAAAAAAGCAGAGGTTCTATTAGAGGTTGGACAGCAAGTGTATGTTCAATTAAGAGGAAGTGGAGTAAATGAAGCGAGCTTAAAAGAAATGATTGCTCCAGTTCAAGAATTTGATGTAGCTATTTATCAAGCAAGAAAGCGCATTGTTGAATTGCAAAAACAACAAGGTGAAAAAGCTACATGTGAATGTGGTGGACCTTTATCAATAAATGATAAGTTTTGTGGTTCATGTGGAAAGCCTAACCCGATGTTAGCAGTAGAAAATGAAGGTGAAACGGTAAATTGTATTTCATGTAATGAGCATATCCATAAAAAATCTACTTACTGTCCAGTTTGTGGAATTAAGCAAAGTGGGGAGTGAATTAAATGTATTGTCGCACATGTGGAAAACAACATGGTGAAGAAGTAAATTATTGCCCAAATGAAGGTAGTATGGAGATTGCAGGAGCTATAGGTGCAGTAACATTAGAAAAAGATACTGCAAAATACTGCAAAGGTTGTGGCAGTGAAAATGCCCAAAAAAATTTATATTGTAAAAAGTGTGGGTATTCTTTATCTGTTGTGAAGAAAAAAGAACAATCTGTAAAATTGCCTACAATGGATGGTGCTCCTAAAGTTGAATTTAAAGCAGATAAAGCCGTTTTACAAAAAGGTTTGATTGGTGGGGCTGTTGCAAGTATTCTCATGTTAATTGCTGGTTGGATTGGTAGTTTATTATTTGCCTCTATGTTAAGTGAGATGTTTAGCAAATTTGCGAAAGAATTAGAAATGTTGCCAAGTTTTTATTCGAGTGCAACTTCTACGATGTTAAGTTATCATTTACTTGGTTTTACAGCTAACGATGATAGTGGATTGATATTTTCTTTATCTTGGCATACTCCATTTACATTATTATTAATCATTCCATTTATTATTTTTGCTGGTACAGGAATTTGGTTAGGGAAACAGCATGTTGCGAAAACGATTAAAGATCAAATCTTTATGGCAGCAACAGTTGGTATTATTTATGGAGTCTTTTTATTCATTATAAGTTTTATAGCATCACAATCTTTTGCAATTCCATTCTCAGAAGCAGGTAAGATTACGGTTGGCTATTCAGCGATTAAGAGTTTATTGAGTGGTTTTGTATGTGGGACATTATTTACGTTATTAGGATTTATTGCTCATACAAGCAAAAACAATATGGCAGCAGCATTTCAAGAGTTAATGCCATATGGAGCGTCTGTTTATTACGGTGTTTCAGCTATGATAAAAGGACTTTTAGTAACAGCAGTAGCGGTTTGTATTATGGCGTTAGTAAGTAAGGAAGATGGTATTGAACCATTAAAAGAAATAACAACTTTAAAATCTGAAAGTACATTATTAGCATTAGAGTTAACACCTCAATTATGGAGTATGGCTCATTTTGCGCCGTTAGAAGTATCAAGTCCAGCACTTAGTAAGGAATTTACTAGAATTGGTAAGAAATCAAATACATATGAGAGCACACTATCGTTTTCATTTATATCAGGCGTCTCTGTAAATGGCGTAGAGCTTAGAGAGATATTGATTTCAAAAGGAGCAAATGAGGAAAGCCTTGCAGAATTTGATAAAGTGAATAACGTATTCCATTACGGTTTATTACTGCTTATTATTCCGTTGTTCTTTATGTTTAGAGCGGGAAGAAAGTTAGCTAAATTACCGACTGCCAATATATATATTACATTAGCGGTATGCAGTGGTTCTTACACAATTATGATGATTGTAATGAATATGATTTCTAAGTTCCAAATTAATGTTTCAGGAACTGTAACAAGTTTATTTGGAACAAGTGGAACAGTACTATCTATGCAAAATTCATTTATATATTTAACTTTGTTTAGTCTTATTGTGACATATGTAGCGGCATTTGCTGGAATGAAATTAGCTAAAAAATAGGAGGAGAGCACGTTGAAGTTTTGTGGAACATGTAAAAAGAATGTTGCAGACCATTTGAACTTTTGTCCTGAGTGTGGGAGTAAAGTAGAAGTAATCGTTGATAACACTGCTGCTTCATATACAGAATTACAAAGCGAGACAAAACCAGTGAAAAGTAAGAAAAATTTATTTTTAATCATTGGTTTTGCCATTATTGCTGCATTATTATTTGGGGCATATAAATTTGGAGCATATAAGTTTTCAAAAGAAAAGCAAGTAAATGTAATGATTGAAGCATTCCAAAAGAAAGATATTAATGCAATTGATGAGTTTGTAAAAGCGAATGATTCAAGCTTAAAGATTAAGACAGAGGATATTAAAGCGTACATGCGTTATTTAAAAGAGAATCCTTCTTACAACAAACAATTACTTTCTTATTTACAGAAAGAGACAGTAGATCAAAAGTTAACAAAAGATAAATCTTCATTTAAGGACGGGGAAATAGTAGAAGAGGGAAAAGAGTGGTTCTTATATCCAAAGTATAAGTTCAGCATGAAATCTTATTATATGAGCGTTAGTACAACTGCAAAAAACGCAGAAATATATGTGAATGACAAAAAAGAAACAGAGCTTTCTAGTGATAAAACTTCGAAAGAGTTGGGGCCATACTTCCCAGGTACATATGTTGTAAAGGCAACGGCGAAGACAGAACTTACTGAATTAGAAACAGAGAAAGAAGTAGATTTAGCGGATGAACAGAGCGAGAAGGTGAAAGTGGATTTATCGCTTGAAGGCAAGTATGTAAGTATTTCTTCTGATGAAAGTGATGCAACTGTATTTGTGAATGGGAAAAAACGTGGAAAATTAAATTATGGAAGTTATAAGCTTGGCCCTGTATCCACAGATGAAACAGTAGAAGTACATTTAGAGAAAACTACTGATTTTGGTGTGATGAAATCTGAAAGTGTTAAAATTGGAGACCAAAGCACGTATTACTTAAAATTCCCGAAAGAAACATCAAGTTCAGCAGTGGGCGAATTTGTAAGAAATCATATTTATGATAACGTACGTGCAATTTCATTAAATGATTTTAGTTTAATTGAAAATAATTATGATAAGAGCGGGAAATCGTATAAGGAAGACCGTGATTATATACAGTATTTACACAAAAAAGGAATTACAGAAGACTTATTAACGATGGAAGTTCGTAATGTAGAGCGTCAAAGTGCTACGAAATATAAAGTAACGACATATGAAGAGTATCATATTCGTTACGGTGATGGATCTGTGAAGTTCAAAAGTTTTAATAACGAACATATTGTAACTGTGAATGGAAATGGAAAGATGTTGTATCATTCTCTTGGTGCAAATAATACGTTGAAATCAGAAGATGTATCTGGTCCAACTCGTTAATATGAGAGAGGCTGTTCAATATTGAACAGCCTCTTTATTTTGTAGCTAAATCAATATTTCGTGCCAAACCGTTGATATCTTTTTTTACAATTATGAGTGCGTTTCCTTTAATATCGCTTGTACATACGGATCATGTAATATTTGCTCTATAATTGGTAACATGTTTTGTTCAAATGGAATGTCGATAGGAAATGGCTTTTGTGAGCCAGGTTTGATTCCATATCGGACAAATTTGTGATGTGTATTTTCTTCAGACTTGAGCATAATTAATTTATATCGATTGTCATCACCAGCGAGTGAAAAGTCAATGGAAGTAGCGTCGTATGCTACTTCATCTTTATATATATACGGTTTTGGTGTACCGATCCAGTCTACTTTTGCTTCTACATTCATGGATATAACCTCCTTATATGTATTATAAAAAAATAAAAGCCAGCTCTCAACAAGGAGAACTGGCTTCAGCAGTCATTGGTTATTTTAAAATTTTCACTTTAACAGTTTTGCGTCCCCATTTTTGAGCAGCACTATCTGATCCAAGCAGGATGTCGATACGGTTACCTTTAATTGCACCACCAGTATCTCCAGCGATAGCTTCTCCGTAACCTTCTACCCATACTTTAGATCCTAATGGGATTACTTTCGGGTCAACAGCGATCATTTTCATGTTTGGATTCGCAGTTAAATCATGACCCATTGCAGTTAATACACGGCCGCCATATGTGCCACCGTTTTCGCTCGGGTGAGCTGTATATGCTGTAGCTACCACAGTTAACTCACGACCACCAGATGGTGTGCTAGTTTCAGCAGCTTTCACAGCAGGCTTAGCAGCTGGTTTTGCTTGTGCTGCAGGTGTTTGAGCCTTAGCTGGTGCTTCAGCTTTAGCAGGGGCAGTTGTTTCTTGTTTCTCAATCACAGGTGCTGTACCTGTTAAGAAAGGAACATGAACATAAGCTGTTTTCCCGTTATATTCAAATTGTAACCACTCATTTTGTACTTGGTTCGTTGTTTCGATTACATCGTCTTTCTTCAACTTTCCAAGAATTTCTGAGTTTGTGTTCGCTTCAGCACGTACGTTTAATACGTTAGCTGTTACGTAGTAGATGCTTTTTGTGAACTCTGCACTTACGAATGCGTCTTTACCGTCTAAAGTAACTTTTGACCATCCGTTTTCTGTATTTTGAACATCTATTTTATTACCGTTTAGTAATTTACCGACAACTTTTGATTCCGTAGTAGGGTTTTCGCGTACGTTTAGTACGTCTGTTGTTACAACAGTTTCTGCATTAGCAGATGATGTGAAAATCCCAAGACCAAAAACTGCTGCTGTTGCTATACCAATTAATTTTTTCATGATAGCCTCCATTGCGTTTGTTTTCGTGTCCTCATTATAGCAACAGATTTTTTCGGATTTGGGGAAAACACACAATTACAAACCATTCGTAATCAGTCGTTAATATCCTGTAATATAACAAAAAATATAGGAAAGCGTTTTTCATTCTATATGACTCATAGGTTTCTAGTTATATTCGAAATATTTAATACAACATGTTTTTTTCGACATAAATAAAAATATTACAAGGGTGTTACATGATGTTTACTAAACGATTACATTCCTTGAGTATTTTACCGTTTTATGGGTAATATAGTTATATAAACATAAACATTTTGTTTGTGAAGCTATAAACACGTGCTATATACTAGCAAAAAAACCGCATAATTGTTACAAAACGAAAGGGTTGCAAGGAAGAACTTTGCCCTTTTTTACATATGTAACACATCCTTTTTTAGGAAAATACATTCCTATCCGCGTTTTTCTCACACAATTTGACAGCAGTATTTCTAACTTGTAGCTCTTGCAGAGTGAAAAGGTTATACGAAAGGTAAGGCTGTCCATAAGAATTCGAATTGGTGAAGGTGAAAGTAAGAAAATCACCGCAAAATTATAGTTTTCTATCCGATTTTACATATCGGAATTTATGTTATTTACAAAAACGAAACCTACGAAGGGGGATTTGATGAGGAAACTGACAAAAACATTCATCGTTTCATTAACATTATGTATTGCATTTACAATTTGGGGGATTATTCCCGAATCTATTATTGGAAAAGGTAGCTTAGGAAATGTAACAACCGCAATTCAAACTGCATTAGTTAGTAAGTTCGGGTGGTTTTATATTATTTCCGTTTCTATTATTTTAGGTGTGTCTATCTTTTTAATTGTTTCGAAATACGGTTCTATTCGTTTAGGTAAAGATGATGACGAACCTGATTATAGTTATATGACATGGTTTGCTATGTTATTTAGTGCTGGTATGGGTATCGGCTTAGTCTTCTGGGGCGTTGCCGAACCATTAAACCATTTATACGCACCTCCGTTTGGAGAAGGTGCAACTGAGGGAAGTGCGCGCCTTGCACTGCGTTTTTCATTTTTCCATTGGGGATTACATCCTTGGGGACTATATGCGTTTGTAGCGTTATGTATTGCTTACTTTACCTTTAGAAAAGGAAAAGCAAGTACGATTAGTGCGACAGTAGGTCCGTTATTTAAGGGCGGGGAACACGGGCGTATTGCTCATTCATTTGATGTGTTAGCTGTTTTCGCAACTGTGTTTGGTGTTGCAACGTCATTAGGTCTCGGGGCGAAACAAATTGCAGGTGGTGTTAGTTATTTAACATCTATCCCGAACTCATTAACGACTCAGTTAGTTATTATTGCAATCGTAACAGTATTATTTATGTTATCTGCGCAAACAGGTCTTGATAAAGGAATTAAATATTTAAGTAATACGAACATTATTTTTGCGTTTGCACTTATGATTATTGTATTATTTGCGGGTCCAACAAACTTTATTATGAATTACTTCACTTCAACAATCGGTTCTTACATTCAAGAATTGCCAAGCATGAGCTTCCGTTTAAGTCCATTAGACGAAGGTGGAAACCAATGGATTCAATCGTGGACAATTTTCTATTGGGCATGGTGGATTGCATGGTCACCGTTCGTAGGTACGTTTATTGCTCGTGTTTCACGAGGACGTACCATTCGTGAGTTTGTAATCGGTGTGTTACTCGTACCGACAATAATTGGTGCCCTTTGGTTCTCTGTTTTCGGCGGAACAGGTATTCATATGGAGCTGTTTGGTGATGCACATATCTTTGAAAAAATTAAAGAGATGGGAACAGAAGTAGGATTGTTTGCTATGTTTGATCAGATGGGAAGCTTTGGATCAGCTTTATCTGTTCTAGCGATTCTTCTTATTTCTACATTCTTTATTACATCTGCAGATTCTGCGACATTCGTTTTAGGGATGTTAACGACACATGGTAGTTTAAACCCACCAAATCGCATTAAAATGATTTGGGGTATCGTTCTAGCCGCGCTAGCTTCTATCTTATTATATGTTGGTGGATTAGAAGCCTTACAAACGGCAGCTATCATTGCAGCATTCCCGTTCGTCTTTGTTATTTTCTTTATGATGGCAGCATTATTTAAAGAGTTACAAAAAGAAGGACGTAGGAAGCGTCATTAATAATAGAAGGAAAAGAGCTGATTTCATATCAGCTCTTTTTTTATACCTCTATTTGCCGAGCAGTAAGAACACCACCTCAAAATTCAGCAAAAGCAAATAAGTCGAGCTACTTGTAAAAGCCCGATTGGTGATGGCTAATTAAAGTTTCACTTTATATAGAAGGAATTTGAAATGCGGGTAGGGGAAATAAAATACTTTATCATATAAGTAGTATGCCTTTTATACGAAGGGAAATCGATTAGTTTCGACAATTTTCGATATCTTTCAAATTCTATTCATATTTTTGTCAAAAATATGTCGGAAATGTGTTGTCACTTTTATATATATGTGCTATATTATTTCCTGTAAGCGATTTCAAATAGTTTTAAAGCGCATTCAAGGGGGACATCTAGAATAATGAAACGTTACGAAAGAAAGTGGAAGCATATTTGTTTGAAACGTGTGGCACATCGTAGTGTCCAAGAAAGCACGGAACCTAAGACTGAAACGCGCAAAGAACAGCAAGAGAAGCAATTGGTTCTACAAAAATAGCAATCACTTTTTCGTATATAAATGAAGGTCGATCGTTCGTTGGGGGATGGACGTGAAATTACTTTCAGCTAAGGGGTATTGTCTGATATATAATTTATACGGCAATAAATAAGCACAGAGCATACGGCGCTCTGTGCTTATTTTTATTATTTATCTTTTTTAAATCGAACTGTCTTATCCCAGCCAATGACTTGTTTCTTGCTCTTTGCACGTAAGTATAAGATTAAGCTACGAATAAATAAGTACGTAAAGAGCTGTGCGTACGTAAAGTACATAATAACGCTAATAAAAATATTAGTCGGTGTAAAGGTTCGTTCGACACTCTGGGCACTAAATAATTGAGAAACATATGTAATATATGCGACATACCACATAAATAGTAGCGGAATGCTATATTGAATTTGGAATATCCCGAGTAGCCCAATTACAAACCAAACGTTTGAAATGATTAGGAATAGCCAAAATACAACATACACTAGAACTTGTTGTAAGGAATGAACAAGCAGCTTTCCTTTAAAGAAACTTAATGATGAGAACATTTTTTCTAAAATATATAAATTCCCTTGGAGCCAACGTGTACGTTGTTTAATAAGAATTTTTAAATGCTCTGGTTCTTGTTCCCAAGTAATTGATTCTGGGACGATTGGTAAGAGATAACCTTTTTGTGTAATTCGTAATGTTAATTCAGCATCTTCTGCAATTGCATAAGGATCATAGCCACCAAGCTCTTCTAGTGCGGAGCGACGAAGAAGCATATTTGTTCCTGTCAGTGAGCCTGTTTGGAATAGTAACCAGCGTCCAGATTGCATAAGGAGCTGGAAGATTTGAAATTCCAGTGAAATCATTCGCGTCAGCCAGTTTCGCTTTTCGTTTACTGTACGAACATGTCCAACAGCTCCAACAGCATCTTCAGTTGTTTCAGCGTGCTCTACAAGCATTCGCAGTGCGTGTGGTTCAGGTTGGTTATCTGCATCGTACACACAGAAGTATTCACCATCTGAAATACTAAGCCCATAGTTTAGTACACGTGATTTACCCTTCGGTTCACCAGGGGGAACACGAATGTGGCGAATATGAGCATAAGCCTTGTCAAAATCATCGCCGATTTCAGGTGTTTCGTCTTGAGAGTTATCATTTAATAAATAAATAGTTAGCTTTCCAGGATACTCAATCTTAGCCATTGCTTCTAAAGTATCTTTAATAACGACGCCTTCATTATGGGCAGGTATGAAAATATCGACGCTCGGATAATGTTCTAATGTACGATCTTTTCGTTTACTATTTCGGTGAATTAGGCCCGCGATTGTTAAGAAAGAGTAGTAAACGAGTAAGCCAGAGAATAGAAAAGCCGTAAAAATAAGTACATATTTAATTGAAAATGTGATACTGATCCAAAAAACGAGTACGCAAAACAGAAGGAATAAAAGAAGTATAACGAGAGTCATCATAACAGGGTCTGTCCTTTGTTTCCAATTTGCTCGCGTGAAATTTTTATATCTCGGATTGCTTCAGCAGCAAGCCATTGCTCCATTTTTGGCTTTAGGCGGTTCATTACAATGTCAGCACCAGCTTCATTTGTGTTTTGTAATAAAATAACTAGCGTATTATTATCATATTCAGCAGCAAGGTCAAAATCATTCCTTACCGTTTCAACTAATAAGGAAGCTACACGGTCCATAACACTTTCCTTCGTATATTTACTAAAGGAAGTGAAATCAAAGTAAATGATAAAGCCTGTTTCATTGCGACGATTCATTGCAGTCGTTAATAACGCTTGGCGTCTCTCGAATTCTTGTCTTGTTAGTAATTTGGATTCTCCAATATATTGTTCCAATGTTCTCACACGCTCAGTTAAAGTTTTATTTTCATGAATCACTTTTTTCAATAGGTGAGTTGTTATATATACAATGAAGAAGTTAGCTGCCATCAGGAAGTGGATAATCATATATTGCCATTGATCTGATGTACTCCATAAATGAAGCCATGCTTGATAAAACAAATAAAATACGGAAATAATGGTTCCTAGTATGAAGAAAACAAATGCTGTTTTGTCAGCTAAAAATAAGAATAGTACGTTTACGATTACGTATATTATTGTAAAAATGAGCGCATGCTCATATTTCGTCACATATACAGTAGTAAAATAAAATACAATTTGTAAAATCCACATAGAGAGGATTTTATAGAACTTATCTTTCACAAAACTTTCCTCCTTAAAGCTATTTCATCAATAGATACTTGTAGTATGCGCAATTATTAAGAAATTGACCATGCCGTGAAACTCTTTTGAAGGGCAACAACAAGTAGTATCTCTATTTTCATAAGAAAAATAAAAAGACTTAAACATTATTGTATCATAATGTACTTATATTTAGGATAAATTGATTAATAGATACATAAAAGACGTTTGGATTGCATGAAAAAAGTCTCCTCTTGTAGAAAGAGAAGACTCTATATAAGTTTATAGGAACATCATACCTGCAACTGCTGCATTTAAGAAGTTCGCTAATGTACCAGCGATAACTGCTTTAATCCCTAATTGTGCAATTTGTTTACGGCGAGTAGGAGCTAGTGTTCCTGTTACACCTAATTGAATTGCGATAGAAGAGAAGTTTGCAAATCCACAGATTGCGAATGTTAAAATTAGATTTGTTTTGTCAGAGAACTCTGCCATGTGTGGTCCTAAGTTTGCGTATGCAACGAATTCGTTGATTGCAAGTTTTTGACCGATAAAGCTTGCTGCTTGTATCGCTTCACCAGGAGAAACCCCGATTAAGATTGCGAATGGTGATAATAAGTAACCAAAGATTAAATCAAGGCTAAGTTTAATATCGAACAGAGAACCAACCCATCCTAATAATCCATTTAATAAAGCAATTAATGCGATGAAAGCCATTAACATTGCTGCTACGTTAATAACAAGTTGCATACCTTCAGATGCGCCGCGTGCAGCTGCATCAATAACATTTGCGTCTTCACGTTCTGTAGAAAGTTCAACGTTATTATCTACTTTTTCTGTCTCTGGCATGATTAGTTTCGCAATTAATAAGCTCGATGGAGCCGCCATAATTGCAGCTGCTAATAAGTGCTCTAACGGAATACCCATTGCTGCATAACCGACAAGAACAGATCCAGCAACAGCTGTCATACCGCTTACCATAATAGTGAAGAATTCACTATTTGTTAAGCGTGCTAAGTAAGGTTTAATTAAGATTGGAGCTTCAGTTTGTCCTAAAAATACAGTCGTTACTGAGTTTAGGCTTTCTGCTTTAGAAGTTCCAAGAAGTTTACTTAATGCACCACCAACGATGCTAACAAATTTCTGCATAATACCGAAATAATATAAGATTGCTACTAATGAACTAATAAATACGATTGGAAGTAGTGCTTGAATAAAGAATACAAATCCCCAAGGTCCCTTTGCGTTGACTAAATCCCCAGTAACGAACTTAATTCCCTCGTAAGAAAAATTAATTAATCCTTGAACACCGTCAGCAGCGTGTTTTAAACCTGCTTTACCAGCGTCCCATCGTAATACGATAAATGAAAATGACATTTGTAATGCTAGCGCAATTAAAATTGTGCGCCAATTAATAGCTTTGCGGTTGGAAGATAGTAAGAAAGCAATTGCTAATACTCCAATCACGCCGCCAATTCCCCATAAAAGATTCATGCAGTGTATGCTCCTTCCTCATAGTAAAAACAGTGTATAAACCAGTTGTCTATACGTTTACGAATATAACATCTTTAGTAACTTATCATAATGGACATCGGAGGTCAAACGTCTAATGAAAAGTTTAAATAAAAAGAAAATTCTTCAAAAAAACACATATAAAATAAATAGACATGAAATAGGTTATGTTTTTTATGAAAATATATACATTATGATAACGTTATGCATTGTTTTTGCAGAATAAAGTGTATGAAATAGAAGAATGGATACATTATTTTTGTAGAGAGAAGGTAGGAGAAAGGGAGTAATATGTTGAACTCATAGCAAAAAAGCCTTCTAGTAAATTAGAAGGCTTTGAAACTATTAATTAAGGTGCTTTCGTGTATCCTAAGAAGTGGCTCTTCCAATAAGAGTTACTTAATGAAGCGATTGCAACACCTTTATCTCCAGCTTGGATAAACGATCCGCCTCCAAGGTAAATACCCATGTGTGAAGGACCAGATTTATAAGTGTTTTGGAAATAAATTAAGTCACCAGGTTGTGGACTTGAAGTTTTTGGTAGGCTACTCCAGTATCCCGCAACACTTTGACGGCTAATGTTATGACCAAATTTCTTAAATACGTGGTAGATGTAGCCACTGCAGTCTACGCCGTTAGCAGAAGTTCCGCCCCAAACGTATGGTACACCTTGCATTGATTTTGCGTATGCAAGTACGGAAGAACTGTCGCCGCTATTGTTGCCTGTATTATTATTGTTGTTATTGTTTTGATTGTTATTTTGGTTATTGTTAGGCTTATTATCTACTGCGCCTCCAACTGGTGTTTTAGACAGATAACGTGTTCCGATATAACCAGTTTGACCGTTGTAGTTAATTTTGCTCCATCCAGAGTTTTCAGAGATTACTTGAACCTTCTGTCCTTGTGGAAGTGCGCCTATGATTCTATAATTTGTACCTTCGCCGCTACGTACATTTAGTGCAGAAGCATTAATGTAGTAGTCGCCAATTGCACCTTGGTTAGGTTTTTCAGGTTGTTTTGGTTGCTCAGGAGTAGTAGTGCCACCTTTAACGAATTTTACAAATTCGCTACTAACAAAGCCTGTTTTTCCTTGGTAATTCACTTTAAACCAACCGTTTTCAGATCCAACTACGTTTAATGTTGTACCGTTTAAAACGCCACCAATTACACTATGGTAAGCGGCAGGGCCTGTACGAACACGTAAAGATGTAGCGTTAACCACGTAAGAACCACCAGTTTGAATAGTTCCATTATTGTTTTGTTCTTGTTTGTTGCCTTCTGTAACGTTTTCGTTGGAACCGCCTTTTGTTACATAGTCTTTGCTTACATAAGCAGTTTGTCCTGCGTAATTGATTTTGAACCAATCTTGAACTTCTCCAACAACTTGTACTACTTGTCCTTTTGTAATAGAACCTACAGTTGTGTGAGAAGTGCTAGGACCTGTACGAACGCGAAGGGAAGATACATTTACTGTATAGTTTCCGCTTGCTGGTTTTACTTCTTGGTTGTTATTATTCGTATTGTTGTTTGAAGAACCCGCATTAGAAGAAACGCCAGATACGAATTCGCCACTTACATAACCTACTTGTCCATTATGGTTAATTTTCACCCAACCATTTTCTTGTCCAATTACGTTTAATGTTTGTCCTTCATATACACGTCCAGAAACAGAACTAGATGTGTTAGGAGCTGTACGTACACGTAATACATCAGCGGTAACTTTATTGTTTCCACCTGTACTTACATTGTTGTTTGCTGCTCCACTTTTTGATACAAATTCGCCACTAACAAAGCCTGTTTGTCCATTAATGTTAATTTTGAACCAACCATTTTCTTCGCCAATCACGTTTAATGATTGACCGTTATAAACGCGTGAGATGATGTCGTGAGAAGTGCTTGATCCTGCACGAACATGTAATACGCTCGCGTTTACCTTATAAGATGAGCTGTTTGATGCAGAAGCTTGGACAGTTGTAGCAGCTTTTTGTGTATTTTGTTCAGGTGCAGCTTGAACACTATCAAGTGTAGGTGCTGCTCCTCCTGCTACAGACACTGCCGCAAGACCGGCAAGATACTTTTTCATAATTTGTCGATTCCTTTCTGTCTGTAATGTAGTGAAGAAATATTTACCAACTGTTAAAAATTCTAAAGAGCATGTCGATTACTGTCAAGACTTATATAGGAATCTGAATATGACAAAAAGATTACAAGAAAAAAATCAAGGCATAAAATTACACCTTGATTTCCATTTAAATGCATATATTGAATATGAAAGGACAGAAATTATTCGTGTTTAAGAAGAGGCCATATTGGATTGTAACAAGATTTGATTAAAAGATTTTTGCAGTTTTTTGGTGATAGGCCCAACTTGCCCATCTTGAATCGCGGTCCCATCAAGGTGGGTCATTGGTAAAATTTCAATCGTTGTGCCTGTAAAAAAGCATTCATCTGCTTGATAAACGTCACGAACACTGAAAAGTTCTTCCTGTACAGGAATGTGAAGAGTATTCGCTAAAGAAAGGACATATTGACGAATAATGCCATTTAAAATAAGGTGATTGGCTGGATGTGTGTAAAGAGTTCCGTTTTTAATTAAAAAGAAGTTGGAATGGCTTCCTTCCGTTACAATACCATTCCTTACGAGAAGTGCCTCTTTACAACCTTTCCGTTCAGCTTTCGTAGCAGCTAGTACGTTTGGTAATAAATTTAATGATTTAATGTCACAGCGTAGCCATCGAGTATCGGGTTCTGATATAGCACGTATACCATATTCAATCCATAATGCTGGTCTTTCTTTTTTTGTAATATAGGCATAAATTGTCGGAGGGTTGTCATATGAAAATATATGTGTGCGAGCTTGTACACCACGAGATACTTGCAAATAAATTGTGCCATCTTCATGGAAATGATTTCGTTCAATTAATTTGTAAAGTAAAGTGATGAGCTCAGCTTTTGAGAAAGGGAGTGATAATTCTATTTCTTCCA
The DNA here is from genome assembly GCF_001679765.1 of Bacillus sp. B25(2016b). Classification (NCBI taxonomy): domain Bacteria; kingdom Bacillati; phylum Bacillota; class Bacilli; order Caryophanales; family Bacillaceae; genus Bacillus; species Bacillus sp. B25(2016b). Next base: position 4,835,205 of record NZ_CP016285.1, on the reverse strand, counting down.
TGGAGCGATATAATCTCGTTATGTGCGGATCTAATAAGTGAAAGTTCCCTTTATATAGGCGAATCACCTCGTAGACACCATCTCCGAACTGCAAACCTCTCTCTTCAAGTTCTATGTACGTTTGTTGTTTTGTTGTATCAATAACTTCATCATTCCAAAGTACAAATTTTTCGTATGCCAATTTCCGTCCCATCCTTTCGTAAGTACGTAAGTAACGTGAAACTTTCATTCATGCGAGATAAAAATCACTATAGTAATTTTTATGTAAGCAATTCTCTACATATGACCGTATATGTATTTGTAAATCATAGAGAAGTAAGGATGATTTACCCCGCATTAACGGGCAGTAAAACTTCCACTTAAAAATTAGGGTGGAGCAAAGAAGTGAATTGGGCGAATAACTGCCCGTAGCTGCCCGATTGGTAAGGGCTGATTAAAGTTTCACTTTACAGCATTTTGTATATACAAATTCGAAAATAAGAATGAGAATCCTGCTTTTAAATAAAAAAAAGCAACATTCTTATGGAATGCTGCACAAGGAGGGTAGCTATCTTTCATAGGGACATTGTCTTGTTGAATGTTTTGTGTATGGAAACAAAACATGTTGAAAGACAATTATAAGAAAGTAGAAACAAAAGATTTACACATTTCTTTAAGGGATCTTACGAAAGATGAAAGATAAGAAATATGTAGAACCTCGTTTACATATTTTATTATAGAGATTCTTCATTAACGCTATGTGAATATTTGGTAAAGGTTATGTAATTTTAAAGTTAATGAATATAAGTAGTTGTATGGAAGAAAATAAAAAAAGAGGCTGAGATTACTCAGCGCTCTTCTTTTCTTCTTTAATAACTGTTTTTACTTCACCAGTTTTAATCTTATTACTTTCAGAGAAGCGAAGTAAGTCACCTTCAATGATTTTATCAGACATGTTCAATTCATTTTGGGCACGATCAATTAGTGGTTGAGATTCTTCTTTCGGTAATTGTACAACTTCGCCAGTAGCACGATCGTAGAATGTACTGTTTGTGTACATGTATTTATCTGTAACGAAGCTACCGTCACGAAGAACAACAAATCCTTTATTATCAGGTGAGAATACATCATGACCGAATCGAACGTCATTTGTAGAATCTACACCAAGTAAGTTTAGAATAGTTGGTTTAATATCAATTTCTCCAGTTGGTTTCGAAATTGTTTTACCTTCTTTTTGACCTGGAACGTGAATAAACATCGGTGTTTTTTGCAAGTTCATATGGTCAAATGCAGTGATTTCTTCTTTTCCTAAGAACTGTGCCATTGCACGGTTATGGTTTTCAGAAATACCGTAGTGGTCACCGTAGAATACGATTACTGAGTTGTCGTAAATACCTTCTGCTTTTAGACGCTCAATAAAGTGTTTCATTGCTTCGTCTAAGTAACGAGCAGTTACCATGTAACGGTCAAATACTCCATCACCAGAATTATATTCGTCGATTAATTTTGTACTGTCATCGTAAGTGAATGGGTAATGATTCGTTAAAGTAAGGAAGCGAGTATAGAATGGTTGCTTCACTTGTTTTAACATATCAATAGATTGATCGAAGTATTCGATATCTTTTAATCCCCAGTTTAATTTTGTTTCTGGCGTAATCTTGTAGTCAAGCTCGTTGTAGTAACGATCATAACCAAGTGCTGGATACATAATGTTACGGTTCCAGAATGTTGCGTTGTTTGCGTGGAATACCGACGTGTGATACCCTTGCTGACGTAAAATTTCTGGAGTTGCTGTATATTCATTATTACCGTGTGTGAAGAATACAGCACCGCGGTCTAGTGGATATAAAGAAGTATCTACTAGGAATTCAGCATCAGATGTTTTACCTTGCCCAGTTTGATGGAAGAAGTTATCAAAGTAATAACTTTCTTTCGTAAATTGGTTTAAGAATGGTGTAACTTCTTGTCCGTTAACTGTTGCGCCAATTAAGAATGTTTGTAATGACTCAAGAGAGACAACAATTACGTTTTTCCCTTTTGCAGTACCGAACATATTTGGATCTGGTTTACTTTGTGTTGTTTTCACGTAGTTTTCTGTTTCTTGTAATTTACTACCGTCAGCGAATGCTTTTTGTGAACTTGATTTTGCTTGTAAGCCAAGATCGTATACTTGGTGTACATATAATCCTAAGTTTTTAACAAGCATAACGCGGTCGAATGAACGTGTTAATAATTCTGGACGTTCAGCTTCTGCAAGTCCTAAGTTTGCGAAGAAAATAGCAACTGTTGATACGAAGTATAGGGAACGCATCGGGCGTGCTACACGCTCTGTAGGTGCAAAGTTTTTCATATTCTTCAACAGAACGAAGAATATGATAATGTCTGCAAATGCAAGAATAATTTTGTAGTTAAATAATTCTTTTACACTAGAACCTAAACTTCCAAAGTTAGATGTTTGTCCTAGCACCGGTAAAGTAACGAAGTCATTGTAGAATCCGTAGAACATTACGTTACCAACAAGAACGATTGTTAAGACAAAATTAATTCCAAGTGCTATATAGTTACGTTTTTTCCCTTTTGCAAATAATGCAAGACCAACAAGCAGTAATGATGCTGCTAATGGGCTAAGGAATAAAATGAATTCTTGCATGAAAGATTCAAGTTTTAAATCAAAGCTTGTGCGTGTAATAAGGTAAGTTTTCAGCCATAAGGCTAAAGCTACGAATACAGTGAAACGCACATTTTGAAATTGTGATTTCAAGGTTTCTTTCATTCATTTCCACCCTTTCTCTATCAGGCTTGGTCGATTTTGGAGCGAAAAATGCTAAAATAAAAAATACATAGTTTTCTTGGCCATAATTAAAGGTTCTATATTCACCCATATACGACTATAACTATGCATACCCTTTTGGTTTCTTTTGTTGCTCATAAGCATAACGTCATTTCTGTATTATACAACAAAATTCATTTCTGAGAAACACTATAACATTTTACATTTTTTGTATAAGATTTGTCACTACCAGAGAAAACTTTAACATTCGTTTATATGTCCGTCAACTAGAAAATATAACAAAGGTAGAGCAGAATGTTAAGTGGAAGTGAAAATTTTCTTTGTTGAGAAATAAGAAATGAAGATGGGTAAGGGTTATCTAGAAATCTATTATATGAAGGAAATCGTGTGAAAATTAACGAACACTTGTTCTTTTTTAGTTTGTTTGTTACAATGAAAGTTCATTGATAGGTTTTGTGTAATTTCCATGAACTTTTACTGATAACATATTCTAGCTTATTTCTTTTTAAAAATAGGGAGGCTTTTACATGAAACAAAAATTTTCAGTTGAAGCGTTTTGGAAGAAAGTAAAACATGTTGCAAAGCAAGCAGGGCAGTCGGTCATTTATGCAAGTTTATTACTGTTTTACGTTTTACAAAGACCCGATGTTCCAAGACGAGTGAAAATTATTGTAATTGGAGCACTTGCTTATTTTATTGCACCGATTGATGCGATTCCAGATTTCATTGCTGGAATTGGCTATACTGATGATTTGGGGGCGTTAACGGCCGCACTAATACAGGTGTCGTTATACGTCAATGAAGATGTGAAAAATAAGGCACAAGTGAAGTTGGCAGAATGGTTTGGTTCGGATATAGACACAACATTTATCGATCAGAAATTAGGTCAATAGGTGAAACCTGTCATAAGGTGACAGGACGAACGTAAGCGAGGAAGTGCATTATGCCATCAGGAAGAACGCATACGAAAATAAACTTAATATCCCTTCCGGTTGTTTTGTTTTTGCTCTTTTCGTATGGATTAACAAATTTTGATTTTTTATTAACTTTTGCAATTGGTTTTTTAGTAGGTACTTCATTTTTAACACCAGATTTAGATACGTACAGTAATGCTTATAACAAATGGGGTTTCTTACGTATATTTTGGTATCCTTATAAGAAAGTAATGCCGCATCGATCTTTCTTTACGCATACGATTATACTTGGTGATGTGATTCGTATTGCGTACATGTTAATCGTCTTTTCTCCATTTTTATTTCTATTAAATGTAATCGCACTGGATGGTAATTTAATAGAAATTGCGAAGAAACATGAGGTTGAAATTGTAACGTTCTTAATGGGAATTGTTGTGGCAAGTACGCTCCACATTATAGCGGATAAAGTGAATACGCGCCGAAAGAAAATGATGAGAAAAAAGAAGAAACGCAGGAGATAAAGTGAACGAATTTGGAAAAGGCCCCTTGCAATTTGCAAGGGGCCCTTTTTAAACAAACATTTGTTTAAAATTAAGCTTTCAGCACTTTAATTCCTTTTACAATGTTCCAGATGAAGTAGTATAAGCTGATGATTCCGCAAATAGCTAAGACAATCATTGATCCAATTCCAAGTGTTACATCTGGTTGATCAGATCCAAGACCCATAATTCCTAAAATAGTTACGCCAATGAATGTAGCGATACTTGGAATGATGTGTGTCCATAGAGCACGTTTTGCATGTGGTTTTGTTTCAGCGTCTCCCACAATCCAAACGATAATAGGGAATAAGATAGGGGCAAATAGTACACTAAAGTATGATAACGCAGCTAATATTTTATTTCCGTTCATATATATCACCTCATGAATAATTTCTGTTGTTATACTATTATTATGCAATAATTTTGGCAAACTTCCTATCGATAAACATTACAAGAACGTGACGATTTTGTAAGATTTTCTATTAAATAATAAAATTTTCAAAAAAATCTTTTTTAATAGAAATTGTTATGGTACAGTATAAATGAAAGTTGTTGAAAGCGTTTTCTTAAACGTTTTTTTATTTTAGGCTTAAAGGTATGATGACCTGATAGTCTATTGATGAGGTTATTCTACTTAAAAGGGGATTCTTTAGGGGGAGAGAACAATGAACACATGGACACAAGTTTATGATCCATTCGGAAACATTTGGATTTCGGCAGCGGTCGCACTTATTCCGATTATCTTTTTTTTCTTAGCTTTAGCAGTTTTCCGCATGAAGGGGTATGTAGCAGGATTTATTACAGTTGTACTTACAGTTTTAGTAGCGTTATTCGCTTATAAAATGCCGTTCAAGATGGCAATGGCAGCAACCGGGTACGGTTTTTTGTACGGGTTATGGCCAATTGCTTGGATTATCATTATGTCCGTATTTTTATATAAAATTTCTGTAAAAACAGGTCAATTTGATATGATTCGTGCATCGGTATTATCGATTACGAACGATCATCGTCTACTCGTTATTTTAATTGGATTTTCATTTGGAGCATTTTTAGAAGGAGCGGCAGGATTTGGGGCACCAGTAGCGATTACAGCAGCGCTTCTTGCGGGTCTTGGGTTAAATCCTTTATATGCAGCAGGTCTTTGTTTGATTGCAAATACTGCACCAGTGGCGTTCGGAGCGATGGGAATTCCGATTACAGTTGCTGGACAAGTAACAGGTATTGATCCACATAAAATTGGACAAATGGCTGGGCATCAATTACCGTTCCTATCATTATTTGTTCCATTCTTTATCGTATTTTTAATGGATGGATTTAAAGGTATAAGACAAACGTGGCCTGCGTTACTTATAGCGGGTAGTTCATTTGCGATTACGCAGTTCATTACAGCGACATTTTTAGGGCCGGAACTTCCGGATATTACATCGGCACTTGTAAGTTTAATTAGTTTAGCGCTGTTCTTAAAAGTTTGGCAGCCGAAAGAAACTTATCAATCCGGGCAAGCAAATAGTGAAGTAGCAGCAACGACAGCAGCATCGATGCCGAAATTAACGTTTGGAAAAGTGGTGAAGGCATGGTCTCCATTTATCGTATTAACGGTTATGGTAGTCATTTGGAGCCAAAGTTTCTTTAAGGCATTATTCGCTCCAGGAGGGGCTTTAGAAAGTCTTGTATTTAAGTTTGAAATTCCAGGTCTACATAATTTAGTAATGAAAGCAGAGCCCATTGTAAATAAACCAACGCCTTACGAGGCAATTCTAAAGTTTGATGTATTATCGGCAACTGGAACAGCGATTTTAATTGCTTGTATCATTTCCATGTTTATTTTGAAAATGAATGTAAAAGATGCAGTAGTGACATTTAAAGAAACGTTAAGCGAATTAAAAATGCCAATTCTATCTATCGGATTCGTACTAGGGTTTGCATTTATCGCAAACTATTCTGGTCTATCTTCTACGTTAGCGTTAGCATTAGCCGGAACTGGCGGACTATTCCCGTTCTTCTCACCATTCTTAGGCTGGATTGGCGTATTCCTAACAGGGTCTGATACGTCTGCGAATGCACTGTTCTCGAATTTACAAGCCATTACAGCGCAGCAAGTCGGTGTATCTGAAGTGCTTCTCGTTGCAGCAAATACAACGGGCGGTGTAACAGGAAAAATGATTTCTCCGCAATCGATTGCAATTGCTTGTGCGGCAGTTGGACTTGCTGGAAAAGAATCGGATTTGTTCCGTTTTACAGTAAAGCATAGTTTATTCTTCGTAATTATTGTTGGTATTATGACGTATGTGCAGGCGTATTATTTAACGTGGATGATTCCGTAATGGTGTTTATAGAAAAATAAATAGTTATAATCGTTGATAGAACAGCGTTTGTCTGTTGTATAACGTATTGTTAAAATTGATGGAACACCACTTGTGGGGCAGGATTGGGGCAGGAACTTTTAAAAAGTCGTTTTGAGGCAGAAAAAAGAAAGATAATTTTCAAATAAAATAATTTAAAAAATGTTGTTTATAAAGCTCAATTTATTAAAGAAAGTCTTTCTTCTAACATTGGAGATAGCTTGTCTTGACAGGACAAGTGAAATAGACGGTGAATCACCTTTAATAATTTTGGGCTTTTTTATTTGTATAAAAAATTAGAAACAGTTATCGCTTAGTAGAAATTTCATATATGCAACGCATAGTACTTTTAACAAAAAAGTAGTACTTGTTCCTGGAGTATATTGTATCTTTAGGTTTATATATGATTAAAATGTCTGATTTTTTAATTTTCACTTTTAGCATCTATAGTAAAATTGAATTATAGAAGTGGTAGAACTAAAAATATAGGCGAGGTGTTAAAATGGCCAGAAGTACAGAGTCAATGCAGAGAGCAATTTATTCACTTGGAGATACTGTAAGATATATAGAACCTGATGAGGCCATCACTATACGAGATCAAGGATATATTAAAGGGTATACTTTATATTGTGAAAATCATCTTAAATCTGGTTGTAATGCTGAGGTTAAGGTAGTAAATAGGGGACCGAATGATCGTTTTTTTAATTTGATGCCTAAGGCAGAAGGGCGAGAGGGACACAGCTGCTCATATAATTTGAAGACTATTCCAGTTAGAGAGCGATTTAGGAATGTACCTAAAGACAAAAAGTTAGTAGTGGATATAGATGAGCGAGATATGTTTAGTAGCAAGCAGACTACAGCAATAAAATCTGGAGAAAAGAAAAAATCTGCAAGGAATCAAGTTTTAGCAGTTCCGGAGAAAATTATTACAAGGAAGGTTTCCGGAGTTAGAAATGAATATATTAGAACCATTGGTGAACTTATTGAATTACTGCATAGTAAAGATGATTTAATTATTAGAAACGTATTAAAGCAATTATATGTTACTAATAAACTATATAAAAGAGAAAGTTATCAATCGTTATGGGAAAAAAGGCCTAATCATACATTTATAGTTGAAGGTTTTTTAGATAAAAATGACTTAGAGAAATTAGAGCAAAAAGGGTATGGGTTTGCTTATCCGTTCTATAAAAATAAACCAGATCAAATACGTATTATGCTAATTTATAATGGAAATGGAAAAAAGAGATTTCAAATGACATTGAAAAGTTTATTGGAATGGATCGATAAAAAGACAGAGGGAAATCGAAAACTGGCTCTTATAAAAGGGAATATCGTTGATTATTATGAAGATAAAAGAATCATTTTGTTAAATGTAAGAGACATTGATATTAAATATAAAGTAAAAGAATATAGTGCAGAGCAGGTTTCTCAATCTAAAGAGACAAAAAATCTGCCGTTACAAAAGGATAAGGTAGGTAATGAAAAGGTAATTAACTATCCAGAGTGGACTGAAGAAAACAAGAAGCAGCCGGCATATCAAGAAAAACAAAGCGAAGTTACGCCGAAAATTATTGAGGAAATGCTACATTTAAAATCAAAGGATTTGTCAAAAGAGGTATCTGTTCCGATTGAGACGGAGAAAATAGATGTGCTCACAACGGATTTTTTACTTCAATTTATTGAATTCGAACATCTGCAAAAAATGAAAAATACAAGTGTTAGGAAAATTCCTTTAACTAAATGGTTTGATACTGATTCGGAAAGCAAATATGCAATGATTCCGTTAGAAAAACTTAAAGGAGTTGATAACTCTAAACGAAGAGATGGAAGTTGGCTAGAACAATTATATAGTTTGAATAGAATACGGCAGAATTTAGAAAGCGTTCAGAAATATGGGATTGAAGAGTTTAAGGAATTCATAAAAACAGAATCAGATATTGGTTTTGATTATTATCAGGATTTGGATAGTTATTATGTTTCGATGGGTGGAACACATAGAAGCGTTATAGCGAAAGTTTTGAATTTAGATTATATTATGGCTGAAATTACAGTCTATAAATTAAACGGAGCATTAGAGAAAGAAAAAGAACGATTTAAAGAGCACCTGGGACAATTAATAAATATCATTAAGGAGCTTAATCTTGTCCCTAAATATGATGCCGATAAAAAACGTATCAATCTTTATGCGAGTAACAATGTATTTATTGCTTCCATTGAAAGGGTTCAACCACCAACCCTTTATCAAGAAGGAAAATATAATTTTGGTTATTGGATTTCAAGATTTAAAAGTATAAAAAATGAGGGAGATAAATTAAATAAAAAGCCATTATTATTACGGAAATGGATTTTGTATTATAAAAAGAAAAGTAATGGTTTCTTGCGTTCGGAAGAAGAATATTACTATAAATTGTTAGAGAATTATACTTTGAAAACAGCGATAAAATAAGTTGGAGTTTAGGCTGTGAGGCTCTTTCCTATCTAATAAAATGTATTCTTATTACTGTTTTCTTACCTACAATACCTACATTAAAGTGAATCCTTTGTGGGACAAGGTGTTTCACGTTTCCTTCAACTGTAGGTACGTTACCTACAATACCTACAGTTAAGGATAATTAAGATATTGTTTGAGCAAGTAGCGTTTCAAAATGGCTGCTTGCTTTTTTGTTTGCTTCTTCTAATACATGAGCGTATATGTTCATGGTTGTTTGTATATCGCTATGTCCTAAACGTTCTGATATGACTTTTAAATTTTCACCTCGCGTTAATAAATAGGTAGCATGAGTGGAACGTAGCCCATGTAACTTAATGTGGCGTAATCTGTGCTTTTTGGTGAAGTATTGCCACCTGCTGCTAGCCTTTTCTGGTGTAAGTGGTTTACCGGTCCATGTTGAGAATAAGAAGAAATGTTCTTCACCTTCCCATAGATCACCACAGGCAATGCGTTTTTCAGCACAGTATTTTTTATATTGTTTTAACTTAGCCGTAAAAGCAGGAGGGATAGAAATAGCCCTTTTCGATTTGCTCGTTTTAGGCTCTTTTAATAGTATCTCTTTGCCTGCTCTTACAACTGTTTGTTGGATATGAATCATATCATTATCAAAATCAATATGTCCCCATTCTAAGCCTAATAGCTCGCCTCTACGCATACCAGTAACAATAGCTAATTGGAATAGCATTTTATTCATTTCTTCCTCTTGTTCCGTTAAAGCCAAAATCTTAATGATTTCTTTTTGGTCGTAAGGCTGCATTTCTTGTTTCTTTCCTTTTAATTTTGAAACACCATCCATAGGGTTCTTTTTAATAAATCCCCATTCGCAAGCTTTTTTAAATAGCATTTTAACTCTTGTATGAATGGAATTAATTGTAGTGGTTGCTAAGCCTTTAGTTGGTAAATTCTCATGGAATAAAGTAACTAAATGAATTGTTTTTATATCCTCCACCTTTTTATGACCAAATGTAGGTATGACATGCGTATTTAATATATGAATGTAATTAGACACTGTTGTCTTTTGTAAATTCGTTTTTGCATACTTTTGTATCCATTCTTCAATAAAGTCTTTAAATAGCATCTTTTGGGGCTGTATATATTCACCTGCTTCTATTTCAGCAATAAACAAAGCGAGTTCCTTTTCAGCTTGCCGTTTATTTTTTGCAATAGCCATTCTCGAACGTCTGATAGGATTACCTTTTTCATTATATCCAACTGTTACACGCATACGCCAATTAGTACCATGCTTTTCGAGAGAGCCTTTCATTAATCATTCACTCCTCTGTATTTTTCTTTTTTACTTTATTTCTATTATAAGCAGTTTCACAGCTACTTCTCTTTCTAAAAGGCAAAGGGGGACAGAAGCGTCGGCTTTCGTGAGCTGCTTCGAAGTAATGTCCACAGTGTTCACATTTTCGTAATACTGTGTCTTGTAATAAAGATTTTGTCATTTGAAAATAAGCAACATCAAAGAGGTTTGTAAACTGTACAATTGGTATTATTTCTGGTTTTTCATTAACTGTCTCGATGATTAACTTTTGAGATATTCTATTTTGTTTATTTAGAAAGAAGATAAGGGTTTTCTTTTCCAAAAGTATAAGTTCTTCATTGTTTTGAATATTTATTGTAGGGTGGTATTTACTTTTAAAAAATTGTAATTGATTAATGTCTTTAGTTTTTACTGCTAAAAATAATGAAAAAATATATCTGTAAATCGTTAATTCTATAAATAAGTCTCTTAATTGTACAGAACGAAAAAGAATGTTTTTCGAATCGTATAAAGCTGTAATTTTATATATTCCAGATCCTGTAGGCAACCCATAAACTTTAATGAATCGTTTTAATTCTTTTAAATCCCATATTTTTAGCTTGGGAAGTTCAGTGAAAAGTGAGTTCCCCTCATTGAAGGGATTGTAGAATTTTATGTCTTCTTTAATGAGTTCAGGTTTTGCAACAATTTCAGGATGACCAGCCTCCGCAAAAACTTTTTGTATATCATCAGAAGGTTTTCTAAAATGTAGTTCATGTAGCATACTTTTTAATTTATGCGTAGATACTTTATAAAAATTTGCCCAATTTGAAAAATCTTCATCTAAGCAAAATGTGTTGATTATTTCAAGCGAAGGATTATTTAGAGCCCTATTTCTTTCTGTGTCACGACGAAATCCTTCTGGGATATTCTCAATATTTGAGAAGTAGTCCGAAGTATTAGCGATTATATCTTCAGTTGATAGTAATGAATATTCATTACATACCATTACATTTTCTTCTAAACCACTTATGGTTAAAAAGTTTTTTTCCATGTCATTTTCTCCTCGCGTATTATAGGTTGTTTACGTATTCTTTCTACTTTTTGTCGATTTATTTCTGCATTTGTTATATTTTTATCTTCATAAAAGGCAGAGTTCATTAATGTGAATGACATAAAAATAATTAATTAACGGAAACTTTATGTCATTTTAAGTTTGACACCTGTATGGCTATTAGGTATTCTATAAACAAATGATAGCAATGATAATGACTTAAAACAATACTTTTAATGTTGAATTGTGTCATTAAATAAAAAGAGGTGTTGTAAATGAAATCGAATCAAGATATTAGAATGGCTATTGCGGAGGCAGGAGTGAAGTATTGGCAGGTGGGAGAAGTGGTTGGAGTATCTCCAAATACATTTACCGTGTGGCTAAGAAAAGAACTTTCAAAAGAAAAGAAAGAAATGGTTTTTCAAGCTATTGAAAAGGCTAAAAAAGAATATTTATAAGGGGGATGAGGACATGGAGCGTACTACACTAACGGCCAAAGAAGCAGCTACATATTTGGGGATATCCTTGGATTTAGTTTACAAAGAAAGTATATATGGATCATTACCATGTGTTCGCATAGGAAGGAGGAAACTATTTAGGAAAGAAACTTTCGATCGCTGGATGACCAATAAAGAATTACAGTGCTTAGAGGGGGGACAGGCTACAAATGTATGAAATGAAAGGAAGGTTGAGTGTGATAGATCAATTGACTGTAATAAACGAACAGCAAACATTATCTATTATTAACAAAAACGGACAACTTTTAGTCGACAGTCGTGATGTTGCTGAAATGGTTGGAAAACAACATTCGCATTTGTTAAGAGATATTAAGGGATATATAAAGATTATGGCGGACAATCCAAAATTGGATAGTCATCAATTCTTTATTAACAGTACATATCTAAACAATCAAAACAAAGCGCAACCTTGCTATCTCTTAACGCGTAAAGGTTGTGACATGATAGCTAACAAATTGACAGGTGAAAAGGGTGTGCTGTTTACAGCTACATATGTTATGCGTTTTGAGGAAATGGAAGAACAATTAACAAATAAGCAATTTAAAGTACCAACTACCTTTGCGGAGGCTTTACGATTAGCAGCTGACTTAGCTGAACAGAATGAGAAGTTAACAACTGAGAATAAAGAGTTGAAACCAAAAGGTGAATACTTTGATGAACTTGTAGAACGTAATTTGCTTACAGGTTTTCGAGAGACAGCAAAGGAATTTGGCATGAAACCGAAACGATTTGTTAACTGGTTATTAGAGAGAGGATATGTATATAGGGATGCAAAAAAGAAGTTGCAACCTTATGCGAGATATGTACCTTCTTTGTTTGGGGTTAAAGAGAGTAAAGGGGATCGATGGTCCGGTACACAAACATTGATAACGCCAAAAGGAAGAGATAAGTTTAGAAGGTTGTTACAACAAAACGAGGTGGTTTAAAAGTATATATTATTAACCGTAGGTCAATTAATTCCTGCCAAAATGATGATAGAAATAAAAAATCCATATGAAAGCGCCAACTCTCATATGGACCACAAGAAATATTAAAACCAAATTGATTCTATCACAACTTATTAATAAATAGTACAGGAGGATGGCTTAAAACCACCTATAAAATACGGAATATTATGTAAATAACAGCGGTTAACTCATGAATTGAGCGTAACCGCTATTTTTTAACCGTTATTTTCGCTTGAATCGTCTGGAATGTATTCAATTAGATCAGACGGCTGGCAATTGAAGTATGCACATAGCCTATCGATAACAGATAAGGATACATACTCGTTTTTGTTCAACTTAGCCATAGTAGATGAAGAAAATCCGAGTTCATTTCTTAAAACTGTTTTGTTTGTGTTTTTATCAATCATCAATTTAAGCAGTGGTTTGTAACTAATCATAATGATTAATCCTTTCTGAAAATAATCTTTATGAGTATATTATAAAACAAAATATTTGAGAAAGTAAATAAAATAATTGACAAATAAAATAAAAGTGTATTAACATTTGTTTAGGAAGTCGAACGTTATATCTCTGATGTGAAACAAAATGTTTTTTATGATAAAGGTGTGATATGAATGATATCCATTGAGCAGATAAAAGAGAACATCTCCATTATTGAAGCTTTAGAGCAATACACTCATGTAAAAGTACCTAATCCGAATCGCAGAAGTATTAGCGTAAGATGCCCGTTTCATTCTGATGGCAGTCCATCAATGGTGATCTATCCAAACACAAATACATTTAAATGTTTTACAGGTTGTAATGATGGACGTGTAGGCGATGTTATAGATGTTGTTCGTTTGGTACATCACGTAAATGTTAAAGAGGCTCTCGAGATACTTGCGAAGGATTTTGGCTTGCAGAATCCTACAGCAGAAGAGCAACAAAAAATGTACCAAAAAAGGAAACGTAAAAAGGAAAATACAGCAGCAGCAGCTTTTCTTAATAAAAAGGTAATCGAACAGATTAATAATCTAAATAATCTTTCGGAAGCTATTCGTAAAAGAATGCAGTCCGTTAAGACAATAGGGGATTTAGAACAGGTAGGGGATATGTATCACTTGTTACCACAAATAGAATACTGGCTCGATTGCTTGGTTGATGATAGCGAGTATGTAAAGATAACAACTTTAGAAGAAACAAACCGCTTATTTAAGAGGTTAGAAGGAAGTGGGTACAATGAACGAAAAATCTGTTGAGGCGCTTAGAACAGCTCTTGGAGATGAGGGAATAGCTGCTGCTACAGGATTTACCTTTTCAAAAGGGACAGGGGATGCACTTGTAGCGGCAGAAGCACAGCAAGGTAATAATTCAGCAGGAGAATGGGGAGAAATCAATCCCTTTGATGAATATGAGGTACCTTCCTTCCCTGTGGAAGTATTCCCAAAATGGTTAAGGGATTATATAGAAGATGTAGCAGAACACACACAGACGCCTGCTGATATGTCTTGTATGATGGCTTTATCTGTCTTATCGGTTGTTCTGGCTAAAAAATATACTATTCAACCAAGTAGAGGCTGGTATGAGCCGTTAAATACATATCTAATCACGTTTATGCCACCGAGTAATAGGAAATCGAGTGTGTTTAAGGCATTTACGTTTCCGTTATTGGAGCATGAGAGTGAAGAAAATGAAAGAAGACGTGTTGATGTAGAGCAAAGTAAACATGAGAGAGAAGTATTGGAACGATTGGTGGAAGATTTGAAAAAAGAATGGGTTAAAGCTAAACAAACTCAATCAGAAGAGGATGCAGCTGCTGTACAAGGTGAGTTAAATGCCATGGTTGAAGAGATGGAGAAGATAGAGAGCATTCACCATGTAAGGTACTTTACAGATGATGTAACGCCAGAGCAGTTAGTAACACTTATGCTCAATAACTCGGGGCGTATGGCTGTGTTATCGGCAGAAGGAGGCTTCTTTGACTTAATTAAAGGCAGATACTCCAGCAATACAAATATAGATGTTTACCTAAAGGGATTTAGCCAAGATCAAATAACAGTAGATCGTAGAGGGAGAACAGAGAAAGTAGATGATCCCCATTTAACAGTCGGACTGTTTGCACAGTTAGATGTTATTAAGCATTTACCAGAGTACTTCTATAACCGTGGTTTAATGGCACGTTTTCTTTATACAGTTCCTAAAAGTTTTATCGGATACCGAAAGATAGAAACAGAAGATATAAGGGAGGACGTTCAACAAAGGTATAGCAGACAAATTAAGAAATTGTTAACTCTAAGATGTGAAAATGTTTCTTTATCTTTAAGTGAAGAAGCGAGGCTGCTATTCAATGGCTATCGTATGCAGATGGAACAACGTATGGGAGACGGTAGTGACTTATCTTATGGGCATTTTCAATCTTGGGCAGGGAAACTACCTGGGCAAGTAGCCCGAATTATGGCGCTTATCCATATAGCGCACCATGTCAATCAGGAGACTATACCAACTGAAATAGAAGAGAGGATAGTGCAAGGTGGATTATATATATCACAATACTTTATAGAGCATATGATGGCTACTTTTGGTTTGTTGAGTGCAGGGAGTTCAGAAGAAGATGCTAAGTATCTTTGGAAGGTTATATTAAATCAAGGTAAAGAGATTATTGCTTATAGAGATATTCAATTACTTGTTATAAAACGTTTCAAGAAGGCAGAACACCTAAAGAGAACGCTAAATGAATTGAGCGAAAGGAATTATGTAAAAGAGTATAAAGAGGGTCGAAAAACCTTTATCGCAATAAACCCTATTTTATTAAATTCCTAAAATGTTACCTACATTGCCTACAATTAAGGAAGAATCATTGATGTTACTGGATTTGTAGTGTAGGTAATGTAGGTACCGTATCTACATTTAAGGTAAACGTGAAACTCCTTGTCTACCAAGGTGTTGAATGAAATGTAGGTAATGTAGGTAAGAAGTCTTAAAGAAAAACCTTTGTAGCAATAAACCCTATTTTATTAAATTCCTAAAATGTTACCCACACTACCCACAATCAAGGAAGAACCATTGATGTTACTGAGTTTGTAGTGTAGGTATACATCATCCACAGTTATCCACACTTACCACATTTAAGAAAGAAATGCTGTTCCCCGGTAATGTGGGTACGTAATCTAAAATAATCTTTTTATAAATTGGAGGAGATAAAAATGAAAACTACTCGTGTACCGGATCCAAATAAAGCGAAAGAAAGAGATGAGAAGGCGAAAAAGGAGGGCTATGTGATAGCTATTAGCGGAAGGATGTATACATTAACATTCAGTAAGACAAGCTGCCTATATATCGATCATATAGACGGTTTTTGGACAGCGTGGAGGGAAACACATTGGAATAGCCAGAGAAGTGCTCCACATACAAGATTAATAGCTAAGGCAGTTACATTTGATTATCTATTAATGAGAGTAGAAGATTACTTGAAGTTTATTGAGGATATGAAAAGCAAAGGTGCAGATTCATAAGCAGTGATGTTAAATGGCAAGCAAATCAATATCTAATAAGTTATTAGAAAATGTATTTATCGCATGTCGCTGTTACATGTGGGAGTTACATCAGAGTTTGTATATTCGTATTGCAAAGGATGGGTTTTGGATAGATAACCCACATACAAATGAATTTAACTCATTTGTAGAGTGTATAGCATGTTTTAAACAGGCTAATTGTATGCATTTATGGAGTTTGTTATTAATGCGGTTAATCAGTTAGAAGCGGTAGAACAGGAATTGTTATTTGAGCGTTATTTCTGGGAAGTAAGTTATAAGTCAGATACAGCGCACGGAAATGCTTTAGGACTGCCTAAGCATCGATATAAGAGAAAAATAAACATATGTCGAGAGAAGATGATAGAACTTTTGGGGATAGAAGGAATAAAACTAAATATTCCTGAAGGGGCTAAGGAGTGGTAAAGGTACATTTAGAAATTGAAAAGAGAGTAAGTGCTGGCACACCTACTCTCTGCAAATTATCAACGAAAGGACGTTGATTTCATGTTTAAAGTTATTCGTATTTTACTATGCATGACATTTATTGTAAATATGTATTCTGGTTTCAAGTATGACAAAGGTTTGGAGATTGCTAGTTTCATAACAATGATGTTGGTTTTAGCTATGTATTATATCGTAGGCCGTCATTGTGAACTTAATAATATTGAATAGGGGAGATAAGTATGTTAACAAAAGAGGAAAAAACAGAACAATTACTATTACTTGCAAATAAAACTCGGTTAGTTAGTGATCTATCACATATAGCATTGAATTTAATGGATGATGAAAATTATACAAGAGAGGAGGCTGCAAAAGCCTTAATTGAAATTGTCGATAATGAAATTTCTTGTATGCCTACTATAAGTTAGTAGGTATAAATTAAAAGGAGATCAGATGTGTCAGCGGGATAGAAATGAATGAAAACAAGAGCAGAGCACTGTTAATAGGTTTGAAGAGAAGGCATGGGAATATCTCGTGTCTTTGTTTTATATGTAGGTACTTGAAAATACTTAACGGTAACTACAGGGAGGGAGCATATAAATGTTTTGTATTATACAAGAGATTGAGACAAAAAAAGAATCTGTTAGCTATACATATGAGGGGTTAGAAGTGACAGAGGGGACTTCTTATGATGGTCAGGTTATTTATGGGTATAAAAGTACTGGGGAGCGTTTTAAAAGACCAATTAAGAAGGCTTATAAGATAAGTATTCATCACAGCTACAGGGAGCTGGGGAAAGTTAAAAAGAAACAGTGGGTTATAACTACCATGGGATATTATACTTTATTAGAATATTGGCCTGGAGATTGTATTATACAAACGAAATTAAATGAAAAGTTAGTTGATATGGGGATTACAGAGCAGGAACTATGGAATATGGTTTATGTGAAGTTACAGCCGATCATTGATAGGGTACAAGCCGAATATGAGCAGACGGAAGAATATAAAGCAAAACAGGAGCAAAGAGAGATTCTTGAGGGATATCGTACAAAGCAAGCTACCTTTGATAAACAATATGGACAAGGCTCATATGATCGTTGCTATGACATTTATGGTGTATTAAGGAATAAAGAGTATAAAGAGCAGCTGCAAGATGAATATGCAGCAAAACAGGAATATCAACAACGTAGTTACGAAGAAAGTTTTAAGCGTAACTACAATAGGTCGAATAGCGGTAGTTACCAAACATCTTCATCCAGTAACTACACAGAGGAAGAAAGGAAGCAGCTTAAGAAATTCTATCGAGTATTAGCAAGAGAATTTCATCCAGATATAAATAAGGATAGCGGCAAGGCTATGGTACTTGTGAATCGTTTAAAGGAGCAGTGGGGATTGTAAAGTATTATTGAGGATGACGAACGGCGTATTAAAAAGTAATCGTTCAGAATGATTACAATTATTGGAGCTAGGATTTGCAAACATGATCCCCTGTATTCAGTTTTGGTATAAAATATAATGAAAAGAGGGGGAATGAGTATGAACGACAAGCAAAAGGCTATTGAATATGTAATGAATTTTCTGCAAGACAAAACTAAAAAAACGTTATTGGTAAAAGGTTATGATGATGATGCTAAATTGAAGGTAGTGTTTTATTGTTTGAATAAGGAGTTTAGCAAGGGGATTATAAGAACAAGTGATATGTCTGATATCTCAGGGTTTATTAATAGAGCTTGGAATAAAAACTTATTACCTTATAATGTTACATCAACAGCTAATTATAAATTAGGACGAATGATTATTAAGATAAGCAGTTACAAATCCCATACAAAATCTAACCCTAAAGGTAATAAAAATACTTTCACGGTATTTCATCCTGTTCAATCTGTATTGAATAATACTGAAAAGTATAATGAATTTTTAAATGAAATTAGAGATACCGCATCACGGAAAGTAGTGCTAATTACTACAAATGATCAAATTATAGAGGAATGGGATATTGAAAACCATGTGGATGAGGTATTTTGGTATGATGTTGAGAATGATAACCCAGAACTCATGTCAACTATGAGGGATAACGGGGTAATATAATATACAAAAAGCATTTACCCAGTAGGGTGAGTGCTTTTTTACTTTTCTTAAAACCATTCAAAAGTAACCTGATGAGTAATATTCAGTTTGTACTAAATAATGTACCTCAGTTGTATTTATGGGCTGGATAGCAAACGGACATTGAAAGATTCTTGATACAGATAAGGTGTTTTAATGGTATGTATCATTAATCAGCGGTCAATTGAAGGCTGTACAAATAGCAATTGAAATAAAAAATCCATTTTATTATAACTTATAATTTTTTTGTCATATAACACAACCTCACAAAACTTAACTTTTTCATATAAGATAAGCACATTGTATTTGGAAGTTTTTTTAATGGCGATGGTTGTATTCATCAAAATTGATAAGTCTACACGTAAATTGATTTATAAAGTGAGGGCTGGTTAAATTTGACTTGCCTTATATAAGAACCTAACAAAACCAGACGTTTTATTTAATAGCAGAATAAATTAACGATGTAAAAAAAGGGTTACTTAGAAAGTCTATATTTTAAGGTTATATGTAATGTGGTGTGGCATAAGAAAGGCTCCTAATTCTGTGTAGGAGCCTTTCTTATGTATATAGTTTTTATATTGTTACGTTTTGTCCATTAAACCATGTTTGAACTTTTTCCCAGGTAACAGATCCAACAGGTTGGCCACTAACGGTACTAATTTGATAATACTCAGGGTCAACATTAGCTAAAATATTTGAAAAATCTTTTTCTGGATGGCTGAGATACTGATGTAATAGCCAAGCGTTATTAAAGACTATTCTTGTTCTTTCTTGCATCCACATGACCATAAATAGGTCCCATGGGATTTCAATAAGTTGTTCATTGGGGAGTGCTTCAGCATCTTTAGAAAATGCTAATAATTTAGAATAATAACCTTCTTCTGATCTGAAAAATGATTGAATACGATCTATTTCCATAATCATTACTTCAGCTAATTTCATAATGGGGGATTTTTTATAACTCTTCGTTTTGATATCGTAATCTAGTAGTTCCCCACTGGAAATTAGCTCTTTGATTGCTTCAGATTTAAACGCTTTTGTATTTAAACCATGTACACCTATTGTAGCAAATCTCCTTACTTCTTTAGCAGGGAACCTTTGTCCTATTGGATGTTTGACTTCCGAAAAAGCCCTGAGCAAAGGAGAAAGTGCATATGGAAAAGCGTTTCCGGTAGTGGTGTAATCATCAAAACATGCTCTGATATTTTCTTGTAACTCCTCTAAAGCCAAAGTTCGAAGAATTTCCATACGTCTATTTGTTTCTATATTCATGGTCATGGACATTACATCGATTATGTCAGAAAAACGGGAGAATCTCGACACCCATGTACCTTTAGGGTAACTTTGATCCTGTTTCTGTGCTTTAATATAATCTTCATCTTTTGTGATTTCATCAATGAATGTTGTGGTAAATTCAATATCTTCCATAGTCCCTGATTTATTTATACCTTGTGATCGTTTATATTCATTAATGATGGACCAAACATCAGATCTAATAAACGTGAGAAGTGAGATATCTCCTGTTTGTTCGAATTTATTTCTAGCATATCTAAATTCTTCTTGTGTGATAGTACTTATTCCGTCTTTATACCAACTACCCCTTTTGTTACCGATTAGAAGTATGTAGTATTGGGATTTATCAATTAACTCGAAGCATTGTTCGAAGTTAGATTTGTTAGGATTCACAGGGAAAGTCGTTGTTTCTGACATATATACCCTATATCCACTTTTCTCCAAATAATAACCAAGTGCGCTTCGCAAATCTGCAAAGTCACTAATAGTAGAACTAATAAATACAGTAGGACGATTATCATGGTTAAACAATTTGGGTGTCCCTCCTCATTAGATATTTCAGGAAAATAATACCTACTATAAATTTATCTCTTTTATAAAATTAGTGCAATTATTACCTAACGAAACTCAAAATTTAATATAAGCAATAAAATATATTATTTTTACTTACATTTAATAGTGTTTTATAGCTATACCTCATGAGGAGTATTAGGTAAAACTAAAGTTCTGCCCGCTCTATCAAGAAAGTGGATTTAACCCACCACAATTATTAAATAAATATAGGTATGGGCCTAAGAAATCCTAAGTTTTACTAAAGTGTATGTTCTAAAAGCGATACGTTTAAACTTGGAATGATCTATAACGTGAGGAGAGCACAAAATTGCCCCGTCCTATATAAGAGCTTAACAAAACCAGACATTTCTATATACATGCTCACAAATGCTAACTTTTTATATAAATAGCAGATAAACAACATGCGCTGAATGATAAAATTTCTTATCCGTTTGAAGGATACGTGTCACTCATCGTTTTTGACGAGTGACTTTGATACACATTTAAATGATTTAATTAAACCTGATGGGTTTGAGCCATTGGGTTACAGTCGGTTTAATCGACCATAATAACTCTGTGTCTGCTAGCATCAATTTTACTCTTTATTGTTTTTAAAGGCGAGGTCGATATTATCTACCTTATACTTTGGGGTGATTAGTCATTGACGGCGGATTAAAGAAAGTTACTCAGCCGAAAATCTGGTTAAGTAACTTTTATATAACTACATATCTGCTGCAGATATTAAGAAATGTTAAGGTTTTAAATGTTATTCATTTTACGGTGTACATTCCCAATTTGTAAAGAAAATACCGAACGCCCTATTGGGTTTACAAAACAAACTCAAATATAGTTTAGTGGGCATAAAGCGTTGATACTACCGGGATTCAAAGGTAATGCCCCTTTTTGCAATAGTAACGTTACCAATAGAGCATTCTATTGAATTTACAAAACAAACTCAACTCAACCTAATACATTAGAAATGTCTATTAGTCCTTATATACTGCACCTTTGCAATTTAGTACTGCATACAATTTTATGGAGTACTGCACCCTTTTTACGGAGTATTACATTGAATTTACGAAACAAACGAACTCAATTATTTATTCATTGGAAGGATTGATAGCTCAGAAAGGAAGGAATAGATAAGAACAATAGTTTAATTGGTTAAGTAAATTTGATTTATATGGATGATAAGGATATGGCAGATTATATAAGGATTTTATGCATATAGGAAAAGGAACGTTATAAGCTAACGTTCCTTTAGATTTTATAAAATAAATTAATAGTCTAACTTGGCAACGGTAAAAACTTCTAAGTTACTGTGCTCATAATCAGTTAACATGTCTTTCACTTTTTTTGGAGTCCATGCATGATCATTATCTGGGAAACTTAAAGTAAAAGACATCCCATAATAATCGGAGAATACTAATATGTTGGATCCAAAGGTTCTTAAAGAAGTTTTGTTTTTAAAATACGTAAGATATTCATCGACTATATCGTAAGAGTTTGTTGTTTTTAAATAGGGATCCTTCAGTTCTTTGAGGATTAAAGTGACATGAAATTCTTTATCTTTATTAATCCCATCTTTAGATTCAAAATTTAGTTCGTCAATTGTATTTTTAAAATAACTATCGATATATGATTTGAAAACCTCATGTTTATTGATATAAGAGGTCTCTTTTTGTGAGTCTATTTGTTTATAGGAATTATCAATGACAGCGTGCATTTTTGTTAATTCATTTTTTATTTCAGTTTTAGACGTTACTACTTCATTTTTTACAACGTTAATACCTTCAACTTTATGGCTAATTAACGTAAGGAGATTTTGCGTTTCTTGATTTTGGATACCAGATTGATAGGATTGTACAAAAGCATAAAGAATTGCAATAATTGCTAGTAATATTGATACAATACTTGAAGCAAAAGATATTTGTTCCATTATAAAGCTATATTCTATGACATGTTTGTTTAGATATAGTCCTGTCATAGTAATTGAAAATAAGACTAAGTTAATTAAAATAAATATAAAACATAAATCTCTTCTTCTCAAAATCATTTCCCCCGGATAAAATAATAATTTTAATTTATGATACCAAATTTAATTAAATAAGAAGTAATAACTATCGGTGAGAAGGGAAATCAAAAAGAGGGTAAGTGAATATACCCTCTTTTATCAATATTAATGTGTTTTTGAATTATCTATAACTATTCGTTTTACGTAACCATTTCCCAAGTTGATTACCTTTGAGTTATTTTCAAGGTTAACTGCTTGTTTGGCTTTTAATCTACTTTTAACAGTATCATTAAGGAATGGATTGGCTAAATGTTCTCTCGATACAGTTTTGATTCCTACACTAATCTTTTTCATTTAACCAATCCTCCTTTTATATTAATTACGTGTGGTTAGAAATCATTTTTGCTATTATATTATATGCTTCAGCTTGCGAAGTGATGCTTGTGTGTTTAAAAGCGTGAATTTGCTGGGTTTTACCAGATGTCTTTAATACTTTCTCGCCTTTAGTAAACCAATCCTGCCCGTTAAAGGATAAAATTATACTATCTTTAGTTTTTTCTTTCTCCAGAGACCAAACTTCTGTTCTTGATTTGTTATCAATAGTGTATTCCCAATCTAAATTTTTGTCAATTTTTGATAAAGCATTTATTGTTATGAGAAGATTTTGTGGTCTTTTGTCTGGATCCGGCTCCATCATATCATTAATAACTTTGGTAAGTGACTTTGGTATATGTGGTAAGTAAAATTTTCGATTTGGAAAAGTTCCTTTTTTTACAGCATCATCAAATGCATCCATAGAGTGATATTGAGTTAGTTGTTGTCTGAACACACTATTACCATTGCACATTCTATATAAGGTAATGCCTGATTGGTATATATCAGCGTGAAGAGTCAGATCTTGCTGCGTTATGGATTCAGGTGTTTGCTGTGGCATATATGTCATTTCAGGACTAGCAGTAGCATCAATATCAATATATTTGGCTAATCCAAAGTCGGTTATTAAGGCTCGATTGGAGTCATTGATTAATATGTTAGTAGGTTTTACATCAAAATGGATAAGACCTTGTGTATGAATGAAATGTAGACCTAATAAAAAGTCTAAAGAATATTGAATAATCTCACGAACGGTTAAAGATTTTTGCTTCATAAGAGAATTGATAGATCCATTCTTATAATGTGGCATAGCAATATACACATGATCTTCTTCTGATGAAGCATAATTGATTTCAACAATATTAGGGTGTGGATAGTTATACAAAATGTGAGCTTCTTTAAAGTATTCATCTACTCTCATACTATCTTTCTTTATTCGTTTTACAACCAATTCAGCGTTTAATTGTGGGTCGTGTACGAGATGAACATTGGAATTCTTTCCTTCCTGTCCAATTTCTTTTATCTGTTTAAAATTAAGTTTTGTTGTTACTAATAATGACAATCAATTCACCTGCTTTTTAAAACAAAGTGGCAAGGCCTGTTAAAATGGCTTCTCTTTGTTCTTTTTTATATTGAAACCAATTTGGTATTTCCAAAGGATTTTGTTCACCATCAAGTACAGCCTTTATTTCTTGAGGTTTCGATTCTAATCTTTTGGCAATCGAGCTGATATACCCTTCAAAGTAATTTTCAACTGAAGAATTAGCTAAAAGTTCCAGTATTACACCTTCTATATTTAAGCGGAAAGGAGTTGTCTTTTGTGCATTTCCCTCGTATACTTTCATACCAGCTTTTGTAATGCCATACTCTTGTATAATAGAGATAATTGTAGTACGAATAAAAGAAAGGGACCTTGGTACATCTAAAGCTTTAGGTACATGTATGCTATCAACTGTTAAGATAT
Organism: Bacillus sp. B25(2016b); assembly: GCF_001679765.1. Classification (NCBI taxonomy): domain Bacteria; kingdom Bacillati; phylum Bacillota; class Bacilli; order Caryophanales; family Bacillaceae; genus Bacillus; species Bacillus sp. B25(2016b). The sequence continues at coordinate 4,810,626 of NZ_CP016285.1, read as the reverse complement.
TTATTGCAACATTTGATTCAATAACGGAAAAATATATGCATTTTGGGGCAACCCTTATACCTAATGTTCTCATTTAGAACCTCCAAAAAACTAATCAAAATTTTATATGAATAGGTTAAAATTGTTAAAATTCAACATTACAAAATTTTAACATCGTTATTTAACGAATGTAAATACTTTCTTTTTTATGTGGTGTTATATCGATTAAATTATGGGGCAGAATTGGGGCAGAACGTCGCAATTTTGTATCCTAATGGAACAGTTTAGAAAGGGTATTGAACGCCAAGAATCCTGTAACAATAAGGGGTAAAGATGTTGTCTCCTGTTATAACGGTTTAAAAGCATCGTATAACGTGGATGATTCCATAAACAATAAAAGAAATAAACTTTGAATTTTTCAGATTATGGTGTATGATGGGAAAGTATTGAAAATTAAATCAGTGATAAACTAGGGGTGCCTAACGTATGCGTAGGCTGAGAGAGAAGCGCGTGAACTTCTTAACCCTTTGGACCTGATCTGGCTCGTACCAGCGTAGGGAAGTTAACGGCTTTACATAATGATGTCTTTATGAGCCAGGTCCTTATTTTTCTATGGACCTGGCTCTTTTTATTTTGGCATGCGCTGGCCATATCTCGTCCTTGTCACGAACAGGGGGGCAATAAAGTTTATGAAACAATCTGTTTCAGCTGAGCAAATTGAATTGAAATCGAGTTTACCAGGGAGTAAGAAAGTATATGTGGATGGATCACGAGAAGGTATGAAAGTCCCGATGCGTGAGATTGAACAAAGCGAAACGAATGGCGTTCCAAATCCGCCAATTCGTGTGTATGATACGAGCGGTCCTTATACAGATCCTGCGTATAAGGTCGAGTTGGAAAAAGGTATTCCAACGCCGCGCCACTCTTGGATTATGGGGCGTGGTGATGTAGAAGCATACGAAGGGCGTGAAGTGAAACCAGAGGATGACGGTGTGAAAGTGGCTTCGAAACATACACCTGTTTTCCCGCAAATGGATCGTAAGCCGCTTAGAGCAAAGGAAGGTGCAAATGTTACGCAAATGCACTATGCACGTAATGGCATTATTACGTCTGAGATGGAATACGTTGCGATTCGTGAAGGGGTAGAGCCGGAGTTTGTTCGTAAGGAAATCGCAGAAGGCCGCGCTATTTTACCGGCGAATATTAATCATCCAGAAGCTGAACCGATGATCATCGGGCGTAACTTCCATGTGAAGGTAAACGCGAATATCGGAAACTCAGCTGTATCTTCTTCGATTGCAGAAGAAGTAGAGAAAATGACGTGGGCAACGCGCTGGGGTGCAGATACGATTATGGATTTATCTACAGGTAAAAATATTCATACGACGCGTGAGTGGATTATTCGTAACGCACCTGTACCAGTTGGAACTGTACCAATCTATCAAGCGCTGGAAAAAGTAAACGGAATTGCAGAAGATTTAACGTGGGAAGTATATCGTGATACGTTAATTGAGCAGGCGGAGCAAGGCGTTGATTACTTTACGATTCACGCTGGTGTATTGCTTCGTTACATTCCAATCACGGCAAAGCGTACGACAGGTATCGTTTCACGTGGTGGTTCGATTATGGCACAGTGGTGTTTATTCCATCATAAAGAAAACTTCCTATATACTCACTTTGAAGAGATTTGTGAAATTATGAAGCAGTACGATGTTTCGTTCTCTCTTGGAGATGGATTACGTCCAGGGTCTATTGCAGATGCAAATGACGAAGCACAGTTTTCTGAGCTTGAAACACTTGGTGAATTAACCAAAATTGCTTGGAAACATGATGTGCAAGTTATGATCGAAGGACCTGGACATGTACCGATGCACTTAATTAAAGAGAATATGGAGAAAGAGCTTGATATTTGTCAGGGCGCGCCGTTTTACACACTTGGGCCGTTAACGACAGATATTGCACCAGGTTATGACCATATTACATCAGCGATTGGAGCTGCGATGATTGGCTGGTTTGGAACGGCGATGCTTTGTTATGTAACGCCGAAAGAACATTTAGGTTTGCCAAACAAAGATGATGTACGCACGGGTGTTATTACGTACAAAATTGCAGCGCATGCGGCTGATCTTGCGAAAGGACATAAAACGGCTCATCAGCGTGATGATGCACTTTCAAAAGCACGCTTCGAATTCCGTTGGCGCGATCAATTTAATTTATCTTTAGATCCTGAACGTGCGATGGAATATCACGATGAAACGTTGCCTGCAGAAGGGGCAAAGACAGCTCACTTCTGTTCAATGTGTGGACCGAAGTTTTGTAGTATGAGAATTTCACATGATATTCGTGAATATGCAAAAGAAAATGATTTAGAAACGACAGAAGCAATTGAAAAAGGAATGAAAGAGAAAGCAGAAGAATTTAAAGAAGCTGGTAGTCATTTATATCAATAACACGTTACACCTCTTTACTTGATTGATCACACTGTAGTACCTAACTTTATTATAGAAGAAGCCCCATTTGCTAAGACGGTAGCAAAATGGGGCTTCTGTTGTTTAGAGGGCAAAGAAGAGATGTACCCAGTAGAATAAGAGGAATAGTGTGACGACTGTTGTGAGCGGGATAACGATAAGGGATACACTTAAATAGTCTTTCCATTTTACTTTAATTTTGTTTTGTTTCAGAATATACATCCAAATGAGTGAAGCTAGTGTACCAATTGGTAGTAATAGTGAACCGATGTCACTACCAATGATGTTTGCAAGATAGATTGTTTTTAATGTGACTGGATCTAATCCCATTTCTGTTAATGTGATTGTACCAATCATAAGGGCAGGATGGTTATTGAAGACGTTAGAGAGGATGGATACAAGTCCGTCCATCGCAAAGCTAGCATAAAGTAGATGCTGATTCACAACTGGCTCGAGCCATTGTACAAGTGCAGCTGTTAATCCTGCGTTGTGGAGTCCGTAAATAATGACGTACATAGAGAAGGCGAAAATTAAAATGTGCCACGGTGTTTTTTTCAGAATGTCGACAGGATTTGTTCGTAAGTAGTACCATCTCCAAATGAGAAGAACGAGTGAACCAAGTACCGCAACGATTTCAATTGGGATGGATAAGAAGGATGCAACGAATAGAAGGCAGCGCATAAGGAAGACGAAGCCTAATACTTTTAACATGAATCTTGTCCGTTTTTGTTTCGTATCAACAGAATTATTTCCTTTTAGTGGATGGAAGTTTTTCGTGAAGAAAATTTCTTCAATATCATATGAAGAAACAGGTAATTTTTTCGGAAGTTTTTTCTTCAAAACTGTATACATGAGCCATGACATAAATAATAAGCCTAGTGTTGCAGGTACAAACATCATAGCGGTATGCATATAAAGAGTCATATTAACGATATTTAATGCAATTAAGTTTACGATATTACTTACACCAATTGGTGCACTAGACGCAGTAGCGATTAAAGCGCCACTTAATAAATAAGGAATTTGTTGGTGTGGTTTTAATTGAAGGTTTTTTAGAAGGAGAATTAAAATGGGAGTTGTAATTAAAATACTGCCGTCGTTATTAAATAAAAGAGTCATAAGAAAACATAATAATTGAATATACCAGTATAGACGGCGGCCAGAACCTTTCGCTAGATTTGCCAGTTTCGCTGCGGACCAATGGAAGAAGCCGAAGCTTTCTAATATAACTGCCATAACTATGGTCGCTAATATTGTTATGGAGGCTCCTCCTATTTTACTAACAATATCTATGACGTCTGGTTTTGACACAAGTCCAGTAATTAGGATAATGCCAGCACCGATTGCCGCTGGCCACGCCTCATTTAAACCTCGAGGCCGCCAAAAGATAACAATCATTGTTAAGAAAAATACAATAATAGTAATCCATATTTCAATGCTCATATTTTGCCTACCTTTCTATTTTCCCTTAAACAGATGTAGCTTGTCTCAAGTTTATATTGGTAGTATATTCAGCAAAAAATAAGAAGAACTAGACGTATAACGAGATGAAGCGAATATGTGTTTTTCAAGCTAAAGGACAAGTGTCATTAGTAGTGAAATAACTATTGTGATAGGAGTCTATAAATTGATTGGGCAGTAAGGTAGTAAATGAGATTTATATGGGCGATTATGGAGATGTATTGGCGCAACTTAAAATATATCAGCGATTATTGAAATATATCAGCGATTATTGAAATATATCGGCGCAACTCAAAATATATTAGCGGTTATTAAAATATATCGATTTAACGACAAAACATGACAAAAGGAGTCTATCCCAAAATGCCTTTTGGAACAGACTCCAAGGTTATATTATTTTTCCTTCAAAAAAGTACGATCTTTTAAGAATAAATTCCAGAAGAAAATAAATCCAGGTAGTAAAATTGCGATTCCAATTGCGTATAGAATGAGCAGTGCATAGAACGTTTCTTTCGTTGTAAAGCTTGTAAATACAGTTACGTCAGGATAAATAATATACGGTAAATGCGCGACCCCGTAAGCATAGCTTGCAAATGCATATTGAGCGACGACAGCTAAAACGGCAATGCGAGGGTATCCTAGTGTATTGTACTTTTTGTTTGTCCACCAAAGGGACGAGTATCCGATAACGAATAAAACAATAGAAACTGTAAACCACGGGAATTGCTTTATTAATCCTTGCATAAGCCAATGTGTTTCTGGATCCATTACAACGAGGGCAATAATTGCCGTGATGAGCGTTGCAGGACCAAGGATGATGGCATTTCTTCTATAAATTCTATACGTATCTTCTGAACTTTGTTCTCTCGAAAAATCAGCAAGAAAGAGAGAGGAGAGAAATAGTTCAGACGTTAGTCCGAAGAGCATATAACAGTAAATAACCGGGCTAGAAAGAAGTTTTCCATATAGGAGTACTTCTTTTCCTTCAGACATTGTAATATAGGCTCCCTCTGTAACGGGTAAAACGGTAATTAATAGTGCTGGAATTAATAGACCGGTAATACCTGAAATAACCCGAAGAAGGTATTGATATTTTGGCAAGGAGTAAGCAAATACCATAAATGTACTACGTACTGCAATGAGCACTAAAATTAACATAACTGGTACGAACATTACTGTCGCAAGAGTAAAGGCCGCTTTCGGAAAGAAGCCGAGAAATGCGACAACGACGAAAACGAGAAACGTATTTGTTACTTCCCAAGTTGGTGATAAGTACCGATTCGCAAGTTTGGCAGCGAGCGTTGGATGTTTTGCGTATACCATGCCCCAAAAACCAGCTCCAAAATCGATAGACCCTAATATACTGTATACGAAAATAAGGGCCCATAAGATGATGATTGCAATACTTTCCTCATGCACGAGAATCGCCTCCTTGGTGTTGTAAATCATTCTTTAATGGATGTCTTCTAAAGAATGTCCGTAGAACAATGACTGTTAAAATAGCGAGTCCAATATATAAAATGATGAACAAAACAAATAAAGGACCGACGAAATCAGCGCGTGTAGATGCATCGACTGTACGTTGCATACCATAAATTGTCCATGGCTGACGACCGCTACAACTGAAAATCCATCCGAATTCAATACCGAGCATCATAATTGGTCCGCATGCGGCAGTCCCCCAAAGTAGCCACTTCGGTAGTTCTGTTCCTTTTTTTCGGTAAACGAAGTACCAATATAAGAGCGCAATTGCTGCAACAGCAAAGGTAAACGCAGCAGTGCCGACCATTAAGTTGAAAAGAGTATGTGTATAAAATGGTGGCCATGTTTCTTGTGGAAATTCGTTTAGACCTTTTACGACAGTGCTAGGGTCTAGTCCCACTAATAAGCTAAGCATGTTTGGAATTTCAAGTGCATAGTTTAGTTCAAGTGTATTAGGATCCACAACTCCGCCAATGGATAACGGTGCGTGTGATGTCGTTTCAAATAAAGCTTCAGCAGATGCAAGTTTTTCAGGTGAGTGTTTATGTAAGGCAATCGCTGATTCATGTCCTGAAAGCCACATCGTAGCGCCTGTAATAAATGTAACGACAAGCCCTAATAGTAGCCCTTTTTTATGATAAGCAATTTCACGTGTACTTAAATTTTTCTTCAATAATTTAAATCCAGCGATAGAAGCAATGACAGCCGCACCAGTTGCATAAGCCGTAATAACGACATGGAATGCACTTGTGCCAAAACTCGGATTAAAGAAAGCTTTCCACGGATCAACGTTAAAAACAGATCCGTCTGGATTCATTGAAAAACCTGCTGGTGTATTCATCCATGTATTTGCTGATGTAATAAGAACGGCGGATGCCGTGGCACCAAGCATGACGAAAAATAGCGAGATTAATCTCATAAATGGAGGAAGTTTATCGGCTGCATATACGTAAATCGACATGAATAAAGCCTCCAAAAAGAAGGCGAAAATCTCAATTTGGAAGGGAACAGAAATAACTTGTCCAACAATTTTGGCAAAACCAGGCCAAAGAAGTGAGATTTGCACACCGACAATTGTTCCAGTTGGAATTGCTACACCGAGAAGAATAGCAAACGCCTTTGTCCATCTTTTCGCCATAATGGCATAGTCGGAGTCTTTCTTCCAGTGATAGAGTATTTCGCTTATAAAAATCATCAATGAAAGTCCAACGCCAAGTGTTGCAAAGATAATGTGGAATGCTAATGAAGAACCAAAAAATGCTCTTGCTAATGTTACCGTATCCATATGTAAACTCCTCTTCTTTTTTGCCATTATTTTCTGATTGAATTGGAAGATTTATTCAAAAAAACTACCAAAAATATATATGTATTTAAAAAGTGAATATGATAATATAATGTTGTAATATTTTGAATAGAAAGAAATAAGTAGTTGCTTATATTTTGTTTGTTTTTTGCGCAGGAATCTTTTATAATCTTTTATGCGAACATAAGTTCTGTTTTTCGGAAAAGAAGTTTATGTGAAATGGAGAGGGTGTTTTATGTATCCTGAAGTCATTAAAAAGATGGCATTTTCAAAAGAGCATAGAGATTTATTATTGAAGTTATATAATAAAGAGATTACACGTCGTGAATATGATCGACTTGTACAATCGCTATATAAACCTTCTAAAGGGGTTTGCGAGGGGTAGAAATGCGGGAGACAATCTAATAGATTGTCTTTTTTAAATTTATGTATGTTCTGATAAAATTAAGGTTAGCCTTACTAGGGAGGTGAAAAGATTGCGGAAACGTTTATATATAGGGATTGGGGTTATCTTCTTAATCGCTTTAGGTGGAATTGTATTTTGGTCAGCTTTACAAGGAAACCGTACAGAAAATTTTATTTTAAGACATATGGTGAATGACAATGGAACGCTTGCCACGTATCGTTTAGTAGATACTAAGGCAGGTACGGGTGAAGCTAAGGGACGTGAAGCTTTATCAGAATCGGCGGGATTATGGTTACAATATACACTTGATAAAGATGATCAGGCGTTATTTGATGAGCAAGTAAAGGTTATTCAAGATAATTTCGTATATAAGAATCATATCGTTTTATGGAAACTCTCTGAAAAGGGAGAGAGGCAGTCAGCTACAAATGCACTTATAGATGATCTTCGTATTATAGAACAATTATATCGTGCTTATGAAATATATAAGGAAGAGCGTTATAAAAACGTTGCCGATCAATTAAGTGATGCTGTACTTCGTTATAATAAAAAAGATAATTATTATGTTGATTATTATGATGCAGATGCAGGGAAACAAAATAATTTTGTAACAACATCATACATAAATCCGCGTGCATTCTCCTATATGAAGAAGTACGGCAAAGTTTCTGCTCAGCAATATCAGAAAGTCGTTCAATTTTTAGCGGATTATCCAAGGCATGGCTGGGCATTCCCGAAAGAGTATAAAGAAGATGGTACATTTACGTACGATAAAGAAGTGAATCTTATTGACCAATCGTACGTTGCATATCATCGAAGTTTAGGTGGTCTTTCATCAGCTGCTTATTTAGAATTTATAAAGAAGAAATTCCAGGAGGATGGAAAGCTATACGGTCGTTACAATTTAGAAACGGGAAAACAAACTGTGAATTATGAATCGCCAGCCGCATACGGATTAACGATTTTGTACGTACTACAAACAGGTGATACAAAGTTTGCGAAAGAATTGTATGATCATATGGCCACATTCCGAAATGATAACGTATTTAGTAGATATTACGGTGGATATGTAACAGGTGAAAATAATAATACGCATATTTTTGATAATGTACTACCACTTTTAGCTGAAATGGAATTAAAAAAGAGTGAACAATAAAAGTTGCCACCATATGAGGGTGGCAACTTTTATTTGTTGATATAATCTTACGTCCTAATGTTGGAGAAGTAATCAATCACGAATTCACGAAATTGCTGAGCTGTTTTTGATAAGTAGCGTTTTTTCGACCAACTTAAACCGATAGTTCGCTGACAAGTGGGTTCAATAATACGCAATTTGCTTGATGCTAAAGCAGAGTTTTTTAATAAAGTTAAACTTGGAACAAAAGCGATGCCGAGACCTTGCTTAATGAGGTCGCTAATCACGGTCGGTTCATCTACTTCAAAAGCAATATGCGGAGTGAAACCAGCTTCTTTACAAAATGCATCTGTTAAGTGCCGAAATCCATAGCCAGTGTTCATACTAATAAATGGTTCGTCTTTTACTTCATGCAGGTGGATATTTTCTCGGCTTGATAAACGATGGTCTGAAGGGACAACTAAGAAAATTTCTTCTGTAATAAGTGGTTCCCAAACAATCTCCTCACCTTCAATTGGTACAGAGGAGATACAAAAGTCAATTTCTATATTATCTAGTTGTCGTTTCATAGAAGGAGTGGATGCAAGAAATTGTTGGAATCGAACGTTAGGATGTTCTAGTAAAAAAGAGCCAAGTAGTTCTGGTAATATTCTCGGAATAGAAACGGCCAGTGTAATAGAGCTTTGTTGTAATTCGGCTAAATCTTTAATTTCTCGTTCCCCTTCACTTAATTCATGAAAAATACGTTCTACCCGTTTTAAAAATACTTTTCCGAAAGAATTTAAAGTAATCTGTCGGCCTTGGCGATCAAATAAAGGGACGCCTAAATCCTTTTCGAGTCTAGCGATTGTTTTGCTGAGTGAAGGTTGCGCGATATGCAATTCTTCAGCTGCCTTTGTCATATGTTCTAGTCGTGCAACTGTCTGAAAGTATTTTAACTGGAGCAGTTCCATTTCGAATCTCCTTTCTATAGACCAAAAGGAATGAATTGATAATTAAAGATGTATTATACAGTATGGAAAGTGACGTGTATAGTAAATCTGTTAAACCATTGTAATGGTGTGAAATTAGGAGAAGGAGTATGTTTCATGAAAGGAATTCAACTTATATTTAAAGATTGGAAAGCGATGTGGCACCATAAACATGGACGTATCGCTTTAATTTTTTTATTAATCGTTCCGTTAATTTATTCAGGATTCTTCTTGGCTGGATATTGGGATCCGTATGGAAAATTAGATAAATTACCTGTTGCGGTTGTGAATTTAGATAAGGGTGCTGTGATGGATGAAAAAACAATTCATGCAGGAGACGATTTTGTTAAAAATTTAAAAGAGAATAAGGAATTGGCTTTTTATTTCGTATCAGGAAAAAATGCTGATGAAGGGTTAAAAGAAGATAAATATTATATGGTTGTTACGATTCCGGAAGATTTCTCTAAAAAGGTAAGTACACTTATGGATGAGAAACCAGAGCCGGCAACGTTGCAGTACAAAGTAAATCCAGGGAAAAACTTTGTAGCGGCTCAAATTGGAACGACAGCTGTTGAAAATATGAAAACAAAAATCTCAAACAGTATTACGAAATCTTATACAGAAGGCGTCTTTTCAAAGTTTCAAGATTTGGCACAAGGATTGAGTGATGCAAGTAATGGTGCTGAGAAGTTACATGAAGGAACGACCGATGCAAAAAATGGAGCGAATCAGCTTGCGGATGGTATTGATCGTTTAAGTAGTGGGACATCGAAATTGAAAGAAGGAAGTGAAAAACTTGCATCCAGTCAATCTGCCTTAACGGGGGGAGCAAATGAGCTGAGTCAAGGAGCGACATCACTTCATAGTGGTATGGAGTTATTAGCACAAGGTGAAAAAACGTTACAATCAGGAGTTAGTGAATTAAGTGCTGGTACAAATGAATGGGTGAGCGGAAGTGAGAAGCTTGCTGAAGGCCAAGTAAAAGCGGATGGTGCGGCTAATAGTATAAAACAACAATTAGAAGAGTACGTGAAAAATCATCCAGAAGTGCAGCAAGATCCCGCTTTTCAAAAAATTGTTGCTACGTCTAATGGACTAGCTAAAGCAACAAGTACTTTAAATAATAGCCAACAACAATTGACACAAGGTGCGAAGAAGCTTACTGACGGTCAACATAAGATTGAAGAAGGTATGAATACATTCGGAGTTAAGTTAAATGAAGCTACTGCTGGAACGAAAAAGATAGCAGATGGTGCATCGAATTTGGCTAATGGATTTACGAAGTGGGGAAATGGATTTACATCATTACAAGAAGGTGTCAATCAACTTGCGAGTGGCGGAACAGAGCTGAATCATGGTGCTAATCAGTTAACGAACGGACTTGTTAAACTTGACGATGGTGCGAAAGAACTTTCTACGAAATTAGGAGAGGGCGCAGAGAAGATAGCGGATGTTCGTAATGATGATGCACGCAATACGATGTTCTCAGAGCCAGTTCAGTTAGTGAAGTCAACAGTTTCTGACGTTCCTAACTACGGTTCAGGCATTGCACCATATTTCTTATCACTTGCATTTTATGTTGGCGGAATTATGGCATCGAATATTTTACCGCTTGGCCGCAGACAAAATATGAAGGTAAGTGGAACCGTACATTTTATTAATAAACTAGGATTGGTATATTTAATTGGACTTATTCAAGCGCTACTCGTAGATGTAGTTGTGCTAGGTGTTATGAAATTAGAAGTCGCAAGTGTGCCACTTTTTGTTTTATCAAGTATTGTGATTTCCTTTACGTTCATGACATTTATTCTTATGTTAGTCACAGTATTTGGTCTTGTTGGAAAGTTCTTAGCGGTAACGCTTCTTGTCCTGCAATTAGCGACGAGCGGAGGTACTTTCCCAGGAGAATTAAACATAGCTGTTCTTAGCAAAATTGGACAGTTTCTCCCAATGTCCCATTCTCTTAGAGGATTACAAGATGTTATCTCTTTAGGAGATTGGTCGCAATTACAAATGCAAATTTTAATATTGTTATGTTATCTCGTTGTTGCCGGTGGCATTGCTTGGGTCACGAGTCATATACAGCATAGAGAAACGAATGCAGAACAAGTTTCTTAAAATGAAAGAAGCTATCCGATTTTTTCAGATAGCTTCTTTTTTATTTACGTTCCATTACTGCAAAGTAATTATTTTCATTATCAGCAAAGTTAAATGCTCTGCCAGTAGGTAAATCTACAATCTGTCCAACTGTGACATTTTTCTCAGAAAGATCTTTATACAGTTGATCTAAGTTATTAGAGAAGAACATAAGTGAAGGAGTACCTAAGTTTAATTCAGGTTGCATCTTCGCAATTAACGCTTTATCGTGAAGGACGATGCTTGTTCCTGCTTCTTTCGCCGGCGCAATTTCAATCCAGCGGAATCCGTTTCCGTTATTTTCATCCGCAATGATTTGGAATCCTACTTTTTCTATCCAAAATTGTACTGTTTCGTCTTGGTCATTTACATATAGCATAATTTGTCCAACTTGATTAATCATAGGTGTCTCTCGCTTTCTTTTTTATATGCGTATTATTATATCAAATATATGGTTTGAATAGTTTTCTATGATTTTTTCGGAATACAACCTTCGTCCATTTCATCTTAGTTGTAGGAGAAGGACCTGTAATCCAAGTGTGAAATGGTATTGTACTACAAATGACCATTGTTGAAATAGAGGTAATGGCCGTTAATACAAATAGTAATAGGCTATATAATATAGTATTTTCTTGCAGCGTGAATAAGGAAAGAAGTTTTGTGCATAGTTGCAAGAAGAATAAATGAGCTAAATAAGCACCATACGTGTAATTTCCAATGAAACGTAACGTTTTATATAAGAAACCACGACGCTGTACTATCATAATAGATAACACATACAGTATGATAATTTCGCATACGATATATAAAAACATAGATGGTTTTAAATAGGTAGAAACAGTTAAATGAATAGAGTTTGCTCCGTAAAAACTAAACAACTCATAATTGATGAATAAAAATAAGATGAAAAATAATATTGTGATAAGCGGGATATGTTTCATGACGAATAGCCGCCACGTTTTTAGTGCTACAGCAGCGATTCCTCCCATGACGAAATAGAACGAGTAGAAGAAGAAGGAACGATCTGTATAATGTAAAATGGTTGAGCTAGTCAATTTCTCTCCATTAAAAATGTAGTGCGAAGAATACCACATTAAGAGGAAATATAGGCAAGCAAAGATGGTCATATATTTATATATGTCTTTTTTATTTTCTGTTCGTTTTTGAAACCAATAAAATAGTGTGCACAGCAAAGGGAACAATAAGTGAATTTGGAACATCATAATTACGTACCAAAGATGGGGTGCGGCTGTTCCGAGTAATACACTTTTTATTCCGCCTTGTAATGTGATCATATCGTTTGTTGTTAATAAGTAAAGAATAGACCAGAAGAAATAAGGAATGAGTAAATGTGCGGCTTTTTCAGAAATATATTCTTTGTATACTAATTGCTTTGTATAGTGACGAATTAAATGAAATCCAACGATAAATATGAATGCAGGTGCCGAAAATTTTGCAAGGTTAAATAGCATGCCCATAATGAGAGATTGCTCAAGTAAGACATTTCCTTGATTCATTGTATATAATAACGAACTTTGCAAAACGACAGCAAGGAATGCAATGCTTTGCAAAACTTTAAATTCTGGTGCGCTTTGTGTCATTATGTCCAACTCCTTTTCCATACATGATTATAGTACGGAGAATGGATAATGAGTGTGGAATATTTGTGAAGATTATAACAAATTTGTGGCGGAATGGATTCACAACAAAAAAAGAGGATGCTCGTTTGGAGCATCCTCTTTCTATCTATTAAGCAAATTTGTTTTTGATCCAATTCTTACCTTCTACAAGGCGAGCTGTCATTACGGCACAAGCGTTATCTGCTGTTACGTTTAACATCGTTGCAGGAGGATCAATAATTGTACTAATTGCTGCAATAATTGGCAATGCTTCTGGCGGGAAACCGTATAGAGATACGATTAACATTTCACCGATCATACCGCCGCCTGGAATAGCACCCATTACTGTTCCTACTAATAAAGAAACAACAAGTGCGATTGCTAATGTTTTCGGTCCTTCAAATTCCATGTTGAAAATACCGAATAAGAAAGCGATTTTTAATACGCCGCCTAAAACAGAGCCATCTTTATGAAGAGTAGAACCAAGAAGGACAACTGTTTCACGAACGTCTGAAGAAATACCCATTTTCTTTGTTGCTTCTAAGTTTGCTGGAATACTTGCGGCACTACTACAAGTTGCAAGTGATGTAACTGTAGGAGAGACCATGTTCTTCCAAAATACTTGTACACCTTGCTTGCGACCTGCAAGGTATGCATAGAATGTGAAGAATACAAAGAAATAAATTAGAGAAGCTGGATAGTATACCATTGCTGCTCGGAAGTAAGTTCCAAGAAGTTGTGGTCCGAATTCACCAACTAATGCTGCGAAGTAAGCAGCAAGTCCGATTGGAGCGTAGTACATAATGAAAGATACAACTTTCATTGAAATTTCTGCACCAGCTTGTAGGAATGTAGCGAATGGCTTTCCTTTTTCGCCAACTGCTGAAGTTGCAATCCCCATTAAAATAGAGAAGAAAATAAGAGCTAACATATTTTCACGAGATAGTAACTTAGAGAAGTCAGATACTGTTAAAATACCGACGATTTGATCTGCAACACTAACAGCTTTGCCGGCTTTGTCAGGTTGTGTTAGTTCTAGTACAACACCTTGTGCTGGCGGGAATACTTTCACGACAATAATCATAAAAATAGCAGCTAAAATACTTGTAAATAAGAAAGTCCCAGCCATACTAGACATAATTTTACCGAAACGTTTTAATCCATCCATATTAGCAATAGACGATGCGATGCTAAAGAACACTAAAGGTACAACAATCGTAAACATTAAGTTTAAGAAAATATCACCAAGCGGCTTTAAAGCAACTGCATCGGCACCCATGAAATAACCAATGAAACCACCAATTAGGATAGAAGATAATAAAATAAGTGGAAAGCGATATGCCTTCATAAATATATCCTCCTATCAATTAAAAAAATTCATACTGAATCATTATAGCGAGTTAGAGTCCTCTTTACTAGGAGAATACGGATAAATGGAATAGCGTGAAAACCAAGAAATTTTTGTTTTTAAGCTCGGCATACAGCAGGAAATCTAGACATATATATTTGTAAACTAGTGGTGGCAAGGGATGCACCATAACTTAGGCTTAATAAAAGGGGGAGGGAAGCGGAATGAATATTTTGCTTTGCTGTGCAGCGGGAATGTCTTCCAGTTTGATTGTTACAAAGATGGAGAAAGCAGCAGAGGCAAGAGGAATAGAGGTAAAGATTTGGGCTGTATCAGGTTCTGAAGTAAATAGCCATATTGATAAAGCCGATGTACTTTTACTTGGACCACAAGTACGTTATTTATTACCGAAGATGAAAGAATTATGTAAGGATAAAGGGATACCTGTTGATGTCATTCAATCCGTTCATTACGGACTTTGTAATGGAGAAGCTATCTTGCAAGCAGCTTTGTCAATGAAACCATGAGGAGAGTGGGATAGATGATACGGTTTTTAGAGAAGTATGTGATGCCGATAGCGGGGAAGGTTGCAGAGCAGAGGCATTTACAAGCGATTCGAGATGGAATTATTTTAACGATGCCGTTCTTAATTATTGGATCATTTTTCCTTATTATTAGTGCGCTACCGATACCGGGATATAACGAGTTTATGGCAGGTTTGTTTGGGGAGAATTGGCAGAGAGCTTTAGGCTATCCAGTTAGTGCAACTTTTAATATAATGGCTTTAATAGCTGTTTTTGGAATCGCTTACAGGCTTGGAGAGTATTATAAAGTGGATGCTTTAGCATCCGGGGCATTGTCGCTTGTGACGTTTTTACTTGCGACTCCATTCCAAGTTGCATATATTATACCAAGTACAAAAGAGAGTGTACTTGTAGAAGGCGCTATCCCAGCTGTATTAATGGGAAGCCAAGGGTTATTTGTAGCAATGATTATTGCACTTATATCTACTGAACTTTATCGATTTATTGTACAAAAAAAGATAATTATAAAGATGCCAGAGACAGTTCCATCAGCTGTCACGCGTTCATTTGCGGCACTTGTTCCAGGATTTATTGTTGTAACAGTTATTTGGATTTTACGCTTAATTATAGAAAATACTTCTTTTGGCAGTATCCATAATATTGTAGGACAAATTTTACAGGAGCCACTTAGTGTACTTGGTGCTAGTCTTTGGGGCGCAATAATAGCAGTTATTCTCGTTCATGTTCTTTGGTCGTGTGGAATTCATGGTGCTACTATTGTTGGTGGTGTAATGAGCCCCGTTTGGTTATCGTTAATGGATCAAAACCGAGTGGCTTTTCAAGCTGGGCAAGATGTACCAAATACGATTACGGCACAGTTTTTTGATTTATGGATTTATATGGGCGGTTCTGGTGCAACGCTTGCTCTAGTTGTCGGAATGTTACTATTTGCACGAAGTCAACAATTAAAAAGTTTAGGGAGATTGTCAATTGCACCTGGTATATTTAATATTAATGAGATGGTAACTTTTGGTATGCCGATTGTAATGAACCCACTTTTACTAATTCCATTTATATTAGTTCCAGTTGTGTTAACAATTGTTTCTTACTTTGCAATGGAATGGGGATGGGTCGCACGTCCAAGTGGGGCCGCTGTACCTTGGACGACACCTATTCTTTTTAGTGGATATTTAGGATCGGGCGGGAAAATTTCAGGTGTTATTTTACAACTTGTTAACTTTGCGCTAGCATTCTTCATTTATTTACCGTTCTTAAAAATATGGGATAAACAAAAACTGGCGGAAGAAAAGGGGGAGTAAAGAACTACAATGGATACGATAGAGACGAAAGCTTTTCATTTAATCTTGCATGGGGGAAACGCGAGAAGTTGTTCAATGGAAGCAATTGATTGTGCGAAGCGTGGGGAGTTTACAGAAGCTGAAGCTAAATTACAAGAAGCACTAGAGGAATTAAAAGAGGCGCACCGTGTACAAACGGAGCTCATACAGAAAGAAGCTGGTGGTGAAAAGACGGAAGTTACCCTTCTGATGGTGCATGCGCAAGATCATTTAATGAATGCGATTACGGTGAAGGAATTAGCGAGTGAATTTGTAGAATTATATAGGAAGATGTCAGTGACTGAATGAACCTTGCGTATGCAAGGTTTTTTTATCCCGCATTAACGGGCAGTAAAACTCCCACCTCAAAATGTGGCTGGAGCAAGGAAGTTAGGAGGGAGCTTAACTGTCCGTAAAGGCCCGATTGGTTCAACTAATAATTAGTGGGAGATGAACAAAACCCCCACTAATTAAAGTTTCACTTTATGTATGTGTCTGTACCATCAGTGGAATGTTCGTTCCACTGATGGTATTTACACTCCTCCTTTTTACAAATGAATAAGAGCGGTATTTAATCAGTATTTACAATCTCTCCTATACCACGAATTAGTTTTTTTATATGCATCTCATTTGGTTTTAATATACTTACGATATAATCAATCGCTATTTGCGGTTCAACGGTCGTACCGCAAGTATAACAGTCGATGGCTGCAAAGTTTTTTTCTGGATAAGTGTGAATAGAAAGGTGGCTTTCTGATAGTAAAACTAAAATAGTAACACCATGCGGATCAAATTCTTTTGTACTTACGTTTAAAACGTGGGCACCAGATTGATCAGCAGCGTTAACTAAATGATGTTCTAAAAAGTACATATTATCTAATAGGGAAAAAATCCACTCCCCACAAATCTACTATTATATGCTTACCGAAAGTAGAATATTCCATAAGGTAGCACTCCTTCCTGTGATATCGTCAAAACTCCATTTCCTTTTTGTAACATTGGTGTAAGATAAGATTTGATTCTGAATTTAAAAGAGCGAGGTTACGTTGTTCTAGATGTTCTTCTTTAAATTGAAATAAAGGAAAAAGAAGAGAAGGCAATGTTCGAGGAGTTGGTACTACGTATAATTGCTCAATTTGATCGAGTACATAGGCAGAATTAGTGGCAATATGAAATCCCCAGTCAGTTCCGAAAGAAGGAACGATTGTATGATAACTTTTCACAGTTAATCCCGCATGTTCAATTGTTTTACCAATACTCCAATATACTAGTGGTGCATCAGCGGGTGAATTAGATTGGCAGACGAACGCGCCGTCTTCTGTTAAGAATGTAGCTATACGAGCAAAAAGTTCGCTTGTATATAAAGTACTTAACAACTCTGTCGCTGGGTCTGGGAAATCAATAATGATTACATCGTATAAAGGGGAAGGAGAGCTTAAAAATTCTTTTGCATCACATACGTGTGTATTTACACGATTATCAAAAAATGCACTTTTGTTTAAAGAAACTAATTCAGGAACATTACGAGCCATATCAATCATCGATCCATCTAAGTCAACAAGGTCTACATGTAGTACAGTTTCATATTTTAAAACTTCTCGCAGGGCAAGACCATCGCCACCGCCTAATATGAGAACACGTTTTGGATCAATTACTTTTGACATAATTGGATGCACAAGTGCTTCATGATAAATTTGCTCATCGACGGAACTGAATTGTAGTTGCTTGTCCAAATATAAACGGATATCGCTAACTTGCAACAAATTAATATTTTGATAATTACTTTGTTCCACAAATAAATTTGTATGTTCACCAGCTTGTATTTCCTTTAGAGAAATTTCATCCCATATATCTAAGTTGTGTGAATCTGTGGGTACTATGACTACATTTTCCGATTGTACTTGATTATCTTGTTTGTCCTGCTTATTTTCTACCTCCTGCTGTTCTAGTTCAAATTTGTTAGAGTCTAATTCAGAACGCTTGTCTTTTTTATAGCTTGTTATTCTATAAATCTTTATTTTGCTTTGTTTTCTATGTTTTGGCATAGGAATCCCCTTTCGAATTGTGTTATTTTATTCTATTCTATGTAATTTAGTAGAGTTTGCTTGGATAATAGATAGAGGAGTTTTTTTAATAGATTTTCACGCTAAAAAAATTTTTTTAGTGTTTTTTTGTTTTAAATACAACTAGACAACTAAACACTAATCTATTTTCATACAGTTATGTGTTAAAAGCGTGTTGTTTTATAACACACTGTGTGTTTTTTAGACGACACACTAATTGAAAGCGTTAACACACAAAGAAAATGCTCGAAAAAGCACTGATTTTAGTGCTTTTAAAAAGTTGGCACGCTAATTGCATTAATAAATAGCGTAAAGAAAAATAAATAAAACATAAATTTTTTATACTACACAAGGGGGATTTTCAAATGAATATTTTATTATGTTGCTCAGCAGGGATGTCTACAAGTTTACTAGTTACAAAAATGGAAGCGGCTGCAAAAGCTCGCGGTTTAGAAGGAAAGATTTGGGCTGTATCTGGGGATGCAGTAAAAAACAATATCGACCAAGCAGATGTGTTATTACTAGGACCACAAGTTCGTTACATGCTCTCTTCAATGAAAACGCTTGCTGACGAGAAAAACGTTGGAATCGACGTTATCAATCCAATGCACTACGGCATGATGAATGGAGAAGCAGTTTTAGATCACGCATTAACACTTAAAAAATAATTAGGGGGGAAGTAAAATGCAAAAGTTTATTGCATTTATGGAGAAGTACATGGTTCCGATTGCTGGTAAAATCGGATCGCAACGTCACTTAGCTGCGATCCGAGATGGATTTATTGCAGTTATGCCACTTATTTTAGTTGGTTCGATGGCAGTACTAGTTAATGGTTTACCAATTCCAGCATTCCAAGGTTTTATGAAAGATTTATTCGGTGAAACTTGGACACAAATTGGTGCTGGTATGTGGACAGGGTCCTTCGGGGTATTAGCTCTGATGGTGGCGGTTACCATAAGTTATAACCTAGCAAAATCTTATGGTGTTGATGGATTGTCAGCAGGTATTATTTCGTTTGGTGCATTAATTATTCTTACACCAACAACACCAAAAGAAGCTGGAATAAATATGCTTTGGACAGGCGCACAGGGTTTGTTCGTTTCACTTATTGTCTCCATACTCGTAACGGAGATATTCCGCTTCTTTGTTCAAAGAAACATTACAATTAAAATGCCTGACGGTGTACCACCAGCAGTAATGAAATCTTTCGCTGCATTAGTTCCGGCATTTGTAATTTTAACAGGTGTAGCAGGTATTCAATTAGCAGTAAAACTAGCAGGTACAAGTGTTCATGAGTATATCTTTAATACATTACAAGTTCCATTACAAGGGTTAGCGGGTACGTTACCAAGTGCAATCTTTATTGCGTTATTAGTACATGTACTTTGGTTCTTCGGTTTACATGGTCCAAATATTGTTGGTGGTATTATTGAGCCACTTTATTTACCAGCATTAGAGAAAAATATTAAGTTATTCCAAGATGGTACATCTGCATTTGATGTTCCAAACATTGTTACAAAACCATTCTTTGATACTTTCGTATATCTTGGTGGTTCTGGTGCAACATTAGCATTCTTAGTAGTTGTATTAATTGTAGCGAAAAGTGCACAATTACGCGGTGTATCTCGTCTATCAATTGGACCTGGTGCATTTAACATTAACGAACCAGTAATCTTTGGTACACCAATCGTATTAAATCCAATTTTATTCATCCCGTTCGTATTAACACCTGTTGTGTTAGTTATTACATCTTATACAGCAATTTACTTAGGATGGGTACCAAAAACAGTAGCGATGGTTCCATGGAACGTTCCACCAATTATTAGTGGGTATCTTGTAACAGGTTTACATCCTTCTGGTGCGATTTTACAATTATTCAACTTTGTTGTTGCAATGGCGATTTACTTCCCATTCGTTGTCGCATGCGATCGTTCAGTTATCCGTACTGAGAAAGCAGCTCAAGGAAATAACAACTCTGTACCTATGTAACATAATAATTGTTCTCACAGACAACATGATCTGTGAGAACAATTACCTTTATATCATGTTCAAAAAGATGATACTCATCTACAAGAACACCAAACTATCATTCATAAAATAATAATTTAATAGAAATGTTCAAACTGAAGGGGTATTTCAATCGGTTGAACCTTATAGAGAGGACGGTAATTATGATGACTACAGCAGAACAAATTCCATTCCAATTGATTTTAAATAGTGGTAACGCACGCAGCTTTGCAATGGAGGCAATTCAATTTGCCAAACAGGGGAAAATGGCAGAGGCTGATGAAGCGATGGTAAAGGCGAAAGAAGCGATCAATGAAGCGCATCATTTCCAAACAGAGCTCATACAATCAGAAGCAAGAGGAGAAAAAACAGCGGTTAGTGTTCTCTTAATTCACGCACAAGATCATTTAATGAATGCGATTACAGTAAAAGAATTAGCGGCAGAGTTTATCGATCTTTATAAAAAGTTAGAAGCGAAAGGGGAATAAAGCATGACTGGAATTAAAATTGCTACAATCGGCGGTGGATCTAGTTATACACCAGAGTTAATTGAAGGATTTATTAAGCGTTATGATGAGCTTCCTGTTCGTGAAATTTGGTTAGTAGATATTGAGGCAGGAAAAGAAAAGTTAGAAATCGTTGGTAACTTAGCGAAACGTATGGTAAAAAAATCTGGTTTACCAATCGAGGTACATTTAACGCTTGATCGCCGCGAGGCATTAAAGGATGCTGATTTCGTAACGACGCAGCTTCGTGTTGGTTTATTAGAAGCACGTGCAAAAGATGAAGCAATCCCATTAAAATATGATGTAATCGGTCAGGAAACGAATGGTCCTGGTGGTTTATTCAAAGCGCTGAGAACGATTCCTGTTATTTTAGATATTTGTAAGGATATGGAGGAGCTTTGTCCGAATGCATGGTTAATTAACTTTGCAAACCCAGCTGGTATGGTAACAGAAGCTGTTCTTCGTTATACAAATATTCAAAGAGTAGTTGGTCTATGTAACGTTCCAATCGGAATCCGTATGGGTCTTGCAAAGTTACTTGAAGTAGATGCGAGTCGTGTTCACGTTGATTTCGCAGGTTTAAATCATATGGTATACGGACTAGATGTATACTTAGATGGCGTAAGTGTAATGGATCGTGTGTTAGAGCTTGTGACAGATCCAGAAAAGCAAATTACGATGGAAAATATCGCAGCGCTTAACTGGGAACCAGACTTTATTCGTGGCCTTCGTGCAATTCCATGTCCATACCATCGTTACTACTACAAAACACGTGAAATGTTAGAAGAAGAGAAAGAAGCTTCAATTGAAAAAGGTACACGTGCAGAAGTAGTAAAACAATTAGAAAATGATTTATTCGAGTTATATAAAGACCCGAACTTAGATATTAAACCACCACAATTAGAAAAACGTGGCGGAGCTTATTATAGTGATGCAGCATGTAGCTTAATTACGTCTATCTACAATAATAAAGGTGATATCCAGCCTGTTAATACACGAAACAACGGAATAATTGCAAGCTTACCACATGATTCAGCTGTTGAAGTGAACTGTATTATTACGAAAGAAGGCCCAAAACCAATTGCAGTTGGAGATCTTCCAGTACCAGTTCGCGGTTTAGTACAACAAATTAAATCGTTCGAGCGCACAACAATTGAAGCTGCTGTTACAGGGGATTATCATAAGGCGCTGCTTGCTATGACAATTAATCCACTTGTACCATCAGATAAAGTTGCAAAACAAATTTTAGATGAAATGTTGGAAGCACATAAAGAGTATCTTCCGCAATTCTTTAAAAAGGTAGAGAAATAAAGCGGCGCTATTTAGCCCGCTTTTTTATTCTATCCCACTTTAATGGGCAGTAAGACCACTACCTCAAAATTCAGCGAAAACAAAGAAATTAGGTGGGGGATCAACTGCCCATAAAAGTCCGATTGGTTCAACTAATAATCAGTGGGGGGAGAAAACCCCCCACTGATTAAAGTTTCACTTTATTAGGAGGTATTATGATGATTAAGTTAATTGTAAATGCAGATGATTTCGGTCTTACAGAAGGTACAAATTACGGCATTATTGATGGACATATAAATGGACTTGTAAATTCAACGACGATGATGATGAATATGCCAGGAACAGAGCATGCGGTACGCTTAGCGAAAGAGTACAACCTACTCGGAGTAGGCGTACATCTCGTATTAACAGCAGGAGAACCACTGTTAAAGGATGTACCGTCACTCGTAGGGGCAAACGGGTCGTTTCATAAACAAAGTGTTGTAAGGGAAGGGAATATAAATCCAGAAGAAGTTGAGAGAGAATGGACTGCTCAAATTGAGAAGTTTTTATCTTACGGATTAACACCAACTCATTTAGATAGTCATCATCATGTACACGGATTACCGATCTTACACGATGTTCTTGAGAGATTAGCGGCTACATATAATGTTCCAATTCGTCGTTGTGAGGAAGATAGAGCGGTGCATCCATTTTCTGATGTATTTTACAGTGACTTTTACGCAGATGGTGTGACGGAAGATTACTTTGTGAAGTTAAAAGAAAGAGTACAAGGTGAACAAACGGTAGAAATTATGGTTCATCCAGCTTATATTGATCCAGAGCTTGTGAAGCGTTCTTCTTACGTAATGGATCGTGTGAAGGAATTGCGTATTTTAACAGAGAGTGAGTTGCCAGAAGGAATAGAGCTTGTAAAGTTTTAATAGAAAAAACGACGGCTATACCATGCCGTCGTTTTTTCTATTTATAAAATGGACAGAACATATCCGCCAAAGGCTCCAAGTATAACGATAACCCAAGGTGGTGTTTTCCAAAAAGCGAGCAAGCAAAATAGAAGAGACGCAAAAACAAAATCTCCAGCGTTCATAATTGTGCTTGTCCAAATAGGGTCATAAAAAGCGGCAATTAAAATACCGACAACAGCGGCATTGACTCCAAGTAGTGCGCCTTGTATGAAAGATATTTTTCTTACACTGTTCCAAAATGGTAAAACACCAATAACGAGTAAGAAAGCAGGGAGGAAAATCGCAATTGTTGCGAGTATTGCCCCAAGCGTCCCGTTTAACACTGCTCCTATATAAGAGGCGAATGTAAATAGTGGTCCTGGTACTGCTTGTGTTAATCCGTATCCAGCTAGGAACTGTTCTTTCGTCATCATTCCGTTTTGTACGAACTCACCTTCAAGAAGGGGCAGCACGACGTGTCCTCCTCCAAATACAAGTGCGCCAGAGCGATAGAAACTGTCAAATAAAGCGATGTAATAAGAGAACGGTCTTAATATTGGTAGCAGTAGTAATAGTCCAAAGAATAAGACGAGACAAGAAACTGCTATTTTTTTTGAAATAGGTACTTTTATATTTTGAGATTGGCTAATTGGTTGGTTGCGATATAAAAACCAGCCGATAAAGCCACATATTATAATGAGGATGACTTGTGTCCAACTACTTGGCCATAATAAGGCGATTGCGGCAGTTACGATCGCAATTGTTGCACGGTTGCGATCTGGAGTTAACTTTTGCGCCATTCCCCATATGGCATGAGCGACAATAGCGACTGCTACAAGTTTTAGTCCATGAATCCAGCCAGCACTTCCAAGATCGAACTGATTAAGGAATGAGGCGAAGAAAACCAAAATAAGTACAGACGGTAAAGTGAATCCAATCCATGAAATAATAGCTCCTAAAAGCCCGCCCCTTAATAATCCAACGCCCATACCGACTTGACTGCTGGCAGGACCAGGAAGGAATTGACATAATGCTACTAAATCTCCATAGCTTCGTTCATTCATCCATTTTCTTTTTTGCACGTATTCGTGGTGGAAATAGCCGAGATGAGCGACAGGACCGCCGAATGAAGTAAGTCCTAATTTAAATGAGACGAGAAAAATCTCTAATAATGTGTGAAAGGTGTGTTTGTTTTTTTTCAAAATAACCTCCTATAATGTTTTTCTATGTGCATTATACAAGAGACGTTCAATCTATAGGAACGATTTTAATGTAAAGATTTTGTGAATCTTTTCTTTGTAATTAAAATTGAAAAAGTCATAAATGATTATGTCTAAACCATAAAGTAGTAGAAGTAGTGCTGGGAAATTTATATAAGGAGAATGCCTTATGACAACACATTTCTTTGCCAGGTTAACAGGTAAGAGGGAAGTGCCTCCTGTAAATACAGAAGCTTTTGGGGTAGCAGAGTTTATTTTTAGTGATGATTTAACGAAATTGCATTACAGAGTAATACTAAAAAATATAGAAAAGGTTACATCGTGTCAAATTCATTTAGGGAAGTCTACTCAAATTGGTCCTGTTGTTTTCTATTTGTATGGTCCACTGGAGCAAGGGATTAGCTTGAACGAGGGAAGTATTACTGGTGTAGTGAATGTAGAGGATTTTGAGGGACCTTTACAAGGGAAATCATTTGTACATTTACTTCAAGAAATTATTCAAGCAAATGTATATGTTAATGTCCATACGAAATCACAAAAAAGGGGAGAAATAAGAGGGCGAGTTAGAAAAGTAAAGAAGTAGAGGAAAAGGCTGTCCATATGTTGGAACAGCCTTTTCTCATTATATAAGGTGCTAGTTTTAGCGATTATTGTCGGTAAAACGATATATTGTGAAAACCGTTGATATAATCTGAGTTACGCCGATATATTGTGAGAATCGCTGATATAATCTGAGTTGCGCCGATATATTTTAATAATCGCTGATATAACTCATGTTACGGTCGATATTTTTAAAAACGGCCTCAATTAATTTTTAAAAGGTTGATTTTTAATAAAGAAGTCCATAACGTAAAACACTTCGTCATCAGGTATTTGTATTTCAAATGTATTTTCAATTGGTTGCAATGCTTTTTTTACTTTCATATACATCCAGTATTCATCTTGTCTTCTTTTCTCTTTATCAGGGTGAGGAAGAAGGTTTTCTCCTTTTTGAAGACGGTCAACCATACAGCTCATATGCAGAATAACACCCATTAAGCTATCAGGAGTTAGCTGTAAGGAAATTAATTCTTGAATTGTATTTAATGCGTAACGAATTGTTTTGATAAGTAATGCTCCATCGTTACGCTGCATTTGTTGTTCAAGAATATCCGCCATTTTTGCATATGTTTCTTCATACGTAATTAATTCTTGAATGGGCTGAATTGCTGTGTAGTTTACGATGTCTTGGAAATGATATGTTAAGCATGGCACTTGCACATCGAAATTCGTGACAATACAAATGATGTTACGCTCTTTTTTTATGTTCTCGATCATTTTCGTTAAATCTTTTTCATGGACGATACTAATCGGAATAATTTCAATTAAGTCTTTATCAAATCGTAAATAATTCTCTAACATTTTTTGAATAGCTAAAGCACTTCCTTCACCAGTTAAACAAGCTGTTAAAATAACAGATTTCATTGGAGAGAGAGGTTTTTTCTTTTCTTCTTGTACGTTTAAGTAAAACGGTGTTAAATTTTTTACTGTTTCATATAGCGCATCTAATGAATAACCGAGCTGAGCTTTTCGAGCTGCTTCCAGTGCATGTGGTGTGCTCGTCATCGAGAGAACACGTACAGGGATTTTAAACTCCGTTTCTAATATGTCACCGATATAAGCAAGTGACCCCATATCGACAAGTAAGAGAAGCCCATTTACATTTTGTAGTGTTTTCATATATACTTTCACACGTTCCAAGAAATCTTTCGGTGATTCATGTAACGGCATATCAATACCGGTTACTTCCTCAATGCCGAGAAGTTCGTTTGCAACGTTTGCCATTTCAGTTGCTATGCCATTACCGTGTGCTAATATTAATACTTTTACTTCTGTTTGTGAGGCAGGAATTGGATCAACAACGAAGAACATTGTTAAAAAGCCAGCTTCATCAATAGGCATTGTTATTTGTAACTCTTCTTCCAGTAGTTGAATGCCTTGCATAGCTACGGAAAAGGCTTTTTTATATTTCGTACGAATTTGATTTAATTGTGGGTGATGTATTTGTTTGCCGCTTTGTAAACGTTGTAGAGTTGTCTGTACATGTAAACTTAAAGCGAGAAATACTTTTTCATCAAACGTCTTAGATAAATGCTTTTCCGCAAGTTCCGCTATTTTTTCACATACGGAAACGATATTACGATCCACAATTTTAAAAACATTTTCATGGCTTGTTTTTTTTGATATTTGGTTAAAATATTGTACGAAAAAGCTTTGAACATCATTTTCTATTAGTAATTCTAATTCTTCCTCTTCAATACCGCGTGCTTGAAGTTCTTCGTATTTATAATCAATATAATCGTAAATAGAAGAGCGTTTTTCATCTTCTGTTTTATGATTACTCCAACCTTCATCACTTGTAAATACAAATGTTTCATTTGGTATTTGGTATAAGTGACGGCTCTTTCTTTCGATGAACAGCCCCTCTTTCATATACCAAGGTAAGTCTGTACTTGAAACATAGACAGAATCACGTTTCTTTGTTACGAATTCAGAATAGGCTTTCGCACAGGCGATCTGTACATCCGTTTTTAATTGACCGATGTTATTGGGACAATTGTAAAAGACGAAAGCACGCATTGCATTCGGACTAACGTGAATTTCTTTTCGCAGACGAATTGCTTCATTTGTAAAAAATAGTTGTAGTAAAGCAAAGCGCTCTTTATGTGTACGCTCACGAAGTGGTGGCAGCGTGATAGTCATCGGTATACGTCTTGTAAATGTTTTTAATAAAAATGAATTTGGTTCTTCTGTTGTTGCAGTAATGATTAATACTTGTGCTTTACGCTCGTTTTCTGTTTCTCCAAGGCGGCGATATACTCCGCGGTCAATAAAGGTGAAAAGCATTTCTTGGCCTTCTGGAGGCAGGCGATGTACTTCATCTAAGAAGAGAATCCCTTCATGAGCTTTTTCAATTAACCCTTTTTGATCACTTGCACCTGTGTAAGCTCCTTTTTTAATTCCAAATAACTGTCCAAGTAGTAGCTGTGGATTATTTGCATAATCAGCGCAGTTAAAGACGATAAATGGTGCATTTTTAGGAAGTTGTTCAACTTCAATTGCATATTCGTGCATTAAAGAAGCAAACATAGACTTTCCGACTCCTGTTTCTCCGAGCAGTAAAGTATGCATACCGTTTGGAGGATAGAGCATAGAAGCTTTCGCTTTTTCAATTGCGATTTTAAGGCTTGTATTTTCAATTGCAAAGGTATCTAATGAAGTCACTTCTTTTGAATGCGTTTCCAACAAAGCGTTCGTTTCTATATAAAAACGAACGGGACGCGTATTTGTTTTTAATAAACGTTTATCTTTTACAAGTTTGTTTAAGTCGCTACTTACATTGGCGCGATCTAGTTGCAGAAAGGTAGCGAGTTCTGATGCGGTTACACCTTCTGTATAATTGCCTTTTTGTATTGCGTTAAAAATGAGATCTATTCGTTTCATTTCTATTCACCTCGAAACTTCATCACTATTTAAAATTTTACACAAAAACGGGAAGGGTGGGAAGAGAAAAATAAAACAGCTTTAGCACATAGGCACTAAAGCTGTTACAATCTTGTGTCTTTCCAAAAATTTACCTTGAGATGAGAAGAAGGATTATAGGGAAGAAGTTTGTATCCTTGTGACTGTAAATAATCAATTACTTTTGGAAGTATTTGTACGGTTACACTCGAATCATGCATTAAAATGACTTCTACTTGTTCATCACTTTGATTACGTACTCTTTCGAGTATGGCAGAAGGATTGTCATAGCTTTTCCAGTCGTATGTATCGATTGTCCAATCCCACATTTTATACTGGGCCGATACAAGTGCGTCACGGTAATTCTTTTTTAAGTAAGGCATACTACCATATGGAACGCGAACGAGATGTGTATTTAATTTCGTAACTTGCTGGACAATGCTTTGTGTTTGCTCCATTTCTGCAATTAAAGTGGAAGGGTCACCAGTGTAAAGGCGTTTTACATCATGTGACATGCTGTGGAGACCGATATAATGTCCTTCTTTAATTAATCTTTGCATCGTTTTTGTGTAATGTGGCACTTTTCCGCCAATAACAAAGAAAGTTGCTTTTCCGTTCTTTTCTTTTAAGATGTTTAAAATTTGTGTAGTATATTTGTTTGGCCCGTCATCAAATGTTAAGTACGCAATTTTTTGTGTAGGAGAGGTCGTTTCAGTATTTGGATGATATTCAGCAGGAATAACAGTTGTTGCTTCAGTATTAGATGATGCGTACATAGTAATGGTCAAAAATAAAATAATACATTGCAATACTCGCTTGATCATAACATTCACCCTCAGTTTGACAATCAAGATGTAAAAAGAAAACTTGATACGTTTCTTATTATGTATATCTTTCTCCAATAGAGGAACTCTCAAACAATCTATATTTTGGAAATATAAAATAAGGAATAAAAAATAGCATCCTCTTATAAGAAAGAGGATGCTATTTGAATATTTCATAATGGTAAAGGCTATACTACAATTAGTCTTCGCGTTTTTTCACTTTTTTATAAAAGGAAATAATTGGTTTGTAGCGTTCATGTACAAGCCCGATTATTTCAGCAATGATTTCTGTGAAGAAAATCAAAGCGAAAAGAAGAATAATGGATAACCATAATGTTGCACTAGTGAAAATAATGGCATTTACACTAAAGAAAATACCGAATGCGTATATAATTAGTACCGTTTTGCGATGAGAGAATCCCATTGCAAGTAAGCGGTGATGTAAATGCGATTTATCTGGTGCTGAAATAGGTTTTTTATTTACGATACGACGGATGATTGCAAATATCGTATCAAATATAGGTACACCTAAAATGATAATTGGAACGATAAAACTGAATAACGTTACACTTTTGTATAATCCAAGTAACGATATAACAGAAATACAGTATCCTAAAAATAGTGCTCCTGTATCTCCCATGAAAATTTTTGCTGGATGGAAGTTGTAGAATAAAAATCCAATTGTACTTGCTAATATAATTAATGCAAGTGGCAATATAATAGCTGTTCCAGTACCCCATGGACTAGTGAAGGCCATATATGCTAGCGTTGCAAGTACGATAGATGAAATCCCCGCAGATAATCCATCTAAGCCGTCAATTAAGTTGATTGCATTCGTAATACCTACAAGCCAAAATACTGTAATTGGATAAGCAAGCCATCCAAGTTCAGTATCCCCAAGGAATGGGATATATAATACTTGCACTAATAATCCACTTTTTACAATCATAATGGCAACTAACAGTTGTCCACCGAATTTTACTCTCGCAGATAACTCGTACATATCATCTAAAATTCCGATGATTACAATGATAATCGCACCTAGCGTTATCGATAACATTCTTTGCTCATATAAGCCGCCAACAACAAATCCTACAGCTACACCGATAAAGATTG
This sequence comes from Bacillus sp. B25(2016b), assembly GCF_001679765.1. Taxonomy (NCBI): domain Bacteria; kingdom Bacillati; phylum Bacillota; class Bacilli; order Caryophanales; family Bacillaceae; genus Bacillus; species Bacillus sp. B25(2016b). Next base: position 4,780,986 of record NZ_CP016285.1, on the reverse strand, counting down.
CTAACCCGCCAAGACGAGGCATAATCTTTTGGTGCACTTTACGTGCGTTTGGCTTATCTGTCGCTCCTATTTTAAAAGCTAATTTAATAACTAAAGGAGTAACGACGAGTACAGTGATGAAAGATGCCAAAATGGCATAAATCACTTGTGAGTCCATTAATACCCCACCCTTTATAGTCTAACGTAATTTTTTTTTGAAAATATATTTATCTGAAAATTATGATGTTTATTTACAGGCTCATAACATATGGTATCACAAAAAGATTAGAATTCAATCTTTTTTTCTTTTTACGCTTAATGGAAGCGGATAAAATATATGACAATTGTATATAGAATGTTGAATCATATGAGAAGGTTAATCGTACTAGACTTTGGAATATGACATTTCCTCTTTTTCTTCAATAGTGAATACTTTTATTTCAGTATTATAAGTGTTACACGTAGAAATGAGTAAGTCTCGTGTTAAAATGTGGGAATTTATCTGGAGTGAGCTGGTAGCTGGTTTCCCAATGATTAAGTTGCACTTTATATTATAGTGCATTTAATTTTACAAAAACTTTAAAAAGAATGAGGGAAGTAATTCATATAATGAAAAAGGAAAAGAGTTTTCTCATTTTTAATGTGAGAGGGGGAAGCACAGGGAGAATTCTATATTTCATATCTTTTCTATTGTATATTCCTGTGCGAAAAGGAAATGAAAATTACGATAGTAGGTACTGGATATGTTGGATTGATTACAGGAGTAGGATTGGCAAAGTTGGGGCATTCAGTTACATGTTTTGATATAGATGATGAGAAAATTGAACGGATAAAACAAGGGGATTTACCTATTTATGAGGTTAGATTACATGAATTAATAAATCATGCATATGAGAATAATGCTTTAACTTTCACATCAAATAAAGAAGAGGCGTTTGAGGATGTAGAGTTTATATTTATTGCAGTTGGAACACCACCTTTATTAGATGGGACGGCGGATTTAACGTATATTCAGAGTGCTTGTAATGATATTGGAGTATATGCGACGAACGATATTATTGTTGTTACGAAAAGTACAGTTCCAGTAGGTACAAATGATGTAATGAAAGGATGGATTGAGGAGGAGTTAAAGGGGAGATATACATTACATATCGTATCGAATCCAGAGTTTTTGCGTGAAGGTTCAGGTATTTATGATTTCTTTCATGGAGATCGTATTGTAATTGGAGCAGATAGTGAGGAAGTAGCAAGAAGAGTAGAGAGTTTGTATAGCGAATTACGCTTAGAAACGTATGTTACAGATATTAAAAGTGCAGAGATGATTAAATACGCGTCGAATGCCTTTTTAGCTACAAAGATTAGTTTCATTAATGAAATTTCAAATATATGTGAGAAGGTAGGCGCAAATGTACTGGATGTTGCTAAAGGGATGGGAATGGATAAGAGAATTGGTGCGTCTTTTTTAAATGCGGGCATTGGATACGGAGGGTCGTGTTTTCCGAAAGATACGAAAGCGCTGGTGCAAATTGCGGGAAATGTTGCTCATGATTTTCGTTTGTTAAAAGCGGTTATTGAAGTAAATAATAAGCAACAACTGCTATTGATTGAAAAAGCGAAAAAAGTCATGAACATGAATAAAAAGCGGATTGCAGTTCTTGGCGCATCCTTTAAACCAAATACGGATGATATTAGAGAGGCGCCATCTCTTATTATAATAGAAGCATTAATTAATATAGGTGCAGATATTGTTCTTTACGACCCAAAAGCAATTCAATATGTGAAAAATATATTTGGAGATGCTATACAATATAGCAATTGTATAGATGAATCGATTAGAGATGCGAGTGCGGTTTTTATCGTAACAGAATGGGAAGATATTCAAACTTATCCGTTAGAAAAGTACGTACAACTTATGAGGGAGCCTATTTTATTTGATGGGAGAAATTGTTATACTGATGAAGATGTTAAGAAACAAAAGATAGATTATTACTCGGTGGGAAGAAAAAGTATTTGTAATAGAAAAGTTTCTGTTATACGTTAAAAAGGGATATACTCATGCCTATTTTTATATGTCATAATAGAAGCTGTAATTAGTGAAAGAAAAGAGGCAATCACATGACTGAACGTTTAAAAGTAATGACAATTTTCGGGACACGTCCAGAAGCAATTAAAATGGCACCTCTTGTATTAGAGTTGCAAAAACACCCAGAAAAAATTGAATCGATTGTGACTGTAACAGCACAACATCGCCAAATGTTAGACCAAGTATTAAGTATCTTTGGAATTACGCCAGATTTCGATTTAAATATCATGAAAGATCGCCAAACTTTAATTGATGTTACAACGCGTGGCTTAGAAGGTTTGGATAAAGTAATGAAAGAAGCGAAGCCGGATATTGTACTTGTACATGGTGATACAACAACAACATTTATTGCAAGCTTAGCTGCTTTTTATAATCAAATTCCAGTAGGTCATGTTGAGGCGGGCCTTCGTACGTGGGATAAGTATTCTCCATACCCAGAAGAGATGAATCGTCAATTAACAGGTGTAATGGCGGATCTTCATTTCTCACCGACAGCAAAATCAGCAACGAACTTACAGAAGGAAAATAAAGATGAATCACGTATTTTCATCACAGGAAATACAGCGATTGATGCGCTGCAAACGACTGTAAAAGAAACATATAGTCATCCTGTACTAGAGAAACTTGGAAATGATCGTCTTGTACTTATGACAGCTCATCGTCGTGAAAACTTAGGTGAACCGATGCGTAACATGTTCCGTGCAATTAAGCGTCTTGTTGATAAGCATGAAGATGTACAAGTTGTATACCCTGTTCATATGAACCCTGTCGTTCGTGAAATAGCAAATGAAATTTTAGGTGAACATAACCGTATTCATTTAATTGAGCCGCTAGATGTAATTGATTTCCACAATGTTGCAGCTCGTTCATACTTAATGTTAACGGATTCTGGTGGTGTACAAGAAGAAGCTCCATCACTTGGTGTACCAGTTCTTGTTCTTCGTGATACAACAGAGCGCCCTGAAGGTATTGAAGCAGGTACGCTGAAATTAGCAGGAACAGACGAAGAGACAATCTTTAGTCTTGCTGATGAATTGTTATCAGATAAAGAAGCTCATGATAAGATGGCGAAAGCATCTAACCCTTACGGTGATGGTCGTGCATCAGAGCGTATTGTAGAAGCAATTTTACAACACTTTAATAAGTAAATAAAAAAGGCCCAATCGGATAGATTGGGCCTTTTTGCTACGGCTGATTGCGCATAATCCACTCCGCATGAGCATTTGTAGAAGGTGGCGGATCAGTTGGTGTTTTATTTTGGTTTGTTTCTTTTTTTGTTTGTTCGTTAGAATTAGAACTTGAATTTGAATCAGGATTTGAGTTGTTTTTTGTAGTTGGATTTTTTGCTTTTTCTCCTAATTCTTTTTCAATTTCGTTACGCACCATTTCTATACTGATTGGATCTGGAAGGAAGTAATAAATACCGCCTATCTTTTTATCTTCACCTTCAAGCTTTAACGTTTGCATTGTAGAAGGATCAAATCCAGAAAGTTTATTGTAAAGAGCAAGTCCGTCTGAAATAGGAATGTCGGTTTTTATATATTTTCCAACGACAGCTGTTAAATCTTTAATTTTAAATACAGTAGAAGTGGAGTTTAGTTTATGAGCAACAGCGGCTAGTAATTGTCTTTGTCTAGCAGCTCGACCATAATCGCCATTTGGATCTTGCTTTCGCATACGTACATAAGCAAGTGCTTCTTCACCGTTTAAGTTTTGCTGTCCTTGCTTAAATTGGATTTTTTTGTAGTAATCGACGTCAGATCGCTCCCAGAAATCGAAGGGTACGTCAACGGTAACGCCGCCAACAGCATCAACGATACCTTTAAAGCCTTGGAAATCAATTTTAAGATAATGGTCTACAGGAACTTTTAGAAAGCCTTCGACAGTTTTGATTGCCATTTCTTCTCCGCCGTAAGCATGGGCAGCGTTAATTTTGTCTTCTTTATTTTTGCCAACAATTTTAACTCGAGAATCACGAGGAATACTCATAAGTGAAATCTTTTGTGTTTTTGGATTGACTGTTGCAAACATTAATGAGTCTGTACGACCATTTTGACCGTCTGTCGCATAATCTTCTATACCCATAATGAGAATTGTAAAAGGTTCCTTTGTAATTTCTACATCTTTATTTCTTAAATCCGATTTTTCACGAGTAAAACCACTATACATCCCCATAAGAGAAGAGTAAGAATTTAACACATAAACTCCTATACTGCCAAATAAAAATGCGAAAATAAGGAAGAAGAAAAGTTTCCTTCTTCGCTTCTTTTTTATTCTGCTATTTTGGAGATGATAATAACGTTCTTCCATATATAATCTCCTTAGTTCGTTAGTTCATTTGTAGGGAAGTAATTCACTACATTAATCTTTGAAGGTGATAAATGGGTTATGCTTAGATAACATCTTGTTCTAAGTACAGCATATCTCCTTCTGTAATTGTACATTTCCCGTTTGTTAATTCAATCATCCAATCTGTAAATGCTTGTTTGCCGTCTTCTTCTACATACGTATCAAATGTGACATTTTCTAGATAATGTATATCTTTAATGGCATATTTTGAATTGCGTAATTCATTTTCCACTTTGCCAAGTAATGTGTAATCAATCTCGGTTTGCATCACACGCATTAGTTTTCGCTGGACAACACCGACATGATTAATGCCTTCACTTGTACATTTTCCATATGCACGAATTAATCCACCTGCGCCAAGTTTAATACCACCAAAATAGCGTGTTACGACAACAACGGTATCTTTTAGTCCACGTTTTTTAAGTACCTCTAGCATTGGTACGCCAGCTGTACCGCTAGGCTCGCCGTCATCATTTGCTTTTTGAATATGGTCTTGTTCGCCAATTAAATAAGCGGAACAATTATGTGTTGCATTCCAATGTTGTTTTTTTATTTTTTGTATAAATGCTTGAGCCTCTTCCTCAGTCATTGCTCGGCTAATATAACAAATAAATCTTGATTTTTGAATGACGATTTCGTGTTCGCCGTAGTCTTTGATTGTAAAATATTGTAATAGCACTTGTGTACGCCCCTATCTATCAAAATGACTAGTACTTTCCATTTTAAAAGCGAGCCTTTTTATATTCAAACATTTTTTCTAAATATGCTGAAGTTTTTGGTGAGTATTTTATCTTTTTGTTGTAATTTGTCGAGATGGTAGGTATAATTTCAACCGGCATTTTCATGTATGGATGCACCATTTGTAGTTTTCGTGTAAAATTAGGAAATAAAACTTTTTATAAGGCAGGTACGAAAATGAAAATAGCTATTGTTACTGATAGTACGGCATATATACCGAAGCAAATTCGTGATGAACTCAATATATATATGATTCCATTAAACGTTGTGTTTGGAACAGAATCTTATCAAGAAGAAGCTGAAATTTCAGCAGATGATTTTTATGTGAAAGTACGTGAACAAGAGGAACTTCCAAAAACTTCTCAACCAGCAATCGGAAAGTTTGTTGAGCTATATGAAGAACTAGCTAAAGATTATGATGCAGTTATTAGTATTCACCTATCAAGTGGAATTAGTGGTACATATCAAACATCAACGACAGCTGGACAGATGGTAGAGGGTATTGATGTATACACGTATGACTCTGAAATTAGTTGTGAAGTACAAGGATTTTATGTGCGTGAAGGTGCAAAGTTAGCAAGTGAAGGAAAGAACCCAAAAGAGATTATCGCTCGTTTTGATGAAATGAAGAAAACGATGGACGCCTATTTTGTAGTTGATGATTTACATCATTTACAGCGTGGTGGTCGATTGAATAGCGCGCAAGCTTTCATCGGCAGTCTGTTACAAGTGAAGCCAGTTTTATATTTTAGAGATAAAATCATTATTCCGTTTGAAAAGATTCGTACACGTAAAAAAGCATTAAAACGTATCATTGAAATTTTTGATGAGCAAGCAAGTAAAGGTGTACCTATGGAAGCAGTTATCATTCATGCGCAACGTGAAGAAGAAGCGAATGAATGGAAGAAAGAATTAGAAGCAAAATATCCTCACGTCACAATTCGTACAGGTTATTTTGGAGCTGTAATTGGTACGCACTTAGGTGAAGGTGCATTAGGTCTTGGATGGTATACGAAGTAATAAAGATATAAAAAGCTCTCTTTTTAAGAGGGTTTTTTTACGGGTATGTTACGTTTAGTTGACAAGTTAATATTTGGAAATGGTAAAATGTACGTAAAATAAAATAATGAGGAAAGTTTTATAACTTACTTTTTACAAGAAACTATATTATAATAGAAGAGAGGTGAAACATATGGAGCATAATTCTTGTTTATGTCCAAAGTTTGAGTCAGCTTTTACTCTGCTTAGTAAGAAGTGGACTGGCTTAATTATTAAATCTTTGCTTGAAGAGTCGAAACGTTTTAGAGAAATCGCAGATATTATCCCAAATATGAGCGATCGTATGTTGTCAGAGCGTTTGAAGGAATTGGAAAGCGAGGGCATTGTAGTTCGTAATGTCTATCCAGAAGTACCAGTTCGAATCGAGTATGGCTTAACTGACAAGGGAAAAGCGTTAGAAAGTGTTATGGATGAGGTCCAAAATTGGGCTGAGAAATGGATGAAGTAGCATTTCATTTGTATTCGTATATTTAATAAAACGTAAGGGATTCCTTACGTTTTTTCTTTGTTTATAGAAGTAAGGAAAGTATATAAATTTCTACACACACATACAAAAATATACGAATTTTGCACTATAGTTACATATAATATTACATTTGTTTTACAAAAACGTAACATTAGCAAAAAAAATCCCGAATTATGGTATAAATTTTATAGGTTATATACGGAAAAAGAAAAAAGAAAGCGGTGTAAAAAATAAAATGAAAAAGCTAAAAATGACATCTTGCGCATTAGTTGCAGGGTTAATGTTTTCAGGGCTAACACCAAATGTATTTGCAGAAGATAAAATTTCTGACGTGAAATCACAAATTAATACACAAAATGAAACTTTACATAAACAACAACAAGAACGTGATGAATTACAAAAACAAATGAATGACTTAAACAAAACAATTCAAGGTTTAGATAAATCTGTTCAAGAGAATGCTGCAAAGCTTGATGAAACAACGAAAAAAGTTTCTGATACTGAGCAATTAATTGAAAAGAAAAATAAAGATATTGCAGAATTACAAACAAAGATTGCAAAACGTGAAGAGCTATTAAGAAAGCGTTTAGTTGCACTTCAAGAACAACCAAATACGAACGTTGTAACAGAAGTTCTTGTAAACTCTAAAAACGTTGCAGATTTAGTTGATCGTTTAACTTCTGTTTCTAAAATTCTTGAGTCTGATGAAGATATCATGAAAACACAACAAGAAGATCAAGCTAGTGTGAAAAAAGATGTTGCAACTGTAAAAGAGAAGCAAAAAGAATTAAAAGAAGCACAAGCTCAAATTGAAACTGCTAAGAAAGAACTTGACGCTGAAAAAGAGAAAAAAGCAACAGCGGTAAACGATTTAAGCAGTAAAATGGATACAGTTGTAACTTCAATGACAAGTACGGAAGGTCAATTGAAAGAGCTTGAGAAACAAGCATTACAATTACAACGCATTGCAGAAGAAGAAGCACAAGCAAAAGCTGCACAAGAAGCTGCTGCTCAAAAACAAGCAGAGCAAGCAGAGCAAGCAGAGCAAGCAGAGCAAGCTGCTAAAGCTGCGCAAGCTCAGCCAGCACAAGCACCTGCAGAGCAAGCTGCACCAGCAAACAATGGTGGACAAGCTAAAAAAGAAGAGCCTAAAAAAGAGGAACCAAAAAAAGAAGAGCCTAAGAAAGAAGCACCTAAACAAGAAGAGAAAAAGCCAGCTTCAAATGTGGGTGGCGTAATTGGTAAAGCGCAAAGCTACTTAGGTTTACCATATGTTTGGGGTAGTGCATCTCCATCAAACGGTGGTTTTGACTGTAGTGGATTCATTTCTTACATTTTTGGTGTAGGTCGTCAAGACGTTAATGGTTACTGGAACTCAGTTTCTAAAGTAAGTAGCCCACAACCAGGAGACTTAGTATTCTTCCAAGGTACTTACAAAGCAGGCCCATCTCACATCGGTATTTACGTTGGTAATGGCCAAATGATCCATGCTAGTGATAAAGGAATTGCGTACGGTGATATTAACAGTTCGTATAACAAAAAACATTTCTTAGGATACGGTCGATTCTAGGATTTATAAAAGAATAAAACATGTGTATAAAGTCGATAGCTTACTATTCTATAAGTAGGTTATCGGCTTTTTTGAGTTTTTACGAGATGATGAGAAAGGTTTATAGTAGTGCTGGAGGTGATTGTTGATGCTAGCGGGGAAACAGTTGCTATTAGACGAACTTTCTTCAGATTTACAGAGGGAATTAAATGATTTGAAAAAGAAGGGAGAGGTCGTGTGTGTACAAGGTGTAAAAAAGAAGGCTTCTAAATATGTATGTCAGCGCTGTGGAAATATAGAGCAGCGACTATTTGCGTCGTTTTTATGTAAAACGTGTAGTAAAGTGTGCACATATTGCCGAAAGTGTATAACGATGGGGAGGGTAAGTGAATGTGCTGTACTTGTTCGCGGGATTGGTGAAAGAAAGAGAGAAAAGAATTTAAACTTGTTACAGTGGAACGGGACGTTGTCTGCTGGACAAGATTTTGCGGCGCAAGGAGTTATAGAGGCCATTAAGCAAAAAGAATCCTTTTTTATTTGGGCTGTATGCGGGGCTGGGAAAACAGAGATGTTGTTTTACGGAATTAACGAAGCGCTTCAAAAAGGGGAAAGAGTTTGTATCGCAACGCCGAGAACGGATGTTGTTCTAGAATTAGCACCGAGATTGCAAGAAGTATTTCCATATATAAAGGTAGCGGCTTTATATGGAGGGAGTGTGGATAAAGAAAAAGATGCAGTACTAGTGGTTGCGACTACGCATCAGTTATTACGTTATTATAGGGCATTCCATGTCATGGTTGTAGATGAAATAGATGCTTTTCCATATTGTGTAGATCAAATGTTACAGTACGCGGTAAAACAAGCGATGAAAGAAAGAGCGGCGCGTATTTATTTAACTGCGACTCCAGATGAAACGTGGAAGCGAAAACTTAGAAAAGGTAAACAAAAAGGTGTTATTGTTTCTGGACGATATCACCGTCATCCCTTGCCAGTTCCTTTATTTTGTTGGTGCGGGAATTGGAAAAAAAACCTCATTCATAAAAGAATTCCTCGAGTTTTACTACAGTGGTTACAAACATACTTAAATAAAAAATTCCCTATTTTTTTATTCGTCCCCCATGTGCGATATATAGAAGAAATAAGCTTGTTGTTAAAACCATTAAACAATCGAATTGAAGGTGTACATGCAGAAGATCCGGGGAGAAAAGAAAAAATAGCGGCTTTCAGAAACGGAGAAATCCCATTATTAGTTACAACGACAATTTTAGAGCGAGGCGTAACGGTGAAAAATTTGCAAGTCGCAGTTTTAGGGGCGGAAGAAGAAATATTCTCAGAAAGTGCACTCGTACAAATTGCGGGTCGAGCAGGGCGGAGCTCTGAAGCGCCGTATGGAGAGGTTATTTATTTTCACTATGGTAAGACAGAAGCGATGGTGCGCGCGAAAAAACATATTCAAGGTATGAATAAAAATGCGGAAGAACAAGGATTGATTGATTAATGCATTGTTTACTTTGTGATGAGTGTTTTGTAGAAAAGGTTAGTTGGTACAATTTTTTTGTAAAGTGTCATAGAAAATATATATGTGATAGATGTGAACAGAAACTTTCCTATATTATAGGAGAAATTTGCATGGAATGTGGGCGACCTTTAGAATTTGTTTCTACCTCATTTCAAGAAGACGGTATTTGTATAGATTGTATAAGGTGGATGAAAGAGGAGAAGTATCGTTCTTTTAAAAACCGTTCGTTATACATGTATGATGATGGGATGAAAGAAATAGTAGCGCAGTTTAAGTTTCGGGGGGATGCAGAGTTAGTTCGCATTTTTTATCGCCCGTTTCGAAATTTATTTCAAAATTATTTTGCCAATGTTTCAACCGTTATAGCTGTTCCGCTTAGTAAGGAAAGGGAAGTTGAACGTGGTTTTAATCAAGCTGAGTTATTAGCAACTTGTTTGCCTGTCAAAATTTCTTATCCATCATTAAGAAGAAGGGAAACAGAAAAGCAAAGTAAGAAGACACGTAAAGAAAGGGTGTCAGGAAGCAATCCTTTTTATTTTCAGGGAGAAGAGATGTTTTCTGGACAACATATTTTACTCGTTGATGACGTGTATACGACAGGAATTACAGTTAGGCAAATCGGAAGTTTGTTATATGAGAGAGGGGCAAGGGAAGTATCTAGTTTGACACTTTGTAGAAGTTAATATGGCAGTGTCGAAAGGGATAATAAAAAGGCGATAAGTCTTCTTTGACTTCATATGTTGTCATTCGTTATAGTCAAAATATGGGGCGAATGCCCTGATTTTTAGAGTGAAGGGAATGGAATGAACATGCAAGGAAGAGTGAAATGGTTCAATGCAGAAAAGGGATTTGGGTTTATTGAGCGTGAAGATGGTGACGATGTATTTGTCCATTTTTCTGCTATTCAACAAGATGGGTTTAAGTCATTAGAAGAAGGGCAACAAGTAGAGTTTGACATTGTAGATGGAGCACGTGGACCACAAGCAGCTAATGTTGTGAAACTGTAGGGGATATTGTTTTTGGAAGAGAAAGCTGCGTTTGTGGCAACGTTATATATATGTAGTAGAACCTCTTGTTTTTCGCAAGGGGTTTTTGTTATAGGGTAAGTTGTCAAAAAGTTGTTTCTTTTCTGTAACGAATTGTCCACAGAAATATTCGTTATTCACGATGTTAATAGGATAAAATAAAGATAGAAACGATGCATCTTTTCATTTCAACAAAAAACGATAAAAAAATCGCAATTCCACTAATTTTTTTAAAAAAGTTAGAAGGAGTTTTTAAGCCAATGTCGAAATTATAGTACATAGGCTTGAAAGGAGGAATTCATCTATGAAATTCAACATTCGTGGTGAAAATATTGAAGTAACTCCAGCATTAAAGGAATATGTAGAGAAAAAACTAAGTAAGTTAGAGCGTTATTTTGATACATTCCCAGAGATTAAAGTTAATTTAAAAGTATACTCTGACAAGCAACGTGTCGAGGTAACAATCCCATTTACTGATTTATTACTTCGTGCAGAAGAAACTAATAGCGATATGTACGCTGCTATCGATTTAGTAGTTGATAAAATTGAGAGACAAATTCGTAAACATAAAACAAAAGTAAATCGTAAGTTACGTGAGAAAGGTTCTATGAAAACGAACTTTATCCTTCCAGAAGCAGTAGCTGTTTTGGATGAGGTAGAAGAAGATGAATTAGAACTTGTACGTACAAAACGATTCGACTTAAAACCGATGGACGTTGAAGAGGCAATCCTACAAATGGATATGCTAGGACATAATTTCTTCGTCTTCACAAATGCTGATACAAATGAAACTAATGTTGTATATGGCCGTAAAGATGGGAAATACGGTTTAATCGAAACTAAATAATAATTCGAAAGCGCAGCCGAAATGGCTGCGCTTTTTTTGCTGAAAATAGATTTTTAAAAAACTTTTCTTAATTTAGAACGAGACATTCGGCCGATTGTTGTCATAGTTATAAGACAAGTGTTACAATTATCATTAGGTATATACATTTTAGTTTTTTTAATTAGGAGAAAAATTGGCATAACATACATTTGATTGTTATAACGACTGATTGTAATAGAGAAAAAGAAAACAATCGGAAGTTTTATTTTAATAAAAAGAGGAGCGTATTTCCTATGATCGGTATTTTAAAAAAGGTGTTTGATGTAAACCAACGCCAAATTAAACGTATGCAGAAAACAGTTGAGCAAATTGATGCATTAGAGTCATCTATTAAGCCACTAACTGATGAACAATTAAAAGGAAAGACGCTTGAATTTAAAGAACGTCTAACAAAAGGTGAAACAGTAGATGATCTACTACCTGAAGCTTTCGCGGTTGTTCGCGAAGCGGCAACTCGTGTTCTTGGAATGCGTCCATATGGCGTACAGTTAATGGGTGGTATTGCCTTACATGAAGGGAATATTTCTGAGATGAAAACGGGTGAAGGTAAAACGTTAACGTCTACATTACCTGTATATTTAAATGCTTTAACAGGAAAAGGTGTTCACGTTGTTACAGTCAATGAATACTTAGCACAACGTGATGCGAATGAAATGGGACAACTTCATGAGTTCCTAGGCTTAACAGTAGGAATTAACTTAAATAGTATGTCACGCGAAGAGAAACAAGAGGCTTATGCTGCTGATATTACGTATAGCACAAATAATGAGCTTGGATTCGATTACTTACGTGATAACATGGTTTTATATAAAGAGCAGTGCGTTCAACGTCCACTTCACTTTGCTATTATCGATGAAGTCGATTCTATTTTAGTCGATGAAGCACGTACGCCGCTTATTATTTCAGGACAAGCTCAAAAATCAACAGAGCTATACATGTTTGCAAATGCATTTGTTCGTACGTTAGAAAATGAAAAAGATTATTCATTTGATGTGAAAACGAAAAATGTAATGCTAACAGAAGATGGTATTACGAAAGCAGAGAAAGCTTTCCATATTGAAAACTTATTCGATTTAAAACATGTAGCACTTCTTCACCATATTAATCAGGGGCTTCGTGCACACGTTGTTATGCATCGTGATACAGATTATGTTGTACAAGAAGGCGAAATCGTAATTGTAGACCAATTCACTGGTCGTCTTATGAAAGGTCGTCGTTATAGCGAAGGATTACACCAAGCGATTGAAGCAAAAGAAGGTGTAGAAATTCAAAATGAAAGCATGACGCTTGCAACAATTACATTCCAGAACTACTTCCGTATGTATGAAAAATTATCTGGTATGACTGGTACAGCGAAAACAGAGGAAGAGGAATTCCGTAACATTTACAATATGAACGTTATTGTAATTCCGACAAACAAACCGATTATTCGTGATGATCGTGCCGATTTAATCTTTAAATCAATGGAAGGTAAATTCAATGCTGTTGTTGAGGATATTGTAAATCGTCATAAACAAGGGCAACCTGTTCTTGTAGGTACAGTTGCAATTGAAACTTCAGAGCTTATTTCAAAAATGTTAACGCGTAAAGGTGTACGTCATAACATCTTAAATGCGAAAAACCATGCACGTGAAGCTGATATTATTGCGGAAGCAGGTATGAAAGGTGCTGTAACGATTGCAACGAATATGGCTGGTCGTGGTACAGATATTAAGCTTGGAGATGATGTAAAAATCTTCGGTCTAGCAGTTATCGGTACAGAACGACATGAAAGCCGTCGTATTGATAATCAGTTACGTGGTCGTGCCGGTCGTCAAGGGGACCCTGGTGTGACGCAGTTCTACTTATCAATGGAAGATGAATTAATGCGCAGATTTGGTTCAGATAATATGAAAGCAATGATGGACCGCCTTGGTATGGATGATTCACAGCCGATTGAAAGTAAAATGGTTTCTCGTGCGGTAGAATCTGCACAAAAACGTGTTGAAGGAAATAACTATGATGCACGTAAGCAGTTATTACAATACGATGATGTACTTCGTCAGCAACGTGAAGTTATTTATAAGCAACGTCAAGAGGTTATGGAATCGGAAAACTTACGTGGCATTATTGAAGGTATGATGAAATCTACAGTAGAACGTGCTGTTGCGCTTCATACACAAGAGGAAATTGAAGAAGATTGGAACATTAAAGGTCTTGTTGACTACTTAAATACAAACCTTCTTCAAGACGGAGATGTAAAAGAAGAAGAATTACGTCGCCTTGCTCCTGAGGAAATGAGCGAACCGATTATGGCGAAATTAATAGAGCGTTACAATGACAAAGAAAAGCTTATGCCAGAAGAGCAAATGCGTGAGTTTGAGAAAGTTGTTGTATTCCGCGTTGTAGATACGAAATGGACAGAGCATATTGATGCGATGGATCACCTTCGTGAAGGTATTCATTTACGTGCTTACGGTCAAATCGATCCACTTCGTGAGTACCAAATGGAAGGGTTCGCGATGTTCGAGTCAATGGTTGCTTCTATTGAAGAGGAAATTTCTCGTTACATTATGAAAGCTGAAATTGAACAAAACTTAGAACGTCAAGAAGTTGTTCAAGGTGAAGCTGTTCATCCTTCTAGCGATGGCGAAGAAGCAAAGAAAAAGCCAGTTGTAAAAGGTGACCAAGTGGGCCGCAACGATTTATGTAAATGTGGTAGCGGTAAAAAATATAAAAACTGCTGTGGTATCGTTCAGTAATATAGGACGGTAGCTTTGGCTGTTTTGCAAACTTTTATATCAAAAATGTATAATTAAGAAGGATTAAACTCTCTCCGTAATAAGTGGAGAGAGTTTCCCTTGTTTTCATACGAAAGTAACAGCAATTACATAGAGGTGAAGGAAATGGAATTAGTAGAAATTAGACAGGAATTAGAGAAAATGGCTAAGCGATTAGCGGCTTTTAGGGGGTCTCTTTGACCTCCCTACTAAGGAGAAACAAATTGCAGAATTAGAAGAGAAAATGATGGGCGCAGGATTTTGGGATGACCAACAAGGCGCACAAGCTGTAATTAATGAAGCGAATGCGTTAAAAGATATGGTTGGAAAGTTCCGTCAGTTAGATGAGACGTTCGAAAATTTAGAAATCACGCATGAGCTTTTAAAAGAAGAGTATGATGAAGATTTACATGAGGAATTAGAATCAGAAGTAAAAGGCTTAATTCAAGAAATGAATGAGTATGAGCTTCAGTTACTATTAAGTGATCCTTATGATAAAAATAATGCGATTTTAGAATTACATCCAGGTGCAGGTGGAACTGAGTCACAAGACTGGGGTTCTATGTTATTACGTATGTACACACGCTGGGCTGAAAAACGCGGATTCAAAGTAGAAACGGTTGATTATTTACCAGGTGATGAAGCTGGTATTAAGAGTGTAACTTTATTAATTAAAGGTCATAACGCTTACGGTTACTTAAAAGCAGAGAAAGGTGTACATCGTCTTGTACGTATTTCACCATTCGATTCTTCAGGGCGCCGTCATACATCGTTCGTATCTTGTGAAGTTGTACCAGAGTTCAATGATGAAGTTGAAATCGAAGTACGTACAGAAGACTTAAAAATTGATACGTACCGAGCAAGTGGAGCTGGTGGGCAGCACGTAAATACGACAGATTCAGCAGTTCGTATTACACATACACCGACAAATACGGTTGTAACATGTCAGTCGGAGCGTTCTCAAATTAAAAACCGTGAGCATGCGATGAAAATGTTAAAAGCGAAATTATATCAAAAGAAACTAGAAGAGCAACAAGCAGAATTAGATGAAATTCGCGGAGAGCAAAAAGAAATCGGATGGGGTAGCCAAATCCGTTCTTACGTATTCCACCCGTATTCTCTTGTAAAAGACCATCGTACAAATACGGAGGTTGGTAACGTACAAGCTGTTATGGATGGAGAGATTGATCCATTTATTGATGCTTACTTACGTTCTCGCATCTAATAAGCGAAAAAAAGCCAACGAAATTGTTGGCGCATGCTGAGGACAATAGAGGATATAAAGAATTTGATTCTATTTTTATAGATGAAGTAAAGAGGAAGAGAAGTTGGAAACGACAACTTCTCTTTTTGATGGGATTATATGTAGATTACAATGCTGTATATTGTTTTGTAAAAAGTAGAGAATAGTAAAATAGGCGGTAATAGGGTAAAGATTTATATAGAACTTTTCTAATTTTCCTTTTAAAAAGGATACTTTATAGAAGTTTTTTAAGTTGTTCACAGAATTGAAACAACTTATGAAAGCTTTATTTTATCAAGGTTCTCACTGTATTTTTGAGGAATATGAAATACACCTTAGTTTTTCTATATAAAGATAATGCTTATAATGAAAATGAGTGTGTTAGGAATAAAAAGAATATCAACAATGGGGAGCGATAGAAGTGAAAAAGAAATTGTTGGCTATTGCGCTAGGGACATCGGTTGTTTTTGCTTTAGGAGCATGCGGAAATAAAGAAGAGAGTAAGTCTTCGAAACAGTCTGCAAGCAAAGACAGCGCAGAACAAATTTTCCAAAGAAGTTGTGCGGGATGTCACGCAACAGATTTATCAGGGGCAACTGGACCTGATTTAAGAAAAGTAGGCGGTAAGTACGACGCTGCAGATATCGAAGAGATTATTAAAAAAGGCCGTGGTTCAATGTCACCAGGACTTATTCAAGGTGAAGATGCGAAAAAAGTATCTGAATGGTTAGCTGAACATAAATAAAAAGGTGAAATGGGCGAGTTGATAATATAGTCAGCTCGTTTTCCTTTTTTCTGGTATGTAACATAACTGTAACAAAAATGTATCCAAATTGGAAACCGTTTGATGTTACAATGGGGTTTGTAGAATTTTGCTGAAATATATTACATAGAGTGGTATTGCTTATGAGAAAGCATAAGTAAACTACCTTCAACAAGGATGACTAAATGAAAATGAAGGATGTCTTTTATTTTCAGATGTACAGAAAAGTATTTCGAAAAAAATCATTAAGTATTGGGTGATAAATAATGATAAAAATGACGAATGTTTATAAGGAGTACCCGAATGGTATGAAAGCCATTGCTGGTCTTACAGTTAACATTAAACAAGGTGAATTCGTATACGTAGTTGGACCGAGTGGAGCCGGGAAATCTACATTTATTAAAATGATGTATCGTGAAGAGAAACCATCTACAGGATCTATTAATGTAAATGGACTTACTATCGAAACATTGGCAGAAAGAGACGTTCCGTATTTCCGTCGCCAATTAGGCGTAATTTTCCAAGATTTCAAATTGCTACCTAAATTAACGGTATATGAGAATGTTTCGTTTGCTTTAGAAGTAATTGAAGAAGAACCAGATGCAATTCGTGAGCGTGTAACAGAAGTGTTAGGTCTTGTAGGCCTTGAAGATCGTGCAGACGCACTTCCAAGTGAGCTTTCGGGCGGGGAGCAACAACGTGTGGCTATTGCAAGAGCAATTGTAAATAGACCAAAGGTTGTAATTGCCGATGAGCCAACAGGTAACTTAGATATTGAAACAGCTCTTGATATTATGAATATTTTTACTCGCATTAATGAGCGTGGCACAACGATCGTTATGGCGACGCATAATGCAGATATCGTAAATACAATCCGTCATCGTGTAATCGCGATTGAAGGCGGAAAAATTGTTCGAGATGAGATTGAGGGAGGATACGGATATGAAGGCTAAGACCCTTAGTCGACATTTGCGAGAAGGTGTAAAGAATCTATCACGTAACGGATGGATGACATTTGCTTCTGTTAGTGCAGTAACAGTTACATTATTACTTGTAGGTGTCTTTTTAACAGCGATTATGAATATGAACCATTTTGCGACTAAAGTAGAGCAAGATGTAGAGATTCGTGTACACATTGATCCAGCTGCAAAAGAAGCGGATCAAAAGAAATTAGAAGAAGATATGAGTAAGATTGCAAAAGTAGATTCTATTAAATATTCTTCTAAAGAAGAAGAGTTAAAACGTTTAATTAAAAGCTTAGGTGATAGTGGAAAAACGTTTGAGTTATTTGAACAAGATAACCCACTTAAAAACGTATTCGTTGTAAAAGCAAAAGAACCAACCGATACAGCGACAATCGCGAAGAAGGTTGAAAAAATGCAGTTTGTTAGTAATGTTCAGTACGGAAAAGGGCAAGTTGAACGATTATTTGATACTGTAAAAACTGGTCGTAACATTGGGATTGCGTTAATTGCTGGTCTTTTATTCACAGCGATGTTCTTAATCTCTAATACAATTAAAATTACAATTTATGCTCGTAGTACAGAAATTGAAATTATGAAACTTGTTGGTGCAACAAACTGGTTTATTCGTTGGCCATTCTTGCTAGAGGGATTATTCTTAGGAGTATTAGGATCAATTATTCCAATTGGCCTAATTCTAATTACGTATAATTCGTTGCAAGGTGTGTTTAATGAAAAACTTGGCGGAACAATTTTCGAGCTTCTACCATACAGTCCGTTCGTATTCCAATTAGCTGGTTTACTAGTGTTAATCGGTGCTTTAATCGGTATGTGGGGAAGTGTAATGTCAATTCGTCGCTTCTTAAAAGTATAAAAAGTTGCAAACATAATTCGTACAAGCTTATCATATAGTAGAAATAGGTAAAGGCATCACACACTGTGTGATGCCTTTTGCTACACCACCTGTGTGTTTTGGAAAGGGGAATTCCGCATTGAAACGTAGAGTTGCAATTATTGGAATGGTTGTTGCATTTTTAATTGGTGCTGGCGGAATGTTTGCAGGCATGTCTGTATTTGGGGTTAACCCATCAGAAGTAACGCAAACAATTTCGAGTGGGAATGCTAGCACTGCGCAAGGGAATTTGGCAAAAATTAATGAGGCGTATGCACTAATTGATTCACGTTATGTGGAAGACGTGAAAGATGAAAAGTTAGTTGAAGGTGCAATACAAGGTATGTTGTCTACGCTGAAGGACCCTTATTCCACGTATATGGATAAAGAAACAGCCAAACAGTTTAGTGAATCGCTTGATCCCGAATTAGAGGGGATTGGGGCTGAGGTGAACAAGACGGACGGTAAGCTTATTATCGTATCGCCAATTAAAGGTTCACCAGCAGAAAAGATAGGAATTAAACCGAATGACCAAATTTTATCTGTAGATGGAAACAGTGTGAAAGACTTATCACGTGAAGAAGCAGTATTAAAAATTCGTGGTAAAAAGGGAACGACTGTCGCAATTGAAATTAAACGTGCGGGAGTAACTGATCCGATCGTATTTAAAATTAAGCGTGAAAAGATTCCAATCTTTACAGTATTTAGTTCTGTGAAGCAAGAGAGTGGAAAAGATATCGGTTATATGCAAATCACTTCTTTTGCTGAAAATACAGCGAAAGAATTTAAGGATCAGTTAAAAGAGTTAGAGAAGAAAAATATAAAAGGCTTAGTTATTGACGTGCGTGGTAATCCTGGTGGTTATTTAAATAGTGTAGAAGATATACTAGGAGAAATTATGACGAATAAAAAGCCGATGCTACAAGTAGAGCAGCGAAATGGTGAGAAGAAGAAATTCTCTACAGAACTGAAAGAGAGAAAACCATATCCAATTTCAGTATTAATTGATAATGGAAGTGCTTCTGCTTCAGAGATTTTAGCGGGTGCGCTAAAAGAAGGAGAAGGATACGATTTAATTGGTGAAAAGACATTTGGTAAAGGTACTGTCCAGCAAGCTGTTCCATTTAAAGACGGCAGCAACATTAAATTAACGATGTTTAAATGGTTAACACCGGATGGGAACTGGATTCATAAAAAAGGAATCGCGCCAACAGTAGAAGTGAAGCAACCAAATTATTATCATGCGACACCAATTCAAATTGAAAAAACACTTTCATACAATTCAAATGATGTACAAGTAAAACATGCTCAAGAAATGCTTAAGAGCTTAGGGTATGTACCAGGTCGTGAAGATGGATACTTTAGTAAAGAGACAGAATCGGCTCTGAAAGCATTCCAAAATGCAAATGAGATGGAAGCGACAGGACAGCTTGATAAAAAGACAGCTGAAGCGATTCAAACTAAAATTATCGAAAAAATCCGTTCTGGAGAAAATGATCTACAATTACAGTCAGCATTAAAATTAATGGCAAAATAAGAAGAAATACAGGCAGTTTGCTGCCTGTATTTTTTTGTGTTAAACAAACGTTTGTTTAGTTATGATAATATAAAAAGAAAGAATGATATAAATGGTGGTGAATGAGTTCATGGAGGCGTGGATTTTTGAAATAATGCGGGCAGTTGGACGTTTTTTCTTACACCCTGCTGTCTATATATTTGTAATAAGTAGTATCTTCGTTGGATACTTACGTATGTTAAGAGAACGAAAAGATTTTTCTTTTAAAGTTTATGATATTTGGTTTGAACTGCGAACCTCTCTATTTGCAGGGATTGGATATGGATTAGTAGTGTCTATTGTTACGATTGGGCTTGGACTTGTTGTTTCTAAAGCAAGCTTATGGGCCATTTTAATTTGGACGTTACTATTTGGATTAACGGCTATGTATCGATATTTATCGGCAGCTTATACATTTAGCATTGCGATTGTATGTGTTCTATTATCTTCTAAGCTACCAGTTTCCTTTTTACAGCTTCGAGAAGGTGAAGAGAGTACCATTGTATCCCTTGTTATTTTACTAGGCGTGATGCTTATTGTAGAAGGCTTATTGATTTCTAAAAACGCAGTAGGATATTCGACGCCGAAGATTAGGAAGGGGAAGCGTGGATTAAAGATTGGTTTACACGAATCAAAGCGTTTATGGATCGTTCCTATTTTTATTCTTGTACCGGGTGATGCGGTAACGCAGTTTATTTCATGGTGGCCTATCGTTTCAATAGGGTCAAATACATATTCTCTATTCCTCGTTCCATTTTTAATTGGATTTATGAGAAAGATTAAAAGTTATGAGCCGACGGAAGCTTTATTATTTACAGGAAGACGTGTTTATGGGTTAGCGGGACTTGTGCTCGTTTTAGGAATCGCAAGCTACTGGTGGCACGTACTTGCAATTATCGCGATGGGAGTCGCTATGCTTGGGCGTTTCACAATTTCGATGCAAGAAAAAATTGCCGATGAAACAAGACCAGCATATTTTGCTGCACGCAATGATGGGCTCGTTGTATTAGATACAATTCCAAATACAATTGGAGCAGAGCTGAAATTACTTCCTGGAGAAATTATTACGAAAGTAAATGGAGTCATTCCAAAAAGCGCTGAGGAATTTTATGATGCGCTTCAAACGAAGACGACAGGGGCGTTTTGTAAATTAGAAGTATTAGATACAAATGGTGAGCTTCGTCTTGCACAAACTGCATTATATGCTGGTGGACATCATGAATTAGGTATTGTATTCGTTGAGCAGGAGCACGAGTGGGATTCAGAAGCGATGTAATAGAAGGAATGGTATCACCTTGTGGTGGTACCTTTTTTTTGTTTTTTGGGGGGAGGATAGTTAGTAAATGAAATTTATATCGGCGATTATCCGAATATATCAGTGCAACTTGAAATATATCGGCGATTATTCGAATATATTGACTTTCCGGCAAAAAAAGACAACTGTCGGAAAGCTTATTTTCAGTTTCATAGACGGATAACTTGAATAATTATTTGATAATGGTTATCATTTAGTGAGTCTTTTTAATTTTGGAAAATGGAGGTAAGATATGCTGCGTAAATTTTTCTCGTACTATAAACCATATAAAGGTTTATTTATACTCGACTTTTCTTGTGCGGTTGTCGCAGGATTATTAGAACTTGGCTTCCCGCTTATCGTAAATCAATTTATTGATAAGTTATTGCCAGGGCAAAACTGGACGCTTATTTTATGGGCCTGTTTCGGTTTACTCGCAGTTTATATGTTAAATGCAGGCTTACAATATGTCGTTACATATTGGGGACATATGCTTGGTGTTAACATTGAAACAGATATGAGGCAGAAATTATTTGATCATATTCAAAAGCTATCATTTAGATTTTTTGACAATAATAAAACAGGTCATTTAATTTCACGCCTTACAAACGATTTAATGGAAATTGGGGAAATTGCTCACCATGGACCAGAAGATTTATTTATCGCCGTAATGACTTTAGTTGGGGCATTCTCATTTATGATGATGATCAACTGGAAGTTAGCGTTATTAACGTTCTTCGTCATTCCATTCCTATTATGGTTAGCACTTTACTTCAATAAAAAAATGACAGGTACATTTAGACGTTTATTCTCAGACGTTGCTGATTTTAATGCATGCATTGAGAACAATGTTGGGGGAATTCGTGTTGTACAAGCATTCGGAAATGAAAAGTTTGAGAAAGAGCAATTTGCTGTGAACAACGCTCGTTTCCGTACAACGAAATTAATGGCGTATAAAATTATGGCGTTAAATTCATCGATTAGTTATATGCTTATGCGTCTTGTAACGCTTTTCGTCTTAATATGCGGTACATGGTTTGTTTTGCAAGGAGAATTAACGTACGGCGGATTTATCGGATTCGTTCTATTAACGAATATTTTCTTCCGTCCAATTGAAAAAATTAACGCGGTAATCGAAAGCTATCCGAAAGGGATTGCTGGTTTTAAAAGATATGTAGAGCTTCTTGAAACAGAGCCTGACATTGTAGACTCTAAAGATGCAATGGAAGTTAAACATGTACATGGTGATATTCAATATAACAACATTACGTTCGGATATGAAAACAAAGAACCGATTTTAAATGACATTAGTTTGAAAATACATGCAGGTGAAACAGTGGCGTTCGTTGGACCATCAGGAGCTGGGAAAACGACGTTATGTAGCCTATTACCACGTTTTTATGAGCAATCATCTGGATCGATTCAAATTGATGGTATTGATACGAAAGATATGACGTTATCTTCACTTCGTAAGCAAATTGGAATTGTGCAGCAAGACGTGTTCTTATTCTCAGGAACAATTCGTGAAAATATTGCTTACGGAAATTTAAAAGCATCAGAAGCTGAAATTTGGCAGGCAGTAAAACGTGCGCAGTTAGAAGATTTAATTTACTCACAGCCGGACGGTTTAGATACTGTTATCGGTGAGCGCGGCGTGAAACTTTCAGGTGGACAGAAGCAGCGTCTAGCTATTGCTCGTATGTTCTTGAAAAACCCTCCAATTTTAATATTGGATGAAGCAACTTCTGCATTAGATACTGAGACAGAACTTGCAATTCAAAAATCGCTTGCGGAGCTATCTGTTGGTCGTACAACATTAGTTATCGCTCACAGACTTGCAACGATTAAAAATGCAGATCGCATCGTCGTTGTAAATAAAGATGGTATTGCAGAACAAGGTTCACATAATGAATTAATTGAGCAAGGCGGAGGATATAGTAGGTTATACGAAGCTCAGTTTAGTTCGTAAATATAATTTGTACTGAATTAGTGCACCATAAGTAGGTAAAAATCTCATATGGGAGGCTATAAAGTATGATTGTAACAACAACGTCTACAATTCAAGGAAAAGAAATTATTGAGTATATCGATATCGTCAATGGAGAAGCGATTATGGGCGCGAATATTGTTCGTGACCTTTTCGCCTCTGTTCGTGACGTTGTCGGCGGTCGTGCGGGCGCTTATGAAAGTAAATTAAAAGAAGCACGCGACATCGCAATGGAAGAAATGAAAACTTTCGCAAGACAAAAAAATGCGAATGCAATTGTTGGTATAGACGTGGATTACGAAGTAGTTCGCGAAGGAATGCTAATGGTTGCTGTGAGCGGGACTGCTGTCCGTATATAAAAGTAAAAAGCTGTGCTGATGCACGGCTTTTTACTTTATATGTCGAAGTTTCAATATTTCTTGGGAAATGCGGAAGGTCCCGTCGATATATAGGGAAGACATTAGAGTGCTTCTTTACATTTTTGAATTTGAGTTAATAATTTTGCATATTCTTGTTCGAGAGATGTGATGTCATCGTGATGATTTGGAATGGAAATCCGGCCGATGACTTCTGTTAATTTTGTTTGTAATCGTAACAATTCTTGTTCAGTAACATTTACAGAATCTCCGCTGGTTCTTTTTGTGTATTGCTCGTAATTACCGTGGAAGATTCTTGGTTCACTCTCATCTACTTGGAGAATATGGTCTGCAACAGAGCGAATAAAGGCACGGTCATGGCTAATAAAAAGTATAGTGCCAGGATACTCCTGT
Organism: Bacillus sp. B25(2016b); assembly: GCF_001679765.1. NCBI lineage: Bacteria > Bacillati > Bacillota > Bacilli > Caryophanales > Bacillaceae > Bacillus > Bacillus sp. B25(2016b). The sequence goes on along the minus strand of NZ_CP016285.1, from coordinate 4,757,108 downwards.
AACATGGTTTCTAATTCTTCTTGCGTTGCTAAGTCTAAATGGTTTGTCGGTTCATCGAGCAGAAGCATATTATAGTTTCCTAAAAATACTTTTGCGAGTGCAACCTTCATTCGTTCACCCCCGCTTAGAATGTGCACAGGTTTATGAACATCCTCACGGCGGAATAGAAGCCGCGCAAGTATTGTGCGAACGAATGCTTCCGTATAGTTTGTTTCTTCTAGAACATTTTCTAAAATTGTTTTATCTGTTTTTAAAATAGATAATGTTTGTTCAAAGTATCCAATTTTACAACTTTTCGATAACTGCATGCCACGCTCGTTTGTGAGAAGCATGTTGAACAAAGTGGTTTTGCCGCTTCCATTTGCCCCTAAAACGGCAAGCTTTGCACCAGGGGCAATAGTTCCATTCATATTTTTAAATAGTGTGCGGTCGCCTATTTTCTTTGTTGCTTTATTGAATTGTACTGCCACCTTACTATGAATGGGTGTATGGTATTGTACGTCAAATTGAGCTTGAGAAAGATCCTTTGGTTTTTCCTTCTTTTCTAGTTTTTCGAGACGTGTCTCTAATGCTTTCGCTGCTTTGCTAACTTGTTCTTGGCCATGAGCCCCACTTAACCTATAAAGTCTAGATTCAGATGAACTGAACCGTGTTGGGATTTTTGTCATGTTAGAAGCACGTTGTTTTCTTTGTAGAATGGATTGTTCTAAACGATTTTTTTCTTGTATATATTGCTCATATTCTGCTTGTTTTTGTATTCGTTCACGTTCTTTTTGTTTTCGATAGTTTGAATAATTCCCTTTGTACTCTTGAATAATACCGTCTTCAATTTCAATAATTTTGGTACATATATTATCTAGAAATTCACGATCATGCGATATTAAAACAAGTGCCCCTTTATAAGATGAAAGTGCCTTTTCTAATTGCTCTGTACCGACCATATCTAAGTGGCTTGTTGGTTCATCAGCGAATAAAATGCCTGCATTTTGTTCGAGAGCATGAGCAATCTTTAGCCGCATTCGTTCACCGCCGCTCATTGCGTCGGTAACGTTTGAAATACTCCATTTTCCTTTTGCGAGAGAAGAAGCGGTTTCCGGTAGTTCTTCGCTAAGCTGAGGAATGATGGCGATAGAACTATGATGAGTTACTATGCCTCTGTCAGCTTCTATTTCTTTACTTAATATTTGTAATAACGTAGATTTACCAGCTCCGTTGACTCCGACAATTCCTATGCGATCCTGTGCTTGAATTTCCAGTGATGGTAATGTAAAGATTGTGCGATCACCAAAGCTCTTTTCAATATTACTTGCGAATAAAATAGTCATAAAAAAACCTCCCTAGTTTCACTAGAGAGGATAAACGTCGCCCTTGTATGTAAAAAATCGTACATAAATAAACGATTTTTTACATGATCGTTTCGAAAGAAAGTATCGACAAATGGACAGACTAATCCCCTGCTAGTTTTCATCATTTTTGTTCACTATTTGTGATGGATGAAATAAATAAGAGAATTAGAACTTCATTGGTCAAAGTACCTTCCTTTCATAATATTACTTTTATTGTATGCGCATACAAAAGGGTTTGTCAAACTTATTTCTGTTCGCTATTTTTGAATTTATTATTATACAATTGTGCTTTTGCCAGCGCCTCAGCATCGTTTTTAATTTTATTTAGTCCATTCGCATCCCCAATAACATAACCTTCAAATGAAGAACCAACAAAATCAAAGATATATTGGAATTGAGCAATAAGCGGTAATGCTTTTAGCTTTGGATTGTCCCCGCCAACGATGACAACATACATTTTTTTGCCTTTCATTTTTTCTTTGAAATGAAGAGATGTATCGCGCAAGCTTTGTGACCAGCGATCAACGAAGTTTTTCATATGTCCACTCATTCCGTACCAATATAATGGTGTAGCAAAGATAATTGTGTCGTGCTCTAGCATGCGTTTCGTTAACTGCTCATAGTCATCATTTACAGGTTGGAATCCTTCTGCATCATGACGTTGGTCTGTAATAGGATAGACGGTATGATCACGCAAGTAAATTTGTTCTGTTTCAATGCCCTCTATCATCATATGTGTTAAAGCTTCTGTATTTCCGTTTTGTCTTGAACTGCCATGTATAACAAACATGTAATCATCCCTTTTCTTTTGCTTGTTTTAGGAGTGAAACGTGTTTTTGCAAATTCGTTTGGATGTTGGAAAGCAATGTGATTTGCTTTGTTACTTCATTGAGTTTATCTTCATAAAGCGTAAGGATACTGCTACACGGATTGTCGTACAGGTGCGGTTCAATTGCAAGGCAACGCAGCATCCTTGCCGTCTCTTCTAAATTTAAGCCGATTTGTAAGTACATTTGAATCAGCTCCACTTTTTCGATGGCACTTTCATTAAAATCACGGTAGCCATTTGCGAGGCGCTTAGAAGGGAGTAGTCCCTTTTCTTCGTAATGTCTTATTGATCTTTCGCTAACGCCAGTTTCTTTTGATAATTCTCCAATTCGCAATGTGTTTCACTCCTTTTACATGTATTGTAAACCTTCACACTAATGTGAAGGTCAACTCTGTTTTTTCGCAAAAGAATCTACATGATTTAAGAACACTTGAATGGCTTTAGATGGAATGAAATATTTGCCGCGTACGATGGAGAATGGACGGATGAGTTGTTCATTTGGAACTTCGACGTGGAATAGTTCTTTTGCTAGTAGCTCTTTCCGTACAGTCCAATCAGAAAGTATAGCGATGCCAAGCCCGGCACTAACAGCTTCCTTTACGCTTTGGATACTACTGAATGTAAAGAATCGTTTCATTTTTAAATGGTGTTGATGAATAAAGCGATCACTATAAGCGCGTGTACCAGAACCACTTTCTCTTAATACCCATACTTGATCTTGGAGTGTGCTTTCATTTATTTCATTTGTGCGGAGCAATGGATGATTTGGCGGGACGACGAGCTTCATTTCATCTTGCATAAATGTTTCAACGTCAACGTCAGCGTATACGACTTGCCCTTCCACTAAGCCGATATCAATTTGATTAGAACGAAGGCTCTGCAAAACGTCTTCTGTATTTGAGATGAAAGTATGAACTTCGACGTGTGGGTTTTCATTCGCATAGTTAGCCAATATTTTTGGAAGTAAGTATTCACCAATTGTAAAACTAGCACCAATGCGAAGTGTTCCTGTTACAACGTTATGTAGTTCGTTAATTTCTTGTTTAGCATCTTCGTAAAGAGAGAGCATTTGCTTTGCATGTATATATAATATGTTTCCTGCTTCCGTAACTTGGACGTGTTTCGGGGAGCGTTGAATAAGCGTAGTGCCAAATTCGTTTTCTAAGTTGCGTATATGCATACTTACGCCAGGCTGTGAAAGGTTTAATAATTCTGCTGCACGGGAGAAGTGTTTCTGTTCAACGACAGTAACAAAAATTTTTAAAATGTCTACGTTCATATAATCTGCTCCTTTCTTTTTCTATCATCTTATCATAAGTATTTATGATGATAGAGATTTGGTATTGATATTAAACTTATTATAGAAACTCTCTTATAATGTAAGTAGAAAGAACATGCATGTTCCAATACGATTATTGGGGTGGTACAAGGTGGAACAAATACTTGTTATACAAAAGAAGAAGGGCTTTGGATTTTCGCAAGGAATTGGGATTACATTATTAATCGCAATTGCCGCGAAATATTTAGCAGAGCTTCCATTTTTAAATATTATGGGACAATTAGTAATTGCTATTCTAATTGGGATGATTTGGCGCGCTGCAATTGGAGTTCCTCACGATGCGATTGCAGGAACGAACTTTGCGAGTAAGAAGTTGCTGCGCTTTGGAATCATCTTACTTGGAATGCGATTAAATCTTGTTGATATTGCGAAGGCGGGACCGAAAGTATTGGTCATCGCGGCGGTTGTTATTACATTTACTATTTTTGTTGTATACGGATTAACGAAAGTATTTAAAGTAGAAAAGAAACTTGGAATTTTAACTGCATGCGGTACGGCAATTTGCGGCGCAGCCGCGGTCGTGGCAATTGCACCGCAAGTGAAAGCAAAAGATGACGAAACGGCAGTTGGAGCAGCAATCATCGCAATTTTAGGTACTATATTTACGCTTATTTATACGTTATTATATCCAGTGCTTGGTTTATCTCCGTACGGTTACGGTGTATTCTCAGGTGCGACGCTTCACGAAATCGCTCATGTCATCGCAGCTGCGGCGCCAGGAGGAAGCCCGGCTGTAGACATCGCAGTTATCGTGAAACTAACGCGCGTTGCAATGCTTGTACCAGTAGCGATTTTAATCGGATTATGGTTTGGTAAGAGCGAGGGAAGCAAGGAAAAAAGATCGTGGCGCGACCTTCCAATTCCGTGGTTCATCTTCGGGTTTTTAGCAATGAGTGCAGTGCATTCGCTCGGGATTATTCCAGAAGTAGTTGCGGGATATATTGTTGTCATTGCTTATATGCTAATCGCAATGGCGATGGCAGGGCTCGGTTTAAATGTAGAGTTTAAAACATTCCGTAAATTAGGAAGTAAAGCATTCGTGGCAGGGCTGATTGGCTCGATTTGCTTATCGGTTCTTGGATACGTTCTTGTATATGCGTTAGGATTTATGTAGTAGAGGAGAAAGCTGTTCCTGAAGGTATTTGGGGACAGCTTTTTCTTATGATTATAGTAGCGCTACGGATGTCGATATTTGTCGGTAAGTCGATATATTTGAAAAATCGCCGATATAAATGGAGTTGCGCTGATATATTTGGGAAATCGCTGATATAAATTGAATTACTCTTGTACTTCGTTAGAGTAGATGTTCAGTGAAATATTTTTCTAAAATTTATAAAGATATCTTTACTTAAAACTGGAAAATATTTATAATTCAAGTAAAGATATCTTTACTTTTGAAGGTGGATTCTATGGGTGTGAAAAATAAAATAAAAGAATTAAGAAAGCAAAATCATATAACACAAGTTGAAATGGCAAAGGCGATGCAGGTGACGCGGCAGACGATCGTGGCGATTGAAAATCATCATTACAACCCGAGTCTAGAGCTATCCTTAAAAATCGCCAAATATTTTGGAGTGAAGGTGGAGGAAATCTTTACGCTGGAGTAAGGAGAAAGAAAATAACTGACAAGCTTGAGAGATTTCAATTAAATTAAACGTTTAAATATATAAGGATTGGTTTTGGTTTATTAATTAGTTTAATTAGTACGGCATCAACGAGCGTGTTGGCAACAAGGAATAATAGATAGAAAAAGGGGAACTGGGATGGGATTACCGGTGTTATGTGTCGCTACAGCTATATTTGCGCTTCTTTGGGGAATGCAAAACTTTTCTCGTAATCCAGTGCCGAGTATGTGTATTATGATTGGTACTGTAGGTTTATCGTATTATTTATTATTATTAGCCCATTATCATAAAACGGCAACGAGTGTTGTTGTTGGAGCACTTATTTTATTTTGTGGGCGCGCTGTACAAAAAGGATTATTTCCGTAAAAGCTGTTTATACGAAGAGTATAAACAGCTTTTTGTATTTTTTTACAAAAGGCTTGAAAGTGACGTAACGTCATCTTTTATAATGAAGGGGAAGAGGTGATGGTAGTGATTTCAATACAACAATTGACGAAAGAAACAGGGGTAACAGTACGTACATTACGTTATTATGATCAAATAGATTTATTAAAGCCGAGCGGGAAAACAGAAGGCGGGCATCGGTTATATAGTGAAAATGACATTATTCGTTTGCAACAAATTTTATTTTTAAAGGAAATGGGATTTTCATTAAAAGAGTCTGCGAATATGTTAGTAAAAGGTGAGCTTAATTTAAAGGATTTGCTTGAAAAACAACTTCGATTTGTACAGGAAGAACAAAAGAAGTTTAATCGAATGGAGCGTGTTTTACAAGCTGTTGTTTATTCGGTAGATGTAGAGGGAGAACTTGATTGGAAAGTTATGTTTGAACTGATTCAGCTTTCAAAACAGTCTTCTCGTATACGTGAAATATTTCAAAATGAAGTGTTTTCAAAGGAAGAACAAAAATTGCTTCATAATTTGCCAAATATGAGTGAACAAGATCCGAATGTTTTAGAGTGGGTAGATGTATTAAAGCAATTACGCACTTTTATGAAATACGGCAAAGAAGTCGCGAGTGATGAGGTACAAAGGGCAACGAAGAGATTAATGCAGAAGTGTTTAGAAATGGCCAATGGTGATGAAGCATTTTTAGATAAGTTATGGGAAGTTAGAAAATCGAAGGAAGATTCACAGAAAATGAGCATGTATCCAATTGAAGAAGAATTTTTATTATATATGGATGAAGCTTTTCGTATATATGATGAAAAGGAGAAGGGTAAATGAGTATACTCGCAGAATATCGTTGGTATTTTTTAATTGGGGCAGAGATTGTATTTTGGTTATCGGCTATCGGTTTCTTTTTACTCCGTTACGGATTCCGTTTGAAGAAGGCAAGCTTTATTATGGGGATTGTACTACTCGTAAATGAAGTGTTCATTTTATCCTTAGGAGTAGTGGACTATTATCAAACAGGAAAGTTCTCTAACTTTCAGATCATTACTGTAATTATTTTATTGTATGCAGTTTTCTACGGGAAAAAGGATTTGAAGAAGCTTGATATATTTGCGCAAAAGCTAGTTGCGAAATGGCGGAATGAACCAGCGCCAATTATGGAAGAGCACGTAGAATTAACAGGTATGGCTTATGCGAAGCAGGAAATAAAAAATTGGGTATTACATCTTGTTTTATTCGTTGGTGTGCACATATTCTTTTACTTCGCGTATGGATTTATTCCATTTGAAAAATGGGGTAATTGGTTAGAATCGGGAATCGTTTTAAATAAAGCTGCAAGTCGCGTCAGCCAAGTGTGGGCGATTGTATTTTTAATTGATACAGCAATTTCATTTTCATATGTTATTTTTCCGAAGAAGGAGAAAGGAAAAGAAAAGCTACTTTCATAGTTGAAAGTAGCTTTTGGGTATACAAATAATTTTTATAGGAGAGGATAAAAATAGGAAAAAGAACCATTTATATATATCTATTTCTCTTTAGTTTAGTAGCATGTTCACCATCTAACACTACAATTAACAAGAAGAATGATGTCATTGTAAAGGGAACCAGGATTTCCAATCTAGATAAATTCGAGCAGTTCGTTTGGAATGTGGAACAAGGGAAAGTTGATGAAATAAGAATTGTACAGTATACCGAAGAAGATGACCCGGTTTTTCAAACATTAGAGCATAGTGGGAAAGATATACATTATGTGTTAGATAGTAGACAAGACAAATTTGCTGGTGAGGATAAGAGGTTATATAAAGATAGCTGTAAAAGGATTGTTAAAGAGCAGTGTGAATCGCAAACGGCTTATAGGTTAATAGACTGTGTGAATGAAAATGGGCGCAATGGATATGACTTAGTATATGTACCTAAAAAATAGAATTAGTAGAGGAAGGAAGTATTTACTCCTTCCTTTTTCTACGTGTATATTGTCGAAAATTTTACCGAATATCTGTTCGTTTTTTTAGGTTTTTTATAGGTATTCGTGGTAAAATAATAATACAGATTTTTATGAGGAGGTCGGATTTTCTTGGAACGTCAATTTGAAATTGTCTCAGCGTATTCCCCGCAAGGTGATCAGCCGGTAGCTATAGAGAAGCTTGTAGAGGGAATTAATAGTGGAAAGAAAAAGCAAGTGTTGCTTGGAGCGACAGGAACGGGTAAGACATTTACGATTTCAAATGTCATTAAAGAAGTGCAAAAGCCAACACTTGTTATGGCTCATAATAAAACGTTAGCAGGGCAGTTATATAGTGAGTTGAAAGACTTTTTCCCGAATAATGCAGTTGAATATTTTGTTAGTTACTACGATTATTACCAGCCAGAAGCGTATGTACCACAAACAGATACGTTTATTGAAAAGGATGCGCAGATTAATGATGAAATTGATAAATTGCGTCACTCGGCAACGTCTGCATTATTTGAACGGGACGATGTAATTATCGTTGCGAGTGTTTCGTGTATATATGGCTTAGGTTCTCCAGAAGAATACCGCGAGTTAGTTGTTTCGCTTCGAGTTGGTATGGAAAAAGACCGCAATCAATTGCTTCGTGAACTTGTTGATGTACAGTATGGACGTAATGATATTGATTTCAAGCGTGGTACATTCCGTGTGCGCGGAGATGTAGTTGAAATCTTCCCAGCATCACTTGATGAGCATTGTATTCGAATTGAGTTTTTCGGTGATGAAATCGATCGTATTCGTGAAGTAAATGCGTTAACAGGTGAAGTATTAGCAGAACGTGATCATGTAGCAATCTTCCCAGCATCTCACTTCGTTACACGTGAAGAGAAAATGAAGGTCGCTATTGAAAATATCGAAAAAGAATTAGAAGAGCGTTTAAAGGAATTAAATGATAATGGTAAGTTGTTAGAAGCGCAGCGTATAGAACAGCGTACACGTTATGATTTAGAAATGATGCGTGAGATGGGCTTTTGTTCAGGCATTGAAAACTATTCCCGCCATTTAACGCTTCGACCAGCAGGGGCAACACCGTATACGTTATTAGATTATTTCCCTGAAGATTTCTTAATCGTCATGGATGAGTCGCACGTATCAGTACCGCAAGTAAGAGCGATGTATAACGGTGACCAAGCACGTAAGCAAGTGCTTGTGGATCATGGATTCCGTCTGCCATCGGCTTTAGATAATAGACCGCTTATGTTTGATGAGTTTGAAGAGAAAACAAATCAAGTTATTTATGTTTCAGCAACGCCAGGACCGTACGAGTTAGAGCAGTCGCCAGAAGTAATAGAGCAAATTATTCGTCCAACAGGGCTTTTAGATCCACCAATTGATATACGACCAATTGAAGGTCAAATTGATGATTTATTAGGAGAAATTCAAGATCGTATTGCAAAAAATGAGCGTGTATTAATTACGACTTTAACGAAGAAGATGTCAGAGGATTTAACGGATTACTTAAAAGATGTAGGAATTAAAGTGAACTATCTTCACTCTGAAATTAAAACGTTAGAACGTATTGAAATTATTCGTGATCTTCGCCTTGGTAAGTTTGATGTACTTGTCGGTATTAACTTATTACGAGAAGGATTAGATATTCCAGAAGTATCACTTGTCGCTATTTTAGATGCTGATAAGGAAGGGTTCTTACGTTCAGAGCGTTCATTAATTCAAACAATCGGTCGTGCCGCACGTAATGAAAACGGCCGCGTTATTATGTATGCAGATCGTATAACGAAATCTATGGGAATTGCGATTGAAGAAACGAAGCGTCGTCGTAGTATACAAGAAGCTTACAATGAAGAGCATGGTATTACGCCGAAAACGATTCAAAAAGGCGTTCGTGATGTTATCCGTGCAACGACAGCTGCTGAAGAAACGGAAACGTATGAAGCAACGCCAGCTAAGAAGATGACGAAAAAAGAGCGCGAAAAGACAATTGCGAAGATGGAAGCAGAGATGAAAGAAGCAGCAAAAGCGTTAGACTTCGAGCGTGCAGCTGAACTAAGAGATTTACTATTAGAATTAAAAGCGGAAGGGTGAAAAAAGTGAGTAAGAGCAAGGATTTTATCGTTGTAAAAGGTGCTAGAGCACATAACTTAAAAAATATTGATGTAACCATTCCGAGAAATCAGCTTGTCGTTGTAACGGGATTGTCTGGTTCGGGGAAATCATCATTAGCATTTGATACGATTTATGCAGAAGGGCAGCGCAGATACGTAGAGTCATTATCTGCGTATGCGCGCCAGTTTTTAGGACAAATGGATAAGCCGGATGTGGACACGATTGAAGGATTGTCACCAGCGATTTCAATCGATCAAAAAACAACGAGTCGTAATCCACGTTCAACTGTCGGAACGGTAACGGAGATTTATGATTATTTACGTTTATTATTTGCGCGAATTGGTACGCCAATTTGTCCAAATCATGGGATTGAAATTACATCACAAACAGTAGAGCAGATGGTAGACCGTGTTCTTGAATATCCTGAACGTACGAAATTACAAGTGTTAGCTCCTATCGTGTCTGGGCGTAAAGGTGCACATGTGAAAGTACTTGAAGATATTAAGAAGCAAGGATATGTTCGTGTACGTGTTGATGGTGAAATGCTTGATGTATCTGAAGAGATTATGTTAGATAAAAATAAAAAGCATTCCATTGAAGTTGTAATTGACCGTATTGTTGTAAAAGAAGGAATCGCAAGCCGTCTTGCTGATTCACTTGAAAGTGCATTAAAGCTTGGCGGAGGCCGAGTGTTAATTGATGTAATGGGAGAAGAGGAACTTCTATTTAGTGAACATCATGCTTGTCCGCATTGTGGTTTTTCAATCGGAGAATTAGAGCCGCGTATGTTCTCATTCAACAGTCCGTTCGGAGCATGTCCTTGTTGTGATGGACTTGGTTCAAAGCTAGAGGTCGATTTAGAGCTTGTTATCCCGAACTGGGATTTATCATTAAATGAACATGCGATTGCGCCTTGGGAACCGACAAGTTCACAATACTATCCACAACTTTTACAATCTGTATGTAATCACTACGGCGTTGATATGGATGTGCCTGTGAAAGATATACCGAAAGATTTATTTGATAAAGTGTTGTACGGAAGCGGTGAAGAGAAAGTTTATTTCCGCTATGTAAATGAATTTGGTCAAGTAAAGGAAAATGAGATTTTATTTGAAGGTGTTATTCCAAATATTGAACGTCGTTATCGCGAAACGAGTTCTGATTACATTCGTGAGCAAATGGAAAAGTATATGGCAGAACAAGCTTGTCCGAAGTGTAAAGGTGGACGTTTAAAACCTGAGAGTTTAGCTGTTTTCGTTGGTGGGAAAACGATTGCTGATGTAACGAAATATTCTGTTCAAGAAGTACAGGAATTCTTCTCAAATGTGGAGTTAACGGAGAAACAACAAAAAATTGCTCATTTAATTTTAAGAGAAATTCAGGAGCGCGTTGGGTTCTTAGTAAACGTCGGTTTAGATTATTTAACGTTAAGTCGTGCCGCCGGAACATTATCAGGTGGTGAGGCGCAGCGTATTCGTTTAGCGACGCAAATTGGTTCTCGTCTTACTGGCGTGCTTTACATTCTTGATGAGCCTTCTATCGGTTTACACCAGCGTGATAACGATCGTCTTATTCGTACATTGCAAGAAATGCGTGATTTAGGTAATACGTTAATTGTTGTTGAGCATGATGAAGATACGATGATGGCAGCTGACTATTTACTTGATATCGGGCCTGGGGCAGGTATTCACGGTGGACAAGTCGTATCAGCAGGTACACCAGCTGAAGTGATGCAAGATGAGAATTCATTAACAGGGAAGTATTTAAGCGGTAAAGAGTTTATTCCGGTTCCACTTGAAAGACGTAAAGGTGACGGACGTAAAGTGGAGATTGTCGGCGCAAAAGAGAATAACTTAAAGAATGCGAAGATGTCATTTCCACTCGGTACGTTTGTAGCGGTAACAGGGGTATCTGGTTCTGGTAAAAGTACGATGATTAATGAAGTACTATATAAATCGTTAGCGCAAAAGCTATATAAAGCGAAAGCGAAGCCAGGTACTCATAAAGAGATTAGAGGTCTTGAACATTTAGATAAAGTAATTGATATTGATCAATCGCCAATTGGTCGTACACCACGTTCTAATCCAGCGACGTACACAGGTGTATTCGATGATATTCGTGATGTGTTTGCACAAACGAATGAAGCGAAAGTGCGCGGATATCAAAAAGGACGTTTCAGTTTTAACGTAAAAGGTGGCCGTTGTGAAGCGTGCCGTGGTGATGGAATTATTAAAATTGAAATGCACTTCTTACCAGACGTATACGTTCCGTGTGAAGTTTGTCACGGTAAACGATATAATCGTGAAACGTTAGAAGTGAAATATAAAGATAAGAATATTTCTGAAGTGTTAGGGATGACAATTGAAGATGGAGTAGAATTCTTCGCCAATATTCCTAAAATTAAGCGTAAACTTCAAACGCTTGTAGATGTTGGGCTTGGTTATATGAAATTAGGTCAACCAGCAACAACATTATCTGGTGGGGAAGCACAGCGTGTGAAATTAGCTTCTGAATTACACCGTCGTTCTACAGGTCGTACGTTATACATTTTAGATGAGCCAACGACTGGTTTGCATGCGCATGATATTGCACGTCTTTTAGAAGTGCTGCAACGTCTTGTTGAGAGCGGTGAAACTGTACTTGTAATTGAACATAATCTAGATGTAATTAAAACAGCTGATTATATCGTTGATCTTGGACCAGAGGGCGGAGATAAAGGTGGACAAATCGTTGCTTCTGGAACGCCAGAGCAAGTAGTGAAAGAAGAGCGCTCGTACACAGGTAAGTATTTAAAAGAGATCTTAAATCGTGATAAAGCAAGAATGAAAGAGAAAATAAAAGAAGTAGAGTTATCGCAATAAGTTTATTGATGAAAACCGAGTGGAAATGACGCTCGGTTTTTTATTGTATAGGGGGAGAAGATGGAGTTTTTAGAGATGTTAAGGAAGAAAAATATGAAGGTAAGAGAATTTCAAAGTTGGGGTATATATTTTCGCAAGCGCTGGGAGGATCACTTTGCAAATCATTTAAGTGATGAAGAAAAAGAAGATATTTTTCTTTATGGAGATAGGTATGCATGTGGTTATCTATGGCACATATTTAGTTATGAGAAAAAGAAGTGTTTAGAAGGAACAGAAGCAGAGAGAGCGTTTCATAATGAAGCGAAAAAGGAGTGCTATGTTTTCTACCAACACTGTGATGAAGTACTGTTAATAAAGGATGCGAGTTTGTTACATATGGATGATATATTGTGTGAGACAGACGATGCGTATAAAGGCGATATCTATATTGTAGATAAAGATTTCACTTGGACCTTTGTAAAAACTCATGAAAATAGGTGGTGTGGTCCTTATTTTGCGAGGAAGTGTTAGTAGGTATACAAGCATGAAGAGTAGAATAAGTTGATATAAGTATTTGTATGATACTTGCGTTTATTATCTATTAGCGTATGATGAAATATATATGGTTAAAAGGATGTGTAACGAAATGAGATGGATTGTATCACTTCTTGTAAATAGCGTTGTGTTAATCGCTGTATCGGGACTTTTAAAAGGGATTGCACCAGATGCATTTTACGTAGCAAATATACAAACTGCAATTATTGCGAGTATTATTTTGGCTGTTTTAAATGTGTTCGTAAAACCGTTTTTAATTTTAATTACGTTACCAATTACGGTTGTAACTTTCGGGTTCTTCTTAATTGTTATTAATGCGATTACGTTAAAAATAGCAGATTCATTATTAGGAGATGCTTTTAATATATCAGGATTTGGTGTAGCGATTGTTGCGGCAATTTGTATTTCAATTTTTAATATGATAATTGAAAAGGCAATTGTTGAACCTCTATATGAAAAAAAGAGAAAGTGACAAAAAGAAAAACATTTCATTATTCGTATGAAATGTTTTTTTCTATTTATTAGAAACCGTATTTCTTGTTTCCAGAAAAAAATGGTACAATATCCGATAGAATGGAATTTCACATCAAACGAGACTGAACCCGCAGCGGAGTGGAGGTTTATACATATGCCGAAAGTAAGGACAAAAGATTTAATTGAACAATTTCAATTGGAGTTAATCAGTGGTGAAGAAGGCATTCATCGTCCGATTGATACAAGTGATTTATCACGACCTGGAATTGAAATGGCAGGATTTTTTACATACTATCCAGCAGATCGTGTGCAGCTTCTTGGTAAAACGGAGCTTACGTTCTTTGATACGTTAACAACAGAGCAAAAACAAGAGAGAATGAAAGCGCTTTGTACTGAGGAGACGCCATGTATTATTATAACTCGTAATCAAGATGTACCAGATGAGTTATTACAAGCATCACGTGAATCAGGCATGCCTTTATTACGTTCTTCTCAAACGACGACGAGATTATCAAGTCGTTTAACCAATTATTTAGAAGGTAAGTTAGCACCAACAACTGCTGTTCATGGTGTATTAGTAGATATTTACGGTGTTGGTGTTTTAATTACAGGTCAAAGTGGTGTTGGTAAAAGTGAGACAGCTCTTGAGCTTGTAAAGCGTGGCCACCGCCTTGTTGCTGATGATAGTGTAGAAATTCGCCAAGAAGATGAAGACACATTAGTAGGAAGCTCACCAGATTTAATCGAGCATTTATTAGAAATTCGTGGTCTAGGTATTATTAACGTTATGACGTTATTCGGTGCAGGGGCAGTACGAAATTATAAGCGTATTACACTTGTTATTAATCTTGAAATTTGGGATCAAAAGAAAAATTACGATCGCTTAGGTCTTGATGAAGAGAAGATGAAAATTATTGATACAGAACTTACGAAGATTACACTTCCAGTTCGTCCTGGTCGAAACTTGGCTGTTATTATTGAAGTAGCAGCGATGAACTTCCGTTTAAAACGTATGGGAGTTAATGCAGCACAGCAGTTCTCTGAACGATTAATGAGTGCAATTGAGTTAGGAAATCAGGAGTAAACTTTGGAGAGGGAGGTCATATACATATGCTGTTAGCTTCTGTACCACAGCTTGACCGTGTAGCTATCCAACTTGGGCCGTTTCCTGTATATTGGTACGGGATTATTATTGGTACAGGTGTGCTATTAGGTCTTTGGCTGGCAACTCGCGAGGGAGAAAGGCTAGGTATTCCAAAAGATACATTTGTTGACCTTGTATTAATTGCGGTACCGATCGCTATTCTTTTTGCGAGAATGTACTATGTTATTTTTGAATGGGAATACTACGCACAAAATCCGAGTCAAATTATTAATATTCGTCAAGGTGGTTTGGCGATTCATGGTGGTTTAATCGGGGCTGTTATTACAGGGATTCTTTTTGCGAAACGACGCGGACTTTCATTCTGGAAGTTAGCAGATATTGCTGCTCCAAGTATTTTACTAGGACAAGCAATTGGCCGATGGGGAAACTTTATGAACCAAGAGGCGCATGGTGATGAAGTAACGAGACAGTTTTTAGAAGGTCTTCATTTACCAGATTTCATTATTAATCAAATGTATATTGAGGGTGTGTACTATCATCCGACGTTTTTATATGAATCATTATGGAATTTTGTAGGTGTAATTTTACTACTTGCATTAAGAAAAGTGAATTTACGTCGCGGGGAATTATTCTTCACATATTTAATTTGGTATTCAGTAGGACGCTTCTTCGTAGAAGGCTTACGTACAGATAGTTTAATGCTAGGACCACTTCGTATTGCACAAGTAATGTCAATTGGACTTGTTGTTATTTCTATTATTTTCATTATTGTGAGACGAAAAATGGGGCAAGCTGATAAAAGATATTTAGAAAATTAGAGACAAGTAGCATCTTATTATAAGATGCTGCTTCTTTCATATTCAGGAAGGCGAAAGGACTAAGGCGATGAGAATAAATACAGTGTTATTTGATTTAGATGGAACTTTAATTAATACAAACGAACTTATTATTTCTTCTTTTTTACATACTTTACATACATATTATCCAAATCAATATAAGCGTGAAGATGTGTTGCCATTTATCGGTCCATCTTTACATGATACTTTCAGCAAGATTGATGAAAGTAAGGTTGAAGAGATGATTACTAGCTATCGTCAATTTAACCATGATCATCATGATGAATTAGTAGAAGAATATGAAACTGTATATGAAACAGTTCAAGAGTTGAAGAAGCAAGGTTATAAAGTTGGTATTGTTACAACGAAAGCGAGACAAACCGTTGAGATGGGATTACAGTTGTCAAAGCTTGATGAATTTTTTGATGTTGTCGTGACAATTGATGATGTAGAGCATGTGAAACCACATCCGGAGCCACTTCAAAAAGCGCTTGAATTATTAGATGCAAAACCAGAAGAGGCATTGATGGTTGGGGATAATCATCATGATATTGTCGGTGGTCAAAATGCGGGGACGAAAACAGCTGCGGTTTCATGGACGTTGAAAGGTAGAGCGTATTTAGAGGCTTACAAGCCGGACTTTATGCTAGATAAAATGAGTGATTTGCTACCGATTTTGTCTAATATGAACCGTTCATAAAGGTCCAAGTAAGTTAGTAGAGGAGCGAGCTAAGTGCGACGGACAACGCGCTATCCTGTTTCAGGAGAAAATTCGTTATGGAATGTGTATAAAACAGTGTCTTTTTGGAAGGTAATGAAAAACTTTATTATTATCCAAATTGCGCGTTACACGCCATTTTTATCTGTGAAGAATTGGTTGTACCGTACTTTTTTACGGATGAAAGTAGGAAAGAAAACATCATTTGCACTTATGGTTATGCCGGACATTATGTTCCCAGAAAAGATAACTGTGGGAGAGAATTCGATTATTGGCTATAACACAACGCTTTTAGCACATGAATATTTAATTCGTGAATATCGACTTGGCGAAATCGTCATTGGAAATGAAGTAATGATTGGAGCGAATGTAACAATATTACCAGGTGTGAAAATTGGAGACGGTGCGACTGTCTCAGCTGGCACACTTGTTCATAGAGATGTACCGAGCGGTGCTTTCGTAGGTGGAAATCCAATGCGTATTATTTATACGAAAGAGCAAATGACCGCAAGAGAAGGTTCATGGTGAAAATGTAACATTTCTCCTCTTTTTTTATGAATAAAAAGGAAATAATTGAGTATAATATACTGTTTTGTTTTTTACGGAATCGTTTATACTTATAGATAGAAGAATGTGTGAACGAAGAAAACAAAAAACTGGAGGATATATGGGGAAAAATCAAAGGATATATAAGGAGAACGGACAAGTTATCTCTTTTAATCAATTAGCGGACTTCTTTTATAAAAAAGGGATGAGAGCTTACAAAGGACAAAAATTGCAAGATGCAATTAAATATTTTCGAAGAGCGGCACAAAGTGAGAAGGAGCCGTTTATTCTATGTCAATTAGCAACAGTATTATCTGAGGCTGGTGAATATCAAGAATCGAATCAAATCTTCTTAAAGTTAGTTAGATCTAATCCAGAACTTGAACAGTGCTATTATTTTATTGCAAATAATTATGCATATATGGGGTTATTTCAACAGGCGAAGAAATATGCAGATCGTTATTTAGAAGTTGCAAAAGAGAAGGAATTCGTAGAAGATACATTAGAACTTCTTGAGATTATGGAAGAAGAAGCAATGGGTGCGGAAGAGATTGAAGATGAAGATGATTTAATTGTTATGCAGGAAGAAGCGAATCGTTATATTCGTAATGGACAATTGGAAGAAGCAATTGCTACATTAGAAATTGTTACTAAGGATTATCCGGAGTTTTGGTCAGGGCATAATAATTTAGCCATTGCACATTTTCAATCTGGTAATGTAGACAAAGCACTGAAGTTAACAGAAATGATTTTAGAGAAAAATCCTGGTAATATACATGCGCTTTGTAATACGCTTATTTTTCTATATTCAATTGGAGAGCATAAACAAGTAGAAGCGTTAGCGGGACAGCTAGTTTCAGTATATCCAATTTCATTTGAACATCGTTTGAAACTGGGAACTACACTTGCAACAATTGGTTATTTCGAGCATGCATATAAATGGTTCAAACTATTAAAGCGTCAAGGATACGAGGGAGACGTTAGTTTTTATTATTGGTTTGCATATTCTGCGTATATGGTGAAAGATCAACAACTAGCTGAAAAAATGTGGCAACATGTCGTGGAATTGCATCCTGATAAAAAGGGAAAAGAACCGTGGAATGCGCTGAATTTAGCAGATGAAGGACAAAACGTGTTATTTGAAGAATTACGAAAATCATTTCAGCAAAGTGCGACGCTAGAAGAACAAATGCTAGCTTTATATTTAATGAATGAATTGTCAACGCCGGAGAAGGTTGGATTCTTTTTTGATATAACGCAAGCGAAGAACGGTGTTCCCATCGTGTCGCAACTTGCAAAGTACTTCTTTTTACTTAATAGTCATAAGAGTATTCCAGCTGATTTACAACAATTTGAGCAGTGCGTACGAATCGCGGATGCATTATACAATTATACGAAAAAAGATGATGAATTAATTGAAGAGTGTTTACACTTTTGGTTTTGTACGTTCATACGTTTATATACATCTGGAGACATATTTACAAATGTGTACGGCTGGTCAGCTGCGATTGAATACATTGTACGCGGCGAACAAGGAAATAAAATGACACAGTCGGAGCTTGGAGATGTATATAATGTATCTGTAGCGACTGTCCGAAAGTATGTGCAAGCTGTTAAGCGTACGCACACATAAGATAAGCAAATCATTGGGAAAAAAATGATGCTAACAGTATAATGAGGGTAACTTAATTGTGTAGGAATGGATAGGAGTGAATAGTGTGTCAGAAGAAAAAATTTATGATGTCGTTATTATTGGTGCAGGACCAGCTGGTATGACAGCTGCAGTATATACATCTCGTGCAAATTTAAGCACATTAATGCTTGAGCGTGGTATTCCAGGTGGCCAAATGGCAAACACGGAAGATGTAGAAAACTACCCAGGTTATGAGTCTATTTTAGGACCAGACTTATCAAATAAAATGTTCGAGCATGCAAAGAAATTTGGTGCCGAATATGCATACGGTGATGTAAAAGAAGTCATCGATGGTAAGGAATACAAAACAATTATTGCTGGTAAAAAAGAATATAAAGCACGTGCAATTATCGTTGCAAGCGGTGCAGAGTATAAAAAAATTGGTGTACCGGGTGAAACAGAACTTGGCGGCCGCGGTGTATCATATTGTGCAGTATGTGACGGGGCATTCTTTAAAGGAAAAGAACTTATCGTAATTGGCGGCGGAGATTCTGCTGTTGAAGAGGGTGTGTTCTTAACACGCTTCGCATCAAAAGTAACGATCGTTCACCGTCGTGACACGCTTCGTGCACAGAAAATTTTACAAGACCGTGCTTTCCAAAACGAAAAAGTAGATTTCATTTGGAACCACACGATAAAAGAAATCAACGAAGCAAGTGGTAAAGTAGGAAGTGTAACACTTGTGGACGTAAATAGTGGAGAAGAGAAAGAAGTCAAAACTGATGGCGTATTCGTATACATCGGTATGTTACCTTTATCAAAACCATTTGTTGAACTAGGTATTACAAATGAAAATGGTTACCTTGAAACGAACGAGCGTATGGAAACGAAAATCCCTGGTATTTTCGCAGCTGGTGATGTTCGTGAGAAAATGCTTCGTCAAATTGTAACTGCAACAGGTGACGGTAGTATTGCAGCGCAAAGTGCACAACATTACGTAGAAGAATTATTAGAGGAATTAAAAACTGTATCAGAAAAATAAGGGATAATATACCTTGTGAGAAGAAAGCTACCGACAGGAGCTTTCTTCTTTTTTTGTGTGAAAATGTCAAAGTTTTGTCAAAAAATATAAGGATTATAAGCTTTCTTATTGATATACTGGACTTTACGGAAAAAATCACTATAAGAAATGAGGAATTTATTCAGTATGGAATGGCGTAATATATATCGTGGATTTTGTATGGGCGTTAGTGATTTAATTCCTGGTGTGAGCGGCGGTACAATCGCTGTTGTGTTAGGGATTTATGAACAATTGCTTGCGGCAATTAGTGGATTCTTTAGTCGTGAATGGAAAAAACATTTAGGATTTTTAATTCCCCTTGCAGCTGGCGTGGCAGCGGCATTTTTAACGTTAAGTCACGTTATTAAATATTTACTTGCAAATCATTATGAACCGACTCAATTTTTCTTCCTCGGTTTAATTATTAGTATATTACCGATGCTAATGAGGGAAGCTGATGCAAAGTCGTCGTTTAAAGGTAAGCACATCGTTTTATTAATAGTTGCAGCAATTCTTGTTGCGATTACAGCTTTCTTTAAACCAGATAAGGCAGCAGATCCAATTACGACTTTAACAATTTTAAATGCAATTGGTTTATTTTTCGCAGGATGGATGGCTAGTATGGCCATGCTGCTTCCTGGAATTAGTGGATCGTTTATTTTATTAATTATTGGTGTGTATCCGACAGCAATTAACGCTTTAACTACACTTAACTTACCTTTAATCGTGGTTATCGGTGCTGGTGTTATGGTTGGATTTGTTGTAAGTAGTAAAGGCATTAGTTTTTTATTAGATCGTTATAAAAGTATGACATTTGCGGCAATTATTGGACTTGTAATCGGTTCGATTGTAATTGTATTCCCTGGGATTCCGACTGGCGGATTTTCAATTATAAGTTCAATTATTACCTTTATTTTAGGCTTTGCGATTGTTACTTATTTCGGTAAGAAATAAGGATTTTAATCCCCTTGACGATAAAAATCGTTAAGGGGATTTTTCATGCTATTCATTAAAAATCTAAGCATTTACATTGCTTGTTATAGAAAGCTTTTTTAAAATTGCTGAGTAGCATATGCTTAGCGAAAGAGGACTGGCTCCTTCGTTGTAGCAAACTGTTTTTGATAGTATAATGAAATAAGTATGCAGTGAGGAATTTTACTGCAAGTAGCTGAGGTGAAGAAACATGCAAAGAGTGACAAACTGTGTGTTAATTAGAGATAATGAAGTACTCTTACTCCAAAAACCTCGCCGGAATTGGTGGGTTGCACCAGGCGGGAAAATGGAGCGTGGGGAGACTGTAAGAGATTCCGTTGTTCGCGAGTATCGTGAAGAAACAGGTATTTATTTGAAAAACCCAGCGTTAAAGGGGGTCTTCACCTTTGTCATCCAAGAAGGTGATAAAGTTGTTTCTGAATGGATGATGTTCTCCTTTTTAGCGACAGATTTTGCAGGAGAAAACAAACTAGAGAGCGAAGAAGGCATCATTGGTTGGCATACATTTGATAAAATTGATGATTTAGCAATGGCGCCAGGAGATTATCACATTATTGATTATTTAATTAAAGGAAATGGCATAATCTACGGTACATTTGTATATACCCCAGATTTTGAGTTGCTTTCATATCGATTAGATCCGAGTTAAACCGTCAAGGAGAGGATACGATGACAGAGAATAATGATATAAAAATGGTAATTATTACAGGAATGTCTGGAGCTGGAAAAACAGTAGCTTTACAAAGTTTTGAAGATTTAGGATATTTTTGTGTAGATAATTTGCCACCGATGTTATTGCCAAAGTTTATTGAGCTTATGGCGGATTCAAAAGGGAAAATGAATAAAGTGGCACTTGGTATTGATTTACGTGGCCGCGAGTTTTTCGAACATTTATGGGGAGCACTTGATGATTTATCAGAACGTACATGGATTATTCCTCATATTTTATTTTTAGATGCGAAAGATAGTACGCTTGTAACTCGTTATAAAGAAACGAGACGTTCGCATCCACTTGCACCAACTGGTTTGCCGTTAAAGGGAATCGAAGCTGAGCGCAATTTATTAACAGATATGAAGGCACGAGCGAATATTGTGCTTGATACATCGGATTTAAAACCGAAAGAATTACGTGAAAAAATCGTTCACTTGTTCTCAACAGAAACTGAGCAAGCATTCCGTGTAAATGTTATGTCATTTGGATTTAAGTACGGTATTCCAATTGATGCAGATTTAGTATTTGATGTTCGTTTTTTACCAAATCCATATTACATTCCACATATGAAGCCATTAACAGGACTAGATGAAGAAGTTTCTTCCTATGTACTGAAATTTAATGAGACACATAAGTTTTTAGAGAAGTTGACGGATCTGATTACTTTCATGCTGCCTCATTATAAAAGAGAAGGCAAAAGTCAACTTGTAATTGCAATTGGATGTACAGGTGGACAGCATCGTTCTGTTACGCTTACAGAATACCTTGGGAAACATTTGAAACCAGAGTATAGTGTTCATGTATCTCATCGTGATGTGGAGAAGAGAAAGGGCCATTAAGGGATGAAAAAAGAGAGAAAGCCTAAAATTGTCATCATGGGAGGCGGAACTGGACTCTCTGTTTTATTAAGAGGATTAAAGCAATATCCTGTTGATATTACAGCAGTTGTTACAATTGCTGATGATGGTGGCAGTTCAGGTAGATTACGTGATGAGCTAGAAATTCCACCTCCAGGTGACATCCGTAACGTACTTGTTGCGTTATCGGATGTAGAGCCACTGGTGGAAGCTTTATTTCAGCACCGTTTCACAACAGGAGACGGACTGAAAGGTCATGCGTTAGGAAATCTATTGTTGGCAGGTATGACCTCGATTACAGGAGACTTTTTCCATGCGATTACGGAAACAAGTAAAGTATTAAATGTCAGAGGACGTGTATTACCAGCAGCGAATCAAAGTGCGGTACTTCATGCGGAACTTGAAGATGGAGAAATTGTAACAGGTGAATCAAAGATTCCTTATTACGGAAAGAAGATTAATCGCGTCTTTTTGACTCCAGAAGATGTAGAGCCATTGCATGAAACGTTGGCTGAGATTAAACGAGCTGATTTACTTGTTTTCGGCCCAGGAAGTTTGTATACGAGTATATTACCCAATTTAGTTGTTAACAAAATTGGAGACGCTGTTCTTGCTGCAAAGGCGAAGAAGGTATATGTATGTAACGTTATGACACAAGCGGGTGAAACGATGGGATATACTGCTTTTGATCATGTGCAGGCGTTACACGATCATTTAGGGCAACCATTTATTAATACTGCAATTGTAAATAACCGTGAGATTCCTTGTGAATTACGTAAGTTATATGATGAAGAAATGTCTACACCAGTTGTAGTGGATGAAGAACGTTTTGTTGAAAATAATATTGATGTTATTCAAGAGGGATTAGCGAAGTATGATGATCATGTTGTAAGGCATGATACGTTAAAGTTAGCTTCGATTTTATATTCATTGTTATAAATATGCGTTGCCTCGTTTGAGGTAGCGCTCCTCATTCATATAGGACAAGATTTTTGTTCCGCAATAATCGTATAAGGAGGTGTTGACTGTGTCATTTGCATCAGAAACAAAGAAAGAGTTGACGAATCTTGAGATGAAGGAATGCTGTGAGAAAGCAGAATTATCAGCGTTGCTTCGAATGAACGGGTCGCTTTCTTTTTCAAACCGTCGTCTATCTATCGATATTCAAACGGAAAATGCGGCAATTGCAAGAAGGATTTATACGCTTTTGAAAAAAGGATATGACGTGACGGTAGAATTACTTGTTCGTAAAAAAATGCGATTGAAGAAAAATAATGTATATATTGTGCGGCTTGTTGAGAAGTCTCGTGAAATATTAGCTGATCTTCATATCGTTCGAGATGACTTTTCATTTATTCGAAATATATCACAAGAATTGATTGAGAAGAAATGTTGTAAACGATCGTATTTACGAGGTGCATTTTTAGCAGGTGGTTCAGTAAATAACCCAGAAACATCATCTTATCATTTAGAAATCTTTTCGTTATATAAGGAACATAATGATGCTATATGTGAACTGATGAACGGATTTGATTTAAATAGTAAGACGTTGGAAAGAAGAAAAGGGTACATTACGTATTTGAAAGAAGCAGAAAAAATTACAGAGTTTTTAAATATTATAGGTGCTCATAATGCGCTTTTAAGATTTGAAGATATTCGAATCGTACGTGATATGCGTAATTCTGTAAATCGTTTAGTGAACTGCGAAACAGCTAATTTAAATAAAACAATTGGTGCAGCACTAAGGCAGATTGAAAATATTCGTTACATTGATGAGACAGTTGGTCTTGATATATTGCCGGATAAACTACAAGAGATTGCGCAATTACGAAGAGATTATCAAGATGTAACATTGAAAGAGTTAGGTGAGATGGTATCCGGGGGGAAGATTAGTAAGTCGGGTATTAATCATCGTTTGCGTAAAATCGATGAAATTGCAGAGAAATTACGCGCGGGGGAAACGGTAGCAAAAAAATAAGAGGTTAAAGGGGAAATGGAGCTGTGGTTCAAAAAAGAGTTCGGGTTTCATTAAAAAACGGTTTACAAGCACGTCCGGCTGCGTTGTTTGTACAAGAGGCAAATCGCTTTCATGCAGATATCTTCATCGAGAAAGATGGAAAGACAGTAAATGCAAAGAGCATAATGGGGATTATGAGCTTAGCAATTGGAACTGGAAGCATGATAACAATTACAACAGAAGGTTCAGATGCAGAAGAGGCTTTAGAAGCATTAGCTGCATATGTACAATAAGAAGCTATCGCGTATATGCGATAGCTTTTTGTTTTTGCGGTTTACTTAAAGGGAGTTTTCGGGATAGGGGGTATGTAGGTGGTTTGTCCTTGTCGTAGATTGTCGGTAAATCGATATGTTGTGTCGAACCGTTGATATATTAAAAAAATCGTTGATATAATTTAAGTTTTGTTCGATATAATTGAAAAATCGTTGATATATTTAGAGGGATACTGGATGGGGTATGTGAGCGGGGAACAATATATAAAAGAAGCGCCCAATTATAGGGCGCTTCCACTTTTAGTTATATCCAGCTCCAGCGGCTAGAATCTCCGGTCGCTTCGCCCTGCGATTCTAAACGAGCCGCTTCCGCTTTTAAGTATTAACGATTTGTAAAGATCTTATCGATTAAACCGTATTCTAAAGCTTTTTCTGCTGTCATGAAGTTGTCGCGGTCTGTGTCGCGTTGTAGTACTTCAAGTGGTTGACCAGTGCGGTCAGCAAGAATTTGATTTAGTTTTTCACGTAAGAATAGGATACGTTTTGCAGCGATTTCGATTTCAGTCGCTTGACCTTGTGCTCCACCAAGTGGTTGGTGAATCATTACTTCACTGTTTGGAAGTGCATAACGTTTTCCTTTTTCACCTGCTGCAAGTAAGAAGGCACCCATAGATGCTGCCATACCGATACAGATTGTTGATACTTGTGGTTTAATAAACTGCATTGTATCATAGATTGCCATACCCGCTGTGATAGAACCACCAGGGCTGTTGATGTAGATGTGAATATCTTTTTCTGGATCTTGAGATTCCAAGAATAAAAGCTGGGAAACGATTGAGTTAGCTACGTTGTCATCAATTGCACTACCAAGCATAATGATGCGGTCTTTTAATAGTCGAGAGTAAATATCGTAAGCGCGTTCTCCACGATTTGTTTGTTCAATTACTGTAGGAATTAAATTCATCTGTTATTTCCTCCTTCTAAAGCTTTCTTAGTCTTATAATACAATTATGGTCAATAAAGGTCAAACGAAACCACTTTAAATCAAAAAAATATGTAGTTGTACCATGAAATATTCGCTATGTTTTCGAAATTCCCTGCTTATGTATCTTCAACATCATAACCGAATTACATAAATTTAAACGTTATGAAAACTGGAGAAAAAAAGAAAAGAACGCCTTTTAACTGAAGCGTTCTTTCGATAATTAGTCTTTTAAAAGATAGGTTACTTTATTTAAAATCTTTTCGATTTGTTTCGCGTTTTTACTATACATTTCGCTTGCTGATTTCGACTTTGTTTCTAAGGAAAATAGTTCAAGATCAGCATGACATTTTTTTAAAGATGCTAATAATAAAGGTTTGTTTTGAGGAGAAGGCATTTGGAGTTTGTCATTGTAAATGTCGATAGTAAGTTGTCCGTATGAATCCACTTGACCGAGAAAGACATTTTCAATAACAACACCGAGTTTTTCTAATTCTGAATGTAGCCAAGCGCGGTTATGTCCGCTTGCTGAAAGAGGTTCATCTAGTACATTTCCATCCATAATAACAGTTTGTGGTTCTTTCTCGTTTGGTACTTTTAAACCGATGTCTTTTGCAGTAAGTGGCTGAGAATCTTTCTTTAATAATACATTTAATTCTCCGCTCGGTTCTAAGACAGCAAATTCGACTTCAGCTATACTAAATGCACCATTTCCTCTAAGAAGTTCGAGTAACTCATCACTAGTATATTTTTCTTTCTTTAAATTATCCTCAAGTACTTTGCCATCTTTTATTAACACTGTAGATTTTCCTTCAAAAAAGTCTCTAGCAGTTTTGTTTTTTAAGGAAAGAATGCCAACGAAAAAAGGTACTGAGGCGAAAATAAGTATAGCGAAGACGCCATGGAAAAACTTTTGGTCAAGCCCTGTAGATATTTGAGCGGCGATATCACCGATTGTCATTCCTGCTATGTATTCGAAAAAGGAAAGCTGAGAAATTTGCCTTTTTCCTAAGCACTTTGTGATAGTGAATAAAATGATTAATATGAATACAGAGCGAATAATGACAAGTGTCCATTCCGGCAGGTGAGACATAGTCATTTCCTCCAGTCTACTTAAAACCCTTTATATTGAGGTTCTTCACGTTCCAATACTGAAACTCTATTTTGTAAATCAGCGATGATACTGTCCATTTCTAACATACATTCATGAAATATGCGTTTAGCTTCATCGTCTGTAGAATTTAGCGAAAGGGAACTTAAGCTTGCTTGAGCTCCTCTTACACTAGCAAGGCAAGTTTTAACGCTAGCGATAACAGTCATACAAACACTCCTTATCCTTTCGGTTTGAATAACAATGCTCCAATGAAGCCGAAAATAATAGCTGCGGATACGCCGGCGCTCGTTACTTTAAACATGCCTGTGATAACACCAACGATGCCATGTTTTGCAGCTTCTTCCATTGCGCCATGAACGAGAGCATTACCAAAGCTTGTAATAGGCACAGTTGCACCAGCTCCAGCGAAATCAATTAATGGTTCATACAAATTGAATCCATCTAATATAGCTCCGGCAACAACGAGTGTTGCCATTGTATGAGCTGGTGTAAGTTTTACAACATCAAACATAAGTTGTCCGATTACACATATGAGTCCGCCAATGACGAAAGCCCAGAAAAAAATCATTGCGTTGCACCTCCAAATTCAATCGAAACGGCGTGAGCGATACACGGAATCGTTTCTTCTTGTTGGAATGTAAGTGGAGATAGTAAAGCGCCTGTCGCAACGACAAGTATTTTTTTGAACTCTCCTCTTTTCATTCGGTTTAATAAATGACCATAAACGACTGTTGCGGAACATCCTGGTCCACTAGCACCAGCTATGACAGGCTGTCCTTCTCTATAAATGAGTAGCCCGCAATCTTGAAACTGTTCGCTCGTTACTTTTGTTCCGTGTTTATGTAGTAAGTCATAAGCAATTTCACGGCCTACATGTCCGAGATCGCCTGTTACAATTAAATCGTAGTAAGAGGCATCAATTTGACGTTCACGTAAATGAGCTTCAATTGTATCGACGGCAGCTGGAGCCATTGCACCTCCCATATTAAACGGATCTGTTAATCCCATATCAACCACTCGTCCGATTGTTGCAGATGTTACCCTAGGGCCGTGACCAGTATCGCTTAAAATAGCGGCCCCAGCACCGGTTACTGTCCACTGTGCGGTAGGTGGCTTTTGTCCACCATATTCGGTAGGATAGCGGAACTGTTTTTCTACAGCGGTGTTATGGCTTGATGCCCCGGTTAATAAATATTTTGCGCCTTTTGCATTTACGATACTTGCTCCAAGTGCTAAACCTTCCATAGAAGTAGAACAAGCCCCGAATAGCCCGAGATAAGGAGTGCCCAGTGTACGGCAAGCAAAGCTTGTAGGGGTAATTTGATTAATTAAATCTCCTGCAAGTACGAATTGAATATCATCTTTACGAAGTTTTGCTTTTTCAGTTGCGCGACTACAAGCTTCTTCGAATAAAATTTTATGTGCTTTTTCATAGGAATCTTGTCCGAGCCATAAATCTTCATGGAGGGTATCGAAGTCTTCTGGGATTTTCCCTTTTGCTTCAAATGGCCCCCCAACGACTCCTGTCGAAATAATAACTGGTTTGTTTTCAAATACCCACGTTCGGTGCCCTTGTAACATTTATAGCCCTCCCCATTGAACGAGAATCGTTTTAATAAGTGCGATGACGAAAGCAGAAAATACACCAAATAAAATAACAGAACCAGCTAATTTGAACATGTTACCACCAACGCCGAGTACAAATCCTTCCGTTCGGTGTTCGATACATGCGGCAATAACAGAGTTACCAAATCCAGTAACAGGTACAGCTGTACCAGCACCGGCAAACTGCCCAAAACGATCGTATATACCAAATCCAGTTAGTAACATAGAAATAAAAATAAGAGTTGCGACGGTTGGATTTCCTGCCGAACGTTCAGTGAAATCGAAATAAGTAATATAAAAAGTAGAGATTAGTTGTCCTATGAAGCAAATAAAACCACCGACGAAAAAGGCTTTTATACAATTTTTTAAGACAGGTCGTTTCGGTTCGCGTTCTTGTTCGAATTTTTTATACTCCTGTTGTACAGGGGTTAAGTTTTTATCTTTACTAGACATTGCAATCCTTCCTTTTCTTTTAAAAAGCGTTAAGTGTTAGACTCCATTTTTTTGCCGATGAATTTTAATTGCTTATTAATTTCATCTTTAGATACTTCTTTTTTCTTAATTTTGTTTTCAAGTTTTTCGAGTAACATAAAGATTTTTTTATCTGTACTTACACGAACATCGAAAGTGGGGTATTCATCACTTAATTGCTTTTGAAGTTTGCTGCGCAGCGGTTTTAATCCAAACCTTTCGTGATGCTCAGGTGTAACTGCTATGTAGAGATCTAAATTTGAATTCACTGCTGTGCTTTTTATAATTTCATCCATAGCGAGAGCTCTTTTCTTCGCTCCTTGTGATATAGATTGATTAAAGGATTCCGTACTCGTCTTTGTTAACTTTGGACCTTTTTCTTTCTCCGTTCGTTTTGCTTCTTCTTTCACTTTTTTATCTAAAGGACTATTATTACATCCGGTAAAAGAGCTAAATAGAAGTGCAAATAATGCGGTTATGAGGCCGAGTTTTCGCATAATTATCATTCCATTTCTATTGCAATATGTAATGTGATAGAAAAAGGATGACTGCATATCATCCTTTTTCTATTTCACAGCAAGACGGATGCGTTATTGCTGTGAGTATTGTGGTTCTTCTTGTTGGACTTCTTCAACGCGTGGGTTTAAAGAATCGATAATCGTTTGTGTTTGCTGCGCAGCTGTTTGGAAAAGTTGCTTAGCTTGTTGGTTATCCGTATCAAGAGCGAATCCCTCTAAGCTAGCTTGTGCACTTTTTAATCCAGAAACAGTTTGCTTTAATTTTGTAATTACAGTCATTGAATGAAGCCCCCTTTGGAATATCAATTCATAGGTTATAATTTGTGAGTTGGGGTGAATTTATGATTGGAAAATTTAGGGTTGGAATAGATTTTATATGATTTTAGCTAAGATGCATAAGGTATTACGGGGATATTTTTATTGATTTAGATGGATTTTATTGCTATTATTATGAGAAGAAAATGAAGTGTTTTCTATAATCATGCGCCCATAGCTCAGTCGGATAGAGCGGTGGTTTCCGGTACCACGTCTGCCGGGGGTTCGAATCCCTCTGGGCGCGTCAAAAAGTCCTAACTTACGTTTTGTAGGTTAGGACTTTTTTTATTTCCCTCTTGTTATATCTAGTGATAAGATTTACTATTAGTACTTGATAATAATTTTTGACCTTAATATTTTCTTTCAATATTATTCAAATTTCGGTTGTAAGTTGTAAATCTCATTAATACATATAAATTAATAATATTTTGGAATGGGTGTCTGCGTGAGGATTCTCCTTTTACCAAACTTATTGTACAATAGAAACAAGGGGGAGATTAGTTTGAAGGCAAGTCTTTTACAAGAACAAAGCTTACGTTTGGCAATGACACAAGAGTTAAGGCAAGCGATTACAATGCTCCAGTATAATGTACAAGAATTATCGGAGTTTTTGTATGAGCAATCGTTAGAGAATCCCCTTATTGAGTTAGGTGGTTTTGAGAGGGAGAAGAAAAAGAGCTCTAACACAAGTAAAAGTACCAGCAAACAAGTCGAGAATCAGATGGAAATCTACAGTGTGGATTCTACAACGATTCAGCAACATTTATTAAATCAAATACAGTATTATAAAATAGATGAAGAAGAGCGGAAAGTGGCTTCTTTCATTATTATGAACATGGATGGAAACGGGTATTTACAAGAAACGAATGAAGAGTTAGCAGAGCTCCTTTCTGCACATATTCATGTAGTTGACCGCTCTGTAGAGCTTGTCCAATCACTGGAGCCAGCAGGGGTAGGGGCGCGTAATATTCAGGAATGTTTAACCTTACAATTGAAGCGCTTACAAAGACGTAATGGATTAGCAGAAGAGGTTGTAGAAGATCATTTCGCTTATTTTGTGAAGAAAGATTGGCGAAAGCTCGTTCAAGTGTTGAAGTGTAGCAATGAAGAATTGCAGAGTGCAGTAAATTGTATAACGTCATTACAACCAAAACCAGGTCTTGCATTTTCTTCAGATAAGCCACTTTATATTGTGCCTGATATGGCAGTAAAAAAAGAAGATGATCGCCTCGTTTTGCAAATGAATGAGAGAAATATGCCGAGAATTGAAATTCATTCTGAGTATAGTGCGCTTCTTAATAATAGTGAAAGTGAAGTAGCATCTTACGTGTCAGAAAAGTATCAGCATGTGCAGTGGATTATGCGCAGTTTGAAGCAGAGAAAACAGACATTGCTGCAAGTAATGACTATTATTATGGAAAAACAACGTGATTTCTTCTGGAAAGGTCCAGAGTATTTAAGACCGCTCGCTTTAAAAGAGGTAGCAGAAGAGTTAAGTGTGCATGAATCGACAATTAGTCGTGCGACGCGAAATAAATATGTGCAAACACCACACGGTTTATTTGAGATGAAATCGTTCTTTAGCAATGCCGTTTCGACGACTGAAGATGAAGAAGTTTCTACAAAACGTGTAAAACAATTTATTCAAACGCTTATTGGGGCAGAGGATAAGAAAAAGCCACTTTCAGATCAAAAGATTTCAAAATTATTAGAAGAAGAGCATGAAATTGTTATTTCTCGAAGAACAGTGGCGAAGTATAGAGAGCAAATGCATATCCCAGCTTCGTCATTAAGAAAAACGATTGGATAGGTGAAGAAGATGAAAGTTGTACTGTATACCAAAAAAGATTGTGGCCTTTGCGTGAAGGCGAAACAAGTTTTACAGGAAGTACAATGTGAATATTCTTTTCAAATCGAGGAAATAGATATATATGAAGATAATGACCTTTTAGAAAAATATCATTTAATGATTCCGGTTGTAGAAATGGACGGAAAACAAGTAGAATATGGTAACATTCACAAAGGTGTCATAATAAACTATATAAAGAATGCAGTTAAGAGTTGAATAAGTTTCTATCTCCTGTTACAATAATACACGTAGCAGGGATTATTTTTTTAACCTATGTGGGACACAAAATGTCACTACGGGACGTAAAGTGACCACGAGGGGAAATGAACCGATGTAGTGAGGAGAAAAGATATGCGCTCATGGATTCAGAACACAAAAAAATTATTACCTGATCTGCTACCTGTTATGCAAACGAGAATGCAAATTCTGCAATACATTAGGCTCATGCAGCCGATTGGAAGAAGAAACTTATCAGCAAGTCTCGGTATGACAGAACGAGTATTGCGAAGTGAAGTACAAGTTTTGAAAGAACAAAACTTAGTTCACGTCGCTTCTTCTGGAATGACTTTGACAGAAGAAGGAACAGCTTTAGTTCTTGCTTTGGAAGACTTTATGAAAGAAATTTCCGGGTTAAAGGTTTTAGAAAAGCAACTTAAGGAAACATTAGACTTGGATGAAGTTTTCGTTGTCCCTGGCGATAGTGATGAATCACCTTGGGTCAAACTGGAGATGGGCCGTGCTTGTGTGACTTGTATAAAAGACCGTCTGACAGCGAATAATATCGTTGCTGTGGCTGGAGGAACTACGCTAGCTGCTGCTGCGGACATGATGCAACTTGATTGCAAAGATTTACATATGCTATTTGTCCCAGCACGTGGTGGAATTGGAGAAGGCGTCGAGTTAGAAGCCAATACCATTTGTGCCAAGATGGCGCAAAATACGATGAGTAATTATCGCTTATTGTATGTTCCAGACCATGTTAGCAGCGAAGCATATGCGTCTATTGTGACAGAGCCTTCCGTGAAAGAAGTTCTTGAGTTGATTCGATCTTCCAATATCGTCATTCATGGAATAGGTGATGCGTTAACAATGGCACGTCGCAGAAGTACTTCAGAAGCAGATTGGTTAAAGATTCAGGCAAGCGAAGCAGTTGGCGAAGCTTTCGGTTACTACTTTAATGAAGAAGGAAATGTTGTTCATAAAGTAAGAACAGTTGGTATGCAACTAGAGGACTTACAAAATGTATCTCACGTTGTTGCAGTCGCTGGAGGTTCTTCAAAGGCAAAAGCAATACAGGCTGTAATTAAACAAGGGCACACTTCAATTCTAATTACAGATGAAGGTGCAGCAAAACAGTTAACAAAGGGTTTTACCCTTTAATATAATCCCCCAAGGAGGAAATTCAAATGACTAAAATTGGTATTAATGGATTTGGACGTATCGGACGTAACGTATTCCGCGCAGCTCTTAACAACTCTGAGGTAGAAGTAGTAGCAATCAACGATTTAACAGATGCTAAAACATTAGCTCACCTTTTAAAATATGACACAGTTCACGGAACTTTAAATGCAGAAGTATCTGCTAACGAAAACAGCATCGTTGTTAACGGTAAAGAAATTAAAGTTATCGCTGAGCGTGACCCAGCTCAATTACCATGGAGCGACTACGGAGTAGAAGTAGTAGTAGAATCTACTGGCCGTTTCACTAAAAAATCAGACGCTGAGAAACACTTAGGTGGATCAGTTAAGAAAGTTATCATCTCAGCTCCAGCTTCTGACGAAGATATCACTGTAGTTATGGGTGTTAACCACGAACAATACGATGCAGCTAACCACAACGTAGTATCTAACGCTTCTTGTACTACAAACTGTCTAGCTCCATTCGCTAAAGTATTAAACGAAAAATTCGGCGTAAAACGCGGAATGATGACAACAATTCACTCTTACACTAACGACCAACAAATCTTAGACTTACCACACAAAGATTTACGTCGTGCTCGTGCAGCAGCTGAAAACATGATCCCAACATCTACTGGTGCAGCTAAAGCTGTAGCATTAGTATTACCAGAACTTAAAGGTAAATTAAACGGTGGCGCTGTACGTGTTCCAACTGCTAACGTTTCTCTAGTTGACCTAGTTGTTGAACTTGACAAAGAAGTAACAGTTGAAGAAGTAAATGCAGCATTCAAAGCAGCAGCTGAAGGCGAATTAAAAGGTATCCTTGGATACAGCGAAGAGCCATTAGTATCTATCGACTATAACGGATGTACAGCTTCTTCTACAATCGATGCATTATCTACAATGGTAATGGAAGGTAACATGGTTAAAGTACTTTCTTGGTACGATAACGAAACTGGTTACTCTAACCGCGTAGTAGACCTAGCAGCTTACATGACTTCAAAAGGTCTTTAATTCTTAATTATATAAGTTATCAATGACAAAACGAGGGAGAGGGTTTGTTCCCTCTCTCTCTTCTTTCGTTTTAAAAGCAAATGTGTTAAGCTTTTGAGTGGGTTTTGTCAATCCTAACTAGTAGTCGGAGGGAAATCCAATGAACAAAAAATCAATTCGTGACGTAGATTTAAAAGGTAAGCGTGTATTTTGCCGCGTTGATTTCAACGTACCTATGAAAGAAGGCAAAATTACAGATGAAACTCGTATCCGTGCAGCTCTTCCTACAATTCAATATTTAGTAGAGCAAGGTGCGAAAGTTATTTTAGCAAGTCACTTAGGCCGTCCAAAAGGTCAAGTAGTAGAAGAAATGCGTTTAACTCCAGTAGCAGCACGTTTAGGCGAGCTTCTTGGTAAAGACGTTAAAAAAGTGGATGAAGCATTCGGACCAGTTGCACAAGAAATGGTTGCAGCAATGAACGAAGGCGACGTATTAGTTCTTGAAAACGTACGTTTCTATGCGGGCGAAGAAAAGAACGATGCAGAACTTGCGAAAGAATTTGCAGCACTTGCTGACATCTTCGTAAACGATGCATTCGGTGCAGCTCACCGTGCTCACGCTTCTACAGCAGGTATCGCAGACTACCTACCAGCAGTATCTGGTCTATTAATGGAAAAAGAGTTAGATGTACTTGGTAAAGCACTTTCTAACCCAGAACGTCCATTTACAGCTATCATCGGTGGTGCGAAAGTAAAAGACAAAATCGGTGTAATTCGTCATCTATTAGACAAAGTAGATAACTTAATCATCGGTGGAGGACTTGCTTACACATTCGTTAAAGCTTTAGGTCATGAAATTGGTCTATCTCTATGTGAAGACGACAAGATTGAACTAGCTAAAGAATTTATGCAACTTGCAAAAGAAAAAGGCGTAAACTTCTACATGCCAGTTGATGTTGTAATCACTGAGGAATTCTCTGAAACTGCAACAACTAAAATCGTTGGTATCGACTCTATCCCTTCTAACTGGGAAGGCGTGGACATCGGTCCTAAAACACGTGAAATTTATGCAGATGTAATTAAAAATTCTAAGCTTGTTGTATGGAATGGACCAATGGGTGTATTCGAAATGACTCCATTCGCAGAAGGTACAAAAGCAGTAGGACAAGCATTAGCAGATGCAGAAGATACATACTCTGTTATCGGCGGTGGTGACTCTGCAGCAGCTGTTGAAAAATTCGGTATGGCTGATAAAATGAGCCACATTTCTACTGGCGGCGGTGCGTCATTAGAATTCATGGAAGGTAAAGAGCTTCCAGGTGTAGTTTGTCTTAACGACAAATAAGTAGCAGCCAAAGAAAAAGGACGGTGCAAAGCATGCGTAAACCAATTATCGCAGGTAACTGGAAAATGAATAAAACTCTATCAGAAGCAGTTAGCTTCGTAGAGGAAGTTAAAGGTCAAATCCCAGCAGCTTCAGCTGTTGATGCAGTAGTTTGCTCTCCAGCTCTATTCTTAGAGCGCCTTGTAGCAGCAACTGAAGGAACTGACTTACAAGTAGGTGCACAAAACATGCACTTCGAAAAAAATGGTGCATTCACTGGCGAAATTAGCCCAGTAGCACTTAGCGACTTAAAAGTTGGCTATGTAGTACTTGGCCACTCTGAGCGTCGTGAAATGTTTGCTGAAACAGATGAGTCAGTAAACAAAAAGACTATCGCAGCATTTGAACATGGTTTAACACCAATCGTATGTTGTGGTGAGACTTTAGAAGAGCGCGAAAGCGGAAAAACATTTGATCTAGTAGCAGGTCAAGTGACAAAAGCACTTGCAGGTTTAACAGAAGAGCAAGTTAAAGCAACTGTTATCGCTTATGAGCCAATCTGGGCTATCGGTACAGGTAAATCTTCTTCTTCTGCAGATGCAAACGAAGTATGTGCGCACATCCGTAAAGTTGTTGCAGAAGCTGTTTCTCCAGAAGCTGCAGAAGCTGTTCGTATCCAATACGGCGGTAGCGTAAAACCAGAAAACATTAAAGAGTATATGGCACAATCTGACATCGACGGCGCTTTAGTTGGCGGTGCTAGCTTAGAGCCTGCTTCGTTCTTAGGTCTTCTGGGGGCGGTAAAATGAGAAAGCCAACAGCTTTAATCATTCTTGACGGTTTCGGACTTCGTGAAGAAACTTACGGGAATGCTGTAGCACAAGCTAAGAAACCTAATTTTGATGGTTACTGGAATAAATTCCCTCACACAACGCTTACAGCTTGTGGCGAGGCAGTAGGTCTTCCAGAAGGTCAAATGGGTAACTCTGAGGTTGGTCACTTAAATATTGGTGCTGGCCGCATTGTATATCAAAGCTTAACACGCGTTAACGTTGCAATTCGTGAAGGTGAGTTCGATAAGAACGAAACGTTCCAAAGTGCAATTAAAAGAGTAAAAGAAAAAGGTACTGCACTTCATTTATTCGGTTTACTTTCTGACGGTGGTGTGCACAGTCACATGAATCACATGTTTGCTCTTCTTCGCTTAGCAGCTAAAGAAGGCGTTGAGAAAGTATACATTCATGCATTCTTAGATGGCCGCGATGTTGGACCAAAAACAGCACAAAGCTATATCGATGCAACAAATGAAGTAATTAAAGAAACAGGAGTAGGACAATTCGCGACTATCTCTGGTCGTTATTACTCCATGGACCGTGACAAGCGTTGGGATCGCGTAGAAAAATGTTACCGTGCTATGGTGAATGGTGAAGGCCCTACTTATAAATCAGCAGAAGAGTGTGTAGAAGACTCTTATGCGAACGGTATCTATGATGAATTCGTATTGCCGTCTGTAATTGTTAACGAAGATAACACGCCAGTTGCAACAATCAATGATGATGATGCAGTTATCTTCTATAACTTCCGTCCAGACCGTGCAATTCAAATTGCTCGTGTATTTACAAACGAAGACTTCCGTGAGTTCGATCGTGGTGAAAAAGTACCTCACATTCCAGAATTCGTATGTATGACACACTTCAGTGAAACTGTAGATGGTTACGTGGCATTCAAGCCAATGAACCTTGATAACACTTTAGGTGAAGTTGTTGCGCAAGCGGGATTAAAGCAACTTCGCATCGCGGAAACTGAAAAGTATCCGCACGTTACATTCTTCTTTAGCGGTGGTCGTGAGGCTGAATTCCCAGGAGAAGAGCGTATCTTAATTAACTCACCGAAGGTTGCAACATATGACTTGAAACCTGAAATGAGCATTTACGAAGTAACGGACGCTTTAGTAAATGAAATCGAAAATGATAAACATGATGTTATCATTCTTAACTTTGCGAACTGTGATATGGTTGGCCATTCTGGGATGATGGAACCAACAATTAAAGCAGTAGAAGCAACTGACGAATGTTTAGGAAAAGTTGTAGAAGCGATTCTTGCAAAAGATGGTGTAGCACTTATTACTGCTGACCATGGTAATGCGGATGAAGAATTAACTTCTGAAGGAGAGCCAATGACAGCTCATACAACTAACCCGGTTCCTTTCATCGTTACTAAGAACGACGTAGAATTACGTGAAGATGGTATCTTAGGTGATATCGCTCCAACAATGCTTACACTTCTTGGTGTTGAGCAACCGAAAGAAATGACAGGTAAAACAATTATTAAATAATTTGCTTATATAAAAAGGAGAGAATTTATTATGTCAACAATTATTGATGTTTATGCTCGCGAAGTCCTTGACTCTCGTGGTAACCCAACTGTAGAAGTAGAAGTTTACACAGAAAGCGGCGCTTTCGGACGCGCTATCGTACCAAGTGGTGCATCTACTGGTGAGCACGAAGCAGTAGAATTACGTGACGGTGACAAATCTCGTTACCTTGGTAAAGGTGTTGTTAACGCAGTAAACAACGTTAACGAAATTATCGCTCCAGAAATCGCTGGTTTCGATGTAACTGACCAAGCTGGTATCGACCGCGCTATGATCGAATTAGATGGCACTCCAAACAAAGGTAAACTAGGCGCTAACGCTATCCTTGGTGTATCTATGGCAGTAGCTCACGCAGCAGCTGACTTCGTAGGTCTTCCATTATACCGTTACCTTGGTGGATTCAATGCAAAACAATTACCAACTCCAATGATGAACATCATCAACGGTGGTTCTCACGCTGATAACAACGTTGACTTCCAAGAGTTCATGATCTTACCAGTTGGTGCTCCAACATTCAAAGAATCAATCCGTATGGGTGCTGAAGTATTCCATGCACTTAAAGCTGTATTACATGACAAAGGTCTTAACACTGCAGTAGGTGACGAAGGTGGATTCGCTCCAAACCTTGGTTCTAACCGTGAAGCTTTAGAAGTAATCATCGAAGCTATCGAAAAAGCTGGTTACAAAGCTGGCGAGAACGTATTCTTAGGAATGGACGTTGCTTCTTCTGAGTTCTACAACAAAGAAACTGGTAAATATGACCTTGCAGGCGAAGGCCGTACTGGCTTAACTTCTGCAGAAATGGTTGATTTCTATGAAGAGCTTTGCAAAGACTTCCCAATCATCTCTATCGAAGATGGTTTAGACGAAAACGACTGGGATGGTCACAAATTATTAACTGAGCGTATCGGTGATAAAGTACAATTAGTTGGTGACGACTTATTCGTAACTAACACTCAAAAACTTGCTGAAGGTATCGAAAAAGGTATCTCTAACTCAATCTTAATTAAAGTTAACCAAATCGGTACTTTAACTGAGACTTTCGAAGCTATCGAAATGGCTAAACGTGCTGGTTACACAGCAGTTGTATCTCACCGTTCTGGTGAAACTGAAGATGCTACAATCGCTGACATCGCAGTTGCAACTAACGCTGGCCAAATCAAAACTGGTTCTATGAGCCGTACTGACCGTATTGCTAAGTACAACCAATTATTACGCATCGAAGACGAACTAGGCGAAATCGCTGTTTACGATGGTATCAAATCTTTCTATAACATCAAACGATAATTGTAGAAAATAAACGACAGACCGTGAGAAATCACGGTCTGTTTTTTTATGCTAAAATTGTTCACCCGTCATAAGTGACATGAAATGTTTGAAGAAGCGGTTATAGTCAAAATCAATTGCAATTTGATGAACCGGCCAATCAATAAATGGCTTCTGGTTCACTAGAGAGCGAAATTCCCCTATGCTTGCTCCTTGTGCAGAGGATTCTGTCATGACAACAATAGGTGATTTATGATACGTGAACATAGAGTTATCAAATAAAGCGAGTATTGGCATTGTGTCATGGAAGGGGCTCCCCTTTAAATGTGGTAGGGCGTCTTTATAATATCCGTAGTAATAATGATCAAATAACGGTTTGACAAGTGGAGCTTTTCCTTTTACCTCAATGTATTCTGCCATTTCTGGTGTAATGATGGAGTATTGAGTGACGTTTAATGGGTATATGTACATGTTAACTGCGGATTGAAGGACTATATTAGCGGCAGTAGGATCGCCATAAAAGTTTGCTTCGGAAATAGGGGTAACATTACCAGGATGTAAAAAGGTACCGCCCATTACGTAGTAAGATTTAATTTGTTTCATTAACTGTTTGCACATGATAAACAAAATTGCTAGGGAGGTAAGTCTTCCTAAACTCACAATGATTAATTCATCTTTATACTGTTCAATAAGAGGAATGACTTCAAAAAAATTCTCCATTTCTCCGTTAGTCACATTCACCTTTGGAATAATTGGACCGAGCCCCTGTTTCCCATGTACATCCGTAAAAAACGCAGGTGGGGCACCAGTAAGGGGACGTTCTGAACCACCGAATATCTTGATATTTCTATTCTTTGTTTCGTTATTAAAAAAATGAGCATTTTCTACGGCCATTTTTTTTGGAACATTGCCGTAATCAGCAACGATACCGACGATTTCTATTTCATCGATAAAGAATGCTAAGAGGAGAGCCATCGTATCATCAATCCCAGGATCACAAAAAATGAGAACTTTTTTGGGCATATGTTCACCACCTATCTTGTTTATCCCGTACAAATCCGCTTGGTGAGGGCTAATAATTAATGGGGATGAGGAAAACCTCAATGATTAAAGTTTCACTTTATATATATGTAAGTTTAAGGATAAAAAGATTATTTTATTGAAATAATAGTCTTTTAAATTCAGAAAATAAAAACTTTTTATATTAGGTCAATGTTTTTGACATAATTTTTGTTTAGAAATGCAGTCATATCAAGGTTGTAAGCGTATAACATAGGCTGTTTTTGCTGTCAAGTTGATAAATTGCAGCTTTTTACAATTTATACTATGATAAAGATATTAACAGAAGATCGTATAAACATGAGGGATGATGAACATGAAATTTACAAAGATTCTTGTC
This sequence comes from Bacillus sp. B25(2016b), assembly GCF_001679765.1. Lineage (NCBI taxonomy): Bacteria > Bacillati > Bacillota > Bacilli > Caryophanales > Bacillaceae > Bacillus > Bacillus sp. B25(2016b). The sequence continues at coordinate 4,717,336 of NZ_CP016285.1, read as the reverse complement.
CAAATTGCTGCTCTTTACGTGTTTTATATGGTTGGAACTTGGGTGCAAGAAATATTAAATATTCCGATTCCAGGAAGTTTGATTGGAATGTTCCTCTTACTTGTTTTACTTAGCCTAAAAGTTCTTCCAGTGAAATGGTTCGATTTAGGAGCAGAAACACTCGTTGCTATTATGCCGTTTTTATTAATTCCGCCAACGCTTGGCCTAATGAATTACGGTGCTTTTTTTATGAGTAAAGGAATTTCTCTTTTCATTACAGTTGTAGCGAGTACATTTTTAATTATTATTGTCGCAGGACATACAGGACAATATCTTGCGAATAGGAAGGAAAGAGAGTCGCGATGAGCCAAATATTAATCGGAATCGGTTGGGTTCTTTTTACGGTGCTATTATATCAATTATCTAAAAAAATCTATAAATTATTTCCAACACCATTCACCATCCCAATGCTTGTAGCAACAGGATTAATGGCTTTCCTATTTATCGTGCTTGATATACCATATCAACATTATATGGAAAGTGGTGGTGGCTGGATTGCAAAGTTACTTGGACCCGGTGTTGTAGCATTTGCAATTCCTCTTTATAAACAACGTCATGTTCTGCAAAAATATGTTGTACCGATTGCTGGTGGCGTATTAGTAGGTACAACAGTTGCAATCGCTAGTGATTTTGCCATTGCTTCACTTATGGGAACAGATAAAAGCTTAATCTTATCCTCTTTACCAAAATCGGTGACAATGCCAGTTGCGATGAGCGTTTCTGAACAAGTTGGTGGTGTACCTTCCTTAACAGCAGCTTTCGTTGTTATCGCGGGTATTACTGGAACCATTACAGGACCTCTTTTATTAAAATGGAGCCGTGTTACAAACTCAGTTGGTAAAGGTATCGGATTTGGATGTGCGTCTCATATTATGGGTGTTATGAGAGCGATGAAAAATAACGAACATGAAGGTGTTATTGGATCGGTAACAATGACATTAACAGCAATTTTGACATGTTTACTTGGACCGTTATTTGCAATGATGTTTATGTAATAGAAGAAAAGCGAGAGCGACTCTATAGCTCTCGCTTTTCTATAGGATTTATGCTACAGTTACAATAACTGAATCTTTGTAGGAGGTACGCCAAGTGCATACGTTATTATCAGTTTTACTTATTATTGTATCGATTTTAATGATTGTTATGGTACTTATGCAATCTAGTAATAGCTCAGGCCTTTCAGGTGCAATTTCAGGCGGTGCAGAGCAATTATTTGGTAAGCAAAAAGCACGTGGAATTGAAGCGGTATTAAACCGTATTACAATTGTTTTAGCTGTATTGTTCTTTGTATTAACAATTGCTGTTACGTACTTAAACTTATAGAATTGAAAGAAGAAGCGTTAGTAAGATGTACTAATGGTTCTTCTTTTTTTGTTTTACCATTTGAAAGATGTTTCTAATTAGATTATAGAAATATAAATATGGTACACTAGATATAGAAAGAATACGACTAGATTACAGAAGAGAAAGAGGAGAAGTACATGATGAAATTAGCATCTCCGAAACCATTTACATTTGAGGGTGGAGACCGCGCTGTTTTATTACTACATGGATTCACAGGGAACTCAGCTGATGTACGTATGTTAGGGCGTTTCTTAGAAAAGAAAGGCTATACTTGTCATGCGCCAATTTATAAAGGGCACGGTGTACCACCAGAAGAGCTTGTTCATACAGGGCCTGAAGATTGGTGGCAAGATGTAACGGAGGCATATCAGCTTTTAAAAGATAAAGGTTTTGAGAAAATTGCTGTTGTTGGATTGTCACTTGGCGGCGTATTTTCTTTAAAATTAGGTTATACAGTACCTGTTTTAGGTGTGGTACCAATGTGTGCACCGATGTATATTAAGAGCGAAGAAACTATGTACCAAGGTATATTGGCATATGCCCGCGAATATAAAAAACGTGAGCAAAAATCACTAGAACAAATCGAACAAGAAATGTTGGAATTCCAAAAGACACCAATGAATACATTAAAAGCATTACAACAATTAATTGCTGACGTACGTAACAATGTGGATATGATTTATGCGCCAACATTTGTTGTACAAGCGCGTCATGATGAAATGATTAATACAGATAGTGCTAACATTATTTATAACGGTGTAGAATCTACGTTAAAAGACATTAAATGGTATGAAGACTCTACGCATGTCATTACACTTGATAAACAACGTGACGAGCTACATGAGGATGTATATAACTTCTTGGAGCAACTAGATTGGTAAGATCTAGTTGCCTCTTTTTTTCATAAGGAATTTTTTGTGAAAACTGTAAAAATCATAAGGGGAGTATTGAAGTTTCGCTTTATACATCCCCTATCTTTCGGATACACTAAATAATATAAGGTTTTAAAGGAGGTATTTTTGCTTGGAAGAAATCATACAAGAACATATTGATAAGTTGTTATTATTTATGAGAGAAGAAGCGTATAAACCGTTAACGATACAAGAGTTAGAAGAGGCATTTGGAATTGAAGGTTCTGAGGGCTTTAAAGATTTCGTAAAGGCACTTGTAACGATGGAAGAGAAGGGGCTTGTTGTTCGTACACGTAGCAACCGTTACGGTCTTCCTGAAAAGATGAATTTAGTAAGAGGTAAGTTAATTGGACATGCACGTGGCTTTGCTTTCGTTGTACCAGAAGAGAAGAAAACTGGAGACGATGATCTTTTCATCCCGCCTACAGAATTAAACGGTGCACTTCATGGCGATACAGTATTAGCACGCCTTAGTTCTCAATCAAGCGGTTCACGTCAAGAAGGTTCAATTGTACGCATTTTAGAACGTGGCACGAAAGAGCTAGTTGGTACATATACAGAATCGAAAAACTTTGGCTTTGTTATACCTGACAATAAGCGCTGGACAAGTGATATTTTCGTATTGAAAAGTGCGTCAATGGGAGCTGTAGAAGGTCATAAAGTAGTTGTGAAAATTACGAGCTACCCAGAGAATCGTTTAAGCGCAGAAGGTGAAGTTATTCAAATTCTAGGTCATAAAAATGATCCAGGAGTAGATATTTTATCTGTCATTCATAAACATCATTTACCTTTGGCATTCCCTGAGGAAGTGATGGAGCATGCAAACAGTGTACCAGAAACGATTTCAGAAGAAGATTTAAAGGATCGCCGCGATTTACGTGATCAAATGATCGTAACGATTGATGGTGCAGATGCAAAAGATTTAGATGACGCTGTTACAGTAACGAAGCTTGAGAACGGTAACTACAAGCTTGGCGTTCATATTGCGGATGTAAGTCATTACGTTCAAGAAGGTTCTCCAATTGATGTAGAAGCAGCAGAAAGAGCGACGAGTGTGTATCTTGTTGACCGTGTAATTCCGATGATTCCACATCGTCTATCTAACGGTATTTGTTCATTAAATCCGAAAGTAGACCGTCTGACATTATCTTGTGAAATGGAAATCAACAACTTAGGTGATGTTGTTAAACACGAGATTTTCCAAAGTGTGATTAAAACGACAGAGCGTATGACGTATGCTGATGTAAGAAGCATTTTAGAAGATGAGGACGAAGAGTTAATTAAGCGTTATGAGCCGCTCGTACCGATGTTTAAAGAGATGGGCCAATTGGCACAAATTTTACGTGAAAAACGTATGCGCCGTGGTGCAATTGACTTTGACTTTAAAGAAGCGAAAGTATTAGTAGATGAAGAAGGAAAACCGACAGACGTTGTTATGCGCGATCGTTCTGTATCAGAGAAGTTAATTGAAGAATTTATGCTTGTTGCGAATGAAACAGTAGCAGAGCACTTCCACTGGATGAACGTACCGTTTATGTACCGTGTCCATGAAGATCCGAAAGAAGATAAGCTTGAGCGTTTCTTCGAGTTTGTAACGAATTTCGGATATGCGGTAAAAGGACGCGCGAATGAAGTGCACCCTCGCGCGCTACAACAAATTCTTGAAATGGTTCAAGGACAGCCAGAAGAAGTAGTTATTTCAACAGTTATGCTTCGTTCTATGAAGCAAGCTCGTTACGATGCGGATAGTTTAGGACATTTCGGTTTATCAACTGAGTTCTACACACACTTCACATCACCAATTCGTCGTTACCCAGATACAATCGTTCATAGATTAATTCGTGAATACATTATTAATGGTAAAGTCGACAATGAAACACAAGCAAAATGGCGTGAAAAATTACCTGAGATTGCAGAGCATTCTTCTAATATGGAACGCCGTGCTGTTGAAGCAGAGCGTGAAACAGATGAGATGAAAAAAGCAGAGTATATGGTTGATAAGATCGGTGAAGAGTATGACGGTATGATTAGCTCTGTAACAAACTTCGGTTTATTCGTAGAGCTTCCAAATACAATTGAAGGTCTTGTACACGTTAGTTATTTAACGGATGATTACTACCGTTATGACGAGCAGCATTTCGCTATGATTGGAGAACGTACAGGAAACGTATTCCGCATCGGTGACGAAATTACAATTCGCGTTATTAACGTAAACAAAGACGAGCGTGCAATCGACTTTGAAATCGTTGGCATGAAAGGTACACCTCGCCGTAAGTTCAAAGATCGTCCAGTCGTTATCGAGCAGCCAAGAACAGGCAGAAAGAAACGTGGTGGACGTAGTGAGCGTAGCAATGAGCGCGGCGGCGAACGTGGCACAGCAAGAAAATTTGACCGTGGTGGTAAAGGAAAAGGAAGAGGATCTGCATCGGCATCCACATCCGCTAGCCAGCCAGGGAAAAAAGACGGTAACGGCAAGAAGAAAAAAGCATTCTTCGAAAACGTACCAGGATTCAAGAAGAAAAAGAAAAAGCGTAAGTAAGAAAAGGGTGGCTTCGCTTTGATCAAAAGCGGGGCCGTTTTCTTTTTTCTTCGTGGCTTGAGAGCGAGCCACTTTCGCTTTTTGTTGGAATCCAGCTACAGTGGCTAGAATGTTGGGCGGCTTCACTTCTTCCCGAGAGGCAAAGAGCGCCTCAAGGTCAGAAGCTCCATCCACCTCACATTCTGAGCGAGCCACTTTCGCTTTTTATTAACATTTGTTACAATAGTAAAAATAGAGGAGGGACGTTATATGCCAAAGGGTACAGGTAAGGTTATTGCACAAAATAAAAAAGCATTTCATGATTATTTCATCGAAGAAACATACGAAGCAGGGCTTGTCCTTCAAGGAACGGAAATTAAGTCGATTCGCGCTGGACGCGTAAACTTGAAAGATGCGTTTGCACGTGTACATAATGGTGAAGTATGGGTTCATAATATGCACATTAATACGTATGAACAAGGGAATCGTTTCAACCATGATCCACTTCGTACGAGAAAATTACTTCTTCATAAAAAAGAAATTGATAAGCTAGCGGGTGCTGCGAAAGAAACAGGTTACGCATTAGTTCCACTTAGAATTTATTTGAAAAATGGATTTGCGAAAATGGCACTTGGCTTAGCAAAAGGTAAGAAACAATACGATAAACGTCACGATTTAAAAGAGAAAGAAGCTAAACGTGAAATTGCACGCGCGTTCCGTGATCGCCAAAAGATGTAATACAGATATTTACATTTGTAAAATAGAGCACGTATGTTATAATAACTTATGTAAGATTGTTGCACATTGAAAAACAGCTCTTAGTAGCTATCACGATATTTTCTTCGTATGCTCCATTTTTATCATGGGGACGTTACGGATTCGACAGGGATAGTTCGAGCTTAGGTTGCGAGTCGAGGGGATCGGCCTCGTTAAAACGTCAAAGCCTATAATTGGCAAACAAAACAATCTTTCTTTAGCTGCTTAATTGCACTAAAGGTTCCTCCCTCCATCGTCCATGTGGTAGGGTAAGGGACTCAAACTAAGTGGACTACGCCGGAGTTCGCCGTCTGAGGACAAAGGAAGAGAACAACCAGACTAGCAACTTGGAAGCCTGTCGATAGGCCGAAGAGTTCGCGAAATGCTAATATATCGACTACACTCGTAGAAGCTTAAGTGCCGATATTTTTGGACGTGGGTTCGACTCCCACCGTCTCCACCAATACATATTTGGTGGTTTTTTTATTTTATATGATATGAACCATAATTTTGCCGGATTGGCGAGGTTATGGTTCTTTTTGTTTGTGGCAAATTTATGGTTCCAAAAATTGAATACATCTATTGATATAGGATTTGCTATAGGAGGAGCACTACATATCCAACAAGCTAAGAAATTTATTTTTAAAGGTCCATAGAAAGATAAATATGAGAACTAAGCTTATTTATTATTTAGAATAGGAAATTATAATTTCACAGTTTCAATAAGAAAAACCGCAGCAATTGCTGTGGTTTTTCTTATTAACAGGGACCAAGAACGTGTTGTAAATGCTCATAGCATTATACGTTGGGTTTTAAAAAAGGTGTTAGAGTGGTAATTTTTGAATAGATGTTTTACTTTGAGATTTATTATGTAGAACATAAATGAGTTAAACAAAAAGCCTAATAATTACTAGGCTTTTCAATTTATAAACTTGCCAAACAGTATGGAGAAGCAATAAAAGGGAAACCTAATCAATAATTAATGATGATTCAAGGAGGGACAAAATGGAGCATAAAACAAAGGTAACAATTGGAGATTACGTTCAATTTTCATATCGTAAAAATCCTAATTTACAATTAACGGGATATGTAGTAAGTGTTCTACAGAATACAATTGTTGTAGATATTACAGAGATAATGGGAATTGAAGTAGATGATGTTAGGCAAGTAGTAAAACATGGTTGTTATAATAAGGTGGTTCATAAGCTAATAAAAAATAATGTTTCATAAAAAGTGCTCCTTGATTTAGCTAGGAGCACTTTTTATGATGAATTACTAATATTTTTGTTTTGGGACAAGATTATGTTTTTTTCTGCTTATGGTGTAGCTTTAGAATAAAGTTTGATTAAAAAATATTCTTCAATTCTTATTTAACAGCAAATACAAAAACTCCATTTTCCAATCAACTTCATTTGATGTTGGATTCCCAATACAAGCTTCTGTAATCTCATTCGCAGAAGCTTGTATTATTGCGATCATCAATCCTTGAATAGAGTAGCTTTGGGAAATAAATAGATAGTAGTAAATCAATTTTTTATTACACTTACCTTTAAATTTCTGTTTTTTGTAATGCTTGCTTTAATGCACCAATATATTCTTCCTCAGCTCTTTGACTAATTTCAGCATTAGGCACTATCAATTCGAATCCATGGTAGCCACCAGGATAAACATGAAATTCTGTTGGTACTCCAGCTTGCATTAATCTATTTGCATATTCAATTGTTTCGTCGCGGAATAGGTCTATTTCACCCACCATTGTATACGTTGGTGGAAGTCCTGTAAGGTCAGTCGCACGAGCTGGAGCAGCGTATGGGGATACCTCTTCACCATAAACTGAACCTAAATACATTTTCCAGCCAGAGATGTTAGCTTTTCTGTTCCATAATTTTGAATCCGTTATCTCAAAAGCAGAAGGTTTTATATTACGATCATCAATCATTGGGCATAGCGGCATTTGGAATATGATTGAAGGTCCTTTTCTATCTCTTGCTAAAAGAGCAAGGGCTGCTGTAAGTCCACCGCCTGCACTCATTCCGGCAATTGCAATTCGAGAAGAATCGATACTAAGATCTTCCGAATTATTAGAAACCCACTGTAAAGCTGCATAGCAGTCCTCAAGTGGTGCAGGGAATAGATATTCTGGTGCTAATCTATAGTCAACCGAAACCACTATACAGTTGGCTTCCAATACGAACTTTTCACAAAGTTTGTCATCCATTTCGGGTGATCCCACTTGGTAGCCACCACCGTGTATCCAAAGAACCCCAGGTAAAGCTTCTGTTTTTTTAGTTGGCTCATAAATGCGAACTCTAACTTCAGGCGCTCTTTCAGGACCAGGTATAAATCGATTAGATACGGTAACTTTATCATTCGATGATAAAACTGTTGCAGTAAAAGATTCTTTAGCCCATTTTCTATATTGTTGGAAATTTTCCGGGCTATTATCTACTTCTGGTAATACAGAAAACATTTCTCTTAATTCTGGATGAACTCTATTCTTCACTATAAATCCTCCTTTATTTTGAAATCTTTTGTCGCTACCCTAGTTACTTTTTTGCGAAACCAGTCTTCACTGCTCGTACATAATCATTCCAAGCATGAGTAGATATATCAGCATCTGAAGGTAACATTTCAAACCCATGATAAGCTCCAGGGTATAAATGGAACTCAACATCAACACCAGCTTCTGCAAGTTTCGTTACATAGGTTAATGTTTCACTACGGAATGCGTCTAATTGACCAACACATGTGTAGGTGCGTGGTAAATTACGATAGTCTTCTGCTCGAGCAGCCGCTGCATAAGCAGGAATATGATCCGTTCCATGTAATTTTCCTAAATACATTTTCCATCCAGCTTCATTTGTCTTTTGATTCCAAGTAAATCCTTCTTTAATTTCATTCGCAGAAGGCGTATTATTACGATCATCAATCATTGGATAAAGTGGCATTTGGAAACAAATAGAAGGATATTGTCGATCACGAGCTAATAACGTTAATGCTGCTGTTAGTCCGCCACCAGCGCTCGCTCCTGCAACCCCAATTCGATTTGAATCAATATTTAAAGCCTCGGCGTTATCCGCCATCCATTTTAATGCTGCATAACAATCTTCAATTGGAGCTGGATAAGGATGTTCAGGAGCTAAACGGTAATCAACATTAACGACCATACAGTTTGCTTCTTTTGCAAATCTCACACAAAGGATATCATTCTCATCTGCAGCGCCTAAGATATAACCGCCACCATGTATCCATAACAGGGCAGGTAAGGATTGATCATTTGATTTTGGACGATAAATTTTTAATCGCAATGGATTCGCATCAGGCCCCTCAATGATTTCCTCTGTTATCGAAAGTGATTCATCACCAGTAATATCTGGTAAGATTAGTGCGGCTTGTTCTCTCATTGCTGGCAAGTTCTCTGGACGTAACTCAAAATCTGGAATCATTTCTAACGCTGGTAATAACTTTGGATGTACTCGATTCTTCATTTTAAAAGCTCCTTTTTACAGTATTTTTTCTGAAAGGTGAAATATTATTTTAAGCAATTCAATTGTGGCGAAATTATCAAAATTAAAATATAGCCTAGCTATGTTTAGTAATTTATCATAGGCATTAGAGGGAAACGATAATCAAAAATGTGTATATGTTTCAAAATGAGACAAAAGCCTCAAATTGGTTCATTTCTCAATAAACTTCTAACGATATGTAGAAAATATAAACAGTACCAAAATCAGTAATCAAATTCATTCATGACTCTTGTCTTTATACACATATTTTAGCTCATGTTTCCCTTTTCGAGCTTATTGAAAAATTACCTAATGAGGGACGAAGGGTATGCCCAAAAGTTAAAATCTCATACTCTCCCCAGAACGAAATTTTTTTGCATTTTGCTCATGTTTATTGTTTTGGGGTAACTCGTTCTTTTAGTTTGATGGCGATAGGGTAAGCCTCTTATGTAAAAGCATCTTTTATTTATTTTATAAACAAGCTTGCAAGCATTACTGCTGTATCAAGCTGATAAAATAAGTAATATAAAAAATACAAAATTGCTGTAGCCTATTAGTTTAGATGTTAATGCTCAGCAACAATCTCTTGTGTTATCACATACACTACACACGTGGATTGCACAGTGGGGATATGTCGAGTCCATACATAGAAGCCTATAGTTATCAGTATTCGGTGAAGTATTTCTCCTTTGCACAGGAAGTGAGCGTTCTCTCTTCGATATACTAGCCTAATAATCTGTTTTATATGAAGGCACAATGTATGATAAAAAATCTTCATACATTGTGGTAAAAAGATATTGATGGTACGATAGAACTGCCTCATTAAAGGCGAAGTTTTATCATTTTTATAGATAGGTCAGGTGTTTATAGATGAACCAAACCCGTAAATCGGCTCGTCAGAAAATTTTGGACGTGGCTTCTGAGTTATTTTATAACGAAGGCATCCGCGCCGTAGGTGTTGATAAAATTGTGGAAGTATCCGGAGTGAGCAAAGGTACGTTATATCGTCATTTTCCTTCAAAAGATGATCTAATTATCGCTTACCTAGAAGAAAAGAGTGAAAGTTTGTGGGTTCAGTTTAATGATGCCGTCTCTGCCTACGAGGGATCGCCACGTATGCAAATATTTGCTTTAGTGGAAAGTATTAATGCCTTGTTGACCGAGCCTGGAATTCGTGGTTGTGTTTTTTTGAATGCCCATGCCGAATTTTCAAATCAGAATCCTATCCAACATCTCGTTCAAAAGCATACCGAGGCGTTAAGAAATCTCCTACAGCGGCTCACAAAAGAAGCCGGGGCTTCAGATGATACATTGGCTGACCAGCTTCTGCTTGTCATTAATGGCGCATTTTCCACAGCACCGATTGTAGGAGCGGATATTTCAGGAGAACAATTAAAAAAAGTGTCGGCTTGCTTAATCGATCTGCACCTTAACCAATAGTTGTGTAGCGGCTGTACGTCTTCATTTCTTTCTTGACATTGGAAAATCTATTCTATAACATGAAAACGAAACAGAACTGTTCTGTTTCGTTTTATTTTATTTTGAATAGTGTTTCTATATTATATTTGAATTGGAGGAATACGGGTATGAATATTGGAATTATTGGCGCTGGCCTTGTCGGGTCAACTTTGGCCAAACAGCTTGTTGCTTTGGGGCATCAGGTTAACATCTCAAATTCACGTGGACCAGACACATTAGTAGAGGTCGTAACTCTCACCGGAGCGAAACCGGTGACTAATGAAGAAGCAGTTCGTGGAGCCGATCTTATTATTCTTTCAATCCCTTTCGGCAAAATTGCGTCACTCCCTCGCGGATTGTTCGATCTTCGGCAAGCTAAGGCTGCTATCATCGATACTAACAACTATACTGTACACCGGGATGGTAGAATTGAACAACTCCTGGATGGCAGCATAAAAACGGAAAGCCGTTGGGTGGAGCAGCAAATCGGCGCCCCAGTCGTCAGAGCGTTCAGCAACATCGTGTCTCAGCGTATTGTTGATTTGGCGAAACCGGAAGGCGCTGAGGACCGGATTGCGCTACCGGTTTTTGCAGACGATCCTGCATCCAAAGTGATTGTGATGAAGCTTGTCAACTCACTCGGCTTTGATCCTGTCGATGGCGGTTCCATTGATGATTCATGGCGTGTTCAGCTTGGAACGCCTGCTTCTGGAACGCCTGATTTTATCGAGGAGGACTTGAATGCTGTGGCGTTGAAGAAGGCACTTTCAGAAGCTACCGTTGAGCAAAATAACAATTACCGCAACTCGGCTCTTGAAAGCCTACAATCATAACAAGGAATTTATATTCCCATGAAAAGCCCTTCACCCGCCTAGGAGGGCAATGAAAAGTCCCATAAAGATTATAAGCGAGTTCATGAGCGAAATTCGTTCATGGACTCGCTTTTTTGATACCGTTGATGTCCGTTTCGGTCCGATGCTTTTTTAGTTTAGCTGCTTTAATACCAAACAGACTTAAATATAAGAAATAGGGCAAGAAAGCATAGAGCTTGAATGAAATTTATGGTTGTAAAGACTTCAATGCCAACTTCATATAAGTAGCCATTCTCTGCTCTAAAGAGTATGCTCCCTCTAAAATACACCAATCTAATATAAGCCCTCTAGCGAATGTAAAAAGATACGTTGTTATTTCTTCTACACTCATATCATTTGTTAATTCTTTTTCGAGTTGTCCTTTATAAACAAAACCTTTTAGAGCTTTGTAAATTAATGAAGGCTCATATATAAATGATCGTTTGTTTAAATCATTAAGAAGATTGATATGTAACTCTAATTTAGTTGTATATTCAGCTATGCATTGGAAGAAATTTAAAATAGTCGTTTGCACTGTTGTATGTTGATCAATATTTTCTAATTCAACATGTAGGTTTTCGTCAATTTGTTGGAATATTTTTTTGTAAATATCCTCTTTGGAAGAGAAATAATGATAAAAAGTTCCTACTGAGACATTTGCTTTTTTACAAATATCTTCAATTGTTATATTCTCAAATTTTTTTTCTTTCGTTAAATTCAAAAACACATGAGATATATTGCTCTGTGTTAGTAGAGCTTGTTGTTTTCTTTTGGTCAGATTTTTTTTACACAAATTTTATTCCTCCTTGATTATATATTAACTGATATCTTAGATATGAAAAAGTGGGTTGAAAACATGGTTGATTGTTATATAATTTCAATTATACCGAATATCATTCGGTGAATTAAATTCTATGTAATGAAACTGATTTTTTGAGGGGAGATTTTTATATATGAAAACAACTTATGAATCAATTGTTATGATTCCTACAAATAAGCTAATAGAAAAAAAGGCCTTAGAAAATCCATATGAAACATTTGCATGGTATAAAGAAATGCGGGAAAAAGAACCTATTTGTTTTAATCCTCAGAATGATATGTGGAATGTTTTTTTGTATGATGATGTAAAAATAGTTTTAGAGGATAAAGAACATTTTTCTAGTATTATGCCCAAGAAGAAAAAGCCTCCATTTCCCAAAAGTATCCTTGAGATGAATCCACCAAAGCATACGCAAATTCGGTCTATTGTAAATCGGTCTTTCACTCCTAAAGTATTAGAGGCATGGGAACCGAGAATACAGAAAATCACAGAAGATATTCTTACTCAGTTATCCAATCGTGAAACTTTTGATATTGTAAGGGAGTTATTTTATCCTTTACCAGTTATAGTAATTGCTGAAATGTTAGGGGTTTCTGCTAAGGATATGGAAAAGTTTAAGAAATGGTCTGATATTATCGTAAGTTCACCGAGTCATGAAGATCCGGATTACTTAACAGAATTTTTTCATATACGTTTACAAGCAGAAAATGAATTAGGGGACTTTTTTGAAGAAATCCTACAAATCAAGCGAGGAAATTCAAAAGAAAATTCCAATGATATTATCTCTTTGTTAGTTCAAAGTGAAGCAGACAATAAAATTTCAGGCGAGGAAATAGTACCTTTTTGTAAACTACTATTAGTAGCGGGAAATGAAACAACAACGAATTTACTTGGGAACGCTTTATATTGTTTGATAGAAAACCCAGATGTTTATGAGCAATTACAACAGGATCTATCTCTTATTCCAAAAGTAATTGAGGAAGTATTACGTTATCGTTCACCAACTCAAAGAATTGTACGTAGAGTAAAAAAAGGAATGCAATTAAATGGCCAAACTTTAAAAGTAAATCAAATCGTCTCAGCTTGGATTGGATCAGCTAATCGTGACTCTCAGTATTTCAATGATGCTGATAGTTTCAACATACATCGTCCGCGAAACCCTCACCTTGGGTTTGGTTATGGAATCAACTTTTGCTTAGGTACTCGACTAGCTAGGTTAGAAGCTACAATTATATTGACAGAAATAATGAAAAAATATAAATCTTTTTCGTTTATTGACCATAATCTTCCCATTCCTATCTCCAATAGTCGTTCTATATATGGATTAAAAACTTTTCCGGTAAAAAGTGAAATTATCCATATAGAATAAATATTTTGGCCCTAGTGCAGATGCACTAGGGCCAATTATATATATAAATAAGATTCATCAAGCTAAGCTTTTTTTCTTCAAAGTTTCTTGTCTTTTTTACAAATATTAAGGCTTTAATTCAAATTTACATTTTAAAATAAAATTTTATCCTTATATAGTTACCTGAATTATCTTTTTGTTTTTAGGAACTTGTTATTTTTAGGTTGATACCCTATCGCTATCAACCTAAGAAAGGAAAATACCCCATAAAAAAATTAAAAGGATTGCCCCCTGTATAATACAGAGTTCAATCCTTATTAGCTGCTTAAATATGTGCCCAACTTTTTGGATCTAGTTCATTTGCGAGTGGTTCTTTTGTAAAGAGATTAAGTCTATACCTAAGCTACTTTCTTGCCAAACCAGTCTTAACTGCTCGTACATAATCATTCAAGGCGTGAATAGATATATCAGCATCTGGGTGGAACATTTCGAACCCATGATAAGCTCCAGGATATAAATGGAATTCAACATCAACACCAGCTTCCGCAAGTTTCGTTACATAGGTTAATGTTTCACTACGGAATGGATCTAATTGACCAACACATGTGTAGGTACGTGGCAGATTACGATAATCTTCTGCTCGAGCAGCGGCTGCATAAGCAGGAATGTGATCCGTTCCATATAATTCACCTAAATACATTTTCCAGCCAGCTTCATTTGATTTTTGATTCCAAACAAATCCTTCTTTAATTTCATTTGTAGAAGGTGTATTATTACGGTCATCAATCATTGGATAGAGCGGCATTTGGAAACAGATAGAAGGGTATTGTCGATCACGGGCTAATAACGTTAATGCTGCTGTTAGTCCCCCTCCAGCGCTCACTCCTGCAACACCAATTCGATTCGAATCAATATTTAATGCTTCTGCATTATCAGCAATCCATTTTAATGCTGCATAACAATCTTCAATTGGGGCTGGATAAGGATGTTCAGGAGCTAAACGGTAGTCTACAGAAACGACTACACAGCCAACTTCTTTTGCAAATTTCACACAAAGATCTTCATTATCATTTATAGAGCCTAAGATATAACCACCACCATGTATCCATAACAGGGCAGGTAAGGCTTCATTATTTGATTTTGGACGATAAATTTTTATTCGTACTTGATTCGCATCAGGTCCTTCAATAAATTCCTCTGTTAAAGAAAGAGATTCATCAACGACGGTAGCTGGGAAGACTCGTGCAGCTTCTTCTCTCATTGCTTGCAAACACTCTGGGCGTAAATCTTGATCTGGATACATTTCTAACCCTGGTAATAACTCTGGATTTACTCGATTTTTCATTTTAAAAACTCCTTTTTAATTTTTTATGATATGAAAGGTGAAATATTATTTTTAGAAATTTAATTGTAACGAAATCATCAAAATTAAATTGTAAGCTAGCTATGTTTAGCAATTTATCATAGGCATCAATGGAAAGCGATAAACAAAAATGTGTATATGTATCAAAATGAGACATTTATCTCAAAATGGTTCATTTCTCGATAAATTTGTTACGGTATAAAGTATATACAGTACCAAAGTCAGCATCTATGAATTAGTTATTTTATTGACTTTTTACATGTGCTTTGACCGTTACTCTCCCTTTCAGAGGGATAGAAAAATATCTAATGGGGAATGAACTACTTTGAAATGAATCGATGTGGGGTCTATATGTTGTATTGTAAACAAAAAAGCATGCCCTTCTTGCAGTATAAAGAAGGATCATGCTTTTTCTTTTAGTTTAGCTGATTTAACACCAAACAGACTTAAATATAAAAAATAGGGCAAGAAAGCATAGAGCTTGTTGTTTTCTCTTTGACAGATTTTTTTATACAACGTCAATTTCCCTTGGTTTAATGGAAATTATTTTTTGAGGGGAGATTGTTATACATGAAAACACCTTATCAATCAATTGATATGATTCCTACAAATAAGCTGATAGGAAAACAGGCTTTAGAAGAACCGTATAAACCATTTGCATGGTACAAAGAGATGCGGGAAAAGGAGCCTATTTGTTTTAATCATCAGGCAGACATGTGGAATGTTTTTTTGTACGAAGACGTAAAAACTGTTTTAGAGGATAAAGAGTACTTTTCTAATATTATGCCTGAGAAGAAAAAATCACCATTTCCACAAAGTATCCTTGGGATGGATCCACCAAAGCATACACAAATACGGTCTATTGTAAATCGGTCTTTCACTCCTAAAGCATTAAGAGAATGGGAGCCTAGAATCCAGCAAATTACAAACGATTTACTCAACCAGTTATCCAATCGTAAAACTTTTGATGTTGTCCAAGAGTTATTCTATCCATTACCCGTTATAGTAATTGCTGAAATGTTAGGGGTTTCTGCTAAGGATATGGAAAGATTCAAGAAATGGTCTGATATTATCGTAAGTTCACCCAGTCATGAAGATCCGGACTATTTGACAGAATTTTTTCATACACGTTTACAAGCAGAAAATGAATTAGGGGACTTTTTTGAAGAGATGATCCAACTCAATCGAGGAAAAGCCAAAAAAGATTCAAATGACATTATTTCTTTATTAGTTCAAAGTGAAGCGGATATAAATATCTCGGGCGAGGAATTAGTAGCGTTTTGTAAACTGCTATTAGTAGCAGGAAATGAAACAACAACGAATTTACTTGGAAACGCACTATATTGTTTAATAGAACATCCAAATGTTTATGAGCAATTACAACAGGATATATCTCTTATTCCAAAAACAATTGAAGAAGTATTGCGGTATCGTTCACCAGTTCAAAGGGTTGTACGCAGAGTAAAAAAAGAGATTCAATTAAAAGGCCAAACTTTACAAGTAGATCAAATCGTTTCAGCATGGGTTGGATCGGCTAACCGTGACTCGCATCAATTTAAAGATGCTGATAGTTTCAATATATATCGTAGGCGTAATCCTCACCTTACATTCGGACATGGAATCCATTTTTGCTTAGGTGCTCCTCTAGCTAGATTAGAAGCTAAAATTGTATTAACGGAATTAATAAAAAGATATAAATCATTTTTGTTTATTGACCAGAATCTTCCCACTCCTATTTCAGATAGTAGTACCATATATGGATTAAGTTCTTTCCCTGTGAAAAGTGAACTACTTCATATAAAATAAGCATTTTGGCTCTGGTATAAGTGCCAGGGCCAATTTTATTCATAAATTAGAGCAATCAAGCTAAAATTTTAAATCATTTTATTTTTTAATGAATCCAAGTCTATAGTATCCATCTCAGCTTCATAAAAAGTATTATATTTAGGGGAAAGAATTCCATATTATTATGGATTTAGGCATACTAAAAGAAAAAAGGATCATGCAGTCAAAACCATTATAATATCAAGCATTACTTAGGAGTTAAATTGTAGGAGGATACTTGAATTGAGCAATTTTACACGTTTACGCACACAAAACATAATAAAAGATGCGTTCATGGAATTATTAAAAGAAAAAACATTTTCATCCATTACAATTAATCATATTTGTGAAAAAGCAATGATTCATAGAAGCACATTTTACCGTCATTACGAAGATAAATATGTGTTATTTAGTGATGTGTCAAATTCCATTGCAATAAATCTCTTTGAACAAACAAAGCAGGGTTTGGATTTAGAACGTACATTGTTTGAGGAAATAATCGAATACATAGATGTTAATCGTACATTGTTTTTTAATATTACCAGTAAAAATAATAGCCTTGAGTTATACGAAAAATTGATTCAGTTTGGTGCAGAAAATTTATATGAAAATTCAATGGAATATAATGATTCTCTTTCCAAACGAATCCAAAACTCTGAGTACCCAATGGTACTATGTGATTTCTACTGTAGTGGTTTTTTTGAGATTATAAAAAAATGGATAGGGAATGAATATCCATATTCAAAAGAAGAATTAATCAGGATTTCTAAGAATTTCTAAATAAATGAACCAATTCGAGATATATGTCTCACTTTGAGACATATATTATTTTTTGCTCAGCGAATTCCTTCAAAACCTATGATAGATTAATGAACATAGCAAAGGAGGGAAGGAATGATGAGGAAGGTTAAAGAGCAAAAGAAATGTGCTTTCATGCTTTAAAAAATGTAATTAATCTAATGTTAAATGAAAATTCATATATAATATTGAAATGATTTAAGGGAGGGTATTTTATGAAAGCTGCAGTGTGGTATGGCGAAAGAGATATTCGTATTGAGGAAAGAGAAGTGAAAGAATTACAACCGAATGATGTGAAAGTTAAAGTAGCATGGGCTGGTATTTGTGGTTCTGATTTGCATGCATATTTGCATCCAGATTCAGTACCAATGAATACGAATATGGTAATCGGACATGAATTTTCTGGTGAAATTGTAGAGGTCGGTTCTAATGTTACGAAATTTAAAGAAGGTGACAGAGTATGTATCTATCCAATGATGCTTAAAGATCCTTCAAATGCTGAAACTGAACGTTTCATCACTATAGACGCGGTTGGTGCACATATTGACGGAGGGTTTGCAGAATACGCGATACTTCCACAAAAAACGATTTTTAAAATTCCAGATAATTTACCACTAGAAGTAGCAGCAATGGTTGAACCAGCAGCTGTATCTTTCCAATCAATTAAGGATTTAAATGTAAAAGAAGGCGATACAGTTGTTATCTATGGAGCGGGTCCAATTGGGTTATTTGCTGTATTAGGTGCAAAAGCTGCAGGTGCTTCTAATATTATTGTTGTCGATTTATTGGATAGTCGACTCGACAAAGCAACTGAAATGGGTGCGACACATGTCTTTAATGCTAAAGAAGTGAACCCTGTTGAAGAAATTCGTAAATTATTCCCAGATGGAGCAGATGTTACAGTTGAAGCTGCAGGTGTTGAGTCAACATTTAATCAAGCCATTCAATCAACTAAAGTTCGTGGCACAATGATGGTTATCAGTTTTCACACGGAAGATATCCAGTTTAATGGTCCTGCTTCATTAATTTTTAGTGGTGTAAAAATAATGGGGTCTGTGGGATATAGCAATGAAACTTACAATGAGGTCATTAAATTACTTGCTAATGGAGGATTACCAGCGCAATCAATTATTACAAGTAAAGTGGATATAGATAATATCGTTGAACAAGGCTTTGAAGCATTAATTCATGATAAGTCTCAAGCGAAAATTCTAGTTAAATTAAGTGGCGCACATTAATTATATTGTAGATAAATGAACTTGCGAAGCTATAACGAATAGTGAGACATGAAAAAACTCCATTGAAATTGCTACTAAGCATACAAATTCAATGGAGTTTTTTTCGTTGGAAGAAAAGACTTTATTACCTTGAAGAAATACAGAATGTACGCACGGTTTACTTATGAATAACTAAACATAACCACTTATATTAAGACAAGAGAAATGAATGTGTTGGTGAAAATGCAGACGGTTAAATATTACTTTTTTAACAGGTGATTTCAGTTTTAAATGTTATATATTAATAAAACATTCAATGTTTCTGCACAACTTCTGCACATATTACGATAATTTCTATGTAATGATATATTCATCAAGTGAAATATTTCACAAGAAACAAAATTTATTTTCAATGCGGTGTATGCATAACTAATACATACATCGGTACAAGTTTGTCTCTTGTTATTCTTTTACATCAAAGCCCACATTACACTACGAAGTATAACAAGAAGGGGACGTAAACATGAATAATCGATTTTTAAAACAACTACAAAACATGAAAATGAACAAAAGAAGTCTAGGAGTAGTTGTATTAACAGCTGGAATTATTGGCACGACAATTATTCCTCAAAATGCTTCTGCACATGGTTTTGTTGAAAAACCTGGTAGCCGATCTGCTTTATGTAGTGCAACTTATGGTGCACTAAATGGAAACTGCGGAAGTGTTATGTATGAACCACAGAGTTTAGAAGCTCCAAAAGGATTCCCACAAGGGGGCCCAGCTGATGGACAAATCGCGTCTGCAGGTGGGAAATTTGGTGGTATTTTAGATCAACAAACAGCAGGTCGTTGGTTTAAAAATACAATCACTGGTGGTGAAAATACATTTACTTGGAAGTATACAGCACCTCACTTAACGAGCAAATGGCATTACTATATTACCAAAAAAGGATGGAATCCAAATAAAGCGCTTACGAGAGCGGATTTTGAACCAATTGGAACTGTACAACATGATGGTTCTACGGCTTCAAATAATTTAACTCATAAAATCAATGTACCTACTGATCGTAGTGGCTATCATGTGATTTTAGCAGTATGGGATGTAGCTGATACAGCAAATGCATTCTATAATGTAATTGATGTTAATCTTATTAATGATGTGAAACCAGACATAGAAGCGCCAAGTATTCCAGATGGACTTCAGACACAAAAAGTAACAGCGAATAGTATAGAATTAACATGGAACGCTTCTACGGATAATATAGGGGTAAAAGGATATCAAATCTTCCGTAACGGAGAGATGATTGACACAGTACCAGGCACTCATTTTATTGATAAAAAATTACAAGCAAGTACAGAGTATTCTTATACTGTAAAAGCAATTGACGCAGCTGGGAATGTATCGAAAGAAAGCCAATCGCTTACAGTAAAAACAACTGTCGAGACTCCTGATACAGAAGCACCAACACAACCAAAAGGATTACATAGCATGGGAACAACAACGTCAAGTGTGGATCTAATGTGGAGTCCTTCTGACGATAATATTGGTGTAGACCATTATGATATTTATAGAGAAACAGAAGGATCAATGAAGAAGATTGCAACAGCCAATACGACTTCTTATATGGATAAAAATCTACTCGCTAATACTACTTATAAATATGTGGTGAAAGCTGTTGATGTAGCTGGAAATGAATCCGTACAAAGTGATGTATTTACAATTACTACAAAAACTGAAAACGATTCATATGAAGAGTGGAATGCAAAGAAAGCATATAAAAAAGGAGATAGAGTTCTACACGAGGGAAAAATATATGAAGCAGTCCAGAGTTATCAAGGAAATGGGGATCCAAATTGGATTTATGCCTTATCATTATGGAAAACAGTGTAAGTTTTATCTAGGTATGAACTAAGAGATGATGGGCTTTGATTCAATAAGAAATTCTTGAGATTTCACTTTTCTGATTAAAAAAGACGACGTATTTAGCGTCGTCTTTTTTAATCGAATATATTTTTTAGAATGTTATTTAGTGAAATAGTGGAACTGTTCATTATATTAATTCCTCATTATTTTAGTTTCAGTACAGACTATCAGATGTACAAAACACGATTATATTTTGAACTACTGACCATTTAACACTCTCAAGGACTGTTTGAAGTGGGGGATTCCTTAGTATAGGCTATCCCCGTAGTTCCTACGGTTAAGAGACGCATTGCTTCGTTTCTAATATTGAGCGCTGCATTTTGTGCCACAAGAAGGGCAATCACACTGACGTTGGTAATTCTTCCTATAATTTTTTCCAACGTTTTTCGTAACTCTCCTTTTAATATAAATTCTCCTCTTAAACCGTTGTTTGTATATCTGTTTCAAGTTTTAGTAATTAATTAGAAATCGCATTTGAGAGAACAGGTATTCTCGGCAAAGTTATGGGTTTATAAACAACTTTTGGCAATAATATGTTTCAAATTATATAAGGAATGGCCCTAAAAATTGCGATTTACGGCAGACTTATGCTGCAAAATAAGGTAAGGTTTTGGTTCTTTTTGTTTTGTGGTTTTATAAAATATTTAAGTTGAGGGGGGTACCCCTGAAATAGAAACTGAATGAATAGTTATTGATGATAAGCAGGTAGATACTATAGCTGCTAGTAAACGCCCAATTGGGGGGGGGATGAAGATTTCACTGTATTCAAATCTTCATATGCTTTGTGTTTTTATCCATACCTATTGTAAGATTATATAGAGTTCTCCTAATAAGCTGTTTTTATGGATTATTTAGGAGGTTTAAATTTATAAATCTTAAATTGTTTTTTGGGATAATTTTTATCTAACTAAGTTATATTGAAGTAGAGGTGAACCATCGGTGAAGCAGGTGTTGGTGATTAAAAATGAACGGTCTTCAGCAAAGAAAATCGTAAGCGGTCTAACGCAAGAAGGCTATTTCATTTTAAAACTTCACAATGAAAACGAAGGTTTAAATATAATATATGAACAAGATTGGGATATTATCATATTGGATTGGGATTCATTAAGTATATCAGGACCAGAAATTTGCAGACAAATACGACTTGTTAAAACGACACCGATTATTATTGTGACTGACAATATTTCTAGTAAGGATTGCGTTGCAGGGTTACAAGCAGGAGCAGATGATTATATAAGAAAACCATTTGCGAAAGAAGAATTAGTAGCAAGAGTTCAAGCTATTTTAAGAAGAAGTGATTGTAACCAGCAAAATGAGATAAACTTTTTTCAGTTTAAAGATCTCTTTGTTGATGCATCTAGCAATATTGTGAAAAAGGGTGGCGAAAACCTCTCGCTTACTAAGCGCGAGTACGATTTGCTTGTATTTTTAATCAAAAACAAAAACACAATATTGAGCCGTGAAATGCTGTTGAATCAAGTTTGGGGATATAACGTAGTAGTAAATCCAAATGTAGTAGATTTATATATTGGTTATGTAAGAAAAAAGTTAAAGTGTGAGAAGAAAGACAGATATATTCAAACGATACACGGCAGAGGCTATTCAATGATTGAATAATAAAAAATGAGTAAAACTATTTCATTCAGTTTTACTCGTTTTTTTATTAAATATGATGATCAAATAGTTCCTGAGAAGTATGAAAAGATGTAAAAAAATATTTCTATCAGGTAATGGATTATGAAAACATTAGCTATTAATGAGCATTTTTTGCAGGGGAAATTATGGTTTATAAGGTGCTCATCTTTTTGGTATTGTGTAGGGGACGATTCTAGCGCGCATTAGTTGAGACCGGATCTAATGAAAGTGTCTACTCGAAAGAAATCGACACGCTCTGAAGAATAAAGGTTAATCAACACGCCCGACTTCATATATTACTTTGTGTGCCTGATTTTATTAATTCACACCATTCACAAGATTTTCACAGAATTAAAGACTATACTAATTAACAGGATGTTCAAATGAAAATGATTATCAATAGCGATTCAATTGAATAAAAGTTACTTTCTAATTCAATCTATGGATGTCATCATTTTCGAAATAAATCACACTATAAGGAGTATACATATGAAAAAATCTATGCTTTTAAAATTAGTGAGTATTCTAGCAATTTTTACTTTAATGTTAGTAGCTTGCTCAAATCCAAGTAATGATACTAAAGAGTCAAAAGCTAATAAAGATAATAGTAGTGATAAGCCAAAAACGGTTGAAATCACTGATGCCCATGGAACTGTTAAAGTCCCTGTAAACCCAAAGAATGTAGTTGCTTTGGATAACAGAACTTTTGAAACTTTATCTGATTGGGGAATTAAATTAGCGGCTGCTCCAAAGGATATCATGCCTGCTGATTCAGCATATAAAAAGGATGAAAAAGTTCAAAATATTGGGAATCACCGTGAACCAAATCTAGAAATTATTGCAGCGGCAAATCCTGAACTTGTAATCGTTGGTCAAAGATTTGCTGACCATTACGAAGAAATCAAAAAATTAGTACCAAATGCAGCAGTTATTGATCTTAATTTTGATGTTTCTGAGAAAGCTACTAAGCCTGGCGAAAACTTAGTAAAAGGACTTAAAGATTCTACAATTACTTTAGGAAAAATCTTTAATAAAGATAAAGAAGCTAAACAATTAGTAGCTGATTTTGATAAATCTATTGAAAAAGCAAAATCTGCTTATAACGGAAAAGATAAAGTTATGAGTGTTATCGTTACTGGTGGTAATATTGGTTTTGCTGCGCCGCACTCTGGTCGTGTTTGGGGACCAATGTATGAAATTTTCGGTTGGACTCCAGCGTTAGAAGTTTCAAATTCTACTGCAGGTCATAAAGGTGATGACGTTTCTGTTGAAGCTATTGCACAAACAAATCCTGATTGGATTTTCGTATTAGATCGTGATGCTGCAACATCTGATGCAGCTAAGTCAACACCTGCTAAGGATGTTATTTCTAAATCACCTGCTCTTCAAAACACAACTGCTGTTTCTAAAAAACAAGTTATTTATGCACCAGAAGATACTTACACAAATGAATCAATTCAAACTTATATAGAGTTATTTGGAAATATGGCAAAAACTTTAGCTAAGTAGTGTAAAGGAGTACGAAACAGTGTCAAAAAATATAATTTCTAGGGTTGAGAATATTTCTCAACCCCAGTTTTATAATCACAATAAATTATGGACAAAACCTTTTATAATAGCCATTATAGTTGTTATAATTTTAGGGATTATATCACTGTTTACTGGAGTTTATGATATACGTGGACAAGAGGACGGGACAGAGATGTTTTTCATAACTCGTGTTCCGAGAACAGCTGCATTAATGCTTACTGGAGCTGCGATGGCGATGGCAGGGCTCGTAATGCAACTCATTACACAGAATCGCTTTGTTGAACCTACTACAACGGGGACGATTGAATGGTCAGGCTTAGGCCTGCTTTTTGTGTATTTACTATTTCCTGCCCCGACTTTAGTTCAAAGAATGACTGGTGCAATCATTTTTTCTTTTATAGGAACTATGATTTTCTTTCTATTTTTAAGAAGAGTTAAGCTTCGTTCGTCTTTAATTGTTCCGATTATTGGATTGATGCTTGGAGCAGTAATTTCTGCAGTGTCTACTTTTTTAGGACTCCTTTTTCAAAAGACGCAAAGTATTGAAACTTGGTTTGTAGGTTCATTTGCTAACATTCAGGTGGGAAGATATGAATATTTATGGCTGATTGTTATCATTACTTTTCTTATTTTTATGTATGCGAATAGATTGACTTTAGCTGGACTAGGAGAAGATGTCGCAACAAGTCTTGGAGTTAATTACAATAGAATTGTTCTTTTTGGGACTGCTCTTATCTCTGTTGCAGTTGGAATTGTTGCAGCTGTTATTGGACACTTACCTTTCTTAGGATTAATTGTGCCAAATATCGTTTCAATGTTTAGAGGTGATGATCTTAGGAGTAATTTACCTTGGGTTTGTGTGATCGGAATGGGATCAATAACTGCCTGTGACATCATTTCTCGAACAATTATACAGCCTTTTGAATTACCTGTTTCTTTAATACTTGCAACAGTAGGAGCAGTCGTGTTTATTACTATTTTATTGAGACAAAGAAAACCAAGGAGGCTACGATGATCACATTAGAATATAGAAAAAAAGAAAATGTCGAAATCGATTCTAGCCTTCATAATGAAAGTAGATCAGCTAGCGCTTTTCGGTCTAAGAAGGAAGCAAGACGTTATTGGATTTTACTGATAACATTGATTGCTTTAGGTCTTCTTTCTTCATATGGACTTTTAGTTTATAACAATCCAGTTCCGATAGATTCACCTTCTTTTATCCCAGTCGTTAAGAGAAGGATAGTAGCTATTGTTGCAATGATTATCGCTGCAGTTTGCCATAGCTTGTCGACAGTTGCATTCCAATCTATTACGAATAATAAAATTATTACTCCATCGCTTTTAGGTTTCGAATCACTTTATTCAGCAATTCAAACGAGTACAATATTCTTCTTTGGTGCTAGTGCATTAATAAATTTTAATGGAATTGGATCATTTTTATTTCAAGTTGTTGTTATGGTCTTCATGAGTTTGATACTTTATGGATGGTTACTTTCCGGTAAATACGGGAATTTACAACTTATGCTTTTAGTTGGAATTATTATTGGTACCGGGCTAAATTCAGTTTCAACTTTCATGAGAAAACTACTTGCGCCTTCAGAATTTGATATTCTACAAGCAAGATTATTTGGTTCTGTTAATCATGCAGATCCTGCATATTTTCCTATTGTAATTCCTATGATTATAATTGTAGCGGTATTAATTTTTGCTCATTCTAAGAATTTAAATGTTTTGTCACTAGGAAAGGATGTTGCTACTTCTTTTGGAGTTAAATATCAACCTAGTGTAATTTATACACTTGTATTAGTTGCTATTTTAATGTCCATTTCAACAGCTCTAATTGGGCCACTTACTTTCTACGGCTTTTTAGTGGCAACTTTGAGTTATCAGGCAGCGGCAACTTATGATCATAGATATATTTTTCCGATGGCTTTTGCTATAGGATTTTTAATAATGACGAGCGCATACTTTTTAATGTATCATGTATTCCATGCTCAAGGTGTAGTTTCAGTTATTATTGAATTATTTGGTGGAATTATATTCTTAACTATAGTTTTAAGGAAGAGGGCTTTATGATAAAAATTGATAATGTTAAAAAGTTCTATACTGATAAGGTAAAAATAGGACCTTTGGATATTGAAATACCAAAAGCAGGCTTTACTTCTTTAATTGGACCAAATGGTGCTGGAAAGTCAACGACACTTTTGATGATTGGCAGACTTTTAGATATGGATGAAGGTCAAATTCAGGTAGCAAATATGGATGTTTCTGAATCCAAATCAAAAGACTTAGCAAAAGTTTTGACTATATTGCGACAAGAAAATCATTTTGTAACGAGGCTTACTGTTAGACAATTAGTTGGATTCGGGCGCTTTCCTTATTCAAAGGGAAGATTAACGAAAGAGGATGAAGCTATCATTTCTAAATATATCGACTTCCTAGATTTAACTAATTTAGAGAATAGATATTTAGATGAGCTTTCTGGTGGTCAAAGACAGAGGGCATACGTAGCGATGGTATTGTGCCAAGAGACTGAATATGTACTTTTGGATGAGCCTCTGAATAACCTGGATGTTGCTCGATCTGTTCAAATGATGGAGCATTTGAGACGTGCAGCTAATGAATTTGGAAGAACAATTTTGACTGTTATGCATGACATAAATTTTGCAGCCAAATACTCTGATAAAATTTGTGCTATGAAAGATGGACAAATTGCTGCTTTTGGAACAGTAGAAGAAGTTATGGACTCAACACTTTTGACAGATATTTTTGAAACAAGAATAGAAATTATTAAAGGTCCTTATGGGCCAATCGCTGTTTATTAGTTATAAAATGTAAAAAATACTGTAGCTTGCGTAGATTATGCAAGCTACTCTAGTTGAAGTTGCTGTCTATATTTTATAGGCAGCAGCTTTTTTTATGTGACTACTCATAAAATGCAAAAGAATGCTTCACCTTTTCAAGTATGTACCAAACGAAAAAAATATCTCTGTATAACTTTTTAAAAGAATTCAGCTTGTTTTTTTTATATGTAATATTGCATACCAGAGTGTATTGATAAAAGTGTAAGGGGTCACTATAATGAGGGCATAAAGATAAATTACATTTTCGTAGCAATAAAAAGGAGGAAATAATATGGAAATCGCAATGGCAGTATTAAAATTTGTAGGTGGCGTAATCCCGTTAATTCAAGAACTTTTAAAAGCATTTATGTAAGTTTATTAGTTAGCTATCATTTATCAATCATTATCATATTTTACTAAAAAAAGAACGGGGTGATTTTTCTGAATATTAAGAAAAACACTAAAAGAAGAAAGTTCCTTGCATGTTTATTAGTCAGTCTATGCACTATTAATTATTCATCTATTTCCTTCGCAGAAACACAAGCAAGTAATGCAACTGATGTAACCAAAAATGCTAGTGGCATTGATACTGGTATAGCAAATCTTAAATATAATAATCAAGAGGTTTTAGCTATAAATGGTGATAAAGTAGAGAGTTTTGTTCCGAAAGAAAGTATCAATTCAAATGGTAAATTTGTAGTGGTGGAACGCGAGAAAAAATCACTTGCAACGTCACCAGTCGATATTTCAATTATTGATTCTGTAGTGAATCGCACGTACCCAGGAGCTGTACAACTTGCAAATAAAGCTTTTGCAGACAATCAACCAAGTTTATTAGTGGCTAAGAGAAAGCCTCTGAATATTAGTATAGACTTACCGGGTATGAGAAAAGAAAATACAATCACTGTCCAAAATCCGACATATGGTAATGTAGCTGGAGCAGTAGACGATTTAGTATCTACTTGGAATGAAAAGTATTCTACAACACATACGTTACCTGCAAGAATGCAGTATACGGAATCTATGGTTTATAGTAAATCACAAATCGCAAGTGCTCTTAATGTTAACGCTAAATATCTTGATAACAGTCTAAACATTGATTTTAATGCGGTTGCAAATGGAGAGAAAAAAGTGATGGTTGCCGCATATAAGCAAATATTTTATACGGTAAGTGCTGAACTACCTAACAATCCATCCGACCTTTTTGATAATAGTGTTACTTTTGATGAGTTAACTCGAAAAGGCGTAAGTAATTCGGCTCCACCTGTTATGGTTTCAAATGTAGCTTATGGTAGAACGATTTATGTAAAATTAGAAACAACATCTAAGAGTAAAGATGTACAAGCTGCTTTTAAAGCCTTACTTAAGGATAACAGCGTTGAAGCAAGTGGACAGTATAAAGATATTTTTGAAGAAAGTACCTTTACTGCTGTAGTATTAGGCGGAGATGCGAAAGAGCATAACAAGGTTGTTACTAAAGATTTCAATGAAATCCGAAATATCATTAAAGATAATGCTGAATTAAGTCTTAAAAATCCAGCATACCCAATTTCATATACAAGTACTTTCTTAAAAGATAATGCAACTGCTGCTGTTCATAACAATACAGATTATATTGAGACGACAACTACAGAATATTCAAGTGCTAAAATGACACTTGATCATTACGGTGCTTACGTTGCTCAATTTGATGTATCTTGGGATGAATTCACATTTGACCAAAAGGGTAACGAAGTACTAACACATAAAACATGGGATGGTAGCGGAAAAGACAAAACGGCTCATTACTCTACAGTTATCCCACTTCCACCGAACTCAAAAAATATAAAAATTGTTGCAAGAGAATGTACAGGTCTTGCATGGGAATGGTGGAGAACAATTATTAATGAACAAAACGTTCCATTAACAAATGAAATAAAAGTTTCAATTGGAGGAACAACATTATACCCAACAGCTAGTATTAGTCATTAAGTATAAAAAAAGCGCCCTATAAGTAGGGCGCTTTTTACTTAGTCACAAATTTTATTTTGTATCGGTATGTTTTTAGGTTTTGTAAATCATCAACTATAAGGTGGGAATATTGTGAAGACGAAAAGCTACATGTTTTTCGTCTTTTCGTTCTCTTGCTTAATAAGAAAGATCCTGTAACTCAGTACAGGCTCTTTAATCAAACGTTTTTAAAAGCTAAATTGTGGTTTCATATCACCTTTATAAGGTTCATGTTCAACGAATATAGTTATATCGTTACCAGCTTGGTCTTTACCAGTTCTTTTATACGTAAATTTATTCTTATTTAGTTCAGTAAGTTCAAGAGCAGCACCGTATTTGTTATTTCCAATTGAAACATGGGCTCTTATTTTATTTTCGTGTACAACATCGAAGTAGCCATAATCACCGCGGCTTTGACCTGTTTCGCTATTGAAGAACTCATATTTATTAGATTTTTCATCAAATTTTGCTAGACTTATAAAATTCGAATTAAACTGTGTTACATCGTTACCAGCTTCGTCTAATACCTTTGTTCCGTGCCAAAGGGTACCGCCTAAAATTTTATCTCCATCAACGTTTTTAACAATATCTCCTGTAGTCGTGTTCAGCTGCTTGTCAGGATCAGTGAAAGAAAGTTCTTTTTCTTTATATGGAACATGTTCAACGAAAACTTCTACATCTTTACCGTTAGCGTCTTTCCCCATTCGTTTATAAGTAAATACATTTTTATTTAGTTTTGTCATGTCAACGACAGCTTGATACTTCATTGATTCTGAAATTAATATTCTCTTCTTCCCATCATTTGTGACAAAGAATGTTCCTTTATCGCCACGACTTGCACCTGTTTTAGCATCGAAAAATTCATATCTGCCTGACTTCGCATCATATTTTGCTAGACCAATGAAGTTTGCATTCTCTTTTGTTAAGTCATTCTTATCTTTGTCATACACTCGTGTACCTTGCCAATTCGTCTCGCTAAGAATATTAGCCATTTTTTGCCCTTTAGTTAATTTGTTTTCCTGTTTTGTTTCTTTAGCAACTTGTTCTTGTTTTTGTTTCCCATGATTTTCTTCAGCTTTAGTACCAGCACACCCTGTTAATGCTAATGTGAATCCGAGCAGTATGGATGATAGTGTTTTTGTTTTTTTGTTCATGTTTTATCGTCTCCTTATTTTATAATTTTAAGTAGTACGGTTTGCGATTATAGTAGCAGTGCGTCATATATAAACTTAGTTGCTACGTTTCTTATGTTAATACTCGACTATAAACTGCCTCTAAATAAAACATTAAAAAAAGATAAACTAATTCCTAAAAAATGTTCATATTTATAAAAAATCGCTAGCTTGTTGTAGTGCCTACGAGTAATCCAACAAATACATTGTAATGAAGAAGGAAAGTCGTTAACAATAATGTAATTCCTAATGGAGCCAATCGATTGTATTGCAAAATTTTCGAGCTAAACTGTAGGGGAAATGAAGATTTTATAGAATTCGTTTCGTATAGGAAGGGGATGTCCATGTTTGATTCGACAGATTTTAAGATTATACAATTACTACAAGAAAACGCTAGAATGAACTGGAAGGAAATTGGGGAGATAGTACATTTGACTGGTCAGGCTGTCGGGAAACGAATTCATAAATTAGAAGAGGCAGGTGTCATTCAAAAATATACGATAAATATCAACAGGGCTAAGCTAGAAGGATCTATTATGACCTTTGTTACACTATTTTTGCATGCACCGCACTATCATAATCAAATTCAAAACTTTTTTGAAAAAACGGACGTAATTACTGAAATGTATCGTATAAGCGGCGATGGGTGCTATGTCATGACTCTTCACACATCTTCGCATCAGCAATTAGAAGAGGCTCTTGCAGATGTTTTACATTATGGTGATTATCGTATAAATACGGTCATTAAGACAATGGAAAAAAAGAAAGAATAAGATATTTATCCTTTCTTTTTTTTGAACTGTAATTTTTTATTTGCTCTTGTTTATAAAACAGTTTGCTGACATGACTGTTGCATAAATATCACCAAACTCTAATGCACTCATGAACGATTGATGAGCGTGTACTGCGGGGATTAGATTTCCTTGGAATTCTAAATCTTTTGTTGTACAAGCATTTTCAATTACAATACATTGAAATCCGAAGTCACTGGCAGCGCGCACTGTTGCATCAATACATACATGAGTCATCATACCGCAAATGACTAGTCGGTCTATTTTCTCTGTCTGTAATGTTTCTAATAAATTTGTTCTTAAAAAACTGTTAGGGTGATGTTTTTGAATGACTCTTTCGTTAGCAATTGGTTGTACATCATCATAAATTTGAACACCTATTGTATCGGATAAGAAGAAAGTAGCTCCTTCATTGTTCGCAATATGTTGTACGTGAATAACTGTTTTATGTTTTTCACGAAATGCTTTCAAAACTTCTTTCGCTTTTTGTGCGGCTTTTTCAGGTTGATGTAATTCCATATTGCCACCTTCAAAGTAATCATTTTGTATGTCGACTAATAGTAACGCTTCGTTCATAGTTAATCCCCCCACATATATTTGTACAGTACGTTGTTTGTACTGTACCGTTATTATATAAAGTGTAGGTATGCGGAAGTAATAGCGTTATGAAACGATTTTAACGTATATAGTTTCATTGTGAAAAAGGTGAAAGTTGGTATAGGCACAAATGGATTTTGTGGAATTCATGGCAAAGTTATAGGTAGAGTGGCGTTGTAGGATAAAAACCATAACTTTGCTGGAGGATCGGGTTATGGTTTTTTTATGAGGAAATGCGATTTTAAGTTTTTGCTGAAGGTGTTTTTCTAGGATATGCTGTGAGTGATTGAAGTGAGGTAGTGTCGGATATTGTCGACCGATCGATATATTAGAAAAATCGTTGATATATTGTAAGTTATGATAGATATATTGGAAAAATCGTTGATATATTGCTAGTTGTGATAGATATATTGAAAAAATCGTTGATATATTTGTAAAGGGGTGTTTGAGGTGATTGTGAAAGAAAGAAAAATACCGATTTATATAAGACAGTTAGAAGCGCTTCTTAGAAGGTTACCTGTACATCATCCGAAACGAAATATAATTGGAGAAAACTTGGCAAAACACATGGCGGGGTATAAAGGGGAGCAAGCGATTGATTATCCACTTAGTTTTATTTCTGAGAAAGAGTACAGTGTTTTACATGATGTTCGCTTATCTAATCATGATCAATACTTTCAAATTGATACTATTATCATTTCCACAAAGTTTCTTCTGTTTCTTGAGATAAAAAATATAGCAGGTACATTAATATTTGATACAAAGTTTAATCAACTTATCCGAATAACAGAAGAAAATTCAGAGGGATTTCCAGACCCTGTTTTACAAATAAAAAGGCAGGAAATACAACTTAAAAAATGGTTAAGCTTACATGGATTTTCTTCTAGTCTTCCAATCGAGTCCCTCGTTGTTATTAGCTCGCCTCGTACCATTATAAAATCTTCAGATGACAATCTTCTTCATACAATTATTCATAGTGCAAATCTACCTCATAAAATAAAGTGGTTTGAAAGTAAATATAAGAAAAAAGTTATAGATAATGTAGATAGGCTCATTCATCAAATAATAGCGGAGCATTCTCCACTTCAACAAAATATACTTGAGCAATATAAAATAGAAAAAGAGGAGTTGCTAAATGGAGTACAATGTGAGAAATGCTTAGTTATTCCAATGGTTAAAGTTAAGAAGGGTTGGCGTTGTACAAGTTGTAAAGATTTTTCAAAAGTGGCACATGAGGGTGCTATACGAGATTATGCATTGCTCATTAGTACGACATGTACGAACGGTAATTTGAAAGAGTTTCTCCATGTTTCGTCAGGTATGGTTGTAAACAGAATTCTCCACACACTAAATCTGGCCTATACTGGCAACAACAAAGGACGAATATATGATTTAACTTCTTTCCAATCGTAATTTTGCTATAATAAATAAGTACTTATACGAAGGGGAGTTTAAAGATAAAATGAAGTCGTTTAATATCGATCATGTTATAGCTAGTATTTTGCAATGGATATTAAATATAGCTTTAATTATATTATCCATTGTGTTATCGATTTTCTTAGTGAATGAGACGATCACGTTTGTGCAGTATATTTTTTCGTCAAAAGAGTATACGTCTTATAAATTGGTTGAAAGTATCATCGTCTATTTCTTATACTTCGAGTTCATTGCATTAATTATTAAGTATTTTAAATCGAATTATCATTTCCCGTTACGTTATTTTATTTATATCGGAATTACGGCTTTAATTCGGTTGATTATTGTGTCTCATGAGGAACCGATGGAGACGTTATTATACGCGGGAGCAATTCTTGTTTTAGTTATTGCTTTATACATATCGAATATGAGAGATTTGAGAAAAGAGTAGTAGTGCAGACGTAAGTTTGCACTACTTTTTTATGTGGAATTTTCCACCCTATGATTTTGGGGCTGTAATCAAATGAATAGTGTCAGGACATTCTAATTTATAAGTTACTTTGTTGTCTTCAATATCTTTCTTTATCTTTTGACATGTAGTATTCGAATATTGTATCTCTTGGTTTTCATTAAGTTTCTCATTTGTTTTTGTGTAGTCGACATCATAATAGACGGAGGTAGATTCCTTTTCTTTTTTTACAGTTAAATCAATAATAATAGGCTCGTTCTTGTTATTAAATTTAGTAATTCTAACTGAATCGTCTTTATTTGAATTATAGTTTTTTACGAAAGTATCTAATTTCTCTATGTTATAAACTTCATCGTTTTTCTCAATAATATCACCACGTTTTTTGGAAGCCTCAAAAGTATATGTCTCGTTTTTATCGTTTTTTTGCTCATTATTAGTACAACCAATAAGAGTAAATAAGGCTAATGAGATTACAGATAACGCATATTTTCTATATTGTATACTCATAGATTCAGCTCCTTTTCTTAATTTTTAACGATGATATATTTATAATTTTATTTTATCTTACTGAGCTTTTTGGAAAGCAAAAAGACTGTTCTTTTTTCGTTAAGTTACTGTAAATACCTACATTCTTTATTAATTAGTTATAAATTTCGGCATAATATTTTTACATTAGTTTTTACATCTTGACCTTCAAGTTGCTTGAAAGTTTACAATGAAATTAGGGCGTTTGAAATCGAAAAAAATTGAGAAATTAAGTGAAGAGTTTTTTTTACTTGGAGGTTATAGGAATGAATCAGGAATTGAAGTTACGTCCATTAGAACGAGAAGATTTAAAGTTTGTACACGAACTGAATAATAATGCGCACATTATGTCGTATTGGTTTGAAGAGCCATATGAGGCATTTGTGGAGCTGCAAGACTTATACGATAAACATATACATGATCAAAGCGAACGCCGATTTATCGTTGAGAAAGACAATGAAATGGTTGGATTAGTTGAGTTAGTAGAAATTGATTATATTCATCGTAGAACAGAATTCCAAATTATTATTGATCCGAATTATCAAGGATATGGTTATGCAGTGGATGCGACGCGTTTAGCAATGGATTACGCTTTTTCTGTACTAAATATGCATAAGATATATTTAGTTGTGGATAAGGAAAATGAAAAGGCAGTACATGTTTATAAAAAAGTTGGGTTTATGGTAGAAGGTGAGCTTATCGATGAGTTTTTCGTTGATGGTAACTATCATAATGCGATAAGAATGTGTATGTTTCAGAAGCAATATTTTGAAAACAAGTAGTTGAAAGATTCAGAAGTAATGTTGACGCTTCGTAAAACCGTATGCTAAAATCCCTTTTAAGTATTAAGGAAGGTGCAGAATATGCTTTATATAAAATTTGTAAAACTCATTAGAAAACTTTGCTCCGCACAAATGTATACGGTGAAGCGTTGTACGGAGCTTAATCAAGGGGTTTAAATCCCCTATATTCATCGGCTGAATAACTTTTCGAAAAAAGTATAGTATATCTATGCTTATTTCGTTATGGTTTTTCAGCTGGTGTATAAAATAGATTAAGGGGCCATAGACAATGCTTTGTCTATGGCCCTTTGTGTATATTATTCCG
Organism: Bacillus sp. B25(2016b); assembly: GCF_001679765.1. Taxonomy (NCBI): domain Bacteria; kingdom Bacillati; phylum Bacillota; class Bacilli; order Caryophanales; family Bacillaceae; genus Bacillus; species Bacillus sp. B25(2016b). The sequence continues at coordinate 4,682,585 of NZ_CP016285.1, read as the reverse complement.
ATGAGTCTTTACTGTAAATTGGAGTAGTATAGGAAAAACCACGAAGCAGAGGGCTAGTGTCGAATGACGCTATCTCTCTGCTTTTTTTAATTTCAGGAAAAGAGGAATAAAAATGAGTTTACTTAAAGTTGAAAGTTTATCACATAGTTTTATAGATAAAGTATTATACGAAAATGCTTCTTTTGATTTGCATAAAGGGGAGCATATGGGAATTGTTGGACAGAATGGTGCAGGAAAAAGCACATTAATGAAAATATTAGTGGGGGAAATTATTCCTGATAAGGGAGACATAAAGTGGCAACCCAATATTCAAATTGGGCATCTTGATCAATACGCTGAAATTGATGAGGGTTATACCATTTCACAATATTTAAAGAGAGCCTTTTATGATTTGTATGAAATGGAAAAGAGAATGAACAAGTTATATGAAGAAAGTGCGATGACTGGAGATGAGAATCAACTACTAAAAGCAGCTGAAATGCAAGAGCAGCTGGAGGCTCGTGATTTTTATTCAGTAGACAGCGTAATAAATAAGGTGGCAGCTGGTCTAGGTATTGATGTGATTGGGATGGATCGTGTTATTGGTGAATTAAGCGGAGGTCAGCGTGCAAAGGTAATTTTAGCGAAGCTCTTATTAGAAGAGCCTAATATTTTATTACTAGATGAACCGACGAATTTTCTCGATAAGGAGCATGTGGAGTGGCTTGCTAATTATTTAATGAAGTTTGAAGGAGCGTTTATTGTCGTATCACATGATTTTGATTTTTTGGAAAAAGTAACTTCTTGCATATGTGATGTAGAGTTCGGAACGGTTAAGAAGTATTATGGCAAATACTTAGATTTTGTAAGACAAAAGGAGCATTTGCGAAAAGATTATATTCGCCAATATTATGCACAGCAAAAGAAAATTGAAAAAACGGAAGAGTATATTCGTAGAAATATTGCCGGGGTGAATTCAAAAATAGCGCAAGGTCGTCGAAAACAATTGCAGCGTATGGAAAGAATTGCGCCACCAAGTTTTACTCATAAACCGTCTATTCATTTTCAGGAACTTCCCATTTCAGTTCAGACAGTTCTTGAAGTAAATAACCTTGAAGTTGGTTATGACTTCGCTCTCTTACCAAAGTTGGATTTTTCAGTAATGGGTGGGCAAAAACTTGTTATTACAGGTTTCAATGGAGTAGGGAAATCTACTTTATTAAAAACAATCGTTGGAAATATTGCTAGTATTTCTGGAGAGTTTCACTTTTCAGAGCAAATAAAGATTGGATATTATGAGCAAGATTTAAATTGGAGCAATGATTCTTTAACTCCGCTTCAAATTATTTCAGAACAGTTTCCTAAACTGAATATGAAGGAAATACGCCATCATTTAGCTGCGTGTGGTGTGAAGGATACGCACGTTTCGCAAGAAATTCGTACGTTAAGTGGTGGTGAACAATCGAAGGTGAAACTGTGTGGATTATTACTATCACCTTGTAACTTCTTAATTTTAGATGAGCCGACAAATCATTTAGATGCAGAAGCGAAGGAAGCTTTACAAAAGGCGCTAATTAAGTTTAAGGGCAGCATTATACTCGTATCTCACGAAGCGAGTTTTTATCTTGATTGGGCAGATAGCATTTTTCATATAGAGACGGGATTAGTTAATGGGGTGTGAAACATATGAGTGAAAACAATTGGAAAACGAAAATTATATTATTTTTGACCGCTCAAACTATTTCGTTGTTCGGTTCCTCTCTCGTGCAATACGCGATTATATGGTATATCACCCTTACAACATCATCAGGAGTGATGTTGACTATTTCAACTGTTTGCGGTTTTCTATCACAAATTGCGATATCTTTGTTTGCAGGTGTTTGGATTGATCGTTATGACCGCAAAAAGATGATTATGTTATCGGACGGGATTATAGCGATTGCGACGTTAGTTTTAGCAATTTTATTTTTAACAGGATATAAAAGTATTTGGTTACTTTTTATTGTGTTACTCATTCGTTCAGCTGGAACAGGAGTACAAACGCCAGCTGTGAATGCATTAATTCCGCAAATCGTTCCGAAAGAGTATCTGATGAAAGTAAATGGAATAAATAGCAGTATTACATCTTTAATTATGTTTCTTTCTCCAGCAGCAAGTGCGGCGATTCTTTCTATTGCCAGCATTGAAACAACATTTTTTATTGATGTTATTACAGCTATGTTTGGAATTAGTATTATGTTTGTCATTCAGGTGGAAGGACATGTGAATGTAGAGAGTAAGCAAAAATCTAACCTACAAGGAATTAAAGAAGGGTTCTCTTATTTAAAAGAAAATGTATTTATTAAAAGGCTAATCGTTTTATTGATTATCGTCATGATTTTAATAAGTCCAGCTGCTTTTTTAACACCTTTAATGGTAACTCGTTCTTTCGGGGCTGAAATGTGGAGACTTACTGCTAGTGAGATGACCTTTAGTGCGGGTGCGGCAGCTGGTGGCATATTGATTGCGGCATGGGGTGGTTTTCGTAATCGTATGCATACAACAGCGCTAGCTTGTGCATTATATGGACTGCTTATGATTGGACTAGGGATCGCTCCGGTATTTATTATGTATTTAGTATTTAACTTTTTAATTGGTATAACAATGCCGTGCTTCAATACACCAGTTACTGTGTTATTGCAGGAGAAAGTAGAACCATCAATGCACGGACGGATGTTTAGCCTTGTACAAATTGCGAATTCATGTGCGCTTCCTTTAGGAATGATAATATTTGGTCCATTGTCGGATATGTTTAGTGTAGGGATTTTGTTAATTTATGCTGGGATATTTGTGCTATTTTGCGCAATGTATGTTGTATTAAGCAAGAGGTTTGAAGCGTAAAGATTTATTCCGTTATTTGCGAGTCGGGCTGCCCGTAAACGCCCAATTGGTGAGAGCTGATTAAAGTTTCACTTTATAATTTAGAAGGTTTGCAAAGTGATTTAAGATGCTTTGCAAACCTTTTTGTTATTAGTCTAGTCAATAAGTATTTATTGTTAAACGATAAATACTTATTGACTGTTAATGTTATTTTAGATAATATGATGTTAACGATCCAAGGAGAATTACACGAGTAGAGGAGAATTTGAAATGAAAAATAAATACATAGTAGCTATTTCTTTCATGATTTTAGCAATTATTTGTTTAACTATACATGCTTCAAACAGTAAAGTAGGAGCGGATGGATTCCTTGAAGAACCTTTCTTTTTCCTAGTACCGATAAGTTATGTATTGTTCCTTAGTGGTATTGGTGTATTATTATTTGGATTTATTACTTCAAAGCTGAAAAAGGGCAATAGATAGGGACAAAACACTCACTATGAAATAGAAACATACCATATGGAAGAAAAAGAATAAGTGAGATGAATCATGATGAACCATCATTTTTATAATGGAAGACAAGTAGGAGCAGCTATTACTTTGGCTGGGGCACAGGGAACTATTCATGCTGTGAATCAAGCTATTCAAATGCAACAACAAGCATATTTTGCACAAATGATGCAAAGTCAGTATATGCCGTATTCACAGCTTCCGATGCAAATTGTACATTACGATGTACATCCAGCTGGTTTATTTTCCATTCCATATGGCGGGACATACTTCTTATGAAAGAAAGCGACTGGTTAGAGTCGCTTTTTTTATGTTCCGCCTAGCTTTATTCCAAGGAATGCAAAGGCGATACCAATTATGTAAGTAGCGCTTAAGTATAAAAGGAATGTGCTAAAGTTTTTACGATTGAGGAGTTGAACAGATTCTAGTTTAAACGTCGAAAATGTTGTGAATGCCCCCATAAATCCAGTACCTAATAGTAGTTGCCAGCCTGTAGTGACCCCGTTTCCAATTATATATCCAAGTAAAAACGCCCCTGTTATGTTAATAAGGAATGTAGCAAGTGGGAATTGTGTTTTATTTCTTTTCTTAAACCAATTGCTAATTGCAAATCGTGTAATCGCACCGAAAAATCCTCCTGCTGCGACTAATAAAGCCTCTATCATGAGTAATCACCTTCCGTAAGAGATTTCTTAATTAAGAAATCTCCAAGTGTATAGCCAAGACTAGACATAATGAGGCCACCAAGTATGCTACATGATACATATAAGAAGGCTATACTCCACTCAGAATGATTGATCAATTGCACAGTTTCTACACTAAATGTTGAAAAAGTTGTAAAGGAACCGATGAATCCAGTCCCGATGCCTGTGATAATCTCTGAAGGTAAGATGTTTAGCCGAGCGATATAAGTAGTTAGCCACGCTAAGAAGAAGCAACCGGTTAAGTTAATGAGTAATGTTGCTAATGGAAATGAATGATGCCAAAATGTGGTGATATTAAGACCTAAATAATAACGAGAAAGAGCTCCTAATATACCGGCAATGCCGACGATAATATAAATCAATTTTCTCACCTCTTTAAATAGCTTGCTCAAAAAAATAGACTCCTACCAGTATATATACTGGTAGGAGTCATTAGCTAAGCAGCGTTTATGGCGAACTCCATCGCCTATGATTATTACATATAGTGTACTAAAAATACCGTTTAATTTCCAGTGAGGAGGTAGGTGTAACTTTTCTTTTTTTTGATGTCTGAAGGTTTTTTAAGTAATTAAAATGGGATTGATTACTTATCAACTAAATATAATGATATACGGTTTTAATTATGATAAAATGTTTCTTATGTGTGTCGTTTTGTTTTATTTGACTGAAAATAAAGAAAAATAAATTCGCGTGAAAAGGAGTCATTTATTTGAAGAAATTTTTAAAAATCGTATTTACATGTGTTTTAGTGGTAGCGGGCATTGTAGGGGGATTTCTAGCGTATATGACACTTACTAAAGAACAGCCTGTTGATGTTATAGCCTTGAAGGTGGAGAATAATAAGGAGCGCGTATTAGCGACTGGACATGAATTTAAAGTTACAACATTTAATATTGGATATGCTGGATTAGATAAGGATCAAGATTTCTTTATGGATGGCGGAAAGGGATCTGGTTCAAGTAGTAAAGAGCAAACGGAAACTAATTTAAAGAATATGCTTTCGTTTTTACAAAATGAGAATAGTGATTTTGCACTATTACAAGAAGTTGATATAAAGTCACTTCGTTCATTTGATGTAAATGGACATGAATTTTTGAAAAAAGGATTACCTGATTATGTTTCGTCATTTGGCAAGAACTACGATACGAAATGGGTTCCAGTGCCAATAACAAATCCAATGGGATATGCGGAGGCTGGATTAAGTACGTTTTCTAAATACACTGTTCAAGAAGCGAAGAGATTCCAGCTTCCTGGAATGGAGCCTTGGCCAAAGCGTTTGTTTGATTTAGATCGAGCAATTGTGGAATATAAAATTCCTGTTAATAATGGGAAACATGTTAGACTCGTAAATTTACATTTGTCTGCTTATGATGAAGGCGGGAAAATTAGAAAACAGCAAGTAGAGTATTTAAAAGAATATATGAACAAACATTATGAAAAAGGTGATTACGTAATAATGGGTGGAGATTGGAATCAATTAGTTTCGAACGCTCAATTAAGTGATCCGAAGTTCGTGAAAGAGCGTCCTGAGTGGTTAGTAGAGTTACCGAAGGACTTTACGGACGGTGGCTTTAAGTGGGCTGTAGATCCGTCTGTTATGACTGTGAGAGATGATGTGAAGAAATATGTAGAAGGTGAAAATTTCGTTACTATTATTGATGGCTTTATCGTTTCACCGAATGTAGAGATTGTAAATGTACAAGGGAAAGATTTAAAGTTTGAAAATAGCGATCATAACCCAGTGAGTGCGGTATTTAAACTGAAGTAATTGATATGTATAAGTAGAAGGTGGGGCTTCATATGGAGTGGTTAAAGAGGACTTGTTTTTCTAACCTTGAGAAAGAATCACAGAAAAATCATTTATTACTGTTTATAACGATTTGTAGTTTCTTCCTTGGGATAATCGCAATTGGGTATTATGGATATATTTTTACAGAGAGAGCAATAGCGTTTTGGATTTGTGGTATTTCTGTCGTTGCATTTGGAACGATTTTTACTTTTATAAAAAGTATGGAATCAGTGTATAAATATATCATGACATTTATGTTGCTTACAATGTCTTACATTATGGTACAAGCTTTTAATGAAAGCCCGGCTGTATTTCAAATGGTCTATTTCACATTAGCTGTTTCACTTATTTACTTAAGTGAGCGCCTTATTTTAATTCTTGGCGGGGTAGCTGTTGTGATTACATTTATCCTTTGTAGCTATTGGCCGGAGCAATTCTTTGCTTATACAGCCTCGTCTGAAGCTGCTAATTTTGCAAGTTTGTTAGCGATTGTAACAATCGCTATGTGGGGCGTCACGAAAATCGGTTCTAATCTGCTCCTTCGTTTAAGTGATGAGAAGCAAGAAGTAATGAGAAAAGCACAAGAGCTAGAAGAGACGCAAAGGCTTATTGAAGAAACAGTTGTGAAACTAGATAGTAATTTCAATCATTTAAGACAAAATATGAACAAGTCGATGGAATCGATGAGTGAGATTAATTTTGCCTTTGAAGAGGTGGCAGTTGGTACGCAAGCACAATCAGAGATGATGTATCGCTCGGTAGAAGTATTGAATGATATGGAGGTAAATATTGAACAAATCATCTCTCAAGTAAGAACTGCATCGGCTCGTGTGGATGAAAGTTTAGAAATTTCAAAGGGTAGTGTACATACTTTAAGAAATTTTGAAACTAACATGAGAAGTTTAAATGATGTTGTTTCACAGTCTGGAATTATATTTAGAGATTTAATGATGCAATTGAAACAAATTAATGAAATTGTAGATGTAATAACGAATATTTCAAGTCAGACGAGTTTGCTAGCTTTAAATGCAAATATTGAAGCTGCGAGGGCAGGCGAGCATGGAAAAGGTTTTGCTATTGTAGCGAGTGAAGTGTTAAAGCTTGCTGAAGAATCAAATCGTTCTGCGGGAAGAATTCAAGGGATTTTGAAGGAGTTTAGTAATCAAGCAAGTAAGGTAGAAGTGCAGGTAGAAAAGTCAGAAAGAGTACAAGAAGAATGTAACGAGATGTTAGCAAGTGTTTTAACAAATGTAACTGATTTAGGGAAGTTTATTGATGCAATTAATGAAGTAATGCGAGAGGTTGTTGTTCATCAAGAAAGTTTCCAAGTTAAAACGACGAATATCGTAAAGGATGTTACGCATGCTTCTAACGTAATTCAGCAAACTTCTACAGCTACAGAAGAAGTGCTAGCGAGTGTGGAAGAAGAAAAACATCGAAATGATACGTCAGTGAAGACGTTGCAAACTGTTAGCGAGCAAGTGAAGTTGTTAGAAGATATTTTAGAAAAGTAATATTACTTGGAAAGAGCACGAATGATGTGCTCTTTTTTCATTGAAACGAATACTTGATAGGAATTTAATTGCTTTTCTGCGCGTTTTCTGCCAAGCTTAAGGAGATAAAGTGAGACTAGTACATACTGATTATTAGCCCTCACCAATCAAGCTATCCGCAAATAGCGGAATAAAATACTTCAAAGAAAGAATTATATAGGTGACGCATATGATCGAAGTTAAGACTTCTGAACTTAGTGATGGAGAATTTAATAGAGGTGTATTTGCAACTCGTGATATTAAAAAGGGTGAGTTGATACACGCCGCACCAGTTATCTCTTATCCGAATGAACAGCATGAACATATTGAGAAGACGTTACTTGCTGACTACGCATTTGAGTATGGGATCAATCATACGGCAATCCTTTTAGGATATGGTATGTTATTTAATCATTCATATACACCGAATGCAACGTATGACATCGTTTTTGAGAATCATACATTTAACTTCTATGCTTATAAAGATATAAAAGCAGGAGAAGAAATTTTAATCAATTATAATGGTGAAGTTGATAACGATGAGCTGTTATGGTTTGATAAAGAAAAAGAAGAGAACGAAAAGTAATATAAAGAGTATAGAAAGAGCACATTCTGTCGGATGTGCTCTTTTTTCATTGATGTAAATAAAGTAAAAAGTACAAAAAAATACCACTTTATTTTTGTATGGTATAGTAAGATACTGAGGGATAGTGTTTTGAAAAAGTCACATATTTTACAAATTGTTGTCTTTCTGATGACATGTCAAGTTTAGTAGTCCATTTGGGTTGCTTTATTATGCAATATATATTTTAATATGAGTGGCACCTCTTATAAATTAAGAGGTTTATAGGTGTCTCGAATTGATTTTGGGTACACTGTATCCACCACTTTAGGTTCTTTCATGTACGTGGGGATATTATGGGCCCGTATAACGGGATAAAATGAATATAGAAATAGAGGAATCGTAAAATGAATATGCAAGAGGTTTATAAATATTTAAGTACGGTATTGCCTGAAGGACATGTTAAACAAGATGAAATGTTAAAGAATCATACGCATATTAAAGTTGGCGGAAAAGCAGATGTTTTTGTTGCGCCTACAAATTATGATGAAATTCAAGAAGTTATCAAATATGCGAATGAATATAATATTCCAGTTACGTTTTTAGGAAATGGATCGAATGTCATTATTAAAGATGGTGGAATTCGCGGGATTACAGTAAGTTTAATTCATATTACAGGTGTTACTGTAACAGGAACGACGATTGTAGCACAGTGTGGTGCAGCAATTATTGACGTATCACGTATTGCCTTAGACCATAATTTAACGGGTCTTGAGTTTGCTTGTGGTATTCCAGGTTCAGTTGGCGGAGCATTATATATGAATGCTGGTGCATACGGCGGTGAAATTTCGTTTGTATTAACAGAAGCTGTCGTAATGACAGGTGATGGAGAGCTACGTACTTTGACGAAAGAAGCATTTGAATTTGGATATCGTAAGAGTGTATTTGCGAACAACCATTACATTATTCTTGAAGCGAGATTTGAACTTGAAGAAGGTGTACATGAAGAAATTAAAGCCAAAATGGATGATTTAACGTTTAAACGTGAGTCAAAACAGCCTCTAGAATATCCTTCATGTGGTAGCGTATTTAAACGCCCACCAAATAACTTTGCTGGTAAGTTAATTCAAGACTCAGGACTACAAGGTAAGCGAATTGGTGGAGTAGAAGTTTCTTTAAAACACGCTGGATTTATGGTGAATGTTGATAACGGAACAGCACAAGATTACATCGATTTAATTCACTTCGTACAAAAGACAGTTGAAGAGAAATTTGGCGTGAAGTTGGAGCGAGAAGTAAGGATTATTGGAGAAGATAAAGAATAACGAAATACGTATGAAGATATGAATTATTTTAAAATAATATTTGGGTATTGTTGACAATTTGTTTTCGATTCAATATAATGGCTAATAATTTAACAAATAACATACGTTGAAAGAGCCCAGTAGCAGTTTGTCACTGTTAACGAGAGAGCTAGGGGTTGCTGTAACCTAGCACAAACAAACTTGCGAATTACACTCTGGAGTATCTTAGGTAATGCTAAGCGGACTAGCAATCGATATTATTGCTAAGAGTGGTATGAGTAGCTATGCTATTTATGCAAACTGGGTGGTAACACGGTGAATAATCGTCCCTATGTCTATCGTAGACATAGGGGCTTTTTTGTTTTTAAAAAATAAAGGGGATGACAAAAGATGAATATTATTGATGAATTAGAATGGCGCGGCGCCGTTAATCAGCAGACTGACGAAGAAGGCTTACGTAAGCTAGTAGAAGGGAAAAAGATTTCACTATACTGCGGAGTTGATCCAACTGGTGATAGTATGCATATCGGACATTTGATTCCGTTTATGATGATGAAGAGATTCCAATTAGCTGGCCATCATCCTGTTATTTTAATTGGCGGGGCAACAGGAACAATTGGTGATCCGAGTGGACGACAATCAGAGCGTCAACTTCAAACGTTAGAAGTGGTTCAGCATAATGTAGATGCGCTAACAGCACAAATGAAAAAGCTATTTGATTTTGGCGGAAATAGCGAAGTGAAGATGGTAAATAACTATGATTGGACACATGAAATAAATATTATTGAGTTTTTACGTGATTACGGGAAAAACTTTAGCATCAATAGCATGTTAGCGAAGGATATTGTAGCAAGCCGTTTAGATACAGGTATTTCTTTCACAGAATTCACGTACCAAATTTTGCAAGCGATGGACTTCCATCATTTATACACGAAAGAGGATGTTCAACTTCAAATTGGTGGCAGTGACCAATGGGGAAATATTACGAGTGGTTTAGATTTAATTCGTAAGTTAGAAGGTCATGAGGCGAAAGTATTCGGATTAACGATTCCATTATTATTAAAATCGGATGGTACGAAGTTTGGTAAATCAGCAGGTGGTGCGGTTTGGCTTGATCCTGAAAAAACGACACCGTTTGAATTTTACCAGTTCTGGGTAAATACAGATGATCGTGATGTCGTTAAATACTTGAAATACTTTACGTTCTTAATGAAAGAGCGTATTGATGAATTAGCAGCGAGGGTAGAAGCGGAGCCTCATAAACGTGAAGCACAAAAAGTGTTAGCAGAAGAAATGACGAAATTCGTTCATGGAGAAGAGGCGTTCCTGCAAGCTGAAAAAATCACAGCAGCGTTATTTAGCGGAGATATTAAATCGTTAACAGCTGATGAAATTGAACAAGGCTTTAAAGAAATGCCAACATTTAAGTCTTCAAAAGAGACGAAAAACATCGTAGAGTGGCTAGTCGATTTAGGAATCGAACCATCTAGACGACAAGCACGCGAGGACATTAATAATGGTGCGATTTCTATGAATGGTGAGAAAGTAACAGATGTGGGTACGGATGTTACTGTAGAAAATTCGTTTGATGGAAGATTTATTATTATTCGTAAAGGGAAGAAGAACTACAGTCTTGTGAAATTAGGATAATAAGTAAGGCTGGAAAATATATCGGCGATTTTTCGAATATATCGACCGTAACTCGAATTATATCGGCGATTTTTGAAATATATCAGCGCAAATCCGAATATATCAGCGATTTTCCCAATATATCGATTTACCGACAAAAAGCGACAATAAGAGCTGTTCCGAACGGGACAGCTTTCATTGTAAAAAGTCAGTATATTTAGATAAATTTAAAGGGTATATAATTTTTTTGACGAATAAATAAGTTAGAGAAAATTACGGATAAAAATAGCCCGAACCATGCAGGGCATGATTCGGGCTTATATTCAGATTAGTAAGCTAAGCTGAATAGACCTTTAATGTGTGATAAGTAACGAACGTTACTTGCTTCTTTCATTAATGATGCTGGTAAGCCTTTAAGTGGAGTATTGCTTGCTCCAATTGTAGCAACCGCATCTTTACGTCCTAGACTAGCAAGTGTTCCAGAGTTTACAGGTGCGAACTCTTCGAATGCTTTGCCTTCTAGTGCTGCGTATAAGTTGTATCCAATTAACTCACCCATTTGCCAAGCGATTTGTGCAGTTGGTGGGTATGGACGTCCGTCTGGAGCGAAGACAACAGCGCTGTCTCCAGCAACGAATACGTCTTTGTGAGAAGTAGATTGTAGGTATGCATCAACTGTTGCACGTCCACGGTTAACTTCAAGACCTGATTCACCGATTAATGGGTTACCTTGTACGCCGCCTGTCCAAACGAATGTGTTAGCAACAAGTTTTTGACCGTCTTTTAAGTCGATTTCGTTGCCAGCAACGTTTGTTACAGGAAGACCAGTTAAGAATGTAACGCCGCGTGCTTCTAGGCTAGTAGTTGCACGTTCGATTAAGTGGTCTGGTAATACTGGAAGGATTTTTGGACCTGCTTCAACAAGAAGAAGTTTCACTTCTTTTGGATTTACGCCGTGGCTTTTTGCAAGTTTAGGCATAATGTCAGCAAGCTCACCAACTAGCTCAACGCCAGTTAATCCGCCACCACCGATTACGATTGTAGCATCAGCTTCGTTTTTCGTTTTCGCGTATTCACGAATACGGTCTTCAACGTGTTTGTAGATTTTGTTTGCATCAGCAGCAGATTTTAATACCATGCTGTTTTCTTCTAGTCCTGGAATACCGAAGTAAGCAGTTTTACTTCCTAAAGCAACTACAAGTGCATCGTAAGATAAAGTAGTGCCGCCAGCTAGTTTGATTTCTTTGCTATCAACTGAGAATGACTCAACTGTTGCGATTTTAAGATCGATGTCTTTCCCTTTGAAAAGCTTTGTAAGTGGCATTGCAACTGCTTGCTCAGACACGTTACCAGCTGCAAGGCGGTGTAGTTCAGTGATGATTTGGTGTGTTGGGTATTGGTTAATCACTGTAACTTGTGCTTCTGATTTGCTGTAATATTTACGTACGTTTAAAGCGGCAAGAAGACCGCCATAACCAGCGCCTAAGATGACAATTTGTTTTGACATAGTATGATATCCCCCGTCTTTACTAATTGTTGTTATAAGTTAAATTATTTATTGTTACGTTCTGCACTAATTTGAAGATATGCGTTCACAAAGCGGAACATTTTTTGTGCTTGTGGATCTTTTAGTAATTTTAACAGACCGAATAGGCCGATAACTTCGTTGCTTTCTTCAGCACGATCTTTCGCTTCGATTGCAGTTGCAGCCATGCTTTTCAATGTATCTTTTACAGGTTCTACAAGCTCTGTAATTGCACCAACAGTGTCGCTTTTTAATACTTCATCAGTAGCAACAGTTTGAGCGAAGTCATAAGATTTAGTTAAAATGTTAACAAGCTCAGTTAATTTTGGAAGCTGTTCTACTAGTGTTGTTAATGATTCTTGTACCTCAGGTTTTAACAACTGATCAAGTACATCAAGTTGTCCTTGGCTAGCAGAAATTTGTACAGTTTCTTGTTCTGGCTTTGTTTGAGTCATAGTTTCTGGCATCTCCAATTCTCCTTTACGATAGCAATACTCTTATTTTTTATAAGTAAGATAGTAAACGTTTACGAAACTTTATACAAAGTTTCACAAAACACAATAAAATGCCTTTAAATTTACGACAGCAAGTAAGCTGCAAACATAAATCTAAAACCATAACGTCTTACTTATCATTTATGAACTGTCCGATACATGGCTTGTCCGCATAATGGAAAAGCTCCGCTACCGGAAAGTGTATATAATATATATCCTATATTATATACTATATACACCTATGTTAACATAAAAATGATTCCTAATTATTTGATATTGAATGTATAACGTAGTGCTGACAAGGTATGAAAGCGTATAAAATATTTTGTTCCAGTTAGAAATGTATATACATATAAAGAAAAAAAGGGAAAAATGAACAAATTCATGTTCGTTTTTTCCTTTTTCCTATTATTCACCTTCTACAATTAGCATCGATGTGTTACCGCTTTTTTCAAGATGGCATTCGCCCCAAGTACAAAGAGAATCAAGAATGGATTCTAAAGACCAACCGTATTCTGTAAGTGAATATTCTACTTTTGGTGGTACTTGATTGTATACCTTTCTTTGAATGACCCCATCGTCTTCTAATTCACGTAATTGCTGAGTTAACATTTTTTGTGTAATCCCAGGCATTAAACGTTTTAGTTCACTCGTTCTTTTTGTGCCTTTCGTTAGATGACAAAGGATAACAACCTTCCATTTTCCACCGATAACCTCTAAAGTCGCTTCAACGGGAATATTATATTTTTTCATATAAAAATCTCCTTTGATGAATGTAGATTTAAGTTCTCCAACAAAAGAAGCTAAATAATTAAATGTTACTAAAAAGTGCCTATAGCACTTTAAAGTACGTACTTTTTATCATGTTGAATATGTTCCATAATAGCATACGTAAGAGGGAAATGAGTAGTACGGTACTAAAAAGTGCCTATGTTACTTTTAGGTACCTATCGTACTTTTAAGTGCGTTCTTCAAAAAAAGAGTAAAGCCATTCATAATAGCGTATATCAACAGTAAAGTTATTTTTGTAGAAGATAAAAAGGCCTTTTTATCATACTATTATGATTGGATTTCTCGCATTAAGGAGGAGTTCAATTGAATTCATATACAGTATCTTCTTCGGCAGTACAGACGAATCGGAGAAGTATGTTTGCTTTATTAGCACTAGCAATTAGTGCGTTTGGAATTGGTACAACTGAATTTATTAGTGTCGGCTTATTACCATCTATCTCAGAGGATTTACATGTTTCTGTTACAACAGCGGGGTTAACTGTTTCTTTATATGCATTAGGAGTAGCGTTTGGTGCTCCAGTATTAACGTCATTAACAGCTAGTATGTCGCGAAAGACGTTATTAATGTGGATTATGATTATTTTCATTATTGGTAATGGCATTGCGGCAGTAGCAACAAGTTTTACTGTGTTACTTATTGCGAGGGTTGTATCTGCATTTGCACATGGTGTTTTTATGTCAATTGGATCTACAATTGCGGCTGCTCTTGTACCTGAGAATAAACGTGCAAGTGCCATTGCGATTATGTTTACTGGATTAACAGTTGCGACTATTACAGGTGTGCCAATTGGAACGTTTATCGGTCAACAATTTGGCTGGAGGGCCTCGTTTATTGTTATTGTGGCCATTGGAATCGTTGCTTTAATCGCCAATAGTATGCTAATTCCTTCTAATTTTAAAAAAGGTACGTCCGTATCATTTCGCGATCAATTTAAGCTGATTACGAATGGAAGACTGTTACTTGTATTTATTATTACTGCATTAGGATATGGGGGAACGTTCGTAACATTTACGTATTTATCTCCGTTATTACAAGAAGTAACAGGATTTAAAGCAAGTACCGTTACAATTATTTTGTTAGTGTATGGAATTGCAATTGCGATTGGGAATATGGTCGGTGGAAAATTATCAAATCATAATCCGATTCGAGCGTTATTTTACATGTTCTTTATTCAAGCGATTGTATTATTTGTTTTAACATTTACAGCACCATTTAAAGTTGCTGGATTCATTACAATTATTTTTATGGGACTATTTGCGTTTATGAATGTCCCAGGGCTACAAGTGTATGTCGTTATCTTGGCTGAGAGGTTTGTACCTAGCGCTGTTGATGTAGCATCGGCGATTAACATCGCAGCATTTAACGCAGGAATTGCTCTTGGTGCTTACTTGGGCGGTATTGTAACGAACTCGTTAGGATTAATTCATACGGCTTGGGTAGGCGGAATTATGGTAGTAGGTGCTGTGATTTTAACAGCGTGGAGCATGACATTAGAAAAAAGAGATCAAGTAAAATAAAAGGAGAGAAAATAAAATGAAAAACTTACAAAGTAAAACAGTATTAAATAATGGTGTAGAAATGCCTTGGTTCGGTTTAGGTGTATTTAAAGTAGAAGAAGGACCAGAACTTGTAGAAGCTGTAAAATCAGCGATTAAAGCAGGATACCGTAGCATCGATACAGCTGCAATTTACGGAAATGAAAAAGCTGTAGGTGAAGGAATCCGTGCAGGTATTGAAGCGACTGGTATTTCAAGAGAAGAATTATTTATCACTTCAAAAGTATGGAACGCAGATCAAGGATACGAAGAAACAATTGCTGCATACGAAGAGAGCTTAAAGAAATTAGAACTAGAGTATTTAGACCTATATCTTGTTCACTGGCCTGTAGAAGGAAAATATAAAGATACGTGGAGAGCGCTAGAAACACTTTATAAAGAAAATCTCGTACGTGCAATTGGCGTAAGTAACTTCCAAATTCACCACTTACAAGATGTAATGAAAGATGCAGAAATTAAGCCAATGATTAACCAAGTAGAATACCACCCTCGTTTAACACAAAAAGAATTACAAGCTTTCTGTAAAGAACAAGGTATTCAAATGGAAGCATGGTCACCACTTATGCAAGGTCAATTATTAGATAACGAAACATTACAAGAGATTGCTGAGAAATATGGCAAAACAACAGCGCAAGTTATTTTACGTTGGGATCTTCAAAATGGAGTGATTACAATTCCAAAATCAACGAAAGAACACCGCATTATTGCAAATGCTGATGTATTTAACTTTGAATTAACGAAAGAAGATATGGAAAAAATCGATGCGTTAAATCAAAATCACCGCGTTGGTCCAGATCCTGATAACTTCGATTTCTAAGATTAAGGTAAGAAAAAAGAGTGCGTAAAAGCACTCTTTTTTTTGTATAAAAATATTTTCTAATTAAATACTACTTAGTATTAAGTTTGTTATTAAGGGGCTGTGAACATGAATATAAAGCAATCGTTCAAACTTTTAGCTATGTTTTTAAGTGTTTTATTTGTGTTATTCCCACTTCAAAAAGCATTCGCAGAAGTGATGGACCATACAAAGTATCAAATGGATTGGAGTTATAGTAAGTCCAAGAAGAAACCAATTCGAACAGAGCTTATTAAAACGGCAGATGGCAAAATTGCTTTTTGCTTAAATGTAGATTTAAAATCTCCAAGCGGTCAAGATTTACCGGAAATGGGGAAAGTGGATATTAACGTATATCGCGTATTATTGAATGGATATCCACAAAAGAGCCCGCAAGAATTAGGTGTTTCTGATTGGAGAGAAGCTCATTATGCAACGCAGCTTGCAGTATGGAATGCGTTAAAACAAATCGATATTAATGATTTAGATTTCCGTAATAAAAATGTAGAAAAGGTGACGAAAGATATCGTTGCAAAAGCTAGCGCTAGTGAAGAGTTACAAGAAATTACGATGAGTGTCGTACCAACAGAAGAACAAGAAGCGGTATTGAAAAATGATTTCTTTGAAACAGGCTTATATACAGTAGAAACAAATGCAAAAAGCGGAACGTATAAAGTGCAACCAACAGGTGCACCAGCGGGCGTGAAATTTGCAAATGAAAAGGGCGAAACAAAAACAGAATTTAATGTAGGAGAGAAGTTCCGCATTTTAATTCCGAAACAAACACCAGCTGGTGGATTTAGCTTTAAAGTAATCGGGAAATTAACGAAGCTACAAGGGATTGCACATAAAGGTACACCCACAATTCAAAATGCAGTTGTATTACTTGAGCGTAGTGAAGAAGAAACAAGTCCGGAGTTATCAGTGAGTTGGAAAAAAGGAAATGGTCATGATAATAATAAACCACATACTCCAAATGAACCGCATAAACCGAATCAATATAAAAGGTAAGGATGAAAGCATTGGTGTTAACCAATGCTTTTTATATATGAAATTTAAAATTATATCAAGATAATTATTAATTAGATAAAACACTGTTTTTATGTTGAGAAAATTATTTGGAAATAACAAAATATAATAAAATCCAAACGTTACAATAAATAGATTAAATTCACAAAATTGTAACATTATTCTAATTGAAAAGTCTATCAAACAAAGTGTAAAGCGTGTACAATTCAGTTGGAAAAACTACCTATAGGTGGTCATATATGAAGAAAATGTAAGGTTTTATTTTTAGATGTATAGATGACGAGACTAAAATATATCTTTTACTATGTTTCTTTTATGTAAGAAGAGAACTCATCACAAGTAGAGTGAAGTGAGGAGGGCATAATACATGAAAAATTTTACAATGTAAGAAAGCGAATACATTTAGAGAAATGCGGAAGTAATTGATATAGGTGCGAGAGGCGTTAGTCTATTCGTTAAATGTTTTTATAAAAATAATAGGATTTCTTATTAAATGAATATATAGGATGGTTTGTCTAAAAAAAGGACAGGGGACACAGATTATGTCAAAGCAGAAAAAGAGTAGGATATTAGTAGCTGGTATTTGTATATCTACATTATTATCACCAGTAGCTTTCGAAGCATCGAAAGGATATGCGGCGCCTTTGGAAGAGAATAAGGGCGGGCAGTTGGAAGAGAGTAAAGAGAATCGTTTGGAGCAGAGAACGTTTCATTTGCCTGGGAAAGGTAGTATTGAAGAAGAGCAAAAACGCTTAAAAGTACGTTATGTACTTTCAGCGAATGAACCAACTGGAATTTATGCTGGTCCAAATGAAGAAATTAAAATTGAAATAAAAGGAACGCAATCTATTAAAGCGTTCATAGGAACGAAGTCATATGATGAAAAAGGGTTTGAAGAATTTGAGTTAAAACCTGGTGAAAATAATATTTCATCTTCAATAGGTGGAATACTATATTTTTATAACATGAATAATGATGGCGAAGTAACAGCTTCAGTTATTCATGGAGGAAGTCATTTTCCATTATTTATCTTAGGGAAGCACACAAAAAAAGATTGGGATGCAATGTTAAAGAAGTATAAAAATCCTTATGCAGTTGAATTGAAGGGTGAGAGAAGTTTAATTACTGCAAGTCCTGAAGCAGTGGAAAACTATATGGGAGAGACGGATCCAGTAGAATTAATGAGGCTACATGATAAGATTATTCGCTTTGAAAATTCTGTAGCAGGATTATCTGAAGATGGTATAGGGGTGTCAAAAGCTCCAAACCACTATATCCAATTTGTTGAAAAGAGAAAACCAGATAAAGATGATTGGATGTTTGCTACTCATTATCATACAGGGTATGTTCCAGAGACTATGGATAGGGTTTTAAATATAAAGAGATTACAAGGAGATGGCTGGGGACCGTGGCATGAAGTAGGGCATTTACATCAGCAAGCTCCTTGGTTTTGGTCAGGTGTAGGAGAAGTAACAGTAAATATATATTCATTATCGGTTCAAAGAATGTTAGGCAATAAATCAAGTCTAGAAGAAGATGGTCATTATAAAAAAGCTTTTGCTTACTTAGATAATCCTGATGCTCAAAAAAATATGGAAGAATTCGAGAAACTAGTAATGTTTTGGCAACTTGATTTAGCTTATGGAGAGCATTTTTACCCTAATTTACATCAAATGTATCGCTTATTACCAGAATCTGAAATGCCTGCTTCAGATGAAGATAAAAAGCAAATGTTTATTTATATGGCATCGAAAGCGGCTAAACAAAACTTAGTACCGTTTTTTGAGAAATGGGGATTAGGTCCAAATGATGAGGTTAGAGGGAAAATCGAAAATTTAAATTTACCTAAATTAGAAAAAGAAATATGGAAAGCAACAGATAGTAATATTATTCGTGAAAAACAAGTGAAACCATACGGCGGGCTTCCTTATGGTGAAGCGTCTAATGTGGTACAAGATCTCATCGTTGGTGCGAATTTTAATGAAAATCTAGCAAATAGTCTTGTTCAAAATTTAGGTGAAAATGTAAAAGTAACAGGTAGAATTATGTGGCTGGATTTAGAGGTTGGAAAAAGAGCGGTATTAGTAGAAATTGAGGATGAGAAAGGACAGAGGAATTTCATTTCTGTTCCAGTTAACAGTCTTTATAGAGATACTATGGTATTTAAAGGTTACGGTGATGAGGTAAATTCTGTTATAACGCTCCTTCATGATGAAAAGAAAATCAACGTTTCTTTCGTTGGTAATGAGTTCCATGAGCGCTTTAAAAATGAAAAGTATGTAGGGATTACCTTATATGATAAGGACGGAAATGAAAAGAAAAATATTTCTATAGAAGGTCAAGAAAATTCTAAAAAAGTTGCTTTGCAACTTGAAGGTGTTGAACTTCAATATGGCGATATTATGAAAGTATATCATGCAGAACCAAGTCGTTTCGATTGGTATCAAAGTAATAAACTTGTAGAGCAAGGTGGAGCTAAGAATAAAAAAGAAAAGTTCTTTAAGATTACTCCACAAGGATATGAACTAATAGACGGTATACAGGAAGTAGAAGCAGTACCGCAAAAAGTAGTAATCGGGGCAGACGCTGAAAAATTAGAGGCGAACAACTTTGTTCAAGTAAAAGGTGGAGAAGTAATTGGTTTTGTAGAAAAACCGAATACAATGAAAATCGGTGAACAAAAAGTAAAAGTGGAAACGAAAGATCGTTTTGGAAATAAGAAAGTGACGGAAGTTCCATTAGAAGTGACATATGGAGATAGTTTACTTGTATATGGGTTAAGCTATGATGGTGACGATATGAAATCAATTATAACGTTACATCAGGATACGAAAAAAATGAGTGCGACAGATACGGATAATTTGATTCATGATTACTTTGGAGATGAGAAGTATTTTGAATTCACCTTGTACAATAAAGAGGGAAAAGAGAAGAAAAATATAGAGGTAAAAGGCTTGGAGAATACAGAAGCTTTTGCCAAGGAAGTAAATGGGTTAGCATTTGAATATGGAGATGTGGTGAAAGTATACCATGCAGAGTCTTCACGTTTACATTGGTATCAAAAAGGTTTATATGTGGGAGAAGGAAAAAATAAAGAAATAAAAGAATTATTCTTTGAAATTACTGAAAATGGATTTGAAAGATTAGAAGCTCTGCAGGAAGTAACGGCAGTACCACAAAAATTAGTAATTGGAACAGACGTTGAAAAATTAGAAGCAAAAGATTTTGTGCAAGTGAAAGACGGAGAAGTAGTTGGATTTGTAGAAAAACCGAATACGACAAAGATTGGTGAACAAAAAGTAAAAGTAGAAACGAAAGATCGTTTCGGAAATAAGAAAGTGACGGAAGTTCCAGTAGAAGTAACTTATGGAGATAGCCTATTTGTATATGGATTAAGTTATGGTAGTGACGATATGAAATCGATTATAACGTTACATCATGATACGAAAAAAATGAGTGCGACAGATACGGATAATTTGATTCATGATTACTTTAAAGATGAGAAGTATTTTGAATTTACTCTGTACAATAAAGAAGGAAGAGTGAAGAAAAATATAGCGGTAAAAGGTATGGAAAATACGAAAGCTTTTGCCAAGGAAGTAAATGGATTAACATTTGAGTATGGAGATATGTTGAAAGTATATCATGCAGAATCTTCACGCCTACACTGGTACAAAAAAGGTGTATATGCGGGAGAAGGAAAGAATAAAGAGATAAAGGAACTAGTCTTCAAAATTACTGAAAACGGCTTTGAAAGAATGGAAGCTGGGCAAGAAGTAACAGCAGTACCACAAAAAGTAGTAATTGGAACAGACGCTGAAAAATTAGATGCAAAAAACTTTGTTCAAGTGAAAGATGGAGAAGTACTCGGATTTGTAGAAAAACCGAATACAACAAAAATTGGTGAACAAAAAGTAAAAGTAGAAACAAAAGATCGCTTTGGTAATAAGAAAGTGACGGAAGCTTCATTAGAAGTGATGTATGGAGATAGTATAGTATACCAAGGTGTGGCTGATGTAACGCGTTCAATCGTTACCTTAAATCATGATGCGAAGAAATTACATGCAACATTTACTGATGGTGAAATACATTATCGTTTTGTAAATGAACAGTATATAGGACTTACGGTATATGATCAAAATGGAACCGAGAAAAAGCATGTAACGGCAGAAGGACAAGAGACTTCAAAGAATTTTGCTGAGCAAGTAAATGGTATGATGTTCGAGTATGGTGATGTAGTAAAAGTGTATCATGCAGAATCTGATCGTTTAAGTTGGTATAAAACTGGTGAGTTAATTGGAAAAGGGGATGCGAAAAAATTTAAAGAGATTTCCTTCAAGATTACTCAAAATGGCTTAGAGCAAGTACAATAATAAGAAAAAGCTCGTAAAACATAATGTTTTACGAGCTTTTTTATTATTCAGCTTCAGAAACTACTGTGAAGCGTTCGTTTACATGTTTTGGATTTTCGATTTCATCAAGTGCTGCTACTGCGAAATCTTCGTAACTTACGTAGCTATCACCTTTTGCGTTAACAAGAAGGTTGTCTTTACCAGCTTTGTAAGAACCAGTGCGTTTTCCTAATGCGAATAGTGCAGAAGGGCTGATGAATGTCCAAGTGATATCATTTGTTTGTTGTAAGATTTCTAAGTTTTTGCCTTGGTTTTGAGCTGTTGCAAGGTATTCGCCTGGGAAACCTGGTGTCTCAAATACACGTGTTGTTTTCTCTTCGTCTACAAATAAGCTTCCAGCGCCGCCAACTACAAGTAATTTTGTGTTAGGTGCACCTTTCATCGCTTCAATTAGTACGTTTCCTGCATCTACGTGAAGGTGTTCTTGTCCTGCTGGAGCACCGAATGCATTTACAACTACATCGAATGCTTGTAGGTCGTTAGATGTAAGAGAAAATACGTCTTTTTCTAACACTTTTACGTTTTCTTCTGTAATTTTTGCAGCGTTTCTTACGATTGCAGTTACTTCATGTCCGCGATCTAATGCTTCTTTTAAAATACGACTTCCTGCTTTACCAGTTGCTCCGATAATTCCGATTTTCATAATAAATCCCTCCAAAGTGTTTTGTTAAAGTGTATATCTGAAAGTGAATGAATGTATTGTAATTAGGTTTGTTACAACCTGTTGTAATCATTATAGTTACAGGTTGGTGTTTTTGTCAATGGGGTTGTTTGTGAATTTATTTTTTGTTTTAGTATGCACAGTTAGAGGGAGGGCAGTCATAAAGATATTGTTACTGCGAGCCTGGCTAATATTTGGAAATTGCAAATTGTCGAAAAATGTTGATTTTTGAATGTTTTTTAAATATAATTCGTTTTATGGAGAAAAGGAGGGGTTAATTGTATGAATATTTTAGAGCAATTTGTTTCATCAACGAATACAATTCTTTGGTCATATATTCTTATTGCGATGTTAATTGGTTTAGGTCTTTATTTTTCTATTAAATTGAAATTCGTACAAATTACTCATTTAGGGGAAATGGTTCGACTAATGAGTGATGGATTAACTGGAAAGACGCGTAAAAAAGGTAGTGTATCTTCTTTCCAAGCGTTTTGTATGAGTTCAGCAGCTCGTATTGGTATCGGTAACTTAGCTGGTGTAGCGTTAGCTATATCTATGGGAGGACCTGGCGCGGTATTTTGGATGTGGGTTATTGCGATTATCGGGGCTTCTTCAAGTTTTGTAGAAAGTACGCTGGCCCAAATTTATAAAATAAAAGATGGCAGTGGCTTCCGTGGTGGTCCTGCTTATTATATGGAAAAAGGTTTAAATAAACGTTGGATGGGAATTTGGTTCTCTATCCTTATTACAATTAGTTACGGTTTAATTTTTAACTCAGTACAAGCGAATACAGTAACATTAGCATTTGAAAATGCATTTGGTTTAGAGCGTTATATTGTTGGTATTGTATTAGCTGCATTAGTTGCGGTTATTATTTTTGGTGGTGTAAAAAGTATTGCACGTATGTCGGAAATGATTGTTCCGCCAATGGCGCTTATTTATATTGCGGTAGCTATTTTTGTTGTTATTAAAAACTTCTATTTAATACCAGATGTGTTTACGGAAATCTTTAAAGGTGCATTCGGTTTAGATTCAGCTGTAGGTGGCGGTATCGGCGCTGCGATGAAATACGGTATTCAGCGCGGATTATTTGCGAACGAAGCAGGTATGGGTAGTGCGCCAAACGCGGCAGCGACGGCTGATGTAACGCATCCAGCAAAACAAGGTTTTATTCAAACAATTGGCGTATTAGTAGATACATTCTTAGTATGTACATCAACAGCATTTATCGTACTATGTTCTGGTGCATATAAAGTAACAAATTTAGAAGGTATTGAGTTAACGCAAAATGCATTAAGTTCACAAATCGGTCCATGGGCAAGTAGCTTCTTAGCGATTATTATTTTCTTATTTGCATTTAGTTCTCTTTTAGGAAACTACTATTATGGTGAAACGAATATTGAATTCATTAAACAAAGTAAAACGTGGTTAACGATTTACCGTATTGCGGTAGTAGGAATGGTATTATTCGGTTCTGTTGCGACGCTTCAAGTTGTATGGAATATGGCGGATCTATTTATGGGACTAATGGTAATCACAAACTTAATTGCGATTACACTTCTTGGACGATTTGCGTATGCTGCATTGGCAGACTATGTAAGACAAAAGAAACAAGGAAAAGATCCAGTCTTCAGTGCAGATTCTATTCCTGGCTTAACAAATACAGAGTGTTGGGATAAGTCAGCAGTAATGGATAAAGAAAAAGCAGTATAATGAAAAGGTGAGCATCGAGATGAATTCGATGCTCGCCTTTTTTGTTGTAGTAAATGATGAAAAGGGTGAGAGGTAATTATTAATATAACTTTTTTTGTTTGTTCCTCTCGTTATTTGTGGGGAACGTACTATTTTAAAAGTATGACTGGTCGAAGAGGATAAGTGATTGAGTATTGGATAAATGCATGTGATGGCTATATTTTTATGTAAAAAAACATATACGTTAAGATATTTGACATACTCATGTCATAAAACCTTACATAAAGTTCTTGATTACTTAAAGTTTTTAGAATATAATTTTCTTATTGTTAGGAAGAGGGGGCAATGCAAATATGGATTTTTTAGCTAAGGTAATTGGGGATGTAAATAATATCCTTTGGTCATATGTCATTATTGCGATGTTAATTGGGTTAGGGCTCTATTTTTCATTTCGTGTGAAATTTGTCCAAGTTCGTTACTTCGGTGAAATGATTCGTTTGCTTGGGGATGGAGCAAGCTCGAAAACGAGAAAAGCGCAAAAAGAGAAGAGCGGCGTATCATCATTTCAAGCATTTTGTATGAGTACAGCTTCTCGTGTAGGTACTGGTAACTTAGCTGGTGTAGCTATTGCAATCTCAGCAGGTGGTCCAGGAGCAGTATTTTGGATGTGGTTAATCGCGGTAATTGGGGGTGCTTCTGCATTTGTAGAGAGCACATTAGCGCAAATTTATAAAGTGAAAGATGGGAATACGTTCCGTGGTGGTCCAGCGTATTATATGGAAAAGGGTTTAAATAAACGCTGGCTTGGAGCTATTTTCTCTGTATTAATAACAGTAAGTTTCGGATTGATTTTTAACGCTGTGCAATCTAATACTGTAGCAGCTGCTTTTGATGGAGCATTCAAAACAGATAGTAGATTAGTAGGTCTTGTAATGGCTGGTTTACTTGCAGTTATTATTTTTGGCGGAGTAAAACGAATTGCTCGCGCGGTTGAAATGATTGTTCCAGTAATGGCAATTATTTATGTAGCAGTGGCATTATTCGTTGTTGTAACAAACATTACGGCAATTCCATATGTATTTAAAGAAATTTTCTTACATGCTTTCGGAATTAAAGAAGTAGTAGGCGGAGGATTAGGAGCTGCGATTTTATTAGGGGTAAAACGTGGGTTATTCTCAAATGAAGCAGGTATGGGTAGTGCGCCGAACGCAGCAGCGACTGCAAACGTAACGCACCCAGTTAAACAAGGTTTCATTCAAACTTTAGGGGTATTTACTGATACATTATTAATTTGTAGTTGTACAGCATTTATTATTCTTTTATCAGATGTGCATAATGCAGCTGATTTAAATGGAATTCAATTAACGCAGCAGGCGTTAAGTCAACATATCGGTCCATGGGCTTCTATATTTGTAGCAGTTGCGATCTTCTTGTTTGCATTTAGTTCATTAGTAGGTAACTACTACTATGGTGAAACGAATATTGAGTTCTTAAATGGAAGTAAAGTGTTATTAAATGCATACCGCATTGCTGTACTTGGTATGGTTATGCTAGGGTCTGTAGCGACAATTCAAATCGTTTGGGATGTAGCAGATTTATTCATGGGTATTATGGCTGTTATTAACTTAGTGGCAATCGTATTTCTTTCTAAGTATGCCTTTGCAGCATTATCAGATTACGTAAAGCAAAAGAAACAAGGAAAAGATCCAGTCTTTTATGCGAATTCAATTCCAGGCCTGGAAAATACAGAGTGCTGGGAAGAGCAAGTAGCTGATAAAGAAAAAGCAGTATAATGAGGTGAGCATCAAGTGAAACTTGATGCTCATTTTTTGTTTTATCCATATATTTGTTGGGAGTAAAAGACGAACATTAATGAGTGTTTTATAATAAAATGTAATTTTTTTAAGAAAAGTGCGGATATGAGATGTGATTTGTGTTAGAATGATAAATGCCTTTGAAACAAGAGGTTTTATGATTTTTCCTATTCGATTGAAGGTTTTGGAGGAGAAATAGAAAGTTCGGATTATTTCTTGTTTTGAGTGGTCAGACGTTCAACGTTAATGAAGAGTTAAATGGAGGATTTTATTAATGAAGTTTGTTATGTTCCTTGTAGGATTACTTGTTGTATTTGTACTCGGTTTTCTTATAAGTGCCGATCGAAAGAAGATTAAGTATAAACCAATCGCAATTATGCTTATTATTCAGCTAGCATTATCTTATTTCTTATTAAATACGCAAGTCGGTTATATTTTAGTAAAAGGAATTTCAGATGGATTTGGGGCACTTCTTGGATATGCGGAAGCTGGAATCGTTTTCGTATTTGGTGGTCTTGTTAATAAAGGAGAGGTTTCATTCTTCTTAACAGCGCTATTACCAATCGTATTCTTTGCCGTTTTAATCGGAATTCTGCAACACTTTAAAATTTTACCTGTATTTATTCGTGCTATTGGTACGTTGTTAAGTAAAGTAAATGGTCTAGGAAAATTAGAATCATATAACGCAGTAGCAGCTGCCATTGTTGGACAAGCGGAAGTATTTATTACAGTAAAAGATCAATTAAGTAAAATCCCAAAACATCGTTTATATACATTATGTGCATCTTCTATGTCGACGGTGTCGATGTCAATCGTTGGTTCTTATATGAAAATGATCGAACCGAAATATGTAGTAACAGCACTTGTATTAAATTTATTTAGTGGTTTCATTATCATTCATATTATTAACCCGTACGATATTACAGAAGAAGAAGATACACTGAAATTAGAAAATAAGAAAAAACAATCATTCTTTGAAATGCTGAGCGAGTACATTATGCTTGGTTTCACGATTGCGATTACAGTAGCAGCTATGTTACTTGGTTTCGTAGCATTAATTACAGCAATTAATAGCTTGTTTGATTCCGTGTTCGGTATTACATTCCAAGCTATTTTAGGATATATTTTCTCACCATTAGCATTCGTAATGGGTATCCCACAAGCTGAGATGGTAACAGCGGGACAAATTATGGCAACAAAATTAGTATCAAATGAGTTTGTTGCGATGCTTGATCTTGGAAAAGTAGCTGGTGATTTATCGGCTCGTACAGTTGGTATTCTTTCTGTATTCCTTGTATCATTTGCGAACTTCTCATCTATCGGAATTATCGCAGGTGCAACGAAAGGTATCGATGAAAATCAATCAAATGTTGTATCATCATTTGGTCTACGCCTTGTGTATGGTGCGACATTAGTAAGTATTCTATCAGCGATTATCGTTGGTGTTATGTTATAAAGTGAAACTTTAATCAGTGGGTGGCTTTATCCCCCGCTGATTATTAGCCCTCACCAATCGGGGTAAAAAAGGATGGTCCTAGCTCATAGCTAGGGCTATTTTTATGGTAAAATTGCATGAAAAAACCAATTAATTAGGAATATATTAACATATAAAAATCTTTTAAAATTTATATTGCATTTCGTCTAGATAACGCTTACAATTTGATTTGTAGGTGGTATCAATTTCAGACTTTCAAATATGGTAGGAGAGAAGAGGCTACCTTTTATAAATTACAATTTATGTAAACGCTTACTGATTTTAGATGACAGTTGAATAGTATTTAGGGGTTTTAAATTTTTTTAACATCAATGGTCAGACGTCATTCGTTATACGTTATACGACCAATAACTCATGGGAGAAGTGGAGGATTCACATATGAAAATAGTAATGTTTCTAGTCGGTTTACTTGTAGTATTTGTACTAGGTTTCCTTATCAGTTCAGATCGTAAGAAAATTAAATATAAACCAATTGCACTTATGCTTGTCATTCAATTGGTACTTGCGTATTTCTTACTAAATACAAAGGTCGGATTTGTATTAGTAAAAGGGATCGCAGATGGATTTGGCGCTATTTTAAAATTTGCGGAAGCTGGGGTTAATTTCGTATTTGGTGGTCTAGCAAACGATGGACAAGCACCATTCTTCTTAACAGTATTATTACCGATTATTTTCTTAGCAGTATTAATCGGGATTCTGCAACATATTAAAGTTTTACCGATTATCATTCGTGCAGTCGGTTTCCTATTAAGTAAAGTTAACGGTTTAGGAAAACTAGAATCATATAATGCGGTAGCAGCTGCAATCGTTGGTCAAGGGGAAGTATTCATTACAGTAAAAGATCAACTAAGCAAATTACCGAAAAATCGTTTATACACACTTTGTGCATCTTCAATGTCTACAGTATCGATGTCAATCGTCGGTTCTTATATGAAAATGATTGATCCAAAATATGTAGTAACAGCACTTGTATTAAACTTATTCAGTGGATTCATTATCGTTCATATCATTAATCCATATGAAGTAAAAGAAGAAGACGATATTTTAGAATTACAAGAAGACAAGAAACAAACATTCTTTGAAATGTTAGGCGAATATATTATGCTTGGTTTCTCAATCGCTGTAACAGTAGCGGCGATGTTAATCGGTTTCGTAGCATTAATTACAGCAATTAACGGTGTATTCGATTCAATTTTCGGAATCACATTCCAAAGCATTTTAGGATACATCTTCTCACCATTAGCATTCGTAATGGGTATTCCAACATCAGAGATGCTACAAGCAGGACAAATTATGGCAACAAAATTAGTAACGAACGAATTCGTTGCAATGCTTGACCTTGGAAAAGTAGCTGGTGATTTATCAGCTCGTACAGTAGGTATTTTATCTATCTTCCTTGTATCATTTGCGAACTTCTCATCTATCGGAATTATCGCAGGTGCAACGAAGAGTATCGATGGCAAACAAGCAAACGTTGTATCATCATTCGGTTTAAAACTTGTATACGGTGCAACGTTAGTAAGTATATTATCAGCGATTATCGTTGGGGTTATGCTTTAATAAATTAAGAAAAGCAATGAGCGTGGGCTCATTGCTTTTTTTGTTTAACTTGCTTTATCCAAGTCTCTTTTAAAACGTGGTTTCTCTAAATAAGTTCCCAGTCTCCACGCATATTCCACTGGCCCCATTCGGTATTTTTGGAGCCAATAGGTGCTAACGAATAATTGAATCGTATAAATTCCGATGGTTAAAAGAATACCGAAGAAATAGCCAATTTTCCCGTATAAGCCAAATCCATATGCGTAAAAAATGGTTGTTGCGATAATAGATTGCGCTAAGTAATTACTAACGGACATTTTCCCCATATTCGCCATGTATGTTAGTAGACGGGTTGCTTTTTTGTAATGGAATAATAAAATGATTGTGCTTCCGTAAAAGAAGGTCATAGTTACTGGTGTAAGGCCATCTTGTAGCATAATTAAAAGCGGGTGTTTTACGAACATAGCTAAGATTTTAATTGTAAAAGAGAAGAGACCGGTGGCAAACCATATTTTTTTGATAGCAGGTATATGTTTACTGACCTCAAATAGCCAGCCTTTTTTCCCTACATACATTCCGAGTAGGAACAGTGGAGACATAAAAATTATTGCGAAAACTGATATGAAAAATAATCCGAATGCACCGTTAATTCCCATGTAATCAAAAGGATTTTCAGTCAATCTAAAGTTGACGTGATCCATATAGC
The DNA here is from genome assembly GCF_001679765.1 of Bacillus sp. B25(2016b). Classification (NCBI taxonomy): domain Bacteria; kingdom Bacillati; phylum Bacillota; class Bacilli; order Caryophanales; family Bacillaceae; genus Bacillus; species Bacillus sp. B25(2016b). The sequence goes on along the minus strand of NZ_CP016285.1, from coordinate 4,653,166 downwards.
TTCCAGTTTGATGGACTTTATGTTCTTTTTCAGTATAGGGTGCGAAATCATTTATATTTGTAGATGGATCAGTTTGATAAGACATAAGTGTAATAAGTGCGAGTAGAATAATCGCCCAAATGAGCAAAGTTTTCGGTTTTCGATTGATGAACATCATTAAGAAAATCCCGATTATTCCGTATGCAAATAAAATATCGCCCTCCCAAACAAAAGTGCCGTGAATGTAGCCTAGTAGTAAAAGAATGATAATACGTCTTATGTATGTGGGGAAGAATTTTTTTCCTTTTGCAATAATACTTTTTTGCAGCAAAATAATGCTAAGGCCAAATAAAAAAGAGAATAGGGAGATAAAATTATGTGTACCGAAAAATTGAATAAACCAATTAGCGCCTTTATCAAGATCGCCGAATAGATAAGTTGGTTTTTCACTGGTGAAGAACCCAAATTGAATTAATGTCATATTGACTAGTAAAATGCCAAACAAAGCGAAACCACGAATTGCATCAACAGCTTCTACACGTTGATTCATTTTTCCTCTCCTCGTATATTGGTTTTTATATTGAAAATAATACCATTTTATAGCTGGAACTATGTCAAATATGAGGAAATTTAAGGTGATTTTAAGATAGAGAGCAAACAAAAAAATCACCTTAATACATGTATTAAGGTGATTGAAATATTATTCAGCTGGAGGCGTAAATGTACGTTTCTCTAATTCAGCATCTAGCATAAACAGTGCGTTTGAATCGCTTGTAATACGTTTTAATTTTTGAATGATGCTATCGAATGAAGCTTCTTCTTCCACTTGTTCGTCAACGAACCATTTTAAGAATGTAATTGTTGCATGTTCACGCTCGTCCCAAGCAATATCAGATAAGTTATAAATACGCTTCGTTACTTCACGCTCGTGTTCAAGTGCAATTTCAAAAGCGTTTAATACAGATTCGTATTCGTTATTCGGATTATCAAATCCAGTAATAATAGCACGCTCTCCGCGGTCATTAATATAGTTGTAAAGTTTCATTGCGTGGAAACGTTCTTCTTCAGCTTGTACAAGGAAAAAGTTAGCGAATCCATCATAGCTCTCCGCTGTACAGTAAGCAGCCATTGCCATATAAGCATGGGCAGAGTAAAATTCAAAGTTCATTTGTTCATTTAATGCGTCGTGCAATTTTTTTGATAACATAAAATCCCCCTTAGTATTGTGACAAGAATATTATACCATAATTGATAATATTCTCATTTGGATGTCTCGAACCTTTTCGAAAGCTTTGTGACGTGTGCGTCCATAATGTCTTGTAAGTCTAAATCATATTTTTGCGAAAGAATAATAAAGTTAGATAGTACATCACCAAGTTCTTCTTTTAGTTCTTGTTTTAGCTCTTCTTCTGTTTTCGCGTCTTCATCAGGACGATCACGACCGATTTCGATTGCGCGAACAACGCGTGAAACTTCTCCAACTTCCTCTGTTAAGAAATTTAACCGAATAAAAGCATTATACTGTGACCAGCTTCGTTTTTCGTAAAATTCCTCAACCCATCTTTGAAATGCAACGATATCCATTTCTTTCTCATCCCCTCAATATGTTGTACAATGTTCATTGTATCATAACAATATATAGTTTCGGGGTGTAAGAATGAGAAAGATTTGTGTGTTTGCAGGTTCAAATTTAGGGGAGAGACCAGAATTTAAAGAGCAGGCAATTCAGTTAGGTAAAATGTTTGTTGAGAACGACTATGAGCTCGTATACGGTGGTTCATGTGTCGGATTAATGGGAGAAGTAGCAAACGAAGTTCTTCGTTTAGGTGGACGTGTAACAGGTGTTATGCCGCGCGGTCTATTCCGAGGAGAAATTGTGCATACAGGATTAACAGAATTAATTGAAGTAGAGACGATGCACGAACGTAAAGCTAAAATGGCAGAGCTTGCGGATGCTTTTATTGCGCTTCCAGGCGGATACGGAACGTTTGAAGAACTATTTGAAGTTGTATGTTGGTCACAAATTGGTATACATAATAAGCCGGTTGGTTTATTAAACATAAAAGGTTTTTACGGACCAATTTTGCAAATGGTTGAACGTGCAGCTGAAGAAGGATTCATGAATCCATCGAATAAAGAGTTAATAGTTGCCGCTGAGACGGCAGATGCACTCATTCATAAGATACAAAATTACGAGCGTCCTGTTTTGGGAACGAAGTGGAAGCAACTATCATAGCAAATACGGAAACACATGTCGTTTTAATTTAAGATGGCATGTGTTTTTAAATTGGTTAAATATGTTAATGTTGAGATATGATGTTTTTTGGAAAAGGAGAAATTGATGGAGGAGTTTGTGTATTTACGTCCTGTTTTTAAAAGTATTTTAGCAGCGTCTATTCTTGTTATGCTAATCGTTTCAACGCAGAAGAAAGAGCTAATTAATGAATTTTCGCTTTGGTTTATTTCGATATTGTGTATGGGTGTTTCGGCGATAACACTCTTTATGATTGGCTTTATTGTTGATGAGTATAATTTGGCTGGAGATCCACAATCGTTTTGTATGTTTATTGCGATTGGTTGTATTAGTGGCCTGAATTTCATTATTTATTACAGAAGGCAATAAAAGAGGCATTCCATATTACTTTGGAATGCCTTTATCATTTTGATTACTTTGTTTTTTATACAGGTACCAGCCACCCCAGCCGCCACCAATTGCTACGACAACGAGGAAAGCATAGTCCTTAACCTCGACACGTATATTGAAAATATTAGCTATAAGTAAGAGAATCCCAACTGTTATTAACGCAAAAAATGCTCTAATTAAGTAGTCTTTCAACTGAACCACTCCCGTCATTTAAGTAGTAAATGATGAATTTGGAAAAGCTTTTTGGATCTATGATACTAAAGGGTGTTTCCTATATTTTAACATAGATGAGATTGTAATATAGTGATGAAAGTGGAGGAGAGGGGCGCTGATATTGTCGTGATTTGTCGGCAAATTGATATCCTTTGTTGAATCGTTGATATATTGCGGGTAATGATTGATATAATGAAAAAATCGTTGATATATTTCGAGTAATGATCGATATATTTGAAAAATCGTTGATATAATTTCGTGTACCGTTAAGTGCAACCATTACAGAAAAAAGCGACTCTGAGCGAGCCGCTTCCGCTTTTAATGATATCCAGCTCCAGCGGCTAGAACAGTCGGTTGTTTCACTCCTTCATTCGAGGCAAAAAGCGCCTCGTAATCAGGAGTTCCAACACCCTCCTGTTCTAAGCGAGCCGCTTCTGCTTTAAAGTAATATCCAGCTCCGGTAGCTAGAATGTTCGGTGGCTTCGCTTTTTCCTGCGAGGCAAAGAGCGCCTCTACGTCAAAAGCTCCATCCCCCTCACATTCTGAGCAAGCTACCTCCGCTTTTAGATGATATCCAGCTCCAGCGGCTAGAATCTCCGGTCATTTCGCTCTCTCGCTCGAAGCAAAAAGCGCTTCAAGGTCGAGAGCTTGAAGTGCCCTGCGATTCTGAGCAAGCCGCCTCCGCTTTTACATATTATTGATTCAAGAACGCACGTAGCATCCAAGCGTGTTTTTCTAGTTCTGTGTAGATGCCTAGTAGTAGGTCAGATGTCATTTCATCATCAGAGTCTTGAGCGATTTCCATGCCTTTTTTCAGTTCGACTAGCATCATTTCGTAGTCTTTCATGATTGCTTCGACCATCCCTTCTGCAGTTTCTCCGTATGCTGCTTCTTGAATAGAAGATAGTTCTAAGTATTCTTTCATTGTTGCTACTGGTTTGCCGCCAATTGCTAAAATACGTTCTGCAATTTCATCGATGTGAGTAGCTGATTCTGTGTAAAGTTCTTCGAATTTCTCGTGTAATGTGAAGAATTGAGGTCCTTTTACGTACCAATGGAAGTTGTGAAGTTTTGTGAATAAAACGCTCCAGTCTGCTACTTGTTTGTTTAATACTTCGATTACTTGTTTGTTCATTATGATCAATCTCCTTTTGAGTTGTTATGTGATATTAATTACTAATTTATAATTATTATAATCTAGTAATCTCTATAAATCAACCCTTTTGCTGGAATTAATTTGAACAAATTATGAACTGTTGTAAATAAAAATCCCTATTACTGTGGAGTAATAGGGATTTTGTTTAATATATAGCTCTTGTTCTAAACGAGCCACTTGTGCTTTTAGTGATATCCAGCTCCGGTGACTAGACCAGTCGGTCATTTCGCGCCTTCCTGTGAGGCAAAGAACGCCTCACAGGAAGGAGCTCCAATGCCCTCCTGTTCTGAGCAAGTCACCTCCGCTTTTATTTGTTAAACAGCCTTTTGTTTTTCTTCTACATCCTGTCCATCCCAGCACTCTGTATTCTTTAAGCCAGGGATAGAGTTTGCAACGAAGACAGGATCTTTTCCTTGCTTCTTTTGCTTCAAATAGTCTACTAATGCAGCGTAAGCAAATTTGCTAAGGAATGAGATGGCAATTAAGTTTGTGAATACCATTAGTCCCATGAATAAATCAGCTAAACTCCAAACTGTTTTAAGAGCAGCAATTGATCCGAAGAATACCATTCCAACAACTGCAACACGATAAATCATTAACCATGTTTTGCTTTCTTTAATGAATGCAATATTTGTTTCACCGTAATAGTAGTTTCCTAGAAGTGAACTGAAAGCGAATAGGAAAATAATAATCGCTAAGAAAGTGCTTGCCCACGGTCCAATTTGTGAACTTAATGCGTTTTGTGTTAATTCGATACCTTCTAAATTTGATCCTTTGTAAAGTCCAGAACATAATACGATAAATGCTGTTGATGTACATACTAAGAATGTATCTACGAAAACGCCTAACGCTTGAACAAGTCCTTGTTTTACAGGGTGAGATACATCAGATGTTGCGGCTGCATTAGGAGAACTACCCATTCCTGCTTCTGTCGCGAATAAACCGCGCTGAATTCCGAACTTGATTGCTGCTCCAATACCACCAGCGATGGCTTGGTCTAAACCGAATGCACCGTTAAAGATTTCCATAAAAATGCTTGGTAACATACTGAAGTTGTTAATAACGACAAAAATAGCCACGCCAATATAAACGATTGCCATTGGCGGAACAATCATTTCTGTAATACGTGAAATGCTCTTAATACCACCAAAAATAATGACTGCAACTAATAAGGCTAATAGAGCTCCTACGATCGTTCGCTCTAGTCCAAAAGCATTTTCAAACGCTATTGTTACTGTATTCGCTTGTACTGAATTGAAAATTAATCCGTACGCAACTGTAATAAGAAGTGAGAACCAAACACCCATCCAACGTTTGTTTAATCCTTTTTCCATGTAATATGCCGGCCCACCACGGAACCTGCTACCATCTTTTACTTTATAAATTTGAGCGAGCGTACATTCTACGAAACTAGTAGCTGCTCCGATAATTGCGATAAACCACATCCAAAATATTGCGCCAGGTCCACCCATTGAAATTGCTAATGCTACACCGGCTAAGTTTCCGATACCGATACGTGCTGCTGCACTTAAGCAAAATGCTTGGAATGGGGAGATGCTATCTTTCTTTTTTTCCTTTCGATTAAACCCTTTACTAATTAAGCTGACCATTTCACTGAAATGAGTAATTTGGACAAATTTTAATTTAAAAGAGAAGTAAAGACCGAAGCCGATTAGCATTGCAATAAGAATATATGACCATAAAATATTATTCGTTACCTCAAGGAATCTGCTAAAGATATCAACCATATAATACACTTCCTTTTTTTCGTAATAAGAAAATTATATGCAAAAAATATACGAGAATCAATTTTTCTAAAAAATCATGTTACTTAAATCATTTTTGTGTTATGATTATGTTACATAATAATATTTTTAGAATTATTTACATTTTAAAAAACTAAATTTAAAGCGAGAAGGTGGGGATAATTTGAAAGAAGATTCTTTATTGAAAGTAAGCCTTGAGAGTTTGAAAATGAGAAGTAATATATTTTTTATCATTACATCTTTAAGTATCTTTTTAGGGTCCACTTATTATTACAATAAAAGATTTCCAAATCACAAATATCCTGAGTGGTTAGAATTTCTAAAGCTGATTGGATGAATAAAAGACAGAAAAACAGAAAATTAAAATAAATAAGTTATGGAGGAGCTAAAAATGAATATTAGAGAAAGTGAACTTCCGGGTATTGGTTATAAGTTCCAAATCGTTACGAAAGGTAACGAAAAGATGGTAATTGTTATTCATGATGATGGACGTAGAGAAATGTATCATTTTGATTCAGACCATGAAGAAAGCATCTCAAGTATTTCACTACGTGACTCAGAGGCAAGACAAATTGCAGCAATATTAGGTGGAATGGTATATAAGCCTAGGGCGTTAGAAAATGTTGAGATGGTTTTTGAAGGTTTAGCAATTGAGTGGTTTAAAGTAGAGAATACAGCTCCAGCAATCGGAAAAACAATTGGCGATCTTGAAATAAGAAAAACATATAGCGTAACGATAATCGCAGTTATGAAGAAGAACATGAAGAAGCTATTTAATCCAGGACCAGAAACAGTAATTGAAGAAGGAGATATGCTTGTAGTTTCAGGTGAGAGAGAAGAAATTAAAAAAATCATTAATGAATTACTTTCAAATAGGGGGGACTGATTAGATGGATACGTTAATTTTTGAAGTTGGTACAGCTTTAGTTTTAGTGGCAATTGCAGCAGTAATTGCTGGAAAATTTAAGTTCTCAGTAATTCCTTTTCTAATCGTTCTTGGAATGTTAGTAGGACCGCATGCACCGACAATAGGTGTTATCAATCTCAAATTTATTGAAAGTGCAAGTGTAATTTCCTTCCTTGGACGAATTGGGGTTCTATTCCTTCTATTCTATCTAGGATTAGAATTTTCAATGAAAAAACTAATTAAATCTGGACGCTCTATTGCGATTGGCGGAACGATTTATATTTTAATTAACTTTTCACTTGGTTTGTTATACGGATTTATAATGGGATTCCCATTACTAGAAATCTTAATTATAGCGGGTATTATTACGATTTCTTCTAGCGCTATCGTTGCTAAAGTGTTAGTGGACTTAAGAAGAACTGGTAATAATGAAACCGAATTAATTTTAGGAATTATTATGTTTGAAGATATATTCCTTGCTGTATATTTATCAGTTGTTTCTGGTTTAGTACTAGGGGATCACGCTTCCTTCTTAGGTGCCCTTACTTCAATTGGAATTGCTTTAGGATATATGCTTCTATTCTTTATAGTAGCTAGAAAGGCTACGCCGTTATTAAATAAATTGCTCAATATTAGCTCAGATGAAATCTTTATTATTGTAGTATTTGCTTCTTTATTCTTCATTGCTGGTTTTTCAGAAACAATTCACGTTGCAGAAGCAATTGGAGCACTTCTTCTAGGATTAGTTTTCTCTGAGACAGAGCATAGTGACCGAATTGAACATCTTGTTGTTCCATTTAGAGACTTTTTCGGAGCTATTTTCTTCTTCAGCTTCGGGTTAAGTATTGATCCGTTCTCATTAGGCGGAGCGATATGGTTAACGTTAGGCGCTGTCCTTCTTACGATAATCGGTAACTTTGTAGCAGGAATGATCGCGGGAAGACAAGCTGGATTATCTCATAAAGCATCAACAAATATCGGATTAACAATCGTTTCAAGAGGAGAGTTCTCCATCATTATGGCTAATATCGGTATCGCCGGTGGCTTAATGTCAGTACTGAAACCATTCTCAGCACTATACGTGCTTATACTATCCATTTTAGGCCCACTTCTGACAAAAGAGTCGAAGAATGTATATAAATTCTTAAATAAAATCTTTAAGTGGGATACGAAAGCTACAAAAATTTAAAATTTAGAAGAACCTATGCTGATATAGGTTCTTTTTATTGTCATTTTTTTAGGGTAAGAGAATACGTTTAATATTTACCATATTGTGGCATACATATAGAAAAAGGGTGCTTGGAAAGGGGAAAAAAGAGAAATGGAACTCCAGTTTCAAAATGTATATCAACAGGTAGAGAATTGGTATGTGTTGGATTCGGAGCTTCCTTGGGATGTCAAAAAGCTAAGAGAGGATTTATTTTCTCTTATTGAAGTATGTAAAACGCCCGTTATTTTTTGTGATACGTGTGATGCAAACGATGTGCTTCTATCATTAGGGGAAGAGGAAGAAGAGTTTCTATTCCCAGTAGGTGGTTTTTATCATAAAGAAAAACAATTAATTTTCGTTTGTATGTGGGAAGAGTATGAGCAAGTTCTCAAAACGCTACTGCATGAATTTCGCCATGCGATGCAGCATAAGAGAGATATATTGTATGTGGGAAGTGAACGGTACGAAGAGCGATGGATTGAAAAAGATGCGAGGAAGTTCGCGGAGAGGAAATTGGATGAATATAAGAGTAGAAAGTTAATGTAAAGCATAGTGGAGAAATAGCGCTGTGCTTTCCTTGTACTTATTAAAAATAAGTATTTGACTTTCATTAAGTTTAGTTCTAAACTAATGATATGAAACGAGCGAGGTGATGAAATGAAAACAGAAGATAGACTAGGGCTACTATTATGGTTTCGTTTGTCACGTTTTTATAATAAGAGTATTCGTGAGACGAATCAGCACTTAAAAAAATGGAATGTATCTGCCGCCCAGTTTGATGTGTTAGCTCAAGTTGGAGGACATGATCGTTTAAAGCAGCAAGAACTTGGAAATAAGCTATTTGTTACGAAAGGAAATGTAACGCAGCTTTTAAATAAAATGGAGCAGCTTAAGTGGATTTTGCGTGAACAAGAGGGTACTACGAAATATATTTCTTTAACAGAAAAGGGAAGAGCTTTATATGAGGAAATCGTCCCACCTCAAGAAACGTTCCAAGCAGAGAAGTTTCATAATTTAAATATAGAGGAACAAAAGCAATTATTAAAACTACTAAAAAAGTTACAGTAAGAAAAAATTTTAGAATAAATCTCGAATTCGAGATAGTATGAGGTGAAGGATATGTTTAGAAAAGTTGATCATAAAAATATGGGCAGAGCAAATCATGGTTGGTTAAATACACATTTTCATTTTTCTTTTGCCAATTACTATAATCCAAATAATATGAACTTCGGAGCGTTACGTGTTATTAATGATGATCTAGTAGCGGCGCAAACTGGTTTTGATATGCATCCACATCGTGATATGGAGATTATTTCTTACGTTGTAGATGGTGCTTTAACACATGAAGACAGCATGGGAAATCGCGGAACGATTGAGCGTGGACATGTTCAATATATGAGTGCTGGTACGGGTGTATTTCATAGCGAGCATAATTTAGGCGATGAAACGCTGCGTTTATTACAAATTTGGATTTTACCAGACCGTGCAGATCATAAACCAAACTACGGTGAGTTTAAATTTGATTGGAGCAAGCGTGAAAATGAATGGTTCCATATGGTGTCTTCAGTAGAAGGAAATGCACCAATTCAAATTCACCAAGATGCGAATTTATATTCTTTATCATTAGAGGCTGGAAAAGAAATTCATTTTCCAGTGAAAGAAGGCCGTCAATTGTACCTTGTACAAATTGAAGGAAGCAGTGTAATAAATGGTGAAACATTTGTTATGCGGGATGCAGCAGAATCTGTAGGAGAAGATATTCACATTCAAGCGAAAGAGCAATCACACTATTTAGCAATTGAATTGAAAAAACAATAAAATGCGTAAAAAAAGAGGACATCCTATCGGATGTCCTCTTTTTTTGATTGGAATTGTCTGAAAAATGTTTCTCAAATTTTCGGTAGAGGTATGAGCTGTAAAAATCAGAATTGTATAAAAGTGTCAAAAATCTTTATGGGAATGGGGAATGTTATAGTGAAAAAGCAAGTCATTTCATCAGCATTAGCGTTAACTGTTATCGCCGGGGGATTTGGAACGTTTGGGGCAACGACAACGAAAGCGGAAGAACAAAAAATTCAATATCATCAAGAATTTAAAACACCTGCATACATAGGTGAAGAATGGAAAGCACCGGAAGGACTAGATAAAAAAGAGACGGTCTTTCAATACTTAGAGAGTAAGAAAGATATGTTTAAATTAGCAGGAAATATTGAAAAGCATTTTAATATCGTTGGAGAAGAAAAAGACGCTGAATCTGATACGACACATGTGAAGCTAGTTGAGAAACATAATAACATCCCTGTGTACGGTTCTGATCAAACTGTTACACTTGATAAAGAGAACAATGTAAAAGCATTCTTCGGACAAGTTATTCCGAATTTAGATGATAAAAATATTCCTGCATCTGCAAGCATTAGTGCGGAACAAGCAGAAACAATTGCAAAGGCAGATATTGAGAAAGAAATTGGTAAAGTAAAGAGTTATGACGGTGTGAAAAAAGATTTATTTGTATATGAAAAGGACGGTAATTACTACCTTGCATACTTAGTTAAGGCATCGATTTCAAAACCAGCTCCAGGATATTGGCATTATTTTGTTGATGCAACGAATGGAAATGTTATTGAGAAATATAACGCTGTAGATAACATTACTGGATTTGGTTACGGAGTATTAGGTGCTAGACAATCATTTGAAATTGCTCAAGATACGAAAACAGGACAATTCAACTTGTTTGATGGTAAACGAGGACAAGGTGTTCACACATTTGATGCAGAAAATATGGACGAGAACTGGTTTAATTTATTCTCACAAATTCTTGGATATACAGGAGAAGAAGTTGAAAGTAAATCTAAGTTCTTCGAAGATAAAGCTGCAGTTGATGCGCATGTAAATGCAGGAAAAGTATATGATTACTACAAAAAGACATTTAATCGTAACTCTTTCGATGATAAAGGTGCGAAGCTTATTTCAACTGTTCACGTAGGGGAGAGCTGGAATAACGCAGCTTGGAATGGTGTGCAAATGATGTATGGTGATGGCGATGGAAAAACATTCATTCCATTATCTGCTGGACTTGATGTTATCGGTCACGAATTAACGCATGCTGTAACTGAACATACAGCAAACCTTGTTTACAAAAATGAGTCAGGGGCGTTAAATGAATCGTTATCTGATATTATGGGTGTTATGGTTGAGAAGAAGAGCTGGGATTTAGGTGCTGACATTTATACACCTGATAAACCTGGTGATGCGCTTCGCTCTCTTAAAGACCCAGCGTCTATTCCAAACCCATTAAAACCAAGTGAAGGTTACCCAGATCACTATAGTAAACGTTATACTGGAACAGCTGATAATGGCGGCGTTCATATTAACAGCAGTATTAACAATAAAGCTGCATACTTAGTATCTGAAGGCGGAGATCATTACGGCGTGAAAGTAACTGGAGTGGGCCGTGAAGCGACAGAAAAAATTTACTACCGTGCTCTTACGAAATATTTAACTGCAAACTCTGACTTCAAAATGATGCGTCAAGCTGCTCTTCAGTCAGCTGAAGATTTATATGGTAAAAACTCTAAAGCTGTACAAGCTGTAACGAAAGCTTATGATGCAGTAGGTGTAAAATAATAAGAGAAAAGACCTGACATCCTAGTCAGGTCTTTTCTTTATCCCGCTATCCGCAAATGATGAAATTTTCACTTTATTTAGTCGCGAATACCTAATGCGATTTTCGCCATACGTGACATACGTTCTTTCGACCAGGGCGGATTCCAAACGACATTAACTTCTATTTCATTAACTTCAGGTACGTTCGTTGATAATACTTTTTTAACGTCTGATACGATTTGCCCAGCCATTGGACAACCGATAGAAGTCATAGTCATCGTAATGACAGCATTATTATTTTCATCTGCTGTAACATCATACACTAATCCAAGATTAACGATATCAACACCTAGTTCAGGGTCAATAACAGCTTCTAAATTGGCAAATAATTTATTTTCAAATGCTTCTTGTGACATAAGCAGCCCCTCCTACATTCTAATGATATCGATTCTCATTATAACGGAAATGAGCATAATGTGCAGGAAATGAGCTCAAAAAAATATCCCTCTTCGCAAGAGGGATATTTTTTGAACATCTATTCTGTTTTAAAATGAGATACGAGCTGATCTAACTCTTCAACTGTTTGTTTCATTTTTCTAGCAGTTACTGTCATTTCATTCATAACAATAACTTTCTGTTCAGCAGATTGTGCCGTTGCGGCAGTTTCGCTGGATACTTCAGTAGAGATAGAAGCGATGTTATTAAGTGAAGCATTCATTTCTTCAGCACTTGCAGCCATTTCTTCAGCAGTTGCTGATATATCTTGCATTTGAGTAGATACTTTATTTACTTGTTCCACAATTGTTGTGAAAGAAGTACCAGCTTCACGAATAACATTGATACCTTCAAATGCTTCAGAACGGCCTTGAGACATCATAGAGCTAGCAGTTTCTGTATCATTTTGAATTTGATGTAGTAATTGATTAATGTCTGTTGCAGCTGTTTTAGATTGTTCAGCAAGTTTTCGAACTTCGTCAGCTACGACAGCAAATCCTTTTCCTTGCTCGCCAGCACGAGCTGCCTCAATAGAAGCATTTAAAGCAAGTAAGTTTGTTTGCTCAGCAATATTAGAAATAGATTGTACAGCAGTATCAATATATTTCGTATGAGTGATTAGACGTTCAACCACTTCTGACGTAGCATTTACAGCTTCATGTATCGTTGTCATTTGTGAAACAGATTTTTGGATAACGGTATTTCCATCGCTAGCATGTTCAGATGTGGCAACAGCAAGTTCCGCTACAGATGAAGCAGATTCAGCAATACGCTGAACACTTACTGCCATATCATCCATTGCAGTTGAACTTTCTTCCATACTAGAAGTTTGTGATTGAATACTTGCATTTAAGTTGGACATCGAGCTTTGGACTCTTAATGTTGCCTCACGTGATGTATTCGTTTTTTCTAGCATATTTTCAGAAGCAGTTTGTACTTCCACAGATGTTTTTTGAACACGATTAATGATATGTTGTAGGTTTTCTAACATTTTATTAAATGATGCTGCGATAGCACCGATTTCATCGTTGCTATTTACCTGTAGACGTGCCGTTAAGTCACCTTCTTGAGAGGCTAATTCTTTTAGTTTCGTGTCAATTTGTTGAATTGGTTTCACCAGTTTACCAGAGAACCACCATGCAAGAATAATTGCAACGATAATACATACAACAAGTGATAAGAAAATAACATATTCGATTAAGAGTGCAGATTGATCAATTTTTTCAATAGATTGTTCACGTAATTTAGCTTGTTCATTACTGTAGTTTGTGAAGTCACCAATTACTTTATAGACAGTTCCGTTTTCTGAAGAAGCTACTTGTAAAGCTTCTTCCCATTTTTGTTCTTTTGCAAGAGTGAATACTTTTTCTTCAACGAACTTTCTCCAAGTAGACCCTAATTCCATTGTGCTTTTTACGGACGAAGAAAGATTTGGATTAGAAAGAAGTTTATCTTTTGAATCCTCAAGACGTTTACTCATCTCATTAAACTTGTCTAATTCGACTTGATCATGTTGTAGTAAATAACCTCTTAAAGCAGAGAGCTGTACTTGATAAGCGTCTCCACGTTCTTTCAATTCTGTTGCCAGTGGAGAAATTTCTTTTTGTAATGTTTCAGCTTTACGAGATTGATCAATAGCAAAAAATAAAATAAAAGCTAAGGCGATACCAAATAAAGCACAAATCGTTCCCATCATGAACATAAGTTTTTTTCTGATACTTACAAAATTCATATGATTAAAAGCCTCCTTTGTGAAATCTTAGTATTAGAATTAATAAATGTAAAAAATTGAAAGAAAGCTTTACTCCGGTTGGAATAAAGCTTTCTTATTTCCTTTAGGAATTATAGCAGACGGAATGAGAGATAGAAAGAGATATTTTAAAGTGAAAAAAGAGAGACTGTAAAACTTTCTTTCCTATACCTTTGAGCTCGTGTCATTTTCACTTTAAGCGTTTGTTTTGAAATGAGAGACGAGAACTTCAAGTTCTTGTACGATTGTTTTCATTTCAGATGATTTTTTAGCCACGATACTCATTTTGTTTACTTGATCACCAGCCGAATGTGCGGTTTGTGATGTTTCTGCAGCAACTTCGTTTGAAATAGAAGCGATATTATTTAAAGCTGCGTTCATTTCTTCAGAGCTTGCAGCCATCTCTTCAGCAGTTGCAGACATTTCTTGCATTTGCGTAGAGACTTTGTTAATGTGGTTAACAATTTCTGAGAATGAAGATCCGGCAGTACGAATAACAGCAATTCCTTCAGAAGCTTCTGCTTGACCTTGTGTCATCATGTCATTTGCTATTTTTGTATCGGCTTGAATTTGATGCAGTAAATGGTTAATGTCAGTTGCGGCTAGTTGAGATTGTTCAGCAAGTTTTCGAACTTCATCGGCAACAACAGCGAATCCTTTTCCGTGTTCACCAGCACGAGCTGCTTCAATAGAAGCATTTAAAGCGAGTAAATTTGTTTGGTCGGCGATATTCGAAATAGATTGAAGTGCAGTATCTATATGATTTGTATGTGTAATGAGTCGCTCAACTACTTGTGATGTAGCGTTAACAGCTTCGTTAATTGTATGCATTTGTGTAATAGATTTCTCAATGACTTTATTCCCATCATCTGCTTTTTCTGACGTTGTGACAGCTAAACTAGTAACAGAAGAGGCGGACTCAGCGATACGCTGAACACTCGTTGCCATGTCATCCATCGCGGTTGAACTTTCTTCAATGCTAGAAACTTGTGAACGAATATTGTGTTCAAGAGCATTCATAGTTTCTTGGGTTCTTGCGGTATTTTCCATAGAAGCGGTTGTTTCGATAAATACATTTTCGGAAGCTTCTTTTACACTTGTTGATGTTTGTTGAACTTGTTTTATTATATGCTGTAAGTTAGTGAGCATTTGATTAAAGGAATTTGCAATGTCACCAATTTCATCTTTACTTGTTACGTGTAATCTAGCCGTTAAATCTCCATCTTGAGAAGCTAATTCTTTTAACTTCTCATCAATTTGTCGAATTGGTTTAACGAGTTTACCAGAGAACCACCATGCTAATAAGATAGACGTTAATGTACATGCAATGAGTGAGAAGAAAATAATATATTGAATAAGTGATGAAGAAGACTCGACGTCAGCAATTAATGCGTCACGTTTCTCATTTTCTTCATTTGTATATTTATTAAAACGACCTAAAAGATCATTTACATAATCTGTTTGTGCTAAAGCAATTTTAGATGCTTCGTCCCATTTTCCTTCACGCGCAAGAGGGAGTACCTCATTATCTATGACGCTACGCCATTTTCCCCCCATTAAAATAGCTTCTTTCATTCCTTCTGGGAGCTTCTTGTCACTTGTTACTTTCTCTCTAGTATCAGCTAATTTTTTCCCTTCTCGGTTGAACTTATCTAATCCTTTTTGATCATGTGATAGTAAATATTCTTGTAAACCAGCAACTTGTGCTTGGAACCAATCGCCACGTTCTTTTAAAATCGTCGCTCTTTTTGATACATCATTTTTTAACGTTTCGATTTCACTTGCTTGATTCATGGCGAATGAAAGAATAACAATAAGAGCAATGCTAAATAAAGAAGAAATGCTTAAGAGTGTGAACAGTAGTTTTTTTCGAATACTAACATATTTCATCGTTACCCCTACCCTCATTTAAACTATTTATTATGATTTATAGATTTTTAAAACGAAATTAATAAAAACATTATTATGAAGTTATTAATCTGTTCAATGAAAATTATAGCAGATAATGGAAGGAGTCAGATTGGTATTAGAAAAAGTTCTTAAAATGTATACATTTGCATATCATAAAATTCATAAATAAATATTAGAAATGCTATTGAAATTTGAAATGACATCATGTATACTTCTAATTAGTTGATAACGATTATCAATATCAACTAAAAACATTACTCTTCGTTATGTTGGTCATACCCCTTTTTGACGACGTAAGTCAGAGACGAAATGTTGAAATATCTTGTGTCCTATTCTACAGAATTATGGTAATCTCCAACCTCAACTTATATGCGTGAGCATGCAAAAAGGATCCTATCCGTGAAGGGATCCTTTTTTGCATGCTGTCGCAATTATTGTATATAGACCAGGGATACGTTCTTCGATTCCTTCTGGTGCAGTAGAAGGGAAGACCCATCTTTGATGGGGCCCATGTTCTTCAACTAGTTTTTCAATTTTAAAACGTTCTTCCGCAAGTGTTGTAATGATTTCTCCTAGCGTCCAGCGACGGATGGTTGTTTTAGGTAACGATTCTTTCTGTGGTTCTGTAAGAAGGATGCTATAAGCAACATCATCTTCAATTAATTCTTCATCAAAATAATTTCCATGGGCCTGAAATGATGGGTGGTTGACTCCTAATAATTTCGTGTAAACAGGATGATAGTCACGAAGGATAAGCATTCCATCTCGCTTAAGTAAAGTAGCAATTTTTTGAAAGAGTGGTTTTAAATCTAGAAAGTAATGAAGTACACCAAGCTCCAGCAATACGATATCAAATGATTTGGAGAGATTTACATCTAGTACATCAGAAACGATGTAATGAATAGAGACGTCTGCGGCGGCAGCAAGTTCATTTGCATATTTTGCATTACTCGCTGAAATATCAACAACTGTTACGTCAGCTCCTAAAAGGGCGAGAGCAACACCTTTATTTCCTTTTGAGCCGAGTAAATTAATAATACATTTTCCTTTTGGAGATTGTATGTAAGGTAAATAATGTGCTACCTCGCGCGTGGGATCTTCCATAATTTTTTTCGCATAACCCTCCGGCGCCCCATGGCGATTCGTCCAAGCTTCATAGGCAGCTGCATTCCAGCTTTTTTCATTTATAGTGCTTAGTTGTTTTTGGTTCAATGTTATCACTCCTTTTGTGAACGTATAGGTATTCGGTGAGAGGATGGGATTTCCTTTTCTTTCTGGATAAAAGTTTGATTTTTCTGTGATTAAGTCGTACAATACTTGTTATACGTAAAAGCGTTGAAAAGGAAAAGTAGGATGAACACATTCTTTCCAGAGAGCTTCGGTAGCTGAGAAGAAGCAAGAATATTCATTTGAACAATGGCCTTTGAGCTTCGTCCTGAACTTATCAAATGATAATAGTAGGCGGCGACGAGAGTTGGTACTCGTTATCAAAACCACAGTATAAGAGCATAGAGCTCCGTACTTGTTAAGGCTAATTATGTGAGTAATTAGCGAAATAAGGTGGTACCGCGACTGTTTATACAGCCCCGCCCTTATCTTTTTTAAGATAAGGGCGGGGCTTTTTATATTTTAAAGGAGGAATATAAGATGAGTATTTTTATTGGAGGCGCTTGGCCGTATGCAAATGGTTCGTTACACCTTGGCCATATTGCAAGTTTATTACCAGGAGATATTTTAGCGCGTTATTATAGGGCAAAAGGTGAGAATGTGTTGTATGTTTCAGGGAGTGATTGTAATGGAACACCGATTGCAATTAGGGCAAAACAAGAAGGTGTGACAGCGAAAGAAATTGCTAATAAGTATCATGAAGAATTCCAGAGATGTTTTCATGACCTAGGTTTTACCTATGATTGCTATACACATACCGCTAGCGAGCATCATCATGAAACGGTTCAAAATGTTTTTTTACGTTTATTAGAAGAAGGCTATATTTATAAAAAAACAGTGGAACAAGCATATTGTGAAACGTGTACGCAATTTTTACCGGATCGTTATGTAGAAGGAATATGTCCGCATTGTCATGAAGCAGCAAGAGGAGATCAATGCGATGCGTGTTCAGCTATTTTAGATCCACTCGATTTGTTAGAAAAGAAATGTAAGTTATGTGGTAGTACACCATCTGTACAGGAAACAGAGCATTTCTATTTCGCGTTGCATACATTTCAGGAGCAAATTAAAAGGGCTGTAGAAATTGCCAAACAAACAGGGACATGGCGCGACAATGCGATTCAACTAACAGAGAGATATGTAAAGGAAGGATTACTAGATAGGGCCGTATCACGTGATTTACCAATTGGGGTACCAATTCCAGTAGAAGGGTATGAAGATAAGAAAATTTACGTATGGATTGAAGCAGTGACAGGCTATTATTCAGCGAGTAAACATTGGGCTGAAAAAACAGGGAAAGATGATCAAGAGTTTTGGGATAGCGAAGCGAAAACATATTATGTGCACGGAAAGGATAATATTCCGTTTCATTCCGTCATTTGGCCAGCGGTATTACTTGGAATAGGGGAAGGAGCAAGCCCGCGTCATATCGTTTCGAATGAATATTTAACAGTTGAAAAAAGAAAATTATCTACAAGTAAAAACTGGGCAGTATGGGTGCCTGACATATTAGAACGCTATGATCCAGATTCTATTCGTTACTTTTTAACCGTCAATGCACCAGAAAATCGCGATACTGATTTTTCATGGCGGGAATTTATTTACAGTCATAATAGTGAATTATTAGGTGCATACGGGAACTTTGTGAACCGGACATTAAAGTTTATTGAAAAATATTATGGTGGTATCGTGCCGAAGGGAAGTATTGAGGTAGAGCTGAAAGATAAAGTAGAAGGATTATATAAATATGTAGGAGAGGCGATTGAGCAAACTCAATTTAAGGTGGCGTTAGAGACAATATTTGATGCAGTCCGTTTTGCAAATAAATATTTTGATGAAAAGCAGCCTTGGAAACAACGAGAAGATGATCCAGTTTCGTGTGAAGAAATGATTTATAACTGTGTGTATCTTATCGCTAATTTTGCAAATCTCCTTGAACCGTTTTTACCATTTTCAAGTGAAAGGGTTAGAAACACATTATCGATTGTGAAACGAAATTGGGAACCTCAAAATACGTTGCCAAGTAGAATTGATAGCGTGCAGCCATTATTTGAGCGAATCGATGTAAAACAAATTGAACATGAGATAGAGAAGCTGTATGGAGCGGTAACGTGAAATATAGAAAAAGACCTTTCAAGTAAATGAAAGGTCTTTTGTTATGCAGTATGATTCTCTTTCTTATCTTTCAAAAAGAAAAGTACAGCAAGGATTACAAGAATAATAGCTGCAATATCATACGTTATTTTAAATGTAGTATTAAAGTTTAAGTACTCTACGAAAGGAGTTTTCACTGCTCCTGCATATATACAAACGGGAATGAGAAGTAAATCGTAAAATTTCTTTTCTTTCATATATCTTATTAGGAAGAAGATACACATAATAGCAAAAAATACGATGCTTAAAATAGTCATTTATACCTCCAGATAAATTCTGCATTTTTTTCAAGCGCTATGCACGCGATTATGTTTCCTTGCTTTCCTAGCTGTAAGCAGCTGGGGAGTGAAAATCCCAATCAATATAAAAATAATTCCAATCCACTGCATGAATGTTACGACTTCATGTACAAGTGTAATAGAAGCGATAATAGCAGTTGGTAATTCAGCTGCACCTAATATTGTACCGAGTCCTGTTCCAACCTTTGGTACACCGATTGAAAAACAAATGACAGGTACAACAACGCCGAATAATCCGAGGAAGAAAGCATATTTCCATAGACCGGCTTGCAGGGCACCATCTGTTAAAAAGGTTGGCGGGAAGAATAGACATACAATAAGAGTCGCACTTGTTGTCATAAGAAAGCTTTTCGTATAAGGCGGAACATCGGTAGCAACGCGTCCGCTTGCAAAAACATAGAATGAAAAAGAGACGGCAGCTAATAGTCCAAATATAATCCCTTTCGTAGAAAAACTTTGTCCGAGGCCTTCAAATACACCACCTGCAAACAATGTACCAGCAAATAAAATAAGGATAGATATGATCTTATCGCGGATTGGAAATGTCCGATTTGCAATGGCTTCGATAATGACACCAATCCAAGTGAACTGAAAGAGTAGGACGACAGCGATAGATGCGGGTAGTTCTTCTACAGAAATAGCGTAGAAAATCCCCGTCATACTCATTGTTGTTCCGACGGTTAGTAATGAAAAGAATTGTTTTTTTGTTACTTTATGACGTGAAAAGAAAAGAACGAGTAGAAGAAGTCCAATCCATCCGAAGACATATTGTCCTCCTAATAGTTGATGTGCTGAAAATCCATTTAGGAATCCGAGTTTGAAAATAGTTGAAAGTATGCCGTAGCTGCAAGCACCAAATAAAACGAGCAAGGAATATTTAAACTTCTCCATAAAAAATCCTCCTTTTAAGTAATAAAAAACGCCCGCTATCCAAATAAGGATAACGGGCGAACGAAACAGAGTAAGATACTCTACAAAATTCCGCCACTCACACATGAAGTATGAGTTTGGGGTATGTAATTATAGTGAATGTTACATTGCTTTTGGGAATACAATGGAGCATTTTACACCTTGAGCTGTGTTTTGTATCCCATAAGGAAACTGATGTTTATCTAATATTTGTTTCACGATATATAATCCAAGACCACTACCTTGTACTAAACCATGTTTGCCAGGGTTTGCGCGATAGAAAGGCTCAAATAAATGAGCAAGTTTATCTTCATCAATTTGCGAACCTGTATTTAATACTTCTAATGCATAACCGTTTGGTTTTTCATAAAGTTTTACATATACATGCTGATGGTCAATTGTGTAATGAATTGCATTTGAAATGATGTTAAAAATAGCAGTTTGAATAAATGTAGGATCAGCTAAAACCTGTACATCTTGTTTAATGTTAGATTGAACATTTAATTGCTTTACAGATACGAAATAATCCACCTTCTTCATAACGTCCTCAATAATGTTAGTTAATGAGATAACTTTTAAATCTGGTTTAAATTGAGGGTTCTGTATTTTGGATAATTCCGACATTTTTTCCGTTAATATGTTAATGTCTTGCATCATTTCATAGGAACGTTTTAAATATTTATCTCTATCTTTATAAGCTCCAATCCCGTGAATCATGCCATCTAGCTGTCCCATAACGGCTGCGATTGGTGTTTTTAATTCATGGGATACCATAGACATAAATTCTTTACGAGATTGCTCTAATTGTTTTTCCTTTTTGAGCTCATTTCTTAAATCTTGATTGCTTGCATGTAAATTCTTCACAATATTTGGTACTTGTGAAGCGGCTACTTGCAAATTAAAATCTGTTTGATCTGTATTTTTGTTAAGTAGCTTTTTATCTGAGAAATCAAGGTTCATAATATCTTTTAAAGCATCGCTCATATATTGAAAAGGTTTGGCAATTAGTTTTGTATAAATTAAAGATCCGAGTAGTGATAATGCAAGCATTGTCGCGCCAATATGTGGAGCTAATTGCTGCAACGCATCTGCTAACTTTGGATTATCATTTGTATCATTTGTTTTACTTGCTGCATTTTGTGTATGTAAGGCATCATTATTAGCAGCTTTCTTTTCTACTTCTATAGGCAGATTAGAAGTGCTATTTTTCCCCGAAAGATTTTGTGTATGTTCTTTTGCCTTTGCAGTTTGGCTAGGCTGCAAAAGGTGATTGATAGCCGTAGAAAGAGATTTATAATCTATAATAGAAGATTGGAAATTAGAAATGCTCCCCTTTGATACAGCTTTATTTTGCGTCGTTTTACTTTCGTCGTTTTGCTTATCTGAATCGGCCTGTTCTGTAGTCGGCGTTCCATTTTCTTTTGCAAAACGTTCTTTATCGTAGTTTGAAGCTAGAAAGTAAATCATTTGATAAAGACAAAGTGATAAAAGAATACAAAATAATAAGGTTTTGATGAAAATATTTTTGGTGATGTTGTCTTTGCTACGATTCGATTTTGTAGCCAATGCCTTTCACCGTTTTAATATAAGGAATTCCTAATTTTTTTCTTAAGTTTTTAATATGTGTATCTATAACTCTTACATCACCATAATGTTCATAGCCCCATACCTTATTCAACAAATCACTTCTTGATAATACTTTTCCTCGATTTTGCAGTAAAGTATAAATAATTTCAAATTCTTTTGTTGTCAATTCAATTTGATTACCATGAACATAAGCTGCATATGCTGTAGAGTTTAACATCAATTCATGGAATTGTAGTATAGTTGCAGCTTCTGCTTCCTTCGTTGCTGCCCTTCTTAATACAGCCTCTACACGCTTAATAAATACAGTGTAATGGAACGGTTTCGTAATATAGTCATCAATACCTAATTCAAATCCTTTAATTTCACTTTCTTCATTATGTAAGCCTGTTAACATAATGATTGGTACATCAGATTGTCCTCGCATAATTTTACAAATACTATAGCCATCTATATCTGGTAACATTACATCGAGGAGGACAAGATCGTATGAATTTTTTTGGAAAAGAAGAATACCTTCTGTTCCAGCACCAACTACATCAACGGTAAAGTTTTGTGCCATTAGAAATTCACGAATAAGTTCTTGTATATCTGGGTTGTCTTCAATCACCAGTATATGCGTCATAGTAACACCTCCTAAATAACGCTTTTTACTGCAATATTCGAATTCATCATTTTTCGAGTGACTCAGATTGTTTATACATATAATAAGCCCCCGCTATAAAATAATCATGAAGGTAGCAAGGGGAATAGTTTAGTGTTACTGAATAGTTCAGAATTACAGTAGTTCTATTATAGTATGTATTATAAAATTTATAAAATATTATAACTGTATAATTTTAATATCTACGTTTATCAATGTTTAGACATTAGCTAATCAAATCTATTCCTATTATATATGTAAATACAGTTGTTTTGCTACTGTAAATGAATAAATAAAATAAGCCAAGACATAAAATTCTTGGCTACACATAAATCTTGTTTTTAGGCTATTTTACAGTGACGGTAGCTTGCTGCTGAACGCGCTCAAATAACCAGTGTATATCATTGTTATACATACGAATACAACCAAGTGTTGTCCATTTGCCGATTGCTTGATTATTGTTAGTTCCGTGAATCGCATAAGTTGTTCCGTAAGTTCCTGCCATATTTAATCCAAGCCAACGGTCACCAAGTGGATTACGTGGATCGCCGCCTTTAATTTTGCCTGTATAATAAGGGCGGTTTTTAATTTTATTTACGATTTGAAAAGTGCCTTTAGGTGTAGGTGTTGCTGCTTTTCCAGTAGCGACAGTAAAACTTTTTATAAATTTTCCATCCTGATAATAATCCATTTTATTTAACTGAGTATCTACGATTAATTGATCTTTCGTTGTAGCTGCCTCTGTGCTAGCGAATGGAAGAGTTAAAAATCCTAATGATAATAGTGCGCTTAATAATAATTTTTTCATTGTTATTCTCCTTTTACTATCGTAATAGTCTTACATACAATGAAGTTGTAATCCTCGTAATGCTTTATTTACATTTTCATCTAATGTTTCAAAGAATGTAGTGATTTTGCTGTTATGTTTGTTGTTATCAATAAGTAATCTTTCATTTAATAAAAGCTCACCACGTAGTCCAAAACTTTGAACTTGAATATTTAGCTCATCTTCATTTTCAGAAATGATTGGTAAGAAATAGTGAAAAGCTTTTGTTGGAATGATGTAGCTTTTGCCAATCATGCTTTCTTGATTTGAATTAATCCATTTTTTCGTGACAATTTTAATATTCTTTTTTGAAACGATAAAAGATAGTGTTGTAGATTTTGTTAAACTTACGTCAAATTCACTTGTTTCACATATTTGTAAATTAAAAACGGTTTCATTTTGATGAGATTCAACATTTGTATTAATAAAATCGTGCATTTTATATGCTTCCATTTCGTATTCACCCTTTTTTCAATTTCGAAAAACGACTTATATTTATTCAAATTAATGCTTAGTCATATATTGGTTAAATTTTTCAACAAATTCCGATATAATCTTACAATACGTATATGAAGCTAATATGAAGTTAGCATGAGTTTGTGATGGTTTTTTATTGAGAACAAAATAAGAGAGGTTTTTTAGTGCTAAAAAATGGATGAAATCTGCATGTTATTAATGTACCTTTTCGCTATTTCGACTTAAAAAATGATTTTTACTATTTAATAAAGAACGAAAATCATTAGTGTGACCCTTACAAAAATGTAATAAAAATGTAAGCTATTGTGATAGTTATTTCGACAATTTTTTTATACAATAATAGTAAGAAGTTGTACGTGACTGAAAGGAGAGATGACATGGAATGGATTCATGAATTATTTCAGCAATACGGGTACTATGTTGTACTTGTCGGCTTGCTGTTAGAATATATTGCACTTCCGTTTCCGGGAGAGCCAACATTAGCATATGCGGGATTTTTAGCACATAAGGGTGATTTAAGTTTACCGATTTTAATTATTCTATCCTTTATTGGGACAAGTGTAGGAATGACGATTCAATACTTTTTAGGAAATAAATTAGGTATGCCTTTCATTCAAAAGTATGGAAAATACGTATTTTTAACACAAAGAAAAATTGACTTAACGAGAATGTGGTTTGATAAGTATGGGTACTTCTTAATTTTTATTGGTTTCTTTATTCCTGGTGTACGTCATTTCACAGGATACTTTGCAGGAATTATTAACTTACCATTCCGTCGTTTTGCCATTACAATTTACTCAGGTGCTCTATTTTGGGTATCATTCTTCTTAATTGGTGGTTACTGGTTAGGTGGCAACTTACATGATATTTTTGGGGCGCTAGAAGGTCACATCGGTAAAATCATTTTTGGGGTGATTGTGATTGTAGCGGTTACGTTAGGTATTCGTTTCCGTAAGCAGTTAAAACGAGTATTACTACAAAACGCAAGTTAATATGAAATCCATTCTATGTCAAAATTTTGAAAGGCAGTGCAGACGCACTGCCTTTTTTATTTTATGTTCCAGTTTATTTTTAATTTTCCTTTTAACTGGTGTCCGTTAACTATAATGTAGTAAGTTCCGGTCTTAATTGCTGCGAAATGGTATGTATTAGGGCCGACTGAAGCTAAATAATTTTCTTCCTCTTGAAACTCACTAGCCATTTTTACGTCTCCCATGTAGCCATCTGGATTTTCAGCTTGTGATTCAATGGTGAATTCTAATATGTCACCTCGTTTTAGCTCAATGGGGACTTTATGTTCACCACTAAAATGTTGAAAAGATGCTTCGAAAGAGTTATCTGTTATTGTTTCGACCCATTGCTCTTTTGATGTTCCAACCTTTTCTAAATCAATAAAGTTGATTGTGATAAATATAATAAGCATAATGCCTGGGACGACATATTGTATCCACTTAAATTTTGTTGCTATAACTATACATAAATAGAAAAAAAGAGAACATAATGCTCCAATTGATCCGAGGTACAAGAACTGTGTTAGACTAGCTTCTTTAAATATTAGGAAGGGAAGAAAAAATAAATAGCCGCAAAAAATATAAAGGAATAATGTCTTTAGTCTTGTATGTGTTTTTAATTTCAATTTATCGATGCAAATAGAACAAAAAATTGCATATGCAGCAAGAATAGGAACGAAGGGAACATATAGTAGTTCGCGTAATCCAGTTAAGAAACTATATAGTGTTGGTTGACTAGTTGTTAAGAGAAGCGTGCTAATAAGTAATAATAACAAGAAAGCTGCTGTAAGCTTAGTAAGAATGTAAGAAAAGGTAGATGTTTTCTTCATATGGAATCTCCTTTGTTTAATATTTCACATTCATTATATAGGTTATTTCTATCATAAGATATCCTTATTTTTGTCAATTATCATAGTCGTAATGACAATTATAATTGACAAAAATAAGGATATTATTTACAATTTTAATTAAATAAATGAAAAAGAGGGAAGACATGAAGCTTCAAAATCGAGTGAGGGAATTGCGAGCAAAGCATCGTTTATCACAAGGGGATTTAGGGAAAGCGATTGGATCATCGCGGCAAACGATTAGTTTAATCGAGCGTGGGGATTATGCGCCATCTATCGTATTGTCGTTAAAAATCGCAAAAATTTTCAACGTATCGGTGGAGGAAATATTTACGTTAGTAGAGGGGGAAGAGGACGATGAAGAGTAAGCAAAAAAAACAATTTGATTCTGTAGGGAAAATAGCATTAAGTATGCTGGGTGGTTTTTTAACGTCTTATATAGCTTTAAATTTACTCTCGGATGAACCGAGAAAATTATCATCCAATACATTTATAGGTATATGTACTATTTTTGGAATCTTAATGATGTACTACACTTGGAAGAATACACGTATGTTAGCAGAGGCACGCGATGAAGAAGAGAGCGTGCAAGGCAGAAAATTAGGCATTATAAGTATATATTTACGTGTAGGTGATATAGTTACGCAGGCATGGTTTGTATATGCAGTTATTACATGTAGACGTGCACTGTTGCAAGATACAAATGTTTCATTTGCGGTGTGGAATTTAGTAGCTTCTATTGCTTGTTTAACTACTGTAGTAATTATCGGACTCATAACAAAAAATCGTTATAATAAGCTATATCCTGAACAAGGTGTAACATATATGGAATCTATGAAAATGTGGACGAAAAACGCAGATGAAGGATTAAAGCACATTGTGCATGAGGCTGGATATAAAGCATATGAATTTACGAATACAATATTGGCATATGTATGGTGGGCTGCTGTTATATATACAGCTGCTAGTGATATCGATTTTGTGTTAATTGGTTTAATCTCATTTATTTGGATATTGCATCTCGGGAAGTTCATGTACGAAATGCAGAGAAAAATGATTTATTAAGGGGAGAAAAAGGTGGATATTTTAAGAAGGCCAGCTGGCTCAATGACAGTGGCGCTAATTCTGTCCATTTTATACGGAGTAATCCGAACTGGGAAATTAGAAGTAATTTTGAACCTGTGGGCAATAGTTGGGATTGCATTGTTAGTGTTAGCCATTCATGAGCTAGGGCATGTAGTATTTGGTGTAATAGGTGGTTTGACATTTAAATTTATAACAGTAGGACCCATTACTATTCAAAAAGAAAAAGGAAAATTACGCATTCGAGAAAATAAATTATGGGCGTACTTTGGAGGCGTTGCAACATTAGTACCACCTTCTATAGAGACACCGAATCTTTCGAAAAAATGGGCTTGGCTCACTTTAGGTGGACCGATTACGAATTTACTATTTGGTATTACTTTTGGTTACATATACATGGTAAGTTATTATCAATATCTTTTATATTTTTCCTTTTTCCATTTTGCAATCTTTGCGGTTACAATTGTGCCGATAAAAGGAACGCTTATGAGTGATGGGATGCAATTTCTTATTTTAATTAAAGATGATGAAAGAGCTAGAAATCATTTATATGAGATTCAAATATCGAGTGAGTTATTTAGTTATAAAAGACCGAAAGATTGGGATGAAAGATTAGTAGAACTTAGTGAGGAGAAAATAAAAGAGAATAAAGAGATAAGAGAGATAATGAGTAGACTTATGCTTGTCTTTTTTGCTCGTGCAGATCAAGAGGGAATGGAAAGAGCGATACCGCATATAGAACGAATTGTTCAACTACCTGTAACGAAAGAAAATAAGTTTTTCGTTAGTAGTTTTCATAGTTGGTACCTTTTATATAAAGCACTTTATGAGATGGATAGTCTTTCTTTGCAAGAAGCAAAGGAACATGCAAAGGCCATTACAAAAATGGATCTAAACGGATATTACCGTACAAAAGGAATTATTAAATATTTAGAGGGCGATATGGAAGCATCCCGTACTTATATGAGGAAAGCTGATAAAGAATTAAAGAGCGCCGAGAAGAGTGAAATGGGATATTTACAATTAGAGAGAGAATGGTTTGAGCAGCTAAAGAAGAGGGTATCTTACGATGGGTGAGGTATCCTCTTTTTTCTATGTCATCTTATGCCGTTCCATAAACAGCCTAGGGCGAGTAAAATAAGATAAGAAGAGCGCAGCTTGGAGGAAGTAAATATGGAAATTTTATCAATTATTTTGATAGTCTTGCTCATTTATGTTGTTTTTAAAGTGGCATATGTAGCATTAAAGATACTCGCGATCCTATTAATTATCTTTTTAATCGTAGAGTTCGGCAGTAAGTTGCTTGGGGGATAGGGTATGTTGTACGTTTCGAGTGTCGAAGATTGTCGTTAAAACGATATTTTGTGCCGAATCGTTGATATAAGTGGAGAAACGATCGATATATTTGAAAAATCGTTGATATATTTAAGTGAATACGAAGTGGGGTATGTGGAAAAGAAGTTGCCGTTGGGTAGCTTCTTTTTATTGTGGTGACGGGGTATAGAGCATAAATAGGTTGCCGAAAATTGTCGGTAAGTCGATATAATGTGTCGAACCGTCGATATAATGAAAAAATCGCCGATATATTTGGAGAATCGCTGATATATTACGGTAGATACTAACCGGGGTATGCAAACCAACATAAAAAAGCTGGAAGAATTCCTTCCAGCTTAAGAGTTACTTTCAATTTGGCGACCGCTATCTTCTTCATTGTCTTGTAATAGGTTGAATACGTCTGCTAAGCAGAATGCAATGAACCAAGTCCATAGACCGTGGAAGAAAGCTGAGCTTAATTGAAGTGGTAATGTATAGTTTGTCATTGAGTAGGAAATACATCCACCAACGATTCCAATCATTGTTAATAACATTGTTTTTTGAGCATTTTCTTCTGGATTGAAGAGGAAGTAAATGTATCCGCCTAAAATTGAAGCGCTTACAAGTGTTTCGATTCCATTAAAAATGATATTCTCTCCAAGCTGAGTGTTTGTCCAGAAGCAGATTGTTCCGCCGATAATAGCAAACAGGACAGCTATTGTATATCGTATATATTGATTCATATGTTCATCTCCCTATGTAATAAGATGATTTGGAAGTCAAAAAGGTAGGTATAGTATATTGAAGTGAGTTTTAATTGTACGTATCTTTTTATAAAAAGATCATTGAAGAGTAACTAAGATGATCGGTTGTTTAAACCGTTACGTGTATGGTGTCTGAAATATACCCGACTGCTCGTTTCTTTTTGCTTGTAAAATAAGAGAAACTTCCAAGTCTATATACTCTTTTTTTGTGAGTCTGCTTTCATTATAACACATTTAGGGACATAATGATAGAATTATCTGATTTTGTAATAAGTGTAAAAAATAAAAAGCGCAAGGAAATACCATTAACGGTGCAGTTTAGTGGAAGAAGGACTTTAATTTATTATGATGAAATATGTAATCAAAGTGAGATCTAAGAATGAGGCTTAAATACTATAAAAAATGTTTTATAGCATGAATGTAAGGGAGGAGAGCTAACTTGGAGTTCACAACAGAAAGATTAATAATTAGACCTTTTAAGAGTACTGATTTACAGGATGTATTTGCTATTTATAATAGTGATGATACATGTAAGTTCCTATTACATAATAAGTGGACTCATGAAGACATGCAGAAAAGATTTAATAAGAAGCTAGCAAATAATGTACTTACTAAAGAATCAATATTAAGTTTGGCAGTTATATATAAGGCTAAAGTAGTTGGTGATTTATCCGTATGGTACACAAATATGAAAGACACTGTTGAGATTGGTTATAGTTTTTCAAATGAAGTAGCTGGGAGAGGTTTGGCAACAGAAGCAGTAAGTAGTTTAGTATTGAAATTATTTAATGAATGTAATGTACATCGTATACAGGCTAATCTTGATGCACGTAATACAGCTTCACAAAAATTGTGTGAACGAATAGGCATGAGAAAGGAAGCACATTTCATACAAGATTTTTGGAATAAAAATGAATGGACAGATAGTATTGTATATGGAATGCTATCCTCCGATTTGTAGTAATAAACTTAGTGATTTTATTATGCTAAAAGGTGCGTTAGTTGAATAACAAAGGGCATAACATATTATATATGACTAATATGTTATGCCCTTTAATTTATTACCCTTTTTTATATACGTTTGAAACGGCCGACAATTTCAACTGTTTCAGTAATGTTCATAAATGCTTTGTTATCCACTTGACGGATAATACGTTTCATTTCGCCTAACTCATAGCGAGTCACGACAGTGTAAATCATTTTTTTCTTATGGTTTGTATAGCCGCCGACAGCGTCTACCATTGTCACCCCGCGTATACCGTGATGTAGTAGTGCGCTTTTTATTTCCTCGCCTTTTTCTGTAATAGTCATTATCGTTAATTTAATATGTTTCGTATGCACAGCGTCGATAACTTTGCTGACTACAAATCGACTAATTAACGTATAAAGTGTAATATCCCAACCGAAAATAAAACCTGCTGCTACAAGTAAGATTAAGTTGAATACAAATATGATTGCTCCAATTGAAACATCTCGATATTTCGCTACAATCAATCCAACAACATCAAAACCACCTGTTGAAGAAGCAAATCGGAATATAATTCCTGAAGCTGCTCCGCAGATAACACCACCGAATACAGAAGAAAGTAAAATATCGTCTGAAACTTGGTGTACCGGGATAATGTTCATCGCTAACGATGATACAGCTACAAAGTACGCTGTTAAAAAGGTTGTCTTCTTGCCTAAGTAAAAGTGACTTAAAATAAGAAGAGGAATGTTTAGTAAAAAGATAAGTGCACCGATATTGTAGTGCATTAAATAACCGATAATCATCCCTACACCAGCGAACCCACCGCTAATCATATTATGCGGGATAAAAAACATATTCATAGAAATTGCATACAAAATAGAAGCTATAAAAATAACAACCAACTGTATTATAAATTCTAAGTGAAATGTTTTCGCTGCTGGGAAGGATAAAAAGGCGGTGTCGGGAACGTAATCGGCGTCTCCTAGTTGACCCATAGTATGTTTCATCTCCATATTCATTTTTGATTACAAGAAGAGAATAAAGGTTTTTTCAAAAACTGGCAATAGTTTTATTATAATGCAAAAATTTTATAAATTTCTAATAAATCAAGCCTATTCATTGATGTGTGTGAATATACTAAAGAAAGCGAATACAATGTTTCTTAATTATTATTTTCTTGAGAAAATATGCAAAATGCTTTTTTTGAAAATAAAAGGAAATAGAGAATGTTTGCCGAATGTGCTAAAATGACCTTATTAAGGATGTGAAGCGATGGAATTTTTATTGCAGGATGCAATTCTATATATATCGTTTGTAACGACAGCACTTTGTTTATTAGAAGTTTTCTTCCTTACTAATGTTTCTCGCTTTGTGCGTCAACAAGCATCAAGCGGTAGACAAAGAGCTTTTGCGTTAGTTGATACATGTGAAGATAGTGCGGGAAATGTACCGCTATTTTCTATTTTTTATAAATATGGAATGATTCGTTCTGTACGCAGACAAGAATCAAGTGAAGAGAATGACGAGGTCGGTCCGTATACACCAATGTTTCGCTAAATAATTACGAAACATTGGAGGAATGAACATGTTAAAATCATACCGAGCTGTGCTCGTTAGTTTATCATTATTACTTGTTTTTGTTTTATCTGGTTGCAGTAATGCGGCCCCAATTGATGCACATAGTACTGGGATTTGGGATCATTATTTTGTATATCCAATCTCGTTTATGATTCAATTTGTTGCGCATCATATATCTGGAGCTAGCTTTGGGATTGCCATCATTATCATGACGCTCGTTATTCGTTCAGCCATGATTCCATTAGCTGTTTCGCAATATCGCAGCCAAGCGAAAATGAAGAAAATGCAACCTGAATTGCAGAAGCTAAAGAAAAAATACGGTGATGTAAGTAAAGATCTTGAAAAACAAAAACAGTATCAAAAAGAAATGTCAGAACTAATGAAATCAGGCGGTTGGAATCCACTTGCTGGTTGCTGGCCAATTTTTATACAAATGCCGATTTTCTCTGCTTTGTATTATGCGATTAGCCGAACAGAAGAGATTCGCACATCTTCGTTTTTATGGGTGAACTTAGGACATGCAGATCCATATCATATATTACCGATTATTGCAGCGTTAACGACATTTATTCAAATGAAAGTTTTCCAATCTAATATTACACCTGGAGAACAAGTACAGATGCTAAAGATGCAGCAAATTATGATGCCGGCAATGATTCTATTTATGGGGTTTGCGGCGCCATCAGGACTTGTATTGTACTGGATAACAGGTAACTTATTTACAATGACACAAACAATTGTATTAAGAAAAATAATGGAACGTGAAGAGTTACAATTACAAAAAGCATAGAGAAACACCGCTCATCACGAGCGGTGTTTTTTATTTGAATCGTTAAGGAAATTTTAAGGAACCAACATTACTATAGGTGATGTATACGAAAGTGTACATGCTTTAGAAATATGAAGGAGGAAATTTCCTATGAAGAAGAAAACAGTTGGGTATTTAGCGATTGCAGGTGCTTTATCATTCGGAATCATTGGAGGAGTCGGTATTCCGGCATTCGCGGCAACGAATACTCCAGCAACAGATCAGCCTGCAAAAACGGCGAAAAAGGATTTGGATGACGCTACAAAACAAAAAGTAAAAACAATTATGGACGATACAAAGAAACAGTTAGAGGAACTAGGTGTAAAGCTTCCGGAGAAAGAAAAACGTAAAGACATGTTCGCAGGATTAGATGATCAAACGAAAGAAAAAGCGAAGTCAATTTTAGAGCAAGAGAAATCTGGAAAATTAACGCATGAGCAAGCAAAAGAGGAATTAACAAAGATAGGCGTGAACATGCCGGAGAAAGGTAAGCATGGAGACATGTTTGCAGGATTAGATGAACAGGCGAAAGCAAAAGTGAAGTCGATTTTAGAGCAAAAGAAATCTGGAAAATTAACGCATGAGCAAGCAAAAGAGGAATTAACAAAGATAGGCGTGAACATGCCGGAGAAGGGTAAGCGTAAAGACATGCTTGCTAACTTAGATGAAGCAACAAAGAAAAAAGCAAAGTCTATTTTTGAACAAGAAAAGTCCGGAAAATTAACGCATGAGCAAGCAAAAGAAGAATTAACAAAACTAAGTGTAAAACTTCCAGAGAAAGAGAAGCATGAAGATATCTTTGTGGGATTAGATGAAGCAACGAAAACAAAAGCAAAAGCGATTTTAGACAATGAAAAGAAACAATTAGAGGAATTAAATGTGGATCTTCCGCATCATAAAGTGAAACTTTAATCA
This sequence comes from Bacillus sp. B25(2016b), assembly GCF_001679765.1. Classification (NCBI taxonomy): domain Bacteria; kingdom Bacillati; phylum Bacillota; class Bacilli; order Caryophanales; family Bacillaceae; genus Bacillus; species Bacillus sp. B25(2016b). Next base: position 4,620,183 of record NZ_CP016285.1, on the reverse strand, counting down.
GTGGTGCATTTCCACTGATTATTAGCCCTCACCAATCGGGCTTTTACGGGGCAAGTTTTTTTATGAAAAAAGAAGATAAATAATGGATTTATGTATCTTTCGTGGGGCAACCGGAAGGTACGTGCGAGGATCGATTTCTACTTATAGAAATCGGTCTCTTTTAATGATTCAATAAAATTCTTTTCATTGTTAGTATGTATCCGAAGACGCAGTAGAAGATTGCAAAACCGATAAACACTTCCGTATATTGATATTTACCCAATACGTAGAAGGAACCAGCTGGTATAATAGCTACCGCTAAAATGCTATAACCAGGATACTTGTGCCGATGCATGATAGCGAATAGAACAGAGAGACATGTAGCGATGATACAAAAGACAGCAATCATTATTGATGCACCTCCTAAATGGATTATACCATTTTTAGGGAAATAGAGAAGTTTTGTATCTTCTGTTATAATATAAGAAGAGAATTCTTTCTTATGTTATATAAAAAATATATTGATTTTTTATAACAATTCAATATAATGAACAATAACTACAAAATTCGACATCAAGAAGTGATGATGAGGACACGATCAATTTTTTACGATTCTCAGAGAGGGAAGCCTTTGGCTGTGAGCTTCCTAATACGGAAAAATAGATTACCACCTCTGAACTGCAGCAGTGAACGAATATCTAGTAATTGCTTGCCGGCAAAAACCGTTATTTAGACTTGAGAAATTGGTGAAGTGTGTTACTTTACGAATTGAAACAAGGGTGGAACCACGAATACAACACTCGTCCCTTTTTTAGGGAGGAGTGTTTTTTTATTTCATTTTTGCATCACACTAGGATTGGAAGGAGGATACGCAGCATGCATCATGATGAGAAGAACAAAATTGGTTTAACAGTAGCACTTTCTATCGTAGTAGGAACGATTATTGGATCTGGTGTGTTCATGAAGCCAGGGAGCGTATTAGATTACTCGGGAAGTTCTAATATGGCCATTCTTGCTTGGGTAATTGGTGGTCTATTGACGCTAGCGAGTGGTTTAACAGTAGCTGAAATTGGAGCGCAAATCCCGAAAAATGGTGGTTTGTATACGTATTTAGAGGAGATTTACGGAAGTTTTTGGGGATATTTATCAGGTTGGATGCAAACAATTGTTTATGGACCTGCTATTATCGGAACATTAGGCTTATACTTTAGTTCTTTAATGATTAATTTTTTCTATTTAGATAAAGCATGGAATTTACCAATCGCAATTGGAACGGTTGTGTTCCTTGGCGTTGTAAATAGTATGGGAACAAAATACGGAGGTATCGTTCAAACAATCACGACAATTGGGAAGATGATTCCGATTGTGTTAATTGTTGTGCTAGGTTTTTGGAAAGGGAATAGCGATATCTTTAACGTAGTTGTGCCGATATCGGAAAATCAAAGTATCGGTATGGCAATTTTAGCAACGTTATTTGCTTATGACGGCTGGATTTTACTTGCTTCAATTGGCGGGGAAATGAAGAATCCAACAAAGTTATTACCGAAAGCAATGACAGTTGGGATTTTAATTGTAACAGCTGCATACGTATTAATTAACTTGGCGTTATTAAATGTATTACCAGCAGCGAAAATTGTAGACCTTGGAGAAAATGCAACAGCGACAGCTGCCGGCATGCTACTTGGAGAATATGGCGGGAAAATTATTAGTATCGGTATTATCGTTTCTATTTTCGGTTGTTTAAATGGAAAGATTTTAACGTTCCCACGTATCCCGATGTCGATGGCAGAACGTGGACAACTTCCATTTGCTAAGTTTATTGCAAAGGAAAGTCCAAGATTTAAAACACCAGCAAATGCGATTACTGTTGAAATCATTTTAGGAATTATTTTAATGATTATTAGTGATCCAAATAAGCTATCTGAGATTTCCGTATTCATTATTTATATTTTCTATGTGATGACGTTTATTGGTGTCTTCATTTTAAGAAAACGTAATAAGAATAAAGAGCGTGCATATAGTGTACCGTTATTCCCAATCGTACCAATTGTTGCGATTTTAGGTTCACTTTTTGTAATCGGTAGTGCGATTATTAACGATCCAGTAAGTTGTTTTTTATCAATTGGAATTGTATTTACGGGACTTCCGGTGTATTGGTACTTGAATAAGAAGAAAGAAACAGAATGATGGAAGGGTAGGCGTATAATACGCCTACCTTTTTTACTGCAAAAAAATTATACTTGCGTCCACTTTCTATTTTGGTTACTATAGTCGTAGTAACCAAAATAGAAAGCGTGGGGAAAGACTTGAATTTTCGTGTTTATATTTTAGCTATCGCGGCTTTCGTAGTCGGAACGGTTGAGTTAATTATAGGAGGAACGCTCGATTTAGTTGCCAATGATTTAGGAGTATCTATTAGCGCAGCTGGTCAGCTTATCACAATATTTTCGGTAGTATTTGCTTTGTCAGGTCCAGTTTTATTAGCTGTGACAGGGAAGTTTGAAAGAAAAACATTGTATGTTGGAGCATTATCGATTTTCTTAATCGGAAATATCATTTCGGCATTTAGTGTAAATTACGGAATGTTAATGTTCTCAAGGGTTATTTGTGCGGCAAGTGGTTCATTAATTATTGCACTATCGGTAACACTTGCTTCTAGTGTAGTGGAACCGCATTTTCGTGCGCGTGCAATTGGAATCATTTTTATGGGGATTAGCGGATCACTCGTACTTGGAGTACCGCTCGGTCTTGTGCTCGGAAATGCATACGGATGGCGTGCGCCATTTGTATTAATTTCGATATTAACAGTTATGGCTATTGCTTGTATTTCATTGTTCTTAACGAAAGTACCACCGACATCGGTATTATCAATAAAGAAACAACTTGCTACTTTAAAAGATAAAAAAATTGTAAGTGCACAGTTAACATCCTTTTTATTTTTAACGGGTCATTTAACACTATATGCATATTTAACGCCTTTCTTAAAGGATGTCATGCATGTTGAAGCAAACTGGATTAGTGTGTTTTACTTCATTTTCGGAATCGCAGCAGTAATTGGCGGCGGATTTGGTGGATGGCTTGCTGATAAATGGGGGTCGAAGAAAAGTATTATCTCGATTATTATCGTATTTGCATGTGCAATCTTCATGTTGCCATTAATGACATTCTCATTCCCGCTCTTCATCATTATGATGGGACTTTGGAGTATGCTGAGCTGGGCGATTTCACCAGCACAGCAAAATTATTTAATTGAAATTGCACCGGAATCAGCTGGTATTCAGCAAGGTTTAAATAACTCTGCGCTTCATTTAGGAATTGCACTGGGTTCAACAGTAGGTGGAGTTGTTATTGAAAAATCATCTGTTATATATAATGCTTGGGTAGGCGGTGGCTTTATTATATTAGCACTACTTTGTGCGATTTTCTCGATTACAAGAGGACGCTCTACTCAGTTCGTGAAAGAAGAATCTATCGTTTGATAGGTTCTTTTTTATTTGTAAAAAATTGCAGGTTTTAGTAGAAAGATGGAGAAGGTGTATATAGCGAGGTGAGGTATATGTATACGAATTTTTCAATTATTGGTCTTCTAATTTCAATGCTCCCTTTGTTTCTTATTATTCTTGCACTTAGATGGGTTCGTTTCATCTATAAAAATTCTGAGAAACAGGTAGAGCAAAATGAGAAAATCATTGAGCTGTTGATGGAGATAAAGGAACAAAACGAAAAGGAGTCTAAGTGAAAAACTAGACTCCTTTTTATTATTTAATTAGTATCTTAATTTCATTAACAAACTCTTAATTTCCTCATCTTCCATAAAGAGGTCATGGTGTTTCTGGGTAATCTTTGCAAGTGCAACGTCGTGATAGAAAAATTCTGTAAAGAACTTTACGAAAGGTTGTGACATTGTTTTCATCGCTTGCCATGACTCTTGTTCTACGCCAGCAAATAAAATTTCACGATCGTCAACGATGAGTAGTAAGTAGCGCTCTAATGCATTAGGCTCTTCAGCTGGGATTAGAAAATGCATCTTTTCTAAGTCTGTTTCTACTTCTCCAACAATAAGGGATTCAATTTGAACACCTTGTTTTGCTTTTTGTTCTAGTAAAGGGAGATATTCTAAAAGAGTATCATTCCAAGCTGAAATACGGATTGATTCTTTTGCACTTTCGATGAGTTCTTTACTTTGAACTCGAATAGAAGATTGCATTTTTAAGCTCCACACACGGTCATCTGTAAATGATTTTTTTGATATATTTGTTTCCAGTTCTTTAATATTTGATTGGAATTCTGTCGTTAATTTTTCAATTGCTAGCTTTAGTGGTAATGCTGTATACAATTTTTTCTTTTCTGAAACAGAATCCATTACCATTCCTTTATCGATTAGGCGTGCGAGTACTTCATATATTTTTGCTTTTGGAACACCTGAATGCTTCACAATTGTTGTAGCATCTAATGGTTCATTGCTTGATACGACAACTTCATAAGCTTGGCTTTCATATTGTGAGAAACCGAATTTTTGTAACATAGTTACCTCCGAACGAATGAGATTATATTTTAAGGATAATGAACTATTTGTTTTTGCACAAGTGGTAGTCCGTTTTCTAATTGTATTAAGGTGAGAATTAATTTCAATTTTTTAATTTTATCTATTATACTTAATATAATGATTAATAAGATTTTAGTTTAATGCGAAGGGGATGCTAGGGGGAAGATGTTAAGAAGTTTACGTTTAAAAATTGCGGTAGTGTTTTCAGTACTTATTTCTATGATGTTCGTAATATTGGGTACAGCTGTGTATCAATTACAGAAAGAAAAGGAAGTGCGTTCCTTAGACGAGTATTCTCAAAATGCGATGGATCTTGTGACAGAGCAACTTACGACATTTGTTCAAAGAACGGATGAAGATATGGGGTATTATGCGAACAGTGAGATGATTCGTAATATGCTTCAAGGTGGGGTTACTCCAGAAGAGGAAGCTTTTTTAACGAAAGAGTTTGCAGAGTATAAAAAGAATCATCCTGGTATTTTAGATTTATATATTGGTACGAAAGATAAAAAAACATTAAGTGCCAATCTTGCTGAAGGTGGGCAAGTGCCAGAAGGATACGATCCAACGACAAGACCATGGTATAAAGATTCAGAGGCTGATGTAAAAAAGGTCCATTGGGGACAACCTTCTTATGAAATTGCAACAGGAAAGTTAAGTGTAGGTGTTTCTAAAGCAATTACAGCTCAAGATGGGTCTGTATTAGGTGTTGTTGCGATGGATGTATCGCTTGGGACGATTCAGAAGTTGCTTCACAATATTCAATACAATAATGACGGAGAAATGTTTATTATAAATGATAAAAATATGGCTCTTGTTTATCCAGAAAAGATAGGGAAAGATGTTTCTAAAGAGCCACTTATAAAGAGCTTAAATAAAGAGGTAACAAAATATGCGGTCACTACAATAAAAGGTGAAGATGTAGTTGTTTATAGTCAATCATTTGATACGATGAAATGGACGATAGGAATCTTTTATCCGAAAGAAACGATCGATGGGCTATTAAATAGTACAAGAAATACAGTTATTATAATGGCATGTATTAGTTTATTAGTTGGAATCGTAGCTTCCTACTTGTTCTCAAGAAGATTAGCAAGACCACTGCAACTATTAAAGAATCACGTGCAAAAAGTAGCAGAAGGCGATTTAACGCTGCGAATGAAAGTGACAAGTAAAGATGAAGTTGGAGAGTTGACTAAGCACTTTAATGATATGGTTGAACAAATGAATGAAATGGTAAGTAAAATTAAAAACAGCGTATCAACGGTGCAACAATCAACGAATAGTTTACATTATTTAACGAACGAAACAGTAGCAGCTAGTAGAGAAGTGTCAGGAGCAATGGATGATGTGAGCGGAGGAGCTTCTACTCTTGCGAATAGTGTGGATGAAGTTTCAGCTCAGCTCGAAAATATGGCGGAGTCAGTGGAACAAATGAACAGCTCTGTTGATGAAATAAAAGGAGTGGCTGGCAAAGCGGAAGAGGCATCTAAGCAAGGATTAAATACAATGAGGAATTTAATCCGTACGAGGGGACAATCATCTTCAATTGTTGTTCATACAGAAGAAGCATCGGGTAAGTTAGAACAAAGAGTTGGATCTATTCAAAATGTGGTTGAGCTTATAAAAGGTATTTCGGATCAAACAAATTTACTTGCTTTAAATGCTTCGATTGAAGCTGCCCGTGCAGGTGAGCAAGGTAAGGGATTTGCGGTTGTTGCTGAGGAGGTTCGTAAATTAGCGGAACAATCAAAAGAGGCAACTGGAGAAATCACAACGATGATTGGTGATGTGCAAGTAGAAGTAAAAAGAGTTGTAGAAGTTGTAAGTAAATTGAAAGATATTGCAGATGTGCAAAATAAAGTGACGACAGAGGCGGAAATAGAGTTCCGGACAATTATGTCAGTTGTAAATACGATTAGTACTTCAGTTGAAAAAATTGTAGCAGAGGTACATAACATAGGTTACGAGCAAGGGGAAATTACAGCGGTAATGCATACAATTGCTGGTACGAGTCAAGAAAGTGCAGCTGTTTCTGAAGAGGTACATGCTGCAACGGAATCACAGGTGAATCATTTAGAAAAGGTAGCTCACACGATGGAAAGTTTGACAGAACATATGAGAGATTTAGAAAGATTAGTCGAGCAGTTTAAAGTGGAAGAGTAACATATTAGTAAAATGAAGAGGATTTCGGTAAAATAGACAATGGATATATAAGAAACGATTATAGGAGGAAGACTACTATGGCAATTGTTGATGTATCGATTATTCCAGTAGGAACAGGTAATCCAAGTGTTAGTGAATATGTAGCAGAAGTACAAAAGGTGCTAGAGAAAAATGCGGATCGTGTGAAGTATCAATTAACACCGATGAATACAATTATTGAAGGAGATCTTCCTGTCATTCTAGAAGTAATTCAACAAATGCATGAAGTTCCATATACGAAAGGTGCACAGCGTGTTGCAACAACTATTCGTATTGATGATCGTCGTGATAAAGTAAGCACAATGGAGAAAAAATTAAACTCTGTTCGATCAAAATTATAAGAAAAAGCAGCGATCTTCGCTGCTTTTTTCATATAGGAGGTAAATAAGATGAGTGAAAAGTTTAATGAACAATTTGACGGGTTGTTAGAGAAATACACGGAACTATTACTTGGAGAGAGCAATGAAGAGAGAAAAGAGCAGGTGCAGAAGTGGGCGCTTTATTCTTACATAGCGAAGACAATGCCAGCTTTAGTAAAGCATTGGAATGAGACATATCCAGATGCGAAAGAAGAGATGGTGCAGTTAATTACAGATATTAAAAGGCTGAATGAAGAGAAGCGAAATGAGCAATAAAAAAACTTGAGGGAAATATAATCGCAAGTTTTCTGTATTAATATCCTTATATAACTTACGTGGAATATTAAGGGTTTTATAGGCATGTCGAATATTTTCGGTATGCCTATTTTTGCCCTAGTAAACCCGTTTTTTCTAAATGTCGAAAAATATTCCCTTCATATTTGCATGCGAGAATATAGGTTTTTAAATGTTTTTATAGTATTTTATAAATTATCTAAATAATTATTTGTATCCAATAATTTTAAACAATGATATAATTTTGAAGAGGGGTAAAAAACAGATAAATTACAGTCATAGGGGTGAATTACATGGAACAATTAATGCGAAATTCGTTTCTTTTCTTATCTAAAAATAAAGCGCTAACAAAACTGGCTAAAAAGTACGGTTTACGCTTTGGTGCAGGTCGCTTTGTCGCAGGGGAGACAATTGAATTAGCGACAGCAGCTATTAAACAATTGAACAAGCAAGGACTTTGTGTAACAATCGATTATTTAGGGGAATTCGTTGATAATGAAGCAGAAGCAAATGAAATGGCTAACCAATCGATTGAAGCGATCCGTGCAATTGGAAGAGAAGGTCTTGATTCGCAACTTTCTTTAAAGATGACTTCTATGGGATTAGATATCTCTGATGAAATCGTAATGAACAATATGCGCCGTATTTTAGAAGCTGCAAAAGAAAATGGCGTGTTCGTTACAATTGATATGGAAGATTATACACGCTGTGGTAAAACAATTGATATCTTTAAACAATTAAAATCTGAATACGATAATATTGGTACTGTTATTCAAGCTTACCTATATCGTACAGAAAAAGATATGGAAGAATTAAATGCGTATAATCCTAATTTACGTCTTGTAAAAGGTGCTTATAAAGAACCTGAAGAGGTAGCATTCCCAGATAAGAAAGATGTAGATGACAATTATAAAAAGATTATTAAAATGCACTTATTAAATGGAAATTATACTGCGATTGCTTCACATGATGAAGCGATTATTGAATATACAAAAAAACTTGCTGAAGAACACAACATTCCAAGGGATCAATTTGAATTCCAAATGTTATATGGTATTCGTAATGAGCGTCAACTTGAGCTAGTAAAAGAAGGTTACAAAATGCGTGTTTACGTACCTTATGGAAACGACTGGTATGGCTACTTCATGCGTCGTCTAGCAGAGCGTCCAGCAAACGTTGCGTTCGTATTAAAAGGTATGGTTAAAAAATAACCAAGGAGAAAATACTCCTTGGTTATTTTAATTGCTGAAATGCATAATGTGCCATTTTCTTCGTATCAGGATATAGTTGCGCCCGAGTAGAAGATAATACGACGTTAATGACGCGTTTACCATCTTTTTCATCGACTGTTACGACTGTATATTTGCCAAGTGCTGATAGACCGCTTTTACTTCCAATCGCATATGGATCGTCATATAGTTCTTCTCGTCCATAGTTTGCGATATTTGGAGAGCGTTCTGAAGTATGTAGAGTTGTACGTGTTGAATTCATATATTCTAAAACAACTGGATACTTTAATGCTTCTTTCGTAATCATAGCAATGTCATATGGTGATACTTTATTTCCAATCGCATCAGCACCACTTGCGTTCTTGAAAGTCGCATGCTTTGTACCAAGTTCCTTCGCTCTAGCATTCATCATTTTCACAAATTCATTTTTTGATCCTGCGATATGTTCTGCAATTGATTCAGCTATTGGATCTGCACTAATGATAAGCATAAGTTTTAATGCCTCATCACGTTTTAATTTTTCTCCAGCACGAAGTTTAATTTTCTTACTTTGACTTTCTGTTTTAATTGCATTTTCTGTAACTGTAATTTCTTCATCTTCTTTTACATTCTCTAGTAAAAGAAGGGTTGTCATCATTTTGGCTATACTAGCCGGATAAGAGCGTTCGTCTTCACGTTTCCCATACAAAATTTCACCTGTGTTTGCATCGATTGTAATGGCGTATTGCCCAGTAATGTTAGGTTGATTAACTCTTACAGCTTGTTGCCTTTGTGCATAAGAGAAGAAAATCATCCCTGTAAATAGTGTAGCAATCATTACAATCATAACTATTGTTCGTTTCATCATCGGTCCCTCTTTTGTTTTCCATATGTACAAATAAATTGGGCAGAAAAAGCAGCCATTAATCATTATGCCACGTTCTCTGCCCAAAAATATAGCGTTATTTTTCGCCCATATTATGCTTCTTATATTGTTGGTTGTTACCTTGGCGTCCTTTTTCAACACCGTGATTATGCGGACCTGCGTTTCCAGTTACACTAGCTGCACTAATTCCAGCCTTTGAAGGGTTCTTCTTAAGTTTTGCCATATATATTCCTCCAGTTTCGTCAGATTATAAAAAGGAAAAGTGCATTTAAACAAAGAAAATACACATGTATAGCATAGCCAAATGAAAGAAAAATATTTATTTCAGAAAATTTTATCAATAAATATATTGCGAAAATTTAAACAGTATCATATATTTATTAGTAGAGGCTCACTCATTGATTGCGACTTATGTCGAAAAATTGAATGAGCATTCATTCAAGAATAGGGGGAGAATTGGATGTTCCAAATTAAAAAGGCTGCTGTTCTAGGTTCAGGCGTAATGGGTTCGGGAATTGCGGCACACTTAGCTAATATTGGTATTCCGACATTATTGCTTGATATTGTACCACCTGCGCTTACGAAAGAAGAAGAAGCGAAGGGACTTACATTAGAACATAAAAGTGTGAGAAATCGTTTTAGTAATACGGCTGTGCAAAAATTATTAAAGCAAAAACCAGCTCCTCTGACAGTGAAAGGAAATCTAGCACTGATTGAAGCAGGTAACTTAGAAGATGATCTTGAGCGTCTAGCTGATGTAGATTGGATTATTGAAGTAGTAGTTGAAAACTTAGAGATTAAAAAGAAATTATTTGAAAAAGTAGACGCTGTTCGTAAACCGGGTTCTATTGTCAGCTCGAATACGTCAGGCATCTCAGTTGAAAAAATGGCAGAAGGTCGTTCAGACGACTTCCAGAAACACTTCTTAGGCACACACTTTTTTAACCCACCACGATATTTAAAACTTCTAGAGGTAATACCGACGAAAGAAACAGATCCACAAGTATTAAGCTTCATGAAACTATTTGGCGAAGACGTTCTTGGAAAAGGCGTTGTTATCGCAAAAGACACACCAAACTTTATTGGAAACCGCATCGGTACGTACGGTTTACTTGTTACTCTTCAAGAGATGGTAAAACGCGGCTATAGTATTGGGGAAGTTGATTCTGTAACAGGCCCACTTATTGGTCGTCCGAAGAGCGCAACGTTCCGCACATTAGATGTTGTCGGCTTAGATACATTCGTACACGTTGCAAATAACGTATATGAAAATGTGCAAGAAGAAGAGCGTGATGTATTTAAAGTACCAGCTTTCATGCATGAAATGCTTGAGAAAAAATGGCTTGGAAGTAAAACGGGTCAAGGCTTCTTCTTAAAACAAGGGAAAGAAATTTTAGAGTTAAACCCTAAAACGATGGAATATGAAGCGCGTAAAAAATTAAAAGCTGCATCCGTAGAGTTAAGTAAACAAGAAAAAGGATTAGCGAATAAATTGAAAGCGCTTGTATACGCGAAAGATCGTGCAGGAGAGTTGTTATGGAACATCATTACACCAACTCTTTTATACTCTGCAAAACTTCATAAAGAAATTGCTGACGATATCGTTGCAATTGACCAAGCGATGAAGTGGGGCTTCGGCTGGGAGCAAGGACCATTTGAAGTGTGGGATGCAATCGGTGTTGAAAAATCTGTTCAAAAGATGGAAGAAAACGGCGTAGTTGTTCCTACTTGGGTGAAAGAAATGTTAGAGAAAGGTTTCACTACTTTCTATAAACATGATAACGGCGATAGCTACTATTACGATAATGGCGAATATAAGCTAATCGAGCGTAATAAAAAAGCAATTTCTCTTAAGCAATTAAAAGCGAAAAATGGTGTATTAAAGAAAAATAGCGGAGCGAGCTTAATTGATTTAGGCGACGGCATCCTTTGCTTAGAATTCCATTCGAAGAGCAATGCAATCGGTATGGATATTACGCAAATGATTAACTATGCTGTTGATGAAGTAGAAAAAAATTATAAAGGTCTTGTTATCGGTAACCAATCGAAGAACTTCTGCGTTGGTGCGAACTTAGCGATGATCTTAATGGAAGCACAAGACGACAATTACTTTGAAATTGAGTTGGTTGTGAAAAACTTCCAAGATGCAATGACGAAAATTAAGTACTCTTCTAAGCCAGTTGTAGCAGCACCATATGGTATGACGCTTGGCGGAGGTACAGAAGTTTGCTTACCATCAGCTAGCATTCAAGCTTCTAGTGAAACGTATATGGGCTTAGTAGAAGTTGGTGTTGGCTTAATTCCTGGCGGAGGCGGTAATAAAGAGCTATACATTAAACACTTAAATAAAATGCCAAATGGTGTAGAGTTTGACCTGCAAAAAGTTGCGAATAAAGTGTTCGAATCTGTAGCGATGGCGAAAGTTTCTACATCAGCCCAAGAAGCTGTATCGAACAACTTCTTAGGCGATAAAGACGGTATTAGTGTGAATGGTGATCACTTACTATATGATGCGAAACAGAAAGCACTTGCTTTATATGAAGCTGGTTATAAAGCACCGATTCGTAAAAAGATACCAGTTGTTGGTGAAACAGGATATGCAACTCTTGTACTTGGTGCAGAAGCAATGCATTTATCAGGTTACATTTCTGAACATGATCTTCACATTGCGAAGAAACTTGCATATGTCATTGCGGGTGGAAAAGTGCCGTACGGAACAGAAGTTGATGAGCAATATTTATTAGATGTAGAACGTGAAGCATTTATTAGCTTAGTAAGTGAGATGAAATCACAAGCAAGAATGCAGCACATGCTTGTAAAAGGAAAGCCATTACGTAACTAATAACGAGGGGAGATATCGTTCATGAGAGAAGCTGTCATTGTTGCGGGAGCAAGAACACCAATTGGAAAAGCAAAGAGGGGTTCATTAAAAACAGTTCGTCCTGACGATCTAGGGGCGTTAGTAGTAAAGGAAACGTTAAAGCGTGCGAATTATGAAGGACCAATTGACGATTTAATTTTCGGCTGTGCGATGCCAGAAGCAGAGCAAGGTTTAAATATGGCTCGTAATATCGGTGGATTAGCAGGACTTTCTTACGATGTTCCAGCTATTACGATTAACCGTTACTGTTCTTCAGGTTTACAAAGTATCGCTTACGGAGCAGAGCGTATTATGCTTGGTCACTCTGAAGCTGTATTATCAGGTGGAGCGGAATCAATGAGTTTAGTTCCAATGATGGGACACGTTGTTCGTCCGAATAGTCGCCTTGTAGAAGCAGCTCCAGAATATTATATGGGTATGGGACATACAGCAGAGCAAGTTGCTGTGAAATATGGAATTTCTCGTGAAGAGCAAGATGCATTCGCAGTAAGAAGTCATCAACGTGCTGCCAAAGCATTAGCGGCAGGGAACTTTGCTGATGAAACAGTATCTGTAGATGTAACGTTACGTACTGTTGGAGCAAACAACAAATTACAAGAAGAAACAATCACTTTCGCACAAGACGAAGGTGTAAGAGCAGAAACGACATTAGACATCTTAGGTAAATTACGTCCAGCATTTAACGTTCGCGGTTCTGTAACAGCTGGTAACTCTTCACAAATGAGTGATGGTGCAGCATCTGTATTATTGATGGATCGTGAAAAAGCAGTAAGTGATGGTATGAAGCCACTTGCGAAATTCCGTTCATTTGCAGTAGCTGGCGTACCACCAGAAGTAATGGGAATCGGTCCAATCGCTGCAATTCCGAAAGCGTTAAAACTAGCTGGTTTAGAGCTATCTGATATCGGCCTATTCGAACTAAATGAAGCATTCGCTTCACAATCAATCCAAGTTATTCGTGAACTTGGTTTAGATGAAGAAAAAGTAAACGTAAACGGTGGTGCAATCGCACTTGGACATCCACTTGGCTGTACAGGAGCAAAACTAACACTATCTCTTATTCACGAAATGAAACGCCGCAACGAACAATTCGGTATCGTAACAATGTGTATCGGTGGCGGAATGGGAGCAGCGGGAGTATTTGAATTACTATAAAAAAAGTGGAAGCGGCTTGCTCAGAATGTGAGGGGGATGGAGCTTCAGACGAAGAGGCGCTCTTTGCCTCGTAGGAAGAAGCGAAGCCACCGAACATTCTAGCCACTGGAACTGGACTATAAAAAAGTGGAAGCGGCTTGCTCAGAACAGGAGGGCGTTGGAAGCCCTGACGAAGAGGCGCTTTTTGCCTCACAGGAAGGGGTGAAACGACCGACTGTTTTAGCCACTGGAACTGGATTATAAAAAAAGAATGGAAGCAACGAAGGTTTATAAAAAATAAAATTGAGAGCCAGCTTCTTTCTTTTTTGAAAGAAGCTGCTCATGAAAATATGAAGGAGGAAATTTTCATGGAAAAAACAGTAGGAAATGCGGTTAAAGGCGGTAGCTTTTTAGTAGATGAGATTACGATTGATCAAGTGTTTACGCCAGAAGATTTTTCATCTGAGCATAAAATGATTGCAAAAACGACAGAGGACTTTATCGTAAATGAAGTTCTTCCAGAGCTTGAATATTTAGAGCAACATGAGTTTGATCGTTCTGTTCGTCTGTTAAAAGAAGCTGGAGAACTTGGTTTATTAGGTGCTGATGTACCAGAAGAGTACGGAGGAATTGGCCTTGATAAAGTAAGCTCAGCGTTAATCGCAGAGAAATTCTCTCGCGCAGGTGGCTTTGCAATTACTCACGGTGCTCACGTAGGTATCGGATCGTTACCAATCGTATTATTCGGTAACGAAGAGCAAAAGAAAAAGTATTTACCATTACTTGCAACTGGTGAGAAATTAGCTGCATACGCATTAACAGAGCCAGGTTCAGGATCTGACGCATTAGGTGCAAAAACAACTGCACGTTTAAATGCAGAAGGTACACATTATGTATTAAATGGTGAAAAACAATGGATTACAAACTCTGCATTCGCTGACGTATTTATCGTGTATGCAAAAATTGATGGAGAGCACTTCTCAGCATTTATCGTAGAGAAAGAATATGCTGGCGTATCTACAAGCCCAGAAGAAAAGAAAATGGGTATTAAATGTTCTTCAACTCGTACGTTAATTTTAGAAGATGCATTAGTACCGAAAGAAAACCTACTTGGTGAAATCGGTAAAGGTCATATTATCGCATTCAACATTTTAAATATCGGCCGTTATAAATTAGGTGTTGGTACAGTTGGATCTGCGAAACGTGCAGTAGAAATTTCAGCACAATATGCAAACCAACGTCAACAGTTCAAGCAACCAATCGCTCGCTTCCCATTAATTCAAGAGAAACTTGCGAATATGGCAGCAAAAACATATGCAGCTGAAAGTTCTGTATATCGTACAGTAGGTTTATTCGAAAGCCGCATGAGCACATTATCTGAAGAAGAAGTAAAAGACGGTAAAGCAGTAGCAGCTTCTATCGCTGAATATGCAATCGAGTGCTCTTTAAATAAAGTATTCGGTTCTGAAGTACTAGATTATACAGTAGATGAAGGTGTTCAAATTCACGGTGGTTACGGATTTATGGCAGAGTACGAGATTGAAAGAATGTACCGCGATTCTCGTATTAACCGTATTTTCGAAGGAACGAATGAAATTAACCGCCTAATCGTACCAGGTACGTTCTTACGTAAAGCGATGAAAGGTGAATTACCACTTCTTCAAAAAGCACAAAAATTACAAGAAGAGTTAATGATGATGATGCCAGAAGAAGTAGGCGATGAGCCATTAGCACTTCAAAAGTATTTAGTAAGTAACGCGAAGAAAATCGGCTTAATGGTAGCTGGATTAGCAGCTCAAAAATACGGTAAAGCATTAGATAAAGAGCAAGAAATTCTTGTGAATATCGCTGACATCGTAAGTAACCTATATGCAATGGAATCAGCTGTTCTTCGTACAGAAAAAGCAATTAAAACAACTGGTCTTGAAAAGAATAAACAAAAAGTGTTATACACTGAAGTATTCTGCCAAGAAGCATTCAACGAAATTGAAGCAGATGCGAAAGAAACACTTATCGCAGTTGAAAACGGCGACATGCTGCGCATGATGTTATCATCATTACGTAAATTAACTCGCCACACACCACTTAACGTAATTCCGAAGAAACGTGAAATTGCTGCGAAAATTTTAGAAGATGAGCGTTATACAGTTTAATATCTTTAAAGAACAGTAGTCGTTTATACGGCTACTGTTCTTTTTTTTGAAAAAAAGAAATTTTTTAGTGACATAAAACTAATACCATTAGTATAATAAAACTAATGATATTAGTTTTCGTGAAAAGGGAGATGGAAATATGAGAATGATACATGAACAAACGGTATATCAATTGTCATTTTTGCCAAGAGTGTTTCCTGTGAATTGTTACTTTGTGGAGGAAGAAGATGGTTTAACTTTAATTGATGCGGCTTTGCCATATAGCGCAAAAAGTATTTTACAGGCGGCTGAGAAAATAGGAAAACCAATTACTAAGATTGTATTAACACATGCGCATGATGATCACATCGGTGCATTAGACGCAATAAAGGAAGTACTCCCTAATGTTCCAGTCTATATTTCTAAGCGGGACGCAAAGCTGTTAGAAGGAGATACGACGTTACAAAAGGATGAACCAAATATACCGATAAAAGGCGGTGTACCTAAAAAGGTAAAAACGGTACCTGATGTTTTATTAGAAGATGGCGACCGAGTTGGATCGCTTCTTGCGATTATGACACCGGGACATACGCCAGGATCCATGTCATTTCTTGATGTACGAAATAAAGCTCTTATTGTTGGGGATGCATTCCAAACAAGAGGAGGTATGGCTGTTTCGGGACAAATGAAATTTTGGTTTCCGTTTCCTGCGATGGCAACGTGGAGCAAAGAAATATCATTACAAAGTGCAGAGAAGTTAAGCGAATATGAGCCTTCCTTACTTGCGGCAGGGCATGGGGAAATGATAAAGAATCCAGGGACTGTCATAGAGCTTGCTATTAAGGAAGCGAAACGGAATATAGAAAGTAAGAAAGAGGGTTAATTTATGTCACCGAGAATCGGACTTACATTACAGAAAATTGTAGAAACAGCTGCAGAAATTGCAGATACAAATGGAATACAAGAAGTAACGTTAGCTTCATTAGCGAAAAGGTTAGGGATACGTTCGCCCTCACTATATAATCATGTAAAAGGGTTACAAGATGTACGGAAAAATCTTGGTATTTACGGAATAAAACAGCTGCATAACAAACTGGAAGAAGCGGCCGAGGATAAACGTATGGATGAAGCAATTCATGCATTAGGAGAAGCGTATGTAGCATTTGTCCGAAAACATCCTGGACTATATGAAGCAACTTTTTTACGAGATGAAGAAGTAAGAAAAGCAGGTGACGGAATTGTAAAGCTTTGTCTTCAAGTATTACAACAGTATGGCTTAGAAGGAGAGAATGCACTTCATGCGACACGCGGATTCAGAAGTATTTGTCATGGATTTGCTTCGATTGAACAGCAAGGCGGATTTGGTTTGCCGTTAGATCTAGATATAAGTTTACATGTATTATTGGAAACGTTTATTAAAGGGTTACGTGAATAAGAAGCAAGGTAAACAAAAACCTTAGAAGTGATTCTAAGGTTTTTTAGTGCATATGATTCGAAAAGAATGGTAGGCTTTTTCTTATGAAATGATATTATTTTGCAGGTTTGAAAAATGTATATATCGCTAAGAAAAAGCAAACGAAACTGAATACGATGGGGTCTTGATAGGGACTAGGCTCAGAGCCCTTCTGGATTTCTGTAAGGAAGTCATGTGTTTTCATGTTCATTGCTCCTTTAACTAATAAGTTTTATATGATGCGAGGATTATGGTGGATAGGAAGTGTTTTTTGAAATTTCATATAATAATTATTGCATAGCAATCCTATTCCTAAAACTATAAAATATAAAGTTTTCATAATATGTAAAATTGCATATTATTCTTTTTGTAAATTTTGTTATATTATCTTTATATTTAAATTAAAGGATTTTAATGAGATAAATGAGAATAACTGGAGGGATACTGTGGGTAAAACAGTGTTAGAAGCGTATAGTGTGGAAAGAAAAATCGAGAATATAACATATAAAAATCTATTTGTAATGATAGCAATGATTATAGGGATTTCACTCCTAGGAGGATTATTTCTTGGTTTAGCCTTTGAGATTTATGGAGAAGAAGCATTAAGTACTAAATTAGAAGGATATTATTTACTCTTATTCGATGCAATTGTTGTTGCTATCGTTTTATTAGCCTATAAACCGGTTTTTCATTTTATTAAATACATTTGGGATGTATCCGTTTTGAAGAATGGGAAGACATATTTATATCTATTAATTGGTTTTATTATCATTGCAGTATCACAATATTTAATGTTACATGTGTTTAGTTTTGAAAGTGCAGCGGAACAAAAGGAACAATTAGGGAGTTTAAGGCTTCAAAATAGCATACAAAGTATTATATATGTGTTAAGTGTTGCTATCATTACGCCGGTTAAAGAAGAAATTCTATTTCGAGGTATTTTATATCGATTTTTAGAAAAGAAATATAATTTTTTAGTTAGTATCATTATCTCTTCCTTCATTTTTGGACTTCTTCATGGGGGGCTTCTAATTACAGCAACGATTATGGGAATGGTATTTGCAATGTTATACAAAAAGACGCAATCTATTATACCTAGTATTATTTTACACATTGTATGGAACTTACTTGTGAGTATAAGTATGATTGTATCTCTATAAAAATAAATACATAACCAGTATAAAAGGTGAATGGCTTAGCTATTCATCTTTTATTTTGTATGCACGTGAAAAAGTTAATTCATGTATACAATCAAAAAATAGCTAAATACTAACAGTGAACGAATAAAGAAAGGTAGGAGTATCCTATGCAAAACTTAACAGAGCTTGAAGTAGAAAATTTACGTCATTTAATCGGTGGACATGCAACAATTATTAACAAGTTGGAGCAGTATGCACAGACGTGTACAGATCCACAACTGAAACAAATGCTACAAAAGGATGCACAAGATGCACGAAATACGAAGCAACAATTAATGACTTTTTTAGGATAGGAGGAAGCGGAACATGAATGAAAAAGATATGGTAAATGATTATTTAGCAGGATTAAATGCAAGTTTAACAAGTTATGCAAATTATATTGCTCAGTCTGATAATGAGCAGTTACATCAAACGTTAATCCAAATTCGTAATCAAGATGAGATGCGCCAACGTAATATGTATGAGTACGCAAAGCAAAAGAGTTATTATAAACCAGCAGCACCTGCGAATCCGATGATTGTGCAGCAATTGAAAAGTCAGTTAAGTGCAGAATAATAGGATGAAAAAACGAGCGAAAATGGATTCGCTCGTTTTATTTTGTTGTATGTCAATAAATATATAATAAATATTTTTTCAGTTGTAACAAATATGACGAAAATGGAATATAACAATTCACAAAAAGGACAAAAACTTTGTTCAATATTTCACAAAGTATCCATGGTTTCTATCGTGATAACCTCTATAATTAAGAGTGTAAAGAACAAAAGAAATAGATTATATGATCACTTAGGAGAGATTGCTATGAAAAGACATACAAGAAAAATTGCAATTATCGGTACTGGATTAGTTGGATCAAGTTGTGCGTATTCTATTGTGAATCAAGGCATTTGCGAAGAGCTATTATTAATTGATATAAATCATGAACGTGCAGTTGGGGAAGCAATGGATTTATCACATTGCATTAACTTTACAAATACAAGAACAAAAGTATATGCAGGAAGCTATGAAGACTGCAAAGATATGGACATTGTTATTATTACTGCAGGGCCAGCACCAAAACCTGGACAAAGTCGCTTAGATACTTTAGGAGCAAGTGCAAAGATTATGGAAAGTGTTGTTGGTGGCGTAATGGAAAGTGGATTTGATGGTATTTTCTTACTCGCATCGAACCCAGTTGATATTATTACATATGAAGTATGGAAATTATCTGGATTACCTAGAAATCGTGTGATCGGTACAGGTACATCATTAGATTCTTCTCGCTTAAGAACAATTTTATCTGAAATGTTACATGTAGACCCTCGTAGTATTCATGGGTATTCATTGGGAGAACATGGTGATTCTCAAATGGTTGCTTGGTCTCACGTAACTGTTGGTGGAAAGCCAATTCTGCAAATTTTAGAAGAACAAAAAGAACGATTTGGTGAAATAGATTTAGATGAAATTGTTGAGAAGACTGCGAAAGCTGGATGGGAAATTTATAAGCGAAAAGGAACTACTTATTACGGAATCGGAAATTCTCTAGCATATATTGCGAGTTCAATCTTTAATGATGATCACCGTGTCATTGCTGTATCAGCCATTTTAGATGGTGAGTATGGTGAATATGATATTTGTACAGGAGTACCAGCTATTATTACTAGAGACGGTATAAGAGAAGTTGTAGAACTCAATTTAACAGAGGATGAAGAATCTCGATTCGCAAAATCAAACGATATTTTACGTGATTATATGAAAACAATTGGTTACTAACTTATAGAAGAAGGTGAAACAAATGAAGGAATATATAATGTCTCGTGTATTTAAAGCATCTGCTGGAATCGCACAAGGTATTTTCGTATCCCTCGGAATTGGTTTACTGATCGAAAATATAGGAAGAATTGTTGATATACCATTACTTATTACAATCGGAGTTGTTGCAAAATCACTTATGGCACCAGCAATTGGTGCCGGGATTGCTTTTATGCTCGGTGCAAATGGCCTTGTAATCTTCTCGGCTATGGTGGCTGGAGCAATTGGTGCCGGATCCATTTCAATTACTGAAGCAGGTCTAATTATTAAAACAGGTGAGCCAATCGGTGCTTTATTAACAGCAACTTTAGCTGTATATATTGGTAAACGTTTAAGCGGAAAAACTGCTTTAGATATGATGCTCGTTCCATTTACGGCAATATTAGGCTCTGGTTTAGTTGGTATTTGGTTAGCTCATAATATTACTCCTGTTTTAAACGCAGTTGGAGCTTTTATTAAAGATAGCTCGGCTGGTAGCCCGTTTATCGCTTCTATCGTCATTGCAGTAGTTTGGGGACTATTACTTATCTCTCCAGCTTCATCAGCTGCGTTAGCAATTGCACTTAGCTTAGACGGTGTTGCAGGTGGTGCTGCTCTTGCCGGATGCGTCGCTCAGTTTATCGGATTCTCTGTCATCTCAGCGAAAGAAAACAATTTAGGTGGCATATTAGCTCAAGCACTTTGTACTCCGAAAGTACAGTTGCCAAATATCACTAAAAATCCAATGATTCTCGTTCCAACTGTCGTCGCCAGTGCTATAGTCGGTCCAGTATCCGCATTAATTTTCCAACTGGAAGCAGGAAAGGAAATTGCAGGTCTTGGATTAAGTTCTCTTATCGCACCAATTAATTTAATTTCCAGCCAAGGATGGGGAGTTCTCCCAGCGATGGTAATTACTTATATCGTTATTCCAGTAGCTGTTTCTTATATACTTTACATTGCTCTTAAAAAAGCAGGTCGTATTCATTCTGGTGATATGACTGTACCGCAATCTTAAATTGAAAATCTCCTTAATAATAGATAAAAGCAGACTGAGAAGCCACAGTCTGCTTTTTTGTCATGTTACATTCTATGATTTTGTTTTACTGGAACTCTTATTGGTTCTTTCGCCAATAAGAGTTGAACGCCGAAGTAAAGTATGCTTGCAAGCGTCATTCCAGAAACGGCATCTACAAAGGCATGCTGCTTCGTAAATAACGTTGATAAAATAATAAGTGTACCGAAGAAAGTAAGGATGTAATATTCAAAAGCATGTTGCTCTCTACGCTTAAAGGCAGCTAACATAATTACAAATGTAGTAAGAACGTGAATGCTAGGGAAACAGTTTACCGGTTGATCGATACTATAAATATAGCGAACTAGTTCAGAAAATACATCTGTTCCAACGACAGTCGGACGCGGTACAGTTGTTTGCCAAAAATAATAAATAGAAAAACAAGCAAGCTTTCCAAAAATAACACTACTTAAAGTGACATAATATTGCTTTCGGTCAGCAAAGCAGTAATAAATAAGTGCGCCGTATAAGTATGGAAACCAAAGTAAATAAGGAATAATAAATGCTTTTACAAATGGAATCCAATCATCTACTACAGTTGTAACGTCTACTGCGTGAACAGTCGATTTATTTAATACGTCGTAAAGGGGACTTACGAGTACAAGTAGAAGTATATAACTTAACGGAAGAAAAGATGAAAGTTTAAATTTCTTCATGTTGATCTCCTATGTTTAGTAATGTAAGTAAATTCAATTGATTATAATATAGAAACGTGAATTGGGCTATCGATTTTACTTACATTTTCTTGAATTAACCTTACGTTTTTGTCACTTGACTAAAAAGAAGGGGAGGGTGCTATATGAAGCGTTTATCGTATTTCTTATTTTTTATATTGATATGCCTAGTCAGTGCTGGGTGTGCAAAGGATAAAGAAGGAGAGAAATTAGAATATAACGGAAGAGCACTCGTAATTGGAGTTGTTGGAGAAAAGCCGAAAGATACGTTTAGGAATGTAAAGTTTGAGGAAATGAAGTTAGAGGCACTGGAAAAGAAATCTAAGGAAGTGGATGGTTTTCTAATAATGAAAGATCACTTTCAAGAAGCCTCAACAGAGCAGTACAAAAATGTATTTTCATCGCTAAAGAAACCAGTGTTTTTTATCGGTTTACAAGATAAATCATATTCAATTTTTATTACAAAAGGGACAGAGTATAACAGTGCACGAAAAGATGTAAATGTGATGTATACGCAAGGTTTTGCAAATATCGGAAGTGGTGAAGGGCAACAATGGGCAATTGGTTTATCTAATGGAGGAAATACAGAAGAAAGTATTCATAATATGTATATCGTCGTATTTCAAACCATCGCAGATTATTTGAATAGATGATGAGGGAGCCTGTAAACAAGGCTTCTTATTTTTTTAAATAAACGTTTGTTTAAGCTGTATGTTCGGTAGGAAGAAACCGATGTAACTTAAGGGTTAAGAAAGAAAAATGGAGAATTAATCAAACGTTTGTTTAAGCTGTATGTTCGGTAGGAAGAAACCGATGCAGCTCAAGGCGTAAGAAAGAAAAATGTGGAATTAATCAAACGCTTGTTTAAGATATATGTTTGGTGCAGAATCTAAAAAAATTTATATATTTATTTTTTTCTTAACAAATGGCGGAAAAATAAGAAAAATTCGCAGGATTATTAAAAATTATCACGAAATAAGTAAAAGTTTAGCGAATAATGGTTTGAAATAATAAAACGTTTTCTATATGATAAAGGTAAAGGTTAGTAAAAAAGTAGGTGAATTTATGACAGTAACATTTTATTCATATCCAAAGTGTGGCACATGTCAAAAGGCAAAGAAATGGTTTGAGGCAAACGATGTAGCATATGAGATGATTCATATTGTTGAAAATCCACCATCAAAAGAAGATTTACGTAATTTACATGAAAAAAGTGAATTACCATTAAAAAAATTCTTTAATACAAGTGGAATGCGTTACCGTGAACTTGGTCTGAAAGATAAGTTGAAAGATGCAAGCGAAGACGAAATGTACGAGCTTTTAGCATCTGATGGCATGTTGATTAAACGTCCAATTGTAACAGATGGAACGAATGTAACACTTGGTTTTAACGAAGAGCAGTTTGAAAGTGTGTGGAAAAAGTACCAATAAGGTATTTTTACATAATTAATACATTCACTGGAGGTACAGTCATGAGCATTCCAAATAATTTACGTTACTCTGAAGAACACGAATGGGTAAAAACTGAAGGTAATGAAGTTGTTATCGGTATCACTCACTTTGCACAAGGTGAGCTAGGCGATATCGTATTCGTTGAACTTCCTGAAGTAGGTGCAACAATCGAAGCTGACGAGCCATTCGGAAGCGTAGAATCTGTTAAAACAGTTTCTGAGTTATACGCACCTGTAAGCGGTAAAGTTGTAGCAGTAAACGAAGAATTAAGTGACCAACCAGAACTTGTTAACGAATCTCCATACGAGGGTGCATGGATGGTTAAAGTTGAACTTTCTGATGCAAGCCAAGTTGAGAAGTTATTAACTGCAGAAAAATATGCAGAAATGACAAATCAAGACTAATTTAGTCGACTAAAGGACAGCCTTTGTGCTGTCTTTTTTTATTTTGTGTGAAATAATGAAATTCAAGTTATATGTAAATAAATAAGCTATTATGAGAAAAACTGTTTTGTGGTAAGGTTTCATAAGTCTTCACAATCTGAACGAGCCGCTTACGCTTTTCTTTTGCAAAAATAAACAGGAAACAACATGAAAATAACGAATATACTATATACTAAGTTCAAGGTTATATAGTATATGGTGATCGGGTGATGACATATGATTTATGTAGAAAAAGTCATTATTGTAGAAGGTACATCAGATAGAAGAAAGATTGAATCTATTATTCGTGAACCGGTGGAAATTGTTTGTACAAATGGTACAATTGGTTTGTCGAAAATGGATGAGCTCGTTGATCAGTTTTTTGATAAGGAAGTGTATGTGCTAGTGGATGCTGATGATGCTGGAGAAAAGTTAAGGAAACAATTTCGAAAAGAATTTCCGCAAGCCGAGCATATCTATATTGATCGCTCGTACCGAGAAGTGGCAACTGCGCCATCTACACACTTAGCAAATGTATTATGGGGAGCCGACATTGACGTTTATACAGAATATTTACGGTAAGGAATGATAGAAGTGATTGATTGGACAGGAGCCGAAGCTACAGCCCTAATAGAGAACGAAGAAAAAACAGTATTATATGTATATACTCCAATGTGTGGAACATGCCAATTAGCAAAAAAGATGTTAACAGTCGTTGAGATGACAATTGAAGGCCTCAAAATTGGGATGTTAGATTTAAATTATGCTCCGCATTTAGCGAAAGAGTATGGGATTGAAAGTGTACCTTGTTTACTTGTTTTTGAAAATGGGACACTGATGAAGAAGATATACGCATTTCATTCGGTTGAATATTTATATACGGAATTAAAGTAGGCGGCAAAATTTTTGCCGCCTCGACATATTTCTTGGGAAATATGTCGAGATGCAGGGTGGATACAGTATTTGTCGAGCGAAAATAACAGGATTGCTCTTTAGTGAGAGGGAATGGTATGTAATAGAAAGTGATATGAAGGATGTGATTTAAGGTGAAATTATATTCTTTGCTTCAATCATTTGTAAATTACGCTAATGGTCAATATCATTTAGAGCCGCTTTTAAGAAAAGAAGAAAAAACTGTTAATTTCCGCTTTGGAGATGAAAGTTGTTCGTTACAAATTTCAAGAGATTATATAGAACTGCTACATGAGGAAATAGGGACGGAGCAAATCGTTTGTGTAGATGAAGAAGATGTAAAACAATTGGTAAACGGCAATGTACGATTGCAAATGTTAATGAACGATGGACGTGTACAATATTCGGGAACGTATCGAACGATGCTATTAGTCGAATCGATGTTTCATATATGTAAACCGATGTCAGTAGGTGCTTAAAATTCTGAAGGTTCATTTTTTACGAAAATTTCTGTTGACATGGTGTTTAGATATTGATACAATTCAATTCATAAAATATAGACAATTTCATAAATTACAAATCAGACGAAAATTGAATCTGATTTCTCTTATCAAGAGAGGTGGAGGGACTGTGCCCTGTGAAGCCCGGCAACCGTCAACTTATGTTGAAATGGTGCCAATTCCTGCAAAGCAAATGCTTTGAGAGATGAGAGAGAGGGATAATGTTGTTATATACGCACATAAACCTTTCTGCTTCTCTAAAGCAGAAAGGTTTTTTTATTGTTTGAATGTGGAGGACATTCAAATAATAAAGGTAGTGATAACGGTGGACTACGCGCATTAAACATAAAAAATTGCGGAGTCG
This sequence comes from Bacillus sp. B25(2016b), assembly GCF_001679765.1. NCBI lineage: Bacteria > Bacillati > Bacillota > Bacilli > Caryophanales > Bacillaceae > Bacillus > Bacillus sp. B25(2016b). The sequence continues at coordinate 4,594,738 of NZ_CP016285.1, read as the reverse complement.
ATCTAAACAAAAAGGGGTGAACATCATGATCTTATTAGAAAATGTAAAAAAAATATATAAAGCAAAAAGCGGTGATGTCACTGCTGTAGATAACGCCAATTTAAAAATAGACAAAGGTGAAATCTTTGGTGTTATCGGATATAGCGGCGCTGGGAAAAGTTCGTTAATTAGATTGTTTAATCAGTTAGAGAAACCGACTTCTGGCCAAATTACAATTGCCAATCGTGTTATATCAGCAATTACAGGAAGTGAACTTCGTAAGGCAAGGCAAGAAATCGGAATGATTTTTCAGCACTTTAACTTACTTTGGTCACGAACTGTACGTGAAAATATAGAGTTTCCACTTGAAATTGCAGGTGTTGATAAAGCGAAGAGAAGAAAACGTGTTGATGAATTAATTCATCTTGTTGGATTAGAAGGGAGAGGAGACGCGTACCCATCTCAGCTAAGCGGAGGACAAAAGCAACGCGTCGGGATTGCAAGAGCTTTAGCTAACAATCCACAAGTGCTTTTATGTGATGAAGCAACGTCAGCTCTTGATCCAGAAACGACAGATCAAATTTTGGATTTACTATTAGACATTAATAAGCGCCTTGGTTTAACAATTGTACTCATTACACATGAGATGCACGTGATTCGAAAGATATGTAACCGAGTGGCGGTAATGGAGAGAGGAAAGATTGTAGAAACAGGTCCAGTACTTGATGTATTCCGTAATCCGAAGCAAGATATTACGAAACGATTTGTACAGCAGTTAACAGATTCTGAAGATACAAATGAAACGATTGAAAGTTTAATTGAAAAATATCCAGATGGAAAAGTAATTCGTTTGCAATTTATCGGTGAGGCTGTAGAAAGACCAGTGCTTCAACGATTAATGCAACGCAGTGATATAGAAGTTAGCATTTTGCAAGGGAATATCGCACAAACGAATAACGGTTCTTACGGTAGTTTAGTTGTTCATTTAAATGGTGAGGAAATAGCGATCCAGCAAGCAATAGAAGGAATTCATCAAGATCAAGTAGAGCTGGAGGTGATTGCACATGGATAAGTTACTCGCAAATGTTGATTGGAATCAAATGTTAGAAGCAACTGGTGAAACGTTATATATGACGGCAATCGCAGCTCTTGCGACATTTGTTTTAGGACTAATTTTAGGATTGTTACTCTTCATGACAGCGAAAGATAATCTATGGGAAAACAAATCAATTAATACGGTGATTGGAGCATTCGTAAATATATTCCGTTCTATACCATTCATCATTTTAATTATTTTATTAATCCCATTCACAAAGATTCTTCTTGGAACAATTCTTGGAGCAAGTGCAGCATTGCCAGCTTTAATTATTGGAGCGGCACCATTCTACGCGAGAATGGTTGAAATCGCACTTCGCGAAATTGATAAAGGTGTAATTGAAGCTTCAAAAGCAATGGGAGCGAAAACAAGCACAATTATTTTGAAAGTGTTAATTCCAGAATCGTTACCAGCATTAGTATCTGGTATTACTGTTACGACAATTGCTTTAGTAGGCTATACAGCAATGGCGGGAGTTGTTGGTGCTGGTGGCCTTGGAACACTTGCTTACTTAGAAGGATTCCAAAGAGGGAATAACGATGTAACAATCGTTGCGACAATTTGTGTATTACTAGTTGTATTTTTAATTCAGTGGATTGGTGATAGTTTAACGACTCGAATAGATAAACGGTAATAAAAAACGGGAGGATGTTTCAAATGAAAAAATTATTACTTACGGCACTTATTTCAACTTCAATTTTTGGGTTAGCTGCTTGTGGTGGGAAAGATAAAGATGAAAAGAAACTTGTTGTGGGTGCTTCTAACGTACCGCATGCTGAAATTTTAGAAAAAGCAAAACCGTTACTTGAGAAAAAAGGAATTGAATTAGAAGTCAAAAAGTTCCAAGATTACGTGTTGCCAAATAAATCGTTAGCGGATAAGGATTTAGATGCAAACTACTTCCAGCACATTCCGTATTTAGAGAAAGAAATTAAAGATAAAAAATATGATTTTGAAATAGCAGGAAAAATTCATTTAGAACCAATCGGTGTATATTCTCAAAAATATAAGAGCTTAAAAGAACTTCCAGACGGAGCGACAATCATTATGAGTAATTCCGTTACTGACCATGGACGTGGTTTAGCAATTTTACAAAAAGAAGGCATTTTAAAAATTAAAGACGGGGTAGATCCAGTTAGTGCAACTCCAAAAGATATTGCAGATAACCCGAAAAACTTAAAGTTTAAAACGGACATTGAGCCAGGTTTGTTACCACAAGTGTATAACAATAAAGAAGGCGACGCTGTTTTAATTAACTCGAACTATGCAATTGATGCAAAGTTAAATCCAGAAAAAGATGCAATTGCAATTGAAGGTGATGATTCACCGTACGCAAACGTATTAGTGGTTCGTAAAGGTGATAAAGATAAAAAAGAGATTAAAGAGCTTGTAGAAGTATTGCATTCTAAAGAAATCGAAGACTTTATTAATAAAGAATATAAAGGGGCAGTTGTTCCTGTAAAAGAATAATTGCTGAAAAGGCTGGTGTATGCCAGCCTTTTTTATAACTACATAACTATAGGGGAGAAGGGGACATCATATGAAAAAGATTTTATTGTCAGTTGTTACAGCGCTGTCTGTATTTACATTAGCTGCTTGCGGAGGAAAAGAAGAGAATAAGCTTGTTGTTGGAGCCTCTAACGTGCCGCACGCTGTTATTCTAGAGAAGGCACAGCCAATATTAGAGAAAAAAGGTATTAAGTTAGAGATTAAAAAGTTCCAGGATTATGTACTGCCAAATAAAGCGTTAGCGGATAAAGAAATTGATGCGAACTACTTCCAGCATATTCCGTACTTAGATAAAGAAATCCAAGAAAAGGGATATAAAATTGTAAACGCAGGAAAAATCCATTTAGAGCCGATGGGTATTTATTCTAAGAAATATAAAAGCTTAAAAGACTTACCAGATGGCGGAACAGTAATTATGAGTAATAACGTAGCGGAGCGAGGCCGTATGTTAGCATTGTTACAAAAAGGCGGAGTGATTAAGCTTAAAGATGGTGTAGATGTTGTTAAGGCAACCGTAAAAGATGTAGTCGAAAATCCGAAAAACTTAAAGTTTAAAACAGATGTAGAGCCTGGATTGTCACCAAAGCTGTATGAAAATAATGAAGGTGATGCTTTATTTATTAATTCAAACTATGCAATTGATGCAAAATTAAATCCAACAAAGGATGCAATTGCGATTGAAGGAGCAGACTCTCCGTATGCAAACATCATTGCAGTTCGTAAAGGTGATGAGAAGAAAAAAGAAATTAAAGAGCTAGTAGAAGTGCTACATTCAAAAGAAATTCAAGATTTTATTAATAAAGAATATAAAGGTGCTGTACTTCCGGTAAGTGAATAATTATAAGGAAAGGACTGGAAAATTACCAGTCCTTTTTTCTTTATATAAATAAGAAGAAAGGTGTATCATAGAAAGATGCAAAGGAAATACTTATATACATTTGTGAAAAAACGGTTACTTTTTTTCGTCGTTTGCGATATCATTTTATTTGATATAAAATTAGAATGAGAATAAAATGAGAATATGAACGTTTTAGGAATTTTTAAAATGTATATATAGGATTAATGGAGGTATTGAGATGGCTGGTTCTACATTAACGGTTAAAGACTTACACGTATCAATTGATGGCAAAGAAATTTTAAAGGGTGTAAACCTTGAAGTAAAAGGTGGAGAAATCCACGCAATTATGGGACCTAACGGAACAGGTAAATCAACTTTATCTTCTGCAATTATGGGTCACCCAAAGTATGAAGTAACAGAAGGTAGCATCATCATCGACGGTGAAGATGTATTAGAAATGGAAGTAGATGAGCGCGCACAAGCGGGTCTATTCCTAGCAATGCAATATCCAAGTGAAATTAGCGGAGTAACAAACGCTGACTTCTTACGTTCTGCAATTAATGCACGTCGTGAAGAAGGCGATGAAATTTCTCTTATGAAATTTATCCGTACATTAGATAAAAACATGGAATTCCTAGAAATGGATCCAGAAATGGCACAACGTTACTTAAACGAAGGTTTCTCTGGTGGAGAGAAAAAACGTAACGAAATTCTTCAATTAATGATGATTGAGCCAAAAATCGCAATCTTAGATGAAATCGACTCAGGTCTTGATATCGATGCATTAAAAGTTGTATCTAAAGGTATTAACGAAATGCGCGGCGAAGAGTTCGGTTGCCTAATGATTACGCATTACCAACGTTTATTAAACTACATCACTCCAGACTTCGTTCACGTTATGATGAACGGTCGTATCGTTAAATCTGGTGGTCCTGAGCTTGCACAACGTCTAGAAGCTGAAGGTTACGACTGGATTAAAAAAGAATTAGGTATTGAAGACGAAACAACAGAGCAAGAAGCGTAAGAGAGGAGCATAAACATGACAATCGGTACATTACCTTTCGATCAAGAAACAATCCGTCAACGGGCAAGCGAAGTAAACGAAGCTGCTTGGTTGACTGAGTTCCGCTTACAAGCTCTTGCACAAGCAACTGAACTTCCAATGCCAACGCCTGATAAAACGAAAATTGAAAAATGGGACTTTATCGGAAAAGGCGACGCTGCTAAGCAAGAGCCTGTAAGTTCTTTAACAGAGCTTCCAGAAGCAGTGAAAAACTTAATCGATGAAAACAACAGCGTATTAGTACAACGCACTGGTACAACAGCGTTCGTTTCTTTAGCAGACGAAGCAAAAGAAAAAGGTGTTATTTTTACAGACATCGTAACAGCTGCAACTGAGCACGCTGAGCTAGTACAAAAGTACTTAATGAAAGATGGCGTGAAGGTAGACGAGCATCGTTTAACTGCACTTCATGCTGCATTAATCAACGGCGGTGCATTCGTATATGTTCCGAAAAACGTTGTTCTTGAAACTCCACTTCAAGCTGTATTCTTAGTAGACGGCGAAGAAGCTAACGTATATAACCATGTATTATTCGTAGCTGATGTGAACAGTACTGCAACTTATGTAGAAAACTATGTTGCAAATGAAAATGCTAAAGGTATTGCAAATATCGTAGCAGAAGTAATCGTGGAACAAGGCGCACAAGTTAAATTTGGTGCGGTTGATCTATTAGCAAAAGACGTAACAACTTACGTTAACCGCCGCGGTGTTGTTGGACGCGACGGCCGCATTGATTGGGCTCTAGGCCTTATGAATGACGGAAATACAATTTCCGAGAACGTTACAAACTTAATGGGCGACGGTTCATATGCTGATACGAAAACAGTAACAATTGGCCGTGGTAACCAAACACAAAACTTTACAACTAAAGTTGTTCACTTCGGTAAACACTCTGAAGGTTGGATTTTAAAACACGGTGTACAAAAAGATAGTGCAACATCTATCTTTAACGGGATTGGTAAGATTGAACACGGTGCATCTAAATCAAACGCACAACAATCTTCTCGCGTTCTTATGTTAGATGAGAAAGCACGCGGTGATGCAAACCCAATTCTTTTAATCGACGAAGATGATGTAATGGCAGGTCACGCAGCTTCAGTAGGCCGCGTAGATCCGTACCAATTATACTACTTGATGAGCCGTGGTATTCCAAAACGCGAAGCAGAACGTTTAGTCATCCATGGATTCTTAGCACCTGTAGTAAATGAGCTTCCAATTGAAGGAGTAAAAGCACAGCTTGTTGAGGTAATTGAAAGGAAAGTTCGCTAATGAATATTCATGAAATACGCAAACAGTTTCCAATTCTTGATCAAAAAGTGAACGGCAAACAACTTGTATATTTCGATAGTGCAGCAACTTCTCAAAAACCAATTCAAGTCATTGAAACGTTAGAACGTTACTATAAAGAATATAATTCTAACGTGCATCGCGGTGTTCATACGCTCGGTACGAAAGCTACCGACGCGTATGAAGGTGCACGCGAGAAAGTTCGCAAGTTTATTAACGCGAAATCAATGGAAGAGATTATTTTCACGCGCGGAACGACAACTGCATTAAATACAGTAGCGGCTAGCTATGGTCTTGAAAATGTAAAAGAAGGCGATGAAATCGTTATTTCTTACATGGAGCACCATAGTAACATCATTCCGTGGCAACAAGTTGCGAAGAAAACTGGTGCAACTTTAAAATACCTTCCGCTTCAACCAGACGGTACAATTTCTTTAGAAGATGTTCGTCAAACAGTTACACCGAATACAAAAATCGTTTCTATTATGCAAGTTTCAAACGTGCTTGGAACGATTAACCCTGTAAAAGAAATCGGAGCGATTGCACACGAAAATGGCGCAATTATGGTCGTTGACGGTGCACAAAGTACACCTCACATGAAAGTAGATGTACAAGATTTAAACTGTGATTTCTACGCATTATCTGCTCATAAGATGTGCGGACCTACAGGCATCGGCGTATTATATGGTAAAAAAGAATTGCTGAACAATATGGAGCCAATTGAATTTGGCGGTGAAATGATTGATTTCGTAGATTTACAAGAATCTACTTGGAAAGAGCTTCCGTGGAAGTTTGAAGCAGGTACACCGATTATCGGTAATGCAATCGGACTTGGTGCGGCAATTGATTTCCTAGAAGAAATCGGTCTTGATAATATTGAAAAGCATGAGCATGAATTAGCGCAATACGCTTTAGAAAGACTATCAGAAGTAGATGGCGTTACAATTTATGGTCCAAAGCATCGCGCTGGTCTTGTTACATTTAATATTGAAGACGTACATCCTCACGATGTAGCGACTGTATTAGATGTAGAAGGCATTGCAGTTCGCGCAGGACATCACTGTGCACAACCGCTTATGAAGTGGCTAAAAGCTTCTTCAACAGCACGTGCGAGCTTCTATTTATATAATACAAAAGAAGAAATTGATACATTTGTTGAATCGCTAATCAAGACAAAGGAGTATTTCACAAATGTCATTTAATAATTTAGATACGTTATATCGTCAAGTTATTATGGATCATTATAAGAATCCTCGTAACAATGGCGTGTTAGAAGATAGTGTTACTGTTAACTTGAACAATCCAACTTGCGGCGATCGTATTCAACTTACGATGAAAGTAGAAGAAGGTATTGTGCAAGAGGCGAAGTTTGAAGGCGAAGGATGTTCAATCTCAATGTCTTCAGCTTCAATGATGACACAAGCAGTAAAAGGTAAGAAAATTGAAGAAGCACTTCAGCTTTCGAAAATTTTCTCTGACATGATGCTAGGAAAAGAGTACGATGACAGCATCGATTTAGGAGATATTGAAGCATTACAAGGCGTATGCAAGTTCCCTGCACGTATTAAATGTGCAACATTAGCGTGGAAAGCGTTAGAAAAGGGCTTAAACGAAGATAAGTAATGTTAAAGGTTCCTAAAAATGAGGTTATCTAAGGAGGGACACACCAACATGGCGAAGCAACTGCCAGATATCGGCGATTATAAATATGGTTTCAAAGACAAAGACGTTTCGATTTTCCGTGCTGGACGCGGTTTAACAAAAGAGATCGTTGAAGAGATTTCACGTATGAAAGAAGAACCACAGTGGATGTTAGACTTCCGTTTAAAATCACTGGATAAGTTCTATGAAATGCCAATGCCACAATGGGGCGGCGACTTAAATGACTTAGATTTTGATGAAATTACGTACTACGTAAAACCATCTGAGAAATCTGAGAAGTCTTGGGATGAAGTACCTGATGAAATTAAAGCAACATTTGATAAATTAGGTATTCCAGAAGCTGAGCAAAAATATTTAGCTGGTGTATCTGCACAGTACGAATCTGAAGTTGTATACCACAACATGAAAGAAGACCTAGAAGCTCTAGGAATCGTCTTCAAAGATACAGATAGCGCATTAAAAGAGAACGAAGATATTTTCCGTGAACATTTCGGAAAAGTAATTCCACCAACAGACAACAAATTCTCTGCATTAAACTCTGCAGTTTGGTCTGGTGGATCATTCATCTACGTTCCAAAAGGTGTTAAAGTTGATACACCACTTCAAGCGTATTTCCGTATTAACTCTGAAAATATGGGACAATTCGAGCGTACGCTTATCATCGTAGACGAAGGCGCACACGTACACTACGTAGAAGGTTGTACAGCACCTGTTTACACGACTAACTCACTTCACAGTGCGGTAGTAGAAATCATCATTAAAAAAGATGCTTATTGCCGTTATACAACAATCCAAAACTGGGCGAACAACGTATACAACCTAGTTACAAAACGTGCGGTTTGTGAAGAAAACGCAACGATGGAATGGATTGACGGTAACATCGGATCTAAATTAACAATGAAATATCCAGCAGTTATCTTAAAAGGCGAAGGCGCTCGTGGTTTAACATTATCTATCGCGATTGCTGGTAAAGGCCAACACCAAGATGCTGGTGCGAAAATGATTCACTTAGCACCAAACACGTCTTCAACAATCGTTTCTAAATCGATTGCGAAGCATGGTGGTAAAGTAACTTACCGTGGTATCGTACACTTCGGACCAAAAGCGAAAAACTCTCGCTCTAACATCGAGTGTGACACGTTAATCATGGATAACCAATCTACATCTGATACAATTCCTTACAACGAAATCAAAAACGATTACGTTTCACTTGAGCACGAAGCGAAAGTATCGAAAGTATCAGAAGAACAATTATTCTACCTAATGAGCCGCGGTATTTCTGAGCAAGAAGCTACAGAAATGATCGTAATGGGCTTCATCGAGCCATTCACTCGCGAACTTCCAATGGAATACGCAGTTGAAATGAACCGCCTAATCAAGTTTGAGATGGAAGGTTCTATTGGTTAAATAGAAATGCGGAGCCGCCTGTTCAGACCCGTTGGCTAAGGTTCTTTCGCACAGAAGATGCTTTTTATCTTCTCGTGCGGAAGGTTCTTAGACATGAGGGCCTAGGAGGCAAAGCTGGACAATATTTAAAGTGGAAGCGGCTTGTTCAGAATGTGAGGGGGAAGAAGTGAAGCTACCGAACATTCTAGCCGCTAGAACTGGATAATATATGTATGAAGAAAGCGCCCTGCTGTGCAGGGCGCTTTTTTGTTTTGCGGATTTGTCTTGGCTTGGGAGAGGATACCCGGGTGGGTGTTCAGCTAAATATATCAACGATTTTTCAAATATATCGATCATAAACGGGAATATATCAACGATTATTTCAATATATCAACGTTTCGACAAGGAATATCGATTTGTCGACAAGATAAGACAAAAGAAAATTCTCACATACCCCAAACATTTTATAAGAACAGAGAACGACTAGGTTTAAGACAAAGAGACTGACAAATCCACCCCTCCCTCCACTATCTGGAATTCTTTCCTGTATTAGCGAAAGTTTCTCATATAAAAAGGACAATCTTTTGCTTTTTCTCACAATGCGAGTACAATGTAAAATAGCAAGAAAAGACGAAAAGTATTTACAGGATTATTGCGTGCGCATAGCGTAAATGGCAGTAAGGAACTGAGAGGAGGTTTTTTCTCTGAATATAAATAAAGAAACAATCATCCATCTTTATCATACAAACGATATACATAGTCATTTTGAAAATTGGTCGCAAATTTCTCGGTTTGTACAAGAGGAGAAAAAGCGAAGACAGGAAGCGGGAGAGACCGTCTTGACGGTTGATATCGGCGATCATGTGGATCGTTTTCATAGTATTTCGGAAGCGACGAATGGACTTGGCAATACGAAGCTTTTAAATGAGGCGTTATATGATTATGTAACGATCGGAAATAATGAAGGAATTACGTTAGCGAAGGAGCATTTGAATCGTCTATATGATGATGCTGGATTTGAGGTGCTCGTCGCGAATTTATTTGAAAAAGAAGGGGTACGTCCGGAGTGGGCAAAGCCTTATAAATTACATACAACGACAGATGGGATTACGATTGCTTTTATCGGATTAACGGTAGCTTATCCGGAGTTTTATTATATGCTCGATTGGCATATTGAAGATCCGCTTATCCATTTAGAGTCAATTTTAGAAGAAGTGAAAGATGAGGCTCATATTACAGTTGTTCTTTCTCACCTTGGAAAAAGCATGGATGAGTATATGGCGGAGCATTATGATGTAGATGTTATTTTAGGGGCACATACGCATCATTTATTTGACCGAGGCGTTCTTATTAATAATACGTTACTTTGTTGTTGTGAAAAGTGGGGACGTTACGTTGGGCACGTTCAGCTTACTGTGGATAAAGAGACGAAGAAGCTGTTGAAAAAGGACGGTAGAGCGATTAAGACAGAACGTTTAGGTGCTTACAGCAAACCGTTATCCACAATTGAATTGCTGCAGGAAGAAAGTAAACAGATTATGGCAGAGCCTGTCGTTCATGTAAAGGAATCATTGCCAGTCGATTGGTTTCAGGAAACAGCATTTTCGCACATGTTAGCAAATGCGCTGAAAATGTGGTGCGGTGCAGAGATTGGAATGGTGAATGCGGGTGTACTTCTTGAAGGATTAGAAGAAGGTGTTGTGACGCGCGGAGATATTCACAGAATTTGTCCACATCCAATTAATCCTTGTGCTTTGAAAGTTCCAGGAAAGATATTAAGAGAAGTTATTTTGAAAGCACGTAAACCGAATATGGAGAATCTTGAGGTAAAAGGATTCGGATTTCGGGGAAAAGTGATGGGGAAAATGATTTACGCTGGTGTAGAAGTCATTCCAGATACGATTCCCGGGAATAAAATTTTACTCGAAGATGTATTAATTAACGGGGAATCGCTGGAATTAGATCGTATATATACAGTAGGAACGATTGATATGTTTACATTTGGCTACTTATACCCAGAGCTATCCACACTTTCTGACAAACAATATTATATGCCAGAACTACTTAGAGATGTGTTAACAGATATGTTAATAACTTATACATCTTCCGTTAAACTATAGGCTAGTTAACTTGTAACACTCATTTTTCTCTTGTCATACAGATAAGAAAGAGAGGAGTGTGAACTATGGTTAATGTGGAGCCAATTATAATTGATAATTATACGTTTATTGCAGTTAGCGTGAAACTTCCAAAGACGAATTTGCTAGCTGTAATGAGCGATAAAGGATATATTATGTGTGGTGCATTAGATGTAGGTCTTTTAAATGAGAAATTAGGTGATCGAGGAATTATTGCTGGCCGTGCGGTTGGTGTAAGAACGATTGAACAACTTCTTGAAGCGCCACTAGAATCGGTAACGACTGGAGCTGAAGCATTAGGCATTCCAGCAGGAACGATTGGAAAAGAAGCATTATTAAAAATGAGATAAGCATATATCGTCCCTCCTTCTTGCATAGAAATGATATAAGAAGGAGGTTTTTTTATGAGTATATTTCGCTCGAAAAACTCGCGGTTTCGAAAGGGACCTATTGCCTTTCGGTATATACTGCTTATGTCGTTTATTCTTTTTGTTATATTACTTACGCAAGGGTTGTGGATTGTGAATAATAATATTCAGCCGACCTTAATTAAATATGGGGAAGTAGAGACACATAAAATGGCGACAGCAATTATGACGAAGGCAGTAAAGGATCGAATTAATGAAGGATTCGATGTCGATTCATTAATGAAAGTACAGAATGATAAAAACGGAAAAGTATCCACAATTAATTTAAATACGAAGCAAGTAAATGAAATCGTAACGTCAACGACCACGTACATAGAAAAATATTTGCAACAAGTAGAACAAGGGAAGTTGAAGGAGCTAGGTATTTCTGAAAAAAATGGGGCGACTATGGCAGTTCCTTTTGGGCGTGTAACGGATAATGCACTTCTTGGTAATATAGGACCAGATATTCCAATTCATTTCACGCCAATTGGTCATGTGAATACAGATATTAAACAAAAAATTGAGCCGCATGGGATTAATACTACAGCGATTCAAATTGTTATGGAAATGGAAGTAACATTGCAAGTAATTATTCCATTTCATACGAAAGAGATAACGGTGAAACAAAATGTTCCAATTGCGACGCGTATCGTTCAAGGGGAAGTGCCTACGTATTATGGAAGCGGAAGTGTTGCTGTACCTGATAAAAAGAAAACAGATAGTTAATTGCATATAAAGTGAAACTCGGCTGAGCCGGGCTTTTACTGGATAAAAAATAACCGTAGCAATGCGCTACGGTTATCGTTTTGTATTTGCTCGTTCTTTGCGTTCCCAAAGGCTTAAATGCATGTATGGATCGAAGGCCCATTCTGTATAGCCATTGTCTTTATACATGCCAAAATGTAAGTGGGGTGGAAATTTTCCGGCTGTACCAGGAGGTCCATAACCAGTGCTACCAACAAATCCGATTACTTTTCCTGGTTCAACAATTTGTCCAAGCTGTATTTCTTTTGAAAACCCGCCTAAATGGGCGTAATAATGGTAATTGTTATGAAGGTCACGAATACCAATGCGCCATCCACCAAGGCGGTTCCAACCTTTCGTTTCAATAATGCCATAGCAAGTCGATCTTACTGGCACGCCATATCCGGCGAAAATATCGGTTCCTTCATGAATCCTTCTGCCGCCAAAACTTCTTCCAGCGCCGAAAGTACTACGGTAGCTATGGTCACTACGAATCGGAAGAGGAAAAGCATTTCCTTCTAAATTAATACGTCCATAATGTTTATAAATTTGGGCGTATTCGCTAATTAAATCAACTGTTTTTGCACGTCTATAATATTCCCAAAGCATAATTTTAATACGGTCTTCTGACGTTCCTTGTTTCCTTAAAATAGTCGCTGCGGTATGCAGAAGATCACGGTCGCTATTTGCATTTGCAAATCCATCTTTGTCACCATCTAAACCTATTCCGCCAAATAGAGAAATTGTATGGGGGAGAGTATCGTTACTATTAATAGGCCCAGCCCATATTTCTGGTTTGAAATAAAGGGAAATGATGGCATCTGGTTTTTTCGGAATATCTTTTCTTACGCTCCGTATATTTCTTTCATATTGATCCATTGCAGCTAAGTAATACCATGGAATGCCTGAAGACTGCTCGGTTTCTTTATATAGTGCCATGCGCTTTTCGTATATGCTTTGCTGATTATCTTCACCGTAAGCGATGTTTTGGTGGAGAAGAAAACAAATAGAAAGCAAAAGAGAAATTTTTCGAAGCATGAAATAGACTCCTTTCACAACATCACTCTTTTTAGTGTGGGATATACGGAGTATTTCATTATAGGGAACGATTGGAAAAAATCTTAGAATCTTCATTTGAGCAAATCGCTTTCATACGTTAGAATAGATATGTTACATTGAAAGAAGCGAACACGGTAAACTATTTCATATTGTGCGGAGTTGATAACCATGACAAAACAAACAGAATATAAGCGCAAGCCCGAATGGTTGAAAATTAAGTTAAACACGAATGAAAACTATACAGGCTTAAAGAAAATGATGCGTTCTAAGAATCTTCATACCGTTTGTGAAGAGGCAAAATGTCCGAATATTCATGAATGCTGGGCTGTAAGAAAAACAGCAACATTTATGATTTTAGGTGCGGTTTGTACACGTGCTTGTCGTTTTTGTGCGGTTAAAACAGGCTTACCAACTGAGCTTGATTTACAAGAACCAGAACGCGTAGCAGATTCAGTAGTTCAAATGGGTTTAAAGCACGTTGTTATAACAGCGGTTGCACGTGATGATTTAAAGGACGGGGGAGCAGCTGTTTTTGCTGAAACAGTACGCGCAGTACGTCGTAAAAACCCATTCACGTCTATCGAAGTATTACCATCTGATATGGGTGGAGTAGAAGAAAACTTAAAAATGTTAATGGATGCAAAACCAGATATTCTAAACCATAACATTGAAACAGTACGTCGATTATCTGACCGAGTTCGCGCTAGAGCAAAATATGAACGTTCATTAGAGTTTTTACGTCGAGCGAAAGAAATGCAGCCTGATATTCCAACTAAATCGAGCATTATGGTGGGCTTAGGTGAAACGAGAGAAGATTTAATTGAAGCAATGGATGACTTACGTGCAAACAATGTGGATATTTTAACTCTTGGGCAATACCTACAACCATCTAAGAAGCATTTACCAGTTCTTAAATATTACCCACCAGCAGAATTTGCAGAGCTTAAAGAAATTGCACTTAGCAAAGGATTTAGCCACTGTGAAGCTGGCCCACTTGTGCGTTCTTCTTACCATGCGGACGAGCAAGTACGTTCTGCAAAAGAAAAAACAGCAGAAGCTAAATAATGAAAAAAGAGAGCTAGCGATTAGCTCTCTTTTTGTTTGTACTCTAAAACGGTATTTGTACATGTTAATAAAATCTTTTTTAATTCTTCTGTGGATAATTCAATTGTAAATTCAGGAACACCAGGTGTAATTAAAATTTTATCGTACGTATAAATAGCGTTATCCACAATAATTGTTACATCGTGTGAATATCCGAAAGGAGCTACACATCCCGGCGTACAACCAGTTTTGTCTCGCAGTTCATCAGGAGAACAGAGAGATAAGCGTTCTCCTGTTAGCTCTTTCATCTCCCCCCGGTTGAGCCTTGTGCCCTCTAACGTAAAAAATACGTAATAATCTCCAGACTTTGATTTTAAAAATAAGCTTTTACTTGGAGTGCCTTGTAAGCCAAGTCTCTCACGTACGATCCGATCCGTCTCATAATCGAGTACTGGTTCGTGTTCGAATTTTTCATAAGAAACATTTGTTTTATGTAGTAAAGCAAGTACGTCTTCGTACATATGAAATGATACCCCTTTCTATTGTTAGAACAGTCTCTTCTCGTGGCGTCAACTGAATGTTTTGGAAAGGGATATTACTTGGACGATGCTTCCCATAAGCGTTTTATGATACATTGTTCGTCGATTGTAATTTCGTAAATATCAGGATTGGTTAAAGTTCTCCATTCATTAAAGCCAATCGTATGATCAAAATGCTTTAAAATGAGCGTAAGTAAATTGCCATGTGTAACAAGTAGTGTTGTCGTATGGTTTAATTGTAAAACGTCTTGAATAAGCGAAATGGCACGGTCTGTTGCTTGTTTTGTTGACTCTCCGCCTGAAAAGGCAATATCTATGTTCGTAAAAGTGGATTCTAGTTTTTGCATCCAATCATCCATTGGAACGTTGCTCAATATGCGTTCAGTTAATCGTTCATCTTCTTGGATAGATAAGTTAGCTTGGAGCGCATAGGGCCGAATGGAATCGATAGCTCGGACAAATGGGCTTGAAATAATATGATCGATTTGTAGATGATTTTCTAAGAGGAATGTAGCAAGAGTATTTGCTTGGTCTTTTCCATCGGTCGTTAATTCATCATCACGTTTTTGCCCAGTTGCTGAACAATGTCGTATTACAATAATTTTCTTCATAATTCATCCCCATCTTTCAAGTTGACGCTATATACTTCGACAAATGTGGAAATAATTCCTTTTTCTTGGAAACGGCATATTGATTTAAATATGTGGAAAATTAATGTGGATAATGAACATTTGAGGTGCAATCATGAATAAAATGATATGTATTGTATTTAGTCTTTGTTTTTTTATACACTTGTCCACAACTTATGCAGAGTCGAATCAAAAAGTAAATTATCAAGCAATCGAAATAAGTCATTTGTGAGTGAGGATGTTTTTTATAAACAGTTAGACAAGAAAATCTATAAAGAATACAATAATGCAGCATATAGTGTTCGAAAAAAAATCTTATTTAAAGAAGTGGCTGATGAAGAATTTTCTTTCCTACAAAAAACAGCCATGGGTCGTCGGAGTAGTGTGATGCTTCAAGATTTTTTTGTTCATCCTGATCGCCAAGTTTATTTTTTCGCTTCCTTTTCTCAAAATGAGGTAGAAGAGTTTCATGAATATATCGTTATAGATGCAGAAACAAAGAGGGAGCTGCAAGAGGGCAAAAGTTATTATCAGTGTGG
Source organism: Bacillus sp. B25(2016b) (assembly GCF_001679765.1). NCBI lineage: Bacteria > Bacillati > Bacillota > Bacilli > Caryophanales > Bacillaceae > Bacillus > Bacillus sp. B25(2016b). The sequence continues at coordinate 4,578,816 of NZ_CP016285.1, read as the reverse complement.
TAATTCATATAAAAAATAAACCACCAATTTTGGTGGTTTATTTTTTACTCCGGCACACTCATTAATTTCGCTTTCATCTTGCGAATAAGAACGACAGCGCCAATTGTACAGAGAAGTGTAATTCCTTCGGCAACGAAGAGATTGATTGTTTTTGTTTGGTAAAGTGCCGCGAAAAAGTCTACAAATGCGTGGAATAGTATAGCGTATACTAGGAAGATATATTTCTTCTGTTTTACTGCGTATAAAACAAGCATTGTAAAGGCGATTTGAAGCACGAGTGCCATAATTCTTTCTAAGCTACCAAGGAAGTATAAGTAGGCAGGTTGCTGAATTAACATGTCCTGTAAAATGCTGAGCTCGGGTTTTTGTTCAATCAGTCGAGCGAAGCTACCATCGTTAATAGAATTAGCAAAGATTAATGCTTGTAATGCAGAAAAACCGCCAATTAAAATAGATTCAATTCCGCCGTGACCTATTCCATAAGCGAAGCCATCTTTATATTCTAGATATTTTTTTAGTAAGAAGAAGAAGGCAACGAAGCGTCCTAATTCTTCAAAAATACCAGCAGTCAATCCGCCATAAATTGCGAAGACAAACGGATTTTCTAAAAATGGAGCGATTGTTGGATTACCGCGCATAAATAGGTGGAATGGTGTTTCAAGAATTTGGGTAAATCCGATAAAGATAAGAACACCAATGCCGACCACTTTCCAATTAATATGATATTTTTTACGGAAATAAACGAGTACGATAATTGGGACCAGAATCGAGACAATGAGTTGAAAGATGATGCTGGCAATTACAGTATTTGAAACCATACTTTCACCGCTTTCTAATATATGTACATATCTATTATGCATGAAATAGGGGAGAGATGAAACTTTTAGAAAGAAAATGAATTTACTTATTGACTCTAACGTTGCGTCATACTTTATCGTATGTACTAAGGGGGGATACAAATGACAATGAGAGTAAAAGAAGTAGCTGATTTAGTTGGAATTAGTGTGCGCACACTGCATCATTACGATGAAATTGGGTTGTTAACCCCAGACGAGACGACAGAGTCTGGATATCGTCTGTATTCCAATGAAAATTTAGAGACGTTGCAGCAAATTTTGTTTTTTAAAGAACTAGGCTTCCCTTTGAAGAAAATTAAAGAAATTATCATGAGTCCATCATTTGATCACGAAGAGGCACTACAGCTTCATAAGAAAATGCTTCTTGAGAAGCGTGCCAGATTAGATAAGGTGATTGCGACGATTGATAAAACAATTCAGCATACAAAAGGAGAGATTGAAATGACGAATAAAGAGAAATTTGAAGGATTCGATTTCAGCCATAACCCATATGAAGAAGAAGCACGTGAAAGATGGGGAGACGCAGCTGTAGATAAAGCGAATGAATATGCGAAAGGTATGTCAAAAGAGAAGCAAGAAGAGTTTAATGCTATTTACAGAAATTTAGCGGCACTTAGACACGGTGCACCTGATTCCAAAGAGGCGCAAGAAGCTATCAAAGTATGGTACGATTACTTGCAAAACTTTAGTCACTATTCATTAGATGCTTTTAAAGGACTCGGCCAAATGTACGTCGCTGATGAGCGCTTTACGAAAAATATCGATAAGTTTGGCGAAGGTTTAGCGCAGTTTATGTGTGATGCAATGGAAGTTTATGCGGATCGTAATAAAAAATAAAAAGTAAAACAGGTGGAGATTTTCTCCACCTGTTTTACTTTTTAATCATATCATTCAAGGTCTGATCTCCCGTATTGTTCAAATGAGGATTTTTACTCATTTCACGTTTTAGCATATCGAGGCTTTGCGTATATTCTGTATCATTTAATGCGCCAGATTGAAGGCCTTGAATTTGGGAAATCAACTTTTGGTCTGTTGATACATATGCTTTATAATAGCGAGGGACGATGGACAAAGCAGCTCTATATACTTGATCCGCTACAAGTTTTGGATCCGTTGTGTTTGCACGATATACAACAAATACTTCATCATCGGTAACGAGTGTAGCAGCGTTTGTAACGTCAGGAAGTTTGACGGTCATGCTTGTAATCATTTCAGCGACTTTCTCGCGATTAATGGCCCCTACTTGTTTGTTAGATACTTCATGCTTTTGTTTAGAAGAATAACCGACTCTTGTGAGTCTTGTATTTGTATTTTCCGTATGATACATGTCATTTTTATTGGAAACAAGAACACGGCTTCCTTCTTCACGTTCCATTTCGGCTTTATTTGCTGGCTGGCAGCCTGCAAATAAGGAAAGAGTGAGGAGAGAGAGCATAATTTGTTTTTTCACGATGTATCACCTCCTTCTCCATAGCATGCACTAATTTTCAATTTTTTGTATTTGAAATTGTTGGTTGGTATGCTTTGTGATACGATAAAAAGAAGAATGCTTAGAGAGGAAGTTAATGATGGAGCAAAAGCAAGAGCAAGAGATGCATGCTACGGTGAGCATTAATAATGTTCAGTACGAAGTAATTAAAAACTTTCGTGATGGTTTTAGTGAAGAAGCATTTAAAGAGCGTTATGCAGAAATTTTAAATAAATATGATTACATCGTTGGAGACTGGGGTTATGAGCAACTTAGATTGCGCGGTTTCTTTGATGATAGTAATCAACGTTCGACATATGATACGAAAATTAGTACGTTATCAGAGTATTTATACGAGTACTGTAACTTCGGTTGTGCACACTTCGTATTACGAAAAGTGAAGAAATAAAAAAATCCTCTTACAATTGTAAGAGGATTTTTTGCATATGCTCGCTTACAAACAAATCGAGATATAATCGCCTTCAGAAAGTATTGTATTTGGCTTCATTTGTTGTCCGTTCAATTGAATATCCCCATTTTTAATTTTATCCACAATGAGTGTACGGCTCCAGTCAGAAATATATGTGGATAAGGCTTTATCGATGCGGTGGGAACCGAAAATGAGGTCTAATACAAGCGTGATTTCGGCTATGCCGTTTTCTTTATGTTGCATAATGGAAATAGTAGTTGTTGTTTCGGCTTGATCTTGCTGGGTCATATCGATCGTTTCAACGTGATCAGTAAATGATTTATAAATACGCAGTTTTTGATTCCACGTATGATCTTTCGGACATTTATAAATAGCAAAGCGGTATATGTTTTTTCCATTGGCGTTATGCCTACGAATATTCGTATCAGTAAATAGGGTAGTACGTCCGCAATTTTTACAATATTTTTCGATTGTGTGTTGCTGATTTTCATATAAACTCCAAGAAAGTTGTACTTTCTGCATTTTCCTTCACCTCTTATAGTAGTGGCAAAGAAACGTAATACAGCTATTTGGATGTCTTGTAGTATGAAGACATGAGAAAAAGACAAAAATAAAAGGAGGTTCCCCAAAGAGGAACCTCCGTAAACATCATACTACAGATGCAATACGTTCCTTTGTAATGGGAATGGGCAGACTACTCCCTTGAAAAAGCGTGGTGCTTTTTTGAGAGTAATGCTATCCAATTGCTGGTCCATTACAAAGTAAATGTTGGCATACGTAGATAACGTCCTTTCTATCCAAATAGATTTATTCTTCATTATAACATATAATACTGAAAATTCAAAATAATAAAGGCGAAAAAACACCAGCTAAAATAGCTGGTGCATACGATAAATTATATAAGTTCAAATAAAAATGAGCGTAATTCTTCTGCAATTTCTTCAGTCATAGAAAATGCGTGCTCTAAGTAGCCTGGTTCGTTTAAATCGTCAGCACCGATAATTGCAAATTTATTACTTTGCATATCAAGTACAATTGTTTTACCGTAATGACGATCGGAGTATAAAAGCGCTAAATCATGACGCTCATTTTCTCCCATAAAGCTAACGAAACGAGTTTTTGTAGCGACAGTATCGTCGTACAGAAAGAAACGTTCTTCCATACACATGGCTCCTTTATTAAATATCTAAGTTTAAGTGTGGTTTATGATCTAAATGGTGATGCGTTTTAATGAATCGTACTGTTCTTGTTTTGTAACGCATTACGATAGAGTATGTTTCAGCTAAATCTCCGCCAAGGAATTTAACACCGTCTAATAACTCACCAGCAGATACACCAGTTGCTGAGAAGATTGCATCATCCCCAGATACTAAGTCATCTAACATAAGAAGTTGACGAGGATCTTCTAATCCCATTTCACGACAACGAGCTTCTTCTTCTTCGTTCATTGGAACTAAGCGAGCTTGCATTTCACCTTCAAGACATTTTAATGCTGCTGCAGAAATAACGCCTTCTGGAGCTCCGCCAATACCTACGAATAAGTCAATACCTGTTCCAGGTAGTGCTGTTGCGATTGACGCACCAACATCACCGTCACCAAATAATTTTACACGTGCACCTTTAGCACGAACACGATCGATAATATCTTGATGACGTTCACGTTCTTGAACGATAACTGTTAGATCGCGAATCTTTTTATTGTTAGCTTCTGCTACAATTTCAATTGTTTTTTCAATTGGATCATCTAAGCTAATTTTACCAGCTGCTTTTGGACCAACCGCGATTTTTTCCATGTACATATCAGGAGCATGAAGAAGGTTTCCTTTATCTGCGATTGCGATAACTGCCATTGCATTTGCAAGACCTTTTGCAACGATGTTTGTACCTTCTAGTGGGTCAACGGCGATGTCTACTTCTGGACCGTTACCTGTTCCTAGTTCTTCACCAATATACAGCATCGGTGCTTCATCAAGTTCTCCTTCACCAATTACAACTGTACCTGCCATGTTTACTGAATCAAACATATCACGCATTGCTGTAGTTGCTGCATCATCTGCTTCGTTCTTCTTTCCGCGGCCCATCCACTGTGCGGATGCTAATGCTGCTGCTTCTGTTACACGGACAATTTCTAGTGCGAGTTCACGTTCCAAGATTTCATTCCTCCAATTTCAAAAATCATACAAATATAACTATAACAAATAACAGAGAAAAGGTGAATTCGAAAAATTGTCGATTTTTTCAGAAGAAAGCGTTACAATTAAAATGTAAATGCTTTAATTTCCAGGTAGGTGACATTCATGTATTTTGTAGACAGAAAGAAAATAGAACAAATGCTAGTATGTTTAGAACGAGCAACAAGTACATTTCAAGAGAAAAAGATATATGAAACCGAGTTTGAATTTTATGCATTAGAGCGCATAGCCCATCTTATTATTGATACTGTATTAGATGTAGGAAATGCGATGATTGATGGATTTATTATGCGCGATCCAGGAAGTTATGAAGATATTATTGATATTTTAATGGATGAGCGAGTGATAAGTGAAGAAGATGGACAAGGGATGAAAGAAATTATCCTTCTTCGAAAAATGCTTATGCAAGATTATATTCAAATGAATCATGATGAATTATATAAGACGATTCAAAAACATATTGCAGTGGTAGAAAAATACCCAGCAAATATTCGCAGTTATTTAGAAAAGGAATTAGGACCTGTATCTGCATTTGTACCAGAATAATTATGCTTATAAGATCCCCAGAGAATGCCTTTTGGGGATCTTATATTGTATGTGAGAAAGAAAAGGGAGAAGGGTGAAGTATGGGGGAAGCACGTACTACGAAAGACGAGATTGTACAATTGTTGAAAGTAAAGGGAGAGCACACGGTAGCGGAACTAGCTGACGTTTTAGAGATTACAGAAATGGCAATCCGAAGACATTTAAGTAATCTTGAGAAAGACGGACTCATTTATTCTAAGATGGTAAGGCAACATGTCGGAAGACCAACTTATTTGTATGGATTAAGTGAAAAGGGAGAAGATACATTCCCGAAAGAGTATAAGCAATTTGCGATTGATATGCTAGAAGATTTAGCTCGAATGGGCGATGAAAAAATACTTCGTTATGTTTTAAAAGAGAGAACGAAGCGAATGGAAGAACAGTTACAAAAGCGAGTGAGTGATCAAAAGAATTTAGCATATAAAGTGCAAGAGATAGCAGCGATGCAAGAGAAAAATGGTTATATGGTTCAAATTAAGAGAGACGGAGAGAACTCTTTCGTAATTGAAAAACAAAACTGTCCGTTAAAGGAAATTGCAGAGAGATTTCCGCAAGTATGTGAAGATGAAAAAGAGATGTATAAGCGTTTATTTGCAGGGGCAGATGTAAAGACGTTAGCAAACATGTGCGAGGGGGATTGTAGTTGTTCTTACCAAGTAAAAGAGAAAAAATGAACGTTATGGGGCGCTTTAAGGTAAAGCGTTTTTTTCTTTGTAAAAAGCGGGTAATATAAGAATGGTATGATAAGGTGAGAACGTTAGCATAGAAGGAGAGACATAATCGATGTATAAAGGGTACTTAATTGACTTAGACGGTACGATGTATCGCGGAGAAGAACAAATTGAAGAAGCAAGCGACTTCGTAAAAGCATTAGGAGAGCGCGGCATTCCATATTTATTCGTTACGAATAACTCAACTCGTAAACCAGAACAGGTAGCAGAAAAACTTGTTCGTTTCGATATTCCAGCGAAAGCAGAGCAAGTATTCACAACGAGTATGGCGACTGCGAACTTCATTTATGAACGTAAACAAGACGCAACTGTATATATGATTGGTGAAGAAGGCTTACACGATGCACTTGTGGAAAAAGGATTTGAACTTGTGGATGAAAATCCTGATTTCGTTGTTGTTGGTTTAGATCGTGACATCACATATGAAAAATTAGCAAAAGCTTGTCTTGCTGTGCGTAACGGCGCAACGTTTATTTCTACAAATGGAGACATTGCCATTCCGACTGAGCGCGGATTGTTACCAGGTAACGGCTCATTAACATCAGTTGTAGCAGTGTCAACAGGTGTGGATCCAATCTTTATCGGAAAACCAGAATCAATCATTATGGAACAAGCTTTAAAAGTGCTTGGCATAGAAAAAAATGAAGCATTAATGGTTGGGGATAACTATGATACAGACATTTTAGCAGGAATAAATGCTGGTATGCATACCCTTCTTGTCCACACTGGAGTCACAACTGTGGAGAAGTTAACAGAATATGAAGTACAACCAACGCAAGTTGTGCATAACTTGACGGAGTGGATTGAGAAGATGTAGTGAAGAAAGCTGTTCCAAACTTTGGAACAGCTTTTTTTATTCCTGCTATTTGCAGGCAGCCCGATTGGTGTGGGCTAACATTCAGTTGTGACTAGTGTCGATTTTTGTCGGTAAGTCGATATATTTTAAAAATCGCCGATATAATCTGAGTTGCGCCGATATATTTAGAAAATCGCTGATATAATCTGAGTTGCGCTGATTTAATTTTATTAAAAAGCACGATTCACAACGTCTTTAACCTCTTCAAGATATTGTTTACGCACACTGTTATCCACAGAAGGAACACTTGTATAGAATGTATGCTCAATTGTTTCAATGCCTGTAAATTCAAAAATACCAACATCCGCTGTTTTCTTCATTGCATCAAACATGCCGCCTGCTGTGTATGCTTCTTTCGTATTGCCCATTGTAGATAATAATAACCCTTTTTTACCGCTTAATAACTTCTCGATGCCATTTTCACCGTAAGCATAAGCGAAGCCGTGGCTAAATACACGGTCAACGTATCCTTTTAAAATAGCAGGAAGTCCCGCCCACCAAACTGGATAAATAAATGTAATGCTGTCAGCCCAAGAGATATGCTCTTGCTCTTCTTTAATATCTGCTGGTGTGTTTCCTTGAGAAAATGAGATGAAATCGGAAGCGCCTAATACTGGATTGAAGTTTAATTCATATAGATCGCGAACGCGTACTTCATGGCCTTTTTCTTCTAATTTACTTTTTACCGTTTCTAAAATCGCATGGTTGAAGCTTTCTGTATTTGGGTGTGCATAAACGATTACATGTTTCATTGTTCTTCCTCCTATTTGTGGATATGTGAATAGTTATTTGTATATCTGTAACTATTATGGTTACTGCTTTTGTAGAAGTCAAGTAATACATATGTATGTATAAAAAGACGCCCGAAAATCGCCTTTTTATACCCCGCTCATACAAAGTACAAAAAAGACAAATAAAATAATGACAATACCAATGCCGAAGTTAAATACGAGAGTACTATCCATATATGTAGCCTCCTTGCTTGAAAGTAAAAAGCACTCTAGTTAAGAGTGCTTTTTTATTTTGAATCTACTTTATAATTTTTAGAAAGTGATTCATGCGTGTAATGATTTACATTATTTTATGTATTTATACTTTGAAATGAGTAAGTCCTTGTTGGATATAGAAAAAAAGACACTCGTTGGAGTGTCTTTTAAGATGACAAAATGTGCCAATTGCTTGAGGTTGATAAGACGCTAATTTCCGTGTTAACGCCTTTTCTCTAATCAAGAAGTGTAGCAACAGCGATTCAAATAAATTGTACCACTTGTTTAATGGCTGTGCGTATGTAATTCTGCATATTGCAATTAGAGGGAAATTTAATGTGAAAAATGAATGAGTAAATATATAGAATATTTGATAAGGAGTGAGAAGATTGGATATACATGTGTTAACAAAAGAAGAAGCGATGGAGATAAATACGTGGGCGTACGAGGAACCATATAATTTATATAGTTTTTCAGGCGAGAAAGAAGTAATGGAAGAGCTATTAGATGGAATGTATTATGGCTGTTGTGACGGTCAAGGAGAGTTCATCGGTTATTTTTGTTTTGGAGCAAATGCACAAGTACCAGGTGGAAGAGATGCTAATTTATATGGTGGAGAAGATTTGATTGATATCGGACTTGGCATGAAGCCGGCGTTAACTGGGAAAGGAATGGGGAAAGAATTCTTCCAAGCTGGAATAGCGTTCGCCACGAAAGAGTTTAATGCAAAAATGTTTCGATTAAGCGTAGCGACATTTAATACAAGAGCAATTACGTTATATAAAAATATCGGATTTAGACAAGGGACTATTTTTTTGAGTCGCGGAAGAGAATTTATGCTGATGGAATACGAAAGGCCGTCAGCATGAAACTGACGGCCTAGAAAACATTATTATTCTGAGTGCTCAGCTCGGTGCGCTAAACGGCTTGACGCAGCGGCAGCGATTCCGCCGACGATATCATCAAGGAATGTATGCACCTTTCCAGTTGATTTATCATTTAAGTATTCTAAAATACCAGGTTTTAATTTATCAATATATCCAAAGTTCGTGAAACCGATAGAGCCATACACATTCACGATAGAAAGTGCGATAACTTCATCAATTCCGTATAAGCCTTCATCACGTTTTACAATATCTTGTAACGGCTCACTTAGCATTCCCTTTTCAGCAAGGACATCAAGCTCGATACCAGTAATCAGTGCGTTTTGTACTTCACGTTTTGATAGTACACGTTCTACATTGTAACGGCATTCTGACATCTCTAAATTTGGATGATATTTTTTTTGAAGAAAATGAACAAGCTCAGCAATATCGTCAATTGTTACACCGCGCTCTTGTAATAGTTGTAATGCTCTTTCTTGTAGTTGATTTGATTCTTTCATGTTTATCACCTTTTTTTCTTTTTAGTATTTGTATACGTTTCGTTGCTTTATCATGTGCATAGGAATGAAAGGCGAGCACAAGCTCATATATATAAAGAAAAACCATAGGTGGCGACTGCGATGATTCATCATATTTATGAGCATTATCACATGCATGTTAAAGAATTAATCCCCCTTGGCCCCTATAAAAGCTTTTGGATTCGCAACAAAATTTATGTACTTGTTCCAATTGGAGACATGGAGGAAGAAGTACTTGTAGAGATGAAAAAGCTCAGTGACTATATGAACCAGCAAGGGGATATAACTGTAGCGACTTTCGTTCCGACTATACACGGCTACTATGTAAGTGAGATAGAAGAACAAAATTACTGCTTATTAAAAGGTATGCGTGCATTAGAACGACATGCTACATCATTAGGAAGTGAGCTTTCTATATTCCATAAACGAGGTGCTTTTTTTCCAGAAGAGATCGAGCAATTAAGCCGCATTGGTGAATGGAAAGCGTTATGGGAAAAAAGGCTCGATCAATTAGAAAAGTTTTGGCAATCACAAGTGATGAACCACCCTACAGACGTATTCGATCAATTGTTTATTGAATCCTTCCCGTATTACTTAGGAGTTGCAGAAAATGCAATTCAATATGTTGTCGATACAGAGATGGATGATACGCCCCAACTGACTGATGCAGCAACAATTTGCCAAGAACGATTTACACCTTTATTATGGCATCAAACGAAGCGTCTCAAACTCCCTTTTGATTGGGTGTATGATCACCCAACTCGAGATATAGCAGAATGGATTCGCTATATGATGATTGAAAAAAAGAAAGACTGGGATCAAACAATCGTTCAATTTGTTACAGATTATGAACGGAATTACTCGCTGTCCTCATTTGGTTGGCGCTTATTATTTGCAAGGCTCCTGTTCCCGCTTCACTATTTTGAAACGGTCGAACGATATTACCAAACTGGAAACGAAGAACAAAAAAGCATATATAGAGATCGCTTAGAAGCCATTTTACACGATGTGAACCGCTCAGAGCAATTTATGAAGCACTTTTATGGCTCACTTCGTTTACCAGTAGATAAGCTTGGGATTAGAAAATTAGATTGGTTATCTTAAAAATATAAAAAAGAGACCGAGTGAGGTCTCTTTTTTATATACCACAATTTTATGTAATACATTATGCCCCTACCTGCTGATCTGTACATATATTTAAAACGAATTGATGCTTTTCGAGCTTTTCATTTACTTTATCCAATAATTCTTGCTGGATTTCTTTAAATAAAAATTGGTAGCTCGCATTCCATGTTGGTATAACAGATGAAAGGTCTAATAAATACTCTTTTTTCTTTTCTAGTTCTTGAATTGTTAAAAAAGTGTTCCCCATTCTTGGCATGTGTCGTCCCCCTATGTTTTTTTCTATATATGTGTGAACGATTCTATATTATTAATTATCGCATTTTTTGAGAAGGATTTCCAATTTTGTTTTATGATGTTAACGGATAAATGTAATTTGAATAAAAAAAGGAGACCAAATTTGGTCTCCTTTTAGAAGGCGATTCTGAACGAGCCGCTTCCGCTTTTAGTTATCCAGCTCCAGCGGCTAAAATGTTCGGTGGCTTCGCTTCTTCCGCCGAGGCCAAAAGCGCCTCTATGTCAGAAGCTCCATCCTCCTCACATTTTGAACGAGCCGCTTCTGCTTTTAGTTATCCAGCTCCAGCGGCTAAAACAGTCGGCCATTTCGCACCTTCCTGCGAGGCCAAAAGCGCCTCTTCGTCAGGAGCTCCAATGACCTCCTGTTCTGAACGAGCCGCTTCTGCTTTTAATTAAAATACTTGTTCTACTTCAATAACGCCTGGTACTTCTTCAAGTAATGCGCGTTCGATACCAGCTTTTAGTGTGATTGTAGAACTTGGGCAGCTTCCGCATGCACCCATAAGGCGTAATTTTACGATACCTTCTTCAATGTCTACTAATTCAACGTCTCCGCCATCGCGAAGTAAGAATGGACGTAATTTATCTAATACTTCTAGTACTTGTTCTTGCATATGTGGGTTTTCCATTTTTATCGACTCCTTTCATCAGTTTTATTATAATCAAGATAGAGGGGAAAATCTATTTTTTCTGTTCTTGTTTTAATGTTGAAATTTTTTATCATGTTTACAACGTGTTTTTTCAGTATAGGGGTATGGAATAAGTTTGTAAAATGATGTGCTTATGTAATAAGACATCTGAATATACTGTTGAAACAAGAAGTGGGGGAGAAGAAATGGTTAATGTGCAAGTGTATGGGACGAAAGTAATTTGTGCGAGCTGCGTTGGAATGCCATCTTCAACAGAAACGTTTGAGTGGTTACAAGCGGCGATTGGTCGTAAATATGAAGGACAAGAAAATAAATTTAATTTCGAGTATATTGATTTTCAAGAAGAACAAGAAGATGAAGATAAGAGAGCATTCGCTGAGCGTGTAGTGGAGGAAGATCTATTTTATCCGGTCGTTCTTGTAAATGGAGAAATTGTTGGAGAAGGAAATCCTCGTTTGAAGGATGTTTACGAAGAAATCGAGAAATATTTATAAAGCAGGAAGCCTTTGCGAATTTGCAAAGGCTCTTTTTTATTGGAGGGATAGATGTGAAAAATGGAGTGAAGCATGCGTTACCAACGGAAGTACGACAGTTAATGGAGCAGTACACAGTAGAATTAAAAGAAATTTTTTTAGATGAAAAAATAGTCGGCGTATATATTTACGGGTCCATCACACTAGGCGCATTTCATAAGGAAACGAGCGATGTTGATTTTGTTACAGTGATAAATGATTCCGTGAATGAAGCTGAAAAACAGCAGCTGGTAGAACTTCATAAGAAACTTAGTGGTGGTGTGTTAGGGAAAAGAATGGATGGTATGTATATTCCGCTTGTTGATTTAGGGAAATACAATGATGAAATAAACGAGTATGTGTATTGTGCAGATGGTAAAGCTAATGTTGGTCATTGGGACATTAATGCGGTCACATGGTGGACGTTGAAAAATCAAGGCATTACAGTTACCGGAAAAGAAGCAGAGGATCTTCCGCTGCAAATACAATGGAGTGATGTAGTAAATACGATGAAATATAACGTAGAACAGTACTGGAGTGAAAAGGCGAAGAAGCCATATTTATTTTTTATAGAAGAGTGGGTAGAATCAGCTGTCGTTACGATGGGACGTATTTTATATACACTAGATTATAAAACAATCGTTTCAAAAGATAGAGGATTGCAATACTTGTCAGAACGTTCAGCGGAAGAATGGGAGCTTTTATTAAAAGAAGTAGAGCGAATACGGCACAATCCAAAAGAAAAGCGAATGCTCTCAAGGTGGAGAAGGGCAGATATGACGAAGAGGTACTTACTGCATTTAATTGAAACATGTAAAGAGAAATGGTAGGGAAAAAACCGATGATACAGTAAATTGTATCGTCGGTTTTTGTGTTGGAAATGGTATATAATGGTTTAAAAGGTTTAATTATACTGGAGGGGATAAGATGAATACAGAATTAGCTACATATGAAAAAAAGAATGTAGTAATGAGTATGCGCGAAGTAATTAGCATGATAATAATTATTTTGGAGTAATGTATGGAATTGGTTTTTTAAACATTATATATGACTCTTCCTTATATCCATGGTATGTAGATCATCTTATTCCGCCTTTAACATTTCTTACTATTATTTTTATATATTCACCAGCAAGAAATCACTGTGTACAGTTAGTAAAATCAATACAGTTCAATAATTTTAAACATTATGTAACGATAGTAATGACGATGATCGTACTGCTTATATATCTTGCAATATTAAATTTAGTTTTACCACATGGGCTTCGTGTGGATGAACCTAATATAGTAATAGAGCCTACTAAAAATGAAATCATTTTATACGTAGTTGTACTCACGATTTTTGCACCGATTTGGGAAGAACTTTTATTTCGTGGGATATTTTTCACGAAATTATCTCAGCGCTTCTCTATACTTAGTAGTGCCGTTATAAGTGCTTCTATATTTACTTTAGGGCATCACCTTACAGTAGGGAGCGTTTTATATATTTTTGGTGGCGGTATATGTTTAGCTTATACGTATAAGAAAACAAATAATTTACTCGTCCCATGGGGGATTCATTTATTAAATAACGCATTTTTTATATTAGTAAATTTTCAACTGTAAAAAGATGCCTTTTGAAAAGGGCGTCTTTCGTATTTGGTATTAGGTAGAAAAGGCTTTACAAGTATTATGTAGAGGAAAGATAATAGAAAAAATATGTGTATGGGGGAAGTTGATGAGTAAATATAAATTACATATAAGTAAAGAACAACTATGGAAAGGTTGCATCTTAAAGTCGATTGCAGATGCAATTTTTGCAGCACATGCTCCTGATTTCTCACATGAGAATTCATGGGATGGATGTAACTATAGTATGCAAGATAGTCAAGGCGGAAGAGGAACAATTACGTTTCATCCGGATTATACGATCGTATGTCTTCAAGATGTGAATAGTGAAAGAATTGATGAGTGGATTGATGCGGCAAATTATTTTGAAGGGGCACCTTCGGAAGTAATAGACATTGCGAAAGAAGAAGCTCTTCAATACGTATTAGAAGAAGTAGAAGGCGAAACAGTGCCTTTCATTACAGCAGCATTTTGGATTGAGGAGAGCGGTGCATATTCAATTGATTCATTTGAAGAGATAGAAGAGCATGGCGGATCCTTATTAGAAATCCCGCTACTTAATCTGCACTCAGCAATGGAAAGATTAGAAGAAGAATATGAGCTGACAGAAGAGCAAATAGAGCTTTTACAACTCGTGTATGAGAGAAAAATCAAAAATCCAAATGAGGAAATTATGTTGTCTAAAGAAGAAGTAGCGATGATTGGAACGGATGATGACGGAGGACTGGAAGTATGTAAGGACTCATTTGAAGAAATGAATATTACTTGGGAGTTGTAGGAGAGGATATAAAAATGGGATAAATGACTAGTAGAAATGCAATGTGAAGTTATATTGCTTCTTCTATTAGTTTTTTATATAGGACTGATGTTTGCAGCAAATCGAAAATGATAGCAAAATAATACGAAATATGGATAGTTTCATGTGAAACATTTTTAGTATTAAATATATATAAAGTTTAACTTAGTGTATTAAACATATCATTCATAAGTATTTTAATATATTTAAAAGTAAAATGAAATAAGAAACGGATAATTGTCGGAATATATTCGATTTCCGTTCACTTTTATGAAATATGTGTACTTTTTGTTAGATTCCTTCATTTTGTCCATATACAATAAATGTATATAGAAATAAGAAAAGGATGATGTACGTGAAGGACACGGTTTTACAAGAAACAATTTCTCAGCAAGAATTACATAAAGTTGTTCAAAAAAATACAGCTTATTATGATTTTAAGTGGGGTAAAGTAGAAAATCCTGCACAAGGGAATACATGGAATTGGGTAGCCTTTTTCTTCCCAACTTTTTGGTTAGCTTATCGTAAAATGTATAAGTTATTTATTATATTTGCGTTATTGGCTATACCTAGTATAGTTATACCCCCTTTTATAGATATTCCAGATGGGATTTATGTAACATTTAGTTTAGCTCTTCAATTAGGAATGATGATATTTACTGGATGGCAAGGAAACCGTTTATATTATAAGCAGGCTGTTCGTGTTTTTCGTAAGGGAGAAGATGCGTCTGATCATGAGAAGGCGTATTTCTTACAATCAAAGGGCGGCGTGAGTATTGCTGGTATGATTGGTTTACAGATTATAGTCGGGATTGTGTTTGGTTTAGCTGCGTTCGGGCTGTCCTTTTTACCAACTGAGCCGAATATTAAAAACGTTGTTCGTTCAAGTGATGAAGGGGTTACTTTAGAGATTATGACTGATAATCCAACTTGGAAGTTTGTTAAGAAAGAAAAAGATTATGACGTAGTAGAGTTTACTGGTTATGATTATACAGAGAAGAAAAACGTGAAAATTAAATTTGCTGTTTATTTCGATGAAGATTATTTCGAGTGGCAAGAGATATATGAAAATAATAAGAAGTTAAGTGAAGAAGAGTTAGAAGAGTATCAATTTTATATTGAAGAAAATAGTTGGAGTTTCTAGAGCGAAACTCGTTCATTTTGGAAAGAAGGACCTTGTGAAGGTTCTTCTTTTTTTATTGGAAACACCATACGAATTGAAATTTTGTAAAATACAATAAAAAATGAGAATTTACGGTAGGGTTGTCAATAACGTGAGACTATGGCACTATAAAGAAATGCTATACAAATTTTATTTATCGAGATGTAAACATCAATTTTGATTTTTACGTATAAATAATGAACGGAGGAAATGAATTTATGGCTACTTTACCAAATTGTCCAAAATGTAATTCAGAATATACGTATGAGGATGGCGTTCTTTTCGTATGTCCTGAGTGTGCTCATGAGTGGGGCCAAGAAGCAGAAGCTGAAAATAATGATGGTGCAAAAGTTGTAAAAGATGCGAACGGAAACGTTCTTCAAGACGGCGATGCTGTTACTGTTATTAAAGATTTAAAAGTAAAAGGAACTTCTTCAGTTGTGAAGATCGGTACGAAAGTAAAGAGTATCCGTCTAGTTGATGGCGATCACGATATTGATTGCAAAATCGACGGTTTCGGAGCTATGAAGTTAAAATCACAATTCGTTAAGAAGGCGTAATAAAAAAGAGGAGGCGGGTAGCCTCCTCTTTTTTATTGTCATTTTTTTTTCGGTAAGTCGATATGATTTCATTTACGATGAACAGAGCATGATTTACCGAGCAAGAAGTATCATTTACCGCGCACTATAGTCAACCTCTTTCAACTGACATCGCTTATTAAAGAACGTTTTATATCCAAGCTGTAAAAAGATAATGACAGCAAAGGCAGTACTTCCAGAAATACCGAGTATGATGGCAATTTGATATTGAATAGCTGTGAACGGTGATACACCAGATAAGATTTGTCCTGTCATCATGCCTGGTAGGCTTATAATCCCCATTCCGACCATAGAATTGATTGTAGGTAAAATGGCAGAGTCAAAAGCGTCGCGTATGAGCGGAGCAGCAGCTTCTTTCGGTGTTGCGCCCAGCATAAGTGCACCTTCAATTTGACCTCTTTGCGATTTCATATTGTTTAAGAACGTATTTGCACCAAGAGAAACACCAGTCATGGCATTCCCAACTAACATTCCTGTAATAGGGACGATATATTGCGGGGCATACCAAGGGTCATGACCGATAATAACAAAGATAAATAGTAGAAGTGGCCCAATTGATCCGGCGACCATGGAAAGGGCGGCTACTCGTTTTAATTCTTTAGACATTGGGATGCTAACTCGTTTATAAATATTAAAAATTGCAAAGGTAGTAATAGAAGTAATGAGAGCAATTGTATAAATTGGATTACTATTTTCAAATACGTATGTAAGGACATATGCAACAAGTACGAGTTGGATGGTCATACGGAATGTTGCGAGCGCGATTTGTTTTTCGCGAGGTATCCCTTTTAATTTCACAATCCCGATTAAAATAAGAATGAAAATATAGGCAGCCGCAAGTTGCCAAATTTGGAGTTCAATAACGCCCTTCAACAGAGAGCACTTCCTTTCTAGTTGCACCGTTTGCCTTACTAATTTCAATAATGTCGTCTGCAATTTCTTCTGGAAGTTGTTGCGAGTGTGTGATGAAGATAACTGTTTTTTTCTTTTTTCGTGCTAGTTCAGTAAATTGTTTCATTACGCGTCGTTCTGTATCACTGTCTAATGCTGAAGTAGGTTCATCTAATAAATAGACAGGTGGATCCATAAGTACAATACGAGCAAAGGCAAGCCTTTGTTTTTCACCGCCGGATAATGAGGAAGCGCTATCTTCTAATTGCTTGTCTAAACTAATGGTTTTTAGTGCACTCCGCAGGGCATCATCATTTGGAAATGGTTTTTCAGAAAGACGAAGTCCCATTAATAGGTTGTCTTTAACGGTTCCATCAAAAATAGGTGGAGTTTGCCCAAGCATAACTACGTCACGACGTAATTGAATAGGCGGATAATTAGAAATTAACTTTCCGTTATATTCAATTGTACCGGATGTTGGAGATTGTAAATCGTTTAACATCCGAAGCAATGTACTTTTTCCGCTTCCGCTTTCACCGATAATGCAAGTAATCTTTTCTTTTTGAATCCGTAAATAAGGAATGTGTAGTATATCTTTATATATAACGTCTTTTAATATAAACATAAATCGCTCCTTTCTGATTCTAGTTATATCGTATCAAAAAAGAGGGGGAAATGGTTATAACGAACAACGTTTTTTCTTCATCTTGAGTTTTATTAATAAGTTAAGTAAACGATCTAATTCTTGGCTGAAAGAAATCACTTTATCATGAGTGAATCCGTATTGTTCAACGAGATAGATTAACTCTTTCTTTTTCGCTTCTATTCGATTGTTTAGTCTCGATAAGTTCATAAGTTGAATGTAATGCCTCCTACAAAAGTATTTATCACATAAAAAATAAGACCGAATGAATTCGGTCTTAAAGGAAATAATAAGACAACTTACAAATAGCATACACTTTTTATCAATAGTTTTTAATATGAAAATGAAAAATAAATCATTATACATATTGAAAAAGATGTGTCTGATAATTATATGTTAACTCATAAAAGAGGCTGCCTACTTAGTAGACAGCCTGTAAAGTATTAACCTTTATGATATTTGTACATCCAAAGAAGACCAGATTTTAATAATCTCGGTACACGTCCCATTAATGGTTGGTTTGCTAGTAAACCAAAGCCGTGCTTCTTACCAAGAGATCCTAGAACACCTTTTAATTTAATAACAGGTAGTTCATCCGGGAGTGGTTCATTATTCCAACGTTTTAATAATATTTGGACAATTTGTTCTCCTTGACCTTCAGCCAGTTGGGCAGATGGTGCATGTGGAAGTGCTGCGCAATCTCCTACAACGTAAACATGATCGTTATTTGGAATATTATGATATTTAGTTAAGACAACCCGTCCGCTACCATCTTGTTCAACTGGAAGGTTTCGAACAACTTCATTTGCTTGAATACCAGCTGTCCAGACGATTGCATCACATTCAAGTGGTTCATCGTGGTTGTACACAATATTTGGTTCTACTTTTGTAATGTTAGAGTTTCGTATAATGTTAACTTTATGCTTTACAAACCATTCTTCTACGTATCTACTTAATTTCTCTGGATATGGGAATAAAATTCTATCTTTTCGATCAAATAAGTAGATTTTTAAATCAGAACGGCTTTCCCGAAGTTCACTTGCTACTTCAACACCACTTAAGCCAGCACCAACGACAGCTACTGTTGCATTTGGTTCTAGACTATTTAATTGTTCATATGTCTTACGTGTTTGTTCAATTGATTGTAGACTATGTGTATATTCCCTAGCCCCAGGAACGTTATGATATTTATCTTCACAGCCAAGTCCGATAATTAAATCATCATATTGGATCGCTTCGCCGCCATCGAGATGAACAGCTTTTTCTTCGAGGTCAATATTTGTTACTGTGCCGTATTGAATATTGAGGCGTGGGTGTTCAGGAAACGGTATACGAATATGCGTTTCTGAAATAGTACCCGCAACTAATGCATAATATTCAGTTTTGAAGCAATGGTATGGTACTTTGTCGATTAATGTCACTTGTACATCATCTGGAAGTTGGTTGCTTGGAAGTAGCCTTTGCAGAATTCTCATTCCACCGTAGCCGCCACCTAGTATTACGAGGTGTTTCATGATGGATTACCCCTTTTCTGTTGAAATATCCCCTAATCATAAAATTTTATATTAATAAAATATTTTGACTTTACTCAATCAAATTATATCGAATTTGTGAACAAATAACAATGCATGAATGAATACTCTGTTGTACAATAAGAAGAAAAGTAAAGTAAACTGTTTTTCCTTTGTAGTTACTATTTCATTAGAAGTAGCATGTTATATAGAAGAAGTCATCTACTTTGAAGTGAAGTAATGAAGTAACTAAATAGTTTAGACTGTGTAACGAAAACAACAAGAAACAGCTTAGTTTTCTTCTTATAGATAAAGTCAGAAGGTAATTTGTTTTGTAGTACAGGGGGGAGAATTTTGATTAAACCATTAATTGAATTTTGTGTAGGTAACCTTGCAAGTGGTTCGCAAGCAGCTCTAGAAAAATTAGAAAAAGATCCGAATTTAGATGTAATGGAGTATGGTTGTTTAGGATATTGTGGTATTTGTTTTGAGGGACCGTTTGCACTTGTAAATGGTGAAGTTGTACAAGGTGCAACAGTAGAAGAGCTTGTTAATAATGTATATGAGTATTTGGATGAAAATCCAATGTTTTAAGGTGTTGCGAATCAGCAGCACCTTTTTCATTAGATAAAACTTTATTTCGTGGGGAAGGCTAATACTGATTATTAGCCTTCCCCCAATCGAAAATAGTGGGATAAATAAAAAAAGGCCCTTTTTAGAAGGGCTTTTTTCTTACACAAATTGTGTAAGAGTGGCTCATCGCCAAACGTTGTCAAATATGAGAAACGGGGGACATTCATATTGTGTTCTAAAAGCATGCATTTTATACTTAACATAACAAATTATTTTTGGAGTGAATATAAATGAGCCAATTTTCTTTTACAAAAATGCATGGTCTTGGCAATAGTTATATATATGTAAATATGTTTGAAGAGCAAATTCCTGAAGAAGATTTAGCCCTTGTGGCGGAAAAGGTTTCAAATATTAATACTGGTATTGGAGCAGATGGGATGATTTTAATTTGCCCTTCAGACGTAGCTCCGGTGAAAATGCGTATGTTTAATAATGATGGTTCTGAAGGAAAGAGCTGTGGTAACGGTTTACGCTGCGTAGCGAAATATGCGTATGAGCATAAACTAGTAGAAGAAACAGTTTTCACAATTGAAACGTTAGCTGGCATTGTAACGGCGGAAGTAACAGTAGAAGAAGGGAAAGTTACATTAGCGAAAATCGATATGGGGGCACCGCGTCTAACACGTGCAGAAATACCGATGCTTGGTGAAGATGAAACACCATTTATTCGTGAAAACTTCTTATATAATAATCATCGTTATGCATTTACAGCTGTTTCAATGGGAAATCCGCATGCGATTATTTTTGTTGATGATGTAGAAAAAGCACCTCTTACAACACTTGGACCCGTCCTTGAGACACATGAAATGTTTCCAGAGCGAGTAAATGTTGAGTTTATCGAAATTTTGAATGATGAAGAGATGAACTTCCGCGTTTGGGAACGTGGATCTGGTGTAACGCAAGCTTGCGGAACAGGGGCGTGTGCTGCAGTTGTAGCTGCTATTTTGAATGGAAAGATGGAACGTGGTAAGGAAATTACAGTTCATTTAGCTGGCGGCGATTTAATGATTGCGTGGACTGAAGAGGGAAGCGTGTTGATGAAAGGACCTGCGGAAGTAATTTGTCGCGGAGTGTATGAGTACAAGATAGAAGCGTAAAGATGTATAATGGACTAAGAACAGAAAGGAAGGTGTATTTCATGATTGAAGTAACAGAACAAGCAGCTTTTCAAATTAAAGATATGTTAAAAGATGCTGAAGATGGAGAGAAGTACGTGCGCCTTGCTGTCCACGGCGGCGGATGTAGCGGTCTTTCTTACGGCTTAGGATTTGAAGTAGAACCAAAAGAAGACGACACAGTTCTTGAGTTTTTCGGTGTTGAATTTGTTATCGATACAGAAAGTGCTCCAATTGTTAAAGGAGTAAAAATTGACTATAAACAATCTATGCTTGGCGGTGGATTCACAATCGACAATCCAAACGCAATCGCATCATGCGGATGTGGATCATCTTTCCGTACAGCATCGAATGCTGGTAAGCCAGAAGAGTGCTAAGTTTTTAGCAGAAATAGAGAAAGACCTTTTTAGCGATAGAATAAAATCGTTAGAAAGGTCTTTTCTTTTTGTGTTAAAACAGAAAATGCATGTAAAGTTACTTTAGATTTTAATTTAAATGTTATTATATATAGTATATATAATTTATACTGTGAATTCGAGATTCATATTATTCGTTTTAAGATAAGATTATGTAGATAAAATGTAAATAATTAGAAAAAATATACTATTTATTAGTTATATTTAATGTTAATATTTGTAACGAAGATGATTGGGAATTATGTTCGAACTAGTTGTAAATGCATCGGTTATTACTAATAGGTAGATTTATGCAGCACGATTGGTTCAACTAATAATCAGTGGGGATGAAGAACCCCCCCACTGATTAAAGTTTCACTTTATACAAAAAAGGTGCATAAGGGAGAAGGTTATAGCCAATTGTATAGAACTGAATAGTTCCGTATTAATTAAAATACGTTGATTACTAGATATTAAAAATACCGGGGGGATTAGAGTGAAGTCATTTAAGAAAGTACTTATAGTAGGGATGGTGTTGATTACAGTATCGATTTTGGGAGCTTGTTCTAGCGATACAGACGTATTAACAAAAGTAGGAGCAAAGCAACCAGCGAAGGCGGAAGGTGAAGTACTAAAAGATCAGAAGAAAACACTTATGACTACGAGCAAACGTGAAAGTATTAAAAATGAGGATGCACCATCATCACAAAAGCGTTATATTTCTCATGATGAATCTCAAAAGATTGAGGAAGGTATGACGTATACGGATATTCTTAATACGATTGACTATGGTGGTGAGAACATAAAACATTATAATAACCATGAAAAACGCGTATTTTATACTGAAAAAGATACGGATGGTACATATGAAATTATGGTTGAATTAAATACATATGGTTATGTTGTAAATATTGAACGTACTGCTATAAAGAATAAAGATAAAGATACAGATACAGATAAAGAGAATCAGGTATTTACGAAACGTAGTGAAGAGCCTGTAAAGGAATATGAAGAAAAAAACGATCGTGTACCGTGGTATAAAGATGTAAATAACAATTCGGTAGCAGTAAGTTACAATCACTATTTGAAAATCAAAAAAGGTATGGCCGCGAATCAAGTAAAAGCTGCAATTGGACAGCCACATGTGATTGAGAAATATAAATCATATTCAGTATATGACTATACTGGTTATGGTGGAGAAGGATCATTACGTGTAATCTTTGAACCGAATGGAACTGTTACGGATGTAGTGGAAAACGGTTTACCACGATAATAAATTAGTTACGGGAAGAATTGTAGTAAAGTTGTCTTTGATTTTATAAAGTTTTTGGGAGCATCTCTGAATATAGGTGAAAAAATAATTCTCTTAGCCATGTTAACTACATATTAGTATTTACCGAAGGTTCTTCCAAATTCAATAGCGTTATTGTGGATGTTGTTGTCGTATTATTTTTGTTGATATATACCGCAGTAGGGCAGCAATTGTAACTGGACGTAAAAGGACGCGGAGGAGTAGCAGCTTCCTTTTGAAAGAAGGAGGAAAATATGATGGAGGATATTCTTGAATTTATAGGGAGATACGTGATTAAACCTATTATTAGTTTAATAAGATGTTTTGTAATAGAGATTATAATTGAGGGCATAATAGAAGGCGTAATAAACGGTATAAGGAAATTACGTGATAAGTGGCGAAATTGGCGTGAAAGACGTTATTGGCGGTAGTGTAGCTGATGAGCGTGCGAAACAAAAACGTTATACAGAAGCTTAATGGAATGACAATTTCTAAAGTGAAGAAATAATTATTATCTTACAAAAGTGTAATGTTCATGTCATGTTTTTGAATTTCTTCTTTAAAGTTTAGGCTTTAAGATAAGAATATAAGAAAAAACACATGAGGTGAAGGAAATGAAAAGATATATTGCACTTTTTAGTATTTTAGTTGTATTTGCAAGCCTATTAGTTGGCTGTGATTTAAATCGTATGGGTAAAGACGAGTATTACGTTCAAATTACAGTAGATGGAAAAGAATATAATGGTAAAGCTGATAACGGTGAGCCGTATAAAGATTACGAATATAAGCTGACTGGCTTTGATAAAGATGGTAAAGAGAAAGAATTAGAATTCACAGCTCAAAAAAACTTACGTAAAGATGCATTCTTACGCGTATACCACTCAGATAAAAAAGGTGTAACAGCTTGGGAAGAAGTGAAAAAAGACGAGCTTCCAGCGAAAGTGAAAGAAAAACTAAGTGTGAAATAAGACAGATAAAAAGGAATTGACGAACAGGGTCAATTCCTTTTTTTGTTTTCAAATTCTTCTTCTGAAATGACTGTAAATCCGTGTCTTTTAAATAAAGCAGTTGTCACTCCGAAACCAGTTTGCTTATTACCGTTAAATTCTCCAGTATAAATCGTAGAACTACCACAAGATGGACTGCGTTCTTTTAAAATAATATATTCTGGGTGTAAATTTTTGATTTGTTCTAATGCTTTATAAGCACCGTTTACGAAAGCTGCTGTGACATCTTCACCATCTTTTGTCATTACCTTTGCTTTTCCGTCTAAAACGTCATCGCCATTCCCGCCAATAATTTCGGCTGAGGGACGAGGTGTTGGTAATCCCCCTAATACTTCAGGACAAATGAGGACTGTATCTTCTTGTTGCAGAAGCTCCTCTATTTTTGAAAAGAGATTGTCATTTCCATCATACCGGCAAGCAATCCCACCTAAACAAGCGCTAATTACGATCATATTTTCATCTCCAATAAAAAATATTTAATGTCACGCCAATTTCTCTTCCTGCCTCTTATTTATAAGTGAGGTGATAAAAATGGGAAGTTTATATAACTTAATGAAACCATACAGTGAATTTCGAAGTAAAGAAGAGTTTAATACATATCAAAAGCAAGTTTTGAAATATTATCGATTTCAATTAAATAAAACGGATGCTACCATCATTCATTTTTTAGGAAAATATGCGGTAAATGAGAAACAAAAAACAGTAGGGGTCGCTTGTCCATTAATGGAGACGATTGCGACGAATGTTGGAAAGAGTATTCGTACAGTACGCCGGTCAATTGCAAAGTTAGAGGAACTAGGAATTATAAAGCGTGTTGCAACAAAAGAGAGACATAAGCGCGGCGGTTATAGTGCGAACCTATATGTATTTCTTATATCTGCGATTGACCGCATGGATGACCGTATGAAAATGTCCGCTTGTAAAAGTGAGGATAATGCAACTGGCTGTAGTAAAAATGAGCAAAAAAGCGCTGGGGAAACAATTCTTTCTAAAAACATTCCACAAATAAAAGAGAAAAGAAAAGGAACGTACGAGCTTGATGAGACGTATTGCCGTCATGATATACCGAAGCCTTTTATATACGCACTGGTGCCGATGACGAGTAATCCGAAGAAAATTAATATATTTTGGAGTAAGGTCGAGCTTGCATATAAAAAGAGCGGGTTACTAGAACAAGGTGTTTTACTGGAGCAAATATTAGCTGATGAAGAAGTGTACGGAAATTTCATTTGGCGAGTAAAGAGTGTTGTGAGAGCTTATAAATACGGAGAAATCCGTAAAAATGTGAAGGCTCTTTTATATAGTACAGTGCGGGATCTATTTTTAGAGGTTGGATTAGAATGGGGAGCAGCATTAAGGAGAAGTAAGGGAATAACACTATTTGATCCATTCAAAAAAGAGCCATGTGTATAATACATGACTCTAATTAGCTAATCGAACTTCCTTACAACTGGAACACGAATCGCTACAAATAGTACGAAGACAATAACAGCTATTGCACCACTTTTCATAACGGTTACGATTGGAATTCCTATTGCAAGTGCAATGGATGTGAATGCATAAGAGAGCGGGATAAAGCCCATTGATGATAGCATAAGTAAACTCATTACGCGCCCCATCATTTCTTCTTTTACTGTCGATTGAATCATCGCCATAAGCGGAACGATAGCCATTGCGATTGTAATACCGTAAAACATGCCGGCTAATAGTGCTTGCCAAAGTACGGTACTAAAGTTGATGGCTAAGAAGAAGACACCAGACAATAGCATCATGATAATACAAAATAGACCGCGTCTACGATTAATATTTCTTAAACCGACAATGACAGCACCGATTGCCATTCCGCCGCCTACAGATGCTTCTAAGTAACTAAACTGGAGCGAATCACCATGCAGCACATTTTTAACAAAAAGCGGGAAACCAACTTGCATCGGGCCGATTAAAAATAAGTTTAAAAAAGCGCTACAAATAAGGAAAGTTGAAAGGAATGGCGATTCCTTTACATATAAGATTCCTTCTTTAATGGAAGTGAACATACCTTTATCTGTATCTTTTTGTTCTGGCATCGTAAATTGTATTTTTTGAACGAGTATGGCCGCGACAATCAGTAATAAAATCGTAATGGAAAATATTGTCTCATAATTCGTAAATTTAATGAGAATTCCGCCAAGTACAGGGCCTAAGATGACCGATGCTTGGTTCGTCATTTGTGTAAGTGAATTCGCTTGTGTTAATCGGCTTTTTTCTACCAATTCCGGTAAGATAGATCCATCTGCTGACCAGAAGAAAGCATCAGCAAGTCCAAAGAATAAAGCGAATAAAGCAAATGTATATAGCGTTACATCACCGACAATGAACCATGTGAGAATGGTTGCGACAAGAATCGCTCGAATGATATTGGAGTAAAACATAATGTTTTTTTTCGGGAATTTATCAGCTACAGCGCCGCCGACAATCATAAAAATAAGCCTTGGAACACTAAGGGCTACGAAAACAACACCGAGTGAAGCTTCAAGGTTTAATGTTTTTGCTATGTACCACGTTTGTGAAAAAGTAAAAAAGGCTAAAGCAAAGCTTGAAAAAAGAGTAGCTGCCCAAAGAAAAAGGAAATTCGTATTTTTTAATAACGGTTTTCCGCTTCCTTCTAAAGCAGTTTTATTTTGTTTTAGTTCCTCCATATTGCTTCCTTTCTATGTGACAAATTTAAACTAAAAAACCAGTAAACGCCCAATTGGTAAGGGCTAATACTCAATGGGAGATACCCACAGCTGAGTATAGTTTCACTTTATACAGTTTCTAATATTTCTATACTGCACTTTCTCATTGTAGACAATAATAATGGATTTGCCCAGTAGCTATTTAACGACAAAAAAAGATGCCGAATGGGCATCTTTTTTTAGGCTAACGCAATATAAATATCCAGTTGTGCCTGATTTGGGTCTAATGCTCTTTCGTCGTAAAGCTCAAAGTCTGTTGTGAAGGCACGTTTATTTTCTTTCGACCATTGCCAAATATATTCCCAAGCTTCACAAACGACTTCAGCAACTGGTCCCTTTCTTGTTGTAAATACCGCATATGTAGCGGTAGGTATTGTTAAAGTTGTCATATTTTCAGGAACGTCTTTTAGTGAAGAAACTGGCATACCGATTGTAAATGTATATGTACCAGTTTCATCTGACTCGTAGTTGGAATAGAAAGCAAATGTTTCTTTCGTTTGTTGATTTGGGATGTGATGCATCATTTGTTCTTGAAAGTATCGGTTCCAAAGTTGTGGAATGTTTCCTTCAGTAGATGCCTCTTTTTCATTAGTCGTTGTAACCGAAACGCCGATTGCGTGGAAAGCTTCTTTTTTTACGATAATGGGTTCGTGTAGCATAAAAAATTCCTCCTTTTAAATAAGAACATTTGTTCTTGTTTAATATAACATATTTTTACATGTAACGGTTGTTATTTTTAGAAAATTTCAATCATAAAAAACAAACTGAAAATAACTAAAAAATGGTAAAATTTCTATTGTATGTATAAATAGGATAATGAGTATGTTAAAATTTTTAAGTATCCTTTAACTGTTATATAAACCTATACAGCACGGTGTTTTTACTATATTAAAAATATGGTAAAGGTTTGTATAAGTGTCCGATATATATGCTATTTTTGATAAATTAAAATAGTAATATTCTATGGGATTTATATTGTTGACATTGGGATTTCAACGATACATTTTCGTAGGTCGGATTGTTGCGAGTGGATATATATTGCTATGTATTCGGCTACTAAATGAAAGGATTACTGAAATTAAGTAGACGGATAGCAAGTATATAGAAAGGAGAAAGGTAGAAAATATGAAACAAGTATTGAAGTGTTTTAATGTCGTAACAATGATCACACTTCTTCTATCCATCATATTGCCTTCGCCCAGTGCTTTTGCTACAGAGATAAATAAAAAAAGCTGGGATGAGTTACAAGGAAATGATGTGAAAATTAAGGCAGAGCAAGTGAATGCTGAAATGTATAAGGGAGAAGTAGCGGAGAGGGAGCACGTATTTCAATATAAGATTGAAAATACGGGAGATACACCAATCCGAGAATTAGTAATTAATCAAAATAATGACAATGGAATTGAGTTTCTTTCGCAATCTGTGAAAGTAAACGGAGAGAAGTTACTTGAAAATAAGGTAGCGGATTTCTATGTAGAGGAAAAAGATAATGGAGGAAAGGTTCTTTCTTCTAATCTTAAAATTCAAGATTTAAAATCACATGAAAAAATGAATGTATTAATAAAAGCTCGTCGTGCGCAACATTTTAATAAAGAGTATAAGCAAAAAATTAGTGTGCAAAAGGATCAACTGCAAATAGGAAACATGTCTGTAGATGTTGAAGGGCTTCCTTCTGAAGAGAAGTTAGAAGCTAATACCGATGATGAGGCTGACAGTAGTAAGAAAGCTATCGGATCAACAACTGATTCAAAAACTAAAGAAGTGGATGGAAAATTAAAAGTATCTGTAGAAGATAAAAATATATCTACACAAAAAACAGAAATAGAGAAGGTAAAACAACCTGAAGCTGAAAAGCAACTAGAAAAAGAGGAAAAGCAATCACCTCTAACAATAAAGCAGAAGGATGCAGAAGTACAAGCTGCATCAGAAAATGCTTCGAAGGTTCAAATCCAAACAGGAGATAAACAAGGATTTGGAGACCCGCTGTATTCTACAATTGCTCCTGGTAATTTAGTACAGACTGGTAATGTGACCCTTGGTTTGACAACTGATCATTATGGCAGACAAAGTATGGGTTATAAAACGAATAAAATGACTGTGGACGTTGATAACGATGATAGTACTTTTAATTCGTCAACAGGTGCATTTCCTAACATTCCTGCTGGAAGTAAAGTGAAAAAGGCGTATTTGTTTTGGACAGCTGCAATGGGAACTGTAACTAGTACAAATGTTAATCAAAGAGTTAGTGATAATGATGTACGACAACCAGTCAAAATGAAAATGGGAAATAAAGAATATGCAGAGGTACGTGCTGATAGCATACGAAAAGCTGATTATCTACCCTATATTTCTAATTACTCAGGTAGTGGTGCAGGATATGTTGCGTATGCAGATGTAACAAATGTAATTGCACAGCAAGGTATTTCTCAAACGTTGACAGTTGCGAATGTGCCACAAATTAAAGATGTAACAGGTGGCGGCTATTACTGGGGTAACTGGAACCTTATATTAGTTTATGAAAACTATAAAGAAACAGTAAAAGATATGAAAATTTGGGAAGGGTTAGTTTCTCAAAAAAGTACAGCTT
This sequence comes from Bacillus sp. B25(2016b), assembly GCF_001679765.1. NCBI lineage: Bacteria > Bacillati > Bacillota > Bacilli > Caryophanales > Bacillaceae > Bacillus > Bacillus sp. B25(2016b). Next base: position 4,549,774 of record NZ_CP016285.1, on the reverse strand, counting down.
GGACGGATATTAGTGTTAATAAAATAAACACACCAAAAGAAGGTGCTTTTAAAGCAAAATTTAGTTATTTTTCATCGCAAGGTGATCCAGCTGATAATGATGGATATGCCTATGATTATGGAGAATATGATTTTGGGTTAGGGTATCAAAAGTTTAAAAATATTAAAGGTAAAGATAATGATGTTAATGACTCATCTATGACAGAAGTACAAGTAGATGGCACTAACGAGTTTGTTACAAAAAAATATCCAGGATATAAACCAGCTTGGACAAATTCATTCAGTACTGACATTCATACGTATCATCTTGAAGGACCGACTCAAGTAAAGAATGGTTTGAAAGAAGGGAAAATGCGTTTTAGAGCATATGGTGGTACTGGTGATATTTACGTATTAAATAACGCCACATTTGTTACAGAACATAATGCTCCAAACTTACAAGTTGATAAAAAGGCATTAGATAGTACCGGTAAAGAAGTTAAGGAAATTAAAGCCGGTGAAGAGTTTACGTATCAAATTGAAGTGAAAAATGATACGAAAAATAATCAAGCGCCGGTATCGAATGTAAAAGGTTTTGATAAATTAGATGATCGTTTAGAGTATGTTCCGGGATCTATACAATATATTTCTGGAAGTAATAAAGGAAATAAAACAGATGATGCAAGCGATGATGAAGCGGAGTTTGTAAATAATCAAATTGATTTCCGTGTTGGTGAAGGTGCTAATGCTAAAGACGGCGGTGTTTTAAAGCCGGGGGAAAGTGCCGTTATTACATTCAAAGTAAAAGTGAAACATTCTGTACAATCAGATACAACAGTAAAAAATATCGTTGTTGTAAAGGGACAAGATAGTGCCGAGATAAAGTATGAAACTGAGGACGATGCAGATATTACGGTTACGACTCCAAAAGAGATCCCTGGAGAAATAGAAGCTAAAAAAATAGCATCTAATAAAACACCGAAGTTAGGTGATGAAGTAGAGTATCGTATTACCTTTAAAAATACGGTAAAAGATGGACGTCTAGATGTATTGACGATTGAAGACGAATTACCAAGTAGTCTTGAATACGTAAAAGATAGTTTGAAAGCAGAAGGTGCAAAACCAGAGCCAGTAGAGCTGAAGTTTGAAAATGGCAAAGTAATGGCAAAGTATCCAGAAATTATGGATATGGAAGAAAGAAGTATCGTCTTTAAAACAAAAGTAAAAGAAACTGCAAAAATTGGTGAAGAAATTGTTAATAAAGCAACCGTTAGTGATAAAACAAATCCACCAAAGAATCTAGAAGAGAAGATTACACCACAGCATAAGGCTGGTAAAATTGTCGCAAAGAAAAAAGCGACAAATAAGAAGCCGAAGCTAGGAGAAGAATTTGAATATCAAATTAGCTTTAAAAATACGGTGGAAAACGGAAAACTAGATGCAGTTACAATAGAAGATGAAATTCCAGCTAACTTAGAATTTGTTCAAGGCAGTGAGAGAGCTGAAGGTACTGAACCAAATCCAGTAGAGTTAAAAGTAGAAAATGGTAAGGTAATCGCAAAATATCCAGAGATTACGGATACAAAAGAGCGAAGCATTGCCTTTAAAGTGAAAGTAAAAGAAGAGGCAAAAGCGGGAGAAACGATCGTTAATAAAGCGGTTGTGAGTGAGCCAAATGGACAGTCTGAGCATCCAGAAGAAAAGATTACGCCGGATTATAAATACGGTAAAGTGGATGTAGAAAAAAACGTAACGAATCAAACACCAAAACTAGGAGAAGAAGTGGAATACCGAATTACATTTTATAATACGGTAGAAAACGGAAAACTAGAAACGGTGCTAGTAGAAGATACACTACCTAAAGGTGTTGAATACGTGAAAGATAGTTTGAAAGCAGAAGGTATAAAACCAGAGCCAGTAGAACTAAAAGTGGAAGACGGCAAAGTAATGGCAAAGTATCCAGAAATTACGGATACAGAAAAAAGAAGTATTGTCTTTAAAGTGAAAGTAAAAGATTCGGCAAAAGTAGGGGAGGCAATTGTAAATAAAGCAATTGCAAAAGATCCGAAAAATGAGCCTGTTGAATCGAAGGTTGTTATTACACCGCAAAGTAAAAAAGGTGAAGTTGCTGCTACAAAGGTAGTTAATAATAAGAAACCGAAGCTAGGCGAAGAAATCGAGTACCGCATTAGTTTTCATAATACGGTTGAGAACGGAAAACTAGAAGAGGTGCGAGTGGAAGATACAATTCCAAAAGGTCTTGAATATGTAGAAAATAGCATCAAGGCTGAAGGAGAAGCACCTGGACCAGTAGAATTAGCTGTTGAAAATGGGGTAGTCAAAGCTAAGTATATCGATATTATGGATATGAAAGAAAGAAGTATCGTCTTTAAAGTAAAGGTAAAGGAAGAAGTAAGAGTAGATAAAGAGATTGTCAATAAAGCAATTGTTGATGATACGAAAAATCCACCGATTGAGCCGGAGGAAAGAATTACTTCGCAACATAAGGATGGAATAATTGATTCGAAGAAGACAGTAGATAATCCATCACCAAAACTAGGAGAAGAAATAGAATACCGAATTAGCTTTAAGAATACGGTAGAAAACGGAAAACTAGAAAAGGTAATAATAGAGGATACAATTCCTAACGGTTTAGAGTATGTAAAAGGCAGTGAAAAGGCTGAAGGTGATAAACCAGCTCCATTAAAGTTAAGTGTGAAAGATGGAAAAGTTATTGCTGAATACGAAAATATTACGGATACGAAAGAAAGAAGTATTGTCTTTAAGGTAAAGGTGAAGGAAGAAGCGGAAGTGGGTAAGGAAATCATCAATAAGGCAATTGTTGATGATATGAAACATCCGAAAGAACCAGAAGCAAAAATTACACCATTACACAAAGATGGAAAAATTAAAGCGAAGAAAAGCGTAAATAATGAAACACCTAAGTTAGGAGAAGAAGTAGAATACCGAATTAGTATGAAAAATACGGTAAAGAACGGAAAGCTAACAGACGTGACAATAGAGGATACTTTACCAGAAGGTTTAGAGTATGTAGAAAATAGTTTGAAAGCAGAAGGTGCCGGAACAGATTCAGTAGAGCTGAAATTTGAAAATGGTAAGGTAATAGCAAAATATCCAGAAATTATGGATACAGAAGAAAGAAGTATCATTTTTAAAGTGAAAGTAAAAGAAGAAGTAAAAGTCGGTAAAAAAATCATTAATAAAGCAACTATTGATGATTCGCAAAACAAGCCAGTTAATCCGACAGCGGAAATTATTCCTCAGTATCAAGATGGAAAACTTGAAGCGAAAAAGACGGTAAATAATGAAACGCCGAAGTTAGGAGAAGAAGTGGAATACCGAATCAGCTTTAAAAATACGGTAGAACATGGAAAGCTAACAGAGGTAAAAATAGAAGATGATTTACCAAATGGATTAGAGTATGTGAAAGATAGTTTAAAAGCAGAAGGTTCTAAGCCAGATCCAGTGGAATTGAAATTTGAAAACGGTAAGGTAATGGCAAAGTATCCTGAGATTACAGATACAAAAGAGAGAAGTATTACCTTTAAAGTGAAAGTAAAAGGTAAAGTGAGCGATTCAATTGTTAATGAAGCGATTGTGAGCGATACGAAAAATCCGCCAGAAACACCGACAGCAGAAATTATTCCACAACATAAAGACGGAAAAATCAAAGCGAAGAAGACGGTAAATAATGAAACGCCGAAGTTAGGAGAAGAAGTAGAATACCGAATTAGCTTTAAAAATACGGTAGAAGACGGAAAACTAGCAGAGGTGAAAATAGAAGATACTTTACCAGAAGGTTTAGAGTATGTAGAAAATAGTGTAAAAGCAGAAGGTTCTAAGCCAGATCCAGTAGAATTGAAAGTGGAAAATGGTAAGGTAATGGCGAAGTATTCAGAGATTACGGATATAGAAGAAAGAAGTATCACTTTTAAAGTGAAAGTAAANGATGAAGTGAAAGTCGGTAAAAAAATCGTCAATAAAGCAATTATTGATGATACGAAAAATCCGCCAGAAACACCGACGGCAGAAATTACTCCGCAGCATAAAGACGGAAAAGTGGAAGCGAAGAAAACGGTAAATAATGAAACGCCGAAGTTAGGAGAAGAAGTGGAATACCGAATTAGCTTTAAAAATACGGTAGAAAACGGAAAGCTAGCAGAGGTGAAAATAGAAGACGATTTACCAAATGGATTAGAGTATGTGAAAGATAGTGTAAAAGCAGAAGGTTCTAAGCCAGATCCGGTAGAACTGAAAGTGAAAGATGGAAAAGTAATCGCAAAATATCCAGAAATTACGGATACAGAAGAAAGAAGTATCGTCTTTAAAGCGAAAGTAAAAGAAGAATTTAAAGTTGGTGAAGGTATTGTCAATAAAGTAGTTGTTGATGATACAAAAGATCCAACAACTTCAGAAGTAACAATTACGCCAGAATATAAAGACGGTAAGCTTAAAGCAGAGAAATTTGTAAACAATAAAAAACCGAAATTAGGAGAAGAAATAGAATACCGAATTAGTTTTAAAAATACGGTAGAAAACGGAAAACTAGTAGAGGTTAAAGTAGAAGATGAAATTCCAGCTGGATTAGAGTATGTAGAGAACAGTTTACAAGCAGAAGGATCTAAACCTAGTCCGGTAGAATTGAAATTTGAAAACGGTAAGGTAATGGCAAAGTATCTAGAAATTACGGATACAAAAGAAAGAAGTATTATCTTTAAAGTGAAAGTAAAAGAAGAGGCAGAAATAGGCAAGGAGATTGTTAATAAAGCAATCGTAGTAGATACAAAAAATGAGCCAGAAGAGCCTTATGTGGAAATTACTCCGCAATATAAAGATGGTAAAATTGCTGCGCAGAAAGTGGCCAATAATCATAAACCGAAACTAGGAGAAGAAGTAGAATACCGAATTAGTTTTAAAAATACGGTAGAAAACGGAAAACTAGCAGAGGTAAATATAAAGGATGCATTACCAAATGGTTTAGAGTATGTGGAAGGCAGTATCACGGCAGAAGGGTCTAAACCGAAACCAGCAGAGCTACATGTGAAAAATAATAAGATAATGGCAAAATATCCAGCTATTACAGATACAGAGGAAAGAACCATTGTCTTTAAAGCGAAGGTAAAAGAAAGCGCAAAAGTGGGAGAAGAAATCGTAAATGAGGCAATTGTAGATGATACAAAGAATCTGCCAGAAGAGCCTTATGTACCGATTACACCACAATATAAAGATGGGAAAATTGAGACAAGAAAAGAAGTAAGTAACCATGAACCGAAGTTAGGTGAGGAAATCGAATATCGAATTATTTTTAATAATACGGTGAAAGATGGAAAGCTAGCAGAGGTGAAGATAGAAGATGAAATTCCAGCTGGATTAGAGTATGTAGAGAACAGTTTACAAGCAGAAGGATCTAAGCCTAGTCCGGTAGAATTGAAATTTGAAAACGGCAAGGTAATGGCAAAGTATCTAGAAATTGCGGATACAAAAGAAAGAAGTATTGTCTTTAAAGTAAAGGTGAAAGACTCGGTTACAATAGGGAAGGACATTACAAATAAAGCGATTATTCATGTGGATGATCCGAACCATCCTATAATTGAACCAACCGCAAAAATTACACCGCAACATAAAGACGGTAAAATTGCTGCTCATAAAAAGGTGAATAATCATAAACCGAAGCTAGGGGAAGAAATCGAATACCGCATTTCATTTAATAATACGGTGAAAGATGGAAAACTGGCAGAGGTTAAAATTGAGGATGAAATTCCGTCTGGTTTAGAGTATGTGAAAGATAGTCTAAAAGCAGACGGTGATAAGCCAGCCCCAGTAGAGTTGAAAGAAGAAGCTGGTAAGGTTAGTGCGAAGTATGAAAATATCACTGACATGAAAGAAAGAAGCATTATCTTTAAAGTGAAGGTGAAAGATTCCGTTGAAGTGGACAAAGCAATTGTAAATAAAGCAATTGTTGATGATACAAAAAATCCACCAGAGCGACCGGAAGTAGATATTACACCGCAGCATAAAGCTGGTAAATTTAAAGCTAATAAAAAGGTAAGTAAAAAAGATCCAAAGCTAGGAGAAGAAGTAGAGTACCGAATTAGTTTTAAAAATACGGTAGAAAATGGAAAACTAGCAGAAGTGAAAATTGAGGATCAACTACCAAATGGATTAGAGTATGTGAAGGATAGTTTAAAAGCAGAAGGTAATGAGCCAGCGCCAGTAGAGTTAAAAGAAGAAGCTGGGAAAATTATCGCGAAGTATGAGAATATCACTGATACAGCTGAGCGTAGTATTATCTTTAAAGTGAAAGTAACGGAAGTAGCAAAAGTCGGTAAGAAACTCGTGAATACGGCAGTTGTGGATGATGATAATCCGAAGAATCCTCCGCAAAAACCAGAAGCGATTATTACACCGGAGTATAAGAATGGAAAAATAAAAGCTGAGAAAACAGTAAATAACCCAGCTCCAAAATTAGGAGAACAAGTAGAGTATCGAATTACGTTCCGTAACGTAGTTGAGCACGGAAAATTAGCGAAGGTGAAAATTAAGGATGAATTACCAAACAGTTTAGAGTTTGTAGAAGGTAGCGAAAGAGCTGAGGGGGATAATCCAAAACCGTTGCATGTAAAAGTGAAAAACGGCATAGTACTCGCAGAATATCCAGAAATTACGGATACGAAAGAAAGAAGTATCGTCTTTAAAGCGAAAGTGAAAGAAAAGGCTAAAATTGGCGAAGCGATTGTGAATACGGCGGTTGTGGAAGATACTATAAATCCACCAGAGAAACCGAATGTCGCGATACAGCCTCAACATAAAGAGGGTGTATTACAAGCTGAAAAGACAGTGAGTAACCATGAACCGAAGTTAGGAGAAGAAGTAGAATATCGAATTAGTTTTGAAAATACGGTAGAAAACGGCAAACTAACTGAGGTAAAAGTAGAGGACGAAATTCCAGCTGGTTTAGAATACGTACAGGATAGTATAAAGTCTGATGGGCCGGAACCAAATCCAGTAGAACTTAAAGTTGAGAATGGAAAAGTAACAGCAAAGTATCCAGAAATTACGGATACGAAAAAAAGAAGTATCATCTTTAAAGCGAAAGTAAAAGAAACGGTACAAGTAGGAAAAGAAATTATAAACAAGGCGGTTGTGGATGATAATAATCCAACCAATCCACCAGTTGATCCACTTATACCAATTACACCGCAATATAAAGATGGGAAACTAGAGGCAAGGAAAGAAGTAAGCAATTATGAACCAAAGCTAGGGGAAGAAATCGAATATCGAATTACTTTTAACGGCACGGTAGATGGCGGGAAGTTAGTTGATGTAAAGATTGAAGATAAAATTCCGTCTGGTTTAGAGTATGTGAAAGATAGTCTGGAGGCCGTAGGTGATAAGCCTGTACCAACAGAACTTAAAGTCGAGAATGGAAAAGTAACAGCGAAGTATCCAGAAATTATGGATACGAAAGAAAGAAGTGTCATCTTTAAAGTAAAGGTAAAAGAAACAGCAAAAGTTGGAGGAGAAATAACAAATAAAGCGATCATTCAAGTAGATGATCCAAATCATCCAGTTATGGAACCGACAGCGACAATAAAGCCAGAATATAAAGATGGTAAGTTAAAAGCAGCGAAGACAGTAAGTAATAAAGAACCGAAGCTAGGAGAAGAAATCGAATATCGAATTAGCTTTGAAAATACAGTAGAAAATGGAAAAATAGCTGAGGTAAAGGTAGAAGATGAAATTCCAGCCGGTTTAGAGTATGTGCAAGATAGCATTAGATTTGAAGGGGCTGAACCAAATCCAGTAGAGTTAAAAATGGAATTTGGAAAAGTAATAGCGAAGTATCTAGAAATTACAGATACGAAAGAACGTAGTATTATTTTTAAAGTGAAGGTAAAAGCAGCACCAAGTAAAGGGATAACAAATAGAGCGGTAGTGGACGATAAAATAAAACCACCACTTGAGCCTACAGTTACAATTTTACCGAAAACAAAAGAAGATTTTAAGATACCAGAAGAACCGAAGGAACCAGAAGTGAAGCCGGAAGAGCCGAAAGAACCGAAGGAACCAGAA
>NZ_CP016285.1:4511794-4541466 GCF_001679765.1 Bacillus sp. B25(2016b) | reverse complement strand
CCGGAAGAGCCGAAAGAACCGAAGGAACCAGAAGTGAAACCGGAAGAGCCGAAAGAACCGAAAGAACCGAAGGAACCAGAAATGAAGCCGGAAGAGCCGAAAAATCTGGAGAAACCGGAAGTAAGACTGGAAAAGTTAATTAAAGAACCGCAAGTAAAAGTAGAAAAAGAATTACCGAAAACAGGGGCAGCACATTCATGGATGATGTCAGTTGGTGCGGGAATTTCATTCTTAGTTGGCGGAGTATTATTCGTATTAGGTAGAAGAAGAAAATAATAATTTTTTAGACGAAAAGCACACTGAGTTCGATAGTTTATCGGACTCAGTGTGCTTTCATGTTATATAAAAGGAAAGCTCCTTCCACGTATGGAAGGAGCTTTATTTTTGCATATTAAAACATACTTGAGCTATGCATCGGTTGAAGTTTTGCATTTGGATCGAAGTAAGCTTTTGCATTGTTTACTGCTGTCGGTGCTTCGCCAAATCCACAAGCGATAAGTTTTACTTTTCCTTCATATGTACAAATGTCACCAGCAGCGTAAATGCCAGGAATATTTGTTTCCATTTTTGAATTCACAAGGATGCTGTTTTTTTGTATATCTAAGCCCCAGTTTTTAATTGGGCCAAGAGAAGAAACGAAGCCGTAGTTTACAATTACATCATCAACATCGATGATAACTTTTTCTTCAGTTTTTACGTGCTGAAGAACGACTTGTTCAATTTTGTCATCACCGATAAGTTCTACTGGAACGTACGGTGTACTTACTTCTGCACGAGAATTTATTAAGCTTTCTACGCTATGTTCATGCGCACGGAATTTATCACGACGATGAACGATTGTAACTTTTTCAGCGATCGGTTCTAACATCATTGTCCAGTCTACTGCTGAGTCGCCACCGCCAAATACTACGACGCGCTTACCAGCAAATTTATTCATATCATCAACGAAATAATGTAAGTTTTTCTTTTCGTATTTCGCTGTACCTTCTAATTCTAAGCGGCGTGGTTGGAAAGCACCATTGCCAGCAGTAATAATAACTGATTTAGAATAGTGAGTTTGCTTATTCGTAACAAGTTTAAATATACCGTCAGCTTGTTTCTCAAGCGTATCGACAGCTTCTTCTAAACAAACAGTTGGGTCAAATTTCTTCATTTGCTCTTTTAAGTTATCAACTAATTCTTGTGCGCGCACTTTTGGAAATCCAGCCACATCATAAATGTATTTTTCAGGGTAGAGTGCGGATAATTGTCCGCCAAGTTGAGGTAAGCTTTCAATAATTTTTACACTTGCTTGTCTCATACCGCCATAAAATGCTGTGAACAGTCCCGTTGGACCACCACCAATAATTGTTATGTCGTAAACTTTTTGATTTTCTGCCACTTTCATTCCCCCTATAGATGGAATTTTGATATTGATTTCATATATTGTTCATATGTACACGAAAATCCTGCAAATGATGACACTTTCAAATAAATGATAGCATATTTGAGTTCATAATACTTCTGAAAACGACTGAATTGTGTGTAAGTTTTCGTATAGGTTCTTTTTTGTTGTATAAAATATACAGAAAGGAAAATACATGAAAAAAAGGCTAAAAAACCCTTGAAAACGCTATGTTATTTTAAAATATTGATAATTCTCCAGACGCTTGAATTCTGGAATAAAACCGACTAATATAGGGAAGTATTATGTTAAATTTCTATGACAAAATTCGTACGATTTTTTGACTGCGTTTTGTTATGATATAGAATGTGATAAATTCCACATTCTTGACAAATAGAGTTTTTAGTACTTGGTATTATTTTTTATTACTATTATATAAAGAAAAGGGTTGTGATTTGGTGAAGACTCCAAAAATCGTAGTTTTAGGTGCAGGTTATGGCGGGATGATTACGACTGTTCGTCTGCAAAAAGCATTATCTGTAAATGAAGCTGAAATTACGCTAGTAAACAACAACAGCTATCACTACCAAGCGACTTGGTTACATGAGAGCGCAGCTGGTACATTAGAAGATGAAAAAATCTGTCTAGATATTCAAGACGTTATTGATACAAATAAAGTGAACTTTGTGCAAGATACAGTAGTAGAAATTAAAGCTGCTGAAAAACGCATTATCTTAAAAGACGGCGAGTTAGAGTATGACTACTTAGTAATCGGTCTTGGTTTCGAATCAGAAACGTTCGGAATTACAGGCTTAAAAGAGTACGCATTCTCAATTGCTAACATTAATGCAACTCGTCAAATTCGTGAGCATATGGAAGCTAGTTTCGCTAAATATGCAGCTGAAAAGCGCGATGAGTTAGTAACAATCGTTGTTGGTGGTGCTGGATTTACTGGTATCGAGTACGTAGGTGAGCTTGCAAACCGTGTTCCTGAACTTTGCAAACAGTACAATGTACCACGCGAAAAAGCACGTATCATCTGTGTAGAAGCTGCTCCAACAGCACTTCCAGGTTTCGATCCTGCATTGGTAGAATACGCTGTAAAACAACTTGAGAAAAAAGGCGTAGAATTCCGCATCGGTACAGCAATTAAAGAAGCAACTGAAGAAGGTATTATCGTTGCAAATGGCGATGATACGGAATTAATTAAGTCTGAAACAGTAGTTTGGGCTGCAGGTGTTCGTGGTAACGGCATTGTGGAAGAGTCTGGCTTTGAAGCAATGCGCGGACGTGTAAAAGTTGATGAGTACATGCACGCTCCAGGATACGAAGATGTATTCATGGTTGGTGACGCAGCGCTAATCATTAACGAAGAAATTAACCGTCCATACCCACCAACAGCACAAATCGCAATTCAACAAGGTTACAATATTGCACACAACTTAACTGTATTAGTTCGTGGCAAGGGTGAAATGAAGAAATTCGTATTCGATAATAAAGGATCTGTATGTTCTTTAGGCCATGACGATGCAATGGGTGTTGTTATGGGCAAAAAGTTAACAGGTTGGAAAGCTTCCTTCATGAAGAAAGTAATCGATAACCGTTACCTATTCTTATTAGGTGGACCTTTATTAGTTCTTAAAAAAGGTAAATTAAAGTTCTTTTAATATATAGTAGAAAAAGCAGAAACGGCTAAGAGCTGTTTCTGCTTTTTTCATATTAAAAATATAGTATAATATATAAAAAGAAAGAATATTCTGTCCGTTCTAATAGAGGAGGTTATTACATCATGGAGAAACGAGGGAAGGTATGGCTAGCTGTTAGTGGCCTAGTAGCTACAAAAGATGGTAGATGGCTATTTGTTAAGAAGAAATACAGTGGATTAAAAGGGAAATGGTCTTTACCGGCTGGTTTTGTAAATGAAGGTGAGACGGTTGATGAAGCTGTGAAACGCGAAGTGTTAGAAGAGACAGGCATTGTCGCTCATGTGAAGGGGATCATTGGTGTTCGATCGGGTGTTATTCGTAATGAGATTAGTGATAATATGATTATTTTCCTTTTGGAGCCTGAAGGAGAAAATATTATTGTACAGGAGAAAGAATTGTCTGAAGTGGCGTTCTTACATCCGGATAAGATTGCGGGTGATCCGAATACGTCTGTGCTTATTAAATATTTGTTAGAAGGAAGATCAGAACTACATCTTGAAGTGGACAAAACATTAAATCCAGGAGAACCATTTGGTTATACAGCCTATCACGTATTTACGGCGCATGCGAAGGAGAGGGAGAAAGAGTGAGTATACCGGTATTACTTATTTCAATGATGTTATTTTTTATTTTGTTCTTTGGAATTGGATTTTTACTCAACATGATTTTGCGAGCTACTTGGGTAATGGTTATTGTGTATCCGATTGTTTGTATGCTTATTATTAATAAAGCGAGTATGTGGGATTATTTTTCAAAACCGAAAGAAACATTTTCTTCATTTGGGACAAGTGTATCGCATTTAGGACAAGCAGATGTGTTTATTCTATCTACTGGATTAGTAGGGGCTGCTTTAGCAGGAGTCGTAATCAAGAAACTTCGGAAAAGCGGATATCAAATGTTTTAATCTCCAATTAAGTTGGAGATTATTTTTTTTGCATATTCCTTCATCTTATAGGGAATGATTAACGATGAAGGAGTGTGGAATATAAAAATGTTAAAACGATATTGTATTCGCATTATGATGACTTGTTTACTTGCAATTGCATTATGCGTAACATGGAAGGCTTTCACAGGAGTTTCTTTATTAGAGATTGTAAAGACATATGAAGGAATGAGTGCAAAAGAAGTACATGCAGCAGAAGTTAAGAGAAATGTTGCTCCGAGTAAAGAAGTGATAAATGCTTTAGAGCAGGCAAACGACTGGTCTAAATATCGTTCAATTGAAATGACTGCAACAGGTTATACATCGGGGATTGAGTCAACCGGTAAGAGGCCAGGGCATCCAGAGTATGGTATTACATATTCAGGTGTCAAAGTGAAAAGGGATTTATATTCCACAATTGCTGCGGACTTACGCGTATTTCCGATTGGAACGATTCTATTCGTACCAGGTTATGGATATGGTGTAGTAGCTGATAAGGGCGGTGCAATAAAAGGAAACCGTCTTGATCTATATTATGATACGGTGAAAGATGTTTATAGCCAATGGGGTAAGAAAAAAGTCAATGTGTACGTAGTAAAAGTAGGAAATGGTAAGTTTACAGAAGAAGAGTTAACGATGTTAAATCAAGACGAAACGATGCAAGTGTTTCGTGGTCAATATTTAAAACAAAGATAGTCTAGTCGTAATTACGCTAGACTTTTTTTCTTGGCTTATTTCATAATAGAGGAGATTTTACACGTCATATAACTGTAGTTAGAATTGTCGCATTTTATCGAAAATAAAGTTATAATGGTGATAGAGAAATTTAGGGGGTCTGAACATGTTTCAAGTACAAAAAGAATTAGCAAGCCATGAAGCGGTAATTGTTGCCTTATTTGAAGAAGAGAAAACAAGTAGTTTTGTACAAGAACTGGACAAAGCGTTTGAAGGACAATTACAAGTTTTATTAGAAGAGAAAGAACTTTCTACTAAGAAGAAAGCTATTTCAAAAGTACATAGTTTAGGAAAAACAAATGTGAAACGTTATTATTTCGTTGGTTTAGGTAAGAAAGAATCTTATACGACGGAAACGTTACGTGTAGCTCTTGGTAAGGCATTTAAAACACTGCAAGCAGCAAAAGTACAAGATGCAGCAATCTTACTGGATTCTTTCGTAACAGAGAAATTAGATGTGATTGATGTAGCTCATATTGCAGCAGAAGTACAAGGTCTTGGTACATATGAATTAGAAACGTATAAATCAGATAAAAAGGATCGTGTGGAATTAGAGAAGTTTACGGCTATTACAGCGGAAGATGTACAAGAAATTGAAGCAGCATTAACAGTTGGCTACGTACATGGACGTGCAACAAATTCAGCTCGTACACTTGTAAATATGCCGCCAAACGTATTAACAGCGACAAAGCTTGCTGAGTATGCTGTTGAGTTAGCGGAGAAGTATGATATGGACTATAAAGTTCTTGAGAAAGAAGAGATGGAAGATCTTGGTATGGGTGCGTTACTTGCAGTAAACCAAGGTAGTGTAGAGCCACCAAAAATGATCGCTCTTATTTATAAGGGAAAAGAAGAGTGGAAAGATGTCATTGGGTTCGTTGGAAAAGGTATTACATACGATACAGGTGGTTATTCTTTAAAACCACGTGAAGGCATGGTCGGTATGAAAGGTGATATGGGCGGTGCAGCTGCTGTATTAGGTGCGATGGAAATTATCGGTGAACTTCGCCCAGAACAAAATGTGATCGCTGTTATTCCTTCAACTGATAACGTTGTAAGTGGTACGGCATTTAAGCCAGACGATGTAATCACATCTATGAGCGGAAAAACAATTGAAGTATTAAATACGGATGCAGAAGGTCGTCTAGCTTTAGCTGACGGTATTACGTATGCCAAAAAACTTGGTGCAAACTACCTTGTTGATGTTGCAACATTAACAGGCGGTGTAATTGTTGCACTTGGAAACTATACGACAGGCGCAATGACAAATAATGAAGAGTTATTTGAGCAAGTGCTAGAGGCTTCTATGGAAACAGATGAGCCAATTTGGCAACTACCGATTTTTGATCGTGATAAAGAACGTGTGAGAAACAGTAAGTTTGCTGATTTAAATAACTCACCAGGTCGTGAAGGACATGCGGTTATGGCAGGTACATTCTTAGGCGAATTCGCTGAAGATACACCGTGGGTACACTTAGATATTGCTGGAACATCAGAAACAAAAGGCGCGCACGACTTAGGACCAGCTGGAGCAACTGGTGCAATGGTACGTACACTTGCAACACTTGTGGAGCGTTTCGGAGAAGAATAATTTTTTGAAGAAAAAGCTGTCTCAAATTTTGGAGACAGCCTTTTTTATTGATATGGTAGGTGTATTTGTTGGTAATTCGATATAAATTCATTTACTACCGCGCTGTTCAAAAAAATGCTAAAAAGTGTTTATAAAGAAATCGTATACAAAATCCCATTTAAAGCAAAAGAAGTACGGCCCGTTTCTTCAGAGACAACTAATATAAGTGCATCACTCTTTTCTGATAAGCCAATTGCAGCTCTGTGACGTGTTCCTAGTTCAGGATCAACTTCTGTACTTTTCGTTAAAGGAAGAATATTAGCAGCTGAGACAATATGATTATTTTTTACGAGAACGGCACCGTCATGAAGAGGGTTACCTGGATAAAATATTGATTCGAGTAATGGTGCAGTTAAATGAGCGTTTAATGTCGTTCCAGTTTGAATGAAAGCTTCAAGCGTCTCGTTTCGTTCTACAACGATAAGAGCACCATGTTTTCTAGCGCTTAAATGTTGGATAGCTGTCGTAATAAAAGATGAACTTTCCGTATAAGGTGATAAATATGCCTGAATATAGTATGTAGCTGCCAATGTTTGTACATTTGCCAACATATGATGAATATCTTCCATTTTGCATAAAATACATTCGTCTTCTTTATCGATTGCGTTCCTCATAATCGATAGTTCTCTTTCAGCAATTTCAATCATTTGCTTTGTTTGTATTTTGAGTTCTTCTGACAAGCCCCATTCGTGCATAATCCTCATTCCCTTTAGTGGAGTATTTAACAATAGTGTATACAAATATTCCTAGTAAAATCCTGCTAGATTTTATAAAATATTGAGATACAGCATGTTTTTTTCATATAATAAAGGTATGACGAGCGAGAGGAGAGAGAAGAATGAATTGGAAACAAGAATTTAGTCGCTGGCTTTCTTACGCACAATTAGATGCAGAATTAAAAGAACAGCTAGAAAATATGAAGCAAGATGAGAAGAAAATCGAGGATAGCTTTTATAAAAATCTAGAGTTTGGCACAGGTGGTATGCGTGGTGAACTTGGTGCTGGTACGAACCGTTTAAACGTATATACAGTTCGTAAAGCAACAAAAGGATTAGCAAGCTTTATCGAAAAGTTAGGTGAGGAAGCGAAAAAACGCGGTGTTGTTGTAGCCTATGATTCTCGTCATAAATCACCTGAGTTCGCAATGGAAGTTGCTGCTACACTTGGTGCACACGGCATTACAACATATGTGTTTGAAAGCTTACGTCCAACGCCAGTACTTTCTTTCGCAGTTCGTCATTTACATACAGTAAGTGGAATCGTTCTTACGGCAAGCCATAATCCGCCTGAATATAACGGATACAAAGTATACGGTGAAGATGGTGGACAGTTACCTCCAAAAGAGGCAGATGAGTTAATTAGCTACGTAAATGCAGTAGAAGATGAATTAACAGTTGAAGTTGCTGATGTAGAGCAATTAAAAGCTGACGGTTTATTACATATTATTGGACAAGAAGTAGATGATGCATATGCTGCAGAATTGAACAATGTCATCATTAATAAAGAAATGGTGCAAAAGGTTGGTAAAGACTTGAAAATCGTCTTTACACCATTACACGGAACATCAAATATTTCTGTACGCCGTGGTTTAAAAGAAGTTGGATTTACAGATGTAACAGTTGTAAAAGAGCAAGAGTTACCAGATCCAAACTTCTCTACAGTAAAATCACCGAACCCAGAAGAGCACGCAGCGTTTGAGTATGCAATTCGTGACGGTGAAAAGGTAGGCGCAGATGTATTAATCGCAACTGATCCTGACGCAGATCGCCTTGGTGTAGCAGTGCGTAATCATAATGGTGAGTTCCAAGTATTAACAGGAAACCAAACAGGTGCATTAATGCTTGATTACTTACTATCTCAAAAGAAAGAAAACGGAACGCTTCCAGAGAACGGTGTCGTATTAAAAACAATCGTAACGTCTGAAATTGGTCGTACAATTGCAAAAGCATACGGTTTAGATACAATTGATACGTTAACTGGATTTAAATTTATCGGTGAGAAAATTAGACAGTATGAAGAAAGCGGACAATATGAATTCCAATTCGGTTATGAGGAAAGCTATGGTTATTTAATCCGCCCATTCTGCCGTGATAAAGATGCAGTACAATCTGTCCTATTTGCATGTGAAGTAGCTGCATACTACAAATCACAAGGGAAAACGTTATATGACGGTCTATTAGAAGTATTTGAGAAGTACGGCTTCTTCCGTGAAGACCTTGTATCGTTAACGTTAAAAGGAAAAGATGGAGCGGAAAAAATCCAAGAGATGATGGCAACGTTCCGTGAGAATCCTCCGAAAGAAGTAGCGGGCTTAACAGTCGTAGCAGTGGAAGACTATAAAGCAAGCATCGTTACATCTTTACAAGATGGACATAAAGAAGAGATTCACTTACCGAAATCAAATGTGTTAAAATATCAATTAGAGGATGGTTCATGGTTCTGCCTACGTCCATCTGGAACTGAGCCGAAGATTAAGTTTTACTTTGGTGTGAAAGATAGTTCTTTACAAAATAGTGAACAAAAGTTACTTACTATTAAAGAAGACATTATGAATCGTTTATAATACAAAGTAATTTTAAGTAGTAAGGAACAAAAGGGAGCGAAATCTCCCTTTTGTTTTATGTAGGAAATGATTGCTATTGATTCCGACAGGAGAGAGGGTATTTTGTGATGAAAAAAGTAAGAAAAGCGATAATCCCAGCAGCTGGATTAGGAACACGTTTTTTACCAGCAACGAAAGCAATGCCAAAAGAAATGTTACCGATAGTAGATAAACCGACGATCCAGTACATTGTAGAAGAAGCAGTGAAATCGGGTATCGAAGATATTATTATTGTTACTGGTAAAACAAAGCGTTCTATCGAAGATCATTTTGATAACGCATTTGAACTAGAACAAAACTTATTAGAGAAGAAAAAATATGAGTTGCTTGAAAAAGTACAAGCTTCTTCAAAAATGGTAGATATTCATTATATCCGTCAAAAAGAGCCGAAGGGACTAGGACATGCTGTTTGGTGTGCGCGTAAATTCATTGGTGATGAGCCGTTTGCAGTGTTACTAGGTGATGATATTGTCCAAGCTGAGAAACCGTGTTTACGTCAATTAATGGATGAGTATGAAAAAACACTTTCTTCTGTTATTGGTGTACAAACTGTTCCAGAGTCGGAAACACATCGCTATGGAATTATCGATCCATTAGAACAAGAAGGTCGTCGTTACCAAGTCCGCAATTTCGTTGAGAAACCAGCACAAGGTACAGCTCCTTCAAACTTAGCAATTATGGGTCGTTACATTTTAACGCCTGAAATCTTTATGTTCTTAGAACAGCAACATGTCGGTGCTGGTGGTGAAATTCAGTTAACAGATGCAATCCAAAGCTTAAATGAAATCCAACGTGTATTTGCTTACGATTTCGAAGGAAAGCGCTACGATGTAGGTGAAAAGCTAGGATTCGTTCAAACGACAATCGAAATGGCCCTGCAACACCCAGAATTACGTGATGACATGGTTGCAATGATGAAGAAAATTTTAGAAGAACAAGCGAATCAAGATTCATAATAAAAAAATGAGTTATTTCAGTATACTGAAATAACTCGTTTTTTTTATTATGAAATCGTTGAATGAGAATGCTGATAAGCAGAACGACGCACAGCATAGTATATGCGAGGTGCGATAATAGCACCGATAATTGTAAATGCAATATCTTTTACTGCAAACCACATCATAATCATCCAAGCAGCTTTATAGCTCATATTACCGTCCATAAAGAGATTGACTGCCCCGTACATGTAAGTAGTACCGATTATATAAGTTAAAATAATTCCTGTGAAAGAGGCAATTGCAAATGTAATGAATGTTGGTCTTTCTTTTTGTTCTACTAGTTTTCCCGACACATAAGCAACGATAATAAATGCGATAATAAAACCACCAGTAGGATCTAAAAGTGCTCCAAATCCAGCCTTGAAGTTAGCGAAGATTGGTGCGCCGGCTACGCCAACGAGCATATATACAGTCATGGATAAGGCACCAAGTCTACTTCCAAGAAGAAGACCTGCTAAAATTGCGAAAAATGGTTGCATAGATAATGGGATGCCTGCTACTTGAAGGAATGGTGCCCAAGATACAATATTTGCACCGATGGCCATAAGAGCAACGAACATGGCAGCTAATGCTAAATCTAAAACATGAAATCTCCTCATAATGTTAACCTCCTGTTGTTTTTAGGTTAACATTATCGTAGCGAAAATATTTACTTGTTGTCAATCAAAATATTTTGATAAGAAGGCTTTAAATAGTCTCTTAGCAACGTATATGGAATACGAAATTGCGGAATTCCACTTGAATAGGGAGCAATCTCATATAAAGGGAAATAAATGACGAGATTGTCTGGCTCTAAAAAGAAGTGAAACTTTTTCATACTCATTACCTTTTCAGTTGCATCAGGAAAATAAATGCTTTCATTTTGTTTAATTTGTCGTACAATCTCTGCACGGATTACATCTTTATAATTATCCTTTTGTTGAAACAAATCGTCTAAGTGCAGTACCTTTTTTTCGTTTAAATCAAATGTATTTGCCTTCCACGTATAAAGACCGTGTGCTCCGCCAGTATATTGATAGTAATTCACATATAGGCTAAGGAAAGGTGGTTTGTTTAAAGAGACTTTATAATCAACATTTGCTACGTACGGATGAAATGGTGTACTAGATCCTTCTGTCTCTTTATAATATTTTTTTGCTTCTTTTTCTAATTTGTTTTTAAATTTGTCGGTGGATTTTTTGTAGTATAAATTGAGTTTGTTTTGAAATTTAGAGTCAGAAAAGTTGTGAAAAGAAGGTCTATTTATTTGATATTCTATATAAGGTTTCTTACCTTTTTGCGTTACAGTCTTAACATCGATTGTCAGGTTAGATGCTTTGGCTGTTATTGCACAATTTGGTACAATAGTCAGCAAGGAGAACATAAGCAGTAATATACAAAATTTCTGTTTCATTTAGGTGAAGCCTCCTTATATAAGTGTTATAAGTAGTTTGAAAATAAATAGGTAAAATTATACATTTAATTAAAGTAAGAGAAGGGGGAAGCGATATGGCAAAAACTTTAATGGATTCACTTGGAATTGAGTTGTTAGAGATGACAGAAGATAAGGTGGTTGCTACGATGCCTGTTGATGAGCGTACGCATCAGCCGTTTGGATTTTTACATGGCGGTGCATCGGTTGCATTAGCGGAAACAGTGGCAAGTGTTGGTTCATACAATTTAATTGATCAAGAAAAATGTATTTGTTTCGGATTAGAAATTAATGCAAACCACATTCGTTCAAAGAAAGATGGAATTGTAACAGCGATCGGAACACCGATACATAGAGGACAATCGACAATGGTTTGGGATGTTCGCATTATTGATGAAAATGATGATTTACTATGTATATCAAGATGTACAGTAGCAATTAAAGAAAAACGTGAAAAGTAAAAAAGAGGCGCTCTTATGAGCAGCCTCTTTTTCTTATAATTAGAACTGGATTTTCTTCTCTAAGAAACCTTTTAGTTCACTAATTGGCATACGAACTTGTTCCATTGTGTCACGGTCACGTACTGTAACAGCTTTGTCTTCAACTGAGTCGAAGTCGTAAGTGATACAGAATGGTGTACCGATTTCGTCTTGACGACGGTAACGTTTACCGATAGAACCAGTTTCGTCAAAGTCTACCATGAAGTCTTTAGCTAATTCTGCGAATACTTCAGTAGCACCTTCAGATAGCTTTTTAGATAATGGTAAGATAGCTGCTTTGTATGGTGCTAAAGCAGGGTGGAAACGAAGAACTGTACGAGAATCGTTTTCTAATTGCTCTTCTTCGTATGCATCACATAAGAATGCTAATGTTACGCGGTCAGCACCTAAAGATGGCTCGATGCAGTATGGTACGTAACGCTCATTCGTTTGTGGATCAATATAGTTAAAGTCTTCGTTAGAGTGTTCCATGTGACGTTTTAAATCGAAGTCTGTACGAGATGCAACGCCCCATAGTTCGCCCCAACCGAATGGGAATTTGAATTCAATGTCAGTTGTTGCATTACTGTAGTGAGATAACTCTTCTTCACCGTGGTCACGAAGACGCATGCTCTCTTCAGACATACCAAGTGAAAGTAACCAGTTTTTACAAGTTTCACGCCAGAATGCGAACCACTCTAAATCTTCACCAGGCTTACAGAAGAATTCAAGTTCCATTTGTTCGAATTCACGTGTACGGAATGTGAAGTTACCAGGTGTGATTTCGTTACGGAAACTCTTACCGATTTGGCCGATACCAAATGGAAGCTTTTTACGCATAGAGCGTTGAACGTTTTTGAAGTTTACGAAAATACCTTGTGCTGTTTCAGGACGAAGGAAGATTTCGTTTGTGCTAGACTCTGTAACACCTTGGAATGTTTTGAACATTAAGTTGAACTGACGGATTTCAGTGAATTCTTCACTACCGCAATCAGGGCATTTTACTTCATGTTCTTTCATTAAGTCAGCCATTTGGTCGAAAGTAAGACCGTCAACAACCATTTCGATGCCTTTTGCATCTAAAGCATCTTCAATTAATTTGTCAGCACGGTGACGAGCTTTACACTTTTTACAGTCGATCATTGGATCGTTGAAGTTACCAACGTGACCAGAAGCGATCCAAGTTTTAGGGTTCATTAAAATAGCTGCGTCTAAACCAACGTTGTGTGGAGATTCTTGAATGAATTTTTTCCACCAAGCTTTTTTAACGTTATTTTTTAATTCGATTCCAAGTGGACCGTAATCCCAAGTGTTTGCAAGACCACCGTAAATTTCAGAACCAGGGAAAACAAAACCGCGATGTTTCGCTAAGTTTACAACTTGTTCCATTGAATACATAAGAAAATCCTCCTTTTGAAAGTTAACGTATTGGCGATGACATACTCTGATACTTTGGAAACGAGCAGTATATGCTAAAAAGAACATAAAAAAACGCTCATCCCAAGGCTTATTTGCCTAGGGACGAGCGTTTGCCCGCGGTTCCACCCTAGTTGATACACAAAAGGTGCATCCACTTTATCATGTATTGCTCAGGACTGCCGTTTCCTTGCGGCTTCAGGCTTTCACTATCCCTGAATCGCTTTTTATGCAAGTACTTATAAGTCCGTCATCGCTACTTATATTAATAATAATGAACATATTCTAACACGTTCTTTTTTAAATCTCAATAGAGGAACGTGTCTATCTATGATAGAGTCTCGCCTATTTTTTCATTATTTATTCCGTAATTTTGCTTAATATGCTTAATTGCTTCACGCTTACTTAATGGAGCGAGTTCATTGTTTTGCACGTATTCCCAAACTACATCCGGATTTGTTTTTGCATATTCACGAAGGACCCAGCCAATCGCTTTTTGAATGAAAAATTCTTTTGAAGAATGTAGTTGTCCAATAATCCAGAAAAGAAGTTCTTCATCCATCTTTTGTTTATATTTTAGTTGGAATAAAATAGTGGCACGTTGTAACCATATGTTATCTGATGCAATCCATTTTGGAATATAGGCAGAAATTAATTCTGGATGTTTTAAAAAGATATCGCCTAAAAATGTAGGGACGATGCTATCGACAGAGTCCCACCAAGATTTTGTGACAATCAGTTCTTCTAAGAAGGGGATATGAGTTTCGTTTATATGCTTTTTATATTTTTGCATAATATCAAGTGCGGCCGCTTGGAATTCACGTTCTGTTAAGTCCCAAAGCTCACGTATGATAATTTGGAAGTCTTTTGGATTTGGGAGAGTATGTATTTGAATGATGTCTTTTAATAATTGACGTCTTTCCGGTGTTTGAATACCTAGAAAGGGGAAGTGATTTTTCATATAACGAGCCATAGGTTCTGCTTTTTCAGGATTTTGATGAGCTGTAAAATGCTCTTGTAATGCTTTTACAAATGGATGCATAGGTGTTGCTCCTCTCTTATTCTCTTTCTTTTCTTATTATACAAAGAGTTTGGATAAATTTTAAAACATAACTTGCAATGTAATGAAATATGTTGAAAGTAGAGAGGAGAGGATAAGATGGAGGATCAAGGCGTATTAGCAGGTTTCTTTGCTCTTAGTTTTGCGTTTATTCTTGTTATATTGATTTGGGCAATTATTTCATATTTGTTAACGGCTTTTGCACTTTATTCGATGGCGAAAAATGATGGTGCAACGGACGGGGTGCTTGCGTTTATTCCGTTTTTGAATAGTAAGACGTGGGGTGACTTAGCGAAAGATAAATTACCAGATTTTTTGAAAGAAGAAGCAGGGTGGAAAGTATTCGGCATATACGTTGCATGTTTTATTTTTAATTTCGTACCAATTATAAGTTTACTAGCAACAGCTGTATCGATTGTATTGTCCATTTACCTTATCTACGCTATTTTAGACAGATACGGAACGAACTCTATATTATTTACGATTATTCATGTAATCACATTTTCGGTGTTCTTACCGATTCATTTATTTATTATTCGAAATGAACCGGTGAGATATAAAGAATAGATTTTTCATTTTTGTTGATAAGTCGATATATTTTATATATAAGTAAAAAAGCGCCCTGATTATCAGAGCGCTTTTTCTACTACATAAGGTAGCGTAAATAAATATAAATGTGAGAAATGATTAATGAAACGATCATAATTGGGAAACCGACTTTTAGGAAGTCCATGTAACTAAATTTATGTCCTTCACGGCTCGCGATACCTGCAACGATTACGTTAGCAGAAGCTCCGATTAACGTTCCGTTTCCGCCCAGACAAGCACCTAGTGCTAATGCCCACCATAATACATCGATTTGTGCGTCAGATGGTGATAAGCCTAGCCCAACTGCCATATCGTTAATAAGTGGAATCATTGTTGCAACGAATGGGATGTTATCAATTGTTGCAGAGGCGATACCAGATACCCATAAAATAAGGATGGATGCGTAAGAAATATCTCCGCCTGTTATACCGATTACTTTTTGAGCTAACATTTTGATAAGACCGATATCGATAAGTCCTCCAACAAGTACGAATAGCCCTGCGAAGAAGAAGATTGTTACCCACTCTACGCTTGCAAATACTTCCTCAATTTCATGCTCTTTCACACCAATTAACATAAGTACAGTAGCACCAGTTAAAGCGATGATAGCTGCATCAACGTGGAAAATCGAATGAGTCATGAAACCTACAATTGTAAGTCCAAGTACTGTTAAAGATTTTTTCATTAATACTGGATCTTTAATGTATTGTTTTTCATCTAGGCTCATTAATTTCTTAACTTGTACAGGATCGGCAATTAATTGTTTGCGATACATAAAGTAAAGTATTATCGCTGTAACTGCAATAATAATAATTACGATTGGTGCTAGATTCAATAGGAAAGCATTGAAGTCTAAATGCTTATTGGCAGAACCAATCATAATGTTAGGTGGATCACCAATTAATGTTGCTGTTCCTCCAATGTTTGAAAAAATAATTTCAGAAAGTAAATAAGGAACAGGATTTACTTGCAGTATGCGCGTAATAGATAAAGTAACTGGAACAACAAGAAGTACAGTTGTAACGTTATCTAAAAATGCGGAGCCAAGCGCGGTAAGTAAGGAAAGTGAAATTAAAATTTTAATTGGATTTCCTTGAGCTCCTTTTGCTGCTTTAATAGCAACGTATTGGAAAACACCTGATTTACTCGTAATGTTCACCAAAATCATCATACCGATAAGTAACGTAATCGTTCCCCATTCAATATGTTTCGTAAAGGCGTTGTGTAAATCGACGACTCCCACAATTACCATGAGTGCTGCACCAAGAAGTGCGATGACAGCACGATTAATTTTTTCAGAAATAATAATGGCATATGTAATTAAAAAGACTGCGATAGCAAAATAATACTGCCAGTTAGCGAGTTCTTGCGTTGTTTCGTGCAAAAATCTCATCTCCTTTCATTCACTTTTTCTTAGTGTGTCAAAAATGTTCTAGAAGAAACACACATAACGTCATTATAAAGTAGGAAAATGGCGGATGTAAATGAAAGGGGGGATTTTGTCATATTTTCTGCATAGGTCATTTTTTCTTATTTTTTAAAATATTTGTGGGCATTTGACATATATATAAGATACATCCAATCTGAATATTTAAAATGGAATTAGCATTCGAGCTTGTTCGTGTAGGAGTGTCAAATAGAAAGGAATGACAAAAATGATAAGGAAGGGATCGTATGGATGAACAACGATTTTTATTTTTAGACTTTGAGTTTACGATGCCCCAGCATAGAAAGAAACCGAAAGGATTTTTTCCGGAGATTATTGAGGTAGGACTCGTTTCAGTTGCTGGCTGTAAGGTAGAAGATACGTATTCATCACATGTCAGACCGAAAACATTTCCCTCTTTAACGGATCGATGCAAGAAGTTTTTAGGAATAAAACAAGAAGTCGTGGATAAAGGGATTTCATTTCCTGAACTCGTTAAGAAGCTTGCAGAATACGAAACGAAATGTAAACCGACAATTGTAACGTGGGGAAATATGGATATGAAAGTGTTGAAGCATAATTGTGAAATGGCAGGGATAGCTTTTCCATTCTTCGGGCAGTGTCGTGATTTATCGCTTGAGTATAAGAAGTTTTTTGGAGAAAGAAATCAAACAGGATTATGGAAAGCAATTGAGGCGTATGGAAAAGTAGGGACAGGGAAGCATCATTGTGCGCTTGACGATGCGATGACGACGTACAATATTTTTAAACTAGTAGAAAAAGATAAAGAGTATTTAGTAAAACCAGCACCTCCAACGTTAGGGGAACTCGTTGATTTTTCAAAAGTGTTAAAGAAAGTGAGCACACAGTAACGACCAAATTGCACAGTATGTAATTTGGTCGTTTTGTTTTTTTAAAGTTTGTAGTCCTTTTTTAACTGTTCTAATGTTTCTAGACTACGAACCGCAAAAGGTGAATCATCTTCAGAAAATGAATTCATTTGAGTTTCCAATGCTAATTTTAGTGACTCGGTATAATCCGGAATTTCTCCTTCATATTTCTTTACCATTTGCTCTGGAATGTTCGTTTGCTCACGATAAGCTAAAGCGCGTCTTTCGTGGAAAAATGGCACGTCAGCTTGTTTTACGTTATGTAAGTCACCTTGCACCGGATGTTTTAAAACAGCTAATACTTTTACGACATAACTACCAGGACGGCTATTTGTAATTTCGCCTATGTATTTTCCTGTTTTATAAATACCAGTAACGATTTCGCCAATTTTAAATGTTTCTCTCATATTTTTCACCTCAAGTTTATAGTAAGGAAAGTACGGGAAGGAGTCAAAGAAATCATTCGTTTTCAGAACGCCCCTTGAGAATATGGATAGGTTCCACTATAATTTAAAATGATATAACAGAAAATTCTGATGTTTTATAAATCCTATAATAAGGAGTGTTCTATATGATGCCTTTATATTTTCCGGAAGATAAAACAGAATATATTATTCCAGGGATTGTTTGCGTTCTATTTATTATCGGTGCTATTGCCACGTGGCGCATGTTTATTCGTGTATCAAAAAGAGAAGCAGAGCGATTACAGAAAGTTGAAGAAAAACTATTAGCTGAAAAGAAACAGTAACGCATTTTTGTATGTTTCCCTCTATGCTCGGACAATCTAAGGGCAGAATATATTTTGGAGGGAATAGAATGAAGAAACGGCTTTTTTTCAGTTGTTGTTTATTATTTCTGATGGCAGGTTGTGACCAAGGAAAGCCGAAAGAAATTGAAGTGAAATTACATAATGCTTCAGGAGATGAAGTAGGGACTGCGAAAGTAGTTCAACAAACAAGTGGAGTGAAGATTACGATTAAAGGGGAAGGTTTCACGCCAGGACCACACGGACTACATGTACATGGAATCGGAGAGTGTAAGGCACCTCGTTTTGAATCATCTGGGAATCATTTTAATCCCGATGATAAAAAACATGGTCTTCTTAATCCGAAGGGTGCAGAAAACGGTGATTTACCGAACGTAGTTGCAGACGGTTCTGGAAAGATTAAAGCGGAAATCGATGCACCCCACATTACAATTGAAGAAGGAAAAACGACGATTCATAGAAAAGATGGAGCGTCTATTATTATTACAGAAAATCCTGATGATGGTATGACACAGCCGACAGGTAAATCAGGGGATCGAATTGCTTGTGGCGTAATTGTAAAAAAAGCATCGGATATGAAGAAAAAATAAAAGCTACCGTGAATGGTAGCTTTCTTTGTGAAATGTAATTGAAAAGATATTGATAAAGGAGGTTGTCCAAAATAATTGGAGATAGCCTCCTTTCTTATTATGAAAACGTATGACGCAGTCTGTTCAAAATTTCTTCTAAAACAGATCGTGGACAGCCGATGTTAATTCGAATATGTTCTTCGCCACCTAACCCGTATTTCTCACCAGGTTCAACAATGATTTTTCCTTTTTCCTCAAGTAGTGCGGTACGCTCGTTTTGAGAAAGCTTTAGACGAGAACAATCAATCCATAATAAAAAGCTACCTTCAGGCTTCGTTACAGAAAGAGCAGATATGTGAGTTTTAATATATTCACAAGCAAATTGAGCATTATCTTCTATATATAATCGAATTTCGTTTAGCCAATCATTACATTCTGTATAGGCACTTCGCATCGCTGTATAAGCGAAGATATTTAACCCGTGGAAGCCTTGTCTATACTGGATAGCTGTAAAGGCGTGACGGAGTTTTTCGTTTGGAATGATAATAATCGACGCTTGTAATCCAGCGATATTAAATGTTTTACTTGGAGCCATACAAGTGATAGTGCGCGCTGCTAATTCTTCAGATAAGGAAGCGAACGGTGTATGTGTATGGTCTGCATAAATGATATCGGAATGAATTTCATCCGCGACAACGATTACGTTATATTTAGTACATAACGATCCGAGCTGCACAAGTTCCTCTTTCGTCCAAACGCGTCCGATGGGGTTATGAGGGCTACAAAGAAGCATGAGTTTGACGCCTTGCTGAAACTGCTTTTCTAAATGCTCGAAGTCTATCACATATGTATCATTTTGTTTCTGTAATGGACTCACACATAACTGCCTATTATTTGTTGTGACCATTTCGAAAAATGGAGGATAAATAGGTGGTTGTACGAGAACGGATTCGTTTTCTTTTGTAAAAGCCTGTATGCTCGTACTAAGAGCTGGAACGATCCCTGCACTAAAGACGATCCATTCTTTTTGAATGTCCCAGTCGTATTGTTGTTTTGTCCAGTTACAAATAATATCCCCAATATTTTCAGGGGGAAGTGTATAGCCAAAAATCGGATGTTCGATCCGTTGTTTTAAGGCAGTTTGAATTGGTTTTGGTACTTCAAAATCCATATCAGCAATCCAAGCATGGATAAGTTCTTCGTTTTTATATGTATCCCATTTTATACTATGCGTTCCACGTCGATTGATTGCTTTATGAAATAGTTGCATAAGTTTGCCCCCTTCTTCTGTAAAACCAATAAGTTACGAAAGTTCTCTCTCTTCTTATAGAATAGCTGATGTGATAGGATAAAGAAAAGTATTAAAAAGTGAAAAGGCGGGAAGCGAATGGGTACATATGAAAAGATGATAGAGGTTGTGAAGAATTGGGATCCGTTTCAAATGGGACCGGAGTTTTATGAAACAGAAGCGAGCGATGTTGTGAACGTCGCAAGTGTGTTTGATGATCCAAAATACATCGCAAAGAAGATTCAACATATATACTTTATGTCTTTTGAGGAAGTACCTGCGCTTGAAAAATGTGAGAAGTTAGCTGTGGAATTACTTGTAATAAAAGAAGGCGGAAGTTGTTCATTA
This sequence comes from Bacillus sp. B25(2016b), assembly GCF_001679765.1. Classification (NCBI taxonomy): domain Bacteria; kingdom Bacillati; phylum Bacillota; class Bacilli; order Caryophanales; family Bacillaceae; genus Bacillus; species Bacillus sp. B25(2016b). Next base: position 4,521,248 of record NZ_CP016285.1, on the reverse strand, counting down.
TAGGCTGTCGGAATTTCCGACAGCCTTTTTTATATTATCCCGCTATTTGCTTGGTAGTAAGACCCCACCTCAAAATTCAGCGGAAGCAAAGAAGTTAGGTCGGGACTAATTAAATTTTCACTTTATTGCGCGGAAAAAGCGATAATTTCTTCATAAACATGTTTAGGCTTTTCTTCAGGTAGTAAATGTCCTGTATTTTCGTAAGAAATAAATTTTGAATTCGGTAAATCTTTGTGTAGACGATGACCTACATGTACAGGGACGACGCGGTCTTTTTCACCCCAAATGAGCAAGATAGGTGTTTCGATTTTTTGTAATTCAGTTGAAGATAAGTCACCTTCACGGTCTCGTATCATGCGAGTTAAAGCGGGAAATATACGGTCGTCATAAAAAGGAGCGGAGTAACCTTTTTTCATTTCATCGTCAATTAATGAGTGATCATGAACGACATTCATTAAGTTATGAACGATGCCGCGCCTAATAATCCAGTTCTTTACGTATAAATGAAAGAACGGTAAATAAGAAGAGTATAGTAAAGGTAAGGTTGCACGTGCTAAATAGCTAGAGCTGCATAGTAAAATCGTCTTTGAAATGAGTTCAGGACGTATACGGTTTACATAGAGAGAAATTTGCCCACCCATAGAATGTCCAACTAATACAATGTTTGAGAGAGATAAATGTTCAATTAAATCAATAATAATCGTTGCTAAATTATGATAAGAATACTTAAACAGATGAGACTTATCACTTTTTCCGAACGGTGGTAAATCAAGAGCAATGACTGTTCCTTCCTTCGATAGTAAAGGAATGAGGCGGCGGTAACTGAATGAGGAAGATAAAAAGCCGTGAACTAGTACGAAAGTAGGACGTTCTGTTTTATTATCATGTTCATACAATTCGTAATGAACAGTAGTGCCGCGAGTGGAAAAAGTGAAATAAGGACAAGTATATTCATGATTCATTTTTTGTCACTCCATTGATTTTTGTTCATATCATCTCCAAGGAAGAAGAAAATATGTTAACAAAAAAAGGCAAGATGACGATGTCATCTTGCCTTTCACTTATTCGGTATTACCCGCGCACAATATTAGGCGGTGTTTTTCCTTGTAATCCTGCAACTAAATTTTCAGCGGCTGTCATAGCCATTTGCTGACGAGTTTTTAATGTTGCAGATCCGATGTGTGGTAAAGTCACAACATTTTGTAATGATAAGAGTGGATTATCTTTTTGAATCGGCTCTTGTGTAAATGTATCGATACCTGCTGCAAAGATTTTCTTTTCTGTTAAAGCATGGATTAACGCTTCTTCATCTACTGTTTTGCCGCGAGAAGCATTAATGAAGGTTGCTGTGTCTTTCATTAATGAAAATTCCTTTTCTCCGATAAGGTGATATGTTTCATCTGTTAATGGAGTAAGAAGAACAATAAAGTCAGACTGCTTCAGTAGCGTCTGTAAATCACAATATGTAGCATCGAATTTTTGTTCAGCTTCTTCTTTACGACGGCGGTTATAGTAAAGAACATTCATATCAAATCCGAATTTTGCTCGTTTTGCAACGGCTTCTCCAATTCGGCCCATACCGATAATACCAATTGTGCTATGGTGTACATCTAGTCCGAAGTGTTCTTTTCCGATTTCAGCGTTCCATTCACCATTTTTCACGTAAGAATCGAGTTCGCAAACGCGGCGCCCAGCTGATAGCATAAGGGCGAAAACGAGATCAGCTACTGTATCATCTAATACGTATGGTGTATTCGTTCCGATAACATTTCGGTTTTTCATCGCCTGTAAATCAAAATTATCGTAACCGACAGAAATGTTGCTCACTACTTTTAAGTTAGGAGCTACTGTCAGTAATTCTTCATTAATAGCAGATCCGAAATTTAATAACCCATCTTTATCTTGTATTTTCTCTAATAGAATATCACGAGGTACTTTCTCATTTTGATCCCATTTTTCACAATCACAGTGTTTTGATAAATAGTTTTCTACAAATGTTGGAACTGGTTCAGCAATATAAACTTTTGGTTTCACGGTTCCATCCCCTTTCGCTTTATCCCACATTTTTCCGCTGATTAAAGTTTCACTTTACCCCGCTTTAACGGACAGTAAGCCTCTCGCCTCAAAAAGAAGCTCAAGCAAAGAGGTTAGGTGGGATAGCAACTGTCCGTAAAAGCCCGATTGGTGTGGGCTAATAATCAGCGGGGTAAAGCATTCCGCTGATTAAAGTTTCACTTTATTTTGACATAATTCAATAGAAAAATCTTCTTTTCAAACTGGAAAGGGTATTTGTATAATTTAGACACAAACGAAAAGGAAGGATGATTTATATGGTGACAGAAAAAGAATTAGAATTATTAGCTTGTCTTGAAAAGAGTAGTCGATTATCTGTAGATACATTAGCGAAGCTGTTAAATATAGAAGTAGAAGAAGTAAAGAAGATGGTTGCAAGATTAGAAAATGAAAAGATTATTGTGGATTATGTAACACATATTGATTGGACGAAAGTGAAAGAGCATACAGGTTTAACGGCAATGATCGATGTGAAAGTTACGCCAAAGCACGGCGTTGGGTTTGATGCGGTTGCTGAACAAATTTATCGTTATTCAGAAGTGAAATCCGTTTATTTAATGTCAGGAACATATGATCTTTCTATTACATTAGAAGGGAAAACGATGGGGGAAGTAGCGATGTTTGTTTCTGAGAAATTAGCAACAATTGAATCTGTCGTTTCTACAACTACTCATTTCATTTTGAAGAAGTATAAACATGAGGGCGTTATTTATGAAAAAGACGATGATGATAAGCGAATTGTGGTGACACCATGAAGCAATTTGAACTATCTAGATCAGCAGAATCTTTAAAACCATCTGGTATTCGAAAATTTTTTGATTTAGCAGCAAATATGAAAGGTGTTATTTCCCTCGGGGTAGGAGAGCCGGATTTTGTTACACCTTGGAATGTAAAGCAAGCATGTATTCGTTCTTTGGAACAAGGGTATACGTCATATACAGCAAATGCAGGATTATTGGAGCTCCGTCAAGAAATAGCAAAGTATCTAAAAAAACAATTTGCAGTATCTTATGATCCAATTGATGAAATCATTGTTACAGTTGGAGCGAGCCAGGCGTTAGATGTAGCGATGCGCGCCATTATAAATCCTGATGATGAAGTGCTCATTATTGAACCAAGCTTCGTTTCTTATGCACCACTTGTGACATTAGCTGGAGGAGTTCCGGTTCCTGTGACGACTACGTTAGAAAACGAGTTTAAAGTACAACCAGAACAAATTGAAGCAGCTATTACAGCGAAAACAAAGGCAATTTTACTTTGTTCACCAAATAACCCGACAGGTGCAATGCTAAATAAATCCGAGCTTGAAGAAATAGCAGTGATTGTTGAGAAGTACAATCTAATTGTATTATCTGATGAAATTTATGCAGAGCTTGTATACGACGAAGTATATACGAGTTTCGCGAGTATTAAAAATATGCGTGAGCATACGATTTTAATTTCAGGATTTTCAAAAGGATTTGCGATGACAGGATGGCGCCTCGGTATGATTGCAGCTCCTGTTCAATTTTCAGAATTAATGCTCAAAATCCATCAGTATTCAATGATGTGTGCACCGACGATGTCTCAGTTTGCAGCACTTGAGGCGTTACGCGCAGGGAACGATGAAGTAATTCGAATGAGAGATAGTTATAAGAAGCGTCGTAACTTCATGACGACATCTTTCAATGAAATGGGCTTAACGTGTCATGTGCCAGGCGGAGCATTTTATGTTTTCCCTTCTATATCTTCAACAGGATTATCTTCAGCGGAATTTGCAGAACAGTTATTGCTGGAAGAAAAAGTGGCCGTTGTCCCTGGTAGCGTATTTGGCGAAAGTGGTGAAGGTTTTATTCGTTGTTCTTATGCGACGTCGCTTGAACAACTTATGGAAGCAATGAAGAGAATGGAACGGTTTGTCGAAAATAAAAAAAGGACAAAACGTAATACGTTTTGTCCATAAAAGGGGGGGAATACTAGAAAGCCATGTGTTAGTAGTCTATCCTAATATTGGAGAATTATACTTCTTTAAGGGAAATTTTTCATGAATTTTGAATGAGTTCTGTCATAGTGGTATAATTTACTAATATAAGGTATACGCATTCTAGATAACGTTATCTAGAATGCGTACTAACCAATCGGATATTTAAAATAAATATATCTGCTTTGCTCTCTATAATTGTAGAGAGAATGGTAAACGTATGGGAGTGTTTCATATGTCAGAACAATATACAACAGGAGTGGTTGTAACAGGGAAAGTGACTGGAATTCAAGATTACGGTGCGTTTGTAGCGTTAGATGCAGAAACACAAGGACTTGTGCATATATCTGAAATTACAAATGGATATGTAAAGGATATTCATGACTTTTTAAAAGTCGGCGATACAGTAGAAGTAAAGGTACTTTCAATTGATGAAGAGCACAGAAAAATGAGTTTATCGTTAAAAGCGGCGAAAAGAAAGCAAGGAAGGATTCTTATACCGAACCCATCTGAAAACGGATTTAATACGCTGCGAGAAAAGTTGGCAGAATGGATTGAAGAGTCCGAGTTAACAAAGTAAAAGAGGAACGCATATGAGCGTTCCTCTTTTACTTTATCTTATGATATATATTTGCAAATATGATTGCATGCAATCATATTCGTATGTCGGAGGTGAAAGGACATACTGATTATCGAATTTCGTTTGTTTCTGGGTGCGTACCAAGATTTTCAGATGGTTTAAACAGTAAACCAAGGTTGATAAGCCCAGATATACCAACGATGCCGTAAATAATACGTGCAAGAGCTGAATTTTGTCCACCGAAAATGGCTGCTACTAAGTCAAACTGGAAAAACCCGATTAGTCCCCAGTTCACAGCGCCAATTACAGTAAAGACTAATGCGATACGTTGCAGAGTACTCATGAAAAAGCCCCCCTTTTAATTGTGAAGCATGAGCAAGCGATGAGTTAATTAACTCTTTTATAGAATGGGGTAGTTATGTTGTTTTTATACATAAAAAATGTTCGAAAGACGATGTATATACATCTATACCGAAAAATACGAATTTTTATGCAAAAAATGAACTTTTTCTAAAAAATATATATTGGTTACGTTTACAATGTTTGAATCGCTTGATTTACAACTTCAGTTTCGCTAAAGTGAATACAGAAATACATATCCATAATTGGAGGGAAAAAGATGAGTACACATGTAACGTTCGACTATTCTAAAGCGTTATCCTTCATCGGTGAACATGAAATCACTTATTTACGTGATGCAGTGAAAGTAACACATCACGCAATCCACGAAAAAACTGGAGCTGGGAACGATTTCCTTGGGTGGGTAGATCTTCCGCTTCAATATGACAAAGAAGAATTCGCTCGCATTCAAAAATGCGCAGAAAAAATTAAAAATGACTCTGACATTTTACTTGTTGTAGGTATTGGTGGTTCTTACTTAGGAGCACGCGCAGCAATCGAAATGTTAAACCATTCTTTCTACAACACGCTTTCTAAAGAACAACGTAAAACTCCACAAGTGCTATTTGTTGGACAAAACATTAGCTCCACTTACATGAAAGATTTAATGGACGTATTAGAAGGTAAAGACTTCTCTATTAACGTTATTTCCAAATCAGGTACAACAACAGAGCCGGCACTAGCATTCCGTATTTTCCGTAAGTTATTAGAAGAAAAGTATGGAAAAGAAGAAGCTCGCAAACGTATTTATGCAACTACAGATAAAGCACGTGGTGCATTAAAAACATTAGCTGATAACGAAGGTTACGAAACATTTGTTATTCCGGATGATGTTGGAGGTCGTTTCTCTGTATTAACGCCAGTTGGTTTATTACCAATCGCAGTAAGTGGCTTAAATATTGAAGAGATGATGAAAGGTGCAGCTGCTGGTCATGATGACTTCGGAACATCAGAACTAGAAGAAAACCCAGCTTACCAATACGCAGTCGTTCGTAATGCTTTATACAATAAAGGAAAAACAATTGAAATGCTTGTTAACTATGAGCCAGCACTTCAATACTTCGCTGAGTGGTGGAAACAGTTATTTGGTGAAAGTGAAGGGAAAGATCAAAAAGGTATTTTCCCATCTTCAGCAAACTTCTCAACTGACTTACACTCATTAGGTCAATACGTTCAAGAAGGTCGTCGTGACTTATTTGAAACAGTTCTTAAAGTAGGTAAATCTACACATGAACTAACAATCGAATCCGAAGAAAACGATTTAGACGGATTAAACTACCTTGCTGGTGAAACTGTAGACTTCGTAAACACAAAAGCATACGAAGGTACATTACTTGCACATAGCGACGGGGGAGTACCAAACTTAATCGTCAATATTCCTGAATTAAATGAGTACACATTTGGTTATCTTGTATACTTCTTCGAAAAAGCATGTGCGATGAGCGGCTACTTATTAGGCGTAAATCCATTTGACCAACCTGGAGTAGAAGCATACAAGAAAAACATGTTTGCTTTACTTGGTAAACCAGGATTTGAAGAATTAAAAGCAGAATTAGAAGAGCGTTTAAAATAATAAAAAGCGGCCGTAATCCGGCCGCTTTTTATTATTTCATCGAAAAGTCCATTAGTATATTCAAACTAGAGTGGGTATGCTAAAGAAAAAGTCTAGGAGGGATGGGCTTGATTCCGATTCAATCAAATTTAGAGGGACGTACATATGCGTTATATAAGTTAGAAGAAATAATGAAGCCACTTGGGTATAGCATTGGCGGCAATTGGGATTATGAGAAAGGATGCTTTGATTATAAAATTGATGAAGAAGATGGCTATCAATTTTTACGAGTACCATTTACAGCGGTTGATGGAGAACTAGATGTACCTGGTGTAGTAGTTCGTCTTGGAACGCCGTATATTCTTTCGCACGTATATCAAGACGAACTAGATGATCATGTTAATACTTTAACAGCCGGAACGAGTGGAATGGATCAATTTGCTGAGCCGAAAGATCCAGATGGAGATGTAAAAAGAAAGTATATCGATATTGGGAAAGTACTCATGCAAGAACTAGAAAAACATTTTACTAATGGTGAATAACAATGAGTATGTCGCTTTGAATGAGAACAAAGGAATGAACTGGATTAATCATATATTGTTCGTCGCGCTTTATACCTAGTAAGAGAATGTTTTGCTTTAAAAGAGTATAGCTACAATTTGCAAACGTTTGTCCGGTGCAGGAAGATGGAAGTTCCATCAGTTGTAATTTATTATCAGAGATTTCATTGTAAAGTGAAAATAGTACACCTGAAATGGAAGGGAATAAAAGAGAAGCGGTAAATACATAGCTCGTTAATTTATTTCCTTCTATAATTTCTGATGCGCCAGCTCTCGTTGCATTTTGTATTTGTTCAGAAGTAAGAAGTTCAGCGATGCAGTGAATGTTTGGGTTGAGCCCTTTTGCGGTTAAAATATTTAAAATGGACTGTGTATCAGCTAAGCTTTCGTTTTTTTCTTTATCAGCAGTTATTAATATAGTGTGAGCGGTTGTAATATTAGCTTTTAATAATGTTTGATCGTGATGGGGGCATCCTTTTATAAATTCTAAATGATGAAATGGTTTTGGCAGTAAAGAAAGTGTTTCATCAATTAAAACGATATCCAGGTTAGGTTGTAAGATGTGCATTTGTTTTACAACATGTTTTGCCCGTTCGTTCCAGCCGACAATAATCATATGACTGTTAGAAGTCGCGGCTTCTTCTCCTTTAACTTTCATATATTGTTTATTAATCATATCAGTGGCGAATAGCACCATATAATAAGAACAAAAACCAGTTCCAAATAAAATAATACCCATACCGATAAGTTTGCCGATTAGTGTATGCGGGGCAAAGTCACCATAGCCAACAGTGAAAATTGTAACGATTGACCACCAAATTCCATCAAACCATGTGGTAAAGTGAGATGGTTCTAATCTATGTATAAGAAAGCCGGAAAAAGCGGTAAGTATAATAATAAAACAAATTAAACGAAAAATAATGGAATCACGAAATGTATCTACTAATTTTGGACGGGATTTCAATTGCCAATTCCTCCTTATTTTGCAGGACTACATTCATTGTTGCCATTATAGAAAAAAGAAAAACTCTCTAATTTATAAAGAGAGTTTGTTTTACGTTACATACTTTCCACTTCAGTTTGTTGAACACTTTCAAGATGCTGGAGAGCATAGTAAACATCGGCAGTATGTCTTTTTTGATCGATACATAATTTAAGATGTAAATAATGAGAACCATTTTCTAACGTTTTAAGCTTCATATTCTTCACTTTTATATCCATTTCTTTTATTTCTTCAATTACAACTGGGATATTGTCCATATTTCGCACAACAAGTTTTACTACGATATCACGTTGACGAAATGATCTAGGTCCTACGAATTTCATTGTTAACGGTATAAGTTCAACACTAATCATAAGGAAACACATCCCGAAAATTGCTTCGATATAGAATCCAGCTCCAACAGCAATACCAATACCAGATGCGCCCCAGATCATAGCAGCAGTCGTTAGTCCTGCAATACTATCGTTTCCTCTTCTTAAAATAACACCGGCACCTAAAAAACCGATTCCTGATACAATTTGGGCGGCAAGTCGAAGTGGATCCATATTCATATGATCGGTATGTGGTAAATTGTAAGCTGCTTTAATAGAAACAATCGTCAGGAGGCAACTGATAATAGAAATAACTAAACACGTTTTTAAACCAAGTGGTTTACGTTTTAATTCGCGCTCTAAACCGATGGCGAACCCTAAAATAGCCGAAAGACCTAGTTTGATTAATAAATCGGTATAGTCCATATATATTCCTCCTTGTATGATATCGTATATAAATAAAACGTTTATTATAGAAAGAAACGTTTTTGGGTAGAGTGACTTTATATAGAATATATGTAGGAATCTCTTAGAAATGAAAGAGATATTTCGTTTAAGTATATGATAATAAAAAAGGAATGTAGTTAATTTAAAAAAAGTTTATAAAAGGTGTTGCATTTCATTTTACTGCATGATATATTAATAACCGTCGCTGATGCGGAAACGCAGAAAACGACAAAAAAGAAATTGAAAAACTTAGTTGACATCGAAAAACGAAGATGTTAACATAAGGAAGTCGCAAATGAGCGACCAAGTAGTTCTTTGAAAACTGAACGAAACAAACAACGTGAAACGTCAATTTTTATTTTAGATGCTAGACAAACTTTATTGGAGAGTTTGATCCTGGCTCAGGATGAACGCTGGCGGCGTGCCTAATACATGCAAGTCGAGCGAATGGATTAAGAGCTTGCTCTTATGAAGTTAGCGGCGGACGGGTGAGTAACACGTGGGTAACCTGCCCATAAGACTGGGATAACTCCGGGAAACCGGGGCTAATACCGGATAACATTTTGAAC
>NZ_CP016285.1:4382348-4511694 GCF_001679765.1 Bacillus sp. B25(2016b) | reverse complement strand
GACATGCCGGGGTGGCGGAACAGGCAGACGCACAGGACTTAAAATCCTGCGGTGGGTGACCACCGTGCGGGTTCGACCCCCGCCCTCGGCACCATATGCGCCCGTAGCTCAATTGGATAGAGCGTTTGACTACGGATCAAGAGGTTAGGGGTTCGACTCCTCTCGGGCGCGCTTTTATTAACGGGAAGTGGCTCAGCTTGGTAGAGCACCTGGTTTGGGACCAGGGGGTCGCAGGTTCAAATCCTGTCTTCCCGATATTCCAAAAAAACATGGGGCCTTAGCTCAGCTGGGAGAGCGCCTGCCTTGCACGCAGGAGGTCAGCGGTTCGATCCCGCTAGGCTCCACTTATCTTAAATATCATTTATGGCGGTGTAGCTCAGCTGGCTAGAGCGTACGGTTCATACCCGTGAGGTCGGGGGTTCGATCCCCTCCGCCGCTACCATAAAGGACCTTTAGCTCAGCTGGTTAGAGCAGACGGCTCATAACCGTCCGGTCGTAGGTTCGAGTCCTACAAGGTCCACCATTAGACGTATATATCTCGGAGGTATACCCAAGTTCGGCTGAAGGGATCGGTCTTGAAAACCGACAGGCGGCGAGAGTCGCGCGGGGGTTCGAATCCCTCTACCTCCTCCATTTTTTCTAAAGTAAATATTTTATCATCGCGGGGTGGAGCAGCACGGTAGCTCGTCGGGCTCATAACCCGAAGGTCGCAGGTTCAAATCCTGTCCCCGCAACCAAATGGTCCCGTGGTGTAGTGGTTAACATGCCTGCCTGTCACGCAGGAGATCGCCGGTTCGACCCCGGTCGGGACCGCCATTTTTACATAAAGGCTCGGTAGCTCAGTCGGTAGAGCAGAGGACTGAAAATCCTCGTGTCGGCGGTTCGATTCCGTCCCGAGCCACCATTTTGAAGTCGCAAGCCGACTTAGCTCAATTGGNTTCATGGCTCACCATTTACAATTTAATGCGGGTGTAGTTTAGTGGTAAAACAAGAGCCTTCCAAGCTCTGGTCGAGAGTTCGATTCTCTTCACCCGCTTTTCAATTATGGGCCTATAGCTCAGCTGGTTAGAGCGCACGCCTGATAAGCGTGAGGTCGATGGTTCGAGTCCATTTAGGCCCACCATAATTGTTCCGCAGTAGCTCAGTGGTAGAGCTATCGGCTGTTAACCGATCGGTCGTAGGTTCGAGTCCTACCTGCGGAGCCATATTTATAGAGAAGTACCCAAGTGGCTCAAGGGGCTCCCCTGCTAAGGGAGTAGATCGCGAACGCGGTGCGAGGGTTCGAATCCCTTCTTCTCTGCCAGAACTGGCCCGTTGGTCAAGTGGTTAAGACACCGCCCTTTCACGGCGGTAACACGGGTTCGAATCCCGTACGGGTCATACTAAAAGAGATAGCATAATCTGCTATCTCTTTTTTGTTGTGTAAAAGTGGACTTTGGATACTCTGCTTTTTTAGGCAATAGAAGAAATATGAAGTATGGGCTGTTGCAGTTGGGTATATAGAGCCGTAAATACAATCATGTTGTTTATTTGGGCCTGTATGAATATGAAGGAACTATCTATCTAACAAATGATACCTCAAGTTGAACTTTTACCCCAGCTGTATGGCTGTAGCCTCCTACACTTGGAGAAACCGATGAAAATACATCCGGGAGCTACTGTGGAAAATAAATAATATATAGAAGAAGCTGCTTTCTCTCAATAGGTGTGACCTACTGAAGACAGCTTTTTTATGTTGTCATTATTGTCGAGTTTTGTCGGTAAGCCGATATATTGCAAAAATCGCTGATATAATTTGAGTTACGGTCGATAAATTTTAATAATCGCTGATATATATGGAGTTACGGTCCATATATTCTAAAAATCGCCGATATAATTTCACTTACCGACAAAAACCACAAGAAAATCCCTTTCACAATCTAAAGAAAACGCCTCCATTAAAATGGATTCCACACCTATTCCAATAACTTTACATCATATGTGAAAAAGTTCACAAATAGGTCATAATTTGTGAAGTAATTCACAATAATACGTGCTACAATATGAATGTAAAGAAGTTAAACAACATTAAATTAGTATTTTAATTAATTACTTAAACAATCATAAAAAATAGATGTGAACAATAGAGAGGGGAAATTACCATGAAAAAAGGTATCAATCGTGTAGTATTAGTAGGAACAGGAGCTGTAGGTTGTAGTTATGCTTACTCAATGATCAACCAAGGTGTAGCTGAAGAATTCGTATTAGTAGATGTTAATGAAGCAAAAGCAGAAGGGGAAGCAATGGACTTAAGCCATGCGGTACCATTCTCTCCATCACCAACAAAAGTTTGGAGCGGTAGCTATGCAGATTGTAAAGATGCAGATTTAGTAGTTATCACTGCTGGATTACCACAAAAGCCAGGTGAAACTCGTTTAGACCTAGTTGAGAAAAATACAAAGATCTTTAAACAAATCGTTCACGGTATTATGGATAGCGGATTCGATGGAATCTTCTTAATCGCAACTAACCCAGTTGATATTTTAACTTACGTAACTTGGAAAGAATCTGGTCTACCAAAAGAGCGCGTAATTGGTTCTGGTACTACTTTAGACTCTGCTCGTTTCCGTTACATGTTAGGTGACTACTTAAATGTAGATCCACGTAACGTTCATGCTTACATCGTTGGTGAACACGGTGACACTGAACTTCCAGTATGGAGCCATGCTACTATCGGTGTACAAAAACTAGAAACAATTTTAGCTAATAACGAACAGTACAAACAAGAAGACTTAGATAAAATCTTTGAAAATGTACGTGATGCAGCTTACCATATCATCGAGCGTAAAGGTGCAACTTACTACGGAATCGGTATGTCACTACTTCGTGTAACTAAAGCAATTTTAAACAACGAGAACAGCGTATTAACTGTATCTGCATACCTTGAAGGTCAATACGATGAGAAAGATGCTTATGTAGGTGTTCCAGCTGTAATTAACCGTGAAGGTGTACGTGAAATCGTAGAGCTTGAGTTAAATGAAGAAGAAAAAGCGAAATTCGCTCATTCTGTAAAAGTATTAAAAGAAACAATGGCACCAGTACTATAATAATTACTAAATAATTCAGAGGTGGGAAACTGCTTCTTACCTCTGAACTTATATAATTTAATATAAATTCCTTTTCCGGTTTCCCTTGTATATCCCCAATATACCCCTTTTGCTGGATAAGGGTCGTTTATAGAAAAAGAGCACTCTACTTTACGTAGAGTGCTCTTTATTATTCCGCTATTTGCCGGGCAGTAAAACCTCGACTGATTAAAGTTTCACTTTATTATTTTTTAGGCATTAATCCTAATTGCTTTAAAATATCTGTCAGTGTACCGCTTTTGGATTTTTCAGCAGCTGTTTGTGATTTAGATGCATCTAGCTCTTTTTTCAAGAAGTTCTTTTCAACGAAGCGAATATCTTTTTCATCGACAATCCCATCTTTATTAAGGTCTCCGTCTTTTACAGTTAGTCCTTTTTTACCATAGTTGCTAGCGATAATTTCAGCATCTTTAATATCGATTACTTTATCAGCATTTACATCGCCGGCAAGGTTTTCGTCAGGTCTTGCATAATAATATTGGCCAAGCAGCTTACCGTCTTTTTCAGTACCAAGTTTCGTTGTTAGGCGGCTTGTTAAATGTCCTGGCACCTCTACATATAAGTTATAGTCGCGTTTATTAACTGGAAGTCCATTTAGTTTGAAGTATCCGTATTTATCTAGTGAGCCTTCAAACTTATGACGATAAGAATCAGTCGCATATACTTTTACGCCAAGCTTTGTATAATCGAACTTTTCATCTAAATAGCCACGTTCATTTAAGAATGCACCAGGTTTAATATTTCCTTCTACTAGTGAATTTAAGGACATAACTGAGAATGTTTGATCTTGAAGTACACGCATTCTATTTGGTTCTGATTCACCTTGTTTCCAGTAAACAAAAATTGGTGACTCTAATTGAGCGTTTGCTTCATAAAATTCATCATTTTCTACTTTGAAAGTTACATCAATGAACGGGAAATCACCACCTAATCCAGCAAAGTTTTTGTCATCGATAGCACCGCCAACTGTAACAGAACCTGTCTCTAGTTTCGGTTCATTTACTTTTGCGGTTACCCCTTTGTCGGAAAGTAGCTTTTCAAAAGCAGGATTAAATTTCGCATTTCAATAACATTGTGACAAAAAATATTGAGAAACATTTTTTATGACAGATTATTTTATTTTGATTTTGAGTGGAAAATAGCATGAAAAATAGGATAAACATAATAAAATAAAGGTTGAGAAAAATAATTGGTAAAAATATAGAAGAATAATAAAGCGTTTTCAATGAATATTCGTCAAAATTCGATATTTTACACGGAAATGTGAAGAAAAACTAACATTTTTAAGAAAAAAACGAATGTTTTTTATAAATTAACAAGGATATTGCAGTTTTTCACAGAAATAGTTAAAGTATAAAAAATTCTGTCATCTAAGTGAGGTGAGCATATTGAGTGTAATAAATTGTGAAGAAGTGAAACGAGATGAGTTTCATACAGAAAAGTACTATGAAAGTTATAACATCTTTGGCGCACATGTTGTGACGGAAGATGAGATTCAAGGGGTACGATTTACAGTGTGGGCTCCTCATGCGAAAGCAATGAGTGTTGTTGGAGATTTTAATAAGTGGGATTATGAGCAACATAAGATGCTACAAGTGACAGAAGAAGGCATTTGGTCCTTATTTATACCGCATATTGAAGAAGGAGAAATATATAAATATGCGATTGAAACGTTGGCTGGTGACGTCATTTTAAAGGCAGATCCGTATGCTATATATGCAGAAGTAAGACCGAATACGGCATCTGTAGTTTTTGATATAAAAGGATATGAATGGAATGATAAAAACTGGAATCGTAAGAAAAAGAAAAAACCGATTTATAAAGAAGCGATGACAGTTTATGAATTACATTTCGGTTCTTGGAAAAAGAAAGAAGATGGAACACTATATTCTTACAGGGAAATGGCAGAAGAACTCATTCCGTATGTGGTGGAACATCAATTTACACATATTGAAATTATGCCGCTTGTTGAGCATCCATATGATCGTTCTTGGGGATATCAAGGAACGGGATATTATGCAGCGACGAGTAGATTTGGTACACCGCATGATTTAATGTATTTTGTCGACGAATGTCATAAATATGGAATCGGTGTCATTTTAGATTGGGTACCGGGGCATTTTTGTAAAGATGCTCACGGTTTATATTTGTTTGATGGCACACCGACCTATGAATATAAAGATAAAGATGTACAAGAAAATCTAGTATGGGGAACTGTCAATTTTGATTTAGGAAAGAGAGAGGTACGTAATTTCTTAATTTCAAATGCGTTATTTTGGATGAGATATTTCCATATTGATGGTTTCAGAGTAGATGCAGTTGCGAACATGTTGTACTGGAATAAAGAAGGACAAGAGCAAAGTAATGAGTACGCTGTGTCATTTTTACGGGAGTTAAATGAAGCGGTGTTTGCAGAAGATGAAGATTTTCTTATGACGGCAGAAGATTCAACAGCTTGGCCACTTGTAACAGCTCCAACGTATGAAGGTGGGCTTGGATTCAATTATAAATGGAATATGGGCTGGATGAATGACGTGCTGAAATATATGGAGTGTGCGCCAGAGTACAGAAAATATATTCATGAGAAAATGACGTTCTCTTTACTATATGCTTACTCTGAAAACTTCATATTACCCCTTTCTCATGATGAAGTCGTTCATGGGAAAAAGTCGTTATTAAATAAAATGCCAGGTGATTACTGGGATAAGTTTGCTCAGCTTCGTTTATTATATGGATATTTCTTTACTCACCCAGGAAAGAAATTACTTTTCATGGGAGGAGAATTCGGGCAGTTTGATGAGTGGAAAGACCTTGAAGATTTAGATTGGAATTTACATGATTTTGAAATGCATCGTTATATGCATGATTACTTTAAAGAGCTCATAGCATTGTATAAGCGCTCAAAACCACTTTGGCAGCTTGATCATTCGCCTGAAGGTTTTCAGTGGATTGATGCTAATAATAACGAGCAAAGTATTTTCTCGTTTATCCGCCAAGGAGATAAACAAGAAGATGCGTTAGTTATCGTATGTAATTTTACGAAAGCTACATATGAAAACTATAAAGTAGGTGTACCAGATTTCGAGTATTATAACGAGATTTTAAATAGTGATGCTGAGCAATATGGCGGGTCAGGGCAAGTAAATAAGAAACGTCTGAAAGCAATTCAAGAACCGTATCATAATCAAGCAGCACATGTAGAAATTACAATTCCACCATTTGGCGTATCCATATTACGACCAGTGAAGACGAGAAAGGGGAGCAAAAAACAAGATGGCTCAAAAACAAAAGTGCGTAGCAATGTTACTAGCAGGGGGAAAAGGTAGTCGATTAAGTGCATTAACAAAAAATTTAGCCAAGCCAGCTGTTCCATTTGGTGGTAAATATCGCATTATCGATTTTACGCTAAGTAACTGTGCGAATTCTGGTATTGAAACGGTTGGGATTTTAACGCAATATCAACCACTTGAACTTCATAATTATATCGGAATCGGCAATGCGTGGGATTTAGACCGAGTAAGCGGTGGAGTCACAGTGTTACCTCCTTATGCGGAGTCTTCAGGTGTGAAGTGGTACACAGGTACGGCAAGTGCCATTTATCAAAACTTAAACTATTTAAGTCAGTACGAACCAGAGTACGTTCTTATTTTATCGGGCGACCATATTTATAAAATGGATTACAGTAAAATGCTAGATTATCATATTGAGAAGGAAGCGGATGTTTCCATTTCTGTTATTGAAGTACCTTGGGATGAGGCGAGTCGTTTCGGTATTATGAATACGAACGAAGAGATGGAGATTGTTGAATTTGAAGAGAAACCGCAATTTCCAAGAAGTAATCTTGCATCAATGGGAATTTACATTTTTAACTGGGCAATTTTGAAAGAGTATTTAGAGATGGATGCAAGAAATCCTGAATCTAGTAATGATTTCGGAAAAGATGTACTTCCGCTTTTATTAGATGAAGGGAAGAAGTTGATGGCGTATCCGTTTGAAGGATATTGGAAAGATGTTGGAACGGTTAAGAGCTTATGGGAAGCGAATATGGATTTACTGCGCGATGAAACATCACTGAATTTAAACGATCGTAATTGGCGTATTTATTCTGTAAATCCAAATGAGCCACCTCAATATATTGCAGAGCAGGCAAAAGTAGAAGAATCACTTATTAACGAAGGATGCGTCATTGAAGGGGACGTGAAGCATTCTGTATTATTCCAAGGGGTGACGGTAGAAGAAGGTAGTATGGTTATTGATTCTGTCGTTATGCCAGGAGCAAAGATTGGAAAAAATGTTGTGATTGAAAGAGCAATTGTTGGATCGGAAATGGTTATTGAAGATGGAACAATTATTCGTCCGGAAAAAAATGTTGACGATGTAGTACTCATTGCTGAAGGGAAATAGAAAAGGGGGATGAAATGAATGGGAGAAAAAATGTTAGGAATTATTAATGCAACGGGAAGTTTTCCTTCCTTAAAGAAAGTAACAGGGCATCGTTCACTAGCGGCGTTACCGTTTGGGGGCCGTTATCGACTCATTGATTTCATGCTTTCAAATATGGTGAATTCTAATATTCATAGTGTAGCGGTTTTTACAAGTCATAAAAACCGCTCGTTAATGGACCATGTTGGTTCAGGAAAGCAGTGGGATTTAGATAGAAAAAGAGACGGACTATTTTTATTCCCACCAAATTGCCAATGTGACCAAGATGAATTTGGATCTTTTGCACATTTTAGAAGACATATTGATTATTTTCTAAGAGCTAGAGAAGAATACGTCGTTATTACGAATAGCCATCTCGTAACAGCATTGAATTTCCAGGCGGTGTTAGAGCGACATATACATACGGCAGTTGATATTACGGAAGTTTGCCATGAAGGGGTTTCGCTTCAAACATACGTGTTAAAGAAAAAATTATTGTTAGATTTATTTGAGTCATATAAAGATTTGGAGCAATATAGCTTATTCGATGTGGTGAGAGAAAAGCGCGGAAAATCACTGCATATTGCTACTTATGAGCATACAGGATATGTAGCGATTATTGATTCGATTGAAAGTTACTATAAACATAGCTTAGAAATTTTGCAACCTGCTATTTGGAAGCAAGTATTTAAGAAAGAAGCACCGATCTTTACGAAAGTAAAAGATGAACCACCAACTCGTTACTTAAAAGGTGCAGCCGTGAAAAATACAATGATTGCAAACGGCAGTATTATTGAAGGCGAAGTAGAAAATAGTGTTATCTCCCGTTCTGTTAAAATTGGAAAAGGTTCCATTGTTCGTAACAGTATTATTATGCAAAAGAGCCAAATTGGAGATAACTGTATAATAGACGGTGTTATTATTGATAAAGACGTGAAAATTGGTGACGGTGTTGTACTAAAAGGAAACGCTGATGAGCCATACGTTGTAGAAAAAGGAAGCGTTCAAAACAGTACGATTAATAGTTATTCTTAAAAGAATCAGTGGGGGTCTTCCTCCACTGATTAAAGTTTTAATTCAAATGAAAACTCGAAGGGAGGAAGCTGCAAGGGAAGTAGTATAAGCTTTTCGTGCAGTGGGACAACAAGTGAATATTTTATTTGCAGTATCAGAATGTGTACCATTTGTTAAATCGGGAGGCTTAGCTGATGTAGCAGGTGCGCTCCCAAAAGAGCTAAAAAAATTAGGGGTGGACGTTCGCATTATACTCCCGAATTATAGTCTTATTCCGCCAAAGTTAAGGGATGGATGTACGTTACATAAAGTAATTAACGTCCCGCTCGGGTGGAGAAATCAATATTGTGGAATTTTAAAAGGTGAGCAAGACGGAATTACGTATTACTTAATAGATAATGAATATTATTTTAAGAGAGATTCTCTGTATGGTCATTATGATGACGGAGAGCGTTTTTCTTATTTCTCAAAAGCGGTGTTAGAGTGTATTCCGCACCTTGATTTTGAAGTGGATGTTCTTCATAGCCACGATTGGCATACGGCTATGGTTAATTTCTTACTTCGTGAAAAGTATCAAGATAACCCGTTATATGAGCGTATTAAAACGGTATATACAATTCACAACTTGCAGTTCCAAGGAGTATTTCCTCCTGAAGTGATGTACGACTTGTTAGAGCTTGGTGATGAATATTTTCATAGTGAGCAGCTAGAGTTTTATGGGAATGTGAACTTTATGAAAGGCGGTATTATCGCTTCGGATCAAATTACAGCGGTGAGCCCAACATATAAAGAAGAAATTCAATATGAATTTTTCGGTGAGAAGTTAGATGGATTACTGCGAAAATATAATGATAAGCTAAGCGGCATTGTAAATGGTATTGATACGAGCGTATATAATCCAGAAACGGATTCGTATATTAAGGCTCAGTATGATGCAGATTCATTATATGAAAAGAGTAAAAATAAACGCGCTTTGCAGCGTTATTTTGGTTTGCCAGAAAAAGAGGATACACCAATTATTTCAATGGTAACGAGATTAACGAAGCAAAAAGGTCTTGATTTAGTACGTACTGTATTCCACGAAATAATGGAAGAAGATGTACAATGTATTATTTTAGGTTCAGGTGATTCGGAATATGAGCAATTCTTTGAGTGGATGGCATATGAGTATCCGGAGAAGGTAAAAGTTTATATCGGATTTAATGAAGAATTAGCTCACCAAGTGTATGCGGGAAGCGATTTGTTTTTAATGCCATCACTGTTTGAACCGTGTGGACTTGGACAACTTATCGCATTAGCGTACGGTACAATTCCAATTGTAAGAGAAACAGGTGGATTAAACGATACGGTACATTCTTATGATGAAGAAACAGGCGAAGGAAATGGTTTCAGTTTCATGAACTTTAATGCACATGACATGCTGCATACGATTCAGCGTGCGATTGAATTCTATCACGATAAACCAGTGTGGGAGCAGCTTGTAAAACAAGCGATGACTGAAGATTATAGCTGGGAGCAATCGGCTCTTGCTTATAAGGAATTGTATAAAAGTCTCATGGAATAACATGTAGGTGGTGAAAAAATGTTTACTCATGTTGAAAGTTTTAAATCAACTTTTCTAGAAAAGTTAGAGACGATGTATGGTAAAAGTTTTAAAGATTCTACAACTCGTGATCAATATAATACGCTCGGCCATATGGTACGTGAGTATATGAATAGTCAATGGATTGCAACGAACGAGAGTTATCGATCCGGAGAGCAAAAGCAAATGTATTACTTGTCTATTGAGTTTTTGCTTGGACGTTTGCTTGGAAGTAACATCTTGAATTTAGGTATTCGAGATGTATGCGAGCAGGGGTTATCTGAACTAGGGATTTCGTTACAAGAGTTAGAAGAAGTGGAAGCAGATGCAGGCCTTGGTAATGGTGGGCTTGGACGCTTAGCAGCCTGTTTTCTCGATTCACTTGCCTCTTTAAACTTGCCAGGACACGGCTGTGGAATTCGTTATAAACATGGTTTGTTTGATCAGAAAATTGTTGATGGTTATCAAGTTGAATTTCCAGAACAGTGGCTTCTTCATGAAAACGTATGGGAAGTAAGAAGGCATGATCAAGCTGTAGAAGTAAGTTATTTCGGCAGTGTTGAACCGCTAGAAATTGACGGGCGTTTAGAGTTTAGGCATACAAATGCAGAAGTCATTATGGCCGTGCCATATGATGTGCCGGTAGTTGGCTATGAGACGAGTACTGTAAATACACTTAGACTTTGGAATGCTGAACCAGTTCCTTTCCCGCAAAACTGCAAAGATATTTTGAAATATAAGCGCGAAACAGAGGCTGTATCGGAGTTTTTATATCCAGATGATACGCATGATGAGGGAAAAATACTTCGTTTAAAACAACAGTATTTCCTCGTATCAGCAAGTTTGCAAAATATCGTTCGAATGCATAGAGAAAGATATGGTGACCTTCGTCAACTACATGAAAAAATTGCGATCCATATTAACGATACACATCCAGTTTTAGCAATTCCGGAACTGATGCGTATTTTACTAGACGAAGAAAAGTTAGCATGGGAAGAAGCTTGGCACATAACGACGCAGACGATTTCTTATACGAATCATACAACGTTATCAGAAGCGCTCGAAAAGTGGCCAATTCACATTTTTAAACCGTTATTACCGAGAATTTATATGATTATTGAAGAGATTAATGAACGTTTCTGTCATGAACTTTGGGAACAGTATCCGTATGAGTGGGATCGTATTGAAGCAATGGCAATTATTGCACATGACCTTGTGAAAATGGCTCATTTAGCGATTGTCGGTAGCCATAGCGTAAATGGTGTAGCGAAAATTCATACGGAAATATTAAAGCAGCGGGAAATGCGATTGTTTTATGAATTTTATCCAGATAAGTTTAATAATAAGACGAATGGAATTGCTCATAGGCGCTGGCTTATGAAAGCAAATCCACAGTTAACAAATCTCATTTCAGAGGCGATTGGAACAGAGTGGAAGAAAGAACCGATTAAGCTTCAAGAGCTACAATTAGTTCAATATGATGCGAGTTTCCAAGAGAAATTTGCAGAGGTAAAACAAGAGCGTAAAGAGATTTTAGCGGAGCGTATTCATAATACAATGGGGATTACCATTGATCCAAATTCTATTTTTGATGTGCAAGTGAAAAGATTACATGCTTATAAACGACAATTATTAAATGTTCTTCATATTTTATATTTGTATAACCGTTTGAAAGAGGATGCTAGTTTTACATTTTATCCGCGTACTTTTATTTTTGGAGCGAAAGCATCACCTGGCTATTATTACGCGAAAAAAATTATTAAATTAATAAATGAACTCGCAAGAAAAGTAAATAATGACCCGTATGTCAGTCAATATATGAAAGTTATCTTTCTAGAAAACTATCGAGTTTCTTTAGCGGAAGATATATTTCCGGCAGCGGATGTAAGTGAACAAATTTCAACGGCGAGTAAAGAAGCATCGGGAACAGGTAATATGAAATTTATGATGAATGGTGCGATTACACTCGGAACGCTAGACGGTGCTAACGTTGAAATAAAAGACCGGGTCGGTGATGATAACTGTTTCATTTTCGGTTTAACGGCCGAAGAAGTTCTTCATTACTATCAAAATGGTGGATATCGTGCAAGTGATTATTATCATCACAATGGGCACATTAAAAAGGTAGTAGATCAGTTAACGAATGGTTTCTTTGCACAGTCGGGAGCCGAATTTGAAGCAATTTACGATTCTCTCGTTATTCAAAATGATGAATATTTTGTTCTGCGAGATTTTGGTCCATATGCGGAAAGGCAAGAAGCTGTCGGTAGAGCTTATGAGAACCGAACGAAGTGGCTAGAAATGTCGATTTTAAATATTGCACAGTCTGGTCATTTTGCGAGCGATCGAACGATTTTGCAGTACAGTAATGAAATTTGGGGTATTGGTAATACAGTTAAACAGTTTTAAAGAGGTTGCTATATTGGGAGATATATTATCGATTTACCAACAGAAATGGATATTAATAAATAAAACGTGCTTAATAAAATTAAGCTCGTTTTATTTATTTTGCTTAAGAAAGAAATGGAACAGTGGTATATATGATACCTGCCCCATCATACTCTCCTGTCGCAAAGTATGAAAATGTAAAGAAACCTGTAACCGTAAAAATTACAATAAGGAAAAATGCGAAGATAAATTTTAACATGTAAGGTCCCCTCATCCAAAAATAACTTCATAGATTATTATAGTATACGAATATTTTATTTCCAATTGTTTACTGGTTAAAAATGAGAAGTCAGACATGTTTTGTATGTTGTAATGGAATGATTATTTGTAATGGATTTTGTGTTTTTTGTAAATGTCATGTTGTGATGGACGTGTGCATACTCCCAATCATAATCATTAAAATTTATGTTTCGGGGAGGGAGAAGTGGGACGACATCGAATAAGTTGACGAAACGAAAGCTACTAGCTACTTGTAGTTTATAATAATTTCGAAAAGCGATATCTCCTACTTTTGGAGAAGCGAATGTATAAAGTCCATACTGTGCGAAGGCAGTATTTATACGTGCATCTAATATGTGTAATGTGGCAAGCGCGCCACCTAGACTATGCCCAGTAGCTAGCAGTTTTTTATGTGCTGGCAATGATACGAGCATATCCATAATAGAATCACGACAAGACTCATAAATAGAGAGAAAACCGTTATGGACATTTCCGCCATTTAAAGCATAAGGATAAGGTTTTTGATTGACGAGAGAATCAATAATCCAATCTGGATCTGTTTGAGTGCCTCTGAAGGCAACGATAATTGTATCCTCAGATTCTAATATAAATCCGAACCATTCTGTTGTTTGAATGGCCTTTCCTTGAAAACCTTGTACATATTGAAAACCATCTGGTATTTCGAAAATACCATTTTGTTTATATTGTTCATACGTTAACTCACAACAAGAAGCTAACAGTATGGCAGTTTCTTTATCAAAGGATAAAGGAGTACGCATTAAGGTAGCCCTCCTTAAGAAAAGGTATAGTTTAATATATGCGGTGAGGAACTTGATTCATTCTTTTGGAGGTGGGGAATAGCTTGTATCGCTTACCTAAATCAGTGGAGGAAATTATAATGTCAAAATAAAACAGTGCCTGATAAGGGCACTGTTTACTCTTTTTCATCTCAAGGAATCGACTTTTTTAGTTATTCTTAATGAACTGACGCATGCGTTAGTTGCATAAGTAAGAGGTTTGAAAAAATAGCCTGTATATATTTGAATGATGAATAACTTACCTATTTTCTTGTGTTTGTTTACACTATATACAGAAAAAATCGAAAAACAAAACATATTATTTATCTGTTTGTTTTTGCTTCTTTTTCAAATACTCCGTACGCAATCTTTCAAGTTGCTGCTTTTTATCAAATTTGGCAGGCTTCTGTTTTTCATGAAACTTTGCCACAGCTACCTGACTTTTGGAATCCAATTGATATTTTCCCACTTTGTTCACCTACTTTTCTTGTCTCTAAAGAGAATCTATTCAACAAATATAATATACCTTATTTTCCTGAAGTAAACCTTATTACTTTATTTTAACTGCTTTTTCTCGTTTGTAGACGTAAATTAAAACACCCTTTCACTTCAATTACTGCAAGCAAGGGTGTTTTAATTTTATTATTTTATTAGTTGATTGCCATGCCCACATAAGGGCACAGTTTACTCTTTCCCATCTAATAAACGACCAAGTCCACCTAATACACTACCTTCACCGCTGCCTTGCGCTGCTGGGCTTGTCAGGCGTGCTGCTAAGCGGCTAAGTGTTAAGGACTGAATCCAAACTGTTCCAGGTCCTTCTAACGTTGCGAAGAATAAACCCTCACCGCCAAATAGAGCTGTTTTTACTTTTCCAACGAACTCGACGTCGTAGTTAACGTCTTTTGTCATGGCAACGAGACAGCCTGTATCGATGCGAAGTTTTTCACCAGGTTTTAGTTCACGCTTATATACAGTTCCGCCTGCATGCATGAAAGCAAGTCCATCACCTTCGAGTTTTTGCATGATGAAACCTTCGCCGCCGAAGAAACCAGTTCCGATTTTTTTCGTAAACTCGATTCCGATAGAAACGCCTTTTGCTGCACAAAGAAATGCATCTTTTTGACAAACTACTTTTCCTTGATATTCTGTTAAATCTACAGGAATAATTTTACCTGGATAAGGGGCAGCAAATGATACGTGGCGCTTGCCGTGACCTGTATTTGTAAATACAGTCATAAACATGCTTTCACCTGTAACGAGACGCTTACCAGCGCCCATTAATTTTCCGAATAAACCTCCAGATGGGCCAGAACCATCACCGAAGATTGTTTCCATTTCTATGTAATCTTCCATCATCATCATTGCGCCAGCTTCTGCGATCACGCTTTCTTCTGGATCTAACTCAATTTCAACAAACTGCATATCATCGCCGTATAACTTATACTCGATTTCGTGTGCTCTCATTTTTTTTCACCTCGTATGTAATAGATACTTATATTGTACAGAATTTAACAGGATTAGAATACTTTAGTTTTGTTAATTTTTAAATAAAGTGGGAGTATCGAAACTGATTATCAGCTCCCACCAATTGAGCTGTCCGCAAATGGCGGGATAAAATATGAATATGGAAATTCAACATTATATTAAAATTATAAAAAAATGGTGGAATGAAAGTGTTCTCATTTGACGTTTTGGATATAGCGTGATATAGTGAAATCACTATTGAGCTACATAATGTGGTACGGAAATAAAGCACGTTGAATTAAAGGCTGTAAGCTTGTTATACATTCATGTCCTTTATATCCACCTTTTCATGTGGATTCATAGTTTCATTTTTATTTAGGAGGTACATGACATGCAAACAGGTAAAGTTAAATGGTTTAACAGCGAAAAAGGTTTCGGTTTCATCGAAGTTGAAGGTGGAGACGATGTATTCGTTCACTTCTCAGCTATCCAAGGTGACGGATTCAAAACTTTAGAAGAAGGTCAAGAAGTTTCTTTCGAAATCGTTGAAGGTAACCGTGGACCACAAGCTGCTAACGTTACAAAAAACTAATTAGCTAGCGATAAAAAGCATTCCGATTTTCGGAATGCTTTTTTTTATTCTTTGGAGCTCGACTCATTTGAAGATAATTCACCTTTGAAGGTACGTTCTTCAAAATCATCAAGCATTTGTTCATATTCTTCATGCTCTTCTGTAGCGAAAACTTGTGGGTTTTTCCCGTACATATCCGTACCGATAAAGTTTTCAAAATCCTCCACGTAGCCTACGTTTTCTTCACTATTCACGTACATGCCATTATAGTTTTTTGAATCTTGTCTTTCTAAATCGGACGGTGTTTCAGACGTTCCGTAATTTGCGACATCTTGCCACGCATCTTCCGCATCGTACTCAACAGAATGATCCTCATCATGCTTGTGAAAAGAAGGGGATAACACTTCTTCTTCAACTGGTCGTGTATTCATATTTAACTTATTTGTCGCGTGCTGGATGCATGTTGTAGCAGTCGGCATTGCTTCCAATCTTTCAAATGGAATTTCTTCGCCAGACACTTCGCAAATGCCGTACGTACCTGCTTCTATTTTTTGCAGGGCATGTTTCGTATCCGCTAGTTGTTTATGCCAAAGTTCAATAAGCCCGAAGTCTTTTTCACGTTCATATAGCTCTGTTGCCATATCAGCTGGATGATTATCGTAGCTAGATAATTCCCCAACGGAATCACGTTCAGATGCACGATCTTCATTTTCATGTGTTTGTATCGTTTGCTCTAGTTCTTGTTTTTGCTTTTCTAAAACGGATTTAAATTGATTTATTTGTTGTGGAGTTAACATAGTCGTCCACCTTCCTACAATTCAGTTTCTTTACATAGTATGAGCGTTGCGAGGAGGAATTATGAGCTGAAATTGGTATATGAAAAAGGAGCCGCATTAGCAGCTCCTTTTAAAGGAAATATCCAAGTAATAATCCGATTCCCATGAGGAGACCGAAGATTGTGTTTGTTTTTGCTGTTGCTATCATCGCAGGTACCATTTCCATTGGAATGCTTTTGCCGATAAAGCCTTTCGTCGCTTTAAATGCTTTCGGTGCACTTAAAAATACGATAAGCATCCATGGTGATACGATGCCCACGATAATTAAAGCAATTGTCCAAATATAGGAAACGATGAACATAGAAGCGAGTACACCAACGGCTCTTTCACGTCCAACGAGAATGGCTAACGTTTTACGACCGTTTTCTTTATCGCCATCTAAGTCACGGATGTTATTCGCTAGTAAAATGGCACCAATTAAAATGGAGCTTGGAATAGATAGTAAAATGACTTCCGATGTTACAGCCCCAGTTTGAATAAAGAATGAAATCCCGATAATAATGACACCCATAAACAATCCGGCTGTTAACTCTCCAAATGGTGTATACGCAATGGGAAGTGGGCCGCCTGTATAAAGGTAAGCAACGGCCATACAAACAAGACCGATTGCAGCAAGCCACCAGCTAGAATTCATACAAATATAAACACCTAATAGTA
Organism: Bacillus sp. B25(2016b); assembly: GCF_001679765.1. Lineage (NCBI taxonomy): Bacteria > Bacillati > Bacillota > Bacilli > Caryophanales > Bacillaceae > Bacillus > Bacillus sp. B25(2016b). Next base: position 4,494,556 of record NZ_CP016285.1, on the reverse strand, counting down.
TTGCGATGCCGAAAAATCCAAATGCTAAGTTAAGCACTGTTTTTGGCTGAATGCCATCGCGAACGATAGCGCCGCCGATACCGACTGAACCTTCGTGATCGAGCCCTCTTTTATAATCAAAGTATTCATTAAACATGTTTGTTGCTGCCTGAATGAGAAGACAAGCAAGAAGCATTATAAGGAAAAGAGGGAGATGTATTTGATTTATACCTCCGACCTGCATTGCATAGGCTGTTCCGATGAAAACAGGAACGAAAGCTGCTGTTAATGTATGGGGACGTAGTAAACTCCACCAAATGCGCCAGCCTGTTTGCTTACTTGGCTTTGGCGCCGTAGGAGAGGAATTCGTTTTGACGTTCATTTCCATGTTGAATCCTCCTTTGGTCACATATTGTACACAACTAAGTGTAGAAAAAGCATCATTTAGTGTCAACGTTTATTTTCTAGGAAGAGAAGGTGAATTTCTCAGAAATGCTAAACGTTGACAGGCCTTTCGTTTGAGGTGTATCTTAAAATCAAGCGTAATTATGACTATTTTTCGCCCATAGGGGGGAGACAATTGTGATTCAAACGAAACAAATAGGCTTGCAAGAAGTTCTAAGTGCGGCCATTAAGCGTGCAACTGATGAAAAAATATTGGTGAGCTTCGTAAAACAAATAGACTGGATGGATCCGCTTCTGTTTTATGCAGCAGGAAAAAGGATTGCATTCGAAAATAGATGTTATTTTGCAGACCCAGCTCAGCATGTAATATTTGCTGGAATTGGTTCTGTTTTCACTATAGCAACTGCTTCTCACAAACGCTTTCAAACTGCTCGTGACGAGTGGGATAAAGTAAAAGAGAAAGCATTTGTACAAAGGGAAAAATACGAATTTGGAACAGGTCCTCTTTTATTTGGCGGGTTTTCATTTGACCAAGAAAAAGAGAAAACAGATTTATGGAAAGAATTTGATGATACGACATTTTCACTACCAGCATTTTTATTAACTGTAAAAAATGAAAAAGCATGGTTAACAATGAATACATTCGTTTCAGCAACAGATTGTGCAGAAACTCTTTATAACGAAATTGTTTCTTTAGAAGAGAAAATTTTTGAGAAGAGTAAATGTGCACTACAAGGATCGAAATTAACAGTTACTTCTAAAGTAGAAGTGGATCCGAAAGGCTGGATGAAGGCTATTGAGAAAGTGCAAGATGAGATGAAGCAGGGGAACGTGCAGAAGGTTGTATTAGCGAGGGAGCTAAAAGTAGAGATGGATCATCATATTGATTCTGCGCTTGTTTTAGAAGCACTTCGCATTGGGCAACCGGATTGTTACGTATTTTCTTTTGATTATAAAGGAGCATGCTTCTTAGGAGCGACGCCAGAGAGATTAATTCGCAAAGAAGATGAGAAGTTTACTTCAATGTGTCTTGCTGGTTCAACTGGTCATGGTCAATCTATAGAAGAAAGTAAGCGAAATAGTGATGCGCTTCTTCATGATGAAAAGAATTTAGCTGAACACGGTTATGTTGTGAGCATGATCAGGTCGGTATTAAATGAGCACTGCGAATACGTTAATATTCCAGAAAGTCCAGGTTTATTAACAACGAAAAATTTAATTCATTTATATACGCCTGTAGAGGCAAAAGGCGATGCGAGTCTTTTAACGATGGTAGAAGAATTACATCCAACACCAGCTCTTGGCGGGACACCTCGTTTAGAAGCGATGAAATTAATTCGTGATGTTGAATTGCTAGATAGAGGATTATATGGTGCACCGATTGGCTGGATAGATGATGAAGGAAATGGTGAATTTGCGGTTGCACTTCGCTGCGGATTATTAAATGGCGAGAAGGCATCCTTATTTGCCGGTTGCGGGATTGTAATTGATTCAGTACCGCAACTTGAATATGAAGAAACAAGTTTGAAGTTTAGACCGATGCTTGGTGCTTTGGAGGAATTAATGAAATGAACAATCATATAGAAGCATTATCATATTATTTAGGCGCGTTCGTGGATGAACTGACGCGTCTAAATGTATGTGATGTTGTCATTAGTCCAGGCTCACGGTCAACGCCGATTGCTCTACTAATGGAACAACACGAAGGAATGAACACATATTTACATGTAGATGAAAGATCTGCAGGATTTTTTGCGCTCGGTATCGCAAAAGCGATAAAACGTCCGGTTGCATTATTATGTACGTCAGGAACGGCAGCAGCGAACTACTATCCAGCTGTATGTGAAGCTTTCCATTCACGAGTGCCGCTTATCGTCTTAACAGCGGATAGACCGCATGAATTAAGAGATGTCGGTGCACCACAAGCGATGAATCAATTTAATTTATACGGTACTTTTGTGAAACAATTTACAGAGATGGCACTGCCAGAAGCAAGTGAAACGATGTATCATTATGCTCGTATGACGACGCAGCGCACGATAGCAAATGCTTGTTTAGCGCCGCAGGGTCCTGTTCATCTTAATTTTCCAGTTCGCGAGCCACTTATACCTGATTTCTCACTAGAAAGCTTATGGGATAAAGGGCGTAGTGAATATACAGGAGTAGTTCAACAAGGAAACGCGGTGATGCCGAGTGAATATGTAGATTCTCTTGTAGGGCGCCTTTCACATATGGAAAAGGGGCTTATTATTTGTGGAGATGATAGTCATGCAGAAATCGCAATGTTTGCGGTAGAATTAGCTGAAAAAACTGGCTATCCTATATTAGCAGACCCACTTTCTAATATTCGTAGCGGACAGCACGATAAAACGATGGTAATTGACTGTTATGATACATTTTTACGAAATGAACAGTTAAAAGAAACATGGAAACCGGATGTTTTAATTCGCTTTGGTGGTATGCCTGTTTCTAAATCGTTAACGCAGTTCATAAAAAAACAAACGAAAGCAGTTCATATCGTTGTCGATGAATCAGGACAATGGAGAGACCCAGCTCTTGTTGCGACAGAAGTTGTGCAAGCAAGTGACATTGAATTCTGCAAGGCATTAATAGAAAAAATGCCAGTTATGAAAAAGAATGATTGGTTCCGAATGTGGCAACATATAAACGAAAAAACGAAGGAAACGCTTCGTGAAATGGAAACATATGAAACTGCATTTGAAGGAAAGGTTATTACAGATATTGTGCGCGTATTACCAGAAGACGCAACATTATTTGCGAGCAATAGTATGCCAATTCGTGATACAGACTCATTCTTCTTCACATCGGATAAAAACATCCATGTGATGGCAAACCGCGGTGTAAATGGTATTGATGGAATCATTTCGACAGCTCTAGGAGCGAGCGTTATTTGTGACCCACTTGTATTAGTGATTGGTGATTTATCATTTTATCACGATTTAAATGGACTGTTAGCAGCAAAATTACACGAATTAAATATAACGATTGTCGTTGTAAATAATGATGGTGGCGGTATTTTCTCATTCTTACCACAATATGAGAAAAAGGAACACTTCGAATCGTTATTTGGAACACCGATTGGGCTTGATTATGAACATGTTGTCAAAATGTATGGCGGTTCATTTAGTCGTGTAAATGGTTGGGAGCAATTCCGAGAAGAGGTACAAAAAGGAACAAGGGCGGAAGGTTTACACGTTGTAGAAATTTGTACGAACCGTGATGAAAACTTAACATTGCATCGTAAATTATGGGCAAAAACGCAGGACGTAATTACTGCATCGTTGCAAGGTGAATCAAAATGAACGTAACACTGCAAGGTGTATCGTATGAATATGAAGTAGTCGGAAGCGGGGAACCACTTCTACTTCTTCATGGTTTTACGGGAAGCATGGAAACGTGGCGTTCTTTCGTTCCTTCTTGGAGCGAGCAATTTCAAGTCATTTTAGTAGACATTGTTGGGCACGGAAAAACAGAAAGCCCTGAAGATGTGACGCATTATGATATTCGAAATGTAGCATTGCAAATGAAAGAACTACTAGATTATCTTCATATTGAAAAAGCGCACATACTCGGCTATTCAATGGGCGGTAGACTGGCAATTACGATGGCATGTCTATATCCAGAATATGTACATTCTCTTTTATTAGAAAATTGTACAGCTGGGCTTGAAAGGGAAGATGAGCGGGAAGAACGCTGTGAAAAAGATGAGCGACTTGCTCACAAAATTGAGCGAGAAGGCATCGAAAGTTTTGTAACAATGTGGGAAAATATTCCGCTATTTGAAAGGCAAAAAAGTTTAGAACAAAACGTACAAGAAGCAGTGCGAAAAGAAAGACTTGCTAACAATCCAAAAGGGCTCGCAAATAGCTTGCGCGGCATGGGAACAGGGGCTCAGCCTTCTTGGTGGAATGAGCTGCAAAACTTAAAAATGCCTGTTCTTTTAATGAACGGGGAGCATGATGAAAAGTTCTTTCGCATATTAAAAAACATCGAAAAATGCGTCTCTGACGCGAAATTTGTCAAAATTGATGGTGCTGGCCATGCAATTCATGTGGAACAACCGGAAAAGTTTGATACAATAGTAAAGGGATTTCTAAAAACTATGCAGTGATGCTTTTTTCAGTTAAGAATGAAGTTACACTTATAGAGGAGATCAGAAATATACAAGGAGGTAGTTGTAATGGCTATTGAATGGGTAAAAGAAGGCAATTACGAAGATATTATTTATTCAACATACAATGGTATCGCAAAGATTTCGATTAACCGCCCTGAAGTACATAACGCATTCCGTCCTAAAACGGTAATGGAGTTAATCGACGCTTTTGCACATGCTCGTGATGATGCAAATGTTGGCGTTATCATTTTAACAGGTGAAGGTGGACGTGCATTCTGTTCTGGCGGCGACCAAAAAGTTCGCGGTCATGGTGGATATGTAGGTGACGACCAAATCCCTCGTTTAAATGTATTAGATTTACAACGTCTAATTCGCGCAATTCCTAAACCAGTTATCGCAATGGTAGCAGGTTATGCAATCGGTGGAGGACACGTACTTCATATCGTATGTGATTTAACAATCGCTGCAGACAATGCTGTATTTGGACAAACAGGTCCTAAAGTAGGAAGCTTTGACGGTGGATACGGAGCTGGTTACTTAGCTCGTATGGTAGGACACAAGAAAGCTCGCGAAATTTGGTACCTATGCCGCCAATATAACGCACAAGAAGCGCTTGATATGGGCTTAGTAAACACAGTAGTACCATTAGAACAACTTGAAGCAGAAACAGTACAATGGGCAGAAGAAATTTTAGCAAACAGCCCAATGGCACTTCGCTTCCTAAAAGCTGCATTCAACGCAGACACAGACGGTCTAGCTGGTATTCAACAACTAGCTGGAGATGCAACGTTATTGTACTACACAACTGACGAAGCAAAAGAAGGTCGCGACGCATTCAAAGAAAAACGCAGTCCGGACTTCGGTCAATTCCCTCGTTTCCCGTGATCAAACCAAAAGCGAAAGTAGCTCGTTCAGAATGTGAGGGGGATGGAGCTTCTGACGTAGAGGCGCTTTTTGCCTCGTAGGAAGGCGTGAAACGACCGACTGTTCTAGCCGCTGTAACTAGATGAGATTAACCGGAAACAAAACAACTAAGAGACTTGATGTCATATCAAGTCTCTTTCTTTCATGAAAGGAGAATGTATGATGAAAACTATGCCAAATTGGTTAAAGCAACGTGCATTTTTAACACCAGATCGCACTGCAATTGAAATAGAGGAAGAGAAAGTTACTTTTATGCAGCTGCATGAAAAAGTAGTATCTGTTTGTGAACACCTCACGCATGTTGGAGTGAAGCGTGGGCAAAAGGTGGCTGTTCTGATGAAAAATGGTATGGAGATGATTACAGTTATTCACGCCCTATCTTACGTAGGTGCAGTAGCTGTGCTTTTAAATACGCGTCTTTCAAGAGAAGAGCTACTTTGGCAAATGGATGATGCTGAAGTTATTTGTTTAGTGACGGATCAAGATTTTGAGGCTAAAGATATTCCTGTATATTCATTCGCCGAAGTGATGAATGGACCAAAAGAGGAAGCCTCTATACAAGAAGAGTTTTCTTTAGAAGAAGCGATGACAATTATTTATACGTCTGGGACGACAGGGACACCGAAAGGCGTTATTTTAACGTACGGGAATCACTGGTCAAGCGCGGTTGGCTCTGCGCTTAACTTAGGCCTTCGTGATGACGATTGCTGGTTAGCTTGTATGCCGATGTTCCACGTTGGCGGGCTATCTCTTATAATGAAAAATATTATGTATGGCATGCGCATTTTACTCGTTCCGAAATATGATGCTGATTTTATTCATAAAGCACTTCAAACGAGAGGCGTTACGATTATTTCTGTCGTTTCTAAAATGTTGACTGATTTATTAGAGAGACTTGGAGAAGGGACATACCCATCTTCTTTAAGATGCATGTTACTTGGTGGAGGACCAGCGCCGAAACCACTATTAGAAACGTGTGTAGATAAAGGAATTCCTGTATATCAAACGTACGGTATGACAGAAACGTCTTCACAAATTTGTACGTTATCAGCTGATTACATGTTAACGAAAGTAGGATCAGCCGGAAAACCACTATTTCAGTGCCAACTCCGTATTGAAAAAGATGGCGTAGTAGTGTCGCCATTTGCGGAAGGTGAGATCGTAGTAAAAGGACCAAACGTAACAGGCGGTTATTTTAACCGCGAAGATGCGACGCGCGAAACAATTCAAAACGGATGGCTTCATACTGGTGACCTCGGTTATTTAGACGAAGAAGGATTTTTATACGTATTAGATCGACGCAGTGATTTAATTATTTCTGGCGGAGAGAATATATATCCGGCTCAAATTGAAGAAGTGTTGCTTTCTCATCCGATGGTTGCGGAAGCAGGTGTGGTCGGGATGACTGACGATAAATGGGGACAAGTACCGGCTGCTTTTGTTGTAAAAAATGGAGAAGTAACAGAAGAAGAAATTCTTCATTTTTGCGAGGAGAAATTAGCGAAATATAAAGTGCCGAAAAAAGCATGTTTCTTAGAGGAATTACCACGAAACGCTTCGAAAAAATTGTTAAGACGAGAGTTAAGACAATTAGTGGAGGAGATGTAGGTGGAAATAAAAAAAGCGACGCTACATATAACGGAAATGCCACTCGTAATCCCGTTTGCTGCAAGCTACGGGACGTATAAAAAGCGTGAAAGTATCGTCATTGAATTAGAAGATACGGACGGATACATTGGATTTGGCGAAGTCGTTGCGTTTTCTGAACCGTGGTACACGGAAGAAACAGTGAAGACAGCGCTACATGTACTTCAAGATTTTTTATTACCGGATTTATTAAAGGCGGAGATTTCTCATCCGAATGAAGTACCTGGTTTGTTCAAACATATAAAGAGAAACCGAATGGCAAAGGCCGGAATAGAGGGGGCTGTTTGGGATTTATATGCGAAGCGCCAAAAGAAATCGCTAGCGACAGTACTTGGCGGAACTAGTCATGAAATTGAAGTCGGCGTTGTAATTGGCCTTAATACGATTCCAGTTATGTTAAAACAAATCGAGAAGTATGCAGAAGAAGGATACGAGCGTTTTAAAGTGAAAATAAAGCCAGAGCATGATTACGAATTATTGAAAGAGATTCGAAAAGAGTTTCCGTATATCCCGCTAATGGCAGATGCAAATTCAGCATATACATTAGGGGATACGGAGAGGCTGAAACGACTAGATGAATTCCAATTAATGATGATTGAACAACCGTTAGCCGATTATGATTTTCTTGATCACGCGGAGTTGCAAAAGAAAATTGAAACGCCCATTTGTTTAGATGAAAGTATTCATAGTTTAGAAGATGCACGCGTTGCGATTACCCTTGGTAGCTGCCAAATTGTGAACATTAAACCAGGGCGAGTGGGCGGATTAACAGAATCGGTTCAAATCCATAATTATTGCATGGAGCATAACATATCAGTTTGGTGCGGCGGTATGGTAGAGATGGGGATTTCACGAGCGCAAAATGTTGCCCTTGCTTCACTGCCGAACTTTACGATTCCAGGTGATATATCTGCTTCTAGTAGGCACTGGGAGAGGGATATTATTTCGCCGGAAGTGATGCTTGAGAGCGGGAAAGTGATGGTGCCGCAAAGTGTTGAAGCTGAGTATGAAGTAGATCGCGGAAGGCTGGCGGAGATTACGAAGCAGCGGCTTGCTTTGGAGCGGTAAATTGAGTCTTTAAAATAGCGGGCGAATTTCGTCGTTAATTGTCGGTAAGTCGATATATTTCAATAATCGCTAATATAATTTGAGTTACGGTCGATATAATTTTATTTACTAAGGTTACTCCCGTGAGTAGCCTTTTCTTATTGTACAAATTGGATAGACTAGTTTACAATCGAGCGTATAAAGTGAAACTTTAATCAGTGGGGCATCCCCACTGATTATTAGTTGAACCAATCGGGCTTTTATGGGCAGTTGATCTTCCACCTAACTTCTTTGATTCACCCGAATTTTGAGGTGGGAGTCTTACTGCCCGCAAATAGCGGGGTAAAGGGGGAGTAAAATGAAGCGCATTTCAATTTTAATAGCGGATGATGAGGCAGAAATTGCTGATTTAATTGAGATACATTTAGAAAAAGAAGGGTACCACGTCGTGAAAGCAGCTGATGGAGAAGAGGCAATTCATGTTATTGAAACGCAGCCAATCGACTTAGTGGTTTTAGATATTATGATGCCGAAAATGGATGGGTATGAAGTGACGCGCCAAATTCGTGCGAAGCATCATATGCCAATCATTTTCTTAAGTGCGAAAACGTCTGATTTTGATAAGGTGACAGGTTTAGTATTAGGCGCAGATGATTATATGACGAAGCCTTTTACACCGATTGAATTAGTTGCACGTGTAAATGCACAATTACGCCGATTTCTTACGTTAAATCAGCCGAAAGTAGCGGAGAATAAATCAGCTTTAGAGGTAGGCGGAGTCGTTATTGATCCGGAGCGAAGAACGGTAAATGTGTACGGAGAACAAGTTGAATTAACACCGAAAGAGTTTGATATTTTATATTTATTAGCGAGCCATCCGAAGAAAGTGTACAATGTGGAAAATATTTTTCAGCAAGTATGGGCGGATGATTATTATGAAGGCGGAAATACAGTTATGGTACATATTCGTACATTGAGGAAAAAACTTGGAGAAGATAAAAGAAAGGACAAGTTAATAAAAACAGTGTGGGGAGTAGGGTATACTTTCAATGGCTAAAAAGATGAGAAGTTTTCGTTCGAAGATGGTTATGCTATTTGCGTTAAGTATGATATTTGCTGGTGGCGTAACGTATATCATTTATCAAGGGTTACGGATTTATTACAAATTAGTCGTTCGTTATGAGGATCCGTTAGCGCAAGTGCGGTTCATGATAAAACAAATTGGGGATGTTAATTTCTTTTTAATTCTTTTCATCCCGCTATCCATTATGTTTTTCTTCTTCCTTACTAAACCATACTTAAAATACTTTGATGAGATTTCAAGCGGGATTCATCATTTGGCGAACGGAGATTTTTCAAATGAAGTGCGTATTTCATCAAACGATGAGTTTGGAGATATCGCACATGAAATAAATGTTGCGAGTGAAAAGTTAAAAGAAGCGGTGGAAAGAGGAGATTTTGCTGAAAGTAGTAAAGATCAGCTCGTTGTGAATTTAGCTCATGATTTAAGAACACCGTTAACATCCGTGTTAGGATATTTAGATTTAATTCTTAAAGATGAAAATTTAACAAAAGAACAAATTAAACATTTCTCCACAATTGCATATACAAAATCGCAAAGACTGGAAAGTTTAATTGATGAGCTATTCGAAATTACACGTATGAATTATGGCATGCTAAAGCTGGATAAAAAGCCGATTGATATAAGTGAGTTGCTTATACAGCTAGAGGAGGAATTGTATCCGTTATTAGAAAAACATCATTTAGAAGCAAGATTGAATGTGGATCCTCATTTACCGATGCACGGTGATGGAAAATTGCTAGCTAGAGTATTTGAAAACTTGTTAACAAATGCCGTACGTTACGGATATGATGGGCAATTTGTTGATATGAACGGGTATGTTGATAATGGAGAAGTTGTCGTACAAATTATGAATTACGGAGATAGCATTCCGGAAGAAGATTTACCGTATCTTTTTGATATGTTTTATACAGGTGATAAAGCAAGGTCAGAGAACCGTGGCGGGACGGGACTTGGATTATTCATTGCTAAAAATATTGTCGAGCAGCATAACGGTACGATTTCTGCTGAAAGCAATGTAGTTAGAACGATATTTGAAGTACGATTGCCAAAAGACGAGAATGTAACAATTTAATAAAAATTTAAACTTTACCCCACTTTTTATTTTAATAGTTTTTTCTATTCTATACGTAAGTTACGTTAAGGAGGAAATAGAAATGAAAAAGTGGGTATTTATTTCTTTTTTTATAGCATGCACAGTATGTGTAGGCGTTTATATATCACCGTTATTTCAAAAGGAAATCGATGTTAAAATTGTCGGAAAAGATGAGCTAGTAAAGGCGGCAAACAACGAGAGGAAAGAGATTACGAAGGAACAAATTTATAAGGGCGATTTATTATTAGTTAACAGGGATTATCCAGTAAAAAAAGATAGTATTAGGTCTGATATTATAAATGTAAATCATAATAGTGAATTAGTGAGAGGCTATGTAATATTTGATAGAAATCTTCGTTTATCAAAGGATGTTGTGAAAAAGTTTTTGAACGTTGTCGATGCGGCTGGAAAAGAAAGTGTTAACCATTTTTTGATTAGTAGTGGCTATAGAGATTTCCAAGAGCAAAAACAGTTATATGAAAAAATGGGATCTGATTATGCACTTCCAGCAGGATACAGTGAACATAATTTAGGATTATCACTGGACATTGGGTCTACTCAAAAGAAAATGGAGAAAGCGCCTGAAGGAAAATGGATTGAAGAGAACGTATGGAAGCATGGCTTTATATTACGTTATCCGAAAAATAAAAGTAACATTACTGGAATTCAATATGAGCCATGGCATATCCGTTATGTCGGCCTACCTCATAGCGCAATTATGCAAAAAAAGAATTTCACACTAGAGGAATATTTAGAGTTCTTAAAAGAGGAAAAAGAGATTTCAACTGAAGTAGAAGGTAAGAAATATACTGTTTCTTATTATAAAGTTTCTGGGAATATGAAAGTGAATGTTCCAGCAAATAAGCAGTATGCAATTTCCGGGAACAATATGGATGGGGTTATTGTGACGGTTCAGGAATAGAGAAAAAGGCTGTGCCATTTGGGACAGCCTTTTCTTATATAAGAAAGGAATTGACGTTTCTTGTCTGTAAATCGATATTCCTTGTCGAATCGTTGATATAAATTCCTATACTATTAGCATTTTGAAGGAGCATCTTTTGATTTACTTTTAAACATTATAACGTTATATTTACTTATTCCTTTTTTTATGTTACGCTAAACGTGTGAAAGAGACATAAAATGAAACTTTAATGTAAGCGCATTCTTATGGCTTCTTATAGAAAAGGGTGGAAGTACAATGACAGAACGATTCGTACTACGTAATGTGAAACGTGTGAACGGGGAAGAGATTGACATTGTAATTGAAAATAATAAAATCGCACAGGTGACGAAAGCTGGTGTTGGTGAGGGTGGAAAGGTTCTTGATTACTCTGGTACTTACGTATCGAGTGGTTGGATTGATTTGCATGTTCACGCTTTTCCAGAGTTTGATCCGTATGGCGATGAGGTTGATGAAATTGGCGTTAAGCAAGGGGTAACGACAATTGTTGATGCGGGTAGTTGCGGTGCTGATCGCATTGCAGATTTAGTAAAAAGTAGAGAGCAGGCAAAAACGAATTTATTTGCCTTTTTAAATATTTCTCGCATCGGTTTGAAACGAATTGATGAATTATCCAATATGGAATGGATCGATAAAGAGAAAGTAATAGAAGCAGTAGAAAATTATAAAGATGTAATCGTTGGGTTAAAAGCGAGAATGAGTAAAAGTGTCGTTTGTGATAGTGGAATTGAACCGCTTCATATAGCGCGCTCTTTATCTCGCGAAACATCATTACCGATTATGGTACATATCGGTTCAGCGCCTCCTCACATTGAGGAAGTTGTACCTCTTTTAGAAAAAGATGATGTCATTACACATTACTTAAACGGGAAAGAAAATAATTTATTTGATGAAGAAGGTAAACCGTTACCTGTATTACTAGATGCAGTGAATCGCGGTGTGCATTTAGATGTTGGACATGGTAATGCTAGTTTTTCATTTAAAGTAGCAGAGGCCGCAAAGCGTCACGATATTGCTTTTAATACAATTAGTACAGATATTTACCGGAAGAATCGCGTGCACGGTCCCGTGTATAGTATGGCTCACGTTCTTTCGAAATTCCTTTACTTAGGTTATCCGCTAGAAGAAGTGATTGACGCGGTTACGAAAAATGCAGCAGAGTGGCTGAAAAAACCAGAGTTTGGCCGCATTCAAGAAGGAGATATTGCAAACTTAACTTTATTTACGGTGAAAGATGAGAAGGTTACGTTAATAGATTCAGAAGGGGATCAGCGCATTGCTGAAAGAAGAATTGATACGAAAGGGGTTGTAATTAATGGGTCATTCATTGAATGCTAAGTACGGATTAAAAAGAGTGATTAATGCGAGTGGTAGAATGAGTATTTTAGGTGTATCTGCTCCGACAGATACAGTTATGGATGCGATGAAACATGGGGGACAAAATTATGTGGAAATTGCTGATTTAGTAGATAAAGCAGGAGACCATATTGCAAGAATTCTAGATTCAGAGGCAGCGGTCGTTGTGAATTCAGCATCGAGCGGAATTGCGCTTTCTATCGCTGGTATCGTTACTGAAGGAAATCGCCGTAAAAGTGAAAGACTTCATCAAGAGGTAATCGCGAAAAACGAAGTGATCATGTTAAAAGGTCATAACGTTCAATACGGTGCTCCAGTTGAAACGATGATTTATTTAGGCGGAGGAAAACTTGTAGAAGTTGGCTACGCAAATGAAGGGAAAGCAGAGCATATTGAAGATGCAATTGGTGAAAATACAGCAGCGATTCTATATGTGAAATCGCATCATGCCGTGCAAAAAAATATGATTTCTGTTGAAGAAGCATGGGAAGTCGCGCAAAGAAATAACGTACCACTTATCGTGGATGCGGCAGCTGAAGAAGATATTCAAAAATATGTGAAGTATGCAGACCTTGCCATTTATAGTGGTTCAAAGGCAATTGAAGGGCCTACTTCTGGTATTGTTGGCGGGAAACGAAAATATATTGAGTGGCTGAAAGTGCAATTACATTGCATTGGAAGAAGCATGAAAGTTGGGAAAGAAACAACTTTTGGTTTACTTCAAGCACTTGATGAGTACGGAGTAAAAGAAGATAAGAGTGAGCAAGAAAAAGAGTTATTACAAGTACTTATGCCGCTAAAAGAATTAAACGGTGTAAATGTAACAATCGTTCAAGATGAAGCGGGAAGAGCAATCTTTAGAGCACGTATTCATATTAACGAAAAAGAGTTAAATAAATCGGCAAAAGACGTTGTGACAGCATTACGCGAAGGAGAAATTGCAATCTACACACGTGATTACGGAGTAAGACAAGGATTCTTTGATATCGATCCACGTCCACTTCAAGGTGATGACATACATGTGATTGAAGAAAAATTGAGAGAAATTGTAGGGGGAAATTAAAATGACAAACATTCAAAAACGTTTTTATAAAGGCCGCGTAGCATTAAATGTATTAGCAAACAATATAGAAAATGCGAAAGATATTTTTGAAGCAGCAGAAGGTTATGTAGTAGTAGGCGTATTATCAAAAGATTATCCAACAGTAGAAGAAGCTGTTACAGCGATGAAAGCATACGGAAAAGAAATTGATGACGCTGTATCAATTGGACTCGGAGCTGGAGATAATCGCCAAGCAGCAGTTGTAGCTGAAATTGCGAAGCATTATCCTGGTAGTCATATTAACCAAGTGTTCCCTTCAGTTGGAGCGACACGTGCAAATCTTGGCGGAAAAGATAGCTGGATTAATAGTTTAGTATCACCAACAGGAAAAGTAGGGTACGTAAATATTTCTACTGGTCCAATTAGTGCAGCAGGGGAAGAAAAAGCAATCGTTCCAATTAAAACAGCGATCGCACTTGTACGTGATATGGGCGGAAATTCATTGAAATACTTCCCAATGAAAGGTTTAGCTCATGAAGAAGAATATCGCGCAGTTGCGAAAGCTTGTGCGGAAGAAGGATTTGCATTAGAGCCAACAGGCGGAATTGATAAGGAAAACTTTGAAACAATTGTACGTATTGCGCTTGAAGCAAACGTAGAGCAAGTTATCCCGCACGTGTACTCTTCTATTATTGATAAAGAAACTGGCAATACGAAAACAGAAGATGTTCGTGAATTATTAGCAGTCGTGAAGAAGTTAGTTGATCAATATGCGTAAGAAAATTGCAGCGTTCGGCGAAGTAATGATGCGCCTGCAAGTACCAGGATATGAATTGTTGTCGCAAGCAAACACATTAAATTACTCATTTTCTGGTACAGGTGTGAACGTGGCAGCAGCACTTTCTCATCTAGGGCATGAAGGGCTTCTTATTTCAACTTTACCGGAAAATTCGGTTGGGGATGCGGCATTATCTTACATTCAAAAGTTAGGTGTGCAAACCTCGCTTGTTTCAAGAGGCGGCAAATATGTGGGTATGTACTTTTTAGAAAATGGATTTGGTACACGTGCAAGCCGCGTTACATATTCAAATCGATTAGAAAGTAGCTTCAATACGGCATGTGAAGAAATGTATCAATTTGAAGAAATCGCAAAGGAAATTGATATCGTTCATTTTTGCGGCATTACACTTGCGATGAATGATACGGTGCGCCATCATATAAAATCTTTGGCGAAAGCAGTGAAAGAAAACGGAGGAACTGTCGTCTTTGATTGCAACTATCGTCCATCTCTTTGGGGAGAAGACGGGTATGAGCAGGCGAAACCACATTATGAAGAAATGCTGGCTCTTGCTGATATCGTTATGATGAACGAAAAAGATGCGATGTTTGTTCTTGGAATGAAAACAGAAAAGACGGAGCGAGAGGCGCAACTTGTTGATCTTATTCCAAAGGCAGCTGAAACATATCATATCGCTACAATCGCTGGTACACATCGCTCTATTAATAGCGATAATACACACTCGCTTCGCGGATTTATATGTAAAGATGGTGCGTTCACTTTTGCAAAAACACTTACGTTTTCTGTATATGATAGAATAGGTGCTGGAGATGCTTATACGAGCGGGATTATTCATGGCGAGATAGAAGAGTTTGCACCAGAGAAAGCTGTTTCATTTGCGTCAGCAGCTGGAATGCTTGCACATACAATCGTCGGTGATACGCCAATGTCATCAGAGAAGGATATACTTCGGGCAATGACGACATCAGTAGGTGATGTAGAAAGGTAGTGGGTGTAACGGTGAACGTAACGAGAAAAAAAGGACCATTATATTTACAAATAAAAAATATTATTCGTGATCGAATATTGCATGGTGTATATGCGATTCATACAAATATTCCTTCCGAACCACAGTTAGAAGAAGAGTTCAAAGTGAGCAAAATTACAGTGCGAAATGCGATTAAAGAACTCGCTCAAGAAGGATATTTGGAAAAGAAAAGCGGTAAAGGAACGAAAGTCATCCGTAACACTTCTGCGACAAAGTTGTCAAAGGGAAAGAAATTTACTGAAGTGTTAGTGGAAGAAGGCTATAAAGTACAGAAGAAATTGCTAAAAGCAGAAATCGTTCAGAATGAAGAAGGAACAGTGCCATTTCAATTATTCGGTAAAGAGAGTTTTCGTATTGAACGTTTATATACGTTAAATGATGCACCGTATATTCATTATACGCACTATTTCTCAGCGAAAATGGCAAGTACAGATTTATCGGATTTTGATTTACAATCGCTTTACGATTTAGTCGAGGACCGAGGCATTCATTTAGAAAACTTCAGAGATGAATTCGCTGTTGGACTTGCGTCTAGTTTCGTTGCAGAAGCGTTAGGTGAAAAAGAGGGGACAGCGCTATTAAAACGTATGCGTTATTCTTACGATGAAGTTGGCGAAGTAATTGAATATAGCGAAGGCTACTACAATACAGAAATGCAGCATTATGTAGTGAATTATGACGTATAAAAAAGAGGGTATTTGCCCTCTTTTTTTATAAAGTAAGGGGAATGCGAGATGGATATATACTTATTAATCGTCACGTTACTTGCAATTGCGATTGTTATTTTAGGGGTATCATGGTGGAAATGGCATGCATTTATTAGTTTAACAGTTGCGAGTTTATTTTTAGCTATCATGTCTGGATTGAATTTAACGAAGATAGTGACTGCCTATGAATCTGGTGTTGGTAGTGTACTAGGGCATTTAGTTGGTATTTTAGCTCTCGGTACAATTTTAGGAAAAATGATGTCCGATTCAGGGGCCGGCATGCAAGTGGCAGATTTCTTTATTCGATTTTTCGGTGTGAAGAAACTACCGTGGGCTATGTTATTTGCAGGATTTGTTATAGGGATTCCAGTATTTTTTGAAGTGGGGATCGTCATTTTATTACCACTCGTTATTTCCATCCGAAAAACGACGAAGCAAAATATATTATTAATTGCGTTACCTGTCATTGCTGGATTATCTATTGTTCACGGGCTAGTGCCTCCGCATCCAGGTGCGATGACAGCAATCGGTATTTATAACGCGAACTTAGGAAAGGTACTTTTATATTCATTACTTATCGCGCTACCAGCAGCTATTATCGCAGGACCGATATTTGCAAAGTGGGTACATAAAAGGGTTATACCTGAAAATGAACCAGAGCTTATTCGAGTTACGACTGTCTCAACTGATTTACCGAGTCGTAAAGTTTCATTCTTTATTATTTTATTACCAGTTGTATTGATGATTTTATCAGTCGTTGCACCATATATTTCATTACCG
Source organism: Bacillus sp. B25(2016b) (assembly GCF_001679765.1). Lineage (NCBI taxonomy): Bacteria > Bacillati > Bacillota > Bacilli > Caryophanales > Bacillaceae > Bacillus > Bacillus sp. B25(2016b). Next base: position 4,477,570 of record NZ_CP016285.1, on the reverse strand, counting down.
AAAAAGATGACTGAATTTTTTGTATTTATCGGAAGCCCAGTAATTGCTTTACTTATTTCATGTTTCGCAGCATTTTATTTACTTGGGATAAGACAAGGAATTAATAAAAAGATGATTAAAAAATTAACGGATGAAAGTTTATTACCAGTCGGTTCCATTATTTTAATTATCGGTGCAGGCGGTGGATTTAAACAAATATTAATTGAAAGTGGCGTTGGAACAGCGATTGCGCAAATGGCAGAGCATATATCGTTATCACCAATTGTATTAGCTTTCATGGTAGCTGGATTAATTCGAATTGCAACAGGTTCAGCAACAGTAGCGTTAACGACAGCAGCGGGAATTGTTTCACCAGTTATTCAGCACATGTCTGGTGTGAATTTAGAATTGCTCGTTATAGCAACCGGTGCAGGTTCATTAATGTTTTCTCACGTAAATGATGCAGGGTTCTGGCTTGTAAAAGAATATTTAGGTTTGACAGTAAAAGAAACGTTTAAAACGTGGACGGTGCTGGAAACATTGTTATCATTTATTGCATTCGGTTTTGCTCTTTTGTTGAATATGTTTCTTTAAAGGATACCTGAATAGGTATCCTTTTTTAATAAAGTCCAATTCCTAAAACAAGCCCGTTTTTAGGTAAGCCAAGCTTCCTATTCGCCCTGAAAACATAATATAAATGGAATCCCCTCATTTAGAACAAGAGGAACTTGTTATGAATGATACTAAAGGAGGAATAGGGTAATGAGCGAAAAGTGTGAACACAGACATGATGATTGTAACCGCAGACATGGTTGCGGCGGCGGTTTTGCGCTTCTAATCGTATTGTTTATTTTATTAATCATCATCGGTGCTAGCTGCTTCGGCGGTGGCGGTTCTTGTGGTTATGGTGGTTACGGCGGTTATGCTGGCGGCTACGGTGGATATTGCTGCTAATTAAAAACTATTGAAAATGGCCTTGTGCGTATTGCACAAGGCCATTTTATTCATATTTTTATGTGTTGTGATAATTTATTAATATATATAGATCGGATTAAGAAGAAGAAAATGATCTCAATAATCCCGAATAAAGTGAGTACGATACATGTCTCTTTCAGTAATGAGAAAGAAAACATGCTTTGTAAAAACTTAATGGCGAATATTGTATGAATACCAGCAACAATATAAGGAACGAAAAATAATATTCCTAATTGAATCGTTGCAGAACGAAACATTTCTGATTCTGTTAAGCCAAGTTTTGTAATCGTAATATACTTTTGTCTTTCAGTTGTTAAGTCGTTATACATACGGAAATATAAAACGCTAGCCGCACCGATAAAGAAGATAAAGCCAAGAAATGCCCAAATAAAGAATTGAGCAACTGCATTCCCTTTACCGTAAATGAGTTCATCCGTAGCTGTATATATGAAGAAAGGAACTTGAGCGTTCTCTTCTGTATGCTTTTCGTAGAACTTACGTGCATCGCCACTAATAACACGTAACATATTTTTTGTTGGAACGATTGCATTTTCCCAGTTTTCTACGAAGTAGTTATAGATTACGGTTGTTTCAATATGAGGAATCATATTATCAAATACATAATCTTGTACGACAGCTAAATGTGGGAATGCAAAGGATGGTTCTATTCCTTTATTAATAAACCCTTTAATATGAAATTCTTTTTTATTAGATCCAAGTGTAATCGTATTATGCTTTGCAAATGGATTAGATACGAGATTGAGAAGTTCTGGTGAGTGGCGAGAAATAATATACACTTCTGTAGAATCAATTGTTATTTCCGGCCTTTTCAATTGTTTAGCAATTGCGTTATAATCACTCATCTTCATAAGCATAATGTCTTCTTTTGAAGCTGTATCTTTTACTACTGTAAACTTATATTTTCTGTACTGAAAATTACTATTTGTAAGCTCAGTTTCAATTGCAGTAATATGCTTTTGTTCAAGGGAATTGTCACCTTCTGATGTATAAGTGAAGGGGACGGGATATCGTTCTAGTACCGATGCTGTTGTATTGTTATTAGCAGCGAATAAACCAATAATAATCGTAAATGCTAGTGCAGATAGCATAGAAACGATAAAGAGTACATTAATATTACTACGAGTCCGGTTAGCTAAATCTGAAATCCATAACATATTTATTTGCTTCATATAAAACTTTCTCCGCTTTTTCAAAATAAAGATAAAGAGAAGAAATGTTTGTGAAAAGAATAAATATGTTCCTACCACTACGAGCGGTAAAATAGATAGCATAATTAAGAATACAGATCCATTTTGTGCATTTTTTTCTGTTATATAGCCTTGCGGATAACCAGCGATATAATAGCATAGTGCTAAACAAATTAAAGCAAATAATGAAATGAGTATAGACGGTCTTTTTTCGCTTTTTTCCTTTTTACTATTTTTAATTAATCGAGTTGTTTTACGAGTACGAATAAACATCGGTGTAAACGTAGATACGATGAGAAATAAAATAATAAAAGTTATTGTCGTTACGATAATAGCTTCTGTTGGCCAATATAAATAGAGGCCTTTTGCGTTTGTTAATTTAGAAGTAACGAGTAAGAAAAAGTTAGAAAAAACAAGACCGCCTTGAATACCAGCAAAAATAGCGAGCATTCCAATAATCATATTTTCAGTAAACAAAAGACGTTTTAATTGTTTTTGAGATATACCGAGAACAGTTAAAACGCCGAATTGCTGCTTCCGAACATTTAAAAATGTTCCGATTGAATATAAGAGAAAGAAGAACGAGAACAAAACGATAACAAACTGTGCCATGCCGGCTAAGTTCATCAGTGGATCTTGTTCCTGTAATTTATTCATAATTTGTAAGCGTGGATGATACGCGTATACAGTAAATGAAAAGAAAACCATAATAGAAAAAGCACTACTTACAAAATAAGCGAAATATGCTTTAGAATTACGCGAGACATTTTTAAATGCGAATTGCCAAAATGTCATCCACGTCTTCCTCCTAATAATGCTAAAACATCTAATATTTCTTGATAAAATTTCTCACGGTACAATCCGCGGTGTAGTTCATTGTAAAGCTCTCCATCTTTAATGAAAATAACACGGTTACAATAACTTGCTGCAAACGGATCGTGCGTAACCATTAAAATCGTTGCATCTTCTTCTTTATTTAATTTCGTAAATAGCTCCATTACGTCAATTGCCGCTTTTGAATCTAAGTTTCCTGTCGGTTCATCGGCAAGTAGAAGTGAAGGATGATGAATAACAGCACGTGCTACTGCAGTACGCTGTGCTTGTCCTCCAGAAACTTCAAAAATACGCTTGTCCAAAATATGATCAATTCCAAGCTTTTTTGAAATGTTATCAAGCTTTTCATCCATTTCTTTTAATGGAACATTATCTAATGTTAAAGGTAGTACGATATTTTCACCGATTGTTAGTGTATCTAGTAAGTTAAAGTTTTGGAAAACAAATCCTAACTCTTGTCTTCGGAAAATAGCTAACTTCTCTCTACGAAATGTGTGCGGTTTTTTTCCGTTAATCACGACATCACCAGAAGTCGGAGAATCGATTGTAGAGATAACGTTTAAAAATGTAGATTTCCCGCTACCAGATGGTCCCATAATGGCAACGAATTCCCCTTTATCCACGTGTAAATTTATATTTTTTAAAGCAGTATGAGGGACTTTTCCCTCATATACTTTTGAGACGTTTTTTATGTGTAATACTTCTTCCATAGTAATCACCTTTCTACTTTTTAAAACTTAATGTGTTGTGATAATTTTTGCATATAAAAGGAACGAATTAAAAGGAAAAATAAAATTTCAACCGTTCCAAAAATCATAAGTACGACTGTAATCTCAGCGAAGAACGAGAGATGTAAAACTTCTTGTAGCATCTTTGTCGCAAACATCGTATGAATCGATGCCATAATGTATGGAACAAAGAAAAGAATCGCAAGTTGAATTGTAGCAGATCGTTTCATCTCAGCTTCTGTTAAACCGATTTTTGTAATCGTTACATACTTTTCTTGTTCATTTGTTAAATCTGTATACATCCTGAAGTAAAGGACACTGCCAGCACCAATAAAGAAAATAACACCTAAGAAAGTACCAATTAAGAAGAACGAAGCGACATTTTGTTTTGTTGTGTATAGAGAATCGCTCGCTTCACTTGCATGGAAAGGCTTGTGCTCTGCTTGAATGTTGTTCCCGTCGGTATTAATTTTGTCTATGAATAACGAGCCGATGTTATTAGCTTTTTCCCAGTCCTTAACTTTAAAGCTATATACACTCATCTGTTTTGAAACGGAGGATAATGCTTCTACATTTTCATCAGATAGTATGAGCAATTGGTATATTAAGCGATTTGGGAATGGGTTATAACTTTTATATTCTTTCACTTGTAGTTGTAAATTGTTTTGAGTAAGTGTAAGAGTATTTTTCTTGTCTTTATTATGAAGCGTTCCAATAACTTGATCATCTAAGTCTTTCATAAGAATATAAGATTCATTCTTATTTACTGTGAGCGTTTCCCAATTTAAAGCCTTAGCAAGTACAGTATAGTCACTTTGTTTAATTGCATAATAGAGCTGCGAATTTTCTTCCGCTGAAGATACTTCATATATATCCGTTTTAAATTGTTTATAAGTAAATTGCTCTTCGTTAAACTTTTGTTTTAACCAATTTAAATGTTCATCTGCTAACGTATTTTCAGTATGTGATAAATATGTAAAAGGAAAAGGATTTTCTCTTACTGTATCGAACTTCATAAATTTACCAAAACCATATAAGAATGTAATCATAGTAAAAGCAAGTGTTGATAGCATCGCTACAATAAAGAGCATGTTAATGTTTGTCCGAATGCGCGCTGCTAAATCAGAAATCCAAAGCATATTAATTCGCTTCATATAAAATGTTCTTCGCGTTTTTAATATACGAATGAGTAAAAAACTAATTTGTGAAAAGAAAAAGTATGTTCCAGCTGCAATAAGCGATGGGATGACAAATATACTAGAGACGGCATATAAAAGCCCAATGATGTCACCTAGCGACATAAAATACAGCGGATTTGCGGCTAACGTATATCCACATATTAAACACATCGCACCAAATAGAGAGATAAGAACGGATGCTTTTCTTTCTTTTTGTTTTGTTCCTTCTTTTAAAAGACGTACGGCTTTTCTCGTACGAATGAGCATCGGTGTAAAAGATGATACGAGAATGAAGAGCCCAAGAAAGATGATGATAGTTAAAACGATAGCACTTGTAGGCCCATATAAATATAAACCAGGTACGTGTGTAATTTTGGCGGTAACTAACAAAAAGAACTGCGAGAAGACAAGTCCAAGTTGAACGCCGAAAAAGATGGAAAGAACACCAATTAGCATGTTTTCTAGAAATACGAGTCTCTTTAATTGTTTTTGAGATATGCCAAGTACTGTTAAAATCCCAAATTGCTTTTTTCGTACTTTTAAGAAGGTACCGATTGAATATAGTAAAAAGAAAAACGAAAAGAATACAATGACAACTTCTGAAATTGTCATTAATATGTTCAGAGCAACATTCACGTCTGTCATATGCAATTTAGGATGAAATAAATAAACTGCAAATGAGAAAAAAATTGCGATGGAAAACGCACTGCTTACAAAATAGGCGAAATAAGCTCTGGCGTTCCGCGTCACATTTTTAAAGGCAAACTGCCAAAATGTCATTCACCTAAACCTCCTATTAGAATGAGCATGAAAAAGGAAGGATGAGATCCCACCTTCTCATGTGATAACTTTTTTAATATGTTAACCATTCGTATACTGTGATAATTTTTGCATATAAAGTGAACGAATGAAGAAGAAAAAGATAATTTCAACGAATCCAAAAATAATAAGAACGGCTGAAACTTCTTTGAACAAAGATAGACCAATTACATCTTGTAGCATTTTCGTTGCAAACATTGTATGAATGGATGCCATAATGTACGGAACGAAAAATAAAATACTAAGTTGAATGGTTGAAGATCGTTTCATCTCTGTATCTGTTACACCAATTTTAGAAATCGTTATATATTTCTCATGTTCGTTCGTTAAGTCTGTATACATTCTAAAGTAAAGAACGCTACCAGCGCCAATGAAGAAAATAACTCCTAAAAATGTCCCGATTAGGAAGAATGCCGCACTGCCTGATGTTATTTTGTATAACGATCCTGCTGATTCAAAGGAACGAATAAGAGGCCCTTCATACTGGAATTTATTTCGATCTTTTTGCACTTTTTCTATAAAATTATCAGCAATTTCATATGTCTGTTCCCAGTTTTGAATTTTGTAATTGTATGCTGATATATGTTTTACGGTGTTAGGTAAGTTATTTACGATAATATCAGGCAACACTATCGTTTGATATGAAAAGTCAGATGGGATTGCGTTTACATGCTCATAGCCTTTTACTCGTAATTTCGTATTTGTACTAGAGAGTGTAATGTAATCTCTTTTGTAGCTTTGCTCAAATTCATTGAATATGGTGATATAAGATGTCCCTGTTAGCACATATGCTTCGTTATCATCCATAAATAGTTGTTTCATTCGTAAAGAATCTGCAAGTTTGTTATAGTCACTTTGCTTAATTGCGTATACGTCATTATAAATAGCTATATCTTTATCTTCTTTTAGTGGTGTTTCATATATATCAGCTTTTATTTTTTGATAAGGGAAATGCTCTTTTTGTAATTGTTGCTCAAGCCAATTTAAATGCTCTGTAACAAAAGGGTTCGCATCATAAGAAAAATAAGAAATTGGGAAAGGAGAAGTTCTATTAACCTCTAGCTTAATAAATTTTCCGAATCCATATAGAAACGTAATCATTGTGAAAGCGATAGTAGATAGCATCGCTACAATAAAAAGCATATTAATATTCGTTCGAATACGGCTCGCTAAATCCGAAATCCAAAGCATATTAATCCGTTTCATATAAAACTTCCTTTTTTTCTTTAAAATATAAATAAGTAAGAAACTAATTTGTGAAAAGAAGAAATATGTTCCGACTGTAACAAGCGTTGGGATAACGAAAATACTTGAAACCATATATATAACACCGATTTGCGGGCTTACTGATACAAAATATTTAGGATTTCCAGCTAACGCATAACCACCAAATAAACAAATCGCACCAAATAATGAAACAAGTATGGATGGTTTTCTTTCTTTTTGTTTTCCACCATTTGTTTTTAAAAGGTGTACCGCTTTTTTTGTACGAATAAGCATTGGTGTGAATGCAGATACAGTGATAAAAAGACTAAGGAAAACAATAGTTGTTAAAATAAACGCTTTAGTAGGACCGTATAAATATATTCCTGGAATATGCGTAAGTTTGGCTGTTACTAATAAGAAAAATTGAGAAAAAACAACTCCAAACTGCATGCCGAAAAAGATAGATAAAACCCCGATTAACATATTCTCCATAAAAACAAGACGATGTAATTGTTTTCTCGATATTCCTAAAATGGTCAAAATACCAAATTGTTTTTTTCTAACTTTTAAAAAAGTACCAATGGAATATAGTAAAAAGAAGAAAGAGAAAAATACAATTACTACTTCTGAAAATATCATTAATCCTGAAATTTCAGAGGTCATGTCAAAGTTTTGTAATTTCGGATGGAATAAGTAAACAGCAAACGAAAAGAAAACAGCAATGGAAAAGGAACCACTTACAAAGTAAGCAAAATAAGCTCTTGAATTACGCGTTACATTTTTAAATGCAAATTGCCAAAATGTCATAAATTATACCTCCGGCTAGAAGATATAGAAGTAGTTGTATTGCAAAAAATGTATGAGAGTGAGTTCTCATACATTTCGCTTACATATGTTACGATCATGCTTCGGTCACCTTCTCCGTATGTTCTGCTTGATTATTTGCAGCGTTGTGGAAGATGATTTTAATCGTCGTTCCTTTACCAACTTCAGAATCTAGTTTGACAGAGTGACCTAAGTAATCACAAATTTTACTTACAATATAAAGTCCCATACCAGTAGATTCTCCGAATGCACGACCGTTTTTCCCAGTGTAAAACGGTTCAAATACTCTTCGAATATCTTCTTGTGGAATACCCACACCTTCATCACGAACTTCTAAAATAATATCTTTTCCGTTTCGGTAAGCAGATAAGAAAACTTTCTTTCCGCGTTCCCCAGAGTAACGAACAGCGTTTGTCATTAACTGATAGATGATAAATTTTAGCCATTTCGCATCAGAAGCAACTTTTAAATCCGAATGGACTTCTAAAACAGGGAAGACACCATTACGAATGAATAGTTCTTTTAATCCGTTAATATTTTTTGTTACTGTATCTTTTAATGAAATTGTCTCAACATGGAAATCTTCATGGAAGTTATTTAGCCTTGCCATATATAAAGCCATATCGAGTCCTTGATTTAATCGTTCTAATTCTTTTTTGAATTTCGGAATCAAATGCTCATCTTCCATTTCGAGCACCATAAGCTGCATAACGGATACAGGTGTCTTCATTTGATGTACCCAATGATTAATAAATAATTGATGTTCTTGTTGTTTTACTTCATACGATTGTAGTTCTTTTTGGAAGAGGCGGTACTGCGTACGCACGAGTTCATTGACACCGTGAGGCATCGGAGCAGTCGCTCTTTCAATAAACGCATCTTCCATCTTTTCTGGTTGCTCACTTAATCTATGGTACATTCTACGATTGCGAACGTAACGATAAGCGAGGAAACAAATAAATAAGTATAAACTTAAAACGACGAAGTAAAATTTATTGTTTTGAAATCCATCTACTGCATCATAAAGAACGAAGATGATACCGAAGTTTAATACGTACAGTAGGAAAAATGCAAAATGATCACGTAAAAATAGCTTCATGCTTATTCACTCCAAGTTGCGTTAAAACGATACCCAAGTCCACGTACTGTTTCAATAGAATTCTCAATACCAAGTTCATTAAACTTTTTACGAAGACGCGTAATGTTTACGTTTAATGTATTTTCCTCAACAAAACTTTCGTCATCCCAAAGCGCAGCTAATAAATCTTCACGGCTCGCTGTACGAGGGAATTTAGATAATAACATTTCTGCTAAAATTGCCTCTTTCTTCGTTAAAAGAACTTGTTCAGATCCAAAATGAATTTCTGGACGTTCAGGGAATAGTTTTAAACCTTCTACTTCAACGATACGTTCAGAAATATTTGGTGCATAATCACCGTAAATACGGCGTAATTGTCCTTTAATTTTCGCCATTACAACATCGTAGTGGAACGGCTTTGTAATGTAATCATCCGCACCGCTTTCAATCGCCATAATTTGTTCCATCTCACCTGCACGAGCTGAAATGAAAATAATAGGACAAGTAGATTCATGACGAATTTGGCGGCACCAGTAGAACCCATCGAATTTCGGTAAGTTTACATCAAGTAAAACAAGATGTGGTTTCACTGCGTTAAACGATTCCATAATATCATCGAAATTCTCTGCAACAACAGCTTCATAGCCGTATTTTTGAATGTGAGATTGTAGTAATGATGAAATATTTGGATCGTCTTCAACGATTAAAATTTTATACATATGTATATTCCTCCTCAAAAAAACAATTGTAGCTATAGTGTATCATGTGTTTCAAGTCTTTTCATTATGTTGAAAGATAAGCTAGTAAACAGTATAGGTTAAAAATGAGAAAAGTAAAAAGTATTATAGGAATAATTCAATATATTTTCCTTTTAAATATATGAATGGATAAAAGTATTATATTTTTTTATGAAATTTGGAACTTTATTTTGCTTACCGTCCAATATATAGTGAGAACATCGTTAAGGAGGGGGCACTACTTGGCAAGTAATGAAGGTATACATACCTGGATAGAACGCTTATTAAAAGGTGATGAGGAGGCTTTTGAATTTATATTTAACTTAACAAGTCAGAGAATCTATGAAACCGTCTTTGCTATAGTTAAAAATCGGCATGATACAAATGAAATCGTAAATGAAATCTACTTTCAACTTTGGAAATCTATTTCAACATATGATCAATCTAGACCGTTTCTATTTTGGTTGAATGGAATTGTTTACAAACAGATTAGTCAATGGAGAAAACACATATGGAAGAGGATGCGCTTATTTGAAAAACAACAACTAAGTGATGATCCTGTTGTAGAAGTTCCAGAAAAAGTATTATTAAGAAAAGAAGCAGAAGAGCTGCTTTCCTTTTTAACCTGCGTACTCTTTAGATTTTATTCAATATAGAGTAATTGGCGTAGGGTACAAAATAAAAAGGGGCGTATAGATAATTGACAATTAACTAAAATCATTTTAACATTTAGATAAATATCTAAATGTCTAATTAATGAGGGGAAGAAAGACATTGAATCAAGCATTCAAAGCATTAGCAGATCCAACAAGGCGAAAAATTTTAGATTTATTAAAAGAAGGCGATCTAACCGCAGGTGAGATTGCTGAACATTTCAATATGACAAAACCAAGTATTTCACACCACTTAAGCGCACTTAAAAGTGCTGAACTTATTCAAGATGAAAAGAAAGGGCAATTCGTTGTGTACTCTTTAAACACAACGGTCTTTCAAGATTTGTTGACTTGGGTGTTTACATTTACGAATAAGGGGGAAGAGGGGAAATGAAAAAACATCTTTTTGCAATCTTATTAATTGTTATAACTTGTTTAGCTTGGGCGTTTGCTTGGCCGCATTTGCCGGATACAATTGCAACGCATTGGAGCGGCGGTAAGGTAGATGGATATTCGTCTAAATTTTACGGAATGATTTCTATGGTCGGAATTATGATTGCATTATATATATTTCTAAATGTGATACCAAAGATTGATCCAAGGAAAGCAAATTACGAGAAATTTTCTAAAGCCTTTATGATGATGAATAATGGGGTACTATTGCTACTATTTGTAGGAAATATAGATATTATTACAAGTGGATTAGGATATAACTTATTCATTAATCGGGTGCCTGAATTATTAGTTGGTGTTTTATTTTTAGTAATGGGTAATTATTTACCACAGTGTAAGCCAAACTTTTTTGTCGGGATGCGTAATCCATGGACGTTAAGTAATGAAGAAGTATGGCGGAAAACACATCGGTTTAGCGGAAAAGTATTTGTGGCGTTAGGAGTTATTATGATTATAAGTGTTTTCGCTCCGGCTTATTGGAGAACTTATATAATGCTTGGGATTATAGTAGTTGCTGTCATTATAACGAATTTATATTCTTACGTTTTGTATAAAAAAGAAATACAAATGTGAGTTATATTAGTCAAATTTTATATTTATAGTTTCTATGTGTTAAGAGATTTTAATACTCAGTGGGAATAATGAAAAGCTCACTGAGTAAATTTTTCGTTTTAAGGTCTGAAAATTCAATCGAAAAGGTGATTTGGAGGGATTTACATGCTAGAAATTATAAATTTTAGCAAGACATATAAAGACGGTAAGAAAGCAGTTGATCATTTGAATATTACTGTTAAAGCAGGGGATATCTTTGGATTTATTGGACATAACGGTGCGGGGAAAAGTACAACAATTAAGTCGTTAGTAGGAGTTATAGATTTTGAAGAGGGTGAAATTTTTGTTGATGGACATTCAGTAAAAAAGGATCCGATTGCATGTAAGAGAGTAATGGCGTATATTCCTGATAATCCAGATTTATATGAGCAATTAACAGGAATTCAATATTTGAACTTTGTTGCGGATGTGTTTAAAGTGCCTGCGAGGGATCGGGAAGAACAGATACAGAAGTATGGGGATGCTTTTGAGATTACACCGTACTTAGGGGATTTAATATCTTCTTATTCACACGGCATGAAACAAAAAGTAGCGATTATATCGGCGGTTTTACATAAACCGAAATTATTAGTTTTAGATGAACCTTTCGTTGGTCTTGATCCAAAGGCAGCAGTAGTATTGAAAGGTATTATGAAAGAGCTTTGTGAAAAAGGAAGTGCGATTTTCTTTTCTACGCACGTTTTAGATGTAGCTGAGAAGTTATGTAATAAAGTAGCGATGATTAATAGAGGGAAATTAGCACTTTCAGGAGAAGTAAATTCTTTAATAAAGGAAGGCTCATTGGAAGAGCTCTTTATGAAGGAGCTTGCTAATGAATACTAATAGTTTAGGTCTTTTGAAAATTCGGTTGATAACGCAGCTCGGTTTAAACACCTTTAAATACGAAAAAGATAAGAAAAAGAAGCAGAATAAGATTTTGCTGACAGCATCTATTGCTCTAGTTGGTGTCATGTTAATGTTATATTGCGGAGCTTCGGCATATGGGTTGGTAAAACTAGGAATGAGTGAAATTATTCCCGTCTATGCACTAGTTATTAGCAGTGTATTAACGTTGTTTTTCACTATATTTAAGGCAAATGGAGAAATTTTTGCTTTTAAGGATTACGACTTTTTAATGTCATTGCCGATTCGCGTAAGTACTGTTATTGCAAGTAGATTTTTGTATTTATACTTGCTGAATACAATCTTTTCAATCATAATCATGCTACCAATGGGAGTTGTGTATTGTATACATGAAAATCCATCAGTTTCTTTTTACTTTATGTGGTTCATCAGTATGTTTATCGCATCTTTAATCCCAACAACAATCGCAGCAATCTTTGGAGCTTCGATTACGGCAATCGCTTCTAAATTTAAAAATACGAATAAAATAACTACGATTTTAAGTTTTATAGTAATTATTACATTCGGTTCCTTTATGCTAAAAAACGGAAATGCTCAATATAGCCTTAATGATATGAACGGAATTGGTGCAATTGTTTCGGAGCAATTAACTAAAGTGTATCCATTAGCTAACATGTTTCAAAAAGCAATTGTTAATGCTGATATGGTAGCTTTCATCTTATTTGTGGGGATATCAGTGATTTGGTATTATCTTTTTGTAAAAATACTTTCGTTAAAATATAAGCAAATAAACACAGGGATCACCACTTATCATATGCTTTCAAATTATGAGATTAATAGCATGAAAAAAGAGAGTGTATTGGTCGCATTGTATAAAAAAGAGCTGACACGTTTCTTCTCTTCTACAGTGTATGTCATAAATAGTGGAATGGGAGTCGTGATGGCGCTAGCTTTCTCGCTAGCCATAGTTGTAGTAGGACCAAGCCAATTAATAGCGTATCCTGGAATTGAGCCCCTGTTGCAAAAGATTGCTCCATTTGCTATTGCAGCAGCGATTTCGATGACATGTACAACATGTGTGTCATTGTCTTTAGAAGGAAAAAATGTATGGATTATTAAATCATTGCCTATAGCGCCAAAGATGATTTATGATAGTAAAATTCTTATGAATCTTTCATTGAGTATACCTGCATCACTTATTAGTGCTGTATTACTGATAATCGGGTTAAAGCTAGATGTTTGGAGTTCTTTTTTCATCGTAATAACACCGATAATATATTCATTATTTTCAGCAGTATGGGGGATTTTCATTAATAATCGATTTGGTTATTATGATTGGGTATCAGAAACTCAAGTAGTAAAACAAAGTATAGGATCGTTTGTTGGTATGTTTGGTGGCTTAATTGTGGCGGTTATACCTGCCTTATTAATTGGTACTGCTACTATCTCGAACTACAGAGTATTTACTTTTGTAGTTATTATAGTGCTTACGATTATTACTATTTTCTTGTATAAGAACGAGTCGAGAAGAAGTATAAAATAAAGGAGCTACTTTTCCTTTAAAAAGGAAAAGTAGCTTCTTTATTTTGAAAAGGTTAGACTCTTATATTACTTTTTTAAAACAGGTACCCATATTTCACTTCTGAAATTCGGAGAGGATACGTCTTTACTTTCATTCCACAATATCTCCGGTCCTTCCGCTAGTTCATAGTTCGAAGAAGGGAACCATTCAGAATAAATACGTCCCCACACATTTTGTAATGCATCAGGAAATGGACCGACAGCTTCAAATATAGCCCATGTTGAAGCTGCGACTTCAAGTTGCGCGAATTGCTCTGGACAATCTTTCGTTGTGGCTACTCCAATATAGTGATCAAGTTCTCCTTTTTCCTCCATTCTCCCTTCAGAAAAATTAGTAGAGGCACTAATAATTCCAGTAGGTTCAATGTTTGAAAGGGACTTTAATGTTTGAATGGAGTCTGGGTTTAAACTCTTCCACATAGAAGCGATTTCTTCATTTACACCATTGAAAACGATTGGTACTCGTTTTGTAATACCTATAATTCGAAATGGCTCTTTTTCTTCAATTCGATAATTCATTTCATTTCCTCCTTGAATGGATAACTGGAAGGTCATTGGTGAATAAGCCTTCAAAGAATGGCTACTATTTCGGACCTCTGAAGGTGTTATACCGTGCAAGTTTTGAAATGCACGAGCGAATGAATCTGGTGAGTTGTAGCCATATTTTATAGCGACATCAATGACTTTTACATTGCTGTTTTTTAGTTCAAAGGCAGCGAGAGTAAGACGTCTACAGCGAATATAATCAGATAGTGATATGCCTGCTAAAAACGAAAACATTCTTTTAAAGTGATACTCAGAACAGAGAGCTAGCCTCGCAACTTCTTTAAAATCAATTTCATTCGTAAGGTTACCTTCAATATAGTGCATTGCAGCATTCATATTTTTAAGTGAATCCATATTATGACCTCCTCTGTACATAGAATAACAGGAACGAAATAACCCCATCCGACATTTCGTGCACAACTTTGTAGGTACATTTTTTACCTTACAAAATTGTAATGTTCCTGTAAGGAGAATGAATGGATGGTATGATATCCCAATGTTATAGTAGCAAAGTACTTTAATTCATTATGTTAACTTTTTGATGTCTTTACTTATGTGCCTTACATAACTGTCATGTTTGTGTAAGAAACATCGATAGTGGCAAGAGTAGAGAGTGTATATAGTTGAAAATAGAGAATAGAAGAAATGAGGGATGTCGAGATGAAAACAGTGTTAGAAGCAAAAAATATCGAAAAAGTGTATGACACGGGTGGTAATAAATTTGCAGCGTTAAAAGGTATTAACTTACAAGTAAAAGAAGGTGAATTTGTTGGAATTATGGGACCTTCTGGTTCTGGTAAGACGACTTTACTAAATGTTCTTTCTACAATTGATAATGCGACGAACGGTGAAATTTTAATTGATGGAAAAGATATTGTGAAGATGAATGATGATAAGTTAGCGTTATTCCGCCGCGATCATTTAGGTTTCATTTTCCAAGATTATAATTTATTAGATACGTTAACAGTGAAAGAGAATATCGCTTTACCACTTGCGTTATCAAAGGTGAAAGCGAGTGAGATTGATCGCCGCGTTCTTGAAATCTCAAAGAAATTCGGTATTGATCATATTTTAAGTCAGTTCCCATATCAAGTGTCGGGTGGACAGAAGCAACGTTGTGCAGCATCACGTGCAATCGTTACGAATCCAAGTATGATTTTCGGAGACGAGCCAACTGGAGCGCTTGATTCTAAATCTGCAACAGATTTACTTGAAAGTATGAAGTCATTAAATGAATATGATAACTCAACAATTTTAATGGTAACGCATGATGCATTTGCGGCGAGTTATTGTAAACGAGTTATTTTCATTAAAGATGGTGAACTATATAAAGAATTGCACCGCGGTGAATCAACGCGTAAACAGTTCTTCCAAAAAGTCGTTGACGTAATGTCTTCTATTTCTGGAGGTATGGCTGATGACCTTATCTAGCATTGCCCTCCGCAACATACAGCGGAACTTTAAAGACTACTTTGTATATTTTGCATCAATGATATTTAGTATTGTAATTTACTTTACATTTAAAGCACTACAATATAATTCACAAATGGAAAAAGCAGCAGAAGCTTCTAAAAAGATTAGTGGTGCATTTCAAGTTTCCAGTGTGATGCTTATCATTTTCGTAGCAGTGTTCATTATATATTCGAACGGATTCTTTACACGTAAACGTAAAAAAGAAGTTGGGCTATATTCTTTATTAGGTATTCGAAAAAGACAAATTGGTAAAATGCTCTTTTATGAAAATATGTTAATGGGATTAATGTCATTAGTAATCGGGATTGCAATCGGTAGTGTCCTTTCAAAATTATTCCTTGAGTTATTAGTAAATATGATGGGATTAAATTTAAACGTTCATTTTGAAGTACCAATGGCAGCAATTATTGATACAGCAATTATTTTCTTTGTGATTATTTTATATACATCACTCCAAGGATATCGTTTAATTTATCGCTTTAAGTTAATTGAACTTTTCCGCGCAGAACGTGAAGGAGAAGCAATGCCAAAAGGATCTGTTATTATGGCATTAATTTCAGTTGTCTTAATTGGTTCAGGTTATTTCTTAGCATTAATGTTCATGAAGGCCGTTAAATATGCAGACTTTATGGCAGTTGCACTTTATATTTTACTGGCGACAGTATTAGGTACGTACTTACTATTTATGTTCTTTACAGTATTCGTATTGAAACGTGCAAGAAATAATAAATCATCGTTTTATAACGGTATGAATATGGTAACGACGTCACAGCTACTATATCGTATTAAAGGAAATGCAAAGTCACTTGCGACAATTTCTATTTTAAGTGCGGTAACATTAACAGCGGTTGGTACGTCAGTTACGATGTATTACAACACATTTACACAATCAAAAGCAGCTATGCCATACAGTTATTCTTACGAGAAGAAAGATGCAGAGCTTGATAAGAAAGTAAATGCGATTTTTGCAGAAGAGAAGAAAGATCATCCGATCAAAGATCAAGTTGAAATTGAGACAGTTCCTGTAAAAGGGAAGTTTGAAGGAGAGAAAGTTGATTTCATTCTTAATATGAATTACACGATTTCAGAGAAATATCAATTTATGTCTCAATCTGAATTTAACAAGCTTGCTAAAAAAATTGAGGCAGAAACAGTGAATGTAACTGCTGGTGAAGCAATTATATATGATAGTTCGTATATTGAAGGGCATGAGTTTAGCCCTCAATATAAAGGGAATAAAGTAGTATTCCAAATTGGAAATGAAACGAAGAAATTAACGATTCAAGCCGCAAATGATAATGCAATTACAAACTTAGGTGAACTAGTTGTTGTCGTTTCCGATGAAATGTATGAACAAGCGAAACAAGCATTTGGAACACGTATTGTAAAAAATATTGATGTAAAAGATGAAAGAAACAGTAAAGTGTTAACGGAAAAATTAGCAAAAGTGATGCCAACTGGTGTATCAGAAATGGCACCACCATTTAGAGACTTCTATACTGGTTTCCATATGGGACTGGAAGCAACTGGACTAATGATGTTCATCGGACTATTCTTAGGTTTAGTCTTCCTATTAGCGACAGGATCAATCATTTACTTTAAGCAGCTTACAGAAGCAAGTGCTGACCGTGATCGTTACATTGTCCTTCATAAAGTCGGGGTTACAAAACAAGAAATGAAAAAAGCTATTGCAAAACAAGTAAGCTTTATCTTTGCAATTCCACTAGTAATCGGAATCCTGCACAGCTTGTTTGCATTAAAAGGTTTAGGGAACATACTACCATTTGAAATTATGATTCCGCTTCTAATTAGTATCGGAGTATACGGCGCTATTTATATTGGATATTACTTCTTAACAGTTCGTTCTTATTATAAGATCGTGAGTGCGAAGTAATAAAGGGACAGCTATCGTAATAGGGATAGCTGTTTTTTTATTCTTCATAAAATCTTAAGAAACTTCCTCAATTTTTATTAAGAAATGATAGTTATACTTAGAAACAAGTTAAAAACTATTGAACGAATGGGGAGAAGGTTACATGCAACTCATAACATTCTTACATGAATTTATTAAACATCCGAAACATACTGGTGCAATTGCGCCAAGTTCAAAAATATTAGCAAAGAAAATGGTAGATGTAATTGATTTTAATAAAGCGAAATGCATTGTAGAGTTAGGTCCTGGTACAGGAGTCTTTACGAAAGAAATTATGAAGAGAAAGAAGAAGGAAACAATATTTCTTCTTATTGAAATTAATGAAGTGTTTTGCAAGAAGCTAAAGAGAAAGTTTAAAGATGAGCAGAACGTCATAGTTGTACACGGTTCAGCTGAAAATATAAAGAAGTATATGGAAGAGTTCAATATAAAATGCATTGATTACATTTTATCAGGATTACCTTTCACTTCTTTACCAGAAGAAGTTTCAAAGCGCATTTTAAACAATGCGATGGAAGTGATACATGAGAATGGTGAATTCATTACATTTCAATATTCACTTGTGAAAAAAGGCTTTATAGAGCATTTCTTTCCTGAAATTACACTAGAAAAAGTATGGCTCAATTTTCCGCCAGCCTACGTCTTTAGTTGCAAAAAAGAACTAAGGAGAGCGTATGCATAATGGAATTACATGAATTATTATCCTATATCGAGCAGTACGGTTATTGGGCATTATTTTTCTGTTTATGGTTAGGTATTATCGGTATGCCAATTCCAGATGAAATGATTGTTATGAGCGGTGGTTTCGTATCTTCAGTAGGGATATTAAGTGTTGTTCCTTCATTTGTATTAACATATTTAGGTGTTGTATCAGGGCTTTCTTTAGGATATATATTAGGGAAGGTATTTGGCACGAAGGTACTCCATAAATTAATGAAAAAGAAAAAAGCGAAGTATTTGATAAAATCACAAGAAATGGTTGATAAATACGGACAGTACGCGTTAGTTACAAGCTATTTCATACCAGTTGTAAGACATATCGTGCCGTATTTAGTTGGAATGAATAACATGTCATTTAAGGCGTATGCTTTGTATTCTTATACGACAGGCTTTGTTTGGACACTCGTTTATTTCGTACTAGGTTCTTTATTTGGACAACATATTGAAAGAATTGTAGCAGTTGCGATAGAGTATGGTGTGTATTTTGGCGGGATTGTTTTTATAGTTACAGGTATTCTTTATTTATATAGACAAAAAAGAATCACATTGATGAGTAAATAGAAGTAAAGAAAGTTTCTTCCAGTATGAAGGATAAGATAGGATTATAAGTATAAAATTATCTTTACTTAATGGTAAAATATAGGTAAGTAGTTAAGAAAGGAAGAGCTTGCAGAGAATAAGGAAATATTCCCAATGTATTCGCACCTTGTAACTTTAGTTGGAGATGAAGAGGACGGTTATTATTCATGTGGAATGCAAGCATTTAATCTATCAGACGTTGTTTTAGACAGAGGAATAGATCCGGAAGTAGCTGTAGATTTATTAAATGATTTTAACCTACATAATATATTGGAAAAACCTAATTTGAAAGATGGAGATACAATTAGTTTCACAGAAGATGCTCCAGTGTATCTTTTATCTCATTATATAGATAATCGTTATGAACAAGAGGATCCATTTTATAATCCGTGTGGGGTATGGAAGTTAGAGAGTGCTTCGGCAAAGAAATCTATCTTTCAAAAATTGGGGAGTGTGCTAAAAGGATGGAAAAATACATAAAAGAACAGAGGAGTATATGTGATAAATATAAAGTAGAGTATGTAGAATCTCCGAATGACTTGAAATTAGGAATAGCGCAAAATGTGAAAGATGGTATTGTTCCGATTAATGGGTTACGAATGCTTATAGAAAACGGAACGACAGGTTGGTACATTTGGGCTGGTGAAGAAATGGGGACAGAAGAAGATTTCTTTCTTCCTTTACACGCTCAACATATTGATGAATGGGCACCTGAAATAAAGAAGTATTTAGGGTTACCACCTGGTTGGAGATTTTTAATTGATGGAGATTACGAAGATGTGTGGTATGATCCGAATTTGTTTGATGAAGATTTAGAAGAGGATGCAGATGAATGGGAAGAAAATATGCTACAAGAGTATGGATGGTACATGCATAGCATATTAGCAGAAGATATTGATGGCATCCATGCTAATTATCATACGCATGGTCTAAGAGATAACTTTAATCATCAAGATTTACAAATAGCATTAAATATGGATCCTGAAGTCGCGCATAGTGTTTTTTGTACCATAATAGAAGAAATAAAGGGCGGAAAAAAGTTTGAAAAAGGGATTGAGTATACGAATATAATTGAAGGCTATCCCATTATTATGAAGTCTTTCGTAGAGATGGATCGAGAAGTTTTGAGGGTTTTATTACCTGATGAAAGAGGGATTCTTCCTATGAGGCCAAAGTGTGATGAATGTTATAAGACTCAATTGGATGATATTGAGGAGAGTTGATAAAACAAGAGCTTGAAACTATTCAAGCTCTTGTTTTATGACTATTTATATCCTAAAATATGCTCAATCTCATGCAAACTTAATTTACTTGCCTTAGCAATCGTTTCAAGTGGTATACCAAGATCATACATATTTTTAATCATTTGAATTTTCCCCTGTTGAATGCCTTTTTCAATGCCTTTTTCAAGCCCTTTTTTAATTCCTTGTTCCATTCCTCTTTTTATTCCTTCTGTCTCTGCATGGGCGAATTTTGCTGCTTCATCCATTAAAACTTTCTCCCTTGCGTCATAGGCTTGTCGGAAAGAAGAATCCTGACTCATACGTTCCCATTTATTTATTGCTTTTTGTAAAATAGGGTCTTGGTTCATAGCAATATCCTCCAATAGTTTAGTTAAGTGCTCATCCTCATTTGCTGAAAGCAATAAAAGCCAACGAACAAATGGATCTTTCCACGGATTTACTTTTTCTTCATGCCATTGTTCAGTTAACTTTGGAATTTCTATAATGTGGATTTCTATGTCTTCACTCAGGATTTTTTGTTGTTGTGTATTCCATAATATGCTCGTTGTATGGAAGGCTGGGTGTTCCGAAAACATTACGAAGTTTAGTAAGTTTATGGTGATGGTTTTGTGAAGTGCACTGTAGGGCATCCCTTTTTGTAGTTGAGATGTGTATAGTCTTCCCCAATAATATAAACTGCGTTTAACCATATCGTGATTATTATTGAGTTGTATTTCTACATTAACTTTTGTTCCTGTGTTTAATGTCGCTGAAATGTCTAAAATAGATAACTTATCCTCTTCATATTCCCTGTGTAAATGTGGATCTTCTAGTTGTAGAGAAGCAATGGGCGACTCTAAAGACTCTTGTAACATAGCATTTAAAAATGCAATTAGAATATCTTCGCTACCATTCGTACCAAACAATTGTTTAAATGCAAAATCAATGCGTAAATTAACTAACTGTTGGTTGAACAAAGTTTGTCCTCTCCCTTACATGAAGGTGCTTCTTTCCTTCATTGTACATAAAAAGAACTAGAGTATGCAAACTAGTCATTCTACTATTTTTTAGTAATATTATTAGAAAATGAAAGGTAAGTATGTCTATGGTATACTCTAGTGAAATTGTAAATAAGGATGCTAATACGAACTGGGAAAATTGGGTGGAGTTTGATTGTGACTGAAAAAGATGGGAGAAAGAATAATAAATGAAAAGAAGAAGAAAATCTGGAGAAAAAGTACAAATGAGTCGTTTTACACTTGTTTTATGCTACCGAAGTGAAGCACCATATTATTATTACGAGGTAGCGCCCCATGAAAGAGAGGAACGCTTCTATTTAACGTCAGAACTTTGCGTAATGGATGATGAATATTACTTTATTAGAGGTTGTTTAGAGATTCCTATCATTGATTACCACGAAAATTTCATATGGACTGTGTGGGTATCACTTAGTAAAGAAAGTTATGATGAAGTATTAGAAAAGTGGGATGAGAGAGGCCGAGAAAATAGTGATCCTTATTTTGGTTGGTTATCTGTAGAAATACCATTTTATCCAGAAACATTAAATTTAAAAACAAATGTACATATAAGAGAAGTTGGAACGGCACCGTATATTGAATTAGAGCCAACCGAGCATTCTTTAGCGATCGAACAAAGAAATGGAATTACTTTAGAGAGAGTGAAAGAAATACAAGAAATGATTCAACAATATAACTAGATTAGAAGAGAAAAAACGAGTGCTAGCACTCGTTTTTTTTATTACACAACCGCAGGATTATAAATCATCGTAAAGTGTCCTTGCAATAATTCAATTTGACAAGGTGTATGAAGCGAGCTTTCTCCATCTGTATCAACTTCTTTTTCTTCCTCTGTTTCGATATGAATGGATTTCGCTTTTACGTGGAAGATGTCATTTTCATTTGAGTCTTCAAATAGTTTCTTTCCGATGTAATCTTTAAATGCTTGAATACCTGTTGATTTGACTACGAAAATATCAAGTGTTCCGTCATCACATTTTACGTTCGGAATAAAGGATGGAATACCACCAAGATATTCACCGTTTCCAACCATGACAAGAACAGCTTCGTCTTCATATACTTGTCCGTCATAAGTGATTTTAACTGGGAATGTTTCAGCATTTTTTACAGTTCGAATTGTGCTTAAATAGTAACCGATTTTACCAAGCTTTGCTTTTTCTTCTGCATCGATATTGTTTGATACTTCAGATACGAGTCCAATGCCCCAGAAGTTTAAAAAATGTTGTCCATTTGCTTTTGCAACATCAACTGGTTTTACGTGTTCTTTTGTGATAAGTTTTGCTGCTTCTGCAATGTTTTGCGGAACGCCTAGTGTGCGAGAGAAGTCATTGCAAGTTCCGCCTGGAATGATTGCAAGTGTAGGTCTAGTTTCAAGAGGTGCTAAGCCGTTTGTGCATTCAAATACTGTTCCGTCACCACCAAAGACGATAATTAAATCTACTTTACTAGCAAACTCTTGGCAATATTTTGTTGCATCACCTTGTTTTTTCGTATGAAGGATATGTAAGTCAGGAAAAGCTGCGGCAAGAGGTGGTACGATTTTCGTTAAATTTGTATGTAAGTCGCCTTGTCCAGCTTTTGGATTTACGATGAGGAGTACTTTTTCAAATTTTGTTTTTGTCATTTTTCATCTCTCCCTGTTTTTTTTTGTAATGGAAAGTAAGGAGCTGTTCCGATGTATTTCAGAACAGCTTTTTCCTATTAATAAGGCGCTAAGATTGTCAGTTATTGTCGGTAAGTCGATATATTTAAAAAATCGCCGATATACATTTTATGTACTATCGATTTTTTAAGTTATATGATTATTCCGTTACAACTGAAGCGATGAATGGTAAGTTACGATATTTTTCTGCACAGTCGATACCGTATCCAACGATGAATTCGTCTGGAATTTGGAAGCCAACATATTCAGCTGTTAAGTCTACTTTACGACGTTCTGGCTTATCAAGTAATGTACAGAACTTGAGTGCCTTTGGTTTATGCATAAAGAAGTGGTCTTTTAGGAAATGAAGTGTTAAACCAGAATCGATAATGTCTTCTACGACAATGACGTTTTTTCCAGTAATGTTTACATCGATATCTTTTAATAGTTTAACTTTTCCAGTTGTTTCTGTTTGATTTCCGTAGCTAGATGCAGAAATAAAGTCGATTGTTACATCGTTTTTAATGTGACGAATTAAATCAGCAGCAAATACGAAAGATCCTTTTAATACAGCAATGACTACGATTTCTTCTCCTTCAAAGTCACTTTCGATTTGAAGTGCTAGTTCTTTTACTTTTTCTTGTAATTGTTCTTCAGAAATTAAAGTGTCTTTTATTTCAATATTCATTGGAGTCCTCCTACAGTGTAAAACTTGTGAACATTTCGACTGTAAAGGATAGAAAGAAAAAAGTCAAAGGAGATAGTAATTTTTTACAAAGATAACGAAAAAATCATCTGATGATATGATATAATAAGCATATTAAGAAAACGCTTCCATAAAGGGTGAATATGATGAAGAAGAAACAGTACACAAGTGTAACATTTATAAAAGCATTACTTTTAACAATTGTTCTTGGCCTGTTGGCTTACGTAATTGATGTACCTGCGATTCGTATTTCATTAATTGGAATGACTTTAGTGTTAGGAGCAATTTCGCACGGTATGATGTCGCAGCTAAAAGAAGCTGGACTTGATGATATGAGAGATCATATAGATAAAAAGTAAGAAACCTTCATTATATAGAGTGAAGGTTTTTTTGTTTCTTACAAAAATGTAAGGTAGTTGTAAGGCAAATCGATAGTTGCATAAGAGCATTTTGGATAAACTATGGGTGTAAGGTAAAAGGCAAGCATATTTTAGGTAAATTAAGTTTTAGGCACTCTATATGTGAAAAAGGAGTAGGAGGGCATGGAGAAACGTTGGACGACCTTTTCTTTTTTAGCAACTAGCAACACCGTAATGCTAGCTGGCGAGATGGATTTTTTGCACTTGTTTGATCAAGAAGATGATCATTCTTCTTCTAAATTTACAATGAAATGGAATAAATGGAGCGAAAGTTGTAGGTTTGAAGAAGAGGCCCCTAACGAAGAGCAAAAGATTATTTTGACAAACCCTATTAAAGCGTGGGTTGTTCAACGTCGTAAGTGTAACGTCAAAAATCACTTAAAGAAAACTGAGCCGAGACAATTAGTTATCGCTCCGGCCTGTTCTACTTCTACATCACGCGAAAGTAATATGTAAATATTGAGACACACACCCGAAAAAACATCGTATATATTGCGATGTTTTTTTATTTCTCTACAATGAAATCTTTAAATGAAATATATTTCATCTGCATCTTAAATTTATATCTCTTGTTTATTCTAGTGATACATCCGATGCGAAGTGATGTAAAACGTATAAGAGGAGAGAAATAAAATGAAAAAGAAACTATTACCAATTTGTGCGATGGCACTTTTAACAGTAGGATATTCTTCAGTAGCAAGTGCTTCAACTGGAACATTGACAAAGGAAGAAGCAGCGCAAATACAGCAAGATATAGCAAAAAAAGAAGCAGCGATTCAGGCGCAGCAAAAAAATGATACAGAGAAAAAACAAGCGGCGCAAGCGCAAGAGAAGAATGAAGTAGCGAAAAAGCAAGCGGCACAAGTACAAGAAAAAGAAAAAAGTAATATGGCTAAAGAAGTAGTAGCGCCACAAGTGAAAGAAAAGGAAGCTATTGCAAAAAAAGAAGCTGGAGAGAAATTACCAAACACAGCATCTAATAATGTAGCAATGATGGGACTAAGCGCATGTCTTGTAGCACTAGGTACATTATTTGGTTTGAATCGTCGGAATAAAGTTAAGGCATAAATCAAATATTGTCCTATAAAGAATGGCATAATTTCATATATTAAAAATGGTAGGTTATTCCTACCATTTTTTGCATGGAGGGATGAAACATGAAGATACTCAATTATATCGGTATCATATTGATGGCTATAGGGCTATTTATGGGAGCATATTACGCTGTCGAATGGTATAAAGGAAAAAGCTCTGCTCAACAATTAACAAAAAAAGAACTAAAGAGCCTTGAAAATATACAAGATAATGAACTTTCTTCCGAAACACCTGTAACTTCCCAAGTGCCTTCTTCTCAAACAGAACATAAAGAAGGAGAAAAGGTAGCGATGTTAAACATACCAAAAATAGGGAAGAAGTTTTCTATATATTGGGGAGCGGATGATACGACTTTGAAAAAAGGAGTGGGTATGTTCGTTAGTGATTTAACGACAACGCCATCTGGAGGTGGACATACTGTTTTGAGTGGACACCGGGATACTGTATTTACCGATTTAGGGGAGTTAAAAGAAAAAGATACGCTTGTTTTAGAGTATGATAATAAAATTTACACATATGAAATTCAAAAGACGTGGATTACCCACGCGGATGATCGTACTGTTATTATAAAAAAAGAAGAACCGGTATTAACACTGACGACTTGCTATCCATTTGATTATATAGGGGATGCACCAGATAGATATATTATCGAGGCGAAGTTAACGGCTAGTTATTCAAAATGAAGTGATAGTTTCTGAAAACGGAAGGGGATACATAAGTTATGTCAAAAAACATTTTAATTGTGGAAGATGAAGATATTTTGCGTGAAATATTAAAAGATTATTTTTTGAGTGAGCAATATGTAGTGTTTGAAGCAAGAGATGGAAAAGAAGCTTTAGTTGTATTTGAGCAAGAAAAGGTGGATTTAGTTATTTTAGACATTATGTTGCCAGAACTCGATGGATGGTCTGTTTGCCGAAGGATTAGGAAGACGTCCGAGGTGCCTATTATTATGCTGACGGCACGCGTAGATGAAGACGATACGTTACTTGGTTTTGAACTTGGAGCAGATGACTATGTGACGAAGCCGTATAGTCCGCCAATTTTATTAGCAAGAGCGAAACGATTATTAGAAAGTAGAAAAGCATCGAAGAAACCTTTAGAGAACGAAGATGATACGTTATCGATTCATGGCATCCATGTCCATTTTCCGTCGCGTACTGTTACTGTTGATGAGGCAGATGTTAGTTTAACGCATACGGAGTTTGAAATATTGGTGTATTTCATGAAAAATCAAGGAATAGTTTTAACGCGAGAGCAACTCATTTCAAGAATTTGGGGATACGAATTTGCCGGTGATGACCGAACCGTTAATAGCCATATTCGTAATTTGCGAAATAAATTAGGAGAGAAAGCAAAGTACATTACAACTGTAGTACGAACAGGTTATAAATTTGAGGGGAATGTATGAGAAAAGGAATTGTACTAAAATTATTTACCCTCACAACAGCATTATGCATGTTAATTTTAGTGACGATATTTATTGGACAAACGATATTTTTTAAACAATATTATGCGAATCGAAAAGTAGAAGATATTAAAGTGAACTTAAATTCCTTTGAGAAGAGTTATTTGAATTATGTAGGAAATGCAGAAGAAATTAAGCGACTGGAGCAAGACTTTTTAAGAGAAAATAATACGTGGATTACGACATTAGATCAGAATGGGAATTTAAAACATGCGGATGATTTTTATTTTGAGGTAACGATAGATCGTAGGCAACAAAAGAGCTTTGGACAACAAATATTCAAAATTCCTTTATACAATCTCATCAATATAGAGGAGATTGATAATAAATCATCAAATGCATTTTTAGGACAAGAAATTTATTTTTCTGGCGTGAAAAAAGATGATAATTATATTCCATTCTCTTTCACGTTAGGCAAGCAAAATTTAAGTGGATCTAATAAACCGTTAGAAAAAGCGTTTCAGGAGAAAATGAAATTAAATGAGGAGAAAAAGAGAGCAGCCGAAGAACAACTTGCTAAGGAAAAGAAACC
The DNA here is from genome assembly GCF_001679765.1 of Bacillus sp. B25(2016b). Lineage (NCBI taxonomy): Bacteria > Bacillati > Bacillota > Bacilli > Caryophanales > Bacillaceae > Bacillus > Bacillus sp. B25(2016b). The sequence goes on along the minus strand of NZ_CP016285.1, from coordinate 4,450,488 downwards.
AGCTGTCCAGAAAGAATCTGCTCAAGAATTAGATGCTTACATAGGTGGGCGTGTTACGAAAGTTCAGCTTCCTGATGTAACAGGTCCTATAAATCAAATTTATAAAAATAGCATCTTTTTAGATAACATAAAAGAATTTCAAACGGATTTATTATTAAAAGAGAGCAAGCATATACAATATGCAATACAAACAATGGACTATGAAAAGAATGATATAAAATATAAATTATTAATTAAGCCGATAAAAGAAAAAGGTGGATCAGTAACATATATTTATGCGATGGCTTCTTTACAGCCCGTAGATGAGGCTGTACAAATGGTGCAAGATTATTATATCTATATCATTGCATTTGTAGTCGTTCTTATTTTTTTAGCTTCGTTCTATTACTCAAAACAAATTGCAAAGCCATTATTGAAAATAAATGATACAACGAAGAAAATAGCGCATTTAGACTTCACAGAAAAAATACCGATTACTTCAAAAGATGAAATTGGGGATTTATCAAAAAATATTAATGTGCTATCAAATAAACTCCATTCGCATATTGGACAGTTAGAAGAAGATATTGAAAAGGAAAGAAAGTTAGAAAAGACGCGAAAAGAATTCATTTCTGGTGTTTCACATGAATTAAAAACACCGCTAAGTATTATGAAAAGCTGTATTTCTATTTTAAAAGACGGGGTAGCTGAACATAAAAAAGAGTATTATTTTCAGGCAATGGAGAGAGAAGTAGACAAAATGGATACGTTAATTTTGGATATGCTTGAGCTAGCTAAATTTGAATCTGGTACATATAAAATGAAAAAGGATTCGTTTTATATTGATACAGTAATTGAAGATATATGTGAACATCTATCTGTGGAAATAGAGAAAAAAGAACTTCATGTTCATAAAAATATATGTTCATTTGAAGTGATTGCAAATCAAGGCCGGATTGAACAAGTCATCGTGAACTTTATTACGAATGCCATACGCTACACACCAAATAAAGAGGATATTATTATTTCTACAATAGATGAGAAGGATCGTATAAAAGTGTGTATTGAAAATAAAGGTACTCACATTGAAGAAGAACAATTAGATAAAATTTGGGATCGTTTTTATCGCGTGGATACAGCTCGTCAGCGTTCACAAGGTGGGACGGGGCTTGGGCTTGCCATTTCAAAGAACATTTTAGAACTACATGATGCTGAATATGGGGTAAAAAATACAGAAAATGGTGTGTTATTTTACTTCTATTTACCGAAAAAAGCGTAGATCATATTATCTACGTTTTTTTAATTTATTTTCATATTATCTTTACCTAATCTTTATTTTTAATCAGTATAATTTGTTTAGAATATGAGGTTATGTAAGGAGTCGATGAACCGTGCATAGCAATTGGCTAAGTATAATGGTATTTATTTTCTTTTGCGCATTTATTGTATTTTTAATTGATATTACGATATGAAAAAAGAGCGCTCATTAAGCGCCCTTTTTGTTTGCATTTATTTGATAAGCATTGATGCTTTTGAATAATCGTGGTGAAGTAAGGAATAAAAATATAAGTAAAACTGTACATAAAATAAAAGAACCGAGCATTGTACTGCCGTTTACGATTAATGAATATAACACAGCTGATTGACCTTTCGGTGCATATTGTCCCCAGAAAATAATGCCAGCAATAAAGTGGCAGAAATAGCGAGCAAAGCTACCGATAAATGTAGCAAGGATAATATAAGCAAGGACTTTCTTACCCTGGTTTTGTTTTGATGAAGGTTTGTCTTTACGGCTACCTAAATTTGATTGTTCTAAGCTATTTTCATTAGATGTTAAAAGTGCTTTTTGAATTGGACGATAGAATAAGCCAGCAAATCCAATAAAAGCAAAGGCAATGAAGTACTCAATGAATGCTTGAACAGGTGTTAAAATGTAAGCATCTCCCACGACAATTTGTAATAGTCCCCAAACTAAACCGCCTAAGAAAGCTGATTTAAAGCCCCAGCGGTAAGCAATAATAAAAATAGGAATCATAGCAAATGAAATGGAACCGCCTGTTGGAAGTTTAATTGATAATGGTAAAATGTCGATGGTCATGGCGAAGGCTGCAAGAATAGCAGATTCGATCATCGCTTGTAAATTGGTGTTACGCATGTTGTCTCCCCCTAAATCCAAGTTGTACAAAAAAGAATAGATATCATAGGAGGATACGAAATACGTAAATAAAAAAGAGGTATGTATTTCGGACGTTTGCACAATCCCTGCGTTAGCATTAACTAACAGGTTCGAAGGGTCGGAACGAAGTGTTCCCTCTCAGCGGCATGGCTCCCCCTGTGATAACGAAATTCTTTATTTGTTATTGTTTATTGTAAGCGAAATGGATGAGAATGGCAAACGAATCTATTATGACAATAATTGAAATAAAATTGTAGAGAAATGTTAATAAATATGAAGTCAAAGGGTATAGTGCTCAAGAAATAGAGTGTGCTATAATTCTTTTGAAAATAATTATCATTCTCTTCGGAGGGGGAAGGTTATGAGCTTAGTAGATATTAAAATTGGTGAGAAAGTGTTAGTAAAAAGTATTCAGTCGTTAGATCAGTTACTAAAGAGAAGACTGGCTGCTTTTGGTCTTTCTGAAGGAAGCGAACTTCGCATGAAGCAAAAAGCGATGTTCAAAGGTCCTTGTACATTGGAGTGTCGTGGACAGTTAATTAGTATTCGTCATTGTGACGCGAAAATGATAAAGGTGGAATTAGCGTGAATAAGGTAGCTTTGCTAGGGAATCCAAATACAGGGAAAACATCATTATTTAATGCACTTACTGGTTCTTATGAGTATGTAGGAAACTGGAGCGGTGTAACAGTAGAAAAGAAGGTTGGTAAATTAAAAGATAAGCAAGGAACATTAATTGATTTACCAGGCGTCTATGATTTAAATCCAGTTTCACGTGATGAAGGTGTTGTAACAAACTTTCTATTAACAGAAGAATTTCAGCATATGTTAAATATTGTGGATTCTTCGCAGTTTGAACGAAATATGCATTTAACGTTGCAATTACTTGAATTTGGTAAGCCCGTTTCAATTGGTTTAAATATGATTGATGTGGCGAAGCAAAGAGGCATTGTAATTGATGTTAAACGATTATCAGAACTATTAGGTGTAACAGTCGTTCCTGTCGTTGCAAGAAGCGGAAAAGGTTGTGAAGAACTACTTGCGACGCTTAAAGAAAATGACAAAAATGCGAAAAAGCCATTCATTATTTCATATGGTGTACGAATGGATGAAGGAATTGGAGGAGTAATTTCTCTTTTAGAGAAAGCGAATTACGAGCATCCGAGATGGTTAGCTCTTCAATTTTTAAGCAATAACGAAGTAGTAGAAAAAGAGATGAAAGCATTACCAATTTATAAGGAACTTGCAGCCATTCGATCTCGCTTAGAAGAAAAACTTGATTGTACGTTGGAAGAGCACATTTACAAAACTCGTGAAGCGTATATTGAAAAGTTAAAAACAAATGTTATGAAGCATGAGAAAGAAGGGAAAATTCCTTTTTCAGAAAAAATTGATAGATTAATTACACATAAAATTTTAGGACTTCCAATCTTTTTAGCAGTTATGTTTTTTATTTTTCAGGTTACGTTTACGTGGATTGGTACACCTTTATCGGATATGTTAGATGAGTTTTTTGGTGGCCAGCTTACGGATTGGGTGACAGCTGGACTTACAAGTGTTGGAGCTTCTGATTTTATTCAAGCACTCGTTACAGAAGGTATTATTGCCGGTGTTGGTGCGGTATTAGTATTCGTTCCACAAATCTTTGCACTATTCTTTTTCATTTCATTATTAGAAGACTCAGGATATATGGCGCGAATTGCAGTTGTTATGGATAGAATTATGGAGTTCTTCGGTTTAAATGGAAAAGCATTCATTCCGATGATTATCGGTTTTGGATGTAATGTTCCAGGTATTATGGCAGCGAGAACGATTGAACAAGAAAAAGAACGTTTACTTACAGTTCTTGTAACACCATTTATGTCTTGTTCGGCACGTTTACCTGTATACGCATTATTTGCGGGAGTATTCTTCCCTCATAGTCAGGCAACTGTTGTGTTTTCTTTATATGTTGCAGGTATTGTTCTTGCATTATTAGTTACAAAAATTATGTCTCTTACCATTTTAAAAGCGGAAAAGTCTATTTTCGTCATTGAACTACCTCCTTACCGCGTGCCACAAGCGAAAACGTTATGGCTAAGCACGTGGGAGAAAGGTAAGGGATTTGTTCGTAAAGCAGGTACATTCATCTTCGGTGGTTCTGTTGTCATTTGGTTATTAAACTACGCAGGTCCATCAGGATTTGGTGTGGATATGGGAGACAGTTACTTAGCGATGATTGGTGGATTTATCGCACCACTATTTGCACCGCTCGGCTTTGGAACGTGGCAAGCTGCAGCATCTCTTTTAACAGGATTTTTAGCGAAAGAAGTTGTCGTTTCTACAATGGCAATTATTTATGCGGTGAAAGAAGATGTGCTTGGAAATGTAATGGGAGCACATTATACTGCGTTATCAGCATATGCATTTATGTTCTTTATTTTATTATATGTTCCGTGTTTAGCGACAGTAGCTGTTATTAAACGTGAAACAGGATCAGCGAAATGGACGATTTTCTCAGTCGTTTATCCGCTCGTAGTTGCTTACGTATTAACTCTCATTATATACCAAGTCGGATCCTTACTCGGATTCTAGAAGGAGATGTATTGTGATGATGGTCAATATTATAATTGGAGCTATCATTTTTGGTTATGCAGCATACACGTTAGTTCATTTTGTAAAGAGAAGTAAAAAAGGAAAATGCGCGGCATGTTCTTTAAATAAGTCATGTCAGTCGCAAACTTGTAGTCCGGATATGGAGCAAATTGCTCATAATAAATAGAAAAAAGCTTTGCGAATTTCGCAAAGCTTTTTTATTACTTCTTAATTTTTACAAGTTGTGATGATTCTACACCATTCTTTCCAGGGAATTCTTTACTTGGGTCTTTATCAAATTTTAATACACCTACAGATTTTTCTTCACCTTTTACATTTCCGTATGTTGCATCATCAACAACCGCGAACATGTCGGCATATGCACGGCCACTACCGATAATTGTATTGCCTTCGTATTTTAATTTTGCCCCATCAAGTGTAGCATTTTCTACTTTTTCTTTTGCGAATAATACACCTTGTTCTGTTGTTACAGCTGGTAATTTATCAAGTGGCTTCGTGTCGTCTTTTGCATCCACTTTGCTAAGTAACTCTTTCTTCACAAGTTCTTCACCAGTTTTCTTATCCATGACAAGAACTTTTTTACCGTCTAATGTTGTCATTTTCATTTTATAGAAGTCTTTTTCTTTCACTTCTTTTTTATTTTTATCTGCAATTTGTGTTACTTGATCTTCTGTTCCGTACAGTACAAATCCGTTTGCTTTTTCTCCTAATAAAGAACAACCTGATAATGCTCCGAATGAAATTGCTGCTGCTAATCCGATTCCTACTAATTTTTTCATGATGATTTCTCCTTTTTAATGTTTTATAGTAAATACAATTTTTGTATTAGTTTTGAAATGATGAGAAGCTTATTTGTTGCTTCTGGTATTAGTGTATAAGAAATATGGAAACGTAACTATCGAGTTAGCTTACAGTAATATTACACTTATGTAATTTAGTGAAATTGCAAAAAAGTAAGTTAATTTTAAAGGGAGATAATGAGAATATATTAGAAATACAATATTGCATCTAGAATGTCATATTATAATGGATGTATTTTGGAAATAACATGTAAGTACATCTTCATTTTGTTATAATAAACACATAGCTGTAAAAATTACTATTCTTTACTGTTAAGGAAGATTTTTATTTTTCCAAGTAGTGAATTTAAAATATGAGGTATATCATAGGAGGAATTTAGATGTCTGTATTTAAACGATTACGAGATTTAACAATGTCGAATGTGTATTCATTAATTGAAAAAGCGGAAGATCCAGTTAAGATGACGGATCAATATTTACGCGATATGCAAGCTGATGTACAAGAAGCTGAGAAAAGTGTAGCAGCTCAAATTGCGCTTGAGAAGAAATTCAAAATCTTATTTGAAGAGCAAGAAGCACTTGTGAAAAAACGTGAAGAACAAGCTCATATGGCTGTTCAAGCTAGTAACTTAGATCTTGCGCGCCGTGCACTAGAAGAAAAACAAAATGCAGAGCAAAAGATGAATGAGTATAAAGCAAGCTATGAGCAAAACAAAGCTGCTGCTGATAATCTGCGCCTGAAGCTAGAAGAAATGCGTAAGCAATTAAATGAACTGAAAAATAAACGTGAGACACTTGTAGCACGTGTAAATGCGGCGAAAGCACAAAAGAATATTAATCAGGCGATGTCTGGATTTGATTCAAACTCAGCAAAAGCTGGTTTAAGCCGTATGGAAGAGAAAGCTCTTCAATTAGAGGCTGAAGCAGAAGCAAGCGGTGAAGTGTACAAAAAAGAAAAATCATTAGATGATGAATTCGCAAGCTTAAATAAAAATTCTGCTGTTGACGATGAATTAGCTCGTATTATGAAGCAGTATGAGAAATAATATAGAATAGAGACAAATGAACCGACATGTCTAAATAAATTCATGTCGGTTTTCTATTACCCCGCAATTTGCGGGCAGTAAGACACCCACCTCTACTTTTGGTGAAAACAGAGAGGTGGGTGGGAGATCTACTGCCCATAAATGCCCGATTGGTGGGGGCTAATAATCAGTGGGGAATAAACACTTCCCCACCCATTAAAGTTTCACTTTATATTTAGAGGAGGTTTTGCAATGACATGGATGAATGTAGTTGCCATGCTTGTATGGACTGGAGCGAGTGCAGTACTTTTATTTGCAATTATGTGGGTTGATTCAATTTTTACAAAATACAATGATTTAAAAGAAATCAAAAATGGAAATACAGCTGTAACAACTCGTTTTATTATGAAATTATTTGCGCAAGGGTACATTTTATCCCAATCGATAACGAAAGCAAATGATTTATGGCAAGCACTTCTTGCATCAGCAGTTTCTTTCGTTATTTTATTAGTGGTAGAAATGTTTATCGAATTCGTATTAAAGAAAATGTCTGGTCTTGATTTAGAAGAGGGTACGAAAGAAGGTAGCGTTGCACATGCGATGCTAGCCGGATCATTACATATTGTTGGTGCACTAATTTTAGGTGCGTGTTTATAAAGAGAAAAGGAGGGGTAGATCATGAGTTTATTTAAACGAATTAAAAATATAATGAAAAGCCCAGAGCCACCGAAGCCGGAAAAGAGTCTTTTAACGTTAGCTCCTGGCGATATGATTGAAGTTTCATTAGTTATGTATGAATTAATTGGGAAAACGAGTATGCATTCTCGTAAAGAAATTGTTTTGACACTGCAAGACGGGAAAGATATTCGTTATTTAAAAATTGAAGACCGTGAAAATACGTATTACAAATTATATACTCCAATTGATGGTCGCTTAGATTCAATTGATGAAATTCCGACGACAATTGAAATGGATGATACCGAGTACCATATGGAAGAACAATATAACGGACGTGTTGTTGTGATGGGAAAAACTCCATTCTCAGCTTCAGAAGAACAGTATATATGGGAATTCCAATCAGATAATCGAAAATTATTGCGTATTGAATGGCAAAATGGTCGCACAATGATGTATGAGGGAGAAGCAATCATTCCTGCTGATGTACAAATTATAAGAGCAACGTAAGGGGGCGTAATCATGTCAAACCGATTGTTTACCATGATTAAATCGTTTGTGATCCCTATACTTGCTATCGTTATATTACTTGTTGTTGCTGGTTATGCCTTATCAGGTTGTCAAGGCGGGCAGACAAAGTCGATTCAAGACCGTTATCCACTTGAATCTGTTGCCAAGGAAGGTAAACAAGAATCTTACGTGTATAGGGCCGCCAATCGGTCGGTTCCTGAAGTAGCGAAGGAACTCATTAACGAAAGAGAACCGAAGCAAGCATCTAAAGAAGACGAAAATCAAATGTTCCTCGTTTATTCTGATAAGATTTATAACCTGCAAAAGGATAAAGAGAAACCATCTGATACGTTAATTGAAATAAGTAATAAAGAATTTGTCCGTCAAAATTACCAACCGTCCTTCTTGCAAGGGTATATTATGGGAAGTATATTAAATGATATATTTGGTTCACGAAAATCATCGTACGGTGATTACCGCGGGTATAATGACAGACAAAATCATAAACCGGTTATTCCAGAGAGACCGCCTACGAAAGAAGAAAAGAAAACCCCTCCTCCAATTACGAAGGAAGGAAAAGGGTCTATCATTAAGCGAGGCGATCATGTAGATTCGAAACCTTCCGTAGGAGATACAGGAAGTATTACTAAAAAAGGAAGTAGTACGCCTCCGCCTCCTACTGGAAGCAAAGGGAAAATAACGAAAAATCCAGGTGGTTCAAGCGGATCAGATGTGAAGCCAAAATCATCTATTAAAACCCCGCCAAGGAATACATCTCCTCCGAAAACGAGGGTCGGTGGTTCAGGAAAGATTACGAAGAGAAGATAGTGTAGAGACCGAAAAGTGTGAGTTGCTTTTTGGTCTTTTTTCTTGTTATGGGAATTAATTCCTTATTATTAGTGCGATTTAGGCATAAGGGGGGAGAGTAAAAATATATCAGCGATTATTGAAATATATCGACTTACCGACAAAAACTGACAACGATAGCAACTTAATAATAAAAAGAGGGTGTGCCAAAATTTTGGCATACCCTCTTTTATATAACGATTAATGAATATCACGTTTCTTGAAATTACCGCCTTTTACTTCTGCTACATCATAAACTGTAATAAAAGCGTGTGGATCGATTTCATTAATAAGTTCTTTCATTTTACTTTCTTCTAAACGGTTAATTACACAAGAAATTTCTTTGAACTTCTCTCTTGAATAACCACCGTATACTTCGTTATATGTTGCACTTCGGCCTAAACGATCGCGAATTGTTTCTACCATTAATTCAGGCTCTTTTGTAATGATTTTAAATGCTTTTGAACCACTTAAACCAACTTCAACGATATGAATCACTTTCGAAGCGATAAAGTAAGCAATTGCCGAAAGGATAGCTCCTTGAAGGCCGAATACCGTTGATACGAAAATAAATACGAACATGTTTAAGAATAAAATAAGGTCACTCGTTCCAAATGGTAACTTACGAGAAAGCAATACAGCAAGCATATCGATTCCATCTAATGCCCCACCGTTACGTAATGCTAGTCCCATACCAAAACCGATGATAATACCACCAACAACTGTAACTAATAATGTATCACCTTCAATAATAGCTGGTATTCCGTGCATGACAACGGTACCTACTGCTAATGAAGCAATTCCGATAATAGAATAAATCGCAAAGCTTTTACCGATTTGCTTATACCCTAACCAAACGAAAGGAATGTTAATAACTGCGATTAGAGCTCCTAATGGCAATCCAAATAATCTTGAACTAACGATACTTAAACCAGTTACACCACCGTCTGATACGTTATTTGGAATTAATACCGCTTCTAATCCGTACGCTGTGATAAATGCCCCAATAATAATCATCAAAGCTTTTGAAGCAATTTTTAGCTTATTGGGCTTGTTTTTGATAATTTTCTCCATATAATTTCCTCGTTTCAAACTAGTTTCTTATTTGTTACGTTATTCACACCTAAATTTCATTTTAACATTTAATTTGAAAAAATTCTCCTTTAATGGATGTATGCAGGGAATATTATCACCATATTATCTTTAAAATATTTTTGAAATGAGTATAAGAAATCCCATCCTTTCAAAGGATGGGATACTATTAAGAAAATATAAAACTAAGTACTGATATGAATAAAGCGAAACCTAAAATAGTTCCACATATTTTCATATGACGCTTACGTCCCATTACGACAATTGCAACATATTCACGAATCATTGCGTTAGGCCAGTAATAAAATGCAGTTTTTGACCCGATTCCTTGGCTATTAAGACCAGCTTGTCTAGCGTATATACCAGCGCGGAAAAGGTGGAAATTATTCGTTGTAAAAATACTTTTATATTTACCTTCAGGTTTTAAAGAATCCATAATTTCTTTAGAGAACAACATATTTTGATATGTGTTTACAGAGCGATTTTCTTGTACTGTATGTTCAAGTGGAATTCCTTTTTCAACAGCATAATTTTGCATTGCTTCTGCTTCTGGAAGGCCTTCATCTGGACCTTGACCACCAGAGAAAATAATTGTTGGTGGTGTATTCACAGCGGCTTGTTTCCAATAGAAGTCGATAGCTTTATTAATGCGGCTTGCAAGTAATGGTGGTACTTTATCATTAATTAAGCCGCTACCAAGAACGATAATGAAATCTTGATTACGTCTTGGTCTGTTGAATTGGTATAAAAAATATGCGCTTAAGAAGTTAGATAAGTGTATAAAGAAATAGAAGCTTATAAGAGAAATAGCTGCAAAAATAGGCTCTAAATGCGATGAAACTAAACTTGCTGGGTTTATGATAGGGAGCATTATAAAGAATAAAATCCCTAAAGCAGCAATTAAAGTTAAAGAGTTTGTGAAACGCCTTCCTTCACGTTGCATTAAAATTTTTGCATTAAGAAAAAGTCCGAACATTAAAGCGACTATAGCAAAAGGTATCATTACAAGTAGTGCTAACATGGGGATGATAACGATAAAATGTAAATCGTTATTACCAGACTCAAATGAGGCTATAGCGCAAAATAATAGAAATGAACAGATAAAGGCATTAAATAAAAAGCCGTTTATTATTTTTCGCGGATCTTTTAAATACGAGATAAGAAAAATAATAAACAGTATAAGAGGAATAATTCCAAAATACATCATAAATATAGTACACCTCAACTTGTATAAGAATTTGACATACCTTTTATATTACATGATTTTATAATTGAAAATGAAAGAAAAAGGATTTTGAATTTTCTCAATAAAATATATAGATACGTATGTTACAATATATTCAAAGCGATATATTAAAAGTAAAATGGTTGAAAAGGCACTCAGTAGAGTGCTTTTTCTTTTTGTATGCAATTGTGCATATTATATTTTTTTTCAAAGGCAGAGGATTACAATATAAGTTGTAGACAGACTTTATAAAGCAGAATTTAATACAAACATTTCCCTCTACTTTTTGTATCTAACAATCATATAACAATAAATAATTCTGTTTTATAGTGTCTGTTTTTGAAAGTTGTCTTTTTTGAAGGCACCTTTTTTTATTAGTATAGATAGTTTTCACTGTTAGCATAGTGTAAACTATCTATACTAAACATTAGCAATCTTCCGTATAAACATTATCAATTTACTATATATTCCAGTGGTGTTAATCTACATATGAAAGGCTTTCTTTTTCAAAATATTACCCCTAATAAAATTTTGAAGAAGTCAACTGTCTCCAAACTTGTCTTTATGCTTAAAGAAAAAGCACTCAAATTGAGTGCTTTTTCTTATTAAAACATGCTATTTTTCTAGGCGATTTTCATAAAATAAAAGTAAAGAAATGAAAGTGGGTGACAAAATGCCGGCAGTTGTGGAAGGTGTTATTATTGAAAATTGCAATGGAACAATTAATGTAGGTGACAAATATAACGTACAGCCGATTGAAAAGACGAAGGCTTATAATGGATCGGGATCATCAAATACAGGAATGAAAGTACAAACATTTAGCGGGATTAGTACAGCTGATGTATGGGATAATGATGCGAATGATCAGGGAATACAGTTTACTTTATAGTGTGATATGCAAAGTTGCATAAAATGATGAACTTGTCCTGTGCTACAATCTAGCTGTGAGCTGTTAATGATTCTTCTGTAGTATAGTTGTTAGATTAGAAATATAACATCTTATCGAAAATCATACGTATAAAAAAGACACTTCAAATGAAGTGTCTTTTTTTACCTTAGTGATACCCTTTAGCAGAGTCTTTATGAATTTTATTTTTAAAGATACTGTAGCTCCAAAGCTGATATCCAATAACGATTGGTACCATGACCATTGCAACGAAGAACATAATTTTTAAGTTTAATTGACTACCAGCTGCGTTGTATAACGTTGTACTGTATGCATCGTTAATACGAGATGGTAACATTCTTGGGAACATACCTGCAAAGCCAGTTGTCATAAACATTACGATTGTTAGGCAAATGAATGTGAATGCAAGGCCAATTTTATGTTTGTACACCATAATAAGTGCGAGTACACTCATTAACATTGCAAGTACTGGAAGAATGAATAGTACCGGATATTCCGTAAAGTTTTGGAATAAGTTTGTCCGATTAGCAGTTGCTACATAGAAGATAGCTAAAATGATAGCAGCTGCCATTGAAAACGGTCTTGCGATTTTATAAGCACGATCAGATACTTCACCAGTCGTTTTAATCATGACCCAAAGGGCACCGGATACGACAAATATAGCAGTGAAGAAAAGACCACCTAATATACCGTAATGGTTTAATAAGCTAAGCAAATTTCCTTCATAGCCATTTTTTCCGATTTGTAGTCCATAATAAAGATTAGCGAATGTAACACCGAATAAGAAGGCGATTAGGAAACTGCCAATTGCAAATGCCCATTTACAAGTTTTTTGCCAAATTGGTGAATCATCTTTATGCATGAATTCTAGTCCAGCGGCACGAGCAAACAGTGCAAGTAATACTAAGAATAATGGTGTATATAAATAGCTAAACATATTAGCATATGTGACTGGGAAGGCAGCAAATGTTGCGCCACCAGCTGTAATCAACCATACTTCATTACCGCCCCAGAACGGGCCAATTGCTTCTTGTAATTGATTTCGTTCTTGTCGGTCTTTCGTAACGAAGGGAAAAATCATTCCGTTACCAAGTGCATACCCGTCAAGAATGAAGTAAACTGTCCAAATCACGCCCCATAAACCGAACCAGATGATTGCAAGCATATCATGAGACATGGGCTACACCTCCCTCAGTAGCAGGTTCTTCTAATGCTGCAGGTCCTTTTTTCGCGAACTTCAGCATTAAGTATACGTCTGCGATTAAAAGTAAAGTGTAGAACAAAATTAAACTAATTAATGAGAACCAAATTTGTGGAACTGATATAGGCGATACAGATTCCGCTGTACGCATTAGTTTATATACTGTCCATGGTTGACGACCTACTTCAGCGACAATCCATCCTGCATTAATCGCAATATAAGGAAGTAAGACAGACCATATTGTAATTTTTAAATAGCGTTTTGAGTTTTCTAGTTTTCCTTTTCGGTTTAAATAGAAGCCGTACCAAGTTAATGCCATAAAGAACATACCAAGTGCAACCATTAAGCGGAAGCTATAATACACGAGGTTAACATTTGGACGTTCATCTTTCGGAATATCTTTTAAACCGACAATTTCGCCATCAAATGAGTTTGTATAGAAGAAGCTTCCGAGTTTTGGAATCGTAAGGAATTCCAAGTTCTTTTCATTTTTCAAATCAGGAATTTGAAAAATTGAGAAGCCTTGTCCTTTTCCAGTTTCCCAAACTGCTTCCATCGCAGCTCCTTTTGCGGGTTGATATTTAGCTGCTGATACACCAGATTGATGTCCCATAAACGGTGTAATTGTTGCGGCGAATAAGCCTAACATTAAACCAAACTTAAATGATTTTTTGAAGAATTCTACTTCATTTTTACGTAATAAGTGATAGGCACTAATTGCCATAACGAAGAAAGAACCTACGATATAACAACCAACTACAGTATGAAAGAACATATTCCAAGCGTATGGATTCGTAACGAGTGCCCAGAAATCATTTAATTCAGCGCGACCGTTACGTACTACATAGCCAACAGGGTTTTGCATAAAACCATTTGCTGTAATAATCCAAAGGGCGGAAATATTTGTTCCAAGTGCAACCATCCACATACAGAAGGCACGAAACTTTGGTGAAATTTTGTCTTTACCGAATAACCATATTCCCATGAAAGTAGATTCTAAGAAGAAGGCAACAAGTGCTTCGATTGCGAGAGGTGATCCGAAAATATCTCCCATATATTTGGAGTACTCAGACCAGTTTGTTCCAAATTGGAATTCCATCGTAATCCCGGTTATAATCCCCATTACGAAGTTAATTGTAAATAATTTACCCCAGAAATTTGCCATTTTGCGGTATGTTGGATTCAATGTGCGGGCGTATTGAGTCTCCATACATGCTACCAAAATAACAAGTCCGATTGTCAAAGGTACAAATAAAAAGTGATAAAAAATAGTAATTGCAAATTGAAAACGACTCAGTAACAGAACGTCGGACATAATAAATATTCACTCCTTTTTTACATTATCTACAATCAGTTTATAGTGAAAATACGTTTAAAGTATGTGAGACTTGTTACAAAGCTGTGTGTATATTTTGAAAGAATTATGTCGATTATCTGAAAATATCTTATTTTTACTATAAAGCGATATCCTTTTTGAGTTTTTCATATTTTGGTACACTATATAAGTAATGTAAATGAGAGAAAAGAGGGTAACTAACTGTTACGATTTATTTAACCAATTATAACTAAAGTTAATTAAATATATCAGTAAGCCCTGCTAGTCAAGTGATTGGCTAGTAGTGAGGGTTAACTGCGGGCAATCCCTAAAGCTGATTGAACTACAACGTGGCTAGAAATAGCGAGCGTGAATGTTGCGAAAGCAGAAAAAATCAATCAGATGGTGCAAGGTTAAATCCTAAACACTAGAACAATGGGTCTTCCGCATCGAATCATCTAAGTCAAAATGGATAAGATGAACGTTCAACGACTATCTCGTGTAACTGACGAGAGTACATCACAAGCCTATGGTGATGGAAAAATCCTCTATCTCTAAAGAGATAAACATATAGTCTGCGCTCATGTGAAAACATGAGAAGTTCATAAGAGAACTGGCTAAGGAATTGCGCCCTTAGTTGAACGAGATACATTTAATTAAATCTATCAAACCTCATTGAATATATCGAACGTATGTGCTATGTTAGATTCAATGAGGTAAGAATAATAATGAAATTTTTACGAGTTAGTCAAGTATCAGAATTAACAGGTTTGCATCCGAGTAGTCTCAGGAGAATGCTGGTGGAACACGCTACGATTCAGAAGAACAAATCTTTCATTATCTGAAAGGTGAGTGCCTGAATAATCGCACAGTAAAGGAGTAGACTTCTGATGATATTGGCGAAGAAAGTTAGACTAATCCCAACGCCTGAACAAGAAAAAGTGCTTAGAAACCATGCTGGTGCTGCAAGATTTGCTTATAACTATTGTAAAAGAATGAGTGATAGATATTATAAGCTATTTGGAAAATCTGTTTCACAGTTAGCTTTACAGAAACGATTTACAAAGATCAAGAAGCGAAAGAGATATGAGTGGTTAAATGACATCAATGCACAAGTTCCCAAACAGGCTTCAAAAGATTTTGATACGGCGAGAAAAAATTCGTTCAAAAAGTACAAAAATGGTTCTCACACTTCTTATAAATCCAAAAAAGATTTAATCCAAGGATTTTATGCCAATTATGAAAGACTGATTATAGGAAAGAAAGTAGTTCATATTCAGTCTATTGGAGAAGTGAAAACAAGCCAACAACTACCAAGAAACAAAAAACCATCCAATCCAAGAGTTACCTTTGACGGTCGTCACTGGTGGATTAGTGTAGGGTTCCAAGAAGACTTTGAATCACAAGAACTAACCGATGAGTCGATTGGTGTGGATGTTGGTTTAAAAGAGCTGTTTGTAGCTTCTAATGGTACGAAAGAACGAAATATAAACAAAGATGCCAAGGTTAAAAAACTTTTGAAAAGGAAAAAGTCAGCGCAAAGAGATATGTCTAGGAGATTTAAAAAAGGTGTGAAAATTCAATCTACCGGATATGAAAAAGCGAAAGCTGAGCACCTGCGGTTATCTAGGAAAATTACGAATATCCGAAATAACCATATCCATCAAGCAACAGCTAAATTGGTGAAAACCAAACCAATGAGGATTGTTGTGGAAGACTTATCTATTTCTAACCTGTTAAAAAACAAAAAACTATCGAAAGCATTTTCATTTCAAAAATTACACTTCTTCTTTCAATGTTTATCATACAAGTGTGAGAAGTACGGCATTGAGTATGTAAAAGCTGATAAATGGTTCGCTTCAAGTAAGATTTGCTCATATTGCGGCGTAAAATACGACCATTCAGTTCAACCAGAAGGACAGTGGAGTTTAAAGATTCGTGAATGGTGTTGTGCTTCATGCAATAGCCATCACGATAGGGATGTAAATGCGTCGATAAATTTATCAAGATGGGTAAAATAAATGCTTGATAATAGGAGGTAACGATACTGCCTCGTGTGGAGTGTTATACCCCTCGTCCCTTTGGGGCTGCGAGAACACGATGAAGCACTAACTTGTGTAAATTTGATTGAATTGTATAGATTTAGTTAAGTTTATCGTATCGGTTCTTTACTATGAAGTCATTAGAAGAGATTTTACAATACAATGAAAAATTTGTTGAAGAGAAAAGATACGAAGAGTATGAAACGGGAAAATTCCCGAATAAAAAAATGGTAATTATCTCTTGTATGGATACTCGTCTTGTTGAATTATTACCAAAAGCAATGAATATGCGTAACGGTGATGTGAAAATTATTAAAGTAGCAGGAGCTGTTATCTCACATCCATTCGGAAGTATTATGCGTAGTATTTTAGTTGCTGTATATGAACTTGGTGCTGATGAAGTTTGTGTAGTTGGTCACCACGATTGCGGTATGGCAAAAATTCAAGCAAGCAGTACAATTGAGAAGATGAAAGAGCGGGGTATAACAAATGAGAAATTAGATACACTCCGTTATTCTGGAATCGATTTAGAAAGATTCCTACAAGGGTTCTCTAGTGTAGAAGAAAGTGTAGAGCATAGCGTATCGATACTTCGCAACCATCCATTACTTCCAGAAGAAGTACCTGTTCACGGTCTTGTTATAGATCCTGATACAGGAAAATTAGATTTAGTTGTGAATGGTTACGACAATTAAGAATTTACTTTGTCATCCTTTTTATCTGGGACAGGATCAAATCCTCCCGGGTGGAAAGGGTGACATTTTAATATACGCTTACAAGTAAGCCAAAAGCCTTTGAGGGCACCATGTTTTTGAAACGCCTCTAATCCGTAATGAGAACAAGTCGGATAAAAGCGGCAAGTTGGTGGTGTCATCGGAGAAATGAACTTTTGATAAAAGCGTATAATCCCAATAAAAATCTGTTTCATAATGGTCTCCTTTTCAGCATAGTCTTAAAGTATTATAGCACGACTGTACATAATACTTTACTAATGTGCATTTCCGTTATATCATATTGGATATAACGGAATTAAATTAAAAGCGGGAGAGATGTTGTATGCCATCAGTAGAAAGCTTTGAATTAGATCATACGATTGTAAAGGCACCTTATGTAAGACATTGCGGAGTTCACAATGTAGGTAGTGACGGTATTGTAAATAAATTTGATATTCGTTTCTGCCAACCGAATAAACAAGCAATGAAACCAGATGTTATTCATACGTTAGAGCATTTATTAGCATTTAATTTACGTAAATATATTGATCGTTATCCGCACTTTGATATTATCGATATTTCACCGATGGGCTGCCAAACAGGATATTATCTTGTAGTAAGCGGAACACCGACAGTACGAGAAATTATTGATTTATTAGAACTAACATTAAAAGATGCGGTTCAAATTACAGAAATTCCAGCTGCAAATGAAACACAATGTGGTCAAGCGAAGCTTCACGACTTAGAAGGAGCACAACGCTTAATGAACTTCTGGTTAAGCCAAGATAAAGTTGAACTTGAGAAAGTGTTTGGATAAAGAAAAACTGCCTGTTAAAGGGCAGTTTTTTTATTTGTAAAAGAGAAAAGTACAGGTTTTATAGAAAAACAATGAGTTTCACTTATGAGCATTTTTAAGAAATGAAAGGCAGTAGGTGAATATATTAATGAGAGCTCCTGTTTGAAAAACAGGAGTTTTTTGTGTGAATGGAGTATTGACTTTAACGTATACGTCAAAGTTTATAGTGAAGATAAATAAGGCGTGAGGAGGAAACGATGGATAAGTATAGCATTGGTGAAATTTCAAAAGAAACGAATGTAACGACGAGAACACTTAGATATTATGAGGAAATTGGATTATTAAAACCGTCGTACGTTGCTGAGTCAGGATATCGTTACTATTCAAAAGATGATGTAATTACATTGCAACAAATAACAACGTTTAAAAAGCTTGGTTTTAAGCTTTCAGAAATAAAAAAAGTGTTAAAAGAGGAAAAGGGGAATTCAGAAGAAAGATGGAAAAGTGCAATTCAAAATGAAATTCAAACAATACAAGCGGAAGTAAAAAGATTAAAGGACTTAGAAAAACTATTATATACAGCATTTCATTCCATTGAATTAACAGGAGAGCTTAAAACAGAAGATTTAATGTTATTCATAAAATCAGTACAGGGAATTGAGCAGAGAGAAAATTTCCGACAAAAATATTTTACGGAGGAAGAACAGAAGGTTATAGAGGATTTACCAACACTTGAAGAAAACGATGAAAGAACAAAAGAATGGTTACAAGTATTAAGAGAAATTCGTCAGCGTATAAATGAACCAGTAGATTCACCGGAAATTCAAATGTTAGCGGAAAGGGTAGTGGCTTTTTCAATGCACGTATTTCATGAAGATGAACAATTAATAAATAAGTATTGGGATTTAATTAAACCTGAAGAGGGAGAGATTGCAAGAGTATACGGACTTGATTTAGAAACGATGAATTATATAGAAAAGATGATAGATTGTTATTTAAAAAAGGAGGAGGGTAAATGACTGGCGCGGGAAAAGAGAAGCTATATGGAATTAAGCATGCGTGGATGGAGAGGCAATATTTTTATAAGCATCTGGGGATTTTCATTTTTGCACAGCTTCTATTTATTTTTATAGTAGGGCTTGTACCAGCTCAAGAGTTGCCAAGCGGTTCCTATTTCCTTCATATGAAAGAGTGGATTTTAAATAAACAAATTGGATTTTATAAAAATGAAACGATTAATACGATTACAAGTGTCTGGACATCAGTGCTTATTATTCATTTTATATGGGCGATGTCTTACATTCTTTTTCCGAAAAAGAAGCGTAATTCTTCGAAACAAGAAACAAGAGAAGAGATAAAAGAAGAAGTGAAAAAGAAAAAGGAAATTAGCATAAATAGGGCGTGGATGTATTTAGTATTTGGGGGCTTAATTGAAATATATTGGGCGACAGGATTAAAAACAAATTCAATGAGTATTTTGACACTCATTGCAATTTTAGTGAGCTTTCAACTACTAATTGAAGCAACTAAAAAAATTCCAATTGGTACGGCATATGCAGTATTTACTGGGATTGGTACAGTTGGAACGATATTGGTAGATATTTTATATTTCAAAGAACCATTTTCGCTCATCAAAGTTTTCCTCGTTTGCTTATTGGCACTATTTATTATCGGATTGAAATTTAGTGGGAATAAGGAAGAGGTGAAATAAAGTGGCATGGATCTATTTAATTATAGCTGGGCTCTTTGAAATTGTCGGTGTAATTGGGATAAAGAAAGTAGCAAAAAATAATAGTTGGACGAATAATATTATTTTAATAGGTGGTTTTATTATTAGTTTTCAATTTTTAACGATGGCGCTTCAAGAAATTCAGTTATCGATCGCATATGCAGTTTGGACTGGAATCGGAACGCTCGGGGCAGCAGTTGTCGGTATTTTATTTTTTCAAGAACCTAAAAACGCTTTTCGGATTATTTGTATTGTTGGGATTATGGGGACGATTATTGGATTGAAAGTAGTGAGTTAAAGAAGAGCACACAAGCTCTTCTTTTTTATGGAAGTATGTCAGAAATCTCAACGAAGAAAGTGATTATCCCAACTATAAAACAAAAGATAGCTTTCGATTTTTGCTTTTGTTGTATTTCAGCAACTCCCGAAAGAATAAATGTGATGCTTAAAAGGATAAATACATAAGAGAAAAGAATAGAAATTCGTGTAAAAAGACTAAAAAAAGCAAGAATAAAAGCAATAGCAGATAGTAAGATTCGAAGGTTTGTTAGCATAGTATCCTCCAATTTATTAACTGTTTAAAAAATCCAAATTAGTGAGAGGTAATGGTCAGTAGGTGATTGGAAATTACATGTTATCTTTAGTGAAAGTAGTTCGATATTACAATGAAGAGCATAAGACTAGAAACGAAAAAATGCGAGATACCCATTGATTTTCTTCCGGATTTCAGTTCATTAATTCCTAGAAGAATAAAGAAACAACTGAGAGCAAATTGCATGTATGGGAGAAGTGTGAAGTTGTCGGTAGCAAGAGAATAAGTGCAAAGAGAGAGTGTGAGAAGCATGAAAAAATAGCGTAATCCAGTTAGCATTGTATACCTCCTTTAAAGAGACTATTTATCGAAATATTTCTGAGAAGCCAAGAAATAAAGCACCAGCTCCTGCTAACAGAGCAAGTATACTACCACCTTTTTGCTGTTTTAAGATTTCCTCTATACTAATAACGAAAGCCATCATCCCTAAAAAGATGAACATATAAGGCATAATTTCTCTATTACTAGTAAAGAAACTATAGATTGCTATACATAAAGCAATAAGTGATAAAGTAATCCGTACTCCTTTTAGCATGCATGTACCTCCTTTTATTTTATATAGCTAATGATGAGAACAATCCAAATGAAAGCACCGGAAATAATACAAATAAGCCCAGTTGCTGACTCCTTTTTCTTTATTTGTTCAAATGCGATGAGAAACATTAAAGCCCCTAATAGAAATTGTGAAAGAGGTAGAAAATTATTTTGACCTGTATATAATCCAATTGCCGACATAACGAACACAGTGAGTGCGATTGTGATGCGGAGTATACGAAGCATATTAGGAATTTTCCTTATTCTTTTTTGTATAAGGATTATCTTCTAGTTTATCGACGGAATGTTTATAAGCATAGCCTTTATTAATTGTCATGATGGAGAGTACGAGGATGATTAGGACGATGATAATACCGATAATTAATATTTTGAACATAAAACCCCTCCTTTTCTTTATTTTACATAATTTTGTAATTGATGAAAACAATAGAAAATAAAAGGATGAAAGAAGGGTGTTACATGGAAACGAAAAAAACATATTATATATCAATAGGAAATGGTCAAATTTCACAAGTGAAGACGGCGGATACGTATGATTTTGAAATTTATGCAAATGATGAGGAAATTACGGAATTAAGAGAGCACTTCGATCAAGCATATGTAGAAGATTTAGGTTCATTTGTACGCTCTCACGTTCCATTTGTTGAGTATCATCACGATTCAAATAATGACCGATATGATGAACAACTACAAAAAGCATATAGAATGATTTACGATTTAGGAAATCATGAGACGAAAGAATTAGTCGCGCAAATGGGAATAATCAATGGATTGTAATTGGATAATATTATGCAGAAAAGCGAGAATATGCTACAATTTGTGGTAGGAAAAACTTGTAACCATCAATAGGGGAGTAATGGCATGTACAAATTTAAAGATTATTACCACAACACTGTACAATTATCGTTTGAACGTTATCCATTTTCTCCTGAGCCAAAGCATGTTTGGGTTGTATGCCGGTACGGGGATCAATGGTTATTAACGCATCATTTACGTCGCGGTCTTGAATTTCCAGGTGGTAAAGTAGAACTAGGGGAAACACCGGAAGAAGCGGCAGTTCGAGAGGTTCATGAAGAAACCGGCGGCATAGTTTCTGATTTAACTTACTTAGGACAATACAAAGTATCTGGAAAAGACAAAATAATCATTAAAAACATTTATTTTGCAACAATTAGTGCGGTAGAAGAACATACGCATTACGAAGAAACGAAAGGGTCTGTTTTATTAAAAGACATTCCTGACAACATTAAAACGAATAGAAAATTTAGCTTTATAATGCGCGATGACGTATTAGCGCGTACGATGAAACATATAGAAGAAATCGGCTGTTTTACGAAGTAAAGTAGCCGGTTTCTTTTTTTGTATGTAAGAATAAATGTAAATATATCTTTATATTATTTTGGGTATATTATACAATTTTGTAAAGATATATTTACATTTTAGGAGGGGGAAGATGGATAAAAGAAAAGAAACGACTGTTACTGTTTCGATGGTTAAATTAAACTTTTCTTTATTTTTTATAATAATTGCTTTGGCGTTTGGAATTGGTTATTTACATATATTTCTTTCAGGTGGGGTTCAAGTTGAAGTTACATTATTAACGATGTTTCTTTTTATTATAGCAATAATTGTTCTCGTTTGTATTCATGAAGCGATACATTTAATTGGCTTTCGCTATATCGGAGGTGTTCCGTGGAGTGAACTAAAATGGGGCGTTAATTGGAAATTAGGTGTTGCATATGCTCATTCTAAACAGGCAGTTACAGTAAAGCAAATGAAGAAAGTGTTAATGCTTCCATTTTTACCAACTGGAATTTTGCCAATTGTATTGGGATTAGTTATGAATCTGGAGCTACTCTCATTTTTAGGAATTCTACTAACAGCAGGTTGTATCGGTGACATTGCCTTATATCAAAAAGTTTCAAAGTTTCCAGATGATGCGCTAGTAAAAGAGCATCCGAGTAAACCACAGTTTACAGTGTATGAATAATAATAGAAGGCGTTTTTGAACAACACCTCCTATTATTATTTTTATTTTTTTTCAGTAAATCGATATGTTGTGAAAATCATTGATATAATTTAATTACTATTATTGTGTTTTTATCCCGTTATTTGTCCGTAAAAGCCCGATTGGTGAGGGCTGATTAATCTCCACCTCTAAAAACGAAAGCACCTCCAACAAATCATCTACGATACGTGAATGCTTAAAATCACTCCAAAACGAATTTTTTTTCCAAACACCAAGAATCCCTACTTGTTCAGAACCAAGCACATCGTTTTCTGGATGATCTCCAACATAAAGACATTCTTCTGCCTTAACATCTAGTCTTTGCAAAGCACGTTCGAAAATTTCAGGATGAGGTTTTTTAATTCCTTCAGCTTCTGAAACGAGAATGGTGTTTGCATACGTATGTATATGTAGTGCTCGAAGGTTGCTCATCTGAAAATCAGTAAAACCGTTTGTAATAATACCAATTTTAATGTCTCGCTGTTTTAACTGTTGAAGTAGTTCATGCGTGTTTTTGAAAGGAATACAATGATGTTGGAAGTTTGTAATGTAGTCGTGCAGCAGTTGCTCGTGCGTTAAAGTAGTAATGTTATATTCGGAAAGGAGAGTAGCATATACTTTATCTTTCCACGTATAGCCATTATTATCGAGTTCGAGAAATCTAGAACAATACTTTGATTTGTCTATACTCATCAAATGTGAGGAGAAGCGATTATATTGCTCACAAATAAATTGTTCTAAAGATTGGCGCCGATCTAATAGTGTTCCATCTAAGTCGAATAAGATTGCACGAATCATGAGAAGCCTCCTTGCAGTTTTTATAATTAATTATCGCATATTCGCAAAAAAATGATTATGATATTTTGTAGAATGGAGTAATGGGGGATTGTATGAAGGAACTATATGGCAAGTTAGTATGTTGTATTATAGCAAGCAGTTTAGTTGCAGGATGCGATAGTGCTCTCGAGGTTACGAAAGAAAAAGAAATTTGTAAAACAGAAGAAGAGTGCACGCAAATAGGAGATAAAACATTACAAAAAGTATATAAAAAGATAGAGGGACTTTCAGAACTTGAAAAAGTAGAGGATTATGACATAGAAGAGTATGAAAGTATGAATATGAAAGAGGCGGAACAGAAAAAAGAAGAGGATGATAATTACTTTTTTTTAGCTTCTTATTATATCGATGATGATGAAATTGTAGATCCTTATTTTGAGAAATTAGATCGTAAAAGATTGAATAAAGCTTTTGCAGATGACGAAGAAGCAAAAGATGATTTGTTAAGCCAGCGGCAAGATAGAGAGTATCATGAAACTTTATGGGACATGTATCGCACTCTCATTCCAGTGAAATATCGTGAGAATATAACAGGGTTTGATCTAATAACGGATGGTTATGACGGCGTTGTTGCTCATGTCATGCCAAGTATGGATGACCCGAGAGATTGGGTGCTTAGTTTAGACGTGCTTGATTCTGGGGTGAATATAGATGAAGTGATGAAAACATTAATTCATGAAACGGCTCACGTATTAACGATTGGACATAAACAAGTACCAGTGGATAGAAAGTATTTAGAGGCGTTTGATGAAGAGAAAGACATTTCATCATATCGAAATAAATGTAAAACGCTGTTCGTGAAGAATGGATGTGTGAGAAAAAGTTCGTATATTAACCAATTTTATAATGAATTTTGGAAACCAATTGAGCAAGAGTGGACAGAAAAGAAAGTAGAAGAAAGTGAAGAGGCACAAGTTGAATTTTATAAAGAAAAGCATGATGATTTTGTATCGCTGTATGGAACAACAAATGTAACGGAAGATATCGCAGATACATTTACAGCGTTCATTTTACAAGATTCAAAAAAGGTGAAAGAAGGTACAGAGTTAAAATATAAGAAAATTGCTTTCTTCTATCAGTTTCCTGAACTTGTAAAAATGAGAGCGGAAGTGCTGTCAGGATTAGATGATGTTTCGAAAACGATAGAACAACAAAGTGCAGATTAATGTGAGTTATGTGTTCGATATAGTTTCGTTAAAGCAAAACGCAAAGAATTAAAAATTCTTTGCGTTTTTTCTTATGTTGATAAAATTGAAAATTATGTATTTTTATTTAAAAGAAGAAGGAACTGGCGGTATAAAATAGAATTAGTATAAAAATGTCACAATTTAGACACAATTATAATGCGCGTGTTGTAGGGACTATAAGTTTACTCTCGAGGAGGTAATGAAACGTATGAAAACGATTCTTGCTGTTGCTGGTCTCATTTGGGTAATGTCTCACGGTTTTCCGATTTTTGAAGGGGAGCAAATTCGTAGTGCTTTGAATGAAAAGTTTAATGATTATCATGTGATAGATCGAAAAGATAATGTCGTTACAGTACGTGTGAAAGACTGTTTTCATACAGTTACGGTTGCGGATGGAAACATTACAAATGAAACGAAAATGTGTGATAAAAGGTAAAAGAAAGAAGCTGACTATAGCGCACTGTTTTGAGTCAGCTTCTTTTTCTTGTTCCAATTAGAATTTTTTCAAATGCCTCGACAAATACATACATAAGAGTTGCGAGAACACATGTGAGTAGTACGCTAAGTAAAACGAGTGTGAAGTTAAAGACTTGGAATCCGTAGCTAATTAAGTAGCCAAGTCCTTGTTTGGAAACGAGAAGTTCACCGAAAATAACACCGACCCAGGATAGACCAACATTTACTTTTAACGTTGAGATAATTGCTGGAAAGGAGGCAGGGAGGACGACTTGCTTATAACATTGCCATTTATTTGCGCCAAATGTGTTCATTACTTTTATATAGTTAGAATCGACTTCTTGAAATGCACTGTAAATAACGAGAATGGTAATGATGATGGAAATGATTACTCCCATTGCGATAGAAGATGAAATGTTTGGACCGAAAATAACGATGATGATTGGACCGAGTGCAACTTTTGGCATTGCATTTAGGACGACGAGGTAAGGATCAAGTACGCGGGCTAGAAGTGGCATCCACCAAAGAAACGTGGCAATAATAGCACCGAGTACCGTTCCAAGAATGAAGCCTAATCCTGTTTCCAGCAATGTCGTCCATATGTGGACCCAAAGTGAACCGTCGATCCATTTCGTTAAGAAGAGATCCCAAATACTCGAAGGAGAGCTAAAGAGTAAAGGATCGATCCATTCTTTTTTGCTAGCTATTTCCCATAGTGCAAAGAAAAGAATAAGTAGTAAAAGCTGTAGTGAGCGAGCAATCCAAGCACGCCTGCGTTCTTTCTTTCGAAATTTTTCATGTAGTTGTTTTATATTATCCAAGTCGTTCCAGCTCCTTCCATATATCTTGAAAGAGGGCTGGGAAATCGTAGTGATGGCGTGCTTCTAATGGTGATAAAGAACGAATACTTTCCGGGACGATAAAGGTTTTCGCGATTTTTCCAGGATTCGCTTGCAGTAAATAAATACGATCACTCATCGCAATCGCTTCTTCAATATCGTGAGTAACAAGTAATGATGTTTTCTTATATTTATTTAGTAAATTGAAAACGAGTTCTTCTAGTTTTAACTTCGTTTGATAATCGAGTGCGGAGAATGGTTCATCTAGTAATAAAATTTTCGGATTAGTCGCTAACGTTCGAACGAGAGCGGCACGTTGACGCATACCGCCGGATAATTCACGAGGATATTGTCCTTCTACCCCATGTAGACCGACTTGTTTTAAAAGATTTAAAGTATGTTTTTTCATCTGTTCATCATAAATCTTTCGAATATGAAGTCCAAGCATAATATTTTCTTCAATAGTTTTCCACGGGAATAAGTAATCTTGCTGCAACATATATCCCATAGATGAAGTTTTCGTTGTAATCGGTTCACCATCTAAAAAGACGATACCGTCAATTGGATCAAGTAGTCCAGCAATGATTGAGAGGAGCGTTGTTTTACCGCAACCACTTGGGCCGAGTATAGAAATAAATTCGCCTTCTTCCACTTGTAAGCTCATATCTTCGAGAATAAGTTTGGCATTCTCTTTTGCAAAAAAGCAGTGAGAAACGTTACGTATTTGTAAAAAACTCATACAATTCGCCTCTATTTCTTAATAACGCTTTCGGCAATTTTTGTATTGACGAGCGCTTCATGTGGGACTTCTTTTTGTAATTCACCAGCGTCTTTCATAATCGTTTGGAGCTGTTTCCATTCTTCCGCATCTAATAGTGGATTTGTCGCATAAGAATGTTGCTTTTTATATCGTTCAATTACTTTTACTGTAATGTCTTTTGAAGTGTCTTTAAATAGCGGGGAAACAACATTAGCAATCTCTTCTGGGCTATGTGTATCAACCCATTGCTGTGCTTTATAGAGCGCACGTGTGAACTTTTCAGCAGCAGCTTTATCTTTCTTTAAGAAACTTTCTTTCGCCATGAACGTTGTATAAGGAACAGTACCAGATTCATTTCCGAATGAAGCGACGATATAACCTTTACCTTCTTTCTCAAGTATACTTGCAGTCGGTTCAAAGAGCTGTACAAACTCTCCAGTACCAGATGCAAAGGCATTTGCAATATTAGCAAATTCGATGTTTTGAATTAAGTTTGTGTCTTTGTGAGGATCAATGCCATTTTTCTTTAAAACGTATTCTCCAACCATTTGTGGCATGCCGCCTTTACGCTGTCCTAAAAACGTAACACCTTTTACGTCATTCCAATTAAAAGAGTCTAATTTTTTACGCGAAACTAAAAATGTTCCATCTGTTTGTGTAAGTTGTGCGAAGTTAATAATCGGGTCTTTTGCGCCTTGTTGATGAACGTAAATAGATGTTTCAGAACCGACGAGAGCAATATCAATCCCGCCAGATAATAGGGCCGTCATCGTTTTATCTCCGCCCGCTGTTGTTTGGAGGTCAACATTTAATCCTTCATCTTTAAAAAATCCTTTTTCAATCCCGACATATAACGGGGCATAGAAGAGAGAGTGGGTAACTTCGCCGACTCGAACATTTTGAGTTTGTTCTTTTGTACCTTCTTTTTTACTACTGCAAGCAGTAAATGTGAAAACAGCTAGTAACGTGATACAAAAAACAGCTATTAATTTTTTCACTATATAACACCTCCTAGAAGTCACTCTACAAGCATGATATGTAGGTAAGTGCCCATATGTGAGTGTAGACAGAAGGAATTTTTCTGGTGATAAAGAAGTACAAATATAAGGGGTGATAAAATGGAGTACGAATATGAGGATAGCGTACATTTACATCTTGATTATTTCGGAACAGAATGTGATATGGAATCGATTGCTTATAAGAGGAAGAATGAAGACGTATGGGATGTGTTTTTTAATTTTGGAGTATACGGTATTCAGAAAGACGATGTAGAGTTAGGTAGGTTTATGGATGAATATGCTGGTCATTACGTTTTTTCTGTACATGCTCGCGATCTTAGCTGGGAATTTGGAAGTGCCCAGTTTGAAGAGTGGGTTTTGAAAAATCGGATAGTAGAAAAAACGCTACAAAAATAGGAAGAATTTTGTGATTGGATTTCTCATCGTATTATTTATTTTTGTAGCCGGATTTTTTATCATGCAAATACTTATTTACCGATTTGCAAAGAAAAACATCCATAAATATACAAAAATAAAATGGTTTCATATGTGTTTACATATGAATATGAAAAAAGGTCCAAGATTAGATTTTTTTGATTTTGTAATTATAGTACTCGTATGTATCGTATGGAAAATATGGCTGCTTCCTTTTATATAATATACATGCTAATCATTTTCTCTTTTCGTTATAGTAATAGTTATCAAAAACTTGCATTTATAAGTAAAACAGTATCTGGTGTTGTGAAAGAGATTTTGACAAATACAGAAACACATACATACGGAATTAAAGTACGATTACAGAATGTACAAATTGGCCGTGTGCAAAGTGTTGGATAATAAGAAAGAGGTCGGCCATCTGTGGCCGACCTCTTTCTTATTATGCTTGGTTAGTGCGGAAGAATGGAAGCTTCTGCACAATGTGAATTAATCCGTATGCAAGAATTAAGCACATAAGAGGATTAATGAAAAATCCGTAGCGGTTAATTGCTAAGAATAAGTTTGAGAAGATAATGTAAATAATAGAACTTGCTACTAGCATCATAACGCGTTTATGTTTAAATGAATTTAGCATGAGGCAGAAGCTGCTCAAGAATGTACCGATGATAAACACTCTATGACATAGTTGCATAAAGTTATGAATACGGTATTGGTCTACAGCAGGAGCTGTTTTGAATAACTCAATTGTTTTACCGACAGTGAACCAAGAGAACCAATAAGTGAAGTCCGTCTTAAATCCATTCTTGATTAATTCTTTTGCGTATGCACCTTTGTCATCTAAGCCTTTAGCTCTCATTTCATTTACTATATTTTCATAGCCAATTTTATTAAATGGATCTGCACCGGCAATCAGTGGATCTGCACCTTGGGTTGAGAATAAAATAAATTGGTTGAGCGCTAAATAGTTACGAACAACCCATGCGCCAATAATCAAGAACGGTCCGATAAACCATAACAATCCGATTCGAATGGAGTCTTTAAATCCATATGTAAATAACACAACAAGAACAGGAATGAGCATCATTGGAGCTGGATTTGGACGGAACATAAGTAAAATTGAAACGACAATTCCAAACCATATATGGAATTTCGTTTTATTGTATTTCCATGCGAGAACAAATACATATACACATAACGCCAATAAGAATATGGATGGAACTTCTGTTAGCAATGTACGGAAGTATGTATAGTTACTTGGATAAATAGCATATAAAATACTTGCAACAATTCCATAAATGTTTTTTTCGAACAATTCTTTTCCTATTAAGAATACTAATAGTACTGTACAAAGGTTCATGATCATGTTAATAACAGTTGCTACGTAATAGTAAGGAATGGATGTAATATCAGAAATAATCATAGCGCCAGCTAATAGTAATGGCTGACCTGGTGTGATATATGCATTTTTCCCTGGAACCTCACTAGGTTCTAAATACACATAACCAAATACACCATGTTTTAATAGTTGTTCAGCTGTTAACGAATAGTTAAATGCATCATTTGCACCATATGTTACTTTGACTAACTCTCCATCTAGTCCTGGCTGTTTTACTAAACAAAAAACGTGCAACAGGAAAGAAAGCGCCAAAATTGCATATACCGCTTTAGGCAAACTCTTAAACTTAGTAAGCAAAAATGAGCAACTCCTTTTTTATTAATTCTTTCGTATTTTCATGTGAAATCTTTAATAGTATTAAGGATTTCCAAAACATAGTTATTATATCATAAAGTAGAATATTGAAATTAGGTTTTTCAATAATGAGTAATTTGTATGCCAAAATTTAACTATTTATTAAGGGAATATTAAGAAAATACATCCATGATAGAAGCAAGTATGCAGACGAAATATGTAATATATGTTATTTTAATAGAAATAGTTTTTTCGATGCGGGGTGAAATTAATACATAGAAACGAGGGAATGAATTGAAGTATGGTTCTACACTTTTTCATCTTCCAAAAAGAAATATATTAATTTCTAGCATTATAAGTAGTATGGTGACTTTATTAGTAATAACTATGCTGTTTATAATTTTAAAGGTTTTTAATTTAGACATGATGAAAGATCATTTAAATCAAAAGCTTGTTTTAAGTGTTATGATGATTTTCATATGGGGCATAACGTTTTATATTACGCATTTCAATAAAAAAGAGATGTCTATACTTAGAGCATCCCTGCGAGTGCATTTTATATTATTTTTGCTAGCTCATACAGTAGCGTTATTTTATATTGTCATGCAAGTTAATATGAGTTTCATAGAGGCAATGAATTGGATTTACTTTTATAATATGCAGTTTATATTAAGTTTTGTAGTAATTTATGTAATATATATTCTTGTATATAATTTAATAGGTAAGGTTTTTCTAAGTATGGTTTTAACGAGCTGTACGTTAGTCATTTTATGTATTGTGAATTATTTGAAGCTTATTTTCAGAGGTGATCCGTTATATCCTTCTGATTTCACACAAATTACGCATATGCAATCAGTTATACCGATGGTGATGGACTATTTTAGCTGGAGTTATATGTTTATCATTATCGTAAGTGTCGTAGTTTGTATTGTAGCAGGGATATATATGAGAAGGTATATTCAAAATGTAAAGATTCATCTAGGAATAAGAGCCTTATTAGTAGTAGGATCTATTTTTGTTCTATATGCGTATGGTAATTTTACGAATACATTTATGAATAAAGTATTTCAAAAATCAGGTGTAGATTTTGTTTTGTGGAATCAAAATGAAAACTATGCTTCAAATGGTTTTGTACTTGGGTTTATTAGCAATTTAGATACAACAGTTATGGAAAAACCAAAAAATTATTCTAATGAAAATATGCTTCAAATAGCAAACGATATAAAAAAACAATATAGTGGAAATATAGGGAATCAAAAGAAAAAAGAGAAACCGAATATTATTTTTGTAATGAGTGAATCGTTTTGGGATCCCACGAAAATAACCAACCTTTCTTTTAGTGAAGATCCTGTACCAAATTTACATCATTATATAGAAAACTTTCCTGGTGGACAAACTATTTCTCCTACATTTGGGGGAAATACGGCGAACGTTGAATTTGAGGCATTAACAAGTTATTCAATGAGTTTGTTAAAGCCAGGTTCTATACCATATCAGCAAGTTATTACAAATAAGAAAGAAATTCCATCAATCCCTACGGCGTTGAAAAAAGAAGGTTATTACACAAGTGCAATTCATTCATTTGGTCGCACATTCTTTAAACGTGATGATGTATATAAGGTGTTAGGATTTGATAAGTTCAATGCAGAGGATACGATGGAAAATGTGGATATTGATGGAGATTATATTAGTGATTTAGCGATGAGTAAAGAGATAATTGCTGAGTTAGAGAAACAAAAACAACCTACATTTATTCATGCTGTTACGATGCAAAATCATTTTCCGTTTACAGAAGGCCGATTTGGTGAAAACCTAATAGAAATTAGCGGCCTAGAAAATGAAGAATCAAAGGGAGAATTAGAGACGTATACAGAAGGATTAAGACGTTCAGATGAGGCACTTCAATATTTAATTGAGCAACTAGATAATTTAGATAGACCTACATTATTAGTATTCTTTGGAGATCATCTTCCGTCATTAGGAACCAATAAATCTTTTTATAAAGAAAATGGGTATATAACGAATGAAAAAACACCAAGTGAACGTTTAGCGATGGCGCAAACGCCGCTATTAATGTATGCAAACTTTGATATGCCAAATGATAATTTAGGTTTAGTAAGTCCAATTCATTTTTCTAATCTTATTTTTGATTATGCAGGATTAAATAAATCCTCATTTTATCAATTTTTATTGGAACTTTACAAGGAAATACCAGTGCTTAGAGATGAATTAAAAGTTGATAAAAATGGAGAAGTAATCAATGATTTAACAAAGAAACAAAAAGAAATGTTAGAGCAATATAAAATGCTCCAATATGATTTACTCGTCGGAAATCAATATAGTAAAGATATCCTCTTTAAATAAAAGAAACAAAAAGAACTTGTATAACGATACAAGTTCTTTTTTCATAGTATTTAACGGGGTAACCAGACAAGCTGGGTTTAGGGAGTATTACTTGTACATTTAGTATATTTGAAAATGTAATCGTTTTATTTGTATTTTTGTGAGAAATTTGTGAATTTTATGTTTTGTAAAAAATCGATCATATTAACTTTCATTCTTGTATTGCAGTTGTTATGCATGTAAAAATTTTATCAGTTCTTTATTTAATTCATTCGCTTGATCGATTGGTGAACCATGACCACTATTTGTAAGAGCATGTAACTGAGAATTTTTAATTCGTTGTTGCGTAAGCTCAGCGCTTTTGTAAGGAATTAGTTGGTCGTGAACGCCGTGGAAGATTTTTGTTGGAACGTTAATTTTATTTAAATCTTTCGTTACATCTTCATTTGCAGCTGCTTGTAAAATTTTGATAAGGGCATAAGAAGCGGACTGCATACCGAGATAAGAAAACCATTCAAGGGTTGCAGCTCCTAAGTTTCTATTGAAAAAGGACAAAGATACATCATTTAAAAATTTTGGTAAATTAGCATACATTTGATTAATAAGGGCATCTGCTTGTTCTTTCGGTACACCGTAAGGGGACTCTTGATTTTTAACGAAAGAGGGGGAGACAGCGTCAATTAATGCGAGCTTAGAAATGCGGCGCCCATTATAGCGAGACATATAGCGAATAGAAAGAGCACCACCAACTGAGAAACCGACTAACGTAGCGTTCTCTACTTGGAGTGCTTCTAGAACAATTGCGATATCATCGGCTAATCGATCATACGTGTAACCAGTCCATGGCTTATCAGATTGCCCATTTCCTCGTATATCCATGGCGATACAGCGAAAGCCATGCTCTGGTAAAACATTGAGTTGATATTGATACATTTGATGATTTAAAGGCCATCCGTGAACGAAGA
Source organism: Bacillus sp. B25(2016b) (assembly GCF_001679765.1). Lineage (NCBI taxonomy): Bacteria > Bacillati > Bacillota > Bacilli > Caryophanales > Bacillaceae > Bacillus > Bacillus sp. B25(2016b). The sequence goes on along the minus strand of NZ_CP016285.1, from coordinate 4,417,194 downwards.
AAACAGTCTTACTACCTGGACCAGGATTAACGTCTTGCACAAAAATATGCACATCTTTCTCGACCGTAACAAACATAAAACTCCCCCTGTTCTATCAATAGGTTCCATTCTAAAAGCTTTGTTTTACTTTTTGGGCCGTCTATATAAAACATCCTCCATAATATACGTATTAATGATCATAGATTTTATGCTCTGTATATAGTCTAAATATATTGCGTTTTTGGTACGATTTTCCTCAAATGTTCGATTTATCTTTGTTTGTCTGTGAAAATCATTTATTATAATAAATGGTATTCTTTGAGATGTTATTTTGAAGGGGTGTTGAAGTGAAAGAAAGTTTTCTATCATATAAAGAAGAAGAAAGGAATGCAAAAATCCTTTTATGGGTGTTATATGTCATTGTTATTGCATATCAAATTTTTTATGCAATCGTATTAGAAGATAAATCAATAATGGATAAGGGATACAACATAATATGGCAAGTTATTTGCGGAGTAGCAATACTGTGCGTGAATATATATTTACTAAAAAAAGAAAAGGCAAACCTTGTTAAATATGCATGGATATTTGCATACATAGGGATAGAAATCGCTAATATAATTTCGTATATTTTTTATAATAAGGCGGCGTTTGATGCGACAAATATAATAGAGATTATTCTCATTTTCTTTGTACCCATATTTTTAAATAAAAAATTTTATGTGTTTTTGCTTTCCTCTATTGTAGGAAAATATTTAATTTATTTATTTGGATTAGAGGAAATAAAAGCATTTATGTTCCTTATTATGTATACCCTTATGTTAATAGTTGCATATATCATTTTAAACCGATTTTTACAATATCTTTCAGCTGTAAAGGAAAGTATTGCGATTGCTAGTGAATCACAAAAATTAGCAGTAATCGGAAAAATGGCAGCGACGGTTGGACATGAAATTAAAAATCCACTCGCTTCATTAAAAGGATTTACGCAATTACAAAGAGAGAAGCATGAAGAGGATCCTGTTTATAAACGTATGATTTTTGAAATAGAAAATATGAATAATATGATAAGCGAGTTGATGGAAGTTGCTACATGCAAGCCTTCTATTTATAAGAAACATGATCTAGGAAAGATTGTATTACAAGCAACAACAACTCTTCGCGAAAAAATGAATGAATTAAATGTGCAGCTTATTTCTAATGTGGAAGAAAAAACAATAGAAGTTGAATGCGATGAACGAAAAATAAGAGGAGTCTTTTTATATACAATAAAAAACGCTTTAGAAGCAATGGAGCAAGGTGGCATATTACATTTACGATTAGAGAATAAAGGAAAAGAGTATGTAATGATCAGCTTAATTGATAATGGTCATGGTATTAAGCAAGAAAACTTAGCCCGTGTTACAGAGGCCTTTTATACAACGAAACAAGATAAAATTGGTCTGGGTCTTACAGTAGCGAATCGAATTGTCACCGAGCACCTTGGTGAGCTACATATTTCAAGTGAAAGAAATACTGGAACGAGAATAGACATTACTTTGCCAAGGAAGTGTGGAAATACTGAAATCCAAGTGGAAGAAAAGCTAGGAGTTACCATATGAATAAAGGCTATATATTTAAAAATGAAGAAATAAAGGCGTTGAAAGTATTTTTAAGTTTATTTTTTATTATATTTTTTGTGTATGATCTTGCCTATGAATTTATCGTACCTTTAATCGCGGGAGAGCAAGAAGGTGTAGGAAAGTTTGAAGATGGTTTAGGTTTATGGCTTTACTTTTTGATGGTAGTATTGTTTTGCATTGGAATATACTTTATGAAATGGAAGAATGTTTTTCCGGTAAAGTATATTATTCTAATTGGCTATAATGTATTAGATTGTATCCATAACATTATGATTTATTATGGTAGCGATGCGGAATTTGACGGTGGAAATATAGTAGAAGTATTTTTTATTTTGTTCGCACCAATCTTTGTGAATAAAAGATATTTCTGGTTAGTTCCAGCGATACTTGTTGGGAAGTACGCTCTTACAGGAATCATTATTCAATCTTCTCTCGTTTTAATCCCAATGGCATTATATAGTGTATTTACTATCATATGTTGGATTATATTTTTGAGGGTTCAGTCTTACGTTCGAACGCTTGAAATGATGGACAAAGAAATAAAACAGACAGAAAAACTAGCAGCTGTTGGAAAGATGGCAACGGTTATTGGTTATAAGATTAGAAGACCTTTAGCAAACTTAAAAAAACTTGTGAATAAACAAGCAGACAAGCATCCGGAAGATAAAATTTATAGTGATATTATGAAACAAGAAGTAGATCGGATCCATATAATTGCTACAGAACTTAGTGGATTTGAGAAATCTAAATCACTAGAATCAGAAACTCATAACGTACAAGAAATTATCTCTTATGTTATTCGAGTTATGGAAAAGCCTGCTTTAAAACAAGGAGTTCACATACAAGGTATTTACAGTAAAGACTTACCGTCAATTACATGTGATGAAAAACGATTAAAACAAGTCTTTTTTAATTTAATCAAAAATGCAATTGAAGCAATGTCAGTTGGCGGAACAATTACGATTAAAGTTACTGTAAAAGATGGAATCATCGTTCAAGTGAAAGATGAGGGATGTGGTATTCCGAAAGATAAAATTCCAAAGTTAAATGAAGCCTTTTATACAACGAAAGAAACAGGAACTGGTCTAGGTTTAGTAGTTACAGAAAAAATTATTAAAGATCACAATGGTAAAATGAGTTTTGAAAGTGAAGTTGGGGTTGGAACGACGGTTGAGGTTATGTTACCACTGCATTAACTACAAAAAACATCACTTATTTGGAAGTGATGTTTTTGTGTTCTTCTTAGGTAGACGTTCTAAAAAAGAGGACGATAACGAAAAATAATATATTGATAGTGAAAAAAGAAAATAATGGATGTTTTACTATGAAAAATATATAATGGCTTTGTCTGTTATTTGTTGTAGTTCATTTATATTTCTATTTGTTGACCCGAATCTCGGGTCTTTTTTTATGAAATGAATTGCTATATATCAGTAATTAGAAAAATAGAACATACAGCACTTGCGGCATGAATATAAAGAGAGGTTGTATTCTCCCTCAAAAATAGGTTTCCAGCTATAATACTGGTAGGTTCGTTTTCTGGCACAACGAAAGCATTTACGTTGGTACATGTGCGTTCTCATTTATTCAGCTATTTGCCGGGCAGTCCGATTGGTGAGGGATGATAATCAGTGGGGGATGAAGACCCCCCACTGATTAAGGTTTCACTTTATCTATTTTTCTGTGATCGATTGTATTGTGTATATAAATTAAAAAAATGATAGTGTTAGAGCCACCATTTTTCCTGTGGAAGCAAAATAACATCCACATCAAAATTCTCTTTAAACCAATCATACATCAATGTCTCTTTCACTAAATATTCAGAGGCAGAGTGTGACACACCAATTAGAGACATATTCGTTTCTTTTACATAATCCATAATGAGTGAGTATTTATATCGGCCGTAATCATTGTCGATATGGCAATGGATTTCTCCTGTAATATATGCTTCAGCACCTTTTTCTTCTGCTTCCTTCATTAAAGATACAACATCGCCACATCCAGCGATAATTGCGATTTTTTTGATGGAATCATGTCGTTTACCTTCGAAGTCTGTGTAAGGAATCTGGAAGAGTTTTTTTAGATGTTTTTGGAGTGCTTCTGTTGATGTTTCATCTATTTCACAAATAAGGCCAACTGGTTCTTGTTCTGGACCTCCATATGCAAAGTCGTCCACTACAGTAGCGTTTAATGCTTTTGCAATTGAAATACTCGTTCCATGCGTTTGATGAAAATCCATTGGTACGTGACATGTATATATAGAAAGTTGTTTTTCTTTTATTTCTTGCAAATATTTTTCAGGAATTGGTATGAAACCTCGACCGGATCTTCCAATTGGATCACCGCACTCCATTACAAGGGGATGGTGCATAAAGAGTAAATCACCGGGTGTGGATTGTGAAATGAATGTTTCAAGAACGTCATCTGTAGGGAATACAGCTAAAAATACTTTGGTTACATGTTCAGATCCGTGCATCATAAGGCCGTTAAATAAATCTACAAAATTTGCTTCAAAAAATTGTTGCCAAGGAAATTTGATAGGATCATATACGGCTGGTATAAATCGACTAAAGGCACTATCTTTTCCGTATTTTTCAATTTGAAATAAGTGATCGAGTGATTGCTCTATTTTTTTTAAGGCTGGCATGTTTAATAATCCTCCTTAAGATGATTCTTGCTTTATGAGTTGTTTATATTCTTCGTAGCAAAATAAGAAGCGGATAAGAAACAAATAAAACCTAGAATCCAGCTAATAGAAGGAGAATAGGGAAGTACATGCTGTAATAGCCTTCCGCTAGAAATGAAGAAAATACTAAATAGACCTAATAACATAGGATAGCGTTGTAGTTTGAACACAGATAGTAAACATCCTTTCTCCTGCATGAACTACTCATAAAAGCTCGATTGCTGAAACTTTATCACATACATTGTATATTAGTCTTAATTTTCTGTATATAACTTTTAAGAAAAATGGTGATACAATATATGAATGATAAGAGAAGAGAGGATGAAGATTAACATATGTACGTTACTGTAACAGAAGCAGCATATAAAAAGATTATGGATACGATTCCAAGTGAAGCGAAATATATAAAGTTATTTTACGATAATGAGGGTTGCGGTTGTGTCATGAGCGGAATCATCGATTTAGTAGCTGTAGCAGAGAAAGATGAGCGCGATGTGGATATTGAATCAAGCACAATGAATTTTATCGCTGATCGTACAAAGCTTGTATTTATGGACGATAAGTTAACGGTTGATTGGCATGAAGGTGGAGGAACTTTTCAGCTGAAGAGTCCGAGCCAATTTTATAATCCGAATATGAAGTTACATGTTCGAGTGTAGTAAAGGAAAGGTGGTCCAAAATGTATGTTGGAACCACCTTTTTTTATTGTATAAGTTGCTATTATTGTCGTTTTTTGTTGATAAGTCGATATATTTAAAAAATCGCTGATATAATTCGAGTTGCGCCGATATATTCGAAAAATCGCCGATATAAATTCATACACCAAATAACGCACACCTCTCCTGACAATACGAAGATTTTTTCACATAATGAAATGTACATGTGATTGAATTTTCTGTATAATCTTCTTTGCGGAGGGGATACGCATGAGAAGATGGGGAATTGAGTTATTAATTTTAAGTGTTGTTATTATTTGGGGGATTAACTATACAATTGCGAAGTATGGACTTTTAGAATTTACAGCAATTGAGTTTACTGCACTTCGTATGATGGCGGCGGCACCGCTTCTGTTACTCCTTACCTTTTTTATTGAAAAGTCGGTTTATATGGAGCGAAAGGATATACCTAGATTAATCATCGTTAGCGTTGTAGGTATTGTACTGTATCAAACGCTATTTATGGAAACTGTCAAATATACATCCGCTACAAATGCCTCTTTACTCATTTCTATATCACCTATTTTTACAACTGTATTTGCGATTTTTCTGAAACAAGAAAATTTTTCTTCTCGAAAGTTAATCGGTTCTATGATTGCTTTTGTTGGTGCAGCATTAGTTTTAGTAGCAGGGCATTCACTTACTAGTTCTTTTTATGGCAATGGAATTGGACTTATTACATCAATATGCTGGGGGCTTTATCCTGTTTTAGCAGGACCATTAATTAAAAAATATTCAGCATTACGTGTTACAGCATGGTCTGCGCTAGTGGGTGCGATTCCGCTATTATTGTTAAGTGGTCCGCATGTGTTTGTCATGCCATTTCACATTATTCACGGAATGACACTATTTGCTTTACTATATTCTATTTTCTTTGTAACAGTATTTGGTCTAGTAATGTGGTATGTTGGTGTTCAAAAAATTGGAGCGTCACATACGATGGTATATATGTATATAACGCCGCTTGTAGCTGTTTTATTTGCAGCTTTCTGGGCAAATGAATATGTATCGTTTCAACAGATCATCGGTGGAATTATCATTTTTGTCGGTCTATGGTTTGTGAAATCCCAGAAAGGAAAAGTTCATTCTATTGCAGGGGAACCTATATCAAAATAGGAAAACAGATCACCTATGATCTGCTTTCCTATTTTTTTATTTTTGGTAAGAAGATGAGAAATAAGATAGCAGTAATAAGTGGAATTAAGTTTAAAAATGGAATACGGAAGAGTGTAATAAGAATAATACCTGGAAGAAGAACACCGAGGACAGCGTAAAAAATGCTATGATTTTTCGTGTACCAATACAATGAAAGTCCAATAAGTGCAGGGATAATGAGGTGAATGAGAGCCATTAAAAAATAAATCATTAGACGCCCCCTTTATTTGTGTGCTTATTACATCATATCCGTATGTTCATAGATTGATATCATTTTTTTCATAAATGGACGAAAAAAGTTTGAAAAACCGTCACAAAATATGAGAATATGATGTTTGAAATCTTGTATAATATTATTTTCTAAAAACATTTAAACAACATAAACATACTGTTTATGTTGTTTTTAATTTAAATGAAATGGATTTAAGGAATATGAATTTGAAAGAAATTTTTTGTTGGATAGATAAGAACGAATGAAGAGAGGTACAGCATGATTAGTATGTCACTAAGATCATTTAAAATCCAATCGTATTATATACTAGGTATTTTGTTACTAGGATGGATGTTAACACCGTTTTCAGCACACTTTTTAGGCGCTGGAATTGGGCTTATTGTAAGTATGTATTGCGTTTGGCTTTTAGGGAGAAGAATTGAGAAGCTTGGAGATAGTATTGTAAAGAAGACGAAAGCACCGACACTCGGTATGTTTAACCGTTTTGCAGCTGCCATTTTGGGTGCTATTATTATGTACGAAATTGAGCACCACATGGTTATGTGGGCGTTTGCAGTAGGGATTATGGGTGGTTATTTCTTAATCGTTGTGAATTTAGGTTACTATAGCATGAAAGATGAGAAAGAACTAACAAAGAGCTAAAAAAGATAAAAAGATAAAAGAATTCTTTTTAGATGGAATAGATGATCCAGCCACGGATAGAAGCGGTCAGGGCCTTTTTTAGCCCCATGTGATGTGAAACCCGAGAGATGTAGTGAGTAGGGATATAATTTATATGTTCGAAGCCATGATTTGTCTCTGTTGAAATGGGTTTACTCTGGGATAAGTGATTCAGTGATGGATAGTACAGCAGGAAGCATAACTTTACATAAAATACAGGTTTCTGCTTCCAATAAGTTAACATGAAATTACGTATTAGTATGACTCTTAGCTTCTTTAAAAAAGTTGGATATAAGACAGCAAACTATTCCGGTAATTAGAATAATATATTTTATCGTTTCACTTGTATGCTCAAATAAATTAACGTTAAGCATTACAAGTCCCCAAAAAACTTGAATCGCTCCATAACTGAATAAAATTTTTCCTGTACGAGAAAAATTTTTCATAGGTCTCACCCTTTCCTGTATATGTAAATTGTATCATAAAAAAACTAAAAACGAATAAATATAAAGTGAATTTTCTGTAAAATTATAGATGTTGGCATGCCATTTTATGATTTAAGTCACAGATCAAGAGATTAACGTTTCACTTTATATAAGATATAGAAAGAAGCTTACGTTTTCACGTAAGCTTCTTTTTTATGTAAGTGTGTGTAACCGTTAAGCCGCATTGGGTTTTGTCGGTGAGTACGCGAAACTTTACGTTTACACGACACTTATTCATATGAGTAAAGGGTTATTCCAACAGAAATTTTTAATTTAAGCGATTGGGCCGCCTAAGTTAATAATATCTTCAGAAACGCTTTCGAACTTTTTGAAGTTCTCTTTGAATTCATTTGCAAGCTCGATTGCTTTTGATTTGTAAGCAGCTTTATCAGCCCAAGTTTGTTCAGGCATTAACACTTCGTCAGGTACACCTGGTACGTGAAGTGGAACTTCAAGACCGAAGATGTCATGTTTAGCTGTTTCAGTTTTTGCAAGTTCGCCGCTTAATGCTGCTTGAATCATTGCACGAGTGTAACCTAAGTTCATACGTTTACCAATGCCGTATTCGCCACCAGTCCAGCCAGTGTTTACTAAGAATACTTTCGCATCGTGTTTCTCGATTTTTTCACCAAGCATTTCAGCGTAGCGAGATGCATCAAGTGGTAAGAATGGTGAACCGAAGCAAGTTGAGAATGTAGCTTGCGGAGATGTAACACCGCGCTCTGTTCCTGCTAGTTTACTAGTGTAACCACTTAAGAAATGATACATAGCTTGTTCTTTTGATAACTTACTGATTGGAGGCAATACGCCAGATGCATCAGCAGTTAAGAAAATGATGGTATTTGGGTGTCCAGCAACACTTGGCAGTACGATATTGTCGATCGCATGCATAGGGTATGCAGCACGAGTATTTTCTGTTAAAGTAGTATCGTTGTAGTCTGCGATACGCGTTTGGTCATTAATGATAACGTTTTCTAAAACAGATCCAAATTTGATTGCATCGAAAATTTGTGGTTCTTTCTCGTGAGAAAGGTTTACACATTTTGCGTAGCAACCGCCTTCAATATTGAATACACCGTTATCAGACCAACCGTGCTCATCATCACCAATTAATTTACGGTTTGGATCAGCAGATAAAGTTGTTTTACCTGTTCCAGATAAACCGAAAAATAGTGCTACGTCACCTTCTTCACCTACGTTTGCAGAGCAATGCATAGAAAGAATATCTTGTTCAGGTAGTAAGAAATTCATAATAGAGAAGATTGATTTTTTCATTTCTCCAGCGTATTCTGTACCACCAATTAGTACAATACGTTTTTCGAATGAAACCATAATGAATGCTTCAGAGTTTGTACCGTCAACAGCTGGATCAGCTTTGAAGTTCGGTGCAGAAACAATTGTGAACCCTGACTCATGAGTTGTTAATTCTTCTTCAGTTGGACGAATGAATAATTGATGTACAAATAAATTGTGCCATGCATATTCATTAATAACTTGAATTGGTAGGCGGTAATTGCGGTCAGCGCCTGCAAATCCTTTGAAGACGAATAACTCTTCTTTTTCTTTTAAGTATTCTAAAACTTTAGTATATAATTTATTAAAATGTTCTTCAGAAATCGGTTGGTTTACAGCTCCCCAAGCAATTTTGTCAGCAACCGATGCTTCTTTCACAATAAATTTATCTTTAGGAGAACGTCCTGTATATTTTCCTGTTGAAGCAGAAACGGCACCAGTAGAAGTTAATTTCCCTTCATTTCGCATTAATACTTTTTCCACTAATTGCGGAACACTTAGTTGAATCTGTGCATTGCTTCCGTTCAATAATTCATGTAAACCAATTTGGACATTCACAGTACTCATATTTATATACCATCCTTTTCATTTAATGAAATATTTCTCGTAATCCCCAACAAGAGTATAACACAATTATATAAATAATGTATACTATTTATTTCTTTTTGTTTGTGTGAATACATTATTTCCTTATTAATATTTCATTTTAGGCGCATTGAGAAAAACTTTCACGAAAATGTGAATATTAATTGACAAATGAATATCATTTCTTTAGTATAGGTTGGGACGGATACTCTCTTATCCCGAGCTGGCGGAGGGACAGGCCCGATGAAGCCCAGCAACCTCACTTGTATTGATAAATGCAGGTGAATAGGTGCTAAAACCTGTGCGAGGCTACAGGTCTCGAACGATAAGAGCGAAGGGCAAAAAGCAGTATGCAAGTAGCAAATTAAACCTTTCCTCTATATAAAGTAGGAAAGGTTTTTCTGTATGCTTGTGTGGGAGAATAAATGTATGTCGCAATCTGTGGCAAATTAAGGATGAGTTCCGTACAATATATACAATTACTGTAGGGAGGTTTACCACATGACAAAAAAACGTCATCTGTTCACATCTGAGTCTGTAACTGAAGGACATCCAGATAAAATTTGTGACCAAATTTCTGATTCAATTTTAGATGCGATCTTATCAAAAGACGCAAATGCACGTGTAGCTTGTGAAACAACTGTAACAACTGGTTTAGTATTGGTAGCGGGGGAAATTACGACTTCTACTTACGTAGATATTCCAAAAATCGTTCGTGAAACAATTCAAGGCATTGGTTACACACGCGCAAAATACGGATTCGATGCAGAAACTTGTGCAGTTTTAACATCTATCGATGAGCAATCTGCTGACATCGCTATGGGTGTTGACCAAGCGCTAGAAGCACGCGAAGGTCAAATGACTGACGCTGAGATTGAGGCAATTGGTGCAGGAGACCAAGGTTTAATGTTTGGTTTCGCATGTAATGAAACACAAGAGTTAATGCCACTTCCAATCTCGCTTGCTCACAAATTAGCTCGCCGTTTAACTGAAGTACGTAAAGATGATACGTTATCATACCTACGTCCGGATGGAAAAACGCAAGTTACAGTTGAGTATGATGAAAATGGTAAACCAGTACGTGTTGATACTATCGTAATTTCTACACAACATCACCCAGATGTTACATGGGAAGAAATCGATCGCGACTTAAAAGAGCACGTAATTAAAGCTGTAGTACCAGCAGAATTAATCGATGGAGAAACGAAATTCTTCATTAACCCAACTGGCCGCTTCGTAATTGGTGGACCACAAGGTGATGCTGGTTTAACAGGACGTAAAATCATCGTTGATACTTACGGTGGATACGCTCGTCACGGTGGCGGTGCATTCTCTGGTAAAGATGCAACGAAAGTTGACCGTTCTGCAGCATATGCAGCTCGTTATGTTGCGAAAAACATCGTAGCAGCTGGTCTTGCTGAAAAAGCAGAAGTACAACTTGCATACGCAATTGGTGTAGCACAACCAGTATCAATTTCAGTTGATACATTCGGCACTGGTAAAGTATCTGAAGACGTATTAGTAGAACTAGTTCGTAACAACTTCGATCTTCGCCCAGCTGGTATTATTAAAATGCTAGACTTACGTCGCCCAATTTACAAACAAACAGCAGCTTACGGCCACTTCGGACGTACTGATGTAGATCTATCATGGGAACGTACAGACAAAGCTGCAGCTTTAAAAGAGCAAGCTGGTCTATAATATATGAAAAAAAGCTTTGCGCAGTGAGCGCAAAGCTTTTTTTATTTATAATTACGTTGGAATAAAGCGAAGAGTTCAATGTCATGCCAAGTGCCGTTGCGGAATATAGCTTCTTTACAAGTTCCTTCATGTTGAAAACCGAGTGATTTATATAATTTAATTGCTCTCTCGTTGAAAGAAAATACTCGTAAAGAAAGGCGATGTAAATTTAATTCTAAAAATGCATAATTCAATAATAAAGTGAAAGCTTCCTTCCCATAACCTTGCCCCCAGTAATCCTTTTTACCAATATCAATAATGCATTCAGCGTTTCGATTATACGAATCAATATGAATTAAAGAAGTAATACCAATTGGAAGATGCGTAGCTTTTTCTTCAATGATATAGCTTTTAGAGTTTGAAGAATGAATAAATTGCTGGCAAAGTTTTTCTGTATCTTGTAAGGAATATTTATCAAGGTTAAGGGTAGTTGAACTCATAACGTCTATATCATTATGCCATTTATAATACGTTAGAATATCATCTTCGGAAAACTTTCGTAACTGGATACGGTTTGATTCAAACAATATAAGCCCACCTTTTGTATTTACTAGTTTTTGTTCATTATTTCAATACACGAGCTACAATAAATGTGTCCTTCTAGTTCAATATACTTTCTTATATTAGTCATACCATTTGCCGGAAATGGCATATGAATCCACGCTTTTTCATACGTTTGTATTTCTTTTTCACATGATTTACAAAGGATTGGTTTCTTCTTGAACATATGTAATCAACCTTTCATTTGACGTGCTTTACTTGCGCAAAAGGCACTACTTAGTAAAAATAGTGTCGCGAATATAATGCTTACTAATGTAGCGTATGGAATTGCGCCTTTTAAGGAAAAGCCGACAGTGATGGAAGCGACGAATAAGAGGATGAATGTTGTTGTTAATTTTTTATAAAGTTCCATACTATGTAGACCTCCAATCTATTTTTTAGTACAAGTTTTAAAATTGAATTCTATTATGTAGAAAATATAAAGAGTAGCTAAAGATGTGTAGTCTAGGAGTATAAGAAATTGCACTTTCCTTTTTGTGGGTTAGTATACTTATATTGTATCATGGCGCATGATTGGCTTCATACATAATTGTGTAAAGGTATGTATGATAAAATGAAGAAAAGTCTTTAAGAAAGGAAAGATAAAAAATGAGTGTAACTGAACATAAAAAACAAGCTCCAAAAGAAGTGCGTTGCAAGATTGTTACGATTTCCGATACACGTACGGAAGAAACAGATAAGAGCGGACAACTATTACATGAATTGTTAAAAGAAGCGGGACATAAAGTAACTTCTTATGAAATTGTAAAAGATGATAAAGAAAGTATTCAGCAAGCAGTGTTAGCTGGTTATCATAAGGAAGATGTAGATGTTGTATTAACAAATGGCGGTACTGGTATTACGAAACGCGATGTCACAATTGAAGCAGTATCAGCGTTATTAGATAAAGAAATTGTTGGATTTGGTGAGCTGTTCCGTATGATTAGTTATTTAGAAGATATCGGAAGCAGCGCAATGTTAAGTAGAGCGATTGGTGGTACAATTGGGCGCAAAGTAGTTTTCTCGATGCCGGGGTCTAGCGGAGCGGTTCGACTTGCGATGAATAAATTAATTTTACCGGAATTAGGCCATATTACATTTGAGCTGCATCGCCAATGAGTAAGTGTGCTGGAATTGTATTAGCGGGCGGTATGTCGAGTAGATTTGGTGAGCCGAAAGCGTTAGCAATTTGGAAGGGAACTACTTTTGTTGAGCATATTGTGAAAGTGATGGGAAATACTTTGCAAGACATTGTAGTAATTAGCCATACTGATATAAAAGAGCGAGTAGAGCAATTCGTACAAGTTCCTGTTATAGAAGATATCCCGCATTATAAAGGGAATGGACCGCTGGCCGGCATTGTATCAGGTATGGAATACATAGAAGCAGATTGGTACGCTATTATGCCTTGCGATGCGCCAAATGTTTCGCATGAGTGGTTTACCATTTTATTAGAGCAAACGAGCAATGAATATGATGCGGTTGTACCTATTATTAATGGAAGGAAACAACCGTTACTTGCAGCGTATCATAATCGAGTGAAAGAAAAGATTTATGCTTTGCTTCAGGAAGAAAAAAGAAGTATGGGCCAGCTTTTATCACAATGTAATGTGAAGTATATTGTTGGTGAAGATGTACAAGCGAATGCGGATTGGTTTATAAATGTGAATACGAAAGAAGAATATGTGCAGGCTCAAAAAGACCTTTCAAATGAATGAAAGGTTTTTTTGTATACAGAAATTGGGGAACAATTACTGTATAAAGGTATGTGAGTAAGTTGATTTTAAGGGGAATTTCTTAAAATCACTATACAGTTAAAATAGTGTATAACTATATATTAATTTTTATGGGTTTTTATTACAAGTCTGTTTAGTTATGTTTATTTTTGATATAATGAATATAGAAATAAAACAATGTTTAACCTTATGTATCATTTATGAAACTAAAATTTATAACTGTGTAATAAACTCCCTTCGTCTAGTTGAAGGGAGTTCTTCTGTTTAAGCGAGTAATTCTGATGCGGTGTGCTGAAGGACTTCTTCATATTGGTCAAGTAACCCACGGAAAATCTCATCCCAGCTTTTTGTTTTAGCATAAGACGAAGCAGCTATGCCCATTTGTATAAGCTGCTCTTCATTTCGCAATAAAGAATGGATGGATGATAGAAATGAATCCGCATGTTTGGGCGGGCAAAGAATTCCTGTTTTTCCATCTGCAATAATATTTTTAACCCCACCACTATTTGCACCGATGACAGGTGTACCGCATGCAAGTGATTCGAGTACGACATTTCCGAACGTTTCAGTAGCAGATGGAAATATCATGATGTTAGAACAAGCATATACTTCAGCTAAATCTTTACCTTGTAAATATCCAGTAAAAGTGACATTTGCTTTCGGAACAGCTTCACGTAAATTTGTTGCTAGAGGACCGTCTCCTGCGATGAGCCAATGAATGTCATTTCGAGTATGGGCTGTTTTGACGATAAGGTGTTGCAACGTATCAATATCTTTTTCAGGGGCAATCCGTCCAACGTAGGAAAGGACATACTTCGCTGTAATATTATATTTTTTTCGGAATAGGTCTGTATTGTAAGATGGATGAAAGAGTGTGCAATCTACACCACGTCCCCAAATGGATAGGGCCTGAAAGCCTTTATTTTTTAGTTGGTGTAACGTTTCAAAAGAAGGAACGAAATTTTTTTGCATATGACTATGAAACCATTTTAAATAGTTCCAAAGCATATTAGAGAGAAATTCGATTTTGTAATAGCGTAAATAAGCATCGAAATCAGTATGATAAGAACCGACAACTGGGATGTTTAACTTTTTTGCATAATATAATCCACAAAGTCCCATGTTGAAAGGTGTAGCAATGTGAATAATGTCAGGCTTAAAGGAAAGAAGTTCTCGTTTAATGCGCGGAGTAGGAAAAGAAAAGCGACATTCTGGATATAATATTGTTAACGGGATACTTCTCATCTTGTTCACATTGGCCACGAAATTATCTTCAGCTGTATGCTGAGGGGCGAAAACAGAATAGGCGATCTGTTCTTTCTGAAAATATTGTGTTATTCGCTCTAACGTTTTCGCAACCCCGTTAACTTGTGGCGTAAAAGTATCGGTAAAAATGGCGACTCTCATCATATCACTCCTTTATGTGAAAAGTGGGATGAATTGATAAAAAGAGATGATGCCAGAGCAAGTGCCAAGGCACATACCGACGAATACATCTGACGGATAGTGAAGTCCTAAATAAATGCGAGAAATACCGACGCATAATGCTAACGGTAATAAAAAAACAAATAAACTTGGATTATAACAAATAAATGGAATAAGGACAGAGAAAACGGCTGTTGTATGACCAGACGGGAAAGAGTGGTCTTTTAATGGGTGGACTGGATATTTCGCATCCTGAATTGTTAAATAAGGACGTTTTCGTGGATAACATCTTTTTAATATTTGTACAGGAATATGGCTAATTGTTAAAGAAATAGCAGATGCGATTGCAGTTTGATGCAAAGTCCCTTTTGCAAAAAATAAAAAGAACAGTGTGAGTGCGATTGAGAAAGTAGCACCACCTATATGAGTAATATTGCTGAAAAAGATATTTAATGTTTTTTGATCAAAGTATCGGTTAATTCCTTTGAAAATGTAACATTCTATTTTATACAGTCCACTGGCCTTCATGAAAATTCTCCTCCCTTGCTTACATATATATGGAGATATTAGCTTTTATTTTAATAAGATTTTATTGAGGGAGTAATAATGTTTTGTAAAGAAAAAGTTAGTTTTTATAAAAAATGCTGCCACTTTAATGGCAGCTGGAAAAGTTACTTCTGTAATGATTTATAATACTGACCTTTTTCAACATATTGTGTGCGAATTCGCTCCATGTCTTTACGGTCTTCCTCCGTTAACTCACGAATGACTTTCGCTGGGCGACCGAAAGCTAACGTGTTTGGCGGGATTTTCTTTCCTTGTGAAACGAGGCTTCCAGCACCGATGAAGGCTCCTTCGCCAATTTCAGCACCATCTAATATAATAGATCCCATTCCAATTAAAGCATCTTGTTTAATATGACAGCTATGTAAAATAACTTGATGCCCAACGGTAACATCGTCTTCTAAAATAAGAGGATACTGCGGGCTTTGGTGAAGTGTACATTGGTCTTGTACATTTACTCGGTCTCCAATGATTGTTGGTGACACATCACCGCGTATGACTGTATTAAACCAGATACTTGATTCTTCACCAATGGAAACATCGCCTGTAATGGTAACATAATCAGCGATAAAAGCACTACTCGCAATTTTCGGATTTTTTTCTTTGTAAGGATATATCATGTAAAGCCTTCCTTTCCTAGAGACTAGTTTCAGTGTATCAAATTATGAAAAAGAGTGAAATGGAGGAGGTCCGTATGTGGAATTATGAAGCGGAGGAAGCAAAGGCTGTAATCATTATTGTGCACGGCGCGATGGAATATCACGGACGTTACGAGGCTGTTGCAGAAATGTGGAATCATATCGGCTACCACGTCGTGATGGGGGACCTTCCGTCACATGGAACGACTTCAAGAAATAGAGGACATATTGATTCGTTTGATGAATACATAGAGGAAGTTAAATTGTGGGTGAAAGAGGCAAGAAAGTATCGGTTACCTATTTTTCTATTCGGTCATAGTATGGGCGGTCTTATCGTCATTCGTATGATGCAAGAAACGAAGAGAGAAGATGTAGACGGCATTATTTTAAGTTCGCCATGTTTAGGGGTAGTGACTGGACCTTCAGCACCGCTTCAAGCTGCCTCAAAAATATTAAATATTATCGCTCCAAAATTGCAATTTGCAACGAATCTTACAGTGGAAATGTCAACTCGTAATCATGAAGTGAGAGACGCGATGGAGAATGATTCATTGTTCTTGCGCAAAGTATCAGTACGTTGGTATAGTGAATTGATTAAGTCTATCGAAATTGCTCATAAAAAAATAGATGATTTTCCAGATGTTCCGCTCTTGCTAATGCAAGCTTGTGAGGATAAACTTGTAGATAAAACACGTGTCCGCACTTGGTTTGATAATGTTAAAATAAGTGATAAGGCTTTTAAAGAATGGCCGAATTGTTATCACGAGCTATTAAATGAGTATGAGCGTGATGAAATTTTGAGTTATATTCAGTCATTTACTGAAATGCATGTCAATAATATAGTAAAAACAAACAAATAAATCATTATTTGTACATTTAATAGAGGAGATGAAGGAAGAAGTGAACGTACCGAGTAATCCCATAACGCTCATGGCGAAAGTATACCGTGATGTGTTTCCGGTTGTACACCATGAGCTAGCGATGTGGAAAGAGCGTGCCTACCATATTCCGAATGATGAGCTTCATAGTCAGGCAATCGCAAGTATTGAGCATAAAACGTTTCATTGTGAGGGCGGTGGCATTTTAGCTCTGCTAGCAAATGAACACCGAGAAGAATGTATTCGTTTTATCGTAGCGTATCAAACGATCAGCGACTATTTAGATAATTTATGTGATCGCAGTACATCACTTGATCCAAATGATTTTGCCGCACTGCATGAATCGATGTTAATGGCATTATCACCTGAAGTAGAAGGCGGCGGTAATTATTATCGTTATCGTGATGATCAAGATGATGGTGGTTATTTAGATGAACTTGTTGAAACATGCCAAGATGTTTTAAAGAAAACGAAGCACTATGACAAAATTGCTCCTGTTCTTCATGAACTTGCTTGTTATTATTGTGATTTGCAAATTCATAAACACGTGAAATTAGAAGAAAGAGAGCCGCGCCTGAAAAACTGGTTTGAAGCACATAAAGAAAACTTACCTGAGATGAGTTGGTTTGAATTTTCAGCATGTGCCGGTTCTACACTTGGAATTTTCTGTCTTGTCGCATATGCATTTCATGATGAATTACATGATGAAGATATTGCGAAAATTAGACAAGGATACTTCCCTTACGTACAAGGACTTCATATTTTGCTTGATTATTTCATTGATCAAGAAGAAGACCGTATAGGCGGAGATTTAAATTTCTGTAGTTATTACGAAAACGAGCAAGTGATATTAGATCGTATGAAACATTTTGTAGAAGAAGCAGAGAAGAGCATTGGTGATTTGCCTCATGCGAAGTTTCATCGTCTCATAAGCCGAGGATTACTTGGTATTTATTTATCAGACCAAAAAGTATCAGCACAAAAGAATATGCACAAAATGGCACGGCGCATTGTAAAATACGGAGGTCTCACTTCACGATTCTTCTATTGGAACGGGAAGATGTACCGAAAGAAAACGGCGCAGTGATGAAGAAAACCACTCATGTAGAGTGGTTTTCTTTGTTATAATATGGTAAAGGTGGTGGCGGAAATGAAGAGATTGTTTCAAAAGCTATATGACCATATTGAGGTTACATTACTCGTGCTACTTTCCATTTCATTTGTAACTGGAATATATATGATGATGAATAGGCCAAGTGGTCCTACTATGATGGATTATGTGCCCCAGGTAATAATTGGCGTAATTATTATAGTAGATATCGTCTTTTTAATAAGTGGTAGAAAAAAAGAAAATAGTAAATAAAAAAGCATTTGTACAAGGGAGTACAAATGCTTTTTTACTATGAGCGTATTTTTGAAAATACATATATAAGAAGTTCAATCGCAAAAATAACTAAAACAGATAGTCCGAATAAAGGCATGACAGCGCCTAGTATAACCATCATGATAAAGAAAACGAATATGCTTTTCTTATCTCTTTGCTTTGGCGGTGCTGCTAATTTTCCTTTCGGCTTTCTTGCTAACCACATTTTTACTCCGTAATAAATGAGAAGTAATAAAGATAATGTCGTTAGTAAGCATAATATTTTATTTGGCCATCCGAATAAATGTCCTTCGTGAAGCGGGATACCGTAAGTGAACCATTGTGCAAGTAATCCATAATCACGATAGTCTGTTTTCGAAATGAGTTCCCCGCTATATTGATTAAAGTAAGCTGTTATTTCTTCATTTGGTGCAACATGCATACCTGTAATACCAGAACCGCTTGATTTCGAAACTGTGAATACGCCTTTCGGATCAGCTGGTAGTGAGATAACGTATGGCTTCTTTATTTCAATTCCTTTTTGTAATTCATCGACAGAAATAGCTTTCGGTTCATTTGAATCCGATTCAGGAGGAGCTGCTTTTCTTGTTGCCCATGGCAATTCTTTTACCTTTGATTCAGGCGGCGCCATATACAATTTCGGATATCCGAGCGATTCATTCGACGATGCGATTTTATAAATTTGGTTACCCATAAATCCTGACCATGGCAATCCAGATGCGACTAGCAGAACGAGTGGAATTGTAAATATAATACCGATAATAGAATGACGTCGTTTTGCTTTTTCTCGCTTATTGGATACCGGTGTATTTTTGAATTGGCGTATACTCATGTACAACCCAGTCACAATTAAGAATATTGTCCAGCATGCCGCAAGTTCTACAGTATAGTTGATGACAGTGCCACCAACTAAAAGAGAACTATGTAATTCCCGCATTATATTGGCAAACGTTTCACTTGCGTTTTGATCTCCGACAATTTGATTATTGCTATCTAAATACACATATTTTTGTTGTCCCGTATACTCATTTGCAATCGTAAGTCTCGTATTATAATCCCCATTAAACTCGCTAATTTTTGCCACGCTATAATGTGGATATTTTTTCTCTGTTAAGGAAATAGAATCAGCCATCGAAATAGATTCTGTTTGGGCGCTCTTCCCAAAATATAAATCTTTATAGATTAAATCTTCAACCTCTTCCCGAAATAAATACCCAATGCCACTCAGTGACAACGTAATAAGAAGCGGCGTAATAAAAAGCCCAGCATAAAAATGCCAACGCCAAAAAATGTAATGAAGCGAACGATTTACTTTCATACTTTCAGTTCCCCTAACCTTCCCTATATGAATAAATTCCTCATTTTAATATAGCGAGATTAAGTGTGATTACTTTGAAAGAATTGTGAAGAAAGTTAAAAGTTTGTGGGATTTTTATTAAACATAGAACACATTTTAGAAGGAGTGTTTTCTATGTTTATGAAGATCTCTTTATATTTGATAAGTACATCCTAACAACCGCTTTCGCAAGACATTGAGAAGAATCAACAAAATCCTCACTAGCCACAACATTCAAATCAGTACATGCGATAATTGCATTATCTATTTCATCTCTCAGTTGTAAAACGAGCGTATTCCACAATTCACGAGCTTCTTCAATCTCTCCAGATTTAATGCAAGTAATAATTTGATTAATGCTTTCCTGCCATTTTTCATGATGAATGTATTCTATATTACGCTTTGCAATCCCATCTTGGTAAATCCTAGCTTGAACAGTTGCTTCTGTTGCGAGAAGAGCGACTCTTTTTGTATTTTCAGGAATTGCTTGTAACGTTTCATCGACTATATTTAAAATCGGGATAGAAAGCGAACGCTGTAATTCTTCAAAATAAAGATGCGCCGTATTACACGGCATGGCAATAAAGCTTACGCCAGTACTTTCAAGTTTTTGTGCTCCGTCAATAATCGCTTTTTTCATCGCTCCGTGATCAATAGGGCGATCCATGTAAAACGGTGTTGGACATGAATAAATCATCATATGAGGAAATTCCATATCATGCTTTGCTCCGTATATTGTTTGGCAATTTGCTACAACTGTATCGACGAATGGCCCAGTCGATTTTGGTCCCATTCCTGCTAGTATTCCAATCATTGTTTCGTCTCCTTTAAGAATGTTTATATCCATTATATAGGAAAATAATAAAAAGACGTGCAGTGAATGCACGTCTTTTTTGTTACGTTTTGTCGAACAATCGATATATCCGAGAAATCGTTGATATATTACCCCGCATTAACGGGCAGTAAAACTCCCACCTTAAAATTCGGCTGGAGCAAAGAAGTTAGTTGGGAGATAAACTGCCCATAAATGCCCGATTGGTTCAACTAATGATCAGTGGGGGATTCCCCCCACTGATTAAAGTTTCACTTTATCGTTTCTCAATCGCCACAATAAATGGTGGGTTATTTTGCTGGTTAATGAAGCCATATCGCAGTACGTGAGCTTGTTTTTGGTCTAGTTCTTCGGCGAATTTGAGAACAGCGTCGCGTTCTACTTGTCCTTCTGGATGTCCGTGGTAAATGACAAGGACGATGATACCTTGAGGCGTCATTACTTCTAGTAATTGTTTAATTGCTGAAATTGTTGAGTTCGGTTTTGTGACGATATGTTTGTCTCCGCCAGGAAGGTAACCTAAGTTAAAAATTGCGCCTGTTACTTTTCCTTTTGCACCTTCTGGTAATACGGATAGGAGTGTATCGTGACTATCATGAACTAAAACAGTACGTTCGAAAAGTTCTTTTTCTTTTAGACGAGTTGTTGAGCTTTCAATCGCCTCTTTTTGAATATCAAATCCAAATACTTTTCCGTTATCGCCAACGATTTCAGCTAGGAAGCAAGTGTCATGGCCGTTTCCTAAAGTTGCATCTACAGCGTAATCGCCTTCTTTTACTGCCGTTTGCAAGAGAGTGCGAGCAAACGGTAATACACGTTCTAATTTCATTTTTGTTTCTCCTCATTTGCATATTTTCCTTGCCAGCTTCCGCGGCGTACAAATTCTGCATCGATGGAATTTAATACTTCCCATTTATTTAAGCTCCACATTGGACCAATCATTAAATCAGGTGGACCGTCACCTGTGATACGGTGCACAATTACGTCTTCTGGAATAATTTCAAGTTGGTCAACAACGAGATTTACGTAATCCTCAAGAGAAAGGAATTCTAGTTGTCCTTTTTCATATTGTTTCACCATTGGTGTTCCTTTTAATAAGTGAAGTAAGTGGATTTTAATTCCTTGTACATCAAGCTTCGCAACTTCACGAGCTGTTTCCATCATCATGTCGTAATCTTCAAGTGGAAGGCCGTTAATAATATGAGAGCAAACTCGAATACCATGCTTGCGTAATTTATTTACACCTTCCACATAAGACGGATAATCGTGAGCGCGGTTAATAAGGTTTGCAGTTCGTTCATGAACAGTTTGTAGTCCGAGTTCAACCCAAAGGTATGTGCGTTTATTTAAGTCCGCTAAATATGCAACAACATCGTCTGGTAAACAATCTGGACGAGTTGCGATAGAAAGACCGACAACGTCTTTTTCTGCTAGAAGCGGTTCGAATTTTTCTTTTAACACTTCAAGTGGTGCATGTGTATTTGTGTACGCCTGGAAATAAGCGATACATTTTCCGTCTTTCCACTTTGAGCGCATTTTTTCTTTCATTTCATGATATTGCGTTATAACATCATCGCGGCGATTGCCAGCGAAGTCACCAGATCCAGCAGCACTGCAAAATGTACAACCGCCATAAGCAACTGTACCATCACGGTTCGGGCAATCGAAGCCAGCATCTAATGAAACTTTAAAGATTTTTTCACCAAATTCATTTCGTAAATGGTAATTCCATGTATGATAACGTTTATTGTCGTTTGTATATGGAAAAGGGTTTTGAACCTTCATTATTTTCCCTCCTAAGCCGAGTCAAAATGAAACAAAATACATTATAACATACTCATAAGGTTTAGATGGAAGGGACACACTAAAGGGGAATTGAAGCAAGGAGGGACAATTATGGCAGAGCGTCAATCACTTGAATCGTATATTACACAAGCGGAACAAGCGGTGGAATATGCGAAAGAACAATTAGACCAAGGCATGAGACAAGAGCATTACAATACGATGGAGTATTCGGATGCGCAGTTACAATTAGAACAAGCATATAACGATTTACAAACGATGCAACAACATGCGAATGATGAGCAACGTGAGCAGTTAAATAGAGCACGTATGGCAATTCGCCAATTGCAACATCAAATGATTATTACACCCCACTAATAAGGAGTGAATGTAATGGCGAAACGTTCAGATCAAAATAACCCAGAGCAAAAAACGCAAAATGGACATAACGCAGAGTTTTCAAATGAACTTGATCCGATTGTTCAAGTAAAACAGCGTAACAGTAAAAAAGGACAACCGCAAAAATCGAAACAATCAGAGTAAACCAGGTCGAAATATGACCTGGTTTTATTTTGTTATATGACAATAACGTAAGATTGCTGTAAGGTTTGCCGATAGTTGTAAAATCACATTTCCAGTAGAGTAAGGGAGGATTACATTTTAGACAAGGAGTTGCTTTATGGGGAACAATATTACAAATAAACGAATTGATGAGTTAGATTACATTCGTGGCTTCGCACTACTGGGGATTATTTTAGTAAATATTCTTGCACTACTTAACATTAAAATTCCAGATCCTAATACAGTAGATGCCAGCTATCAAAGGTTTCTATACTTATTTGTAGAAGGTCGTTTCTTCTCAATTTTCTCATTCTTATTTGGAGTAGGATTCTATATCTTTATCTCTAGAGCAATTGCGAAGGGGAAGAATGGATACATTCTATTTCTACGCCGCTTAGTGGCACTATTTATTTTCGGTTTGATTCATTACATGTTTCAGCCTGGAGAAGCATTAACGTTATATGCAATTTGCGGGTTAATCGTTTTGCCATTTTATAAAGCGAAAAAACAAGTGAACTTAGTTATTGGTCTTATTTTAACAATTGTTTTTAGTGTAATGGGTGTTAAAGAACTATTACCACTTGGCTTAATTTTATTAGGACTTGCTGCAGGACAATATCGTGTATTTGAAAATCTCACGCAGAACATAAAGAAAGTCGCTATTTTTACAGGTGTTATGTTTGTTTTAAGTGTCGTAGCTGTATGGTATCAATACGGGCACGTGCCTGCTGATCCATTTGTAAATATGATACTAATGAATGAAGATGGAACAATGGACGCTGCAAGCCAATTTTTAAAAATTGGTGTTACAGTGGGACCAATCATTTCAGCTTTCTATGTTGGAGCGTTAATTTTATTACTTCAATTAAAACCAGTTCAAACATTGTTAGCACCACTGAAATATTATGGACGTATGGCGTTAACAAATTATATTGGACAAACTGCAATGATTTTAATTGCCGGTAGTGTATTTAACTTTGCAGGAAACTTAACATACATGCAGACGTTATATGTGTGTATCGCAATTTATGCAATTCAAATTGTATTTAGTATGATTTGGATGAAAATCTTTAAGATGGGTCCACTAGAATGGATTTGGCGTGTTATTACGTATTGGACGGTAACACCTTTAAAGAAATAAAGTGAAACTTTAATCAGTGGGGGTCTTCCTGCCCATTAAAGCGGGATAAAGAAAGAAGTGGGCTGTTCCTTTTGCGGAACAGCCTATTTGTATTGTCAGTTTTTGTCGGTAAGTCGATATATTTTGAAAATCGCTGATAAAAGTGGGAGAATCGTCGATATATTTGAAAAAGCGCCGATATAATTTCATTTATCGATTTACTGTGTCAAAAAACGAACTAATAGTAAAAGCCAAGCTTACAAGCACACCTTTTTTATATTACAAAAGTGTAAGGTAAATGTAATGTTAACAAATAGCAGTTCATCGCCAAAAGGCGCAAAATAGGTAATGGAAAAACAAGCGTAGGAGGATATATATGACGAAACCAGTTGTAGACGTGAAAAACGTTCAAAAAGTGTACGGTAAAAAAGGTGAGAATCAATCACACGCGTTAAAAGGTGTTTCATTCTCAATTCAAGAGGGTGAGTTTGTAGGGATTATGGGACCATCTGGTTCTGGTAAAACGACATTATTAAATGTAATTTCAACGCTGGATAAAGCAACGGGCGGCGTTGTTGAAATTGCAGGTACGGATATTACAAAAATGAAACAAGGTGAGCTTTCAGATTTCCGTTCACAAAAGTTAGGATTCATCTTCCAAGATTTTAATTTATTAGAAAACTTATCTATTTATGAAAACATCGCACTTCCACTTTCCTTGCAAGGTGTTCCATCACGTAACATTGGACCAAAAGTCGAGAAAGTAGCGGATATGTTAGGAATTACAGAAATACTTCAAAAGTACCCATCTGAAGTATCTGGTGGGCAAAAGCAACGTTCGGCAGCAGCGCGTGCTTTAGTGCATGAGCCTGCAATTATTTTAGGGGACGAGCCAACAGGAGCGCTTGATTCTAAAAATGCAGCGAGTTTACTTGATGCGATGACAAACTTAAATAAAGATCAAGGCGTATCTATTATGATGGTTACACATGATCCGTATAGTGCAAGTTACTGCCAGCGTATTTTATTCATTCAAGATGGTGAGCTATATAAAGAAATTCATCGAGGCGGTACACGTGAAGAGTTTTATAAAGAAATTTTAGACGTGCTTGCAGACTTAGGCACACAAAAAGCATAAGAAGGGAGGTTCTAGAGCATGTTATTTAAACTTTCCATGTCAGGGCTAAAAAGTAAGCTGAAAGATTATATCGTCTTACTTGTTGGTCTTGTCATGTCCATTTCAATTTTTTATATGTTCCAAACATTAGCGTTAAATGAGGCCTTCCTTAAGGAAAATTCTACTATTGGTCAAATTGGATTTGTATTCCAAGCAGGTTCATTTTTACTAGCTATTATAACGTTCTTCTATATTTTATATGCGAACTCTTTCTTACTATCTCTTCGTCAAAAAGAGTTTGGTATGTATATGATGTTAGGAGCAAAAAAGCATAAAGTTACATTACTTATGTTTATCGAAACAATCGTACTAGGTGCTGCGTCTCTTGCGATTGGTATTATAGTTGGAGTAGGCCTTGCAGAAGGTATCGGACAGCTATTAATGAAACAATTAGAATTTGCTGGTAAAGGCTATAAAGCATTTTATTTACCATCAATGACTGTTACTTGCATCTTCTTCTTTGCACTATTTGTATTATCCGCAATTATGAACAGTATTAAATTATCACGTATTTCTGTACTGCAACTTGTACATGCAGATGCACAAACAGAACGTGTTGCGGTAAAAGGAAAAATGACAGGTGTAGTTGCATTCCTTGCGGTTATTTTATTAGGAATGGGCTATGCATCAATGATTTACATGGAAAAACTAAGAGAAATGGGAATCATTATTGCATTAATTACAACAACAGCTGGTACTTACATGCTGTTTGGATCACTTCTCCCAGTCTTTATTAAAAAGTTAAAGGGTAATAAAAAGCGTAGTGAAAAAGGACTTAACGCTTTTACATTTGCACAATTAAATTTCCGTATTAATAGCCTAACAAAGGTACTTGCAACAGTAGCGATGTTAGTTGCTCTTGGAGCCGGTGCAATTTCAGGTGGTATGGCGTTTAAAAATAACGTTATAAAAATGGTTGATGGTTTAGTAATTTACGATTCAGTTGTTCATAATCCAACAGCTGAAGAAAAGAAAGTTTTAGACGGTATTACATTTAAAGAGAAAAATGAATATCGTTACAAAGTTGATAATAAATATGTTTACTATGTAAAAGAAGATTTAGAGAAAAATCGTCCTTTAGTAAGAGATATGGCAAAGATGAAATCGATGAAGGATTTAGTGAACACGAAGAAAGTTTCAGCAGAACTGCCAGTAGGTGCAGTTTCTAGAGAAATGAATGAAAAAGATGCGAATGCTAAAGCACTTCCAGAAGAATGGGATGAGGCTTTTAGAACAATCCAGCCATTCTATGTACATGAAGATCATGCAATTAAAATTGTAGATCAAAAAATGTACGATACTGTAAATGGTAAAGAAGGAATTGTATTTACTGGAAAAACAGATGATTTTGAAGCACACATAAAAGAATGGAAAAAACTTGACGAGTTGCAACTAGATAAATATAAAAATATAGCAATTGAAAGATTAGATAGTAAATATCGAGCTTACGACATGTTCTATGGCGTTGCGAGCGGAACAGTATTTATGGGCTTCTTCCTTGGAATTGCTTTCTTAGCAATGATGGCAAGTTGTCTTATGTTTAAAATTCTTTCTGGTGCATCAAAAGATATTACGCGTTATCAAATGCTTCGTAAAATCGGGGTGCGCCGTGAATTATTAACAAAATCAATTTATAAAGAGTTATTCTTAGTATTCCTATTCCCAGCAATTGTAGGTATTGCACACGTATTAGTTGGTATGAATATTTTCGGATTTATTTTAATCGATCCGTACTTCCGTATTTGGGTGCCAATTGTAATTTTCGTAGTTATTTACACGATTTATTACTTCATTACAGTTCAATTGTATAAAGGAATTGTTCTTCCTAAGGAAGATTAATAAAAAAAACCGAGCGAAACTGCTCGTTTTTTTTTATTTTCAGAAAAAATACTTTGACGTTACTGAAATATATAATATAATGTAAATAAGTAACGTAATCTAAAAGTAGAAGTAGCTGGATAGGGAAAGGAGGAATCCAATTTGTAGAAAGAAATTGAACTTTTATCCCCACATTTTTTACCGCAACGTATTTATACAATCGTAAGTTTCCACATTGAAAATTTTCAGAACCACCTGAGTATATTGTGAAAATAATGGATAACACATGGAAATCTCATAGCATGATAAGGTAAAATGGACAACATAATGAAAAAATTACCGTTCATAAGATGAGGAGAATACATGTATGGAAGTTGTAGAGCCATTAAAAGATATAAGCCAAATTGAGGCTATGAAAAAATATTTAAAAGAGCACTCCCAGCGAGATTATCTTTTATTTGTTATGGGAATTAACACAGGATTAAAAATTACAGAACTACTTAGTATGAAATTTGAAGATGTATTAAATGAAGATGGGACTGTTAAAGAGTTTTATACTCTTCCTGTGAAAGATGAAAAATTTAAACAAGATATTTATTTAAATACAAAAGTAAAAAAAGCGCTTTTAGATTACGTACAATCTATTGGCGTTAAAAGAGAAAATTACGTATTTCAATCTAATAAAACGCCAAATTCAATTACGCGCCAACAAGCGTATCGTGTAATTCATAATGCTGCAGAAGCAGTTGGAGTTGTTGGTAAGATCGGAACAAATTCAATGCGAAAAACGTTTGGATTTCATGCGTACAAAAGAGGGATAGCGATTGCGTTATTGCAAAAACATTTCCATCACGCGACTCCATCAGAGACGCTAAAGTATTTAGGTATCTCAAAGGATGAGCCCTTTAAAACGGAGATTGATGTCGATTTATAAAAGCCGTAACTAAAAAAATTAGGAGGCGGAAAATATGAATATTAGAGAGAGTGAACTGCCGGGTATTGGATGTAAGTTTGAAGTGATTACAAAAGGTAATGAAAAGATGGTTATCGTTATTCATGATGATGGCCGAAGAGAAATGTACCATTTTGATGCTGATCATGAGGAGAGTATTTCAAGCGTCTCTCTTCGTGATTCCGAAGCGAGACAAATTGCAGCTATATTGGGCGGAATGGTATATAGACCACAAGCTTTAGATACAATTGAAATGGCTTTTGAAGGATTATCAATTGAGTGGTTTAAGGTGGAAAATAATGCACCAGTCGTACAAAAAACAATTGGTAGTTTACATGTCCGAAACACATATAACGTAACGATTATTGCCATTTTGAAAAAAAATATGAAGAAATTCTTTAATCCAGGTCCAGATTCTATCATTGAAGCTGGTGATATGCTCGTATTATCAGGCGAGAGACATGAAGTAAAAAGAATTATTAATGAGTTGCTTTCAGTAGGAGGGGATTCATAATCGATGGATACTTTAATCTTTGAAGTTGGAACTGCGTTAGTATTAGTCGCTTTTGCAGCTATTCTCGCTGCAAAGTTAAAGTTCTCGATTATTCCGTTTCTCATAATACTCGGCATGCTAGTGGGTCCCCATGCCCCAGATTTAGGGCTTATCGATTTAAGATTTATTGAAAGCGGAGAAGTTATTTCCTTCCTCGGCCGTGTTGGCGTTATATTCCTCTTATTCTATTTAGGCTTAGAATTCTCAATTAAAAAATTAATTAAATCAGGAAAATCAATCGCTTTTGGAGGAACTGTTCATATATCGCTTAATTTTATATTAGGTTTACTTTACGGATATATAATGGGTTTCCCCTTATTAGAAACATTAATTATTGCTGGGATCATAACAATTTCATCGAGTGCAATTGTTGCGAAAGTAATTGTTGATTTAAGAAGATCTGGTAATAAAGAGACGGAGCTAATTTTAGGAATCATTATGTTTGATGATATCTTTTTAGCGGTATATTTATCAGTGGTTTCAGGGTTAGTACTCGGAGGGGCAACGTCATTTGTAGGTGCTCTTACATCTATTTTAATCGCAGTAGGGTATATGTTATTATTCTTTATAGTTGCTAGAAAAGCTACACGATTTTTAAATAAAATGTTAGATATTTCGTCCAATGAAATTTTTATTATTGTAATATTCGCTATTTTGTTCTTTGTAGCAGGATTTTCAGAAACGATTCATGTTGCAGAGGCAATTGGAGCATTATTACTAGGACTCGTTTTTTCTGAAACAGAGCATAGTGATCGAATTGAACAGCTCGTTGTTCCGTTTCGTGATTTCTTTGGAGCTATATTCTTTTTCAGCTTCGGTTTAAGTATAGATCCATTTTCACTTGGCGGAGCAGTGTGGTTGGCATTAGGAGCAGTTTTCATTACTCTTATCGGTAATTTTACCGCTGGAATGGTTGCGGGGCGTAAAGCGGGATTATCGCATAAGGCTTCTACGAATATTGGTTTAACACTTGTATCACGCGGAGAGTTTTCCATTATCGTCGCGAATATTGGAATTGCGGGTGGCTTAATGGCAACGATTAAACCATTCTCAGCCTTGTATGTTTTAATATTGGCATCGTTAGGACCTTTGTTAACGAAAGAATCTGGGAGAATATATTCTTTACTAGATAAAATATTTAAATGGAGCGCTAAAGAACGTGCGAAGCGAGAAAAAGAAGCTGGATAGTACAAATAAGGGTGGACTGCATGAAAATTTCATGCAGTCCACCCTTTTATATATTGTTACTGTTGTCATTTTTTGTCGGTAAGTCGATATATTTTAATAATAGCTGATATATTTGTAGTTGCGCCGATATATTCTAATAATCGCTGATATAATCCAAGTAGCAATCAGTATAATTTCATTTACCGATGAACCGTTATCTGAATTTCATCAACTATTAATCAGTTGCCTTCCTATTTAAAAACGACTACAATTTTACTGTTATATATATGAACGAAAAAAATAGAATAGGAGGGGAAACTATGCCAAGGAAAGTATGGCTATTAGTAGCTGGGATGATTATTAATGTCACGGGTGCTTCTTTTTTATGGCCTTTTAATACAATTTATTTGCATGATCACTTAGGAAAATCTTTATCTGTGGCCGGAATGGTATTAATGATTAACTCGCTTACTGGTGTAATCGGAAACTTGCTCGGCGGTGTTTTATTTGATAAATGGGGCGGTTATAAATCAACTTTAGTAGGGATTGTGATTACACTTGTATCAATTTTAGGTCTAGTGTTCTTCCACGGTTGGCCTTTATACGTTGTGTGGCTAGCGTTAATCGGCTTCGGTTCTGGAATGGTCTTCCCATCGATGTATGCGATGGTCGGTACAGTTTGGCCAGAGGGCGGAAGACGAGCATTTAATGCGATGTATGTTGGACAAAACGTTGGTATTGCGATTGGAACAGCGTGTGGTGGATTAGTTGCTTCGTATCGTTTTGATTATATTTTCTTAGCGAACTTTATTTTATACTTTGTTTTCTTCTTAATTGCTTTTATTGGATTCCGTGGTATGGAAGACAAGAAGAAGCCAGGAGTACAAAAAGAAGTCGAAACGAAAAAAGGTTGGTCACTTACACCTGGATTTAAAGCACTTCTTATCGTGTGTGTAGCATATGCTTTATGCTGGGTTACATACGTACAGTGGCAAGGTGCAATTGCAACACATATGCAAGAATTAAACATTAGTCTTCGTCATTATAGTTTATTATGGACGATAAACGGAGCAATGATCGTTTGTGCGCAACCACTTGTTAGTATGCTAATTCGCTGGATGAAGCGTTCTTTAAAACAGCAAATTATGATTGGGATTTTCATTTTTGCGGCGTCATTCATTGTGTTAAGCCAAGCGCAGCAATTTACGATGTTCCTCGTTGCGATGGTAACATTAACAATTGGTGAGTTATTTGTATGGCCTGCGGTTCCAACGATTGCAAATATACTTGCACCAAAAGATAAATTAGGTTTTTATCAAGGGGTTGTAAACAGTGCGGCGACTGTAGGGAAAATGTTCGGGCCGGTCGTTGGCGGAGCAATTGTGGATTTATACAATATGGAAGTATTGTTTATAGCAATCATGGTAATGCTTGTAATAGCGCTTATAGCAACGAGCATTTATGATAAACGAGTAAAAGTAGAAGATACAGTTGAAGAAAAAATTGCAGTTTAGTTTGACGGAACATGTAACATGTTTTAGAATATATTTAAATAAAACAACCTTTAGAACAAGGGAGATAGCTCGGCTGTCTTAAGATGAATTCGTTAGTTATTAAGAGTAACGATTAACCGAGAAGTCCTCGCTTTAAGTAAGCTCTTAAGAGATACTAGGTGAAGGATAGTTCACTTAACTTATATGTGTAATAACAGTGAGAAGGAGTAGTAGTAATAGAAGCTGGTTTAGAGAGTTGACGGTCGGTGCAAGTCAATCCACGTTTCGTTATGAACTCGCCTTTGAGTTGCAGTTGTGAAACTAATAGTAGCAATTGCCGTTAATCCACGTTACGGATCTAAGCGAATGTATATTTGTACATTAATTTAGGGTGGTACCGCGGGAATCTATAACCTCTCGTCCCTTTCTAGGGATGAGAGGTTTTTTGTATTTTGGGCGGTGAAAATAAATAGAATTTCAAGGAGGGTATCTCATGAGCTTTAATCATCAAGAAATTGAGAAGAAGTGGCAAGGGTACTGGGAAGAGAATAAAACATTCCGTACGCCAGATGAGACAGAAAAACCAAAATTTTATGCACTAGATATGTTCCCATATCCATCAGGTGCAGGCCTACACGTAGGACATCCAGAAGGTTATACAGCGACAGATATTTTATCTCGTATGAAGCGTATGCAAGGATATAATGTTCTTCATCCAATGGGATGGGATGCATTCGGTCTTCCAGCAGAGCAATATGCACTTGATACTGGAAACAGCCCAGCTGAATTTACAGAGCATAATATTAATACGTTCCGTAACCAAATTAAATCATTAGGTTTCTCTTACGATTGGGACCGTGAAGTAAATACAACAGATCCAAACTATTACAAGTGGACACAATGGATTTTCCTAAAACTATTTGAAAAAGGCTTAGCTTACGTTGATGAAGTACCTGTAAACTGGTGCCCAGCACTTGGTACAGTACTTGCAAACGAAGAGATCATTGACGGTAAGAGTGAGCGCGGTGGACATCCAGTTGAGCGTCGTCCGATGAGACAGTGGATGTTAAAAATTACAGCTTACGGAGATCGTCTATTAGAAGATCTAGATGAGCTTGATTGGCCTGAAAGCTTAAAAGATATGCAACGTAACTGGATCGGTCGCTCTGAAGGTGCAGAAGTACATTTCAACATCGACGGTACAGATGAGAAGTTCACAGTTTTCACAACACGCCCTGATACACTATTTGGAGCAACATACTGTGTACTTGCTCCGGAACATGCACTTGTTGCAGAAATTACAACAGCAGAACAAAAAGAAGCGGTAGAAGCTTACATTAACGCTGTAAAAATGAAGAGTGACCTAGAGCGTACAGAACTTGCGAAAGAGAAAACTGGTGTATTCACTGGTGCTTACGCAGTTAACCCAGTAAACGGTGAGAAATTACCAATCTGGATCGCTGACTACGTTCTTGCAACTTACGGAACAGGTGCTGTAATGGCAGTTCCAGCTCATGATGAGCGTGACTATGAATTCGCATCAGTATTCAATCTTCCAATGAAGGAAGTTGTAAAAGGCGGAGACATTACGAAAGAAGTGTACACAGGTGATGGTGCACACGTAAACTCAGCATTCCTTGATGGTTTAAATAAAGAAGAAGCAATCGCAAAAATGATTGAATGGCTTGAAGTAACAAGCGCAGGAAATCAAAAAGTAACGTACCGTCTACGTGACTGGTTATTCAGTCGTCAACGTTACTGGGGTGAGCCAATTCCAGTAATTCACTGGGAAGATGGCACAATGACAGCTGTGAAAGAAGAAGAATTACCATTAGTTCTTCCAAAAACAGAAAACATCCGTCCTTCAGGTACAGGTGAATCACCACTTGCTAACATTGATGAGTGGGTAAATGTTGTTGACCCTGAGACTGGTAAAAAAGGTCGTCGTGAAACAAATACAATGCCACAATGGGCTGGTAGCTGCTGGTATTACTTACGTTACATCGATCCAAACAATAGTGAAGCACTTGTAGATCCTGAAAAAGTAAAACAATGGCTTCCAGTTGATATTTATATCGGCGGAGCAGAACACGCTGTACTTCACTTACTATATGCTCGTTTCTGGCACAAAGTATTATACGACATCGGTGTAGTTCCAACGAAAGAGCCGTTCCAACAATTATTCAACCAAGGTATGATTCTAGGTGAAAACAACGAGAAAATGAGTAAATCAAAAGGTAACGTTGTAAACCCTGATGATATCGTAGCAAGCCACGGTGCAGATACACTTCGTCTATACGAAATGTTCATGGGACCATTAGATGCTTCAATCGCTTGGTCTGAAAATGGCCTTGATGGAGCTCGTCGTTTCCTAGACCGTGTATGGCGTTTATTCGTTCAAGAGAACGGTGAATTAAGTGAGAAAATTACGGATGCACCAAATAAAGAGCTTGAAAAAGCTTACCACCAAACAGTGAAGAAAGTAACAGAAGACTATGCAGAGCTTCGCTTTAACACAGCGATTTCTCAAATGATGGTATTCATCAACGATGCATACAAAGCTGAAACACTTCCGAAAGAATATGTAGAAGGTTTCGTAAAAATGATTGCACCAGTTGCACCTCACATCGGGGAAGAGCTATGGAGCAGACTTGGATACAATGAAACAATCACATATGCAAGCTGGCCAACATTTGATGAGTCTAAACTTGTAGAAGATGAAGTTGAAATCGTTGTTCAAGTCATGGGCAAAGTTCGCGCGAAACTAACAATGAGTAAAGACGCATCAAAAGAAGAAATGGAACAACTTGCACTTGAAGCAATTCAAGACCAAATTGAAGGGAAAACAGTTCGTAAAGTAATTGTTGTTCCTGGAAAACTTGTTAACGTTGTTGCAAACTAATTAACGCTAAATAAAAGCTCAGAGCATTTAGGCTCTGAGCTTTTTTGTGTAGAAAATCATCTCTGGATTAGATTAGTCTAAGTTTTTAATTATTCCATTACGTACAAATAAAAGAGCGGAATTCCCATACAGACAAACACCTATTTTTCTATAGGAAATATGATAAAAAAGGTAGGCTAAATTGAGTAGAAGAGGTGAAAGGAATGAAAGGGATGGACAATAATGCACCACATGGCTTCTTCGGAGGTGGATCGGGTAGTTATGAACAAATGATGTTAATGGGAGGAGCTGACCAACAAGCATACGGTGGAATTCCGAGCTGGATGGGTGGAGGCTCGGGCGGATTTCCAACATCGGTAGCTGGCATGCAAACTGGAATGCCTACATCAATGGGAGGCTTTTCGACAGCAGGGGTTGGAATGCCTACAGTAACAGGAAGCTTCCCAACATCAGTAGCTGGCGTACAGACAGGATTTCCAGTAGGAGCACCAACTACATTTCCTTCTTTCGTTGGAGGAGTGCAGACAGGATTTCCGGTACCAGGAATAGGTGTTGTAGCTGGAGGAATAGGTGGGTATCCGCAAGTTGTTCACGGTCATCATGGACATCACCACCATCAAGGCCATCATGGACACCATCATCACCAAGGTCAACACGGTCATCATGGACACCATCATCACCAAGGTCAACACGGCCATCATGGACACCATCATCACCAAGGTCAACACGGCCATCATGGACACCATCATCACCAAGATCAACACGGTCATCATGGACACCATCATCACCAAGGTCAACACGGCCATCATGGACACCATCATCACCAAGGTCAACA
>NZ_CP016285.1:4377132-4382317 GCF_001679765.1 Bacillus sp. B25(2016b) | reverse complement strand
CAACACGGTCATCATGGACACCATCATCACCAAGGTCAACACGGCCATCATGGACATCATCATCAAGGCCAACACGGTCACCATGGACACCACCATCATCAAGGTCAACACGGCCACCATGGTCATCAACAACAAGTACATCACCACGGTCACCACCACATTCATCCGCAAGCTGTTCTTTATCAAATGCACCAAGGCCAACAAGGTCAGCACGGCCACCATGGTCAGCACGGCCATCAAGGTCACCACGGTCATCAAGGTCAGCACGGCCAACACGGTCAACAGCACCAACAATACCAACAGTATCAACAACAATCTTCTCCTTGGACAGGAGGAATTGGAGCAGGAGCAGCGGCAGGAGCGGCTAGCATTAGTGGAGCAGCAGGGCACGCTGGACACGTGGGTCATTAATGAATTCCAGAAAAAAAGACATAATAAAAAACTGCTAGGAAATTCTAGCAGTTTTTTTCAGCTTCTTGGCGCTGACGTTCGATTTCAGCACGAAGTTGTGATTCTGGTGCTTGCCAGCCTTCTGGTTTTAGAATTTTGCCGTCGCCTTCACGGAATCGAGGTTTTCCATCAGGGAATAGTTTTGCCATGTTTGCGTTATTTACAATTTCGAATCCTTTATCAGGACGTACACCCATTTCGGCAAACGTTCCGAATGCAAAGTAAATAAGGTCAATTAGTGCATCATATTGATCTTCAACAGTCGTTGCTTCCAGAAATTCTTCTAGCTCTTCTTGCATAAAACTTGCACGGATTTTTGCACGTTCTTCTGTTAGTTTTGTTGGAGTATTTGTCACAGGGTGTCCGAACTCTTTATGCATTTTTGCAACAAGTTCGTATCCTTTATCTAGACCTTTTTCGTTTGTCATGTTGTTTCATCCTTTCTCGCTTTGTCCGAATTTCATTGTAACATAGGGTGATTATGAAATGAAAAGGGACTGTTCAAAAGTTTCATCTTTTAGTTAAGATAGGGAAAGATTATATTGACTAAACGACAAAACATAAACCAATTAATAAAAGAAAGCCATCCCGGAATACTTTTGGGACGGCCCTGCTCGTTATTTTTCTTCTTTTATTAAAATGGATAAAATAAGGTCGATGCCAAACATACCGACGAGCAACATTGGTATAACGACAAGTAAATAACGTGTGAAGGAAACATTTTTTAAATATGTATGAGCAAATAAAAAGACGGTGAGAAATAAAATACCATTTAAAATAGGCTTTACTAATTTTTTAGACATAAGCTCCCCCATAAATATCTTCTCTCTATTTGATAATAAAAAACTCCTCTCTCCGTTGTATCATGCTGGAGAGAGGAGTTCAATCATTTCTCATTCAATTACACCAGAATTTGTAATATCTACGGTGTATTTTATAGTAACTGGAACATCTTTGTACATTTGTTTCCACTTTTCTAATTTAAATGGGCGATAATGTTGCTTATATTTAGCTCCTAGCCCGAGAGGATCTACATCTAAAGATTTAAACTGCTTAATTAATTTCTTACCTTGTGTCTCCAATTGTTTTTG
Source organism: Bacillus sp. B25(2016b) (assembly GCF_001679765.1). NCBI lineage: Bacteria > Bacillati > Bacillota > Bacilli > Caryophanales > Bacillaceae > Bacillus > Bacillus sp. B25(2016b). The sequence goes on along the minus strand of NZ_CP016285.1, from coordinate 4,380,776 downwards.
AACGACCTTCTCAATCTTTTTTGTGTTCTTAGCATTCTCTAAGTTAATTTGTTTCGATACTTCTTGAATACGGGCATCAAGCTTCACATGAATGGAAAAGGAGGGCTTTCCGTTTTTTATTTTTATATCGTATGTTGGAACAGAACGAATATTGTTAATCATTACGTACCCAGGATCTGCTTTAAATTCATGTGAATCTAACTTATGCTCTTCTAACAGTCCTTTAAATATAAACATATCTGTTTCCGCGATTTTACCAACGTATTTATCCTTTTTAAAAAGACCAATTCCCGTGATTTTTATTTTATCACCATGTTTCTTTAAAATTGGAATATAGTAGTCTTGCCCTACTTGATAATAACGGAATGCTCCTACATGCAGATTATCTGTTGGTAAAGGACCGGTCTCCATATTATGTTCTAGCATTTTTTTTATATAAATCGCAACGTTGGATGAAGTCGTGTATTTTCCTTTTAAAAGTTCAGTACCATTACCTTCAAGTAAAGCAACATATAAGGCATTACCAATGTTTACATCGCGAATTAATGTATCGAAGGAAGCAACCATTCCTTTCTTAGCGATTCGGGTGGTAAATAGAGCAACCCGCATTTGCCCACTAGCAAATGGTTGAGAAGACTCTAAAGATGTGTCAGCTTTTACTTGTTTTACCGCATTTGCTGTTCCTTCAAAAACTTGAACTTTGTTCCCTTTTTGCTGAATAGGACAAACAAATGTTACCTTTATTTTATTATCTTTTGCTACATCGAAGACAGTTCCTTGGATAAGGTGTACGTCATCAATAATATTTTTTTGTAAACATCCAGTTAGACTAAAGAGTGTTATACAAGAGATAAGTATTAATTTATTTTTGATTTTTTCCATTTTCTTTTCACCCACACAATAATAAATAGAATTGGGATGTATACATAAATGAGCCAAAAGCTTCCTTTTGATGCATTACTAATAAAATTATTAATATCGTGTCTGTTTGTTAAAAGTTGTGAAACAATGAGGGTGATAATGATAAAAGCGATTAAAACACCTCTTTGTTTTACACGGAATATTTCGTGAGTTGCTCTCATTGACGCCCATAAAGGGAGGATAAAACTTGAAATAATAACGAGTGCATAGCCTGAGATTGCAATATATTCTAATCTTTCTATAAATGGTAATTGAATAACTTGGGTCATAGAAAGTTGGGCCCATATCGTTTTTAATAATTGTTTTTCACTAAAAAACGAAAAGGCTAAAAGGGTGCTAAATAAATATAGAAGGTTTGAGAATAGTGCCCCATATTGAGCAAATTTATGAGATTGTTTAGGGTTTTTCACAAATGGATAAACCATGAGGTAAATCTCAAAACCAGTCATACTGTAGATTGACAGTTGAGCGGATTTTAAAATATCTGAAAAAGAATGTGTGAAAATGGGTAATAAATTCTCCCAATGTGAGTATTTCAAAACGAATAAGCTTAGAAATAAATACCCTAGTGTACCACCAACAGAGATGACGCAAATGCCAGTAATGACACGAAATCCAGAAGAAATGATGTAATAGCTAACTAGGCACAAAAAAAGTGTTAACATAAAGGTGGAGGCAGTTGGGAACATCCATACTTGAATAATTTCAACATACGTTCGAATAACCGAAATACTGACGATTAAAAAATAAGCTGCAAAGATGATATTAAAGACGTTCCCTATCCACTTTCCAAAGGTTTGTCGTTGTAAATCAATTAAATTTCCGTTTGTTTCTTTTAATAAAAAATACATCATCCATATAAGAATCTGGATACAGATTCCTGTGATTAGAACGCCTATCCATCCGTCGTATCCAGCGGCTTTTGCGGTGATTCGAGCGAATCCGAGAACGCCAGCACCAAACTGTGCACCGTGAATTAAGAAGAAAACAAAGATAGGAGATATTTGATATTTTTCTTGAACTTTACTCATCAATGCACCTCATTCCTTAATCATCAAAGTCTGATCTATGTTTTGTTGAAATTCCTTTTGCTGATTTTTTTACATGTTGTGGCCTCGCTTGTACATCCCTTGTATCAATCATTGTTAAGGGAAAACGAATCCAAGAATCTTTAACAGATTGTTGTCTTGTTGGATAAAACAAAGCGTATGGCTTACGTAAGGAAGTAAGTCTAAATAGATGAGTAAATAAAAAGATAAATCCAAGAGAAATCCCGAAAAGTCCTCCTATTTCTGCAAATATGAGAAACGGAAAGCGTAGTAACCGAACAGCGTTCCCCATTTTATAAATAGGTGTAATAAAGGAAGCAAGTGCTGATAAGGCAACGATAATTAATAAAATATTACTCGTTAAACCAGCTTGTACAGATGCTTGCCCAATTACGATACCGCCTACAATACCAAGTGTTTGACCGACCTTCATTGGTAACCTTGCACCAGCTTCTCTTAACAAATCGATAACTAATTCCAAAAAAAGTGCTTCAATTAGAGGTGGGAATGGGACTTGCGCTCTAGATAAAATTAATGTTTCCAGCAAATCACTTGGAATGAGTTCATAATGATAATTTAAAACAGCAACATATAATGGAGCTGCACAAATTGAGAAAAGAACAGCGATAAGGCGTAAAACTCTTGAAAATGTTGCATATAGCCAAGAGACATTATAATCTTCTGGTGAAATAAAGAAATCGAAATATGATACAGGAGTTAATAGAACGTTCGGTGAACCGTCGACAAAGATAGCGATTTTTCCATCAATTAGTGCTTTTGTAACTCTATCATTGCGTTCTGTATTGATATAGAGTGGGAAAATTGATTTTTCACCCGTTAATTCTTGTAAGTAAGCACTATCATTAATTTGATCATATTCAAGAGCACGTAATGATTCCTCTAGAAACTCTACATTCTCTTTTTCAGCAAGATTATCTAAATACATCATGACAACCTTTGTTTTTGAAAATTCGCCGACAATTATTTCTTTTGTTTGTAAATCTAAAACAGGAAGACGTTTTCGAACTAAATTAATATTTGTATCAATATCCTCTACAAAACCTTCTTGAGGACCGATAACAGTCGATTCGTTTAAAGGAGGGCTTGGTGCCCGATACGTATCAATTGCAATGTTTGCAAGCAGACACTTTTGATTTTGCTGATTCAATTGAATAATTGCATGCCCCTTTAAAACCATATCCTCAATTTTTTGTAGGTCATTCGTAATTGTAATCCCGCTCATCGGAATATGTTCTTTTAGTTCTTCTAGTGAAGCGTTAGGTCGTTCTAAAAGAGTAGGCATTAAGTACTTTTGTAATTTCTCTCCATCAAGCGAAGGTCGATAGTAAGAAATCCAATAAGGCATCGTTTCATCGTCAGATGTATGGTAATTAACAAAATCACTAGACTTTTTGAGCTTTTCTATTAAATCTTGTAGAGAATGAATACGGTCTTTTTCTGGTTTTGTAAAATCATAAATACTATTACTTCCAGAGCTTTGCTGTTTATCTTGATTCGAATCATCTTGTTTAGAGCGTTGCTGTTTATCCTGAGCTGAGTCGTTTTGCTTAGAATCTTGCTGTTTATCCTGGTTGGATTCATCTTGTTTCAAACTTTGTTGTTTATCCTGAATTGATTCGTCTTGTTTAGAGCTTTGTTGTTTATCCTGATTCG
>NZ_CP016285.1:4344021-4376979 GCF_001679765.1 Bacillus sp. B25(2016b) | reverse complement strand
CCTGAATTGATTCGTCTTGTTTAGAGCTTTGTTGTTTATCCTGAATTGATTCGTCTTGTTTAGAGCTTTGTTGTTTACCTTGATTCGAGTCATCTTGTTTAGAGCTTTGTTGTTTATCTTGATTCGAGTCATCTTGTTTAGAGCTTTGTTGCTTATCCTGAGCAGAGTCGCCCTGTTTAGAATTTTGCTGTTTGTCTTGAGAAGATTCCTTATGTTCCTCTTTTTTTTGTTCTCCATTGTTATCTTTATTATGTTTCATACTTCTAGTCTGTTCTTTGTTATCATCATCTTGATTGTTAGGTTGTTGCTCCGAATTATCTGTTTCGTTTTTTTCTGTCGTATTTGATTTTTTTTTCTTACGTAACCAATTCCAAATCATATGTACGCCCTCTTTAATCTTGTAATATAGTGCTATTTTGTGGCTAATTTTGTATATTATTCATTTATTTATGAAAAGAAGAAGGAGATTAGTTTGCATGGAAAAAAATCTTTAGTAAGCAGTTCATACTATAACGGAGAGAGGAAGAGTCTGTGCAAATTGTAAAAAAGGAGAAGTTTGTGTTAAAAGAGTTTACGTTTGAAAATGGCAGAGAAATTCCTATTCAAATGGGATACGAGACATATGGCACTTTAAATAGAGAAAGGTCAAATGTGATTTTGGTTTGTCATTATTTTAGTGCAACAAGTCATGCGGCAGGAAAATATACAGTGTATGATGAGGAGTCTGGTTGGTGGGATGGGCTCATTGGACCTGGAAAAGCAATTGATACAAATAAATATTTTGTTATATGTGCAGATAATCTTTGTAATGTGCAGGTGAGAAATCCATATGTGATTACAACAGGACCGAAATCAATTAATCCAGAAACTGGAGAAGAATATGCTATGGATTTTCCGGTTTTTACATTTCTTGATGTAGCTCGTATGCAATATGAGTTAATAAAAGGTATGGGAATTTCAAGGATACACGCTGTAATTGGACCGTCGGCGGGGGGAATGATTGCACAACAATGGGCGGTTCACTATCCACATATGGTAGAGCGGATGATTGGCGTTATTACGAACCCACAAAATCCAATTATTACGTCAGTAAACGTAGCGCAAAATGCGATTGAAGCAATTCGGCTGGATCCAAGTTGGAAAGATGGAAAATATGGAGAAGAGCAGCCGATAAAGGGGCTTCATTTAGCAAATAGAATGATGTTTATGAACGCGTTTGATGAGCATTTTTATGAAATGGCATTTCCTCGTAACAGTATAGAGGTAGAACCTTATGAAAAGTTTTCTACATTAACATCATTTGAAAAAGAGATAAATAAAGCGACATATACAAGTATAGAGTTAGTAGATGCAAATTCATGGATGTATACTGCGAAGGCAGTTTTATTGCATGATATTGCACATGGGTTTTCTTCACTAGAAGAATCTCTTTCTAACATAGAAGCGAATGTACTTATGATTCCGTGTAAACAAGATTTGCTTCAGCCGTCTCGTTACAACTATAAAATGGTAGATATTTTGCAAAAACAAGGGAAGTATGCGGAAGTGTATGAGATAGAAAGTATAAATGGGCATATGGCGGGAGCATTTGATATTCATTTATTTGAAAAGAAAGTTTATGAATTTTTAAACCGGAGAGTATCTAGTTTTGCTTAGAAGACAAATGATGGGGAAAAGGTGCAATGTTTGTAGTAGGCACCTTTTTTTACATGATTTGTAGACGGAAAATATATGTAGCGATTGCTATACCGAAAAACGCTATGCTAAGCAATAGAAATAAGAATGACATTTCTTGTGGTGATTTTATTTTTTTATTATTTTTCATACTAAGAGTAATAATTGCAGCGATTAAGAAAATGATGCCCATTATGAAAAGGGAAAGTGTCATTTTCATTGGCTCCTTTCATAAAACAAGTATATTGAGGATACAATGCAAGAGTTATGTTTGTAAAGAATAAGTTTTGCGAGAAAATTGAGAAATAGTTTTTCGATTCTTTGCGTTCTTTCTTTTGCGTGCTAAAATTGGTAGAGAATGTTTGTGAAAAAGAAACTAAAGGTTTTATTGTATATAAGGAGGAACTACATATGACAGAAGTTAAAACAATTACTACAGAAGAGGTACAAGAGCGTTTAGAAAATGGAGAAACGTTATTTTTAGTAGACGTAAGAGAAGATGAAGAAGTAGCGGCAGGAAAGATTCCAGAAGCTGTACATATTAAAATGGGCGATATCCCACATAAAGTAGATTTCTTTAATAAAGAGAATGAATATATCTTTATTTGTCGTTCAGGAATGCGCAGTGAAAATGTATGTCATTATTTAAATGAGCAAGGATTTAAAACAGTGAACATGGTTGGCGGTATGCTTCAATATGAAGGTGAAACGAAATAGTTAATAGCTAAAAACTTGAAACGAGTCTGTTTCAAGTTTTTTTCTTTTGCATACAGTATAAAAAAGGAGGAGGGGGAAATGGGGATTAATTTGCGTAAAGTAAAAATTATTAATAATACAGGAGCTGTTAATGTCGGCGACTGTTATGATATCTCGCCTTTAGCTGTAGCAAAAGTATATGCAGGTGCTGGAGGGTCGAGTGCGGCTATTTTTTTAAATGGGAAAAGACAGCCAGAAGCGGTCATTAGAACATCAGTGTTTCTTCCGCCATTAGCAACGAGTACACGTACATTAGGTTCATAGATGAAAGGTAGAGTGTAATTATGCCTGCTCATATAAAAGAGTTTGTTATTGTGAATAATACTGGAAATATATTTACCGGTGATAATTTGAGTGATACTTCATTTACTGCTTCGAAATCATACAGTGGTTCAATGGGGTGCACTTGGATTGATGTTGTTACAGTAATAGGGACGGAGACGAAGCTTTGTTTACAGCCGGGTGATTCGGTGACGACAACATATACAAGAGGGACTCCTGCTGGTACTGTAACAGGAACAAACATGGGGCAAAGTGCAAATGTTTCGAGTATAGCACAAGCTGTCCCTAATACAGATAATTTTGATTCGACTGCTGGACTCTCCTAAAATCATAGGGGGAGTTTTTGTTTATAAGAAGAGTTTATATAGCATAAAAATAGGAGTAATTGTTTGAAAAGTAGTATTGGAGGCCTTTTTGAAAAATACAATTCAAATAGAAGGTGGGTTTTTATCCCGCATTAACGGGCAGTAAGACCCTCCTACAAAATATGTTTCACCTTATATGAAACATATTTTGTAGTTGTATTTTTTGGGAGGTGGTGGGAGTAGTGGAAGGAAATGATGAAAATCAAAAAATACAGAGGTTGATAAATTCTAATTTTAAGTTATCCTCAGATCTTGTCGGCCCTACTTTCCCTCCAGTACCGACTGGAATGACAGGGACAACGGGAAGTACCGGGGCCACAGGAGTCACGGGTCCAACTGGGGATACAGGGGTAACAGGAGCAACGGGAGAAACGGGTCCAACGGGAAGTACGGGAACAACAGGAGTTAGTACAACTGCAACGTATGCGTTTGCGAATAATACATCAGGAAGTCTTATTTCTGTTTTGTTAAGTGGTACGAATATTCCTTTACCAAACAATCAAAATATTGGACCAGGAATAACCGGTAGTGGTGGGAATACTGTATTTACAGTTGCGAATGCAGGAAACTATTATATAGCTTATACAATTAATTTAACGGCGGGATTACTTGTAAGTTCTCGTATAACTGTAAATGGCAGTCCGCTTGCGGGAACGATAAACGCCCCGACAGTGGCTACTGGCTCATTTAGTGCAACAATAATTGCTAACTTGCCTGCTGGAGCTGCTATTAGTCTGCAATTGTTTGGATTAGTTGCAATAGCTACATTATCTACGGCAACACCAGGAGCTACTTTAACGATTATTAGATTAAGTTAATAAGCAGAAAACCTTGAAACTTTTATGTTTCAAGGTTTTTTTATCTTTGTATTTGTAAGTAAACCTCGTTAACCAGGTGGAGTGGATCCCCTCTAATTATTTAAAGTTTCACTTTATTCACTTGAGCAAAAACATCGCAGTTCGAAAATATATTATAATAGAATGAAAAGAAAGAAATTTGGCAGAAAGGGAGGGTGGCGATGCAGGAGATGGTTAAAGATTTTTTTAGACGCCCACTTCAAGATTTACGTATATCTGTCATTGATCGTTGCAATTTTAGATGTACATATTGTATGCCAGCGGAAATATTTGGGCCAGATTATGCTTTTTTGAAAGATGAGTTTTTACTAACTTTTGATGAAATTGAGCGTTTGGCAAAATTATTTATTAGCATCGGTGTACGGAAAATTAGACTTACTGGCGGTGAGCCACTGCTTCGTAAAGATTTAACAAAACTTATTGCACGTCTTGTGAAAATTGATGGGCTAATAGATATAGGGTTAACGACAAATGCTATCCATTTAACGAAACAAGCGAAGGCATTAAAAGAAGCTGGATTACATAGAGTGAATGTTAGTTTAGATGCGATAGATGACGACATATTTAGGAATATTAATGGTCGAAATATTAATACAAAACCTGTGATTAAGGGAATTATAGCAGCTAAAGAGGCGGGGCTGGCAGTAAAGGTAAATATGGTTGTGAAAAAAGGGATGAACGATCATCAAATACTTCCGATGGCTGCGTATTTTAAAGAGCAAGGAATCACGCTTAGGTTTATTGAGTTTATGGATGTTGGTAGTACAAATGGGTGGAATTTTGATCAAGTTGTTACAAAACGAGAATTGATTGAGATGATTCATAAGGTGTATCCGCTTGAGCCAGCTGAAGCACATTACTTTGGTGAAGTTGCGAAGCGATATCGATACGTTGGAACAAATGTTGAAGTTGGTTTTATTACATCTGTTTCTGAGTCATTTTGTTCCTCTTGTACGAGGGCGAGAATTTCGGCAGATGGAAAGTTTTATACGTGCTTATTTGCGACAGAGGGTTTGGATGTAAGAGAACTTCTTAGAGGAGATTTTTCGGATGAGGAGTTATTAAGTGTTATACAAGATGTATGGATGAATAGAAAAGATAGGTATTCGGATGAACGGACAGAAGAAAGTGCAAAAAATCGTCCGAAAATCGAAATGTCTTATATAGGAGGATAAGAAAGGGGGCTATCGTATGCAGGAGCGATATTCAAGACAAATATTATTTTCTGGTGTTGGAGAAGAAGGACAGAAAAAAATAAGAGAGAAGCATGTGCTTATTATTGGTGCTGGTGCTCTCGGTGCGGCAAATGCAGAAGCGATTGTTAGAGCAGGTGTTGGAAAAGTAACGATTGCTGATCGTGATTATGTAGAATGGAGTAATTTACAAAGACAACAACTATATACAGAAGAAGATGCAAAACAGTATAAACCAAAGGCGGTAGCGGCAGCAGAGCATTTAAAAGCGATTAATTCTGAGGTGGAAATAAATCCTGCTGTGACGGATGTAACGGTGCAAGAAATGGAAGAGTTAGTACGTGATGTAGATTTAATATTAGATGCGACAGATAATTTTGAAACGCGTCTTCTTATTAATGATATTTCACAAAAGTATAATATTCCGTGGATATATGGTGGGTGCGTTGGAAGCTACGGAGTAACGTATACAATTTTACCAGGGAAAACACCGTGTTTTCGCTGTTTAATGGAGCATCCGGCGAGCGGAGCAACCTGTGACACAGCTGGTATTATACAACCGGCAGTACAATTAGTAGTTGCGCATCAAACTACGGAAGCGCTGAAAATATTAGTAGAAGATTACGGGGCGCTTCGTGAAACGATGTTATCGTTCGATCTTTGGAATAATCAACAGATGGCATTTAAAGTGAATAGGCAGAAAAAAGATTCTTGTTTATCTTGCGGAAGGTTACGTACATATCCAAGTTTAACATTTGAAGCACAAACGAAAACAGAAGTGTTATGTGGGCGAAATACAGTGCAAATTCGTCCAGGTGTGCGGAAGAATTTTAATTTAGAAGAAATTAAAAAGCGCTTACAAAGAAGCGTAGAGATAAAGGCGACACCTTATTTATTATCGTTTCCGGTAGAAGAATATCGTTTTGTTTTATTTACAGATGGCAGAGCGTTCATTCATGGGACGAATGATATAAATGTAGCGAAAAGTTTATATGCAAGATATATAGGTTGAACCTAAAGGAAATCCTTTAGGTTCAACGGAGAAAGGATTATGAATTTCTCGTATAATCTCCACTTTTTCCACCTGTTTTTTCAAGTAAGTACGTTTCGCCGATAATCATACCTTTATCGACAGCTTTACACATATCATACACAGTAAGAGCGGTAGCCGAAGCAGCTGTTAAAGCTTCCATTTCAACACCGGTGCTACCTTCTGTTTTAACTTTTACTTCAATGAGTAAACGATATTGTTCTTCTGATTGTTTCCAATCGAAAGAAACGTCAACACCTTTTAATAGTAAAGGATGGCACATTGGGATAATATCAGAAGTTCGTTTCGCAGCCATAATGCCTGCGATTTGCGCAACTGCTAATACGTCACCTTTCCCAATTTCATTGTGGGAGATTTTATCGTAAATTTCTTTCGTAACGACAATGCTAGAGCACGCAATTGCTGTTCGAACGGTTGCTTTTTTGTCGCTTATATCAACCATTTTTGCGCGTCCTTGGTCATTAAAGTGTGTGAATGAAGACATGGAATTCCTCCTTGAAGTAATTTCTATTTAATATATAAAGTTTAATCGAGATAAAAAAAATTGCAAATATGAGGTGAGAAACGATGGTAGAAAAACGAATTCCAATTCAAGTTGCTGAGGCAGTAGAACGGGTAATGAAATATGCAAAGCATGGTGAAGTAGAAGAAATTTCTATTACGGAAAGTTACGGGAGAATTCTTGGGGAGGATGTTGTGTCTGATCATGACGTTCCTCATTTTGATCGTTCTCCTTACGATGGTTTCGCCATTCGAGCAGAAGATACGAAAGAAGCAACTCAAGAGAATCCAGTTGAATTTGAAGTAATAGGAGAAATCGGGGCGGGTTCTGTTTTTTTAGAAGAAGTAGGCGCTTTTGAAGCGGTTCGTATTATGACAGGAGCAGCTATTCCAGAAGATTGCAATGCAGTCGTAATGCTAGAGCTGACAGAAGGGTTTGAGAAGAACGGGAAAACATATATGAAGTTAAAACGCTCTTTTAATAACGGTGACAATGTGTCGATTAAAGGAGAAGATATTAAACAAAATCAAGTTCTCGTTAAGAAAGGTGTTGCAATTAACCCTGGAGTTGCGGCCCTACTAGCAACGTTTGGATATAGTACTGTGAAAGTTATAAAACAGCCTATTGTCGGTATTGTAACGACAGGAAGTGAATTATTAGAAGTACATGAGCCTTTAGAACCGGGGAAAATTAGAAATAGTAACTCGTATATGATCGCAGCTCAAATTATGAAAGCTGGCGGGAAAGTTCGTTATTATGGTAAACTCGCGGATGAGTTAGATGCATGTTTTACAGCTGTTCAATCAGCGATGGATGAGGTCGACATTTTAATTACAACAGGTGGTGTATCAGTAGGAGATTATGACTACTTACCAGCTATTTATGAAAGGTTACAGGCGAATGTACTCTTTAATAAGATAGCCATGAGGCCTGGAAGTGTAACGACAGTAGCTGAAGTTGATGGAAAGTTACTCTTCGGTTTATCAGGAAATCCGTCTGCTTGTTATGTAGGCTTTGAATTATTTGTGCATCCAATTATAAAAACGTATTTGTATGCGAAGGAACCTCACGTATATAGAGCGGTTGCTATTTTACAAAAAGATTTTCCAAAGCCAAATCCATTTACTCGTTTCGTAAGAGCGAACGTAACAATTGTGAACGGGGCATTACAAGCGATGCCGGTTGGTTTAGATAAATCGAGTGCGGTATCTTCACTTGCAGATGCGAATGCTTTTATCGTGTTACCTGGAGGAACGAGAGGATTTGAGACCGGAATGAAAGTGTCCGTATTATTGTTAGAGCACTCTGAGGGATGTGATTGGCCATGGGCAAAGCCCCTTCAATCTTACAAATAGTAGGATATCAAAATAGCGGAAAAACGACACTTGTAGAGAAAATTGTGCATGCAGTAGCTGAAAGTGAAATGAAAGTTGCTACAATTAAACATCACGGGCACGGAGGCTTTCCAGAAGTAGCGCAAAAAGATAGCGAAAGACACCGTAAAGCTGGTGCTGTCGTAAGTAGTGTAGAAGGTGCTGGATTGCTTTCACTTTCTTCACTAAGAAAGAAATGGTCTTTGCAAGAAATTATTCGCTTATATGAGTTTTTTGAAGTGGATACAATTTTAATAGAGGGCTATAAAAAAGAGAATTACTCGAAAGTAGTGTTACTTCGTTCTGCGGAAGACGTTGAGATTTTACATAAAGTGGAAAATATAGTGGCGGTTATTACGTGGTATGATGTTCCGGCAAATATACGAGAAGAATATAAAGTATTTCATATAACAGAAGAAGAGCTGTACATAGACTGGTTTTTACAAACGGTTAGGAGTGCGAAATGATAAAGACATATTATGAAGTAATTGACACAGAAATCTCGATTGAAGAGGTAACGAAGAAAGTAATTCGACGTGAATGCGGTGCTGTTACAACATTTATTGGAACGGTTAGAGAGTTTACGAAAGGGCGTCGTACATTATACTTAGAGTATGTTGCTTATAAGACGATGGCAGAAAAGATGCTAGAGAAAATTGGCCTGGAAGTGAAAGAGAAATGGCCAGGTACATATGTTGCCATTACACATCGCATCGGTACGTTGCAAATTTCTGATATAGCGGTTGTTGTTGCTGTTTCAACACCACACCGTAAAGCGGCTTATGAAGCGAACGAATATATTATGGAACGCATAAAACAAATTGTTCCGATTTGGAAAAAGGAGTTTTGGGAAGATGGTGACTCATGGATTGGTGATCAATTAGAAAAAACACCATATCCGGCGGGAGAGCCTGGGAAGGAGCTATAAGTATGATTCGAGTATTGTTATTTGCGCACTTGCAAGAAGAAGCAGGGGCAAGTGAATTACAAATAGAGAAAGAAAATATTACAGTTGCACAGTTAAAAGATGTTGTTGCGAACGAATATAATGTACCAGTTTCAGAGCCAATTATGGTTGCGATTAATGAAGAATACGCAAATGAAGATGACAGAGTCCAATCTGGTGATGTTGTTGCACTAATTCCACCAGTGAGTGGTGGTTAATATTGGATTCATTAAAACGACTTTCCTACATAGGGAAAGTCGTTTTTTTATGGCAGTTTTGAGAACACTAATCTATAGAACAAGGAGGGAACTATGAAAAAAATATGTGTAGTTATCACAATGCTATGTGTGGCCTTTTTCTCTTCTCCAATTGATTCTTTCGCGAAAGAATCAAGAGAACAGCTTTTAGAGAGTGCATTATCAAATAGGTACTATTCAGTTATTAGACAAGTGACAGAAGACCAATATGAATGTGCTTCAGTTATAAATATAAAACGTCTCGGCAAGAAAGGTGAGTTCGTTCCTAGATATGAAGTGACGCTACAATTTCTTACATTTCAAGGAGCGCATAATCCGCCGAATGACAAAGTTACGCTTACTTTGGAAGATCGTTTAGATCACGTAAAGATAAAGAAAGTGGAGCGAGAAAAGAATGTTTCTGGCGCTATTGTAGAAAAAGTTTGTGAACGGGAAAAAGAAAAAATAAAAGCTCACTCTAACGACTTAGAGTGATAACCTATGGCGTTTAGTAAAGAAAGGTAATGAGTGATGGATATATTTTTAGCGATTTTACCAGCTATATTTTGGGGAAGTATTGTGTTATTTAACGTAAAACTGGGCGGGGGACCGTATAGTCAAACGCTCGGAACAACGTTTGGAGCACTTATTTTCTCAATTGTTGTTTATATTTTTATGAAGCCAGTATTAACACCTACCGTTATTGGAGTTGGAGTTGTGTCAGGTTTATTTTGGGCGCTTGGTCAGGCGAATCAATTGAAAAGTATTGATTTAATGGGTGTTTCGAGGACGATGCCAATTTCAACAGGACTTCAATTAGTCGCGACGACTTTATTTGGCGTTATCGTATTTCATGAATGGTCCACGACAATATCGGTCGTCCTTGGGATTCTAGCACTCGTTTGTATTATTATCGGTGTTATTTTAACATCGCTTCAAAGTGAAGAAGAAAAAAATGCAGAGCAAGCAGCAAACTTTAAAAGAGGTATCGTAATTTTATTAATTTCAACAGTCGGTTATTTAGTTTACGTAGTAGTGATTAGGTTATTTAACGTAGATGGTTGGTCGGCTTTGTTGCCACAAGCAGTTGGTATGGTGTTAGGTGGGATTTTGCTTACCTTTAAACATCATCCATTTAATAAATATGCAATTCGAAATATTATCCCAGGATTAATTTGGGCAGCTGGAAATATGTTTTTATTCATTTCGCAGCCGCGAGTTGGAGTCGCAACAAGTTTCTCGCTATCGCAAATGGGGATTATTATTTCCACGCTTGGTGGGATTCTTATATTAGGTGAAAAGAAAACGAAACGTCAATTAACGGGTATCGTTGTCGGTATCGTTTTTATTATCGCAGCCGGAATTATGTTAGGTATAGCCAAAAGTTAAAGGAGGTATGGAAATGTATAGTGATTTAGCAGGGAAAGTTGTCGTTATTACAGGATCAGCAACTGGTCTCGGAAGAGCGATGGGAGTGAGGTTTGCTAAGGAAAAAGCGAAAGTGGTTATTAATTATCGCTCACGAGAATCAGAAGCGAATGATGTGTTAGAAGAAATTAAAAAGGTGGGCGGCGAAGCGATTGCTGTAAAAGGTGATGTAACCGTCGAATCAGATGTTGTGAATCTCATTCAATCTGCTGTGAAAGAGTTTGGTACGCTTGACGTTATGATTAATAATGCAGGGATAGAAAACGCGGTACCGTCGCATGAAATGCCGCTTGAAGATTGGAATAGGGTAATTAATACAAATTTAACAGGTGCTTTTTTAGGAAGTCGTGAAGCGATTAAATATTTTGTAGAACATGATATTAAAGGGTCTGTCATTAATATGTCTAGTGTTCATGAGAAAATTCCGTGGCCACTATTTGTACACTATGCAGCAAGTAAGGGTGGCATTAAACTGATGACAGAAACGTTAGCGATGGAATATGCGCCAAAAGGTATTCGAGTAAATAATATTGGACCAGGTGCAATTAATACGCCAATTAATGCCGAAAAGTTTGCTAATCCTAAAAAGCGGGCTGACGTAGAAAGTATGATACCGATGGGCTATATTGGAAAACCTGAAGAAATTGCAGCAGTAGCAACTTGGCTTGCTTCTTCAGAGGCGAGTTATGTAACGGGAATTACGCTATTTGCAGATGGTGGAATGACGTTATATCCATCGTTTCAAGCTGGGCGTGGGTAATATAAAAGGACGAAGAGATAAAACTCTTCGTCCTTTTTTACAAAAAAAATAGCGGCCAGCTATTTTAAATTTAGTGATTAATTGTATCTTGAAGATATTCTGTTGCTTGATGTTCAGAAACATTTTGTACGAGTGCAACTTCACTAATCATCATTTTTCGGGCGTTATCTAGCATTTGTTTTTCGCTCGCATTTAAAGTTCTCTCTTTATTGCGGCGAAGTAAATCACGAACAACTTCTGCACTATCTAGCAGATTGCCGTTTTTCATTTTTTCCATATTCATTGTATATCTTTGTTTCCATGAGAGTGATGGGTCTGACTCCCCGTTTTGAAATTCAAGAAGTATATCATCTAACGTACCTCGATCAACGATATAACGAATACCTGATTTTTTTAATTGATCCATCGGAAGCATTACTTGCATATCTTTACTAATGATGCGTATCACACAATATTGACGTGAAGTACCTAATATTTCTTTCTCTTCAATTGCTTCGATGATTCCTGCACCGTGCATTGGATAAACGATTTTATCACCAATTTGAAACAAATCATCCACCTCCATATGTGGTAACCACTTTTAATGATAGCATACGTATGTAAAAATGTCAAATTTTATATAATAACATAATATTTATATTCGAGTCAATAATGTAAAGCGCTTTTTTTTTTATGTTTTTTTTAGATCTTATTTATCCCGCATTAACGGGCAGCCCGATTGGTGAGGGCTGATAATCAGTGGGGGATGAATAAAACCCCCCCACTGATTAAAGTTTCACTTTATAGTGATTTTTTTAGAAAAATAGTACAGGTGAGAAAGAAGGCATATCCACTTATTTTTAAGCATAAAATGTAAAAGCGCTAATACAATATACCTAAATCCGTTCTTTGCAAAGGAGGGAGAGAAGGTGGGGCGCACAATAAAAATTGATATTACAAATAAAGTTGTAGCTAAATTTAGACCAAATTATTTGGAATTATATACGAGTAAATTTATGATAGGTAAGTTTTATGTCTATACTGAAGATAAAAAATATGTGTTAGAAGACGGATATATATATGAGAATGGAAAGTTTTATCGCATCATAGATACGCACCGTGGCAATAATCAAGCGGCGGAGGGCTGCGATCTAGGATGGTGTTAACATGATTCGTGTGAAAGTGTTTGATGAAAGTCACGAAAAAGACTTAGAAGACGCTGTGAATGTGTTTTTGAAAAAGATTGATGATAGCAACTTTGTAGATATTAAGTACCAAGTCGGTGTTTCTATTAACGATGACGAAAACCAAATTTATTGTTTTTCAGCAATGATCGTTTATAAAGCATAAAAAAGAGCTGGATGAGCCAGCTCTTTTTTATGCTTTATGTTGGGACAACATGTGTCGGTAATACGTTCATAATAGATTGGGTTATGCCTAATTTCTTTGTCGTTAAAAGAGGCTCCCCTGTCTCATGATTTTGGGCATCTTTACACATACCAAGGTGATAACGATCACCTAAAAATGGATCAATATAAAAACCATTTTTGAATACTTTATCATTCGGATGTTTTTCATGGTGAATATCAGAGCAGTTAATGCAATAGAACATAGCGTTCAACCCCTTTTTATTTTGTTTGAAAAAAGTGAGTCGGTAGTCATTTCGCTCCTAAGGAAATGTTGAGGAGAAGAGAAATAACTACCTACTCAAATGGTGGGCATATTCCTTCTGATTTTTCATATCCCGCGTAGTGTCCCTGAGGGAAGGAGGAGAGACGAAATACGCATGATATACGTAAGGCGCTTCTTTCAAGATGAATGATGGAGTTTCATGTTGAGAGAAGTTTTTATTTTTTGTTGCCTTTGTGAGTATATTATGAGGAAATGTGCAGAGGGTGTTTGTCCTGTTGAAAAAATGTTGAGAATTTCTCAACAGTAAAAAAGAATTAGCTTTGACATGAAACTAAAAGGTGTTATATTATCTAAATGAAACCAAAAGGTGTTATATTTGAGTGCTGAATAAAGGAGAATGAAAATGGAACAACAAAATACATTAACTGATATTAAACAAACGATCGTTTTTAACGCGTCTATTCAAAAAGTATGGAATGTAGTATCGACTGCAGAGGGGATTGCATCATGGTTTATGCCAAATGATTTCGAATTAAAGGTAGGACATGAATTTCATGTGCAATCACCATTTGGGCCATCACCATGTAAAGTGCTAGAAATTGATGAGCCAAACCACCTATCTTTCTCATGGGATACAGATGGCTGGGTTGTTTCATTTAATTTGAAAGACCTAGGAGATAATAAAACAGAATTTACATTAATTCACGGCGGCTGGAAACATCCTGATGAAATTCTTCCGAAAGCGAATGCGAAGAGCTCTATTATTCGCGATAGAATGAGCGGCGGCTGGGTAGCGATTGTAAATGAAAAACTGAAAAAGGTTGTCGAAGGCTAAGTGTCCTTATCAGCAGCAAAATATGATGTATTTCAAGCAATTGCTGACCCAACCCGCCGAGAAGTAATACGGTTATTAAGTGATAAAGAGTTACCGATTTCCAAAATAACGGATCACTTTCCTATGAGTCGTACTGCGGTTGTAAAACACCTTCATATTCTTTCAGAAGCGAATTTAGTAAGCGGAAGAAAGAGCGGAAGAGAGAAGATATATCGTTTGCATCCAGAACCATTAGAAGAATTACAACAGTGGCTCTCGTATTATGAACGTTTTTGGGATAATAAATTATCCATGCTGAAACATATTGTGGAGAATGAAGAGTAAAAAGAGGATGACCAAAATGGTCATCCTTTTTATTGTTGCTCACTTGTTTGTGTAGCGGGCTTTAATAAAAGCCAAGCGATAATTAATGTACATACTGCTAATACGAAAGTGCTCATATAAATGACGTGTACACTTGCTGCTAATGCGGATTGTGATTCAGTTGCTACACTTGCTGTAGCCCCGCCGTGTCCGCCAGATACAAGATCAAGGTTTTTAATGCCACGTGCGTGAATCATCGTATTGAAGATTGTTCCAAAGATTGCAGCACCTAACGTTTGACTAAATGTGTTAATAAATGTGTTTAAACCAACGGCTGTTCCGCGTGTATGAGCTGGTACAGCTGCTTGAATTGTTACCATGTAAATCGGTGTCACAAGCCCCATTCCTAAGCCAAATAATCCGACTGCTACATAAATAAGGAACGATGGTGAATGTGTTGATAATGTAAATAATAAGAACGTAGCGACTGATAAAATGCTAGCTCCAAGTAAAATGATTTGTTTCGTTTTTAATTTGCCTACTAAGTTACCAGAGAAGATAGCACCAAATGTCCACATAACAGGAATTGGCATTAAAATAAGTCCGGCTTCCGTTGCATTTTTTCCTAATACACCTTGGCTCCAAATTGGAAGGTACATTGTAATACTAATAATCATTGCGCCAGCAATAAGCGTTAATATGTTTATTGTAGATAATGTACGGTTAGAGAAAAGTGCTAGCGGAATTAATGGTTCCGGAGATTTTTTCTCGATGAATAAGAAAATAATGAATGAAACGACGGCGAAGATTAATAGGCCGATAATTGTTATGTCTCCCCAGTTTTGCTTACTGCTACCTGTTAATAATGCGTATAGTAGAGCGATCGTACTTAATGAGAAGACTGTTGCACCAAGATAGTCGATATGGTGTTTAGCGGGCTTAATAGATTCTTTGTAGTAAATGGCAATCATTAAGCAAGCGATAATGCCGAATGGAACGTTTAAGAAGAAAATATAACGCCAAGATAGGGAGTCAACTAAAAATCCACCTACTAACGGTCCGATAACACCAGATACACCCCAAACGGCACTCATCCAGCCCTGTGCTTTCGCGCGGTCTTTCGCTTCGCTATATAAGTCTCCAATAATTGTCATTGTAATCGGCATAACAGCACCAGCACCGATACCTTGAAGAGCGCGGAAGAAAATTAATTGTTCCATCGATGTAACGACTCCGCAAAGTGCAGAACCGACTAAAAAGATTGTAGCTCCGATAAGTAAAACTTTTTTACGGCCAAACAAATCAGCAAGCTTTCCGTATATTGGAGTCGAAACAGCTGTTGCAAGCATATAAATTGCATATACCCAACTAACAAGTTCGACGCCTGACAAATCACTCGTTATACGAGGGATTGCTGTACTAACAATCGTTCCTTCTACTGCAGAAAGAAACGTCATTAGCATTAAAGACATCATGACTTTTTTTCTCATACGTTTTCCCCTTACCCTTTTTCAAATATTCAACAATATAAAATATAAAGGTACTAAGGTATATAAAGCAACAAAAAAGCAATGGGAAGTTAAGGGGAGGGGATATTTGGCGTTTTTTGTCGGTAAGTCGATATATTTGAAAAATCGCCTATATAAGTAGTAGAATCGCTGATATATTTACAGAATCGCCGATATAATTTCATGTACTTATAAAAAAAGAAACAGGAATCCCTGTTTCTCGGTTTAATATTGCATTTTCGCGTTTTCTCCAGCTGTTGTTCCGGCAATTCTACCAGTAACAAGAGCAGATGTAATATTATAGCCACCAGTATAACCGTGAATATCAAGAACTTCCCCACAGAAATATAAGCCGTTCGTGAATTTAGAAGACATTTCTTTCGGATTAATTTCTTTAACGGATACACCGCCGCCAGTCACGAATGCTTTTTCAATTGACTGCGTACCATTTACATTCACAGTAAATTCTTTAAAGTCTTTCACAAGTGCACGAATCTTTTCGTGAGAAACTTGTCCAGCTTGTTCGCTGCCATCAATTTCATTTTTTTCTAATAAGAATAGGAAGTAACGCTCAGGTACATAACCTTTTAACACGTTTTTAATTCCTTTTTTCGGATCTTCTTTCATTTGTTTCAGCATGCGTTGGAATAGTTGTTCACTATTTTCGTCTGGCAATGCATCGATACTCATTTGAATGGTATTTGTTTTGAACTTTTTCAGTGCTTTCACGACGAATTGACTACAGCGAAGTGCAGCAGGACCAGATAGGCCGAAATGAGTGAAGAGCATGTCCATTTTGTGAGAAATAATAGTTTTTCCTTTCGGGTTTAATACGCTTAAGTTTACATCGCGTAAAGCTAGACCTTGTAAGGAGCGATCAAGAATAAATGGTTCGTTTGAAAGGATTGGTACTTCTGTTGGGAATAATTCTGTAATTGTATGCCCGGCTTTTTTAGCCCAAGCATATCCGTCTCCAGTAGATCCAGTTTGAGGAACAGATTTTCCACCAACAGCGATAACGACGTGATTTGTTTCTAACACTTCGCCAGTTTGTAGTACAACTGCTTTCGTTTGACCATTCTCATATTCAATCGTTTCAACGGGTGTATTCGTACGGATTTTTACACCTAAGTCTTTTAATCGTGTTAAAAGTGCGTCTACTACCGATTGTGCTTTATTTGATACAGGGAACATGCGACCATGATCTTCTTCTTTCAGTTTTACACCGAGATTTTCGAAGAATGTAATAATATCTTCATTATTGAAAATAGAAAAAGCGCTGTATAAGAAGCGGCCATTTCCTGGTATATGTTTAACGATCTCATCAAGTGGTAGACGGTTCGTTACGTTACAACGGCCGCCACCTGAAATTGCAAGTTTACGCCCTAGTTTATTTCCTTTATCAAGAAGTAAGACGCTTGCGCCTTCTTCTGCAGCACCGATTGCAGCCATTAGCCCAGAAGGACCGCCGCCGATGACAATAACATCATAATGCATAATATATCGACCTCATTTTCTACATTTCCTGCCTAAAAGAATAGCATGTTTTCCCTTAAAAGAAAAATAGAGTGAAGTACTGCTTAATGAGAGAATTGTGGTACAATACAAAAGTTAGAGTTCAGTACTATCCTGCCATTTGTAGGTGATAAGACTAAAACCTCAAGATTTAGGAGAAGTAAATAGGGAGTTTGTTAGCCTGTAAATGCTCGAATGGTTCAACTAATAAGGAGTAGGAGAGAAGTCTCCAACTAATTATAGTTTCACTTTATGTAGATGTAGGAGGATTTTTGTATGTCCGATTCGAAATTTCTGCGCGGAACGCTTATTGTTACGCTAGGGACATTTTTAGTAAAGTTCTTAGGCATGATTTACGTCTTTCCGTTTCATGCATTAGTAGGAACAGAAGGCGGAACGCTCTATACATATGGATACATTCCATATACGATCTTTTTAAGTATCGCAACGGCAGGTGTGCCACTTGCTGTTTCAAAATTTGTTTCCAAATATAATGCGCTTGGCGATTATAAAACGAGCCGGAGAATGTTCCGCTCGGGAATGGTTATGATGATAGTAACAGGAGTTCTTTCGTTCCTAGTACTGTACATGACGGCGCCATTGTTTGCAGAAGCGATGCTTGGTAAACAAAGTATACACAATAATGTAGGAGAAGTTACGACGATCATTCGTCTTGTAAGTTTCGCACTTATTGTTGTACCAGCAGCGAGTTTAATTCGTGGTTATTTCCAAGGTCACCAGTCTATGGGACCAACTACCGTTTCACAAATTATTGAACAAATTATTCGTATCGTCTTTTTATTAGCAGGTAGTTTTATCGTTATTAAAGTACTTGGCGGTACAGTTGCAACAGCAGTTGGAGTAGCGACATTTGCTGCGTTCGTTTCAGCGGTTGGAGCACTCGGAGTGTTAATTTGGTACTGGTTAAAACGTAAAAAATATTTGGATCAATATTTAATTGAACAAACTGTACCAGAGTCAACAGTAAGCACCGTTCAATTGTTTAAAGAATTATTTGCATATGCGATTCCTTACGTTGTAATTGGGTTAACAATTCCTTTATATCAACAAATTGATACATTGACATTTAACTCAATTATGCAGGCGATTGGTCAAGGTGATATCGCAGAGCGAGCCCTCGGTATTTTCACAATGTGGACGCATAAGTTAATTATGATTCCTGTATCACTTGCGACAGCGTTTAGTTTAACGCTTGTACCAGCAATTACAAAATCATTTACTGAAAAACAATACCGCTATTTGAAATTACAAATTACACAAACATTCCAGGCGAATATGTTTTTAACATTGCCAGCAGTTGTCGGTATTTCTTCACTGGCATATCCAATTTATACTGCGTTTTACGATTCAGATCCACTAGGTGGACAAGTATTAATGTGGTATGCACCAGTTGCGTTGTTATTCGCTTTATTTACAGTAACAGCGGCAATCCTGCAAGGTATTAACCAGCAGAAGCATGCGATTATTGCGCTTATAATGGGCGTTATTTTGAAATTTGTATGTAACGTAATCTTTATTCGTTATTTCGGTACAGTAGGAGCAATTCTAGCGACAGCAGTTGGTTTCTTAGCTTCTGTTTGGTACACAAATCAACAAATTAAAAAATACGCACACTATTCATTCGGTGTTGTATATAAAAGAACATTCCAAATTGCAGTACTGACACTTATAATGGTCGTTACTGTAAAACTATCACAATGGATTCTATCCTTCATGATTTCGCCTGATGGCCGTATTGGTGCTCTTATAACAGTTGCGATTTGTGCAGGTATTGGCGGTTTTGTTTATGGATTGTTAGCAATTCGCACAGGAGTACTTGAAAGAGTATTTGGCGGAGAAGCATTAGATAAAATTCAACGTAAACTTGGTAGTAGATTTAAAATAAAGTTGAAATCAAGAGGGGCGTAATTACGTCCCCTTTTCTATGATAAATAAAGAAGGTGAAAAACGTGAGATTAGATAAATTATTAGCGAATATGGGATATGGAAGTAGAAAAGAAGTAAAGAAATTATTGAAAGATGGCGTTGTGAAAATTGATGGAACGCCAGTAAAAGATGCAAAAGTTCATGTAAATGTAGAAGAGCAAGAAGTTATGATTCACGGTGAAGTTGTGGAATACAAAGAGTTTGTTTACTTAATGATGCATAAACCACAAGGTGTTATTTCAGCGACGGAAGATGATAATCATGAAACAGTAATAGATTTATTAGAATTAGAAGATGCTATCTTTGATCCGTTCCCAGTTGGACGACTTGATATCGATACGGAAGGTTTCTTATTGATAACAAATGATGGGAAGTTATCGCATCAATTATTATCTCCGAAAAAGCATGTGCCGAAAAAATATTATGCACACGTTGCAGGAGTAGTAACAGAAGAGGATGTAAAAGAGTTTGCTAAAGGTGTTATTTTAGACGATGGCTATGAAACAAAGCCAGGTGCACTTACAATATTGAAAAGCGATGATATTTCTGAAATTGAGCTTGTGATTACGGAAGGGAAATTCCATCAAGTGAAGCGTATGTTTGAAGCGGTAGGGAAAAAAGTAGTCTACCTAAAGAGAACAGAGATGGGTCCGTTAGTATTAGATGAGGAACTAGAACTTGGACAATACCGAGAGCTAACAGATGAAGAAGTAGAAATGTTAAAAACATATCAAGTAGATACTGAAAAGTAGTACCTTTATAGGCGCAGAAAAGACCCCTTTCTAATTATTAGAAAGGGGTATGTATTTATTTACCATACAATTATTTTTCGTTATGAGGTCATTCTCACTTTCTTTCCTGTTGTTGTCCACTTACCGCGGCAAGGGCTATACACGAGTTCATTAAACTGCAACACATTTAGATCACGTTGTATCGTTCGCGGTGTGATCCCGAACTCATCTACAAGGTCTTTCGTCGTTACCGTTCCGTTTTCATTGATGTACATATAAATTGATTTAATGCGTGTTAGCATACGAGTAGTTGTAGGTTTCAAGAGAAAACCACTCCTCTACTAGTTTTTTTGACCCCATTCAGGAAAGAAGGTCGTTACTACCATTGTACTCTACATGATAAAATTCATGCTTTAATCTACTTAAATTTTACAGAAATTTAACAAATATTCATATAGAAAAATATTGGTAGTTGACATTGTATATATGGTCAGTCAACTAACACATAAAATTCTACGTAAAACGCCAAATTCCTGCAAATTTTTTTAGAAAAATAAAAGAAAAACTAATGAGAAATATCTGAAATATTACAATTGTTCGGTATTTGATTTTCGTGTATGGCATAAGAGATTTCGGTTTGTTATGATGAAAGAAACAATATAGTGAAGGATGGATGCGTGATGTCAGCAATTAATTGGACAGAAGAAGTTGCAAAACGAAAAGATGACTTAATTCGTGATACACAACAATTTTTACAAATTAAAAGTGTATGGGAAGAAGAGTCAGCGAAAGAGGGCGCACCATTCGGTGAAGGTGTAGAAAAAGCTTTATCTTTCATGTTACATAAAGGAGAAAATGAAGGTTTTACTTCTAAAAATTTAGAAGGATATGCAGGTCATCTTGAAATGGGACAAGGAGAAGAGTTAGTAGGTATTCTTTGTCACGTTGACGTTGTACCAGAAGGAGATGGCTGGACAACTCCTGCATATAGTGCAGATATTCGCGACGGAAAGATTTTTGCGCGTGGTGCAATTGACGATAAAGGTCCAACGATGGCAGCATATTATGCGATGAAAATTGTGAAAGAATTAGACTTACCTCTTTCAAAACGTGTTCGTATGATTATAGGAACAGATGAGGAAAGCAATTGGAAATGTGTAGATCACTACTTTAAAAATGAAGAAATGCCAACGATTGGTTTTGCACCAGATGCAGACTTTCCAATTATTAATGCAGAAAAAGGAATTTCTGATATACAAGTTGTGCAAAATGGTAGTGAAGAGAAAAAAGGTACATATGAACTTGTTTCATTTGATTCAGGGCGCCGTTTAAATATGGTCCCTGATTTTGCAGAAGCGGTTATTACAGGAGAAGATGTAAATGCACTTACAGTAGCATATGAAGAGTATTTACAAACTGCTAAAAAAATAGGGAAATCGACTATAGAAGGAAATACAGTGAAGTTGCAAATAGAAGGAATTTCAGCGCACGGATCTACTCCTGAAAAAGGAGAAAATGCAGGTTTATTATTAGCAAACTTCTTAACTACAGTTTCACTTGATGGAAAAGCAACTGCATTTGCGACATTTGCAACAGAAACATTTACTGGTGATATTTTTGGTGAAAAAGCTACTATTGCTTATAAAGATGAAATTAGCGGTCCGTTAACAGTGAATGTCGGTCGCATTTCTTATACGAAAGAAAACGGTGGTAACTTAGGGCTAAACGTACGTTACCCAGTTACAACTAACTTTGAAGAAACAATTGTGAAGTTGAAAGAATATGTTGGTACGCATGGTTTTGAAGTGGCTGACTATTCTAATTCTCGCCCACATCACGTCGATAAAAATCACGTATTAATCCGTACGTTACAACGTGTGTATGAAGAACAAACGGGTGAAAAACCAGAACTATTAGCAATCGGCGGCGGTACTTATGCTCGTTCATTAAAAGCTGGTGTGGCATTTGGCCCGCTGTTCCCTGGAAAAGAAGAACTTGCGCATCAAAAAGATGAGTATATCGAAATTGAAGACTTATTAAAAGCAACAGCAATTTACGCGCAAGCAATTCATGAATTAGCGAAGTAATGGATATATAAATAATGTCCGCTCTCTATTTTGGAGAGCGGCTTCTTTTTACCTGAATGAGATAAGAAAGAAAAGCAACAATAGAAAGAAGGAGAAGATGTACATGGAACTGCATTATTTTGTCGCAATTACGTTACCGAATCATATAAAAGAAATGCTGTCTAACTATAAAGAGGACATGCAAGAGGAATTGCAATTTCGTTCATGGGTACATAAAGAAGACTATCATATTACCCTTTCATTTTTAGGGAGTGCAACGGAGGAACAGTTAGAGGGAATAAAGAATGGAT
Source organism: Bacillus sp. B25(2016b) (assembly GCF_001679765.1). Taxonomy (NCBI): domain Bacteria; kingdom Bacillati; phylum Bacillota; class Bacilli; order Caryophanales; family Bacillaceae; genus Bacillus; species Bacillus sp. B25(2016b). The sequence goes on along the minus strand of NZ_CP016285.1, from coordinate 4,354,729 downwards.
TACAAACAATTGCAGAAACAAAAGAACTATCGTTCACGTTACAAGGTTTTTCAACGTTTGGTAGGGAAGATCAGCCCCGTATTTTTTGGGCGAAGGTAAGTGAAAATCACGATTTGTTTCAGTTGCAAAAGCAAATACATGCCATTTGTGAAGAAAATGGATTTTCTCTAGAAACACGCCCGTATCACCCGCATATTACCGTTGCTCGTAAATGGATAGGAGAAGAAAAGTTCGATTTAGAACTTATAAAAGAAGTGCCTAAAATATCATTTCAAGCAGATACAATTACTTTATACGAATCCCACGTGAAAGAAACCCCGAAGTATAAATCGATTGCTGAAATAAAATTACAAAAATAGAATGTTGAAAACGTTTTTTATGCAGGTGAATATACTATAGAGAAGAATGGAGTTACTGTATAGAGTCTTGTTGATAAGAAAAGTCTTATCATTTGCAGCTCATTTTATCTCGCCTAATTGGTGAAGGCTAATAATAAGTGAGGATCGAAAAGTTTTCTCGCTCATTAAAGTTTCACTTTATTTTAACTTTGAGAATGATGGTGATTTTTTTATGTTGAAAGTAAAACGTCCATTTGATGCCTATTTAGATGAAATGAATAAAATTACAATTTTGCTCCCACATGCGTATGGAACAAGTCGGACATTTCGTTTGCAAGAAGGAAGTAATGTGAAAGATTTACCGATTGCTCATACTATTGCGCTTCCAGATGCAACGAAGTATGAGTGCTTTATAGAAGAGCCGCTAGATGTGGGGAAGTATTATACAGTACGAGATGAACGGAATGAAGAAACTGATTTACAAATAGGTGCTGTTATTCGAACGACAATTTTCGATGAAAAGTATTATTACGAAGGTACAGATTTAGGTGCTGTGTATCAAAAAGAAGAAACGACATTTAAAGTATGGGCCCCAACTGCAAGGCTTGCGAAAGTAAGAATTTATAAGAGTGATAAAGAATATATCGATCATGAAATGTACAGGGGAGAAAACGGAGTTTGGATTCAAACATTACAAGGTGATTTAGACGGAGCACGCTATACATTTCTTGTTTGTATTAATTTAATATGGAACGAAGCTGTGGATCCTTATGCAAAGTCGGTGACGGTAAACGGAAAACACGGTGTTGTTATCGATTTAGAAAAAACGAATGTAACAAGACGAGAGGGATTACCAACATTACAATCAATGACAGATGCCATATTGTATGAACTGCATATTCGTGATGCGACTATACATCAAAATAGTGGAGTAATTCAAAAGGGAACATATAAAGGATTGATGGAGGATGGAACAACAGGACGGAACGGGGCGTTAACAGGGTTGTCTCATATAAAAGATTTAGGTGTTACACATGTTGAACTATTACCTTTATATTGTTTCGGTGGTGTAGATGAGGCGAATCCTTCATCCGCCTATAATTGGGGATATAATCCATTATATTACAATGCACCAACAGGATTTTATGCTACAAACCCCTCTGATCCGTATAACAGGATAGTTGAGTGTAAACAACTAATCGAAACATTTCATGAACAAGGTATTAGGGTGATTATAGATGTTGTATATAATCATGTTTATGAAAGAGAGCTATCATCATTTGAGAAGCTTGTTCCAGGATATTATTTTCGTCATGGTGAAGATGGTATGCCTTCTAATGGGACGGGAGTTGGAAATGATATAGCATCTGAACGGAAAATGATGAGGAAATTCATTGTAGAGTCTATTTTATATTGGCTTACTGAATACAATGTCGATGGATTCCGATTCGACTTAATGGGAATTTTAGATGTTGATACAATGAATATGATAGAAAAAGAAGTGCGAAACATAAAACGAGATGCTTTGTTATTAGGGGAAGGATGGGATTTACAAACACCGCTTCCTGCCAAAGAAAAAGCAACGTTAAATAATGCGAAGAAAATGCCACATATCGCGCAGTTTAATGATCAATTTCGTGATGGGATAAAAGGGAGTACATTTCATATAAATAAGCGTGGTTTTGCATTTGGTGGGCATGTAGACTGTAACCATTTGCAGTATATTGCAGCAGGAAGTCTTTTAAGTATGAAAGAAACGGGGCTGTTTCTAGAGCCGGCGCAAAGCATTAACTATGTAGAATGTCATGATAATATGACGATGTGGGATAAACTAGTGCGCAGTAATGAAGAATCAGAAGCGATTTTGAAAAAACGTCACCTGTTGGCGAGCGCGATGGTTATTCTTTCACAAGGCATTCCTTTCTTACACGCAGGGCAGGAGTTTTATCGTACGAAGAAAGGAAATGAAAATAGTTATAATGCAAATGATGAGATCAATCAATTAGATTGGGATCAAAAAGAGAAAGAGATAGAGACCGTTAACTATATAAAAGGTTTAATTGCGATTCGTAAAGAGCATGGGGCATTCCGATTACAAAACGCAGACCTTATAAAAAAACATATGACTTTTTTACAAACATCTACAGAAGTACTTGCATATCATCTAGAGCATGCAGAATCGTTTGGGCCGTGGAAAGAGATTGTCGTCTTATTTAATAGCTGTTTAGAAGCCAAAACTGTGCAGCTTCCGAAAGAAGCAACGTGGCATGTGTTAGTAAACGAAAACGAAGCGAAAATAGAGCCAATTTCTTCATTTAGAGGAAAGGAACTTAAGCTGGCTCCAATTAGCACGTATATATTGACGATAATGTGACAAATCGCTACTTGACGATGAGAATGTAATAAATGTAGAATTGACAAAGGTGACGATTTTGATAAGTTGTCATTCTATGACAGGTTTTGTAAAATAAAATAGAGGATTTTTGGCTTAGGCTAATTTTTCTTTTCATTTACAGTAAAATATATGAATCCACAACATATGTAGAAATGTTGCGGTTTTTCTTTTCATAACTATAAAAGATAAGGATTTGTTAACGGGTAATGAATATGGAATGGTTGGAACAATTATTAGGAAAAGAGTGGAGTCTTGTACCGGCTGGTGGAGTAACGGGCGATGCATATATTGCGCAAAACGGACAACAGAAGTTATTTTTAAAGCGGAATACATCGCCCTTTTTAGCGGTATTGTCAGCAGAAGGAATTGTTCCAAAATTACTTTGGACAAGAAGGGTAACGAATGGTGATGTAATTTCTGCTCAAAAATGGCTTCCGGGACAGAAGCTAGAGCCAGAGGATATGAAACTAGAACGTGTTGCGAAACTTTTGAAGAAAATACACTCCTCTAAAGCGCTTGTACAGATGATTCAAAGACTTGGGAAGCAGCCGCTTCACGCACAAGAGTTATTACAACAGCTGCAACTTGTTTTAAGAGGAGATATAAGGGATGATGAAACAATTCAGCAAGGCCTTCAATATTTAATGGATTCATTAAAAGCTATTGAATACAATGAATTCGTTGTATGCCATTGTGATGTAAACCATAACAACTGGCTATTGTCGGATGAAGATGAGTTGTTTTTAATTGATTGGGATGGAGCTGTAATTGCTGACCCAGCTCTAGACCTCGGTATGTTATTATATTGGTACATTCCGCGCCAGGAGTGGAGTGAGTGGCTCGGTTATTATGATATTGAAATGGATGAATCGCTGCTTAGGCGTATGAGATGGTATGTGATAGCACAAACGATTTTGTCTATTCAATGGCACACAACAAAAAAGCAGCAAGCAGAAGCTGAATATTGGCATCAATATTTACAGCAACTACTTGCTTCAGAATAATACTTAAGAAAAATTGTCCATTCCAGCAATCCACTGAGTAAGTTGTTCTTGATTATTGGAAATATGGTTGTCCAAATTAGAGGAAGATTTACCCGATTGACTATAAGAATATACATCGTTTAGCATTGCTTTAGCGTCACTACTTATATTATCGTTTGCGAGTAACGATTGAATGAGGCGCTCTAATTGCTCGCATTCTGAAACTGTCCCGCAACAATCACTTTGGTGGTTGACTAAAATATCTTTCAGCACTTCTAATTGATGTTGTTGATTAATTGGCATGAACGGATCATCCTTTCGATTGTTTTTCTCTTCAAATGTAAGAGAAAAAGCTGTTTCGTCATGGAATGTTTAATGCTGTATGTAGTTTTTATCAAAATGGTACATCTTATACTTGAAAGAAACGGACCGAGTGCTCGTACGTACTTGGTTTTTTGTTTGGTAGATTGATAAAAAAAGAAAGAAGGAATTATTCCTTTAAAATAGCTATGTAAAGAGAGGGAAACATCTATGCGTTTAAGACATAAACCGTATGCAATGGATCGAATTAATGAATATTCACATATCGTAATCGGAAACCCAGAGGAGCGCGCTGGTAGCTGGAAAGAAGTATTTGGAAACGAACAACCAATTCACATTGAAGTAGGTACAGGTCGTGGCCGCTTCATGTATGATATGGCAAAAGCGAATCCACATATTAATTATATTGGAATTGAAAAATTCACAAGTGTTGTTGTAGATGCACTTGATAAATTAATTGAAGAAGAATTACCAAACTTAAAGTTAATTAATAAAGATGCTGAAGATTTAACAGTTTTCTTTGCGAAAGGTGAAATTGATCGCGTTTATTTAAACTTCTCAGATCCATGGCCAAAGAAACGTCATACGAAGCGTCGTTTAACGTATAAAACATTTTTACGTAATTACGAAGAAGTATTAGTAGAAGGCGGAGAAATTCATTTCAAAACAGATAACCAAGGTCTATTTGAATATTCTCTTATGAGTATGGCTGAGTATGGTATGTTACTAACGTACTTAAGCTTAGATCTTCATAACAGCGACTTTGAAGGTAACATCATGACTGAATACGAAGAGAAATTCTCTAGTAAAGGTCATCGTATTTACCGAGTTGAAGCAAAATATCGTACAGAGCCTATGCAGTAATGCATAGGTTTTTTACAGCTAAAATAATCAGAATTTTATGTTAAGATTAATTGAAAGGGGGATGTGTAATGGAACAGTTACAAATTGGAGATATAAAAGTAACGTGGTTAAAAGGCGGGAATACACATTTAGATGGAGGAGCAATGTTTGGTGTTGTGCCGAAAGTACTTTGGTCACGTAAATATAAACATAATGACACAAATCATATTTATTTACGAACAGATCCGTTACTTTTGCAAACGAAAGACGGAAATATGCTCATTGATTCCGGGATAGGAAACGGTAAGTTGAATGAGAAGATGAAACGAAATCAAGGTGTAACAGAAGAATCATCGGTTTATGAATCATTAGAAAAATTAGGATTAAAGCCTGAAGATATCGACTACGTCTTGATGACACATCTTCATTTTGATCATGCATCTGGTCTAACAAAATGGGAAGATGATCACCTTGTACCAGCATTTCCAAATGCGAAAGTTTACGTAAGTGAAACAGAATGGAATGAAATGAGGAATCCAAACATTAGATCACGTAATACATATTGGAAGGAAAATTGGGAGCCAATTGTAGATCAAGTTGTTACGTTCCAGCAAAAAATAGAAATTACAGATGAAATCAAGATGGCGCATACGGGTGGTCATAGTGATGGACATGCAGTTATCACTTTGGAGAGTCAAGGGGAGACGATGCTACACTTAGCAGATCTATTGCCGACGCACGCGCATCAAAATGTATTATGGGTAATGGCATACGATGATTATCCTATGACCTCGATTGAAAATAAGCAAAAGTGGATGAAGTATGGTGCTGAAAAAGATGCTTGGTTTACGTTTTATCATGACGCGTATTATCGCGCTGTGAAGTGGAATGAGGAAGGGCATATTGTAGAAAAGATAGAGAGAAAAACGAGTATAGAAGCATAGAAAGAGGAGGTTGTTCCATCATATTTATTGGAGCAGCTTCTTTTTATTGTCGGGTTTTGTCGGTAAGTCGATATAATTGGGAAATCGCCGATATAATTTGAGTTGCGCCGATATAATTGAGGAATCGCTGATATAAAACGAGTTGCGCCGATATATTCGAAAAATCGCTGATATAATTTTAATCAATAGCCGCAATTTCAAAAAAATAAGAGGTTCACCTAATGGGAACCCTCCTTTTTATGCTGCTATAACCTCTAAAACAGTACCTGTTTTAGCATCAACTAAAAATTCAAATCGTTCTTGTATATCATCTAACATTGTTGTAAGACCGCCGCGATAAACTTCATATGCGACATCATATTTTTCAAATGTCTCTGGAACCATATGTACCCAAGAGCCAGTAATTTCACCTTTATGACTTAATGCTTGTTTCACCATTTTCAATGCTTTTTCTGAAGAAATATGGGATTGTTCTTGTACTTTGTTTGCAACGAGATAACCAGCTGCGAACCCAACGCCAAGACCTGCTACTAAACCTTTCCAGCTCATATATTCACCTCAATTCTATAAAATAAAAATAGTGTACCGATAATAATTATAAAGCAAATACAGCTAAAAAAGAAGAAACTAGAAACATTTCGAAAATTTCGTTACAATAAAAGAGGTATTCTACTAAGGTTTGAAAGAAGGGGACTTCGTGAATAAAGAGACATTACAATTATTTCGTACGTTAACAGAATTACAAGGTGCATCAGGTTTTGAACATGATGTACGCCGTTTTATGAAACAAGAATTAAGCAAATATGCGGATGAAATTGTACAAGACGGTTTAGGGAGCGTATTTGGTCTGAAAAAAGGGGACGAAACTGGCCCGCGTGTTCTTGTAGCAGGTCATATGGATGAAGTAGGTTTCATGATTACGCAAATTACGAAAAACGGAATGCTTCGTTTTCAAACGTTAGGCGGATGGTGGAGTCAAGTTCTATTAGCACAGCGTGTACAAGTTATGACGAAGAATGGTCCTGTTATTGGGGTTGTTGGTTCTATTCCTCCTCATTTATTAAGTGACGCGCAACGTGCAAAACCGATGGATATAAAAAATATGTTAATTGATATAGGTGCAGATAGTTATGAAGATGCGATTGAAATTGGTGTAAAACCAGGACAACAAATCGTGCCGATTTGCCCATTCACGCCGATGGCAAACGAAAAGAAAATTATGGCGAAAGCTTGGGACAACCGTTACGGATGTGGCCTTGCAATCGAATTGTTAAAAGAATTAAAAGATGAAACATTACCAAACACATTATACTCTGGTGCTACTGTACAAGAAGAAGTAGGTCTCCGCGGAGCACAAACAGCTGCCAATATGATTCAACCAGACATTTTTTATGCGCTTGATGCAAGTCCAGCAAACGATGCATCTGGTGACAAAACGCAGTTCGGTCAATTAGGAAAAGGTGCTCTTCTTCGTATTTATGATCGCACGATGGTAACACATAGAGGAATGCGCGAATTCATTTTAGATACAGCAGAAACAAACAACATTCCGTACCAATACTTTATTTCACAAGGTGGTACAGATGCGGGCCGTGTACATACAAGTAACTCTGGTATCCCATCAGCAGTAATTGGTGTTTGTGCACGCTACATCCATACACATGCTTCAATTTTACATGTTGATGATTATGCAGCGGCGAAAGAATTAATTACGAAGCTTGTAAGAACAACAGATAAAACGACGTTAGAGACAATTAAGAATAACGCGTAGAGAGAAGGGCTGAAGAGCCTTTCTTTTTTTGGCTTGAATAGATGACCCATCCATGTGTGGGAGCGGTCAGTGCCTAATTGGTGCTCGCATGATGTATTAAGACCCTGGATAGGAAAAGAGAGGAAGGCTGTTTTTGTATTCGAGGACGGTAATGGTGAGGAAATCCACCTTCTTTTTTAGGTTGAATAGGTGCCACGGTGATGTATGGTAGTGATTAATGTTTAATTTAAGTAGAACGAAATGATGAATTTTTATAGAGGTGAACGAAATGAAAGTAGTAGTAGGGTCAAAGAATAAAACGAAGGTTGGGGCTGTGGAGAAGGTTTGGAAAGATGCTGAAATTACATCTCTTTCTGTTCCATCAGGAGTATCAGCTCAGCCTTTCTCAGATGAAGAGACGATGGAAGGAGCGATTAATAGAGCGAAGCGAGCGCTAGAGGAAGGAGAAGCTCCAATTGGTATTGGGCTAGAAGGCGGTGTAATGAAAACGGAGCACGGTTTATTTATGTGTAACTGGGGCGCGCTAGCAACAAGTGATGGGAAAGTATTTGTGGCCGGAGGAGCGCGTATTACGTTACCAGACGATTTTTTAGCACCTCTTGAAGATGGTAAAGAATTAAGCGAAGTGATGGAAGAGTTTGTGCAGCGAAAAGATATTCGTAGTCACGAAGGTGCGATTGGTATTTTTACAGATGATTATGTCGACCGCACGGAATTATTTGTACACGTTGTTAAGTTGTTAGTTGGGCAATATAAGTATGACAAAAAGCAAGCATAAACCTTGCACCGTGCGCGATGTATGGTAGTATAAAAGAAAGATTATAACATGAAAAATGCACTCGTTAGAGGAGGAAATATAGATGAAGTCATTAGAAAGCATGGAGCAATTCCAAGATTTAAAAAATGAAGAGAATGTAGTCTTTATGTTCTCAGCAGAATGGTGCCCAGACTGCCGCTTTGTAGACCCATTTATGCCAGAAGTAGAAGAGAAATATAGTGATTTCTCATTTTACTATGTAGATCGCGATGAGTTTATTGATCTATGTGTAAAATTAGACGTATTTGGCATTCCGAGCTTTGTAGCGTACAATAAAGGTGAAGAAACTGGTCGCTATGTAAACAAAGATCGTAAAACACAAGAACAAATCGAAGAGTTCATTGAAGGTTTAAAATAAGGCAATTTGCCAATTGAATTGTAAAACAACCTCTACCTTCGCGGGGGAGGTTATTTTTTTGGAAGGGAGGAAAAAGAGATGAAGATGACAAGTAAAAAGATGAAAGGTGAGTTAATAAAGAAATTATCTCGCCCAGAATGGGACTTTCAGTATGATAGTGAGAAAGAAGTTTTACGTATTGAACAAAAAGACTCCAAAAAAGGTATTAACGTATCGCTTCCAGGAGTTGTGGCAAAATGGGAAGTGAACAAAGAAAAGGCAATTGAAGAAGTTGCTTATTACGTACAAGAAGCGCTAATTGCGATGCATAAAGAAGAAAATAGCGGAGCGAAAATTTTACCTGTTATTCGCTCTACTTCTTTCCCGAAACAAGCAGAAGAAGGAAATCCGTTTATTATGACGGATCATACGGCGGAAACACGTATTTACTATGCGTTAGATTCGAATAAAACGTATCGACTAATTGATGAGCGTCTATTACAAAAATTAGAACTTACAGAACAGCAAGTGCGTGAAATGGCATTATTCAACGCACGCTCGTTAGGTTATGAATTTAAACAAGACACAGTAGCGGGTAATACATTCTACTTTTTAAACACAAATGATGGGTATGACGCGACTCGTATTTTAAACGAATCGTTACTACAATCGATGCGTGAAAAGATTTCTGGTGACATGGTTGTTGCTGTTCCTCACCAAGATGTATTAATTATTGCTGATATCGTCAACGAAATCGGTTATGATATTATTGCACAAATGACAATGAAATTTTTTGCGGAAGGGCATGTTCCGATTACATCACTTTCATTCGTATATGAAGATGGAGAATTTGAACCAATCTTTATTTTAGCGAAAAATCGGAAGAAGACAGATGGAAAAGAGAAAGGATGAACGAAGTGAACGTTTTTTACAACCTTGAAGGAATTGGTGACACTTTAATTGTTGCCTTACAAGATATTACTTTAGAGAACCGTACTTTTGATCGCAAAGGAGATGTTGCACGCGTATACGATCGTGAAAGCAACGAGACAGCAGGATTCAACATCTTTAATGCATCTTCTTACTTAGAAGTAAAAGAAACAGGAAACCTTACATTAACGAAAGAGCTTGTAGAGAAAATCAACGAAATTTTAGCGAAGAATGGCTTTGAAGAAACAGTAGAAGCAGACCTTTCTCCGAAATTTGTTGTAGGCTATGTAGCTGAAAAAGAAAAGCATCCAAATGCTGATAAGCTAAACATCTGTAAAGTAGAAATCGGTACAGAAACATTACAAATCGTATGTGGCGCACCAAACGTTGATGCAGGACAAAAAGTTGTCGTTGCAAAAATTGGTGCTGTAATGCCAAGCGGTATGTTAATTAAACCAGCAGAACTTCGCGGTGTTCCTTCTTCTGGAATGATCTGCTCTGCACGTGAATTAGAGCTTCCAGATGCTCCACAAGAAAAAGGTATTCTTGTATTAGAAGATAGCTTTGAAGTTGGACAAGAGTTTAAATTTTAATTGATATAAGAAAAGAGAGGTTGTCCTTTTGGACAATGGTATTATCCCCTATAGGTAGACAGTAAAAAAAGAGTCCATCTGATATGATGGACTCAATACTGTTTTATCTGGAGGGGATTTTTTTATGGCAAGAAAAGGACAATCATTTCAAAAATATACAGAAGAACTAAAGCGAGAAGCAGTTCGTCTTCGATTAGAAGAGAGAAAATCATTGCGAGAAATTCGTGAACAACTCGGTGTGAAGAGCGATGCCCAGATTATTGAGTGGGTAAAACGTGCGCAACAAGGGGAGTCCTTTGATGATCAACGTGGTGTCTGGAATCGAAAGAATTTTAATAGTCTAGAAGAAGAAAATGCTTATTTGAAGGCACAGGTTGAGTATTTAAAAAAGCGCAATCCAAATCTACACGGGAAGGAATGGTCCTAAAGAAAGAAC
>NZ_CP016285.1:3479257-4343921 GCF_001679765.1 Bacillus sp. B25(2016b) | reverse complement strand
TGGTATTATCCCCTATAGGTAGACAGTAAAAAAAGAGTCCATCTGATATGATGGACTCAATACTGTTTTATCTGGAGGGGATTTTTTTATGGCAAGAAAAGGACAATCATTTCAAAAATATACAGAAGAACTAAAGCGAGAAGCAGTTCGTCTTCGATTAGAAGAGAGAAAATCATTGCGAGAAATTCGTGAACAACTCGGTGTGAAGAGCGATGCCCAGATTATTGAGTGGGTAAAACGTGCGCAACAAGGGGAGTCCTTTGATGATCAACGTGGTGTCTGGAATCGAAAGAATTTTAATAGTCTAGAAGAAGAAAATGCTTATTTGAAGGCACAGGTTGAGTATTTAAAAAAGCGCAATCCAAATCTACACGGGAAGGAATGGTCCTAAAGAAAGAACGATTTTCTCTTATCGATTCATTACGCCAAGCCTATCCACTCCGATGGTTGCTTCAAATCGCGGAGGTTTCTAAGGCTGGCTACTATAAATGGCGGAAATATCATAACGTGCAGCGTTTACGTCAGAAAAGGGATATGTGGCATAAAGAACATATTTTATCTATTCATCGTCAGCACCCTTACTATGGGTATAAACGTATGACTCGTGCTTTGGCTCGAGAAGGAATGGTAATGAATCATAAACGTGTTCGTCGTCTTATGAGAGAGCTGGGTATTCAATCTATCATTCGAAAAAAACGTCCGTTTTATGGAAGAAAAACATCTGTGGTATTTAAAAATCATTTGAATCGAGAGTTTCAAGCTGAAAAGCAAAATCAAAAATTCGTAACAGATATTACTTATGTACGAATCGGAGAACAATTTGCCTATTTGTCAGCTGTGTTAGATTTATACAACAATGAAATTGTTGCCTGGAAGCTATCTTCAAGAAATGATTTAGATTTGGTTTTAACTACATTACGTCAATTAGAAGGGAAGTCATTAACTACTAAGCCCCTTTTCCATTCAGATCAAGGGTTTCAATATACATCTAAATCCTACGCAAAACAGTTAGAGAAATTAGGATTTGTCGGTAGTCATTCTAGACGTGGAAACTGTTTTGATAATGCGTGTATCGAATCATTCTTCTCACATTTAAAAACAGAGAAGTTGTATTTAGTGTGCCCAAAAACATATGAAATGGCCTACCGAGCAATTCAAGAATATATTCAATTTTATAATACAGAAAGATTCCAAGAAAAACTTCACGGCCTTTCCCCGATAGAATATCGGGAAAAGGCCGTGGCATAATACTCTTTTTATTACTGTCTACTTGACAGGGAGATGACCACAACCTCTCTTTTTTTGCGTTCTTTGTCGGTAAATCGAAATTCGTGTTGAATCGTTGATATATTGAGAGTTGTGATAGATATATTTAAAAAATCGTTAATATGATAAGGATGTCACCTTTTTTCTTAAAATCTATATTGTATTTTATAAACAAACTAGTTAAAATTTAGAAAAATAGAAGGGGATAGACGTATGAAACAACAACTAAAAATCGCAGAACTTCTAAAACGAATTGAAACTTCAAAACAGCAAGATGTTGAGCTAGGTACTTATGAAATATATGTGTTTAGTGAAAGTGAATTAGAAAAAGGACAAATCGGTTATCGATATGATAAACATAAAAATTCATTAATAAGTGAAGAAAACGGAAAGTGGCAAGAAGGATGGATTACAATTGGATATGAAACGGATATGGGCGATCCAGTTTTCGTAAATATAGATGATGACGCTTATCCGGTTTATACTGCAGAACGTGGTACAGAAAAATGGCAGCCAGTTTATATTGGAAATATGGATGAGATTATAGGGCAATTATAAGAAAAACTTTGAATCCGGTGCAAAGTGATGGGAGAGAAGTATGAAGTATATAAAAATAATGAGCATGATTGCATTCATTGGAATATATATGGCCGGTTGTTCACAAGAGCAGCCGAAAAAAGAAACTACATCTTCTATACAAGAGAAAAACAAAGATACCAAAGAAGACGCACCGGTAGAAAAGCAGCAAGAACAAGAAAAGAATGAAGAGTCACAAGCAATTCAAACGAATGAGCAAGTAGAACATAAGCAAGAGGAAGTATCATCTGAGGAAAAGAAAGAAGAAACTACGCCAGTACAGCCAACTGAGCAACCAGTGCAAAATAATGAACAAAAAGTAGAGAGTAATGAAAAACAAGAGAAGTTTCTCGTCGTTATTGATCCAGGGCATCAACAAAAAGCGAATTTAAACTTAGAGCCGATTGGACCAGGGGCAACAACGCAAAAATATAAAGTGACAGACGGTACAACAGGTGTTGTGACGAAAAAGAGAGAGGCTGTACTTGTATTAGAAATGGCTTTTTTATTAAAAGAAAAGCTTGAAGCAAAAGGGATACAAGTATTAATGACGAGAACATCACAAGACGTTGATATAAGTAATAAAGAACGGGCGACATTCGCAAATAATCATAAGGCTAATTTATTTTTACGTCTTCATGCAGATGGTTCTGAAAATCCAAACCAAAGTGTATTTTCTGTATTGACGCCGGCAGAAGGAAGTCCGTATACGAGAGAGATTTATGCGGAAAGTCTTCAAATCTCTCAAATGATTGTAAATAAAATGAGGGAGAACCAGCAAGTAAAAGTAAATGGAATTAAATTTCGGGATGATCTTTCTGGATTTAATTGGGCAAAGGTTCCTGGTGTGTTATTAGAACTTGGGTTTATGTCAAACCATGAAGAAGATAAAAAATTATCTGACCCGCAGTATGTAAATTCTTTATTGCAAAGTGTAACGGATAGTATAGATGTATATCGGAAGAGTAAAGCTTAAGCGCAGTCTTACATGAAAGGCTGCGTTTTTCTATATGAAACACTCGTAAATTAGAATATTGTGGATAAATATGACATGCTTAATTTTACCTGCACTTTTTGCCGAATGCTGATACAATAAAGGATGTTACTATTTAGTAGAAAGAGTGGTAAGCATGTTAGATTGGATGAAAAAGCTGTTTAACAAAGAGGAAGAACAAACAGCGATGAATAAAGAAGTACCAAAGCAAATTGAAAGTCAGCCGAAAATTCCTCGTGTAAACCACTACACTGAAGCAAGAGAAGCACAAATGGCAAGTAGGAATGCAGGTAAATGCCGTTTTCCTTTAGTACCGGATAATGGGTTCGATGAAGAGGATGAAAGCGAAGTAAATCGCTTCGAAGAACAACCTGTTCAAGGAGTAACATATGAAGAATCGACTGCCCAAAGAGGAATAAAGGTGGAAAGAAGCAGACGACCGTATGTGGAAAAGGTAGTTTCTACATATGAAGAGCCGGAAGTGCAATATGAACCGGTGCGGGAGTCTGTCGTTAAAAAGGCATCTGTACCTTCGCAAGAGAGTAACCGTAGACCATTTCGTCCAACAGAAATGATTTCGCCAATTTATGGATATAATCGTCCTTCAGTAGAGAAAAAGAAAGAAAAGCAGGAGGAAGTAAAGGAAAGAGAAGACCTTGAAATATCTGTAGAGGGTAAATCAGTCGTTGATGCATGGTTAGAGAAAAAAGGATATACATTATCTGATTTCTCGGAAGGACAAGCACCAACTTCTTCTAGTCATAGAGCTGCTAACCAGCATGGAGAGCAACAATATGAAGAGAATAAAAAGGAAGAAAAGTCAGTAGTTGATCAATGGCTAGAGAAAAACGGTTATGAAATTGAACGCCAAGTGCCTTTAGTAGAAGAAAAAGAAGTGATTCAAGAAATGAGTACACCGCAGGAAGTTTCAGCGGATGAATTACTTCATAAAACAGTAGCTGAGCAGATGGAAAGTGCTAAGCTAGAAAAAGATGTAGTGGTGTTAAACGAAAACAATCTACAAGAAGAATTAGTAGCTTCTAAAGTAGAGCACGAGGATACAATATTATCAGAAGAAATTAAACGTAATACAGAAATAAAACAACCTACTATTGAAGTAGAAAAGCAAGCTCCAGAAGAATCAGTGATTGTCAAAGCAGAAGAAAAACTTGAAGAAACAATCATTGTGGAAATACCAGAAGAAGTGTCAAAAGTAGAAGTAATTGCAGAAACGGAAGAGTTTGAAGAAGTAGTTATGGAAACAGAGGCACCTGAAGAAGTGGAAGTAATTGCGGAAACAGAAGAGTCAGAAGAAGCTGAAGTAATTACAGAAACAGAAGAGTCAGAAGAAGTGGAAGTAATTGCGGAAGCAGAAGCAGAAGAAACAGAAGAAGTGGAAGTAATTGCGGAAACGGAAGAAACAGAGGAAGTGGAAGTAATTGCGGAAGCGGAAGCAGAAGAAACAGAAGAAGTAGAAGTAATTGCGGAAGCAGAAGCAGAAGAAACAGAAGAAGTAGAAGTAATTGCGGAAGCAGAAGAGTCAGAAGAAGCTGAAGTAATTACAGAAGCAGAAGAGTCAGAAGAAGTGGAAGTAATTGCGGAAGCAGAAGAGTCAGAAGAAGTAGAAGTGATTGCAGAAATAAACGCGCCTGTAGTAGAGACATTTGTAGCACTTGAGGACATTCAGCAAGAAGATGAAGCAATTGAACAAAAGAATGAATTCATACATGTTGCTGAGGCTGATGAACAAACGAAGAAAGATGTTCAAAGCTTTGCGGATGTTTTAATTGCAGAAGAACAACCAGTTGTAGAAGAAGCACTGGTCGTAGAAGAACAACCAGTTGCCGAGGAAGCACCGGTCGTAGAAGAACAACCAGTTGCAGAAGAAGCACCGGTCGTAGAAGAGCAGCCAGTTGCAGAGGAAGTACGGATTGCAGAAGAACAGCCAACTGCCGAGGAAACACCGGTCGTAGAAGAACAACCAGTTGTACAAAAAGAAGAACCAAAACGTGAGAAAAAGCGTCATGTACCATTTAATGTTGTTATGTTGAAACAAGATAGAACACGATTAATGGAAAGACATGCAGCTAGAGCAAATGCAATGCAGCCTTCTGCTAATGTACGAGTAGAGAATAAGCCAGTACAACAAGAGGTAGCAGAACCACAAGTGGAAGAACGCCCAGTGCAGCAAGTAGTAGCAGAGCCACAAATGGAAGAACGCCCAGTGCAACAAGAGGTAGCAGAACCACAAGTGGAAGAGCAACCAGTGCAGCAAGTAGTAGCAGAGCCACAAATGGAAGAACAACCAATACAGCAAGTAGTGGTAGAGCAAGTACAAAAGCCAATTTCAAGTACGGAAGTACAAGAGAAAGCATATGTTGTAAATCAAAGAGAGAACGATATGCGAAATGTATTGCATACACCACCGACATATACTGTTCCACCATTAGCGCTGTTGTCGATTCCACAGCAATCAGCGTTAGATAATACAGAATGGTTAGAGGAGCAGAAAGAATTATTAGATACAACGTTTAATAATTTTCACGTTGGAGCACATGTTATTAATGTATCGCAAGGGCCAGCGGTAACTCGTTTTGAAGTACAGCCAGACCCAGGTGTGAAAGTAAATAAAATTACAAACTTAAGTGATGATATTAAGTTAAGTTTAGCTGCGAAAGATATTCGTATTGAAGCGCCGATTCCAGGGAAGAGTGCAATTGGAATTGAAGTTCCAAATAAAGAAAGTAAGCCGGTATTTCTTCGCGAAATTTTAAGAAGTCCTGTATTCACAAAGAGTGAATCACCGCTTACTGTTGCGCTTGGACTTGATATTTCAGGGGATCCAATTGTAACGGATATTCGAAAAATGCCACATGGACTTATTGCGGGTGCAACCGGTTCTGGTAAAAGTGTGTGTATTAACGCCATTTTAACGAGCATTTTATATAAAGCGAAACCACATGAAGTGAAGTTAATGTTAATCGATCCGAAGATGGTTGAGCTTGCACCATACAATTCTGTTCCGCATCTTGTAGCACCTGTTATTACGGATGTAAAAGCAGCAACAGCTGCATTAAAATGGGCAGTTGAGGAAATGGAACGCCGTTATGAATTGTTTGCACACGCAGGTGCTCGTGATTTAACTCGCTACAATACGATTGTAAGTGAGCGAGAAATTCCAGGAGAGACATTACCTTATATCGTTATTGTCATTGACGAGTTAGCCGATTTAATGATGGTAGCACCTGGTGATGTTGAGGAAGCGATTTGTCGCATTGCGCAAAAAGCACGTGCTTGTGGTATTCATTTATTAGTAGCGACGCAGCGTCCATCTGTAGATGTTATTACAGGTTTAATTAAGTCAAACATTCCAACGCGTATTGCGTTTACTGTATCATCTCAAGTTGATTCGCGTACGATTATTGATATTGGGGGCGCGGAGAAATTACTTGGCCGTGGTGATATGTTATTCTTAGGGAACGGTACATCTAAGCCAGTTCGTGTACAAGGTGTATATGTATCGGATGATGAGATTGAAAAAACAGTTGATCATGTGAAAAAGCAAATGAAGCCGAATTACTTATTTAAGCAAGAGGATTTATTAGCGAAAACAGAACAAGCTGAGTCAGAAGACGAATTGTTCCTTGATGCATGTCAATTTGTTGTAGAACAAGGGGGAGCGTCCACATCTTCTGTACAGCGAAAATTCCGCATCGGTTATAATCGCGCGGCACGTCTCATTGAAGAGATGGAATCGCAAGGGATTATTTCTGAAGGTAGAGGAACGAAACCGAGAGATGTCCTTATTTCTGAGGATGAATTTGCCGCTATGCAGGAAACAAATGTATAGTAAAAGGTTTTGCTGTATACTAAGAGAAAATGTTGGATAGTAAAGTAGGGAGTAAAGCGACATGAAAGAAATTGAATTAAAATTAAAAGGTGAAATAAATAGACTAACAAATAAAACATTTAAATTTGACGAACGTGTTGGAGAAGGTTGGTTCTCTGCCGTTTACTTTTTAAAAACTAGAGAAATCATCGAAGAATTTCGCCCGAAAAGTGTTGTAACGATGCAATTTTTCCAAAAGGAAAATGCAGTTCTTTGCGGAACGGATGAAGTAATTGCATTGCTACAAACATTCGCTAAAAATCCTGAGGAACTTGAAATTAACTCTTTAAAAGATGGCGATAAAATTAGTCCATTTGAAACAGTGTTAACAATTCATGGTCCTTATGAAAATTTCGGATTTTTAGAAGGTGTCATTGATGGGATTTTAGCTCGTCGTACATCGGTTGCGACAAACGTATATAACGTTGTCCAAGCTGCGCGTAGCGTAGATAAAGAAAAACCAGTTATTTTCATGGGAGATCGTGACGATCATTATACACAACAAGCTGGTGACGGTTATGCAGCATACATCGGAGGTATGAGCGCACAAGCGACGCATGCGATGAATGAATGGTGGGGCAAAAGTGGTATGGGGACGATGCCTCACGCATTAATTCAAATGTTTAATGGTGATGTTGTAGAAGCTGCAAAAGCATATCATAAGAAATTCCCAGAAGATGAATTAGTTGTATTAATTGATTACAACAATGATGTCATTACAGATGCACTTCGCGTAGCGCGTGAATTTGGATCAACATTAAAAGGTGTACGTGTAGATACGTCCCGCACGATGATTGATCAATACTTCATTCGCCACCCAGAAGTACTTGGAACATTCGATCCACGTGGTGTAAACCCATCGCTTGTATTCGCACTTCGTAAAGCACTTGATGAAGAAGGATTCCAGCATGTAGACATCGTTGTAACTGGTGGATTTGATGAGAAGCGTATTCGTGAATTTGAAGCTCAAAACGTACCTGTTGACATATACGGGGTAGGAAGTAGCTTATTAAAAATGAATATTGGCTTTACTGGTGATAACGTAGAATTAAATGGAAAACCAGAAGCGAAAGCTGGTCGTAAATATCGTCCAAACCCACGTTTAGAGCGTGTTCAATTAGAAAAAAGAGAAGAGATGTAAAAGAGAGAAAAACTGATAGGTGATTGACCCTATCAGTTTTTCTGTTATCATAGTATAGCGGCTTCTTTTTTGCTATAATGGACTTGTTATAGACATATAAAGAAGTACGTACGAGTTTATCCTGATAAGTGAAGGGAAAGAATAACTTCACTACATCAAAAATGTATGATGATTACCAAAATAAGAAAAGATTCATATACTGTCTTATAGATAGGCCGTTGTATTAGTTCGAAATGTTGGAGGTTCTTTAAGATGACAGTTTACCATTTTGTAGGAATTAAAGGAACAGGAATGAGTTCATTAGCGCAAATTCTTCATGATATGAAGCATACTGTTCAAGGGTCTGATTATGAAAAGCGTTTCTTTACACAAACAGCGTTGGAAAAGCGTAGTATCTCGATCCTTCCTTTTGATAAGAATAATGTAGAAGAAGGACAAGTGATTATTGCAGGAAATGCATTTCCTGATACGCATGAAGAAATCGTAGCAGCAAAAGAATTAAACATCCCAGTCCATCGTTACCATCATTTCTTAGGTGACCTGATGAACCAATACACAAGTGTTGCTGTAACTGGTGCACATGGAAAAACATCAACAACTGGTTTGTTAGCCCATGTAATGCAAGGTGCACACCCTACATCTTACCTTATTGGAGATGGAACAGGGCATGGGGTAGAAAATAGTAAGTATTTTGTATTTGAAGCTTGTGAGTATCGTCGTCATTTCTTGTCTTATAATCCAGACTATGCAATTATGACGAATATTGATTTTGATCATCCAGATTATTTTGCAGACATCAATGATGTATTCAGTGCATTCCAAGAGATGGCATTGCAAGTGAAAAAAGGCATTATTGCATGTGGAGATGATGAAGAACTTCAAAAAATTCAAGCGAAAGTACCTGTTATTTTCTATGGATTTGGAGAAGATAATGATTTCCAAGCACGCAACATCCAAAAGAGAACAGATGGCACGATATTCGATGTATTCGTTCGTAACACGTACTATGATACGTTCAAAATTACAGGATACGGCAATCACAGCGTATTAAATGCGTTAGCAGTAATCGCGCTTTGCCATTATGAAAATGTTGATGTAGAAGCAGTAAAACATCAATTAACAACTTTTGAAGGCGTAAAACGTCGTTTTAATGAAAAGCCGATGGGAGAGCAAGTAATCATCGATGACTATGCACACCATCCGACAGAGATTAATGCAACGATTGAAGCTGCTCGTCAAAAACATCCAGAGCGTGAAATTGTCGCTGTATTCCAGCCACACACATTCTCACGTACAGAAAAGTTCTTAGATGAGTTCGCAGAAAGCCTAAGCAAAGCTGACCAAGTATATTTATGTGATATTTTCGGATCAGCACGTGAAAACAAAGGTGAATTAACAATTGAAGATCTGCAAAAGCGTATTGACGGTGCAGAACTAATTACAGATACAACAACGGATGTATTAAAGAAACATAAAAACGGCGTTCTAATTTTCATGGGCGCAGGTGACATCCAAAAATTCGAAGCAGCTTATGTAAAAGAAGTTCAAGTTGCAGAGAAGTAATAGGAAAGACGCATAGCTTGGCTGTGCGTCTTTTTTTGTTGTCGTGGTTGTGTATTAATGTTGAAACGTCGATATATATGGAGTTGTGTTCGATATATTTCAAAAATCGTTGATATATTGGTACGCGTTTTGAAATGTAAGTGTTAGAATAATAAGAAAACTAAAAAGGGGACTAAAAAACATGTTCACACTCCGAGTAGATGACGAAATCGAACTACAATTATTAGAAAAACATCATAAAGAGGAATTATATCAATTATTAGATCAAAACCGTAATCATTTACGGAAATGGCTCCCTTGGGTAGATGGGACAAAATCTGCTGATGCTTATGATGAGATTTTTCCGATGTGGTTAAAGAAGTTTGCAGAGGGAGATGGTTTTGAAAGTGGCATACGTTACAAAGGAAAGCTCGTTGGGATGGTAGGTATTCATCCAGTGAGCTGGGGGAAGAAAGCGACGAGTCTTGGGTATTATCTTGCAGAAGATGCTGGCGGGAAAGGTATTATGACGCGTAGCGTAAAGGCTGTACTTCACTATGCATTTGAAAATTTAAAGCTGAATAAAATTGAAATTCGTTGCGGTGTTGGAAATGCGAAGAGTCGCGCAATTCCAGAGCGTTTAGGATTTAAGTTAGATGGTATTTTACGAGATGAAGAATGGCTATATGATCATTTTCATGATATCGCTGTATATAGTTTACTAGCTTCAGAATGGAAAGAGATTCGATGAACGAGAAGATTCGTATTGTTCCATATGAAGGTACGTTTCAAGAGGAAATAGTAGATCTTATCGTTCATATTCAGCAAAAAGAGTATAATGTTCCCATTACGAAAGAAGAGCAACCTGATTTACTTGAAATAAAAACGTTCTATCAAAAGGATCACGGAAACTTTTGGGTAGCACTTTATGATGGTAAAGTAGTTGGAACAGTAGCTTTATTAGATATTGAGAATCATCAAGTAGCGCTAAGAAAAATGTTCGTGAAGAAAGAGTTTCGCGGAAAAGAATGGGGCGCGTCATATATGTTGCTTCAAACAGCAATTTCATGGGCTGAGGATAAAAAGTTGAAAGATATTTATTTAGGAACAACAGTAAAATTTTTAGCGGCACATCGTTTTTATGAAAAGAATGGTTTTCAAAGTGTGAGTATAGATGAGTTGCCGAAAAACTTTCCGGTGCTACAAGTAGATAAGAAATTTTATAGGTACATTGTGTAAAAGGTCATTTAGAAATGGCCTTTTTCTATGAACCAAAATGGAAATAGTGGTATAATTTGGATTAGGGGGTGTAGGTATGAACTTTCCAATTCAAAGAAGTAAGTCAGTAGTCATTTTCGTTTGTCTTACGTTAGCTTTTATGTGTATATATCCAATTGTCATGTTTTTCACTAATAGAGCGCATTGGATGTCAGCGTTGATTGGGATGGGTTTATGCTTCCTTGTAAATGTACCACTCGTTTGGGAAGTATTTATTAAAAAACATAAAGTAGAAAATGGTGTATTAAAGTACGGCATTTTAAATGAAGATATCGTATTGAAAGAGATAAGAATCATTCGTCAAGTTGGGAAATACCTTGAAATTACGACGAATGCATACAAAGTACATATGGTTGCGATGCCGCAAAATATGAATGAATTTTTGGCGCTTATCGAGAAAGAAAATCCACATGTGAAAATAGAAATGGTAGAGAAGAAATAAAAAAAAGCTCGGAGAAAATTCCGAGCGTTTTTATTATTATTTTAAGTTCTCTGGGTTTAAAGCTTCTAATTCAGGTACAACGAAGCGTCCGTCTTTACGGATTAGTACGTCGTCGAAGTAAATTTCGCCACCGCCGTATTCAGGGCGCTGGATGCATACTAAATCCCAGTGAATGTTCGAGTTGTTGCCGTTCCATGCATCGTCGTAAGCTTGTCCAGGAGTGAAGTGGAAGCTGCCATCGATTTTTTCATCGAATAGGATGTCTCCCATTGGATGTAAGATGTATGGGTTTACGCCGATTGCGAACTCACCAACGTAGCGTGCGCCTTCGTCTGTATCGAAGATTTTGTTAATGCGCTCTGTATCGTTTGCAGTTGCTTCAACGATTTGACCATTCTCAAACTTAAGTTGTACATTTTCAAATGTATAACCGTTGTAAGGAGATGGTGTGTTGTAAGAAACTGTACCGTTAACAGAATCACGAACTGGTGCAGAGTATACTTCACCGTCTGGAATGTTTAAATGACCTGAGCATTTAATTGCTGGAATGTCTTTAATAGAGAATGTTAAGTCAGTTCCGGGACCAGTTAAACGAACTTTATCTGTTTTATTCATTAATGTAACAAGGCTATCCATCGCCTTATCCATTTTACCGTAGTCTAAGTTACAAACTTCGAAGTAGAAGTCTTCGAAAGCTTCTGTACTCATTTTAGCAAGCTGTGCCATAGAAGCATTTGGGTAGCGAAGAACAACCCAGCGCGTTTTCGGAACGCGAATGTCTCTATGAACTTTTTTACCAACTGTTTGGCCATGAACTTTCATACGCTCACTTGGAACGTCAGCTTGTTCATTAATATTATCGCCAGAGCGAAGGCCGATATAAGCGTCCATGTCTTTCATTACGCTTGCTTCATATGCAGCGATTTGTTCGAAATGTTCTTCAGTAGCACCCATTAATAAAGAGCGATCTACTTGATGATCTTTTAAAGAGACGAATGGGAAACCACCAGCTGCATATGCTTCTTTTACAAGTGCAGTTACAAGTTCTTTTTGTAAGCCAAAGTTTTCAATTAATACTTTTTCACCTTTTTGTAAGCGGATAGAGTAGTTAATTAAATTGTATGCTAACTTTTCAATACGTGGATCTTTCATATGTAAAGCCTCCCTACTAATTATGTATCCTCTCCTATTGTAACCTACTTAGTGGAATTTGTTGAATGATTTATGTTACAGTTAACGAATAAGTATGAAAATTCTAATGATGAGATAGGGATTAGAATGAAACGGAAAATGATTGTATAATAGGGGAAAGTATGAAAAAGATAAAGGAAGTGATGAAATGCAAGTTCTTTTATATGTAAGTGCGGCTATTATCGCGGTTGCTTTCGCAGTATTAGTAGTGTATGTATGCAGAACGTTGTTATCGGTTCAGAAGACGTTAGAAAACGTTGCAAGCACGTTAGAAGGTTTAGAAAAACAAATGCAAGGAATTAGCGTAGAGACAGAGCAATTATTACATAAGACGAATGCGTTAGCTGATGATATTCAACAGAAGTCACAGTCATTAAATAAAGTGGTAGCGGGTGTAGATGGGATTGGAACGACAATCCAATCTTTAAATACGAAGCTTCGTAATGTATCAGACTCTGTAACGGATGAAATTGAAAATAACGCTGATAAAGTAGCGCAAGTTGTACAGTGGAGCAGTGCGGCGATTGAAGTATACAATCATTACCGTGCGTCGAGACAAGAGAAGAAGGTTGAAAAAGAAGAGCGTAAATTAGAAAGAATTGAGAAAAAAGCTGAAAAGAAAGAGAAGCGCTCTAGATTTCGTATGAGAGGTGAATCGTGATGAATATGACAAAACTTGAAACAATTGAAGAGCTTGAAGTCTTAGTAGAAAAGAATGAGCCGTATGTTCTTTTTAAACATAGTACGACATGCCCGATTAGTCACGGTGCATACACAGAATTTCAAGCGTATTGCAGTGAAGAAAGAGCGGTACCAGCGTATTACTTATACGTACAAGACGCGAGAGATGTGTCGAATCGTGTTGCAGAACAGTACAGCATTAAACATGAATCTCCGCAAGTGTTATACATAAAAGATGGGATCGTAGTATGGAATACGTCTCATTGGAACATTAAAAAAGACGCTTTAGAAGAGAATATTAAGTAAAAAGAAGCAAGCTAAAGGTGCTTGCTTCTTTTTTTTGTTTTTGTTGAAATATATTTAATGGTACACTGTTATTAGTTCAAATTAAATAACTAGATTGTTGAAAGTAGGTTTTAAGTAATGAAGAAAATGGCATTATCCTTCGCGGTCGTAAGTTTATTACTGGGAGCTTGTAGTAACGATAGTAATACGATTAGTAAGAAGGATGAAGTTATACAAAAAGATACAAAAGAAAAAAGTATGATTCCGAGAACTGCTGTTTCTAAAGATTATTATAGAACTGTTATTCCTTTAAAAGAACAAAAGGTTATTAATACAGCTAATATAAAAACAAATTCTAAATTAGATTTAGCAGAGTATGAAAATGGTTTAATAAATATTGCAACGCAACAATTTGATACAGAGAGTCACGTACTGCAATTAAATCAGTATATTCCAGAGAAACTAGTTGATGAACTAGTTGCGAAAGTAGAAGCGCCAGTTTTGACGAATATTATAGAACAAGACTATTTTGGAAAACAGAATTCAAATGAATTAAGTTTATCTGGTGTTATGATTGGCTTAGCTATGTCTTCAAGTGTATCGAATGAAGAAGCTATGTCTAAAGGGTCTGAAGTTGCTAAACAACTTATTGAAGCTATTAACAAAAATGATAAGTATAACAAATCTCCAATTACGTTTGCTATCTTTAAGCAAGAAAGTACTAGTTCTTTAAAAAATGGTACGTATATTGCTAGTGCTACTGTTCAAAAGAATGATACGAACCTTGGAAATTGGAGTACAATTGATGAAAAGTCGTATTCATATCCTTCTGATGAATTTACACAAGCACATGGAGAAGATAATACAAAAATAAATAACTTTGCTAAGGAAATAAAAGGTTTTTCTAATGGAGATTTTATTCCAGTCAACGCTAAAGTTTCTTATAAGAAAGATCAAATGGATACATTAAATATGAATATTGTTATTAAATATAACGGTAAAACAGAATTAATGGCTTTTACCCAATTGGCTGCTCAAGGCATGTTAGACAAATTGCCTAAAGATGCGAAAGTACAATTACAGATTAAGTCCGAGAGTAAAATTGAGGCCGTTATTATAAAAGAGAAAAACAGTGATAAACCGTTTGTTTCCTTCTTGTAAAAAAGACAGTATGTAAACTGTCTTTTTTTTATTTTAAATAAAAATATACAATGTTTTTT
This sequence comes from Bacillus sp. B25(2016b), assembly GCF_001679765.1. Classification (NCBI taxonomy): domain Bacteria; kingdom Bacillati; phylum Bacillota; class Bacilli; order Caryophanales; family Bacillaceae; genus Bacillus; species Bacillus sp. B25(2016b). The sequence continues at coordinate 4,329,416 of NZ_CP016285.1, read as the reverse complement.
GATAGTAATTCATTGCTGTATATCGTGTGACAATCGTATATGTATCAGCTATAATAAGTTATCTTAAAAAAGTAATATATAGGAATTTGAAAGAGGTGGCTTTCTTATGGCATCACAACAATTAGGTCGTTTACGTTCTGAGATTGATCAACTTAATTTACAAATATTAGAGTTACTAAACGAAAGAGGTCGTCTCGTACAAGAAGTTGGTAATTTAAAAGAAATACAAGGTGTGAAACGTTTTGATCCTGTACGTGAAAGAAATATGCTGGATTTAATTGCAGAGAATAATAATGGTCCATTTGAAACTTCGACTTTACAACATATTTTCAAACAAATTTTTCAAGCTGGTTTAGAGTTACAAGAAGATGATCATCGTAAAGCATTACTTGTTTCTCGTAAGAAAAAAACAGAAGATACAATTGTTGAAATTAATGGTGAAAAAATTGGTGACGGAAATCAGCATTTTATTATGGGACCGTGTGCAGTGGAAAGTTATGAACAAGTACGTCAAGTTGCTGAAGCAATGAAAGAGCAAGGTCTGAAATTAATGCGTGGTGGTGCGTTCAAACCACGTACTTCACCGTATGATTTTCAAGGTCTTGGATTAGAGGGATTACAAATTTTGCGCCAGGTAGCAGATGAATATGAATTGGCTGTTATTAGTGAAATTTTAAATCCGAATGATATTGAGATGTCATTAGATTACGTTGATGTTATTCAAATTGGCGCTCGCAATATGCAAAACTTTGATTTGCTCAGGGCAGCTGGTGCTGTAAATAAACCAGTATTATTAAAACGTGGTCTATCAGCAACGATTGAAGAATTCATTAATGCGGCAGAATATATTATGGCAAAGGGAAATGGAAACATTATTTTATGTGAACGAGGTATTCGCACGTATGAAAGAGCGACGCGTAATACGCTTGATATTTCCGCTGTGCCGATTTTAAAGAAAGAAACACATTTACCTGTCGTTGTCGATGTAACGCATTCTACAGGGCGACGTGACCTTCTCTTACCAACTGCAAAAGCAGCGATGGCAATTGGTGCAGACGCAATTATGGCTGAAGTACATCCAGATCCAGCTGTAGCTTTATCAGATGCGGCGCAGCAAATGAATATACCGCAGTTCAATGATTTTATGAATGAATTAAAATCATTTGGAAGTAAATTATAAAAACTTTTAATGAGCTGTTCCAAGAAGGCATTTTGGAACAGCTTTCTCCTATTGGATAGCGACTGTCATTGTCGATTTTTGTTGGTAAGTTGATATATTTAAAAAATCGCTGATATAATTAGAGTTGCGGTCGATATATTTGGAAAATCGCTGATATATTTCGAGTTACAGTCGATATATTCGAAAAATCGCCGATATAAATTTCATTTACTATCGTACTGCTTAAAATAAGATTTCTACTTAGGAAACATCTATTTTTTTACAAAAAATGCCCTTTTTTCATAAAAAATACGAAAATACGAGAAAAGAAGCGAATTTTTTCGAAACTTTTGCGGGAAAATATTGTATGAGCCTGCGTTTTTATCGTATCATTAGTAAAAGGAAGAACTCGGGACGATTGGTGGCATCTGCAAATAGAGTTGATGTCTTTTTTTCATTCAAGTAACCGATACATAAAAATAGATAACAAAAATAGAAGGAGTGTGCGATGAGATGAACGTAACAATATATGATGTAGCGCGCGAAGCAAACGTTTCAATGGCTACCGTATCACGCGTTGTGAACGGTAACCCAAATGTAAAGCCTACAACAAGAAAGAAAGTATTAGAAGCAATTGATCGTTTAGGATACCGCCCAAATGCGGTAGCACGTGGACTAGCAAGTAAGAAGACAACTACAGTAGGTGTTATTATTCCTGATATCTCAAATACGTTTTATGCAGAACTTGCACGTGGAATTGAAGATATCGCAACAATGTACAAATATAACATCATTTTAAGTAACTCTGATCAAAACAAAGAGAAAGAGTTCCATTTATTAAATACGATGCTTGGAAAACAAGTGGACGGAATTGTTTTCATGGGTGAAGATATTACAGACATTCACATTGAAGAATTTAAAAAATCTCCAGTACCAATTGTATTAGCAGCGTCATTTGATGAGCAAAATGAAACGCCATCAGTAAATATTGATTATACACAAGCAGCTTATGATGCAATGAAGCACTTTATTGAGCAAGGACATAAGCGTATCGGTTTCGTCTCTGGTCCTTTCATTGATAAAGCAGGAAGTGCGAAGAAGTTACAAGGTTATAAAAAAGCTCTAGAAGAAGCAAGTATTTCATATGATGAAAATCTTGTAATCGATGGAGATTACACATATGATTCAGGTATTGAAGCATTCGAAAAGCTTTGGAGCAATGATGAAAAGCCAACAGCAATCTTCGTGTCTTCTGATGAAATGGCACTAGGTGTAATCCATGCAGCACAAGACGCTGGATTAAACGTACCAACTGACGTAGAAGTACTTGGTTTCGATAATACACGTCTTGCATTAATGGTTCGTCCGCAGCTTTCAACAGTTGTTCAACCGATGTATGATATCGGTGCAGTAGCAATGCGTTTATTAACAAAGTATATGAACAAAGAAAAAGTGGAAGATCACACTGTTATCTTACCTCACCGTATCCAATTTAGAGATTCAACCAAGTAAGTATAAAAAAGCTCACAGCATTTGCTGTGAGCTTTTATTCGGATTCAGGATAGTATTTTTGTACGACTGTATCCACCGCTTTATTTTTCTTAACGTGTAAAAATCTTGCGTACAATTCTTTTCCAGTTTTAAAGGGGGTATCGTCTAATTCAAACACATGTAACACTTTTCGGAACGTCCACGTTACTTGCTCATCGTACATATTATCGTACGTATCTTCAGATTGCATAGCAATTTTTTTACCAAGTTCGTGAGCATCCTCTAAACTGTTTGCTTTAACAAGAATAATGCTTTCTTCAAAAAGTGTATTGTGATTCTCTTCATAATGCCCATCAATTTTCGTAGAATTAGGCTCACTAGAATGAACAGACTCAAACAATAATTTTACAGCGTACATATTATGCTACATGTTTCACTTTATAAATAATACTTGCGACAAGCGAAGCAGGTATTGTAAATACGTTACTTTGATAATGGTAATGTACTTGGGATTCTTCATAAGACATATTGTCATATAGTTCGTTTTGTGAGACATTCATTTTTTTCTGTTTTTCTTTGAGCATTTTAATGTAGTTGTACTGTATTGGGACGAGAATGATGAAATAAGCTAATACGATTAGTGAAATCCAAATCATTATGAACACTCCCTTACAAAGGATATTTGTATATGGTAATTATATCAATTTACATGAGGTATATCCATATTTTTCTAGTGGACAATTTCTTTTCCAAAATGCAAAAAGTTCTTCAGGACTTCGTAAATTATGTTCAAGGCATGTTTGTGAAGTGCGTTTAAAATATCCTACAATATCATCTTCCAATTGAAATCCTCCCTAGTATATAGCTTACCTGGAAGAGTTCTCTATAGATTGTATGATTCCTTGTTATATGTCACATAAGTGTAAAAATAACTATTATAGGGCAATGTCATGTATAATAGAAAGAAAAGGCTTGTGAGGGGGGAAAAGAGATGATCGTTCTTTGGATAATTACGCTTTGTATGACTGCTATTTTTGCATATATGACGTTAAAACAAAATGGTTTAAAGCGATTTGTTCCAGGAAGTATTCTTGCAGGAATTGCCCTTATCACGTATGTAATTTCTATTTTTATTGAAAGTGTATCAGTAGATATGAACAAAAGTTTAATGTTTATTGGTATTACACTATTTGCAGGTAGCATTATGGTACTTATGGTTGCTGGTATTATTTTGTTTATTCATATGAATTCGGAAACGTTATAGCATATAGAAAAGGCATGTCCCCTTGGGGACATGCCTTTTTATCCGTTCAATTATGCTCTATCTTTAGAAGAATTTTGTTGCTTTAATAAGTCACGAATTTCGCCAAGAAGTTCTTCTTCTTTTGTTGGTTCCGGAAGTGCCTCTTCTTTTTCTTCTTCTCTCTTAGATGTTAGTTTGTTGAATACTTTAACGAACATAAAGATAGCCGCTGCAATAATTAAGAAATCAAAAATAGTTTGGATGAAGTTACCGTACATAATAGATGATTTACCGAATGTAATTTTTAAATCTGTAAAGTCAACGCCACCTAATACCATACCAAGTAATGGTGTGATGATATCTTTTACTAAAGAACTAACGATTTTACCGAATGCAGCACCGATTACAACCCCGACAGCTAAATCGATTACATTCCCTTTGAAGGCGAATTTTTTAAACTCGTTCCACATGTGTTAATCCCATCCTTTCCACGATTCATTATGAAATTTATAATTCCTATCAACATATTCTATAGAAATTTGTGACAGAAATAAAGGGGGAATGGGAATGAAAGTAAATTCTGAAAAATGTATCCGTTTTAATTTTTGCTTACATTATCTAGTAGAGATTGCAATAGTTGCTGCGTTTTTAATCCTTCTAATCCATCTACAACAGGTTTTGTATCTCCATGTACACATTCAATAAAATGATGAACAGCATCTTCAAAACCACGTTGTTTTAACGTCGTATCCCATGATGGGGAACCACTTTGTGAAACTGAGTTTTCCTGTTCAATTTCAAATGTATTCATATTTTTTACGCGAATGATTTTCCCTGGCGTTACAAGTTCAATTTGTTCTAAATTAGTACCGGCATGGCGATGCATTGCAGTAGAAAGTAATAGTCCACTTGGAGTTGTATATGTATGATGTCCGTAAAGAAGTTCATTCTTTTCATTGATTTGTATCATATTGTGAACGGCGTTAAGGTCATCATTAGCTAACCAGCGAGCAGTATCTACAATGTGTAAATAATCATCTAACATAGTGAAGTCGTACGTATATGGCCCGACTTTATTTGTACGATGCTTTTCAATTCGAATCCATGAAATATCATTAGCCTGTTCTTTGGCAGCGACATACATAGGAACGAATCTGCGATTAAATCCGACCATTAATTTTCGGTTATACTTCTCGCTTAACTCGACTAGTTGCTCAGCTTGTTCCACTGTAGCTGCTAGTGGCTTATCAACATAAACGTCGATTCCCTTTTTCAGAAGTTCAGAAACGATTTCATAATGTGAAGCAGTTGAACTATGAACGAAGATTGCATCGCATTCCGAAGCTAACATTTCAATAGAATGAAAGTCTTGAATACGGTATTGCTGACAAACTTGTTTTCTTTTCTCAGCGTTAGGTGTAAACGCCCCTACAAAATTCCAATCTGTTTCTTTTGTAAGTGTTGGAAGGTAGGCTTTTTGCGCAATACTTCCAAGTCCAATCATCCCAATTTTAGGTTTGTTCATGTGTATTCCCACCCTATTAATAGTAATGTAACGGGTTAAATGTAGCATAGGGTGGGGGAGGAAGGCAAAAAATAGCTTTTTACTTATTCCCTTCTAACAAAATCTTCTCTATCTCTTCAAAGTTATGAGCACGAGCATGCTCTAGCGGGGTAACACCATCGTTGTCTGGAATAGTTACATCTGCGCCGTGCTCAATAAGAAGGCGAATGACTTGTTGCTGTGTTTCGTTTCCGTTACTTAGTACGATGGCTTCCATTAAAGCTGTCCATCCCAGGTTATTTACATGATTTACATCAATATTTGTTCGAGTGAGGAGTTCTTTTATAACGTCAATATAGCCATGTTCTGAGGCTGGGATAAGAGCTGTTCCGCCGTAAAGATTTGTAATCGTAGGATCTGCACCAGCATCAATTGTTAGTTTTAAAATGTCTAAGTAACCTTCCGCACCGGCGTATAGAAAGGGATTGTTTTTCATGTCATCTTGGATATTTACGTCAGCACCAGCTTCGATAAGTGCTTTTGCGGTTTTTACATCATTTTTGTATGTAGCAATCATAAGAGGGGTACGTCCTTGATTATCCGTCGCATTTATATTTGCACCTTGTTTTAGTAAAGATATAACAGTATTCGTTTCATTTTTTTCAGTAGCTGCTAGTAGTGCAGTCTCCATGTTTGTCATCTCCTTTTTGACTTCTTGTTCTTGCGAGCATCCTTGTAAAAAAATTACGCAACATATCATACTGAATGTTTTTTTGAACATGGAATTTCAACCTCCTAATTTCAACTGTAAAATAGGAACATTAAATTTTTATAAACTGACGCTAAAATTACTATAAAATTGCTTGAGTAATTGAACATATATTTTTATGCTTATAAATAATAAGGTTTGATAAAGTGAGGATTTAAGATATGTCTATTAAAACAAGGTTTTTATTTTCTTATATTGCTGTTATCCTCGTTTCCATTACGCTTATATTAGTCGCGGGATTTTTAATCGTTTTTTCGATAACAGGTGACTTGGAAGCAGTAAAAAATTTCTATAAAAGTTCTTATATTCAAAAGCCACTTACACCAGAAGAAGAGAATGCCTATCTTGAGTTGAAGTCAGCAGCTAAACAGCATCAATCTCAATTGTTAGATGAGTCGTTTGTCTCAGCAATAGAAAAAGAGGGTGTGAAAATAGTAGTAAGAAAAGGAGAAACACTTTCATATGCTTCAAACGTATTTGAAAGTGTATCTTTAAAAGAAGCCCTTCCGAAATTTGAAGCGGCAAATATTAATAGTCGTGGTACAACGGAACTAGGCGAGACATTTTATCGATATGTAAAGTTTGATTTTTATTTTCCAGAGAAAGAAGAAGGGAGTATATTTGTACTAAAAAAGCAAAGTTCATTTGTAGATCTTACACAAAAATTATTTCCAATCTTATTCGTATCTCTCTTACTACTAGCCATTTTACTCATTGGATTATTAAGTTACCTCGTTTCAAGAAGTGTAATAAAACCAATTTTTGTATTGAAAGGCGCAACGGAGAAAATTAAAGAAGGAAATTTAGATTTTCAAATACCAGTTACATCACACGATGAAATAGGGCAATTAAATCAAGGATTTGAGGAAATGAGGAAGAGATTAAAAGAATCGATAGAGATGCAAACACAGTATGAAGAAAATAGAAAAGAGCTTATTTCAAACATCTCTCATGACTTAAAAACACCGATTACATCAATTATCGGATATGTAGAAGGAATAAAGGACGGGGTAGCAAATACGCCAGAAAAAATGGATAAGTATTTAACAACTATCCATACGAAGGCAAAACATATGGACACACTAATTGATGAACTCTTTTTGTTTTCGAAGCTCGATTTGAATCGAGTTCCCTTTCAGTTTGAAACGGTTGAATTAAATATGTTTATGCAAGAGTTAATCGAAGAGATGCAAATGGATTTAAGTAAAGAAGGTATAGAAGTTAACTTACAATTACATGCATCACCACTATATGTAACGGCTGATTGCGAAAAGATCAATAGAGTTATATCAAATTTAATTCATAATAGTGTGAAATACATGGATAAAGAAGAGAAGAAAATTACTGTAACAGTATCGAGTGATAATAATAAAGTTATTGTGAAAGTGATGGACAATGGATCAGGTATAGAATCTGATACATTGCCGTATATCTTTGAACGTTTTTATCGTGCAGAACAATCGCGGAATTCTAGCACAGGTGGAAGTGGACTTGGTTTAGCAATAGCGAAGCAAATTGTTGAAGAACATGGCGGGGAAATTTGGGCGGAAAGCGAGCTTGGTAAAGGCACAAGCATTTTCTTCTCATTGGAAAAAGTAGAGGAATGTGGTGAGTAAATTGAAAAGAATTTTACTAATAGAAGATGAAGTAAGTATTGCAGAATTACAGCGAGATTATTTAGAAATTAATGATTTCCAAGTTGATGTAGAGCATTCAGGAGAAACAGGTTTACAAATAGCCCTGCAAGAAGACTATGATTTAATTATTTTAGATATTATGCTTCCGAAAATGAACGGATTCGAAATTTGTAAACAAATACGTGCTGTAAAAGATATTCCGATTCTACTTGTTTCAGCAAAAAAAGAAGATATAGATAAAATTCGCGGACTCGGATTAGGAGCGGATGATTATATAACGAAACCGTTTAGCCCGAGTGAATTAGTCGCAAGAGTAAAAGCACATATTGCCCGTTATGAAAGATTATTAGGAAATGTGAGTAAGCAACGTGATACGCTATATATTCACGGAATTTCTATTGATCAACGAGCGAGGAAAGTTTTTATAAACAATGAAGAAATCGCGTTTACAACGAAGGAATTTGATTTATTGACATTCTTTGTAACGCATCCAAACCAAGTATTAAATAAAGAACAGTTATTTGAACGCATTTGGGGATTAGATTCCGCTGGTGATTTAGCCACTGTTGTCGTCCACATTAGAAAACTACGTGAAAAAATTGAAAGAGATCCTGCTCACCCGCAATACATTGAAACGGTATGGGGAGCTGGTTATCGTTTTAATGTGTAGGGAACCTGTCAAAGTTTTGGCAGGTTTTTTATGTGATCAAAAGGGGAAAATAGGTAATTTATGTTAAAATATAAAGAGAGATAAAACATAGGAGAGTGTGAGAGGGCGTGCTACATTTTGGGAGATACATTAAAAGATAATAAATCAAACAAGGCTTTAAAGATTGGAACCAATATCATACTTATCTTATTAATTATCGGTGCAATACAAATGTTTTATGATGAAGATTATACAAATGATCATTTTGGTTGGTTATTTATGATGGTCTTTTTTGCAATTAAAATAGTTTCTAGTTTTCTAATAAGTTTAAAAGAAGGAGATAAAAAGGCAGTATTTATTGATTTAGGTTTAGTGGTTTTGTGTGTTCTTCTTTTAATTGTTACTAGTTGAAATACTTCTTTTGAAAAAAGCTCATAGTCTCATAGAGGCTGTGAGCTTTCCTTAATAATAACGGTACTGGCGTAATGATTTATAAAATGTTTGAGTAGTAGAAGTAAACTGAGCAGCTTCTTCTAAAAAAGGATAATGATTACTCTCTTCAAGTGTCACAAAAATAGAATTACGTATGCCCTCATGCATATCGATAGAATACTGAATCGGGCACTGCACATCGTGTCTTCCGCATATAATAAGGGTCTTTGTTTGGATGGAAGGTAAATTCTTTCTTAAATCAAATGAAAGATATTCATTGGTGAAAGCATTCATACGGCTAGCGGACATAGTTTTTTGGATTGGTTTACAAAAATAAGAATTGTAGTTTTCCGGTTTATATAATGATAATTTTGTTCTCTTAGTAGATAGCTCTTTCCGTTCTTCACTAGTAAGGAGAGGGTTTTTTAAGTTTTCGATGAGTTTTTGCATATAATGAAACTGCGGATGTTCTGGATGATAAATGCAAAAGGGTGTTTCGGTGTAGTTGCTTGCTGCCGCTCCAACGAGTACTAATGATTGTAAGGAATTTGGATAGGTAATTGCATATAAAAGTCCAAGCATACCACCTGTTGAATGACCGGCGAAATGCCATGTTGGAAGTTGTAATGCTTCTCGTATGGCTTCTAAGTCGTGGATTGTTTCAATCATGCTTAATTCGTTTTCTGACTGGGCGGTTACAGAGCGACCAGTATCTCGTAAATTAATGAGAAATACACGATGCGTAGCAGTAAAAACATCCGCAAAGTAATCACCAGTTTCATTAAATTGTGAATAGTGATGTGTAATACAAAGCGATTCGCCATTTCCTTTTGTAAAGAGTTCAAATGTACCGCGTTTCGTGTTGATTATTTGTTGTGTCCACATAATATCACGACCTTTTCTCATAAAAGTTGGGCCAGACTGTTATGAAATAAAAATATATCAGCGATTATTAGAATATATCGGCGCAACTCGGAATATATCAGCGATTATCAAAATATATCGGCGCAACTCGGAATATATCAGCGATTATTAAAATATATCGACTTACCGACAGAAAACGACAATAATAGCAAGCTTTAAATAAAAGGAGGCTATTCAAAAACGAGCCTCCTTTTCGTTTAGTATAAAGATTTTGTCATATTATTCCGAATAATTTCAAGGGATTTCGCTACAGTTAATGCATTCTTTTCTTCAATTTCTGGTTTACGGGGGATAGGTTTATACATGTTGTCTGGATCTTCCCATGTGAGGGGAAGTTCTGTTTCTGCTTGTCCTTTCCAAGCTTCAATCCATTCTGGAGGGAGATAACCTGAGATGTTGTGGATGTTGTTCATTTCGAGCCAAATGAGTGCCCAAGCTCTTGGAACGACGCGCCAGTGATCATAGCCACCGCCGCCGACAGCAATCCAGCGACCTTCGCAATATTCGTTAGCGATTTCGCGAGCGAGCTTCGGTATTTCGCGGTAAATATTCATTGTCGTACAAAGATGTGTAAGTGGGTCGTAGTAATGTGCGTCAGCACCATTTTGCGTTAAAATAATATCCGGTTTAAAGTACGCTGCAACTTCTTTTACAACAGTTCGATATGATTCTAAAAACGATTCATCTTCTGTAAAAGCATCGAGTGGAACGTTAAAAGAATAACTATAACCATTACCTTGTCCACGTTCGTTTACAGCGCCAGTTCCAGGGAATAAATAGCGACCAGTTTCATGCAGTGAAATGGTGCATACGTTAGGGTCATCATAAAACGACCATTGTACGCCATCACCGTGATGAGCATCTGTATCAATATATAAGACGCGTAAACCGTATTTCTTTTGAATATATTTCATTGCGATAGAACTGTCGTTATAAATACAAAAGCCAGATGCTTTGCCGCGAAAGCCGTGATGTAAGCCGCCGCCCAAATTAAGTGCGTGTTTTACTTTTCCGGAAAGAACAGCATCGACAGCTGTTAACGTACCGCCAACGAGCAATGCGCTTGCTTCGTGCATATTTGGGAACATCGGTGTATCTTCTGTTCCGAGTCCATATGTCATCGCAATTGATTTTTCTAACTTTCCTTCTCCAGCACGTTTTACCGCATTTATGTACTCCTCTGTATGAACGTAGGCAATCTCTTCATCTGTAGCCATCCGTGGTGAGATGATTTGAGAGGGAGAGATGAAACCGCCCTTTTGTAATAAATCATACGTAAGTGTGACGCGCAGTTGGTTAAAAGGATGATCAGGGCTAAATGAATAGCCCAGAAAATCATCCGAATAAATAAACGCGCTACTCATGCTTGCATCCCCATGATGTTTGGCCATAATACGCGGTAGCCTTCTGCTTCAAGTGCATCAATCACTTTTAGAGGATTCATCGTTTGAATGCGGAAAACGAGTACTTTATCATTCTCATCTTTTGCTGGGTAGACGAGAACGCTCACGATATTTATTTGTAAATCACTAAAAATAGCAACGACTTTTCCAAGAATACCAGGTTCATTTTTTACTTGAATTTCAATTTGCGAACTTGGTTGATGTGCTCCTGTTAATTTTACTAACGTGTGCAGTACTGTAGATTCTGAGATTATTCCAACTAACTTCCCAGCTTTTGTAACAGGAAGACAGCCAATTTTATTTTCAAAAAATAAAGTAGCAATTTCCTCAACGAAATCGAGAGGGTGGCAAGTCATTACAGGATGTTTCATAATAAGTTCAAGCGGTTGCTGTAGCATATCGAGTGAAACTTGTTCATCTAGAATAGACGGACTTGCATCTCTTACATCCCGATCAGAAATAATGCCTACGACGTGATTATTTTGATCGACAATTGGAATGTGCCGAATGCCTTTCGTGCGAATCGTTCGGATTGCTGTTTCGATTGTATCGTTTGGATGTAGTGTAACTACATTTTGATTCATAATTTCTTCTACAATCATTCCAGTTGCCCCCTTTATTAATACATAAAACGATTGTGAAAACGTAGACGATCAAAAGCTTGAATAGAATCCGTATCAACGCGTTTACCGATGCGGACCATTAAACAGTTGGCGGGATGTGAACAAATTTCAGGATCGTCTGTAGCCATCCATTGTAACCCGCCGGCATTCATCATCTTTTCCATTACTTTTCGGTATTCCCAAACATTTAATCCTGTTTGTTTCAAATCCCAGTGCCAATAATATTCAGTCGTCAATATAATGTAATCTTCCATATAATCGTCCATCATAGAAACCTCTAGTAAGTTCTTTCCGACAGAACTCCCGCGGAAGGCTGGGACTACTTCAATTGCCCCAAGCTCAATTAAGTTTTCTATTTTTCCTTCTGACCATCGTTCAAGTGGATCAGGATATAAATATGTAACATATCCAACAATCATCTGGTCATGTCTAGCAATAATGAGTCGAGCTTCTGGTAATTTAGAAATTTCGACAATTGCTTTATATTGTTGCTCGGCAGGACGAAACGCAATTAAGTCTGGATGAAACTCATACATTTCTAAGTTATGTGTAGAGACAGGACCTTCAATAATTAAAGTGCCTTTCGCTGTTTTTAAGTTTCTAGCATTATATATTTTTTTATGAATCAATGTATTGCTCACCACCTTGAGGGTTTGTGAATCTATTAATATCGTACTTTATAATATATGCGATGTGAATCGAATTTTGTCATTAAAAATTTGTCTAAAAATCAACAAATATACTGAAAATTTTAAATAATGTCATTATAATAGATAATAGAATACATAGGAGGGGGATGTAAAGTATGAAAGTAGAAACGCTTCCTGTCATTAAAGGAGAAAATAATTTGCCGAATTATGATGAGGCATACGCGAATTTTAACTGGGAAGAGGTTAATAAAAACTTTACTTGGAATGAAACAGGCCGAGTAAATATGGCGTATGAGGCAATTGATAAGCATGCGAAATCCGATCGAAAGAATAAAGTAGCTCTTTATTATCAAGATGGATCGCGAAAAGAGAAATATACATTTAAGGAAATGAAGGATTTTTCTAATAAAGCAGGAAACGTCCTTAAGAATTATGGCGATGTAGAAAAAGGCGATCGCGTTTTTATTTTTATGCCACGTTCTCCAGAGTTATATTTCGCACTTTTAGGTGCAGTGAAATTAGGAGCAATTGTTGGACCGCTATTTGAAGCATTTATGGAAGGCGCAGTTCGCGATCGCTTAGAAGATAGCGAAGCAAAGGTGTTAATTACAACGCCTGAATTGTTAGAGCGCGTACCATTAAATGATTTACCGGCTTTAAAAACAGTTTTCCTTGTTGGAGATAATGTAGAAGAAGGCGGTAAAACGGTAGCGTTCAATCCTTTATTTGAACAAGCTTCAAAAGAATTACATATTGAATGGTTAGGCCGTGAAGACGGTTTGATTCTACATTACACGTCTGGCTCTACTGGTAAGCCAAAAGGTGTGCTTCATGCGCAAAACGCAATGGTTCAGCACTATCAAACGGCGAAGTGGGTATTAGATTTAAAAGAAGACGATGTATATTGGTGTACTGCTGACCCGGGCTGGGTAACTGGAACAGCTTACGGTATTTTCGCACCGTGGTTAGTTGGAGCGTCAAATGTTATTTTAGGTGGACGCTTTAGTCCAGAAGCTTGGTATGAAGCACTGCAAGATTACGGTGTAACAGTTTGGTATAGTGCACCAACAGCGTTCCGTATGTTAATGGGAGCTGGACAAGACGCAATTAAAAAATATGACTTATCACAAGTTCGTCACGTACTAAGCGTTGGTGAGCCGTTAAATCCAGAAGTAATTCGCTGGGGTATGAATGCATTTGGACTTCGTATTCATGATACGTGGTGGATGACAGAAACAGGTGGACAAGTTATTTGTAACTACCCTTGTATGGAAATTCGTCCAGGTTCAATGGGTAAACCAATTCCAGGTGTGAAAGCAGCGATTGTTGATAATGAAGGAAATGAAGTGCCTCCTTACACAATGGGTAACTTAGCAATTGCGAAAGGTTGGCCATCTATGATGCGCGGGATCTGGAATAACCAGCAAAAGTATGAATCTTATTTCATGCCGGGAGATTGGTACGTATCAGGCGACTCTGCCTATATGGATGAAGATGGATACTTCTGGTTCCAAGGACGTATTGACGATGTAATTATGACGTCAGGTGAGCGCGTTGGTCCGTTTGAAGTAGAAAGTAAATTAATCGAGCATGCTGCTGTTGCAGAAGCTGGTGTAATTGGTATTCCTGATCCGGTGCGCGGCGAAATTATTAAAGCATTTATCGCACTTCGAGCAGGATACGAACCATCTGATGAATTAAAAGAAGAAATTCGTCAATTTGTAAAGAAAGGCCTAGCAGCTCATGCAGCGCCACGACAAATTGAATTTAGAGATAAATTACCGAAAACGAGAAGTGGTAAAATTATGCGCCGCGTATTAAAAGCGTGGGAGCTGAATTTACCAACAGGTGACTTATCAACGATGGAAGATTAAGAGAGAAAGGTCTGAACGAAAAATGTTCAGGCCTTTTTTTTGTCAATAATAAAGGAGCTAATATAGATGAAGATACCGAAATTAGAAGGAGACATAGTGTGTTTACGTTCTGTAGAACCTGAAAAAGATTACACCGAGTGGTATGAGGCAATGAAAAATGCCGATATGCATCGTTGGACGGGGAATACAGTCCCGAAAGATAGTAATGAAATTAAAGAGTTGTTATACACTTATAAAAATTTGAAAGATATTATGGCTTGGTCAATTATAATGAAACAATCAAAGGAAATGATAGGGACATATTGGATTTCTATGCCAACTGTGAATGAAAATAAAAAGTTAATTGTGAGTGCAGAGGCTCAACGGATTGCACGTAAGTTTTGGCGTACAGGTGTTAATCGAGAGGCGAGAAATTTAATATATAATTATATATTTTTAAATTTAGATGTGGATGAAGTTCATGCACAGGCTTGGGATAAAAATATCAATTCATGCAGGTCTATGGAGAAAATAGGATTTAAATTAGAGAAACAAGTGAAACGCTCATTCCCTAAATACAATGAAATATTTTTGGAAAACCATTATGTACTATATAAAAAGGACTGGCTTACATAAAAGGTTATGGTTGAAAAAGATATTTGTTGATGTAAAATAAAAGAAAACTTATATATATGAGTTAAAGGGGAGAGGAAAATGAAACCAGAAAAGGAAAAGATGATACTAGGAGAAATGTATATACCGGCTGATCCAGTTTTAGTACAAGAAAGAGAGCAAGCACGTATATTAACGAGAAAATTAAATGATACGCCAGAAGAGCAATTGAAAGAGCGTAGCGAAATCATAAAAGAATTATTCGGAACGACAGGAGATAATATTCATCTTGAATCTTCTTTTAGATGTGATTACGGCTATAACATTCATGTCGGTGAAAATTTTTACGCGAACTTTGACTGTACGATTTTAGACGTATGCCCGGTAACAATCGGAGTGAACTGTATGTTAGCTCCAGGTGTTCACATTTATACAGCAACGCACCCGCTTGATCCGGTAGAGCGTATAAGCGGATCAGAATACGGAAAACCAGTTACAATTGGCGATAACGTATGGATTGGCGGAAGAGCAATTATTAATCCAGGTGTAACAATTGGAGACAATGTGGTGATCGCATCTGGTGCTGTCGTAACGAAAGATGTGCCTAATAATGTAGTAGTTGGCGGGAATCCTGCAAAGATTATAAAAAAACTAAAATAATATTTGAACGAAGTGCCTTCCTCGTCTGTATACATTTATGAAAGAATAGATGAGGGAGGCTTTTATATGTCTAATAAATTACTTCTTACTTTTGCTTTAATTGGGATTATAGTTGTATTTTCTTGTGGTCTTTTCTTACCGATACCAATTGGATATAGAGTATCAATGCTTACAGCTGGAGTTATAATGGGTGTTATGTTTTCAATCATTATTCCATTTGATAGAAAACATATAGTACGAAAAAAAGGGAATAAAATCGATTTTACAAAAACAAAAGTTTATTTTCGCTGGAATGTATTTGATACGATTTCTGTTTGTCTGGCATTGTATGCATGCATATGTGTGCAAGCGTTAAATACTTTAGTTGCAATGGGATTTACGATTCAAAACCCATATGTGCAATTTTTTACAAATCAATCACAATTGTGGATTTTTATTGCGATTGCATATTTAATTTCCCGTATTTCATTAACGTTAAAAGGAATAAAGGAGATCAAAAATCATGGCGCAGATTGGGATTGAGGAGGAGCTCATGCTTGCGTATCAAAGTGGAGATAAACAAGCGGGAGAAAGACTATATGTTTTAATCAAACCAGCGCTATACACATTTTTATATCGATTTAACCGAGATGAACAATTAAGTATCGATCTTGTGCAAGATACGTTTTTGACGCTAGAGCGTAAGAAACATATGTATGAACTTGAAAAAGGTAAAATAAAAACGTATTTATTTCAAATTGGTTATCGTCTTATGATTAATAAGTTAAATAGGAGAAAAAAGTGGCGTACGCTTTTGCCATTTTTAGTGCCGATTCCGGAAAAAGAATTTTCTCACGAAGATCGGCTTACAGTAAGAGAAGCAATTTTGAAAGTTCCAGAAGAGCAAAGAGCGGTCCTAATCCTTTCTTATTATCATGACATGCAGCAAAAAGAAATTGCAGAGATATTAAACATTCCGATTGGAACAGTGAAATCGAGACTCTATAACGGGATAAAGAAATTGAAACAATTGCTGGAGGTGGATGAAATTGAGCGAAAATCTCTTTAAAAGTGAATATAAATTAAAGCAACATTTAGATAGTGATCATGTAGAAATACCAGACTTTCCAAAAACGGTAAGTCAATTCGATCGATTAATCGGGTTTCTTGGTTCTCCAGCGAAAGATCCTGTGGAGGCGACCATTGGGAATGATTTATCGGTTGTGTTTCATGTATCGTTATTAGTTGGGGTTCCAATTCTTTCTCTTATTACGATACTCTTTATGGCGTTGTAAAGGATTGGCAAGGAGGGAAACCTGACCTCTATTTGACACGCCTATATAAATGATGGTATAAAGAAAAGTATATGAATAATTGAGCGTGGAAAGGGAGAAGTAGTGATCATTTCCCTGTTTTAGAGAGCTGATGGCCGGTGAAAATCAGCACATAGATGATCGCGAATTACGCCCCTAGAGCATCTTTTTTCGATTGAATTGTATTCAAAAGGGAAAAGACGGTGCTAAGCCGTTATGTAAATAAGGTGGTAGGCTTTTTTGCCTGCAACTAGGGTGGTAACGCGATAATCAAAATCGTCCCTTATTTGAAGGGGCGATTTTTTTATGTTTTCAACCTTCACGCCAGTAATGAACTTAAAGGAGAGTATGTAGGATATGGGTATTTTACAAGATCTTGAATTTCGCGGTCTAATTAATCAGCAAACAGATGCTGAGGGCCTTGAGCAATTATTAGAAAAAGAAAGCGTTAAATTATACTGTGGTTTCGACCCGACAGCGGATAGTTTACATATTGGTCATATGTTACCAGTATTAATGTTACGTCGTTTCCAATTAGCTGGCCACCAACCAATCGCACTTGTTGGCGGTGGTACTGGTATGATCGGTGACCCGAGTGGTAAAAAAGCAGAACGTACATTAAATACGAAAGATACAGTTGCTTACTACACAGAAAGCATTAAAAACCAACTTTCAAACTTCTTAGAGTTTGAAAACGTGGACAACCCAGCAACGATGGCTAACAACTATGACTGGCTTGGTAGCTTAGATGTAATTTCATTCTTACGCGATATCGGTAAAAACTTCGGTTTAAACTATATGTTAGCAAAAGATACAGTAGCATCTCGTTTAGAAACTGGTATTTCATTCACTGAGTTCAGTTACATGATTTTACAATCATACGACTTCTTAAACTTATACCAACAACATAATTGCCGTCTGCAAATCGGTGGTAGTGACCAATGGGGGAACATTACAGCTGGTCTTGAATTAATCCGTAAATCAGAAGAAGATGCGAAAGCATTCGGTTTAACAATTCCACTTGTTACAAAATCTGACGGTACGAAGTTTGGTAAAACAGAAGGCGGCGCAATTTGGTTAGACCCAGAGAAAACAACTCCTTACGAGTTCTACCAATTCTGGATTAACACAGATGACCGCGATGTTGTTAAATACTTAAAATACTTCACATTCTTATCTCATGAAGAAATTCTTGAGCTTGAAAAGCAAGTAGCTGAAGCGCCAGAAAAACGTGCAGCACAAAAAGCGTTAGGTTCTGAAATGACAAAACTTGTTCACGGCGAAGAAGCATTAGAGCAAGCGATTAAAATTTCAGCTGCATTATTCAGCGGTTCTGTAGCAGAACTGACTGCAAGCGAAATCGAGCAAGGATTCAAAGACGTACCATCTGTAGAACGTACTGCAGAAGATACAGTATTAATCGACTTACTTGTAGAAAGCAAAATCTCTCCATCAAAACGTCAAGCACGTGAAGATGTAACGAACGGCGCAATCTACGTAAACGGTGAGCGTACACAAGCATTAGACTACGTTGTAACAGAAAACGACCGCATCGAAGGTAAATTCACAATCATTCGCCGCGGTAAGAAGAAATATTTCTTAATTCGTTACTAATCAGAAACGAATATAAAACAAATAGTACCCCGAATTGTAGGCTGAAAAGTCTATGATTCGGGGTTTTTATGTATGAATTTAGATTGCCTGATCTTTTCTTGTAAATAGAATATGAAGAATTAATATGAGCATATAAAGTAAGCTAATGAGCATAACAACAAATGCTGTTGGATAAAATTTTGCCGCATATATAAAGAAATCGATTTGATAAATATCTTGGTAATTTGAAACGGTACCTTTAAAGTAATTCGTAAACTTAGCGCTATATTTCCATTCATCAGGATAATCTATTAGATTACTCCCCTGATACCAACTTATAAGTGCTGAAGTAATAAACAACATAAATGAACTTCCGAGTTGAACCATTTGGTTTATTGTCAAAAAGAATCCACCTCCTATTTTATGGTTATTATAGCGTGCATTCGTATGCCTGTAACCTTTTTGTTGTAATCTCCTTTTCGAGTTCATACGGAAATCACATGTAAGCGGTATGATAAACGTATAACAATTAGAAAGGAGTGGTAAAACGAAATGTCACTAGAAGCATTGATTATTTTTTCTTTGCTAAACGCGGGTCAACTTGCAGAGAATTCGAAGGTTGATATACATAAAGAGCAGAAAGATGCTTATGTATATGTTCAAAAAGAGGAAAATAAATAACTTTATTTTATATATAAACTTCAAAAGCCAATCCATTGGATTGGCTTTTTGTCAGGTTGTTGGAAAAAGAGCGTACATTTTTCTCTTTTAAACATTAGCTAAAATTTGATCATAGCACGAAGTAATAAGTGCTTCCAGATCTTTTAAGTCATTAACGTTATCAATAAAAATTCTACTCACTCCCTGTGATTTTGGGGCTTGTTCAACCACAAAATTAGGACATAGCTGTTTAGTAGCTTCTAAATCGAGTCTTACAACTAAGGATTTTGCATCGCCATCAAGGAAGAGACGTATAAACCATTTTGTGATTACACGATTCATGATACAAAAATAACTAATGGTATCTTTATATTTGAGGTTATTGATATCTCTTTGATGCTCAGTTAAAATCCCTTTAACAATGTTAAATGCGGTTAGTTCATTTTCTGTAGTGAAAACTCTATCTGTTTTGTCTTCTTTGTTAATGTCTTCAATTATTTCGGTAGAAGCAGCTGCAACTAGGCTTGTTTCTATTTTCTCCGATGTTTTTGTTTCTTTTGGTGTTAAACCATCACTGATTATTTCTAATAGTGTTCGATTAATTGCTTTTTTAACGATTGGTCGGAATCGCTCTAAAACGTTATTTGTAATTCTAGTTGAGCTAAAGTCTCTAATTAGAAAACGAAGGAAGTCATCTGAAGGATTTTTAAATAGTTCTTTAATTGTAGAGTTTAAATTGGTCATATAAATAAGCTCTTCAGCATATTTTACGATTTCTTCAGCTTCAAAATTTTCTTTTGTAAAAGTTTCAATCGTTTCAATATCTAAATTAGTTAAATTATCCATGCTGAATGTGAAGAAAGGTTTTTCATCCATCACATTGTCATTTGTTAAATCAGTATAAAACTTGTATTCTACACCATTAGTTAGTACCCCTACTTTGACATCAGGTAAGGCATTGAAATATCTAGATAGTTGCGCATCGTGTTTAAGGAGATTTTCTGTTACAGATTTTGCCTCGATTAAAATAATTGGAACCCCATTTTTAAAAACCGCATAATCGACTTTTTCTCCCTTCTTAGTTCCGAAGTCTGCAACATACTCAGGTCTAACTTCTAAAGGATTAAAAACGTCATAACCTAGTTTTTGAAGAAAAGGAATAATTAATGATTGCTTGGTCATTTCTTCATTAGTTATGTACTCTGTTCGTTCTAAAATTTGGTTAGCTATTTTGTTTATGTCATTTCTGAATTCCATATCAATGTCTCCTCGTTATAAAGTTTAAAAATCTTTAATATTATTGTTATTCCGTGAAAATTCATAATATAACAGAGTTCTTTATGGAAACAGGGAGGTTATTCTTTTTGTTTTAGATGGGAGTATAGGGTATTGGGATTTTTATGTTATGCAGGATATAAAAATAATGAGGGAATTGAAAAAAGCCAATCCACAGGATTGGCCTTTTGTCATTAACGAGAGTAGAACTCTACGATTAATGCTTCGTTAATTTCAGCTGGTAACTCAGAACGCTCAGCGTGACGAGTGTAAGTAGCTTCTAATTTGTCAGCATCGAAAGTTAAGTATTCTGGTACGAAGTTGTTAACTTCGATCGCTTCTTTAACAACAACAAGGCTGTTAGATTTTTCGCGAACGCTGATAGTTTGACCAGGTTTTACACGGTAAGATGGGATATCTACGCGAGCGCCATCAACCATGATGTGACCGTGGTTTACTAATTGGCGAGCTGCACGACGAGTGCGAGCTAAGCCCATACGGTAAACTAAGTTGTCAAGACGAGCTTCAAGAAGGATCATGAAGTTTTCGCCGTGCTTACCAGGCATTTTACCTGCTTGGTCAAATGTGCGACGGAATTGACGCTCAGTCATGCCGTACATGTGACGAAGTTTTTGTTTCTCTTGTAATTGTAAACCGTATTCTGAAAGTTTCTTACGTTGGTTAGGACCGTGAGGACCTGGTGCGTAAGGGCGTTTTTCTAATTCTTTTCCTGTGCCGCTTAGAGAGATTCCAAGACGACGAGACAGTTTCCAAGCTGGACCTGTATAACGAGCCATAGTTGACTCCTCCTTTAAAAATGTTTTTATTTACGTAAAATAAAAACAGACGTAATCGATATTTACGGGCATTTTGTTTTCATGTACCTTCGCTCCAGCAGCAGGGAGTTACGAGATACACCTCCGTAGAGGAACAAAATACAAACGATAAACTCACATTACAAGGCTGCCTTTTTATTTTACACAAACGCTATTATATCTTTTACCCAGAGTTTCGTCAAGCGAGTACGTTTTTGTTTTATGCATAAAAATTTTGGAAATTAATATAAGAAGGAATTTAAAACAATATAGAAGAAGAGATAGAAACACAAATAAAACGCTTACATAAAATGAAGGAAAACGTTCATCAAATTTTTAT
Source organism: Bacillus sp. B25(2016b) (assembly GCF_001679765.1). Classification (NCBI taxonomy): domain Bacteria; kingdom Bacillati; phylum Bacillota; class Bacilli; order Caryophanales; family Bacillaceae; genus Bacillus; species Bacillus sp. B25(2016b). The sequence goes on along the minus strand of NZ_CP016285.1, from coordinate 4,307,832 downwards.
GGATGAATATGCGGCAATAAAAACATAAGGGGGATGTTTTTATGAAAAAGAAGCATATGGAGACAGCGTTAATTCACCACGGTTATATACCTGAGGAACATAAAGGAAGTTTAACACCACCTTTATTTCAAACTTCTACATTTACATTTGAAACTGCGCAGCAAGGAGAGGCGAGTTTTGCGGGAGTGGATCCATCTTATATTTACTCACGGCTTGGAAATCCAACTGTGAAATTATTTGAAGAACGTATGGCGGTGTTAGAAGGAGGAGAAGAGGCGCTTGCCTTCGGATCTGGTATGGCAGCTATTTCAGCAACTTTAATTGGTTTTTTAAAGGCTGGAGATCATATTATTTGTTCAAATGGATTATATGGGTGTACGTACGGTTTTTTAGAAGTGTTAGAAGAAAAATTTATGATTACGCATTCGTTTTGTGATATGGAGACAGAGGTTGATATTGAAAATAAAATTCGCCCAAATACAAAGCTTATTTTCGTTGAAACACCAATTAATCCGACAATGAAATTAATTGATTTAAAACAAGTGATTCGGGTTGCGAAGCGAAAAGGCTTACTTGTTATTGTTGATAATACATTTTGTTCACCTTATTTACAAAGACCGCTTGAGCTTGGCTGTGACGCTGTTGTGCATAGTGCGACAAAATATATTGGAGGCCATGGTGACGTTGTAGCGGGCGTAACAATTTGTAAAACGAAAGCATTAGCTGAAAAGATTCGCCCGATGCGAAAGGATATCGGCGGTATTATGGCGCCGTTTGATGCGTGGTTATTATTACGCGGGTTAAAGACGTTAGCAGTAAGAATGGATCGTCATTGTGATAATGCAGAAAAAATTGTATCGTTCTTAAGAAAACATGATGCGGTAGAAGGTGTTTGGTATCCAGAAGGGGAGTTAGCATCTCGTCAAATGAAACACGGGGGCGGTGTTATTTCTTTTTCAGTAAAAGGCGGAAAAGAAGAGACGCAAGCGTTTATTAATGATCTTCACTTTATTACAATTGCGGTGAGTTTAGGAGATACAGAAACGTTAATTCAGCATCCAGCAACGATGACGCATGCTGCGATTCCAGCTGAACTAAGAAAAGAAATGGGCATTTTCGATAATTTAATACGCTTATCAGTCGGTTTAGAATCGTGGGAGGATATCGCTTCTGATTTAGAGCAGGCATTAAAGAAAATATCTACTGTTAATCAATAAAAAAAGAGTGAGCTATCGGTTTTGTACAGGACGTACTAAACCGATAACTCGCTCTTTTCTTTTTACATATGTTTTAGGAGTGTTTCCACAAACTTTTCTAAATAGCGCTGATCTACTTCATCAAAACGATTCTTTTCAGGACTATCAATGTCAAGTACACCAATGACAACTCCTTCTTTCACAATCGGTACAACGATTTCTGAATTAGAAGCACTATCGCAAGCGATGTGACCTGGGAATTGGTGAACGTCTGCTACAAGCTGTGTTGTTTTCGTTTCAGCTGCTACGCCGCAAACGCCTCGTCCAAATGGAATGCGTACGCAAGCAGGCATTCCTTGGAACGGTCCAAGGACAAGCTGATTTCCTTCTGTTACGTAAAAGCCAACCCAATTAACGCGATCTAAAAATTGGTTTAATAATGCGGACGCATTTGATAAGTTTGCGACTACGTTTGATTCGCCAGTTAATAACGCATCCAGTTGTTTAATTACTGTCTCATATTGCTGCACGCGAGATCCTGCATAACTTTCTTTAGTAAACATGGAAACAGCTCCTTTTTTATCGAGATGTGTAAAATATTGGCAAAATACGATGTATTTCACATGACTTTGTCGATAGAAAATTAAAGGAATTTGTCTTAAAAGTCAAGAAATTTAAACTATAGCTGTTCAGTGAGGGGAAGTGAGCGCATGAAGCAGACGAAACAAAAAGTAATTGATGCGGCAATATCGTTGTTTAATACGAAAGGTTATGATGGAACGTCGGTGCGAGACATTGCAAAGCGAGCGGATGTGAATGTAGCGAATATTTCATATTATTTTGCTGGGAAGCAAGGTTTATTAGAACAGCTTATTACTGATTTTTTAGAAGGATATATTCATGTGATTGAAATGTCGTTTGAACAGAGAGAGTATTTGTCGGCTAAAGATGTGATGGTGCAAATGGTGCGCGGGATTTTACGATATCAATTTGAAAATAGAGAACTAACACGTTTCTTCTACCGAGAGCTTTCGCTTGATACGACATTAATTCGTGAAGTGATGACCGTTTATTTTTCTAAAGAAAGATATTATATAGAACAAATGATTAGACAAGGACAAATGAAACAAGAATTTCAGAAAGTATCATTTACAATGTTTATGACGCAATTAAAAGGTATGATAAATATGCCGTTTTTATATCCACAATATATATCAGAAGTACTGCATTCTTTCCCATCTGAGACATTTTTCATAGAAATGTATACGAAAGAGATTGAGCAATGGATGGAACAAGCATTATGTAAAGCGAATATGTACCATGAATGGCCAAGAGCTGTTCATATGTGAAGAATCCCCACCTAACGAACTGAGGTGGGGATTTTTATGTTTACTTTTCTTTGCCATAAATTGTTACATAATAGCGCGATAATTGTTAATGCTGCTCCAGCGATTTCAATTTTATCGACTGTATAACCTCGAAAGATAGAACCGATCAGTGCAAGGATAGGAACTAAATTCATAAATAATATGCCGTTAATAGATGAAATATAGCGATTTCCCATATTCCAGCAAAATACAGCGATAACGCCTGCGATAATCGACATATAAAAGAGCTCAAAACGAACGCTCACAACTGTACGCAGTGACGGCATAGTAACTATATTTGTGTACGTTAAGAAAGTAACAATAACGATGAGTGAAATGGAGCCAAATAAACAAGTTAATGTCGTGTACCTAAGTGGTGACCAAGATTGAAAACGAGCACCCCCGTTTGTATAAATGACCCAGCAAGTAACGCCGCATAGCATCAATATGTTTGTTGATAAGTGGCTTGCAGCTCCAAATAATAAGTGAATATTTCCTTTTGAAATGACAAGCATAACACCAAGTAATGCAACGAACATACAAAGGAATGTATAGTTTTGTGGGCGGCGATTTTTCGTTATCCATTGCAGTGATAAGGCAATCAGTGGCATAAGGGATTGAATCATAGCTGCATGGATTGCTCCGGAAGGTCCAGCAAGTTGTTGTCCGTAGAAAACGAGAAAACCATACCCCGCGAAACCGACTGTCCCGTAAAAGAATAGAGAAAGTGTTCTTTTTTCTAAACTGAGCGAAGTCTTTCCTTCAGTAATTAATAGCAAAATAAGAAAAATAATAGCTGCTGATCCATAGCGAATCGTTGTGAAGAAGAACGGATCGATAAATTGCAGAGCATTTGCCATTACAGGAAACATAAATCCCCAGGCAGTGACGGCGAGTAAGCATAGAAAGGATCCGAGTAGCATTTGTTTTTTGTTCAAGAGTATCTTTCCCCTTTACATTTCGTTATAGTAAGTTGATGAAATAAGTATAAAGAGTAATTGTTTATAGGAGGAAATAGCGATTTCTTATAACGGTTATAACTTTTTGTTAGAGGTGTGTACGATGGATTTGGAGGCAGTACGATCGTTTATTGAAGTGAAGCATACGCGAAGTTTATCAAAGGCAAGTAAGATTTTACATATATCTCAACCAGCGCTTAGTAAACAAATTCAAAAGTTAGAAGCGGATTTAGAGGTTACTTTACTTAAGCGTTCTGCGCAAGGAGTAGAGTTAACGGAGGCAGGAGAGTTATTTATAAAAAGAATGCTACCGATTTTGGAGCAAATAAATGAAGTGAAAACAGAAATGAGGGGATATCAAGAGAACCAGAAATTTTCAATTGGTATACTACCGAGTTTAGCAGAGCATTACATATCAGAATGTAAAGATATATTAGGTGATGAGTTCGAATTGGAATGGCAAATCGGGCATACGGAAGTATTAAGAGATTTATTTAAAGCGCGGGAGATTGACGCGATGTTCATCGATTCAATAGTAGAAGGGGCTACGTATATAAAAGAAGTACAACAAGAGAAAATTGTTTGTGCCGTTTCAACTAATCATCCGTACAAAGAGAAGATAGTCATTCAAATAGAAGAGCTGCACAATGAAAAATTAATTGTATATCCAGAAATATGTGATGTAAGGAAAATGATTATGAACATGTTTCATGAAATAGGTGTAAAACCAACTATAGCTGTGGAAACATCTTACGCAGAACCGATGCTTGCAATGGTAAAAGCTGGCCTTGGTATCACGTTACTTCCAGAAAGGGCAGTAGAGCAGTCTGTAAGGCAAGGAAATGTACATGTAATTTCTGTTGAACCACCACTCATGCGGAAAATTTATTTCGTATCCCATACGAAAGATTGTTTGTTATTACAATCATTTGAGGATAGGTAGTGAGGTAGGCGGAATATTGAGAAAGATTACAATCACATTGAAAGAAACATGAAATTTTAAAAAAAACTAGGTCAAAAACAAACCATTACATGGTATGATTAGTACATTGTTAGTTGTTAAATATAGGGGAATTCCCTTTTTATACATAATGCCTTCCATTTCATAAACGGAACGGACAAAAAAAGAGATATAACTAGGAGGCTTTTTTGCATGGATTCTATCCTGACGATCGTTATCATTGTAGTAAGCTCTATTCTAGTGCTGCTCATGATAGAGCTTGTGATAAGAAATCGTTCATATAAAGATATTGAAGCACTGGAGCAGTGGAAACAAGAGATAAAAGATAAACCTGTGGCAGATGAACTAAAACGGGTAAAAGATTTAAACATGACGGGTCAAACAGAAGAACTGTTTGGTAAATGGCGTGAAGAATGGGATGAAATTGTATCAACAACCCTTCCGAAAGCTGACAAAGATTTAGCGCAAGCGCGAAAATTCGCCTCGCAATTCTCCTTCCGAAAAGCAAAGCATGCGATGAACGAATCCATAAGTGGTTTAGATGACGCTGATAATCGTATTACGGACATTTTAAATGAATTACAGCAATTGTTAGAAAGCCATGAGAAAAATAGCTCGGAAATTGAAGGGTTACGTGATACATATCGTAGTATGAAAAAGAGTGTTCTTGCTCATAGACATATGTATGGAGCAGCAGAGCAGAAAATCGAAGAGATGTTAGACGCTGAATCTGAGAAATTTAAAACCTTTGAAGAAGCAACAAACAATGGCGACTATTTAAAAGCGAGAGAAATTGTTATTAGTTTGGAAGAAGGTTTAGCAGATTTAGAAATCATTATTCACCAAATTCCAGATTTATTGGTAGAGTGTCAAGCGACGTTACCAGTTCAACTGGAAGATTTATTACACGGACATAATGATATGGTAAGACAAGGTTATGTATTAGATTATTTGGAAGTCCCTAAAGAAGTTCGCGATATGACGAAACAACTACAAACATGTTTAATGGATATACAGGAGCTTCATATAACAGAAGCGGCTGAAAAAGTAGAAAACTTAAAAACACGTTTAGATGGGTTCTACGATCAACTGGAACAAGAAGTACATGCGAGACATTATGTGGAGCAAAAAACACTTTCTGTTTATGATGACTTAGAAGAAATGCGCATCGAAACGATTGAAACGAAAACAGAAACACAACTTGTGAAACAAAGCTATCAATTGCAAGATAAGGATATTGAGTCTCAAAAAGTAATTGAAAAGCAAATGCACATTTTAACGAAACGTTTTGAAATGTTGCAATTACGCGTTGCTGAACAAGATATTGCCTTCTCTATTATTCGTGAGGAACTAGAAGAGGTTTATGAGCAATGTGAAACGTTAAAAGTACTTCATGCAGAATATAAAGAAATGCTGCAAGCGATGCGTAAAGAAGAATTTGAAGCGCGTGAGAAGTTACAAGAAATGCGAAATACTATTTTCGAAACGAAACGCTTTATGCAAAAGTCGAATTTGCCAGGTCTTCCAGAGAGTATTATGGAAGATTTAAAAAGAGGGCAAATGGCAATGCAAGCTGTATATGAACAATTAGAAGTGAAGCCGTTAAATATGAACGCTGTAAATAGCAGTTTAGAAGAAGCATATACAACTGTGAACGATGTAGCTGAAATGACAGAAGAGTTAATTGGACAAGCATATTTAGTGGAAAAATTAATTCAGTACGGTAACCGTTACCGCAGTCATGATGAAAACCTAGCAGAAAGTTTAAATTATGCTGAGAAATTATTCCGTGAATACCAATACGATGCAGCTTTAGAACAAGCGGCTTCAGTATTAGAGCAACTTGAACCTGGCGTTGTTCAAAAAATAGCTGAATATGTAGACAATGAACAAACCCTTTCATAAAAGGGTTTGTTTTTTTATGTAATTTTGCAGGCGATGTTGCTATAATGAATAGCGGAATACAGCAAGGTTATTCGTTTCAAAATAAAGTGAAACTGTAATCGGTGGGAGGATTCATCCCCACTGATTACTAGCCTTCACCAATCGGGCATTTACGGGCAGTTAATCTCCCATCTAACTTCTTTGCTCTAACTGGATTTTGAGGTGAGAGTCTTATTGCCCGTTAACGCGGGATAAAGTGAAACTGTAATAGGAGGGCATCCTCGCCAATTATTAGTCTTCACCAATCGAGATAAAACGGAACCTTTGCGTAGTCTTAGCGTAATGACACGTATTTATGATATGATTATACGATGTGATAGCGCTGAAAGGGGAAGAACGATGATCTATTTTGATAATAGTGCGACGACGAAGCCATATCCAGAAGCTCTTCAATCATACGTGACGGTTGCTGGGAAATATTTTGGTAATCCTTCTTCTATTCATTCGCTTGGAGGAGAGGCAGAGCGTCTATTAACACAATCAAGAACGATTGCAGCGCAGCTTCTTCGTGTTAAACCTTCTGAAATTATTTTCACATCAGGTGGAACGGAAGGGAATAACCTTGCGATTAAAGGGATAGCGATGAGGAATCGTTCGCGCGGCAAACATATCATTACAACAAATATTGAACACGCGTCTGTGTTTGAGGCATATAAGCAATTAGAAGAACTCGGGTTTGATGTAACATATTTACCGGTTAACGAGCATGGGGTTGTATCGGTAGAAGATGTGAAACGAGCACTTCGTGAAGATACGATTCTTGTGTCAATTATTCATGTGAACAACGAAACTGGAGCAATTCAGCCCGTTGCTGAAATTGGAACGTTATTATCGAATCATCCGAAAATAAGATTCCATGTAGATCATGTGCAAGGGATAGGAAAAGTACCGCTTGATTTATATGCTTCTCATATTGATCTTTGCTCAATATCTGGACATAAATTCCACAGTGTAAAAGGAACGGGTCTTCTCTATGTACGCGATGGCGTAAGATTAGATCCAATTTTATCAGGTGGTCAACAAGAGCTTAAGTATCGCTCTGGTACAGAGAATTTACCTGGCATTGTAGCGATGGTGAAAGCACTTCGCATGACAATGGAACAAGTGAAAGAAAAGGTAGCTCATTTGCAAAGTTTACAAGCAGAGCTTGTTCGTTTCTTTAAAGAGATGGAAGATGTAACGATTAACACGTCGCTTGCCTATGCAGCACCGCACATTTTAAATGTATCATTTGTTGGTTTAAAACCAGAAGTAGTCGTTCATGCTTTAGAAGAACACGGTGTATATGTGTCAACGAAATCTGCTTGTTCTTCAAAAGCAAATGAAGTGAGCAGAGTGTTAGTGTCAATGGGAGTGCCGCATGCAGCAGCTGCAAGCGCTATTCGTATTAGTTTGGCACCAGAAAACACAATGGAAGAAGTAAAACAATTTGAAGGTATTGTAAAAGAGACGATGCCAAAATTATATGAAGTGATGAGGTAAAGAAATTATGTTGAAATATGAATATATTTTAGTGCGTTATGGAGAAATGACGACAAAAGGTAAGAACCGTTCTAAGTTTGTAAGCACATTAAAAGATAACGTGAAGTTCAAACTGAAAAAATTCCCAAATATTAAAATCGATGCAACACATGATCGTATGTACATCCAGTTAAATGGTGAAGATCATGAAGCAGTCTCTGAAAGATTGAAGGATGTATTCGGTATTCATAAATTTAACTTAGCGATGAAAGTACCATCAGAATTAGAAGACATTAAAGAAGGTGCATTAGCAGCTTTCTTACAAGTAAAAGGTGATGTGAAAACATTTAAAATTACTGTACACCGTTCTTATAAGCATTTCCCAATGAGAACGATGGAATTATTACCTGAGATTGGCGGACATATTCTAGAAAACACAGAAGATATTACAGTAGATGTTCATAATCCAGATGTAAATGTACGCGTAGAGATCCGCAGTGGCTATAGCTATATCATGTGCGATGAGCGTATGGGAGCTGGCGGTTTACCAGTTGGCGTTGGCGGAAAAGTAATGGTACTTCTTTCTGGTGGTATTGATAGCCCAGTAGCAGCGTACTTAACGATGAAACGCGGCGTATCTGTGGAAGCAGTTCACTTCCATAGTCCACCTTTCACAAGTGAGCGTGCAAAACAAAAAGTAATCGATTTAGCGCAAGAGTTAACGAAGTATTGTAAACGAGTAACGCTTCACCTTGTTCCGTTTACAGAAGTGCAAAAAACGATTAATAAAGAAATCCCATCTAGCTATTCAATGACGGTTATGCGCCGTATGATGATGCGTATTACAGAACGTATTGCTGAGGAGCGTAACGCACTTGCAATTACGACTGGTGAAAGTCTTGGACAAGTAGCAAGCCAAACGTTAGATAGTATGCATACGATTAACGAAGTAACAAACTACCCAGTTATTCGTCCGCTTATTACGATGGATAAATTAGAGATTATTAAAATCGCTGAAGAAATCGGCACATATGATATTTCAATTCGTCCATATGAAGATTGCTGTACTGTATTCACACCAGCAAGCCCAGCGACAAAGCCGAAACGTGAAAAAGCAAATCGTTTTGAAGCGAAATACGATTTCACGCCATTAATCGATGAAGCTGTAGGGAACAAAGAAACAATGGTATTACAAACGGTAGAAGTAGTGGCGGAAGAAGAAAAATTTGAAGAACTTTTCTAAAACCATAAATTACCATATCTAAAACGTGTATGAAGTCATGTTATTTATCACACTCTATACTCACAAGGAGGTGATATAACATGTCACGTAGCACAAATAAATTAGCGGTTCCTGGTGCTGAATCAGCATTAGACCAAATGAAATACGAAATCGCTCAAGAGTTTGGTGTTCAACTTGGAGCTGATGCAACAGCTCGCGCTAACGGTTCTGTTGGTGGTGAAATCACTAAACGTCTAGTTTCACTAGCTGAGCAACAATTAGGCGGTTACCAAAAATAATCCCATATGATGGCTTAGAAAGAGCGGGTTCTCCCGCTCTTTCTTTTTTGTGTTGTGTCGCTATTTGTGGGTAAGTCGATGTAATTTCGTTTGCTAATTCGACAGAACTGAAAAATTTGTCAAAAGAAGAGGGTTCAAAATTAACAGAAAATTCTTTATTATATAAAGGAGGCATAAAGAAAAGGGAGGATATTTTATGAAGCGAGAAGAATTGTTGGCGCCACCGTCTTATAATTTAGTTTCTGAAATAGAGAAATATACGGGTGATAAAGGGAAGTTAGCTTTAATTTGGCAAGATGATAAAGGGAATCGAAGGGAAGTTACATACGCTGAATTAATGCAAGGTGCGAATAAAATTGGAAACGCTTTTATAAAAAGTGGTTTGCAAAAAGGGGACAAGCTTCTCATTATGATGCCGCGTTTAATTGAAGCGTACATGACGTATATTGCTGCTATTAAAGCAGGATTTGTCGTAATTCCAAGCTCGGAAATGTTACGTAAAAAAGATATAGAATATCGAATTGGACATGGAGAAGTAAAAGCGATAGTAAGTTATGAGCCGTATATTAGGCAATTTGATGATATAAAAGCGATGGAATCTCTTCGAAAATTTGTCCTGAGCGAGCAATCAGTAGATGGATGGGTTAATTTGAAAACAGCGTTAGAAACAGAGAGTGACATGTTAGAAATGGCGAAGACAGATAAAGAAGATATGGTCTTTTTATCTTACACGTCAGGAACGACAGGAAATCCAAAAGGTGTCGTTCATACACATGCGTGGGCATACGCTCATTTACGTACGAGCGCTCCAAATTGGCTCGGAATTGAAGAGAATGATATTGTATGGGCAACAGCTAGTCCAGGCTGGCAAAAGTGGATTTGGAGCCCGTTTTTAGCAACGCTAGGATCAGGGGCAACAGGATTTGTATATCACGGTAAGTTTGAACCGAAAACGTACCTGAATTTATTAGACGATAATAAGGTGAATGTGCTTTGTTGTACACCGACTGAGTATAGATTAATGGCAAAGGTAGAAGATTTAAGCCAGTACAATTTAGAGGCATTACATAGCGCTGTATCCGCAGGAGAGCCGTTAAATAGAGAAGTCATTGAAACGTTCCAAAAGCACTTTCATATTACAGTAAGAGACGGCTATGGGCAAACGGAAAATACATTACTTGTTGGTGTAATGAAAGGGATGGATATTAGACCAGGATCAATGGGGAAACCAACGCCAGGTAACCACGTCGATATCGTAAATGAGGAAGGTACTCCAGTTAAAGTAGGCGAAGTTGGTGATATTGCAGTTCACATTGAAACGCCGGCCCTCTTTAAACAATATTACAAAGACAATGAACGTACAGCGATGCAATTTCGCGGTGATTATTATATTACAGGTGATAAAGCGAAGAAAGATGAAGACGGCTACTTCTGGTTTGAAGGGCGCGGTGATGATATCATTATTAGTTCTGGTTATACAATCGGGCCATTTGAAGTAGAGGATGCTCTTGTAAAACATCCGTACGTAAGAGAATGTGCAGTTGTCGCAAGTCCTGATGAAATTCGTGGAAGTGTCGTGAAGGCATTTATCGTATTAAGAGAGAATATAGAAAAGAACGAAGAAACATTAATTCCAACACTCCAACAACACGTCAAAGAACTCACTGCACCATATAAATACCCTCGCAAAATTGAATTTGTAGATGAACTACCAAAAACGATTTCTGGAAAAATTCGCCGTATTGAACTTAGAAAACAAGAGATGGAGATTCCGTCAAAATAATTTTGAAAACAGTGAAGTAAATAGTTGAATGAAATGCAAAACAATGATAAAATAAAACCGAACACAAGTTCTATTTTATAAACTAAAAAAAGAGGTGTCCGTATGATTTTAGGTATTAATCCGTACTTAGTTTTAGATGGCAGTGGGCAAGAAGCTGTACAGTTTTATAAAGAGGCTTTAGATGCAAAAGTAGAAGTCATGCAAACTTTTGGTGATATGCCTGAAAATCCAGAATACCCGGTTCCAGCTGAAGCGAAAGAGCGCGTTTTACACGCTACTTTAAAAGTTGGTAATACGGATCTTATGATTTCTGATACATTCCCGGGTCAAGAGCATGCAATCGGATCTCAAGTAACAATCGCAATTCAAATTAGTAATGCAGAAAAAGCAAAAGAAGTATTCGATAAGTTACAAGAAGGTGGAGAAGTTATCATGCCACTTCAAGAAACATTCTGGAGCCCAGCATACGGACAAGTAAAAGATAAATTTAATATTGAATGGCAAGTTACAACGTCTACTACTGAACAAAAGTAATTTTAAGAAAAGCACCATATTTTGAAATGGTGCTTTTTTTTATACAATAAAAAATAAAGGAGATGGGATATATGGGAGAAATTTGGTATGGCGGCACCATTTACACAATGAGAGAAGAAAATGAAAAAGTGGACGCAGTTTACGTTGAAAACGGTACGATCGTTGATGTTGGAAGTAAAGAAGAGTTAGAAAACCAATATGCCGCGGTTACATTGCACGATTTAAAAGGCAAAACGATGATTCCAGGTCTCGTTGATAGCCACATGCACCTTATTGGACATGGGGAGAGATTACTTCGTCTAGATTTATCAAATTGCACATCTTATGGTGAAGTGCTTACTCTCGTTCAGAAGCAAGCGGAAGAAGCTCCAAAGGGCGCTTGGATTATTGGAGAAGGATGGAATGAAAATAACTTTACAGATACGAAAGATGTTCACGCGCATGATTTAGATGAAATTTCGAAAGACCATCCCATTTTATTAAAGAGAGTTTGTCGTCACGTTACATGGGTTAATTCATACATACTGCAAGAAGCGAACATAACAGAAGCGACGCAAGATCCAAAAGGCGGAAAAATTGGCAGGGATTCATCAAATAAGTTAACAGGGCTTTTATATGAACAAGGGCAAGAATTAATTAAACACGTTCAGCCAGAAATTGATGAAGCTTATTTGCAAAGAGCTCTGCAAACAGCGATTAAAGATTGCTGGAAATACGGACTTGTTGGCGGGCATACGGAAGATTTAAATTATTATGGTGGTTTTAGAAAAACATATAATGCGTTTTCTCACGTTATAAAAGAAATGCCATTTAAAGCCCATTTGCTCGTTCATCATGAAGTAGCACATGAACGAAAAGAATATGAAAATGAACACTATATTGAATTTGGGGCAATGAAAATTTTCTCTGACGGTTCTTTTGGCGGAAGAACAGCATTATTAAGTGAACCGTATGAAGATGCGAAGGAAACGAATGGGGTTGCGATTTTCTCACGTGAAGAACTTGCGGAATTAGTGAAGAAAGCACGAGAATTACATATGCCAGTTGCGATTCATACTATCGGTGATTTATCGCTTGAATATGTCATTGATGCACTCGAATTATATCCACCAGCAAAAGGGTTACGTGACCGTATTATTCATTGTCAGCTTGCTCGTGAAGAGTTGATAGAAAGAATGAAAAACTTGCAAGCCATTATCGATATACAGCCAGTCTTTCTTTCATCAGATTTTCCGTCAGTCATTGAAAAACTAGGCGAGCGTCGTCTTCGTTATGCGTACACTTGGAAGACGTTATTGGAAGCAGGATTACACTGCAACGGTGGCTCAGATGCTCCCATTGAACAAGTGAATCCATTTTTAGGCATATATAGCGCTGTTACACGTAGAAGTTTTATTGACGGTGTATGCTATATGCCTGAGGAGAGATTAACGATTTATGAGGCTGTTTCTTTATTTACAACAGGAAGTTCCTATGCAATCGGAAAAGAAGCGAAGCAAGGGCAAATTACAAAAGGATATGAAGCAGATTTTACAATATTAGACCGCAATATTTTTGAAATTGAGGCAGAAGAAATAAAAGAAGTGCAAGCAGAAATGACCGTAATAGATGGCCAAGTTGTCTATAGAAAAGATGAGTAAAAATATATGAGCGATTATTAAAATATATCGACTTACCGACAAAAACTGACAAGAATAACGGCCGGATAGTAAGAGATTATTGTCCGCGTCAATTGGGGTAAATAAATAACCGCAGAATTATGGAATTCCATAATTCTGCGGTTATTTTAATCTTATAAAAACGTTCTTTGTACTTTTTCCCAGAAAGAATTGTTTTTTAATTTAACTGTTTTAATTTGTTTATCGCTTAAGCGTACAACAGCTTTTTCTACTTGTTTAATGCTAAGCGCTTCGTTATCCATGCCGATAACAGGATAATCGTTACCGTCTGGTTTTAGTTTTAAAGTTAATGTACGTTCGTGATTTAAAATGAACGGTGAACCGAGCGTACGATATGTGTTGTTATTTAATGATGCTAGTTCGCTTACTTGGAAACATGGGATAAGCGGGTCAACAACTGCACCATGCAATGATTTATTGTAAGCAGTACTTCCTGTTGGGGTAGAAACTACTAAACCGTCCCCTCTAAATGTTTCGAAGTATAAATCATCAACGTGAACATCTACAACGAATGTTTTAATAATACTAGAACGTAATGAGAACTCATTTAAACAATGGAAAGATGTACTATGATCTACATCTACCTGAATTGTTGGATATTTTCGCACTTCAATTTCATTTTTTGTAATTTCTTGAAGGGCTGTATCAACGTGATCAATATGGAAATCGCAGTAGAACGAAGTTTCATCTTTCGTAGAAATCCCTGCGTATAAACAATCTTCTCTAAAACCAGTTTTACGAACGGCTTGTAAGAAAGTTGCATCATCTCCAACACTGACGATAGCGTTTGCATTTTTTGGATGATCTAATATGGTAAATCCATTCTCTTCTAAAATACGATAGATTGGTTTCATTTTTTCAACGAGCGTTGCTTTGTCATCACCATAAAAGAAAAATAAATTGCGACGATCTGCCATTATGTATCCCTCCACTGCAGTTAAATTTTCTGTTTTTCGTGCTACATATCATTAGAGTCTGTTCCTTGATGATATGTTCAAATAATATATTTCGATATAAATTGTCAAAACACCTTTTTATTTTTAGAAAAATTTTTATATTCAATCTTATAGAACTCTGTTTAATGATGCATAAAGTTGTCGATAATGGGTACGGAGTGAAAGGATGATACGTATGAAGTGGCTCGTAATTGGAATAATAATTCTTCTTCTTTTTATTTTGTTTATACTATTGTCGAAAATAAAGCTTAAGGTGACATTTTTATATTCAGAAATGGAAAAGCAATGTTTGCTTCAAGTGAAAATATGGATGATTCGATATACATTTGATGTGTTGGAAAGAATTGAAAAACAGCAGAAAAAGACAGGGCAGAAAATCGAAAAAGCTGAAGAAGACGGCGGACTCGATAATAAAATTATGGCGCAACTTGACAGCATTGGTGAACTGATAAAAAAGCTTCAAGAAGTTCATACTATTGTTAAAGATTTTCTCAAACGAGTGAAAATCAATGGTTGGAAATGGCATACACAAATTGGAGCAGGCGATGCAGCTAGTACTGGAATTGTCACTGGATATGCATGGGGGACAAAAGGTATGGTTGCTGGAGTTGTCGGACAATATATGCATATTGTCGACGTACCAGAATTTGAAATTACCCCAGTTTTTCAAGGGAAAGGATTTGCATCAAGATGCGAGTTAACAGCATCTTTTCGTATATTCCGCGCTATAAAAACTGGCGTCAAATTACTCGTCTTTATGAGAAGACAAAGATCTGGTATGGCAGAAAAATCTGTTCAAGCATAGGGGGGATATAGAATGGACCATCCAATTCAAGGTTTAATGACAACAGCAATGCAGCATTTAAAACAAATGACTGATGTAAATACAATTGTTGGTGACCCAATTAAAGCGGCAGATGGAAGCGTAATTCTTACAGTTTCGAAAGTAAGTTTCGGATTTGCTGCTGGTGGAAGTGAATTTGGTAAAGTAGAACATTCAGGCCGTCATCCATTTGGCGGGGGAAGTGGTGGAGGAGTTTCTATTAATCCTGTTGCCTTTCTTGTTATAAATGGAGATGGTGTGAAAGTATTGCATTTAGATAAACAAACACACGTCATCGATAAAATAATTGAATTAGCGCCACAAGCTGTTGATAAAGTGAAAGAAATGATGGATAAACGAAAAGAAGATGATCCAGAATTTCAAATTTAAAGAATAAAGAAGCTAATCAATAGGTTAGCTTCTTTAATTTTTTTGTAAATAAAGCGATTTTATTTGCATTATCGATAGGGACAAACTATCATTTACATTGTACATATTTTGTTTAAATAAGGGAGGATTTTCAAGTGGCAAACGTAACTTTTAAAGGTAATCCAATGACTTTAGTTGGAACAGAAGTTAAAGTTGGCGATCAAGCGCCAAACTTCCAAGTATTAGCAAACGACTTATCTCCAGTAAGTTTAGAAACATACAAAGGCGAAGTGAAATTAATTAGTGTTGTACCTTCAATCGACACAGGTGTGTGTGATGCACAAACACGTC
This sequence comes from Bacillus sp. B25(2016b), assembly GCF_001679765.1. Lineage (NCBI taxonomy): Bacteria > Bacillati > Bacillota > Bacilli > Caryophanales > Bacillaceae > Bacillus > Bacillus sp. B25(2016b). The sequence goes on along the minus strand of NZ_CP016285.1, from coordinate 4,291,928 downwards.
GTTTTAACCAAGATGCAGCAGGTATTGAAAACGCAAAAGTATTAACAATTAGCGCTGATTTACCATTCGCTCAAAAACGCTGGTGTGCAGCAAACGGTTTAGAAAATGTTGTAACACTTTCTGACCACCGTGACCTTTCATTCGGTGAAGCTTACGGCTTAGTAATGAAAGAACTTCGTTTACTTGCTCGTGCAGTATTCGTAGTAGATAGCAATGACAAAGTAGTTTACGTAGAGTACGTAAGCGAAGGTACAAGCCATCCAAACTATGAAGCAGCATTAGAAGCAGCTAAATCTGCGAAGTAATGTGAAGAAAATGACCTCTTATAAAGAGGTCGTTTTTTCTCATATATTGCTCTGTAACGGCATCGATATATGAGAAAAAACGTTATATCACATATAACTAAAGGGGAGCTCTTTACAGGAGGTCGCTTTTTCTTTTTGGAAAAAATCACTTTGTGGTATGATATAAGTTATGTGTAAAAGAGAGAAGGAGGAATGTACGTGAGTCAGACAGTAGAAACATTATTTTCTATTTTTGATTCTTCTGCGGTAGTTTTACGTAAAGAATTAGATGTAACATATTTAGAGGCGCTTGTAGAAACAGGTGATAACTTGTTTGAGGGAGCGATTTTACAAGAGGAATTATCCGAATCAGCAATTGAAAGGCTGAATCGTGAATATAGTACGTTTAATGAAGAAACATATAAAGGTGAAGAAATTCGTAAAGCATTTCAGTTAGCCATCTTAAAAGGAATGAAAGAAGGCGTACAAGCGAATCACGAAATGACACCTGATGCAGTTGGTATGTTCATGAGTTACTTATTCCATAAATTTATGCAAGGTCAAAACGAGATCACAGTTTTAGATCCTGCAATTGGAACAGGAAATTTAATGACTACAGTGTTTAATAGCGCCAAAGAAGGACTAACAATGAGTGGATTTGGTGTAGAAGTGGATGAAGTGCTAATTAAACTTGCTTTAGTAAATGCAAATTTACAAAAGCATGCAATCGAATTCTTCCATCAAGATGGACTAGCACCACTTTATATCGATCCAGTTGATGCAGTCGTTTCAGACTTACCGGTTGGTTATTATCCAAACGAAATCGGTGCAAGTGAATATAAATTAAAAGCAGATGAAGGAATGTCGTATGCCCATCACTTATTTATTGAACAAAGTGTGAAACATACGAAAGAGGGCGGGTACTTATTCTTCTTAGTACCAAACTTCATTTTTGAAAGTGACCAGGCACCAAAATTACATGCATTTATTAAAGAAACATGCTTTATTCAAGGGTTATTACAGCTTCCTGTTTCCATGTTTAAAAACGAGAAAAATGCAAAAAGTATATTTGTTCTCCAAAAGAAAGGCGCTAATGTAACAATGCCAAAACAGGCATTATTAGTGGAATTGCCTAAATTCTCTAACATGAAGGCAATGGAAGACATTATGGATCAATTAAATACTTGGTTTGCAACACATAAATAAAGCTAGGTATATGTAACAGTATTAGTGATTTATGTAGTACAGTTTTATATAATATGTCATATTTTTAAATATATACAAGATTTAACTGAATTTTTTTGAAATCTGTAATATATATTTTTTCTTGGTGTTACAATTTTTTCACTTGAAATATATGTCGGACGATGTTTAAATTAAAATCGTGAGTATAAAATTTGCTAATGATGAAACGTTTTCATATTTGGTGAATTTGATCAGATAAAATCGAGCGGTTTGTGGAAACATCCACACAACTACCAAGAGAAAAAGGGGCGAAAGACTAGATGTCAAAAATCATCGCGATTAACGCAGGAAGCTCTTCCTTAAAATTCCAATTATTTGAAATGCCAAGTGAAACAGTATTAACAAAAGGTTTAGTAGAACGTATCGGTTTAGAAGATAGTATCTTCACTATTACTGTAGATGGCGAAAAACAAAAAGAAATTACAAACATTCCAGATCACGCAGTAGCAGTTAATATGCTTCTTAAAAAATTAACTGAAAACGGAATCGTTAAATCTCTAGATGAGATTGGCGGTATCGGTCACCGTGTTGTTCACGGCGGCGAAAAATTTGCTGACTCTGTTTTAATTACTGATGAAGTATTAGCTGATATCGAAGAATTAAGCGATTTAGCGCCACTTCATAACCCAGCAAACGTTGTTGGTATTAAAGCATTCCAAGAAGTATTACCAAACGTACCAGCAGTAGCAGTATTCGATACAGCATTCCACCAAACAATGCCGGAATCTGCATTCCTATACAGCTTACCATATGAGTACTATGAAAAATTCGGCATCCGTAAATACGGTTTCCACGGAACTTCTCATAAATATGTAACTGAGCGTGCGGCTGAATTATTAGGTCGTCCAATTGAAAGCTTAAGCTTACTTTCTTGTCACTTAGGTAACGGTGCAAGTATCGCAGCAGTAGAAGGCGGTAAATCTATCGATACTTCTATGGGCTTCACTCCACTTGCTGGTGTAACAATGGGTACACGTTCTGGTAACCTTGACCCTGCGTTAATTCCATACATCATGGAAAAAACAGGCCAAACAGTAGAAGAAGTAGTTAACGTATTAAACAAGAAAAGTGGTATGTTAGGTCTTACTGGATACTCTAGTGACCTACGTGACATCATTGCGAAAGAAGAAGAAGGCGACCACCGTGCGAAAGTAGCACTTGATGTATTCGTAAGCCGTATCCACAAATACATCGGTTCTTACACTGCTCGTATGAAAGGTGTAGACGCAATCATCTTCACAGCTGGTGTAGGTGAAAACAGTGCGATTATTCGTGAGCGCGTATTAGAAGGCCTTGAGTACATGGGCGTATACTTCGATGCAAAACGTAATAACGTATTCGGTGAAGAAGCATTCATCAGCTTCCCACACTCTCCAGTAAAAATTATCGTAATTCCAACTGACGAAGAAGTTATGATCGCTCGTGACGTACTACGTCTTGGAGATATTGGTTAATATATGAAAAGAAAGACGAGATCCTATAGGATTTCGTCTTTTTTCTTTTGGATGTATTTTAAAACTCCATCCGGATATAATGTTTTTTCTTTCTGAATGAATGCCGTAATAGGAATCCATTTCGCATACGATATTGTTTGCTCATCTTGTATATTCACTTTTTCCATTTCATATAGTGACGTGTCTAATAAACGTAAAGAATATAGTTGAATGATTTCATGAGCAATTTCTCGATCTAGATGAAAGACATTTTCTAAACAACCTAAATAATTGGTGATTTCTATCTCCGTATGAAGCTCTTCTTTAAACTCCCGAATAACAGTATGTGCTGATTTTTCACCAAGTTCAATTGAACCGCCAAGAGGACGATAATATATTTCGCCTTCTGTATAATATTCTTGTACGAGAAGGCGATCTTGATGTACAGCAAGACCGAAAGCTTTTGCACGTGGATACATATACAATCACTCCTTATTTGTTTTGTATAAGGACGATTATAATGTATGGTGTGATAAAAGTATCGTGTATTTAAGTGTGCGGTCTAACTGTAATTCCATCAAATAAGTCTTTCCAAAATGCTTCATTGTATTGGTATACATCCATAATAGGGCATTTTATAACGCAAATATTTTGTAATCCCCAATCTTCTTGGGTGATGGTTGGTACATCTTCAGGAATGAGTAATAGGACAGAGAATGTATGTGTAACGATTTGAGATAAAATTTGTTCTAGGGAACATGCTTCTTCATATGTTCCTCCAGTTCGAATAAATAATATGGATGCTGCTGTTTCAATTGTAGCTAGAAAACGATTAATACGATGTTCATAGTTTAACTTAATTTCTGTATAAGAAGGCCAAGAAGCTGGTGTGTTTACATCTGTTTTAAAGTCGTGGCAAGAGTCGATTTCATATAGATTATCACGGAGTCTTAATTTTGCACCATCATCCCAAAATGAGATGAAGGATAAATTTTCGAAATTTAAAAAGCGGTCAAATCGATTTTGTAATAATACATTCACTTTTTCTAATGAGGGGCTTAGCATAAAATCAATAACGCCAAAAAAAGGTGATAATTCGAATTGATATAATGCCCAAGCAGGCCAGCAGTTTTGTCCTAAGCTGAATACTGCGTTATAATTTTGTTTTAGATTGGATAGATTCATGTGATGCAACTCATCCTTTTTGCTATTATTTTATGTCGCTTATAAAGGGTATGTGAAAAGAGATATACAAGCATATTTGTAAAGAATAAGCAGAAATATGTTACAATAGAAAAAAATCGAACGAGGTGGTTGTTACGATGCGATCGAAGCGAGAACAAGCCATTTTAGACAATATAAAAGAATGGGAAGCGCAATTAGTTGAGCAAGAAGCGACCGATTTTCAAAAAGTGTTTGATAAATGGTTACATACTGCAGTTGCGAAATTACCTGAGAAAAAGCGAAAAGAATTCTTCACGAAAGCAGATGGATGGCTCTTTCATTTGCATGCATTTATTCAAAGTTCACAAGCACAGTTAGATGCACGTAATCGGATTTTAGGAACATCAAGATTATTTGATGAATCGATTGAACAGCTTGAAGATTTGAAAGCATTATCTATTGATCAATTAACATACATAGCAGAGCAGCAAACAGCACGTCATCGTCTATATTCATTTGTACAAGGCGGGGCAACAGGTGCTGGAGGTTTATTATTATTAACGGCGGATTTTCCGGTTATGATCGCGTTAAATGTGAAGGCAGTCCAACTTATTGCCACATCATTTGGACATGATGTGAACAAGCCGTATGAAATGATGCTTGCGTTAAAGGTGTTTCATGCATCATTACTACCAGGAAGACTTCAGCAATACGCATGGTACAATTTATTGCAAGAGCTGGAACAAGAAGATTCGTTCTTCTACGAAGGAGACGAAGCAGTGCTACAAACAGCTTCTACTGAGGTTGTGTTAAAACAAATTTTGAAGACATTTTTGATTTATGCTCTTCGTCGTAAATTATTCCAAGGTATACCGGTAATTGGAATGGCAATTGGATCTACAGTGAATTATCGTTTAACAAGAAACGTTACTGAATTTGCAAATAGATTTTATCAAGTGCGTCACATAGTCGAGAAAGAAAAAAGAGCATAAAAAAAGCGAGAGGCCGAAGCCTTTCGCTTTTTTAATTTGTTGCATGCTTTTTGGACATTGGAATAGATACTGGTTGCTTTTCTTCTGCTTTTGGATAATAAATTAAATCCAATGTTTTTGCCTGTACGGCAATTGAAAGAATAGTAAAAGCAATTTCTGTCCAATTTAAATAATATAATGAAAGCGCAAGAACAATCGCGTCAAAGACGAAGAAAATTTGCCCAATTGTAAAACGTGTTTTTTTACTTAATACAATTGTTAAAATATCGTCTCCACCGGTTGCACCGCCAAATCGCAATATAAAACCGAGTCCAATACCAGCTAACGCACCGCCAACTACTGCAGCTATAAATAAATTGTTTGATAAATCGACCGTAAATGGAGAATAATTTTCCATAAGAGAATAAAATACTCCGAATGAAATTGAACCTAAGAATGAATAGCCAACCATTTTTCTACCTAACAATGAAGCACATAGTAGAATAATTGGGATATCCATTATTACAGTTGAAATAGATGGTGAAATATCATAAAAATTTTGGATGAATAGTGCGATACCTACAAAGCCACCTTCTGTTAAGTGGTTTTGGAAGTGAATGTGATATAGCGCTGCTGCTAAAATAAATGAACCGATTAAAACCATAAAAACTTCTTTAATAATTTGTCGACTTTGGATGTTCCTCATCGTTATTCCTTCTTTCCGTAGTTAGTAGTCCTTTTTGTGTTGTAAACTAACTACGAGCTCACATGTAGCTTTCAGTTAGTTTACGAAAAAAACTAACTACGCTATATGTCGCTGAAGAAATAACGAATAATCCTCTCGTCCATCAATTCTCCCTACCTTCGTTTTAGTTTAAGTCTTAAAACGACTAAACAAAACGTGGAGTAGGATTCGTCATTTAGCAATCCTGCTCTTCTTTGTTTTGTTTAGCTAGTAACAATTAAGTCCTAAACAAAACGCTATGTGTAAGAAGAGTCTTTTTTTTGCCAAATTATCCTTCGGGCAATCATAATTTCCCCACTCTCGTATTTTTTTCGCTAGACTAAAGTATCTGAGCTGAAAAATACGCTACGTGTATGATTCGTCAATACGATGCCACATGCTCCTTCGAGCGATCATGATATCAAAATCCCTTCCTTCAAGATTTATACTATTATATCATACTTTTAAAAAATGTATGCGGATGGAAACCGACAATAAACGGAGGGAATCTACAAAAAATGTTATGTTTAAATATTTTTGTAGAAAAGCCTAAGTTATTTCTTACTTATTGGACAGTTTGTAACGGTTTGTCCAATAAGTAAGAAAAAAAGGGTTTTATTCCGTTGTATTCTTTTCATCACTTTTATCTTTAAAAAACGCATCCCAACTAATCACACTTAAAAAAGTTAAAGCGATAATAACGAAAGCACGCATAAGCTTTAGACCTCCTTTTGTACATAGTATATGAATCATTCGATTCGGAATGTGTCATTTTTTTACAAGTCTTAACTGTTATGAGAGTATATTAATATAGATAGATGATGGGGGAGTGAAGGTATGCTAAAAGAAATGTTCAAAAGAAAAGAATTAATATGTATTTCATGTCAGAAAAAAATTCAATATGAAGAAGAACTCGTCGCTTTTGTAAAGTTGCCGAAAGAAAGAAGTATATTAGTTGGTCCATTCGATGTATGTTTGGCGAAAACAGCACAAGAAATATATTGTAAATCATGTTACGACAAAAAAAGCATGACCCAAAGTAATTGAGGGGCATGCTTTTTTCATTGGTGTGCTTTCCCCTCAGATACATTTTGAGTGAGTCGATACCAAAGCCAAAGGTCATTAATGATGGAAGCAAGATCGGCAATTTCTGAATTTAGTTTACAAGAAACTTCGAAGTCTTCTTCGTTATTTAAATAATGTTGTTTTGTATTAATATAGTGCTCAAGTTCTTTTATACGATCAGGAATTTTCCCGCGAACTTGTTCCCATTTTAATAAAATAGCGTGTTGCATTTTTTCGGGGATATCTTCCCAATCTTCTTGTAAATGCGGAATTTCAATGCCGAGATGTTCATCGTAAAAGAAATACTTTTCCATAAGTTCACCCCCGTTTTCCTGCTTATATTGTACATAAAAACAGAAAGAAGTTCGACGGAATTGTTTGAAAAAATTTGAAAATGACTCTTGATACATTTTGTAAAAGGTGTTAAAGTGTGAATTATTATAAAAGAAAATGAATATTTATTCTTTAGGGGGATGCAAAATGGAGAAGAAAAAAGTTGTATTAGCATATTCCGGAGGTCTTGATACTTCCGTTGCAATTAAATGGTTACAAGAGAAGGATTATGATATTATCGCGCTTTGTTTAGACTTAGGGGAAGGCAAAGACTTAGCATTTGTAAAAGAAAAGGCACTTTCAGTAGGTGCAATTAAATCATATATGATTGATGTTCAAGAAGAATTTGCAAACGAATATGCATTGATGGCGATGCAAGCACACACATTATACGAAGGGAAATATCCTCTTGTTTCGGCGCTATCACGCCCACTTATCGCGAAGAAATTAGTAGAAATTGCAGAGCAAGAAGGAGCGACTGCAGTTGCACATGGATGTACAGGGAAAGGAAATGATCAAGTTCGTTTTGAAGTTTCTATTCAAGCATTAAATCCTTACTTAGAAGTGATTGCACCTGTACGTGAATGGAAGTGGTCACGTGAAGAAGAAATTGCCTATGCAAAAGAAAACGATGTACCAATTCCGATTAATTTAGATAGCCCATTTTCAATCGATCAAAACTTATGGGGACGCAGCAACGAATGTGGAATTTTAGAAGATCCATGGGCAGCACCGCCAGAAGATGCATATGAGATGACACTGGCATTAGAAGATACACCGAATAAACCAGAGTTTGTAGAAATCGGATTTGAAGCAGGCGTACCGACGACTTTAAATGGTACTGCATATTCACTTGCAGAATTAATTAAAACGCTAAATGCACTTGCTGGAAAACATGGCGTTGGACGTATTGATCACGTAGAAAATCGTCTTGTCGGTATTAAATCTCGTGAAGTATACGAATGCCCAGCAGCAATGACGTTAATTACTGCGCATAAAGAGTTGGAAGATTTAACACACGTAAAAGAAGTAGCGCATTTTAAACCAGTGATTGAACAGAAAATAACAGAACTTATTTATAATGGTTTATGGTTCTCGCCTTTAAAACAAGCGCTTCATGCATTTTTACAAGAAACGCAAAAGAATGTAACAGGTACAGTGCGTGTGAAATTATTTAAAGGTCATGCGATTGTAGAAGGACGTAAATCTGAATACTCTTTATACGATGAAAAATTAGCAACATATACTGCTCAAGATGAATTTAATCATGATGCAGCAGTTGGATTCATTTCATTATTCGGTTTACCGACGAAAGTATACAGCCAAGTGAATCAAAAGAAGGTGGAAGCGTGAGCAAACTTTGGGGCGGACGTTTTACAGAAGAAGCGGAAGCATGGGTTGAAGAGTTCGGAGCATCCATCTCCTTCGATCAACAATTAGTAAATCAAGATATAAACGGAAGTATTGCACACGTAACGATGCTAGCAAAGCAGGGCATCGTTACGAAAGAGGAAGCCGAGAAAATAAAGATAGGTCTTCAATATTTATTAGAAGAAGCGAAACAAAATAAATTGCATTTTTCAGTTGAAGCGGAAGACATTCATTTAAATATCGAAAAGATGTTAATTGAAAAAATCGGTGAAGTGGGAGGGAAACTTCATACTGGCCGAAGCCGTAATGATCAAGTAGCGACAGATATGCACTTATATTTAAAAGAAAAAGTAGAACATATTATAAAAGCTACAAAACAATTGCAGACGGTTCTTGTTCATCAAGCAGAAAATAATATTGAAACGATTATGCCTGGCTATACGCATTTGCAGCGTGCTCAGCCAATTTCATTTGCTCATCATATTCTCGCTTATTTTTGGATGTTAGAGCGTGATGTGAATCGTTATGAAGATTCGTTAAAGCGTATTAATATTTCGCCGTTAGGGGCAGGAGCGTTAGCAGGGACAACATTCCCGATTGACAGAGAATATAGTGCGGAGCTTCTTGGATTTAATGGAATCTATGAAAATAGTTTAGATGCAGTAAGCGATCGTGATTTCATACTGGAGTTCCTCAGTAACTCATCTATGCTTATGATGCACTTATCACGCTTTTGCGAAGAACTTATTTTATGGAGTAGCCAAGAGTTTCAATTTATTGAAATGAGCGATCAATACGCAACGGGAAGCAGCATTATGCCGCAAAAGAAAAATCCAGATATGGCGGAACTTATTCGTGGTAAAACAGGTAGAGTGTACGGTAATTTATTTAGTTTACTTACAGTCATGAAAGGATTACCGCTCGCTTACAATAAAGATTTGCAAGAAGATAAAGAAGGAATGTTTGATACAGTAAAAACAGTAGAAGGCTGCCTTCATATTATGGCAGATATGTTAGAAACGATGACTGTCAACAAAGAAAAAATGGGGCAAGCTGTAACGCAAGATTTCTCTAACGCAACAGAAATTGCTGACTACTTAGCAAGTAAAGGACTACCGTTTCGTCAAGCTCATGAAATTGTTGGGAAGCTAGTGCTACACTGCACACAAAAAGGAATTTATTTAGTAGATGTACCACTTGAAACGTATAAAGAAATGAGCTCGTTATTTGAGGAAGATTTGTATGAAGTTCTTTCACCGTATGCAGCTGTAAAGCGTCGTAACAGTGCTGGCGGGACTGGATTTGAGCAAATTGAAAAAGCTTTGGAGAAGGCGAAGGGGTTAACTAAAGAAGTTATTAGGAATTGAGTTGGGAAGTACGCCAATCTGTTAAAGTGTGGCGTACTTTCTTTTTTAATAGTATTTAAGTTATGATATAGTAAAAAATAACAATTTAGGGGAAGTCTATGAAAAAAATAATATTTATCGTTTTACTGTTAATTAGCTTAAGTGCAAATGTTAAAGTATTTCTCTTGGACAAATATATCTTTGTTGGTGAACAAGAAAATCGAGAAGCAGCGATTATTGCAACGATGTGGCACTTGCAAGAAAAAGGATATAAAGAAAGTGATATTTCGTACATAAAACCGGCCTTTTATAGTAAAATCGGTTCTTACGGTATGAATGTACAGTTTAAAGATGAACCAAACGAATCATATACATATAGAGTTTCGAAAGATAAGAAAACAAATAAAGTAACTGTACACCAAGATAGCAATGAGCCAGGTGGTATGGGCGGAAAGCATCAAGAACTTAAATAGATACGAGAGACTGCTAATAGGTAATATTAGCAGTCTTTTGTATTTTTAGAGGGGCCTCGAGCATTTCATAATCATAAAATGATGTTTTTCATGTATCGATTAATCATACTTATGTCGATCTTCCGTAATTCGAATATACTCAATATCCATCAAATCTCGTAGTAATGCACCATTACTTAGTTCCACACCATGTTTCTCTTTGAAATGTGTACGAATTGTATCTAACATTTCAATTTCTTTTCCATTCACATCTAAAATAATACGTTCAGAATCATCCATATAGCATCCTCCTTTTTTAAACATATATATTTTGTCCGTCTATTTCTAAAAAATGTATGTTAACGTAATGTTAGGAAATAAGAAAGGAATGGAAAATGAGGCGTATTTATTTTATAGGGGTAATTTTGTATACGTTAGTTGTATTACATGTTGCATTCCCAAATATCTTTTCATTTGAGGATTTAGAAACAGTACACGTTGCGATATTTATTTTTGCTCTATTTGTAGTAGATTGCTTTATTTCTATATGGCTTTCGAAAAGAAAAGATATACAAGGTAAAAAAGAAATGGAACGGAAAAGGAGAAAACGTTCATTTTGGATGACGACGTATTGCTTTTCTTTAGCAATTGCTGCTGCTTTTTTTAGTGAGCATATTCCGTTAGAAAGATTAAATATTGGATTTGGAGCGTTCGTATTTGCATACTATTTTTTTATGCACTTTCTTCCTTATATGAAAGAAAAGCGAGGAGAAGAGGAAGACCAGCTTGTAGAAGAAGCGAGAGAACAAGAGCATAAGAGAATAGAAGGGGATATAAAGAAACTTGGAGAACAAAAGTGGTATTTAAAATCAAAAATCATATACGTTCTTTGCTTTATTACGCCGCCAATTGGTTATTTATATGTTTTCTTTCTTCGTAAAAAAATGACAGAAGGTGCAAAGCAAACGTACTTAATGGTTGCGACGATTATGATGGCATTATGGTCTTTGAAGTTTTTACCTCCTTATGTATTGGCAATTACCGTTGTTGTTATAGCTTGTCTTGTATTTATAGTGAAATATGTGAAATGAAAAACACCAAGCCCATGTGGACTTGGTGTTTTATCTATAAATTAAAGATCACCTTGCTCCTCATCACCACGAACAACAAGGACATCGCATTTCGCATAGCGAATAATATGTTCAGAGACGCTACCGATTAGGAAGCGTTCAACAGCATTTAAACCAGTCGCACCACACATAATTAAATCTACTTTATGGTTTGGAGCGATTTCTTTTGAAATTTTAGATTTAGGGTTACCAAATTCTAATACAGTTTCAATTTTTTCAAGACCAGCTTCAAGCGCAGTTTTTTTGTAGTCTTCTAATAAGTCTTCTGCAAATAGATTTGCACGTTCAGCAATTGCACGGCTATAAGCCTCTACTGCTGAGTACGCTTTTACATCAACGATATGAGCAATTGTTAATGTTGCATTATTGCGCTTTGCGACTTGAATTGCTTTTTTAAAGGCTTTTTCTGCTTCTTTAGAACCATCCACCGCGATTAAAATATTTGTATATGTATTATTCATAGTAAATTCCTCCCAATCTGTTTTATAACTGTTTACAACTTAATTATAAAACAAATTTTGGTAACGTGCTTGCCAGAAACGTTACAGAATTTTGAAAACTCTGTTTCAATTCATTTTAGTTGTAATTGGAGCGAGAACTTGTTACATATGAAGTATAGCAATTTAAAAGGGGGCAGTTTTGTGAGACATGCGCTCATTACAGCCGGTACGAAAGGTTTAGGAAAGCAAGTAACAGAAAAGTTATTGGCTAAAGGCTATTCAGTAACAGTAACATATCATAGCGATATAACGGCTATGGAAACGATGAAAGAAACATATAAAAACGTAGAAGAGCGTCTACAATTCGTGCAAGCGGATGTCACGAAAAAGGAAGATTTACATAAAATGGTAGAAGAAGCGATAAGCCGTTTTGACAAAATTGATTTCTTAATTAATAATGCTGGTCCATATGTATTTGAACGAAAAAAGTTAGTCGATTATGAAGAAGATGAATGGAATGAAATGATTCAGGGTAATTTAACAGCGGTATTTCATTTGTTGAAACTTGTCGTTCCGGTTATGAGAAAACAGAACTTTGGCCGTATTATTAATTACGGATTCCAAGGGGCAGATAGTGCACCGGGATGGATTTATCGTTCAGCTTTTGCAGCAGCGAAAGTAGGACTTGTTTCATTAACGAAAACTGTTGCTTACGAAGAAGCAGAATATGGAATTACTGCAAATATGGTATGCCCTGGTGATATTATTGGTGAAATGAAAGAAGCGACAATTCAAGAAGCACGTCAGTTGAAAGAACGTAAAACACCAATTGGTAGATCTGGAACAGGCGAAGATATCGCAAGAACGATTTCGTTTTTATGTGAGGAAGATTCCGATATGATTACCGGTACAATTATTGAAGTAACTGGTGCAGTAGATGTTATTCATAGACATCGATAGAGAAAAATAAAGTGAAGATTCGAATGATTGGACAGTTTATCCTTTATGCTGATAGGTGCGGATAATACTGTCCTTTAATATAAAATTAAATCTATCGGAAAACTTATATTATTTTTTGTCAAATATTGAGATATTATGTTAAAATATAAGAGCGTAGAAAGCGCTTTAAAAAATGATTCAGGGGTCATTTCATAACTCAAGGGGGAACTAATAATGCGTATCGGTATTCCAACAGAAATTAAAAACAATGAAAACCGCGTGGCAATGACGCCAGCGGGAGCAGTACATTTAGTGCAAAATGGTCATGAAGTTTTTGTTCAAAAAGGAGCAGGTTTAGGGTCTGGCTTTACGGATGAAGAATACGTACAAGCTGGTGCGAAACTTGTTGAAACTGCTGAAGAAGCATGGAATCAAGATATGGTTATGAAGGTAAAAGAGCCAGTAGCAAGTGAATACGGCTATTTTCGCGAAGGTTTAATTTTATTCACATACTTACACTTAGCTCCAGAACCAGAATTAACGAAAGCATTAATTGATAACAAAGTTGTATCAATTGCATACGAAACAGTACAATTAGATAATCGTTCATTACCATTACTTGCACCTATGAGTGAAGTAGCAGGTCGTATGTCTGCACAAATCGGTGCACAATTCCTTGAGAAAAACAAAGGCGGTAAAGGTATTTTACTTGCAGGCGTTCCAGGGGTAAAACGCGGCAAAGTAACAATTATCGGCGGTGGTCAAGCTGGTACAAACGCAGCGAAGATTGCAGTAGGTTTAGGTGCAGATGTAACAATCATCGACTTAAGCGCAGAACGTCTTCGTCAACTAGATGACATTTTCGGTAACCAAGTAAAAACATTAATGTCTAATCCATACAACATTGCAGAAGCTGTAAAAGAATCTGACCTTGTTATTGGTGCAGTATTAATTCCAGGTGCAAAAGCGCCAAAACTTGTAACTGAAGAAATGATTCAATCAATGGAACCAGGTTCTGTCGTTGTAGATATCGCGATTGACCAAGGTGGTATTTTCGAAACAACTGATCGTATTACAACTCATGATAACCCAACTTACGAAAAACACGGCGTTGTTCATTATGCAGTTGCTAATATGCCAGGTGCGGTTCCACGTACGTCAACACTTGCATTAACAAACGTAACAGTACCATATGCAGTGCAAATTGCGAACAAAGGCTACAAAGATGCTTGCCTAGGCAACACTGCATTATTAAAAGGTATTAACACATTAGACGGATATGTAACATTCGAAGCAGTTGCAGAAGCGCACGGCTTACAATACGCTGATGCGAAAGAGCTTCTTGAAAAAGCTCCTGCTTTATCATAATAGAGACAAATTCAAGACCTTCCTTTATGAGGAGGGTCTTTTTTTATGGAGAAATAACATGTGAATAATTGTTATTTATTGGTGTAAATTGATTTTCATTATGATAATTTAGAATTATATAACAAAAAGAGGGGATTCAATGGGGAGCAAAAAGAGGAAGAAAAAGCAAGCTAAAAGACAAAAGTATATAAAGAAAAAACAGGAACAGAACATACCTCTTTCAAAAAAAGTGGTCATTATGATAGAGAAAACATTTCGGTATATTTGTATGGCTCTGTATGTGATTTTGTGTATGTATTCATTTGGAGTGTTGTACAGTTTTGAGATAACCCCCAATATTATTGAGAGCATTCTAGAAGTTACACTTGTCGTAATAGAATTAGCCTTATTTGTTATACTCTTTGCTACAGTATGGCCTAGTCATGAAAGTAAGAAAGATAAGCAAAGAAAAATGAGAAAAAAATCTTCATATGCTTCAAGTTCATCAAGTGGATTCGGTGACTACAGTAGCAATGATTGTAGCAGCTCAAGTGATGGTGGTGGAGATTGCGGAGGTGGTGGAGACTAAGCTAGTTTTTCAGAAGAACGACTAATGAAAGGATGAGACGAAAGATGGAAACTGTGAACTTAATAGAATTAACAAAGGACATTCAAGATCAACATAAAAACTTCGTCGTTTCAAATGTAAATAGTCATTGCTTACGAATCGCTGTATTTACTGGTGAATATGATTGGCACTATCATTCTAATTCGGATGAATTATTCATTGTATTAGAGGGAGAATTACTTATTGATTTTGAGGATGGAGAAACAGCGGTATTAAAGCCAAATGATTCTATTTTAATTCCAGCATGTACGATTCATAGAACGAGAGCATTAAAGAGAACGGTAAATCTTTGTTTTGAAAATATAGAGGCGGATACAATTATAGTGGAGCAATTATGAAAAAATTATCTGTAGCCGAGTATAGAAAAATCCTTCCGATTTTAGAAAGTCATACAAAAACGACGACGTTTGCTTATGCGGTATGTGATCAAATGATAGATGGTGAAGTTTTTACAAACGGGCAGTTAACAGCAGGATTAATTATTACAGGTAACGGTATCTATTATTTATTTGGTGATACGGATGATCACAAGTATAACGAAAGTTTATTTGCATATTTAAAAATGGCTATTGAAAAAACAGAGAAGAGATTTACACTCTTTACTTCAAGTGAAGAGTGGGAAATGATGATAGAAGGGCGATTTAGTAATATACTTCGGAACATTCCGTGAATGAAATTTCAAAGCATAGCCTTTGAAGAGAAAAAACAAGATTGTAACATAAATACATATGAAGTGAAGCGTATTGATAGAAAAGATATAGCACAAAGCAATGAATTTACAGAGGAATATTATAAAGAATATTGGGGATCAACTAAAGTGTTTTTAAATAATGGCTTTGGATTCTGTATAGAACAAGATGGGATAATTGTAGCGGAATGTGTTTCGATATTTAACGGGAATGGATTTGCTGAAATTGATATTGTAACGCATGAAGCATATCAAGGGAAAGGATTAGCCCAAGCTGTTGCAATGCGGTTCATTGAACATTGTATGAAAAATAATATTACACCGTGCTGGGATTGTTATGTAGACAATATTCCTTCGCAAAAATTAGCTAGTAAATTAAGTTTTTATCATCCAATAGAATATAGATTGCTTGTACGTAAGAAAACGGGGGAATAAAAATGAATGTGGAGTTAACGAGATTCAAAGTGAAACAAGGTAAAAGTCGTCGTGTAGATGAATGGATGCAGCTTCTGAATGACAATATGAAAGAAGTGCTGTTGACACTAAACGACGAAAAAATGTACGTTGAGACAATTTTCCGGGAAATAAGAGATGGAGAAGAGTACTTATATTGGTATTCTGTGCAAGGAAAAGGTGGTATTTTTGTCGAAAATTCGCATCATGAAATTGATAAAAAGCATTTAGCGTTTTGGTATGAATGTATTGATGAAGAAGCACCATCTGTTGATATGAAAACAGAAGTTGTTATGATTCAAGATGTTGTGAAGGAAGCGATGAAATAATAGAATAGTATTTTAGATAGAAGCGCATCAAAATGGATGTGCTTTTTATTATGGAATTTTTTTTAGAAAAGCTGTATACATTTTACGCTCTCAAACGTTGAGTATATAGAGAGGAGAGCCGAATGAGTCATGATACGTTTGAATCGTTATTAATAGAGAAATCAAAAGCTGTGTTTGGATACTTAATTAAGATTGGAGCAGATAGAAAAGAAGCAGAAGATATTGTGCAAGATACGTTGTATAAAGCTTTATTGCTTATGGAGGAAATACCGTTAGGACATTTAGCACCGTGGCTATTTAGAGTTGCGATAAATCAGCACCGAGATTTACATCGAAAAGAAAAAAGGCTAAATCCCATTGCGATTGAATCTGTCGTTCTTATTGGGCAAAAGTCATTAGATGAAGTGCTTTTAACAAGTGAGTTACAAGGAGAAGTACAAGAAATATTGGAGACGATGACGGAGGATTATCGTCATATTTTACTGTTGAAATATGAGTATGAACTATCTTATAAGGAAATTGCCATTTTATTAAGTATGAAAGAAGATACAGTAAAAACAAGCTTGTACCGTGCAAGAAATCAATTTAAAAAACTGTATAGGAGGAGAAATGATGAGTCGGAAGGACTTTGATTTGAATATGAATGATAAGCAAGTGAAGACTTTGATGAAGAGAGCGAAGAGGAAGCAGTTTTGGAGAAACTGGCTTATTTCTATTTGTGCGTCCATTATGGTTATAGTAATTTTGTTTTTGGGTGCAGCTTACTTTTCTCAGCAAACATTTAGAAAAATGGAAAGAGAAATGAATGCACTACATATGGTTCAAGGGCCTAATATCCGTTTCAGCGGAAGTATGTATTTAAGTCTTGGTATGACAGGAAGTACAGTAATATATAACTCTTATAAAAATATAGCTGGTCAACCAGTGAAATGGGTAAATGATATATACGAATCTGGTATATGGAGTTATAGTATGAAGCATTACAATGGTGAACTTGTTAGTCTAGATGAGGAAAAAAGGGGTGAAGAGGCTGTTACGATACCAGATTATAATGTGCAAACAATGCAGAGGGAAATGAGGTTTTATTTACCTTTCGTTACTTATAAAAATTATGTGGATGACCTGAAAAATATTGGAGATTTGCAAAATAAAGTTGCAGAAGTAGCCTTATCTTTTGATAAATCGTATACAGCTGAACAAATTACTGATATGCTTCCGAAAAGTGTACAGCCAGTTTGGTTTTGGGTAGATACATATAATGAAAAGAAAAGTGATTCTTATGTAGGGTTAAAAGATCCTAAAAATGGCGCAATATTAAATGCGGAAATGGCTAGAAATGTTTTTGGATTTGAAGGAAGTTATGCAAAAGTAAAAGAAGATGTGAAAAACGATTTAACAATAAACTCAAAAGAGTTTCTGTACCAAATGAAGCATTTAGCAAAAAATAGTGAAGGTATACCAAGTGATTATTTTGAACAATATTATAAAGAAATAAAAAACACCAAACCAAAAGACTTACCAATATACGGTGTAGTCGTAACAGGGAAAACAGAGGATTTACAAAGTTTACAAGGGTCACCGTATATTAAGGCTGCTGTAAGAGGTGTAACAGTTGAGAAATATTAATTACAGTCTATTAATGTGAATAATCAGAAAATTTATGGTATACTATGTGAAAAGGAGGTTTATATGAGGCAAATACATGGAGCAATTTATATTTACATAACAATGTTTTTCGTGGCGATATCCTATGGATTAGGGCACGTGTATTCGCATCCTATACTAACTTTTTTAAGCGGAGCATGTATGGCGTTTGCGCTTCTTGTCCACCTTTT
Organism: Bacillus sp. B25(2016b); assembly: GCF_001679765.1. NCBI lineage: Bacteria > Bacillati > Bacillota > Bacilli > Caryophanales > Bacillaceae > Bacillus > Bacillus sp. B25(2016b). The sequence goes on along the minus strand of NZ_CP016285.1, from coordinate 4,273,751 downwards.
CTCAGTTTGGATCGTGAAATTTCAATTAAATATTAGTGAAATAGAAGAAGGCACTTTCTAAGTGGCCTTCTTTTTTTAATAATATTTTCGAAGTTCTTGTAGCAATTTTTCAATTTCGCATTCAGTTTCTTTACATATAGACATTGTACGTAATCTGAAAAATAAGCTACGTAAGAAAGATTTTATATTTCCGTATAGATACTCGTACGATTCAATATGTAATGTTTGTTTTTTGACGGGTAATTGAGCTACTAAATCATGAAGGGCTAATATGAGTACTTCTTCTTTTAGACCACTTTGGAGCATTGCGACAATCGGATAAACGAGACGTTCATCTTCCTCATATTTGTAGTAAATAGAATGGACGCAAACTTTGTTTAATAAAGTTTGTAATATTTCCTCGTAATATAAAGTTTCCAGTTTAGGACTACGAATAAGCGCCTCAAATGTATCAGAAGCGTGAGCGATACTATGTGCCCAGCCGTGGTCTTGCACATATCCGCGGAAATCATGCTCGTTGTTCATATATAGAACTAATTGATCTTTTACATGTAAAAGATCAGCCTGTGATAAGAAATTATGGTTTGTATCGGCATCAATAATGAGTGTAATTAATAATGTTGTAAAGGCGCGGGTAAATACCGCATCTTCGTCATCCGAATGAATTTTATACAATAAATATTTGTCACTGATGCTTTCTGATAATAGTTTCTGTAAGTGTGTGTGTGAAATATAGTCCTTCTTGATTAGGTGATAAAAAGTAGAGTAGATAAGTTTATCTCTTAAATAACTATCAGTATCCCCAATATGCTCCAGCATACTGGAACTTAAAGGATCGATATTGAGGACATTATTGATTACGTAATTATTATTACAAATTTCTTCTAACTGTTGTTGTAACATATAAACCTCCTATTTTAGAAAATTCTGTATTTTTATAGTATAATAAGAGGAAGAAATAGACAATAAATAAATGCTTTTGAATGGAGGGGCATGATGAAGAGAGCATTATTCTTTTTCATTAGTATTTTCTTTTTAGGGAGTTGTTCGATTTGGTATGTTACTTTTTCTAGCGAGAGCAAAAGTTGGACGGGACAATATAAGGGCCATATTAAGGACGACAGTGAAGATGGAGTGTTTACGTTTCAGTACAAAGGCGGAGATGGGAATACAGAATTTAAAAATTTAGAGATTGCTATTAATGGAGCCTTTAGCACAATGACACAAACGTCAGAAAGTCATAAAGGAGCAAAGATTGAAATGAAATCATCTTGTGTAAGTTGTGCGCCTTTATCTAAAGATGAACCGATAGAGGTTGTGATTAAATGGGATGATAAGTATGAGGAGAAGATGGTGTTAAATTTGAAATAGCCTAGAGTAAGGAGTTAAAAATGAATAGGCATATGAAAAAATTAATGTTTATAAATGTATTTCTAATCATATTATCAGCGTGCACCACAAAACAAGTAGAGGTAAAAAAAGTACCTGAAGAAGGGTATGTCATAGTAAGAAATGACACGGTATTTTTCGTCAGTGATAAAACGTTTGAAACAAAAATAGAGTTACAAAATTATATAGAACAACAAATGAATAAAGAGTATCCATCACATATAGTTTTGAGCTTTAAGGATAAACGTGCATATAATCAATTAAAAACAGGGGATAAAATAAAATTATGGTCTTCTCAAATGCTTGAAAGTTATCCAGCAAAAATGATTGTAGAGAAATTTGAAATAGTAGAGAAATAGAAAAAGGCAGCAACCAAGCTGCCTTTTTTCTTATTTTACAAATTGTAATTCTTTCGGGAACTTCGTTAAAATTTCTGATCCGTCTTTTGTGATGTAAATATCATCTTCAATACGAACGCCACCTACGTTTGGTACGTAAATACCTGGCTCGATTGTGAAGACCATACCTTCTTTTAATGGAGACTCGTTACTAGCTTTTACATCTGGATATTCGTGTACGCTAATTCCAAGTCCGTGACCAAGGCGGTGCGGGAAGAAGTCACCGTAACCTGCATCTGCGATAACAGAACGAGCAGCATTGTCGATTGCGCCAAGTGTAACACCTGGTTTACATGCTTCAACTGCTTGTAGTTGTCCAGCAAGTACAGTGTTGTAAATACGAGTGTGCTCTTCAGAAATCCCACCGAATGCCACTGTACGTGTAATATCAGAGCAATAACCATCAATGATTACGCCTAAATCAAATAGTACGAAATCGCCGCGTTTCATTTTGTTTGCGCCAGGAATACCGTGTGGAAGAGCTGAGTTCGCACCTGCTAATACCATCGTATCAAATGACATTTTATGTATGCCTTTTGTTTTTAATTCGTGTTCAATAATTGCTAATACTTCTAGCTCGCTGCGGTTTTCTTTAATTGCATTTACACCAACTTCAACAGCATAGTCCGCCATTTTAGCTGCTTCGCGTAAAATAGAAAGCTCTTTTTCATCTTTAATTAAACGAAGTTCACGAACTTTCTCTTCAGCTGATTTGAAAGCTGCATTTGGGAATAGTTTTGTTAATTCTTCGTAGCGTTCTACGTTTAAATGTTCTTTTTCAATTGCAACTGCATTTGCATTGATGCCGCGGTCTTTAATTGCTTTTGCAATCATATCCCATGGTCGATCAGTGTCAGTGAATCCGATAATTTCATGTGCCCAGCCAGCGTTACGAGCTTGACCTTCTTCCATTTTAGGACAAATTAAAATAGGTTCTTTTTCTTGGAATACAAACATACCAAGTAATCTTTCATGTGGTTCACAGTGGAAGTTTGTCATGTAGAAAACGTTCGGTGTAGAAGTTAAGAACGCAGCTTCTATGTTTTTTTCTTTTAGCCATTGCATTAAATTTTCTAATCTAGCATTCATCGATTGGCACCCCCGAGATATTTAATTACAAATATAACTTTAACTCGGAAGAAAGCGTTATGACAAGTAAATAGATGTTAGAAAAGACAGGGGATTCAAAAATCATGTAGAATAAAAAGTGAGAATGTGAATAGGGGAGGAATGTAATAATGAAAGTATCTTATCATGGACATTCAGTTGTGAAAATTGAGGCGAATGGAAAAGTTATTTTAATTGACCCGTTTTTAACAGGTAATCCGAAAACAGATTTAAAAGCTGAAGATGTAAAAGTGGATGCAATTCTTTTATCGCATGGACACGGTGATCATGTTGGAGATACAGTAGAGCTTGCGAAGAAAAATAATGCAGTTGTTGTAGCGCCATTTGAATTAGCAACATTTTTAAGTTGGCAAGGTGTAAATACACACCCGATGCATATTGGTGGTTCACATGAATTTGACTTCGGAAAAGTGAAGTTTACACAAGCATTCCACGGCTCTAGTTATATTGATGAAGAAAATAAGACGATTACATATACAGGTATGCCAGCAGGTATTTTATTTACAGCAGAAGAGAAAACTGTATACCACGCAGGAGATACTGCACTATTCTCTGACATGAAGTTAATTGGGGAATTAAATAAAGTTGATCTAGCATTTTTACCAATTGGTGATAATTTCACAATGGGACCAGAAGATGCTGTACTAGCGGCAAAATGGATTAATGCGAAAACTGTTGTACCGATGCATTACAATACGTTCCCAGTTATTGAACAAGATCCATATCAATTTGTAGAAAAGCTACAAAATTGTACAGGGAAAGTATTAGAAGCTGGAGAAAGTATTACACTATAGAAAAGAAACCCTTCATTTGAAAAGAAAAGTGAAGGGTTTTTTACGTGTGTAGGACAGCTTTTAATGCTTGTATTTGTTTTGGTGATTCTTTTCTTTTGGTAAGTGGTTGTTCAGGTGTTTCATTCAATTCTATTGCAACCTTTTTCCCATCTACGAAAGCTAAAAATACAGCACCTACAACCTCTAAAAATTTTTTCATCATGTGTTCGCTCCTTTGTTTTATTTCTTGTCTTAATTGTATAGGTAATCAAGTGTACGAACTATCGAATGAGATGACGATAGCATTACATTGTTGTAATAGAATGACTGGTGGAATGTAAGAGTCATTTTGTTATAAAAAAAATAGTACAGGTATGCAAAGAGAGAGTGTAACAGTTTTGAAAATATAGTATACTAAAAGTACAACACATGAAGAATTTAGGGAAAAGAAAGTATGGTGAAACCATTTGGCTACCAAGCATAACCAAATTTTAGAACATATTAATAGCCTGCCAGTAGGCCATAAAATTTCTGTAAGACAAATTGCGAAAGATTTGAGTGTAAGTGAAGGGACCGCTTACCGTGCAATTAAAGATGCAGAAAATAAAGGATATGTTAGTACAATTGAACGTGTCGGAACAATTCGAATTGAACAAAAGAAGAAAGAAAATATCGAAAAACTGACATATGCAGAAGTCGTTAACATTGTCGATGGTCAAGTACTTGGGGGCAGAGAAGGACTACATAAAACATTAAATAAATTCGTAATCGGAGCTATGAAATTAGAAGCGATGATGCGCTATACAGAAGCTGGGAATTTACTCATTATTGGTAACCGTACGAATGCACATGAATTAGCGCTAGAAACTGGAGCTGCTGTATTAATTACGGGCGGGTTTGATACGGAAGATCATGTAAAGAAATTAGCAGACGAATTAAAGCTGCCGATTATTTCAAGTAGCTACGATACATTTACGGTTGCAACGTTAATTAACCGTGCAATTTATGACCAACTTATTAAGAAAGAAATTGTACTCGTTGAAGATATTTTAACGCCAATTGAAGAAACGTTATATTTAAGGCCGAGTGATACAGTACAGCAATGGCATGCGTATAACGAAGAGACAATGCACGGAAGATATCCAATCGTCGATGAAAATAACAAAGTGCTAGGAATCGTAACTTCAAAAGATATGATCGGTGTAGCGAAAGAAACACCAATTGATAAAGTAATGACAAAACACCCAATTACAGTGAACGGTAAAATGTCTGTCGCGGCTGCGGCACGTATGATGGTGTGGGAAGGAATTGAATTACTTCCTGTCGTTGAGGAAGGAAATAAGCTGCAAGGTATTATTAGCCGTCAAGATGTACTTCAGGCACTGCAAATGATTCAACGTCAGCCACAAGTTGGAGAAACAATTGATGATATTGTAACGAATCAATTTATGACGCCAAAAGAAGCGAGGAATGAGCATCTATATCAATTTTCGGTGACGCCACAAATGACGAACTCAATCGGAACGTTATCGTACGGTGTATTTGCAACAATTGTGACAGAAGCGACAAATCGCGTCATTCGTGCGCAAAAGAAAAGCGATTTAATTGTTGAAAACTTAACGATTTATTTCGTAAAGCCGGTTCAAATTGATAATGTTGTATCCGTTCATCCGAAAGTATTAGAAATTGGGCGTAAATTTGGTAAGGTCGATGTAGAGGTGCATCATGAAGGTAATGTTGTTGGAAAAGCATTACTTATGGTTCAGTTAATCGATAAATAAAAAGATGGGACAAATCGTTTTGATTTGTTCCATCTTTTTTGCTGTTTTACATTTGAAAGGCATGATTTTAGATGGGAGTTTTAGTGGAATATGTATGGGATGGAGTGGAAAAGTAACGTGATAAAAGACAGAATAGTAATTCAATTCCGTCGTATATTGTGTTATGATTATATTGTAAGAAAATGGATTTCTGAAAGGTGGTATGCATTATGTCGTCAGCCGTACTCTTTTTTTGTAGTATCGCACTATTTTACTTTCTTGTAATGATACCGATCCAATATTTATACTTACAAGGTTTACATGAAAAAAAGGAAAAGACAGGATTATCTCAGCGAGAGCTATATGAAAAAATGTCTTTTGGAGAAGAACAATTACATTTTCACGTACAAGGTAACCCATTTAATATACCATCTGCGTTTGTTGCATATATGATTTTGAAAGTTAGGGGACGTAAAAAAGCATCACAATATTGATGCTTTTTTATGTTGCTTCATAGACTTCGGCTTCTTTAACTGCTAATGGCAAGAAATGTTTGTATTGGCGAAATCCATTAAATACACTTGCACTACCAAATAGAATGAATAAAACACCAACGATAATACGAGCGGTTGAAAGTTCTAAAAAGAATTGGTTTATCCCGAAAAATAAAACGAATGAACCGAGTGCCATTGCGGATTTTCCTGAGAGCCAACCTTTTTCCATTGGGCGGTTTGTACGAAAGTATTTTGTTTTGTAAAAGATGTACAACATAAATGAGACGATAATACAGAAGACTAATACTGGCATAATGAACACTCCCATCGCTTTGTGAAAAATAATAGAAAAGAAAAAGAAATATCTAAACTTTCTAACTTTTATTATAAAGCAATTGTTCGCATGTATGAAATACTTTCCGTTATAATGGAGGATAAAGTGAAACTTTAATTAGTGTGGGGATGTTTCCATGCGCTAATGATTAGCCCCATCCATTGGGCTTTTACTGCACGTTAAAGTGAAGAAGTTGATTAAAAAGGAGATTATACATATGCATGAGCAAATTTTAGGAGCAATTAAAGAGTTTGATACAATTATTATTCATCGCCACGTGCGTCCGGATCCAGATGCGTTAGGTTCACAGGGTGGTCTTGGTACAATTCTACAAGAATCGTTTCCAGAGAAAAATATTTATACGATTGGGTACAATGAACCGTCACTAGCATACTTACGAGTAATGGATGATATTGAAGATAGTGTATACGAAAATGCGCTTGTTATTGTTTGTGATACTGCGAATCAAGAACGTGTTGACGATCAACGCTATACAAAAGGGAAGATGTTAATTAAAATTGATCATCATCCAAACGAAGATCCATATGGAGATATTACGTGGGTAGATACGACAGCGAGTTCTACAAGTGAAATGATTTATGAGTTTTATAACTATGGAAAAGATAAGGGGTTAAAAATAACAAAAGAAGCAGCCCGCCTTATTTTAGCAGGAATTGTTGGAGATACAGGTCGTTTCTTATTCCCAAATACGACAGCAAAAACACTTCGTTACGTAAGTGAGCTTGTTGACATGGGTGTGAAATTCACAGATTTATACAATGAAATGTATAAGACAAAAGAAAAAATTGCTCGTTTAAACGGTTATATTTTACAAAACTTTACGATGGTAGAAGAAGGAGCAGCTTACATTAAATTAACGAAAGAAGTATTAGAAGAGTTTGATGTACTTCCTTCTGAAGCATCTGGTGTTGTTGGAGCGCTTGGCAATATTGATGGATTAAAGGCGTGGGTTCTATTTTTAGAGGAAGACGACGTAATTCGTGTTCGTCTTCGTTCAAAAGGACCAGTTATAAACAAATTGGCAATGCAATATAACGGCGGAGGGCATCCGATGGCTTCTGGTGCCAAGGCATCTTCTTGGGAAGAAGCGGATCGTCTTTTTGCTGATTTACGTGAGATTTGTAAATAAGAGACTATATGTTAGAACGAAAAGAAGGAGCGGCGCTAAAGCCCTCCTTCTTTATTTTTCTTTCTCTATAGTTATGCTAATTTCAAGCACTGTATCAAAAGATATTGTATCGACTTTAAAACGGTATAGCCGATCGTAATGTTTGTACGTTTTATTTTCGATTACCTTTTTTAGCAGGTCTTTATTTTTTGCGATACTTTGAATGTTTTTCGTTAAAAGATGCTGGAGATCATTATGGATAGATGTAGTCATATTTTCGAGTGTAAGATTGTCTAAATCGTATTTTTCTCGATTGATAAGTTTTATTTTAATCTCTTGAATGGTTAAGAGTCGTTTATTTTCAGTGTTCAATTTTTCTTGATCTTCGAGAAGGACGTGGAGCTTTGCTTCTTGTTTTTCTATAATTTCTCTTTGTTCTGCTATTTTACTAGCTTGTTCTTCTTGAAAAACACCGTATATGTACAAAAAAATAAACCAGCTCAACACGCCTCCAACAGCAGCACCAGCTAATACTAAGTACCATCTTTTTGCTGTATTGGCACTTGGTACTCTCATACATGTTCCTGCGTTAGCCATTTAATAATAATGAGACCTGTTTGCATACCACCAGTTGCGAAAAAAATAAGGAGAATTTGTTTTACGATATCTTTCATATCTCCGCCAAAGAAACTTCTTTCAAAGCTATAAAAGGTATCGAATGTTCCACCGATTGCTGCAACGAGTGCCCAAATTCTTAAATTTTGGGCGAATTGATTAATGTAAGTTAGAGCTGGTTTTCCGATAAGAAACGCACCAAATCCACCAATTAATGAACCGCCAAGTATAACCCCAAAGGCAATAAAATAACTAATAATAAGCAGAGAGAAAAAAGTATGTTCTCTTACATCCATCGTCATTCCCCTTTCTTCTTCATATATATGGACAAAGTATAAGAAGTATGTTTTGATTTCCGCTTTCCTCATCACCTATAATAAAAGTAGTCAAATAGGTAAAGAGAGGGTACAACAGTGAAGTTTGTGCATTTACAATGTCAAACCGTTTTTAGTTTATTAAAAAGTGCTTGTAAAATTGATGAGCTTGTAGTCAGGGCGAAAGAACTCGGTTTTTCATCGCTGGCTATTACGGATGAAAATGTTATGTATGGCGTTATTCCGTTTTATAAAGCATGTAAGAAACATGGTATACAGCCTGTTATTGGATTAACCGCTTCTATTTTTAGTGAAGAAGAAGAAAGGTCTTATCCGCTTGTATTACTTGCTGAGAATGAAATAGGCTACCAAAATTTATTAAAGATTTCTAGCAGTATTATGACAAAGTCCAAAGAAGGTATTCCTAAGAAGTGGCTTGCGCATTATGCGAAAGGATTAATTGCAATTTCACCAGGTAAAGATGGCGAAATTGAGCAATTATTACTAGAAGACAATGAGAGTCAGGCTGAAGAAGTAGCTCGCACATATCAAAATATGTTCGGCCATTTTTATATGAGTTTGCAGCATCATGCGATTCAAGATGAGTTGCTTTTACAAGAGAAACTACCTGAATTTATTAGTAGGGTTAATATTCCGGTCGTTGCAACAAATGATGTGCGCTATATCAATCAAAGTGACGCGCTTGTTCATGAATGTTTACTATCTGTTGAAAGTGGAACGAAAATGACTGATCCAGATAGGCCGAGGCTGAAAACAGATCAGTATTATTTAAAGTCATCGGATGAAATGGAAGCACTATTTTCCCATGCGCCGGAAGCAATCAAAAATACAATAAAAATTGCAGAGCGTTGCCAAGTAGAAATACCGTTCCATGTAAATCAACTTCCGAAGTTTCCTGTTCCGTCTAATGAAACGAGTGATATATACTTGCGTCGTGTTTGTGAAGAAGGTTTGCGGAAACGATATGGTGCTCCGAAAGAAGTGCATATAAAGCGTTTGGATCATGAATTAAATGTTATTTCTCGTATGGGATTTAGTGATTATTTCCTCATCGTATGGGATTTTATGAAGTATGCACATGAAAATCATATTCTAACAGGACCAGGTCGTGGATCGGCAGCTGGTTCACTCGTTTCATACGTATTAGAAATTACAGATATTGATCCAATTGAATACGATCTATTATTTGAAAGGTTTTTAAATCCTGAACGTGTGACGCTTCCTGATATTGATATTGATTTTCCAGACGTAAGACGTGATGAGATGATTCGCTATGTGAAAGATAAATACGGTCAGCTCCGTGTTGCGCAAATTGTAACGTTTGGTACGCTTGCAGCAAAAGCGGCAATTAGAGACATTGCCCGCGTAATGGGGCTTCCGCCGCGAGATATTGATATATTTTCAAAACTTATCCCATCAAAGCTCGGTATAACGTTAAAAGATGCATATGAAGAATCACAATCACTTCGTGAGTTTATACAAGGGAATCTTCTACATGAGCGTGTGTTTGAAATCGCAAAACGTGTAGAAGGTTTACCACGTCATACGTCTATTCATGCGGCTGGTGTTATTATGAGTCAAGAACCGCTAACAGGCAGTGTAGCAATTCAAGAAGGACATAACGATGTTTATGTTACGCAATATCCAGCCGATGCGCTAGAAGAACTTGGGTTGCTTAAGATGGACTTTTTAGGATTACGTAATTTAACGTTACTTGAAAATATTATAAAATTTATCGCGAACAAAACAGGGAAAGAAATCGATATAAGAAACTTACCTCTTCAAGATGAAAAGACGTTCCAATTATTAGGGAGAGGGGATACAACAGGTGTATTCCAGCTTGAGTCAGGTGGTATGCGAAATGTACTTCGCGGGTTAAAACCGAATGAGTTTGAAGATATCGTAGCTGTTAACTCGTTATACAGACCAGGACCGATGGAACAGATACCGACTTTTATTGAATCGAAACATGGAAAAAGAAAAATTGAATATTTACATCCGGATTTAAAGCCAATTTTAGAAAGAACATACGGCGTCATTGTATACCAAGAACAAATTATGCAAATTGCATCGAAGTTAGCAGGTTTTTCGCTCGGAGAAGCAGATTTACTGCGCCGTGCGGTGAGTAAAAAAAATCGTGATATTTTAGATCAGGAACGTAAGCATTTCGTCCAAGGATGTTTGCGAAATGGATACGATGAGACATCCGCAGAGAAAATTTATGATTTAATTGTAAGATTTGCGAATTACGGTTTTAACCGAAGTCACGCTGTAGCTTACAGTATGATTGGATATCAGCTTGCCTATTTGAAAGCGAATTATACGCTGGAATTTATGACGGCATTATTATCAAGCGCAATTGGAAATGAAGATAAGATTGTACAGTATATACGAGAAACGAAGCGGAAAGGTTTTCACGTTTTGCCGCCGTCTCTTCAGAGGAGTGGTTACAACTTCCAAATAGAAGGGAATGCGATACGTTACAGTTTACTTTCAATCCGAAATATTGGAATGGCTACAGTGACGGCATTATTAGAAGAACGAGAGAAAAAAATGTTCGAAGATTTATTTGAGTTTTGTCTCCGTATGCCGTCAAAGTTCGTAACGGAGCGTAATTTAGAAGCTTTCGTCTGGTCGGGATGTTTTGACGATTTTGGTGTTTCGAGAACGAATTTATGGAAAAGTATTAAAGGGGCGTTAGAGTACGCGAATCTCGCACGTGATTTAGGAGATGCTGTTCCAAAATCGAAATATGTACAAGGAGAAGAGTTATCTTTTATTGAACAACTAAATAAAGAGAAGGAAGCACTTGGCTTTTATTTATCAAGTTATCCAACAGCGCAGTATGTGAAGTTAGCAAAAGAATTAGAAATTCCATCTCTCGCTCAGGCGATGCGAAACAAGAAAAAAGTACAAAGAGCGATTGTGTATATAACAAGTGTGAGAGTGATTCGTACGAAAAAGTTTCAAAAGATGGCATTTATTACATTCTGTGATCAAAATGATGAAATGGAAGCGGTCCTCTTCCCGGAAACGTATATACATTTCTCGGATAAGTTGCAAGAAGGAGCAATTGTTTTAGTTGACGGTACGATTGAGCTAAGAAATCATAAGCTGCAATGGATTGTAAATGGACTATATCCGCTAGAGGAAATGGATGTTTATGAAGAAAAGAAAGACGCATCTGTTTACGTGAAATTGCCATCTCAGTATGAGAAAAAGCTTTTAAATCAGGTTACGAAAATATTGTTCGACTATTCAGGTTTTGCGAAAGTACTAATTTATTATGAAAAGGAACATAAAATGGTACAATTATCTCGGAGTTTATCGATTCATCCAAGTGAAGAATGTTTAGGAGCACTTCGTGAAATTGTCGGGGAAGAAAATGTAGTTGTGAAAATATAATGGACAATTTCCCTACACTTCGATTATTATAGTAGTAGTGTTCGTGGTCAGACCACTTGGAGAAATTGATATCAGCAAGAATAATTTGAGGAGAGTGGATAGTTTGTCAACACTTCGTGAAGAAGCACTTCACATGCATAAAGTGCATCAAGGAAAATTAGAAACTGTATCAAAAGTAAAAGTAGAAAATGCAAAAGATTTAAGTCTTGCATATTCTCCAGGGGTTGCAGAACCTTGTAAAGAAATTTATGACGATAAAAGTAAGGTATATGAATATACGATGAAGGGAAATATGGTAGCAGTTGTGACAGATGGAACAGCTGTACTTGGTCTTGGTAACATTGGACCTGAAGCATCTCTTCCAGTAATGGAAGGTAAAGCTGTATTATTCAAGAGCTTTGCTGGTGTAGATGCATTCCCAATTGCCTTAAATACAAACGATGTAGATAAAATTGTTGAAACTGTAAAATTAATGGAACCAACTTTTGGCGGCGTTAACTTAGAAGATATCGCAGCACCAAACTGCTTCATTATTGAAGAGCGTTTGAAAAAAGAAACAAATATTCCTATCTTCCATGATGATCAACACGGAACAGCTATCGTAACAGTAGCAGGTCTTGTAAATGCACTGAAATTAGTTGGAAAGAAAATGTCTGACATTAAAGTTGTCGCAAATGGCGCAGGTGCAGCAGGTATTGCAATTATTAAACTTTTATATCGCTATGGTGTACGCGACATTATTATGTGTGACCGTAAAGGCGCAATCTATGATGGTCGTCCTACAGGTATGAATCCGGTGAAGGATGAAGTTGCAAAATATACAAATAAGAATCGTATAGAAGGTTCTTTAGCTGATGTTGTACAAGGTGCGGACGTATTCATTGGTGTGTCTGCAGAAGGTGCATTAACAGAAGAGATGGTTCGTACAATGAATGACGATGCGATTATTTTTGCAATGGCGAATCCAGTTCCAGAAATTATGCCAGAATTGGCAAAAGCAGCGGGCGCAGCTGTTGTTGGAACAGGTCGTTCTGACTTCCCGAACCAAGTAAATAATGTACTAGCGTTCCCTGGTATTTTCCGCGGTGCACTTGACGTACATGCGACACAAATTAACGAAGAAATGAAGATGGCAGCTGTACAGGCTATTGCTGAGCTTGTAGCAGAAGATGAGTTAAATGCAGACTATATCATTCCGGCGCCATTTGACGCGCGTGTAGCGCCTCAAGTAGCGGCTTACGTTGCAAAAGCAGCAATGGAGACAGGAGTAGCTCGCCGTCAAGTAGATCCAAATGAGATCGCTGAAAAAACAAAACAATTAGCGCTGATTGGTAAAGAATAAGCGAGGAATTTCCATTGACATCATCAAATACAAAAGTATATCTCGAAATTGTAAAAAAAATCCGTTCCATTATGGAAGAGGATGGTTTGGTAGCGGGGGATCGTTTGCCGTCTGAGCGTGAGTTAAGTTCACGCTTAAACGTAGGACGTTCCTCTGTAAGAGAAGCATTGCGTGCTTTAGAACTGGTAGGATTGATTGAAACGAGACGTGGTGAAGGGACGTTTATTCGAAACTTTTATGATAACGGTCTTGTACAATTAATTGCTCCGTTCTTATTGCAAGATGAGAAAACAATTCGTGATCTATTACAAACGAAACGATTACTTGAGAAAGATATGATTCGAATTGTATGTAATTTACCGAAAGAAATGTTTTCTAAAGTACTAAGTAGATTACACCAAGTACTTGAAGGAAATGAAAGCTCAATCCCAACGCTTCATCAAACGTTCTTTAAAACCCTTATTGAACAAGTCGATAATTATTTACTATATCGCATTTGGATGATCGTAAATGATTACGTAGCAACTCTTTCTTGTAAAGTTTCAAGAGATTCTATCAATATGTATAGAAAGCTTTATGCTACTTTGGAAGAAAAACAAGAAAATGATGCACTAAAAATTTACGATGAATTAGTAGAGAATATACAGTTTCACTCGTAATGTATAAAATTTGTCGAAATGACCATGACACGTTATGACAAACATTCTACCGCATAGCGGTTAAAGTTAAACGTAAAGAGTGAGGTTATTAGACAGATTGAGAAGATAAGGCTAACATCAAACTTTGGTGTTAGCCCCATTTTCTTCTTACGCTAACCTTAGCTCTCAACGAAGGGGGTCAAATTGTGCTAAGAGATTTATTCGTGAAAAAGAAAAAGTACGCTGCAATACCTTCAGAACAAGTACGAAAAGATGTACCAGATGGCGTTATGACAAAATGTCCGGAATGTAAAAAAATCATGTATACGAAAGAACTTCTAAAAAATTTAAAAGTATGTGTGAATTGTGGATATCATCATCCTATGAATGCATGGGAACGTCTTGATAGTATATTGGACGAAGGGTCATTCCGTGAGTATGACAAAGAAATGGTTTCATTAAATCCACTCGAGTTTCCAGGTTATGAAGAGAAACTAGAGAGCGATCGTAAGAAGACTGAATTGAACGAAGCGGTTGTAACTGGTGAAGGAACAATTGATGACATGCTTGTTGTTGTTGCAGTAATGGATTCTCGTTTTCGAATGGGGAGCATGGGCTCTGTGGTAGGAGAAAAAATCGCCCGTGCGGTTGAAAAGGCGTACGACTTACAAGTTCCATTTATTATCTTTACTGCTTCGGGTGGTGCCCGTATGCAAGAAGGTATATTAAGTTTAATGCAAATGGCAAAAACAAGCGTAGCTTTGAAAAAGCATAGTAATGCAGGAGGATTATTTATTTCTGTTATGACTCACCCAACGACGGGCGGGGTTTCAGCGAGTTTCGCTTCACTTGGTGATTATAATCTTGCAGAACCAGGTGCACTTATCGGATTTGCTGGTAGACGTGTAATTGAACAAACGGTGCGTGAGAAACTACCAGAAGATTTCCAAACAGCAGAATTCTTACTAGATCATGGTCAATTAGATGCGGTGGTGCATCGTGATGATATGAGAGAATCACTTCGCAAGATTTTAGAAGTTCATCAAGGAGGGGAAATGGCTGTATGGCAGAGCTAGAATTTGAAAAACCAGTTGTTGAGCTAAGAAATAAGATTCGTGAACTGAAAGACTATACGAAAAACAGCCAGATGGACTTCAGTGAGGAGATTCGTATTTTGGAAGAAAAGCTAGAAAATTTAGAGGAAGATATATACGGCAATCTGAAAGTATGGGACCGTGTTCAAATTGCTCGTCATGCAGAACGACCGACAACGCTCGATTATATTGAGCACTTATTTACTGATTTTTTCGAATGTCATGGAGATCGTCTATTTGGCGATGATGCAGCGATTGTCGGCGGCATTGCGAAATATAAAGGGATGCCTGTAACTGTAATTGGGCATCAGCGCGGAAAAGATACGAAAGAAAATATTCGCCGTAACTTTGGAATGCCTCATCCAGAAGGATATCGAAAAGCATTACGTTTAATGAAGCAGGCGGAAAAGTTCAATCGTCCTATTATTTGTTTTATTGATACAAAAGGAGCTTATCCTGGTAAGGCTGCTGAAGAACGTGGTCAAAGTGAAGCTATCGCCCGCAATTTATTTGAAATGGCAGGTTTAACGGTACCTGTTATTTGTATCGTTATCGGCGAAGGTGGTAGTGGTGGTGCGTTAGGCCTTGGAGTTGGAGATTACATTCATATGCTAGAAAATTCCACTTATTCTGTTATTACACCAGAGGGTGCAGCGGCAATTCTTTGGAAAGATGCAGGAAAAGCAAAGGAAGCTGCAGAGGCAATGAAAATTACAGCAGCAGATTTGAAAGAATTAGGTGTAATTGACGAAATTATTCCAGAAACAAGAGGTGGAGCTCACCGTAATATTTTGAAACAGTCAGAAAATATAGACTTAATGATTCGGAAAACTTTTGAACAATTAAACGGAATTTCGAAAGATGAATTAATCGAGAAACGTTATGAAAAATATATGAAAATTGGGCAAGTTTCGTTTTCAAACGCTTCCATTTGGATAAAATAAGAAAAGCGTGCGTTCCACTTCGCGAATGCACGTTTTTATTATGAAAAGACACATCTTCTCCATTGTATTTTTATATTTTTTCGTGTTATTTTATTATAAGGCAAATAATCTTTATGAGGTGAGTACAAATGAAACGTATTGGTGTATTAACAAGTGGTGGAGATTCACCTGGTATGAATGCTGCCATTCGTGCAGTTGTTCGTAAAGCGATTTTCCATGATATTGAAGTATATGGTATTTACCATGGATACGCTGGATTAATTTCTGGTCACATTGAAAAATTAGAACTTGGTTCTGTTGGCGATATTATCCACCGCGGTGGTACAAAATTATATACAGCAAGATGTCCTGAGTTTAAAGATCCAGAAGTACGACTAAAAGGTATCGAGCAATTAAAGAAACACGGTATCGAAGGACTTGTTGTTATTGGTGGAGATGGTTCTTACCAAGGCGCTAAAAAATTAACTGAACAAGGATTCCCATGTGTTGGTGTACCAGGTACAATCGACAATGATATCCCTGGAACAGACTTCACAATTGGTTTCGATACAGCTTTAAACACTGTTATTGATGCAATTGATAAAATTCGTGACACAGCTACATCTCATGAACGTACATATGTTATCGAAGTAATGGGACGTCATGCTGGTGATATTGCATTATGGGCTGGTTTAGCTGATGGTGCGGAAACAATCTTAATTCCAGAAGAAGAGTATGACATGGATGATGTTATCGCTCGTCTGAAGCGTGGTAGTGAACGTGGTAAAAAACACAGTATTATCGTTGTAGCTGAGGGTGTTGGAAGTGCAATTGACATCGGTAAGCACATTGAAGAAGCAACAAACTTTGATACTCGTGTAACTGTATTAGGTCACGTACAACGTGGTGGATCGCCAAGTGCACAAGACCGTGTATTAGCAAGTCGTCTTGGCGCAAGAGCAGTTGAATTATTGATTGCTGGTAAAGGCGGACGTTGTGTAGGTATTCAAGATAACAAACTTGTTGATCATGACATTATCGAAGCGTTAGCTCAAAAGCATACAATCGATAAAGATATGTATCAATTATCTAAAGAATTATCCATCTAATCGGCGTAATGTCAGATATTTGGGAACGGTTTCATAATTTTCGGAGGTGCAATATGCGTAAAACTAAAATTGTATGTACTATAGGTCCTGCTAGTGAAAGTATTGAAAAATTAGAGCAATTAATCGAAGCAGGTATGAACGTTGCTCGTTTAAACTTCTCTCATGGTAGCCATGAAGAGCACGGAGCTCGTATTAAAAACATTCGTGAAGCTTCAAAGAAAACTGGTAAAACAGTTGGTATCTTACTTGATACAAAAGGTCCAGAAATCCGTACTCACGACTTCGTAGACGGACAAGCTGAGCTTGTAACAGGTGCAGAAGTAGTTCTTTCTACTGAGCAAGTATTAGGTACTGCAGAGAAGTTCTCTGTATCTTATGCTGGTCTTTATGACGATGTAGACCCAGGTTCTCGCATTCTAATCGATGACGGTCTTATCGAACTAGAAGTAATCGAAAAAGCTGACGGAAACATCCGTACAAAAGTTCTTAACAGCGGAACTGTAAAAAATAAAAAAGGTGTTAACGTACCAAACGTAAGCATTAAGCTTCCTGGTATCACTGAAAAAGACGTAAAAGATATCATCTTCGGTATCGAGCAAAAAGTTGATTTCATCGCAGCTTCATTCGTACGTAAAGCGTCTGACGTATTAGAAATCCGTGAATTATTAGAAGAGCATAACGCTCAATACATCCAAATCGTACCAAAAATCGAAAACCAAGAAGGTATCGACAACATCGATTCAATCTTAGAAGTTTCTGACGGTTTAATGGTAGCTCGTGGTGACATGGGTGTGGAAATTCCACCAGAAGAAGTACCATTAGTACAAAAACGTCTAATTAAAAAATGTAACGTGTTAGGTAAACCGGTTATTACTGCAACACAAATGTTAGATTCTATGCAACGTAACCCACGTCCAACTCGTGCGGAAGCAAGTGACGTAGCTAACGCAATCTTTGATGGTACAGATGCAATCATGCTTTCAGGTGAAACAGCTGCTGGACAATACCCAGTAGAAGCAGTAACAATGATGGCTAACATTGCGGTACGTGTTGAAAAATCATTACAATATGAAGATATGTTCAAAAAACGTATTAAAGAGTTCACTCCAACAATTACAGATGCAATTAGCCAATCTGTTGCGCATACAGCACTTGCTCTTGATGTAGCTGCAATCGTAGCTCCAACAGAAAGTGGATATACTGCAAAAATGATCTCTAAATACCGTCCAAAATCTCCAATCGTAGCTGTAACATCTGACGAGCAAGTAGGACGTCGTCTTGCACTTGTTTGGGGTGTACAAGCATTTATGGCTGAGGAGCGCGCGGCTTCAACTGACGAAATGTTAGATACAGCAATTCAAACAGGTATGGATGCAGGTCTAATCGGACTTGGAGATACTGTAGTGATTACTGCTGGTGTACCAGTTGCTGAAACTGGTACAACAAACTTAATGAAAATCCACGTTGTTGGTGAAGAAATTGCTAAAGGACAAGGAATCGGTCGTAAAGCTGCAAAAGGTAAAGTGGTTGTAGCAAAAACAGCTGCTGAAGCTGTAGCGAACGTAAACGAAGGTGATATCCTTGTTACAACAAGCACTGATAAAGATATGATTCCTGCCATCGAAAAAGCTGCGGCTTTAGTTGTAGAAGAAGGTGGCTTAACAAGCCATGCAGCTGTTGTAGGCGTATCAATCGGTATTCCTGTTATCGTTGGTGTAAACGGCGTAACAGCAACTTTAAAAAATGGCCAAGAAGTAACAGTTGATGCAGCACGCGGAATTGTTTATAATGGACATGCGGAAGTGCTATAAGTAATACAGAGAGAAGGATCGGAGTCCTTCTCTTTTTTTTACACAAAAACGAGATAGAATTAGCTTAAAGCGCCTAGGATTGCTTTTAAAAGCTGTTTGTTATGGGTTTTAATATGAAAGGGTATCTATATTTCATATGATGTATGTAGGCGTTGTGAGGGCATTAAAAGTGAGTTGTGAGAGAGGTGTAGAACTATGAAGTGGTTACTATTCTTGTTTATTTTAATACCGGCGATTGAGATTACGGTCTTAATTGGATCAAGCCATGTAATAGGTTTATGGTCTACGTTCGCTATGATTGTATTTACAGGTGTTGTAGGTGTGTATTTGGCGAAAAGACAAGGGTTTAAAGTGCTTAGAGAGATTCAATCTAAGTTGAATAGAGGGGAAATGCCAGGTGAGGCAGTACTAGATGGTATTTTTGTATTTGTAGGAGGCGTTCTCTTGGTGCTTCCTGGGTATGTGACAGATGTGCTAGGGTTTATCTGCGTGATTCCTATTACGAGAGCTTTATTGAAGCCTCTTGTTATGAAGTGGATGGAATGGAAATTTAGAAAGAACTCTACTATTATCATTCAGAAATAGCACTTAGATTGTAGAAATCTAAGTGCTATTTCTTGTCTTGTAAGAGGAGAAGAACTTTTTGATTGAAGCTTTGCTTTACCTCGCTATTTGTGGGGGATTTCTACCTCAAAGCTGGGCTGCTTGTAAGTGTCTGATGTGGGGTGAATGATGAGTGGGGATGAACAAAACGTCCGCTTATTATATTTGTTATATAATTTTCGTTTGAACTCTTGTTGTACTTCGATTAAACTTGTGATTTTTTAGTGCTATTTATTTAGATGAATAAGATGGAGGGGAGTGCTGTTAAATTAAAGTTTTGCTTTTGTATATAAAGGGACGATTGGTGTAAAGAATTCATATAAAAAGGCGTAAATTGTTAGTTGAATTCTTATTTTATGCTGTTTTGTATATTTATTCATTTACATAAAAGGTAATAAATGTAAATAATAATTATAAAATAAATAGAATAAATATGTAAAAACACCACGAAATATGCGTTTTTTATGCAAAAAAATAAGAGAATTATCTTTTTTGAGTGCAATTCTCTTGTTTTATGTAATGAGTATGAAAAATAAGTACAAGGAATAATCAGTGGGAATTTCCCACTGATTACATGTAAGTTTTTTGTTGTGTATGAATTAGAAACTATTATTTTGAAGGTGAACCTTTAATATATTTCCACAAGTCATGGAAGACATTAGCTTTGTGTAATGTATTAAGTAGTACTAAGGTGACTGGACCGATGATTAACCCTAAAAAGCCAAAAAGTTTAAAGCCGACAAATAGAGCGACGAGTGTTGCTAATGGATCGAGACCGATGTTAGATGAAAGTACTTTCGGCTCCATAATTTGTCTTTGGACAATCACGACGATGTATAAAATGAGAAGACCAATGGCGAATGCGGTATCGCCAGTGAAAAATACGTATATAACCCATGGAACAAAGACTGCGCCTGTTCCTAAATATGGTAGTAAATCTACAACCCCTGTAATAATCGCGATAGTAATGGCGTATGGTACGCGTAATATTAAAAGCCCGATTAGTACAATGACAGTTGTCATAGATACGAGTGTAAGTTGTGCTTTCACAAAACCAAACAAAGCTTTTCTTAAGTCGACAAAAATAGTTTTTCCATAGCCATGTACACGATTCGGTAGCAATTTTCTTGCTTTCTGAGCAAGACGGTGCCAATCGTAACTAATGAAGAAAGTGGCTAATAAAATGAATACAAGGACAGTTAAAGTTGTTGGCAGTGCACTAATGAAATTCGTTAACCCGCTTATAATGGTGGTTAAAAGTTCTTTCATTTGTGTTGTCGCTTCTGTTCCTAAGTTTTGAATGTTTTGTGTAATTGTATAGCGCTGTGGTTCTCCAAGATGATTAAATTTAGAGATTAAATCATCGTAGAGAGGCATAATATGATTAAGTGCAAATTGCTGAGCGAATGTAACGATATCTGGAAACTTTACTGTAACAAGTTGTAGTAAGTATGTTGTGGCAGATATTGCTTCAGTCACAAGATATGTAACAAGTCCAACGATAGCTCCAAATACGAGAATTAAGCTAACGAGTACTGCTAGTGCGCGAGGAAATTGTAGTTTTTGATTAAGGAA
Source organism: Bacillus sp. B25(2016b) (assembly GCF_001679765.1). Classification (NCBI taxonomy): domain Bacteria; kingdom Bacillati; phylum Bacillota; class Bacilli; order Caryophanales; family Bacillaceae; genus Bacillus; species Bacillus sp. B25(2016b). Next base: position 4,252,896 of record NZ_CP016285.1, on the reverse strand, counting down.
ATTGACGACAGGATTAATCAAATAAGCAAATGCAAAAGCGATAATAAAAGGATAGATAAGCCCTGATATGTATAGTAATACATAGAACCCAGCTACCGTTGCTACAATGACAAATATGAGTCGTAATATCATATATAGTAAGTTTCGGTTCAAAGATGTATACCTCCCATTCCGATTTGGATTATCCTAATTCGTTCAACTTATAACGAGTGTGCCCCACTGATTAAAGTTTCACTTTACCCCGCATTAACGGGCAGTAAAGCTCCTATCAAAAGTGCGGCTGGATCAAAGGAGTTAGATGGCGATAAACTGCCCGTAAAAGCCCGATTGGTTCAACTAATAATCAGTGGAAAATGCCCCACTGATTAAAGTTTCACTTTATGTTATAGTGGAATGATGGATTTTTCCTGCTTTTTCAGTATGTGAGTGACTGTGAAAGCTTGGTGTTGATGCTTCTACTATATGGTAAAAACTTCATTTTCTCTTCTTTTTATTTTACCTGTTTCTAATTAGAAAAGAAAGAAGAGACGCCCGTTTTTAAAAATGTATACATGCTTAAATTTTGATGGTGAAAGTCTCAGTTTGTCATTTTAAAATACATAAAAAATGAAGTGATTCATGTTGAATAGGCATCGATATATCATGTATAACGATAGGTTTAAAGGTATTTTTGTTTGGAAATGAGTTCATTATTTTCAGAAAGGAAGTGCAAACATGATTAGTCAGTCAACGTTATTTTTATTCATACTACTTATTATCGGACTTATTGCTAAAAACCAATCGCTTACTGTAGCTATTGGTGTGTTATTTTTATTGAAGTTTACATTTTTAGGAGATAAGGTCTTTCCTTATTTACAAACGAAAGGAATTAATCTAGGTGTAACGGTCATTACAATAGCGGTGCTCGTACCGATTGCGACGGGGGAAATAGGTTTTAAACAACTTGGAGAAGCGGCGAAATCTTATTATGCGTGGATTGCTTTAGCTTCAGGTGTAGCAGTCGCTTTGTTAGCGAAAGGCGGCGTACAATTGTTGACAACGGATCCTCACATTACAACTGCGCTTGTTTTTGGGACAATTATAGCGGTTGCGCTATTTAATGGGGTTGCTGTTGGTCCGTTAATTGGGGCTGGAATTGCCTATGCGGTTATGAGTATTATACAAATGTTTAAATAAGGAATTTTATAGTAATATAAAATTTTTGAATTCTTTCTGTTCACAAAAGTCAGATAATTGTTTATAATAGGATTAGAAACTTTGAAAAGTTACATAACAGCAGAGACTTTACACCAGATAAAATAAAAACAACATAAAACAATTTTATAATGATATTGTTTTATGTTGTTTTTATCATAAAACTCTTCGGAATGTATTTTCCTCACTAACTTGTTGTTTTGAGCGTGAGGATTCGGGGAGACATTCACGCTCATGCTTTCCATGTAGACAATGGACAATAAGAGGGGAACATCGCAACAAATTTGCATGATCGTGCATTTTGCTTGCCTAAAGAGTGAACGGGCGTTCATAATTCATAGGGGGAGCAAATAGATATAAGGAGCAAGGTTGGGAGAATTTTCAGGAAAAGGAGAGAATGTCATGACTGTTATTCGAGGTTTAGAAGGGGTAGTAGCAACAACATCATCTGTGAGCTCTATTATTGATGATACATTAACTTATGTTGGGTATAATATTGATGATTTAGCTGAGAATGCTACGTTTGAAGAAGTAGTGTACTTATTATGGCACCGCAAGCTTCCTAATGAAAAAGAACTAGCGGAATTTAATGAAATTGTATCTGAATACTATAAAGTTCCAAGTGAGATTTTAACATATTTAAAACAAGTAGATTTAAAAGTTGCACATCCGATGTCTGTTTTACGAACTGCAATTTCCATGCTATCATTATACGATGAGAGCGCTGAAATTATGGATGAAAAGTCCAATTATTTGAAAGCGGTTAAATTACAGGCGCAAGTCGGAACTTTAGTTGCTGCTTACGCGAGAATCCGTAAAGGTTTAGATATTGTTGAGCCAAGAAAGGATTTATCATTAGCTGCAAACTTCTTGTACATGTTAAATGATCGCGAGCCAAATGAAGTTGAAATTGAAGCTTTTGATAAGGCGCTTGTACTTCATGCAGATCATGAGTTAAACGCTTCTACATTTACTGCACGTGTTTGCGTAGCTACACTTTCAGATGTATATTCTGGTATTACAGCAGCAATCGGTGCATTAAAAGGTCCTCTTCACGGTGGGGCAAATGAAAATGTAATGAAGATGTTAACTGAGATTGGTGAAGAAGAAAATGTAGAGTCATATATTCATAATGCTCTTCAAAATAAAGTGAAAATCATGGGCTTTGGCCACCGTGTGTATGAGCAGGGTGATCCACGTGCAAAACACTTACGTGAAATGTCTAAGAGATTATGCGTGCTTTTAGGAGAAGAGAAATGGTATAATATGTCTATCAAAATTGAAGACATTGTAACAAAAGAAAAAGGTCTTCCACCAAATGTTGATTTCTATTCAGCTTCTGTATACCATTGTTTAGGAATTGACCATGACTTATTTACACCTATTTTTGCAATTAGCCGTATGTCAGGCTGGTTAGCTCATATTCTAGAACAATATGAAAACAACCGTTTAATTCGTCCGCGTGCTGATTATAATGGACCAACGCATCAAGTGTATGTTCCAATTGCACAACGATAAGCGAATAACACTATTTTGATAGTGAAAATACGCTTTCAAAAGTCTGATTTTTTCGGAAAGATGTAATGATTAGAATATTTTAATTTGACTAACGGTTTGAACTGAGGGGTTATTCCCTCAGTTTCATACATATGAAATTTCAAACATGGGGGTTATCACATTGACGACAGGTGAAAAAATTACTGTAACTAATGGTGTTATGAATGTACCAAACAATCCGATTATTCCATTTATCGAGGGAGATGGAATTGGTCCTGATATTTGGGCAGCTGCATCTCGCGTACTAGAAGCAGCAGTTGAAAAAGCTTATGATGGTGAGAAGAAAATCGTTTGGAAAGAAGTGCTTGCAGGGGAAAAAGCATTCAACCAAACAGGCGAGTGGTTACCAGAAGAAACTTTAAACTTAATTCGTGAATATTTAATCGCGATTAAAGGTCCACTTACAACTCCAGTTGGCGGTGGTATTCGTTCTCTAAACGTAGCACTTCGTCAAGAATTAGATTTATATGTATGTCTACGTCCAGTTCGTTATTTTGAAGGTGTTCCTTCACCTGTAAAACGTCCGGAAGATACTGATATGGTTATTTTCCGTGAAAATACAGAAGACATTTATGCTGGAATTGAATATGCACAAGGATCTCCAGAAGCAGAAAAAATTCTTGCTTTCTTAAAAGAAGCAATGGGTGTTAATAAAATCCGCTTCCCAGAAACATCTGGTATTGGTATTAAGCCGATTTCAGAAGAAGGGACAAAGCGTCTTGTTCGTGCTGCAATTCAATATGCAATTAACGAAAAACGCTCTTCTGTTACATTAGTTCATAAAGGAAACATTATGAAATTTACAGAAGGTGCTTTCAAAAACTGGGGTTACGAAGTAGCGGAACAAGAATTCGGCGACAAAGTATTTACTTGGGCTGAATACGATCGTATTGTTGAAAAAGATGGTAAAGATGCAGCGAATAAAGCGATGGCAGACGCTGAAGTGGCTGGAAAAATCATCGTAAAAGATTCTATTGCAGACATCTTCTTACAACAAATTTTAACTCGTCCACGTGAGTTCGATGTTGTTGCAACAATGAACTTAAATGGTGACTATATCTCTGATGCACTTGCTGCACAAGTAGGTGGAATTGGTATTGCACCTGGTGCAAACATTAACTATGTGACTGGACATGCTATCTTTGAAGCTACACACGGTACAGCTCCAAAATATGCAGGTTTAGATAAAGTAAACCCATCTTCTGTTCTTCTTTCAGGTGTATTATTATTAGAACACTTAGGATGGAACGAAGCTGCGAAATTAGTAACTGCTTCTGTTGAGAAAACAATTGCTTCAAAAGTAGTAACTTATGATTTCGCACGCTTAATGGAAGGTGCAACAGAAGTGAAATGTTCTGAGTTCGCTAATGAACTTATTAAAAACATGGATGTAGCGATAATCAAAAACGCATAATTAAAGGGGGGGTAAATTATGACAATCAAACGCAAGAAGGTTTCAGTCATCGGTGCGGGATTTACAGGAGCAACAACGGCGTTCTTATTAGCACAAAAAGAACTTGCAGATGTTGTATTAGTGGACATTCCACAACTGGAAAATCCAACAAAAGGGAAAGCGTTAGATATGTTAGAAGCGAGCCCAGTACAAGGTTTTGATGCTAACATTATTGGAACATCTGATTACGCAGATACTGCTGATTCTGACGTTGTCGTTATTACAGCAGGTATTGCACGTAAGCCTGGTATGAGCCGTGATGACTTAGTAGCAACAAACTCTAAAATTATGAAAAGTATTACGCGCGACATTGCAAAACATTCACCAAATGCAATTATTGTTGTGTTAACAAATCCAGTTGATGCAATGACATATTCTGTATTTAAAGAAGCAGGATTCCCGAAAGAGCGTGTAATCGGCCAATCGGGTGTATTAGATACAGCTCGTTTCCGTACATTCATCGCACAAGAATTAAATCTTTCTGTAAAAGACATTACAGGATTTGTTCTTGGCGGACACGGTGACGACATGGTACCTCTTGTGCGTTATTCTTATGCAGGCGGTATTCCGTTAGAAACGTTAATTCCGAAAGAGCGTTTAGAAGCAATTGTAGAACGTACACGTAAAGGTGGCGGTGAGATTGTAGGCTTATTAGGAAACGGTAGTGCATATTACGCACCAGCAGCTTCTTTAGTTGAAATGACAGAAGCGATTTTAAAAGATCAACGCCGTGTATTACCAGCTATTGCGTACCTTGAAGGTGAGTATGGTTATAGTGACCTTTACTTAGGGGTACCAGTAATTCTAGGTGGTAACGGAATTGAAAAAATTATTGAATTAGAACTTCTTGCAGATGAAAAAGAAGCGTTAGATCGCTCTGTAGAATCTGTACGTAACGTAATGAAAGTTCTTGTTTAATAATTGAATAGTAGTGAAAAAGATTCGGGATTCCGAATCTTTTTCTACTATTTACCGAATTGTTTTTTTGAAATAATATGAAAACGCTATCATTTGTAATATCCTATAATGAAACTGTAGATTTATACTATACATTGCCCTCATCATAGTAAATTTCGGATAAGGTATCGCTTTTAGTAGGATAATAAGGTGAAAAAATCGGAGGGGGTTGTAACATGTTAAAGAAAAAAGTTCAAATTGGTCGTAAAATGGATGAAATTACAGTAGGAGAGAAATTATCTATCACTGAAAAAATTGAGGATAAAGATTTGTTATTGTACTTAGGGTTAACGAATGATGCCAATCCATTATATATTCAGCATGATTACGCATCCCAAACTCCGTATGAAAAGCCGATTGTACCAAGCATTATGCTAACGGGAATGATTACAACGGCGGTTACGAAATATTTACCGGGTCCAGGAAGTCATATTACGAGAAAGGACCTTACATTCGTGAAACATGTTCACCATTATGAAACGTTACAAATCCACTTTGAAGTTGTGGCTGTTTCTGAGGAGGAACATACAATTGATATGCTTGTATCTGCTCATGATGAAAAAGGAGAAACTGTTGTGAAAGGTTCATTAACAGTAACGCCACCTTTTAAATCAGTCTCTATTATGGAAAAAGCATTAGATAATTTTTAAAAGATGAAAGTATGAATAGCGCTAGCATACCTTTAATAAGGATGATAGCGCTATTTTTAGTTGAAGAATCCTTCTTTGAACCCTTCAGCAAATTCTGAGCACCCCGTTTTAATCGTATCCCAGCTCGGTACGTTAAAAGTAAGGAAACATGTTACTACTAAAGTTAAAATAGGTAGTAATAGTCGCATAATAGAAACTCCTTATCTTTTATATTCGAATTATCAAATTAACAATATTCACTATATTATAATTTGATAATTTAAGTCAATGGAAGGAGTGATTCTTTAAGATGAGGTGGAAAAGAGAAGGTGTGATCTTTGAAACGGTAAGAGAAGCTGAAGTGTGGGCAGACGGGGTTGCGAATGAAATGTACGGGAGAGTATTTGATGGATATGAAACACCAGATTATAAAATAGCGTATGCTCTTTCGTTTTTTCTAGCACAAAATCAAGATTTTATAGTTCATACGGAAGTGAGCTTTAAAGAAGAGAGAGCAATCTATAAAGTTTGGCAAAATCCTGTGTAGTTGCAGGTGAAGCGTAATTACGTCTATTTTCTCAATTCTACACAAACGATCTCCATGAATAGACAATTATATTGAGAGGGACCTTATTTTCTAGTATGATGAGAATAACGGGGAAAATACTAGGATGAAGAAGGTTTCAAGTCTATAACTTGGAGGAAAAGAATGAACAATCGTATTTTAGTAGTTGATGATGAGGAATTTATCTTAACTTTAATTGAATTTAATTTACAACAAGCTGGGTTTGAAGTTATAACAGCGATGGATGGAGAAATGGCGCTTCAAAAAGCGACAACAGAACGCCCAGATTTAATTATATTAGATTTAATGCTTCCGAAAATGGATGGTATGGAAGTGTGTAAAGAATTACGATTGCAGCGCGTTATGACGCCGATTTTAATGTTAACGGCAAAAGATGATGAGTTTGATAAGGTGCTAGGCCTTGAACTTGGGGCAGATGATTATATGACGAAGCCATTTAGTCCAAGAGAAGTTGTTGCTCGTGTGAAGGCGATTTTGCGCCGTACGAAATTACAACAAGAAGAACAAGTTGCAGAAGCGCCAGATGAAGATAGCATCACAATTGCAGAACTTAAAATTTTACCGGAGTTTTATGAGGCTTATTTCCAAGGAAGAAAGCTTGAATTAACACCAAAAGAATTTGAACTACTTGTGTATCTTGCGAAAAATAAAAGTCGCGTGTTGACACGTGATCAATTATTAAGTGCTGTATGGAATTACGATTTTGCTGGTGATACACGAATTGTTGATGTTCATATTAGCCATTTGCGCGATAAAATTGAACAAAATACGAAAAAACCGACGTACATTAAAACGATACGTGGTTTAGGATATAAATTAGAGGAGCCAAAAGGGAATGAATAAATTTCGTTCCAGGCTTCTTTTTACATTTGTTTCTCTTATTGTATTTATTTTAGTTGGACTAGGTTTATTACTAGAAACTGTGTTTGAAAACTACTATATAGATCATGCTAAAGAGAGAATGGTAAAAGAGACGGAGTATGTTGCGACGTTAGCAGAAGAGCAAGGTTTTGATAATGTCTTAAAGAATCCATACGTATTTGAAAAGATAGAAGAAAAAATACCAGCTTCTATCGTATTTTTGGATGAAAAAAAGAAAGTTCAATATAGAAAAGGACAAGAATTGGCATTTAGTCCAGAGACGATTAAAGAACTTTCTTCGGAAGTGGCAAAACAACGAAGTAAAGTGATTACGAAAGAAACGGATCGAAAGAATGAATTTTATCATGCGGTGTTCGTTCAAGATGTAGAAGGAAAACAAGGATACATTTTGGTGAAAAGCACAATTGAGCCTTTGAAAGATGTTCACCAAAAAACGTGGGGATTATTAATTATCGGATTTGTCATTGCTTGTCTCGTAGTTGTATTTTTAGGTATGAAAATTACAGGGCAATATATTAGGCCAATTGAATCGGTTACGAAAGTTGCAATTGAATTGGCAAAGGGTAATTATAAAGCACGTGCATACGAAAGTCATTCGGATGAAACAGGAATGCTGAGTAAAGCGATTAATATTTTAGCTCGAAATTTACAAGAGATGACACTTGAACAAGAAATGCAGCAAGATCGTCTGCATACGTTAATTGAAAATATGGGAAGCGGAATGATTTTAATTGATAGCCGAGGATATATAAACCTTGTAAACCGCTCTTATAAGGAAACCTTCCACGTAACAGATGAAGAATATTTAGATCGCTTATATTATGAATCGTTTCATCATACAGAAATTATTGAGCTTGTAGAAGAAATCTTTATGACAGAAGTGAAAGTGCGTAAACAAATGTTATTGCCACTTGGAATTGAACGGAAGCATTTCGAAGTATATGGAGCGCCTATTATCGGGACAAACCATGAATGGAAAGGGATTGTTCTCGTATTCCATGATATAACAGAGTTAAAGAAATTAGAACAAATGAGAAAAGACTTTTTAGCGAATGTTTCTCATGAATTAAAGACACCGATTACTTCTATTAAAGGTTTTTCAGAAACACTCTTAGACGGAGCGATGGATAATAAAAAATTCTGCGAACATTTCTTGCACATTATTTTAAAAGAAAGTGAGCGCATGCAAGGATTAATAGAAGATTTATTAGATTTGTCAAAGATCGAACAACAAGGATTTAAATTAAATATGGGAACTGTTGACATGAAGGGGCTGCTTGAAGATATTCATATGGTGCTTGATAATAAAGCGGGAGAGAAAGAAATCTCTTTACAAGTGAATGTATTAAAACGAGCCTCTGTTATTGGAGATCCAAGTCGTTTGAAACAAATCTTTATTAATTTAATTAATAACGCAATCGTATATACACCGGCTGGAGGCGTTGTTTCAGTAGAGTTAGCGGAAGATAAATATAATGCTTATATAAAAGTATCGGATACTGGAATTGGTATTAGTAAAGAGGAAATTCCGCGTATTTTTGAACGTTTCTACCGGGTGGATAAAGCAAGAAGTAGAAATACTGGTGGTACCGGCCTTGGATTGTCGATCGTAAAGCATTTAGTTGAGGCGCATCAAGGTACGATTACAGTAGATAGTGAAGTTGGAGAAGGGACAACGTTTACAGTTGTTTTACCGAAATCAGCAACTGAAAAATAGGATGAAGGATGTTTACAATATATTAACAATGGCTTAATTAAATATTAATAAAGCTCTGTTAATATAATACATGAAAACCCCTTCATCCAAGGAGTAATTTTGGACGAGAATAGTTAAGCTGTTCTCGTCACTTCCCTTTATGCCAATATAAGTCTGTTTTATATATGAAAGAAAATAGCCGTTATTTTTCTTCTCTCTATTAGTCATGTTAATATAGAGAGAGGAAAGGAACGGTTTTTTTCTGTGAAAAAAATCATTTCAAATTTGTATGGGGAGGTTTCAATTTTGGAAAAAAAGGTCGTATTAGTAGATGGTAATAATATCGCGTATCGTGCTTTCTTTGCACTACCGCTTTTAAATAACGACAAAGGTATACATACGAACGCAATTTACGGTTTTACAATGATGTTAATGAGAATATTAGAGGAAGAAAAGCCAACTCATATGTTAGTGGCATTTGATGCAGGCAAAACAACGTTCCGTCATAAAACGTATAGTGAGTATAAAGGAGGACGTCAAAAGACTCCACCTGAATTATCAGAGCAGTTCCCGTTTATTCGTGAGATGCTGGATGCGTTCAATGTACCGCGTTATGAATTAGAAAATTATGAAGCGGATGACATCATGGGAACGTTAGCGAAAGAAGCAAGTGAGCAAGGGGCAAGTGTAAAAGTTATTTCAGGAGATAAAGATTTACTTCAACTCGTTTCTGATAACACGCTTGTATGTATTCCGCGAAAAGGGATTACAGAAGTGGATGAATATACGAAAGAAGCTTTATTTGAAAAATACAGCTTATCACCAAAGCAAATTATCGATATGAAAGGTTTAATGGGAGACCAGTCAGATAATATACCGGGTGTACCAGGAGTTGGTGAAAAAACGGCAATTAAATTGTTAACACAGTTTGGAACGGTTGAAGCGGTGTATGAAAATATAGATCAAGTAAGTGGGAAGAAATTAAAAGAAAAACTGGAAGAAAATAAAGAACAAGCTCTTATGAGTAAGGATCTTGCAACTATTATTACAGATGCGCCGATTACAGTTCATGTGGATGATATGGCGTATAAAGGATATGAAGCAAGTGATGTCATTCCAATGTTCGAGAGTTTAGGATTTACATCTCTTTTAAATAAATTAGGCGTTACGCCAGAAGAAACAGCTCCAGCTGAATTAGATGATATTACATTTGATATTGTGGAAGAAGTTACAGAAGAAATGCTTCAGCAAGATAGTGCGCTTATCGTTGAAGTACAAGAAGATAATTATCATAAAGCAGACATTCAAGGTTTCGGTATTCAAAATGAAAATGGATGTTACTTTATTCAGACAGACATTGCTCTTAAGTCAGATGCTTTTAAAGAGTGGCTTGCAGATGGAGAAATGAGAAAGCATACATTTGATGCGAAGCGTGCAATCGTTGCACTGAAATGGAATGGGATAGATATGCAAGGGATTGACTTCGATCTATTAATCGCTGCTTATTTACTTGACCCGGCTGATACAGATAAAGATTTCCGTACTGTAGCGAAAATGAAAGAAACGCATGCTGTGAAATCAGATGAAGAAGTTTACGGAAAAGGTGCGAAGCGTGCTGTTCCAGAGTTAGAGGTAGTAGCGGAGCATGTGGCTCGTAAAGTGCATGTATTATATGATATAAAGCAAACATTTGTGGAAGAGTTAAAGAAGAATGAGCAATATGAACTGTTTACAGAGTTAGAATTGCCGCTTGCGCGTGTATTAGCTGATATGGAAGTAAAGGGTGTAAAAGTTGATACAGATCGTCTTCGTAATATGGGGGAAGAACTTGCGGGTAGATTAAAGGAAATGGAACAGGAAATTTATAAGCTTGCGGGAACAGAATTTAATATTAATTCACCGAAACAGCTTGGTGTTATTTTGTTTGAGAACTTAAACTTACCGGTTATTAAAAAGACGAAAACAGGCTATTCTACGTCAGCTGATGTACTAGATAAGCTTATGAATCACCATGAAATTATTCCAAATATTTTACATTATCGTCAATTAGGGAAGCTAAATTCAACTTACATTGAAGGTTTACTGAAAGTTGTACATGAAGATTCATCTAAAATTCATACGCGCTTTAATCAAGTGTTAACGCAAACAGGTCGATTAAGTTCAACGGATCCGAACTTGCAAAATATCCCGATTCGATTAGAAGAAGGAAGAAAGATTCGTCAGGCATTTGTTCCATCAGAAGAAGGATGGATTATGTATGCAGCTGATTATTCACAAATCGAACTGCGTGTATTAGCTCATATTGCAAATGATAAAGGGCTAGTTGAAGCGTTCCAACATGACATGGATATTCATACGAAAACAGCTATGGATGTATTTGGCGTTGAAAAAGATGAAGTAACTTCAAATATGAGACGACAAGCGAAAGCTGTTAACTTCGGAATTGTGTATGGTATTAGTGATTATGGTCTTTCGCAAAACTTAGGAATTACAAGAAAAGCAGCAGCGGAATTTATTGAAAAGTATTTAGAAAGTTTCCCTGGTGTACAAGAATACATGGAGGACATCGTAAAAGATGCGAAACAAAAAGGGTATGTGGCTACATTATTAAATCGTCGCCGTTATATTCCAGAAATTACGAGTCGTAATTTCAACTTGCGTAGCTTCGCTGAACGTACAGCGATGAATACACCAATTCAAGGTACTGCAGCAGATATTATTAAAAAAGCGATGATTATTATGGCAGATCGTTTAGAAGAAGAAGGATTACAAGCGCGTCTTCTTCTGCAAGTACACGATGAATTAATATTTGAAGCACCAAAAGAAGAGATTCAAAAATTAGAGCAGCTTGTACCTGAAGTAATGGAACATGCAATTGAACTTGCAGTTCCGCTGAAAGTTGATTATTCTTACGGTCCAACTTGGTACGACGCAAAATAAGGAAGTGATGAAATGCCTGAATTACCAGAGGTTGAAAACGTCAGACGGACACTTGAAAATCTTGTAACAGGAAAAACGATTGAAGATGTTATTGTTACTTATCCAAAAATAGTGAAAAGACCGGATGATGCAGAAATCTTTAAAGAAACGCTAAAAGGCGAGAAGATTGAAAATATAAAGCGAAGAGGAAAGTTTTTGCTTTTATATGTAACGAATTATGTCATTGTTTCACATTTGCGTATGGAAGGTAAGTTTTTACTACATCAAGAGGATGAGCCAATTGATAAACATACGCACGTCCGTTTCTTATTTACAGATGGAACGGAATTACATTATAAAGATGTGAGAAAGTTTGGTACGATGCATCTCTTTAAGAAAGGTGAAGAAATGAACCAAATGCCTCTTGCTGACTTAGGTCCGGAGCCATTTGATGCTGAAATGACACCGCAGTATTTGCAAGAAAGATTGCAAAAGACAAATCGTAAAATAAAAGTTGTGCTACTGGACCAGCGTCTTTTAGTAGGGCTTGGAAACATATATGTAGATGAAGTTTTATTCCGTTCTCAAATTCATCCGGAACGAGAAGCTTCGTCTTTAACAGTAGAAGAAATTGAGCGAATTTATGAGGCTACAGTTACCACGCTAGGTGAAGCAGTAAAGCGTGGCGGAAGTACAATTCGGACGTATATCAACTCACAAGGGCAAATTGGTTCGTTCCAAGAACTCCTAAATGTATATGGGAAAAAAGGAGAGCCGTGCGTAACTTGTGGCACGATATTAGAAAAAACAGTTGTTGGCGGGCGAGGAACGCATTACTGCCCGATTTGTCAGCCTAGAATATAGAAAAGAGATAACATCGGATAGGCATTTGTCATATACATACAGCAGAGCTATGTATAAGGGAGGAGCTTACCGATGTACCTTTATTTATCTCTTATTTTATTAGCTTTTACATTAAGCTTAGACAGCTGTAGTGTAGGGCTAACATATGGTTTAAGAAGCGTAAGAATACCACTAAGATCAATAATAATTATCGGAATGTGTTCAGCGGCTGTTATGCTTGTTTCAATGGGAATTGGACATATGATCGCGAAAGTATTTTCACCTGTTATCGCAACGCGTATCGGTGGGCTTGTTCTTATTGGAATAGGGATTTGGGTATTATATCAATTTTTTCGAAGTGAGAAAAAAGAAGAACCGAAGCAAGAGGAGAAGGTCTGGAAATTAGAGATTGCCTCGCTAGGGCTAGTGATTCAAATTTTACGGAAACCGACTGTAGCAGATTTTGATAAATCAGGCACCATTTCTGCAGGAGAAGCATTGCTTCTTGGTATCGCTCTTTCTGTAGACTCATTTGGTGCCGGAATTGGTGCATCTTTATTAGGGTATGCACCCGCTATGATGGCGATATTAGTTGCAGTTATGAGTTCTTTGTTTTTATTTATTGGAATGAAACTTGGAACGGTTTTATCGAATATGAAGTGGTTACAAAAATTTACATTCCTGCCTGGAGTATTACTCATTATTATTGGAATTTGGAAAATGTAAGTATGGGCGTGGAACATTAGTTTCGCGCCTTTTATTATGAGGAGGATTATGATGACAGTAGTAATTGGATTAACAGGAGGCATTGCAAGCGGAAAAAGTACAGTATCTCAAATGTTTCGCGAGCTCAGTATACCAGTTATTGATGCAGATATTATTGCACGAGAAGTTGTAGAGCGAGGAAAACCAGCATATAACAAAATAGTAGAAGTATTTGGAACGGAAGTTTTACAAGAAGATGGAGAACTAAATCGTCCAAAAATAGGAAGTGTCGTTTTCTATAATGAAGAAAAACGATTGCAGTTAAATAAAATTGTTCATCCTGCAGTGCGTGAGGAAATGAATAGGAAAAAGGAAATGTACATAGAAGAAGGTATGCAAGCGGTTGTGTTAGATATTCCTCTCTTATTTGAAAGTAAATTAACAAGTCTCGTTGACCGCATTTTAGTTGTAGCGGTTAAGCCGCATACGCAATTAGAGCGTTTAATGAAACGAAATAACTTTTCAGAAGAAGAAGCAACAGTTCGTATTCAATCTCAAATGCCGTTAGAAGAAAAAGTGAAAAATGCAGATGAAGTGATAAATAATGATGGCACAATTATGGGAACGAAAACACAATTGCAGGTAATTTTAAAGAAGTGGAACATTATTGACTAAAAAATTGTGAAATTAATGAAAATGCTTAGTGACATATCTCCTTTTTGTGTTATACTATTATTGGGATTGGAGATAAATAGTATAACGCATTCAAGGGGGATAACATATTATGACTCGTGTGGCAATTAATGGATTTGGACGTATTGGGAGAATGGTATTTCGTCAAGCAATAAAAGAAAGCGCATTCGAAATTGTAGCAATCAATGCAAGCTATCCATCTGAAACGTTAGCACACTTAATTAAATATGATACAGTTCATGGCAAGTTTGACGGAACAGTAGAAGCATTTGAAGATCACTTATTAGTTGATGGAAAAATGATTCGCCTTTTAAACAACCGCGATCCAAAGGAATTGCCTTGGACAGATTTAGGTGTTGAAGTTGTAATTGAAGCAACTGGTAAATTTAATTCAAAAGAAAAAGCAATTCTTCACGTTGAAGCTGGAGCGAAAAAAGTTATTTTAACGGCGCCTGGTAAAAATGAAGATGTAACAATTGTAGTTGGTGTGAACGAAGACCAATTAGATATTACAAAACATACTGTTATTTCAAATGCATCTTGTACAACAAACTGTTTAGCGCCTGTTGTGAAGGTGTTAGATGAGCAGTTTGGAATTGAAAACGGTTTAATGACGACAGTTCACGCTTATACAAATGACCAAAAAAATATTGATAACCCACATAAAGATTTAAGAAGAGCACGTGCTTGCGGACAATCAATCATTCCGACAACGACAGGTGCTGCGAAAGCGCTAGCAAAAGTTCTTCCGCATTTAAACGGAAAACTTCATGGTATGGCACTTCGTGTACCAACACCAAACGTGTCTCTTGTTGACTTAGTAGTAGATGTAAAACGCGATGTGACAGTTGAAGCTATTAACGATGCATTCAAAACTGTTGCAAACGGTGCTTTAAAAGGTATTGTAGAATTCAGCGAAGAGCCTTTAGTATCTATCGACTTTAATACAAATACGCATTCAGCTATTATCGATGGTTTATCTACAATGGTAATGGGTGATCGTAAAGTGAAAGTACTTGCTTGGTATGATAACGAGTGGGGCTACTCTCGTCGTGTTGTAGATCTTGTAACGTTAGTTGTTGAAGAGTTAGCGAAACAAGAAAATGTGCAACACATTTAAGTGAATAAGGGAGGAGAGGGCAAGGCAATATTTGCCCTCTTTTTTTATTTTTTTCTGAAAAGGAAAAAAATTATATGAGTATATTTTAAAAAGTGGACATACCACGAAACGTTGTGATTACTGCATTTGTGAATCGTTTATTTTTTTTAGGGAAAAGTAAAGAGGAAAATATGACAGAAAATCGAAAAAACTGTTGTTGCAAAATGAAAATAAACAAAGTATACTAACACTCGTAAACTTAAGAGCTGAGGTACGTAGTCACTACTTAAAGGGTTAGGACCTCTCTGGACTAACTTTCCCCCGTGGTAGTGGAGCAAGCCAAATTGCAAATTAGTTTTCAATTCGAACAGTTAGAATAAATTTACAAGGGGGAACTGTAGAATGGATACTATGGATACGATGGGTCGTCACGTGATCGCTGAACTTTGGGATTGCGATTTCGACAAGCTTAATGACATGCCGTATATTGAACAATTATTTGTGGATGCAGCACTAAGAGCTGGTGCTGAAGTGCGTGAGGTTGCTTTCCATAAATTTGCACCACAAGGTGTAAGTGGAGTAGTAATTATCTCAGAATCACATTTAACAATTCATAGCTTTCCGGAGCACGGTTACGCGAGTATTGATGTTTATACTTGTGGGGATCGTATTGATCCAAATGTTGCTGCAGAATATATTGCAGAAGGTTTAAACGCGAAAACGCGTGAGAGCATCGAGCTTCCTCGAGGCACTGGTAGCTTCGAAATTAAGCAGAGAGAAACAAAAGCTCTTTAAAAAAGAACATAATTGATTTAAAATGTAAAGAGGTGTATAATGCACCTCTTTTTTAGTTTATAAAAAAGGAAAAATATAACGTAATCGTTAGTTGAATAAATTGGACTCTTGCAAATGAGGTAGTGCTCTCTATATACCATCTTATTTTTAAGGATGAGATGATAAAATGATGCGCTGAAACTTAAAGTGGTAAGAGAGTTAGAATGAGTTATATAATATTGTATATATATTTTAGGTGAAGTGAGTAGAGAAAAATAAAGAGTATAGTGTAAAGGAGTGAATGAATTGCGTTGTCCATCCTGTTCTCATAATGGTACAAGAGTGTTAGATTCGCGTCCGGTAGACGAGGGGCGCTCTATTCGAAGAAGGAGAGAGTGTGAAAGCTGCTTAAGTCGCTTTACGACCTTTGAAAGGGTAGAAGAGTCACCTCTTATCGTTGTAAAAAAAGAAGGCACACGAGAAGAGTTTAATAAAGAAAAGATTTTACGCGGTTTAATTAAAGCGTGTGAAAAAAGACCAGTATCTTTAAGACAATTAGAAGAAGTAACACAAAGCGTGGAACGTGAACTGCGTAATTTAGGTATATCAGAAGTGAAAAGTGATATGATTGGTGAAATTGTTATGGAAGAACTGCGCGATATTGATGATGTTGCTTACGTACGTTTTGCTTCTGTATATCGTCAATTTAAAGATTTAAATGTATTTATTGAAGAATTAAAAGATATACTGCAAAAAGAAAGAGAGTAGAAGTTGTATTTTATTCTCTTTACATACCGTAAGTAATAGGATAAGAGAGCTAGAAGCGCAAGCTAATAGCTCTTTTTCACTAAGAATTTATATAATGAAGATAGAACGAATGAAGTAGAGGATAGATTGGATGAGAGAAAGGAAAAGCAAGAATGGAAAAACAGTCATGGATGGAGCTATTGCCGATTGATCGTTATAAAGTAAGTGCGAAAGGGCTACTGCACAATTACGACCGAAAAGTGTTAACGATGTTGTATCAGCCGTTAATAGGTAGTAGAGCTTTTAGCTTATACATGACACTATGGGGAGAGCTAGAGCAAGATCGTGTATTTGGAAAAGAGAATACGCATCATTCCCTTATGGTGACTATGCAAATGCAACTTCCTGAAATATATGAGGAACGAGTAAAGTTAGAGGCAATTGGGCTATTGAAGGTTTATATTAAGAAAGAAAAAGATATTCGAATGTTCATATATGAGTTGCAACCACCTTTATCTCCGAAGCAGTTTTTTGATGATATTGTTTTAAGTATCTTTTTATATAATCGATTGAGCCGGACAAAATATAATCAAGTAAAGCAATATTTCTTAGAAGAAGAATTTGATTTTGCTTCTTATGAAAATGTTACGCGTTCTTTCAATGATGTGTTTGGTTCGTTTAATCCAGGACAGCTTGAGCATGCGCAAGAAGACCTTCGTATTCCAAAAACGACAACTATGCCAAGTAACGAGAAGGGAGACGCTCCGAAAGTTTGGAATGATTTCTTTGATTTCTCTTTATTTGTAGATGGATTGTCCGCTCTTGTTCCTAAAAAGGCGATTACAGATCAAGTGAGAGACTGCGTTATAACACTTGCTTACGTGTATGGTGTAGATGTGTTATCGATGCAAAATATCGTTCTTGGTGCAGTGACAGAGATGCAAACAATTGATATGGAAAGGCTTAGAAAAGGAGCGCGCGATTGGTATCAATTTGAAAATGGTCAAGCATTACCGGTATTAAGTGAAAGAGTACAGCCTCATGCTGCACGTACGATGAAAGAGAAAGAGCCTTCATCGCAAGAGGAGATGCTAATAAAGCAGCTAGAGGAAATCTCGCCAAAACAACTATTGAAAGAGATTTCTGGTGGTGCAGAGGCAACGAAAGCGGATTTGCAGATCGTTGAAGATGTCATGATTAATCAAAAATTGACACCAGGAGTTGTGAATGTACTTATTTATTACGTTATGCTACGCTCAGATATGAAACTTGCGAAAACGTATGTCGAGAAGATTGCTGGGCATTGGGCACGTAAAAAGGTCGGGACAGTAGCGGAAGCGATGGCGTTAGCGAAAGAAGAGAACCGTCAATATCAAGAGTGGGCTGAGACGAAGAAAAAAGGCCGTACGGTGAAGAAAACGGTGCGGAAAGAAATGGTACCAGATTGGCTTAAGGAAGAAGAGCCGAAAGAACAAGAGAAAGAAACAGTGAAGAAAGATGTAAGTGTAGAAAAAGATGCAAGTACGCTAGAAGATGAACGAAAACGACTAGAAGAAGTGTTAAAAAAATATAAGCGTGATTAATAGAAGAGAATGAACGCTCTTTGAGGTGAGAAAATGGAGCATATTCAAAATTCATTTGCAAAATTAATGGAAAATGAAAACTTTAAAAATAGATATGAAGTATTAAAGGCAGAAGTAATGGCGCATCCGCGTGTGAAAGAATTTATAGACGAACATAAGGGTGAAGTAACGACTTCTATGATTGAGCGCAGTCTTGTGAAGTTATATGAATATATTGGACAAAGTGTAGGTTGCGTGGATTGTCCGGATTTAGGTTCATGTAAAAATATGCTGCAAGGTTACGAGCCAAAGCTTGTTATTCAAGGGAAGATGATTGATATTCAATACGATCGCTGCGTTAGAAAAGTAGCGCATGACGAGAGAAAGAAATATGAAAAACTCGTTCAAAGTGTATATATGCCAACGGATATTTTACAGGCAACTATGGAAAACTTAGACCCTTCTGATTTAAATGCACGTATCGATGCGATTGGTGCAGCGAATGAATTTTTAAGTACATATGAACCAGGTAAAAAAGCACAAGGTTTATATTTGTACGGTAAATTTGGTGTAGGAAAAACGTACCTTTTAGGAGCAATAGCGAACGAGCTTGCTCGAAAGAAAATAAGTTCGATGCTCGTATACTTCCCGGAATTTTTACGTGAAATTAAAAGTTCAATTCAAGATAATTCGATTGGTGAAAAGATTGATGCGGTTAAACGCGTACAAGTTTTAATGTTAGACGATATCGGGGCAGAAGCGATGTCAAGCTTTGTGCGTGACGATGTGCTTGGTGCAATCTTGCAATTCCGTATGTTAGAAAACTTACCGACGTTCTTTACGTCTAATTTTGATTTTAAACAACTGGAACACCATTTAACGTATACGCAGCGTGGTGAGGCTGAAGAAATGAAGGCAGCACGTATTATGGAGCGAATTAAATATTTAGCGAAACCAATTCCAATTGGTGGGAAAAACCGTCGTCATAAGTAAAAGAGCAAGCTGAGAAGCTTGCTCTTTTGTATTATAGTGATATTTTCTTTTCAAATATGAGGTCGAAATATTCAGGTTGTCCAGAACTGCCAATCGTAGGGGCAACAATCTGTACGAACCTCCAGCCATCTCTAGCATGTTCTTGAATAATTTCTTGGTAGTCTTCAGCTGGTTTTGAGCGAGTGCCCCCAATGTAATTCGACTTTTACGAATTTATATTCAATCATTCAGATGCATAATTTTATTGATAAGTAAAGTATACAATAAAAATTCATAGTAGCTTGTATCATTTTTTTCTCCCTCCCTTAATATATATAAAATTAGCAAGCCATATTGAGTGGATTTTCTAACAATAGGAAATGTGATTCTACTAAGAGTGAACTTCACGCGGGACGGACTCTTATAGGATTTGTAACGTATAGATACAGTCCTTTAGAGCGGGGATAAAAGGGGGGACAAAAGTGATTGAAATTTGCTTCGAAGAAAAAAATGATGCTATGCACGTATATAGACAATTGCTGAAAAGAGCGGAAGTATTATATAAGGAAACGAGTGTGTATTTACAGGAGCAAAAAGTGGTGATTCACATACCAGTACGTGAATCGAATTATATTGAAAAGATCTTATTGCCAGTAATGGTGTATTTCATTGTGAATGTGAAACAAAATGAGTGGATTTATACGATTTTAAAAGAAAAGTTTTTTTATGAAGAACAAGAAGAGTGTCATCAAATATTGCACATGGCACATGAGATTTTAAAGGGAAGAAGAAAAGGTGTAGCTCAGGATTTAACGCGTAACGCATTTGAGTCATATATTAAGTCTTCTTTAAACAATTGGCTTTGTGATCCGCTCTCATTCTCGTTTTCATCATATATCCGTTTTCGTCTTCGTACATATAGGGAAATGGTGGCTAAACTTGCGGAAGTGGCAATTGATGAATATAAGATGGAGCAAGAATACCAAATGTTCATTGAGACGCTTCGGCAACAAGTAAGCAGCCGTAAATCACGTTTGTCTTGTGTGCATCTTATTTTTGATGAAAGCTTTATCTTTTATGATGATAAAGGTAGACGTTTAAAACAGGAGAAGTTGGTCCAATATATAGATGAGGAATTGTTAAAGCAAAATGATGTATATATTGATACGAAAGTAATTGCGCCGCTTCTTTCTATTTCGCCCAAAAAGATTTATTTATATACGAAAGAACAAGATCATAATATGATTATTACTTTGCGAAATGTGTTCCAAGAACGGGTCCAATTACATGGATTACATGATTTTGAGCGCAATGTGAAAAATTTAAAAAATAAAGGTAACGCCCTTGATTTTCTAAGTTTTTGAGCATATAATTACCTACATAAATGAAATATATTGAAATGTCATGATGAGGACATGAGTAGTTTTCTACGATTTTCAGAGAGGGAAGCCTTAGGGTGTGAGCTTCCTAGTACGGGATTATTACTTACCACCTCTAAACTTTAGCAGTGAACGGTTTTTCTAGTAATTGCTAACGGACAACACCGTTATGTTGAACTTGAGCAATTAACAATTATGTTAATTGGAACAAGGGTGGAACCACGAATTCAACACTCGTCCCTTTTTACGGGATGAGTGTTTTTTATTTTGAGAAAAAGAGGAGTGACCAGTGATGGCAGATGTAGTTAAAATTACTTTCCCTGATGGAGCTGTGAAGGAGTTTCCAAAAGGCGTAACAACTGAAGAAATCGCAGCTTCTATTAGCCCAGGCTTAAAGAAAAAAGCTGTAGCTGGAAAATTAAATGATGAGATGATCGATCTTGTTACACCAATCGAAGAAGATGGTGCAGTTTCTATCATTACATTAGATTCTGAAGATGGCCTATATATTTTACGCCATTCAACAGCCCACCTTTTAGCACAAGCGTTAAAACGTTTATATAAAGATGTTAAGGTTGAGCTTGGCATTGGTCCAGTAATTGAAAATGGCTTCTACTACGATATTGATATGGAAGAAGCAATTACAGTTGAAGACTTCAAGAAAATCGAAAAAGAAATGCAAAAAATCGTGAACGAGAACTTAGAAATCGTTCGTCATGAAGTACCACGTGCAGAAGCAATTCGTCGCTTTGAAGAAATCGGCGATGAGTTAAAATTAGATTTAATTAACGATCTTCCAGAAGATGCAGTTATTTCAATCTATGAGCAAGGCGAATTCTTCGACCTTTGTCGTGGTGTTCACCTTCCATCTACAGGAAAAATTAAAGTGTTTAAATTATTAAGCGTTGCAGGTGCTTACTGGCGCGGCGATAGCAATAATAAAATGCTACAACGTATTTACGGTACTGCATTCGTTAAGAAAGCAGAATTAGATGAGCACTTACGTATGCTTGAAGAAGCGAAAGAGCGCGATCACCGTAAATTAGGTAAAGAATTAAAACTATTTACTAATAGCCAAAAAGTAGGACAAGGTTTACCACTTTGGTTACCAAAAGGTGCAACAATCCGCCGCATTATCGAGCGTTACATCGTTGATAAAGAAGCAAGCTTAGGCTATGATCACGTATATACTCCAGTACTAGGAAGCAGAGAGCTTTATGAAACTTCTGGTCACTGGAACCACTACCGTGATGGCATGTTCCCATCAATGGAAATGGATAACGAAGAATTAGTTCTTCGTCCAATGAACTGTCCTCATCATATGATGGTTTATAAAAATGATATTCACAGCTACCGTGAATTACCAATCCGTATTGCAGAACTTGGAACAATGCACCGTTATGAAATGTCAGGTGCGTTATCTGGATTGCAACGTGTACGCGGAATGACTTTAAACGATGCGCACATTTTCGTTCGTCCAGATCAAATTAAAGAAGAGTTAAAACGTGTTGTAAACTTAACTCTAGAAGTGTACAAAGATTTCGGTTTAGAGAACTACTCATTCCGTCTATCTTACCGCGACCCAGCAGATACTAAAAAGTATTATGCGGATGATGAGATGTGGGAAAAAGCACAAGGTATGTTAAAAGAAGCTATGGATGAAATGGGTCTTGATTACTATGAAGCTGAAGGTGAAGCGGCATTCTACGGTCCAAAACTTGATGTTCAAGTTCGTACTGCTCTTGGAAAAGACGAAACACTTTCAACTGTACAATTAGACTTCTTACTTCCAGAACGCTTTGAATTATCATACGTTGGTGAAGACGGTAAACAACATCGTCCAGTTGTAATTCACCGTGGTGTTGTATCAACTATGGAACGTTTTGTAGCCTTCTTAATTGAAGAATACAAAGGTGCATTCCCAACATGGTTAGCTCCAGTTCAAGTACAAGTAATTCCAGTTTCTCCGCAAGTACATTTAGACTATGCGAAGAAAGTACAAGACGAATTGCGTCGTGCTGGTATCCGTGTTGAATTAGACACTCGTGAAGAGAAGATCGGTTACAAAATCCGTGAAGCACAAATGCAAAAAATTCCGTACATGCTTGTAGTAGGTGACAATGAAGTAACTGAAAACGGCGTAAACGTACGTAAATATGGTGAACAAAAATCAGAAACAATCGCATTAGATGCTTTTGTTGACATGATTAAAGTAGAAGGAAAACGATAAGAAAAAGCCGCGGTATACCGCGGCTTTTTTATGTAATATACTTGAGAAAAATTAGAAAAAATAACCATGTAACACTTATCATAAAAAAGTATTGCAAGTATGTTAGTTGTTTGTTACAATGTTTCTTGTTGTTAGTAAAACACATCGCGTCTTCTTGACAGACGTCATGTCCTATGATAAACTCATCAAGGATAATAGAATATTGTTTTGTGGAACAAGTAGAAGCACCCGCTTCTCACCTGATGGACGCATTCGCAGTTAACAGGTAAATGTATTTCTTACTTAAGATTTTACAAGTGTGGGTGTCGTATGCCCGCACTTTTTTTGTTCGGGTTCTATGACTACAAAATATGTTCTGAGAAAACCTTGGAGGTGGCTTACTATTAGCAAGGATATGATGATTAACGAGCAAATTCGTGCACGTGAAGTACGTTTAGTTGGCGCAAATGGCGATCAACTTGGAATCAAGTCTCGTAATGACGCTTTAGACTTAGCTGCAAATCTTAATCTTGATTTAGTATTAGTTGCTCCAAATGCGAAACCGCCAGTATGCCGCATTATGGACTACGGTAAATTCCGCTTTGAGCAACAGAAGAAAGAAAAAGAGCAGCGCAAAAATCAAAAAGTAATTAGCATGAAAGAAGTTCGTTTAAGTCCAACAATTGATGAACACGACTTTAACACAAAACTTCGTAATGCTATCAAGTTTTTAGAGAAAGGCGACAAGGTTAAAGCGTCAATTCGCTTTAAAGGACGTGCCATTACTCATAAAGAAATCGGTCAACGTGTTTTAGATCGCTTCTCAGAAGCTTGTGCTGAAGTTAGTACAGTTGAATCTAAGCCTAAAATGGAAGGACGCAGTATGTTCTTAGTTTTAGCACCGAAAAACGATAAGTAATAGATAGAGGAGGAAATACCTATGCCTAAACAAAAAACTCATCGCGGCGCTGCAAAGCGTTTCAAAAAGACTGGATCAGGTAAACTGAAACGTTCTCACGCTTACACAAGCCATTTATTCGCTAACAAATCTACAAAAGCTAAACGTAAACTACGTAAAGCTGGTGTAGTAAGCGCTGGTGACTTCAAACGCATTCGTCAAATGCTTGACAACTTAAAATAAGTTCGGCTGATATATAGAACAATTAGGAGGTAATATTATGCCAAGAGTAAAAGGTGGTACAGTTACTCGTCAACGTCGTAAAAAAGTAATTAAATTAGCAAAAGGTTACTACGGTTCAAAAAATACATTATTCAAGGTTGCTAACCAACAGGTTATGAAATCTCTAATGTATGCATTCCGTGACCGCCGTCAAAAGAAACGTGACTTCCGTAAATTATGGATTACACGTATCAACGCAGCAGCTCGTATGAATGGTCTTTCTTACAGCCGCTTAATGCACGGTCTTAAAAATGCTGGCATCGAAGTTAACCGCAAGATGCTTGCTGACTTAGCTGTTCATGACGAAAAAGCTTTCGCTGAATTAGCAACAGTTGCAAAAAACAACATTAACTAATTAATTAGTTGAAACCTTAGAAGAATTTTCTTCTAAGGTTTTTTTATTTGTATTCAAATAGAAGTTAGAAGTGAAAGAAATTCTAAAGATTAACGGCTATGTCGTTATCAATATGACAAAATCAATATAAAAGTTATAGCAGTATAGAAGAATATACATATGAAGTCAGGAGAATACTCCTGGCTTTTTTCAATTCTGCTCGTTTGGAAAGAAGAGTATCTTTCCTAGCCGAAACGACACTGCTATAATGGAAAGATGATATGGAACTTTCATCAGATGAACAATTTAAGAGTGATGACTGAAACGTATTTGTAAATTAAGGACAAGCTATTTTATAAAGAGGTAGATAGCTGACTTATTCATAAGAACTGAAACATAATAATGAACTTTGAGATGAAACAACATTGTTGCGTAAAATGCGATGTTGGAGGAGGACAATAGAATGGACTTACTACAACTATTTAAATTACAAAAAGAATTAGATGACCGTATTGCAAAAGAACATGACTTACAACCGAAAAAATTGTTAAAAGAAAAAATGTTAGCTCTTCTTGTAGAAATTGGAGAACTTGCAAATGAAACACGTTGTTTTAAATATTGGAGCAACAAACCAGCTTCGGAACGTGAAGTAATATTAGAAGAATACGTAGATGGTTTGCATTTTATTTTATCAATCGGCATTGATTTAGGTATTGATAAAAACTTCCTATTCTATAAATGTGCACAAACGAATAAAACACAAGTGGAAATTTTCTTAGACACATATGCGAAAGTAATTCGTTTTACAGATCAACCATCTATTACAAACTATATTGAATTATTTACGAGCTACCTTCGACTCGGACAAGCACTTGAATTTGAGCAAGAAGAGATTGAAAAAGCATATTTAGATAAAAATGAAGTAAATCATCAGCGTCAAACACAAGGATACTAATTTAATTTTTGAATATTTCAATTTAATTATTGTATAATGAATTGACTGAAGAAAAAGGAGGGTGTTGGCAATGACAAAATTAGACGCGACATTGACAATGCTAAAAGAATTAACGGATGCACGTGGTATTGCTGGTAACGAACGTGAACCACGTGAAGTAATGAAGAAATATATCGAGCCGTTTGCGGACGAACTTTCTACTGATAATTTAGGGAGTTTAGTTGCGAAAAAAGTAGGGGAAGAAAACGGCCCGAAAATTATGGTTGCAGGTCATTTAGATGAAGTTGGATTTATGATTACACAAATCGATGACAAAGGTTTCCTTCGCTTCCAAACGGTTGGTGGCTGGTGGTCACAAGTTATGCTTGCGCAACGCGTGACGATTGTAACGCGTAAAGGAGATGTAACAGGTGTAATTGGTTCAAAACCACCGCACATCTTACCTCCAGAAGCTCGTAAAAAGCCAGTTGAAATTAAAGACATGTTCATCGATATCGGTGCTTCTAGCCAAGAAGAAGCGATGGAGTGGGGCGTACGACCAGGAGATCAAGTTGTACCTTACTTTGAATTCCAAGTGATGAAGAATGAAAAAATGTTACTTGCAAAAGCATGGGATAACCGAATCGGTTGTGCAATTGCAATTGACGTATTAAAACAATTAAAAGATGAAAAGCATCCAAACGTTGTATACGGCGTTGGAACTGTACAAGAAGAAGTCGGTCTTCGTGGCGCAAAAACATCTGCGAATTATATTAAACCAGATATCGCGTTCGCAGTAGATGTTGGTATCGCTGGAGATACACCAGGTGTAACGTCAAAAGAAGCGCAAAGTAAAATGGGCGATGGACCACAAATCATTTTATATGATGCTTCTGTTATTGGACATACAGGTTTACGTGATTTCGTAGTTGATGTTGCTGATGAATTACAAATCCCGTATCAATATGATTCGGTAGCGGGCGGAGGAACGGATGCGGGTGCGATTCACATTGCTATAAATGGTATTCCTTCTATGGCAATTACAATTGCAACGCGCTATATCCATTCTCATGCGGCAATGTTACACCGTGATGATTATGAAAATGCAGTGAAGTTAATTGTAGAAGTTATTAAACGTCTTGATAAAGAGGCTGTACATAACATTACATTTAATTAATAGAAAAAGCGAAGGAGATTCTCCTTCGCTTTTTTATGTTTTAAAAAGGCCGTTCTAATCCTGCTGCAGTATGAGCGCCTAAAATAATTAAACGAGTTAATTGCATCGCCATAAAATGCGGAGTATATATCATTCCTCTTTTTAACCATGACATAATCATTCCGATGTGAGCCCCTGTCACATAACTAATCAAAATATCACGAGGAACCATAAGATCTTCATCATCTGGTTGTGAAATAGACAAGCTTAATGTTAAATGCACTTGTATTGTTTTCATCATTTTATAAGAGTAGTTTCCGGCAGCTTTATCCCCAAGCATAACGTTATAAAAGTTTACATTTTCTGCGATATGTTCGAATAAAGCCAAAAATGTAGGGTGAGGTGAATCGAATGTAAGTTGAAAATCTTCTTTATTTCTATTTTTCGGTTTAATTACTTCTGCTAGCTTCTCTAACATTTCTTCAATACTTTTGTCTAATAGGTCATATTTATCATGGTAATGGCTATAAAATGTAGCGCGATTTACAGGAGCGCGTTCTGCAATATGTTGAACAGTTACATTTTCAAAGCCTTTTTCGCCTACTAAAGCGACAAAAGCATCCTGAATGAGTTGTCTCGTTCGCTTTACACGTGGATCATTTGTATTTTTAATAGACATTTTTCTTCTCCTCGTTTAATTTTCTATACTTAAACAACATATTGGTATTATATTGTTGTTTAAGCGACATTTCATACGTAAATTGTCGGTTGTAGATTCAAAATAATTATTTATAATTATAAACGATAGTCCTTCAGAAATCAGCACCGCTCGCAGGTAGATAAATTTCGATTTATGCTGCAGATGGTGTGATTTTTTTGTTAAAAGGTTAATATAATTAACAATTAAACAATCTAAACAATAAGGACATAAATAGTTTAGAAAAAAATTATATGCGATATAAGGAGAGGAATGCAATGAATCAGTTTCGAAGAATGGTAATTATCAACATTATCACATTAATTGTACTAGTTGGCGGCGGTATTGGCGGTTATTACTATTACAACCAAACGGAAAATTACTTAAAAACAGACAATGCAAAGATTGATGGAAAGGTAATTCCGGTTGCTTCACCAGTGGCAGGTAAACTAACTGACTGGAAAGCTGAAGTAGGAAAAAATTATAATGAGAACGATAAACTAGGTACTGTTACTGTAGCGGCAGCTAATGGAGAACAAACAGTAGATGTAACAATTCCACAAAATGCAACGGTTGTACAATCAAACGCAACAACAAATGCTTTCGTTGGAGCTGGTAGCCCGATTGCTTACGCATTCGATATGAACAATTTATGGGTAACAGCAAACATTGAAGAAACAGATGTTGATGATGTTCAAAAAGGTCAAGATGTAGATGTGTATGTAGATGCATACCCAGATACAACGTTAACAGGAAAAGTAGAACAAGTTGGCTTAACAACAGCGAATACATTCTCTATGTTGCCATCAAGCAACGCAACAGCGAACTATACGAAAGTAACACAAGTAGTACCAGTTAAAATTTCTTTAGACCATAGCAAATCAGTAAATATTGTTCCTGGCATGAATGTGACAGTTCGTATTCATAAGTAAGGGGGAGATGAGATGTCCTCAATTGTAATTGCAGGATATGCACTATTTTGTATAATCGTCTTCTTCCTTGTAAATCGTCTTTTACGAAAGAAAAAAACGAAAATGGGAGAAGAACAAGTCCCAACCGTAAGTAAAATAGAAGTAAGTAAAGTTGAAACAGAAGAGAAAGAAATTGAACGAAAGCAAGAATCGGAAATTTCTAATGTAGTTGAGTTAGAAACAGGAAAGCAAGAAGAAGGAAAGCAAGAAGAAGTAAAACAAGAAAAAGAAGTGCCGAAAAAACAAATGTCTACGCCTGTAGAGAATGTGAATGTAAAAGCAGTTGTAGCTGTATTAATTCTCGGCATGTTCGTTTCTATTTTAAACCAAACAATCATTAACGTTGCATTACCTCCGTTAATGAATGAATTTAACGTATCAACTTCAACAGCACAATGGTTAATTACAGGCTTCATGCTTGTAAATGGTATTTTAGTACCGATTAGTGCCTTTTTAGTTTCACGATTTACGTATCGTAAATTATTCGTAGCCGCAATGTTATTCTTTACGGTAGGATCTATCATTTGTGCTACTTCAGGAAACTTTACAATGATGATGACAGGCCGTGTAATTCAAGCAGTTGGTGCGGGTATTTTAATGCCGGTTGGTATGAATATCTTCATGACATTATTCCCGCCTCATAAACGCGGAGCAGCGATGGGGTTACTAGGTGTAGCAATGATTTTAGCACCAGCTATCGGACCAACTGTAACAGGTTGGGTGATTGAAAATTATAGCTGGAATGTAATGTTCTATGCGATGTTTATTATCGGTTTAATTATTACGTTCCTATCTTTAAAATTCTTTACACTAGCTCAGCCAGTGTCTAAAACGAAATTAGATATATTCGGTGTGGTTAGTTCAAGTATTGGACTAGGAAGCTTATTGTACGGATTTAGTGAAGCTGGAAATAATAGTTGGACTAGTGCAGAAGTCATTATTTCACTTGTTATCGGTGTAATTGGTTTAGCGTTATTTATTTGGAGAGAGTTAACAACGGACAATAAAATGCTTGATTTACAAGTATTTAAATATCCAGTATTTACTTTTACTTTAGTAATTAACGCAATCGTAACGATGGCACTATTTGGAGGTATGTTATTACTTCCAGTATATCTGCAAAACATTCGTGGCTTTACGCCAATTGAATCTGGTTTACTACTTCTTCCAGGATCATTAATTATGGGAATCATGGGACCAGTAGCGGGTAAATTATTCGATAAATATGGCATTCGTCCATTAGCGATAATTGGATTGGCAATTACGACGTATGCGACATATGAATTTACAAAATTATCGATGGATACACCGTATAGCGTTATTATGACGGATTATATTATACGTTCAATTGGTATGTCATTCATTATGATGCCAATTATGACAGCTGGTATGAACGCACTGCCGATGAAATTAATTTCTCACGGTACAGCAACGCAAAATACGTCAAGACAAGTAGCTGGTTCAATCGGAACAGCGATTTTAATCACACTTATGACGCAACAAACAACTGCTCACGTAGCAGATTACGGCAATATGTTAACAACATCCAACCCAATTTTAGTTGATAAAGTACACGGCATGGGCCAAAGCTTAGCGGCCTTAGCTGGATCGGCTCAAGCAGGAGATGCGATGAGCACACAACTATTATATGGACAAATTTCAAAGCTATCTGCAATTAACGGTATTAACGATGCCTTCTTAATCGCAACGATACTAGCAGGTATCGCTTGGGTGTTATCGTTCTTCTTACAATCAGGCAATAAACCAAATAGAAAAGCAGGGAATTAATTTCCCTGCTTTTTTGTGCTTTTTTATGCAGTAACATATAAAAGATGATAACCAGTTATGGAGCACAGCCCTGTTATAAACAAAATCGTCCCCATAGAACAAATACTCGATATTTGCCTGCCGCTTATAATAGCTAATAGTCCAGCTAAAGAGAACAGGCACCAATATAAAGTTCCCGAAATTGGAACCACCTCCTCTAAATCTATTCCAGAACCTATACAAACGATAGGAACAACGATAAGCGATATGCTAATGAAACCAGCAATAATTAAAAAAATACCAATGCTGAATTGGCATAACATTAAAGTAAGAGCTAAAATCATCCAAGTTAATATTCCGAACACTTCTGTATTACCTGCGATTTGTGGGTTTCGAAAAAAGTTATATATAGAATCAATCACCTACAGACATGAGTACCCAGAAGATAACCCCTAATATTCCAATGGTAAAAATAATGAATCCCATATTACGTATACTTTTAATTTTTGCTTGGAATCCACTTATCCCTGCTAATAATCCAGTTAAAGAAAATAGGGCCCAGTAAAGAGCAGTTGGAATGGGGAAGATTGTATCCATATTAATTCCTATACTTAAAAAAACAAAAGGTAGTGTGACAAAGGATAGGCTAAGTAGCCCCATTAAACCAACGAGTAATTTCCGATATTTAATTCCTGTTACTATTAAAAAAATACCACCAGCAATCCCGCATAGTAAGAGAAGTGGCGTGAAAAGCATCCAAATAACACTGAACATATGTAAACTCCTTTATATGAATTAAGTTATATTTTACTACATGAGGTTTATTTTGGATATTATTAATAAATATGTATAAATTGATAGAGATGAGAAGTGATCATACGAATTAATAAAAGAGGTATCGTGAGGATACCTCTTTCTAATTCAAGAATGCCAACAAATTATTCATAATATGAAATAACATAGCTGGAATAATGGATTTTGTTTTTTTACATAAAATAGCCATTAATAATCCCATGAAGAAAGTAATGACCATTACCCCAAGTGAGTATGTATGAGCGATACCGAAGAAGAAGCTTGTTATAATCGCTGCAATCCAAAATGGAAAGCGTTCTGAGAAAAAGCGAAGTATAAAGCCACGGAAAATAAGCTCTTCAAAAATTGGTGTGAGTATTGCAAAGCCGAGAAGTAATAATATTTCATATTGCTTAAAGACATCTAAGTTTAGTGCGGAAGATTGCTGCTTTGTTGCGTCTTGGAACACATAATTTAACAAGATGTAATTGAGTAAAATGTTTATAGCGAAGAAAAGAAGTAAGTATACGTATGTACGCCATTCTTTCAGTGCTTTAAAGTTAAATGATTGTAGTAGTAATTTTTTTGCGGGTTCGAATTTAAAAATGAAGAATAACAACACGGCTAGCTGTAATACAATACTTGCAGTATTTACGATAGATTCATACAGGGCAATTTGTTTTTTATCTGTAAGACCGGCTGTATAAATTGTTAAGGGCATTGCGAGGAACACAGTAATAAGTCCGGTTCCGAAAAAAGCGAATACAACGGAGCTAATAAATTGTCCCCATGACATAGAGTATTTCTGTTCATTAGAAAGTTGTGTAGCGGGTTGCATATGTAGAATCACCTCTTTATATTTGTATATTTAATTATAAGGCATTTTGTTTTCAGGCGTAATATTTAAATATTACATATAAAGGTGTATTTTCCACAAAATAACAAAAGAGGTATCACCCTGTAGTGATGCCTCTTTCTCATTGATAACTATGTTCTGTCTTGTTATTCAATTTTGCTTGCTCTATTTGCAATTCACGCTCTACCAATCGATCTAATTGCTGAATTGCTTTAAGTGCTTTTTCATAAGAAATTGTTCGATAATGATGCGCTCCGCCCGGTTCTTCATCTGCTTCATCTGCCCATT
Organism: Bacillus sp. B25(2016b); assembly: GCF_001679765.1. Classification (NCBI taxonomy): domain Bacteria; kingdom Bacillati; phylum Bacillota; class Bacilli; order Caryophanales; family Bacillaceae; genus Bacillus; species Bacillus sp. B25(2016b). Next base: position 4,221,065 of record NZ_CP016285.1, on the reverse strand, counting down.
TAATAATATTTTGAAGAGATGTTCTTTCAATTTCTTGTTCCACTAAGAAAGAATCTGTATGAAGAAGAATTGCAATAGAAATTTCTTTTGCTAGTTTTGGATGTTCTCCTAATCTAATAAGTAATTTATGTGCTCTTTCAGCGCCTTTAATTGCATGGATATCATTCTTTTTATATAAGTCATAATCCCATTCGCCGCCTGTGTACCACGTATGATGTCCGATATCATGAAGGAAGCCAGCTTTTGTGGCAGCATCGACTGAGGCGTGATGCTTTTTGGCTAGGTGAAACGCATGGTAAGCGACAGCGATCGCGTGGACCATTCCAGAACGGTTTACGTATTTTTGTGTAATGTGGTGTTTAAAAATTTGTTCAAGCGTAATACGGTGCATAAAACATTCACTCCTTTTATCTTATGGTGTATATGAAGAAAAATCGATCGGTTTAAATGTATTTTGAACATTGTACTCCATCATAGTTCGTTAGTAAAGTAGAAATGTTTAGGAGAAGAAAAAAATTTTCCGCAAAAAAATCACCTTAGCTGATGCAAAGGTGATTTTGAAATTGCTTATTTTTTTAATCCTTGCTCTAGTGTTTCTAACATTTCGTGCTTTTCATTTTCATCAGCGTTTTTCCAAATGACTTCAAATAAAACGCCAAGACCTGGAAGCATTTTTTCTTCACCGCTTTGAATTGCATCGACGATTGTTTCTTGTAATTGATCTTGTGAATTTCCAGACACATTCGCTAATACGGCACCGCGTAAATTAAAACTCATTGCTTTCACCTCTTCTTCAGAATTGAAACTGACGTTAGTTTTTGTTCTTTTTTATGTAAATATGTATGAAAAATAGGCTATAATGATAAGACAAGAAGAGAGGGAAATACATATTATGAAAAACATTGATTCAGTACAAAATCCGCGTGTAAAGCAGTGGAAAAAGCTGCAAACGAAAAAAGAACGCGATAAAAAAGGTTTATTTTTTGTAGAAGGATTCCACTTAGTCGAGGAAGCTTTGAAGGCAGGAATTGTAACGGAACTTATCGTTTCAGATCAGACAGACCTTCCGAAAGATTGGACAGTTAATGATGTGGAAATGTATATCGTACCTGAGGCGATTGTCAAAATACTTCGTGAAACAGAAACGACACAAGGTGTATTTGCTGTTTGTGAGAAGCATGAGAAAGAAGTAGCTCTTACTGATGGGAAATTCCTTTTATTAGATGGCCTGCAAGACCCAGGTAATTTAGGAACAATTATTCGTACAGCTGATGCAGCTGGTATTCACGCCGTTGTGCTTGGAGAAGGTTGTGTTGATGTTTATAATAGTAAAGTACTCCGCTCTACACAAGGCTCTATTTTCCACTTACCAATTGTAAAAGGGAACTTAGAAGAATGGGTAGACAAGTTAAAAGAAAATAACGTTCCTGTATATGGAACAGCTCTTGAAAATGGAGTTCCGTATGGTGAAGTAACGCCGGCTGGCAGTTTTGCATTAATTGTAGGAAATGAAGGGAACGGCGTACGCCAAGAAATTCTTGCAAAAACGGATCAAAACTTGTATATTCCGATTTACGGCGGGGCAGAATCATTAAATGTTGCGGTTGCAGCAGGGATTTTAACGTATTATTTGCAAAGCCCGGTTGCGAACAAATAAAAAACTTCTTATAATAAGTTGAAGTACATTATATTAAAAGTTAAATAACGAAAAACGTTGATAGAGAAGAGTAACTTACAAAATCGCCATATAGGGAGAGAGTGCCGTAGACTGAAAGCATTCTTATGGTAGACGGAAGTGAATTCACCTCTGGAGTTGACGCCAGGACCATGTATATGTAAAGGCGTTCCGGTCAGAATTGATCGTTATAACTAATGAGTGGGCAGACTTGTTCTGTCAATTTAGGGTGGTACCGCGAATTTACCTCGTCCCTTTTTGGGAGCGAGGTTTTTTTATTTTTAAAATTAGGAGGGTTCCAAAATGGAAGCACGTTTAAAAGAGCTAAAGCAAAAAGCGTTAGAGCTTATTGAAGAAGCGAAAGAGCTAAAGAGCTTAAACGACGTACGCGTAGCGTATTTAGGAAAAAAAGGCCCAATTACAGAAGTATTACGCGGCATGGGAAAATTGTCAGCAGAAGAGCGTCCACGTATGGGAGCATTAGTAAATGAAGTGCGTGAAGCGATTCAAACGCGTTTAGATGACAAAATTAGTAACTTAGAAAAAGCGGTAATCGAAGCGAAATTAGCTACTGAAACAATCGATGTTACACTGCCAGGTCGTCCTGTTGAAACAGGTTGTCACCATCCGTTAACAGCTGTTGTTGAGCAAATTGAAGATGTATTCATCGGTATGGGTTATGAAGTAGCTGAAGGAACAGAAGTAGAAAAAGACTACTACAACTTCGAAGCACTAAACTTACCGAAAGATCACCCAGCACGTGATATGCAAGATACATTCTACATTACAGAAGAAACGTTACTACGTACACATACATCTTCTGTGCAAGCACGTACGATGGAAAATAATAAAGAAAAAGGCCCGATTAAAATTATTTGTCCTGGTAAAGTGTATCGCCGTGATGACGACGATGCGACGCATTCACATCAGTTCATGCAAATTGAAGGTCTTGTAATTGATAAAAACATTCGTATGAGTGACTTAAAAGGTACACTGCAAGTATTCGTGAAAAAGATGTTCGGTGAAGATCGTGAAATCCGTCTTCGTCCAAGTTTCTTCCCATTCACAGAGCCATCTGTAGAGATGGATATTTCTTGTATGATGTGTCATGGCAAAGGTTGCGGCACTTGTAAAGGAACTGGCTGGATTGAAATTCTAGGCGCAGGTATGGTTCACCCGAACGTACTTGAAATGGCTGGTTATGATTCAAAAGAATATCAAGGTTTCGCATTCGGTATGGGCGCAGAGCGTATCGCAATGTTGAAATACGGAGTAGATGACATTCGTCATTTCTATACAAATGATGTACGTTTCTTACAACAATTCAAACGAGCGTAAGGGAAGGAGAGGATAAATATGTTCGTATCATATCGTTGGTTACAAGAGTATGTAGATATTAAAGATGTAACAGCACAAGAACTAGCAGACAAAATCACGAAAAGTGGTATTGAAGTAGAAGGCGTTGAAGTATTAAATAAAGGTGTAAAAGGTGTTGTAGTTGGTCACGTATTAGAATGTGAAAAACACCCAGAAGCTGATAAATTAAGCAAATGCTTAATCGATATCGGTGAAGAAGAGCCAGTTCAAATTATTTGTGGAGCTGCTAACATTGCAAAAGGTTTAAAAGTACCAGTTGCAAAAGTTGGAGCTGTACTTCCTGGTAACTTCAAAATCAAAAAAGCAAAACTACGCGGTGAAGCTTCTCATGGTATGGTTTGTGCTCTTCAAGAGCTTGGTATTGATGGAAAGTTAGTTTCAAAAGAATACGCAGATGGTATCTTCATCTTCCCAAGTGACGCTGAAGTTGGTGCAGATGCACTTGAAATTTTAAACTTACACGATGAAGTACTTGAGCTTGGCTTAACACCAAACCGTGCAGATTGCTTAAACATGTTAGGTGTTGCTTACGAAGTAGCTGCTATTTATGGCCGCGAAGTAAAACTTCCAGCTATCGACTTACAAGAAACAGCAGAAAAAACTTCTGATTATATTTCTGTAAGCGTAGAAGCGAAAGAAGAAAACCCATTATACATTGCAAAAATGGTTAAAAACGTAAAGATTGGTCCGTCACCAATGTGGATGCAAACTCGTCTTATGGCAGCTGGCATTCGTCCAATTAGCAACGTAGTTGATATTACAAACTACATTTTAATGGAATACGGTCAACCGCTACATGCATTCGATTACGATAAATTAGGTTCAAAAGAAATCGTTGTTCGTCTTGCAAAAGAAGGCGAAAAAATTGAAACGTTAGATGATCAAGAGCGTACATTACAAAGCCACCATCTTGTAATTACAAACGGCACGAAAGCTTTAGCTGTTGCTGGTGTAATGGGCGGGGCGGATTCTGAAGTTACAAATGAGACAGTAAACGTTCTAATTGAGTCTGCATACTTTGCAGGTCAAACAGTACGTCGTACATCAAAAGACTTAGGTCTTCGTAGTGAATCAAGTGCACGTTTCGAAAAAGGAATCGACCCAACACGTACATTTGAAGCAATTCAACACGCAGCTGCTTTAATGGCGAAATATGCTGGTGGTGAAGCACTTGAAGGTGTGGTAGAAGCTGACAACTTACAAGTACAAGAGCGTACAGTATCTGTTACTGCTGAAAAAGTAAACCGTGTATTAGGTACAAATATTTCTGCGAGTGAAATGGGTACAATGTTCACAAACTTGAAATTCCCATTCACAGAAGTAGAAGGAACATTCCATGTAAATGTACCAGCACGTCGTCCTGATATTACAATTTCAGAAGACTTAGTAGAAGAAGTGGGCCGTTTATACGGTTATGACCATATTCCAGTTACATTACCTTCTGGAACGATGACTCGTGGTAAATTAACATCAGCACAAACGAAACGTCGTAAAGTACGCCGCTTCTTAGAGGGTGCTGGTTTATATGAAGCAATCACGTATTCATTAACAAGCGCTGATAAAGCGAAACAATATATGGTTGAGCCAAACGAAAAGGCGCCTGTAGGTCTTGCACTTCCAATGAGTGAAGAACGTAGCCAACTTCGTTTAAGCTTAGTACCGCAATTACTAGAAGCAGTTTCATACAATGTCGCTCGTAAAAACGACAGCGTTGCTTTATACGAGGTAGGTTCTATCTTCTTACCGACAGAAGAAGGAGAACTTCCGAAAGAAGAACAACATCTTGCAGGTGTTATGACAGGTCTTGCTCTTCACCATGCATGGCAAGGTGAGAAGAAAGTAGTAGACTTCTTCGTTGTGAAAGGTGTACTAGAAGGACTATTCGACGTGCTTGGCGTTTCAAACCAAATCACATATGCACCAGCAAAACGTGAAGGTATGCACCCAGGCCGTACAGCTGACATCGTATTGGATGGCGAAGTAATTGGTTTCATCGGTCAATTGCACCCAGAAGCAGAAAAACAATTAGATGTGAAAAATACATTCGTATTCGAACTATCTCTTGTAAAAGTATTCGGTGCAGACGCAGAAGAAACTTACTACGCAGCAATTCCACGTTTCCCATCTATGACGCGTGATATGGCTGTTGTAGTAACAAAAGAAACAAAAGCTGGTGAAATGAAGCAAGTCATTGCTGAAGCTGGCGGAGAACTTCTGAAAGATGTAACATTATTCGACTTATACGAAGGTGAAAAAATGGAAGAAGGCAAGAAATCACTTGCATTCTCTATGACTTACTTCGATGCAGAACGTACATTAACAGACGAAGAAGTAACAGAAGCACATAACCGTGTACTAACAACGGTAGAAGAGAAATTCGGTGCGGAGTTACGTAAGTAATTAGAAAATTGCCGGATTCATTCCGGCAATTTTTTTATTGGATTGGTTGTCGGACACTATCGGTAAGTCGATATATTACAAAAATCGCTCATATATTTTTTGGCATCTTGCATCTTTCTCTCGAATGTAGTACATTAATTTTAGTTTAACAAAATGAAAGACGATGATAAGGAAAAGTAGTATATACTATAATCCAAAGCGAGTCAGGGACGGTGAGAGCCTGATGAGGCGGTATATGTGAAGAACACCTTGGAGTTGCTAACCGAAATTGAATCTTATATTCAAGAGTAGGCTTAGACGGGAATCCGGCCTGTTATAAACCGGGAAGTATGTATTACATACGAGTTAAAGTTGGTCTTTATGACAAATTGGGTGGTACCGCGAAGTTTAACCTTTCGTCCCTTTATGGATGAAAGGTTTTTTTGTATTTAAATATATGAGCAAAGGAGAATTTCACTATGGAAAACACATTAGTAAAAAGTCTGTATAGAGATACAGAAAAGTATGCAGATCAAACAGTACAAGTATCAGGGTGGATTCGTAACTTACGTGATTCAAAAGCATTTGGTTTCATCGAATTAAACGACGGTAGCTTCTTCAAAAGCGTTCAAATCGTTTTCGATACAGAACTAGAGAACTTCAAAGAAATTGCAAAACTTCCACTTAGCTCTTCAGTTAAAGTAGAAGGTAAAGTAATTGCAACGCCTGGAGCGAAGCAACCATTTGAAATTAAAGCAGAAAAAATTGATATCGAGGGTTTATCAGATTCTGATTACCCACTTCAAAAGAAACGTCATACGTTTGAATACTTACGTACAATCGCTCACTTACGTCCAAGAACAAATGCATTCTCTGCAACGTTCCGCGTACGTTCTATCGCAGCATTTGCGATTCACCAATTCTTCCAAGAGCGTGGATTCGTACATGTTCACACACCAATCATCACTGGTAGTGATACAGAAGGTGCTGGCGAAATGTTCCGCGTAACAACGCAAGATTTAAATAACCTACCAAAAGGTGAAGACGGAAAAGTTGATGAGTCAAAAGACTTCTTCGGTAAAGAAACAAACTTAACAGTAAGTGGACAGCTGAACGCTGAAGCTTATGCATTAGCATTCCGTGACGTATACACATTCGGACCTACATTCCGTGCAGAAAACTCAAACACAACTCGCCACGCTGCTGAGTTCTGGATGGTTGAGCCTGAGATTGCATTCGCTGAACTAGGGGACGTAATGAACCTTACAGAAGATATGCTGAAATATGCAATGAAATACGTATTAGAGCATGCACCAGAAGAAATGGAATTCTTCAACAGCTTCGTTGATAAAACAGTTCTTGAGCGCATGAACAACGTAATTAACTCTGACTTCGGTCGCATCACTTATACAGAAGCAATTAAAGTGCTTCAAGAATCAGGTGCTGACTTCAAATACCCAGTAGAATGGGGAATTGACTTACAAACAGAGCACGAAAGATACTTATCAGAAGAAATCTTCAAACGCCCTGTATTCGTAACTGACTATCCAAAAGACATTAAAGCATTCTACATGCGTTTGAATGAAGACGGTAAAACAGTAGCTGCTACTGACCTTCTAGTTCCTGGCATCGGCGAATTAATCGGCGGAAGCCAACGTGAAGAAAGAATGGACGTTTTAGTAGACAGAATTAAAGAATTAGGTATGAACGAAGAGGACTACTGGTGGTACTTAGAACTTAGAAAATACGGCGGTACAAAACACGCTGGATTTGGTCTAGGTTTCGAGCGCTTCCTAATGTACATCACTGGCATGGCTAACATCCGTGACGTAATTCCATTCCCAAGAACTCCAGGTTCTTCTGAATTCTAAAATATGAAAAAAGCGAGAGGATTTCCTCTCGCTTTTTTATTTTGTATAGTTTATTCTCCCGTAGCAAAAAGTAACGTGAAGGGGTGAATATAAATGAGTAAAAAAGTGAAAAAAGATCATTCAAGATCAAGCCTAGGTTCTCCAGAAGTTGAAGGACAAGGAACGACGACACATGAAACAGGTTCTCATAAAGTATCTTCATCAAATAAGAAGCAGAAACGAAGCTAACATAACAAAGGAGATTCTTAAGGGCTCTCCTTTGTTATGTGTTACATCTTATTATCGTTAATTTCTTTTGTAATCTTATTTATGTCTTTGTCTAATCGATCTAAATAGAAAAACCACAGTAAACTCATGAACACGTAATAGATGGCCATCATGCCAAGATTATCAGATATATTTTCGAATGTGGATTTAGTAGTGAAAAAAGCTCCCCAAATGGTAGAAATAGTGAAGTAAGAAAGTGGGCCTACGAGGTGTACGAAAACATATAATATCTTTTTAACTTTTACAGCGTTCATATGAAAAAACTCCTTTTTCTAATCATACATTCAAGTTCTTCACAGAAGTGTTGTAGTTTTGTTGGATTATGTATTAACAAGCGTGCATCGTGTTTCCCGATAAATCTTCGAATCCGAAAGTTTAATAAGAAAGATCGACCATAACGCTCTATTAAATCGTTGAACGCTGGTTGTTCACTTAGTAGCTGAATGTTTTCTCTAATTTCGAACTGTCTTTCGTGTGGATCGCCTAGTAAAATATTTAGAATCATTTGTAGAAGTAGCAATGTAGATCTCCTCCTATGTTAGAATAATCTGCATATTATAATTATAACAAAACTATAAGGACAATAGTAGGATGAAACAAAAAACAGGAGTTTGTAGGCTCCTGTTTTTGTCGATACTATTTTAATAAGCGAAGCGCCTTCTCCGTATTAGCGAAATGCAGTTTCACAAACTCAGGTAATCGTTCTTTACCAAGCTTTTGAATTAATTTAGCAGCAGCGATATCAACTTGTTTACTAGCACCTTTTGGAAGTGGCATACCAGCTTTTTTACTTAGTTCGTCAAACTGTTTTACGAATGAGTAGCGAGCTAAAATAGAAGCAGCGGCTACTGCTAAATGGACGCTTTCACCTTTCGTAGCGAAATAAACATTTTCACGCTGTACCTGTTTTTGTTTTGCTAAATATTTATAGTATGTATCAGGTTGTGTGAATTGATCGATTAAGACGCCTTCAGGTTTTGTAGGTGCCATTTTAGCTAATAAGTTTGTAATAGCTTTATTATGTAGCAAGGCTTTTAGCTTACCTTGGTTGTTTCCTTTATCAAATAGCTCGTTATATTTTTCATTATGAAGGACAAGAGAGCTGTAAGGAACAACGTGTAGAAGTTGTTTCGCAATGGCAGTAATTTGATCGTCATTTAAGTTTTTAGAGTCTTTTACACCAAGTTCTTTTAGTAGTGGAATTTGCTTTGCATCCACATATACAGCAACGACTGTCATCGGTCCAAAGAAATCTCCCGTACCAACTTCATCAGACCCTACAATAGACATTGTACTGATGGAAGCAGGCGGCGCATAACGATGGGAATCGACAGTTTTTTTTACAGTTGTTTTTGGTCTTTGAGAGACAGTTTGCCAACGAGAAGCTTCTGCTTCAGCGCGGCTTCCTTGGAACATTACTTTTCCAGATTTATACGCTGTAATCGTGCAAGATGGCACCTTAGCCATAAAGATACCGCCTTGCGGAATTTTCGGGCTAAGCGAATGTTTATATTGTTGTTTCATGTCTTCAATTACTGTAGAATTTGTTTGAATTACGATAGAATTTGACATAATGGTCGCCCCTTTTTTTATATTGTTATTTTTATCATATCGGATTGTTCTTTCTGTTTCCATATTATGAAGGTTCATGGTATGATAAACTTTAGGATTCTGTACGTGATTGGAGGCCGGTGAGTTGTCACAACAAAAGGGAAAGAAAAGTCGAATTAATGTAGAAATCTATGGTCAGCAATATTCAGTTGTTGGCGATGAAAGTACAAGTCATATCCGCATGGTAGCAGCGATTGTGGATGATAAAATGCGCGAACTCAATGCCAAGAATCCTTCGCTTGACACGAGTAGACTAGCGGTATTGACGGCGGTAAACGTCATACACGATTACATAAAATTAAAAGAAGAACATGAGAAATTGAAAGAAAGTATGACAAAAAAAGGAATGGAATAACATGATTGATATTATTATCATTTTACTGCTTGTTATGGGATTTTTCCTCGGCTTACGCAGAGGGTTTATTCTGCAACTTGTAAAGTTAACAAGCTTTATTATCGCATACCTTGTTGCATACTGGTACTGTAAAGATTTAGCGCCAGCACTTGCGAAATTTATTCCGTATCCATTTGATAAAAACGTATCTGTTCCAGAATGGATTGATGCAAATAATATTGAGACAGTATTTTATCAAGCGCTTGCGTTTATCATATTGTTTATTATTACAAAAATAGCACTTTCATTACTTGGTAATTTGTTAAATATGTTTGCAGAAATACCGGTTTTAAAGCAAGTAAATGCGTTTGCCGGGGCAATCCTCGGATTTTTAGAAGTATATATTGTTTTGTTTGTCTTAATTATCATTGGAAACATTCTTCCGATTGAACAAGTACAAACACCATTACAAAAATCATCAATTAGCAAAATAATTGTAGACGATACACCGATTCTATCTGAAAAGGTGAAGGAACTATGGCAGACAGGTAGCAGAGTATAACTTCTCTTTTTTCGGAAAGAGAAGTTTTTTTCTATGAAAGAAAGGCGGGGTAATGATGAAAGTAAATAAAAAACAAGTTATCAAATTATTAGAGACAATCGGGCTTTTTATGGAACTAAAAGGCGCGAATCCATTTAAAATATCTGCATTTCGTAAAGCGGCAGCAGCATTAGAAAGTGACGATCGTAGTCTTTCTGAAATTGAAGATTTCACGAAGATTCCGGGCATCGGAAAAGGAACAGCAGCAGTTATTCAAGAATATATAGAATCGGGAACATCTGAAGTATTACAAGAACTTGAAAAAGAAGTACCAAGTAGCTTATTGCCGTTATTAAAACTACCAGGTCTTGGTGGTAAAAAGGTGGCTAAGTTATATAAAGAGCTAGGCGTTATTGATATGGAGACGTTAAAAGCTGCTTGTGAGGAAAATAAAGTACAAGCTTTAGCTGGTTTCGGTAAGAAGACAGAAGAGAAAATATTAGAAGCAATCGATCAAGTAGGCTCTCGTCCAGAGCGTTTACCAATTGCGATGGTATTGCCTATTGCCGGGGAAATAGAGGAGAAATTGTCGAATATTGCTGAAGTAATTCGTTTCTCTCGCGCTGGTAGTTTGCGCCGCGCGAGAGAAACAGTGAAAGATTTAGATTTTATCATTGCAACGACAGAACCAGCAGCGGTACGTGAGCATTTACTCCAATTCGATAATATGATTGAGGTAATCGCAAGTGGGGATACGAAAGTTTCTGTTCGTCTTCAATATGAATATGATATTTCAATCGATTTCCGCTTAGTAAAACCAGAAGAGTTTATTACAACACTTCACCATTTTACAGGATCAAAAGACCATAACGTAAAAATGCGTCAAATCGCAAAAGATAAAGGCGAGAAAATTAGTGAGTACGGTGTAGAGAACTTAGAAACAGGTGAAGTGAAAACATTTGAGACTGAAGAAGACTTCTTTGCTCATTTCGGTCTGCCATTTATTCCGCCAGAAGTGCGTGAAGATGGAAAAGAAATTGAATTAATTAAAGAGTATCCGAACTTAATTCAGTTTTCCGATATACAAGGTGATTTACATATGCATACAACTTGGAGTGACGGTGCTTTTTCTATTGAAGAAATGGTACAAGCGTGCCGTGCTCGTGGATATAAGTTTATGGCGATTACTGATCACTCGCAATACTTAAAAGTAGCGAATGGTTTAACGAAAGAGCGTCTTCGTGAGCAAGCAAAAGAAATTGAACGTATGAATGAAAAGTATCCAGACATTACAATTTTACGCGGAATTGAAATGGACATTTTACCAGATGCCTCGCTTGATTTTGATGATGAAGTATTAGAAGAATTAGACTATGTCATTGGAGCGATTCACTCTAGCTTCTCACAAGACCGTGAAACGATTATGAAGCGTCTACGTACTGCACTTGAGAATAAACATGTTACAATGATTGCCCATCCGACAGGACGTCTTCTCGGGCGTCGTGAGGGTTATGATGTAGATACAGATTTATTAATTGAACTCGCAAAAGAAACAAATACAGTTTTAGAATTAAATGCGAATCCGAACCGTCTAGATTTAAGTGCGAAATTATTAAAACAAGCACAAGATGCTGGTGTGAAAGTAGCGATTAATACGGATGCTCATACGCTTGAAATGTTAGAAGATATGGAAACAGGTGTAGCAGCAGCACGTAAAGGTTGGATTCAAAAAGATAACGTGATTAACACGTGGGATATTGAACGTTTATTAGACTATATTAAACGTAATAAGTAACACAAGGGGGACCTGCAACATGTTAGAAAGAACGTTGCGTGTATTAGAATACAATAAAGTAAAAGAACAATTACTTGAACATACAGCATCTTCACTTGGTCGTGACAAAGTGAAGCATTTAGTGCCGAGCACTGATTTTGAAGAAATTGTAGAAATGCAAGATACAACGGATGAAGCTGCGAAAGTTATTCGTTTAAAAGGTAGTGCACCATTAGGTGGTATTACAGATATTCGCTCCAATGTGAAGCGTGCAAAAATTGGGAGTATGTTAAGTCCAAATGAATTACTTGATATTGCGAATACGATGTATGGTAGTCGTAATATGAAACGTTTCATTGAAGATATGGCTGATAACGGTGTCGAGCTTCCGATTTTAGAAACTCACGTCGCTCAAATTGTATCTTTATATGATTTAGAAAAGAAAATTACAAATTGTATCGGTGACGGCGGTGAAGTAGTTGATAGCGCAAGTGATAAACTGCGTGGTATTCGTACTCAAATTCGTACGGCGGAAAGCCGTATTCGTGAAAAGTTAGAAAATATGACGCGCTCTTCAAACGCACAAAAGATGCTGTCTGACTCGATTGTAACGATTCGTAACGAACGTTACGTAATCCCAGTAAAACAAGAATACCGCGGCGTATATGGCGGTATTGTTCACGATCAATCAGCTTCTGGACAAACGTTATTTATTGAACCGCAAGTCATTGTAGAATTAAATAACGCGCTTCAAGAAGCACGTGTGAAAGAAAAACAAGAAATCGAACGCATCTTATTGATGTTAACAGAAGAAGTGGCAGTAGAAGCCGATATCGTTTTATCTAACGTAGAAGTAGTTGCGAATCTTGATTTCATCTTTGCGAAAGCTTTTTATGCGAAGCGTATTAAAGCAACAAAACCAATCGTAAACAATGAGCGTTACATGGATTTAAGACAAGCACGCCATCCGCTCATTGATCCAGAAATTATCGTGCCAAATAACATTATGTTAGGTAAAGATTTCACGACAATTGTTATTACAGGACCGAATACAGGTGGTAAAACAGTTACGCTGAAAACAGTTGGTATTTGTGTATTAATGGCGCAATCTGGTCTTCACATTCCAGTAATGGATGAGTCAGAGATTTGTGTATTTAAAAATATATTTGCTGATATCGGTGATGAGCAATCGATTGAACAAAGTTTAAGTACGTTCTCCTCACATATGGTGAACATTGTTGATATTTTGGAAAAAGCTGATTTTGAAAGCTTAGTTTTATTCGATGAATTAGGTGCTGGAACAGACCCACAAGAAGGTGCTGCACTAGCAATTTCGATTTTAGATGAAGTATGTAATCGCGGTGCTCGCGTTGTTGCAACGACGCATTATCCAGAATTAAAAGCATACGGATACAACCGTGAGCAAGTTATTAATGCGAGCGTTGAGTTTGATGTAAATACATTAAGCCCAACGTATAAATTATTAATCGGTGTACCAGGACGTAGTAATGCCTTCGAAATTTCGAAACGCCTTGGGCTATCTGATCGCGTGATTGATCAAGCTCGTAATCACATTAGTACAGATACGAATAAAATTGAAAATATGATTGCGAAGTTAGAAGAAAGTCAAAAGAACGCAGAGCGTGACTGGAACGAAGCAGAAGCACTTCGCAAGCAATCTGAAAAACTTCATCGCGATTTACAACGTCAAATCATTGAATTTAACGAAGATCGTGATGAACGATTATTAAAAGCGCAAAAAGAAGGGGAAGAAAAAGTCGAAGCTGCAAAGAAAGAAGCGGAAGGCATTATTCAAGAACTTCGTCAATTGCGTAAAGCACAACTTGCAAACGTGAAAGATCACGAGCTAATTGAAGCGAAGAGCCGTCTAGAAGGTGCAGCGCCAGAGCTTGTGAAGAAACAAAAAGTAAACGTGAAAAACACTGCGCCGAAACAACAGTTACGCGCAGGTGATGAAGTAAAAGTATTAACATTCGGTCAAAAAGGTCAACTACTTGAAAAAGTAAGCGATACAGAGTGGAGCGTACAAATCGGTATTCTGAAGATGAAAGTAAAAGAATCTAATATGGAATACATTAACACACCGAAGCAAACAGAGAAAAAAGCAGTTGCAACGGTAAAAGGTAGAGACTATCACGTTTCATTAGAACTTGACCTTCGTGGTGAACGATTTGAAAATGCAATGGCGCGCGTTGAGAAATACTTAGATGATGCCCAGCTTGCAAGCTATCCTCGCGTATCAATTATTCACGGTAAGGGGACAGGAGCACTTCGCCAAGGTGTACAAGATTACTTGAAGAAGCATCGCGGCGTGAAAACCTTCCGTTACGGTGACATGGGCGAGGGAGGCCTAGGCGTAACAGTTGTCGAATTAAAATAGAAAACAACGAAACAAAGGGGAAACCATTATATGTTTATGGACAAACTTGCAAAAGTATTGTTAGCTTGTTGCGGAATATTTTTGGTGATTGGGGTTATTTATTTAGTTGTTTTTGCGAAGTGAAAAAGCGTCAATCGTGGCATAATGATATTGCCATAGATTGACGCTTTTAATATATATGAAAAGGAATAGAATATGAAAATCAACCAATACATAAGCGAAGCAAAATCATGCTCCAGACGTGAAACAGATCGCCTCATTAAAGCTGGACGCGTGGCTATTAACGGCGAAATATGTACGCACGGTACACTTGTGAGCGATGGTGATAGGGTAACGATTGATGGGAAAGTTATTGTAAAAGAAGAGAAAGAAAAGGTGTACATCGCCTTCCATAAACCAGTCGGCATTATTTGTACAGCAGCTGATCATATTGAAGATAATATAATTGATTATATCAATTACCCAGAGCGAATCTTTCCAGTTGGACGATTAGATAAAGCATCGGAAGGACTTATTTTATTAACGAATGACGGCGGCATTGCGAATCAAATTTTACATGGTGATCATGAGCACGAGAAGGAATATGTTGTCACAGTCGATAAACCTTTTACGGACTGGTTTATTGATGAGATGTCCAGTGGTGTAAAGATTAAAGATGGAATGACGAAGCCGTGCAAAGTGACAAGAGTCGATCAATCAACATTTCGTATCGTTTTAACGCAAGGAATGAACAGGCAAATTCGTAGAATGAGTCGTGCTTTCGGATTTACTGTAATAAAGCTAAAGCGAGTACGCATTATGAATATAGAGCTAAATGAGCTTGAAGTTGGAAAGTGGCGGAGCGTTACAGCTGAAGAGTTGGAAATTTTAATAGGGCAGTTATAGGGAGGGAAAATTTTCTTCCTATATTTTTTTGTCAGAAAAAATAAAACTATTGATTTTTTAAAAAATAGCCCATATAATAAAAAACAACAAGTTTCGACAAGATATTTTATAAAAGTAATGATGAGGACATGAGTTGTATTTTACGATTCTCAGAGAGGGAAGCCTTAGGCTGTGAGCTTCCTAATACGAAAAGACAAGCTTACCACCTCTAAACTTCAAGAGTGAACTGCATACATGATGCATTGTAATTCTTGGCGGATAAAACCGTTATCAATTTACACGAGCTATAAAATGAGCTTATTTCGTTATAAATTCATTTTATTAGAATAAGGGTGGAACCACGATTTCAACACTCGTCCCTTTGTTAGGGACGGGTGTTTTTTGCGTTCTTTTACGGGGAAGTATGCTTGAAAGAGAATATGTGACGGATTTTAATTCAGAATATTTTGTCAATTATATATTTTAGGAGGTTAGTAGAAATGAAATCATCTTTAAAGTTTTCAGAGATGTTTGCAATAAGTTTAATGTTATTTGCACTGTTTTTTGGTGCAGGTAATATGATTTTTCCACCAGCGTTAGGGCAAGGTGCTGGAACGGACGTATGGATCGCGCTGTTTGGTTTTATCGTAACAGGGGTTGGACTACCTTTATTAGGAGTAATTGTTATAGCTTTAAAGGGAGATATTAATGAGCTAGCAGGACGTGTACATCCTATATTCGCACTTGTTTTTATCACTGCAATTTATTTATGTTTAGGCGTATTCGTAAGTGTACCGCGTACAGGAACAGTAGCTTATGAGATGAGTGTTGCACCGTTTTTACCAAGTGAGATAGCTGGTCAGTCATATCCACTTGTTATCTTTACACTTATTTTCTTTGCAGTCACTTTCTATTTAGCTTTAAATCCTTCGAAATTAGTGGGTCGTATTGGTAAGGTGCTAACTCCAATATTATTAGCTGTTATTGCAATTATCGTAGGTAAAGCACTTATTACACCAATTGGAGAATTTGGTGCACCGACAGAAGCGTATAGTGCTCCTCTCTTTAAAGGATTTATTGATGGATATTTAACTTTAGATGGACTTGCAGCACTGGTATTCGGAAATGTTGTAATTCATGCGTTAAAAGAAAATGGCATTACAAATAAAAACAGTATTGCAAAAGTAACAATCTTTGCAGGATTTATTGCAGCGCTTGGTCTACTACTTGTGTATTTAGCACTTGCTTATCTTGGAGCTTCTAGTGTGTCACTTGGAATGGGCGCAAACGGAGGAATTATTTTAACAAATGTCGTGAATCATTTATTTGGTAGCTACGGAACTTTATTACTAGGGATCGCAATTACAGCAGCATGTTTAACAACTTCTGTAGGTATTGTTGCAGCTTGTGGTGATTACTTCTCTTCCTTATTACCAAAGCTTTCTTATCAAAAAGTCGTTTTCATTTTCTGTGTATTAGCATTTATGGTAGCAAACCTTGGGTTAACTCAGTTAAATGCATTAGCGTTACCAATCTTAATCGCAATTTATCCAATTGGAATCGTACTTATCGTATTATCACTTGTTGAAAACTACGTTCGTCTTCCATTAGCGATGTATGTGGGCGGGATTGTAGGAGCATTTGCAATAAGTTTCTTTGATGGATTACACAATGCAAACCTTCAAATTGCAGCGCTAGCACCTATTTTAGATAAGATTCCATTATATAGTGTAGGAATTGGTTGGTTAGTTCCAGGGATAATCGGTATAGGATTTGGTTATATAGTTTCTAAGTTTCAAAAGCAGGAAATTGCTGTAGAGAAATAGAGAAAAGAGACTTTCTATTATAGAAAGTCTCTTTTTTTGTAAAAAAAGCCGCATATAGAGAAATTCAGATATTAAAAATTTTATACGTAATATAGTTGACAAAAAATTTATGAGTAGGCTAAGATTGACTTAGTTGTGGAAATATTGGAAGGGAAGTGAGGGAAAAGGGGTTTCTATAACTATAGTGTTGTTATGGGAAGAGGTGAAAAAAGAGGAGAAGAGATAGTTTATTTTTTTTGATTCGCATTGAGAATGATAATCAATAAATACGTTTTATAATTTTTTCTCAGTTTCTATGCCTTCGTATAAGGAATAGGGTGAGATATTATTTTTAATATTAAATGAGAATGATAATCAATAATACTTATGTTACATAAAAGAATGCTAATTAAATAATAGGTAGAAGAGATTATTTTTTTCTTATAAATTGAGAATAATTATCATTTTCAAAAAGTGAAATGAAAGATAACCAAGGAGGAAACAAGAAAAATGAAAAAGGTTTCTGTATTACCCGCTTTTATTATAACGTTCGTATGTATGCTAGCTTTTCTTGTAATGCCATACGGGAATGCTTCAGCAAAACTAGCTGATGGTACTTACGATATTAATTACGTAATTCAAAAAGCGGAAAATGATTCAGCTTCAATGGCAAATGACTATTTTGAAAAGCCGGCAAAATTAATAGTGAAAAACGGTGAGATGAGAGTACAAGTTCCGATGAATCATAGTGCTTGGATTACAGAATTTAAAGCACCAGAGAATGGGAATTTTGTTGATGCGAAAGTTGTTAGTAAAGATGAATCGGCAGATAAAAGAACAGTAGAGTTTAAAGTAGATGATTTATCCAAACCGGCAGCTGTAAAAATTCATGTTGTTGTACCAAATGCAAACTATGACCACCACTACACAATTCGTTTTGCTTTTGATGCAAATGTAAAAGCTGTAGGTGGCGATAACGGCGTAGCTGCTACAACAAAAAATAATGATCAAGCGAAAACAGATACACAAGTAAAAGAAGAGAAAACAAAAGTAGAGAGTAAGGAAACAGCTAAAGAAGTGAACAAAGAAACAAAAAATGAAAATGGAAAAGCTGAAAAAACAGATAACCCAAAAACAGGCGATGAAGCACGTATTGGATTGTTTGTAGCGTTAATTCTTATTTCAGGTGCTTTCTTAATTCGTAAAGTGAAGTTGAGTAAATAAATCTTTTGAAGGGTGATGAATATATGTTTAAACAATTTAAAATGATTATTGCCGTATTTGCTGTTTTATTTACGTTTATCGCAACACTAGGTTTACAAGATGCAAAAGCTGCTACAAAACTAGCTGATGGAAAATATAATATTGCTTTTACTGTATGGAAAGGCGATAAAGATGAATCGTCTAGAATGAATAGTTATTTTGAAAGCCCAGCAACATTAACAGTTAAAAATGGAAAACAATATGTTTCATTTAAAGTGAAAGATAGTGCTTCTATTAAAAGTTTCCAAGTAGAAAAAGATGGTCAATTTGTAGAAACAAACGTGTTAAGTGAAAACAAAAAAGATAATACTAGAGTAGTAGAATTTGAAGTTGCTGACTTGTCAAAAAAACTAAATGGAAAGGTGAAAATTAATATTCCAATTATTAATTATAATGCTTCATATGATATTCGCTTTGTATTTGATGGGAGCAGTATTAAATAATTTTCAAAAGGGAGAGTCGTTCCATTGAACAGGTATACAAAAATTATTGTTGCTATGTTTTTAATGATATTTACATTCGTATCAACATTACAACCACTTGCAGTTCAAGCAGCTACCAAGTTGGCTGACGGTGAATATTCAATTGGCTTCAAAGTTTTAAAAGATACATCAGATGAAGAATCGATGATGTATCAATATTCAGTAAGCCCAGGGACTTTAAAAGTGAAGGATGGGAAAAAGAAAGTATCCTTTACATTAACAAATAGTTCATGGATTACGAAGTTTGAAACAGAAAAAGCAGGTAAGCTAGTTGCGACAAATGTAATTAGTGAAAATAAAGAAAAAGATACAAGAGTAGTAGAATTTGATGTAGAAGATGTAGAGAAGGTATTAAATGCAAAAGTAAAAGTAGATATTGATTTTTTAAATTATCATCATGAGTACGACGTTCGTATTGCATTTGATCAAAATAGTATTACACCAATTCATGTGGAACAACCAAATGAAAAAGAGGACCCAGCTAATAAGCCAGATCCAAATGAAAAACCGGATCCAGGTCAGAAGCCCGACCAAAAGCCTGACCCAGATCAACAACCAAATTCTAACACAATTACAGATGGTGCGTACAGCATTCCATTTAAAGTGTTAAAAGATCAAACAGATGAAGAATCTAAGATGAATACTTACATGGTAAATCCAGGAGTATTAAAAGTAGAAAACGGTAAGAAAAAAGCAATTGTAACATTGAAAAGTAGCTCATTAATTAAAAATTTCCAAACGGAAAAAGATGGCACATTTGTTGATGCAAAAGTAGTAAGTGAGAATAAGGAAAAAGATACAAGAGTAGTAGAGTTTGAAGTAAACGATTTATCTGAAAAACTAAATACAAAAGTATTTATCGAAATGGCATCAAGAAATTATAAGCAAACGCATGATGTACAACTTTTATTTGAACAAGATAAACTTGAACAAATTAAAAATGAAGAGAAACAACCAGAAGTAGAAAAACCAGAAACAGAAAAACCAGATGAAAATAAAAAAACAGATGCTGAGACAATTAAAGATGGTGAATACAGCATCAATTTCAAAGCATTAAAAGATCAAACAGACGAAATTTCAATGATGAACACATATACAAAAAGTCCAGGTGTGCTAAAAGTAAAAGATGGTAAGAAGTATGTATCATTTACGTTAACGAACAGTTCTTGGATTACAAAATTTGAATTTGAGAAAAATGGTTCGTTTGTTGATGCAAATGTAATAAGTGAAGATAAAAAAGCTGATTCACGCGTAGTGGAAGTAGAAGTACCAGATTTATCGAAAAAGTTAAATGCAAAAGTAAAAGTAGATATCGATTCAATGAATTATCACCATTTTTACGATATTCAATTTGCATTTGATAAAGGTAGCATTAAGCCGTTAGATAACCAAGGCGGAAATGACAACCAAGGTGGAAACGACAACCAAGGCGTGAATGACAACCAAGGCGTGAATGACAACCAAGGCGTGAATGACAACCAAGGTGGAAACGACAACCAAGGCGGGAATGACAACCAAGGTGGAAACAACAACCAAGATGAAAATAATAAACCGAGAGTAATAGTTGATCCGAAAAATTTAGTAGATGGCCAATATGATATTACATTTAAAGTATTAAAAGATAAAACAGATGAGGTTTCAAAGATGCATGACTATGTTGTAAATCCAGCGAAATTAATCGTAAAAGATGGTAAAAAATATATTGAGATGACGCTGAAAAATAGTGCGTGGATTACGAAATTCCAAACGGAAAACAATGAACTATTCGCTGATGCGAAAGTAGTAAGCGAAGATAAAAATGCAAATACACGAGTAGTACAGTTTGAAGTAGAAGATCTATTTAAAAAATTAAACGCAAAAGTAAAGGTAGACATCGATGAGATGAACTACCATCATTTCTACGATGTGCAAATTCAATTTGATACAAATAATATCGGCGCGTTAGGAACTCTTAAAGAGGAACCGAAAAATGAACCGAAAAATCCAGTGACTACACCGAAAGTAGATAATGTAAAAACAGTAGGTACTCCTGATTTTAACCGAAATGCAGATGGTCAGAAGAAAAAAGAAGATACAAAAAATGATTCAAAAAAAGAGAAAAACTCAAAAACTGCAGATACAGCACAACTTGGTTTATACATGGTGTTACTGCTAGGTTCACTTGCTTTACTAGTTCGTAAATATAGAGCAGGTAGATTGTAATTTTTGGAGTCTTGATGCATATTCGCGTGCATCAAGACTTGTTTCATATTGTATGGAAAGGAGTTGTGATTGAGAGTGAAGAAAATTGTAAGTGTACTAATGGCTATCATTTTGTTAATGAGTATAGCCGGGTGCTCATCACCAAAAAAAGAATCAGCAAAGCAGGTAAAGAGTGAAAGTAAAGAGCGCGTCGTTGCAACAACAGTGGCTGTTACTGAAATTATGGATGCGTTAGAAGTAGATTTAGTCGGCGTTCCAACAAGTTCTAAAACTTTACCGAAGCGATATAAAGGTTTACCTGAAGTTGGGAATCCAATGAGTCCAGATATGGAAAAGGTAAAGTCATTAAAGCCTTCAGAAGTGTTATCTGTGACAACACTTGAATATGAATTAAAGCCAGTTTTTGATGGTGTGGGTATGAAAGCAAACTTTTTAGATTTAACGAGTTTGAAAAATATGCAAAGTTCTATTAGCGATTTAGGTAAGAAATATGGGCGTGAAAAACAGGCCGAAGCAGTAGTAACTAAATTAGATAAAAAGGTTTCTAGCATTCAAAAAGAAGTAAAAGGAAAGAAAGAACCGACAGTGCTTATTTTATTAGGTGTGCCTGGAAGTTATTTAGTAGCAACAGAGCATTCTTATATTGGAGATTTAGTGAAACAACTAGGTGGTAAAAATATTGTGCAAGGTGAACAAGTAGAATATTTAGCTTCTAATACAGAGTATTTAAAGAAAGCTGATCCAGATATTATTTTACGAGCAGCTCATGGTATGCCTGATGAAGTTGTAAAAATGTTTGATAAAGAATTTAAAACAAATGATATTTGGAAACACTTTGCTGCGGTTAAAAATAACCGTGTTTACGATTTAGAAGAGCGTTTATTTGGAACGACAGGCAATTTAGCAGCAATTGAAGCGTTAGATGAATTGAAAAAAATGATGTATCCGTGATGCATTTTAATATAAAGGAAGAGTAGAATGAATAAAAAAACTTGGAGTTTCCTCATTGTTACTGCATTGCTTATTGTTATGACATCATTGTCAGCGATGAAAGGGAGTTTAGAAGTAGGTATTGTTGAACTTGTACAAGGGATATTTACAGGTGGAAATGAAGATGTTGAAGTCATTAAAGATTTACGTTTTCCGCGTATTATTATTGCGTTGTTCACTGGAGCGGCTCTTGCTGTTTCAGGTGTGCTTTTTCAAGCTGTTATGAAAAATCCACTCGCCGATGCTGGGGTAATCGGTATATCTTCAGGAGCTAGTTTTATGACACTTATTATTATTACGTTGTTCCCGCAATTCTTTTTCTGGACACCCGTATTCGCCTTTTTAGGTGGTGCGCTTGCATGTTATCTCGTTTATTCGTTTTCATGGAAATCAGGATTAAGCCCGCTTCGCATTATTTTAATTGGTATTGCCATTAATGCAATGTTTACTGGGTTAAATGAATCATTCGTTACGATTTGTGGGTATTTTATTAAGAGTATTAAGCAAACGACGACTTCTAACATAACAATGAAGACGTGGGGCGATGTAGAAATAATGGTGACTTATGGAACGGTTGGTCTTATTCTTGCTCTGTTCGTAGGAGCTTGGTGTAACTTATTATCGCTACAAGATAAGACTGCGAAAAACTTAGGCTTGCACGTGACGAGAGTTCGTCTTATTATTTCTGCCATTGCAGTACTCTTAGCGGCAGTATCAACAGCGATTGCAGGTGTTATTGCTTTTGTAGGATTACTAGTTCCACATATTTCAAGACAATTAGTCGGTTCAGACCATAAAGTATTAATTCCATTTTCTGCTCTTGCAGGGGCGTTATTAATTTTGACGGCAGATACGATTGGAAGGTTAATTGTGCCACCTAACGAAATTCCAGCAGCAACAATTATGGCGGTTATTGGTGGTCCATTCTTAATATTCTTGCTTAGAAAGAGTGATAAAGTTCATGGAAATTAAAAATGTAACCTTTTCATACGATAACGTAACAAATCGATTAAAGTCTGTTAGTAGTGAAATAGAAATTGGAAAAATTACAACAATCATTGGACCGAATGGATGTGGGAAATCAACATTACTTAGTGTCATGTCTAGAAACCACGCTCCTAGCAGTGGAGAAGTAATACTTGATGGAAAAGCGATTAGTGAATATAAACCGAAAGAGTTTGCTAGAAAGCTAGCGGTTGTCCATCAACAAAATGAGGCTCCAGCAGATATTACAGTGGAAAAGCTAATAAGCTTCGGGCGTATGCCATATAAAAATATATTCTCTCCGCAAACAGATGAAGATAGAGAAGCGATTGAGCGTGCACTAGTATGTACGAATTTACAAAGTAAGCGTGATAAGCCAATTTATGCTTTATCTGGTGGAGAGAGGCAGCGAGTTTGGATCGCAATGACATTAGCTCAAAATACACCAATGCTCTTCTTAGATGAGCCGACCACATATTTAGATATTTACTATCAGCTAGAAATATTAGAGTTAGTGAAAGAGTTAAATGAAGTTCATGGACTAACGATTGTAATGGTATTACATGATATTAATCAAGCCATTCGTTATAGCGACCATATTATCGTTATGAAAGATGGAGAAATCATTACGAAAGGTAATCCTAATGATGTAATAACAGAAGAAATGGTTAAAGCAATATATGGTGTAGATGTCATTGTAAAGCAGGATGAAGATACCGGATTGTACATGGTACCTATGGGAATCTAAAGGCTGAGCATAATCCGTTTTGAGGTGATAATTTGAATAGTAAGAAAGGACGGAAAAAGAATTCTTTTTTTCAACGCATACTTACAATTGTGTTTTTAGGAATCTTTTTCTATTCAATGTATGAGTTGGGCGGGATTTTCATGGATTATTATGAAAATCGTAAAGTAATGGCTGAGGCACAACATATTTACAAAAGAAGTCCAATGGAAGAAAAATCAGAAGATGGAGAGGTACGTAAACAGTTTCAGGATCTCCAGAAAATTAATCCAGAGATAGTCGGATGGATTACGATGGATGATACACAAATTAATTATCCAATCGTTCAAGCAAAAGATAATGATTACTATTTATTTCGTAATTATAAAGGTGAAGATATGAGAGCGGGAAGCATTTTTATGGACCATCGTAATGATGTGAAATCTCAAAATCGAAATACGATTTTATATGGCCATCGTATGAAAGACGGTTCTATGTTTGGTAGTTTAAAAAAGATGTTGGATGAAGACTTTTTTATGTCTCATCGTAAATTATATTACGATACATTATTTGAAGGATACGACGTGGAAGTTTTTTCAGTATACACGACAACAACGGACTTTTATTACATTGAAACGGATTTTGAAAATGATGCAGCATATACATCGTTCTTAAAGGAAATTCAAGAAAAATCACTGTACAAAACGGATACGGAATTGACGGCTAATGATGAAATCGTAACACTTTCTACTTGTGATTATGCGCTTGATCCAGAGGCTGGGAGGCTAGTTGTACATGCAAAATTAGTAAAAAGAAATTAAAGAAAAAAGTATAGAATATGAGAAGTGATAGATAACGCTTCTCATATTCTATACTTTAAAAAAGGACTGTTTTTACTGTGCTGCGGCCATTGGCATACGTACAACTTTTACATCATAGTAAGCAATTTTATTATCAAGAATATATTCTGGCATTCCGCCTTGATGTGAGTGAGCATCTTTAAATGCAGCGCTCTTTGTCCAACCTTGGAAATCTTCTTTTGCATTCCAGCGAGTGCTAATTGTTACTTCATCATAATCAACTGTATTTTGCGTTAAAAGAACTTCTAGACCTAAAAAGCCTGGCATCGTTTCAACTTTACCTACTTTATTAAAACGCTCAATTAATTTATGTCCATTTCCCTTTGTAATTTTAGCTGTATTTGTAACAATAATCATGTTTATT
Organism: Bacillus sp. B25(2016b); assembly: GCF_001679765.1. Classification (NCBI taxonomy): domain Bacteria; kingdom Bacillati; phylum Bacillota; class Bacilli; order Caryophanales; family Bacillaceae; genus Bacillus; species Bacillus sp. B25(2016b). The sequence goes on along the minus strand of NZ_CP016285.1, from coordinate 4,196,297 downwards.
CCTCCTATAAATGTAGCTATATTTTCAAGAACTCATATACATTAAATGATAATGAAAATCATTATCATTGTCAATGGTAATCTTAGTTTATGATAATATTTTTTATCCCGCTATTTGCCGGTCAGTAAGACCCCCACCTCAAAATTCAGCGAAAGCAAAGAAGTTAGGTGAGGGCTGATTAAAGTTTCCCTTTATGTAAGTACAGTGTTCTTTTTTTGAATGGGTTGACTATATATTTAACTTGGTTATATATTATGTAAATAGAATTTATTGAAAATATATAGAAGCAAAGTATGGTTTATACTTTGCTGTCGCAATACTATGAATAAGGAGGGTATTATGGTTGAATCACTTTTACTTAGTATCGTTATTATTATTACGTTAGGTATTGCTTCACAATGGACTGCATGGCGCTTCCAGCTTCCTGCCATTGTTGTTATGGCAGTTGCTGGATTATTAATTGGTCCAGTTTTCGGTATTATTAATCCAAAAGAGGTGCTTGGAGATGTTTTTAGTCCACTCGTATCACTCTCTGTTGCAATTATATTGTTTGAGGGTAGTTTAAGTTTAGATATACGTGAACTGAGGGGACTATCAAAACCAGTATTTCGTATCGTTACGTTTGGTGCGTTTATCGCGTGGATTGCTGGCTCACTTGCAGCTCATTACGTCGCTGGATTAGATTGGGCGGTTGCATTTATTATTGGAGGACTTTTTATTGTGACAGGTCCAACGGTAATTATTCCGTTGTTACGCCAAGCACGATTAAAACCAAGAACAGCTGCAATTTTAAAATGGGAAGGGATTATTGTTGATCCATTTGGAGCTTTACTTGCTGTATTTGCCTTTCAAATTGTAAATTTCTTAACGAAAGATAATGTACAATTACATACGTTGCTGTATTTCTTTGCAGGTTCATTATTTGCAATGGTGCTCGGTTATGTATTTAGTATTTTTATGAGTTATATGATTTTAAAGGGAAAAGTACCAGAATATTTAAAAGCACCAATTTTGTTAGTTACGGTATTATTATGCTTCGGCATTGCGGATGAAGTGATGCATGAAACAGGTATGCTAGCTGTAACCGTAATGGGGATTACGCTTGCACGGATGAAGAAATATATTTCTTCTATCGGTGATATTCGTCATTTTAACGAAAATATTTCAGTACTACTAACGTCGACTGTTTTTATTATATTAACAGCATCGCTTCCAAGAACAACTATTATGGAGATTTTCAGCTGGCCTATTATAAGTTTTGTACTTATGATGTTGTTTGTTGTACGTCCTTTATCGATTTGGATATCGACAATTGGAACAGAGTTAACAAAAGCAGAACGGGCGCTAGTTGGCTGGATTGCACCGCGAGGTATCGTTGCATTAACGGTTTCAAGTTACTTTGCGACGGAGTTATTACAAGAAGGTTATAAAGACGCTGCTATATTAACGGCACTTACATTTGCACTCGTTATTACGACCGTGTGTGCTCACGGATTTTCAATTGGATTTTTAGCGAAGAAATTAGGATTGGCAAATACGGAGCCACCAGGAATCTTAATTTCAGGTGCGAGTACATTCTCATCTGCTTTTGCATTGCACTGTAAAGAGATGGGTGTTCCGAGCTTAATTGTAGATGTATCTGAAGAACATTTGCAATGTGCAAAGGTGAAAGGGCTTAATACATATAATGGCCAAGTACTCTCTGAACAGTTACAATTTGAAGTTGATATGAATCAGTATGAATACTTAATTGCAGTTACAGATACGGATTCTTATAATGTATTAGTTGCAAATACATACGTACCGCAGTTTGGACATCATAATACATTTTTACTTCCAATCCATGATGTGGAAAAGATTGAACAAGAACGCATTTCTCTTTCAAAAAAAGCTCATTTACTGTTTGGTCAAAATGAAATTTATGAAGAGTTAAATAGAAAAATTGAAGATGGTTATATTTTTAAAACGATACAAGTTGCAGAAGAACAAAAAATTAATAAAGAAGAAAGCGATTCAGAGGATTTAATATTATTTATTCGCCATCGAGATGGTAGTCTTACTTTTTCAACATTGTATAAATATATAGCTGTTATGCCAGGGGATGAGCTAGTTGTACTAGCAAAGCAATAATATGGTATAGTGAAACGGGGCTGTTTTTTCAGGCTCGTTTTTAAATGCTTCCTGTAGAGAAAGCATGCAAATGGAAAGGAAGTTATTATATGCGATCAGAAGTAACTGTAAAAATAAAACCGAAATTTATAAAAGAAATTAAAAGTGGATATCCGCTTATTTTAAAAGATGCGATTCAAAATTTAAATGATGTTCGTGAAGAAGGAACAATCATCAAAGTAGTAGATGAGAAGAACAACTTTGTCGGAAAAGGTTATTATGGAAAACAAAATAAAGGATATGGCTGGATTTTAACGAGAAAAGAGAGTGAACAAATTAATCAATCTTTCTTTGAAAGTAAAATCAAATCTGCCTTACATAAACGAAAGCAATTTTACAAATCAAGTGATACGACAGCATTCCGTGTGGTGAATGGTGAAGGTGATGGTCTTGGAGGACTAATTATCGATTATTATGGTGGCTACTACGTAGTAAGTTGGTATAGTGAAGGGATTTACACTTTCAGAGATGAGATTATAGCTGCTCTTCAAAAAGTAGCAAACTTTAAAGGTATTTATGAGAAAAAGCGTTTTGATACGAAAGGGAAATATATTGAGGGTGATGATTTCGTAGCAGGAGAGCGCGGCGAGTTCCCACTTATCGTAAAAGAGAACGGTGTAAACTTTGCGGTTTATTTAAATGATGGGGCAATGGTTGGGGTATTTTTAGATCAACGTAACGTTCGAAAACAAATTCGTGATAAATATGCAAAGGGAAGAACAGTGTTAAATATGTTCTCTTATACAGGTGCTTTCTCTGTATTTGCAGCGCTTGGCGGAGCGAGTAAAACGACGAGTGTTGACCTTGCAAATCGTAGTTTAAGTAAAACGATTGAGCAGTTTAGTGTAAATGAAGTTGATTATGAAGCGCAAGATATTATTGTAGAAGATGTATTTCTTTACTTCAAATATGCAGCGAAGAAAAAAATGAAATTTGATATGGTCGTACTTGATCCTCCAAGCTTTGCACGCTCAAAAAAATATACATTTAGTGCAGCGAAAGATTATAAAAACTTATTAAAAGAAACAATTGCCATTACAGAAAATAACGGAATTATCGTTGCTTCTACAAATTGTAGCGCATTCGATATGAAAAAGTTTAAAGGCTTTATCGATACAGCATTTAAAGAAATGAATGGCAAATATAAAATATTAGAAGAACATTCTTTACCAGAAGATTTCCGTACCATTGATCAATTTAAAGAAGGAGACTACTTAAAAGTAGTTTTCATCGAGAAAATTAAAGGTTAATAAAGAAAAGGAGCTCGAGTTTACTTGAGCTCCTTTTCTTATTGAACGATATTTTGTACTCTACCGACTTGCCCGTCCTGCAATCGTACTTTAATGCCATGCGGATGGGAAGGGGAGTTTGTTAAAATATCTTTTACAATTCCACGTGTTAATTTGCCTGTTCGTTGATCTTGTTTTAATACAATATCAACTTCAAGACCGGGCGCGATATTAGAACGTTTTTGTCCGTTCATTTACACACCTGTACGTCTACGTTGGTTGTTTGTTTTCTTTGTTTGTTGGTTTTGCAATTTTTTCGTTTCTTGGCTTTGATTTTTTGCATTTTGACCATTTCCATTTCCTTGCTTTTTCTTTGCAAGTTGTTCGCGCATTAAATCAGCTAAGCTTACTTTTTTGTTTTCTGACATGATAAGTCTCCTTTATATAAAGTTAATTATGAACAATCATAGTGAATTTCATCATATCATTGTTAAGGAAGGAAGGGAAGTTGGTTTGAAAATTCATATATTTGTTTCAAGTCTGTAGTAGTTAGGATACAATTGAGTTGTTAACGTTTGTAAAAAGGGGATAGACATATGTCACATCATATTTTATTAGTTGAAGATGATATCTCAATTCAAGAGATGGTGGAAAAGTATTTGATAAAAGAGGGCTTTCAAGTAACAATTGCGTCTGATGGAGAAGAAGGCGTGAACACATATTTAAAAGGTTCATTTGATTTGATTATCCTCGACATTATGATGCCAAAGCTAGATGGCTTAGAGGTTGTACGAATTATTCGAGAAAAAAGTGCTGTTCCGATTTTAATGATGTCGGCAAAAGATACAGATGTTGATAAAGCTGTTGGATTAGGACTTGGAGCAGATGATTACATTTGTAAGCCATTTTCTATGATTGAATTAGCTGCACGTGTAAAGGCAGGTATTCGAAGATCTACGAAATATTCGACTACAGAAGAAACAGAAAAGATGATTCAAATTGGCGATTTAACAATCGATCCAATTAATTTTACCGTAGAAAAAAACGGGAAGCCTCTCAAACTTACTTTAAAAGAATTTGAGATTTTAAAACTGTTCGTAAAGAATCAAAATCGTGTATTTACAAAATCGCAAATATATACGTTAGTTTGGAACGAAGAGTATTATGGAGATGATAACGTTATTAATGTTCATATGAGGAGATTGCGTGAGAAAATCGAAAGTGATCCATCTAATCCAGAATATATTAAAACGTTATGGGGCATCGGCTATAAGTTGGAAGTGATGTAATATGGTCAATTTGTTAATAAGTATTATTTTTATATTGTTATGTGTCATTTACATACAATATAAAATGAGAAAAAATAGTAGTAAAAATCTACGATACACATATGAAAAGTTGGAAAGTATTGTAAATGTACAAACAGGCGAGAAGTTACTCGTTATGACAGATGATCTAGAATTGCAAAAATTATTAGTGGCAATTAATCAATTATTAGATGCAAAACAGAAAACGAATGCAGATCATGCAAAAGTAGAAATTTCGATGAGAAAAATGCTTTCAAATATTTCACATGATTTAAAGACGCCGCTAACAGTTATTCTTGGATATACAGAAATGTTAAATAAGGATAAAACGATGAATAAAGAAGAACAGCAAATATTACTTGAAAAGGTGCATGTGAAAACACTAGAAGTAATGGAACTGATTCATAAGTTTTTTGATTTAGCAAAACTAGAATCTGGTGACAAGGCAATTGAGATGACAAAAGTAAATATGAATGAAGTTTGTCGTGAGAAGATTTTATCTTTTTATGATTTAGTGACGGCGAAAGGGTTTCAAGTTCATATTGATATACCAGAAAGAAATATATATGCACTTGGAAATGTAGAAGTATTAGGTAGGGTATTGAACAATTTAATATCAAATGCAATTACATATGGAGACGATGGAAAGATACTGGGTATGACGTTAAGAGATGATGAAACGAATGTGTATATATACGTATGGGATAAAGGAAAAGGGATTGATGAATCTCATATTGATAAAGTGTTTGAGCGTATGTACACACTTGAAGATTCGAGAAATAGATTGTACCAAGGAAGCGGTTTAGGGTTAACGATTACGAAAAGACTGGTGGAAGCGATGGATGGAAAAATTCATCTTTCTAGTAAGCCGTATGAAAAAACAATTTTTACAGTTGCATTAAAAAAGATGCAGTTTTAGCTTGTAGAGAAGTAGATTCTACAAGCTTTTTTTTCAGCGTAAGGAATTTGTAAGAAACGGGTAAGAAAAAAGAGATTTCCGTTGTCTATTATAAAAATATAAAGTAGTGCGAAAGGGGAAAGTGACATGACCTATATATTAAAAACGAATCAGTTAACGAAAGTGTTTAAAGGGAAAGAAGTTATTTCTAGCGTTAACATGCATGTGAAAAAAGGAGAGATATACGGTTTCTTAGGACCGAATGGTGCTGGTAAAACAACGATTATGAAAATGATTACAAATTTAATAAAACCGACGAGCGGTGAGATTGAAATTTTCGGTGAGAAGTTAACAGACACATCTTATGAAGTATTAAAAAGAATGGGGACAATTATTGAATATCCAATCTTTTATGATAAATTAACGGCGAAAGAAAACTTAGAATTACATTGTGAATATATGGGCTATTACGATAAAAATGAAATTGACCATGCATTACATTTAGTGAAACTGCAAGGGATAGATAATAAAAAAGTAAAAGATTTTTCATTGGGAATGAAACAACGACTTGGTATTGCAAGGGCAATCGTAACAAAGCCAGAACTGCTCATTTTAGATGAACCAATTAACGGTTTAGATCCAATTGGTATTAAAGAGTTACGAGACTTATTTAAAATGCTCTGCAAAGAATATGGCATTACATTATTAGTTTCTAGTCATATTTTAGGTGAGATGGAACTAATGGCGGATACAATTGGTGTAATTCAAAATGGAAAACTAATAAAAGAAGTTTCAATGAAGAGTATTAACGGAAAACAAACAGAGTACATTGAAATTACTGTTCCTGATGTGAAGCGTGCAGCTTATATTTTAGAAGATAAACTTGCCATAAAAAATTATAAAATAATGAGCGGAAATATGATTCGTGTGTATGATACGGCAGTGTCTCAGCAAGCCATTTCAAAAGCACTTATTATGAACGATGTGGAAATTGAAAGTATTAATAAGAAACATAGTTCCTTAGAGGAATATTTCTTAAATGTAATGGATGGAGAGGGCATTCATGCTTAATGGATTGTTAGTAAATCTAGTAAGTGGATTGGTCGTAATGTTCATAAGTGGGATTTTATATTATAGGAAACCAGGGCGGAAATGGTTGTTAATTCTACTAATGATAGGAATGTTAAGCTTCGTTACTGCTGGAATTAGAATGTTAGCAGCGTAGAGACAGGTATATAAAGAATGGAGGCGTGGTTTATATGTTTAAATTAATGAAGCTCGAATGGAAGAAACATCAATTATCTAGTTACTTTAAAAGTGTAGCAATTTGTATTATAGCAATTTTCGCTGTAGTAAGCCTTATGGCATGGGGAATGAAAGCCGAGGGAGACGTACTCTTCTTTGACTTCACACAGAATATGGCTTTAGTAAATATTTTTATTAGGATAACATTCATTATTTTTAGTTCGGTCATTTTATCACGTTTAGTAATTGATGAGTATAAGAATAAAACGATACAACTATCATTTATGTATCCGCTTCAAAGGAAAATGCTAATGAGTGCGAAATTAACAATTGTTTTTTGTTTTTGTTTTGTGAGCACGATTATCGCGACTTTCATTATTAGTTTGCTCGTATATTTTGTGAGTCCAATGATGGGACTGATTGAAACACCTGCTACGATAGGTGAAATAATAGCTATCGTTCCAGGTACTTTTATAAGTGCATTTATGATATCTGGTATAAGTTTAATTCCTTTATTTTTTGGAATGAGAAAGAAATCGACACCGACAACGATTACTTCGGCAGTAATAATTGGCATGCTGATTAGTGGTAACTATGGTCCTGGAAACGGTCAAGTAAGTATGTTTGATTTTATAGCTATCCCAATCGTGCTCTGTTTATTAGGAATTTTCATTAGTTATCTATCGTTTCGTAAAATCGACAAGATCGATGTGGCGTGAAGCAAGCCTAAAACAACAACGAACTGGGGTATGACTGGTGAAAAAAATAATAGTAATTGCAATATTATTCATTACAATTGCTAGTGCGGTTTTTGGTTTTAAGATATTTCAGGGGAAGGATTTTAAGAAAGAAAAGTCTTTTGAGATAAATAATATAAAAGAAATAGAAGTAGACAATGAAAACTGGGATATTGAATTTAAAAGTACAGACGCTAATAAAATAGTAATTTCCGCTCAAGGTGAACAAGTAGATAAAGAGATAGATCCCGTCAAGATAGAAAATGAAGAAAATAAAATTGTGATTAAGCAAAAACAAAAGGCAGCCAAATTTTTTAATGGTTTTACGTTTAGAAAGAAAAATAGTATATGTATAGCTATTCCGAAGAAAGAGATAGATAAAATTGTATTAAATAATAAATCGGGTGATGTGAAAATAAACGATATAGTAGTAAAAAGCATTGTGACAAAAGGGAAATCTGGGGATGGAATGATTGTAGGACTATCAGCGGAGAAAGGTGAATTCATATCGCAAAGTGGAGAGGTAGTTGTAAAAGATAGTTCAGTACAAGAATTAAATATAAAGTCTGCGACTGGTGATAACTATATAACAAATGTAAGTAACTCAAATATGAACATCACTTCAACATCTGGGGAAGTCTTACTGAAAGATATGACAGAAGGAAAATCATTATTTGTAGAAACAAAATCAGGGGATATTGGCGTACGGTATAAAGGTGTCCCGGCATCATTGAAGCTTATGGCTAAAAGTAATTCGGCTGACGTAATAGTGGATTTAAAAGGACTTAAGAAAGATAAAAATACAGAAAAAATAAAAGTAGGAACGATTGGTGATGCAAAAAATGAAGCGAAGATTTTAAGTGAAACAGGAGTCATTTATATTGATTAAATCTTAGGAGGAAGGAGGACACTATCATGCTACATTTAATGAAGCTAGAATTGAAAAAGTTTAAGCTTGGTTGGTACGTGAAGAGAGCAATTATTGCAAATGTTGTTATACTGGCATTAATGATCTTTGTGAGCATCATCGCTCAAGTAGAAGGTGATGCAGAAATAAGGAATCCAGAGACGATATTGTTAATGGCTAGCACAATAGTAAGAGCAACGTTTATTATTTTTGGTAGTGTATTAATCGCAAGGTTAATAATTGGCGAATATAAAAACAAAACAATACTACTTATGTTTTCTTATCCTATTAACCGAAAGGAAATGATGGCTAGTAAGTTGACTATTACAGCGATAGTAACATTTATAACAGTTATTGTATCTAACATTTTAGTAGTAGGAGTTTTCTTTGGGATAGATAGTTATTTTTCAATTCTTCCTAATTCATTCACAGTAGATCAATTGATGCAAGAAGGAATAAAACTAGTTCCTTTAGCCATTGCAACTGCGGGAATGAGTTTAATCCCATTATATTTCGGAATGCGTAAACGTTCCGTGCCAACTACAATTGTTTCATCTCTTATCGTTGTCTCAATTGCAATGAATGGCAACCCAGCGTTTTCTATAGCAACTTTTCTTCCCCTTCAACTAGCATTGGCGACAATTGGAGTTGTGATTGCATATTACGGCATTAAAAATATAGAGAAGGAAGATATAACTGTATGATAAGAATATGTGAAAAAGAGTTGGCGTTACACCAACTCTTTTTTGTATATGTACGCTTCGTTACTACTCTATAAATTTAGAGTGTGTGCTTAAATACTTTTGCACTTCTGGAGAAATGTTAAAGTTATTAGGATTTTTATATTCGATAGTAAACTCGCCGTCGGTACTTGTTTCAAAGGAGATTGCATAGCTATTCATTTTAGCATCGTAAGAAGTATTTTTGACTTCTGCATTTAGGTTAAAATATTTTGTAATATACTCTTTTGATTCCGTAATTGCTGCTTGTTTTCCCCAAGGGGTACCATAATAGGTGAAATAAAGAGATACACTAATAACTCCAATAAGAGAAGTTAGTAAAATAGTTCCCATAACTATTTTTTAATTTTTTGTATTCAATTTGGTTACTCCTCTTCATAATATGTATTTATTTTAACCTATCTTTCCCATAAAACAATCATTTAGTAAAAAATAGTTTCACATGAAACAAGTTACAGAAAAAGACCAGATGTGTAAACACCTTGTCTTTTTTGTTGTTACATTTTAGGAGCTTCCATTCCAGCCGCAGCCCATTCTTCTTTTGAAGGACCATATATGCCAGGGACTGTTAAGGCAGCTTGTCGCATTAAAACTGTCATTTGCCCGCGGTGATGATTTTGATGATTAATAAGTGTCATTAAAAATATAGAATTCGGCATAGGACGACCAAAGAAGTCGTTAATAGTAGCTAAGTCTTTATCAGTCCATTTATTTTGAAGTGTTTCAACGAAAGCCGCGTTCACTTTACGGTATTCATCTGCAATTGTTTTTGCAGAAGTTGGAACAGGATAATCTTTTGTTTCTCCTTCAAACTTTAGCCCTGTGCCAGATAGTATAACAGGAATTGCCGTCACGATATGCCAAGCAACCCTGCCTAACGTCCAGTGCCCAGGTGCGATTTCTTGTGACAAAGATTCATCTGTTAATGCATCGAGCATCTTTTGAGTAGACTCAGCCTCGTATGTCCATGATTGCAAGAAGCCTTTAAGTGTTTGATACATTGTTATCCCCCCTAGTTATGTTCATAGGTTAAATTCGTGAAAAAAAGATAGTTTCCTTTAGGCTTATGAGAATGAATTAAAAAAGAGGCTTCTCACATAAGAAGCCTCTTTTTTAATTAACCTTCTTCCCGCTCTGCCTCATCAACCATAAGAAATAAGGTGCTCCAAGTACAGCAACGACAAGTCCAGAAGGAATTTCTTTTGGGTATGCAATTGTTCGGCCGAGTAAGTCAGCGATGGCAAGAAGGATTGCTCCAAACAGTGCTGAGCAAACGAATAGTCTTTGATGATTTATACCAACAACAATTCTTGCTAAGTGAGGTGCGACAAGGCCTAGAAAGGCAATCGTACCGACAGCAGCGATATTTACTGATGCAAGTAGTGTCGCTAGCACAATTAGAGCAAGCCGTGTTTTATTTACTGGTTGCCCAAGTCCAGTTGCTAAATCGTCTCCAAGTACGAGAACGTCAAGTTGTTTTATTAAGAAAAAGATAATGAATACAAGAATTAGAGATGGATATAGAATGATATTTTCTAAGTGATTCCATCCTCTTGCATACGTGCTGCCAGATAACCATGTTAAAGCAGCGGCAACATTCAAATTGGCTCTAACGATAAAGATTTGAATAATTGCTGAGCCAAGTGCAGAAATACCAATTCCTATTAAAGCAAGAGCTGTTGGGCTAAACCCTGATTTCCATGAGAAGAAGAGGACAATTCCTACTGCAAGTAGTCCTCCGATAAATGCACCAATTGGTAGGAAGAAACCAGGAAGTGTAGGAAAGACATACATAATAGTTAAAGCACCGACACCAGCTCCCGATGAAATACCAATAATAGAAGGATCGGCAAGTGGGTTTCGTAATATAGCTTGGAAAACAAGCCCACTTATTGCAAGGCATGCGCCAGCAATAGCAGCAACGAGCATTCTTGGTAAACGAAGATTTATCATCATGTTTTTGTCAAATTGTGTTAATTGACCTGATATAACATTTGTAATGCTTTCGATATAAGTGTTACTACCGATTGTAACACCAAGAGCAATCGTCACAATACAAAGTGTGATAGAAATAAGGATTACCTTTTTATAAGAGTAATAGCGGGAACTAGCTCCAGCTGCATTCGCACCGTTATCATTCATATATTGTTTCGACTTCATCATTCGATACACTAAGTAAATAAGCCAAGGAGATCCAATCATTGCTGTGACTGCCCCAACAGGAAGTTCTGCACCGGTTGGATCTATTAATCTACCGACAACATCTGCTCCAAGCAATAATACTGCCCCCCATAAGAAAGAAGAGAGAAGAAGAGTAAAGTGTTGACGGTATCCGATAAGGCGCATTAAATGAGGTGCAACTAAGCCGACAAAGCCAATTGGTCCAACAACAGTAACAATTACTGCTGTTAAAAAGATTGCAGCAATGAAGGCGATAAGACGTGTTACTGCTGTTTTTTCACCAAGAGAAATAGCAACATCATCACCAAGTAAGAGAATGTTGAGTTTACGAGACATAAATAGTAAAACTAGGAAAGAAATAATGATAAATGGAAAAGCAAATTGAACGCCATCCCAGTTATTTTGAATAAGAGAGCCAGCTCCCCATAAAAATAAACCAGCTGTTTCATTTTCATAGAAAAGCTGCATCGTTCCGGTAAAGGCAGAAAGCATTAATGTAACGACCATACCAGCTAATGCCATTCTAAGTGGGGTTCCCTTTTTTCCACCAGAAATACGGTATACAAATAAAGCAGTAATAGCACCGCCGATAAATGTGAACAGAAGAGAATTAATTTGTAAACCTTTCGGTAAGAAAATTGTAGCCGCTACTAGAAAGAAATATGCGCCAGAGTGAATACCCATTGTACTGGATTCAGCGAGTGGATTTTTCGTTAACGTTTGTAAAATAACCCCTGATGCAGCAAGAGCGCCTCCAGCTAAAATGGCAATTACAGCTCTAGGTAATCGAAGCATGATTAAAGTTTGATGTTCTAGCGATTGGTTCGGTGAGATAAGAGCATCAATAATCATACTATAGGAAATGTTTGCTTGACCTTGTCCGATATGAATAAAGAAAAGGAGGAGCAAGAGAGCTGCTCCTCCTCCGAATACAAGACTTGCTCGAAGTGTATGTTTTAGGCTATTCATCGTGTAATCACTTCTTCGCTGTCATGACATCTGCTACTTGTGTTGCTAAAGATGTTGCAGACTCAGGACCACCGAAAATCCAAGTGTCGCCTTTTAATTTATACATTTTGTTTTCTTTTTTGAACTTTAATTCTTCCCAAGCAGGGTTGCCTTTTAGTTGCGTGTCAAAAATGTTATCTTCATCCGCTACAATGTAAATGAAGTTTGAATCTTGTACACTTTGTAATGATTCTACAGTTGTTTGTTTGAAACCATCTGGCTCAGATTTCCCTGCTTCAAAAGTATTTGTTAAACCTAATTTTTTTGTAACTTGTAAAGCTAAAGAATTGTCAGTTAAGATACGGAATGTTGGTACGTTTTTAGCAGTAAATGCTTGTGCCATTGCTATGTTTTTATCTTTTAAGTCTGCTTTCTCAATTTTTGCTTTTGCATTAGCAAATGCTTTATCCATATCAGCTAATACTTTTTTACCTTCTTCTTCTTTCCCAACTGCTTTTGCAATTTGTTTAAATGTTTCTGTCATTTCAGCAAAGTGATCGTTATTACTTGTTGATGGATCAAACATAACTGTTGGTGCAATTTGCTCTAATTCATTTTTAATTGCTTTACCACGGAATGAAGCTGTGATAATTAAGTCTGGTTTTAAACGGCTAATTTCTTCTAAGTTTGGTTGTTGACGTGTCCCTACATCTACAACATCTTTACTCGGTTTTGTTTTTGTATTTACCCATTTATTATAATTCTTAATGTCTGCCATCCCTACTGGCTGAACACCAAGTGCTAATAAGTCTTCTGAATATACCCACTCAAGTACAACTACTTTTTTCGCTGGTTTATCTAACTTCGTTTCCCCTTCAGCGTGTTTAATTGTTATAGCTTGATTTTTATTGTCCGCTTTTATTTCTTTTTTCTCCTCTTTTTGCTGTCCGCATCCAACAGCGAATAGAAGAACTACTATGAAAATACTGAGAATTTTCTTCATCTTCTGCCCCCAAATTAAGTGTTTTTTGTAACTAGCACCACAAGTGAAAATGGTTATCAATTACAACACCAAAATCATACTATGAGGGTATTTTAAGTGTCAATATATTTTTAAAATTTTGACGAAAAATAACAGATTATACGGATTTTTATATGTTACAGTCGCTATTTATGAAGAATAAGCCTCTTTACTAAAAATATTGGCGAATGTGGAAAGTTTAAATGGGAACTTGGCTGTGTACGAAAGTGTAATGTGTATGGTTAATAATCTGTGGAGATGAGGCGAAAGTACAAGCAAAAGGAGAGTGAATCGCATGTAATAATTACTAGAATGTATGGAAGAAATCTGTGTTTTATCCCCGACTAGGCAAAGTATTTCTTTGTCATTTAGATAGGTGTTTTTTAATTCGGTGATTGCGCTAAAAAGATCGAATGTAAAGGAAGTGATCAACATGTCTTCATGGAGCAATAACATAAATGGATATTGTGGGTGTAATAATCAAAATGGTGTACATGTTGATTCATGCTGTTTTAGTTGCGATGGGACAGTCCCTAAAGTTGGTCCAACAGGTCCGACGGGGGCAACAGGAGCAACAGGAGCGACAGGCGACACAGGTCCAACGGGAGCAACAGGCGATACAGGTCCGACGGGGGCAACAGGAGCAACAGGCCCGACGGGAGCGACAGGAATAACAGGAACAACAGGCCCAACGGGAGCGACAGGAATAACAGGAGCAACAGGAATAACAGGAGTAACAGGCCCAACGGGAGCGACAGGCGACACAGGTCCAACGGGAGCGACAGGTTCAACCGGAGTAACGGGAGTAACAGGCTCAACAGGAGCAACGGGAGCAACAGGCACAAGTATAACGGCAACGTACGCATTTGCAAATAATACGTCGGGTACAGCAATATCGGTACTACTAGGTGGAACAAATGTCCCGCTTCCAAACAATCAGAATATCGGTCCGGGTATCACAGTGTCTGCGGGGAACACAGTATTTACGGCTGCAAATGCAGGGAATTATTATATTTCATATTCAATTAATATAACGGCTTCATTATTAGTTAGTTCACGAATTACAATTAATGGGGCACCGCTTGCTGGGACTATTAATTCTCCTGCATTAGCAACGACATCATTTAGTGCGACAATTATTACGACTCTTGCGGCGGGGAGTGCAATTAGTTTGCAATTATTTGGTTTGTTAGCTGTTGCAACATTATCAACAACTACTCCAGGAGCAGTGTTAACGATAATAAGATTGAGCTAAACCATAACTCTCTTACTCTTTTAAGATTAGGAGAGTTTCTACATATAATAAGAAGTTAATGAAGTAAAGCATAGTTATAAAAAAGTCAGAATATTATGATTGTAACGCTATGGTGACTATAATATAATGAAAATAACCATCATGAATGAACATTCATTTATCCCGCTATTTGTGGGCAGTAAGATCCCGCCTTAAAATTCAGCGAAAGTAAAGAAGTTAGCTGGGTGATTAACTGTCCGTAAAAGCCCGATTGGTGTGGGCTAATAATCAGTGGGGCTGAACAAAACCTCCACTGATTAAAGTTTCACTTTATTTTTTATGTATTTGAAGGGGGAATGAAGGTGGAAAAACCATGGTTGAAAAGTTATCCAGAGGAAATTCCTAGTACGATTTCTTATGATATTCAGCCGCTTCATAGATATGTAGAACAGATGGCTTCTCGCTACCCAGAAAAGAAAGCGCTTCACTTTTTAGGGAAGGATATTACGTTTTCGGACTTCCATGATAAGGTAAAGAGGTTTGCAAATTATCTTCAAAAGCTCGGTGTGGAAAAGGGTGATCGAGTTGCTATTATGTTGCCGAATTGTCCGCAAGCTGTAATTGGTTATTACGGTACATTACTTGCGGGAGGTATCGTAGTACAAACAAATCCACTGTATACAGAAAGAGAATTAGAATATCAGCTTCATGACTCGGGAGCAAAAGTAATTCTTTGTCTCGATTTAGTGTTTCCAAGAGTAACGAATGTTCAATCTGCTACAAAAATTGAGCATATTATCGTAACTCGTATTGCGGACTTTTTACCATTCCCTAAAAATCTATTGTATCCATTTGTGCAGAAAAAACAGTCGAATTTAGTTGTGAAAGTATCAGAGAGTGAAACGATTCATCTTTGGAATTCAGTAGAAAAAGAAGTGGATACGGATGTTGAGGTGCCTTGTGATCCTGAAAATGATTTAGCTCTTTTACAGTACACAGGAGGAACAACTGGATTTCCGAAAGGCGTTATGTTAACGCATAAAAACCTCGTCTCTAACACGTTAATGGGAGTTCAATGGTTATATAATTGCAAAGAAGGAGAAGAAGTCGTTCTTGGGGTTCTTCCATTTTTCCACGTGTACGGCATGACGGCTGTTATGAATTTGAGTGTTATGCAAGGATACAAAATGGTCCTTATTCCAAAGTTTGATATGAAAATGGTCTTTGAAGCGATTAAGAAGCATAAAGTGACACTATTTCCAGGGGCACCAACTATTTATATCGCTCTTTTAAATAGCCCACTTTTAAAAGAATACGATATTTCTTCTATTCGTGCTTGTATTAGTGGATCAGCACCACTGCCAGTAGAAGTACAGGAAAAGTTCGAAACAGTTACAGGTGGTAAACTAGTAGAGGGATATGGTTTAACAGAATCCTCTCCGGTTACACATAGTAATTTTTTATGGGAAAAGCGAGTGCCAGGTAGCATTGGAGTTCCGTGGCCAGATACAGAAGCAATCATTATGTCACTTGAAACTGGTGAGGAATTACCGCCAGGAGAAATAGGGGAAATTGTAGTGAAAGGTCCTCAAATTATGAAAGGGTACTGGAATAAGCCAGAGGAAACAGCGGCTGTATTGCAAGATGGCTGGCTCCATACAGGTGATGTTGGCTACATGGATGAGGATGGATTCTTCTATGTAAAAGATCGCAAGAAAGATATGATTGTCGCGAGTGGATTTAATGTGTATCCTCGTGAAGTTGAAGAAGTATTATATGAGCATGAAAAAGTGCAAGAAGTAGTGACAATTGGAGTTCCAGATCCGTACCGAGGAGAGACAGTTAAAGCATTTGTTGTGTTAAAAGAAGGTACGGAGTGCTCTGAGGAAGAATTAAATCAGTTTGCACGTAAATATTTAGCGGCTTATAAAGTGCCGAAAGTATATGAGTTTAGAGATGAATTGCCGAAAACGACAGTAGGGAAAATTTTACGACGTGTTCTAATAGATGAAGAGAAGAGAAAGAATGAGGATGAGCAAACGGGCTAAGGCCCTTTCTTTTTGAAAAAATAGGATTGACACTTTTCTAAATAGTCAGTATTATAAGAATATGAATGACTATTCATTCAGTCATCTTCTTGAAGGGGACAGTAAAGTGAAGAAAAATAGACCGAAATACAATCAAATTATTGATGCGGCAGTCATTGTGATTGCGGAAAATGGGTACCACCAAGCGCAAGTTTCTAAAATCGCAAAGCAAGCTGGGGTAGCTGATGGCACGATTTATTTATATTTTAAAAATAAAGAAGATATATTAATATCCTTATTCCAAGAGAAGATGGGAGAATTTGTCGAAACAATTCGTCAAAAAACAGCAGGAATTGAAAGCGCTGTATCGAAGTTATTCATGTTGGTAGAAACGCACTTCTTGCTGTTGTCGCAAAATGATCCTCTTGCTATCGTTACGCAATTAGAGCTGAGGCAGTCCAATCAAGACTTGCGCCTTAAAATAAATGAAGTATTAAAAGGCTACTTACAAGTTATGGATGAGATTTTAGAGACTGGTATAAAACAAGGTGAATTTCAAGCAGATTTAAATGTTCGCGTGGCAAGACAAATGATCTTTGGAACAGTAGATGAAGTTGTGACCAATTGGGTAATGAGCGATCATAAGTATGATCTGGTCGCACTTTCAAAAACGGTACACGGGCTACTTATTGCAGCTTGTGGCTATCGTCAATAATGGGAGGGATCATGTTGAAATTCCTATCTGTAAGAGTTGAAGATCATATCGCGGTGGCGACGTTAAATCACGCACCAGCAAATGCGATGTCTTCACAAGTTATGCATGACGTTACTGAATTAATTGATCAAGTGGAAAAGGATGATAACATTCGTGTTGTTGTTATTCACGGTGAAGGACGTTTCTTCTCAGCGGGAGCAGATATTAAAGAATTTACATCTGTTACTGAAGCGAAGCAAGCAACAGAATTAGCACAGCTTGGACAAGTTACGTTTGAGCGTGTTGAAAAATGTTCAAAACCAGTTATTGCGGCAATTCATGGAGCGGCACTGGGCGGCGGCCTTGAGTTTGCTATGTCTTGCCACATGCGCTTTGCAACTGAAAGTGCAAAACTTGGTTTACCCGAATTAACACTTGGATTAATTCCTGGCTTTGCAGGTACACAGCGCTTACCACGTTATGTTGGGAAAGCGAAAGCTTGTGAAATGATGTTAACAAGTACACCAATTACTGGTGCAGAAGCGTTAAAGTGGGGACTTGTTAACGGATTGTTCTCTGAAGAATCACTTTTAGATGATACGCTTAAAGTCGCAAAACAAATTGCTGGAAAAAGTCCAGCAACAACTCGTGCTGTACTAGAATTATTGCAAACGACAAAATCGTCTCATTACTATGAAGGTGTACAACGTGAATCACAGATTTTTGGTGAAGTATTTACGAGTGAAGATGGAAGAGAAGGTGTAGCTGCATTTTTAGAAAAGCGTAAACCTTCATTTAGTGGCAGGTAGTTCAATTATTTTTTGATATAAATTAACAGAAAATTAAAATTGATAGAATCTTTCTGAAAAACAAGGGGGTAAATGGAATGAACATCTACGTACTCATGAAACGAACATTTGATACAGAAGAAAAAATCGTAATTAAAAACGGTGCAATTTACGATGGCGAAGCGGAATTCATCATCAACCCTTACGATGAATATGCAATTGAAGAAGCAATTCAAGTAAGAGACGCACAAGGTGGAGAAGTTACAGTTGTAACAGTCGGTGGCGAAGATAGTGAGAAAGAACTTCGTACTGCATTAGCAATGGGCTGTGATAAAGCGGTATTAATTAATATTGAAGATGATGTAGAAAATGGTGACCAGTTCACGACAGCAAAAGTGCTTGCTGAATATTTAAAAGATAAAGATGCAGATTTAATTTTAGGCGGAAACGTTGCAATTGATGGTGCATCTGGACAAGTAGGACCACGCGTAGCTGAAGCGTTAAATATTCCGTATGTAACGACAATTACAAAACTTGAAATTGACGGTACAAATGTGAAGATTGAGCGTGATGTTGAAGGGGATACAGAAGTGATTGCAACTTCATTACCAGTTTTAGTAACAGCACAACAAGGTTTAAATGAACCGCGTTATCCATCGCTTCCAGGTATTATGAAAGCGAAGAAAAAGCCACTAGAAGAATTAGAATTAGATGATTTAGATTTAGAAGATGATGATGTGGAAGCAAAGACAAAAACAATTGAAATCTATTTGCCTCCTAAGAAAGATGCAGGAAAAGTGTTACAAGGCGAGCTGCAAGATCAAGTAAAAGAACTTGTATCGTTGCTCCATACAGAAGCGAAAGTAATCTAATAAAATACGAAATTATATATGCAGGAGGGAAAATCTATGGCTCGTAAAGTATTAGTAATGGGTGAAGTTCGTGATGGATCGCTACGTAACGTTTCGTTTGAAGCGGTAGCAGCAGCAAAAACAATTGCAGAAGGCGGTGAAGTAGTAGGTCTTCTAATTGGAGACAGCGTTGCCTCTTTTGCAAAAGAATTGATTCATTACGGTGCAGATCGCGTTGTGACAGTTGAAAATGATAAATTAAAATCATATACATCTGATGGTTATGCACAAGCGTTTTTAGCTGTACATGCTGAAGAAAATCCAGAAGGTATTGTCTTTGGACATACAGCACTTGGTAAAGATTTATCACCAAAATTAGCAGCGAAGCTTGAAGCTGGTTTAGTTTCTGACGTAACTGCTTTAGAGGTTGAAGGTGGAAATGTTATCTTCACTCGTCCAATTTACTCTGGTAAAGCATTCGAGAAGAAGATTGTAACAGACGGCATCTTATTTGCGACAGTGCGTCCAAATAACATTGCAACTCTGGAAAAAGATGAGTCTCGCAGCGGTGACGTATCTTCTATTACAGTTGATGTGAAAGATTTACGTACAATCATTCAAGATGTTGTCCGTAAAACGGCAGAAGGTGTTGATCTTTCTGAAGCGAAAGTTATTATCGCTGGCGGACGCGGTGTAAAGAGTGAAGAAGGCTTTAAACCATTAAAAGAGTTAGCTGACGTACTAGGCGGCGCTGTTGGGGCATCTCGTGGTGCTTGTGACGCTGAATACTGTGATTATTCATTACAAATCGGTCAAACTGGTAAAGTTGTTACGCCAGACTTATACATTGCATGTGGTATTTCTGGTGCGATTCAGCATTTAGCAGGTATGTCTAACTCAAAAATCATCGTTGCGATTAATAAAGATCCAGAAGCAAGTATCTTTAAAGTAGCTGACTACGGTATTGTCGGTGACTTATTCGAAGTTGTACCTCTTTTAACAGAAGAGTTTAAAAAGTTAAAAGTACATTCATGATTTAAGTACCCTTGAGTTCCAAGTGAAGTACCCCTATATATAGAAAAAGGTGAGAGATCCCCTGTCTCTCATCTTTTTAGTTTTTAATCCGTATTTTTATATAGTATAAAGGAACATTTTTTTGTTACAATACATAACGATACATATTATTCGCCACGTATATAAGTTAATGATATACTCTTGGTAGAATATACTTGAAGGAGGAAATAAAATGGCAATTGTAAACGCAAATGACCAAAGCTTCGCAGCTGAAACTAGCGAAGGTGTTGTATTATTAGATTTCTGGGCACCTTGGTGTGGACCTTGTAAAATGATCGCTCCTGTATTAGAGGAAATCGATGCAGAACTAGGCGAAAAAGTAAAAGTAGTAAAAGTAGACGTTGATGAAAACCAAGAAACTGCTCGTCAATTCGAAGTAATGAGTATTCCAGCTCTTTTCGTATTAAAAGACGGTAAAGTAGTTGATCAAGCGTTAGGTTACAAACCGAAAGAAGCGTTAGTAGAATTAGTTTCTAAACACTTCTAAAATAAAGGGGCTACCATTTGGTAGCTTTTTTTATTTTCTTTTTTACAGTCTTTCCGTTACAATAAAAGAACGTATGTTGGGTGTTTGGGCATAGTATGTTTTCAAGGGGAAATAAAAATGCTAAGTATGTAGAAATGGAGGGAGACGAGTGCACGAACATTTGAAAGAGAAGTTGGCCATTTTACCAGATCAACCTGGTTGTTATTTGATGAAAGATAAGCAAGGAACGGTTATATATGTCGGAAAGGCAAAAGTGCTTAAAAATCGTGTGCGCTCGTACTTTACTGGTTCACATGATGGGAAAACACTGCGGCTTGTAGGAGAAATTGTTGATTTTGAATATATTGTAACCTCTTCGAATTTAGAAGCGCTTATTTTAGAGTTAAATCTAATTAAAAAATATGATCCGAAATATAATATTCAATTAAAAGATGATAAAACATATCCCTTTATTAAAATTACGGCGGAGAAGCAACCGCGCTTACTCATTACTCGAAACGTAAAAAAGGATAAAGGGAAATATTTTGGTCCTTATCCAAATGCACAATCTGCTCATGAAACGAAAAAACTGCTAGATCGTATGTATCCACTTCGGAAATGCACGAATATGCCAGATAAAGTTTGTTTGTATTATCATATGGGTCAATGTTTAGCACCTTGTGTGAAAGAAGTGACGGAAGAACAAAATAAAGAAATTGTAGATGAAATTATTAAGTTTTTAAATGGTGGACATAAAGAAGTTCGTTCAGAATTAGAAACAAAAATGTATGAGGCCTCAGAGAAACTAGAGTTTGAACGTGCAAAAGAGTTGCGTGATCAAATTGCTCATATTGATGCGATTATGGAAAAACAAAAGATGATTATGAGTGACTTAGTGGATCGTGATGTGTTTGGATATGCAGTGGATAAAGGATGGATGTGTGTTCAAGTTTTCTTTGTTCGAAAAGGAAAGCTAATTGAACGCGATGTTTCTATGTTTCCAATTTACGATGAACCAGAAGAGGGTTTTTTAACTTTTATCGGCCAATTTTATGAAAACAGTAGTCATTTTAAGCCGAAGGAAATTGTCGTTCCAGGAAGTATAGACTCGGAATTAGTAGAGCGGTTTTTAGAAGTAGAAGCAACACAGCCGAAACGTGGTAAGAAAAAAGACCTTGTAGAATTAGCAAATAAAAATGCGAAGATTGCTCTTGAAGAGAAGTTCTACTTAATTGAACGTGATGAAGAACGAACGATTAAAGCGGTAGATCATTTAGGGAAGCAGCTTGGGATTGAAACACCGTATCGTATTGAAGCGTTTGATAACTCAAATATTCAAGGAACAAATCCCGTTTCTGCAATGATTGCTTTTATCGATGGGAAACCGGCGAAGAAAGAGTATCGAAAATATAAAATTAAAACGGTTCAAGGACCAGACGATTATGAGTCTATGAGGGAAGTTGTGAGGCGCCGTTATACAAGGGCGCTTAAAGAAAATTCACCTTTACCTGATTTGATTATTATTGATGGAGGAAAAGGCCATCTAGCGGCTGCAAGTGATATTTTAGAGAATGAGCTCGGATTATATATTCCGATGGCAGGTCTTGTAAAAGATGATAAACATAAAACCTCCCATTTAATTATTGGGGATCCACCGGAACCTGTGATGCTTGAGAGAAATAGCCAAGAATTTTATTTATTGCAGCGTATTCAAGATGAGGTGCATCGATTTGCGATTACATTCCATCGTCAATTACATGGGAAATCTGTCATTCAATCAGCGTTGGATGATATTCCAGGAATCGGTGATAAACGGAAAAAGGTATTGTTAAAACATTTTGGTTCATTAAAGAAGATGAAAGAAGCTTCTATAGAGGAATTTGTCGAAGCGGGTATGCCAAAAAATGTCGCGGAGACGATTTATACGTATTTAACAGATAAGAAGACGTTGTAGTTTACAACGTCTTCTGTTTTTTGATATAATTTCTGAAGATTTAAAATAAACACATCTGAATGAAAATACAAAAAAGTCAACTAAACTGATATGTCTAGTTGACTGTAGGTAATGCTTACACTTCAATGAGATCTTTTATATCCCATTTTACAAGAAATGTAATAGAGTCAGAACGTTTTTTCTTTTCTTCGTATGACTCTGCAACGACGTTCCGTTGCTTTTGGATTTGTTCAGCGATGAATCCGGCTTCTAGTTGATAAGAAGAATGTCGTTTTTGTTTTTGACGTTCTGCAATGAGTGTACCTTTAAGTTGGAACTGCATTTCACGACGCTTATGTTCAACAATGCTTAAAGTGCCCCAGCCAGCCTTTTCAAAGAACTGAATGACTTCTTCAATTGTTTCTAGCGGATATTTTCTTGCAAGGTTTCTACCAGACCAGTATAAAATACCATCTAAATCGTTGCCGATTAAATCAGGTAGTAATTCTTCACGTAGCAATTCATAAGCGAAGGCGTTCAATGAAACATCTTCTAAAGATGTTGTATCGATTGTATTTTTGCTCACAATATTCCCCTCTTTCTATAGGGATTATTATATAACATTTCACATTTATAAAAACAGATTTTTCTTTAGGAAAATCTGAATATATAAGAAGAAAAAAAGAATTGGCAAATTATATGCAAATTATGTATACGTTTTCTTGACGCTTCGACAAAAATAGGAGTAAAATGAACTTGGTATCAAATTATGCTGAAATATTTCGAATAATTTTTTCAGTTTTTCTTATGCCAATAGTGAAAAAACATTATTGTTGTAAACTAATCTGAAAACAGCAGTCAAACATTCAAGGGGGGTAATGGGGACATGAAAGGCCGCGAGTATACGTTTCGTAAGTGGCACTCATTAATGGGGGTCATCCCGGTTGGTGTCTTTTTGACGCAACATTTAATTGTAAACAACTTTGCAACACGAGGAGCAGAGGCTTTTAACAAAGCTGCAGGCTTTATGGAGCTCCTTCCATTCCGGTATGCGCTAGAAATTTTCATCATCTTTTTACCGATACTGTACCATGCTATATATGGCTTATATATTGCATTTACAGCTAAGAACAATGCGGTTTCTTACGGTTATTTCCGTAACTGGATGTTCGTCTTCCAAAGAATTTCAGGTATCGTTACGCTGATCTTCATTTCTTGGCACGTCTGGGAAACTCGTATTCAAGCAATGTTAGGTAAAGAGGTAAACTATGATATGATGGCAGATATTTTAAACAATCCAGCTATGTTTGCATTCTACTTAGTTGGTGTTGTTTCAACAATTTTCCACTTTGCAAATGGACTATGGACATTCTGCATCAGCTGGGGAATTACAGTATCTCCACGTTCACAAAGAATCTCTACTTATGTAACATTAGCTATTTTCTTAGGTTTATCTTATGTAGGTGTGAGTGCATTATTAGCGTTCATCGATCCACAGCTAGCAAACCAGTAAGGAGTGGGAGAGCATGAAAGGGAAACTTATAGTAGTCGGCGGTGGCTTGGCTGGCTTAATGGCAACGATTAAAGCGGCAGAAGCAGGAGTAAATGTTGAACTGTTTTCTTTAGTACCAGTAAAACGTTCACATTCTGTATGTGCTCAGGGCGGAATTAACGGTGCCGTAAATACGAAAGGTGAAGGGGATTCTCCATGGATCCACTTTGACGATACAATTTATGGTGGGGACTTCTTAGCGAACCAACCACCAGTTAAAGCAATGTGTGAAGCAGCACCTGGTATCATTCATTTAATGGACCGTATGGGTGTTATGTTTAACCGTACGGAAGAAGGACTTCTTGATTTCCGTCGATTTGGTGGAACGCAACATCACCGTACAGCATTTGCTGGTGCAACAACTGGACAGCAATTACTTTACGCATTAGATGAGCAAGTACGTCGTCACGAAGTAGCAGGACTTGTAACGAAATATGAAGGTTGGGATTTCTTACGAGCTGTTGTTGATGATGAAGGTGTGTGCCGAGGAATCGTTGCACAAGACTTACAAACTATGGAGATTAGAAGTTTCGGAGCAGATGCCGTGATTATGGCAACAGGGGGCCCTGGTATCATTTTCGGAAAATCAACAAACTCCATTATCAATACAGGTACAGCAGCTTCTGCTGTATATCAACAAGGCGCATACTATGCAAACGGTGAGTTCATTCAAATTCACCCAACGGCAATTCCTGGAGACGATAAATTACGTCTTATGAGTGAATCTGCACGTGGTGAAGGTGGACGTGTTTGGACATATAAAGATGGTAAACCATGGTACTTCTTAGAAGAAAAATATCCGGCTTACGGAAACCTTGTACCTCGTGACATCGCAACACGTGAAATCTTTGATGTTTGCGTAGAGCAAAAACTAGGTATTAACGGTGAAAACATGGTGTATTTAGATCTTTCTCATAAAGATCCAAAAGAACTAGATATTAAACTAGGTGGAATTATTGAAATCTATGAGAAATTTACAGGGGATGATCCTCGTAAACTACCAATGAAAATCTTCCCAGCTGTTCACTATTCAATGGGCGGACTATGGGTTGATTATAAACAGATGACAAATATTCCAGGTTTATTTGCAGCAGGTGAATGTGATTATTCTATGCACGGAGGTAACCGTCTTGGTGCGAACTCACTATTATCAGCAATTTATGGTGGTATGGTAGCGGGACCAAACGCAATTGAATATATGAAAGGTCTTTCTAAATCATCGGATGCTGTTTCATCTACTGTATATGAACAAAATGAATTAATCGAAACAGAGAAATTTAACAATATTTTAACGATGGATGGTAACGAAAATGCGTATGTTCTTCATAAAGAGCTTGGAGAATGGATGACAGATAACGTTACAGTAGTTCGTGAAAATAAAAAATTATTAGAAACAGATGCGAAAATTGAAGAATTAATGGCTCGTTACAAACGTATTAACATTAACGATACAGCAAGATGGAGTAACCAAGGTGCTTCATTTACACGCCAACTTGCAAATATGTTTGAGTTAGCACGTGTTATTACAATTGGCGCATATAACCGTAATGAGAGCCGTGGGGCGCATTACAAACCTGAATTCCCAAATCGTGATGATGCAAACTTCTTAAAAACTACGATGGCAAAATTTGAGGGAGAAGGAAATGCACCAGCATTCCATTACGAAGACGTTGATATTTCATTAATTAAACCGCGTAAACGTGATTATTCTTCAAAACACGATGTAGCTGCTAAGGGTGAAGAGAAGGGGGATAAACAACATGTCTGAGAAAACAATCCGCCTCATCATTACGAGACAAGACGGGCCAGATGCGCAAGCGTTTGACCAAGAGTTTGAAATTCCATATCGTCCGAATATGAATATTATCTCAGCACTTATGGAAATCCGTCGTAATCCTGTTGATTCAAAAGGGAACCAAACAACTCCGATTGCATGGGATATGAACTGCTTAGAGGAAGTATGTGGTGCATGTTCGATGGTGATTAACGGAAAACCACGTCAATCATGTACGGCACTTATCGATCAATTAGAGCAACCAATTCGCTTAAAACCGATGAAGACATTCCCGGTTGTACGTGACTTGCAAGTTGATCGTAGTCGCATGTTTAATGCTCTAAAACGCGTTAAAGCGTGGATTCCAATTGATGGTACGTATGACCTAGGGCCAGGACCAAGAATGCCTGAGAAAAAGCGTCAATGGGCTTATGAGCTTTCAAAATGTATGACATGTGGTGTTTGCTTAGAATCATGTCCAAACGTAAACAGTAAGTCTGACTTTATTGGACCAGCACCGTTATCACAAGCTCGCTTATTCAACTCACATCCAACGGGTGAAATGCATAAAGCAGATCGCTTACGTGCAATTATGGGAGATGGAGGACTAGCAAACTGTGGTAACTCTCAAAACTGTGTGCAATCATGTCCGAAGGGTATTCCTTTAACAACTTCAATTGCGGCATTAAACCGTGATACAACAATTCAATCGTTCAAAGATTTCTTTGGTAGCGATAATAACTATTAATAAATATTGCCTCTTCATATCGAAGAGGCAATATTTATAACTGTATTTTTCTGTTTATTCTGTTTATTTAAAGGTGAAAAGGAGAGATAACAATGAAGAGGATTTCTTATATTGAAGACTTTGAGCAATGGGAAAGTGGTTTTTCGTTTTACAACCCTGTAAAGGTTCGTTTTGGTGAAGTAGATATGTTTGGACATGTAAATAATGTCGTTGCTTTTACTTATTTTGAAGAAGCTCGTATTGCGTTGTTTAAAGAACTTGGATTTATGCAAGAGTGGACACATGCATCATCAGAAACGATGATCGTTGTTGCGGATTTACAATGTAATTTTATTAAGCAAATATATTTTGATGAACAGCTGAAGGTGTATGTAAAGGCAGGATCGGTCGGGAATTCTTCTTTAGATTTACATTATATGGTGAAGAATGCAGCAGGAGAGGTTTGTTTAGTAGGTCGTGGAATGATGGTTCAAGCGTCGAAAAAAACAGGAAGAGGCGAACCATGGCCTGAAGAATGGAAGAAGAAATTAATACAATAATAGAGTGAAAGAAAAATAAGAGAGCAATTTGCTCTTTTATTTTTTGTCTTCCATCGCTTCTTCTAATGTTAAGTGATGTTTATATAGGTATGTAGCGTATGGATTACCAACGTAGCGTAAGTGCCATGGTTCATATGCATATTCTGTTGTATCTGTTTTATCTTCTAAGTAACGAATGACAAAGCCGAATTCATGAGCGTGTTCTGCGACCCATTTTCCTTCTGCTGTCTCCCCGAAGATAGGCTCTAATTGAAATTTAGCTGATTTTGAACTAATATCCATTGCTAAACCCGTTTGGTGTTCACTTGTACCAGGAATTGCGCTTACCGAATTAGCTTCGGCTTTTCCTTGACGTCTAACGTATGTATCATGCAACGATTTTTGGCGTTTGTATGAACGATAACCAGATACAGCTGTAAGATCAAGCCCTTCTTTTTTCGCAGCTTTAAACATGTTTTCAAGTGCCTCTGCAGCATCTTTTCGCAGCAATGTTTTTTCTTTATCTTTTGGACTAATAAATGGTACATTTGGTCTCGTTAAGTCTTCAGGAATGTATCCATCTGGTAGTTTTCGATGTTTATTAATTAAGACAAGATTAGATTTTGGATTTGTTACAACTGAAAAGTCATTGTCTATTTTCTTTGCATTATGATCAGCTTTTGGAAAAGCAGGAATCTCTTCTTTTTTATGGTTATTATGCTTTTGACTTTCGACAGCTTTTGCTTCATTATTTAGTGGTGTTTTAGAACCAAAGTAAGCGAAAGATGTGATACCGATTACAATAGTAGTGGCAGAAATAATTATTATCTTTTTCATGATGCCTTGTAATCACAGTCCCTTCTTCATAAAATGTGTAATGTTTTTTTTATTATAAATCTAGTTTGTTGGAAAAGGAATATAAGAGTCATAACGTAATAGAAATGCAAAGAAAATGTCAGAAAATGTGTGAATTTGTAGTATTTTTTTATATAATTCATTTCTTATCTTTCATGAAATGCATTTTTTATGTAATATATATACATAAGAAGATGTAGCGATTATCGAGAATAGAGAACTTCTTGTATAGACTAGGAGTGAATGGGAATGGATTTTGCAACAATTATTGGACTTATTTTAGGATTTGTAGCAGTGGTAGTAGGGATGGTCGTCAAGGGCGCTGACATAACAGCCTTATTAAATCCTGCCGCAGCATTAATTATTTTTATCGGTACATTTGCTGCAGTATGTATTGCATTTCCGATGAATCAACTAAAAAGGGTTCCAAAACTATTTAAAGTTCTTTTTGGTTCAAATAAAAAGGATTTAAGTTATGAACAGTTGCTAGAATTATTTGTTCATTGGACATCTGAAAGTAGAAAATACGGTATTTTGTCTTTAGAGCAACAATTAGACAAAATTCAAGATGAATTTCTTTTGCGCGGTATGAAATTTGTGATTGATGGCGTATCCGCAGAAGATTTAGAGCAGATTTTGGAATCTGAATTAGAGGCAATTGAAGAAAGACATGCAAAGGGAGCTGCTATTTTTTCACAAGCTGGTACGTATGCACCGACATTAGGAGTTTTAGGTGCTGTTATCGGTCTTGTAGCTGCGCTTGGTAACTTAACTGATATTGAAAAGTTAGGTCATGCTATTTCGGGTGCGTTTATTGCAACGATTTTTGGTATTTTTTCAGGTTATGTATTATGGCATCCATTTGCAAATAAGTTAAAGCAAAAATCTTCAGCTGAAATTGAGAAAAAACGTTTAATCATTGATTGTTTATTAATGTTACAAGAAGGTACATATCCGTTTATTATGAAGAACCGCATTTTAGGTGCACTTTCTGCAACTGAGCGTAAAAAGCTAGAAAAAGGAGCAGAAAAAAATGCGGAGTAAGAAAAATAGAAGAGGTAAAAAGAAAAAACATGATGAGCATATCGATGAAACGTGGTTAATCCCATATTCTGATATGTTAACGTTGTTATTTGCATTGTTTATCGTTTTATTCGCAATGAGTAGTATAGATGCTGCGAAGTTTAAACAGATGGCAGTTGCTTTTCGAAGTGAATTAGCTGGGGGAACAGGTAACAAAGAATTTTTAAGTGATCAAAAGCCAAATGATGAAAAAGAATTATCAGCAAGTAGCCTTGAGGCAGAACAAGCAAAAAAACAAGAAGAAGCTAGAGCTAAAGAAAAAAAAGAGATGGATGAATTGAAAGCATTACAAAAAAAGATTGATCAATATATTAATGAAAAACAATTATCCTCTTCTTTTCAAACTAAATTAACTGAAAAGGGATTAATGGTGACAATATTAGAAAATATACTGTTTGATTCGGGGAAAGCAGATGTGAAATTAGAATCTTTAGGGATTGCAAAAGAGATGTCTAGCTTACTTGTTTCAGCGTCACCTCGTGAAATTACAGTATCGGGTCATACAGATAATGTCCCTATTGCCAATGCGCAGTTTGCGTCGAATTGGGAATTAAGTACGCAGCGGGCAGTTAATTTTATGCAAGTATTACTGCAAAATAAAGAATTACAACCAGAAAAATTTAGTGCGATTGGATACGGAGAATACCGTTCAATTGCTCCAAACGATACACAAGAAGGAAAGGCAAAGAATAGACGTGTGGAAGTATTTATCTTGCCTTTAACAGAGAAAGTAAAATAAAAGAGGATGGCGAATGCCATCCTCTTTTATTTTACTTCAAATGATTTTAAGTTGTCGCGACGGATTTTATCTTTTTCTGCATCTGATTTTTTGAAATCATAATCATATAAAGCGCCTTCCCAATCGCCATACATTGGATTCGGGAAAATAATGAATTTCTCACCAAATTGTGCTTTTGAATCTGCTACTGTTTGGTTACGATCTTTTACAGATTTTCCATCAAAACCTGTGAAATCAGATAAGTTATCACCGAAGAATAAGACAATATCATGAGTTTGAGAAACGAGTTCACGGCGTTTTTCTTTTCCTTTTTCTTTCGGATCTTGTAGTAATATATGTTCTTTCGTTGCTTGAGGAGCACCTACACGCTCAAGATTTTTAATTGTTGCATCTAGTTGATTCGTTTTACGATTTGAGATGTAGTAAATATCTACACCTTTAGACTCTGTATATTTTAAGAAATCAATTGCGCCTGGAAGGGCTTCAGCCTCAGCTTTGCTAATCCAATCATCCCATTTGTAAGGATAGCCTTTGCCTGTTTTTACGCTCATTGCTTGATGAGGACTGTTATCTAAAACAGTTTCGTCTAAATCAAGCACGATAGCAGGTTTTTTCTCTGTCCCTTTTGCAAGAATTGCATCAAGCTTTAATTGACCAATGTTGTACCCTTGGTAGTAAAGTGCTTTCGCTTCACCGGCTGTTTGATACCATAAATCAGCCATTAATTGTTGTTCTGTTAATTTTACTTTCTCTTCTTTTGCCACTGTTTTCTCTGGTGTTCCTGAACATGCTACAAGTGATGTAGATAGAACCGCTACAGATAATAAAGTGGTAATGCCCCTCTTCATCTTCATATGTATCCTCCTTGATGTTAGAAAATCATTTTATATTATATATTAAAATATAATATTTTTATATGAACATTTGCATATTGTCTTTTGTATATATAGTAGTATGTCCTATATTAGAAAGATGAGCAAAATAATAATAGTTATTTTGACAAGTTTTATTGTCGTAATGACAATTATAATTGACAAAAAGAAATTTGTTATTTACAATTTTAACTAAATAGAACAAATGATGGATTAATGACGATGTTTACATATAAGAGGATGAAGCGTGGTGCTATATTTTGTCTTGAATAAACATAGTCTTTGAAAGAGAGTACGAATGATACTAAAGGGGAGGCTTTATACTTGAGTTTACAAATTCAAAACTTAACGAAACAATTTGGGGAATCAAAAGCAGTTAACGGTTTGCAAATTTCGTTACCAAAAGGTGAAGTACTAGGGTTACTTGGACGAAATGGTGCAGGGAAAACAACAACAATCAAAATGCTTCTCGGATTATTAACGCCTAATGAAGGTTCGATTACATGGGATGGAAAAGCATTTGGAAATAGTGGTGTAACAATTGGGTATTTACCAGAAGAAAGAGGTTTATATACAAAAAGTAGAGTAATAGATCAGCTGCGATATTTTGGTAGATTAGAAGGAATGTCGAAGAAAGAAGTGGATCACGCTATTGATCACTGGTTAGAGCGTTTAGCGATACCAGAATATAAATTTAAAACGGCTGGAGAGCTTTCAAAAGGGAATCAGCAAAAAATCCAATTAATTGCTGCTCTTCTTCATAATCCGGAACTTCTCATTTTAGATGAACCATTCAGCGGCCTTGATCCAGTTAATGCTGGGATGTTATCTAGTATTATTGAAGAACAAGTACAGAGCGGAAAGACGATTATTTTATCAAGTCATCGTATGGAACAAGTAGAGGCTTTTTGCCAACATGTATGTATTTTGAAAAAAGGTGAAGCAGTCGTAAAAGGACAGCTAAGTGATATTAAGAAAGAATACGGTTTCCGTAATTTAACGATTGAAGATACAGTAGAGAATGAAAAGGGATTAGAAGCTATACATGTATCGTATGAAAAACAACAAGGCCTTCTTTATGTGAAAGTACAAGACGATGCGGAAGCTCTCAAGATTTTGCAACAGTTGCAAGAGCAAGGTGTTAGCTTACGACAATTCAAAATGTTAGAGCCGACGTTAAACGAAATCTTTGTAGAGAGGGCGAAATAACGATGCGTAAATTTTCTCACGTATTTTCATTTTATTTTAGGGAAGCATTTTTATCTAAAAAATCATTAATTACGAGTGCGATTTTATTTTTAGTTGTGTTTGGGATTTTTGCATTTAATCATTTTACTTCAGGCGATGATAAAAATAAGGATAAAGATAAAATTGCAGTTGTAGTAGAGAGTTCCACATATAAAGTTCAAAAGGATGAGCTAAATAAGCTATTGCCATCAGCAAAAATAACAATTGGTTCAAAGGATGATTTTGATAAACTGCATAAGCAAGTAGAAGAAGGTGATTTAGATGGTCTATTCCATGTGACGGAAAAGGGTGGGGCTCCATCGATTACATATATGTATAATGGATTTCCAAGCCAAGCAACTTCTGCAATTATGGCAGGATATTTAAAGCAACAATATACGATGGTGACGATTGCCAAAAATAATGTTTCACCAGAAATTGCACAGCAATTACAAACAGAAATTCAAGTAAAGCAAGAAGCGATAAAAGATCGTACATCTTCTTTCGGAATTGCCTATTTCTTTACATTTGCTTTATATATGTTTATTGTAGCGTTCGGAAATACAATCGCAATGAATATTGCATCTGAAAAGGCGTCACGTGTAATGGAAGTAATGCTTCCGAAAGTGAAGCCTCTTACGATGATGTATGCGAAAATTTTAGCGGTTGTTTCAACGGCGTTATTGCAACTTGTCATATTGGCGTGTGGTTATCTTATTCCATATTTGTTAGGTTGGGTCGATTTAGAAAGTGCCTCACTATTTGGTATTCCAATTGACTTTACGAAATTAGATGCAAAGGTTATCAGCATGTTTCTTGTTTATTTCATTACGGGATATTTACTTTATGCGATGATGTATGCTGCTGCTGGAGCTGTTGTGTCTAAGACGGAGGATTTACAAGCTGTATCTTTCCCGGTAATGATTTTAATTATGGCTGCATTCTTTATTAGTATTAAATCATTAAGTGATCCGAATAGTACTATCGTTGTTGTAAGTTCTTACGTTCCATTTTTTACACCGATGGTTACCTTCTCACGTATTGTAGCTGGTGAAGCAGGTATGCTAGAAATTACGATAACATTAGCAGTCTTATTGGCGACAATTGCGGTATTAAATGCTGTTACAAGCCGCATTTACGTAAACGGGGTAATGAATTACTCAGATAAAGTGAAATTTAAAGATTTAGCGAAATTTATAAAGCGTCAATAATGAGAGAAAAGCATGATTTCCTATTGAAATCATGCTTTTTCTTTATGTATAAATTAAAAATAGTATATAATAATAAGAGTCGTCTTTTAATAGAATGAATAAAAAGGAGGGTGTGCAGATGGGGATTAGTAGTCGTTTTACAGTAGGTGTTCATATGCTGACATTACTTGCGATAGATCGAAACTCTCGCTGTACCTCTGAATGGATTGCCGGTAGTGTGAATACAAATCCAGTTGTGATTCGTCGCATTACAGGAATGTTGAAGAGAGCAGGACTTGTTGATGTACAAGCTGGTAAAGGTGGTACGACACTTGCTCGAGATTTAGAAGAAATTACATTACTTGATGTATATAAAGCAGTGGAAGTTGTAGAAGAAGGACAGCTATTTTCCTTCCATGAAAATCCCAACATTGAATGTCCAGTAGGAGCTAATATTCAATCAGTATTAGAAATTATTTTAATGCAAGCGCAAGAAGCGATGGAAAACGTACTTGCAAATGTAACGGTAGATCAATTAGTTACAAATTTAAAGTCTAAAATGAAAGAATAAAAAAAGCGAGCTTCCTCATAATGAGGGCTCGCCTTTTTTTATTCAGAAATATTGAAAATTCTATTTTTCAGTATTTAAAATGAATTTACCTACGATAGCTGCGAAGATACCACCAAGAATTGGTGCTACGATGAATACCCATAGTTGAGAAAGTGCTTCTCCACCAACAAATAAAGCTGGTGCGATACTACGAGCTGGGTTAACAGATGTTCCAGTTAACGGAATTCCTAATAAGTGAATTAAAACTAATGTGAAACCAATTACTAGTCCAGCTAAAGAAGAACTTCCTTTTTTACCTGTTACAGCAACGATAACTAAAATAAATACGAAAGTCAAAATGAACTCAACTAAAAATGCTCCAGATAAACCAAGAGTTCCGAAACCATTTTGTCCTAAATTATCTAAAGGTGTTTTAGCAGATTTTAAAATTGTTACTAACGTTGCAGTTCCTAATAAACCACCTAAAATTTGAGCTAATACATAATAACAAAGTTCCATAGCGTTCATTCGTTTGTTGATGAACATAGCTACTGATACTGCTGGGTTAATGTGACATCCAGAAATTGTTCCGATGCTATATGCCATAGCTACAATAGATAGACCGAAAGCCATAGCGATTCCTAATGTTCCAATTCCTTCAATTCCGCCGCCAGTGACAGCTACTCCAGTTCCGAATAATACAAGTACAAATGTACCAATAAATTCAGCGATTGCTTTTTTTAACATAATTTACCTCCTATTAATGCGCATGAAACGTATTATAACATAAGTTTTAGTATAAGCAGCCAATGAAATACTATTCTGATAAGGCGAAATAGGGGGACAATAAAAAAGAGTATGGTTCATCTCTATAGAACCATACCCTTTTTTTATGCCGATTTTTTCTGTTTAACGACTGGAACAGAACGGTTTAAAATACTATTTGCAACCATTCCTAACATGATAATAATCATTCCGATGAGAGAAAGTCCTCCAGGGAGTGAACCATTTAAGAAAATGATTTCTCCAAGTACGGTAAAGACCATCGTTCCAGCTTGTGTTGCTTCAACAGCTCCAAGTAGAGCGAGGTTATCTTTTGCTAAGTCAGTAGCAAAGAAAAATGTCATCGTTGCAATAACGCCGGAACATAATGCTAACAAAAATCCTTGAAGC
Source organism: Bacillus sp. B25(2016b) (assembly GCF_001679765.1). Classification (NCBI taxonomy): domain Bacteria; kingdom Bacillati; phylum Bacillota; class Bacilli; order Caryophanales; family Bacillaceae; genus Bacillus; species Bacillus sp. B25(2016b). The sequence goes on along the minus strand of NZ_CP016285.1, from coordinate 4,161,567 downwards.
ATTTGGTTGGATGTTGGAATGCCAGTAGTAGAAAATCCGTATATACCAAGCAAGATTGTTATAGGAAGACTTCCAATTGCCATTCCTAATACACGTTGGAACGTATCAAGGCGTCCACCAACAAGCTCCATCATTTTTCGGTTACCGAACGGATATAAGAAAGCGGCTAATACGACAGGTAAAAAACCTGAAATGAACTGAGTCATTGTAATATGGCCTGCGGCAGTTGCTTGCATACAAATTACACCAAGTAAAATAAATAATGCAACATATAAGCTACGAAGTGGAATTTTTCCACGTACAAGTTTCGTACCTGATTTTGTTTCTATTTTCACGAAAAATAGTGGTGATAGTAGTAAACCAGCTAAAATCGTAACTTGCCAAGTTCCAGCAACGAGCCAAGCTGGAGAAAAGACAGCTGCAAAACTTAATAAAGAATAAAAACCAATACCGGCAACAGAACCCCATCCGATCCATGCCAATGGATGTTTTCTTAACTCTTCCCATAATCCCCTAAAGTTTTTGCGAAATAAAACGATAAGGAATAAAATAGGAAGAGCAAATAAAAAACGGAAGGAAGCTGTCCAAGCCCAGCTCGTTCCAGATACATTCATTGCTCTATTGATAATAAAGGTTGCAGAAAAAAAGGCCGATGATAAAAGGCCTAATAAAATTGCGCGCATGAAGTATAGCACTCCTTTCGAAAATAAATAATTATGTATAGTATGATATACTTTTTGTGAATAAAAGTAAACTATTTTATACTTTAAGGTGGTTTTATATATGAAAGAAAATGAAGATATGCAAACGAAAGAAGTCATTCAACAAGTTGGACAGTTATTGAGACAAATTCGAAATGAACAGAAATTAAGTTTAGAAGAATTAGCTCATAAAACAGGAGTTAGTAAATTAACATTAGGAAAGATCGAAAGAGGGGAAACAAATCCGACGCTAGCTGTCATTTGGAAAATAACGAAAGGGTTATCAATTCCTTTATCCAGATTAATGGTTGTTGGAGAACCTGTAGCTGTTGCGCGCTGTGGAGAAGGATTTGCAGTAGATGAAGGACAAGCGTGGCATTTAGAAACGATGTTCCGTTATACGAAAGAAACAGGGATGGAAATGCACCGTGCTTGTTTACGATCAAATAGTATATATGAACCAGAAGCTCATCATGAAGGTGCGATTGAGCTTGTAACGGTAATGAAAGGGAAAGTGTCTATTCAAGTGGAGAATGATGTATACGAATTAAATGAGTTTGATTCCATTCAATTTGAAGCGAATAAGAAGCATATTTATAAAAATGAAGAAGAAGAAGTGGCAGTATTACATTTAACGATGAAATATTCTTCATGAAAAAATCACCTATAGGATTCTATAGGTGATTTGCTCTTCTTAAGTATGTGAAATGATGCCGTTAGTACGAACGTGGCATAAGTAATAAACAAATGAAATAAACTAAAAATCCTGTCCCAAAACATAAAACAGCAATAATCCAAATGATACGAATAAGAGTAGAGCTAATATCAAAATATTCTCCTAAACCACCACATATACCAAATAGCATTTTATCAGTTTCGGATTTACATAACTTTTTTGACATATTCCAATCAACTCCTTTTTATATCAAACTGCATACTTTTATTCTATATGGAAATTTATGAGAAGACTATGGGGGTGTATTACATTTTTTTGTGAGAAGCGATCGTATTAATTGTCTTAATTTTCAGTGGATATTAAACTTGTAGTTATGAGTTGATTTTTAATAAAGGGTGGGGAAATAGAGATGACAGTATATTGGTTGAATAACGTAATGCTTGAATCAGGATATACATATGAAGAAGAGAGAATTTCACAAACAGAAACAGAATTATGCAGTTTACTTATTGAAGATGGTCGAATTAAAAAAATTATAAAAGGGATTATTCAAGAGGAAGATATAGTAACTTTTGATGCTAAGCACTTATTAATGTTGCCAGCTTTCAAAGAGATGCATATTCACATTGATAAAACATATTATAGTGGCCCATGGAAAGCTTGTATGCCAGCAGAAAGTATTTTTACACGTTTTAATGAAGAAGAAAAAATTTTACCAAAGCAATTAGCGACTGCCCAAAATAGAGCGAAAAATATGCTAGAGTTACTACTGCAAAATGGTGCAACGAATATTAGAACGCATTGTAATGTCGATCCGATTATTGGGCTTGGTAATTTGGAGGCGACGTTAGCGGCATTAGAAACATATAAAAATCGAGTGTCTAGTAGAATTGTTGCGTTTCCGCAACATGGATTATTGCGCAGTGATTCTGTGCAACTCGTGAAAGATGCGATGCGTATGGGTGCTCATCTAGTTGGAGGGGTAGATCCAGCTACAGTGGATAATGACATTGAAAAGTCATTACATACAATTATGGATATCGCAGTAGAATTTAATGCGGATGTTGATATTCATTTGCACGATGCGAATAATCTTGGAACGTTTACGATGAAGAGATTGGCAAGTTTAACAGAAGAAGCAGGATGGCAAGGCCGTGTAACGATTAGTCATGCAATTGGACTTGGTGGTGTTACTGATAAAGAGGCTGAGGAAGTGGCAGAAAGACTCGCAAATGTAAATATTGATATTACTTCAACAGTGCCAATTGGTAAACAAGTAATCCCAATTCCGTTATTAGATAAAAAAGGTGTTAAGGTTTCATTAGGAAATGATAGCATTACAGATCACTGGTCACCGTTTGGAACAGGTGATATGCTTCAAAAGGCGAATCGATTAGCAGAGCGTTTTGGGTGGAGTGACGAAGGGTCTTTAGGAAAAGCACTCCGCTTTATTACAGGAGGAAAAGAAACGTTAAATAATGAAGGAAAGCGAGTATGGCCGAATGTAGGGGATGAAGCGAGCTTTGTTTTGACGAATGCGACATGCGCTGCTGAAGCAGTAGCGCGTCAAACAGAAAAACGTTTAGTCGTGTATAAAGGAAATATTGTTGTTGGAAGTTTAAATGAGGTGGAATTAAATAATCTTGTGTAGAAGAATCGTTTAAATATTTTGAGGAGGGTTCTAATGGTGAGTATAGAACTCTTCTTTTTTATTCTTACAATATATTTTTATAGGAAAGCTAGAAGGGATGAAAAAATTGGACAATCAACATAACCAAAATCATATTATGGGAACTTTGCAATGGTTTATATTTTTATTAGCAAATTCAATCGCACTACCAATTGTCGTTGGCGGATTATTTCATCTTACGACGGAAGAAATATTTTATTTAATGCAGCGTACGTTTTTTGTAGTTGGTATATCTTCTTTTTTACAAGGGTGGCTTGGGCATAGACTGCCAATTGCGGATGGGCCGGCTGGATCTTGGGTTGGTGTATTTACCGTACTTGCTTATGCAACGGCCGGACAGGATCAATTACATAGTACACTGCAAATTTTAGAATTAGGAATGATAATCTCCGGTGTTATTTTAATAGGATTAGGAGTAACTGGTTTTATAGGACGTATTTTATTTTTATTTACGCCGCTTGTGACAGGGACGTTTTTACTTTTATTATGTTTACAATTAAGTGGTGTATTTTTAAAAGGAATGTTAGGAATTACAGCTACTATTTCTCAAATCGACGGATTTACAGCAATGATCGCGTTTAGTATATTTCTGTTCGTTATTATACTATCTAATTTTGGAAAAGGCTTTGTCAAAAGTTATGCAGTTTTAATAGGATTAATTAGTGGGTGGGTTATTTTTCTCATTGCAGGAAAAGTGACAATCCCATCTCAAGTAACTCATTTTGTGCAACTTCCACATATATTTGCTTGGGGACTTCCAAAATGGAATACAGGTATGGCTGTATCAAGTTTCGTTATGGTATGTATTTTAGTTTCGAATACGGTGGCAGCTATTATAGCAATTAATCAAGCAACTATTCATAAAGCGGCTATTGAACAAAAACAGTTGAAAGATGGAACATGGGTTGGGGGGATTTCACATATCATCTCTTCTGTATTTTCAACTGTAGGTGTCGTTCCGTTACCAGCAACGGCAGGATTTATACGTTTAACAAAACAAAAGTATATACGATCGTTCTTAATGGCATGTGCGTTACTAGTCGTAATGTCTCTTTTTCCAAGTATTATTCGTTACTTAGCATCTTTACCATCAGCTGTCGCATCGGCTGTTTTAATGGCTTCGTTCGTACAGTTAATTGGAATTGGATTTAATAATATAAAACAAGTGCCGATGAGTGAAAGGAATGTAACGATTTTAGGCGTTGCAGTATTATTTGGCAGCGGCGTTATGTTTTTACCGTCTGGAGCACTCCAATCCTTGCCGTCTGTTATGCAATATATATTCGGTAATGGTTTATTTGTAGGTACGGTTGTAAGTATATTGCTAGAACAAATATGGCGCGTTGGAAAGTAAGTGGATAAAAAGAGTGTACGCACTGTATAAAAGTCTAAAATAACATGTGAAATAAAGCCCATTTTCATTCACCACCTGCACATTTCGTTCATACAATATCTTGACTAAATAAACACCCAACTTACACATACACAGCTCTGGCTTAAGCAAGGAGGGTTATACCAGTTGAAGGAAAAAGCGTATCAATCTAAACCTTTACTCACAAAGAGAGAGAGAGAAGTATTTGAATTGCTGGTTCAAGATAAAACAACGAAGGAAATTGCAGGTGAACTTTTTATAAGTGAAAAGACAGTTCGCAACCACATCTCAAACGCAATGCAAAAGCTAGGGGTTAAAGGACGTTCACAAGCAGTTGTTGAGCTTCTTCGCATGGGAGAGCTCGAACTATAAGAAAGCAGCCGACTTTTATATAAAAGTCGGCTATTTTTTTTGTTTATATTTTGAACTTAAAAAAGGTATCTCAGACTGTGAGGGGGAAGATATGTTTAAGAAAGAAATGTTAAAAATAACTATTTTAAAATATGATGAGGTATCCTTGTCATTCATGGATAAGAAGGTGCAAATATGAAGTTGTATTTTAAGGATATGGAGATAGGTGAAATTAAAGATGTTTTTGGAGATATGCCATGGATGTATGGAACAATTCGTCTATACGAGAATAGTAAAACGTTCCAAAAATATTTTCGTGAGATGGTAGACGAAGATAGTGCATTTGATTTTGAAAGCATAGACCCTGAATTTTTACATGAAGAAAATTGGTCTATTTTTGATGAGGATGATCAGCGGTATTTAAGGATTGATATACCTGCTATTCATATGGAGGATACAACAATTGCGTGGCGTTGGAGATAAAAGCTATACAGTTGTGAACATCTTCGTACGAAAGAATTCAAACGATAACAATAAGCTGAATTTTATACAAAAGGTCAGCTTATTGTTATCGTTTTTTTCGCTTGCTATATGAATGATAAGAACACTCCATACATAAATAGGTAGTAAGGAGGGGATATGTTGAAAAGGATATTGTTAGTTTCAACAAGCGCTCATGATATGAATGGACACCCGACTGGTTTGTGGTTGGAAGAGCTCGCAGCTCCTTATAATTTGTTTAAAAAAGCTAAGTTCGATGTTGATATTGTGTCGATACAGGGTGGTAGAGTACCGATTGATAGAGTGTCTATTCCGAACGGAATACCTCGTGAGTTTAAGCATGTTGCATCTTTGTTGCAAAATACGAATCCGATCTCAACGGTTCATTTTTCGGATTATGATGCGGTTTTATTTGGTGGTGGGCACGGGGCGATTGTAGATTTTGCGGGTAATCCGTATGTTGCAAATTTGATTGAAAATATGTACAACAATAACCGGATTGTGGCGGCTGTTTGTCACGGAGTAAGTTCTTTAGTCGGTGTGAAAAATAAAGATGGTTCGTTTTTTGTTGCCGGTAAGCGTATAACAGGTTATACAAATGATGAGGAAAAAGCTGTGCATTTAGAAAAGCGAGTGCCGTTTTTATTAGAAAGTAAATTGAAAGAAGAAGGGGCTTTGTTTTATGTGGCTCCAAATTTCACGCCGCATGTTGTAGTAGATGGGCGTTTAATTACAGGGCAAAACCCGCAGTCTAGTATGGAAATAGGGGAAGCTATAAGGAGAGCTGTAAATAAAGTATAGAAAAAATGCTCGTTACTTATAAAGGTAGCGGGCATTTTTCTATAGTATAAATGACCCCTTAAACTAAAAAGATATATTGAGTATAGTGACTTCATTTATAATTAATTGTGAATTTGCTATACTATCTTGTATGGACAAAAGGGGAGGCTCTTTTAATGAGAAAAGTTGCATGTGCAAACACTTATATTAATAAAATAAAGCCCGTTATTAGAAAAACGAGTTTTAGTCAATTGAAAATAGATGAAATTGCGAAGTATATGGATATTAGTAAAGCTACTTTATATAAACGTTTTTCTTCAAAAGATGAGATTATTGAAGCTGTGGTAGAAGATTTTATGAACTACCTTCTTGAAGGAGATGCGGATAATCAAGATGAAAGTATGTCTTTTACAGAACGTTTCCAAAAGACGTTTATTCACTCTTTAAAATGTGTGACGTATATTTCAGATGTCTTTTTACAAGATTTGAAAGAGGCATATCCGCACTTATCTGATCAGTTAGTCGCTGCGCAACAAAATCGTAATCATAATTTGCAAATGTTTTTTGAAGCTGGTATGGAACAAGGTTACTTTAATAAAATGAACGCACAATTATTTATGGTGCAAGATGACGTGATGTTAAGACGTATTATAGATCATTCTTTTTGTATTCAGTACGATATTACGTTAAAGAAAGCGATACTTGATTTTTATCAACTAAAGAAGTATCAACTTTTTAAACCAGAGTATATAGAAGCAATTGATGATTCGGAAATTGAAAAAGAAGTTATTGCTATTTTGCAAATGATTTCGTAAAAAAGCAGGTTTTCCTATAGTAATGGAAAACCTGCTTTTTTATTACATGTTATTTTTTACGTATTGCAATACTAATTCAGCTACTGCACTACCTGAAGCTGGGTTTTGACCAGTGATAACACGATTATCTTCTACAGCGAAAGCTTCCCAAGGCTCTGCAGCTTTTTCGTAAAGTCCTCCATTTTTAATGAGTTCATCTTCTGTTAAAAATGGAACAAATTGATCTAATTCAGCTAGTTTTTCTTCTTCATTTGAAAATCCTGTTACTTTTTTACCGCTAATTAAACGTTCCCCATTACTTAATGTAATGTGAAATAAACCAGCAGCTCCGTGACAAACAGAGGAAACGATTCCTCCATTTTCATAAATGTTACGGCTAATCATTTGAAGTTCTTTATTTTCTGGGAAGTCCCAAATCACACCGTGACCACCTGCGTAATAAATAACAGCATAGTCTTCTGGATTCATCTCACTCGGTTTCATTGTAGAACCGAGACGATTCATAAATTCTTTCTTTTGATACCATTCCCAATCGATGCCCTCCGCCATTGCTAAACTATGCGGGTCAATCGGTGTATAACCACCTTGTGGGCTAACATAATCTACTTCGTAACCAGCTTCTTCAACTTTTTTAACGAAATGGACAGCTTCACCAAGCCAAAGACCAGTAGCTCGATTTAAATTTGGATATTTTTCTACGCTCGTTAATACAACTAACATTTTTTTCTTCATCATAATCCTCCTGTAATGTTTCTTCTATATAAAAATTTATTATTTTATTAAGTTAGAAATTGCAAATTTGAATAACCATGTCAGCCCTCTTTATATCGGATTCGAAATTAGTGTATAACAATTTTTGAACAAAGTAAACTAAAAACACTAAATTAGTTTACTTTGTATATTTTTCATTGACAAACTGTAATGCTGAAACTATGATAGTTCCATGAATATCGAACAACATACATGTTTCGTTTCGGATCCAGTTTGTCGCGCGATAAATATATACATTTGATGAAGTTGTTTAGTAGCGATAGAGGCGCTGAATAACTTTATTTTTCATTTTTATTTACAGTTACTATAATCAGGAGAGGTGTTACACATGGGAAAAGATATAAGTAACCATTCAAAATGGTTTGTTTTCACATTATGTTTTATCGTTTTATTAGGACCGATGAATGCGGTTTTATTTAATGTTGCGTTAGAGGATATGGCTTATGATTTATCCATTAGTCAATCGAAAGTAAGTTGGGTTGTAGTAGGTTATTCCTTATTTGTCGGTATTGGTTCGATAATATATGGGAAGCTTGCTGATCGTTATGGTGTAAAAAAACTATTGATTATTTCAATTATCATATTTGTAGCTGGGTCCATTATTGGATTTGTAAATCAATCTTATACGATTGTCATTTTTGCAAGATTAGTGCAGGCGAGTGGGGGCGCGGCGTTTATTGCGCTTAGTATGATTGCGGTAGCAAAATTAGTCGCTCCTGCTAAGAAGCCTGGTGCTTTAGCGATGATTAGTTCTTCTATTGCATTAGCGGTTGGTATTGGTCCTTTAGTTGGTGGGGCTATTACAAATACACTAGGGTGGCCATATTTATTTTTATTTATGGTTATTTCAGTATTGGGGATTTTCTTGCTTATAAAATTTATGCCAGAAGAAGCGCGTCATACGGATGAAGCGTTTCATTTTGATTACATCGGAGCGGCGTTACTATTTGTATTTATTACGACTGTTTTGTTAGGTGTTAATATGAATAGTTGGCTATTTGTGTTATCTGTTATTTTCTTATTTTTATTCACTGTTCGTATGAAGAACGCGGAGCATCCATTTATTGATATTGAGTTGTTTACAAATAAACCATTTCTTCGTTTAATAGCGGTCGGATTTATAATGAATGTGGCGTTATGTGCTAGTTTATTATTATTGCCATTGCTGTTAGGAAGAGAGCATGGAGTGTCTCCATTCGTTATCGGAATTGCATTGTTTGTTGCATCACTCTTTGGTATTGTATCTAGTTTTATTACCGGGAAGATTGTCCCTTCGTTTGGAAATGTGAACATGATTTATGTAGCGTCTGTCCTTATGATTGTTGGCTTTTTAATTTTAGGGCTTATTCCGAATGGGAACTTAATAGTTATTTTAGTAGCGATTATTTTAACGTTTATGAGTTATTCTGCCATTCAAGTATCATTGAACACATTTATACCGAAAACATTACATGTAGCTAAAGTTGGGGTCGGTCTTGGTTTATACAATTTAATTAACTTCTTCGGTATGGCATTTGGACCAGCTGTAGCGAGCAAAATTATGGAATCCACAAATAGTTATCGTTTTAATTTTATGTTAATCGTCATTTTAATTGCTGCTCATTTCTTCTTATTAATGGGAATGTCTTCTTTTCAAAAAAAGATGGAGCAATGAATATGCACTTTATATAGAAGAAACCGACTTTCTTATAGAAGGTCGGTTATTTTTCTATCTTGCAAATTACGAAAAAAAGGAGCAAAATAAAAAAGGTCCTAGTCTATACATGGGCAAATGAAAATTTTCATACAGAAGCATTTGAAGTGAGCGAACTTAAAGTGTGTAAAATATAATGATAAACATAAAAGATGATGAATGAGAAAACGGGTGATGAAGTTGAATAGAGCAATCGGTGTTATCGATTCAGGAGTTGGCGGTTTAACAGTAGCGAAGGAATTAATTCGTCAGTTGCCGAAAGAGCGTATCATATATTTAGGAGATACAGCACGTTGTCCTTATGGTCCACGTTCTCGAGAAGAAGTACGTCAATTTACGTGGGAAATGACGGAGCATTTACTAGATTTAAATATTAAAATGTTAGTTATTGCGTGTAATACAGCAACTGCAGTTGTATTAGAAGAGATGCAAAAACAATTACCAATTCCAGTAGTAGGAGTTATTCACCCAGGATCACGTACAGCTTTAAAAGTGACAAACACGTATCACGTTGGGGTTATTGGAACGATTGGAACGGTGAAAAGTGGTGCATACGAAGAGGCGTTAAAGTCTATTAATAACCGTGTTATGGTAGAAAGTTTAGCTTGTCCACCTTTCGTTGAACTTGTAGAGAGTGGGAATTTCGAAAGTGAAATGGCGTATGAAGTTGTAAGAGAAACGCTGCAACCACTGAAAAGTACCGATATTGATACACTTATATTAGGGTGTACACATTATCCGATTTTAGGACCTGTTATTAAAAAAGTAATGGGAGATAAAGTGCAACTAATTAGTTCTGGTGATGAAACAGCACGTGAAGTAAGTACAATCTTATATCATAGTAAAATGTTGAATGAAGGAGAAGAACAAAGCGATCATCTCTTCTTAACAACAGGAAAAATAGACTTGTTTAAAGAAATTGCATCAAAATGGTTCGGTCAACCGATTGAAAATGTGAAGCATATTCATTTAGAAAAAGAATAATAGTAGAATTCATATAAGTGAGCTCCTGAGAAATCAGGAGTTTTTTGTTTATCCCGCTATTTTCCGCGCAGTAAGACCTCCACCTCAAAATTCAGTGGAAGAAAAGAAGTTATGTGGGGATGAACAAAACCCCCATTGATTAAAGTTTCACTATATAAGAGGCACGGTTTGTTCTAAAATGTGAAACAGCTCGTATACATAATAGTACAAACTTAGATTTTAGGGGGGAATGGCATGCCTAAATCCACTTTTAAATGGGTTGTTGGTGCTACTGTGAGCGCTGTTTTACTAACAGGGTGTGGCTTTATAAATCAGGAGAAAGCAACTGAACAAATTGATCCGCCAAAACAAGTTACGTATACAGAGGGTGGGAAGAAAGAAGTAGCTAAAAAAGATAAGCAAGGGCAAATGGTAAATAGAGAACTATACCTTGTTGATAAAAATGGTTATGTTGTACCACAAACGTTAGCTATACCTACTCCGAAAGCAAATGAGACTGTGAAGCAAACGTTAGAATACCTTGTGAAAGATGGACCGGTAACAGATTTATTACCGAATGGATTTCGTGCAGTCATTCCGGCGAATACAACGATGACCTTAGATTTGAAAAAGGACGGGACGGCAGTTATTGATTTCTCTAAAGAAATGAAAAATTATGCGAAAGAAGAAGAGCGTCAAATCGTTGAATCTATAGCGTGGACGTTGACGCAATTTACAGAGATAAAACAAGTGCAGTTCCAAATAAATGGTGAGAAATTGGCGAAGATGCCTGTTGGGGGTACACCGCTTGGTGAAGGAGTGAGCCGTGCAAATGGTATTAACTTCGATGATGAACAAGTAGCAGATGTAACGAATACAAAACCAGTCACATTGTATTTCATGGCGCAAAATAATAATAAACAGCAATACTACGTACCAGTCACACGTCGCGTTGCGGAAGGTAAAGAAAATGACTATGCAGCAATTATAGATGAGCTTGTAAAAGGTCCGATTCATCAATCGCTCCTGAATGATTTTAATCCAGGCGTTAAGCTTATTACGAATCCGAAATTACAAGACGGAAATCTTACATTAAACTTTAATGAAAATATATTTGTAAACCCAGATAAAAATATGATTTCAAATTACGTACTGAAGTCGTTAGTTTTATCTTTAACAGAAAAGAAAGGTGTGAAAAATATTTCTATTGAAGTGAATGGAAAAGCAAATCTTATAGATGAAAAGGGTGGAAAGTTAATAAAACCTGTAGATCGTCCAGAAAACGTGAATACAGGTAGTTTTTAATCTTGAATAATTTGATATACTTGTAAGAAAGGAGAATTGCTTTTTGGGTTCTCCTTCTTTTATTGTATACATATCATACATTTAAATTTGGCTATACTAACGAGTAGTAATTAAGAGGAGGTTATTTTTATGCGAGTAGATGGTAGAGAGAAAACAGAATTACGCCATATACATATTCATACGAATTATTTAAAACATCCAGAGGGATCTGTATTAATTGAAGTTGGGGATACAAAGGTGATTTGCTCAGCAACAATTGAAGAGCGTGTCCCGCCGTTTATGCGTGGAGAAGGAAAAGGATGGGTAACAGCTGAATACGCGATGATTCCGCGTGCAACAGAACAACGTACGATTAGGGAGTCAAGTAAAGGGAAAGTAACAGGACGTACAATGGAAATCCAGCGTTTAATTGGACGAGCATTACGTGCGGTAGTTGACTTAGAAGCACTTGGTGAAAGAACGGTTTGGATTGATTGTGATGTTATTCAAGCGGATGGTGGAACGAGAACTGCTTCTATTACAGGTGCATATGTAGCAATGGTATTAGCGTTTGAAAAGCTATTACAAGCAGAAAAAGTATCTAAAATTCCAGTAAAAGATTATTTAGCAGCAACGTCAGTAGGAATTGTTGAAGAACAAGGTGTTGTTTTAGATTTAAACTATGCAGAAGATTCTAAAGCAGACGTTGATATGAACGTGATTATGACTGGAAAAGGTCAGTTTGTTGAAGTGCAAGGAACTGGAGAAGAAGCGACGTTTAGCAGAGCACAGTTAAATGAATTACTTGATGCTGCAGAACAGGGCATTTTCCAACTGATTGATATGCAAAAAGAAGCGTTAGGCGACATCGTATCTCATATAGAGTAGAGGTGGAAAGTATGAAACAAGTTGTTGTAGCGACAAAAAATATGGGTAAAGTACGTGAATTTGCTGAGTTATTTGAGCGATTTGATTTAGAAGTAAAATCATTACACGATTTTCCTCATATTGATGAAGTTGAAGAAACTGGTGAAACATTTGAAGAAAATGCAATTTTAAAAGCGGATAGTTTGAGCAAACAGCTGAATGCAATCGTAATTGCGGATGATTCAGGTCTTATTGTAGATGCTTTAAACGGAAAACCAGGCGTGTATTCAGCTCGTTTTGCTGGTGAACCAAAAAATGATCAAGCAAATATCGATAAAGTGTTACAAGAATTAAATGGCATTGACTTTGAAAAGCGTAAAGCTCGTTTCTATTGTGCATTAGCAGTTGCTTTCCCTGAAGGTGATAAAAAGCCTGTCATTGTAAATGGGACATGTGAAGGATTTATTTTAGAACAACGCCGCGGAGAAAATGGTTTTGGATACGATCCGATCTTTTATGTGGAAGAATACAAAAAGGCAATGGCGGAATTAAGTTCAGATGAGAAAAATGCTATTAGCCACCGTGGTCGTGCTCTTCGTAAGTTAGAAGAAAAAATCCCAGAATGGTTTTTAGAAGAATAAGGGAGAGAGAGCGATGAAAGCTTTAATCGTAAGCGATAGTCATAGCTCTGTGAAGGAATTACAGCAGTTGAAAGAGAAATATGAAGGGAAAGTAGATATCATGATTCATTGCGGTGATTCAGAGCTAACACCTGCTCATGAAGAACTGCAAGGTTTCCATGTTGTAAAAGGAAACTGTGATTATGCTAACTTTCAAGATGAAATTGTAACTGATGTAAATGGAATTCGCTTCTTAGTTGTGCATGGACATCGCCATAATGTGAAAATGACATTACAAACGCTAGCGTACCATGCTGAAGAAGTAGGAGCGCAAGTTGCATGCTTCGGACATTCTCACGTATTAGGTGCGGAATTAATCGACGGCGTTTTATTTATTAATCCAGGCAGTATTTTATTACCACGTCAGCGTGTAGAAAAGACATTTGCTTTATTAGAAATGGATGAAAATCAAATGGAAGTTCGTTTTGAAACATTAGACGGACAACTAGTTGAACAAGCAGTTTTTAAAAGAGGATAAGAAAATTTATCCTCTTTTAAAAAAGGTGTTGACTTTATGTATGGTTATACATATAATAAATATTGTCGATAGGGCAACGGCGCTAACGAAGAAAAGAAAATAACATATGCGGGTGTAGTTTAGTGGTAAAACAAGAGCCTTCCAAGCTCTGGTCGAGAGTTCGATTCTCTTCACCCGCTCCATGTCCCAGTAGCTCAGCCGGATAGAGCATACGCCTTCTAAGCGTACGGTCGGGAGTTCGAATCTCTCCTGGGACGCTAAAAAAACCTTGTTATCAAAAGATAACAAGGTTTTTTGTTTGTCTAAAATTTGATGTTTGGGTTATAGGTGTAGTTTATTCTTGATATTTGCGACCTTTCCTTTGATATTAAGCAGTTGCATATGTACTTCTTTTTCTTAAATAAAAAGAGCGCCATTTATGCGCCCTATTCCTCTTATTTAATTTAAAGAATCAATAGGTTTATGATGGAACTCAAATCCATATCCAGATTCTCTTAATTGTTTACTTACAATATTATAAAACTCTTTACCATTCTAGTATGATTGAGCAGCAGTTATCGGAACTTATTCCCGGTAGTGTGTTACAATTAATAGAAGCGGAAAACGAGAATCTCCAATTGACTGGACCTGTGATTGGTTAGATGGTTTAAGAAGGTCGTATAAAAAAGGGAGATGGCGCAAAGATGGCGAGATCAAATGAGAATGATTTAACGGAGAAATTGGCGGAAGGTCACCGGAAATATGGTGATGGCAATTTTACAGTACAGAACATCGGTGATGAAACTAACCCGAATTGGACTGTCGTAAAAAATGTGAGGAAGGGATCGGCAGGCATTCGCGAAGGAGAAGATATATTAAGACTGCGATCAAAATATATAAAATAGTACGGAAATGGGCGGAGCGGGAGTTCGAATCTCTCCTGGGACGCTAAGAAAACCTTGTTATCTTTTTGATAACAAGGTTTTTTTGTTTGTTTTAAATTAGTTGTTAATAAACTTGTCAAAGACAAAACCATAATCTTTCACATTATATTGTTTCTTCGTATCAACAAGCCAGTTAAAGGCGATCTCGTTCATCTCTTTAAATTGCTCTGCTAAGTTTACTTGTGCGTTTGAAATACGGCTGAAAGCGTTAGATGCCATATCTAAACTTTTATGTGCATATTTTAATGTAATGTCGTTGTCGTATGAAATTTCTTCAATTTTAAGTAAAGCCTTATATAAATCTTTTAATTCTTCAATATGTTTTTTATGAACATCAATTGAGTAATGCTCATCTCCCATTTGAAACTTAATTTCTATATCTAAATCAATCGTTCCTGCAGTTTCAAGTGCTACGTTTTTAATTTGATATTTACTATAGCTATAGCGGCGCAGTGTGCGTTTTTTACTTGTTGCGCTTGTACCATCTAGGTGAAGTAATCCTTTGTTTGTGAAGCAATATTCATCTGATTTGGATTTAATTAGAAAATAAATTTTCTCTCCATCTTCGTGCATCACGTAATCATCAGCATCAACTTTATCGTAATCTTTCGGTGTAATGACAGAACCTACATCGCTTAACCCTAAAACATCAGCAGCTACTTTTTTGAACATATATAATCCCCCTTGTAAATTAAATTCTTAATTGTACAAAAATATATTAACATGATTTTAACAAAGAGTTTTCTTTTAATGAGAAAATATTGGGAGGTAAGTTAAGAAAAGGAACGAATATTATTATAAAATATGTAAAAAGGTGCTGAGAAAAAGTGTACCATCATACAAGAACAAAAGGAGATTTAGCTGTTTTAAAGGCACAAGTTGATTTGTATGAAAAAGGATACATGATTTTAATGCCGCAAACAGAGCATTCGCCGTTTGATCTTGTAGTGTATAAAGACGTGAGATTTAAAAGGGTACAAGTGAAATATAGAGAATTGAATGCAAGAGGGATACTAGAAGTTAGATTCCGATCTAGTTATTCTACGACAAGCGGAGTCACTACAAAAGAAGTGAATAAAGAAGAGATAGATGTGTATTGTGTATACTGTCCTCAAACAGATCTTTGTTATTATTTCAATCCAAAATTATTTAGTAAATCTATTAGTTTAAGAGTGGATTCTCCGAAAAATAACCAAGAGAAAAAAGTTAATTTTGCAAGTGATTATAGAGAAACTCCGTGAAAGCACCTCAAGCGATATGAGGTGTTTTTCAATCCTCTTTTGAAATCTTACAATTCTGTAAGGTAACTGTAAGGTAGTTCGATGGTAACAAATTGCTAATCCTCTATAATGAAGATAACAACGATAAAACGAGGAGGAAGAAATGATGAAAGGATTAGTTGTAACGGGCTTGACGGTTGCTTTTGGATTTGTAGCGTATGAGAAATTAACGTATGTAGTTGATGTTGTGAAACATTTGATTGCTTAGAGAAAACAGCCATGAGAGGGAAAGGGAATGAGTGAATGAATGGAATGGTTATTTGGAATTATAGGTACTTGTAGTGTAGTGTTATTGTTCTTTGTCCCAAGTGGTATACTTAGTTCGACAACAAGTTTGTTCTTCTTAAGTTTGTTTGCTTGTACGATGCTTATTATTATGTTTTTAATGAAGCGAAGTAAACCAATCTTCTATTTTAGCATGATTGTTATGGCAATTATTGTTCTCCAAATTATTACCCTTGTAATATACCCCACAATTATAAAAGCTTTCCATTAATGATAAATCCTCTGCGTTTGTTGCTGGGGATTTTTATTTGTACAATTTTAATTTTTAGTAGAGATTTATTTGTATTGGAATGTAAAAATTAAATATTTTTATATTTCAAACAAATAGTTTTGGGATGTTGTGTTCTCATTACGCATTTGATATATTTACTTTGAACATAATTAAAATCAAGAAAAAGAGGCGGACGTATGGATAAAAAAGAAAATACGGTCGTATTGTTTCCACAACTATCAGAGCGCTATATTGATGAAGGTTTTTTAGCGCTGAAAGAGCGGAAATTCGAAGATGCATTGCGCTGCTTTGAAATATTACGTCAGTATAATGCGGAAACGGAACAAACGGAATTAGCTTCAGTTATTTGTTTACTCGAATTAAAACGTATGGAAGAAGCGAAAGACAAATGTGAACAGTTGCTTAAAACAGGAGTTGTCTTATTTGGTGATATTCTTGAAACGTACGTGACTATTTTAGTTCAAACAAATGATTATGAAGGTGTTGTTGAAACTGTTGAAAAGGTTTTACAAACGAAAGATATAATGCCTGATCAAAAGGAAAAATTAGCGCAGCTTGCTTTATTTGCAGAAGGTATGCTAAATGAAGGAGACGCATCGCTAGTGGATTCGAATTTTGAATTGGATGAGTTTACTAATGAAATTTTTGGAGAAAACTTTGGACAGAAGCTAAGAGCGATTCAGCGACTTTCTTTAAAAGACTTAGATCTTGCATTACCTGTTTTAAAGAAATTTTTAATAGACGAAGAGCAACACCCCTATTTGAAAACTTCTATTTTGTATAAAATGATAGAAAGTCAGGTAGAAGAGGAAATAGAGGTAGAAAAGTTTGGGAATACGATTAAGGTAATTCCAGCATTTACAGGTCATAATGAGGAGCAATCCAATAACATTATACATAAATTATCAAGTCGATTAGAGCAAAATTATCCCGATATATTTGAAGCGATGGTTACATATTGGAAAGAATTGCAAATTAGCGTTTTCCCATTCGCTCTATTAATGGATAAAGAGGAGATTTGGTCAGCTGTTTTAGAGAGAATTGGAAGAAAGCGTTTCGGATTGGCTATTGATGAAGAAGAGCTTATGGCAGCATACAATATCGAATTGGAAGAGTTTCATATTGCCTATCAATGGTTATTACGTGTTGAAAGAGAAGGATATTTGCCCGTATAATTATGAAAAAGAATCGTTCAGTTCTTGAAACGAGCATATTCTATGTTATAATGTAAGGGTTGCAAAAGGCAGAAAACTGCCTGTTTGTAAGAGAAGAGAAGTGTAATTCTCTTACTTAATATGTTTCATATTATTCTCGAACAAAATATACCGTAGTTGTCTTCTGGGCAATTAGTAGATTGGAACATTATATCTGAAAGCTTTTGCTAGAGGATTATTTGTGTATTTGTTATTTCAAAAAAGAGATAATGAAGATCTTAATCTATAGAGGTATGTGCATACATTATTATAGTTGGAGGGAAAGAATAAATGTCTACAAAATGGGAAAAATTAGAAGGTAACGTTGGCGTTTTAACAATCGAAGTTGATGCTAAAGAAGTAAACAACTCTATCGACGCTGCGTTCAAAAAAGTAGTAAAAACAATTAACGTACCAGGTTTCCGTAAAGGAAAAATGCCTCGTCCATTATTCGAACAACGCTTTGGTATTGAATCTTTATACCAAGATGCTTTAGATATCATTTTACCAAAAGCATACGGTGAAGCGATTGAAGAAGCTGGTATCTTCCCAGTTGATCATCCTGAAATCGACATCGAGAAGTTCGAAAAAAATGCTAACCTTATCTTCACTGCAAAAGTTACAGTGAAACCTGAAGTTAAATTAGGTGAGTACAAAGGTTTAGCAGTAGAAAAAGTTGAAACAACTGTAACTGACGAAGATGTAGAGAACGAATTAAAATCTTTACAAGAGCGTCAAGCTGAGCTAGTTGTTAAAGAAGAAGGAACTGTTGAAAACGGTGATACAGCTGTAATCGACTTCGAAGGTTTCGTTGATGGCGAAGCATTTGAAGGCGGAAAAGGCGAAAACTACTCTCTAGCAATCGGTTCTGGTACATTCATCCCAGGTTTCGAAGAGCAAGTAATCGGTCTTAAATCTGGTGAGTCTAAAGACGTTGAAGTATCATTCCCAGAAGAGTACCATGCTGCTGAATTAGCTGGCAAACCAGCAACATTCAAAGTAACAATTCACGAAATCAAAACAAAAGAACTTCCTGAGTTAAACGACGAGTTCGCTAAAGAAGCAGACGAAGCGGTTGCAACTCTTGATGAATTAAAAGCAAAACTTCGCACAAACTTAGAAGAAGGCAAAAAGCACGAAGCTGAGCACAAAGTACGTGACGAAGTAGTAGAATTAGCTGCTGCTAACGCTGAAATCGAAATTCCAGAAGCTATGATCAACACTGAATTAGATCGTATGGTTCGTGAATTCGAGCAACGTTTAAGCCAACAAGGTATGAACCTTGAGCTTTACTACCAATTCACAGGTACTGATGCTGACAAATTAAAAGAGCAAATGAAAGAAGATGCACAAAAACGTGTAAGAATCAATCTTGTTCTTGAAGCTATCATTGAAGCTGAAAACATCGAAGTTACTGAAGAAGAAGTAACTGCAGAAGTTGAAAAAATGGCTGAAATGTACGGTATGCCAGTAGACGCTATCAAGCAAGCTCTTGGAAGCGTAGACGCTTTAGCTGAAGATCTTAAAGTGCGTAAAGCTGTAGACTTCTTAGTAGAAAACGCTGCATAATAAAATAACAAGGCACGATTAAAATCGTGCCTTGTTTTATAAATATAGAAATATATTTATAAAACTTTTCGATGGAGAAGGAAAAGTTCCTTTACAAGTCGAATATACATATTTCAAAAGTTTTAAAAATTTTTTATTTGTACATAACTAGTCATATTATTTGTATTTCTCGCCACGTAGTGACATAATATGTATTTACATACGATACATTTATCGTGTACATACGAAGGCAAGAGGTTAGCACTTTGTAAGGGGTGTGAAAATATGTTTAAATTTAATGATGAAAAAGGGCAATTAAAATGTTCTTTCTGTGGTAAAACACAAACGCAAGTTCGAAAATTAGTGGCAGGTCCAGGTGTTTACATTTGTGACGAGTGTATCGAACTTTGTACTGAAATTGTACAAGAGGAGCTTGCGAAGGACGAAGAAGTAGAATTCAAAGATGTACCGAAACCGGTAGAAATTCGTGAAATCTTAGATGAGTATGTCATCGGGCAAGATAGCGCGAAAAAAGCACTAGCAGTAGCGGTATATAACCATTACAAACGCATTAATTCTAACAGCAAAATTGATGATGTAGAATTAGCGAAGAGTAATATCGCACTTATCGGGCCAACAGGTAGTGGTAAAACATTACTTGCACAAACGTTAGCGCGTATTCTAAATGTTCCATTTGCAATCGCGGACGCAACATCTTTAACAGAAGCTGGATATGTTGGGGAAGATGTAGAAAATATCTTACTAAAATTAATTCAAGCAGCTGATTATGATGTAGAGAAAGCGGAAAAAGGAATCATTTATATTGATGAGATTGATAAAGTGGCACGTAAGTCCGAAAATCCATCAATTACACGTGATGTATCTGGTGAAGGTGTGCAGCAGGCACTTCTGAAAATTTTAGAAGGTACTGTAGCAAGCGTTCCACCTCAAGGTGGTCGTAAGCATCCGCACCAAGAGTTTATTCAAATTGATACAACGAACATCTTATTCATTTGTGGTGGAGCGTTTGATGGCATTGAGCCGATTATTAAACGTCGCCTTGGTGAAAAAGTAATTGGATTTGGTTCTGAGAAGAAAAATGCTGATGTAAATGAGAAGCATGTTTTATCTCACGTATTACCAGAGGATCTTTTAAGATTTGGTTTAATTCCAGAGTTTATCGGTCGTCTTCCAGTTATTGCGAACCTAGAGCCACTTGATGAAGATGCTCTTGTTGATATTTTAACGAAACCGAAAAATGCACTTGTTAAGCAATTCCAAAAACTATTGGAGCTTGACGATGTTGAGTTAGAGTTTGAAGAAGGTGCACTAATCGAAATTGCGAAAAAAGCAATTGAACGTAAAACGGGTGCTCGTGGACTTCGTTCTATTATTGAAGGCTTAATGCTTGATGTAATGTTCGAACTTCCATCTCGTAAAGATATCGAGAAGTGTATTCTTACAAAAGAAACAGTAGCTGATAATGAGCCGCCAAAATTGGTGTTACAAGACGGTACTGTACTTGATACAAAAACATCTGCATAATGCGAAAGGGAAACAGCAATTTTTATAATTGCTGTTTTTCTTTATGTTTAGCTACGTTCCTCCGCGGAAATACTAAGAGATAAAATATTGCGGGAGGAAATAAATAATGAGCTGGACAAATATATTTTTAGTTGTTCAACTTGTTTTTGGTGTAATTGTCGGATTGTATTTCTGGCATTTACTTCGAAATCAACGAACACAAAAAGTTTCAATTGATCGAGAATCGAAAAAAGAATTAGAACAGCTTCGTAAAATGCGTGAGATTTCTTTAACAGAGCCGCTAGCAGAAAAGGTGCGTCCTACAACCTTTTTAGATATTGTAGGGCAAGAGGACGGGATTAAGTCGTTAAAAGCGGCTCTTTGTGGTCCGAATCCGCAACATGTAATCATATATGGCCCGCCAGGTGTTGGGAAAACAGCGGCAGCACGTCTTGTATTAGAAGAAGCGAAACGAAATCCTAAATCTCCATTTCGTACGAATGCAACATTTATTGAACTTGATGCGACAACAGCTCGGTTTGATGAACGTGGTATCGCAGACCCTTTAATTGGTTCGGTGCATGATCCGATTTATCAAGGTGCTGGGGCGATGGGGCAAGCAGGTATTCCGCAACCGAAAAAAGGTGCTGTAACAGATGCACATGGTGGTATTTTGTTTATTGATGAGATTGGCGAGCTCCATCCGATTCAAATGAACAAAATGTTAAAGGTGTTAGAAGATCGAAAAGTATTTTTAGAAAGTGCGTACTATAGTGAAGAAAATACGATGATCCCAACATATATACATGATATTTTCCAAAAAGGCTTACCGGCAGATTTTCGTTTAGTTGGAGCAACGACACGTTCGCCAGAGGAAATTCCTCCTGCTATTCGGTCACGTTGCTTAGAAGTATTTTTCCGTGAATTAGATACGGAAGAAATTCAAAAAGTAGCGAAAAATGCCGCGGAAAAAGTGGAAATGCAAATAGGTGAAAATGGTATTGAAATGATTGGGATGTATGCAAGGAATGGACGAGAAGCGATTAATCTCGTGCAAATCTCTGCTGGTATGGCGATAAATGAAGAACGTTCTTTCATTAAGGATGAAGATATAGAGTGGGTTGTTCACTCGAGTCAGCTTACACCGAAATATGAAAAGCGCATTTATCCGATTCCAAGGATTGGTCTTGTAAATGGTCTTGCTGTATACGGACCAAATACAGGTGCGTTATTAGAAATTGAAGTAACAGCAATTCCGGCGAAAGATAAAGGATCGGTAAATGTTACCGGAATTGTGGAAGAAGAAAGTATTGGTAGTCAAACGAAATCGATTCGTCGTAAAAGTATGGCGAAAGGCTCTGTTGATAATGTATTAACAGTACTTCGTTCTTTAGATGTGTTGCCAGAAGGATATGATATACATATTAATTTTCCAGGTGGTATCCCAATTGATGGACCTTCTGCAGGAATCGCTATGGCAACAGGTGTATATTCTGCGGTGCACCGCACGTATGTAAATAATGAAGTAGCGATGACAGGGGAAATAAGTATACACGGAGAGGTAAAGCCTATTGGTGGCGTGTACGCAAAAATAAAAGCTGCGAAAAAAGCGGGAGCTAAGAAAGTCATTATTCCTGCTGAAAATATGCAACCATTTTTGTATACGATCAAGGGAATTGAAATTATTCCTGTTCGTAAGTTAAAAGAAGTATTTGAGTTAACGTTTATGCAAGAAAATATGCATAGAGAGCTAGATGTACATACTCACGTAGACGAAACAGATGCACAATCTATGTAAAAATAAACAATAATAAAATTTGCCAGACTTCGTTTAAGTTTGTATGCTTAATCGGAGTCTTTTTTCTTTTCGTGAGGTAGAAAAACAAGCTATTTACAATTGCGCGGAATCTCAGCAATTGCATCTAGGTGTATTGTAATATAAAATAGTTGAACAGGAGTTTAATTTATTATGGAGGTGCTATGTCTAGTATGAATACGAACGAAAGAATCGTGCCCCTCCTACCATTAAGAGGCGTTCTCGTATATCCAACGATGGTTTTGCATCTTGATGTAGGACGTGATAAATCGATACAAGCACTAGAGCAGGCGGCAATGGATGAAAATATCATCTTTTTAGCAATGCAAAAAGAAATGAATATCGATGATCCGAAAGAAGATGACATATATAGTGTAGGTACGGTGGCGAAAGTGAAGCAAATGTTAAAATTGCCGAACGGTACGCTTCGTGTCCTTGTGGAAGGTTTACATAGAGCAGAAGTAATAGAGTTTATCGAAGAAGAAAATGTAGTACAAGTGTCTATTAAAACGGTAACTGAAGAAGTAGAAGATGATTTAGAAGAGAAAGCTTTTATGCGTACGTTACTGGAGCATTTCGAACAATATATTAAAGTTTCGAAAAAAGTTTCAAATGAAACATTTGCAACGGTAGCTGATGTGGAAGAACCAGGGAGATTAGCTGATCTAATTGCTTCTCACTTGCCAATTAAAACGAAGCAGAAACAAGAGATTCTAGAGATTGTATCTGTAAAAGAACGATTACAAACACTTATTTCAATTATTCAAGATGAACAAGAGTTACTTAGCCTAGAAAAGAAAATTGGGCAAAAAGTGAAACGTTCCATGGAGCGCACGCAAAAAGAATATTTCTTACGTGAGCAAATGAAGGCGATTCAAACTGAACTTGGCGACAAAGAAGGCAAGGGCGGAGAAGTAGAAGAACTTCGTGAGAAAATTGAACAGTCAGGAATGCCGGAAGAAACAATGAAGGCTGCGCTGAAAGAATTAGATCGTTATGAAAAGTTACCAGCAAGTTCTGCGGAGAGTGGTGTTATTCGCAATTATATTGATTGGTTATTAGCGCTTCCGTGGACAGAGGCAACAGAAGATATAATTGACCTTGCTCATTCGGAAGAGATTTTAAATAACGATCATTACGGTCTTGAAAAAGTGAAAGAGCGTGTACTTGAATATTTAGCTGTACAGAAGTTAACGAATTCATTAAAAGGACCTATCCTTTGTTTAGTAGGCCCTCCTGGGGTCGGCAAAACTTCGTTAGCGCGTTCAATTGCAACATCATTGAATCGTAACTTCGTCCGTGTATCTCTTGGTGGTGTGCGTGATGAATCTGAAATTCGTGGTCACCGCCGTACATATGTTGGAGCAATGCCAGGACGCATTATTCAAGGTATGAAAAAGGCGAAAACAGTTAATCCAGTCTTCTTATTAGATGAGATTGATAAAATGTCTAACGATTTCCGTGGAGATCCATCAGCGGCATTACTTGAAGTATTAGATCCAGAACAAAACCATAACTTCAGTGATCATTACATTGAAGAACCATATGATCTATCAAAAGTTATGTTTGTAGCAACTGCTAATACACTTTCAAGTATTCCAGGTCCATTACTTGACCGTATGGAAATCATTTCGATTGCTGGCTATACAGAACTTGAAAAAGTACACATTGCTCGTGAGCATTTATTGCCGAAACAATTAAAAGAACATGGCTTACGAAAAGGTAATTTACAAGTGCGTGATGAAGCGCTGCTTGAGATTATTCGTTATTATACACGTGAGGCTGGTGTTCGTACGCTAGAGCGCCAAATTGCAAAAGTTTGCCGTAAAGTAGCGAAGATTATCGTTACAGCAGAACGTAAACGTATCGTTGTGACAGAGAAAAAGATTGTTGATTTACTTGGTAAACACATATTCCGTTATGGGCAAGCTGAAAAAACAGACCAAGTTGGTATGGCAACAGGTCTAGCTTACACAGCAGCAGGCGGCGATACACTTGCCATTGAAGTTTCTGTAGCGCCAGGAAAAGGGAAACTAATTTTAACAGGGAAACTTGGGGATGTTATGAAAGAATCAGCACAAGCTGCATTTAGTTATATACGTTCTCGTGCAGAAGAGCTTCAGATTGATCCGAATTTCCATGAGAAAAATGATATTCATATTCACGTTCCAGAAGGAGCAGTTCCAAAAGACGGACCGTCAGCAGGTATTACGATGGCAACGGCACTTATTTCTGCGCTAACAGGTATTCCTGTAAGTAAAGAAGTGGGTATGACAGGTGAAATTACACTTCGTGGTCGTGTATTACCAATTGGTGGTTTAAAAGAAAAAACATTAAGTGCTCACCGCGCAGGCTTAACAAAAATTATTTTGCCAGCAGAAAACGAGAAAGATTTAGATGATATTCCAGAGAGCGTAAAAGAAAACCTTACGTTTGTGCTTGCATCTCATTTAGATGAAGTATTGGAGCACGCATTAGTAGGAGTGAAACAATGAAAGTAACAAAAGCAGATATTGTAATTAGTGCTGTTAAACCAGAACAATATCCAGACAGTGATTTACCAGAAATTGCATTAGCAGGTCGTTCAAATGTGGGGAAGTCTTCCTTTATTAATAAAATTTTAAATCGTAAAAAGTTAGTGCGTATTTCTTCTAAACCAGGAAAAACGCAAACGCTGAACTTTTTCTTAATCAATGAGATGATGCACTTTGTTGATGTTCCAGGTTACGGATATGCAAAAGTATCTAAATCGGAGCGCGCTGCATGGGGGAAAATGATTGAAACGTACTTTACAACTCGTGAGCAATTAGACGCAGCTGTATTAGTAGTTGATTTACGTCACCAACCAACAAGTGATGACGTGATGATGTATGATTTCTTAAAGCATTATGAAATCCCAACAATTATTATTGCGACGAAAGCCGATAAAATTCCGAAAGGGAAATGGCAAAAGCATTTAAAAGTTGTAAAAGAAACGCTTGCTGTTGAAATTGGCGATGAAATTGTTCTATTCTCTTCTGAAACAGGACTTGGAAAAGAAGAAGCGTGGAAAGCAATTCATAAATTTACAAAAACAAAAAACGCGTGACGAATGTCGCGCGTTTTTGTTTTGCTAAATTTTTTAGCGTACGTTTAATGTAACTTCAATATTTCCTCGTGTTGCTTTCGAGTAAGGACATACACCGTGAGCCGCTTCTACAAGTTCTTGTGCTTCGCTATGTGAAACGCCAGCCACATGTACATCAAGTACAGCAGATAGACCGAAACCACCATCTGTATCTTTTCCGATAGAAACGTGAGCAGTTACTTCTGTACTTTCTACTTTCATACGTTTTGTACGAATGACAAGTTGTAATGCACTATCGAAACAAGCTGCATAACCAGCTGCAAATAGTTGTTCTGGATTTGTTGCTTCTCCGCCTGCACCACCTAGTGCTTTCGGCATTTTTACATCAAGATTTAATATGCCATCATCTGAAACTACTTTCCCATTTCTTCCACCTGTTGCTGTTACTGAAGCAGTATATAATTTATCCATATTTATTCCCCTTTTCCATCATTAATTGTTTTCATTGTGTCAATTAGTTTATTTAGTTGAATTAATAAAGAGAGATATTCTTGCTCTGTAATTCCTAAGTTTGTAGCCATCGTTGTCGGTAATGAACAAGCCTTTTCCTTTAAATCTTTGCCTTGTTCTGTTAATTCAATACAAACTTTTCGCTCGTCTTCTTTGGAACGAACACGTTTTACAAGTTTTAATGATTCCATTCGTTTTAACATAGGTGTTAACGTACCAGAATCTAAAAATAGACGTTTTCCAATTTCTTTTACTGTTAGTCCATCTTGCTCCCATAGTACGAGTAAAGTAATGTACTGGGGATACGTAATACCCATTTCTTCTAAATAAGGTCGATAAAAACGAGTAACCTCTCTAGAGCAGGCGTAAATAGAAAAACAAAGTTGGTTATCTAGATGCAAAGAGTTTTCTGTCATAAATAACTCCCTTCTAATTAAGTTGTGCGCAATTTAATTTTGTAAAACTAATATAACGGAAAAGAAATACAATGTCAAATACATTGTATTGAGAAAGTCTTTGTTACATTTTGGAACAATCATACATATTTTCCTTCATGATGAAAGAAGATAGGGAAGATGATGTTATAATTTATATGGAATAGTTTCCATCACTTGATTATGAGGGCTTTTTTTGGTAACGTACAAATAGAGTTATTAATTTATAATCATTATAAAGTAGAAGTTTTTTTATTAGTGTTACTGAATCTCCTTTATTACATACGGAGAATAATTAAAAAATAATCGGTTGTTCACACGATTGTCAGATTCATAAGAGGAAAGTTGTATTATGATAGTAGATAAAGTGATAAAACGGGTGAAGGGGGACATGCTGCGTGCATATTCTTGTTGTTAGTGTAAATTATCGAACAGCCCCTGTAGAATTTCGTGAGAAACTCACATTTCAGGCAGCAGAACTAGAGCGAGCGATGACTACATTACAAAATCAAAAGAGCGTGTTAGAGAATGTCATTGTATCAACTTGTAATCGCACTGAGATTTATGCTGTTGTCGATCAATTACACACGGGACGGTATTATATTAAGAAGTTTTTAGCTGATTGGTTTCAGCTTGAAATAGAAGAAGTTGCGCCATATTTAACTATTTTTGAACAAGATGGTGCAATAGATCATTTATTCCGCGTAACGTGCGGTTTAGATTCAATGGTAGTCGGAGAAACGCAGATTTTAGGTCAAATAAAAGATAGCTTCTTAGAAGCGCAACAAGTTAAAGCAACAGGCACAATTTTTAATGAATTGTTTAAGCAAGTCATTACATTAGCAAAACGTGCCCACTCAGAAACAACAATCGGGGAAAGTGCGATGTCTGTTAGTTATGCTGCTGTTGAGCTTGGAAAGAAAATATTTGGCGAGTTAACAGATTGTCATGTGCTTATTCTTGGTGCTGGTAAAATGGGCGAACTTGCACTGCAAAACTTATATGGAAGTGGTGCTCGTAAAGTAACAGTTATGAATAGGACGCTTTCGAAAGCAGAAGTAATGGCTGAGAAATATATGGGACATGCAAAATCGTTAAGCGAATTACAATGTGCATTATTAGAAGCAGATATTTTAATTAGTTCAACTGGTGCATCTGAGTATGTCATTACGAAAGAGATGATGACAAAGGTGGAGAAAATGCGCTCTGGTCGCCCTTTATTTATGGTTGATATTGCAGTACCACGTGATATTGATCCAGCGATTGATGAGTTAGAAGGTTCTTTCTTGTATGACATTGATGATCTGCAAGGAGTAGTGGAGGCAAACCGTGCTGAGCGTTTGAAAGAAGCAGAGAAAATTCAATTTATGATTGAAGAGGAAATTATTCTATTTAAAACGTGGTTAAGTACACTTGGTGTTGTTCCATTAATATCAGCTCTTCGTGATAAGGCACTTGCAATCCAAAGTGAAACGATGGTAAGCCTAGAGCGAAAAATACCAAACCTTAGTGATCGTGAGAAAAAAGTTATTAGTAAGCATACGAAAAGTATTATTAATCAATTATTAAAAGACCCAATTTTAGTAGCGAAAGAAATAGCTGCTGAAGAGGGAGCGAGCGAAAAATTAGCGTTATTTGCGAAGATTTTCGATTTAGAAACGGAAGAAGTAGAGAGTCGTGCGGAAGAAGTAGAACATAAAAGAGTGTGGACACCATCCGTTCCATCTTTATAATTTGGAAGGATGATCGGATGAGTTTTTTAAATAACAGTATTATTTATCATATTGCAATTATTTTATATGCTTGTAGCATTAGTTTATATTTTATAGATTATTTCCAAAGTAACCGAAAGGCGAACCGATTTGCTTTTTGGTTACTTTCGATTGTATGGGTATTGCAGTCTATTTTTATGTTGCTTAGGGCGACAGATTCAGAAACGAACCCCATTTTAACTTTATTATCAGGGATTTATTTTTATGTTTGGTTATTGATTACGATGTCATTAGTCATAAATCGATTTATGCGCGTTGACTTTTTAGTCTTCTTTACAAATGTTGTTGCATTTGGCGTAAGCGCTTTTTCTATTTTTACACCGCTCGGAAAGATGTCGCCAGTACTTGCAGAGCAATTAGTTTCAGAACTTGTATACGTGCATGTTGGAATGGCGATTATTTCTTATGCAACGTTTACGGTATCGTTTATTTTTTCTATTATGTATTTACTGCAATATCGCCTATTAAAAAAGAAAAAGTGGAATGCGAGATTAAGAAGGTTAGGGAATTTACCGAAGCTTGAATCTACGTCTTACGGATTAAATTTATTTTCTGTTCCATTTTTCTTACTAGCAATTTTATTAGGATGTATATGGGGATATACAAAATTAGATAATTTTCATTGGTATGATACGAAAGTAATTGGTTCGTTTGTCGTTCTATTTGTATACTGTGCGGGCTTGTATTTAAGAGCGGCAGATGTGTTGCAAGGGAAGAAAATTGTACTGTGGAATGTAGGAGCCTTTCTCGTAATGCTAGTTAACATTTTTTTATTAAGTAGTTTATCTAATTTCCACTTTTGGTATTTATAATGAGGAGAGAGAATTATGCGCAAAATTATTGTAGGGTCACGAAAGAGTAAGCTAGCATTAACACAAACAAACTGGTTTATTGATCAGTTAAAAGCACTTGGTTTACCATATGAATTTGAAGTGAAAGAAATTGTCACTAAAGGTGATGTGATTTTAGATGTTACTCTTTCAAAAGTAGGCGGAAAAGGTTTGTTCGTTAAAGAAATTGAGCATGCGTTACTTACGAAAGAAATCGATATGGCTGTACATAGTATGAAAGATATGCCAGCCGTACTTCCAGAAGGATTGATGATAGGCTGTACACCAAAGCGTGTTGACCCTCGTGATGCTTTTATCTCAAAAAATGGAGCATCGTTTAAAGAGTTAGCGGAAGGTGCTATTTTAGGTACGAGTAGTTTAAGACGTAGTGCACAGCTACTCGCTGCGAGACCAGATTTACAAGTGAAGTGGATTCGCGGAAATATCGATACACGTTTACGTAAATTAAAAGAAGAGGATTACGATGCGATTATTTTAGCGACAGCTGGATTACAAAGAATGGGCTGGGATGATGAAGTTATTACAGAACATTTAGATGAAACGTTATGTGTACCTGCTGTAGGACAAGGTGCATTAGCGATTGAATGTCGTGAGGATGATAAGGATTTATTGCAGCTGTTAGCGCATATTAATGATGCGATAACAGAAAGAACAGTGGCAGCGGAGCGAGTATTTCTTCATAAACTTGAAGGTGGATGCCAAGTTCCAATCGCTGGATATGCAACCCTTACAAAAAATGATGCAATCGAATTAACAGCTCTTGTCGGCTCTATGGATGGCTCTGTTTTATTAAAAGAGACAGTAGTGGGTACTAATCCTGAGGAAGTAGGATTAGAGGCTGCAGACCGTTTAATTAAGCGAGGCGCCAAAGAACTCATTCTTGCTGCAAATAAGGAGCAACAATAAATATGAACGCTCTCGCTGGAAAAACGGTATTGATTACACGTGCCCAGCATCAAGCGAAACAAATGAGTGTAGCAGTGAAAGAAAAGAGCGGAATTCCATTGGAAATTCCGCTTTTGCGTATGGAAGGTATGTCTCATAGGCAAATTCAACATATCAAAGAGCAGCTACATTCATACGACTGGGTTATTTTTACGAGCAGAAATGGTGTAGCTTTTTTTCTAGATAGTTTAAAAAAGAAACTACCACTAACCATTAAAATCGCTGCAGTAGGTGTGAAAACAAAATTAGAGTTAGAAAAAAGGGGCTATCAAGTTCATTTTGTTCCGACTTCATTTGTTGCAGAAGCATTTGCAGAAGAGTTTCTAAAAGAATTAAGTGGAAACGAACGTATTTTATTTCCGAAAGGGAATTTAGCAAGAGAGGTAATTCCGGTTGCACTTCGGGAAATTGGTGTTTCTCTAGATGAGCTAATCGTATACGGTACGAAAGTGAATATAGAAAAAAAGCAAGAGCTTATAGCGGCATTGAAGTTAGGGAAAGTAGACATTATTACATTTACGAGTCCTTCAACTGTTACTAGTTTTGTTCGTTTACTTGAGGGTACAAACTGGAGAGAATGGACAAAAAAATGTACAATTGCTTGTATAGGACCTATTACGGAAAAAGAGGCAAGTCTTTATTTTCCGTCTGTTATTGTGCCGAAAGAGTATACTGTAGAAGCATTACTACAATATGTTTGTGAATCTATAAAATGAAAGAATGGGGATAGAAATCTATGAACTCTTTACAATTTAATCGTCATCGTCGTTTAAGACAAAGCGGGGGCATGCGTGCGCTTGTGCGTGAAACGTTTTTACATACGGAAGATTTTATTTACCCTATTTTTGTATTAGAAGGTGAAAATGTTCGTAATGAAGTTCCTTCTATGCCAGGCGTATATCAAATGTCTTTAGATTTATTGCAAGCTGAAATGCAAGAAGTTGTTGATTTAGGTATTCGTTCTGTTATTGTATTTGGTTTACCTGCTGAAAAGGATGAAGTTGGATCATCAGCATATTGTGATCATGGAATTGTACAACGTGCTATTCAGCAAATTAAAGGTGATTTCCCTGAGCTAGTAGTAGTTGCAGACACATGTTTATGTCAATTTACAAGCCATGGTCATTGCGGTGTAATTGAAGATGGTATTATTTTAAATGACGAGTCTCTTGCGGTTCTTGCGAAAACAGCTGTAAGTCAAGCGAAAGCAGGAGCGGACATTATTGCGCCATCAAACATGATGGACGGCTTCGTAACAGCAATTCGCCAAGCATTAGACGAAAATGGTTTTGAACACGTGCCAGTTATGTCGTACGCTGTGAAATATTCATCAGCATTTTATGGACCATTCCGTGATGCTGCGCATGGTGCACCACAATTTGGTGACCGTAAAACATATCAAATGGATCCGGCAAACCGTATGGAAGCATTCCGTGAAGCAGAATCAGATGTAATGGAAGGTGCAGATTTCTTAATCGTAAAACCAGCTCTTTCTTACTTAGATATCGTTCGTGATGTGAAAAATAACTTTAATTTACCAGTTGTCGCTTATAATGTAAGTGGTGAATATTCGATGATTAAAGCGGCAGCGCAAAATGGTTGGATTAATGAAAAAGAAGTTGTTCTTGAAAAATTAATTAGTATGAAACGTGCAGGGGCAGATTTAATTATTACGTATCATGCAAAAGATGCAGCAAGATGGTTACAAGAAGGAGGCACTAAATAATGAAAAAGTTTGATAAGTCAATTGCAGCGTTTGAAGAGGCGCAAGACTTAATGCCTGGTGGCGTAAATAGCCCAGTTCGTGCCTTTAAGTCTGTTGGGATGAATCCGTTGTTTATGGAGCGTGGAAAAGGTTCTAAAGTATATGATATCGATGGGAATGAATACATCGATTACGTATTATCATGGGGTCCTTTAATTCATGGTCATGCAAATGATCGTGTTGTAGAAGCGTTAAAATCTGTCGCTGAAAGAGGTACAAGCTTCGGTGCACCAACAGAAATTGAAAATAAATTAGCAAAACTTGTTATTGAGCGCGTGCCATCAATTGAGATTGTGCGTATGGTTAACTCTGGAACGGAAGCAACAATGAGTGCACTACGTTTAGCTCGTGGTTATACAGGTCGTAATAAAATCTTGAAATTTATTGGTTGTTACCACGGTCATGGTGATTCGTTATTAATTAAAGCTGGTTCTGGTGTGGCGACTTTAGGTTTACCAGATAGTCCTGGTGTACCAGAAGGTGTAGCGAAAAATACGATTACAGTAGCTTATAACGATTTAGAAAGCGTAAAATACGCGTTTGAACAATTCGGTGATGATATTGCTTGTGTAATTGTAGAACCAGTAGCAGGAAATATGGGGGTTGTTCCTCCGCAGCCTGGATTTTTAGAAGGGCTTCGTGAAGTAACAGAACAAAACGGTGCATTGCTTATTTTTGATGAAGTAATGACAGGATTCCGAGTAGCTTATAATTGTGGTCAAGGTTATTATGGCGTAACACCTGATTTAACATGCTTAGGTAAAGTAATCGGTGGTGGTTTACCGGTAGGAGCATACGGTGGTAAAGCAGAAATTATGCGCCAAGTTGCGCCAAGCGGACCGATTTACCAAGCTGGTACTTTATCAGGTAACCCACTTGCAATGGCGGCAGGTTATGAAACGTTAATACAGTTAACGCCAGAATCATATGTAGAATTTGAGCGTAAAGCTGAAATGTTAGAAGATGGATTACGTAAAGCAGCTGAAAAACATGGCATTCCGCATCATATTAACCGTGCAGGCTCTATGATTGGTATTTTCTTTACAGATGAACCTGTTATTAATTACGATGCAGCAAAATCTTCAAATTTAGAATTCTTTGCGGCTTACTATCGTGAAATGGTAGAACAAGGTGTATTCTTACCACCATCTCAATTCGAAGGTTTATTCTTATCGACAGCACATAGTGATGCAGATATTGAAGCGACGATTGCAGCAGCTGAAATTGCAATGTCAAAATTAAAAGCGTAATGTATTAGAGAAAATCGCTCTCCATAAGGGGAGCGATTTTTTTTATTCATAAAGTAAGCTTTCCACACATAAATCTGTAATGACATATAGTTTGGGAGGGGGAAAAGAAGTGGCTGCAGATCATTCATTACGATTTTCATTAAAAGAATCTGTGTGGTTCCAAAAAGGACAGGAAGTCGAAGAACTTTTGTCAATTTCGTTAGATCCAGACGTTGAGATAGAAGAGCTTGATCATGAAGTAATCGTGAGAGGACAATTAGATTTAACGGGAGAGTATGTTGCACGAAAAGATGATTCCGCGTATTCATTAAGAGAACTATCGCCAGCAAAGTCAATTGATTATGTAGAAACAAGAGAAGATGGGGTTAATGAACTTGTTCATTCCTTTCCACTTGAAATATCAATTCCGAGAAATCGAGTGAAAGTAATTGAAGAGCTATATGTATCAATCGAGGAATTTGATTATGAATTAAAGGAAAATGGTTGCTTACAATTATTAGCGGATATATCTATTACCGGTTTGTGTGATGAAGAGAGAAGCGAGGATGAAGTTGAAGAGGAAGAAACGGTGTATGCTGAGTTAGAAGAAGATTCAGCGCAAGAGGATGAAAATAGACCGGCGCCGCATGTAGAAGAAACAGCATATAAGGAATCAGATGAGTGGGAAGATTACGCATTTGAACCGTTCCAATTAGAGGAAAGAAAAGAGCAGGAATTAGAAGAAGAGAAAATAGAAGAACATGAATTTGTGGAACGTGAAGAGGAGCAAGAAACAACGCCGCAATTTGAACTGTTCGGACGAAAAGATTTCAAGAAAGAAAAAGCGAAAAAGCAGGAAGAACAAGAAGAAGAGTACTCACAGCGAGATGAAAATGCGCTTTATTTAACAAAACTATTTACGAAAGAACCGGAAGAAGAATTTACAAAGTTAAGAATTTATTTCGTGCAAGAAGGAGATACAATTGAATCTATTGCAGACCGTTATGAAACGTCTGTACAAAATTTATACCGTGTCAATCAAACAGAAGATATATTTTTAAATACGGGGCAAATTATTTATATTCCTGTTTCAAGGGTAAAGGCGAAATAAGGAAGTGAGTGTTTTCACTCACTTCCTTTCTTAGAGGCTATGTTTTGAATAGAAAGGGTTATTCGTATGGATATTGAGTTGCGAAATCACTATGAACCTATCGTGAGGCAATATAGATTGGATACGCAGCATATGGAAGAGCACGGAAATGTAATGAAAATTTATACGAATCAAGGTCCATATGCACTCAAGAAAATAGAAGGCAGAAAGTTAGAGCGGAATAACTTTCTGCATCATATTCAATATTTGAAGGAGAAAGGTTTTTCAAATTATGTACCTATATATCATGCGACGGATGGAAGTTATATTTTAAGTGACGGGACGTATAATTATTATTTAATGCCTTGGTTAGAACGTGCAGAAGGAAACGGTGAGGACAATGATCAATACCATAAAATGTTTCAGACACTTGGAATGTTGCATCAAAAAACTGTGAAGGAAGAAACGTATACGGAAGAAGATTTAGAAAAACATTATACAACTATATCCGATCGTTGGGAAAATGATGGTGAGATGTTAGAAGAGTTTCTCGTAGAATCTGAATCAAAATGGTATATGTCCCCGTTTGAATTGCAATATTGTACGTACTATCATCATGTAATGAGAGCGCGTGAATTTGCAACGAAGCAATTAAATGAGTGGAACGATGCGATGAAAGAAAAAGAGAAAACGCGTATTACTTTTGTGCATGGTAATGTGTCACTTAATCATTTTTTATTTGACTATGAGCGGAATGGCTATTTTATTAGTTTAGAAAAATCGAAGTTTGCAACGCCTGTGCAAGATATAGTAGGTTTTTATTCACGGTCTTTAAACACATATCCAATCGCAAGAAGTGATCGGTTTGAATGGTTTCAAATGTATCAAAAAAATTTCCCTTTTACGAAAGAAGAGCAACTACTTATGTTTGCGTATATGACGTATCCATCGCAATTTATTCGGCAAATCCAGTCTTATAAGAAAAGAAGAGAGCGTCGTAATGAGGAAAATGAACTTCTCGGAGTAAAGAGTTTGCAACAATCGCATTGGCTCGTTAGTAATATAGAATATTTCCTTTCGCAATTACAAGCTGCCCAGCAAGGGAACGGATAAAGAAGATAAGTAGAGGGTACTACTTATCTTCTTTTTTTCATTCCAAAAGCTATAGTCTTAAATTTATCTTGACGAATAAGGTTTCGTTTTTTACACTATTGTATATAATAATTAACAATCATATAAATGCCTTGAAGGGGAAGAGTATAACAAGAAACGTCTTCAGAGAGGAGAATCATTAGCTGGGAGATTCTCTAGATAGTTATGTTAGAAGGTAGCCCTGGAGCATCTTTTCTGAACGGAATAGTTCTCATTAGGAAAAGACGGATTTGTCCGTTATCAAATTAAGAGTATAAGCAAATTATGAATTTGTTTGTAAATAAAGGTGGTACCGCGATGTCCCTCGTCCTTTTTGGATGAGGGACATTTTTTATTTTAAGGAGGGAAAATAATGTCAAACACGGAAAAGAATTTACCAACTAAATATGATCATATGTCCGTTGAAGAAGGCCTTTATCAATGGTGGCTTGAAGGCAAATATTTTGAAGCAACAGGAGACGAGAAGAAACAACCGTATACAATTGTAATTCCACCTCCGAACGTAACTGGTAAGTTACACTTAGGTCATGCTTGGGATACAACTCTTCAAGATATTTTAACTCGTACGAAGCGTATGCAAGGATACGATGTACTATGGCTTCCAGGAATGGACCATGCTGGTATCGCAACACAAGCGAAAGTAGAAGGAAAACTTCGTGAAGAAGGTATTTCACGTTACGATCTTGGCCGTGAAAAATTCCTTGAAAAAGCTTGGGAGTGGAAAGAAGAGTACGCTTCTCACATTCGTCAACAATGGGGGAAAGTTGGTTTAGGACTAGACTATTCTCGTGAACGTTTCACATTAGACAAAGGTTTATCAGATGCGGTTAATAAAGTATTCGTTCAATTATACGAAAAAGGCTTAATTTATCGTGGTGAATATATCATCAACTGGGATCCAGCAACACGTACAGCTCTTTCTGATATTGAAGTAATTCATAAAGAAGTTCAAGGTGCATTCTACCATATGAACTATCCGTTAACAGATGGTTCTAGTCACATTCGTCTTGCGACAACTCGTCCAGAAACGATGCTTGGTGATACAGCAGTAGCAGTTCATCCAGAAGACGATCGTTACAAACATTTAATCGGAAAAACAGTTACACTTCCAATCGTAGGCCGTGAGATTCCGATTATTGCTGATGAGTACGTAGAAAAAGATTTCGGAACGGGCGTTGTAAAAATTACACCAGCTCATGACCCGAATGACTTTGAAGTAGGTAACCGTCATGACTTACCACGCATTTTAGTAATGAACGAAGATGGAACAATGAACGAAAAAGCTGGTAAGTATGACGGTATGGATCGTTTCGAATGCCGTAAAGAATTAGTAAAAGACTTACAAGAAGCTGGCGTATTAGTAGAAATCGAGCCACATATGCATTCAGTAGGTCATAGTGAGCGTAGCGGTGCAGTTGTTGAGCCTTATTTATCAACACAGTGGTTCGTAAAAATGGCTCCACTTGCTGAAAAAGCAGTAGCGCTTCAACAAAAAGAAGAAGAAAAAGTAACGTTCGTACCAGAGCGTTTTGAAAACACATATTTACGTTGGATGGAAAATATTCATGACTGGTGTATTTCTCGTCAATTATGGTGGGGACACCGTATTCCAGCTTGGTACCATAAAGAAACTGGTGAAGTATACGTAGGTACAGAAGCACCAGCAGATATTGAAAACTGGAATCAAGATAACGATGTACTTGATACATGGTTCAGTTCAGCATTATGGCCATTCTCCACACTTGGTTGGCCAAATGAAGATTCAGCAGACTTCAAACGTTACTATTCAACAGATGCACTAGTAACGGGTTATGATATCATCTTCTTCTGGGTATCTCGTATGATTTTCCAAGGTTTAGAGTTTACAGGCGAGCGTCCATTTAAAGATGTATTAATTCACGGTTTAGTTCGTGACGAGCAAGGTCGTAAAATGAGTAAATCTCTTGGTAACGGTATTGATCCAATGGATGTTATCGAGAAGTACGGTGCAGATGCAATGCGTTTCTTCTTATCAACAGGAAGTGCACCAGGTCAAGATTTACGTTTCAGCATGGAAAAAGTAGAATCTACTTGGAACTTCATTAATAAAATTTGGAACGCATCACGTTTCGTATTAATGAACATGGATGATATGAAGTATGAAGAAATCGATTTAACTGGTGAAAAATCAGTTGCGGATAAGTGGATCTTAACTCGCTTAAACGAAACAATCGAAAGCGTAACACGTAACATGGATAAATATGAGTTCGGTGAAGCTGGTCGTTCATTATACAACTTCATTTGGGACGATTTCTGTGATTGGTATATTGAAATGGCGAAACTTCCACTATACGGTGAAGATGAAGCAGCTAAGAAAACAACTCGTTCTATTTTAGCTTACGTATTAGATCAAACAATGCGTCTATTACACCCATTCATGCCATTCGTAACAGAGAAAATTTGGCAACATTTACCGCATGAAGGCGAGTCTATTACAGTAGCTGCGTGGCCAACAGTTCGCGAAGATTTACAAGATACGGAGGCTGCGGCAGAAATGCACCTTCTAGTTGATATCATTCGCTCTGTTCGTAACATCCGTGCAGAAGTAAATACGCCAATGAGCAAAAAAGTTCAAATGCAAATTAAAGCAAAAGATGAGGCTGTACTTGCTCAACTTACGAAAAACAGCTCTTACATTGAGCGTTTCTGTAACCCAAGCGAATTAACAATTCAAACAGACTTACAAGCGCCAGAAAAGGCAATGACTGCAATCGTATCAGGTGCAGAGTTATTCTTACCGTTAGCTGATCTTATCAATCTTGATGAAGAGAGAGCTCGTCTTGAGAAAGAACTTGAGAAGTTCGATAAAGAAGTAGAACGTGTACAGAAGAAACTTTCTAACCAAGGTTTCGTAGCGAAAGCTCCTGCAGCGGTTATTGAAGGAGAGCGTGCGAAAGAGCAAGATTACCTAGAAAAACGCGAAGCAGTTCGTCAACGTCTAGCAGATCTTGAAAAGTAAAAATGTTTTTAGAGACTCACTATATTGGTGAGTCTCTTTTCTTTGCGTATAATAGAACTATGAAAGTTGTCTTTTGAAAGGGGAAAAATATACGTGATACATACATACGAAGAAGCGATAGGGTGGATCCATAGCCGATTGAAATTTGGAATGAAGCCAGGATTAGAAAGAATGAGATGGATGTTAGAAGAACTTGGAAATCCAGAGCGTCATATCAAATGTGTTCATCTTGCTGGTACAAATGGAAAAGGTTCAACGTTAACATATATGCGTTACATGTTAGAAGGCGCGAAATATAAGGTAGGAACGTTTACCTCTCCTTACATCGAATCATTTAATGAACGCATTAGTGTGAATGGAACACCAATTGCAGACGAAGAGATTACTGAACTTGTAAAGCTGGTAAAACCAGTCGTGGAAAAACTAGATGAAACGGATTTAGGGGAAGCGACAGAGTTTGAAATTATTACTGTTATGGCGATTTGCTATTTCGGCAAATTCAATTTCTGTGATGTTGTTTTATTTGAAACAGGGCTTGGTGGACGTTTTGATTCTACCAATGTTATACACCCTGTTCTCACGATTATTACGAATATCGGTCACGATCATATGCATATTTTAGGAAATACACTAGGAGAAATTGCATATGAAAAGGCGGGGATTATTAAGTCTGGCGTGCCGGTAATTACTGGTGTACAAGATGAAGAAGCTTTGCAAGTCATTCAAAATGTTGCAAAGGAAAATCATGCAAACTTATACGAGATGGGCAACCATTTTACAGCATTACATAAACAGTCTAGTGAAGATGGAGAACAGTTCGATTTCACTTGTCCTTTCGCCTCTTTTGAAGATGTGCGAATCACAATGAAAGGCAGCCACCAAGTAGGAAACGCAGCACTTGCGCTTATGGCAGTCATGTATGTAAAAACATATGTATCATTTTTAATTGAGGAAGAAGAAATAAGAACTGGATTACAGGAAGCGTATTGGGTGGGGCGCTTTGAAAAACTGCAAAGTAATCCAGATATTATTATAGATGGTGCTCATAATCCAGAAGGTATCGAAAGCCTTGTGAAAACAGTAGAAGCGCATTACAAAGATAAAAATGTAATAGTGTTATTTACTGCCCTTGGTGATAAACAATTACATAACATGGTAGGCCAATTAGAAACCATTGCAGATGAAATTATTTTTACAACATTCGCCTTTGATCGTGCTATTTCTGCTGATAAGCTTGGATCATATTCACAGAAAGAATCAAAATTAGTTTTTGAAAATTGGAAAGAGGCAATTGATACAAAAGTTGAAATGATAGCAGAAAATGATGTTTTTATCATAACAGGTTCTCTTTATTTCATTTCTGAAGTACGAAAATATATTTGCGAGAAAAACTAGATAGTCTTTGCTATCTAGTTTTTTGTTCTACAAATGAAGTCAAATGCATACATATAAGATAAATATATAGGGTTATTTGGCGAATTCCTCTGACAAATATCTCGTTTTTTTGTGAAATGAATATGATATGATGCGGACAACGATAAGAGGTGAGGTGTGAGTGTATGGACAAGCAATCACGAACGATCTCAGTGAAAGTGAATGGAACAGAAGCGAAG
This sequence comes from Bacillus sp. B25(2016b), assembly GCF_001679765.1. Classification (NCBI taxonomy): domain Bacteria; kingdom Bacillati; phylum Bacillota; class Bacilli; order Caryophanales; family Bacillaceae; genus Bacillus; species Bacillus sp. B25(2016b). The sequence continues at coordinate 4,121,718 of NZ_CP016285.1, read as the reverse complement.
TATGAGGAAAAGAAGAAAGATGAATTTGAATGGATGGTAGTAGAAAGTGAACGACCGAAAAATGTTGTTCCGTTTCAAAAAGCGAAATCAATGTCTGTGGAAAAATACAGAAAGAAGTGGAGTAATACATTAATTGTAATCGTTGCAACCGCAATTATTATCGGTACGGCGTTTGGAATGGGGATGCTTCATTTACTTACTGGACAAGGAACGACAGGAGGAAGTGAAGTAACTGCTTCAAGGCCGACTGGAAATGGAGAATCAAAGGTGGGTGGAACGGCAGAACAAACACCAGCACCGAAAGAAGAAAAACAAAAGGCGCAGGCAGGAACGTCATTGGATCCGATGAAATTATTTTTTGTTCAAGGGGGGCTTTATTCTTCTGAAGAAAAGGGACAGGCAGCTCTTGAAGAATGGAAAGGCAATGGGGGTATTGGTGCTTTGAGACCGAGCGGTGATAAGTATGCAATAGTTTTTGGTATTGCTAGCGATGAACAGTCTATAAATCAATTAATGACTAAGTATAAAAATGATGGTGTCTCCGTTTTAAAAAAGAACTGGGATATAACAGATAAAGCATTGCTGAAAGATGATAAAGAAGTAGGAACATTTTTAACAAAAGTGCAGCCATTATACAATCATTTAGCAAAATATGCTTCTAGCGTACAAGTTGGTGGAAAAAGCAGCGCAAAAGATATAGAAGTAATTGAAAAAGAATGGAAAAAGGTTGAAAAAGAAGGAAAAAGTATGAAACAAGAAGAAGCAAAGAAACTGTATATGTATACGTCGGTAGCTGTACAAACAGTAAAAGATGGGAAGATGGATAAGGAATCTTTGGCGAAATTAAATCAAGTTATTATTGATGGTTTACTCTCGTATGAAAAAATTGTTTCGTAGAAAGTGAAATGATAGGATAATAAAATGAGTAAGAAAGAAGTACATGTACTTCTTTCTTTTCTTTTGAATTTAGAGCAAAGTGCTTTCTCTATGACAGGAATATAATCGTATGCAATAAAGAAGTGTTATTTTAGTTAGAGAAATTAATATTTCTTTCATTTGTGGACAAACTATTCCTTTGATACGATTAATATAAATTGTTCTGCTTCATGTGAGAAAGGAAGGAGAAAATATGAGAAAAATAATTTTAGCTTCAGGGTCACCTCGGAGGAAGGAATTGCTTGAGTTAGCTAGTGTGCCATTTGAAATCGTTGTAAGTGAAGTAGAGGAAACAATTGGTGCATATTCATCGCCTTCTGATATTGTAATGTCGCTTGCCTTGCAAAAAGCATCAGCGGTGGCAGAAAATAATAGTGATCACATTGTGTTAGGTGCAGATACAATTGTTACATATGAGTCGCGTATTCTTGGTAAGCCTTCTAATGAGGATGAGGCGAAAGAGATGTTGCAATTACTATCAGGGAAAACACATGAAGTGTATACAGGTGTTGCAATTATAGCAAAAGAAAAAACGGTTACTTTTTATGAGCGTACAGAAGTTACATTTTGGGAGTTAACAGAAGAGGAAATTGATACATACGTCGCGTCGAAAGAACCTCTTGATAAAGCCGGTAGTTATGGGATTCAAGGTAAAGGATCTATTTTCGTTCAAAATATTCAAGGGGACTACTATAGTGTAGTTGGCTTACCAATTGCACGTCTCGTTCGGGAATTAAAACAATTTGATATTGATGTAACCCATGCGTAAAATTGCATGGGGTTTTCTTTGAGAGAACAAATAAAGGGGTGGAGAGATGAACGGTATTCGTGATGTTGTAAGAGAAGAACAGCCACGGGAGCGTTTATTGTTAGAAGGTGCTGGAAGTTTATCAAATCGAGAGCTTCTCGCAGTGTTACTCAGAACAGGTTCTAAAGAAGAAACAGTTTTAAAGTTGTCAGATAAAATTTTACATCAATTTGATGGCTTACGTATGTTGAAAGATGCAACATTAGAAGAGCTAATTAGTATACATGGTATTGGGATTTCAAAGGCATCGCAACTTATGGCAGCCTTTGAACTAGGCAGAAGAATGGTACGTTTAGAATATCAAAATAGATATAGTATTCGAAGTCCAGAAGATTGTGCGAAATACATGATGGAAGAAATGCGTTTTTTACAACAAGAGCATTTTGTTTGTTTATATTTAAATACAAAAAATCAAGTTATACATAGGCAAACGATCTTTATTGGAAGTTTAAACACGTCAATTGTACACCCGAGGGAAGTTTTTAAAGAAGCCTTCCGTCGTGCAGCAGCCTCTATCATATGTCTTCATAACCATCCCTCAGGAGATCCCACGCCGAGCCGTGAAGATATTGCAGTAACAAAACGCTTAGTAGAATGCGGCCAGATTATCGGAATTGAAGTGCTTGATCATATTATAATAGGTGACCATAAATTCGTGAGTTTAAAGGAAAAAGGTCATATTTAAGACTATGCTTTTTACTTATTTTGTTTTATAATGTGATTTATGAGTTTTTTGTAGAAATTTATCTACAAAAAGGATAAAGATATAAAAAACGTACTGTTTTTATAATATAAAGTAAGAAAAAATGAGTCCGTGAAAACAAGAAAGGAAGATAAATAATATGTTTGGATTTGGTGGATTTACTCGCGATCTTGGAATAGACTTAGGAACTGCGAACACGCTTGTATATGTAAAAGGAAAAGGTGTAGTTTTACGTGAACCTTCAGTAGTTGCGTTACAAACTGATACGAAACAAATCGTTGCTGTAGGTAGCGATGCAAAACAAATGATTGGTCGTACACCAGGGAACGTTGTGGCACTTCGCCCGATGAAAGACGGTGTAATTGCTGATTATGAAACAACTGCAACAATGATGAAATATTACATTCAACAAGCTCAAAAATCAAACGGTTTCTTCTCACGTAAGCCGTATGTAATGGTATGTGTACCATCTGGTATTACAGCTGTAGAAAGACGTGCAGTAATCGATGCGACTCGTCAAGCGGGTGCTCGTGATGCTTATCCTATCGAAGAGCCATTTGCAGCAGCAATTGGTGCAAACTTACCTGTTTGGGAACCAACTGGTAGTATGGTTGTTGATATCGGTGGTGGTACAACAGAAGTTGCAATTATTTCTCTAGGTGGTATTGTAACAAGCCAGTCAGTCCGTGTTGCTGGTGATGATATGGACGATTCAATCATTCAGTACATTAAGAAAAGCTATAACTTAATGATCGGTGAAAGAACAGCTGAAGCATTAAAATTAGAAATTGGTTCTGCAGGCGAGCCAGAAGGTATCGAGCCTATGGAAATTCGCGGTCGTGATTTAGTAAGTGGTTTACCAAAAACAGTACTAATTCAGCCAGAAGAAATTGCAGATGCATTAAAAGATACAGTAGATGCGATTGTAGAATCAGTTAAAAATACGTTAGAAAAAACTCCACCTGAATTAGCGGCTGATATTATGGACCGCGGTATCGTATTAACAGGTGGCGGGGCATTACTACGTAATTTAGATAAAGTAATTAGTGAAGAAACGAAAATGCCAGTTCTTGTTGCAGAAGATCCATTAGATTGCGTAGCAATTGGAACAGGTAAAGCATTAGACAATATCGATCTTTTCAAAACTGCTGCTCGATAATATTGCAAAATAAAAATCAGTGAAATTAAGAGGGTGTGAACGTGCCACAGTTTTTCTTAAACAAAAGATTAATTGTTTTGTTGGTTAGTATTATTCTTCTCGTGGCATTGATTGGAATCTCATTGAAAGAACGGAACAGTTTAACATGGCCAGAGCAGTTTGTTAAAGATACTGTCGGTGTTGTAGAACGTGTATTCCAAAAGCCAGCGAAATACGTAGCTGGATTCTTCGAAAATGTAGAGGATGTAAAGCGCACGTATGAAGAGAATAAAGAATTAAAAGCAAAATTAGATAATTATGCAGGTCTATCAGGGAAAGTAAAACAATTAGAAGATGATAACAAGAAGCTACAAGAGCTAACTGGTAAAAAAGAGTTAAATAGTGGGTATACTGAAATTCCAGCTACTGTTGTTTCTCGTAATCCAGATAAATGGTACGATTTAATTGGAATTGATAAAGGGGCACAGCAAGGAATTAAGAAAGATATGGCGGTAGTAACTTCACAAGGGTTAGTTGGAAGAGTGAAAAGTGTATCTCAGTTTACATCATCAGTAGAATTACTAAGTTCTATGAGCCGAACAAATCGCGTTTCTGCTATTGTACAAGGGCAAGAGAAAATCTTTGGATTGATTGAAGGTTATGACAAAGAAAAGCAATTACTTCTTTTCACAAAGATTGGCTCTGATGCACCGGTAGAGAAAGATCAACTAGTTGTAACATCTGGACTGGGTGATATTTTCCCGAAAGGTCTTGTAATTGGAAAAATCGTTGAAGTTCAGCCGGATGCATATGGCTTAACAAAAACAGCTTATGTAAAACCTTCCGCTGATTTAAATGACGTAGAGCATATTACGGTTGCTAAACGTGCAACACCTTCAGCGCCATTAGAATAGGAGGAGAAGAAGAGATGATGAAGATATTAAAAAGAGCAGCTCTTCCTCTTTTGCTCCTTTTTGTGTTTCTATTTGAAAATATGTTTGCTACTTTTGTTCCAACGGATGTGTTTTGGAAAGACAGCATAGTAGCACCGCATTTCTTTATAATCGTCTTATGTTTTATTACAGTGTATTATAGTCCGGTTCAAGGGATTTATTACGGACTATTATTTGGCTTCTTATTTGATACCGTATACACAGAGCTTGTCGGGATATATATTTTTGCTTATCCGATTTTAGCCTATTTAGTTTATAGTGTGATGAAAGTACTACAATTGAATTTATTTATTGTTGTTTCTATCATATTAGCTAGCGTTGTAGCACTAGAGTATTATGTGTATGGATTCTTAACTTTGTTAGGACGTACTCATATGCCAGCGTATGTCTTTTTCACAGATCGTCTCCTTTCTACTTTATTGTTAAATGCTATTTTCTTATTGATAGTTTGTTTCCCACTGAGACGATATATAGTGCGTCTTTCAAAAGCGATGGAAGAAAAAGAAAAAAGGATTTTCTAATTTTATGTCGAATTGAATCGGTGGGGTGAACTTTAGTGGAAGAAAAAAAGCAACAAAATGTAACGATAAAAGGGACAAAAGATGGGATAACGCTTCATTTAGATGATTGTTGTTCATTCTCAGAATTATTGATGGAATTAGAAGAAAAACTTTCTACACATTACTACGATGGTGATGGGCGCTCTTTAATTGAAGTGCATGTGAAAGTAGGAAATCGTTATTTAACAGAAGTCCAACAAGAAGAGATTCGTACGTTAATTCGTAATAAAAAGAATCTTGTTGTGGATTCAATTGAAAGTGATGTTATCACTAAAGCAGAAGCAATAGCTTGGAAAGAAGAAACAGAAATTGTCCCTATTTCCAAAATTGTTCGCTCTGGACAAGTTTTACATGTAAAAGGAAATTTGTTGTTAATTGGTGATGTTAATCCAGGCGGAACGGTTATCGCTGGGGGGAATATTTTTGTCGTAGGATCATTAAGAGGAATTGCACATGCTGGGTATTATGGGGATTCGGATGCTGTAATCGCTGCATCTGTTATGAACCCGATGCAACTTCGAATTAGTGATGTGGCAATGCGGGCTCCGGAAGAGAAAGAAGACGGAGCGGAGGCGGCAGAATGTGCGTATATTAATGAGAACAATCACATTGTTGTCGATCGCCTGCAACTTCTCACTCATCTTAGACCTAATTTAACAAAGTTAGAAAGGGGAATTGTATAGCTGTGGGAGAGGCAATAGTAATTACATCTGGAAAAGGCGGAGTAGGTAAAACTACTACATCTGCGAACATTGGTACGGCCCTAGCGTTATCTGGAAAGAAAGTGTGCTTAATTGACACAGATATCGGTCTTCGAAATTTAGACGTAGTAATGGGGCTGGAAAATCGTATTGTATTTGATCTTGTTGATGTCGTTGAAGGGCGTTGCCGTTTACCTCAGGCTCTAATTAAAGACAAACGTTTTGATGATCTTTATTTATTACCTGCAGCACAAACGAGTGATAAATCAGCGGTAACACCTGAACAAATGGATGAATTAATACAAGTATTACGTCAAGATTATGATTACATATTAATCGATTGTCCTGCGGGGATTGAGCAGGGATTTAAAAATGCGGTAGCTGGTGCGGATAAAGCAATCGTTGTTACGACTCCAGAAGTATCCTCAATGCGCGATGCGGATCGTATTATTGGGCTTTTAGAAAAAGAGGATATTGAACCACCGAAACTTGTTATTAACCGTGTACGTAGTCATATGCTTCATGAACAGGATATGTTAGATGTTGATGAAATTGTACGTACATTGTCAATCGAGCTTCTTGGTGTTGTCGAAGATGACGATGAAGTTATTCGAGCTACAAATACAGGTGAACCTGTGGCGTTGCAACCAAGCGGAAAAGCAGCGTTGGCTTATCGTAATATTGCAAGACGCTTGTTAGGTGAGAATGTACCATTACAAGCATTTGAACAAGAAAAGGTATCGGTATTTGCAAAGGTGAAAAACTTCTTTGGAATCCGTTAAGAGCACTTCGCACATATGCGAAGTGCTTTCTTTTTTCTTCACACGAATATCTTTCTTTCTTAGCTCATACATATGTACAAACTGTATACAACTGTTTCTATTGAAATTAGCTTAACGAAAGAAAGGAGACAGTATGAAGAATAGACGCGTAGAAGAAATTAAAAAGCGGATTGCAAAAAGGAAGGCCGAGCAAGAAAGGATGGAGGAAGAGCAGTATTTTAACGGAGGGAATTTTGATAGTGAAGCGGTATTTATTGAAGATGGAGAAAAGGAAATGCATCCTTTATTTCGAAAGGAAGTCTTTTTCTTCAAAGTTTTATTATCAGCAATATTAGTTCTTTCGGTTGCTATTTTATATAAGAATGCTCCTTCTTCATTTAATGGAGCTAAAGCTGTTACGGAAAAAGTGATGAAAGAGGAATTTCAGTTTGCTACTGTAGCGAAATGGTACGAAAAGCAATTTGGAAAACCGCTTGTATTCTATTCGCCGAACGAGAAAAAAGAAGGAAGTATTCAGCAAAAAGATTATGCAATTCCTGCTTCTGGAAAGGTAATGCAAGGGTTTCAAAAAAATGGCCAAGGTGTATTTGTCCAAACAGCTACAAATGCAAAAGTGGAATCAGTGAATGAAGGGTTAGTTGTTTTTGCAGGCAAGAAAGAGGAACTTGGAAATACAGTTCAAATTCAACATGCAGATGGTACGGAGTCATGGTATGCAAACTTAAATGATATGTCAGTGAAATTATATGATTACGTTTCAAAGAAACAAAAAATTGGAACGGTGAGTAATGATACAAATGATAAAAATGGAAAGTTTTATTTCGCGATAAAAAAGAATGAAAAATTTATTGATCCGATCCAGGTGATCTCATTTGATTAAATATAGGGACGTTTTAACGAAAATTTCCGTGCATCCATTATTTTGGGTTATTATTGTCATTGGTATTTTTACTGCGCGTTTTAAAGAGTTACTACTGTTATTTTGTATTGTTCTTATTCATGAACTTGGGCATGCTTTTGCAGCAGCACACTATAATTGGCGTATAAAAAGAATTCAGCTTTTGCCGTTTGGTGGCGTTGCCGAGCTTGAGGAACATGGTAATAAGTCATTGAAAGAGGAACTTGTTGTCGTAATTGCAGGACCGATTCAACATGTTTGGATGATGCTGGTAGGTTATATGTTGTTCGAAGCTGGTTGGCTGAATGCAGATTTATATTATTTCTTTATGTGGAATAATATAATTATTTTAGCATTTAATTTACTCCCTATTTGGCCGTTAGATGGCGGGAAAGTATTGTTTAATGTATTATCATATCGTTTCCCTTATTTACAAGCACATGAAAAGATGATGAAATTGTCATGTGTTTTTTTTGGTGTAATATTAGGATGGCAGTTACTCTGGAATAGTAACAATATTATGATGTGGGTACTACTCGTATTTTTAGCAGTGTCATTATATCGAGAGTGGAAACAAAGACGGTATGCATTTATGCGTTTTTTATTAGAACGTTATTATGGAAACAAAAGAGGAATCGAAAAGATTGCACCTATTGAAGTGCAAACGGAAGATCGTTTATATACGATATTCACAAAATTTCGTAGAGGATATAAGCATTCTATTATCGTCCGTGGAAAATATAAAGAGCATTACACATTGGATGAAAATGAATTGCTCTATGCATATTTTACTGAAAAACGAACAACTTCATCAGTTGAAGAATTAATCGGTTAGTGTTGACGATAGCACTAACCTTTTATTATTGTAAAAGCAAAGAAGATTATAAAGTGAGGAAATAATTTTGAAAACGTTATATGTAAATTACGCTGGTTCGGAAAAGCGCGTTGCAATTGAAGAGAAGAAAAAGATTGCTGAATTTTTATGGAAACGTAATGAAGAGCAAGAGATTGTTGGGCATATTTATGTTGGGCGTGTCGTAAGAACAATTGCTGGAATGAATGCAGCTTTTGTAAACATCGGTTTAGAAAAGCATGCTTACCTTTCGTACGATGATGTACCATCTTCTTATCGTATACATGAAGGGCAAGTGATACTCGTACAAGTTGTGAAAGAGGCAATTGATACGAAAGGGCCTAAATTGACAGCGAATATAGAATTTACCGGGAAATATGTCGTTTATATGCCGTTTGATGAGATGCGCGCTGTTTCTCGAAAAATAAAAAATAATAAAAGAAGACAACAGTTACTCCAAATTGAAATAGAGGGAACGGGGGGATACATTTTCCGCTCTGCTTCTGAAAAAGGAGAAATTGAAGAAATACAAGCTGAAATGCAAAGGTTACAGCAGTTATATGAAGAGTTAAAAAGAAAAGAGAGCCAAGGAAAGGCACCGTTACTACTTCATCGACCGGCAACTTTTTTAGATCGTGTATTTCAAGAAAATCCGATTGAGACGATTGAAAAAGTAGTTGTAGATACAAGGAGTATAGTAAAAGAATTAGAAGAAAAGGTCGGTAAAGAGAAAGTATCTTTTTATAATGAAAAGTCTTCGATGTTTAACCATTTTGGAATAGAGCGTGAAATTGAGAAAGCACTCCAAAAAATTGTTTGGCTTCCAAATGGTGCTTATTTAATTGTAGAACAAATGGAGACGATGACTGTAATTGATGTGAATACGGGCAAGTTTACGGGAAAACAAAATTTACAAGATACAGTACTTCGCACAAATGAGATGGCAGCTGAAGAAATTGCACGCCAATTAAGACTTCGTGATATTGGTGGTATGATATTAATTGATTTTATTAATATGAAAAAAAGAGAAGATAAAGAAAAGGTAAGAGAATGTCTCATAGCTGCTATGCAAGATGACCGCACATATACAAGGGTGCTCGGCTTTACGGAGCTAGGGATTTTGGAAATGACACGTAAACGTAAAAAGCATTCTTTACGGGACGTATTATTAAAAGAGTGTGTACCTTGCAAAGCGACGGGTTATGTGATGTCGTATGAAACAATTGCATATGAGTTAGAGAGAGAACTAATCACATATGGCAATATAGAAGATGAAGCAGTATTAATCGCTGCGCCTAAAGAACTGCAAAAACAGTTTTTGCAAAAAGAATTACAAAAAAATATTCCATTTGAAATTTATTTCAAAGATGATAATATCGAAAAGTATGCTATCGTTCGTTTTGGAAGTAAAAAAGAAATTGTAGAACGGAAAAAATAGTTAGCAGAACATTTATTGACAACTGTCTATGATTCATGATAACATCTTTATGTTATAGTTTATAGCACCTAAACGGCTATATGCTACAACCGCACAAGACAGGTTCCCTAAAGGCATTTATGTCTACCTCGTTTTTGGCGAGTCTTAGTAATTAAGAGGAGGTGCAAGTATGTACGCAATTATCGAAACAGGTGGAAAACAAATTAAAGTTGAAGCTGGTCAAGCAATCTACATTGAAAAATTAGATGTTGAAGCTGGTGAAACTGTTACTTTTGACAAAGTTCTTTTCGTTGGTGGCGAAAACGTTAAAGTTGGTAGCCCAGTTGTAGAAGGTGCAACAGTTACTGCGAAAGTTGAAAAACAAGGTCGCGCTAAGAAAATTATCGTTTTCAAATACAAAGCGAAAAAGAACAATCGTAAGAAACAAGGTCATCGTCAACCTTACACTAAGCTAGTTGTTGAAGCTATCAACGCTTAATTCTGGTTAACATGATTAAAATTACGATAAGTCGCACGAAATTAGGAAGTATCCAATCATTTAAAATGACTGGACATGCCGATTATGCGCCACATGGACAAGACCTTGTCTGTGCTGGAACTACAGCGGTTGTGTTTGGTTCTATAAATGCAGTGGAACAACTTTGTAATGTGCAAGCAACTATTGAACTCGGAAGTGATGGCGGATTCTTAACGTATGAATTGCCTAATGATTTAGACGTTCATGCAGCAGAAAAAGCACAAACGCTTTTAGAAGGATTAGTTGTTTCGCTTAAGACGATCGAACTTGATTACGGAAAGTATATCCGTTTAATAGAAAAAGTGCAGGAGGTGTAACGTATGTTAAGATTAGATCTTCAGTTTTTCGCATCTAAGAAAGGTGTAGGTAGTACAAAGAACGGTCGTGACTCTCAGTCAAAACGTCTTGGTGCTAAACGCGCAGATGGTCAAACGGTTACAGGTGGTTCAATTCTTTACCGTCAACGCGGTACAAAAATTTATCCAGGTGTTAACGTTGGTCGTGGTGGCGATGACACTTTATACGCGAAAGTTGACGGCGTAGTACGCTTTGAGCGTCTTGGCCGTGACCGCAAACAAGTGAGCGTATATCCTGTTGCTCAAGAAGCATAAGAACTCACGGAAAACTCTAACCTGAGTGCAGGTTAGAGTTTTTCTATATTAAGGGGTATCTAAATGAATGAAAAATGGACAATTATAGATGCATTGCGCCATTCAAGACATGATTGGCTCAATCGTATGCAGATGGTGAAAGGAAACCTTTCCCTTGGAAAAGTGGAAGAAATTCATAGTCTCATCGATCGTTTTGTCCAAGAAGCGAGACAAGAATCCAATCTGATGGGGCTATCAATGCCTTTATTTTCAGAGTGGATTTTAACATATAATTGGAAACAGCAGCCGTGCTTATTGGAGTACGAAGTATTAGGGAAATTACATAACTTATCTCACTTAGATGAGACTGTATGTACATGGACGAACCAATTTTTCTCGATGCTTCAGCATAGTTTAGACGTATATGTTGAAAATTATGTTTGTATCACAATTGAATGTGACGCGGATAATGCTCGTTTCTTTTTTGATTTTCGTGGTAAGCTAACGAGTGTAGAAGAACTACAGAATTGGCTTGCGACCCAAAACAATAAATGGTATTCCATTTCTTATACAGTGCGAGACGAAGAAGTCTCAGTTATATTACAACCAATTGAAAAAAGTGAGGTGAAATAATGTTTGTAGATCAGGTCAAAATATATGTAAAAGGCGGCGACGGTGGTAACGGTATGGTTGCGTATCGTCGTGAGAAGTATGTACCAAAAGGTGGCCCAGCAGGTGGCGACGGCGGTAAAGGTGCAGATGTTGTTTTCGTAGTTGAGGAAGGCTTACGTACATTAATGGACTTCCGCTACCAACGTCATTTCAAAGCTGATCGCGGTCAGCACGGAATGAGTAAAGGTCAGCACGGACGTAAATCTGAAGATTTACTTGTAAAGGTTCCGCCAGGAACAGTAGTAAAAGATGAAAAAACTGGTCAAATTCTTGCCGATTTAGTAACGCATGGACAAACTGCTGTAATTGCAAAAGGTGGCCGCGGTGGCCGTGGTAACTCACGTTTCGCAACAGCTACGAACCCAGCGCCAGAAATCGCTGAGAACGGGGAACCAGGTCAAGAGCGTGATGTTATTCTAGAACTTAAAGTACTAGCAGACGTTGGACTCGTTGGATTCCCAAGTGTAGGTAAATCTACATTATTATCTGTTGTATCATCAGCGCGTCCGAAAATTGCAGAGTATCACTTCACAACAATCGTTCCAAATCTTGGTGTTGTTGAAACTGGTGATAACCGCAGCTTCGTTATGGCTGACCTTCCAGGACTAATTGAAGGCGCACATGCTGGCGTCGGACTTGGACACCAATTCTTACGTCATATTGAGCGTACACGTGTAATCGTGCATGTTATTGATATGTCTGGTTTAGAAGGCCGTGATCCATATGAAGATTACGTAACGATTAATAATGAATTAAAAGAATACAATCTTCGCTTAACTGAGCGTCCACAAGTTGTTGTTGCAAACAAAATGGATATGCCAGATGCAGAAGAAAACTTACAAGCATTTAAAGAGAAAGTGGGAGACGAAGTAAAAATCTTCCCAATCTCAGCTGTAACAAGACAAGGTGTTCGTGACTTACTGTTTGAAGTAGCGAACTTAATAGAAACAACACCAGAATTCCCAATACATGAAGTTGCGGATGAGTCTGATACAAGTGTAATGTACAAATTTGATACTGAAGGTGTTAAATTTGAAATTACACGTGAAAGTGATGGCACGTTTGTTATCTCTGGTTACGATATCGAGAAAACATTCAAGATGACAGACTTCTCACGTGATGAATCTGTACGTCGTTTCGCTCGTCAAATGCGCGGAATGGGTATTGATGAAGCGCTTCGTGCACGTGGCGCGAAAGACGGAGATATTGTAAAAATTCTTGAATATGAATTTGAATTTATCGATTAAGACTGCCGAAATACGGCAGTCTTTTTTATATCGCAAAAATCGGATTTGTACAGGAAAAAATCCCCACTAATTAAATTTTCAATTTATAATAAAAAGGGGAGTGGTTTTAGAAGAATTTTTTTATGGGGAGAAAACGAACATGTATAAAATATTAATTGTAGAAGATGATGAGAAAATCGCGGGAATATTAGAAGAGCATTTAGAAAGGTATGGCTATCAATCATTTAGAGCAAGTGATTTACGTCAAATAAAAGATGAGTTTGTAAAAGTGAATCCTCATCTCGTGTTACTTGATATTAATTTACCGTACTTTGACGGTTTTTATTGGTGTCGTCAAATTCGTACTGTATCGAATGCGCCAATTATTTTTGTTTCTGCAAGAACAGGAGAAATGGATCAAGTAATGGCGATTGAAAATGGCGGCGATGATTATATTACAAAGCCATTCCATTTAGATATCGTAATGGCAAAGGTGAAGAGTGCACTTCGCCGTGGTTATGGAGAGTATGCTTCTGCTGCTGAGAATGATTGTTTAGGTGTAAATGGACTGTTGTTATTCCCGTCTCAGCATATTGTTGAGTGGCAGGGACAACAAACTGAACTGACAAAAAATGAGTTCTACTTATTAGAGTGTTTAATGAAACAAGTGAATCAATATGTAACGCGCGAAGAACTGTTAGAAGCTCTATGGGATGAAGTAGCATTTGTGGATGATAATACATTAACCGTAAATGTAAAACGTGTAAGGAAGAAACTAGAGGAGTTAGGCATTAAAAATGCAATTGTAACGAAACGTGGATATGGTTATGCGCTTCTTACGGAGTGGGGCGAAGGGCATGAAGGTTAAAAATTACTTCATGGACCGCTTTTCTTTAATTCTTTCTTATATTGTTAGCCTTTGTTTATTTGGGCTTGTACTGCAGTTGCAAAGTCTTTTAGAAAAGGAATCCATTGATTGGAGTACGTGGTTATATGGACTTTTATTAGGAACTGTTGTATTTACTGTATACCTCATTTACGATTACCGAAAACGGAGTGTGTTTTTAAAGAGGATCGAAAAGTACGTTACTGGCGGAAATACATTACATGACTCTTTACTTATTGATGAATCTTATACATCAGAGCAAGAAATGGTCGTTGAATCTTTTACGTTATTAAGACAGCAATATATGAATGAAGTTCATAAACAGCATGCGAAAGAGCAACAGCAAATGATATTTATGAACCAATGGATTCACCAAATGAAAACACCAGTATCTGTTATTGAATTATTGTTGCAGAAGTTTGGCAAAGAGCATCGTGAGGCAAGAGTAACAGTTGAAAGTATCCGTGAAGAAAATAACCGCATACTAAATGGTTTAGATTTAGCGTTACATATGGCAAGACTAGAACAGTTTGCGAAAGATTATAAGGTAGAAGTAGTAAATGTTATAGATGTAGTGCGAGGTATTATTAATGAAAATCGAAAATCCTTCATTCAATCGTCTGTATTTCCGAAAGTGATGTTTCAAGAAGATACTTGTATGGTTGCATCTGATAGAAAATGGCTCAGTATTGCTATAGGTCAAATCGTTGTAAATGCAATTAAGTATACGAAAATTTCAGAAGCAGAGAAAAAGGAAATTCAATTTCAAATTGAAGAGAAAGATCAAAAAGTGTTATTACATATTAAGGACAATGGAATCGGTATTCCAGAGCAAGATGTAAAGCGTATATTTGATCCATTCTTTACGGGGATAAATGGCCGTAAAACGAGAGAAGCGACTGGGATGGGTTTATATATTACGAAGGAAATTTGCGATAATTTACATCACGGTATTTATGTGCAATCGGTTGAAGGAGAAGGGACGACATTTACGTTCCAATTTGCAAAAGATGAAGAATATCATACATTGATGAGAAAAATGACAAAACTGTAAGATAACAAAACGTTTTGTAAGGGAAATCACTCGTTTCTTTTTCTTATTTTTCTTATAGTAAATGTAAGAAGAAAACACATAGGGGGATTAGAAATGAGTGTTCTTGAAGTAAAAGGATTAACGAAGGTGTACCAATCAAAAGGTTCAGTAGCGACGACTGCTTTAAACGATATAAATTTTAAAATAGAAGAAGGCGAATTTGTAGGGATTATGGGCCCTTCAGGAAGCGGGAAAACGACGCTTTTAAATTTATTGGCGACAATTGATAAGCAAACTTCAGGTCATGTGCTTGTAAATGGGGAAGAAATTAATCAAATGCGTGCTGCAAAATTAGCGGAGTTTCGCCGTACACATTTAGGGTTCATCTTCCAAGATTTTAATTTACTTGATACGTTATCCATTAAAGAAAACATTATTTTACCACTTGTAATGGCGAATAAATCTGTAAATGAAATCGATGCGAAAGTACTGGAAATTGCGAAGTTTTTAAACATCGAAGAAATTTTAAATAAAAAAGTATACGAAGTATCAGGCGGACAACAACAACGTGCAGCAGCAGCGAGAGCGATCATTCATGAACCGACGTTAATTTTAGCAGATGAGCCAACTGGAAACTTAGACTCGAAGTCAGCAAAATCATTAATGAGCGCGTTGCAAGACTTACATGAACAAAAGAAAGTGACAATTGCAATGGTAACGCATGATCCAGTAGCAGCGAGTTATTGCGAACGTATTCTATTCATTCACGACGGAGAAATTTTCTCAGAAATACATAAAGGAAGAACGAAACAAGCCTTTTTCCAAGAAATTCTGGACGTACTTGCGATGCTAGGAGGAGAATATCATGAACTTTCGCCAGCTCGCGCTTAATAACGTAAAAGGAAATTGGCGTAACTATAAAGCGTTTCTTATAAGTAGTTGTTTATCGATTGTCGTATTTTTCATGTATGCTTCT
This sequence comes from Bacillus sp. B25(2016b), assembly GCF_001679765.1. Taxonomy (NCBI): domain Bacteria; kingdom Bacillati; phylum Bacillota; class Bacilli; order Caryophanales; family Bacillaceae; genus Bacillus; species Bacillus sp. B25(2016b). Next base: position 4,106,048 of record NZ_CP016285.1, on the reverse strand, counting down.
TTTATTTATCATCCAGATGTCGTAAGCGGTAATATTAGTATGAGAAAGATGATCACAAAAGGATTAGAATCGATGAATTATATTGTGGTCATCTTCTCGGCACTCTTTATTTTATATGCAAATTCAACGTTTTTACGAGCAAGAAAAAAAGAGTTTGGCCTACTAACATTAATAGGCGGAACGAAATCGCAGCTCGGCCGAATGATTATATTAGAGCAACTGATGTTAGGTAGTATTGCAATTGTAGTTGGTATTGGGGTTGGAATGCTTTGTTCAAAATTATTTTTCCAAGCGTTAAGCGTATTATTAAAAATAGATAAGACACTTCCACTCGTTTGGAATAGTAAAGCAGTTCTTATTACAGCTGGTGTATACTTTATTCTATTTTTAATCCTGTCATTGTTTAGTGTTTGGACAGTAGGACGCTTGCAAATTATTGATTTATTAAGAGAGGCAAGAAAGCAAAAAGTAGAGCCGTTTGCATTTACATGGTTAAGTATAGTTGGTATAGGATGTATTATTGCTGCATATGTACTTAGCTTCCAAGTAACGTTTCTGAATTTCCTCATCCTCTTTTTACCGGTGGTAGGACTGACAATTGGCGGAACGTATTTACTATTTACACAAGGTAGTACAGTTGTATTAAAAGCATTACAAAAAAGAAAGCAATCTTTCTATACATATCCAAATATGTTTGTTCTTAGCAACCTTATTTATAAAATGAAAGATAATGCTCGTTTTCTATTTGTAATTTCTATTATTACGGCGATTGTATCCTCGGCCGTTGGCACGCTTTACGTATATTTTGAGGATATGAGTTATAAAACGGTAGTCAAAACTCCACATGCTATTTCATATGAGGAAAAGGGGTTAAATACGCATAGCCTTATTAATGAAGAAAAGGTACAGGAGCTTGTGAAGAGACACGGGTTTGAAGATGCGCGAAAAGTAACATACATAAAACTACCGGCAACACAGAAAGTAACGTTTTTTAACGGTGAACATGAAGTGCCGATCACGATTATTTCAGAAAAAGAATATAATGCAGAAGTGCGCAAACAAAAGAGAGAGCAAGTTACAGAAGTTCATAATGTACCAGGTAGTGCAACGATGGTTATGGTCGATATGGCAAATGAACTGATGAAGATAGATCGTACGAAACCGTATGAATTTACAATGAACGGACAAAAGCAGTCTGTTCAGCTAAATAGCCCAACTTCATTTTCTGTTTTTAATGATAGTGAATATCTCGTTGTAAATGATCAAGATTTTGAGAAATATGCAAAACTCGTACCAGATGAAGAAAAGACGAAATATTATGGTTATTATATTGAGGATTGGAAAAGTACAGAAGATCTTGTATTAGATTTGAAAAATGAAATTGCACCAGAAAAGCAAGGGGAATTGAGAAATTCAGTGTTTGCGTATAAGGATATAAGAGAAGGTGGAGCAATTACAATGTTCATCGGTTTCTTCGTAGCGGTACTGTTCTTCTTCTTCGCTTGTAGTATGACATACTTTAAATGGTTTAACGATAAAGAACAAGATCGTATTCAATTTAAATCGTTAAAGAGAATCGGTATGACAGATAAAGAAATTCGCAAAATTGCGATTCGACAAATGGGAGTTATCTTCTTTATCCCAATTTTAATCGGTTCCATTCATAGTGGAGTTGCTCTTCATACGTTAGGGAAAATGCTTTATATTGATTTGTGGAAATCAGGTGCGCTTGTAATTGGAGCATACATTTTAGCTTCTGCCATTTACTTTATGATCGCGCAAAGAGGATATTTAAAACACGTAAAAAGCTAGGGGAATCTCTAGCTTTTTGCCTATGTAGTAAGTTACAGGAGGACGATAGATGAACATTCGGCAACTAGCGCTGCAAAATATAAAAGGAAATTGGCGTAATTATAAAGTGTTTTTCTTAAGTAGTTGTTTTGCAATATTTGCTTCTTACGCATATATGTCTGTCATTGTGCATCCATATATGCAAGAGACGATGTGGTATCAAAACGTACGCTGGGGACTTATCATATGTAATGTTATAATCATTTCTTTTTTCGTCATATTTATTTTGTACTCTACTTCTATTTTCATAGAAGCACGTAAGAAAGAATTAGGGTTATATATGTTAATGGGAGCAACGAAGTCTAACGTAATAGGAGTGATTATGACCGAGCAAATTTTAATCGGGGTCTTCGCGAATATTTTCGGTATTGGGCTTGGTATGATATTTTTAAAACTCTTTTTTATGGTATTTAGTATGTTACTGGGGCTTCCGAAAGAACTACCTGTTATATTTGACGTAAGGGCGATTGGTGTAACATTTATTACATATATGGTCGTTTTTATTTTGTTATCTTTTATAAGTGCTTTACGTATATGGAATATAAAAATCATTCGGTTATTGAAAGAATTTCGAACAGATAAAAAAGAGAAAAAAACATCAAAGTGGCTTTGTTTATTCGGTTTTGCTTGTTTAGTGGGCGGGTATGCGTTGGCGCTACAAGTGACGATGGCTACGATAGTGATATACTTTTTCCCTGTGTCTATACTTGTCTTTTTTGGAACGTACTTTTCTTTCGCGCATGGAGCTACCCAAGTGTTAGAAATGATAAAGCGAAATAAAAAGATTATGTATACATATCCATATTTATTTATAGTGAATCAATTGTCACATCGAATGAAGGAAAATGGTCGCTTTTTCTTTCTGATGTCTATGGCAACGACGTTTGTAGTTACAGCAACAGGTACGGTGTTTTTATATTTTTCTAGCATGCAAGATATGTGGCGAACTGGAGGGGTACACTCGTTTTCGTACATAGAAAAAGGTATTTCTACTCATGAGGTCTTTGAGGAAGGTGCGGTTGAAAAATTACTGCATCAATATGAGTATGACGATTTTCAATATATGAGTTTTGTTGGAGTGTATGCATCCTTTCAGTCTAATAAGGGAGAAACAACAATAGTACCGCTTATAAAAGAAAGTGAATATAACCAAGAAGCGAGGAAACAAAAACAGAAAACGTATCGGCCTAAAAAAGGTACAGTGACACTCGTTTATTATAATAAATACAATAATTCGAATGTATATAATCAAAAAGAGATTCAATTGCAAGTAATGAATCAACCATATCAATTCGTATTTAACGGTCAGAAAGAAGGGATTCAATTTAACTATCATCCTTCGTACATTAATGGTCTGTTCTTCGTTATGAATGATGAAGATTTTGATAGTATAGCAAATCAGGTTCCTGATTCTGAAAAAATGATATATAGAGGCTACACATTACCAAATATCGAAAAGACGAAGAAATTAAATGAAGATTTACGGAAACATATGAAACAAGATAATAATGCATTTCGAAGCAACATGGAGTTGTATGTAAATATGAAAGAAGGCGGCGATATTACTCTATTTGTAGGCTCATTTATTAGTATATTATTCTTTCTTACTTCATGTAGTATCGTGTATTTTAAATGGTTCCATAATATTGCATCGGACCGAAAGCAGTATGGTGCACTCTCTAAACTTGGAATGACGAAGGAAGAAGTATGGAAAATTTCTCGTTGGCAATTATGTATGCTATTTTTTGCGCCAATTATAGTAGGGAGTATGCATAGTGCAGTTGCGTTATATACGTTTCATAATACGCTTTTTATGGATGGATCATTAAGAAAAGTAGGTTTGTTCATTCTGTTTTATATCATAGCATGTATCATTTATTTCTTCTTCGCTCAAAGAGAATATAAGAAACATTTAGACTAGCGAATGCTAGTCTTTTTTTAATATTCGAAATTCACATAGAAGAATATAAAAAAGTATGGTATAACAGTAAGAAAACGAAAAAGAGGGGAAAAGACGATGATTCGAGTAGGATATTTAGGACCAGAAGCAACATTTACAAATATGGCGGTGAGTCGTTTTTTTCCGGAAGCAGAGCATGTACCGTATCGAACGATTCCAGATTGTATAGATGCAGCTGCAAATGAAAATGTAGACTTCGCAGTTGTACCGTTAGAAAATGCAATAGAAGGTTCAGTGAATATAACGGTTGATTACCTTGTACATGAGCAGCCGCTTTCCATTGTAGGAGAAATTACAGTACCAATTCAGCAGCATTTACTTGTACATCCGGAGTATGCAGAAGTGTGGGATGAAGTATATGCAGTGCATTCTCATCCGCATGCCATTGCACAGTGCCATAAATTTTTAAATGAAGAATTAAAAGGAGTAACTGTTCGAGATATGACATCTACAAGTGCTGCTGCGCAATATGTGAAAGAACATCCTGAAGAGAAAATTGCCGCTATTGCAAATGAAGCGGCTGCAGAAAAATACGGATTAACAATTGTGAGACGTAGTATTCATACGCATAAAAATAATCACACACGTTTCCTAGTACTCCATAAGAAAAAGAAAGCAGTACTCCCGAATAACGGAGAGAACCGCGGAGAGAAAACGACGCTTATGATAACGTTACCTGCAGATTATGCAGGTGCCCTATATCAAGTGTTATCAGCTTTCGCATGGAGAAAATTAAACTTATCAAAAATCGAATCGCGTCCGATGAAAACAGGTCTTGGAAATTACTTTTTCTTAATCGATGTCGATAAAGCATATGATGACGTATTATTGCCAGGCGTAACGATGGAACTTGAAGCACTCGGTTTTTCTGTTACTGTGTTGGGGAGTTATTCTTCTTATTGGTTGTAGAGGGGAGCTGTTGTTAAAGTTGTTTGAAATGAAAAGCTGTTTCTCGGTTTGAGGCAGAGTAAGCTATCGATTCTATTGAAGTAAGTGATTAATTAAGCTAGCAAAATAAAGAAGCCGTCCTAAAAGATATTTAGGACGGCTTCTGTTAGGAATAGATAACTCTTTTGTCGGGTTTTTAGTACGCATCATTACAACTATTATAATAATAGGATTCATCATTGTTCGAATTACTGCAGCAAATACAATTCGTTTGTTGTATGAATAGATTGAGTGTAGATGGAGCTACAGTATCTGAGAAAGTAATACTCTCAACATCTTCTACTAAAAATGTTTTAATATCTCCTGGTGTTAAGGTAAATGTAAGTGGAGAGCGATGGTTTAATCTTGCAATTGTTAATCTAATCGTTGTTGCAAATGCAGGACTGAAACTAAATTTAATAAGTGTCTTATTATGATTTTTAGTGAAGTTTTCAAATACAGTTCGAGGAATTCCAGTTGTTATATCAAGATCTTGAGGGGTATTTCCCGTACCGAAAATAGTATAGTTCTGTATAAAACAGTTATTTGAATCTGAATTTGAAGAATTACATGGGCGATCATTTTTCTTATAATATTTTTTTCCATTTTTTAAGAAGTAATCCGCCATAATTAATCACTCCCTTCACATATAAGAATTAAAGGTTGTCCATATATAATATGAAATATATTTTTATATGTTTGGACGTGAAGGAAGAGAAAATAAAAACAGTCCATCTGGTATGATGGACTCAATACTGTTTTACCTGGTGTGATTCTTTATTTTAACTTCGCAAGACGATCTTCTAACTGACCACGCCAAATATCAGCTAGTTCTGGAACGGCAAGAATTTTTTCAATGCCATCTTTATCTTTTCTATTATGAAAATAAATTTCGTTAGAGAACAAAACAGAAACATTGCTCGGTTGACGTTCTAGTAATGTAATTTTAGAATCTTTACGTACAGTACCTTCTTGAAGAACGCGGCATAGGTAGCCAGTAAATCCAGTTGCTACAATGCGCGGCAAAATGCCAGGAATACCGAGGCGTTTTGAAATAGTGCTACAAGGTACTCTTGCTTGTGTTACTTGAATGATTGCTGCACCTAGTTGATATGTATCTCCGATGCAAACATCACGCTCTAACATATTTGTTACGGTAATGTTTTCGCCAAATGTGGAAGCTGGAAGCGTAGTTTGAAACTCCTCTTCCCATAGTGCGTAATGCTCGTGTGGGTATACACAAACAGCGCGATCAGGACCGCCGTGATGTTTTAAATCCGCTACGTCATCACCACGAAATCCGTCTTTTGAGAGAAAGGCCTCTTCTGTAGGGTCTTTACATATACCTGTTATCATTTCTTTATCTTCGCTATATTTCATTTGTTTCGGCTTGCCAATGCTAAAGTGAACGAGTTCAATTCCCATATTTGATCTCCTTTACGATTGATTACAATATTATAGCATTAAAAAAGCACAGAGAATGATAAAAACTCTGTGCTTTACATTAATAAACGAGAAATCCTGCTTTATCTAACGCCTCACAAGCAGCATCTAACTTTTCTTTAGAATCTGCCTCAATTGTATGTAAGTGAATACCATCTGTTAGTTGTGAAAGATAGGAAGCATTTGTGTTTTCGATTTTTTGTAAATATTGCTCTACATCAAAGCGATTGCTTACCATGATGGATGCTGTTAAGTCACCGTATACAGGATGCTCAACTTTTACATCTTTAATCGTAACGCCGTGGTCAACAAGCATTGTAAGTTCTTGACGTACTTCTGCTGGTTTGTGCTGGCATACGATTACGCGTTCAAAAGCTTGTTGTTTCTCTTGTGGTTTTAAATATAAATAGCCTTGGGCAGTCGCAATAATTGGTTCGTTTCGTGCTTTAAGCAAGGAAATATCTTGCACGATAACTTGCCTACTTACGTTTGTCTTCTTCGATAGTTCATTCCCAGATAACGGCTCATTTGCAGCGAGAAGCCACTGAAGGATAAGCTGTCGTCTTTCTTCACCTAAAATCTTTTTTTGGTCATTTTGTTTCATTATGATTTAACACCTCTATAAAATTGATTTCCAATTGTGTGTAGTGCATGAATAGTAGTATCAATTTGATCTTTCGTTGTTTGTTGTCCGAAAGAGAAGCGGACATATTGTTTGGCCTCTTCATACGTTTTTCCAATTGCAAGCATGGTTTTCGAAGGTTCTTGTTTACCGACTTGGCAAGCACTTCCGGTGGAAATGGCGATACCATGGCGATTACATTCTAGCATAGTATATTGACCTTCTATTCCTTTTATTGTAACCCCAACAATATGTGGTAAACAAGAAGTAGAATGACCTTCTACTTCAATTTCTAGCGGAAGGGTTTGTATTTGCCCTAAAAAGTAGGAGCGTAACTCTTTAAAACGTAAACTTTCTTCCCATTGAGTTTTTAATATATTTTCAGCAGCTGTTAAAAAAGATGCGATGCCGGGAACGTTCACTGTACCTGGGCGAAATCCCTTTTCGTGAGAAGTTCCCGGAAATACTTGCTCCCAGCGAGATTGCGGATTTATGTAGCAAGCGCCGACACCTTTTGGTCCGTATATTTTATGTGCTGAAACAGAAAGACTATCAATGCCCATCTCAAAAACATGGATAGGCAGTTTACCAAACGTTTGCACACAATCTGTATGAAATAAAACATTATATTTTTTTAAAAGTGCCCCGATTTCTGTAATGTTTTGAACGGTTCCGATTTCAGAGTTTCCATGCTGTATACTTGCTAGCACAGTATCTTCTGTAATAGCTGCCTCTAAATCTACTAAACAAAGGAGTCCGCTTTTATCAACAGGAATTTCAGTGATCGTATAGCCTTTTGATTTTAGAGATTGAAAATAACTTCGAATGGATGCATGTTCCATAGGTGTCGTAATAATATGCTTCTTAGTTTGGGCATTTAGAAGTGATTGAATCGCAAGATAGTTTGATTCCGATCCGCCACTTGTGAAAAATACTCCTTGTTCTTTTCCTCCAATCATTTCCGCAAATGTTTTTCGGCAAACTTGTAATAAAGAAGCAGCTGTTCCTCCAATATCATGTAAACTTTGTTCATTTCCGAAGTATTGCGACGCTGCTTTCATATATGTTTGTAACGCTTCCTCGCTCATAGGTGTAGTAGCTGCATAGTCAAGATATATCATCATGTAAGTTCCTCTCTCTAGTAAGAGTTACAGTTCTTTTACTTTTTAAATGGTAGTGAAAATAAGAATTATAAAAAAACTCTTGTCATTATTTTAAAACTATGTAAATATAGGTGTCAAGACAGTTGAAAAGTGTAAAGTAGGAGGCAACAATTATGCCAAGTGCAGATGTCTTAATTATTGGAAGTGGTGTTGCGGCACTTCGTGTTGCAAAAGAGATTTGTCACGAAAAGAATGTGATTATTATCACAAAGGAGACGAAACGTAATAATAATACACATTTAGCTCAAGGTGGAATTGCCGCAGCAGTAGCTACATACGACAATCCTAATGATCATTTTGAAGATACGTTAGTAGCAGGGTGTCATTATAACAATGAAGAAGTGGTCCGTTATTTAGTTGAGGAAGGACCGAAAGAAATTAATAACCTTATTGAAAATGGGATGAAATTTGATGGAGATGAAACAGGTCCTCATCTTGGAAAAGAAGGAGCGCATCGAAAACGTCGTATTGTACATGCAGGTGGCGATGCAACAGGAAAGAATTTATTAGAGCATCTTATTCAAGAAGTAGCTCCATATGTTACGGTAGTGGAACAGGAAATGGTGCTCGATTTTATTATAGAAAAAGATAAATGTGTTGGGGCTTTAACTCGCAACAATAAAGGAGAATTGAAACGTTACAATGCAGATTATACGGTGTTAGCTTCAGGCGGTATTGGCGGTTTATACGCCTTTACTTCTAATGATGAGACGATTACAGGCGATGGACTTGCAATGGTGTACCGTGCAGGTGGAGAGCTTGTAGATTTAGAGTTTATACAATTTCATCCGACGATGTTATACGCGGGTGGGCGTTGTTCTGGTCTTGTGTCCGAAGCTGTTCGCGGAGAAGGAGCTGTCCTTATAAATGGAAAAGGGCAGCGTTTTATGATGGATATACATTCCGAACAGGATTTAGCGCCTCGTGATGTAGTCGCAAGGGCTATTCATGAACAGCTACTTGCGGGTGAAAAAGTGTACTTAAACATCGAAATGATTCAAAACTTTGAACAACGCTTTCCGACCGTGTCATCGATATGTAAAACAAATGGAGTCGATATAAATAAAAAACTTATTCCAGTCGTGCCTGGTACTCATTTTCACATGGGCGGCGTGAAAACGAACTGTGATGGAGAGACGTCTATTTCGAACTTATACGCAGTCGGTGAAGTAGCTTGTAACGGGGTTCATGGTGCAAATAGATTAGCGAGTAATTCATTATTAGAAGGTCTTGTGTTTGGAAAAAGAATCGGACGACACATTTTATCTAGAGAGACAAAAGAAAAGGTGAATATGCTAGCCGAAAAGGAAGCAACGTTTATCGTTCTGAATCATTTACCGACGAAAGAAGAAATACAAAAATGCATGATGAAATATGTTGGGATTGTGCGAACACAGCAAAGTTTATCTTATGCGAAGAGATGGCTTAGTAAGTATGGTGTTCGAAATATGATATTACAACATGATGTTCTTACGAATGAAGAGATAACGCTTATTAATATGTTAACGGTTTGTGAGCTTATAGTTGTGTCAGCCTTGCAAAGAGAAGAAAGTATTGGCGGGCATTACCGGAGTGATTATCCAGATAGAAATATAGGAAAGAAAGAGATTGTTCGAGTAAAGAGAAAACGACAACTTGTGTGATGAGGGGAAGAGGGGCTTTATGAACACGATAAAAGTTAAAGAAGCATTAAATCGATTTTTTTTAGAAGATATAGGGGAAAGAGATGTAACATCTCAGGTTATTTTTCCAGATAATTTGCTTTCGAAAGGAACGTTTCTTGCGAAGGATACAGGGGTCTTTGCAGGACGTTTAGTAATTGAATCAGGATTTAAATTAATTGATGAGAGAATTGAAGTAGAGCTTCATAAAAAAGATGGGGACCTTGTAGAAAAAGGCGAAATCATTGCAACTGTGCAAGGTCCAATTGCATCGTTATTAACAGCAGAGCGCGTTATATTAAACGTTATTCAGCGTATGAGCGGAATAGCGACGATGACGCATAAAGCGGTTCTTGCTTTAGATAGTAGTCATACTCGCATTTGTGATACGCGAAAAACGATGCCAGGACTACGTATGTTTGATAAGCATGCAGTCGTGTGCGGCGGTGGATTTAATCATCGCTTCGGTTTATATGATGGGGTCATGATTAAAGACAATCATATTGCGTTTGCTAGTTCTATTACAAAAGCTGTTACATCAGTGAAAGAAAAGTTAGGACATATGGTGAAAGTAGAAGTAGAAACAGAAACTGAGGAACAGGTGAGAGAGGCTGTTGCTGCTGGTGCGGATATTATTATGTTCGATAATCGTACGCCAGATGAAATTCGGGAGTTTTCAAAAATTGTACCAAGCGCTATCGTTACAGAAGCTTCAGGTGGCATCACAATTGAAGATTTATCGAAATACGGAAAAACAGGGGTAGATTATATTTCACTTGGAGCGTTAACACATTCAGTGAAAGCACTTGATATTAGTTTCAATATTGAAGGGTAAGGAAAGTGGCTTAGAGGGGGAGAAACGTATATGAGTATTTTAGAACAAGTACAGCCAATTGAAACGATGTTACCAGAGCGTTATTACACGATGTCAACGGAAGATATGGAAAATCGGGTTCGTGAAATTAAAGAGAAAATGGGGAAAATGTTATTCATTCCAGGGCATCATTATCAAAAAGATGAAGTGGTACAATTTTCAGATGCAGCAGGGGATTCACTTCAGCTTGCGCAAGTTGCAGCGAGCAATAAAGACGCAAAATATATTGTGTTTTGCGGGGTGCACTTTATGGCGGAAACAGCAGATATGTTAACGACAGATGATCAAGTTGTCATCTTACCAGATATGCGTGCAGGTTGTTCGATGGCGGATATGGCAGATATTGAACAAACAGAAAGAGCGTGGAAAGAGCTCACAAAATTATTTGGAGATACGATGATTCCGTTAACGTATGTTAACTCTACAGCTGCAATTAAAGCGTTTTGCGGTCGTAATGGCGGAGCAACAGTAACTTCTTCTAATGCAAAGCAAATGGTATCTTGGGCGTTTACTCAAAAAGAACGTCTCGTCTTTTTACCAGACCAACATTTAGGGAGAAATACAGCGTACGATTTAGGTATCCCGTTAGATAAAATGGCAGTATGGGACCCACACACAGATTCATTAGAGTACGATGGAGATGTAGAAGAAATTCAAGTGATTTTATGGAAAGGACATTGTTCTGTTCATCAAAACTTTACAGTGAAAAACATTGAGAACGTACGGAAAAATCATCCGGACATGAACATTATTGTACATCCAGAATGTTGCTACGAAGTTGTAGCTGCTTCGGATTATGCAGGTTCAACGAAATATATTATTGATATGATTGAAGCGGCTCCATCTGGAAGTAAATGGGCGATTGGTACAGAAATGAATTTAGTGAATCGAATTATTAAGCAACATCCAGATAAAGAAATTGTTTCACTTAATCCATTTATGTGTCCGTGTTTAACGATGAACCGAATTGATTTGCCGCACTTATTATGGGCACTTGAAATGATAGAAAGAGGAGAAGTAATTAACGTTATTAGCGTAGATAAACAAGTGACTGAAGAGGCAGTTCTTGCATTAAATCGTATGTTAGAGCGTGTGTAAAGCAGCGGATTCCCGTTGCTTTTTTTCGTACATATAATCATAACGAGAACAAAATGGGCATACATTGTTTTGAAGAAATCATTGTGGTTCTTTATGCTTATTCCGCTTCTAATGATATTGAAAATCGAAGAAGTGATAAAAGTGAAAAGAAGTTAATGTTATTTAGAAAAAGAGTTACTTCATGAGATTTGTTACTTATAGATAAGTTATACAGGAGGGGGAAAATTTGAAAATTCATATCGTGCAAAAAGGGGATACCCTTTGGAAAATTGCGAAAAAGTACGGAGTGGATTTTGACACGTTGAAAAAAACAAATACACAACTTAGTAATCCAGATTTAATCATGCCAGGTATGAAAATTAAAGTGCCATCAAAGAGTGTTCACATGAAACAACAGGCTGGAGCAGGTTCAGCGCCTCCAAAGCAATACGTAAAAGAAGTGCAGCAAAAAGAATTTGCAGCAACACCAACTCCGCTTGGAATAGAAGATGAGGAAGAAGTTACGTATCAATCAGCACCAATTACACAGCAGCCAGCTATGCAACAAACACAAAAAGAAGTGCAAGTAAAATCGCAGAAGGAGATGCAGGTAAAGCCGCAAAAAGAAGTACAGGTGAAACCGCAAAAAGAAGTGCAAAAAGAACAGCCAATTCAAAAAGAAAAACCAGTTGAAAAACCGTCTGTTATTCAAAAACCACCTGTGATAGAAAAACAAAAACCGGCGGAAAAAGAAAACACGAAGTTTTCGGTAAATGTATTACCGCAGCCGCCACAACCACCAATAAAACCGAAAAAAGAATATAAAATTTCAGATGTAATAAAAAAAGGAAGCGAGTTAATTGCTCCTCAAATTAGTAAAATGAAACCTAACAATATCATTTCTCCGCAAACGAAAAAAAACAATATAGTATCGCCGCAAGTGAAGAAAGAAAATGTAGGAAATATAGTATCGCCGCAAGTGAAGAAAGAAAATGTAGGAAATATAGTATCGCCACAAGTGAAGAAAGAAAATGTAGGAAATATAGTATCGCCGCAAGTGAAAAAAGAAAATGTAGGGAATATAGTGTCACCGCAAGTGAAAAAAGAAAACGTAGGGAATATAGTATCGCCAAATGTATCGAAAGAAAATGTAGTTATTCCACAAGTCATACCGCCAAATATTCAAATGCCAATCATGGATAACAACCAACCACCGAATATAATGCCAATCATGGATAACAACCAGCCACCGAATATAATGCCAATCATGGATAACAGCCAGCCACCGAATATAATGCCAATTATGGATAACAACCAGCCACCGAATATAATGCCAATTATGGATAACAACCAGCCGCCGAATGTAATGCCGATTATGGATAACAATCAAATGCCGAATATGATGCCGATTATGGATAACAATCAAATGCCGAATATGATGCCGATTATGGATAACAATCAAATGCCGAATATAATGCCGATTATGGATAACAATCAACCACCAAATATGATGCCCTATCAAATGCCGTATCAACAGCCCATGATGCCGCCGAATCCGTATTATCAACAACCAAATCCATATCAAATGCCATATCAGCAAGGAGCGCCGTTTGGACCGCAATATACGTCTATGCCAAACCCGAATATGATGCCAATGGATAATAATATGCCGCCGCTTGTGCAGGGTGAGGAAGATTGTGGATGCGGAGGAGAAAGTAGACTATATAGTCCACAACCAGGCGGTCCGCAATATGCGAATCCTTTATATTACCAACCAACTCAGTCTGCATATGCACCACAGCCAGGAACGATGTATTATCAACCAGATCCACCGAATGTATTTGGAGAGCCCGTTTCAGAAGAAGAGGACGAAGAAGAAGTTTAAAAAGGCGGGAGTATTCCCGCCTTTTTTACATTCCTGTTAATTAAGAAAATGAAGTTTTTTTATGAAGTGCTAGAAAATTCCCAGTGAAATATTAACAGTGTAAAAACCTTCTCGGTTACTCATCATAAGAGGGAGCTTTTCAGTAGAGAAGCTCATTCTAACAGAGGGGGTTTTTGTATTGAATACGAAAGTAAAAGTGATTGCTGCTTCTTTGTTAGTTACCAGTGCATTAGCTGCATGTGGTACACCGAAAGATAACAATGCAATGGATGGACGTAACTACAATTACGAGCGTACATCTTATAATGATACACACCAGTATCGTGATAATGTGACACGTAATGATCGTTATACAGATTATGTAACATATAGAAATGGTCGTAACGATACAGGATACAATTATTATCGAGATGTAAATTACAATGGACAAATTGCTAATCCGCATCCAACTCGTAATATTACAATGAACAATTCATACATTAACAATGATGGTAAAACAGCTGAAAGAATAACAAATCGTGTGAAACGTATGAATAACGTAGACCGTGTGTCTACAGTTGTATATGGAAACGATGTAGCGATTGCGGTAAAACCACGTAACACAGTGACAAATGAAACGGCGATGGCTAACGAAATTCGTCAAGCTGTTGCAAATGAAGTTGGAAACAGAAACGTATATGTTTCTGTAAGAAATGATATGTTTACTCGTGTCGATGCAATGAGTACGCGTCTACGTAACGGTACAGTTACAAACGATTTTAATCGTGACATAGTGAATATGTTCCGAGACATTCGTTACGGTTTAACTGGTACAGTGCGATAACAAAACAAAAGAGGAAGGGATAGCCCTTCCTCTTTATTCATCGTTGTCTTGTAAGCGACGTTTTTTAATAAAATAACTAACGGAATAAGAAACTAAAAAGCATATGAAAAGAATACTACCTGTTGAAATAGCTTCAAATAGAGGTCTTTCTGGACTGAAAATAATATAAATAATAGCCGTAACGATTCCTACAATAAGGGAGTGGAAGACAAGTTTGTAATAAGGAGTTAACTGTATTTCCTTTTCGCCTTCTTCTACATCGATTGAAACACTTAACTGTAAATAAGCAAGTAAAATACTTGTAAACATAAATAATAGCCACAATGGAGATTTCGTAATTTGATCAATGCCTTCAGTGAATCCGATATAGCCTAAAATTCCAACTACGCCAATGTATTGAAAAAGAAAGACAATACGTATGTTTTTTAACATTTGAAGAATGAGGCGTTCATCCTTTATTTTTTTCATAATATTCATCCCCTGCTTATTATGATTTCGCTGTCACATTAATTGTAACATATATATTGCAATTATCAATTTATAATTTACATAAAATAATTTGGATGAAAGAGGAAATAAAATATTTTTATAAACATGTTGCACTTATACTTTATTAATGTTATATTAGCAAAGCGATGAGCTAATTTACGTAAGACGAGAGATATGCTTAAGTGCTAAACACGCGAATGTGGTCGCCTGGTCTCTCGCCGTAAACGCATCAAGACGCCTGCTTTGCAGGCGTCTTTCATTTTATATAAAAGTAAATGATACATGCAGATGAGGTAAACCCTTATCTGCATTTTTTATTTTTCGAAAGAAATGTAATATGGATAAAACCCCCATTTCCGGAAAAACTACTAATGAAAGTATGATCTTGCCTAAAAGAGGTGAACGGAAATGAAATGGATACTGATTGCGATGCAAGCTTTCGTTATGATGTTTTGTTTCGTTTATGGAACGAATGTGAAGGCGGAAGGGCCAGTACCAGAAGTAACGAAAAAAGAACCTGAGGTTACAATTTTATTAGAGCGTATGTATGTTGATGGCGAAGTAAGCGAAGAAATACTTACAGAAAAAGTGACGGATTTAGAAAAGTTTTTACAGCAGTATAAAGAATGGCAGCTCGTTGATCGTGATGATGTACAAATTGTATTGCAAAAGAAAGTTGATGATATTTCTCCGTTATTGAAAACGAGCGGGTATTTTGGTGTTTCAGAGGAAGGGATATTACAAATTTTCAAAGGTGTACCGAAAAGTGATAATGCGATCCATTCTTTCTTTCAAATTGATATGAAAAAGCTTGAGAGCTATGAACGTGCGAAATTGAAACGTGGCATTCGTATTAAATCAAAAGAAGGTTTTGTGAAGACGATTGAAAAAATGAAGCAATACGCAGTTCAGAGTAAGAAAAAAAGCAGCTCATGGTGAGCTGCTTTTTTTCTTATTTGTTTTTAGCTAAAATTTCTTTTGCGATTTCATCAATTAGCATATCTTTTCCGATTGGATTGAATGCTTTCGTATTGAAGACTTCATTTGATACTTCATATACGTGATTATTTTTAACTGCTTTATTGTCTTTCCAAACGGCACTGTTTTTGTAGTCTTCGTAAACTTTATCAGCTTCGCCGCCGAAGTTTACAATAAACATTTGGTCAGGCTGGAATGCAACTAGACCTTCTAGTGATACTTGCGCCATCGTTTGTTTTAAATCCGTACCTTTTGTTGCTGGAAGTTTTAAGTCATTAAAGATGATGTCACCGTATCCGAAGCTACCGTATACACGGAAGTTTTGTGGTGTAACTGCAACGAACATAAAGTTCTCATCTTTTGTTTTCTCTTTAATTTTTTTAGATAAAGAGTCTGCTTTCTTATCGTAGTCTGCAATCCATTTGTCTGCTTTCTTCTCTTCGTCAAATAGCTTACCTACTTCTTTAAACTTACCACGCCAGTCTTCTAAGTTTGTTTCTAGAACAACTGTAGGTGCAACCTTTTCTAGTTGATCATAAATTTTTAATTGACGGTTGTTTAAAATAATTAAGTCTGGTTTTAAAGCAGTAACAGCTTCTAAATCAACTTTAGGTGCCCAGTACCAACCTACTGCTTTTACTCCATCTAACTTGTCTGTTAAGTGAGTTTGGATTTTATCTTTATATGTATTTGCTGTACCAACAGGTTTGTGTCCAAGAAGTAATAGTTCTTCTGTTGATCCAGATAAGTCAACAATTCTCTTTGGATTTACTGGAATTGTAGCTTCACCTTTAGCATGTTTTACAACTTTTGTTTTCGGTTGTTCTTTTGCCTTCGATTCTTCTTTTTGAGAAGAACAGCCAACGATAGAAAGAACAACGAGCATAATAGTAAATAAAATAAATAGCTTACGTTTCATCCTGATGCAACCCCTTTAATTAGTATTGATAATCATTATCGACTTCTGTATATTAAGGTGCTTTAACCTTTCTGTCAATGGAAAATAACAGAAGTTTCAAGTGGAGAACATTTGTTGGGGCAGTCTCGCTTTTCTATCATTAAATATGTTAAAATGGAATACATGATTTAAGAGGGAGAGATCGTATTTTGTTTGAATATGTTACAGGTTACGTGGAGTATGTAGGGCCGGAATATGTCGTAATTGATCATAATGGAATTGGTTATCAAATTTTCACACCAAATCCGTATGTATTTCAAAGAAGTAAGCAAGAAATCCGTGTCTATACATATCATTATGTGAGAGAAGATATTATGGCACTTTACGGGTTTAAAACACGTGAAGAGCGTTTATTATTTACAAAGTTGTTAGGCGTGTCTGGCATTGGGCCAAAAGGAGCTCTTGCAATTTTAGCTTCTGGTCAAACAGGACAGGTCGTTCAAGCGATTGAGCATGAAGATGAGAAGTTTTTAGTGAAATTCCCAGGCGTCGGAAAGAAAACAGCACGCCAAATGATTTTAGATTTAAAAGGAAAACTAGCAGATGTCGTACCAGATGCATTTGTTGATTTATTCTCAGACACAGAACGTTTTGATGAGAAGAAAGGTTCATCAGCTGAGCTTGATGAGGCACTGGAAGCTCTCCGCGCACTTGGATACGCAGAACGCGAAGTTTCTCGTGTTGTACCAGAGTTATTAAAAGAATCATTAACGACGGATCAGTATATTAAAAAGGCACTTAGTCTTTTACTAAATGGTAAGAGGTGAGTATAATGGACGAACGTCTCCTTTCAGGGGAATCTGCATATGAAGATGCGGATTTAGAATATTCATTACGGCCACAGACGCTCCGTCAGTATATTGGCCAAGATAAAGCAAAACATAATTTAGAAGTATTTATTGAAGCGGCGAAAATGCGTGAAGAAACGTTAGATCACGTGCTTTTATATGGACCACCAGGTCTTGGTAAAACGACGCTTGCGAATATTATTGCCAATGAGATGGGCGTTAATGTTAGAACAACTTCAGGTCCCGCAATTGAAAGACCAGGAGATTTAGCTGCTGTATTAACAGCGCTTCAGCCAGGGGATGTATTATTTATTGATGAAATTCATCGTTTGCATAGATCAATTGAAGAAGTATTGTATCCTGCGATGGAAGACTTTTGCCTTGATATCGTAATTGGAAAAGGGCCTTCAGCACGTTCTGTACGCCTAGATTTACCGCCATTTACATTAGTTGGAGCAACAACACGTGCTGGAGCATTATCGGCACCGCTTCGTGACCGCTTCGGTGTACTTTCAAGGTTAGAGTACTACACAGTAGATCAGCTTTCTGCGATTGTTGAACGTACAGCAGAAGTATTTGAAGTTGAAATCGATTCGTTAGCTGCATTAGAAATTGCAAGACGTGCTCGTGGTACACCTCGTATTGCGAATCGTCTTTTAAGACGTGTACGTGATTTCGCGCAAGTTCGTGGTAACGGAACGGTTACGATGGAAATTACACAAATGGCATTAGAGCTACTGCAAGTAGATAAATTAGGTCTAGATCATATTGATCATAAATTACTGCTTGGTATTATTGAGAAATTCCGTGGCGGTCCAGTTGGATTAGAAACGGTTTCAGCAACAATTGGAGAAGAATCTCATACGATTGAAGATGTGTATGAGCCGTATTTATTACAAATTGGCTTTTTACAACGAACGCCAAGGGGCCGAATTGTAACGCCGCTTGCGTATGAACATTTCGGAATGGAGATACCAAAAGTATGACGGAGATGCCAAAGCTGCTTATTACAGCCGGGATCTTACTCATCGTTGTTGGATTAGCTTGGAAGTTCATTGGAAGGCTTCCAGGCGATATTTTTGTGAAAAAAGGAAACGTTACCTTTTATTTTCCTATCATTACATGTATTGTGTTAAGTATTGTATTATCTTTTATTATGTATATAATAAATCGATTTAAATAAGAAATAGGTGGATATAGCTATGGATATAAATCTGTTTGATTTTCATTTACCAGAAGAACTTATTGCACAAGTCCCGTTAGAAGATCGTGAAACATCAAGATTAATGGTGTTAGACCGTGAAACAGGTGATATTGAGCATAAACATTTTACGGATATTCTTTCTTACTTACATGAGGGGGATTGCTTAGTTTTAAATGAAACGAAAGTTATGCCTGCTCGTTTGCACGGTGTGAAAGAAGATACAGGCGCGCACATTGAAGTACTTCTTTTAAAACAAGAAGAAGGTGATAAGTGGGAAACGCTTGTAAAGCCAGCGAAACGTGTAAAAGAAGGAACTGTTATCTCTTTTGGCGAAGGGAAATTAAAAGCAACTTGCACAGGAACTGCAGATCAAGGTGGACGCCAGCTTGAATTTTCATATGACGGCATCTTCTATGAAATTTTAGATGAACTTGGGGAAATGCCACTTCCTCCATATATTAAAGAGACGCTAGAAGATCGCGATCGCTATCAAACAGTATATGCGAAAGAAATCGGTTCAGCAGCAGCGCCGACTGCGGGACTTCACTTTACAGAAGAGTTACTGGAGAAGTTAAAACAAAAAGGCGTTCAGTTAGCATTTATTACACTTCACGTAGGGCTTGGAACATTTAGACCAGTTTCTGCTGATACGATTGAAGAACACCATATGCACGCAGAATATTACCATATGTCTGAAGAGACAGCGGCATTATTAAATCGTGTGAAAGAGAATGGTGGACGTATTATTACTGTAGGTACGACATCAACTCGTACGTTAGAAACAATTGCAACAGATCATGAAGGTAAGCTTTGCGCCGCTTCTGGATGGACAGATATTTTCATGTATCCGGGATATGAATTTAAAGCAATTGATGGTTTAATTACAAACTTCCATTTACCGAAATCAACATTAATTATGCTTGTAAGTGCATTTGCAAATAGAGATAATGTACTTCATGCTTATAATGAAGCAGTAAAAGAAAAATATCGTTTCTTTAGCTTCGGTGATGCAATGTTCGTTGCATCTCACGCTAAAATGAGAAACAAATAAAAGGAGTAAGTTATGACAGCAATTCGTTATGAATTTATTAAGACATGTAAACAAACGGGTGCCCGTTTAGGTCGTGTGCATACGCCGCACGGTTCATTTGATACACCAACATTTATGCCAGTTGGTACACTTGCAACAGTTAAGACAATGTCACCAGAAGAATTAAAAGCAATGGATTCTGGCATTATTTTAAGTAATACGTATCATTTATGGCTACGTCCAGGTCATGAAATTATTCGTGAAGCAGGCGGCTTGCATAAATTTATGAACTGGGATCGTGCAATCTTAACAGACTCTGGTGGTTTCCAAGTATTCAGTTTAAGTGACTTCCGTCGTATTGAAGAGGAAGGCGTTCACTTCCGTAATCACTTAAATGGAGATAAATTATTCTTATCACCAGAAAAAGCGATGGAAATCCAAAATGCATTAGGTTCAGATATTATGATGGCATTTGATGAGTGTCCACCATTCCCGGCTACTTTTGAATATATGAAGAAATCTGTAGAGCGTACGAGCCGCTGGGCAGAACGTTGCTTAAAAGCGCATGAACGTCCGCAAGATCAAGGTTTATTCGGTATTGTACAGGGCGGGGAGTACGAAGAGCTTCGTCGTCAAAGTGCGAAAGACCTTGTTTCAATGGACTTCCCTGGTTACGCTGTAGGTGGTTTATCTGTTGGTGAACCGAAAGATATTATGAACCGTGTTCTTGAGTTTACAACACCACTTCTTCCAGATAATAAGCCTCGTTACTTAATGGGTGTAGGTTCTCCTGACTCGTTAATCGATGGCGCAATTCGTGGTATTGATATGTTTGACTGCGTACTTCCAACTCGTATCGCTCGAAATGGTACATGTATGACAAGTGAAGGTCGCCTCGTTGTAAAAAATGCGAAATTCGCAAGAGACTTCGGTCCGCTTGATCCAAACTGTGATTGCTACACATGTAAAAACTACTCACGTGCGTACATTCGTCACTTAATGAAATGTGATGAAACGTTCGGAATTCGTTTAACGTCTTATCACAACCTTCATTTTCTGTTAAACTTAATGGAGCAGGTGAGACAAGCTATTCGTGAAGACCGTCTTGGCGATTTCCGCGAAGAGTTCTTTGAACAGTATGGCTTTAATAAACCGAATGCTAAAAACTTCTAATACATAATTTAAAAGGAGGAACAAAAGATGAATGCAGGTATGATGAATATCGTTATGATCGTTGCGATGTTTGCGATTTTCTATTTCTTATTAATTCGCCCGCAACAAAAACGTCAAAAAGCAGTTGCTCAAATGCAAAGTGAGTTAGCAAAAGGTGATGCTATCGTAACAATCGGTGGTTTACACGGTACAATCGAATCAGTAGATGAGACGAAAATCGTTATTAAATCTGGTGGTTCACACTTAACTTTCGATCGCAATGCGATTCGTGAAGTTGTGAAAAACTAATGTGGAAGGCCCTGCATGAAATGTGCAGGGCCTTTTTTAGTTACTTTGCTTTGACATATTTACACCGAAAATACCACCGAGTGTACTCGCCCCCATTAATGCTAATTGATAAAGTAATTGTGAGTTCGATAAGGTTTGAGAAAAGCCTAAATAGTTAACTAGAAAGACGAGTATAGTGAACGTGAGCCCTGTTGTGAAACCTACTAGCCAACCTTTTCCTTGAGCCTTTTTGCCGGCAGTAAATCCAGACATAAGCATAGATAAAAGAGCAAGTATAAAAATAGTAACGGTTAATGTCCCTTCATTTATATTCGTAAACTTTAATAAAAGAGCCATAATCATACTAGTAATAGATGCGAGAATTAGTAGCGTAACAATACCGAAGCCAATTGCAGTTGATAATTTTTTCGTTCCATCCATTTATGCATTCCCCCTTTTTAATACAAGCATATTTTCCTTTTGCCCAAGTTAGACTAGTTTCTTTTTTATAGGGGAGTCTATACGTAAAAAAGGAGATGTAGGAATGGAATGGATATCGGTAATTGGACGGACAATGCTTTTGTATATCATTATCTTAATTATTTTTCGTCTTATGGGTAAACGTGAGATAGGAGAGCTAAGTGTATTAGATTTAGTCGTATTTATTATGCTTGGAGAAATGGCTGTAGTAGCAATTGAAAATACCGATAAATCACTTTGGCATCAATTAGTTCCGATGGCTTTTCTTATGTGCATACAAATCATTTTGTCAGTCATTTCATTAAAGTTTCAACGATTTCGGCATTTAATAGAAGGTGAACCAGCAATTATTATTAATGCGGAAAAGATTGATGAAAAAAAGATGAGAAACCAGCGATATAATATTGATGATTTAATGATGCAATTAAGGGAACAAGGAGTTGGAGATATTCGGGATGTAGAATATGCTATTTTGGAACCGTCTGGGAAGTTATCTGTCTTTCAAAAACAAAAAAATAAACAAGATACATTGCAGTTTACGCTTCCTCTTATTATTGATGGAGAAATTCAATCTAGCCATTTACAAATGATTGAGCATACAGATGAATGGCTTATTGAGAAATTAAAAAACTTAGGTTATAACGATATAACACAAATTTTATACTGTAGTTTTCAAAACGGACAATTTTTTGTTGATTTAAAAGAAAATTAGATACTTATTCTTTGAAAGAGTAAGAATGATTAGTGTAACTAATAATCAGTGGAGATTACCCCACTGATTAAAGTTTCACCTTATTTCAAAAATGAAAGTTTACGAATAATAGGGAGGCGACTTAACTCTTCTTTTCGAATGAGTTTGAAAGTGAAGAGAAGTACGATATAAACAATTGTTGTTAAAGTGATTTCCCATAATGTTTGTATGCCAAGGGAATGAGAGAAAATAATATATTTATGAAGATAAAAACCGAAGGCGCCTGCGATACCGATGGCAAGTCCGCCGAAAATATAGTCTTTTGCGTAAATGGTAAATGTAATCTTTTTCAAAACAGTAGCGTAGTGAAGAAATGTTACTGTTACAATATTTGCAGCGATAGCAAGGGCAACCCCCATCATTTGAAATTCTGGCCTTGATGCTAGTACAAAAATAACGATTAATTTCACGATGGCACCAATAAATGTATTCATCATTGCAGCTCTTGCTAAGTTTAAAGCTTGCAAAACAGAGGTAAGTGGACTTTGGAAATAATGAAATAAAAAGCAAGGCGCAAGAAGTTGAATGAATGCTGTTGCGCTGTCTGATCCATACATAAGAGTTAAAACAGGAGAAGCGAATACGTATAATATAACGACAGACCATCCGCCGGTAATTAATGAAATTCGAAGTGCTTGTTGTAAACGGTGCTCTACTAATTTATGTTGTCTTTTTGCCATTGCCTCACTAATAGAAGGAACGAGCGCTGTAGAGAGAGCGTATGTAATAAAGGCGGGTAGTGATAGGAGTGGGAATGCATAACCGTTTAATATACCGTATTGCTGGGTTGCAACAGAAGCAGCGACACCAGCGATTGCTAAACTTTGCATAACGACAATAGGTTCAAAAAAATATGAAACGGAACCGATTAAACGACTTCCTGTAGTTGGAAGGGCAATATCCATCAGAGAATAAAATGTCCCTTTGCTTTCTTTTACAGTAGTGAAAAATTCAGAACGTATTGATAAATGTTTTTCTCGCTGAAATAACGTGAGTAAAAATAATAACGATGCAACTTCACCGAGAACAGCTGATAACATAGCGCCGGCTGCAGCGTATTCTATGCCGTAAGGTAAAAATAATTGGATGCATATAGCGATAATGGTAATGCGGACGACTTGTTCTAGAACTTGCGCATAAGCGCTAGGTTTCATGTTTTGTTTCCCTTGAAAGTAACCACGCAAAACAGAAGAAACAGCAATAACGGGAACAACGGGCAAAATGGCCATTAATGGATAGTACGTTCTTTCGTCGGTTAATAATGTTTTTGCTAAAATAGGTGTGAGGAACATAATTCCGATTGTTAAAATGATACTAATAACGGATGTAACAGCTAGTGATACGGTTAATATTTTTTTAACTCTTTGTTTATCGTTCACAGCTTCCGCTTCTGCTACAAATTTTGCGATGGCGACAGGAAGACCAATTTGTGTCAATGTAATTGCTAAAATGAATGTAGGAACGGCCATCATATAAAGACCAACGCCTTCTTCTCCTAAAATACGTGCCATTACTATGCGGTTGATAAAGCCGAGTATTTTTGTAATAAAGCCGGCTATCATTAAAATAAATGCGCCTTTTAAAAAGCTTTGTCTCGTCATGTTCTTCTCCTACCTTCTCAAAATCAATGGAATGATTTACAATAATTTATATGCACGTACGAGACAAGAATGACAAGCATTTAAGAGAGTGAAGTATGATAGTGCTCTTGAAAGTAGTTATTGCTGTCCATTAGAGCGGGATTAAAGCGACTTTTTCGTGCTGAAATAAGAAGGAGATGTTATAGATGTTAGATAGAGAGGCTTTGGTAGAATCATACCGCGGACAGTTACAAGTCGTTTTAGAAAGTAAAGTAGAAGAGTTTCAAATGTTCGGTTACGACCGAGTGACAGATGATGATATTTGGAAGTTTCTTAAAGTGAAAAAGTGGAAGAAGATAGACAGCGATGTTAGATTGTATGAATTAGTTAATGACGTATTAACAGTAACAGCTAATGAATATATGACATATTTAACTGTTGAAGCTTACCAAGCGCCACTTTGGTCATTTGATGAGTACGAAAATAAATAACCGACTGCAATTGGTTTGTTCTTCCTTTTGCAGTATAATGATATGTATTGATAAAGAGGAAATAATTATGTCTAAGATTATATATAAAGGAGGTAGTGAAGAGGAAAATAAATGATGGAAGTGTAGGTAGTGTAAAAGCTTACCTATACAGCTAGTGATGAACTAGCAAAAATTATAGAAAGGAAGTCTACTAACTAGGCGTATGCACACGTATAGCAGTGAATCGTAAGAGATTTATTGAAAGTGTTAGTAGCAGAAAGAGGGTACATATGGCAAAGCGTGGTACGAGAATTGCTGCCTTTTTCATCATCGTCTTATTAATCGGTGGAGTAATTGGTTCGGCAGGAAAAGACATAGCAAAAGGAATTAGTCTAGGACTAGACCTTCGCGGTGGTTTTGAAATTCTGTATGAAGTAAAACCAGCCAAAAAAGGTGATAAAATCGATCGAGACGTACTTGTAAGTACAGTAGGTGCTCTTGAAAATCGTGTCAATGTTCTCGGTGTAAGTGAGCCGAACATTCAAATCGAAGGGCAAGATCGAATTCGTGTACAGCTTGCTGGTGTACAAGATCAGCAAAAAGCGCGTGAAATGTTATCGACACAAGCGAAATTAACATTCCGTGATGTAGATGACAATCTCCTTATGGATGGAGCGGATTTAAAAGGCGGCGGAGCGAAGCAAACATTTGATGAGCAAGGCCGTGCAAGCGTAGGTCTTACACTAAAAAGCGCTGAAAAATTCCGTGAAGTAACTGAAAAAATTTCAAAAATGCCACCACCAACGAACTTAATGGTAATTTGGCTTGACTTTGAAGAAGGAAAAGATTCGTATAAAGCAGAATCTGCAAAACCGAATCCCAAGTTCTTATCAGCAGCAACAGTAAACCAAGTATTTAACCAAGCTGAAGTATCTATCGTAGGTGGAAACTTCACAGTTGAAAGTGCGAAACAACTTTCATCTTTATTAAATGCAGGTGCACTTCCTGTTGATTTAAAAGAAATGTATTCAACATCTGTTGGAGCGAAATTTGGTCAACAAGCGTTAGAGCAAACGATTTTCGCTAGTGCGATTGGTATCGCTCTTATTTTCTTATTTATGCTTGTATTCTACCGTTTACCAGGACTTGTAGCGGTTATTATGTTAGGTTTATACATTTTCGTTACATTACTTGTCTTTAACTGGATGCATGCAGTTCTTACGTTGCCAGGTATTGCAGCGTTAGTGCTCGGAGTAGGTATCGCAGTTGATGCGAATATTATTACGTACGAGAGACTGAAAGAAGAGCTGAAAATTGGTAAGTCCATGATGTCGGCATTCCGCGCTGGTAACCATCGTTCATTAGCAACAATTTTAGATGCAAACGTTACAACACTTGCAGCAGCTGGTGTGTTATTCGTGTATGGTAATAGCTCTGTAAAAGGATTCGCAACAAGTTTAATCGTAAGTATTTTAGTTGGTTTTATTACGAACGTATTCGGTACTCGTTTCTTATTAGGTTTACTTGTAAAGAGCCGTTACTTTGATAAAAAACCAGGATATTTTGGTGTGAAACAAAAGGATATTATTCCATTAACAAAAGGTGTAGTACATCCACCGACAAGATTTGATCGTATTAACTTCGTAAATATCGGTCATAAATTCCTTATTTTCTCGATTGTAGTTGTAATTGCAGGAGCAATTATTTTACCAATTTTCAAATTGAATCTTGGTATTGACTTTGCGAGTGGTACACGTATCGACTTGCAATCAAAACAAGCCGTTACTGTGTCTGATGTTCATAAAGATTTTAAAGAATTGAACATTGATGTGAAGGAAGAAAATATTGTACCGACTGGAGATGACAATAAAGGTTTCGCAGTTCGTACATTAGGTGTTTTATCAAAAGATGAAATTGCGAAAACAAAAACATTCTTCCACGATAAATATGGTACAGATCCAAACGTAAGTACAGTTTCACCGACAATCGGTAAAGAAATTGCACGAAATGCATTTATCGCTGTACTGATTGCTTCTGCGGTTATCATTTTATACGTAAGTATTCGTTTCCGATTTACGTATGCGTTATCTGCAGTACTTGCATTATTACATGACGCATTCGTTATGATTGTTATGTTTAGTATTTTCCAACTAGAGGTAGACTTGACGTTTATCGCTGCAGTATTAACAATCATCGGTTATTCTATTAATGACTCGATTGTTACATTTGATAGAAACCGTGAATTATACAAACAGAAAAAACGAGTGCGCGATATAAAAGACCTAGAAGAAATCGTAAATGCAAGTATTCGCCAAACGCTTGGTCGTTCGATTAACACCGTATTAACAGTGTTATTCCCAGTAATTGCACTGCTTATCTTCGGTAGTGAGTCACTACGTAACTTCTCGTTTGCGTTACTTGTTGGATTAATTGTAGGTACGTACTCTTCTGTTTTCGTTGCCTCTCAAATTTGGTTAATGCTTGAAAACCGTCGTTTGAAAAAGGGAAGAAACAAGAAGAAGGTTGAGAAAGTAGAATCTGAACCGCAAGTATAGAAAAGATGATGTCTCTTTATGAGGCATCTCTTTTTTCGTTTGTGGATACAATAAGATAGCAACTTTTTTACAGAAAGAAGATGGAAGAAAGTGGTGGTGTTATCACTGTATTTGTTAAAATAAAAAGATAGGTTAAGAAAAGAAGGGATTTTAATTATGGAAAAAGATGAACGTTTTAAACAGGCCGAGTTTGGTGCTATTGTCGGGATCGTTGGTAATATTATATTAGCGATTGTAAAGGCGGTAATTGGTTATATTGGGAACAGTAAAGCACTGTTAGCGGATGCTGTGCATTCTGCATCAGATGTAATTGGTTCGCTAGCTGTACTTTTTGGATTGCGAGCGGCAAAGCAGCCACCTGATGAAGATCATCCGTATGGTCATGGTAAAGCGGAATCGATTTCAGCGATTATTGTTGCGGTATTATTATTTATTGTGGGACTCGAGATAGCGATTTCGTCTATAAAAGCTTTTTCGCAAGAACTAGAACCGCCAAAAGGAATTACGATTTTTGCTGTTGTTCTTTCAATCGTCGTGAAAGAAGGAATGTTTCAATATAAATTCCGATTAGGGAAAAGAGTAAACAGTGATGCAATTATTGCAAATGCATATGAGCACCGTTCGGATGTATTTTCTTCAATTGCAGCTTTAATCGGTATTTGTGCAGCTATAATCGGTGGTAAGCTTGGTATAGACTGGCTTGTATATGCCGATCCGATTGCGGGATTAGTTGTTTCACTTCTTGTTGTAAAAATGGCATGGAGCATTGGAGCGGAAGCAATTCATGCAACGCTTGACCATGTTCTTCATGAGGAGGATGTTATTCCGCTTAGGGAAGCAGTTCTTCAAGTAGATGGTGTGAAAAAAATTGGTTCTTTATATGCACGGGAGCATGGTCATTATGTTATTGTCGATATTAAAGTGTCTGTAGACCCATACATTACCGTAGAAGAAGGACACCGTATTGGAAAACATGTGAAAGAAATACTTATGAAACAAGATAATGTACAAAATGTATTCGTACATATAAATCCGTATTCTCCAAATTAAACATCATTAACATTTTAGTATATAGATATTGCATCGTAGTTTGCATTATATTGTCACCCCTTAATCTGTCTTGTATAATGAACAGGTTAAGGGGTGATTTCGTGTTACAACCGAAGACGCGTTGGAAAGAAAAAGAATATAATGACGAGCGAGTGAGTGAATTAGCAAGTAAATTACAGTTATCGCCACTTGTCGTTTCATTATTCCTCGGTAGAGGACTAGATACAGAAGATAAGATTTTAGATTTTTTAAATACAGAAAATCAAGAATTTCATGATCCATTTTTATTAGAAGGAATGGATAGAACGGTAGAACGTGTAAATAAGGCGATTCAAAATGGAGAGCAAATATTAATATTTGGTGATTACGATGCGGACGGAGTAAGTAGTACGACGGTTTTATATCTTGCTCTTCAAGAATTAGGTGCAGAAGTAGAATTTTACATTCCAAATCGTTTTACAGAAGGGTATGGACCGAACGAAGAAGCGTTTCGTTGGGCGCATAGCGCAGGGTTCTCACTGATTATTACGGTCGACACGGGCATCGCAGCAGTACATGAAGCGAATGTAGCGAAGGAGCTTGGAATAGATCTAATTATTACAGATCACCATGAGCCACCGCCAGAATTGCCAGAAGCACTTGCGATTATACATCCGAAATTAGAAGGTGGCGTATATCCGTTTCACTATTTAGCTGGTGTAGGTGTTGCGTTTAAAGTTGCGCATGCATTATTAGGCCGTGTACCAGAACATTTATTAGAGATTGCAGTAATCGGTACAGTAGCCGATTTAGTATCACTTCATGGTGAAAATAGGTTGCTAGTGAAACGTGGTTTAAAACATATGCGTATGACGAGAAATATTGGTTTGAAGGCATTGTTTAAAGTTGCTAACGTTTCGCAAAGTGAAATTACAGAAGAGAGTATTGGCTTCTCAATTGCACCGCGTATTAATGCGGTCGGGCGTTTAGAAGATGCAGCGCCGGCTGTACACCTTTTATTATCAGATGATCCAGAGGAAGCGAAGGAGCTAGCTGAAGAAATTGATGAGCTGAACAAACTGCGAAAAGATATTGTAAAGCAAATTACAGAAGAGGCTATCGCTGAAGTTGAAAATAACTTCCCGCCAGAAGAAAACAAAGTATTAGTACTTGCAAAAGAAGGCTGGAACCCAGGGGTAATTGGAATTGTTGCTTCTAAATTAGTTGAACGTTTTTATCGTCCGACGATTGTATTAAGCATTGATCCTATAAAAGAAACAGCAAAAGGCTCAGCACGTAGTATTGCAGGATTTGATTTGTTTGCAAATTTATCAGATTGTAGAGAGTTATTACCACACTTCGGAGGGCATCCGATGGCAGCGGGAATGACGCTACATATGAATGATGTAGATGAATTACGTCGCCGCTTAAATGAACAAGCAGATGCAATTTTAACAGAAGAAGATTTTATTCCAATTACAGCAGTTGATGTTTTTTGTAAAGTAGAGGATGTAACGCTAGCGGCAATTGAAGATATGCAAAAACTAGCTCCATTTGGTGTTGGAAATCCGAAACCACGTATTGCAGTAAAAGATGCAGAGTTAGAAAGCATTCGCGCAATCGGATCAGATGGCTCTCATTTAAAAATGGCTCTTCGTGATGGACAAGCAACACTGGATACAATTGGATTTGGTTTTGGTGCATATGCGAAAGAAATCTCTCCAGTTGCAAAAGTATCTGTAATAGGAGAAGCGTCCATTAATGAATGGAATAATTTTAAGAAGCCACAACTAATGGTACAAGATATTGCTGTAGAGGCGTGGCAATTATTTGATTGGCGTAGTATGCGTAATGCAGAAGCAAATTTAGCAGAACTTCCGAAAGAAAAAATAACAATGGTGTATTTTTCTGAAGAGGTATTGAATAAATTTTCTTTAGAGAGCTATAAAGAAAAGCTCATGCATGCTTCAGAAGTAACGCATTTAGATGATCAATATATCGTGTTACTTGATTTACCAAAAGGAACAGATGAATTACGTGAGCTATTTAAGGTAGGATTCCCAGCGCGAATTTATACGCTATTTTATCAAGAGAATAACCATTTATTTAGTACAGTTCCGACGAGAGAACACTTTAAATGGTACTATTCTTTCTTAAGCCAAAAAACACCATTTTCTTTAAGACAATATGGAGAACAACTATGTCGTCATAAAGGTTGGTCAAAAGATACAGTAAATTTCATGACACAGGTGTTTTTTGAGTTAGAATTTGTTACAATAAAAGATGGCGTCATTTTTATGGCAGACAAAAAACAAAAGCGTGATTTAATTGAATCGAACACATATCGTGAGAAAATGAACCACTTACAATTAGAAAAAGAATTGGTTTATAGCACATATCAGCAACTATATACATGGTTTGAAACGATTCGTAATCATAAAGAAGTAGAACAGTTAGGGTAAAGGATTTGTATTTACAAACCTTTTAGATCTGAGGAGGATTCAGAAATATGGATTTCAAGCAACATATCGCAATTGTACCGGATTATCCGAAAGAAGGTATTGTGTTTAAAGACATTACACCTTTAATGAATGACGGTAAAGCATACAAAGCAGCAACAGATGCAATCGTTGAGTACGCAAAAGAAAGAGATATCGATGTTGTAGTAGGACCAGAAGCTCGTGGTTTCATTATCGGTTGCCCAGTTTCTTATGCGTTAGAAGTAGGATTTGCACCAGTTCGTAAATTAGGAAAATTACCACGTGAAGTAATTACAGTTGACTACGGTAAAGAATATGGTAAAGATGTTTTAACAATCCATAAAGATGCAATTAAGCCAGGTCAACGCGTATTAATTACAGATGATCTATTAGCTACAGGTGGAACAATCGAAGCGACAATTAAGTTAGTTGAAGAACTTGGCGGAGTTGTAGCAGGGATTGCATTCTTAGTAGAACTTACTTACTTAGATGGTCGTAAAATGTTAGATGGTTACGATGTATTAGTATTAGAAAAATACTAATCACTATATAGGTAAAACTACGGTGATAAAAAGTACCCGTGAATCTCTTGGAGAGGAGCGGGTACTTTTGTATAATTGAACAAAAAATCATGGTGAAATGTCAGTAAAATCTTTTCCTTTTCACAATTCACAATCATTGGGTTATAATGATAGAATATAATTTATTCTATTAAATAAAGATAAAGTCAATTTTCAATAAAAGGTGATTCGATGGCAAATGAGCAGGTACTAACAGCTGAACAGGTACTCGAGAAAGCAAGTCAATATTTAGCGGATGAAGATATTGAGCTAGTGGCACGTGCCTATGAATATGCACGTGATGCGCATAGCGAACAATATAGAAAATCGGGTGAACCGTATATTATTCATCCGATTCAAGTTGCAGGTATTTTAGTTGATTTACACATGGATCCAGCTACGGTATCAGCAGGTTTCTTACATGATGTAGTGGAAGATACAGAGATTACGTTAGAAGATATTGAACGGGAATTTAACAAAGAAATTGCTATGCTTGTTGATGGTGTTACAAAGCTTGGGAAGATTAAATATAAATCTCACGAACAACAACAAGCAGAAAACCATCGCAAAATGTTTATTGCAATGGCTCAAGATATTCGAGTTATTTTAATTAAACTAGCTGATCGTCTTCATAACATGCGTACATTGAAACATTTGCCTCAAGAGAAGCAGCGTCGCATAGCGAATGAAACGTTAGAAATCTTTGCACCTTTAGCACATAGACTCGGAATTAGTACTATTAAGTGGGAGCTAGAGGATACGTCACTTCGCTATTTAAATCCACAACAATATTATCGTATTGTAAATTTAATGAAGCGTAAACGTGCAGAACGTGAAGAATATTTAGAGGAAGTAATGACTGGTATTCGTGAGAAATTAGACGAAGTTGCGATACAACCTGAGATTTCTGGAAGACCGAAACATATTTACAGTATTTATCGTAAAATGGCACTGCAAAATAAGCAGTTCAATGAAATTTACGATTTATTAGCTGTACGTGTCGTTGTAAATAGTATTAAAGATTGTTATGCGGTGCTTGGAATTATTCATACGTGCTGGAAGCCGATGCCAGGTCGTTTTAAAGATTATATTGCAATGCCAAAAGCAAATCTATATCAATCTCTTCATACGACTGTAATTGGACCGAAAGGTGATCCACTTGAAGTGCAAATTCGAACGAAAGAAATGCACGAAATTGCAGAATTCGGGATCGCGGCACACTGGGCGTACAAAGAAGGAAAAACAGCAGAAACAACAGGTACATTAGAGAAGAAACTCACATGGTTCCGTCAAATATTAGAATGGCAAAATGAAGCTTCTAATGCAGAAGAATTTATGGAGTCATTAAAAATTGATTTATTCTCTGACATGGTGTTCGTCTTTACACCGAAAGGCGATGTAATGGAATTACCACTTGGATCGGTTCCGATTGATTTCGCGTATCGTGTCCATTCGGAAATTGGGAATAAAACAATTGGTGCAAAAGTAAACGGGAAAATGGTGACGCTGGATTATAAATTAAAAACAGGGGACATCATTGAAATTTTAACGTCGAAACATTCATATGGCCCAAGTCAAGATTGGGTAAAACTTGCTCAAACATCTCATGCGAAAAATAAAATTCGTCAATTCTTTAAGAAACAACGTAGAGACGAAAATATTGAAAAAGGCCGTGAACTTGTTGAAAAGGAAGTACGTGGTCTAGAGTATGAGATGAAAGAAGTATTAGCGCCTGATAACTTAAAACGCGTCGCTGAAAAATTTAACTTTGCAAATGAAGAAGATATGTTTGCAGCAGTTGGATATAGTGGAATTACAGCTTCGCAAATTGTTACGCGACTAACGGACAAGTTCCGCAAACAACGCGAAGAAGAAGAAATTGTTGAAGTTAAAGAAGTTCGTAAACCGATGAAAATTCGAAAATGGGATTCTGGTGTAAAGGTAAGCGGTGCTGATAATTTATTAATCCGTTTATCGAAATGCTGTAACCCAGTTCCAGGTGATGATATCGTTGGGTATATTACGAAAGGTCGAGGTGTATCGATTCACCGCCGTGATTGTGTAAACGTTCATACAGAAGAAGCTGTAGAACGATTATTAGAAGTAGAGTGGGAAGGTAGCCCTGAAAAAGAAATTGAGTATAACGTTGATATTGAAATTTCAGGTTACGATCGCCGTGGTTTATTAAATGAAGTACTGCAAGCTGTTACAGAGACGAAAACGTACATTTCAGCTGTTTCTGGTAGAAGTGACCGTAATAAGATGGCAACAATTAATATGTCAATCTCGATTCGTAACTTACAACACTTGAAAAAAGTAGTAGAACGCATTAAACGCGTTCCAGAAATTTATGCAGTACGACGCATGATGCATTAATAGGGAGTGTAGAAAGATGAGAGTTGTTTTACAACGATCAAAGAAAGCGTCTGTCACAGTAGACGGTGAGATCGTAGGACAAATTCCGTTCGGTTTAACATTACTAGTTGGCATTACGCATGAAGATACAGAAAAAGATGCAACTTACATTGCAGAAAAAATTGCGAACTTACGTATTTTTGAAGATGAGAGCGGAAAGATGAATCATTCTGTACTTGATGTAGAAGGACAAGTTCTATCTATTTCGCAATTCACATTATACGGAGATTGCCGCAAGGGAAGACGTCCAAACTTTATGGATGCTGCGAAACCTGACTATGCAGAGCGTTTATACGATTTCTTTAATGAAGAAGTTCGTAAACAAGGATTACATGTGGAAACAGGAAAGTTCGGAGCAATGATGGATGTTTCTTTGATCAATGATGGTCCGGTGACCTTAATTGTAGAAAGTAAATAGTGTTGATAAAAAAGAGAGGGTTATATAATCCTCTCTTTTTTATACATTGTTGTATGTTTTGTTCATTTATCATAGGATTAATTTAAAGGGGAATAAAAGGAAAAGAAGGTGTAGTATGCTTCAAGAATTTAATATAGCTTTACGTTTTATGCTAGAGTTATGTATTCTTGGGATTGTTGGATACTGGGGGTTTCGAGTAGGAACAACAATGGCTATAAAAATTACACTTGCTATTATAATTCCAATTGTTTTTGCTGTCATTTGGGGGCTATTTGGAGCTCCACATGCAGAATGGGAAGTACAAGGTATATTACATGTATTACTAGAAATTATCGTATTTGGAGTAGGTATTGTAGCGTTATATCATTTGAAGCATCATATGCTAGCAAGTGGACTGGCTATTGTTATTGTTGTAAATCGAATACTAATGTTTATTTGGAATCAATAGCAGTTTCGGTTATGTATAACTCTCTCATCAATATGGAACAATAAAAAGTAAAACATCCATATTGAATGTGAGGGATATACGTATGCGTATGAATGAAAAAGGGCATTCTGTTACAAATGGTGCAAATCAGCTATTTAACGTGAATTTTCATGATTTTATTTCAAAAGAGCAAAACAATACTTCAATGGAGCTTGCTTCCGAGTTTGGGATTTCTCTTCAAGATGTAAAGCGTTTAAAGAAGCAGATTGAACGCTCTTAGAGCACTTGACAATCCTACTGAACAAACGTATAGTAATTTTATATTTACATATGAATATAACCGTTGATAGAGAAGAGTAAATGAGACACACATGGAAAGAGAAGAAATGTCTTAGGCTGAAAACATTTCTACATGATGACTGATTGAATGACACTCTAGAGGTTTCAACTTGAACGGCATATACGCTTAGTAGGGATGAACGCACATTTAAGCGTTATTAAAAAAGTGGAAGCATACGTGCTTCAATTAGGGTGGCACCACGGGTATAATACTCTCGTCCCTACTGTTCAAACAGTAGAGGCGGGAGTTTTTTTATTTTTATTAAGATTAAAACAATTTGAGGAGGAACTGAATATGTCTATTCAAATCCCACGGGGAACGCAAGATATTCTTCCAGGCACTGTTGAGTTATGGCAGTATATCGAAGGGCAAGCACGCGAAATTTGCCGTCGTTACAATTATAAAGAAATTCGTACACCGATTTTTGAACACACTGAGTTATTTTTACGTGGTGTTGGTGATACGACAGATATCGTACAAAAAGAAATGTACTCATTCCAAGATCGTGGAGAGCGCAGCTTAACATTACGTCCAGAAGGCACTGCACCTGTTGTACGTTCTTACGTTGAAAATAAAATGTTCGGTGACGCAACACAACCAACGAAATTATATTATATCGGTCAAATGTTCCGTTATGAAAGACCACAAGCGGGTCGCTATCGTCAATTCGTACAATTCGGTATCGAAGCAATCGGCAGTAATGACCCTGCAATTGATGCAGAAGTAATTGCACTTGCTGTTGAATTTTACCGCGGCATGGGCTTAAAAAATATTAAAGTTGTATTAAACAGTTTAGGTGACACAGCAAGCCGTCAAGCACACCGTGATGCATTAATCGCACACTTTGAGCCACGTATCGGTGAGTTCTGTTCTGACTGTCAATCTCGTTTAGAAAAGAACCCTCTTCGTATTTTAGATTGTAAGAAGGACCGTAACCATGAATTAATGGGAACAGCACCATCTATTACAGAATACTTAAACGAAGATTCAGCAGTATACTACGACAAAGTTCAAGAACTATTAACGATGATGGATGTTCTATTTGAAAAAGATCCGAACTTAGTACGTGGTTTAGACTACTACCAACACACTGTATTTGAAATTATGAGTGAGGCAGAAGGTTTCGGTGCTATCACTACATTAAGTGGTGGTGGACGTTACAACGGACTTGTACAAGAAATCGGTGGACCAGAAATGCCAGGTATCGGTTTTGCGATGAGTATTGAACGTTTAATTATGGCGCTAAAAGCTGAAAATATTGAATTACCAATTGAACATAGCATTGATTGTTACGTTGTAGCGCTTGGTGAAAAAGCAAAAGATCATGCTGCAAAAGTTGCGTTTGATCTTCGAAAAGCTGGATTATCAGTTGAGAAAGATTATTTAGACCGCAAAATGAAAGCACAATTTAAATCAGCAGATCGTCTAAAAGCGAAATTTGTAGCTGTATTAGGGGAAGATGAGCTAGATAAAGGCATCATTAACTTAAAAGATATGGCAACGGGCGAACAAGAAGAAGTAGCATTAGATGTATTTGCTTCATACGTAGCAGAGAAATTAATATAGGGGGAACTTACAGTGGCTGAAAGAACACATTCATGTGGAAAAGTAACAGTAGAAGCAGTTGGACAGACGGTTCAATTAAAAGGTTGGGTACAAAAACGCCGTGACTTAGGTGGATTAATCTTTATCGATTTACGTGACCGTACAGGTATCGTACAAGTTGTATTTAACCCAGAAACATCAAAAGAAGCGTTAGAAGTAGCAGAAACAATTCGTAGCGAATACGTATTACACGTAGAAGGTACAGTTGTTGAACGTGGTGAAGGCGCAATTAATGACAATATGGCGACTGGTCGTATTGAAGTACAAGCAATAAAAGTAAATGTACTAAATGCAGCGAAAACAACGCCAATTATCATTGCTGATGATACAGATGCATCAGAAGATGTGCGTTTAAAATATCGTTATTTAGACTTACGTCGTCCCGTAATGTTCAACACATTCAAAATGCGTCACGACGTAACAAAAACAATTCGTAACTTCCTAGATACAGAAGAGTTCTTAGAAGTAGAAACACCAATTTTAACGAAAAGCACGCCAGAAGGAGCTCGTGACTATTTAGTACCAAGTCGTGTACATGATGGTGAATTCTATGCGTTACCACAGTCTCCACAGCTATTTAAACAGCTTCTTATGGTCGGCGGATTTGAGCGCTACTATCAAGTAGCACGCTGTTTCCGTGACGAAGATTTACGTGCAGACCGTCAACCTGAATTCACGCAAATCGATATCGAAGCTTCATTCTTAACACAAGATGAAATTTTAGATATGATGGAGCGTATGATGACGAAAGTTATGAAGGATGCAAAGGGTGTAGAAGTTAGTGCACCATTCCCTCGTATGAAATATGCTGATGCAATGGCTCGCTACGGTTCTGATAAGCCAGATACACGCTTTGAAATGGAACTAACAGACTTATCTGAGTTTACAGCAGGTTGTGGCTTTAAAGTGTTTACAAGTGCTGTAGAAAGCGGCGGACAAGTAAAAGCAATTAATGCAAAAGGCGCTGCGAGCAAATACTCTCGCAAAGACATCGATGCATTAACTGAATTCGTGAAAGTATACGGTGCGAAAGGTCTAGCTTGGCTTAAAGTGGAAGAAGACGGCCTAAAAGGACCGATTGCGAAATTCTTCAGTGAAGAAGATGCAAATGTGTTAATGAGCACATTAGAAGCTACTGCTGGCGACTTATTACTATTCGTAGCAGATAAGAAGAGCGTTGTTGCAGATAGCTTAGGCGCACTTCGTTTACGTCTAGGTAAAGAGCTTGAGCTAATTGACGAAAGTAAATTTAACTTCCTATGGGTAACGGATTGGCCACTTCTTGAGTACGATGAAGATGCAGATCGTTACTTCGCAGCTCACCACCCATTCACAATGCCATTCCGTGAAGACGTTGAGTTACTAGAAACAGCACCAGAAAAAGCACGTGCACAAGCATATGACCTTGTATTAAACGGTTATGAGCTTGGTGGTGGATCACTTCGTATTTACGAGCGTGACGTACAAGAAAAAATGTTCAAAGCACTTGGATTCTCACAAGAAGAAGCGCAAGAGCAATTCGGATTCTTATTAGAAGCATTCGAATACGGTACACCACCACACGGCGGAATCGCATTAGGTTTAGATCGTCTTGTTATGTTACTTGCAGGCCGTACGAACCTTCGTGATACAATTGCATTTCCGAAAACAGCAAGCGCAAGTTGCTTATTAACAGAAGCTCCAAGCCCAGTTGCAGAAGCGCAGCTTGAAGAGTTAAACTTAAAATTAAGCTTAAAAGAAGAGAAGTAAGAATAGGGTCTAGATGGTTATACTAATACCATCTAGACTTTTTTTGGAAGGAAGTTAAAAAAGTCCGGTTCAGATAACTATCGCATCTCATCGTTACGTATGCCAGTCCGGT
Source organism: Bacillus sp. B25(2016b) (assembly GCF_001679765.1). NCBI lineage: Bacteria > Bacillati > Bacillota > Bacilli > Caryophanales > Bacillaceae > Bacillus > Bacillus sp. B25(2016b). The sequence goes on along the minus strand of NZ_CP016285.1, from coordinate 4,067,904 downwards.
GCTCGAGTAGTATTTCTACACTGCGCTCCTCCTGGCTTCAGCGCCTGAATCTGCTCGGTTCTCTGAATCAAACGTGTATTTAGGAAGAAAGAAAATTCTGGTCTATGTTTTCATTCTCGAAATATGTATTTTAGGAATTCTATAACTTTTTCTATACAAATAGTCGGAAAAACGCTAGAATACATGGTAGACCATTTTTGTAATAGGAGTGTAGAGCTGAATGTTACATCAATTTTCACGTAATGAATTAGCCTTCGGTAAAGAAGGACTTGAAATATTAAAAAATAGTACAGTCGGTATTTTAGGAATTGGCGGCGTAGGTTCTTTTGCAGCTGAAGCGTTAGCACGTTCTGGCGTAGGGCGTCTCGTATTAGTTGATAAAGACGTTGTAGATATTACAAACGTAAACCGTCAAATTCACGCTTTAGTATCTACTGTAGGGCGTTCAAAAGTAGAATTAATGAAAGAGCGTATCGCAGACATTAACCCAGAGTGTGAAGTAATTGGACTAGAAATGTTTTATACAGATGAAACATATGAAGAGTTCTTTAAGCACGGTTTAGACTTCGTAGTGGATGCATCTGATACGATTACGTTCAAAATTCATTTAATTAAACAGTGCTTACGTCGCAAAATTAAAATTATCTCAAGTATGGGTGCTGCAAATAAAATGGACCCAACTCGTTTCCGTATTGCAGATATCTCTAAAACACATACAGATCCAATTGCGAAAGTCATTCGTACGAAGCTTCGTAAAGAGGGTATTAAAAAAGGTGTAAAAGTTGTCTTTTCTGACGAAAACCCAATCGTAATTCGTGAAGAGGTACGTAAAGAAATTGTACCAGACGAAAATGCAAAAATTCGTAAAGCGAAATTACCGCCTTCATCAAATGCATTCGTACCATCAGTGGCAGGCCTAATTATGGCAAGTCACGTTGTACGTGAACGTATTAAAAACGTAGAAGTGAAGCGTGTAGGGCAAGAATAAAGTGAAAGCATATATCCATTTCGGATATATGCTTTTTTATATGTATTAAAGAAATATGGATATTTGCATCACTACTAGTTCAAATGTAAGTAAGGTTAGTAAGTAATAATCATATTTATCTGATTTATAGGCGGACGTCTTGTGTAGACTTTTAATGGTGAAAAGAGCTAAAGTCAGGATGAGAAGGCCAAGAGTTATTTTGAAGATTATGAATGAAATAGCAACCATCTCCCTTTAAAGATATATGTTTACAATAACATTTTAGTGAAAATTATCCAATAAACATTAGGAGTTTCCTTGTATGACAGGGAGGAGTGTTATTGTCAATCTTTGTCGAATCGTTGATATATTGCAAGTTGTGATAGAAATATTTGAAAAATCGTTAATATAATTTCATTTACCGACACGCGCATATATATGTACGCTTCACCAAAAACAAACAGGGATGTCACTCAGTTAAAAAAGTGACATCCCTGTTTTTAATTCTCTGCAGAATAAATAATATCTAAATTCCCGTTTTGATCAGTTTTGAAAATCGGGGCAATTTGCTCTTCTTGCTCTTCGACTGAAACAAGTTTTCGAGCACGATCCATAATTCGAACAAGCATCGCGTAATCTTCTTCGATTGCTTGTTGTTTTTTTGTGAGTACCGCTAATTTCGTTTCAAGTTCATGATTCGTTTTTTGCAGAGAAGTGAGCTGAGCTTGTAATACATCATTTTCAGTTTGCAACTTTGCAAGTGAAGGATTGTTATGTTCTAAATTTTGTAAAAATGAGATGACATTTTGCATTGTAAGATCTTGTTTACTTGGCGTAATATCTTCTGAAAAATCGGCGTCAATTACGAGTTGCTTCGTTTTTGTGAACCGATCTTTTTCTATATTAGCTTCAGAACGTTTTAATTCTTTACGTTGTTTTTTTGCAAGCTGCACCGCATCTTCGTAATTCGGTCTTACTTCAGCGTTCCATCTAAAGCCGCAAGCTGCTGAAGTCCGGTTCAACGCATCGCCAACTTCATCGAATGCTTTTATTTGTGTACTTCCGCTGCGAATATGTCGTAAAACAGTTTCTGCTAAAAGGAGATCATCTTCTTTTGTCCATGCATCTTGACGTGTTTTCATAAGCGAAGCCTCCATAATGGTGACGTTTTCGTTTATGTTACCCTTTATTTTTCGTTTTATTCGAAGTTTGTAATCTTTCATAAACAGTAGAAAGAGCTTGCTCAAATTTCCCTGTCGTTTTCGGTTTATAATATTGCTTGCTTTTTATTTTATCAGGTAAGTATTGTTGCCTTACCCAGCCGTTTGGATGGTCGTGTGGATATAAATATCCAATGCCTCTTCCAAGTGATTCTGCGCCTTTGTAATGACTATCTTTTAAATGGCTTGGAATGTCACCTGTTTGACCGTTGCGTAAATCGTGTAATGCAGCATCCAGTGCTTTATAAGCTGAATTTGATTTTGGTGATAAGCATAGCTCGATAACGGAATTTGCAAGTGGGATGCGTGCTTCTGGGAATCCAACTCGTTCAGCTGATTCAATTGCAGCTAGTGTACGTGGTCCAGCTTGTGGGCTAGCAAGTCCAATATCTTCATAAGCTATAATAAGAAGGCGTCTGCCAATACTTTGTAAATCACCTGCTTCAATAAGGCGTGCTAAATAATGGAGCGCTGCATTTACATCACTTCCGCGCACTGATTTTTGAAATGCTGATAATACGTCATAATGAGCATCGCCGCCTTTGTCGTGAACGAAGCTCTTCTTTTGTAAGCATTCTTCTGCAATCTCGAGTGTGATTTCAGCCGCTTGATCGTCTGTAGTAAAGCTAGATAATACAGCAAGCTCAAGTGCGTTATAAGCGGAACGCATATCACCACCAGAGGCGTTTGCAAAGTGATGTAGTGCGTCATCTGTTACCGTTACTGCATATTCTCCAAGGCCTTTTTCTTTATCTTCTAAAGCTCTTTTTAACCCAATTAAAATATCATCTTCTGTTAGTGCGTGTAATTCGAAAATTTGACACCTGCTTCGAATAGCGGAGTTTATTGCATGGAATGGATTACTTGTCGTAGCACCAATTAAAGTAAGAAGTCCGCTTTCTAAGTGAGGTAATAGAAAGTCTTGCTTTGCTTTATCTAGACGGTGAACTTCATCTAAAATTAAAACGAGGTGTCGATGCATCTTCGCTTCTTGTACGACAACTTCCATATCTTTTTTATTGTGAGTAACAGCATTCAATAGACGAAACGGGGTACCGGTACTTCCAGCAATTGCACTGGCAATGGATGTTTTTCCTGTACCTGGAGGACCGTATAAAATCATAGATTGAAAATGATTGGCTTGGACCATTCGCCATAAAATCTTTCCTTCACCAACTAAATGTTGTTGCCCAATAATTTCTTGAATATTTGTAGGGCGCATTCGATGTGCGAGTGGTTGTTTCATTTGGACCGTCTCCCTTAATATATAATCTCGTTCTATCGTATCATTTTTTTCTACGAAATTTGAAATAGGATGCTGTTTTATGGGAAAAATGAAGGATAATATTTTCATTTTTCTTTCAATTGTAATAATTTCCGAGTTTTTCAATGTGATTTTATGTTATCATTTTGATACACAAGTTGAAATTTCTTATAATACTATATTATGCTATAATTTCATAGGATTTTAAATTGTGTTCTTTTTATAAATAAGATATAACCAATAGAAGTGAAAATTTGAAACGAGGTGCAAAATAGATGAAGATTTCAACAAAAGGCCGCTATGGCTTAACAATTATGATTGATCTTGCAAAAAAGTTTGGTGAAGGTCCGATTTCATTAAAATCAATTGCGCAGGCGCATGACTTATCCGAGCATTACTTAGAGCAATTAATTTCACCGCTTCGTAACGCTCGTCTTGTAAAGAGTACGCGCGGGGCATATGGCGGATATGTATTATCTGATCAACCGGCTAACATTACAGCTGGTGATGTAATACGTGTATTAGAGGGACCGATTAGTGTTGTAGAAATGATAGAAGAAGAAGAGCCAGCACAGCGCCAGTTATGGATGCGTGTTCGTGATGCGGTGCAAGAAGTGTTAGATAGTACAACGTTAGAAGATTTAGTACGTTATGAGGAAGAAAATCACGGGGGCTATATGTTTTACATTTAATTCCTTGTGAAACGATTTGGAAAGAAGGAGATTTAATGGAACGCATTTACTTAGATCATGCTGCGACATCTCCGACTCACCCAGAAGTGGTCGAAAAGATGATTCCATATATGACAGAAATATTCGGGAACCCGTCTAGTATTCACTTTTATGGACGTCAAACTCGTCACACAGTAGATGAGGCGAGACGAGTGTGTGCACGCAGCATTCATGCGAATCCGAATGAAATTATATTTACGAGCGGTGGTACAGAAGCTGATAATTTAGCGCTTATAGGTGTAGCACGTGCGAATCGTCATAAAGGTAACCACATAATAACGACGCAAATTGAACATCATGCGATTTTGCATACGTGCGAATTGTTAGAGCGTGAAGGGTTTGAAGTGACATATTTACCTGTCGATGAAACAGGGCGCATTCAAGTTTCTGACATACAAAAGGCATTAACAGAAAAGACGATTCTTGTATCTGTTATGTTTGGGAATAATGAAGTAGGGACGATGCAACCGATTGTGGAAATAGGAAAGCTGTTAAAAGAGCATCAAGCGTATTTCCATACAGATGCGGTACAAGCTTACGGTTTAGTAGAAATTAATGTGAAAGAGTTTGGTATTGATTTATTATCAATTTCAGCTCATAAAATTAATGGGCCAAAAGGTATAGGTTTCTTATACGCTGGTGCAAATGTGAAATTTGAACCGTTATTAATAGGCGGAGAGCAAGAAAGAAAACGCCGTGCTGGTACGGAAAATGTTCCTAGTATTGCTGGGCTTCAGCATGCAATTCTTATAGCTGAAAAAACTCGTGAGCAAAAAAATGCCCAATATGAAGAGTTTAAAGATATAATGGTATCTGTCTTCAAAAATGAAGGCATTACTTTCGAGGTAAACGGAAACTTAGAACATCGCTTACCGCATGTACTTAATATAAGTTTTACAGGAATGAACATTGAACCGTTTCTTGTGAACTTAGACCTAGCTGGCATTTCAGTATCAAGTGGTTCTGCTTGTACAGCTGGTTCGATTGATCCATCACATGTATTAGTAGCGATGTTTGGGAAAGACTCCGATCAAATACGTTCATCCGTACGCTTTAGTTTTGGACTTGGAAATACGAAAGAGCAAATTGAAAAAGCGGCGTACGAAACAGTGAAAATCGTGAAGCGATTAACACAAAATTAGCATGGGAGGTGACATGATGAACAAACTACCTCACGAAACACGCGTTGTCATCGGAATGTCCGGTGGCGTCGATTCATCTGTAGCAGCACTTTTATTAAAAGAGCAAGGTTATGATGTAATCGGAATTTTTATGAAAAACTGGGATGATACAGATGAGAATGGTGTCTGCACAGCAACAGAAGATTACAATGATGTAATTGAAGTGTGTAACCAAATTGGTATTCCGTATTATGCAGTAAACTTTGAAAAACAATACTGGGATAAAGTATTTACGTACTTCTTAGATGAGTACCGAGCTGGTCGTACACCAAACCCAGATGTAATGTGTAATAAAGAAATTAAATTTAAAGCATTTTTAGAGCATGCAATTGCGCTTGGTGCGGATTATGTGGCAACAGGCCATTATGCACGCGTTGCTTATATGGACGGCGAATATAAAATGCTTCGCGGTGTTGATGATAATAAAGATCAAACATATTTCTTAAATCAATTAAGCCAAGAGCAATTATCAAAAACAATGTTCCCGTTAGGTGAATTAAAGAAACCGCAAATTCGTGAAATGGCGAAAGAAGCTGGTTTAGCGACAGCGGCGAAAAAAGATAGTACAGGTATTTGCTTCATTGGTGAGCGTAACTTTAAAGATTTCTTAAGTAACTACTTACCGGCACAACCAGGTGTAATGCAAACATTATCTGGTGAAGTGAAAGGGAAGCATGACGGTTTAATGTATTATACAATTGGACAACGTCATGGCCTTGGAATTGGTGGTAATGGTGATCCATGGTTTGCTGTTGGGAAAAACCTAAAAGAAAACATTTTATATGTTGATCAAGGATTCCATAACGAACTTCTATATGGTGATGAAGTTATTGCCACCAATGTAGGATGGGTAAGTAACAAAGAAAAAGAAACAGAATTTAAGTGCACGGCGAAATTCCGTTATCGTCAAGAAGACAATAAAGTAACGGTTCAAATCGTTGATGAAAATACAGTTCGTATTCTTTGTGATGAGCCAATTCGTGCAATTACACCAGGACAAGCAGTCGTTTTCTATGATGGAGATGAGTGCTTAGGCGGTGCTACAATTGATGAAGTATACCGTAGTGGTAAGAAATTGGATTATTTAGGATAAACGAGAAGCCTCTGCCGATTAGCGGTTAGAGGTTTCTTTTACATAAAGCGAATTTTCGTTCGCTTGGAAAATACATTCTTTGTTATAATTTGTTGTAGAGGTGAAGGACATGTCAAACAAACTTGAAACAGGTATTCAATATATGCAAGAAGGAAATTGGGAAGAAGCAGCTAAAAATTTTACAGAAGCAATCGAAGAAAATCCGAAAGATGCGCTGGGATACATTAATTTTGCAAATTTATTAGACGTATTAGGTGATAGTGAGCGAGCGATTTTATTTTATAAACGTGCACTAGAGTTAGATGATAAATCTGCAGCTGCCTATTATGGTTTAGGAAACGTATATTACGGCCAAGAGCAATTTAATGAGGCGAAAGCTGTATTTGAACAAGCAATGCAAGCTGGGTTACAATCAGCTGATGTAACATTTATGGTAGGTATCACACATGTGCAGCTTGGAAATGATCGTCTTGCACTACCATTCTTACAAAGAGCAACAGAATTAGATGAAAACGATGTAGAAGCTGTATTCCAGTGTGGACTTTGCTTCGCGCGACTAGAACACATTCAAGAGGCGAAACCTTATTTTGAAAAGGTATTAGAAATGGATGAAGAGCATGCAGATGCGTATTACAATTTAGGTGTTGCGTACGTATTTGAGGAAGATAATGAGAAGGCTCTCGCTTTATTTAAGAAAGCAACTGAAATTCAGCCAGATCACTTTTTAGCGGGGAATGGCATTCGTTTATTAGAGCAAGAAGCTGAATAAGATAAAAATATAGTTTAATGGGTAGTTATCCCTCATCTAAAAAGGTGGGGGATGTACTGCTCATTAAAGTGAAAATATCGGAAAGGAGAGGAAAGATGGGAAATCAACATGCAATGGATTTGTTTGAGGAAGAGAAAAAGTTTATAAAAGCGCAAGTTCTTCATACCATTTTCCACAACGAAGAAAACCTCTATTCCGTTGTCAGTATGAAAGTCATTGAAACGAATGAAACATATGACGAAAAGAAAGTAATGATAAACGGTCATTTTCCCCGCATGCATGAAGATGAAGTGTTTACATTGACAGGTCACTTTAAGGACCATCCAAAGTATGGAAAACAATATATGGTTGAAACATTTAAAAAAGAATTGCCGCAAACAAAAGCAGGTATGGTGCAATATTTAGCGAGTGATTTATTTAAAGGAATAGGAAAGCGTACAGCTGAAAAAATTGTGGACCATCTCGGAGAACATGCTATTTCGAAAATTATGGATGACCCTGAGGCATTAAATGGTGTTGTTAATAAACAAAAGGCTCAGGAAATATATGAGACAATTGTTGAACATCAAGGGCTAGAGAAAGTAATGAGCTTTTTAAATGGCTACGGTTTTGGAACGAAACTTTCTATTAAGATTTACCAGCAATATAAAGAGATGACATTAGAAGTGATTCGTAATAATCCGTATCAACTTATCGAAGAAGTGGATGGGATTGGTTTTGGAAGAGCAGATGATATAGGGCGTGCGTTAGGGATATCGGGTAATCATGACGACCGTGTACGCGCAGGATGTTTTTACACATTAGAGAATGTCTCATTACAACTTGGTCACGTTTATATGAGGAAAGATCAACTTGTAAGAGAAACGATGTCACTTTTAAACAATCAAGAAGGAAGAGTGACTGAGGAAGATATTATAGGTTGTATTGAAACGATGCAAAGCGAAGGGAAAGTCATCATAGAAGAAGAACGAGTGTATTTAGCAACGTTATTCTACTCTGAGAAAGGTGTTGTAAAGTCTATTCGCAGGCTTATGAATCAAGAAGAAACACCTTCATTTCCAGAAGCAGAAGTGTTAAAAACGTTAGGTGAAATTGAAGAACAACTGAACGTACAATATGCACCGTTTCAGCAAGAAGCAATTCAAACGGCACTTCATAAACCGATGATGTTATTGACAGGTGGACCAGGAACAGGGAAAACAACAGTTATTAAAGGGATTGTTGAAATGTATGCATCACTACACGGGTTATCGTTAAATCCGAATGAATACAGTGATGATAATCCATTTCCAATACTATTAACAGCTCCAACAGGAAGAGCAGCGAAGCGAATGAGTGAATCAACAGGACTTCCAGCTTGCACAATTCACCGTTTACTTGGTTGGACGCCAGAAGGATCGTTCCAGCGTAATGAAACGGATCCTGTCCAAGGTAAGCTCCTTATTATCGATGAATTTTCAATGGTTGATATTTGGCTTGCAAATCAGCTATTTAAGTCGTTGCCGACGAACATTCAAGTTATCGTTGTAGGTGATGAAGATCAGTTGCCATCTGTAGGACCTGGACAAGTATTAAAAGATTTATTAAATGCAGGCGCAGTTCCGACAGTGAAGCTTACTGAAATTTATCGTCAAGCGGAAGGCTCATCAGTGATTCAACTTGCCCATGCGATAAAAAATGGAACTCTACCACCAGATTTAGCACAAAATCAAAAAGATCGTTCATTTATCGGCTGTACAGGAGCTCAAATTGTTGAGGTTGTGAAAAAAGTTTGTGAAAATGCTAAAACAAAAGGCTTTAGCGCAAGAGATGTACAAGTATTAGCACCGATGTACCGCGGGCCTGCTGGTATTAATGTATTAAACGAAGCGCTGCAACAAGTATTTAATCCGAAGAGGGAAAAGAGTAAAGAAATTGCTTACGGTGATGTTGTGTACCGAAGAGGCGATAAAGTACTGCAACTCGTGAATCAGCCGGAGAGCCAAGTGTTTAATGGTGATATTGGGGAAATTGTTTCGGTGTTTTATGCGAAAGAAAACGTTGAGCAACAAGATATGATTATCGTTTCGTTTGATGGAATTGAGGTAACGTATACGAAGCCCGATTTAAATCAAATTACGCATGCATATTGTTGTTCCATTCATAAATCACAAGGTAGTGAATTTCCGATTGTTATTATGCCAATCGTGAGGAGTTACAACCGTATGTTACGTCGTAATTTAATTTACACGGGCATTACAAGAAGTAAGAAGTTCCTTATTATTTGCGGAGAGGAAGCAGCTTTCCAATCTGGTGTAAATCGCCTTGATGATGCAATGCGTCAAACAACCTTAGCTAGTCGCTTGCAAGAATCACAAGGAGAAGTACAGATGGTCACAGTTAATGGCGAGGAAATGGACGTGGAAAACATTTCACCGTATGATTTCATGTAACAAGGTGAAATTATATAGTGAAACTTTCAAACGCATAGCGTTGAAAGGCTCCAGCAATGTATAAATGAATGCAGTTTGGACATAATGGCGAATAGAATCTGGGAGACTGTAAGGAGATGAAAGCCATATGTTCATTTGTCCAAATTGCAAAGGGAAAGACATTGGAAAAATAGGTGTCAACCAATTTTATTGCTGGAATTGTTATATCGAATTATCGGTTTCAAAGGGGAAAATCCATACACATCAAGTTGAGGAAGACGGTTCATTAAGCTCTCTTGATGATTTATTTGATGAGAATGAAAGAACGATCGGATAACGAAAAGGGGGATTTACTTTGAATCTACGCAATTCATTAATCGCATTAGGTGTTGGAGCTGCAGCATATCAATATGCTCGTAAACAAGATGTATTTTCAAAACGCAATATGAAAAAAGCACGTAAGATGATTAAGTCTTACTTATAATCATTTCGATAAAGTGAAAAACTCCCTTATAGACAAGGGAGTTTTTTTATGCACTCATATGTAAATAAAAAAGTCCGATTTCTGAGAAAAGATAAGATAGACCGTAGCAGCCAACGCCAAGTATTCCATACTGCCATAATTGCTTCGCTTTTTCTTTACGTGAGGAATGAATAAAGAACCCCTTCCAAATACCGAACCCGATACAAATCCATTCAAGAATCATAAAAAGTGCTGATAATCCAAGCATAAACAAAACCATAATTAGCCCTCCTGATTATATTAATTCATGCTGTATTCTCAGGGTGGTTGTCCTTGTTATGTTATTTATATGTACGTCTTTAAAAAACAGTATGGTCCGTATGAAAAGATTTTAAAAGTTTCGCACATAACCTACCCCATTTATTTTCAAAATAAAGGTGGAGGAGGTTTTTCATGTGAAGAATCTTAAAATCATTTGGATATATCGTTTAGGATTATTGTTACTTGTTTTTCTTTGTCTGCTCGTCTTTTTAAAAATTAAGCCGCTATGGGCACCGATTATTTTTGTATTTAAAGTAGCAATCACGCCGTTTCTTATCGCGTGTTTTATTGCGTATTTATTGCACCCTTTAATTGAAAAAATTCATAAGGAAGGGATGCCCCGTACACTTGCCATTTTGCTCATTTATATCCTTTTCTTTGGCGGAATTGGTTATGGGATTTATAAAGGAACACCAGTCGTTATTAAACAGTTACAAGAGATTAATGAACAATTTCCCCAGTTTACAAAGATGTACGATTCGTGGATGGATGGCGTTACAGAACAAACAGCGAATTTCCCTTCGTTCATTCATGAAAAGGTGAAACAACTTTTTGTAGGTGTGGAAACGAAGATTCAAGCGCTTTTAAATAAAGTGATGAGTACAGCTCGTGGTGTACTCGATTCATTGCTCATTATTTTCTTAATACCGTTCATTGTATTTTACATATTAAAAGATTATGGTGAGTTTTATCATATCTTTTGGAAACTAGTCCCAAGTAAATGGCGAGGTACGGGGCAAATGCTTGCGAAAGAAATTGATAAGTCACTTGGAAGTTATATTCGAGGACAGTTATTTGTTTGTTTAGTATTAGGGGGAGTATCAGCTCTTTCTTTTTGGTTTATCGGTATGAAATATCCATTATTGCTTGGCATTATTATTGGGGTAACGGATATAATCCCATACTTCGGTCCTATTTTAGGAGCGATCCCGACGTTAATGATTGCAGCAACAGTATCAACGAGTTTACTTATTAAGGCGGGGATCACGATTGCGATTTTGCAATTTGTGGAGAGTAACATTTTATCGCCTTACATCGTTGGTAAGTCACTTCGTATGCATCCCGTTATTATTATGCTTGCCTTACTAGTTGGGGGAGAGGTAGCTGGGATTGTAGGATTGCTAATATCGGTTCCGATTTTAGCAGTTATTCGCACTGTCATTGTTCATGTGAGACCGCTCTTGAAAAAAGAAGATGTGTAAGTATAGAAGCCCTCTATGTAAGAAATAGAGGGCTAATCATATATTTATTTAGAAAGTTGCTCGTGTATTTTTTGAATGAGGGAGCTCACATCATTTGTTTGAATATGTTTTATTTTTTTCCATTCGTTATCATACATAAATATAATTTGATTGTTGAAAAGACGCTTTTGTTCTTTTAGATTAGAAATTTTTGCGAAAGAGTACTCTTCAAATATTGGATTCTTACTTACATCTGGCCCATAAAAGAATAGTCTTTTGTTCGTTAAAATTAGCAATCCTGGCCTTGCGACGGAACGATAAATAAATATGTCTAATGAACATGCTGCGTAAAATAATATCGTTTCGTCAGTCGCTAATATGTTTTTAGCTTTGTTAAGTAAGGTTGTCATTGTGATCGCTCCTTTATTTTATTAACAATAATTTAATTGTAGCAAAAAAAGTAATATTTAGAAATTTTTATAAATCATTCTTATAAGGAGATTCCGATTTGTTAATAAACGCATAATATATGAAAAGGCTGTTAAGAATGAATAGTAGAATACCTATGATTAATAAGCAATTAATACAATATAAATGATTATCTACATTGACAAACTTAAGAGAATTCTATTATATTTAGTCATATAATACATTAAATCAATGACGGAACAAGTACGTTACAGTCCATTTATAGAGAGAAGCTTCCATATGGCTGAAAGAAGCTTTAAATGAAGGGTAACAGAAAGCTAATCCTGAGAGCAGCTAATCACTGCCGTCTTGCCACGTTACGGCACCATGAGGTGATGAATTGATTGTTATTGTAATCAATTCATAATTAGGGTGGTATCGCGAGTTAACTCTCGTCCCTTTTATAGGGACGGGAGTTTTTTATATTTAAGGAGGAAAATACAATGAAACAACTAACAGGCGCACAAATTCGTCAAATGTTTTTAGACTTTTTCCAAGAAAAAGGACATGCAGTAGAACCTAGTGCATCACTAGTTCCACATGAAGATCCATCTCTTCTATGGATTAATAGTGGTGTAGCTACATTAAAAAAATATTTTGATGGACGTGTAATCCCACAAAATCCACGTATTACAAATGCTCAAAAATCAATTCGTACAAACGATATTGAAAACGTAGGGAAAACAGCTCGTCACCATACATTCTTTGAAATGTTAGGAAACTTCTCAATTGGTGATTACTTCAAAGAAGAAGCAATTACATGGGCTTGGGAATTCTTAACGAGCGACAAATGGATCGGATTCGATAAAGAATTACTATCAGTTACAATCCATCCAGAAGATGAAGAAGCATTCACAATTTGGAATGAGAAAATGGGCGTTCCAAAAGAGCGTATTATCCGCTTAGAAGAAAACTTCTGGGATATCGGTGAAGGGCCAAGTGGACCGAATACAGAGATTTTCTATGACCGCGGAGAAGCTTACGGTAATGACTTTAGTGACCCAGAATTATATCCAGGCGGAGAAAACGAGCGTTACTTAGAAGTATGGAACCTTGTATTCTCTCAATTTAACCATAATCCAGACGGTTCATATACACCACTTCCTAAGAAAAACATTGATACAGGGATGGGTCTAGAGCGTATGACATCTATCGTTCAAGATGTACCTACGAACTTTGATACAGACCTATTCATGCCGATGATTGGTGCAACAGAAACAATTTCTGGTGAAAAATATCGTAATGGCGATTTAGAAAAAGATATGGCATTCAAAGTAATTGCTGACCATATCCGTACAGTAACATTCGCTGTTGGTGACGGTGCTCTTCCATCTAACGAAGGCCGTGGTTATGTATTACGTCGTTTATTACGCCGTGCGGTTCGTTATTCGAAGAAATTAAACATCAACCGTCCATTCATGTTTGAATTAGTAACGGTTGTTGGAGAAGTAATGAAAGACTTCTATCCAGAAGTACTTGAAAAGAAAGATTTCATCGCAAAAGTTGTGAAAAATGAAGAAGAGCGTTTCCACGAAACACTTCATGATGGTGAAGCAATTTTAGCTGAAGTTATCGCAAAAGCTAAAGAAGAAAAAACAACTGTTATTTCTGGAGTAGATGCGTTCCGTCTATATGACACATACGGTTTCCCAATTGAATTAACAGAAGAATATGCAGAAGAAGCTGGTATGACTGTTGATCATGAAGGCTTTGAAAATGAAATGGAAAAACAACGTGAGCGCGCACGTGCTGCTCGTCAAGATGTTGATTCTATGCAAGTTCAAGGCGGTGTCCTTGGAGAAGTGAAAGTAGCGAGTGAATTCGTTGGTTACGGTACAGTTGCAACAGAAAGTAACGTTGTTGCACTTGTGAAAAATGGCGAATACACAGACAGCTTACAAACAGGTGAAGAAGGACAATTAATGCTTGATGTAACACCATTCTATGCTGAGAGCGGTGGACAAATTGCAGACCGTGGTTACCTTCTTGCTGATGGCGTGAAAGTTCTTGTAAAAGATGTACAAAAAGCACCAAACGGACAAAACTTGCACAAAGTTGTTGTTGAAGAAGGTACATTAACGAAAGATGCGGCTGTAAAAGCTATTATCGATACGAAAAACCGTAGTAGCGTTGTGAAGAACCATACAGCAACTCACTTACTACACCAAGCATTAAAAGACGTACTTGGAACACACGTTAACCAAGCAGGTTCTCTTGTAACTTCTGAACGTCTACGCTTTGACTTCTCTCACTTCGGTCAAGTACAAGCTGACGAATTAGAAAAAATTGAGCGTATGGTAAACGAAAAAATTTGGGAAAGTATTGATGTTGAGATTTCTCAAAAAGCAATCGAAGAAGCGAAAGAAATGGGCGCAATGGCATTATTCGGTGAAAAATACGGAGATGTTGTACGCGTTGTACAAGTTGGCGATTACAGCTTAGAGCTTTGTGGTGGTTGTCACGTTGATAATACAGCTTCTATCGGTATTTTCAAAATCGTTGCTGAGTCTGGTATTGGTGCAGGAACTCGTCGTATTGAAGCAGTAACTGGTAAGTCTGCATACGAATTAATGAACGATCAAGTAGGTTTATTAAAAGAAGCAGCAGGAAAAATGAAAACAAATCCGAAAGATATTTTAACAAGAGTTGATGGTCTATTTGCTGAAGTGAAACAACTGCAAAAAGAAAATGAATCTCTTGCTGCGAAATTAAGCAATATCGAAGCTGGAAACTTAACTGATTCTGTAATGACAGTTGATGGCGTAAACGTATTAGCGGCAAAAGTAAATGTTGCAGATATGAACAACTTACGTACGATGATGGATGACCTAAAAAATAAATTACAATCTGCAGTTGTCGTATTAGCGTCTGTAAATGATGACAAAGTAAACATCTTAGCTGGCGTAACGAAAGATTTAATTAGCCAAGGATACCATGCTGGTAAACTTGTGAAAGAAGTAGCTTCTCGTTGTGGCGGTGGCGGTGGTGGTCGTCCTGATATGGCACAAGCGGGCGGTAAAAACCCAGCGCAAGTTGAGGAAGCTTTAGCATTTGTACAAGAGTACGTTAAATCTGTTTCAAAATAAAGAGATAGTAGTGTACAATGGTAGGGAGAGGAGAAGTTCTTCTCCCTATACTTACTATATAAGTGAGGTGCTTGAAATGGACGGTTTTGATAAAACAATGAAGTTTAGCATTCAAGATGAAAAACAGAGTGTCCATGTAAATGATGTACTTTTAACTGTGTATGATGCACTTCAAGAAAAAGGCTATAATCCGATTAACCAAATCGTCGGTTATTTATTAAGTGGAGACCCAGCATACATACCTCGCCATAAAGATGCACGTAGCATCATTCGCAAGCTTGAACGTGATGAGTTAATTGAAGAGCTTGTGAAGTCTTACTTGAAACATCATCGTGAGGAGTAGTTTATGCGGATATTAGGTTTAGATGTAGGTACAAAAACAGTCGGAGTTGCAATTAGCGACGAAATGGGCTGGACAGCACAAGGATTAGAAACAATTAAGATTAACGAAGAACGAGGTCACTTTGGTTTTGATCGTATTTCTGAGTTAGTAAAGCAGTACAATGTGGACAAAATAGTAGTAGGTTTACCTAAAAATATGAATGGTACAATTGGCCCACGTGGCGAAGCGTGCCAACAATTTGCAGAAAACCTACGAGAGCTGTTACAATTAGACGTTGTAATGTGGGACGAGCGTTTGTCAACAATGGCAGCGGAACGTCTACTCATTTCAGCTGATGTAAGTCGTAAGAAGCGAAAACAAGTAATCGATAAGATGGCTGCAGTCGTAATCTTACAAGGATTTTTAGATAGAAAATAAGAGGTGACCAAAATGGAAGAACGTCAAATTACAATTGTAGACGAAAAAGGTAACGAACATTTATGTGAAATTATTTTCACTTTTGATGCTGACAAATTTGGTAAAAAATCATACGTAATCTTCTCTCCAATCGGTGAAGTAGATGAAGATGGAGACCCAATTTATGATGCAATGGCTTATGAGCAAAATGAAGAAGAGGGCGGAGTTTTACTTCCAATCGAATCAGAAGAAGAGTGGGAAATGGTACAAGAAACGTTTAACACTATTGCTGATGAGCAAGAAGCTGAATAATAAGTACTGAAAAGATGGACGACATACAGTCCATCTTTTTTTGTATTTATATGTAAAATGAAAGATTTTTTGTCGAAACTGTGTAAGTCTTTGTAGTATAATGAGACGGATTGTAGAAAAATAAAGTGTCAATTAAAAAAGATAAGTAAATTTTTAGCGTTTTTACATCGTGCTGTATAGAAAGGTGTACATACGGTCTACAATTAAGTAAGGAGGAAATGTTTTGATAGAGAATCAAGTGAAAAAGAAGCGTAGACGCATCTTTTTATTTTCGATTATTGCACTGCTTTTAGTTTGTGGTTCAGTCTATGCGTATATTTCATCCGCATTAGGACCAGTTGATAGCGGGAATAAAAAAGAGATTGAAGTAGAAATTCCAAAGGGATCATCTACTAGTAAAATTGGAGAAATTTTAGAAGAAAAAGGTGCTGTGAAAAACGGTACAGTTTTTAGTTTTTATACAAAGGCTAAATCGAAAAGTTTACAAGCAGGTACATATTTATTAAATCCTTCAATGAATGCTGAAGATGTGATTGAACAAATGTCATCTGGCAACGTGCATCGTCCAGCTCTTTATAAAGTGACGATTAAAGAAGGGGCGCAAGTAACTGAAATTGCAGAAACGATTGCGACAGAACTAAAGTGGAATAAAGATGATGTTACGCGTCAATTAAACGATAAAGCATTTATTCAAAAAATGCAGCAAAAGTATCCGAAGTTATTAACGGATAAAATCTTTGATAGTAATATTAAATACCCATTAGAAGGTTATTTATATCCTGCAACGTATTCGTTTTATAAGAAAGATACAACGTTAGAAGAAATTGTAATTCCAATGCTTGAGAAAACAAATGCAATCATTGTTCAAAATGAGGCGAAAATGAAAGCGAAGAATTGGGATGTTCATCAGCTTTTAACATTATCTTCACTTATTGAAGAAGAGGCAACTGGTTTTACAGATCGTCAAAAGATCTCTAGTGTCTTTTATAATCGTTTAGCAAAAGGTATGCCGCTTCAAACGGATCCAACGGTATTATATGCACTTGGAAAGCATAAACAACGTGTATTATACGAAGATTTAAAGGTCAACTCACCGTACAATACGTATGTTGTAAAAGGATTGCCGGTAGGGCCAATCGCAAACTCTGGTAAACATTCAGTAGAAGCTGCGTTAGAACCTGCGCAAACAGATTATTATTATTTCTTAGCCGCACCAAGTGGTGAAGTGTACTATGCGAAAACATTAGAAGAGCATAATGCATTAAAGCAAAAATACATTACGAAAAAATAGTGAAATGGGGAGGGATAGCGAAAAAAGTCGCACATCCCTCTTTTTTGTGGTAAAATATATCGGGTTAAAAACTGGCAGAAGAATCGTTTTTAATATCAAAACGGGACGTACAAGCTAAGGATAAAGCTGGCTTGTATTTTTATTGCATTCTATGTGTGAAAAGACGTCATAGAGGCACTTCTCCATGTAAATAAGGAGGACCATTTATGGAGGATGCAGTTAACGAGTAC
Source organism: Bacillus sp. B25(2016b) (assembly GCF_001679765.1). NCBI lineage: Bacteria > Bacillati > Bacillota > Bacilli > Caryophanales > Bacillaceae > Bacillus > Bacillus sp. B25(2016b). Next base: position 4,050,177 of record NZ_CP016285.1, on the reverse strand, counting down.
CTATTATCATTTATTGATCCGAAAGATAAATTAATTCTTGAAATGGAAGAATATGCAACAGAAAATCATGTGCCGATTATGGATCGACTTGGAATGGAATTTATGCTGCAATTTTTACGTTTAATTGGACCGAAAAGCATTTTAGAACTTGGAACAGCAATCGGTTATTCTAGTATTCGTATGATGCAAGCTATTCCAAATTCACGTATTGTGACAGTTGAGCGCAATCGTGAGCGATATGAAAAAGCACTTGAATATATAGAACGTTCCCCAGTAACAGATCGTATTTCAGTTATTTACGGTGATGCGTTAGAGACAGGTGAACAAGTAAAAGAACACGGGACATTTGACGTTATTTTTATTGATGCAGCAAAAGGACAGTATCGTCGCTTTTTTGACTTATATGAACCGTTATTAAATCCTGGTGGCGTAATTATTTCAGATAATGTTATGTATCACGGTCTTGTAACGACAAAAGAGAAAATTGAAAACAGACGTACACGAGGTTTAATCCGTCGTATTAAGACGTACAATGAGTGGCTTATGAACCATGAAGGATATGATACAACGATTTTCCCAATTGGTGATGGAGTAGCTGTTAGTAAAAAGAGAGGGTGGCCAAGGTATGAAGAAACCTGAATTGTTAGTAACGCCAAGAGCGGTGGCGGATATCGAACAACTTGCGAAAGCAGGAGCAGATGCGGTAATGATCGGTGAGCAAAAGTTTGGTTTACGTTTAGCAGGGGAGTTTTCACGTGAAGATGTAAAACAAGCTGTGAAGATTGCACATGAAAATGGTGTGAAAGTATACGTAGCCATGAACGCTATGTTCCACAACGATAAAGTAGAAGAATTAACAGATTACGTTTCATTTTTAAACGAAGTAAATGTAGATGCAATTGTTTTCGGAGATCCAGCGGTATTAATGGCTGTTCGTGAAGTAGCACCAAATATGCAGTTGCACTGGAATACAGAAACGACAGCAACAAACTGGTTCACTTGTAATTACTGGGGACAAAGAGGATCAAAGCGTGCTGTATTAGCTCGTGAGCTTAGCTTAGATGAAATTGTTGATTTAAAAGAAAATGCTGAAGTGGAACTGGAAGTACAAATTCACGGTATGACTTGTATGTTCCAATCGAAGCGTTCATTAGTAGGAAACTACTTTGAGTATCAAGGACGTAATCTTGACATTGAAAAGAAAAAATATGAAGAGAATATGTTCTTATATGACCCAGAGCGTAACAATAAATATCCAATTTATGAAGATGAAAATGGTACTCACATTATGAGTCCGAACGACATTTGTTTCATCGATGAATTAGAGGAACTAATCGATGCTGAAGTTGATAGCTTAAAAATCGACGGTGTACTAAAAAGCTCTGAATACATTATTGAAGTAACGAAGAAATATCGTCAAGCGATTGATTTATGCGTAGAAGATCGTGATGCATATTATGACGTGAAAGATGATCTATATAAAGAAATAGAAGAAATGCAACCAGTAAATCGTCCGTTAGATACAGGATTCTTCTTTAAAGAAACGGTTTACTAAACGAGGAGGGTGTAGGAAATGACTGTACAAGAAATTTCACGAGTGATCGATGGCAAACGTGTTATTGTGAAGAAACCTGAACTGTTAATCCCTGCGGGTAACTTAGAAAAATTAAAAGTAGCTATCCATTACGGGGCAGATGCTGTATATTTAGGTGGACAAGAATTTGGTCTTCGTTCGAATGCAGGTAACTTTACGCTAGAAGAAATGGCAGAAGGCGTTGAGTTTGCAAAGAAGTATGGAGCAAAAATATACGTAACAACAAATATCTTTGCACATAATGAAAATATGGACGGGCTAGAGGAATATTTAAAAGGGATTGAAAAAGCTGGCGTAACGGGAATTATCGTTGCTGATCCGCTTATCATTGAGACTTGTAAACGCGTAGCGCCTTCTGTTGAGGTGCATTTAAGCACACAGCAATCACTATCCAACTGGAAAGCAGCACAGTATTGGAAAGAAGAAGGATTACATCGTCTTGTATTAGCTCGTGAAGCAAGCTATGAAGAAATGAAAGAAATTAAAGAAAAAGTGGATATTGAAATTGAAGCGTTCGTCCATGGTGCAATGTGTATCGCATATTCAGGAAGATGTACATTAAGTAACCATATGACAGCGCGTGATTCTAATCGTGGTGGTTGTTGCCAATCTTGCCGCTGGGATTATGATTTAGTTCAAACAGTATCACAACATAAAGATGCAAAAGAGCTTCCTCTATTCCAAGAAGGAGATGCTCACTTTGCGATGAGTCCAAAAGATTTAAATTTAATTTTATCAATTCCAAAAATGATTGAAATCGGAATCGATAGCTTAAAGGTAGAAGGACGTATGAAATCAATCCATTACGTAGCGACTGTAGCAACTGTATATCGTAAAGTAATTGATGCGTATTGTGCGGATCCAGATAACTTTGAGTTTAAACAAGAATGGTTAGATGAGCTTGATAAATGTGCAAATCGTGATACAGCTCCTGCATTCTTTGAAGGGGTTCCAGGACATCAAGAGCAAATGTTTGGAAATCATAGTAAGAAAACAACGTATGATTTTGCTGGTTTAGTGTTAGATTATAATGAAGAAACGGGCATCGTAACGATTGAGCAACGTAATCATTTTAAACCAGGACATGAAGTGGAGTTCTTTGGACCAGAAATAGAAAACTTTACGCAAACGGTGGAGAAAATTTGGGATGAGGATGGAAACGAATTAGATGCAGCGAGACATCCGTTGCAAATCGTGAAATTCAAAGTGGATCAACGAGTGTATGTGAATAATATGATGCGCAAAAGCATACTTCAATAAGAAAGAGTGATAGTCGAATGGGGACGAATAAGCCTGTTGTAATTGGAATTGCTGGTGGTTCGGGATCAGGTAAAACGAGTGTAACGAAAGCGATTTTTGACCATTTTAAAGGTCATTCTATTTTAATCTTAGAGCAAGATTATTATTACAAAGATCAAAGCCATTTACCAATGGAAGAGCGTTTAAAAACAAATTATGATCATCCGCTTGCGTTTGATAATGATCTGTTAATTGAACATTTGCAGCAGTTGCTTGCATATGAGCAAATTGATAAGCCTGTATATGACTATACATTGCATACGCGTTCAGAAGAAATTATTCCGGTTGAGCCGAAAGATGTAATTATTTTAGAAGGAATTCTTATTTTAGAAGACCCACGTCTTTGCGAGTTAATGGACATTAAATTATTCGTTGATACGGATGCTGACCTTCGTATTCTGCGCCGCATGCAACGTGATATTAAAGAGCGCGGTCGTACGATGGATTCAGTTATTGATCAGTACGTAAATGTTGTACGTCCAATGCACAATCAATTTATTGAGCCTTCTAAGAAATTTGCGGATATTATTATCCCTGAAGGTGGACAAAACCACGTTGCAATTGATATTATGGTGACAAAAATTGCAACAATTCTTGAACAAAAAGTAAATTTGTAATAGCATAGTAAAAGATGTACGGTAGGAAGGGATTTTTTCCCTTCTTATCGAATACAATGAAACATGCAACCTCATCTATATATAGGTGAGGGCATATTTATATCAACTTTCCATACATATCTTCTTTATATAAAGAAGAATTGGAAATACGGGGTTGTATGTGACAACTCCGCTAGTGCAAGGGTACTAGAAACCTCCGCTAACAATGGAAGCGGAGGAGTTTTCATATGGAACTCCTCTTTTTTTCAGGGGATTGGTATATAAAAGGAGTGGAAAATATGTCAACAGAAAAAACATACCCTATGACGCAAGAGGGTAAGCAAAAACTAGAGAACGAACTTGAGCAATTAAAAACAGTAAGACGTAAAGAAGTAGTAGAACGTATTAAAATCGCACGTAGCTTCGGGGATCTTTCTGAGAACTCTGAGTACGATGCAGCGAAAGATGAGCAAGCGTTCGTAGAAGGACGTATTACACAATTAGAAAATATGATTCGTAACGCAGTTATCATTAAAGATACTGGCGAAGTATCTACTGTTGTTACATTAGGTAAAACAGTAACATTTAAAGAATTACCAAACGGAGATGAAGAAGCGTATACAATCGTAGGTAGCGCGGAAGCTGATCCATTCGAAGGAAGAATTTCTAACGATTCTCCAATCGCAAAAAGCTTATTAGGTAAGCAAATTGGTGAGAAAGTAACAATCCAAACACCAGGCGGAGAAATGCAAGTAGAGATTGTCTCTGTAAAATAAAAAAAGATTCTCCTATCGGGAGAATCTTTTTTTTCTGTAGAATGAAAAAAATTGTGTAAACCTTAGAGTGATTCGACAAAAAATGTCAAAAAAACACTTTAAGATTTGATATCATAATTGGAGAATATAGGTTTTAAAAGGGAAAAGGGGCTAATTATGAAACATAAAATCTTTACAGGATTGGTGTGTAGTATATCCATATTAGGACTTGCTGCATGCGGAACGAATGAAGAAACTACATCATCAAAGGGAGAAAAAGTAAAGCAAGAAGAAAAAAAGGATATTAAAGCAACTGAGAGTTCAAAAACCTTAGAAAATCCACAAGATAAAAAGGAATTTAATGATTTTGATGTAGCGTATCAATTAGCTATTGTCATGAAAATATTTCAAGATGTAACGATTAAGTATGATTACGCAATTGGGAATCCAGATTATTTATTGCGAGATTCGATGGATCAAAAAACAATAGATGATATGAAGAATATGTTACAAGAACAGGCGAAGAATAATGATAAAATTTTAAAAGATGAAGTGAATCAAGCATATACATATTTAAAACAATCGAAAGTAAGTAATAAAGATGATATTCAAAAAATAATAGATGCACAAAATAATTATTTACATATTGTAGATAAGATGATTACTTGTATTGATTCTGTAACAGTTGAGAATGCAAAAGAAAAAAGAAATGAAATGGATAATCTTAGTAAGGATTATTTAAAAATAGCGGCTAATGTAACAACCACTGTAATTGAAGTTGCTAAAAACACTGGAGTGAATGAAACTGAATTTAGATCGCTTCTTATGAAATTTTTAGAGAAGCCAAAGAAACAATAATAGCCTTATATAATATCTGTTTTTGTTTTGGAGATTGTATAAATAAAATAGTACCTCGTCTAAACTACAATAGACGAGGTGTTTTTTATGAAAATAAAACGGAGAATTACAATTGTTTTAATTTGTTTTATGTGCGTTATGTTTGTATTGCTTTGTCGTTTAATCCAAATTCAAATTATAGATACAGAATCATTTACTGATCGCAAAATAAATTTAATTGAAAAAAGTGTTACGCAACGCACACAATCCATTACAGTAGACGATGGACGTGGGCAGTTTATAGATCGTAATGATAAAAAAATAGGTGAGGAAAAATATCCTGTTTTAATTATTTTTCCATTTTTACAAATAAAAAATGACATGTTAGAGAAAATCGCGCATATCATTGGTGTGTCGAGACAAGAGATTAGAAGACAAATGAAAAATAATAAAAATGCATTTACACTACAAGGAGAAACTGCTCCATTTCGAGTGACACGAGAGCAGATGGAGAAGGTAAATGAATTACATGTATTAGGTATTGTAGCAGCTGAAGTGCGATTAAAACAAACTGGAGAGATAAATCATTTAATTGGTGATGTAGGGGAGAACGAAAGGGAGTTTCAAAAGCGATATGGAGAATTGAAAAGAATCTCAAAACAAACGCCGATAGGTATTTCAGGATTACAGCAATCATTTGATGAATTTCTATTGACTGATGGAGAGGCAAAAGTATTATATCAAGTAGATCGGCAAGGAGAACCAATTTTCGGAAAGCAAGCGAAATACACTTCACCAGGAAATCCATTTTATCCAGTTAGGATTCAAACTACTTTACATAAAGAGTTGCAGCAAAAAGCAGAAGAAGTGATTGAAGCGAACGAAATAAAGAAGGGGGGACTAGTATTACTAGATGTAAAGACAAATGAAATATTAGCGATGGCTAGTAAGCCGTCTTTACAAGTAAGGGATGAGAATTTATATAAAACTACACTTGAAAATCAAATGTTAACGCCACATTTTCCAGGCTCTGTTTTTAAAACAGTAGTTGCAGCTGCAGTCATTGATCAAAAAGTAAATTTGTTTAATCGGACATTTAACTGTAATAAAGATTTATATGGTGAAAACGACCCGCAAGTTAGGATGGGTACACTTAACTTTAAAGAGAGCTTTGCTAGGAGTTGTAACAGGACATTTTCCGAGTTAGGTAACGAGCTATTACAAAAGGATAAGACGGTGCTAGAAACATACGTAGCAGCTTTAGGAGCAAATGAAAAGGTTGGATGGAAAGGTTCTGTATTTCATACACCTCATTTTGAGCAAATGCCAGAAGAAAAGGGTACTACTATTTGGGGGAATGAAGAAAATAAAAATAGTAAAAAAGCGGTAGAACAAACAGCAATTGGACAGAAAGATGTACGTATATCACCTCTAGCAATTGCAAATATGATGGCGACGATTGCGAGGAATGGAGAAAAGATGGAAGTGAAAGCAGTTGAAAAAATAGTATATAAAAATGGAGCGGATTTTTTTACATTTGAGAGCCATACGTTAAATGGAAAACAGCTTTCGTATGAAACAGTGAAAACATTACAAGAGTTATTAAGAGGCGTTGTAACAAGGGAGAAAGGAACAGGAACGGCATTCCGTTCGTTGCCACTAAGTGTCGCTGGAAAATCCGGGACAGCGCAAACAGGGAAAGGGACGAGGGTGAATCGCTGGTTTGCAGGTTATTTTCCGTATGAGAATCCAAGATATGCTTTAGTTGTTGTTGATCTAGAGACTGATAGCAAAGTGAATAAAGTTACACCTATTTTTAAAGATATGGTGGGAGCAATCTATCAATTGGAGAATGAAAAGTAATCTTGCAATTTATAGTGAAATGTCTTCATTTCATGAAAATATCATTGTAAATGTTCAACCTTTCTAGATTTAATGTTACAATAGCAATTAGGAAAAACTGCATGGAGGTTTGGAGAATGGCAGGAGGATCAAGATTCCAACAGAAACAACAAAAACGTCGTCAAAACGGTGTTTTAAATATTGCAATCGCTATTGTATTACTATTAGTAGCTATTGTAGCATATCAATTGTTCGTTCCTAGTACGAAAGAGCAAGCATCTTCTACTGATAAGAAAGTCTCTCAACAAACAACAAAGAATGAGAAAGCTGGAAAATCAGAAGATAAAGAATCTGCTAAGAAAAAAGAAAAAGAACAAGAGCAAGCAGAAGCTAAGCAAAAAGCTGAAGAAGAGAAGTTAAAGGCTGAAGAAGAACAGAAAAAAGCTGAAGAAGAAGCGAAAGCTAACGAGAAAGTATCAGCTGAAAAAACTGTATCCAAGGCAAAAGAGGCTTACACAAAACCTTCTTGGAAAGCTGTAGGAACAGAACAAGGTTCATCACCGGCGATGACGTTTAAACAGGGGTCATCAGATTGGAATGAGATGCAAAGTGCAATTGCTGCGGGTATTGAAGTACCGAAAGAGCAATTAGTATTCCATTTTGTTGGAAGAGACAAAACTGGAAAGAGCAAAGCTTATGGTGATGTTCAAGATAAGCAAAGTGGGAAAAGATATTATGTAAATATTGATTGGGTAGACAATGAGGGCTGGAAACCAGTACTTGTTCAAACTCTAAACTAAAAAAGAGAGGCTCCTTAGGAGCTTCTCTTTTTTGTTAACGCAATTTCTTTAATTTAAAATGAACAACCGCGCTATAATACGGTCTTTTGCTTTCAGGATCCATAACCATTTGATGTGAGATGTGATGAACTTCAAGCATAAGTGCTTTATTATTATCAATTTGTTCACTAATTTTTCGTTCTAAAGAAGCTAAGTCTCCCGCTTCAAAAAACTCTACTTTATCTTCTAACATTTCAAAGGTAAATGACATGAAGACGGCCCCTCTCCTATGTAATCAACTATAGTGTAACAAAGAAAAGAAGGAAATACCATGTACATTTCAATTGACATTTTTAGAAAGAGGGAATATCATACTGATAAAACCGATAAGAAAAAGGGGAATTTTTATGGGTACAGAATTTAATGGTTTATTTGATGAGTGGGCTCATACGTACGACTCATTTGTACAAGGCGAAGATATACAATATAAAGAAGTTTTCGCCCATTATGAGGACATTCTAGAGGATGTAGTTAACAAGTCATTTGGTAATGTATTAGAATTTGGTGTCGGTACAGGTAATTTAACAAATAAATTATTACTTGCTGGCCGCACAGTTTACGGTATAGAACCGTCGCGTGAAATGCGCATGATTGCAAAAGAGAAATTGCCAAAAGAATTTTCAATTACAGACGGTGATTTTCTTTCATTTGAAGTTCCAAATTCAATTGATACCATTGTAAGCACCTATGCATTTCATCATTTAACAGATGATGAAAAAAATGTAGCGATTGCGAAGTATAGTCAATTGCTAAACAAAGGTGGTAAAATAGTGTTTGCTGATACGATATTTGCAGATCAAGATGCATATGATAAAACTGTTGAAACAGCAAAACAAAGAGGTTTCCATCAGTTAGCAAACGATTTGCAAACGGAATACTATACACGTATTCCAGTTATGCAGACTATTTTTGAAAACAATGGCTTCCATGTAACGTTCACGAGATTAAATCATTTCGTTTGGGTAATGGAGGCAACTAAGCAATAGAAAGAGGGATTAGATTGAGAATTGCTGTAATTGGAGCAATGGAAGAAGAAGTACGTATTTTACGTGACAAATTAGAACAAGCAGAGACAGAAACGGTTGCAGGTTGTGAATTTACGAAAGGGCTATTAGCAGGGCATGAAGTAATCTTGTTAAAGTCTGGTATTGGTAAAGTAAATGCAGCGATGTCAACGACAATTTTATTAGAAAAATATAAGCCTGAAAAAGTAATTAATACTGGTTCAGCAGGTGGATTCCATCACTCTCTAAACGTTGGTGATGTAGTTATTTCCACTGAAGTTCGTCACCATGACGTAGATGTAACAGCATTTAACTATGAATATGGTCAAGTACCAGGAATGCCGCCTGGATTTAAAGCTGATGAGGCGTTAGTTGCATTAGCTGAGAAATGTATGCAGGCTGAAGAAAATATTCAAGTTGTAAAAGGTATGATTGCAACAGGTGATTCATTTATGAGTGATCCGAACCGCGTTGCAGCCATCCGTGATAAATTTGAAAATCTTTATGCGGTAGAAATGGAAGCAGCAGCTGTTGCACAAGTATGCCACCAATATGAAATTCCGTTTGTTATCATTCGCGCACTTTCTGATATTGCTGGTAAAGAATCAAATGTTTCATTTGATCAGTTTTTAGATCAAGCAGCTCTTCATTCTACAAACTTTATCGTAAAAGTGTTAGAAGAGTTAAAGTAATGTAACAAAAAGGCAACTGTCTCATATAAAGAAAATACATACAGTTGCCTTTTCTTTATTGGCAAACAAGGGGGAGAACACGATGAATGTATATCGTGGAGTTCATGAGTTAATTGGTCATACACCAATTGTAGAAATTACTCGTTTTCCACTTCCGAAAGGGGTCCGTTTATTTGCAAAGCTTGAATTTTATAACCCAGGCGGAAGCGTTAAGGATCGTTTAGGAAGAGAATTAATCGAAGATGCGCTAGAAAAAGGGCTTGTTACCCAAGGTGGAACAATTATTGAACCCACTGCTGGGAATACTGGTATTGGACTGGCACTTGCAGCATTAGAATATGATTTACGTGTTATCGTTTGTGTACCAGAGAAATTTAGTATTGAAAAACAAGAATTAATGAAAGCGCTAGGTGCAACGGTCGTGCACACACCGACTGAGCAAGGAATGACCGGTGCAATTGCAAAAGCAAAAGAGTTAGTAAATGAAATACCGAATTCATACTCTCCAAGTCAATTTGCAAATGAGGCAAATCCTCGTGCATATTTTAAAACATTAGGACCTGAATTGTGGGACGCATTGAATGGAGAGATTAACATATTTGTTGCTGGAGCAGGAACTGGCGGTACGTTTATGGGGACTGCATCTTATTTGAAAGAAAAAAATATAGATATTAAAACAGTTATCGTAGAGCCAGAAGGATCTATTTTAAATGGTGGTAAGGCTGGTTCACATGAGACCGAAGGAATTGGACTGGAATTTATCCCGCCATTTTTGAAGACATCTTATTTTGATGAAATTCATACGATTTCTGATCGAGATGCATTTTTACGAGTGAAAGAATTAGCGCAAAAAGAAGGACTTCTCGTTGGGAGCTCTTCAGGAGCAGCATTTCATGCGAGCTTACTGGAGGCAGAGAAGGCACCACCAGGTACAAATATTGTAACCATTTTTCCTGATAGCAGTGAGCGCTATTTAAGTAAAGACATATACAAAGGATGGGAATAAAAAATGAGAGCAAAGACAAAGTTAATTCATGGTATTCGCATAGGAGAACCTTCAACTGGATCTGTAAACGTACCGATTTATCAAACAAGTACGTACAAACAAGAAGCAGTTGGTAAGCATCAAGGATATGAATATTCACGTACAGGTAACCCAACACGTGCAGCTTTAGAAGAAATGATTGCTGTATTAGAAAACGGGCATGCTGGATTTGCATTTGGTTCAGGAATGGCTGCTATTACAGCGACAATTATGTTGTTCTCAAAAGGTGACCACGTTATTTTAACAGATGATGTTTATGGTGGAACATACCGCGTTATTACGAAAGTATTAAACCGTTTCGGTATTGAGCATACATTTGTAGATACAACAAACTTAGAGGAAGTTGAAGAAGCAATTCGTCCAAATACGAAAGCAATTTATGTGGAAACACCAACGAACCCACTACTAAAAATTACTGATATTAAGAAAATATCTACTCTTGCTAAAGAGAAAGACCTATTAACAATTATTGATAACACATTCATGACGCCATATTGGCAGTCGCCGATTTCTTTAGGAGCAGATATTGTGCTTCATAGTGCAACGAAATATTTAGGAGGTCATAGTGACGTAGTTGCAGGTTTAGTAGTTGTAAATAGCCCACAACTAGCAGAAGATCTTCATTTTGTACAAAACTCAACAGGAGGTATTCTTGGGCCACAAGATAGCTTCTTACTACTTCGCGGTTTAAAAACATTAGGAATTCGTATGGAAGAACATGAAACGAATTCACGTGCTATTGCTGAGTTCTTAAATAATCATCCAAAAGTAAATAAAGTATATTACCCAGGTCTTGAATCACATCAAAATCACGAATTAGCAACAGAACAAGCAAACGGATTTGGTGCTATTATCTCATTTGATGTAGATAGTGAAGAAACATTAAATAAAGTACTTGAGAAACTACAATACTTTACACTTGCTGAAAGCTTAGGAGCGGTAGAAAGTTTAATTTCTATTCCATCTCAAATGACACATGCATCAATCCCAGCGGATCGCCGCAAAGAATTAGGAATTACAGATACATTAATTCGTATTTCTGTCGGTATTGAAGATGGTGAAGATTTAATTGAAGATTTAGCACAAGCGCTAGCATAATACAAAATGCACTGCTAATATTAGCAGTGTATTTTGTATTATGTTATTTTGTGAAACATTTCACAAAATAGACATACACAAACGAAATGATTTCGTGTATATTGAATTCAGGAAATGTTACTCACAAATAAACTTGTGAAATATTTCACAAACAATGAAATTCATGTAGGAAAGCATCTCTATTTTTTTGTGTTAATTGGGACTTATTTTGACCTACAGGGACATATAAGGACCGTAATAGTAGAATAGGAGGAAATTCACATGGTAGTCAAAGAGAAAGTTGTAAATGAAATGCAGGAAGTAAAAAAGATGATTGATACGCTAGTAAATAATGGTCAACAAGCTTTACAAGCATTAGAAAGTTTTACACAAGAAGAAATTGACAACATTGTTCATGAAATGGCATTAGCAGGTGTTGATCAACATATGCCGCTAGCAAAATTGGCAGTTGAAGAAACTGGCCGTGGTGTATATGAAGACAAATGCATTAAAAATATTTTTGCCACTGAATATATTTGGCATAGTATAAAGCAAGATAAAACGGTAGGGATTATTCACGAAGATCCTCATGAAGAAATAATAGAAATCGCGGAACCTGTCGGTGTAGTAGCTGGAGTAACACCAGTAACGAATCCAACGTCGACAACAATGTTTAAAGCGTTAATTGCGATAAAAACAAGAAATCCAATTATTTTCGCATTTCATCCTTCCGCACAAAAATGTTCTGTGGCAGCAGCGAAAACCGTATATGATGCAGCGATGAAAGCTGGTGCCCCAAAACACTGTATTCAATGGATTGAAAGACCGTCTGTTGAAGCGACGAAACAATTGATGAACCATGATGGTGTAGCACTCGTTCTAGCAACTGGAGGCGCTGGTATGGTGAAATCAGCTTACTCTACTGGAAAACCAGCGTTAGGCGTTGGTCCTGGTAATGTACCGTGTTATATAGAAAAATCAGCACATGTAAAACGAGCTGTTAATGATTTAATTTTATCAAAAACATTTGATAACGGTATGATTTGTGCATCGGAACAAGCAATCATTGTCGATAAAGAAATTTATGATGATGTTAAAACAGAAATGATTGAAAACAGTTGTTACTTTGTAACAGAAGAAGAAAGAAAAAAATTAGAAAAGCTCGTTATAAATGAAAATACATGTGCAGTAAATAGTGATATTGTAGGGAAATCAGCACAGTATATTGCCGGTTTAGTTGGGATCACTGTTCCTGGACATACAAAAATGCTTGTAGCTGAAATTCAAGGTATCGGAGCAGCATATCCGTTATCCCGTGAGAAACTGAGTCCAGTATTAGCTTGTGTGAAGGCAAATTCATTAGAAGAAGGATTTACATATTGCGAAGAAATGTTGAACCTCGGTGGTTTAGGACATTCAGCAGTTATCCATTCTACAAATAAAGATGTGCAAAAGCAATTTGGGTTACGTATGAAAGCTTGCCGTCTCATTGTAAATGCACCTTCATCACAAGGTGGAATAGGGGATATATATAATGGATTTATTCCATCACTTACACTTGGTTGTGGTTCATACGGAAAGAATTCAGTTTCCCAAAATGTAACAGCGACTCATTTATTAAATATAAAAAGGCTGGCAAATAGAAAAAAGAATATGCAGTGGTTCAAACTGCCACCAAAAATTTATTTTGAAAAACATGCTACAGCTTATTTAGCAAATATGCCTAACATTTCACGTGCATTTATTGTAACGGACCCCGGAATGGTTGAACATGGCTATGTCGATACAGTCGCGCACTATTTAAACAAGCATGCAAATGATGTGAAAGTTGAAGTTTTCTTTGAGGTCGAAACAGATCCATCAGATGAAACTGTTTTCAAAGGTGCGGAAATGATGAAAAGCTTTAAGCCAGATGTAATTATCGCACTTGGTGGTGGTTCAGCTATGGATGCAGCAAAAGGAATGTGGTTATTCTATGAGCATCCAGAAACGACATTCTATGGCATTAAACAGAAATTTTTAGATATAAGAAAACGTACATGTAAATATCCGGAATTAGGAAATAAGGCGCAGTTTGTTGCGATTCCAACGACATCAGGAACGGGATCAGAAGTGACACCATTTGCGGTTATTACAGATAAGAAAAATAATATAAAGTATCCGCTCGCAGATTATGAATTAACACCAGATGTAGCAATTGTTGATCCACAATTTGTAATGACAGTACCACCAAATGTAACAGCAGATACTGGTATGGATGTTTTAACACATGCAATTGAGGCGTATGTGTCTGTTATGGCAAATGACTATACAGATGGATTAGCATTAAAAGCTATTGATCTCGTATTCAAATATTTACCGAGAGCATATAAAGATGGAAATGATGAAGAAGCAAGAGAAAAAATGCATAACGCTTCTGCAATTGCAGGGATGGCATTTGCAAATGCTTTCCTCGGTATTAATCACAGCTTAGCACATAAGATTGGACCAGAATTCCATATTCCGCACGGACGCGCAAATGCCATTCTAATGCCGCACGTAGTCCGCTATAATGCTATTAAGCCAAGAAAACACGCATTGTTCCCAAAATATGAGCACTTTGTGGCAGATGAAAGATATGCACATATAGCGAGAATGCTCGGGCTTCCAGCAAGTTCGGTAGCAGAAGGGGTGGAATCACTCGTCCAAGCAATTATTGAGCTTGGAAAAAGCTTAAATATTAATATGAGTATTGCGGGACAAGGAGTCGATAAAGAGCAATTTGAAGAGGTTGTTGGAGTATTAGCAGAAAGAGCTTTTGAAGATCAATGTACAACTGCTAATCCAAAGTTACCGCTTATTTCAGAGCTGAAAGAAATTTATATGGAAGCATATAAAGGTGAATAATGATAAAAAAAGAGCCGCAGTAAAAGCGGCTCTTTTTTTATTGGAAAACATCTCCCAGAATGGCTGTATTTACTGGTCTTTCAGTTTCATAGAATATGATACAGTGAAATGGAGGAGTGAGAATATAATGAAAGAATTAAAAGGAAAAATAGAAGATTATACTCGGTTTGGACAAATGCTTCTCGCTGTAAGTACATTGTTAATGGTTGGCTTATTGATTCCGAGTGGAGCAAAAGAGACAATCCAATTTTTTGTTATGATGGGGAGCATCGTTATATTTTTAAGTTTATCGTTCTTTTTCTTTCAGCGTGTGAAAGTGATGCGTGAACAGCTAGAGGAAAATGAATGTGAATAATATTGTTAACTAGAGCGCGGCGAAAAGAAAAAATCTTTTTGTCACGCTTTTTGTTTTTTGTAGAAAAATGTATGCGTTTCGTGTTGACAATGATAATCCTTATCAATTAAAGTAGAATAGTGGTTAATGATTATCATTATCAATTAGAGGTGAAGAAATGAAAAAATCTATTACGCTATTTACAGCGATTTTATCTATTTTTTTCTTGTTAATAGGTTGCAGTGCCAAAGGGGACGGAAAAGCGTCTGCAACCAAAACAGAAAAAGGAAAAAAGAAAATCGAAATTACCGACCTATCAGGAAGAAAGGTAACATTCGATAAAGTGCCAGAAAGTTTTGCAACATTAAGTATGGGAGACATGGATATTATTCATGCTTTAGGTGGAAACATAGTAGGTCGCCCAGATACGAAATTAACTCTTCCAGAGGAGTTAAAGAAAGCACAAGTAATTGGGAATGCACATCAACCGAACTTTGAGCAAATTGCTAGTTTAAAGCCCGATGTACTTGTTGCTAACAATGGATTCCAAAAGAATGTGCCAACGGTTGAAGGACAAGGAACGCAAGTTATCATTTCTTCTGCGAATTCTGTACAAGATATTCAAAAAAATATTGAATTATATGGAATGGTAATGAAGAAAGAAGATAAAGCAAAAGAAATTAATCAAAAAATGAATGATCAAATGAAGAAATATGAGAAAAAGAGCGATGTGAAAGCCTTGCTAGTGTATGGCGCACCAGGAACTTATTTAGCGGCATTACCAACATCTTTATCAGGTGATATTTTAGAAAAAACAGGCGGAAAAAATATTGCTTCTGATTTTCCAGAAACGAAAGAATACCCGCAATATGCACAGCTAAGTGTAGAACGTATTATTGAGGCGAATCCAGATGTGATTTATTTAATTACACACGGAGATCCAAAAAGTGTGAAAAAAGCATTCGAAGGCGAAATGATGAAAAATGAAGCGTGGAAAAATTTAGAGGCAGTAAAACAAAACCGCGTAGTTATTTTGCCACCTGATTTATTTGGATCTAATCCTGGTACAAAAGTTACAGAAGCAATGGACTTTATGTATAAAAGTATACAAGATGTAAGGAAATGATACGTATGGAAAGTAGTGAAGTAGTAAGAGAAAAGGAACATCCTTTTGCGAAAAAAAGATGGATAATAGCAGTTACTTTAGTTGTATTAACAATCCTAGGTCTCTTTTACGGTCTTTTCGCAGGAAGTTTATCCTTTTCTGTACGAGATATTTTAACAGGTATACAAGATGAAGGTTCGACAGTTCATCGAATTGTATGGGATCTTCGCATACCGAGAGTGCTCATTGGGTTTATAGTAGGAACATGTTTAGCTGCATCTGGTACACTGCTACAAGGAGTTATGAGAAACCCTCTTGCAGATCCTGGTATTATCGGAGTTTCATCTGGAGCAGGCCTTGTAGCAATTGTCATCATGATTTTATTCCCACAGCATCTAGCTTTTTTACCACTAGGGGCGTTTTTAGGAGCTTTCATAACAGCGATGGTTATTTATGCTTTATCATGGCAAAAAGGGGCACCACCTTCAAGAATCGTCTTAGTAGGGGTGTCGATCAATGCATTAATTGGTGCAGCAACGTCAGCATTAATGTTATTACATAGTGACAAAGTACAATCGGTGTTACCGTGGCTAGCGGGCGGTATTGGTGGTGTAAGTTGGGCACATTTAAACATGATTATTTATTATGCAATATTCGCCATTATATTAGCTTTCTTTGGTATTAAGCATATTCGAGTGTTAATGCTTGGAGATGAAATGGCAAAGTTATTAGGACATAATGTGGAAAAAAGTCGGTTTTATTTAATCGTAGTAAGTACATTATTAGCTGGAATTGCAGTAAGTGTGTCTGGTCTTATTGGATTTGTCGGTCTTGTCGTACCACATATGCTACGTTTATTAGTTGGAAATGATTATAGATATTTGCTACCTTTATCATGCCTTGGCGGCGGGGTATTACTTGTTTTTGCGGATGCAATAGCTCGAAGTTGGTTTGACCCAATCGAATTGCCTGTTGGTATTTTACTGTCCTTCTTAGGTGGTCCGTTCTTCTTATATTTAATTCATAGAGGAGGAAAACAAAGTGATTTCCGTTAACAAAGTGTTTTACGCACACTCTGAAAGATTTCAAATGCAAAATATGAATGTACATATTAAGGCTGGAGAAATCGTTAGTTTAATTGGTCCGAATGGATCGGGAAAATCTACTTTGCTTCGTTTAATAGCAAGGCTACTGAAACAAAGCGAAGGGGACATCATTTTAGATGGGAAAAATATTCATATGATGAAGAGTGCTGATGTAGCGAAGCAATTAGCAATGTTACCACAAATGCATGATCATCAATTAGATTTAACAGTGAAAGAACTAATTGAGTTCGGAAGAGGTCCACATAAATCATGGAGTAGCCGCTTAAATAAAGAAGATGAAGAAATTGTTGATTGGGCATTGTCTGTTACAAATCTTGAAGGGTATGAATATCGTCTTTTACATTCTTTATCAGGAGGGGAACGGCAACGTGCTTGGATTGCGATGACGCTAGCGCAACGTACAAATGTCTTATTATTGGATGAACCAACAACCTTTTTAGATATCGTTCACCAGTTGGAAGTAATGGAACTTGTGAAACGATTAAATGAGGAGTTTGGAATGACAATTATAATGGTTTTACATGACATTAACCAAGCTGCTCAATATAGCGATCGTTTACTTGTATTAAAGCGAGGAAAAATTCAGTATGATGGTATACCAGAAGAAGTACTATGCCATGAAATGTTTCAACATGTATTTGGCATAGATGTAGATATTTTTCAGGGAAGTGACAAGCCTTTTTTTACACCGAAACGAATTTTTAAAAGGGGAGAAGAGCGATGCAAACAGAAGAGCGTATTACCACTGAATTAGTAAGAGAATTTGTTATGGCAGCTCACGGGGATTTAGAGAAAGTACAAGAGCTATTGGTTGAATCACCAAGCTTACTTCACGCCTCTTATAATTGGGGTGGATCAGATTGGGAAAGTGCGTTAGGCGCATCGGCACATGTAGGTCGTAAAGATATTGCTCTTTATTTACTAGAAAAGGGTGCTCGTATGGATATTTTCGCGGCAGCTATGCTTGGGGAATTAGAAGTCGTACAAGCTATTTTAGTAGCTCAACCAGAAGCATTACGTGCATCTGGTCCTCATGGTATTTCTCTTCTTCAGCATGCACGAATGGGTGGAGAGAAAGCTAAGCGTGTATATGATTATTTAGCAATACTATCTTAATGAACGAAGGAAGTTCTTATGTGCGGTAAACTTTTCACTTGAAACAATTGGAAAGTTTACCGCCCGTTAGAACGGGATAAGTATCTAGTATATTTGAACATCCTACACCCCCCTCAATTGTAGTTTTCTTTATGCTAGTTATGATATGGATGCAGTAGACAATATTTGTCTACTGCTTTTTTTGTTTCTATAAGATTGAATATTCTGCGTTATGTAGTTGATTCATTTATAATAAATGGTAACATTTATTGTGCATACAAAATATGATCGTGAAATTAAGAAGAAATTAGTAGAAAGGAGTGAAGGAATGTTTCATACAGACCGTTTACAAATTCGTAAATATACAATGGATGATTTACAGTTCTACGCTTCACTATGGGGAAACGAAAAAGTAATGCGCTATATTGGAAATGGGACGTTAAAAACATATATGCAATGTAAAAAAAGTTTGGAGGAGTGGGTAATTCCTAGCTATAAAAATGGCCTCGGTTTATTTGTATTAATTGAAAAGGAAACGAGGATACGGATTGGTCATGCAGGATTAGTAAAGCAGCAGATAGATGGAAAAGAGGAAATTGAAATTGGTTATTGGTTATTACCTCAGTATTGGGGAAAAGGCTATGCGAAAGAAGCAGCGGCAGCATTTCGAGACTATGGCTTCCAAGCGTTACGAATGAATAAATTAATTTCTCTTATTAATCCGGACCACCCCGCCTCAATCTTTGTTGCTAGAAAAACGGGGCTTAGTTATGAGAAAACAACTTCATTTCATGGGATGGATGTTCTCGTTTATTCCATTAGGCGCATTGGATGAAAAAAGGTTAATTTCATTTTTTGAAGAATGGTATATAAAAATAAAGGGGGGATTACATGTACATTTATCATAATGGACTTATTATTCGTGAGGGAACGAATGGTGTACCTGCATATGCAATTAAGACTTTATTCGAAGATGCCGGTTGGAGCAATGATAATATCCCTTCTTGGCAAATTGAAAAATTCACGATAGCATTTGAAAATTCAACATGGGCATTCACAATTTGGGATGAAGAAGAGATGGTTGCGATGGTTAGAGTCATTTCTGATGGAATCATGGTCGCGAACATAGTAAATTTAGTTGTGAAATGTGAATATAGAGGGAAGGGATTAGGTAAGAAACTTGTCGCTCTTTGTTTGCAAAAGCTACCACATGGTGACTGGTTTGCACATACTTCTGCGAACAATTTTGATTTTTATAGAAGCTGTGGATTTGAAGTTAGAGAGCTATCGAGAAATGGAACATGTGCGTATTATGGATATCAAGTCGCGAGAAGAGATGGTCACCGATAAATGAATGAAAAGTAAAAAGTTTAGCGAGGTAATTTTGAGGCTATTGATAATAGAGAATGGATTGAGGCTCATTTTATGATAAAATAAAAGAAAATTCTGTTTATTGTTAGGGGGATAAAAATGAGCATAAAAGTTGGGGATGTATTTAAATATGAAAGAAGATTTACTGAGGAAGAGGTTTTTGAATTTGCAAATATTACCGGAGATAAAGGCAGACACCATGTGGAATATGATGAAAATGGAAGATTAATGGTCCATGGTTTATTGACTGCTAGCATTGGAACGAAAGTAGGCGAAGAATTACATTACATAGCAAGAGAATTAGTAAGTGAGTTTATTAGACCAGTTTTCACAGGAGATACAATCACTTGTGAATTAACTTTAACAAATGTTGAGCAAATGGAAGGCTATAAAAAAGTTTCAATCGAGTCAGTTTATCGCAATCAACACGAAAAGACTGTACTAGTGGGGACAAGTTATGGAATTATAAGGGGATAAAAAAGAAGCCTGTTTAGCAGGCTTCTTTTTTATTATTTAGTAAACACGTTTTCGATTTTCCGCATAACTAGAGATGAGTAGTAATGCAGTTTCTTCTCCTATATTACGAACAATATGAGGAACGCATGCATTCCATGAGAAAGAATCACCTTCTTCTACAATTGCAATATCTTCACCGTGCTGAACTTCTAGTTTTCCGCGTAATACAAGGTGACATTCTTCCCCTTCATGGGCATTTGGTGAGTTTTCTTTCGGGAATCCAGTAGGTATTTCTACTAAAGATAGGCGAAGGCCCCCTTGCTCAGCGACATGTTCAATTCTTTGTTCATCTTTTCCGTATACACTGTATTTCCGTTCTTCTTTTTTGACAATTTTTAATCGATCTTTTTGCTCTAACAATAAATAGGGAAGGGGAACGTTTAAAAAGTTGGAGATCGTTTCTAAAGTTGAAATAGATGGTGATGTTTTATTATTTTCAACCTGACTCATAAATCCTTTAGAAAGACCTGTTCCCTCGCAAATTTGTGCGATTGTTATGCCTCTACGTTGACGAATTTCACGTATTGCAGAACCAATATTCATAAAATCAAGCTCCTTTTTGTAAACAACTATTTGTATCATAGCAAAAAAAATATATATTTTCCCAGTGAAAATGAATTGACGAATAAAAAAAATTAGTGTATGTTTTTTAATGTAAATAAAAGTTTTGTATAAGAAAACTATAAAGGAGAGAAAGAAATGAATCAACATATTGGTAACTTAATTATTCGTATCGTGTTAGGGGTAACATTCTTCATGCACGGTTTAACAAAATTCCAATCAGGAATTGACAATATTGCAGGGTGGTTTACAAGCATTGGTTTACCAGGAGGACTTGCATACGGTGTAGCAACATTTGAATTAGTTGGAGGCCTATTATTAATTCTAGGTTTAGGTGTAAGATATATTGGATTATTATTTGCACTTGTTATGGTTGGAGCAATCGTAAAAGTGAAATGGTCAGCTGGTTTATTGGGAGATGGAAAAAATCCTGGTTTCGAATTAGAACTTGCATTATTAGCAATGGGTGCATACTTATTTGTTGCAAAAGCTGATGGTTTTGTAGATAATTTCTTAAAAGAAAAAATGTCAAAGAAGAACTAATTTAAATGGGGGCTAACAAGATGAGTTTTCAACTTCATCCCGATACAACACTTGATGTTGTTCATTTATACGTATCTAATGTAAAGAAATCACTAGAGTTTTATACGGAAGTACTAAGTATGAAGGTGCTAAAAGAAGAAGAAGCAGTCGTTACATTTGGGAATGAAAATGATGAACCACTTCTTATCATTGAAGAAAAGAAAGAAGCTTTTCCGAAGCAAAGAGCAAGAACAGGGTTATATCATTACGCAATTTTATTACCAAGTAGACAGGATTTAGCGAATGTTCTTCGTCATCTTGTAGAGATGGTATATCCACTACATGGCGGAGCCGATCATTACTTTAGTGAAGCTCTTTATTTAGCTGATCCAGATGGAAACGGGATTGAAATTTATCATGATCGACAAAAAGAAGTTTGGCGTGATGAGAATGGAGAACTCCCATTTGTTAGTAACCCGTTAGCTGGTGAAGAATTATTACAGCAAGGAAGTACATGGAATGGATTTCCATCTGGTACTGTGATGGGGCATATTCATTTCCATGTAGCTGATTTAGAGGAAGCGAAACGTTTCTATGTTGATGGTCTTGGTTTTGAAGTAACGATCCCAGCTCGTAATGGAGCGTTGTTCGTATCAGCAGGTGGTTATCATCACCATATCGGCTTAAATACGTGGCAAGGTGAAGGGGTGCCACCGCAAATGCCAGGTTCTGTTGGTTTAAAATATTTCACAATTGTACTAGCGGATGAAAAACAAAAAGAGCAAGTATGTGAAAGCTTAAAAAATATTGGCAAGATTGCTACGTACAAAGATGGAATATTACAAGTCGAGGATCCATTTGGACATTGTATCCATTTCAAAATAAAAGGAGAAGCCTAAAAAGGCTTCTCTTTTTTATTTTCTTATAATTGCATTTTCGTTTTGTAAAAATAGTTCATCAAATTGTTTTGCAAGCTCAAAATCTAGTTTCGTTAAACCTTTTGCATTCCAAGATGACAAAGTAATAATAACTGCTTTATACTGGATAAGGATAAATGGATGGTGATTATGTTCTTCTGATAGTTTGGCGGCTTCAGAGACAAATTCGACTCCTTTTAAGTAGTCGGAAAACATATATTTTCGTTCAATCCATTTCTCATCTTTTACCATCCATTTATCTACCTTCAATAATTCCTCGTGAACTTCTTCTTCAGTTAATCTTAGCATCATTTTTCACATCCTTTACTGGAAGTAACGCAAGACCATTGTTAATAAGGCGTGTTACAGCTTCGTCAGTTGTGAAAGTAGAAAGTTGATGTAGTAATGCTGCCGATGTTTCATGCCCTTTGTTATGCTCTAAAAGTAACTCTAATACTTCAAGGCGCAGCAACCATTCTTTCGCATAAAATTTATTTAATACTTCTTGAATTGCTACTAATTGATCGATATGCGCGTCATGTAAAATCCCCTCACTTCGAATATCTCGAACTGTTTGATACATACGTTCAAGTTCATTCAGTACAAGTGGAGCAGGAATTTCTTGAACTTCTTCATCCATTGGGAAAAATGCTGCTGCATCTGCGGCACCTGGGAATACTGAAGTGATTTGTGAGCCAACAGCCATATCAAATGCGCCCCATGAAGCATCAAATAAAACGCGGGCGTTATAAGTAACTGTACAATCGATAAAGGAAATAAGGGCAATTTTCTTATCGTTTTTCACAATATCTGTTACTGTTCCTTTTACATGAATACCACTTGCAAAAGTAAACTCAGCGATAGTTCCAATTGTAACTCCTAATGATTGTAGTTGTTCGTCTGTACAATTTTCTAATGCAATATTTTCAGTGAGTAATCCAATTGGTGTTCCAAATCCGTCACTGTGTACAGAAGTAGAATGATTCGCTAACTGTTTATTATGAAGCGCTAATGCTGTTGGCGAATTTGTTCGCATGTAAATTAATTCACCTGCATCGTTTTCAATTGTCTCGCTAAATGTACCTGTAATTTGTAATCCGCTATTTAGCTCAGCTGTTGCATAGTTCTCAGAGCGAATTGCTTTTTCTAAACCTTCTTTTCCACCTGTTTTAAAGGCCATTGTTTTAGAAAATGTTTCAAGCGCATCTGTTAATTCTTCAAAGGACTTACAAACAAAAAGT
Organism: Bacillus sp. B25(2016b); assembly: GCF_001679765.1. Classification (NCBI taxonomy): domain Bacteria; kingdom Bacillati; phylum Bacillota; class Bacilli; order Caryophanales; family Bacillaceae; genus Bacillus; species Bacillus sp. B25(2016b). The sequence continues at coordinate 4,026,943 of NZ_CP016285.1, read as the reverse complement.
TGTGGTTGCATTTTTGTTACGTCATAAGTTGTCCCTGTACATGCTTCGATAGAAAATGGAACTTTTTCTACAGCGTCTGTTAAGCAATGTTTGCTTTCGCCAACAGAAGAAAGGAGACCAGCACCATATATTTTTGGATCATCTATATTTCCAATCAATCCATATTCTACTGTCCACCAGAAAAGACGTGAAATTTGTTCAGCTTCTGATAAACCAGAAACTAAGTTTTGTTTTTCAATTACAGCATTTTCAGCAGCCTTAACTTCATCAGGAGTAGAAGTAGGACTTTCTTTTACTATCGTTAATGTACGAACAGCTTCAAATGCATCATGTTCTTCTTTTGTAGAGAAAGCTTTTGCACCAATTTGCCCAAAACGTTTCACATATTTTGCATATGTAGGATCAAGTAAAATCGGTGCGTGTCCTGCGGCTTCGTGTACGATATCTGGAGCTGGTGTGTACTCGATATTTTCTACTTTCCGAATATCTGTTGCGATTGGTAGTAATCCGTGTCCTTGAAAATCGAAGAATGCTACGCCGGGAATAAGTCCGTCAATCGTTACAGCGCCCCAGCCACTTGGTGCCAAACACTCATTCATTTCTTCTACTTTTGGAATTGAATCTATATTAATACCAGATGATTGTAGTCCGTTCACATAGGCTGGATGAGCAACGTCTTTTAAGAAGCTATGATTTTGTCTCATAATATAACGCCACACAGCGTGATTCACCGGTGTGTATTGATCATAATGTTGTGTGGATACGAATGGTTTTAAATGCGATGGAATTTCTGTTTTCTTTGTCATTTAGACATCCTCCTTTTTTTCAATAAAATTGAATATCGATTTCGTATAGCTTGTATCACCTCCTTTCATTTTTGTAAGCGCTTATAAAATTTTATCATAAGATTCGGAATTATTTAACATATGTTTCTATGAGAAATAGAAAAAGCCCCTATCGGAAAATCCGATAGGGGCGAAAGAATCGCGGTACCACCCTATTTGTAAGTGAAAATATACTTACATCTCAATTAATGATAACGGAAAAATTCCGTCTTTTCCTTCATACATAAAAGCACTACGAAAAAGAAGCTCCAGAATTGTAATTCATACTTATATATGTGCTAATTTCCACCGACCATTAGCTCTCTGTAACAGGGATATAAGATACTACTGCGATTCTTTCAACGCGTATATATGAAATTGTGTAAGAGGATGGATGCAAAAAAGTCCCTATCGGAAAATCCGATAGGGACGATAAAAATCGCGGTACCACCCTATTTGTAAACAACTAATTGTTTACCACTCACTTTACGATAACGGAAAGATCCGTCTTTCTCTTCATGCATAAAAAGCATTACGGGAAAGAAGCTCCAGAATTGTAATTCACGCTTGTATATGTACTGATTCGCACCAACCATCAGTTCTCTGAGACAGTGATATAAGTCGCTACTAGTATTCCTTCAAAGCCGATATATAATTCGTTCAACTAAACTATGTTTTGTATTATAAAACTATATTAAAAAAATTGTCAACAAAAATTTTTTATCCCGTGTTAATGAGCAGTAAAATTCCTACCTCAAAATTCAGTGGAAGTAAAGAAGTAAGATGGGAGCCTAACTGCTCGTGAACCCCCGATTGGTGAAGGCTAATAATCAGTGGGGATGAATGAAATCTCCACTGATTAAAGTTTCACTTTATTTCACTTCTAAATTAACAGTTAAATTAGAGGTATTGCCAGCTGCATCAGTTGCTACAATGTGAATAGTATTTTTTCCTTCTTGTAATTGAGTACGATCGAAATAAATGTCATAGCTTTTCTCCCAAGGGTTCAGGAATGCCTGTTCCCATAAACCATTTCCGTTAGTTTCATATTGCATTCTCACTGGAATGCCAGGTGCTATCCAACCAGATTCTGACATCCAATCTAGTAGAATATCATCAACTTTTCCTCTAATTACAAGATTTTCTTGGTCAACCTCATGTGTTAACTTAGGTGCAGTTCGATCAAGGAATACAGCAGCTGTTTGCTTTGTTTCTCCGCCAGAATTAGAAGCAACTGCTTCAATTTGATATAAACCATCCGCGAGTGGTGATCCATCTACTTTTGTACCATCCCATTTGAACGGTTTATAACCTGCTGTTTCATTTTTACCTTCATAAATGATTCCTTCGTATGTTACACGTTCTTTTGTAACTAAGTTACCATGTAACGTTACATCTTCAACAGGAGAAACTAAATAGTAGTTGATGAGATTATCATCTAATATGTTATCCCCGTTTGGACTAAAAGTAGAATTCACAATTTCGAGACCATCAATTCGTTTATAATCTTTAGGATCGATACTAAATGTAAATGGAATTCGAATTTCTTCTTTTGCTCCTTGCTCTTTTACATATACATTCCCAGTATACACACCTTGTGGTAGTGAGCTATCGACAGTGATAGTAAATGGTTTTTCCGTATTACTATTTGGTTGTACGCTAATCGATGAAGGAACAGAAGCTTTTACTTTTGTTTTTGTGGTTGCATCTAGTAATTCTACACGAGTTGAAAAGCTTTTCTTTTTACTAGAAAGATTTTGTAACGTAATATTTTGCATCAGTTTTACTTTACCACTGTTTGGCTTTATAAGACCGAAGCTGATATTGTTAGGCTTTACTAATACATTTGTTTGAACAGCTTTTGGAATGTTAATTAAGCCAGATCCTTGCGTCATAACAGGATACGTATTTTCATTAACATCTTTTAAAGTTTTTGCTGTATTGGCAAGTGATGCTTTTAATTGTTCCGTCGTCCAATCAGGGTGCATTTGACGCAGGAGGGCAACCGCTCCAGCTACTTGCGGAGCAGCCATACTTGTTCCGTTATGCGATTCATAGCCGCCTCGTGGTACTGTACTAGTAATTTGTACGCCAGGTGCAACGATATCTGGTTTTATAAGCCAGCTTCCTTGTGACGGACCTCTGGAACTAAAGTTTCCAATTAATTCAGTCGGAACCGGTTGGCTAATTTTTATATTTTTCTTGCGCTTTGTAATTAAGTTTTTCAACTCTTCACCGTTTACATTGGATAATTGCATAACTGGAAGGGCTAGGTTTTCACGTGTAAAGTATTCAGGCATAATATTGATTTCTTTTTCTGTAGAAATGAATAGTACACCAATTGCACCAGCTTGCTTCGCTTGTTCAGCTTTTACTAACGTACTAGAAGTACCTTGTAAAACAAGTGCAAATTTTCCTTTCACATCTTGTTTTGCATAATCGCTTGGATTACCATAGCCAACATATACAAGTGGAGAAGCATTTCCTATTGGGAAATCTGATTTTGATAACGGTAATCCTTGGTAGGTTTTGCTGGAACCAGCTATTTGTAATGTTGGAAAGGGAATAGAAACTGTAGATGCTCCAACTGATATTACGCTACTTGCATTCCCAGGTGCATCAACAGACCAAGGTTTTGGACCATCATTTCCATTGGAAACGACTGCAGTAACCCCAAGCTTTGCTGCACGTTCTAACGTTAAAGTTACAGGCTGATCAGGTACATTTAAATCTTGTCCAAGGGATAGATTTAACACATCAGCACCATCTTGAATTGCTCGTTCAATACCTTGAATAATATCATCTGTTGTACCAGTACCACCGTCATTCATGACACGATAAGCTAAAATAGAAGCATTTGGAGCAACGCCTTTAATTTTTCCATTACCAGCAATAATTCCAGCTACATGAGTACCATGTACGTTACCATCCATTGGATCGTTGTCTTCATCGACAGTGTCATATCCACCAATATAATTTGCCTTTAAGTCAGGGTGTGTATAGTCTACGCCAGAGTCGATAATAGCTACTTTCATACCTTTTCCATCAAGAGGTTTGCCACAGGGGTCTTTTAAATTCCAAGCTTCAGGCGCACCAATTGTCGGTCCACCGATATTAGGTACTTCTTCGTTAGTAGCGCTTTTCGTTGTTTCGTGCAATTTATATGTTAAGTTCGGATAGATTGTCTTTACTTCAGGTAAAGAAGCAAGAGCAGTAATTTGATCTCCTGGAACTGAAATAGAGAAACCGGAAAATAACGTATTATAAACTTCTTTAATTTTTGCACCAGGTGCTTTTTCTTTTATTTTCGTAGTCGTCTCTTGTTGTGCTTTTTTTAGCTCGGCATGATAAGACTGTGCATTACTATTTTGTAAATCTGGAGCATGCTGAATATTACTTTGAGCAGCGAGAGGTGCATGTTGCAATTCTACAATTACTGATATTTCTTTTGTTGTTTTCGTTTCAACATTTTGAGCAATTTTATGTTCTCCCCACTGTTCAATCGTTGTTTTTAATTGTGGACTAAATTGCTTCTCCTTTTGCATTGATTCAGCATGGGCGCTTAAAGCTCCAAAACTAGAAAAGACGAGTACCATACTTAATAGTGTAGATGTAGTTTTTTTCATTGAGACTCCCCCTAATAAAAAGTGCTAATATTCCGAAATATAATCTTACAAATTTCTCTTAAATTACATAATCGGATGTTAGCTAAACTATATTTTCGGCATAATTCATACTAATCCTCTATGAATTGAAAATTTCTTGAGAAATTTTTTCTGATTATGTCGAATAGGTATTTTTCACATATTGTAGGTGGACATTGAGGAATGCTATGAGGGAAATGGAGGAGTGTTATGAAAAAGGCTATAGCAAGTGTCACCGCATTATTATTCATATTTTTAAGTTCAATTACTATTACTAAAGCAGAAAATAGTGGAGTGAAAATTGCTTTTATTCGTCATCATGACCTCTGGATTAAAGTTGATGGAAAAGAAAAACAACTTACAAAAGGAAAATACATAACAGGACCGAAATGGTCATATGATGGGGAGTGGCTAGCATATGTAAAAGGGAAGAAACAAAGTACTCTTGAGTTATATCGGCTGAAAGATGGAAAGAAAGTTACGCCGTTTCACTTAGAAGTATCAAATTATCAATGGTCACCAATAGAAAATATAATTGCATTTATATTTACAGGTACATTACATACATTTGAGGTAGAAAAAAAGAATGCTGATTTTGAAAATGTATCAGCTGGTGTAGGTGATTATGCATGGTACCCTGATGGAAAGAACTTTCTTATATCATCTGAAGCACACTTACTTCCAACAGGATGGACAGGAGCCCAGCTATATGAAGTGCAAAAAGATGCACATATGAATCCTCACAAAATGAAGCATTTGTATGCATTGCCAAATGAGCATGATGATTTTCTAGCGCTAGTTGCAAGTGGATTTGAGTGGTCACCAGATCGAAAGTGGATTTCATTTTTAGCGGTACCGACAGCTTCATGGTCAGCTGATAGTAATACGCTTTGCTTAGTTCGAGCAGATGGCAGCCGGTTTGAAAAGATAGACCAAATGTTATTAAACACACAATGGTTCAAATGGGCGCCATCTAGCAACATATTAGCCTATATTGAAGGAAGCGGGAGAGTTGCGTTAGAGAATAAACATTTAAAAGTAAAAGAATTGCCAGTACTTCAGCAGAACACATTTACGCCGAAAGGATATGTCGATTGGGATTTTGCATGGAAGAACCACAAAGTAATTATCGTTTCGAGGGCAAAAGAGGCAGGAATAGAAACTCCGCCGGAAAAAAGGCCACTGCCATCTTTATATGAGATTGATCGTACAAGCGATAAACAACATCAAATTACAAAGCCACCTCATGAGCAGGGTGATTATCATCCAATCTTTATAAAGAAGAGCAATCACTTAATATGGATACGTTCAGACCGTAAGAAAGCCAATGTATGGCTTGCCAATAGTGATGGAAAGCAAGAAAAGAAGTGGATTGAAAATATAGATGTACCAGCGTGGTATTATGAGAAATGGAATTGGGAAAATGTCATTTCGGTGAAAGAAGAATAAAAAATCTGCCTAAAAGATAATTTTAGGCAGGTTTTTATTGTTATTTATGTGTTTTATTTGGCTTCTTTTTCGCGGGGTTTCCGTTCCCCTGACGTTTTCTATTTTGTTCATCTTTTGCTTGTTTTTCATGCAGTGTATCTAAAAAATCATTCGAGTTACTCATTTTTATATCGCTCCTTTCATTTCGTCCTAATTACTATATCCATTTAGGAGGATAATCATGAGATAAAAGTTAAGCACTTAGTTTTCTTCTATAGTATACGTAAAATATGCCATACGTAATAAATAGCATAAATAAAATTTGTAGCTCTACATTTTCTTTTAAAATAGTTGCGACAGAAGGTGGTAAGTAAGGTGACGCGTTGCTCGTTTCTACACCTAACCATTTGTTTAAGAGGTTAATGATACAAAACATAAAAACACCAGACCAGCTTGCAATAATTGCTTTCTGCTTAATTTTTGTTTCCCGTTCATCATCTGTAATCCAAGGATTAGCAGTTTTATCACTACTAAAAAATCCGTTTATATATACCCATATGATCATTCCGATTAAGATGGTTATCCATTTCATATTTGTGATTCCCCTCTCTCTTGTAAAAAGTATTTGACATATCGGTTTTTTATATAGCAGGAATAATGGATGAGATAGGGAAGAAATTATGTTGAAGGATTTCATAGAGAGAGGAGGGTGGGTATGAAACTCGTCTTTGTTCGGCACGGTGAAGGAGAACATACAAAGGACTTGCCGTCAAGTTTACAAGTGTTGCATCCCCCATTAACGGATGAGGGAAGGAATCAGGCTAAATTACTTCAATGCAATGTGCCATTGCAAGAAACGGATATATTAATTGCTAGTCCTACACTTAGAACTTTACAAACGGCGACAATATGGAGTGAGAAGGTAGCTTGTCAAAAAATCGTCCATCCATATGTATCCCCGCGTATTTTTCCTTATCGAGAAGAAGCGAGAACATTACCGTGCGATTATATAGTAGATCAGGGAATGATAACAAAGTTATTTCCGCATTTTTCGATAGAGAAAAGCTCAAATAATCAGTTATGGAAGGAAGGTATAAACACTATTTCAAAGAATAGTTTTCAGCAAATAGTAGATGAATTTCTTCTTTGGTGTTATGAACTGAGTGTTGAAAGAATTTGCATTGTATCCCACGATGGAACAATTACAGCATATAGGCAATATTTACAGAAAGTCGTTTTAACTAGATCAGATTTTTTGCAGGAAACGGGCATATATGAAATGGATTTATACAATAAAATTCTGATTGATAAGGGCTGATTATAGGATGGGGTTGTATGTTGAATATTGCATTAGTAGTTGGTTTTAATTCGGATTTAGAGGCGCAATCAATCCGAGCATCTCTTGAATATTTTGGTGCAAGGGTTGTGACATATTGGATTGGTAGACCGAAAGATTTTGTGGAAGTTCTTTCTGGAAAGAACTTATTTAATGGTATTAATTATATTATTTTTTGCTTTCATGGTGAAGAAGGGAAGTTTGTCATGGAAGAGTTAGGCGAAGAAGTATATGAACAAGATGAACCGAGAGGGTATTTTGGTACAGAAGAAATTTATGAATATGCAAAATTGCATAATACACATATTGTAAATAGCGGGTGCACGTTAGGGGAGCAAAATCTAGCAAAATCTTTTTTACATAGTGGTGCGAAATCGTATATTGGATCGATTGATTATGTAGATGGAAATGCAGCACTTATGTTTACTATACGCTTATTTTATGGGGTTATTAACCATGGGAAAACGTTAGAAGAAGCGTTTCAAGAAGCAAGTTTAATTGATGAGGAGACACATACATTTCGATTCTATAATTAGTGTGAAACACGTTTATTCTATATTCGAATAAACGTGTTTCACATTTAACTCACATTTTTTTTACAATTTTTTCAATGAAAATGATTATCACCTGTGGTATGATATGTTCAAGTTTTTACAGGTAATAAAAGTTACTATATAAACGTTAGTTTTTAATGTTTCATACACATGTCACGGATTATTCATAATTAACGTTTGAAAAATAAGTAACTAATGTTATTATATTATCTGTAACTAATTTAATTACAACTTTAGGAGGAAGATATGGTTATTCAATTTTTAAGAGAAAACAAAGCAGTTTCTTTTGTATTAGCAGTAATTCGAGTATATCTTGGTTACACATGGTTAATGGCTGGAATCGGTAAACTACAAGGGAAAGGATTCGATGCAACAGGTTATTTGCAAGGTGCAATTGAAAAATCTAAAGGTGCACAACCGGCTGTTCAATCTTGGTGGGCATCATTCTTACAAGAATTTGCAATTCCAAATGTAGATTTGTTTAATACACTTGTAACATGGGGAGAAATTTTAGTAGGAATTGGTTTAATTGTAGGCTGTTTAACAAAAACAGCGGTCTTTTTTGGCCTTGTAATGAACTTTTCCTATATGTTTAGTGGGTCAATTGGAGTGAATCCTGAAATGGTTATCTTATCTATGTTCGTTCTGGTTTCTGGTATGAATGCTGGTAAATTTGGAATTGACGGCTTCGTTATCCCAAAAGTATTAGGATCAAAAACTCAAAAACGCCAAAAGCAAGCTGCTTAATATATGAAAACGGGTATCTCAAAATGAGATACCCGTTTATGTTATTTTTCAGATTGTATCGGATTGTTTTTAAAGAATTCTTTTACATAACCAACAAATTCTTGTGGCTCTTGACGAAACGGTGCATGATAACCTTTTTCGATAATATGGAAGGTACTATTCTTTAAGAATTGATGATACGTTTCTCCTTCTTTCCATGAAACGCTACTATCATTTCTTCCCCATATAATTAAAGTTGGCTGTTTCATTTCATTTGCATTAATTTTAAGACGCCTAGGCCATAATTTCATTTTATTATAATGCTCTTCATCATTACGTTTGAATTTCACTTTGCTTTTATCATAATCTGCAATAGAAGAAACGGCATTTAAATCAGTCGACAATTGTGGTTTTGGTGAGCCTTGTTTATTAACGAATGTATGAGGGCCACCTGTAGCATCAGTTAAAATAAGGTGAGTAACTGCTTCAGGATATAAATATGTTAAATTTAGAGAAATTTCTCCCCCCATGGAATGACCCAGTATTGCGAATGAATCATACCCTAGTTTTTTCATTAATTTATAATACAAATTTGCATGAGTTGGAAAAGAATAATAAAAATCCATTGGTTTAGATGAGCGCCCGAATCCTAAAGCATCTACAGAAATAATTGTATGATCTTTTGCTAAATCGGAGTAAATCTTTTGAAAACCATCTGATGACCCTCCAAAGCCATGAATCATAAGTAAAGGTGGTTTTTCATTACCAATTTTTTTAAAGTAAATGGTTTGACCATCTATTTCTACCATTTTTTCCTCGGTAGCTAGTTTCGCTGTAATTGTATTTTTCACTTGCTTTACTTGTTCTACTGGCTTTTCTGTTGCACTACATCCTACTAATAGTGTAAGAGTAAGACAACCTACCATAAAATAGCTAAATCGCTTCAATTAGGTGTCTCCTTTCTAACATAACGCTGTATCTATCATAGCAAATAGCATATTACGATTTCCAGGAAGTCGGCTACCATTTTTTATCATAAGCGGTGAAAGGAGCGTTTCTTGGAAATTTTCTGTTTGAAGAAATTTACGAAATGTAAATTGTGAGTGTGGGACATCAATTCGTACTATACCATTCCAACATTCACATATCTTTTTTAATAATTGAATAGCATCTTTTTCTTGCTTGGCGATAAGTGGATTGATACATAATATATTGCCCTTTTGTATGCATAATGAAAAAGCTTCTATACAGTTATTTCTTTCAATTTTAAAAGAGTGTACGGCCCTTGGTAGTAGCAAAGAGTAAAGTAGAGAACGATTCATACCAGTTGCAATTTGATCGAGAGAAGTAAGAGATATAAGGTCTTCTTCTTGTACTTCTTGTAAGTGAGAAGGGTCCGTCTTAATAGTTTGCTTTTCAAAACGATGAATCTTTGTTGCTGTTTGAAATCCGCATGATGTGTATAGAGGTTCGCCAGCTTTTGTCGCAATAAGTGCAATGGGTTGTTTTGGATGAATTTGTTCCAAGCAATGATTTAGCAACATGCGCCCTATTCCTCGTTTTTGAAAATTAGGGTGAACGATTAACATACCAATGGAAGCGAAGTTACGTGTAAAGGGAAATACTCCTCCAGTCGCAATGAGTTTGTTTTCATGAATGTAACCTACAAGTGTGCCGATAGAAAGATACATTTCGAATTGTTTTTTCATAAAAATTTCATCGTGTAACCATCCAACAGATTTGCAAAGATTAAGTAATTCAAAAATAAAAGACTCATTTAGCTTTACTATTTTCATAAAGGCTCACCGCATTTCTATTTATTTTCATAAAAATAGAGTCAAAATGTAAAAAAGAGATTTAGGTTAATAAATGAAATCCAACTTGTTTATATTTAAATTGTAAAGGGCGGGATGATTGATACCAAAAGACAAAGTTATACAAATTATAACTGATATTTACATAAGTTAACAAAAAATTTACATACAGCTAATTTTCTCTTAATAGTCTTCCATTAAATTTGATAGTGGGAAATGAATAACCTAATTAGGGGGACAAGACAGTGAAAAAGTTTGTGAAAAAAGCATGGCCATTTGCAGTTGTGGCATCATTAGCAGTTACTTCGGTAGCAACATGGAATTTTACTCGTTCTAGTGAGGTTAATGCAGATGAGAACGGAAGCAATGCAAAGATTAAAAATGTTATCGTATTAATTGGGGATGGTATGGGCCCTTCATATATGACGGCTCACCGTTATATGAAAGATAATCCGAAAACCTTTGAAATGGAATCTACAGAATTTGATAAGCATCTTGTAGGAACACAAAAAACATACCCAGAAGATGAACATGAAAATATTACAGACTCTGCATCGGCAGCAACAGCTATGTCAGCAGGGATTAAAACATATAATGCTGCAATTGCAGTTGATAATGATAAAGCGGAAGTGAAAACAGTTCTTGAGCAAGCGAAAGAAAAAGGGAAATCAACGGGACTCGTTGCAACTTCTGAAATTACACATGCAACACCAGCTGCTTTCGGTGCGCATGACATTAGCCGTAAAAATATGGACGCAATTGCAAATGATTATTTTGATGAGAAAATTAAAGGGAAGCATAAGGTAGATGTTATGCTTGGCGGCGGCGTAAAGAACTTTGTTAGAAAAGATCGTAATCTTACAGAAGAGTTTAAGAAATCTGGTTATAGCTATGTAACGGATAGAGATCAATTGTTAAATGATAAAAATGATCAAATTCTTGGTTTATTTGCACCAGGTGGATTAGATAAAATGATTGACCGTAATGAAAAAACACCTTCATTAGAAGAAATGACTAATGCAGCAATTGAGCGTTTGAACAAAAATAAAAATGGTTTCTTCTTAATGGTGGAAGGAAGTCAAATCGACTGGGCTGGACATGATAATGATATTGTTGGTGCAATGAGTGAAATGGAAGACTTCGAAAAAGCTTTCAAAGCAGCGATTGAGTTTGCGAAAAAAGATAAAAATACGTTAGTTGTTGCAACGGCAGATCACGCTACTGGTGGCTTATCTTTAGGTGCCAATGGCGAGTATAACTTTAAAGTAGAACCAATTAAAGCTGCAAAGCGCACACCAGACTTTATGGCAAATGAGATTGCAAAAGGTGCAAATGTAGAAGAAACATTGAAAAAGTATATTGATTTACAATTAACTCCAGAAGAAATTCAAGCTGTAAATGATATAGCTCCGTCAAAAGATGTAACAAAGATTGATAATGCAATTGAAGATATTTTCAATAAGCGCTCGGTTACAGGCTGGACAACGGGTGGACATACAGGGGAAGATGTGAACGTGTATGCATTTGGTCCAGGTAAATACTTGTTCTCTGGCGTTCAAGAGAATACAAATATAGCGAAACGTGTCTTTGATATTGTTGGCGGTGGCGATCCGAATAAAGGAAGACGCTAATTAAGAGCGAAAGTGAGGCGAAATGCCTCACTTTTCTTTTTAGGAGTTGGGAATATGGAAAAATTATTTAGAAAATTAAGGTTCCTTTTAGTATTTGTAGTATTACTAGTTGGATGTCAACAAGAAGAGAATAACGTAGAACAAAAATCTACTACTAAAAAAACTGAGGAAAAGGTACAAATACCAAAAGAAGAAGAGAGATCTATTCAAGATGTTATTAATGCATTTGTGCGAACGACGAATGAAAAAAATCTTGCAGAACATATGGAGTTATTTTCAAAGAAGATGCCTAGTGCCGAAGACTTAAAAATACAAAAAGAAGCCGCATTTCAAAAGGGAAATAAGAAAATTGAATTGGAACATATAGATATGAAAGTTAGTAAAGTAGGGTATGTTATTGTTGAAACGAAAGAAAAGGAAGTAGACGACAGCATTACTCTTCAAAAGAAAGTACAGTATGCCCTTGGAAAAGAAGAGGATAAATGGAAGATTGAAGAGGTTCGAATAATAGAGAAAAAATAACGTGAAACTTTAATAAGTGTAGGAGTCATATTTCCCAAAATGGTATAAAAAAAGGTTCTCATTGGCGAGAACCTTTTTTTATAGTGGTAGCATAATTTGATTTGAGCATGCCTCAATATCATCAATATCTTGACGAATTGTGGCCATTTTATTATCAAGATCTTCAGCTTTCATTGCTGCATCATGTAGTTCATCTTTTAAATACTCCGGTATTTTCCCTTCATATTTATAATAAAGTTTGTGTTCTAAACTTGCCCAAAAGTCCATTGCCAGTGTACGTAACTGAATTTCTGCAAATACATCTTTTGTACCAGAATTTAATGATAAAGGGTATTTAATAATCATGTGTAAACTTTTATATCCGTTTCGTTTTGGGTTAGCGATATAATCTTTTACTTCTATGACTTCCATATCTTCGCGTTTTTGAATGACTTCTTTCAAATGATAGATATCTTCTACGAAGCAACATGTAATACGAATACCAATAATATCTTGTAAATGTGTTTGAGCGTTTTCAACTGTTGGTAATAAGCTTTTGCGCTCTAGTTTTTTAATAATACTCTCAGGTTGTTTTAGTCTTGTTTTTATATGTTCAAACGGGTTGTAATCCTCTAGAAATTGAGCTTCCCGGTTCATAATTTCAAATTTAGTTTTTAACTCTTCTAAAGCAAATGTATATGGTAATACAAAAGCTTTCCAGTAGTTAACTGTTGATTGATTATATTCCATTTATATACACACCTTTTCCTATTTGCAAGTGAGGTCGTTATTATACTAAATACCAAATCATATAAGCGCAAGCAGCAAATGATGAGATCATAAAGCGATATTTAGTTTTCATACTTTCAACTCCTTTCGAGTAAGATTTTATATAAATAAACGTGATTGTTAATAAGTTCACTATGTACAGTTTCTATAGTAATAGATTCGTGTGAATTTCGTATGAACTAATTGTTTCAGCTTTTTGTCTTTTTTGCTGTTAATCATAATTATTATTCGAATTTAAAGTGTTTTTATTTTATTTATCTATTTGTATAAATTAATGTATATTTAAATTTATAGTTAAATTTATAGTTATTGAGGAGGATATATGGTGAACTTTGAAGAATTAGCAATTGCTAGACGTTCTGCAATGAAATTTATACAAGGTATAGAAATCTCTAATGAGGACTTTAAAAAAATATTTGAGTTAACTAAGCTTTCTCCATCTTGCTATAATTTGCAGCACACACATTATGTTGTAATTCGTGATCAAGAGCGAAAAGAAAGATTAAAAGAATTAGCTTTCGGTCAATATAAAGTATCGAGTGCATCAGCGGTAGTGCTCGTTTGTGGTGATAAAAAAGCATACCAAAATGTTGAAAATATTTACTTCGGTATGAAAGTTTTAAAAATGATTGATGAATGTGAATATGAAGATACAATTAGGCAAACGAAAGGTTTATATGAAGGAAAAGGAGAGCGTTTCATGGAGGATGAAGCGATTAGAAATGCTTCGTTAAGCGCGATGACTTTTATGTACGCAGCTAAATATTATGGCTATGATACATGTCCAATGATTGGTTTCGATGAAAAAGCAGTACAAAGTGAATTAAATATGCCGGAGCATATAGTACCTGTTTTAATGATTACGATAGGAAAAAGTGATACGACTAAAACTCGCCCACGAGGATATCGAAAGCCGATTAGTGAGTTTGTTACATACGAAACATTTTAATACAAAGCATAGATTACTTAAACAAAAGGGTTCTATTTAGACCCTTTTGTTTTGTAATTGACAAATAGAATGAAGTTATATAATATATAAATCGTAATCATTACGTTTTAGTTTGCAATCTTAAAAAGAAAGGAGAATTACATATGCGTGTAAATATTACACTAGCTTGTACGGAGTGCGGTGATCGTAATTACATTTCTAAAAAAAATAAACGAAACAATCCAGAGCGCATCGAACTAAAAAAATATTGTCCACGATTAAAGCGAGTAACGTTGCATCGTGAGACGAAGTAGAAGACTAGAGATATCTCTAGTCTTTTTTTGTTTATATTTTTTGGTTGTGTTTGTTATAATTACCTTAAATTGTAATAAAGGGAGCGGTATGATGAATCAAAAAGATAAAGAAAGAAAAGAGCAGGTGGCTCATATTATTAACATTCCAGATGATTATAGGCTTGTTGTAGATGATCAAGAAGGTGTGGATGACCCATATCATCTATTATGGTGGGAGCATAAAGCGGATGAGGAGAGAACAATACAGATTACGTTGAATAGACATACTGGTAGTTTAGTTGACCTTAGGATAGAGGATGAAAAAGCTTTTTCGAGCGGTGAGGAAGCGATAGAGGAAAATAAAGCAAGAGCGATTGCAAATACATTCTTAAAAAAATATACAAAAGAAGGATCTGAATTTTATACATATGTAACTGTTAAGGATGACAGGCGCAGTTGGAAAGAAGTAAATTATATGCAAGAAGTGAATGGCTATCCATTGCCGAATACAGGGTGTGTTGTGCGAGTTCATCCTTCAGGAAATATTGTGAATTTCCATTATAATGGACAAAAAGCGATAGAGAAAAAGCCGTCATGGCCAAGTGAAATTGTTGAGGAGAATGTCGTTTTAGAAAATTTGAAAGCTAGACAAGATATGAGACTTGTATTTGTAGATTTAACATACTCTTCGTGGGAGTATGAAAACGGGGAAGAAGTAAAAGGGTACCATCTTGTATATGAACCAGAGCCTAGTCATGCATTTATTGATGCAAGTACAGGCAAAGATTTATACGGGCCAGAACATTATAAATTACCTTCTACAGTACTTGTTGATAAACCGCTAAAGAGTAGTCAAAAAAAAGATGTGTTTGATTTATTTGATTGGGGCAAGGGGAAGTTTGTCAAAATAGATGAAAAAGTAGATGAGGATGAAGTCCGGATAAAATTTGTATTAAAAGAAGAATTACAAAAAGAAATAGAAGAGAAGGATTCATATTCAATGGATGAGTTTTATAAAAAACATTTTCCAATGTTGAAACATGATGAATTCGTTGTAATTACTCTAGATAAAGAAACAAATCAATTGCTTTCTTTTTTTATGTGGAAGGATGAGAAAAAAAGGAAAACAATCTTATCAAGAGAGCAATGTTTAAGCAAGGCACTTCAATTTTTAGAGCATATTATCCCAGATGCGACAAAGTATGTTCAACTTTGGGATAATTATGAGGAGGAAGAGGGGATAGAGAGGTTTTCCTTTTCAATCTATGTAAATGACATTCATGTAGAGCGGAAATATATTATGATCAACATCAATGCAGAAAATGGTGCTGTGATGCACTACTCTGGAGAGTGTGGCAACTTTATAAAAGAATTACTTACATATGAAACAACACCAAAAGTAACAAAAGAAAAAGCATTAGAAATATACAGAGAGGCTATCCGAGTTAAATTAGAATGGTTTGTAGATCATGATGCAGAGGAAACGGTATATCAATTGCTGTATAAACAAACAACGGATGAGAATTATAAAGAGTTCTTCGACGGTAGTCGAGAAATTCGTTATATTGATGCCAAAACTGGGAGAAAGATTTGGAGTAAGTAAAATAAAAAGAGTTATTTTTCAAAGAAAATAACTCTTTTTATTTTTATACTTTGCCTGTTCGTTTTTCAAAAGTAAATGTGATAGGAAGATGGGAAGAAGAATTATCACTTTTAAATATTACGTTCCATTCTTTAGTATGGGCTTTAATTTCAAAATTAAGAAGATTCATCGCTCTACGTTTATCTATTTCTAAAAACATATTATGAATTTCTGGTTCTTGCTGTAAATTAAAAGCTTTTAGTGTGACTGTAAATGTGAAAAAATTCTGCCCTTCATATACTATTTTTGATATTTTTGTTTTTTGTGTATTTAACAGTATATAAAAACGGTCTGATGGAGTTAATTGTACAGAGTCATCAGTAATTTCATTCTCGCTATTATGAAGTTCAACTAAGAAAGATGTACTATGGGAAGAATCTTTTTTGCTTGTAATCTGTAATTCAGTAGGAATCATCGGTATTTCATAAAAATCATTCCTTATTATGTTATTATAATCCTCTGAAAATTTACGGACTTCTTTTGGAAAAGAGTCTTCTTGTGTACTTAAAAAAGTTTTATGTTGATTTGGAGTTTTTTTACTAAAATTTAATGTTTCTTTAAAGTAATAATTGGAACCAGTTAAAAATAAAAAACTACAAATTAATAAAAAAATTCGATACGGATTTTGAAAGTGAAAGAACAGTAGTATACATGTAATAATTCCAATTACATAGAAAATAAAGATAAGTAGTTCTAGTTTTGAGTGAAACGAGAAACCATAGTTATGAAAAAAATTTATTCCAGTTATAATTTGAGCTCCAAAAAATAAAGAAATTCCAAATTGAAAAAATAATAAATCAGGCCCTCTTTTAATAACAAAAGTAATGAACGAAATGAAAAGTAAAAATACCCCTAAATAAATTGTTACATTTAATAATCTATCTAATGTAATCATGAATAGTGTCCCCTTTAATAGCATATTCATATAAATAACAATTTTATTTAATTATAATATAACGATAAAATATTTTAAATGTTGGAAGTGTTGAGTTTTATAAATAAACTGTACAGACACAAACAACCTCACGCCCACATACACATAATAAAGACCACTATTTTGGCGGAGGTGAAAGGTTTGAGTCTATTCGCCGCAATTGGATACATGGTTCGAGAAGTGTTTGTCTTTGTTTCTTATGTAAAGAATAATGCGTTCCCGCAGCCGTTATCATCAGATGATGAGAGAAAGTACTTAGAGTTAATGGAGCAAGGTGATGCTCAAGCGAGAAATCTTTTAATTGAACATAATTTACGGCTTGTAGCTCATATCGTTAAAAAATTTGAGAACACAGGAGAAGATGCAGAAGATTTAATTTCAATTGGTACGATCGGGCTCATTAAAGCGATCGAGAGCTATTCTGCAGGAAAGGGAACGAAGCTTGCGACGTATGCAGCACGCTGTATTGAAAATGAAATTTTGATGCATTTACGTGTACTAAAGAAAACGAAAAAAGATGTTTCACTTCATGATCCAATCGGGCAAGATAAAGAGGGCAATGAAATATCGCTTATTGATATATTAAAATCAGAGTCTGAAGATGTAATTGATATGATTCAGCTTAGTATGGAGTTAGAAAAAATTAAAGAGTATATCGATATTTTAGACGAAAGAGAAAAAGAAGTGATTGTGAAACGTTTTGGACTTGGGCTAGATAAGGAGAAAACACAGCGGGAAATCGCTAAGGCACTTGGTATTTCTAGAAGCTACGTATCACGGATCGAAAAGCGTGCTTTAATGAAAATGTTCCACGAGTTTGTAAGGGCAGAGAAAGAGAAAAAAGCGAAAGAGTAAAGTGTATTAGAAGCAGCCATATTTTAAAATGGGCTGCTTTTCTTATTGTAAATAAGAAAAGAAAACGCGTTATGCTAAGAAGAAATACATGTTCACTGTTGAAAATGACGGATTCTATCTGTAATATTAGAAGGTGCTAAATAATTTAAGAATAATACCATACTTAGTTTTCTGTATGTATAATAAGGCTGCTTTATATGATATGTGGGAATAAGAACCAATTTTACATATGATATAGAAAGAAAAGAAGGGAAAACTAAAGTTATAGACTGATTAGGGGGTTTCGCAATTTGCGACGTACATTATATCGACTTATGATAGAACTTACAAATGGTCGCTTTACTTCTTATATATTACGTAAATTTGCACAATCTCGTTTGAGCTCTATCATTATTCCATCGTATGCGAAAGTTTTTCAAATTAATCAAGATGAGATGGAAAAGGGTTTGAAGGAATATAGAACATTGCATGAATTATTTACGCGTAAGCTAAAAGAAGGAAAGCGTAGTATTGATGCAGATGCATCGAGTATCGTTAGTCCTGTTGATGGTGTTTTTGCAGATCATGGTCCTATTGAGGATACAAAAACATTTGATATTAAAGGAAAGCGTTATTCGATTGTGGATATGCTAGGTAATGAAGAACGTGCACAGCGATATGCAGGTGGTACATATATGGTTATTTATTTAAGCCCAAGTCATTATCATCGTATTCATAGTCCGCTTTCTGGTTCTGTGACTGAAAGATTTGTACTCGGTAGAAAATCATATCCGGTAAATGCAGCTGGTATGGAATACGGGAAAGAACCACTGTCAAAAAATTATCGTTCTGTTACAGAAGTAAGCAGTGATGGCGAGCATATGGCTCTTGTAAAAGTAGGTGCCATGTTTGTTAATAGTATTGAGCTTTTGCATGAGAGAGACACTGTTCAAAAAGGTGAAGAAATGGCATACTTTACATTTGGTTCAACAGTTGTGTTATTGTTTGAAAAAGATATGATAGAAGTAGTGCAGGAATTAAAGAGTGGACAAGAGCTTCGTCTTGGTGAAAAAATAGCTACTCGCTTAGCTCATAAATAAAGAAAAGCTTTTATAACCGTAAGTAAGAGTTATGGGCAAAGATACTTAATGATGAAATCCCCTAGATGGGAGTACTTGTTTATTCGAGAGCCATCGTAGGATGGCTCTTTTTACAGGGCATCCAATAATGTATCCTTTAACTGTTTAATTGGTACGGGCTGATTAAACTTTCACTCTATATGTAATCAAGATGATTTGACAAGCTTGTCCTCTAATGAGCGTCTAATGATTTCTTGTTTTATAAGTAAAATGAAGTCGGGATTTAATTTTAGTTCTTTTGCTTTATAATAAGACTCAGTGAGTAACTCAGTGGATAACTGTTCCATATGTTTTGTTTTCAAGGTGAGTCACCTCCTAATAATATAAGGATTGATTCGTTGATGCATTTAATGTACCAAAAAAATATGACAGCCACAAACGAGTGGTTATCCACATACCTAGGTGGATAAAGTGTGTATAGTTTGTTAGTAAATTCCAAATTAACTGAAAAATTAATGTGGAAAATGTGTACAATTTTATCCACAGGTTATATATCGAAAAATGTTGTCGAAAAATTTTATGAAAAATCCTCAAAGAGGTGAAAGAAATTGAAACTATTTTTACCAAATGAATATGTAAAAAATGTATATCATGTTCAACCAGAAGATTTAAAAAAACGTGGGATTAAAGGCGTTATTACTGACTTAGATAACACTTTAATTGAATGGGATCGTCCTAATGCAACGCCGCAACTTGAAAAATGGTTCTTGGAGATGAAAGAGCAAGGCATCCAAGTAACGGTCGTTTCAAATAATAATGAGCAACGTGTGAAAGATTTTGCTGATCCATTAGGTATTCCATTTATTCATAGTGCACGTAAACCATTTGTTCGCGCATTTAAGCGTGCGATACAAGAGATGCGTTTGCAGCCAGATGAAGTTGTAGTAATTGGAGATCAGTTACTGACTGACGTGCTTGGTGGAAACCGAGTAGGCCTTCATACAATTTTAGTTGTACCGGTGGCACAAACGGACGGATTAGTAACGCGCTTTAATCGAAAAATCGAACGAAGAATTATGAAAAATATGAAGAAAAAAGGTTTAATTAACTGGGAGGAATAAAGTTTGACTGAAACAATTAAATGTATTGGTTGCGGTGTAGAAATTCAAACAGAAAATAAAAACGAAGTGGGGTATGCTCCTGCCTCATCTTTAGAAAAAGAACAAGTCATTTGCCAACGCTGTTTTCGCTTGAAACATTATAACGAAATTCAAGATGTATCGTTAACAGATGATGACTTCCTACGCATTTTAAATGGAATTGGAAAATCAGATGCATTAGTAGTCAAAATTGTAGATATTTTTGATTTTAATGGTAGCTGGTTACCTGGCTTACATCGTTTCGTAGGAAATAATAAAGTATTACTTGTTGGAAATAAAGCTGATTTAATTCCAAAGTCAGTAAAACATGATAAAGTAAAGCATTGGATGCGCTATAGTGCAAAGCAGCTAGGATTAAAACCAGAAGATGTCTTTTTAATTAGTGCAGCGAAGGGACAAGGAATTGCTGAACTAGCAGAGGCTATTGAGTATTATCGCGGCGGCAAAGATGTTTATGTTGTTGGATGTACGAATGTAGGGAAATCGACATTTATTAATCGTATGATTAAAGAATTTAGTGATGAGACTGAAAATGTAATTACAACATCTCATTTCCCAGGAACAACACTTGATTTAATTGATATCCCGTTAGATGAAGAATCTTCTTTATATGATACGCCAGGTATTATTAACCACCATCAAATGGCTCACTATGTTGGAAAACAAAGCTTAAAGCTTATTACACCAACAAAAGAAATTAAGCCGATGGTGTTCCAATTAAATGAAGAACAAACATTGTTCTTTAGTGGACTGGCACGTTTTGATTATGTAAGTGGCGGTCGTCGTGCATTTACTTGTCACTTCTCGAATCGTTTAACAATCCATCGTACAAAGCTTGAGAAAGCAGATGAATTATATAAAAATCATGCTGGAGATTTACTAAGCCCGCCAACACCAGAAGAATTAGAAAATATGCCAGAGCTAGTGAAATACGAGTTTAATATTCGTGAACCAAAAACGGATGTTGTATTCTCTGGATTAGGATGGGTTACTGTGAACGAACCGGGAGCAAAAATTGTTGCACACGTACCAAAAGGAGTAAGTGTTTCATTGCGTAAATCTTTAATTTAATATGGAGAGGGATTTATGAAACAATTATATGGTGTAATCGGAAATCCAATTGGACATTCACTATCACCCGTTATGCATAACGATGCATTTGAACACTTGAATATGGATGCCCATTATCATGCCTTTCTTGTTAAAGAGGAAGAGCTAGGGGAAGCAGTAAGAGGTTTAAAAGCATTAGGTATTTCAGGATTTAATGTAACAACTCCGCACAAAGTTGCGATTATGGATTATTTGGATGAGATTGACCCGCTAGCAAAACAAATTGGTGCGGTAAATACAGTGGTTCATAAGGGTGGAAAGTTGATTGGCTACAATACAGATGGAATTGGTTTTGTCCGAGCATTGCAGTCCGTTAGTAGTGAACCACTTCAAGAGAAACGTATTTTATTGCTTGGCGCAGGTGGTGCTAGTCGAGCGATTTATTTTTCTCTTGCCGATGTAGGTGTGAAAGAGATTGATGTAGCCAATCGTACAGTAGATAAGGCGAAAGAACTTATTGCTGCATGTACGGCTACTGTTCATTCTGTTCCTTTATCTTTAGAAAAAGCAACAGAAGAGCAAGGGAATTATGATATTATCATTCAGACGACAACGATAGGTATGCATCCACGCGTTGAACATACGCCGTTACAAATTTCTTCGTTAAAAAAAGGAACGATTGTATCAGATATAATTTATAACCCATTTGAAACGAAAATTTTATGCGAGGCGAAAGAGCAAGGTGCAATCATTCAAAATGGTATTGATATGTTTGTTTATCAAGGTGCACTTGCGTTTGAAATGTGGACAGGCCGCGCGCCAAATATCGAACGAATGAAACAATTAGTTATAAGAAAGCTTGGAGGCTAACATATATGTTAACAGGAAAACAAAAAAGATTTTTACGTGCACAAGCACATCATTTAACACCAATTTTTCAAGTAGGAAAAGGCGGAGTAAATGAAAATATGATTAAACAAATCGCAGATACTTTAGAAGCTCGTGAGCTATTTAAAGTAAGTGTGCTACAGAACTGTGAATTCGATCGCCGTGAGGTTGCAGAAGAACTTGCAAAAGGTGCACGTGCTGAAATCGTTCAAGTAATTGGAAGCACAATCGTTTTATACAAAGAATCAAGAGAAAATAAACAAATTAAGCTTCCTCGATAAAAAGACTAGCATGCGCTATTTTTATTGCTGATGCGTAATGATGTACAGAGCGAAACCAATTGAACTTTTATTAATAGCAACTCTCTTCATTCCTAACCGAGGAGAGTTGCTGTATGTAAAAGGAAGGGGCGTTTCTTTTGAGAAAAATTGGCATCATTGGCGGTACATTTGATCCGCCTCACTATGGACATTTGCTAATTGCAAATGAAGTATATCACGCTTTGAACTTGGAAGAAGTATGGTTCTTGCCAAACCAGATTCCGCCACATAAACAAGGGCGGAATATTACAAGTGTGGAAAGTCGTTTACATATGTTAGAGCTCGCGACTGATGCAGAAGAACACTTTTCTATTTGTTTAGAAGAGCTAAGTAGGAAGGGCCCATCTTATACGTATGACACTATGTTACAATTGACGAAGAAGTATCCGGATGTGCAGTTTCACTTTATTATTGGTGGGGATATGGTTGAGTATTTACCGAAGTGGTATAACATTGAAGCTTTACTTAATCTTGTAACGTTTGTTGGAGTTGCAAGACCTGGGTATACATTGCATACACCATATAAGATTACTACAGTGGAAATTCCGGAATTTGCAGTTTCTTCATCCTTATTACGTGAGAGATATAAGGAGAAAAAAACATGTAAATATTTACTTCCTGAAAAAGTACAGGTATATATCGAGAGGAATGGGTTGTATGAATCGTGAGAATGCACTGCATATTGTCAAACAACAAATGCATGAAAAACGTTATATACACACAATTGGTGTAATGGAGACAGCGATTGAGCTTGCTAAGTTATACGGTGTGGACGAGAAAAAAGCAGAGATGGCAGCTATATTCCATGATTATGCGAAATGTAGAGCAATTTCAGAGATGGAAGAGATTATTAAACGTGAAGATTTGCCGAAAGATTTACTTTGCTATAACAAAGAGTTATGGCATGCACCTGTTGGGGCATACTTAGTAGAAAAAGAAGTAGGCATTACGGATTCTGAAATTTTGCAAGCTATTACATATCATACAAGTGGTCATGAGAACATGACGATGTTAGATAAAGTGATTTATGTAGCTGATTACATTGAACCGGGGCGAAAGTTTCCAGGAGTGGAAGAGGCTCGTAAACTCGCATATACGGATATAAATCAAGCTTTATTATTTGCGTTAAAGAGAACAATTCAATTTTTAATGGAAAAAGATCAGACGATTTATCCATTAACATTCCAAACATACAATGCAGTTATCAAGGAGGAAATGAGTAAATGAACGATAAAGATTTATTAGTATTAGCGGCAAAAGCAGCTGATGATAAGAGAGCAGAAGATATGGTTGTCCTAAATATGCAAGGTATTTCACCAATTGCAGATTATTTCATTATTTGTCACGGTAATTCAGATAAACAAGTGCAAGCAATTGCACGTGAAATTAAATCAAAAGCACATGAGTTCCAAATCGACGTACAACGTATGGAAGGATTTGACGAAGCACGTTGGGTATTAGTTGATCTTGGAGATGTAGTTGCTCATGTATTCCATAAAGATGAGCGTAATCACTATAATTTAGAGCGTCTATGGGGCGACGTGCCACGTGAAGATATTACAGAAGAGTTAGGCCAATGAAATACGAACAATTTGCATTGTTGTACGACGAACTAATGAATGATGTCCCTTATGATAAATGGGTGGAATTTACAGAGGAAAGTTTACAGCAGGCAGATATGAAAGAGGTAAAAATTCTTGATGTAGCATGCGGTACGGGTAATGTAACCCTTCCGCTTGTGCAAAAGGGTTACGATTTAATAGGTGTCGATCTTTCAGAAGAAATGTTAACAGTCGCTCAGCAAAAACTAGGAGGAGAGGGATACTTTATTCCTTTTTATCAACAAGATATGCGCGAGCTTGATGTTCCAGGTGAGTTTGATTGTGTAACCATCTTTTGTGATTCATTAAATTATGTATTGCAAGAAGATGGAGTACAAGAAACATTTAGAAGAGTATCTCACCATTTACGTCAAGATGGTTTGTTTTTATTTGATGTACATTCTTTATATAAAATACATCATGTATTTCAAAATGAAACGTATACAGTAAATGGAGAAGAAATATCTCTTATTTGGAATTGCTTCCCTGGTGAAGAATCAAATAGTGTAGAGCATGATTTAACATTCTTTGTTCAAGATCCGGAAGAAGATGTGTACCATCGGTTTGACGAATGTCACGTGCAACGTGCATATCAAGTGGAAGAGTTAACGAAATGGCTTGAAGAAGCAGGTTTTACAGTGCTTCGTGTAACAGGTGATTTTGAGCGACTTGAAGTTACAGAACAAACAGAGCGTATTTTCTTCATGGCGAAGAAAAACAGATAAAACAAAAGCAACCGAGAAGGTTGCTTTTGTTTTATAAAGAAGATGTATTTTTAGTTCTAGCATAATCTGAAGATTGTATGCGTAAAGTGTGGGAATAGTAGTTGAAGTGAAAATGTATTGTAAAAAAGTAAGTATTTATAAAAAGGATTTGGAATGAAAATGACGTATTTATTATGTGTGTTTATTGAATTGCTGATCAACGCATTCTAAATCTTCATCAAATTTTTCATGTGTTCGCTCAATTAACTTATGGAACATATCTCCAACGTGTTCTTCTAAAACCCGGATGCCTTCCCCAGTAACGCCGCCTTTCACGCAAACCTTTTCTTGTAAGGTAGGTAATGTGAAGATTTCTTTTTCAAGTAATTTCCCCATCCCCACGACCATTTCACTTACTAAAGTAGTAGCCTCTTCGTGTGTAATATTTGTTTTATCTACAGCAGCGTTAATGAAGCATTGTAGTAAATAACTAAAGAAAGCAGGACCGCAACTTGCTATATCAGATGAAACGCGCGTTATATCTTCTTCTATTACAAGAGGTGTCGAAATATTTTTGAATAGACGAAGTAGTTTTTGTTGCCATTCTTCAGAGCAATTATCTCCAAATGTAAATAGTGAGGCGCCAGAGAGCGCGCGATTTGTGATACTTGGAATGATACGCGCGACGTGGCAAGGTACGAGAGTCTCTAATTGTGATGGAGATATTGGACTTGTAATAGAAACTAAGCACGTGTCATCAGAAAAATGTTCAGTGTATTTTTTTAGGATAGGGTATATATCTATCGGCTTAACACAAATAAAGATCAGTTGTGATTGTTCGATTATTTCCGGGATAGTTTTTGCTATATGAACAGAAGGGTATTTTTCTTTTATATGATATGCTTTGGCAGGCGTCCGATTAATGATTGTAAGGCACGAAGGTTTGACAGCACGGGTTTCTAAAAATGCATCGATTAGTATATTCCCCATGTTTCCTGTCCCTATAATTCCTATGTTCAAAGTTTCATCCCTCCTTCGTAACAGCTTTCTCCTAAACAATATGAATGATGTTATAAATTTATGATTAGAGGTGTAAAATGATGTGGGATTTTCCGAAAAAGTGGTTAGGTTTAGTAGCTATTATTGGAACTTTACTTTTTCTTGTTTTTTGGAAAACGAATCAGAGTGTAGAACGAACGCCTATTACAATGAATGTACAAGAGAAGGATATAGAAAAAAAGAGTAAACCGAAAATGTCGGATACAAAGGAACAGAAAAGAACAATTATAATTGATGTGAAAGGAGCGGTTAATAAAGAAGGGGTATATGAAATGGAGGAAGGAGATCGCGTAAAGGATGCGGTTCAAAAGGCTGGTGGTTTTTTATCAGAGGTAGATATGAAAAAAGTGAATTTAGCACAAATTGTACAAGATCAAATGCTTCTTTATATACCGAGTAAAAATGAGTCAGAACAAGGGATGCTTACTTCTTCTAAGGAAGATGGCAAGATTCGAATAAATACAGCGGCGAAAGAGCAATTAGAAAAAATTACAGGGATTGGCTCTAGAAAGGCAGAAAGTATTTTGAAATATCGAGAAGAGCATGGTCCGTTTCAGAAAATAGAAGATTTATTAGAGATTGATGGGATTGGTGCGAAATCTCTTGAAAAGATAAAAGATCAAATTATTATTCCGTAAAAGATTGACGAAGTTTTTCTTCTTTCGCTACACTACAAGTAGACAAAAAAGTAGGTGAAAATATGGAACGAATTTCATGGGATCAATATTTTATGACGCAAAGCCATCTACTATCGTTACGTAGTACATGTACAAGGCTTGCGGTA
Source organism: Bacillus sp. B25(2016b) (assembly GCF_001679765.1). Classification (NCBI taxonomy): domain Bacteria; kingdom Bacillati; phylum Bacillota; class Bacilli; order Caryophanales; family Bacillaceae; genus Bacillus; species Bacillus sp. B25(2016b). The sequence goes on along the minus strand of NZ_CP016285.1, from coordinate 4,000,420 downwards.
GGAGCAACAATCGTTCGCGATAAACGAATTATTGCGGGTGGATATAATGGTTCAATTAAAGGTGGTGTACATTGTATAGATGATGGTTGTTACGTAATCGATAATCATTGTGTTCGGACAATTCATGCCGAAATGAATGCTTTATTACAATGTGCCAAGTTTGGTGCGAAAACAGAGGAAGCAGAAATTTACGTTACGCATTTCCCTTGTTTACAATGTTGTAAGGCAATTATTCAAAGTGGTATTACAGCGGTTTATTATGCGCAGGATTATAAAAATCATCCATACGCCATAGAATTATTCGAACAAGCGAATGTAACAGTGAAGCACGTTCCGCTAGAATATGATATTGCTGCATTAGAGGAGCAAAAACGTTATAAGGAGTTAAAAGAATTATTTGCGCCTTTAGAAAAAGATAATTTATCAATGGAAGAATTACAGCATGTATTCACGAAAGCAAAAATGATGCTATAAGGAGTGAGTATAAGTTGCAGGAACAATGGGGGTATGTTGCAATCTCGTTTATAATAGGGGTTGCAATTGCCTTTTCCTCGTCACTTTTATTGATAGTTTTTTGCCTCTTTTTAAATGTTTTCTTCTGTTTATATCGCACTTCGCGTAAAACCTTCATTTTTTGTATTGTAGCGTGCTTTAGTAGCGCTATATACACTTCCTATGTTCAAACGTGGAATAAGCCTCTAGGGGAGTCCTATGGAGTTACAAGAGGGGTTATACAAAATACACCGCTTGTTAATGGGGATCGCCTATCTTTTCAATTTGAAGATCAGAATAAAAATATAGTGCAGTTAAGTTATAGAATCAAATCAGCCTTGGAAAAGAAAAAAATGCAACAATTATACATAGGGATATCATGTGTATTCGAGGGTGAGAGGAAAGAACCGGAAACAGCTCGGAATTTTCATGGTTTTAATTACCGTGATTATTTATACAAACAACATATTTATTTCACATTTGAGGCTACATATATTTCTGAATGCTATAAAACATCACTATCGCTCACGCAATGGATTCTTCTTTTGAGGCAACAAGCAATCTCGAAAGTTACAGAAATGTTTCCAGAGCAATCAGGTGCTTTTATGAATGCATTACTATTTGGTGATAGACAACAAATGACGTTTGAAGTGGAAGAGCAATATCAACAATTTGGTCTTGTACATTTGTTAGCAATTTCAGGTTCGCACATTGTATTGTTAATGGTGATAGTATATTTTATTTTGCTAAGAAGCGGTGTGACAAGGGAGGTAGCAACAATTTGCCTTATCGTTTGTATTCCTTTGTATATGGTTTTAGCAGGGGCGTCACCCTCTGTTATAAGAGCTTCTATAACAGGAGTTTTGATGTTGATTGCTTTTATGTGCTCGATTCGTTTATCTAGTTTAGATGCTTTAAGTGTAACAGCTATATGTATGCTTATATATGACCCTTATCTTGTTTTTAATATTGGATTTCAGTTTTCTTTTGTAGGTAGCTTCGCTTTACTTTTGTCTGCTCCGTTATTGTTAGGGAGTAGCAACGGAGTAATCCGAAATTCTATTTATATTTCTATCATTTCACAGCTCGTTAGTACTCCGATTTTGTTATATCACTTTGGTTATTTTTCTCCATATAGCATTCTCCTCAATCTCTTATACGTTCCGTTTTTATCTATCATTGTATTACCATGTAGCATTATTATTTTACTGTGTATGCCAATTGTCCCGTTTCTCGCAAAAGAATTTGCGGATATATTATCAATAGGCTTGAGTATGTCTAATGATTTTCTAAGTTATTGTGAAAGTTTACCATTTACCCAGCTTATTTTCGGGAAAACGCCCTTCAATCTTGTAGCTGTATATTGCGCGAGTATTGTCAGTATATTGATGGTTTGGGAAAGGAGAGCGCCGAAAAAAATAGTTTGTATAGTTGCCAGTGTATTTCTTTTTATTAGCACATGTCATTATGTATATCCATATTTTAGAGGAAGCGGAAGTGTAACATTTATTGATGTTGGACAAGGTGATGCAATATTAATTCGCCTTCCGTATGATAAAGGAATTTATCTTATTGATACAGGTGGAACGCTTCGTGTGAATAAGGAAGAATGGCAGCAAAAAAAGCATGAATTTTCTGTTGGGAATGATATTTTAATACCCTATTTACAAAAAGAAGGTATTAAAACAATTGATAAATTAATCGTAACGCATGGAGATGCAGATCATATAGGTGCTGCGCAAGAATTATTATCATATATACCTGTAAAAGAAGTGGTATTTGGCCGGAAGGGAAAAGATGCAGTATTAGAAAAAGTAGTAAAGAAACAGGCATTAGAAAAGGAAATGAAAATAACTGAAGTGGGGGAAGGGGAGAATTGGAGTGTAAATGAAGCAGAATTTTTCGTTTTAGCTCCAAAAGGAAAAGAAAAAAGCGAAAATAACGCTTCAATTGTAATATGGGCAAAATTTGGAGGGCTGAAGTGGCTATTTACAGGCGATTTGGAAGAAGACGGGGAGAAGATTTTAGTAGAGGCATATCCAAATTTACGAGTAGATGTTTTAAAAGTTGCTCATCATGGGAGTAATACGTCATCTATAGAGCCTTTTTTGAACGTCATACAGCCTCGTGTAGCGATTATATCTGTTGGTAAGCAGAATAGGTATGGACACCCGCATAAAGAAGTGATAGAGCGTTTTGAGAAGATGGGGAGTGCGATATGGCGCACGGACGAGCAAGGTGCTATTTCCTATGTTTTTAAAGGGAAAAATGGAACCTTTAAAAGTAAAATCACATATGATAAAACACATAATAGATGAAAAAGAGAAGACTGCCATGAAGTGGCAGTCTTTAAGAACCGATAAATTTAATAACAGTTGCAATGATGAAAAGTGTTGCGAAAAAACCAAATGAGACGATAAATCCTACCCCTGAATCAATAGCGTCATTGCGTTTACTTTGAACGTTTTGTTCAAAATCATTCATTTAGAATCCCTCCCCAACATTCCACTTTAGTATAAAATATTGTCAGAAAAAAATCTACAATTTCCATATGAAGAGAAAACGAGCTTTTTTGTTACTTTTAAATCATGAAGTAATGTGAGTTTTTCGTTTCCAAGCATGTTAACAGTTGGCACTTATACTCAAATTTTTATTGTGAATAATAAAGGGAAGGTGATTACCGCACACCAATAAGAAACCCGGGGCTTATTGCGTGGCGTTTAATATAAATAAAGGGACGGGTTATAAAGCCTGTTCCTTTGTACTTGTAAAACAAAAGCTAGGGCATTAGTATAAATATATATTGCCAAGTTAGGGAGTAGGAAAAAGTATGAGTGATATACATAAAAAAATTAAAAAGAAACAGTTTGCTCCGTTATATTTACTATATGGAACGGAAGCTTTTTTTATAAATGAAACGATAAAGCTTATTACGACAGAAGCACTTGAAGAAGAAGATCGAGAGTTTAATGTTGTGACATATGATTTAGAAGAAGCGTATTTAGAAGATGTGGTTGAGGATGCGCGTACGCTTCCTTTCTTCGGAGAACGGAAAGTACTGTTAATAAAGTCACCGCTATTTTTGACTTCGCAAAAAGAAAAGTTAGAGCAAAATATAAAAATTTTAGAAGAATACATTGGTGAACCTTCCCCATTTTCTATTCTTGTTTTTGTTGCGCCTTACGAAAAACTTGATGAGCGAAAAAAAATTACAAAACTATTAAAGAAAACAGCAGATGTAGTAGAAGCAAATGCGATGCAAGTGCAGGATGTTCAGAAGTGGATTGTTGCTCGTGCAGATGAAGTACATGTGCATATTGATAACGCGGCTGTTAGTTTGTTGCTAGAGCTTGTGGGGAGTAATGTAACAATGTTGGCGAAGGAAATGGACAAGTTAACGTTATACGTTGGTATGGGCGGAGAGATTACGACGAAACTTGTTGCAGAGCTTGTGCCAAAATCAGTTGAGCAAAATGTATTTGCTTTGACAGAAAAAGTGGTGAAAAAAGATATTGCAGGTGCAATGCAAATTTTGGATGGATTATTTACGCAGCAGGAAGAACCGATTAAATTGCTTGCGTTATTAGTGAGTCAATTCCGCTTGTTGTATCAAGTGAAAGAGCTACAGCAACGTGGTTATGGCCAAAATCAAATTGCATCTCATATTGGTGTACATCCGTATCGTGTAAAGTTGGCAATGAATCAAACGAAGTTTTTCTCTTTTGAAGAATTAAAAAAAGTGATTATAGAATTAGCGGAAGCTGATTATAGTATGAAGACGGGAAAGATGGATAAGAAGCTTGTGCTCGAGTTTTTCTTAATGCGATTAAATCATATGTGATGACACAAAAAAGTTCATGTACTAAGTATATGAACTTTTTTGTATATAAAAAAACGATCCAAATGGATCGTTTTTTAAACGCCTTACGCGTTTACTTGTTTCGCTAAGCGAGATTTTTGACGAGCTGCAGCGTTTTGGTGGATAAGACCTTTGCGAGCTGCTTTGTCAAGTTTTTTAGAAGCAGTTTTGAAAGCTTCTTTAGCATTTTCAAGATCGTTATTAGTAACTAAAGCTTCTACAGTTTTAACAGCAGAACGCATGTCAGACTTGATAGAAGCGTTATGTGCACGACGCTCTTCGCTAAGTTTAGCGCGTTTGATAGCAGATTTGATGTTTGCCATACTTTTCACCTCCCTGGTGCAATCGAATGACTCGATTCTTACATAGAACAAGTGATATTCTATCAAACGGTGAAGAGAATTGCAATAGTATATCCATGAAATTTCACGTAAAGGAAAGAATGACCTTATATAACTTTGGGAAATCTAACGATATTTACTATGAATTACGGAGGAGATACGATGAAAGAACCATTAGATTTAAGTAAATATAGCATTAGAACTGACCTAGCTGTAGAAGCTCATCAAATGTTGCAAGAAAGCCAAGAAGAACAAAAAGGGATACAGGGAGTTATTGTAAAAGAGAGGGAAGAAGAAGGTACTATAATTACAAAAGTAACAATTGATGAGGCTGCCTCTGAAGCGATGGGTAAAAAGCCTGGAAATTATTTAACGCTTGAAGTTCAAGGTATACGTCAGCAAGATACAGAACTTCAACAAAAAGTGGAGCGTATTTTTGCAAAAGAATTTTCTTATTTCTTAGAAGAGATTGGCGTTACAAAAGAAGCAAGCTGTTTAATTGTAGGTCTTGGGAATTGGAATGTAACACCAGATGCTCTTGGACCGATAGTTGTAGAAAATGTATTAGTAACGAGACATTTGTTTCAATTACAGCCTGAAAGTGTAGAAGAAGGGTTTAGGCCTGTTAGTGCAATTCGGCCGGGGGTAATGGGGATTACAGGGATCGAAACGAGCGATGTTATTTATGGGATTATTGAGAAGACGAACCCGGACTTTGTAGTTGCGATTGACGCATTAGCTGCCCGTTCTATTGAACGAGTAAATAGCACGATACAAATTTCTGATACTGGAATTCATCCCGGATCGGGTGTTGGGAATAAACGTAAAGAACTAAGTAAAGAAACATTAGGTATCCCTGTTATCGCAATTGGTGTTCCGACTGTGGTCGATGCTGTTTCGATTACAAGTGATACGATTGATTTTATTTTGAAACATTTTGGCCGGGAGATGAAAGAAGGAAATAAACCTTCACGATCTTTGTTACCAGCGGGATTTTTATTTGGAGAAAAGAAAAAATTAACAGAAGAAGATATGCCGGATGAAAAGAGCAGAAATATGTTTTTAGGTGCTGTTGGTACGTTAGAAGAAGAAGAAAAAAGAAGGCTGATTTATGAGGTGCTATCTCCTCTTGGTCATAATTTAATGGTAACCCCAAAAGAAGTAGATACTTTTATTGAGGATATGGCGAATGTAATAGCGAGTGGTTTAAATGCGGCGCTGCATCATCAAATTGATCAAGATAATACGGGAGCATATACACATTGAGGGGAACAGATGATTATCGTTTGAGTCGCTTTACGCTTTTGTGTATATGTAGTGTAGCTTTATGTTTACTTATGATGATAGCAGGAGTGGCACTTGCTAATCATGGTTTGAAAAGTATGAAAGGCTATCAGCAATTGTCATATGAACAAATCGCTCATATGACAGGGACAGAAAGTACAGGTGCTGAATCAGAAATTTTGGGTAGCTCGTTTTCGGCCTCAGAAAAACAACAACAATTAGAACGTTTAAGAAGTTTTAATGTTGTAGAAGGAATTGGGATGGCTGTAGCAAGTGTAGCTTATGAAATGACGAAGTTCGGAACGGATATAGTTGTTGGGAAAATAAAAGAAATTTTTAGCTAAGAGTAACATGGGAGAAGGTTGTTTTACTGATTTGTAAGACAGCCGTTTTAAAATTTGAAAAGGGTTTGTCTCTTATGGTTTATTCGCATAAGATATAGATAGAATGATTTGTATCGTAAGCAGCACGAGTTTTCATTGAATCTTTGTTGCTCTATTGATATAATCAGTGCTAGTGTATATTGGCGAGACTATTAGGAGTTGAGAACATAGATGAATAAAGAAGAAAGAGCAAAAAGACAGTCCAAAATTCGTAATTTCTCTATTATTGCTCATATTGACCACGGAAAATCAACGTTAGCAGACCGTATTTTAGAGAAAACAAACGCGTTAACACAACGCGAAATGAAAGCTCAGTTGCTTGACTCTATGGATTTAGAGCGTGAGCGTGGTATTACAATCAAATTAAACGCAGTACAATTAAACTATAAAGCAAAAGATGGTGAAGAGTATATTCTTCATTTAATTGATACACCAGGACACGTCGACTTTACGTACGAAGTATCACGTAGTTTAGCGGCTTGTGAAGGCGCGATTCTTGTAGTAGATGCAGCGCAAGGTATTGAAGCGCAAACGTTAGCAAACGTATACTTAGCGCTTGATAATAATTTAGAAATTTTACCAGTTATTAATAAAATCGACTTACCAAGTGCGGATCCGGAACGTGTACGTCAAGAGGTGGAAGACGTAATTGGTTTAGATGCATCAGAAGCGGTACTTGCTTCTGCGAAAGCTGGAATTGGTATTGAAGAAATTTTAGAGCAAATTGTTGAAAAAGTACCAGCTCCGGCGGGTGATTCAGAAGAGCCGTTACAATGTATGATTTTCGACTCTTTATATGATCCGTACCGCGGTGTAATTGCTTATATCCGTGTTGTAAATGGAACAGTAAAAGTTGGCGATAAAGTACGTATGATGGCAACGGGTAAGGAATTTGAAGTAACAGAAGTAGGTGTATTTACACCGAAAACTACACAACGTGACGAGTTAACAGTAGGTGATGTAGGTTTCTTAGCAGCATCGATTAAAAATGTTGGTGACACACGCGTTGGTGATACGATTACACATGCGAAACGTCCAGCTGCAGAGCCGTTAGCAGGTTACCGTAAGTTAAACCCGATGGTATTCTGTGGTCTGTATCCAATTGACTCTGCTCGTTATAACGATTTACGTGATGCATTAGAAAAATTAGAGTTAAACGATTCTGCTCTTGAGTTTGAACCAGAAACATCTCAAGCGCTAGGATTTGGTTTCCGTTGTGGTTTCTTAGGACTTCTTCACATGGAAATCATTCAAGAACGTATTGAACGTGAATTTAAGATTGACTTAATTACAACAGCGCCAAGCGTTATTTATAAAGTTTATTTAACTAACGGTGAAGATGTTATAGTTGATAACCCATCTAATATGCCAGATCCACAGTCTATCGATCGTGTAGAAGAGCCGTTTGTGAAGGCTTCAATTATGGTTCCGAATGACTATGTTGGAGCTGTAATGGAGATTTGCCAAGGTAAACGTGGAACGTTTATTGATATGCAATATTTAGATGAAACGCGTGTTACATTAACATATGAAATCCCGTTATCAGAAATCGTATATGACTTCTTCGATCAATTGAAATCAAATACGAAAGGGTATGCATCATTTGACTACGAGTTAATTGGCTATAAACCATCTAAACTTGTGAAAATGGATATTCTTTTAAATAATGAACAAGTGGATGCTTTATCATTTATCGTACACCGTGATTCAGCGTATGACCGTGGTAAAGTAATCGTAGAGAAATTAAAAGAATTAATTCCGAGACAACAGTTCGAAGTGCCAATTCAAGCGACTATCGGAAATAAAGTTGTAGCACGTTCTACAATTAAAGCGATGCGTAAAAACGTACTTGCAAAATGTTACGGCGGTGACATTTCTCGTAAGCGTAAACTTCTTGATAAGCAAAAAGAAGGTAAAAAACGTATGAAGTCTGTTGGTTCTGTAGAAGTACCACAAGAGGCATTCATGGCTGTACTGAAAATGGATGACAACTAATATTTGAAATAAAAAAGAAGTCGTTTGTGCGGCTTCTTTTTTCTGTATAATTACTTTTTAGACATCTGAGCAGCTCTCATTTACAATAATGAGAGAGCTTTTTAGTTCATATAGAGTTAGGAGACTGTTAATGTCCGAAAATATTCGAAAAGATATTCAAGATAAAATACAAAATGGTAATTTTAATTGTGAAAAGGAATTGACGCTTTCTATTATTAGTGGAAAGTGGAAAGTTGTGATACTGTGGCATCTTGGTGTGGAAGGGCCGCATCGTTTCAGTGAATTACAACGGTTATTCCCAAGCATTTCTCATAAAGTTTTGTCGAACCAATTAAAAGAGTTAATGGAAGATGGGATTGTTGATCGGACAGTATATCCCGAAATTCCTCCTCGCGTTGAGTATTATATGACGGAACTAGGCATGTCACTTTTACCGATCGTTGAAATGATGTATGATTGGGGAAAAATGCGAATGGAACAAATTCGTAATACGTTAGAGAAGTAGAGAACCCTCCGGAGTGCGGAGGTTTTCTTTTTAGAAAGGTAGGAGTTATATTTGGTACAAGCTGCATATATTCATATTCCGTTTTGTCAGCACATTTGTCACTATTGTGATTTTAATAAAGTGTTTATTGAACGCCAACCGGTTGATCAATATTTAGATTATCTAGAGAAGGAAATAATAAATACGGTTCAAAAAGTTCCGTTTGATAGTATGAAAACGATTTTTGTGGGCGGGGGAACTCCGACAGCGTTAAATATGGAGCAGACAAAAAAATTACTCGAGATTATTAATCGTCATTTGCGTCCGTTCGCCCCGAATTGTGAATTAACATTTGAAGCGAATCCAGGAGATCTACCGAAAGAGAAGTTGAATGTACTGCTAGAAGGTGGAGTGAATCGAATTAGTTTTGGTGTGCAAACGTTCCGTGATGAACTGCTTGAGAAAATTGGGCGCAAGCATACGAGGGAAGATGCATTCCTAGCGATTCGAGAAGCACAGGAAGTAGGCTTTAAAAATATTAATGTAGATATTATTTATGCTTTGCCAGGACAGACGATAGAAGATGTAAAAGAAACATTAGATATTGCTTTTATGCTTGGTGTACAACATTTCTCGGCATATTCATTAATTGTGGAACCAAAAACAGTGTTTTATAACTTAATGAACAAAGGGAAATTGCGTCTTCCGGGTGAAGACCATGAAGCGAAAATGTATGAAATAGTAATGGATGAAATGGAGAAACACGGTTATAACCAGTATGAAATTAGTAATTTCTCAAAAGGTGACAATAAAAGTAGACATAATCTCACATACTGGAATAATGAAGAGTATTATGGATTTGGAGCTGGAGCTCATAGTTATGTGAACGGGGAACGTATTCAAAATGTAGGTCCCCTGAAGCAATATTTTAATAAAATTGATGAAACAAGATTTCCGTATTTAGATGTTCACAAAGTGACGGAGAAAGAAAGAATGGAAGAAGAACTGTTCTTAGGGCTTCGAAAAACAAAAGGTGTTTCTAAAACGTCGTTCCGCAATAAATTTAATGTGGAGATGGATCAAGTTTTCGCGAAGCAGTTACAAAGCAATCAAGAGCAGGGATTGCTTGAAGAGGAAGATGGACATGTACGTTTAACGCGAAAAGGAAAATTATTAGGGAATGAAGTATTCCAATCATTTTTGATTGACTAATTAAATGTTCCATAGGTGTGAAAAATTTTCATTATTTCGTGACGTTTCCGTTGACAATTGAATGTCAATTTTGGTAAGTTATTAATAGATTTAGCACTCAAAGACAAAGAGTGCTAACAGAGGTGATGATGAGATGCTTACGGAACGTCAGCTCTTAATTTTACAAACAATTATTGATGACTTTATTGGATCAGCGCAGCCCGTTGGGTCTAGAACGTTGGCTAAAAAAGATGAAATTACATTTAGTTCAGCTACTATTCGAAATGAAATGGCGGACTTAGAAGAATTAGGTTTTATTGAAAAAACGCACAGTTCTTCTGGACGTGTTCCTTCTGAGAAAGGCTACCGATTTTATGTAGACCATCTTTTAGCGCCGCAAAACTTACCAAACGCTGAAATTGTACAAATTAAAGATTTATTTGCCGAAAGAATTTTTGAAGCGGAAAAAATTGCACAGCAATCTGCTCAAATTTTATCAGAACTTACGAATTATACGGCCATTGTTCTTGGACCGAAGTTAAGTACAAATAAACTTAAAAATGTACAAATTGTGCCGCTTGATCGTCAAACTGCAGTCGCTATTATTGTAACTGATACAGGGCATGTACAAAGTAAAACGATTACCGTTCCGGAATCTGTTGATTTATCAGATTTAGAAAAAATGGTTAATATTTTAAATGAAAAGCTATCTGGCGTACCGATGGAAGAACTTCATAATAAAATCTTTAAAGAGATTGTTACAGTTTTACGTGGGTATGTTCATAATTACGATAGTGCAATAAAAATGTTGGATGGTACATTTCAAGTTCCGTTATCGGAAAAGATATACTTTGGAGGAAAAGCAAATATGCTTTCGCAGCCAGAGTTCCATGACATTCAAAAGGTTAGATCTTTACTTACCATGATTGATAATGAAGCCGAATTTTATGACATTTTGCGTCATAAACAAGTAGGGATTCAAGTGAAAATTGGTAGGGAAAATTCTTCGACGGCTATGGAGGATTGTAGTTTAATTTCTGCAACATATTCGATCGGCGAAGAGCAACTTGGAACAATTGCTATTTTAGGTCCTACGAGAATGCAATATTCTCGTGTAATTAGTTTGTTACAGTTATTTACGAGACAATTTACTGATGGGCTTAAAAAGTAAATGAGAGTAATACATTCGCTCAAGTGATGAAATTTTCATTGCTGTGTGTAATATATAATCCTTAGGTAATCATGCTATGCATGATACCTAATACCTTTTAAGGAGGTGAATATTGTGGAAGAGCGTAACGAACAAGTGGTAGAAGAAGTAAAAGAAGCGCAAGTTGAAGAAGCTGTCACGCCAGAAAACAGTGAAGAAACTGTAGAAGAAAAAAGTGAGGCTGCTCTTTTACAAGAAAAAGTAGATGAGTTACAAGCGAAACTAACGGAAACGGAAGGTCGCACATTACGTCTACAAGCTGATTTTGAAAATTATAAGCGCCGTGTCCAAATGGATAAACAGGCTGCTGAAAAATATAGAGCACAAAGTCTAGTTTCAGACATCTTGCCAGCTCTTGATAATTTTGAAAGAGCGATGCAAGTGGAAGCGACTGATGAGCAAACGAAATCCTTGTTACAAGGTATGGAAATGGTGCATCGTCAATTGTTAGAAGCACTGAATAAAGAAGGTGTGGAAGTGATTGAAGCTGTTGGTAAACAGTTTGATCCTAATGAACACCAAGCTATTATGCAAGTGGAAGATAGTGAATTTGAATCAAACGCGGTTGTAGAAGAATTCCAAAAAGGTTATAAACTAAAAGACCGTGTGATTCGCCCATCAATGGTAAAAGTAAATCAATAATTTACATAAAACTAGGAGGATTCGCCATGAGTAAAATTATCGGTATTGACTTAGGTACAACAAACTCTTGTGTAGCTGTTATGGAAGGTGGAGAACCAAAGGTTATCCCAAATCCAGAAGGAAATCGTACAACACCTTCTGTTGTAGCTTTCAAAAATGAAGAACGTCAAGTTGGGGAAGTTGCAAAGCGCCAAGCAATTACAAACCCAAATACAATCATGTCTGTTAAACGTCATATGGGTACAGACTACAAAGTAGAAGTTGAAGGTAAAGATTATACACCTCAAGAAATTTCTGCAATCATTTTACAAAACTTAAAAGCTTCTGCTGAAGCATACTTAGGTGAAACAGTAACGAAAGCTGTTATTACAGTACCTGCATACTTCAACGATGCAGAGCGTCAAGCAACGAAAGATGCTGGTCGTATCGCTGGTTTAGAAGTTGAGCGTATCATTAACGAGCCAACAGCAGCAGCACTTGCTTACGGTTTAGAAAAACAAGATGAAGAACAAAAAATCTTAGTATATGACTTAGGTGGCGGTACATTTGACGTATCTATCCTTGAGTTAGCAGACGGCACATTCGAAGTTATTTCAACTGCTGGTGACAACCGTCTTGGTGGCGATGACTTTGACCAAGTTATCATCGATCACTTAGTAGCTGAGTTCAAAAAAGAAAATAACATTGATTTAAGCCAAGATAAAATGGCGCTTCAACGCTTGAAAGATGCAGCTGAAAAAGCGAAAAAAGATCTTTCTGGTGTAACACAAACTCAAATTTCATTACCATTCATTAGTGCTGGAGCTGCTGGTCCATTACACTTAGAATTAACGTTAACAAGAGCGAAATTCGAAGAGCTTTCAGCAGGTCTTGTTGAAAGAACATTAGAGCCAACTCGTCGTGCATTAAAAGACGCTGGTTTTGCTCCAAGCGAATTAGATAAAGTTATTCTTGTTGGTGGATCTACTCGTATCCCAGCTGTACAAGAAGCTATTAAACGTGAAACTGGTAAAGAGCCATATAAAGGTGTAAACCCTGATGAAGTTGTAGCATTAGGTGCTGCAGTTCAAGGTGGCGTACTTACTGGTGATGTAGAAGGCGTTCTATTATTAGACGTAACTCCACTTTCTTTAGGTATTGAAACTATGGGTGGCGTGTTCACGAAATTAATCGAGCGTAACACTACAATTCCAACAAGTAAGTCACAAGTATTCTCAACAGCTGCTGATAATCAACCAGCAGTAGACATTCACGTATTACAAGGTGAGCGTCCAATGTCAGCTGACAACAAAACGTTAGGTCGTTTCCAATTAACTGACCTTCCACCAGCACCACGTGGTATTCCACAAATCGAAGTAACATTCGATATTGATGCGAACGGTATCGTTAACGTACGTGCGAAAGACTTAGGAACAAGCAAAGAGCAAGCTATTACAATCCAATCTTCTTCAGGTCTTTCTGATGAAGAAGTAGAACGTATGGTACAAGAAGCGGAAGCAAATGCTGACGCTGACCAAAAACGTAAGGAAGAAGTTGAACTTCGTAACGAAGCTGACCAACTTGTATTCCAAACAGACAAAGTTGTAAAAGATTTAGAAGGTAAAGTAGATGCAGCTGAAGTTGCAAAAGCAACAGAAGCAAAAGAAGCATTACAAGCTGCAATTGAGAAAAACGAGCTTGAAGAAATTCGTGCGAAAAAAGATGCTTTACAAGAAATCGTACAACAATTAACTGTTAAATTATACGAGCAAGCTCAAGCTGCTGCTGGTCAAGCAGAAGGTGCGCAAGGTGCACAAGACGCTGGCGCGAAGAAAGATAATGTAGTTGACGCTGAGTTTGAAGAAGTAAAAGAAGACAAGTAATTCAACTGTAAACATAATAAGTAAGATGACAAAAAGTCAAAGTCAAGCGTGCCTTGACTTTGGCTTTTTTCACGAATGAGAAGCGATGTGTGAGGATCTTAAGTTTTTCGCTTTGCATACTGTAAGTGAGGAAACTTTGTTGCAAAGCACTTTCTTTCGGTGTTAAAATTACGTTTATGTGAAAGATTCGGGGGTTGTAAATTTATGAGTAAACGAGACTATTATGAGGTCCTTGGACTTAGCAAGGGCGCTTCAACAGATGAAATTAAAAAAGCGTATCGTCGTTTGGCTAAAAAATACCATCCAGACGTAAGTAAAGAAGAAAATGCAATTGAAAAGTTTAAAGAAGTACAAGAAGCATACGAAGTGTTAAGTGATGATCAAAAGCGTGCGCAGTACGATCAATTTGGTCATGCTGGTGCAAATCAAGGATTCGGTGGATTTGGCGGCGGAGGAGACTTCGGCGGTGGCTTCGGTTTTGAAGATATATTTAGTTCTTTCTTTGGCGGTGGCGGCGGCAGACGTCGTGATCCAAATGCTCCGCGCCAAGGTGCTGACTTACAATATCAAGTCACTTTAGATTTTGAAGAAGCTATTTTTGGTAAGGAATTAAATGTGGAAATTCCAGTAGAAGATCCATGTGATACTTGTAAAGGTAGTGGAGCAAAACCAGGAACTTCAAAAGAAACATGTAAACATTGTTCAGGTTCTGGTCAAGTGAGTGTTGAACAAAACACACCATTTGGTCGTATCGTAAACCGTCAAGCTTGTGGTCATTGTTCAGGAACTGGACAAATTATTAAAGAAAAATGTACGACATGTCACGGTTCAGGTAAAGTTCGTAAACGTAAAAAAATTAATGTTAAAATTCCAGCGGGTATTGATAATGGTCAACAAATTCGTGTGTCTGGAAAAGGTGAAGCCGGCGTAAATGGCGGACCAGCAGGAGACTTATATGTTGTCGTTCATGTAAGAAATCATGAATTCTTCGAGCGTGAAGGAGATCACATTATTTGCGAAATGCCATTAACATTTGCGCAAATGGCGCTTGGTGATGAAGTGGAAGTTCCTACTGTTCATGGTAAAGTGAAGCTGAAAATTCCAGCAGGAACACAAACTGGAACTGAATTCCGCTTAAAAGGAAAAGGTGCTCCGAACGTACGTGGATACGGCCAAGGAGATCAATATGTAGTCGTTCGTGTTGTTGTACCAACGAAATTGACTTCACAGCAAAAAGATTTATTACGTGAATTTGCAGGACAAGAAGAGCAGGATGATAGTTTATTCGGAAAGCTTAAACGTGCTTTCAAAGGGGAATAATGGAAATAAAAAATGGAGTTGGTAAATTGTGAAATGGTCAGAAATTAGTATTCATACAACAGAAGAAGCAGTAGAAGCTGTCTCTCATATTTTACACGAAGCTGGTGCTAGCGGAGTTGCGATTGAGGACCCAGCGGAGTTAACGAAAGAGCGCGAGCAACAATATGGTGAAATTTATGCATTGAATCCCGATGAATATCCAGCGGAAGGTGTATTAATAAAAGCATATTTCCCGCAAACCGATTCTTTACATGAAACGATTGCAGGTGTAAAATCATCTATTGATGTGCTTCCATCTTACGACATCGAAATTGGTACTGGAAATATTACCGTTAACGAAGTCAATGAAGAAGATTGGGCTACTGCTTGGAAAAAATATTACCATCCAGTACAAATTTCTGATACATTCACAATCGTACCGACTTGGGAAGAATATACACCATCTTCTCCTGATGAAAAAATCATTGAATTAGACCCGGGTATGGCGTTTGGTACAGGAACTCATCCAACAACAACGATGTGTATACGTGCTTTAGAAAAAACAGTACAGCCAGGTGACACTATTATTGATGTAGGAACAGGTTCTGGTGTACTTAGTATTGCAGCGGCAAAATTAGGTGCGTCTTCTGTTCAAGCATATGATTTAGATCCGGTTGCGGTTGAAAGTGCAGAAATGAATGTACGTTTAAATAAAACAGATGATATCGTGTCTGTTGGACAAAATAGTCTTTTAGAAGGTATTGAAGGTCCTGTTGATTTAATCGTAGCTAACTTATTAGCAGAAATCATTCTATTATTCCCTGAAGATGCAGCAAGAGTTGTGAAATCAGGTGGATTATTTATTACATCGGGCATTATTGCTACGAAGGAAAAAGTAATTTCTGAGGCGCTAGAAAAAGCTGGATTTACAATTGAAGAAGTGTTACGAATGGAAGATTGGGTAGCAATTATTGCACGAAATGCGTAATATAGATTTTAGTCTATAATGAAAAGGGGAGTCTCTCACTATAAGGTGAGGGACTTGCCGTTTGTTATATGAAAAATGATAACGTTTCGTTCTTTTCGTAAGTGTTGACTTACGAAAGGAACGAAACTCTACTAAGGTGATTATATGCAACGTTATTTTGTAGAAGAGAAATATGTAAATGAGACAAGTATTCGCATTGTAGGTGATGACGTACATCATATCGCAAGAGTGATGCGTATGTCAGCTGGAGATCATATTTATTGCTGTGTAAACGGAAAAACAGCAGTATGTTCAATTGATGAAATTACCAGTGAATTTATTAATACGACTATTGTAGAATGGGTAGAGGCGTCAAGTGAACTTCCTGTTTTCGTGACGATTGCAAGTGGACTGCCAAAAGGAGACAAGCTAGAGTTAATTTTTCAAAAAGGAACTGAGCTTGGGGCAGCTGCATTCTTACCATTTCAAGCATCTCGCTCTATCGTAAAATGGGATGCGAAAAAAGCTGATAAAAAAGTTGAGCGTTTAAGAAAAATTGTGAAAGAAGCTGCGGAACAATCACATAGAAGTGAAATTCCAGAAGTACATGCTCCGGCATCATTTAAGCAATTGCTTTCAATGAGTGGTGAGTATGATGTTTGTCTTGTTGCTTACGAAGAGGAAGCAAAACAAGGCGAGAAATCTAATTTTGCGAAAGCTTTAACGACAATGAAACCAGGTCAAAAGCTATTGATTGTATTTGGCCCAGAAGGCGGTTTAGCTGAGGAAGAGATTACAGCGCTTCGTGAACATAAATTTGTACCATGTAGTTTAGGACCAAGAATTTTAAGAACAGAAACGGCGCCATTATACGCGTTAAGTGCTGCTTCGTATCATTTTGAATTGATGGGGTGATGATCAATGTCAACTGTTGCGTTCCATACGTTAGGTTGTAAAGTAAACCACTATGAAACAGAAGCCATTTGGCAATTGTTTAAACAAGGTGGTTATGAAAGAACAGAATATGAAAAGAAAGCTGATGTATATGTTATTAACACATGTACAGTAACGAATACTGGGGACAAAAAAAGTCGTCAAGTAATTAGACGTGCTGTGCGTCAAAATCCAGATGCAGTTATTTGTGTAACGGGATGTTACGCACAAACATCTCCAGCGGAAATTATGGCAATCCCAGGTGTGGATATTGTAGTTGGTACACAGGATCGTGAAAAGATGTTAGGTTACATCGAAGAATTTCGTAAAGAGCGTCAACCAATTAATGCTGTCCGCAATATTATGAAAACACGCGTGTATGAAGAACTTGATGTACCTTATTTCACGGATCGTACACGTGCGTCTTTAAAAATACAAGAGGGTTGCAATAACTTCTGTACATTCTGTATCATTCCTTGGGCGCGTGGTTTAATGCGTTCTCGTGATGGAAAAGAAGTTATTAAACAAGCACAACAATTAGTGGATGCAGGCTATAAAGAAATCGTATTAACGGGTATTCATACAGGTGGATACGGCGAAGACATAAAAGATTATAACTTAGCTGGATTACTTCGTGATATGGAAGCGGAAGTAGGCGGATTAAAACGTCTTCGTATTTCTTCTATTGAAGCGAGTCAAATTTCAGATGAAGTAATTGAAGTGTTAGATAAATCTGAAGTAGTTGTACGCCACTTGCATATTCCGTTGCAATCTGGTTCTAATACTGTATTAAAACGTATGCGTCGTAAATATACGATGGAGTTCTTCCAAGAGCGTTTAGATCGTTTGAAAGAAGCGTTACCAGGCCTTGCGATTACATCTGATGTAATCGTTGGTTTCCCAGGTGAAACAGAAGAAGAATTCATGGAAACATACAATTTCATTAAAGAGAACCGCTTCTCTGAGTTACATGTGTTCCCTTACTCAAAACGTACAGGAACACCTGCAGCACGCATGGAAGATCAAGTTCCTGAAGATGTGAAGAACGATCGTGTTCATCGTTTAATTGAGCTATCTAATCAATTAGCGAAAGAGTACGCATCAGGGTTTGAAGGTGAAGTGCTTGAAATCATTCCGGAAGAGCAATTTAAAGAGGGCGACCGTGAAGGGTTATATGTAGGTTATACAGATAACTACTTGAAAATTGTATTTGAAGGATCAGAAGAATTAATTGGTAAGCTAGTGAAAGTGAAAATTACGAAAGCTGGTTATCCATATAACGAAGCGCAATTTGTTCGTGTTCTTGAAGATGATGTAAAAAAAGAATCAGCTAGTGCATAAAAAGAGCGTGCAACCGGAAACGGTTTGCATGCTTTCTTTATTTGAATCGGTTAAGTACTAGAGGGCGTGGAGGCGTTTCATGCATCCCTGTATGAAAAAAGATGAAATGATAAAAATATAGTTGTCTTCATCAGTGAAGGATACTAGCTATTTGCCATAACTTTTGAAAAGGAAATGCTTCTATTCTTCTTTTATTCTGCCAAATAGTTGACCTGAAGTGATAAAATGTATTATAATCGTAAAAGACATGCTGAAGAAGTGTTTCTTTTTGCATGCTGAAGTTAGTATGTAAGTGTGATGTTTCGGAGGGAGGGAAAGAGAATGTCAAAAACAGTCGTTCGTAAAAACGAGTCTTTGGAGGATGCACTTCGCCGTTTTAAAAGATCGGTTTCTAAAACTGGTACACTTGCTGAAGCAAGAAAGCGCGAGTTTTATGAAAAACCAAGTGTAAAACGTAAGAAGAAATCTGAAGCGGCAAGAAAGCGTAAATTCTAAGAGAGGGTGTAAGTTATGAGTCTTCTCGGTCGTTTAAACGATGATATGAAACAAGCGATGAAGAATAAACAAAAAGAAAAATTAACCGTTATTCGTATGGTTAAGGCTGCTTTACAAAATGAAGGTATTAAACTGCAACATACTCTTACTGAAGAAGAGGAAATAACAGTTTTAGCTCGTGAAGTAAAACAGTATAAGGACTCCCTCCTTGAATTTAAAAAAGCTGGTCGTGAAGACCTTGTTAATAAACTGCAAAGTGAAATTCAGATTTTAAGCGCATATTTGCCAGAGCAATTAACTGAAGAAGAACTAGTTGATGTAATCAAGCAAGTTATTTCTGAAGTTGGTGCGACTTCTAAAGCAGATATGGGTAAGGTGATGACTGCTGTTATGCCGAAAGTAAAAGGTAAAACAGACGGATCACTTGTGAATAAGCTGGTTATCCAGCTATTAGCATAAAAAAACGTCTCATTTCGTATGAGACGTTTTTTTATTGTTCTTATTAAGGAGAAACGCTATATTGCTTAAAAAGCGTTTCTGTAAGTGATAGAAACCCCTCTAGTTAAAGTTTCAATTTATTATTTCCTTGTATAATTCTGATTCTACACCTGTTCTTACTTCCTTGACTAAAACTTCTTTCGCAAATAAAAGCTAAGTACCGAGCCTTCTGAAACTCAGATTGAAGTTTTATAGCGTGCTCTTCAGCATAATCCTCGAAGGTAACAAAAGAGATTCTAACTATATTAGATTTTGCATCAGTTGCATAAAATGGCCGGATATGACTGTCGATAACTTGTTTTATAGCATTCAAAATTTCTTGACCAAAGCCAATTTACTTTCGTATTTCCTCATTTATTAATTCATCTTTTAATGAACCCTAATATTTTTTGAAATTCATATAACAACCATCTATAAAATATTCTTACTTACAACGTAACATTCAGAGCGGGGAAATTTTCTTTTTTGAATTTTATCCCGCATTAACAGGCAACCCGATTGGTGAGGGTTGATTAAAGTTTCACTTTATCTCATTTGTCCAATAAATGACAACTACTTATTCTATGGTCAGTATGTCACGTCCAGAACGAATTGTAACAGGTTTTTTCAAGTTTCCAACTTCTCGCTAGGCTCAATTTCTTAATGTAACTTGTACTGATATCCTGTAGGGGCGCATATTCTTGTATTAATACTTCTATTATTAAAGGTAATATCCTCTGATCCATCATTGTCCTGACAAATATGATTTCATATAGCGACTGTTTTAATTAACATGATATGAACTCTTACAGAATATAGTTATGTTAGTGAAGTCGTTATAACACGATAGGCACTTGTGAAGAAATACATATATATATGGGATGAGGAGGGGGTCTTTCGAGATGAAGAAATTAGAACAAATGAAAAATTGGTTAACAAAACAAGTAGATCTACCAGTGGATGTATTAATGGATCTGCCTCGGATTACTCTTGTTGGGCAAATACATATTTATATAGAAAATCATCGGGGGTTATTAGTGTTTTCAGATAAAGAAGTACGATTACTTTTAAAACATGGTCAATTATTAATTAAAGGACAATCCTTTGTTATTAAAACGATTCTTCCAGAAGAGCTTTTACTCGAAGGTATAATTGAGCAAGTAACATTTTTAGAAAATGAAAAAAAAGGTGATTGAAGTGAAACTTCCATTTGTGAAGTTTTTCTTCTTTATCCTGTAAAAGTTCCGTTGATAGAGACTGATTACAGTTTTACTCTGTTTCATTTTAGTACGAGCTATTTTAATGCTTCAAATAAAAAGTCGTATACCTACTTTTAGAAAGGTAGTGAAGGTGGTAAATGAAAAATAAATGGTTTATAAAGTGGCTTGGGTATGTAAAAGTGCGAATTGAAGGTAGAGGGGCAGAACGGTTTGTTAATGAATGTGTACGGAGGAATTTATTAGTTTGGGATGTTAAGAAGATAGCTGATGAAACGTTAGTTTTTTGTATATTGTTACGCGATGTGAAAAAAATAAAACCAATTTATAGAAAAAATGAATGTAAATTATATTTTATTGGACGTTATGGTTTTCCTTTTTGGAATAAGCGTTTAATTAAAAATAGTGGATTTTTAATTGGGTTTTTAATTTTCTTTTTTGGTGTGATTGCAATGTCAAATATGGTTTGGAAAATTGAAATTACAGGAGCAAAACCTGAAACAGAATATATATTAATGAAAGAATTGGATAAAATGGGTATTAAAAAAGGGAAACTACAGTTTCAAATGCCGAATGTAGAGGATGTACAACGCCATTTGACAGATAATATTAATGCCATTACTTGGGCGGGACTAGAAGTAAGAGGAACGACGTATCATTTTAAAATTGTTGAAAAAAACGAACCGAAAAAAGAAAAGGAACAAAGGCCACAAAATTTAGTAGCAAAAAAAGAAGCGATTATTACAAAAACGTTTGTAGAAGTTGGAAAACCGGTTGTACTGAAAAATGATCATGTGGAAAAAGGGCAGATTCTCGTATCTGGAATATATGGTAATGAGGAAAGCCCGACAATTGTTTCAGCGAAAGGTATTGTGTATGGCGAAACGTGGTATACCTCTAAAGTGAATGTCCCGTTAAAGACGCAATTTCAAGTGTATACTGGTAATGTATACAATGAACATTTTCTTAAATTTGGGGATACGAAAATAAAAATATGGGGATTTCAACATGATAAGTATAAACGCTCTCGTACTGAAAGTGTAAAGCACGATGTGAAATTATTTGGTTTTACACTGCCGATTGCATATGAAAAAGATGTTGTGAGAGAAGAGGAAGAAGCGAATCGAGAATATACAGAAAAGCAAGCGTTAAAAGTAGCGAAAGAGATGGCCGAAAAAGAACTAAAGAAAAAATTGGATGAACATGCTATGATTGTAAGTGATAAGATTTTGAGTAAAGAGGTTGAGGCGGATCAACTAAAGGTCACATTGCATTATACTGTAGTTGAAAATATTGCAGAGCCACAACCAATATCTGAATCCGATATTCAAGGAGACTGAGTAATGGCAGAACAATTAGTAGAAATGAACCAACAATTGGAAAATACTAACGAAGCAATCGCTCTTTTTGGAGTCAATGATGCGCATTTAAAAGTAATTGAACGAGAACTCAATGTATCGATCGTAACTAGAGGAGAAACTGTTCATGTATCTGGGGCAGTTGAAACGGTAACACTCGTAGAAAAAATCTTACAGCAATTACTTGTTGTAATTCGTAAAAGTATATCAATTTCGGAGAGAGATGTTGCGTATGCAATTCAGCTCGCACAACAAGGGAAAATTGCTCAATTTGAAGAGTTATATGAAGAAGAAATCTTCAAGACTGCAAAAGGTAAATCCATTCGTGTAAAAACAATGGGGCAAAGACGATATATTCATGCGATGAAGAAGAATGATATTGTCTTTGGAATAGGGCCAGCAGGAACTGGAAAAACATACTTAGCTGTAGTAATGGCTGTGAGGGCTTTAAAACAAGGATATGTAAAGAAAATTATTTTAACAAGACCTGCTGTAGAAGCTGGAGAAAACTTAGGTTTTTTACCAGGGGATCTGAAAGAGAAGGTTGATCCATACTTACGTCCATTATATGATGCCTTACATGATATTCTTGGACAAGAATATACGCAGCGTATGATGGAGCGAGGAGTAATTGAAATCGCGCCACTTGCTTATATGAGGGGACGTACGCTTGATGATTCATTTGTTATTTTAGATGAGGCTCAAAATACAACGGGTGCTCAAATAAAAATGTTTTTAACGAGATTAGGTTTTAGTTCTAAAATGGTTATTACAGGGGATCCTTCACAAGTAGACTTGCCAAAAGGGGTAAAATCAGGGCTATCTATAGCCTCTAATATTTTATCTGGTGTATCAGGTCTGTCATTTATTACATTAGAACAAACAGACGTTGTGAGACATCCATTGGTGCAACGTATTATTGAGGCATATGATAAAATGGAATGATCCTATTTGTCAGGATCATTTCTTTTTGTATGATAAGGTTGGCGAACGTCATATTTTTTACTATCATGAAAGATAAGGAAAATAAACTATAGGTACTGGTGTATAAAATGTTGCCTCAAAGTATCGTTGGGTAGAAGAAATGAAAGCTATAAATAGTTTCACTTTATTTCTGGAGAGGAGAAGTATTGAAATCATGTCAAGATCTCAAGAAATTTCTAAGTGGTTTCGTAATTTACAACATTCGAAAAAACTAAGTTGGATTTCTTACGTTGTATTAGGAGCAGTGCTGTTTTTTGCGCTTATGAATAATGTAAAACCAGAGCAATTAGATGTTAACATGTATTCTATTGCGAAAAAGACAATCCATTCTCCTATAAAAATTGAAGATAAAGTTACAACGGATAAAAAGAAAAAAGAAGCCGCTACAAAAGTTGAAGATCAATATACATATAAAAGTGAGTATAAACAAAATAAAGTTGATATTGTGAATGACGTCTTCGCTAAAGTGGATGAAGTGGTGCAAGAGATTAAAGCTGTTGGACCGGATGATCAAAAAAAGATTACTGATGCTGAGAAAGTGGATAAGTTAAAAAAGAAACTACCTGCTGACTTAACGAAAGAATTATCTGATTCAAACTTACTAAATTTGATTAATGCAGATTCGGGCCAATTAGTATTAGCGAAAGATGCTGCGGTCACAGCGATTAATAGTATCATGACTGAGCATATTAAAATGGACGAATTGAAAGATGCGAAAGAACGATATGTAAGTGAGATGAATAGTGTTAATGTTGATAATGGTTTAAAAGAGTCAATTAAGGCGCTAGGAAGATATGCAATTTCAGCGAACTATTTTTATGACCCGATCTTAACGAAAGAGAAGAGAAAAGCAGAGGAAGATTTAGTTCCACCTGTTTATATTCTTCAAGGACAAGTTCTTGTTAGAGAAGGTGAAACAATTTCAAGTGATGTGTATAATCAGTTGAAATTAGTTGGTTTGTTAGAAAAAGGGAATGGCTTTCAACCTTATGTTGGATTAGCGGTACTCATTAGTGTGTTACTATACTTTATGCATAAACAATTTGAATTGTTTTTAAAGAGAAAAAGAGAAGATAGACCGTATGTTTTAGCGTATATTACAATTTTGTCTATCACAATCGTCTTAATGAAAATCATTAGTTTGTTTCAAAAACTTGAATACGCAGGGATTGCATATGTTGTCCCAGTTGCGATGGGAACATTACTTGTAAAACTAATGATTGGTGATCGATTTGTCTTTTTAACGAGTATGATTTTTTCTGTATGCGGAAGTATTATGTTTAATGAAGGAGTAACGAGTACGTTAAATTATAGTGTAGGGATTTACGTATTGTTAAGTTCATTATCGGTTAGTATTTTCTTGCGAGAAAAAAATCGTCGTACAATGATCTTACAAGCTGGTATACTCGTTTCTGTATTAAATGTAGTCGTATTGGCGGCGCTCTTATTATTACGTAATGGGAATTTTTCGCCTCTTGAAATTGGTACGCAATTATTAATGGCATCACTTTCAGGGATTATATCGTCCGTTTTGGCTATGGGGATTTTACCATATTTAGAAAGTGGACTTGGAATCGTATCAAGTATGAAGCTTATGGAACTATCAAGTCCAAATCATCCGCTTTTACGTAGAATTTTGTTAGAAGCGCCAGGGACATATCATCATAGTGTAATGGTAGCGAATCTTTCTGAGGCTGCGTGTGAAGCAGTCGGGGCAAATGGTGTATTAGCACGTGTAGGTGCATATTATCATGATGTAGGAAAAACAGTACAACCGCAATTCTTTATTGAAAACCAAATGGGAATTGAAAACCCGCATGATAAATTAGATCCTGTAACGAGTAAAGATATTATAATTGCTCACGTAACGGATGGAGTAAGAATGCTCGAAGAATATCATATTCCACAAGAAATTATTGATATCGCTGGGCAACATCACGGTACAACGTTACTGAAATATTTTTATTATAAAGCAATTAAAGAAGATAAAGAAAAATATACAGAAGAGATGTTCCGTTATCCAGGTTCAAAAGCAACTTCGAAAGAATCGGCAATTGTTGGTATTGCTGATAGTGTAGAAGCTGCGGTACGTTCTATGAATCACCCAACGCCAGAACAAATTAATAATTTAGTGCAAAGTATTATTAAAGATCGATTGCAAGACGGTCAATTTAGTGAATGTGATTTGACGTTTAAAGAACTACAAATCGTTGGGAAAACGTTGTGTGAAACGTTAAATGGTATTTTCCATTCGCGTATTACATATCCGGAACTTCCGGAAGAAAAGGAGAAAGAATGAGTTTGTTAATTGATTTTATTGATGAAACAGGAGAAGTAAAAGAAGCGTATATGAGTTTAATTCGTGAAGTGTTAGAAAAAGCAGCTCAAATGGAAAATATCGAGGATGGCGTGGAGGTATCGGTGACATTTGTAGATAATGAGCGCATTAGAGAAATTAATCGTGATTACCGAGATAAAGATCAACCTACAGATGTAATATCTTTTGCCATGGAAGAGATGGGAGAAGGAGAAATGGAGATCGTTGGTGCAGAGATGCCGCGCATGTTAGGTGATCTTATTATCTCTATTCCAAGGGCGAAAGAGCAAGCTGAAGAGTACGGACATTCTTTCGATCGTGAACTTGGATTTTTGGCGTTACATGGCTTTTTACATTTACTTGGTTATGATCACATGACGGAAGAAGATGAAAAAGAAATGTTCGGAAGACAAAAAGAAATTTTAGAAGCTTTTGGATTAGGAAGATGAAAAAAGGAAAACTTATAGATAGTTTTGGATATGCTATAGCTGGTATATTCTTTTGTTTTCGTCATGAACGAAATATGAAAATCCATTATTTAGCCGCAGTCATTGTTATATGCTGCGGCTTTTATTTCCATATTACGAAAATAGAGTGGATGATATTACTTATTGTAATAGGGATTGTAATGAGTTTAGAGATGGTAAATACGGCTGTGGAAAAAACGGTAGATTTAGCGACTGCCGATATTCATCCGTTTGCAAAAATTGCAAAGGATGTTGCGGCAGGAGCGGTTTTATTATTTACAATTATAGCTGTTATAATTGGTGCTATTATCTTTTTACCGTATATGGTATAGTTGCATTCCGAAGCTTTTATTAAGCTTTGGAAGTGCCGTAAGGGCCTTTAATGAGAGAGTGTATCTCTTCATAGCTGTGAACAGGAAGGATGCGGGAATATGAATAGTAAACAATTAATTCTAGAAGCAATCGAAGCGCGTAAACAAGCGTACGTACCATATTCTAAATTTCAAGTAGGTGCAGCATTATTAACGCGCGGTGGAAAAGTATATCGTGGGTGTAATGTTGAGAATGCATCATATGGCTTATGTAATTGTGCTGAAAGAACAGCTTTATTTAAGGCGGTTTCTGAAGGAGATAAAGAATTTGTAGCCATTGCGGTTGTAGCAGATACAAAGCGCCCAGTACCTCCTTGTGGAGCATGTCGACAAGTTATGGTAGAATTATGTAAACAGGATACGAAAGTATACTTATCAAATTTACATGGTGACGTTCAAGAGACGACAGTCGGAGAATTGTTACCAGGAGCATTTTTAGCGGAGGATTTACATGAATAGAAAAGGTTATAAATCAGGTTTTGTCTCTATTATTGGCAGACCGAATGTTGGAAAATCTACATTTTTAAATCGTATTATCGGCCAGAAAATTGCTATTATGAGTGATAAGCCACAAACGACTCGTAATAAAATTCAAGGTGTATATACAGAAAATGATGCACAAGTTATTTTCATTGATACACCAGGAATACATAAACCTAAACATAAACTAGGCGACTTCATGGTGAAGATGGCGCAAACGACATTAAAAGAAGTTGATATCGTTCTGTTTATGGTTAATGCTGTCGAAGGCTTTGGTCGTGGTGAGGAATTCATCATTGAGAAATTAAAAGAAACGAAACAACCAGTATTTTTAGTAATTAATAAAATTGACCAACTTCATCCAGAGCAATTACTAGAGTTAATTGATCAATATCGTAAACTACATGAGTTTGCAGAGATTGTACCAATTTCTGCGTTAGACGGTAATAATGTGGACGCTTTAATTGGAACAATTAAAAAGTATTTACCAGAAGGACCACAATACTATCCAGATAATCAAGTAACGGATCATCCGGAGAGATTTATTATTGCAGAGCTTATTCGTGAGAAAGTACTACATTTAACACGTGAAGAAGTACCGCATTCTGTGGCTGTTGTTATCGATGCGATTCAAAAGCGTGAGGGTGGGGCAGTTTATATAAATGCAACGATTGTTGTTGAACGTGCATCACAAAAAGGAATCATCATCGGAAAACAAGGAAAAATGTTAAAAGAAGTTGGTAAACGAGCTCGTTTTGATATTGAAGCGCTACTTGGTTCTAAAGTATTTTTAGAAGTATGGGTAAAAGTGCAAAAAGATTGGCGTAATAAAATGTCTCAGCTTCGTGACCTAGGTTTCCGCGAGGATGAGTACTAAAATAGAGTCAAGCTGTAATCAGTGGATGGTTGGTTCATCCGCTGATTATTGGTTTTTATGAACTTTGATAAATTAGGAAAAATTTTTCTCACATGAAAATGGACAAAATGGGTCAATTTAATAACAACAAAGGAAATTGGTTTATAGGCTACGCTTATTGAGAAAGGTGGATTCTTATGCTAGATTTTACCTGGAAGTTTTTCTCCAAAACAGGAAGCATTGAAACGTACTTGCTTTTGAAAGAAATGGAAAAAGACGTAAACGATGAGATGGATCAACATGAAGAGGAGCTAGCGCATCTAGACTCTCCAATTTCTTGACCCGTTTTGTTCAAACCTTGGATGGTGACGAACATGTTTCAAAAAGTTGAGGGCATCGTTATCCGTACGACAGATTACGGAGAAACGAACAAGATTGTTACAATATTCTCAAGAGAACTTGGTAAGGTAAGTGCAATGGCACGAGGAGCAAAAAAACCGAAAAGCCGATTAGCATCTGTGTCGCAATTAATGACACATGGCCATTTTCTTATTCAAATGGGATCTGGGCTTGGAACATTGCAACAAGGCGAGATTATTTCAACTATGAAAGAAATTCGCGAGGATATATTTTTAACTGCTTATGCATCATTTATTGTTGAGTTAACTGATAAAGCAACAGAAGATAAAAAACATAATCCGTACTTATTTGAAATGTTATATCAAACGTTGCATTATATGTGTGAGGGTGTTGATTCAGAAGTATTATCATTAATTTATCAAACGAAAATGCTTCCAGTATTAGGGATGCGCCCGTACTTTGATACTTGTGCGATTTGTCATCAAGAAACAGACTTTGTCGCCTTCTCCGTCAGGGAAGGCGGTTTTCTGTGCTCACGTCATGCAGAGCAAGACCCATATCGTATACCGGTAGGAGAAGCTGTTCATAAATTATTACGTCTTTTCTTCCATTTCGATTTACATAGGCTCGGAAATGTATCGGTAAAGGATAGCACAAAAAAACAAATGCGTTTAGTATTGAATACATATTATGATGAATATTGCGGAATTTATTTGAAATCAAGACGTTTTTTAGAACAACTTGATAAGTTTCAAATATAATTTTGGACCGTATACGGTCCTTTTTACATACTTTCTTTTTCGAATAGCATATTTAGTATATAATATTTAAGAGATAGTATAACTTTTTTCGTTGTGCATTAAAGGTGGTGATTATCATAGAGCTGAATAAACGGCAAGAACATATCATTCAGATTGTAAAAGATCACGGTCCTATTACAGGGGAATCAATTGCAGCACAATTGGGTCTAACACGTGCGACGCTAAGACCAGACTTAGCAATTTTAACGATGGCTGGTTATTTAGAAGCACGTCCACGCGTAGGTTATTTTTATACGGGTAAAACTGGGGGGCAGCTATTATCTGAAGCTGTTAAGAAAATTAAAGTACAAGATTATCAATCTAGACCGGTTGTAATTGATAAAAATGTTTCCGTATACGATGCAATTTGTACGATGTTTTTAGAGGACGTTGGTACATTGTTCGTTGTAGATCAGATGACTCTATTAGTTGGTGTTGTGTCTCGTAAAGATTTATTAAGAGCGAGCTTAGGAAAGCAGGATTTAACCTCTCTTCCGGTTAATATTATCATGACAAGGATGCCAAACATTGCGATGTGTCGTAGAGAGGATTCTTTATATGATATTGCGATGGAATTAATAGAAAGACAGATTGATGCAATGCCAGTTGTAAAAGATACGAAACAAGGTTTAGAAGTGATTGGGCGAATTACAAAAACAAATATTACACGTGCGTTTGTAAATTTAGTAAATAACGAATAAGTGTAATTTGTTTAAAGTGAGGTAATGTAATGGATAATAAAATCGTATATGTCGTATCTGACTCTGTAGGGGAAACGGCTGATTTGGTTGTTCGAGCAGCAATGGGGCAATTCCCGTTTGCTCCTGATATTAGACGTGTACCGTATGTAGAAGATACAGGGACATTAAAAGAAGTGATTTCGATTGCTAAGAGTAATCAAGCACTTATATGTTTTACGTTAGTTAAGCCTGATATGCGCCAGTATTTAGTAACAGAGGCTGCAAAAGAAGGGGTAGAGGCATACGATATTATTGGCCCTCTTATTGATCAAATTGAAGAAATTACGGGGCAAGTGCCGAGATATGAGCCAGGTGTTGTCCGTAGGTTAGATGAAGAATACTTTAAAAAGATTGAAGCGATTGAGTTTGCTGTGAAATATGATGACGGCAGAGATGCACGAGGTATTTTAAAAGCAGATATCGTGTTGATCGGTGTTTCGCGTACATCAAAAACACCACTTTCCCAATATTTAGCTCATAACAAACGCTTGAAAGTTGCGAATGTACCACTCGTGCCAGAAGTTGACCCACCTGAAGAACTATATCAAGTGGCAAAAGAAAAATGTTTCGGTTTGAAAATTACGCCAGATAAGTTAAATCATATTCGAAAAGAGCGATTAAAATCACTTGGATTAAGTGACGGAGCAACATATGCAAATATTAATCGTATTCAAGAAGAAATTGATCACTTTGAGGAAGTAATTAGTAAAATAAATTGCCAAGTAATCGATGTATCGAATAAAGCGATTGAAGAAACAGCAAATATTATTGTGAATGCAGTGCAAAACCAAAAAATGTTTTAGCACATTTACCAAAGGTGAATGTGCTTTTTTCGCTCGTGTGAAATATGACACCTATGGATTTTGTAATAGATTGTATTGTAATGGTTATACTTATACTCCTTTGTCTTTTAGTATATTCAAGGTGTGAGTTTGTCATCCTGAAATGTAAGATGAAAAAATAAAGGGATATGTAGCGTAGTTGAAGAAAATATATTATAATAAAAAATTGTGATAAAAACCTATATTTTACGTTTAGACTTTAATTTTTCAGAATAAACTAGGGATAGGATTTACGAAAAAGACATGTAATTACGTTAAATCGACAAAATCTATACAAGAAAACGCACATTATGGAAGGATTCACAGAAGGGATGTAGAATACAGAAATATGCAAAACATCAACAACATATCAGTTGGTGTATATGTATGTCCCGTGAAGGCTGAAGTTGTGCAAGTTGGAGCGGAATTTCATGTCGGAATTTTGTTTGTCGCATCATATGCTCATCCTTTTGGAAAATAGCAAGGCAATTGGATCTTTGTAGATACTGAACAAAATGTAGTTGATTGTTATATGGATCAACATGGAAAAGTTACAGATCTCAAGGTCAAACAGTATATGTGGCTTGCTACTGTTCTTGTAAAAAGGTCTATATGTATTGTTTCTAAGAGATACATTTGTAACAGATGAGCAAATGTATACAATTTTATATAGCAAGTATGTATATGCGATTTATGCATATAAAGGACCTATAGGAAGGTTCAAAATCGTTTATACAATGTAATCGGCAACACTTTCTAACAAGTTTAGAAAAATATTGTCGAATTATAAAGGAATTTTTTAATTTATATCGAATACAAAATACGACACGGAGATGGAGTTATGGGGAACAGAATTCCCGAAGAAGTTGTTGAACAAATTCGGACATCATCCGATATTGTAGAAGTCATTGGTGAATACGTTCAACTTAGAAAACAGGGGCGTAACTATTTCGGCCTTTGTCCATTTCATGGTGAGAACTCTCCTTCATTCTCTGTTTCATCCGATAAGCAAATTTTTCATTGCTTCGGATGTGGAGAAGGTGGAAATGTATTTTCCTTTCTAATGAAAATGGAAGGACTGGCTTTTACCGAGGCTGTTCAAAAGCTAGGCGAAAGAAATGGAATTGCGGTTGCAGAGTACACATCAGGGCAAGGACAACAAGAAGACATATCTGATGACACTGTCATCATGCAGCAAGCTCATGAATTATTGAAAAAGTATTATCATCATTTATTAGTAAATACGGAAGAGGGAAATGAAGCACTTTCATATTTATTAAACCGTGGTATTACGAAAGAAATGATTGAGAAGTTTGAAATTGGTTATGCATCACCTGCTTGGGACGCAGCGACGAAAATTTTACAAAAAAGAGGTTTATCGCTGTCTAGTATGGAACAAGCTGGCCTTCTAATAAGAAGTGAGAAGGATGGTAGTCATTACGATCGCTTCCGCGGAAGAGTTATGTTCCCGATCTATACGTTACAAGGTAAGGTAATAGCATTTAGTGGAAGGGCGTTAGGAGATGACACTCCAAAATATTTAAATAGCCCTGAAACGCCGATTTTTCACAAAAGTAAATTGTTGTATAACTTTCACCAAGCAAGACCGTTTATTAGAAAGCGTGGGCAAGTGGTTCTTTTTGAAGGATATGCCGATGTGCTAGCTGCGGTAAAAAGTGGTGTGGAAGAAGCTGTTGCGACAATGGGAACAGCTTTAACTGAAGAACAAGCAAAACTTCTGCGACGTAACGTTGAAACTGTTGTTCTTTGCTATGATGGTGATAAAGCAGGGCGAGAAGCGACGATAAAAGCAGGGCAATTATTGCTAAAAGTTGGTTGCCAAGTGAAAGTCACATCCTTGCCAGATAAGCTTGATCCTGATGAATATGTGCAACAATATGGCACTACTGCTTTTGAAAATCTTGTGAAATCAAGTGTGAGTTTTGTTGGTTTTAAAATAAATTATTTGCGTTTAGGGAAAAATTTGCAAGATGAGTCTGGCAAAGAAGAATATGTGAAAAGTGTTTTAAAAGAGTTATCGTTGTTACAAGATGCGATGCAGGCAGAGTCATATTTGAAGTCATTATCGCAAGAATTTTCGTATTCAATGGAAACACTTTTGAACCAATTGCACCAATATCGCAAAGAACAAAAGGTACAGCAAAAACAAATAAAGCAGGTTGCTAAACCGTCTCAAGTCGTTCAAACAAAACCTAAGTTAACAGGTTTTGAAAGAGCGGAAAGAGAAATTATTTACCATATGTTGCAAAGTGCAGAAGTAGCTGTTCGTATGGAATCCCATATAGAAGATTTTCATACAGAAGAACATAAAGGGATTTTATATGAACTATACGCATATTATGAAAAGGGAAATGAACCTTCAGTCGGAACATTTTTAAGTTGGCTCTCTGATGAAAAGTTGAAAAATATTATCACTGATATTTCGACGGATGAATTTATTAATCCAGAATACACTGAAGAAGTGTTGCAAGGCCATTTGGAGACGCTTAGACGGCATCAGGAAAAACTTGAAAAGATGGAGATCATCTTTAAAGTGAAACAAATGGAAAAAACAGATCCTGTAGAGGCTGCTAAATATTATGTAGCATATTTACAAAATCAAAAAGCGAGAAAATAGCTTTTTTGATAAATTTTTAGTATAATGAATGTTTGTATCTCGCGTAAGGAGGGGAACAGATGGCTGACAAACCAGCTCGTTCTAAACAAATTGAAACTGAAATGACCCTTGAGCAAGTGAAAGAACAACTCACTGAGCTCGGAAA
Source organism: Bacillus sp. B25(2016b) (assembly GCF_001679765.1). Classification (NCBI taxonomy): domain Bacteria; kingdom Bacillati; phylum Bacillota; class Bacilli; order Caryophanales; family Bacillaceae; genus Bacillus; species Bacillus sp. B25(2016b). The sequence continues at coordinate 3,967,611 of NZ_CP016285.1, read as the reverse complement.
AAAACGTGGCGTTCTTACATATGAAGAGATTGCAGAACGCATGAATGGATTTGAAATTGAATCCGATCAAATGGATGAATACTATGAATATTTAGGTGAACAAGGCATTGACTTAGTTGGTGATAATGACAACGAAGAAGGCCCTAATAATCGCCAAATTTCAAAAACAGAAGAAGAGTTTGACCTCAATGATTTAAGTGTACCACCTGGGGTTAAAATCAACGATCCTGTTCGTATGTATTTAAAAGAAATTGGTCGTGTAGACTTACTATCTGCAGAAGAAGAAATTCGACTTGCAACGCGTATTGAAGAAGGCGATGAAGAAGCGAAACGTCGTCTTGCAGAAGCAAATTTACGTCTTGTAGTAAGTATTGCAAAGCGCTATGTAGGCCGTGGTATGCTTTTCTTAGACTTAATTCAAGAAGGTAATATGGGTCTAATTAAAGCTGTTGAAAAGTTCGATTATCGTAAAGGTTTCAAATTTAGTACGTATGCAACTTGGTGGATTCGCCAAGCTATTACACGTGCCATTGCAGACCAAGCGCGAACAATTCGTATTCCAGTTCATATGGTTGAAACGATTAATAAGTTAATTCGTGTACAACGTCAATTATTACAAGATTTAGGTCGCGAACCGTCTCCTGAAGAGATTGGTGAGGAAATGGATCTTGCTCCAGAAAAAGTACGTGAAATCTTAAAAATTGCACAGGAGCCAGTTTCTCTTGAAACACCAATTGGTGAAGAAGATGACTCCCATTTAGGTGACTTTATTGAAGACCAAGAAGCAACATCGCCTGCGGACCATGCAGCCTATGAATTGCTAAAAGAACAATTAGAAGATGTGTTAGATACGCTAACAGATCGTGAAGAAAATGTTCTACGTCTTCGTTTCGGTTTAGATGATGGACGAACTCGTACGCTTGAAGAAGTTGGGAAAGTATTCGGCGTAACGAGAGAGCGTATCCGTCAAATTGAAGCAAAAGCACTTCGCAAATTAAGACATCCAAGCCGTAGTAAGCGTCTTAAGGATTTCTTAGAATAGGTTATTTTTTAAGTTTACTTCACCTTTGTGAAGTAAACTTTTTTATTTTGTTAATTTTTGTTAAAATTTAGCTCTGGGCAACGATTACAATTTCTTGTAATTTATTTTACAGAATTGTCTTTTGATTTGCAAATGCTCATTTTTCGATTTTTCGATTAATTTTGTTTATTATATACAAAAATATATGTAGAAAAGCGAAAAATATGATGAGAAACGTTAATAATTATCGAAATAATAAGCGATATGACAATAAAAAACAATAAACTGAATTTATGGAATATTTTTAACAAGTAGTAGTTTGCTCTTTTCTGATAGAGCGTTTTCAAGTACAATATAAATGACTGAATCATCTAACTATTTAGGGGTATAGAGGGGGGAGAAGAGATATGAAACGTAATCCGCTGATTCCGTTCGCTCTTATTGCAGCATTGGGTATTATCGTTATGTTTGTATTTTCATTTCAGGGGCTAAATAAATCTAAAGAGTTAGCTGATGCAAAAAATGGCGGGAAGCCAGCACAAACAGCATCAAAACCAGAGGATATTGTGAAGCAAAGCTGTACGAGCTGCCATGGTGATCAGTTACAAGGGGCAGTTGGACCTAACTTACAAAAAATTGGTGGGAAACTTTCAAAGGATGAAATTAAAGAAATTCTTTCGAAAGGAAAAGGCAATATGCCTGCCAATATAGTTCCAGCTGATCAAGCTGCTAAAGTAGCTGATTGGTTATCGAAGAAAAAATAAAGTTCCGTATGACAAGCCTTTTGCTTATGCAAAGGGCTTGTTTTTCTATATTTTCTAAAATACGATGAATGATAGAGTGGTGAATTGTTGTTATGGGCTTGCAACAACTACTATAAATTCATTATCATGGAGACAGACTGACAAGAGAAGGAGTAATGGAAATACATGAATGAAGTAAAGCTTTCAAAACGATTAGAAGAAGTTGTGCGTGAAATACCAGTAGGATCTACAGTTGCTGATATTGGATCGGATCATGCGTATTTACCGTGTTATACAATTATAAATAATATTGCTACAAAAGCAGTTGCAGGAGAAGTTGTAGATGGACCATTCCGCTCTGCACAAGCAACTGTAGCTGAAAGTGGCTTACAAGATAAGATAGATGTGCGTAAAGGGAATGGATTAGCTGTTATCGCGCCAGGAGAAGTAGATGTAATTACGGTTGCTGGGATGGGTGGAGCGTTAATTCGTGATATTTTAGAAAGTGGTAAAGAAAAATTAAAAGGTGTAACGCGTTTAATTTTACAGCCGAATATTGCAGCGCATCACATTCGTGAATGGTTTATTGAGAATGGATGGGAGCTTATCCATGAAAAAATCGTAAAAGAAGATGGAAAAATTTATGAAATTCTAGTAGGGGAGCGGGGAAACATCGCGTTGCCTTATTCTGAAAATAAACAAGCTGAATTGTTTATGGGACCATTTTTAATAAAAGAAAAAAGTGAAGCTTTTGTTGAAAAATGGGAAGGAGAATTAAAAAACTTCCAAAATATTTTAAAACAGTTAGAACGTGCGACTGATTCTGAAGAAACAAAAGCGAAACGTGAAGAAGTAGAAGCGAAAATGAAAATGATAGGGGAGATTTTATCATGAGTAAAATTCCGAATGGTCATGAAATAATTTCTTTATTTGAAAGTATGTATCCAAAGCATTTAGCGATGGAAGGTGATAAGATTGGTTTGCAGATTGGAGCGCTTAATCAACCTGTGCAGCACGTATTGATTGCTTTAGATGTAACGGAGGAAGTTGTGGAAGAAGCGATTCAATTAGGGGCAAATGTCATTATTGCTCATCACCCTTTAATTTTTAACCCGTTAAAAGCGATTCATACAGATAAGGCGTATGGGAAAATTATTGAAAAGTGTATTAAAAATGATATTGCAATCTATGCAGCGCATACAAATGTGGATGTTGCTAAGGGCGGGGTAAATGATTTACTTGCTGAGGCGTTAGGATTGCAAAATACAGAAGTTTTTGCACCAACATATGCAGAAGAAATGAAAAAAGTTGTTGTGTTTGTGCCAGTCACTCATGCAGAAGAAGTAAGGAAAGCATTAGGAGACGCAGGTGCTGGTCATATCGGCAATTATAGCCACTGTACGTTTAGTAGCGAGGGTACAGGCACATTTGTACCTCAAGAGGGGACAAATCCTTATATCGGGGAAACTGGACAGTTAGAACGTGTAGAAGAAGTGCGAATCGAAACGATTATTCCAGCTTCATTACAGCGAAAAGTGATTAAAGCAATGGTAACGGCGCACCCTTATGAAGAAGTAGCATACGATGTGTATCCGCTTGATAATAAAGGTGAAACGTTAGGCTTAGGAAAAATAGGATATTTACAAGAAGAAATGACGCTTGGTCAATTTGCAGAACATGTGAAACAATCATTAGATGTTAAGGGTGCAAGAGTTGTCGGTAAGTTAGATGATAAAGTGCGTAAAGTAGCTGTACTTGGTGGAGATGGTAATAAATATATAAACCAAGCGAAATTTAAAGGAGCAGATGTATATGTAACTGGTGACATGTACTATCATGTTGCTCATGATGCGATGATGCTTGGTTTAAATATAGTTGACCCAGGGCATAATGTTGAAAAAGTAATGAAGCAAGGTGTACAAAAGCAACTGCAAGAAAAAGTGGATGCAAAGAAATTCAATGTTCAAATTCATGCTTCGCAGTTACATACAGATCCATTCACATTTGTATAAGAAAAATAAAAACCGTTGCTCCATTAGGGCAACGGTTTTTATTATTGTTCTTTTTTCACCTTTACGCGAGGTAATATCTTTTGTAACGGTACTTTTCGAACTCTTTCCCATGTAGCGGGATTCATTGGATTATATTGCTCTAAGAACGCGATAACTTCTTTTGTAATCGGCGTTGGTGTAGAAGCACCTGCTGTGACAGCTACGTTTTCTACACCTTGTAGCCACTCTAATTGAATTTCGCTTACATCAGCAACTCGATATGCTTTTGTACCCGCGATTTCTTGTGATACTTGTGCTAGGCGATTTGAATTGTTACTTTTCGGATCGCCAACAACAATTGTTAAGTCTGCAACATCAGCTTGTTTAGCGACAGCTTCTTGGCGAACTTGAGTTGCTAAACAAATTTCTTTATGGAATTCTGCTGTTGGGAATTTTTTTTGAATGTCCTCCATTAAATGTTGAACATCCCATTGACTCATCGTTGTTTGATTCGTTACTAAAATTTTATCTGTTGGGATTTCTAATGTTTTTAAATCATCGGCTCTTTCGATAAGGTGAACGATGTCAGGTGCAATACCAACTGCGCCTTCTGGCTCAGGATGATTTTTTTTACCGATATAAATGACATGATATCCTTCCGCTTTTTTAGCTTCGATAAGATCATGCGTTTTGGTAACATCTGGGCAAGTGGCATCGATTGTTGTTAAACCTTTTTCTTTTGCGCGTTGTTTAACTTCTGGAGAAACACCGTGTGCTGTGAAAATAACAGTACCAGAATCAATCTTATCTAAAATTTCTAAGCGACTTGGACCGTCTAATGTGATGATTCCATCTTCTTCAAAAGCGTCTGTAACATGTTTATTGTGAACAATCATACCTAAAATATAAATGGGTCTCGGCAATGATTTATCTAATGCGGCGTTACGTGCAATTACCATTGCATCGACAACACCGTAGCAATAACCACGAGGGGAAATTTTAACAATTTTCATATGAGTAATCCTCTCCTTCTAAACAAGGGATACTTTTGTGCATAGTCTTTTACATTATAAAGGAGGAGTGGATAGAAAACAAAGGATTGTTACACATATAGTTTTGGTTTTGTTGCTGTTTGTTGAACTGGTTCTTTCGGTAACTCTTTTTGTATTACAGGTTCAATCACTATTTTCTTTCGTTTTCGTTTCTTTTTTTGAGGTGCAGGAGGCGGACTTTCTACCTCAACTGGCTCTGTTACATTTTCTGTTTGATTTTCTTCCGTGCTTTTTCCAGAGGTGAGGATTTTAACAATGCTTGGTAGACTACGCATAATAGGACCGTACTGTTCGACAACAGGACCTACAGATTGAACGACTTGGGATACTTTTTCGATGTTATTTATCATATTAGTTGGATTCGAAATTAAGTTCGAAAAAAAACTGCCGATGCCACTGCTTGCTGTTACCGCAGCTGTAGTTGCGCCGCCGCGCGTTTCATTTGATTCATACATTTGAGGCGGTATCATTTGCTCAGGGTGTTGCTGCATGTATGGTTGATATTGTGGATGTTGCTGCGGATATTGTTGGTGGTATTGCTGCGGATATTGCTGTTGATATTGCGGCGGCGACGGTGGTTGCTGATGCATCATCGGTTGCCCTTCCATTTGTCGGTAAGGTGGAACCATTTGCATAAAAGGCTCGGTTGGATCGTGTTTTTTAAAAAGCTTGGCAAGAAAACCTTTCTTTTTTTGTGCCATTGGTGGTAGTTGTGGAATTGGATATGGTGTATAAGGTTGCTGCCCTGGATTCGGATACATTTGCCTTGTAGGGGATTTCGGAAACATGTGAGAAATCCTCCTTTCTTCAGTTAGGTATATACACATACAATATGCAATAAAAGGGAAGAAGGTTAGTTTTTGAAGTGAAAACCTAAACTAAAGATGGATTTTACTTGTAGATTTCGATATAATGTAGACTTGACTGATTTGTGCGCGCAGTAGAAATTTTAGAAAGAAGGTGTAACTTATGACACAACAAACTTTTACACAGTATGATTTTAAACCATTTTTAATAGATGCAGTTCGTGAACTACGCTTTACAGAGCCGACAGGAATTCAGCAGAAAATTTTCCCGGTTGTGAAAAAAGGTGTAAGTGTAATTGGACAATCCCAAACAGGTTCTGGGAAAACACATGCATACTTACTTCCTACATTAAACAGAATTAATGCAAGCCGTGAAGAAGTACAACTTGTTATTACAGCGCCTACTCGTGAGTTAGCACAACAAATTTACGAAGAAATCGTGAAATTAACAAAGTTTTGTGCGGAAGACCAAATGATTACAGCACGTTGTTTAATTGGTGGAACTGATAAACAACGCTCAATTGAAAAGTTGAAAAAACAACCTCATATCGTAGTTGGAACACCAGGACGTATTAAAGATTTAGTAGAAGAGCAAGCATTATTTGTTCATAAAGCAAATACGATTATTGTCGATGAAGCAGACTTAATGCTTGATATGGGATTCATTCATGATGTAGATAAAATTGCAGCACGCATGCCTAAAAACTTGCAAATGTTAGTTTTCTCTGCAACAATTCCTCAAAAACTAAAACCGTTTCTGAAGAAGTATATGGAGAATCCAGAACATATTCATATCAATCCAAAACAAGTTGCAGCTGGAAACATTGAACACTATTTAGTGCCTTCTAAACATCGTAATAAAATTGATTTAGTGCATAAAATGCTACTTCAATTTAAACCGTATTTAGCAGTTGTTTTCACGAATACGAAAAAGATGGCAGACCAAGTTGCTGATGGATTAATGGAACGTGGCTTAAAAGTTGGACGAATTCACGGGGATTTATCACCACGTGATCGTAAAAAAATGATGAAACAAATTCGTGACCTGGAATTCCAATATATTGTTGCAACTGATTTAGCAGCACGTGGTATTGATATTGAAGGGATTAGCCATGTTATTAACTATGAGCTACCATCAGATTTAGATTTCTTCGTTCACCGCGTTGGAAGAACAGCACGTGCGGGGCATTCTGGTATTGCAGTGACGATTTATGATCCAGCAAACGAAGAAGCGTTAGATAGCTTAGAAAAACAACGTCATATCGAGTTTAAACATGTAGATTTACGTGGAGATGAGTGGGCAGATTTAGGTGAGCGTCGTCGTCGTAAGAGCCGTAAAAAGCCAAATGACGAACTTGATGTTATGGCAACAAAAGTTGTTAAAAAACCGAAAAAAGTAAAACCAAACTATAAACGTAAACTTGCAACAGAACGTGACAAAGTGAAGAGAAAATACAGCCATAAAAAAAGATAAGGGATTTCCCTTATCTTTTTTTTATCCTGCTAATTTAAATGAAGAGTATAGTCTGTCTAAATAGTCATATGAATTTGTGTAGTGCGTCTTTTGTGAACAAACAATTCACTACATATTTCTACAAATTATGCTATCATTATATCTATTGTATATTGAAGAGGTGATTGTATGTTAAAGATTGGATCTCATGTTTCCATGAGTGGTAAGAAAATGTTATTAGCAGCAAGTGAAGAGGCTGTTTCATACGGTGCAACAACGTTTATGATTTATACAGGTGCACCGCAAAATACACGAAGAAAACCAATTGAAGAATTGAACATAGAAGCAGGAAGAAAACATATGGAGCTGAACGGAATTGAGGAAATTATCGTCCATGCACCGTATATTATTAATGTTGGGAATACGACGAAGCCAGAAACATTCCAATTAGGCGTAGACTTTCTTCGCATGGAAATTGAAAGAACATCGGCATTAGGTGTAGCAAAACAAATTGTTCTTCACCCAGGAGCGCACGTTGGTGCTGGAGCAGATGCTGGTATTCAACAAATTATTAAAGGGCTTAATGAAGTATTAACGCCAGAACAGACGGTTAACATTGCGTTAGAGACGATGGCAGGAAAAGGAACAGAATGCGGTCGTAGCTTTGAAGAAATTGCAAAGATTATTGATGGTGTGAAATATAATGAAAAGCTATCTGTATGCTTTGATACGTGTCATACGCACGATGCAGGATATGATATTGTAAATGACTTTGACGGCGTATTAAACGAATTTGATAAGATCGTTGGTATAGATCGTTTACAAGTACTTCATATTAATGATAGTAAAAATGTACGCGGAGCAGGAAAAGACCGTCATGAAAACATTGGATTTGGTCACATTGGGTATAAAGCATTGCATCACATTGTACATCATCCACAGTTAATGCATGTACCAAAAATTCTTGAAACACCGTATGTAGGGGAAGATAAAAAAGATAAGAAGCCACCATACAAATTGGAAATTGAAATGCTGAAAAACGGCACTTTTGATGAAGGGCTTCTTGAAAAAATTAAAGCGCAATAAGGAGGGGAAATCCCCTCCTTATTTTAGTAGTTGCTGAAATAACGTATTTACTTGTTGGGCAGTGGCAGGGGAAGTTACTTTTGCGATCTGTTTTAAGAGCTCTAGTCGCTCGTTGTTATCGTAAATATTAATATTTTTACCCTTCATAAGTAAAACAATTTGATCAGCTTGTGCTGCTGTAATGGGAACTTCGTATTCTTTGCTATATTTTAATAACTCTTTTGTAGAAATATGATTTAATTTTTTATTAACAATTTGTTTAATGAGGTTCATCTTGTTATCCTCCTTCACGCGTTCTTCTATCGAAATATATGAGCATGTAGCTTGTACATATTCGTATGGAGTTTCTTTTTTCATGAGGAAAAGAAGCGTATGTTATAATATAAGAACGAAACTACAGAAAAAGAGTACAGGGAGGGCTTATGGAGCAAAAGCAACATCGAAAAGAAAGTGTTATTCATCTCATTTATCGTTTAGTTATGATTATTTTTGGAGCAGCATGCGCGGCGGTAGCAATTGAACTATTTTTAATGCCAAATAAAATTATTGATGGTGGAATTATTGGTATTTCTCTTATATTAGATTATCTTACTCCTAACATTTGGTGGTTAAGTTTTTCTACTTTAGTCGTTGTTCTCAATATCCCATTTATGTATTCCGGTTATAAGCAAATTGGAAAAACATTTATGTTATCTTCGACATTTGGTATTGTAGCGTTAGCTTTCATTGAGTCAACGTTACATGCGGTACCACCATTTACAACAGAACCTATTTTAGCGACAGTGTTTGGGGGTCTTATTTTAGGGCTTGGTGTAGGACTTGTAATTCGTCATGGTGGATCGCTAGATGGAACTGAAATTATGGGGATTTTATTAACGAAGAAATTACCGTTCTCTGTTGGTGAATTCGTAATGTTTGTGAACTTATTTATTTTTGCATGGGCAGCATTTGTGTTTGGTGTGGAACAAGCGATGTATTCTGTTATGACGTACTATATCGCATTTAAAACGATCGATACAGTAATTCAAGGGTTAGATGAAACGAAGGCGGTTTTAATTGTATCTGATCAATATGAGGAAGTATCAAACGCGATTTTGCATCGTCTTGGCCGTGGAACTACAAAGCTTGTAGCGAAAGGTGGTTACACGGATAAAGAAAAAGAAGTTATTTATGCAGTTGTAACGCGTCTAGAAGTGACGAAGTTAAAATCAATTGTGCATGAAATTGATGAAAATGCGTTTGTTACGATTATGAGCACGCAAGAGACAAATGGTGGTAAGTTTAAATCGGCTATTCACTAAAAAGTTTATAGGAATATTTTTCGAAAGCAGAGAATTTTTCTCTGCTTTTTGTTATAATAGTAAGGTTTCTTGAAAAAATAGATATATTTTAGGCAGATTGGTTTACAACTATAATAAGCTGTACTATAATTCAAATAGATATAAATCGGAATCATTCTGAATTAAAATAGGTGAGATGCTATGAATAATATATTAGAAATTGAAGGTTTAACATTCCGATACGAAGATCGGAATGTGTTAGAAAATATTAATTTGCAAGTTCCGAAGGGAGTTTTTTTAGGTTTAGTGGGACCGAATGGTTCAGGTAAATCAACTTTACTTAAGTGTTTATTAGGTGTTTTAAAGCCAAAAGAAGGAAGCATTCGCGTGTTTGGCGTTGATAGTAAGAAGTTTAAGGAATGGAACAAAGTTGGTTATGTATCCCAAAAGGCAAATAGTTTCAATTCTGGTTTTCCAGCAACTGTTTCTGAAGTTGTGTCAATGGGACTTGTTTCGAAAAAAGGGCTTTTTCGCTTTTTCACAAAAGAGGATAAGAAAAAGGTAGAAAAAGCAATTGCTGATGTAGGGATGAGTGAGTTTCAAGGTCGTAACATTGGAGAGCTTTCTGGTGGACAGCAACAGCGTGTATTTATTGCTCGTGCGCTCGTTAGTGATCCTGAATTGCTTATTTTGGACGAGCCTACTGTTGGAATCGATGTGAAAAATGTGGAAAGTTTTTACGAAATATTAGAGGATTTAAACAAAAGGCTCGGGATCACATTAATTCTTGTTACTCATGATATGGGAGCTGTTACTGAAAAAGTAACACATGTTGCATGCCTAAACCAACATCTACATTTCCATGGAAATGTAGAGAAGTTCCGAGAGTTAGAAGATGCAGAAATGTCCGTTTTATATGGACATCATGTTCATCGTTTAGAACACGAACATGAGCATCACGGGAGGATATAATGATACAAGATTTTTTACAATATGACTTTTTACGTAATTCTTTATACGCAGGTATTTTAATTGGACTTGTTGCACCACTAATTGGTGTGTTTGTTGTTATTCGTCGTTTATCTCTTATTGCGGATGCATTAAGTCACGTGACGTTATCGGGTATTGCAGCAAGTTTATTACTTGAAAAAACCATTTTTACAGGTGGATTTTTAAACCCCTTATATATGGGGATGATTTTCTCGATTGGTGGAGCGCTACTAATCGAAAAGTTACGAACTGTATATAAGCACTATCAAGAATTAGCAATTCCGATTATCCTTTCGGCAGGGATGGGGGTTGGAGTTATTTTCATTTCACTTGCAAATGGATTTAACACAGACTTATTTAGTTATTTATTTGGTAGTGTCAGTGCTGTAACAAGTACAGATTTAATTATTATTGGGATTGTAGCAATTGTTGTTGTTGCGACAATTATTTTATTATATAAAGAGCTGTTTCTATTATCATTTGATGAGGAATACGCAGTATCAACTGGTTTAAGAGCGAAATGGATTCACTTTATTTTCATTATATTAGTTGCTCTTGTCATTGCAGTATCAATGCGTGTAGTAGGGGTTCTTCTCGTATCATCATTAATGACGTTACCAGTTGCAGCAAGTATTCGTATTGCTAAAGGATTTAAACAAACAATTTTCTTTTCCATTTTATTTGGTGAAATTGCAGTAATTGGTGGAATGTTTGCTTCGTATCAACTTGATCTAGCGCCAGGTGGTACAGTTGTTATGATAGCAGTTCTTATTTTAATCGGTGCGATTTTATGGAAGAAGAAAAAAACTGCATAAAGTAGGGATAGGTATGAATCTAACAGAAGCTTTACGCCTAATGAAAGAAAAAGGATACAAACATACTGGAAAAAGAGAAGAGATGCTCAGATTATTTGCAGCACATAATCGTTATTTAACTGCGAAAGATGTTTTAGAGCATATGAAAGATGATTATCCAGGGCTTAGTTTTGATACGATTTATCGTAACTTAACAGTTTTTGCTGAGATTGGTGTTTTAGAACAAACGGAATTAAATGGTGAAAAACATTTTCGTTTTACTTGTTCTATTATGGAACATCATCATCATTTTATTTGTTTGGATTGTGGAGGAACGAAAGAGATTACTTCCTGCCCAATGGATTTTATGAATAAAGATTTTACCGGTTATGAAGTAACGGGTCATAAGTTTGAAATATATGGTCGTTGTCCAAAATGTGCAAAGTAAAAGCTCGTCGGTTATATAACTGACGAGCTTTTTTACGTAGAAAAGAAGGTTGCTCACAAATATTGTGGCAACCTTCTTTTTATTGTTCTTGCGTCTCTTTTTCTTTTTCTCGTTCAGCAGCCATTTCAGCAGCAATTACGTCGATTTCTTTTTTCAGTTCTTCTACCATTGTTTCTTCTGGTACTTTACGAACGACTTGCCCTTTACGGAACAATAATCCCTCTCCACGTGCACCGGCAATACCGATATCAGCTTCACGAGCTTCACCAGGGCCATTTACAGCGCAACCAAGTACCGCGACTTTAATTGGTACTTGAAGTGTAGAGATGTATTCTTCCACTTCGTTAGCGATGCTAATTAAATCGATTTCAATACGACCACAAGTTGGACAAGAGATAAGTGTTGCTGCGTTAGATGCAAGACCGAATGATTTTAATAGTTCACGAGCAACTTTTACTTCTTCAACTGGATCAGCACTTAATGAAATACGTAATGTATTTCCGATGCCTTTATTTAAGATTGCTCCAAGACCAGCAGCACTTTTTACAGTTCCGGCAAACAATGTTCCAGATTCTGTAATACCTAAATGTAATGGATAATCAAAAGCGCGAGCAGCTTTCTCATATGCTTCGATTGCTAAGTTAACATCAGAGGCTTTCATAGATACGATAATATCGTGGAAATCTAAGTCCTCTAAAATTTTAATATGATGTAGCGCGCTCTCGACCATACCATCTGCAGTTGGGTACCCGTACTTTTCTAAAATGTGACGCTCTAATGAACCAGCGTTTACACCAATACGGATTGGAATACCGCGCTCTTTTGCTGCATTTACAACAGCTTCTACTTTATGGCGACGACCGATGTTACCTGGATTGATACGTACTTTATCGATGCCACCTTCAATTGCTTTTAAAGCAAGGCGATAATCAAAATGAATATCAGCAACAAGTGGAATGTTGATTTGTTTTTTTATATCAGCAATAGCATCTGCTGCGCGTTCATCTGGAACGGCAACGCGCACGACTTGACAGCCGGCTTCTTCTAAACGCTTGATTTCAGCAACTGTTGCTTCAACATCATGTGTTTTTGTTGTTGTCATACTTTGTATAATTAATTCATTATTACCGCCGATTGTTAAATTACCGACTTTAACTGGACGTGTTTTTGTACGATGAGTCATTTCATTCACGAATAGATCGCTCTCCTTATAAAAGAAGTTTCTTATTTAGTCCCTCATATCAATGATAGTATACGTGATATAGGGCTATAGAAACCGAAGTACTCAGTTTCACTTTTACTATTGTATCAGCGCCTTTATGTAATTGACAAGGATTAAGTGATAGCTTATTGATATAAGGGGAATTTATAAGACTTTCCAATTTGTATTTTTGTAGCAGATGTACTTTTGTTTAATTGTTTAAAGTCGTCAATGACTTTTTCTATGGAAGGAATTTTTTTCTTATTAATTTGTTCTGTAATAGAAAGAACTGTCTCACCAGTTTTTACTTCAATTGTTTTATAAGATACATCCGTTTCTTTTTCTGTTTTGTTCTCTTTATTTTGTTGGCTGTCTGTGTTTTCTTTTTTAATCGTTTGAGCAGTAGTTGTTTTTTTATATGCACTTAACATCGGTAAAGTACCGATTTTTATATCGTAATAAAATATATAACCGAGAACAAGCACGAATAGGAATATACCTAATCTCTTCATATTCTTCACTCCTTTGCTAGGAATATATGCTTGTCCAAAAAAAAAATGCCTATTTAGGCATTTTTTATTTTTCTTTCGGTTTGGGTACCTCTTTAATCGTTAAGTATAGAACGATTAAAACAACAGCGATATAAATGAACGTTGCCCCAGGTACGACGATTTTGAATAAATCCATAATCATGAAGAAAATGGTTGGGATTGTGTAGCTATATGCAGTTAGTGTCCAAACTTGTTTATAGGATAGTTTACGTTGACCGCTCATAGCAGAACCGATGAACGCAAGTAAAGTCACGCCTACAAAAGTGATGAATAATTGGAATAGGTACACTAAAAATCCAATAACAAATAATAAAATTGGGTAAATATTATCGAATAAAGAAATAAATTCTTGTAGATCTTTTTTCTCAAGAGATGCACCTAACAAATCGTTATAAGAATACGTTTGTGTTTGACCATTTCCCATAGAGACTACTTTATCTTTTAAAACAAATAAACCTGTTTTATTTTGATATTTTTCTAGGTCTGTTGAATTTGGATCAAATACGAAAAGTGCATTTCCTTCTTCTTTTTCAATAGGTTGATCAATATCGGCTTTTAGTTCGCCATTTTCAATTTTAAAATCAGGTAAATCTTTATCGATGACTTGATTTACCATGCCTACACCATCCTGGATAAAACTACCGTACAAAAAAGTTCTTGGAATAGTAGTAATTAAGCAAAGTAGCATAATATACAAAATGGTTTTACCGATTTTTTGAAAACGGAATAGCGCCATATCTTTAGGCGAGTATATGCTTTTTACGAATTGGGTAAATATGGACATAGATTCACTTCCTTTATGTATGTATAAAATCATTGTAACGTAGGAATCTAGAGAATCTCAAGATATATTATATTTACATATAGTGGAGATAACTAAATTTCTTTTTATTAACTTTCTTCTTTTAAATAAGAAAAATACAATTGACACTTTTCTTTTCTATATGGTAAATTTATCTTACCTTTCTTAAAGGGCATATCCGATAGGAATTCCTTTATTTGATATGTTGTTACATACATAATTGTGGACCCTTAGCTCAGCTGGTTAGAGCAGACGGCTCATAACCGTCCGGTCGTAGGTTCGAGTCCTACAGGGTCCATATCCATTTCACATGTTTATTATGTTAGCAGGAAGCTTCCTTGTAGAAGGAAGCTTTTTTTACGGAATATATGAGCATTTTAATTGAAAAGAAGTGGGAATTTTGCTACTTTAATGATAGCAAGACAATGTGATTTATTTGTTTGCACCCTATGGCAATTAGGGTAGAATGAAGTTGTATGTCACTTAAGTGGCAATACATAAACTGGGAGGAATATAACAATGGCAAAACACGAATTACCAAATTTACCTTATGCGTATGATGCTTTAGAGCCTCACTTTGACAAAGAAACAATGAACATCCATCATACAAAACATCACAACACGTACATTACAAACTTAAACGCTGCTTTAGAAGGTCATGCAGAATTAGCTGACAAAAGCGTAGAAGAATTAGTTGCGAACTTAAACGAAGTACCAGAAGCAATCCGTACAGCAGTACGTAACAATGGTGGCGGACATGCTAACCATACATTCTTCTGGACAATCCTATCTCCAAACGGCGGAGGACAACCTGTAGGTGAACTTGCAACTGCAATTGAAGCAAAATTCGGTAGCTTCGATGCATTCAAAGAAGAATTCGCAAAAGCTGGCGCAACTCGCTTCGGTTCTGGTTGGGCTTGGTTAGTAGTAAACAATGGTGAGTTAGAAGTAACAAGCACTCCAAACCAAGATTCTCCTTTAACTGAAGGTAAAACGCCAGTTATCGGTTTAGATGTTTGGGAGCATGCTTACTACTTAAACTACCAAAACCGTCGTCCAGACTACATCGGTGCATTCTGGAACGTTGTAGATTGGAACGCTGCTGAAAAACGTTACCAAGAAGCAAAATAATTGTAATAAATATAGAAAAAGCTAGGGGAGAGCCCCTAGCTTTTTTCTATGCTTTCCTTTTACATAATTGGGCTTGTCTTTGGAAGACTAGAACATGAAGTAAAGGAGAGTTGTGTATGAAATGGAAACATATAATTGGTGACGTTGAAGTGAATCGGGATTTAGTGTTATTGCTCCTTATAGGAGGTTTATACACGCTCGCAATTTCTTTATCGAATACGTTTGTAAATATTTATTTATGGAAACAAACACAAAATTATGTGAATCTTGGCTTGTATAATTTAGCCAGCGTGGTATTACAGCCTCTCACATTTCTTGTAGGGGGGAAATTAGCGAAACGTATCGATCGCTCGATTTTATTACGGATAGGGGTAGGAACGCTCGCAATTTTTTTTATCGTTGTCTTAGTAGCAGGAAAAAGTGCTTCTCAGTATATTTTATTAATGGGGGCTCTTTTAGGAGTAGGATACGGTTTTTACTGGTTGGCTTTTAACTTATTGACATTTGAAATTACAGAACCAGAAACAAGAGATTTCTTTAATGGGTTTCTTGGACTTCTTACATCCTTCTCTGGGATGATCGGACCAATAGCAGCAGGATACACAATTTCACGTATGGAGAAATGGAGTGGTTATACTGTTATATTCTTTCTTTCATTAGTTCTATTTGCAATTGCTGTCGTCTTAAGCTTCTTTTTATCTAAAAGAGAATGTGAAGGGCGTTATGAAATCGTGCAAGTATTGAAAGAACGACGGATTGATAAAAATTGGGGAAAGATTACACGAGCTCATTTTTTCCAAGGATTGAGAGAAGGAACGTTTATTTTTGTCATTTCAGTATATGTTTATTTAGCAACTAATAGTGAGTTCGCATTAGGAAAATACAGTTTAGTTAACTCTGCTGTATCCTTTGTATGTTATTACTTAGTTGCTCGTATGTTAAAGAAAGAGTGGCGAAAAAAAGCAATTTTACTTGGGGGCATTATTTTATATGCTGTCGTCTTTTTAGTCATTTTCAATGTTACATACACGAAATTACTTATTTATGCGGCATGTATTGCGGTTGCATATCCTATTTTACTTGTTCCGTACGGATCAATGACATATGACGTAATTGGTAGAGCGAAAAATGCGAGAGAATGGCGTGTGGAATATGTCGTTGTTCGGGAGCTGTGGTTAAACGCCGGAAGAATCTGTTCCATTTTAAGTTTTTTATGTGCTGTACTATTCTTTCCACCTGAAAAAAGTTTACCTTACTTATTATGTATTTTAGGTGCTGGACATTTTCTTATTTATTTTGCAGTTAAAAATGTCAAATATGATGAGGGAAATGCGAGTAAAACAAGTGTTGTAACGCAAGGGAACGCGCAAAACCAAACTGAACCAGAAGGTTAACTTCTCGTTTGTTTTATGCTAGAATAGAAAAAGATGTAAGACAGCAGTGAGGACACCTGTAGAAGGTGTCCCTTTCACATTACATAGCTGTTGGTAGAGGGGGTTTGTATGAGCAAGAAGCAGAAGCAAAATAAGAAAAAGACCCACGTTCCTTTTCGGTTAAACGTGCTGTTTTTCTGCGTGTTTTTAATGTTCTCCGCGGTTATTGTAAGGCTCGGATATGTACAAATTGTTCGCGGTGAAGAATATAAGAATGAAGTGGAGAAGAAAGAAAACTCAACGATAAGTAATCCTGTACCGCGTGGGAAAATATTTGACCGTTATGGGCGACCTGTAGTAGATAATGCAGCCGTTCGTACTATTACATTTACAAAAATGAAAGGATCAACTGCAGAAGATCGCTTAGAAACAGCGAAAAAGCTAGCAGATTTGATTGAAGTACCGACAGATAAATTAACAGATCGCGATAAAAAAGATTATTGGCTTGCTATGCATAAAGAGGAAGCTAAAGAAAAAATTACGAATAAAGATCGTCAAGAGTTTAAAGATAAAAAAATTGATGATAAAGAATTAGACGAGCGTCAGAGAAGTCGTGTAACAGAAGAAGAGATTAATCAATTATCCGCAAAAGATCTAGAAATACTAGCGATTAAAAGTAAGATGGACGGCGGATATGCAATGACACCTCAAGTTATTAAAAAGGATGCTACAGAAAAGGAATATTCGATTATTAGTGAAAACCTAGCAGCATTACCAGGTGTAGATACGAATGTTGATTGGGAGCGAAAATATACGTACGATGATTTATTCCGAAGTGTACTTGGTGGGGTGTCGACATCTGATGAAGGCTTACCGAGAGAAAGACTAGATTACTATCTTGTTCGTGACTATAATCGAAATGACCGAGTAGGAAAAAGTTATCTTGAACAACAGTATGAAGATAGTCTGCACGGTACGAAAGCAGAAGTTAGAAATGTTACAGATAAAAACGGTAATATTTTAGAAACGATTAATGTATCAAAAGGACAAAGTGGTAATGACCTGAACTTAACAATTGATATGGAATTACAAAAGCGCGTGGAAGATATTCTTGCGAAGAATTTAATGAGGTTTAAAGGAAGCGAACCTCTTTTAGATCGCGCATTCGTTGTAATGATGAACCCAAAAAATGGTGAAGTTTTATCTATGGCGGGGAAACAATTAGTTAACGAAGATGGCCAAACGAAAGTAAATGACTTTGCATTAGGTACCATGACAAGTTCTTATCCGATGGGATCAACTGTAAAAGGTGCAACAGTACTTACTGGATATCAAACTGGTGCGATTCAACCAGGGGCAGTACAATTGGATGAACCAATTAAATTAAAAGGTACACCTACGAAGTCGTCTTGGAAAACGATGGGATATATTAATGACCTTACAGCTTTAAAAATGTCTTCTAACGTTTATATGTTTAAAACAGCGATGAATATTGCCGGTGTTCAGTATGTGAGAGGTGGTACGTTAGATATACCTCAAAAAGCATTTGATACGATGCGTTATTATTTCGGACAGTTTGGACTTGGTGTAAAAACAGGAATTGATTTACCGAATGAATCTGCTGGTCAGATGGGTAGAAGTAGTCAACCAGGTTTCTTACTAGATTTATCAATTGGACAGTATGATACGTATACACCGCTTCAATTAGCGCAATATATTTCGACGATTGCCAATGGCGGATATCGTATGCAACCACAAGTTGTAAAAGAAATTCGTCAACCGGCAGTGAAACCAGATGAAGTTGGGAAAGTTGTTCAATCTATGGAACCGAAAGTATTAAATCGTGTTGATATGCCGGAATCGCAAATTAAACGCGTTCAAGAAGGATTTAGACAAGTGTATAATGATTCGGGTGGTACAGCTACAAAATACTTTACAGGTGCAAAATATAAAGCGGCAGGGAAGACAGGTACCGCGCAAACTGTGTATGGCGGAGATAAAGAGATTGGTAGAAAGGCAAACGGTGAACGTGTGGAAACATATAACTTAACATTAGTAGGTTATGCGCCACTTGAAGATCCAGAAGTAGCATTCTCTGTTGTCGTTCCGTGGGTACATGATGATAAGACTGGTATTAATGGATATATTGGTCGTGAAATTATGGATGCTTACTTTGATTTGAAAAACAAAGAAGTAAATGGTCAAGCTTCAAAAGATGATAAAGACAATAAAAATAAAGATCAAGATGATGAATAAAAAAGTTGTAAAAAAGCACACTATCTGAAAAGATAGTGTGCTTTTTTTTATGGTTTATGCATATCGTGTAATAAATGTGGACAAGTATACAACATTGGAAAAAGCGCGGCCGTATAAATGATACTTGTATATGGTGGGATAGGGGATAAATATTTTATAGGGAAATCATCAGAGGAAATGAATAGCTACTAATGAATTAAAATTGTATCGTATGTTGATTTTTGTGGAACTTTACAAAACTTTTACAAACAATTAAAACCGAATTAATAGTTTAGCAGTATTCTTATATCTGTAATCCTGTTATTTCCGGTTACTTCTAGGAGGAAGAACACGTGAAATGGATGCGTACACCTATTAAAATTTTCGTATTATCAATATGGTTCCTCTGTTTTGAAATGTCTACTGCATTTGCTTTAAATGATACGGGAGAAGTGAGAGTTGATGGATCCTCAACGGTTTTTCCTATTATAGAAGCAGTAGCGGAGGAATATACAAAGGTGCATCCAGACGTGAAAATTTCCATCAGTATTTCTGGAACTGGGGGAGGATTTAATCGTTTCAGTAAAGGAGAAGTAGATATAAATAATGCTTCGAGAGTAATGAAACAAGTCGAGAAAAATGAAATGAAGAAAAACTCTATTCAGTTCACACCTTTTGAGGTTGCTAACGACGGTCTTACGATTGTTGTGAATCGCCACAATACATGGGTAGACGATATGTCAGTAGACGAGTTACGACTACTTTGGAGTGAAGATGGAAGAGAGAAGCGATGGTCACAAATTCATTCAACATGGCCACGTGAACAAGTGAAGTTTTATGCACCAGGCGTAGACTCTGGTACGTATGATTATTTTCAAAATGTCATCTTACAAAATCATCGCATTGTAAAAAAAGTCTCTTTGTCTGAAGATGATCAAGTTATTATGCAAGGGGTAATGAATGATAAACATGCCATTGCTTTTGTAGGATATGCTTATTATATGGCTAATCGAGATAAGGTGAAAGCAATAAAAGTAAATGGTGTATTTCCGACGAAAGAGACCATTCAATCAGGTAAGTATAAGCCGTTATCTAGGCCGCTACTTGCTTATGTGAATAATGCATCTATCCGAAATAAAATGAATGTAGCAAACTATGTTGAGTTTATGATTCAGCATGTCGGTAACCTCGCTGAAGAGGTCGGGTATGTAAAATTACGAAAAGAAAAATACAATGAACAGCTGCGTATGTTAACAGAAATAAAAAGGTAATGTCGGGGTGGAAAGGGGTTTTCATCTTTGGCTCATAATGACAAAAGTCAAATTACATTTTCTGTACAACATTTGATTGAAAGAAATACAAAACAAAGAAAAAAAACGCAGCGAATCAATCGAATAGTACCTTTATTACTAAAAATAATTGCTAGCGTTTCTATTGTGACGACACTTGGAATTGTTTTTACGCTTTCTAATGAAACAATCATGTTTTTTCAAAAAATATCATTATACTCCTTTTTGACGGAGAAAGAATGGTTACCATTTTTTGAAGATCCTAAATTCGGCATATTACCACTTATATGTGGAACGTTCCTTGTAACAGCAATTGCTATGTTTGTAGCAATTCCTATCGGTTTAGCGTGTGCCGTATTTTTAAGCGAATATGCTTCAAATAGTGCACGGAAAATATTAAAGCCGATGTTAGAGCTATTAGCAGGTATCCCGACAATTGTATATGGTTTTTTTGCATTAACAATTGTTACGCCACTTTTACAAAGGATTATACCAGACTTACAGTTTTTTAATGCGATTAGTCCAGGAATCGTTATCGGATTTATGATGATGCCTACAGTTGCATCTCTATCTGAAGACGCGATGAGAGCTGTGGCGAAAGGGACGAAAGAAGCTTCATTAGCACTCGGAGCGACGCGGTTTGAAATGGTAAAACAAGTGGTGTTTCCGTCCGCTTTTACAGGGATTATGGCAGCAATTATATTAGCGGCTTCTCGTGCAATTGGTGAAACGATGATTGTTGTAATTGCAGCAGGATCCACACCAAATGTATCGCTTGATCCGACACATTCTATTCAAACGTTAACAGCCTATATTGTACAAGTAAGTTTAGGTGATGCTCCGCATGGAACGATTACGTATTACAGCATGTATGCTGTAGGTGCAACGTTATTTTTGTTTACTTTTATTATGAACATCATTTCGCAGTCAATTATGCGCCGTTTTAGGAGGATGACATAATATGCGAATGTTGAATCATAAAAAAATACAAAAAAACATGGCATCACGCTTTTTAAAAGATCGAATTTACAAATTGTTATTTTATATAGCAATTTTATTTTCAATTGTAATTTTGTTTTTGTTACTGTTTCAAATTGTTGAAAAAGGTATAAGTTATCTTTCAATAGATTTCTTTACAAATTTCGCTTCACGTAATCCGAAAGAAGCTGGTATTGCTGCAGCTTTGTCAGGGACAATATTATTTATGAGTATTGTTATACCTGTTTCTTTTATATTTGGAGTTGGAACAGCACTTTATTTAGAGCAATATGCGAAGGAATCTCTATTTAAAAAAATAATAGTGATTAATAATCAAACGTTAGCAGGAGTACCATCCGTTGTATTTGGATTGCTTGGTTTAACTATTTTTGTATATGCTCTTCATTTAGGAGAGAGTATAGTTGCAGCAGCACTGACGATGAGTTTACTCGTTTTACCAACAGTTGTTGTGGCGAGTCAAGAAGCAATTCGATCAGTACCAAGTGTATTATTAGAGGGTTCTTACGGATTAGGTGCTACGAAGTGGCAAACGATGTATCAAATTGTATTGCCATATGCTTTCCCAGGGATTATAACGGGCTGTACGTTAGCGATATCAAGAGCAATTGGAGAAGCTGCACCACTATTAGTTATTGGGGCACTTGCGTTTGCAAATTATGTTCCATTTAGTATGTTTGATAGATTTACAGTTCTACCAATTCAAATTTTTAATTGGATGAGTAGGCCAAAAGAAGAATTTCAGTATGTAGCAGCAGCTGGGATGATTGTTTTGTTAGGTTTGTTGCTATTTATTAATATATTTGTTTTATGGTTACGAAATCGAAAATAAGTTGGAAGTGGATGAAAGGGGAATTCAAATGGTAGCAACAGTAGTAAATGTACAGGTGAAAAACGAAGAGAAAATCGAGACTGCGCCAAAGAAGGTAGTATTTGATACGAAAAACTTAAATTTATGGTATGGGGAAGACCATGCTTTAAAAGATATTAATTTAAGTATTCATGAGAATGAAGTTACAGCCATTATCGGTCCAAGTGGCTGTGGTAAATCAACTTACTTAAAAACATTAAATCGCATGGTAGAGCTAGTACCGATCGTTCGAACTACAGGTGTAATTGAGTATAGAGAACGCAATATATTTGATAAATCATATCCAGTTGAAGAATTAAGAACGCATGTAGGAATGGTGTTCCAAAAGCCAAATCCATTTCCAAAATCTATTTATGAGAATGTAGCATACGGTCCAAAAATCCATGGTATTCGTGACAAAAAGGCATTAGATGAAATTGTTGAAAAAAGTTTACGTGGAGCAGCGATTTGGGATGAGTTAAAAGATCGTTTGCACGATAATGCATATGGTTTATCTGGTGGACAGCAACAGCGTCTATGCATCGCACGCTGCTTAGCTATTGAGCCAGACGTTATTTTAATGGATGAGCCAACATCGGCATTAGACCCAATTTCAACATTAAAAGTAGAAGAATTAATTCAAGAGCTAAAGAAAGATTTTAGTATTGTTATCGTAACGCATAATATGCAACAAGCAGCGCGTATTTCAGACAAAACAGCTTTCTTCTTAAGCGGGGAAGTTGTGGAGTATACAGATACAAACAAATTATTTACGACTCCTTCAGATAAGCGTACAGAAGATTATATTACAGGTCGCTTTGGTTGATATCGTTTCAAAGCTAAGAGCAAATGCCCTCTTAACAGAGGGCATTTCTTATTTTATCTTACTGTTAATAGAGAAGTAATACTTCTCCTTATCTTAAGGTTTATTACAAGCGCAAGAGGCTATGTAGGAGATTTGCCCCGCTATTTGCAGGCAGTAAGCCCCCCACCTTAAAATTTAGCGAAAGCAAAGAAGTTAGGGAGGGGATCTTGCTGCCTATAAAAGCCCGATTGATGAGGGTTGATTAAAGTTTCACTTTTATATAATGGCACATAATATTGAGGGGGAAGAAAAATGGTAAGAGAACAGTTTCAAGGTGATTTAAAAGCGTTACAGCAAAAGGTGATCGAGCTTGGAGAATTAGCAAATGCGGCTTTATTGATTGCTATGGAAGGTCTGCATACAAGGGATGTAGAGAAAGCGTTAGAGGTCATTGATGGTGATTACCGCATGGATAATTTAGAAGAGGAAATAAACGATCTTGCGCTTATGCTCATTACGAAGCAGCAACCTGTAGCAAGTGACTTAAGAAGGATTTTTATTTCAATTAAAACAGCGACAGATTTAGAGCGTATTGCAGATCATGCTGTTAATATTGCAAAGGCTACAATTCGTCTTGGGGAAAAAGAAGTGGCTGTTAGTTTGCACAACCTGGATGAAATGTTTGCGGTTGCAAATGAGATGTTGCATTTAGCGTTAGAAGCATATGAACAAGAAAATTTAACTTTTGCGAAACAAATTGCTGAAATGGATGATTCCGTTGATGAAATATATGGAAAAGCAATTCGTGAGTTTATATCTTCAGTTCCGGAACAACCAGAAGCAATTACGCAAATTACACAATTATCATTTGTCGCGAGATATATTGAGCGTGTAGCAGATCATATTACAAATATTGCTGAAAATGTCTTTTATTTAGTAAAAGGAAAGCATTATTTATTGAATGAGTAGGAATTAAAGTAGGTGATGAGAAATCACCTGCTTTTTTTAGTCAAAACATGACAAAAAAAGCTCGTTGTTTCCTTTAGTTTATGATGATAAGATGTATCATAATATAATGGAAAAATTAGTATATATGTTTGTCGTTAATAAGTATTATTTAACAATTAATAGTAAGCGCTTTCTTGTTGTTTGAAACGTACGTTTTTATAGGTGAGAAATTTAATTATATGGTCTTCTAAATGAGGATTTGTTTAACTAATCAAGTTTATGCTGCTAGTTCATGTGGGATAGGGAATATACATATGGTATATGGAGTTATTGAACATTATATAAGTGGAGGCTGAAGTATATGAAGGGGGTTATTTTAGCTGGAGGAAAAGGAAGACGCCTTAGGCCATTAACATGTAATACTCCAAAGCCGATGTTACCATTATTAGAAAAACCAGTTTTAGAATATAATATTGAGTTATTACGCCAGCATGGTATTCGTGAAATTGCAATTACTGTTCAATATATGAGTACGACCATTAAGCAATATTTTGGTGACGGTAGTAAATGGGGAGTTAACTTGTATTATTTTGAAGACTCTCCTCCGCTTGGCACAGCAGGGAGTATTAAACAAGCAGAACAATTTTTAGATGAAACATTTGTTGTGATAAGCGGGGATGCATTAACTGACTTTCAATTATCAGAAGGAATTGGGTTTCATGAACAAAAGAAAAGAATGGTAACAATGTTTGTGAAAGAAGTAGAAAATCCACTCTCATTTGGATTGGTTGTAATGAATAAAGACCAGGAGGTTACACGATATATAGAAAAGCCGGGCTGGAATGAGGTAGTATCTAATGTTGTGAATACAGGCATATATATTATGGAACCAGAAATCTTTTCTTACATACCGCCTAGGCAATTTTTTGATTTCAGTCATGATGTGTTTCCGCTATTGGCAAACAAAAATGTGTTATTCGCATATTTGTCAGAAGGTTATTGGTTAGATATCGGCACATTTAATCAATATCGACAAGCACAATTTGATTTGTTAACGAAAAAGTTACAAGTACCTATTCCTTATACGGAAGTATTACCGATGGTATGGATGGGAGAAGGGGTGACGATTGGTAAAGGGACGAAAATTCATGGCCCCTCTTTTATTGGAGAAGGAGCAAAGATTGGTACAGGAGCTGTAATTGAGCCATATTCTATTATTGGGAAAAATAGTATCGTTTCAAATTATTCTCATCTTCAAAAGAGTATTGTTTTTGCAAATGCCCACATTGGGAAGTATTGTGAACTATTAGAAACGACAATAGGAGAGCGTACAATAGTTGAAGATGATGTTACACTGTTTCAAAAAAGCGTTGTAGCGGATCACTGTCATATCGGGAGAAGTACGGTAATTAAGCAAAAAGGAAAACTATGGCCTTATAAGGCGATTGATAGTCATTCGATAGTAGGAGCGGCTGGTATTCAAGAGAGTGAAATGAGTGCAGGGTGGTTACAAAAAAGCCGCATTGTAGGAAGAGGGAATGTTGAAATTACTCCCCAGTTTATCGTGAAGATTGCGATGGCGTATGGTTCTCTTTTTACAAAAGGAGAAAGTATATTAATTGGAAGTCAAGAAAATATAGAAACAACCTCTTATAAAAATTTATTTTTACATGCTATTCATGGTATAGGGATTCATACGATGGAATGTAAAGAAATGAACGAGTCACTTTTTCAATATAGTGTTCATCATTTGCAATGTGCAGGTGGTGTTTTCATTCAAGTGGAGAATGGGAATGAGATTGTTATAAAGTTATACGGTCAAGCTGGCATGCCGTTAACGTATAAGCAGCAAAAAGAGATAGAACAAGTATATATGTCCGAATTGTTTTATTACGTGCATGAGAAAGAAATGGGGCGTAATAAGCTGGTTCATGTTTCTATGAATGAGTATATAGAAGTTATATTGGAGCATATTGATATCGAGAAAATACAGATGCAGAAGTTTCATCTTCTTATTAATAAGAGAAATGATACGTTGCAACATTTACTCATGCTCTTTCTGCAAAGACTTGGTTGTACAGTTACATGGATTTATGCAAGCGAACAAAAAGATCATGTGAAAGCTTTGATGAAATCAAGTAAAGCGAATATGGCTCTTATGTTTTCTGAGCAAGGAAATCATTTCGAGTTATACGATAAACATAGTAATATTTACCAAGGTACAGATTTGGAAGAGGTAGATATTCCGGATTTCTTACTCGAATCGACAGGAAATATTTACCCAATGTCTTTGAAGTTAGGAGAATGTTATCTTCTATTTTATACGCAGGATGAAAGAAAGTCGTTTCAAGTAAGGTGGAAGCGAGATATTTTATATCGAATTGGAAAATTATTTGAGCTAATAGCATTGCAAGGAAAAAAGTTTCTCAGCATAGTAGAGCAATCACCTCCGCTCTATTTACTTTATGATGAAGTGGTATGTTCATGGAATGAAAAAGGAGAAATTATGAGGAAATTATTGGATGATATGGAAAGGAAGGGAGAAGGTATATTTGAAGGAGTACAGTTCAAATATACTGAAAAAGAGTGGTCTTATATCGTTTCTGACACAAAACAACCAAAGTTTTTGGTGTATTCACATGCTAGAAACCCAGTAATAGCAAGGGAAAACATGAAAAATCTTATAGAAAAAATTAGACAATATCAAAAGGTGTAGAATTTTTATTTTAAAAGTGGTATTATAGTATAGTCTGATTTAAGTTATTAGTACTGGAGGGAAATAAGAATGCGTGTGAATATTACTCTAGCATGTACAGAATGCGGAGATCGTAACTATATCTCAAAGAAAAATAAACGTAACAACGCTGAGCGTATCGAGCTTAAAAAGTATTGCAAGCGTGACAAGAAGTCTACGTTACACCGTGAAACAAAGTAAGCAGTAGGAATATTTTCCTACTGTTTCTTTTTTTATTCGATTCCTATGTTAAAAGTGATACACTATCAGCATAGAGTAAAGTGTCACTGTAAGGGGGAGAGTGTGTGAAAGTAGAGAAAGTACGTTTACGTAAACAAATAATAGAACACATGAATTCTTTATCAGAAGAACAGTATACAACTTTATCAGAACAGATTGCATTTTCGTTGTATGCGCAAAAAGAGTGGGTTGAAGCTAAAACAATTGGAATTACTCTTTCAATGGAAAATGAAGTGAATACATATCCTATTATCGAAAAAGCTTGGGAAGAAGGAAAGAAAGTTGTAGTTCCTAAGTGTAATAAAGGAACAAGAACGATGTCTTTCCGGCAAATTAATAATTTTGATCAATTAGAAACGGTGTATATGAATTTACGTGAACCGATTCCTGGGCTTACGGAAGAAGTGAATATGGATGAAATTGATCTTCAAATTGTGCCGGGCGTAGCTTATACAGAACGAGGAGAGCGAATTGGGTACGGCGGTGGCTATTATGATCGTTATCTCGTGCATTATAAAGGGAAAACGCTATCATTAGCGTATGATTTTCAAATGGTAAAACACATTCCGGTAGAGCCATTTGATAAAAACATAGAAAAAATTATTACAGAAAAAGGAACAATACTTATAAATAAGCTTGTATAGACAAATAAAAATTGACGAGACTTTTTCTTCTTGATTATAATAAAATATGTGAACGTTTTCTTATTATAATTTTTTATAGTAAGTGAGTATAGAGGGTGATGAAATGGTATCTATTTATGATATTCAGCAATTGCTAAAGAAATTTGGTACGATTATTTATACGGGAGATCGAATTGCAGATTTACAATTAATGCAAGATGAATTGCGTGAATTAAATCAATCACAGCTAATCGATCCACAAGACTATCAAACAGCTTTATTTTTATTGAAGCAAGAAATTCAAAAAGAGCTAAATAAGAATTAGATAAAGGTAGGTAAGCAACATGGAAGAGAAATGGTTAGTTGGTGTTGACCTTGGTGGTACAACGATTAAATTAGCATTTATTAATGTATACGGTGAAATTTTACATAAGTGGGAAATCCCTACGAATACAGGTGAGCAAGGAAAACATATTACACTTGATGTTGCGAAAGCAATTGATAAAAAGCTAGAAGAATTAGGCGAATTGAAGAGCAAGTTAATTGGTATTGGTATGGGGGCTCCTGGTCCTGTACATGTGGCATCTGGAATGATTTATGAAGCGGTTAATTTAGGGTGGAAAAATTATCCACTAAAAGATTTATTAGAAGTAGAAACAGGATTACCTGTTGTTATTGATAATGATGCAAACTTAGCAGCGCTTGGTGAAATGTGGAAAGGTGCTGGTGAAGGTGCAAAAGATTTAATTTGTATGACACTTGGTACGGGCGTTGGTGGTGGTGTAATCGCCAATGGTGAGATTGTACACGGCGTGAGTGGTGCTGCTGGTGAGATTGGACATATTACAGTAGTTACAGAAAATGCTTTCCCATGTAATTGCGGGAAGTCTGGTTGCTTAGAAACAGTAGCATCTGCGACAGGTATTGTACGTGTTGCTATGCAAAAAATACAAGAGACTAATAAAGAGAGCATGTTGCGTTCTATGTTAGCTGAAGAAGGACGTATTACATCAAAAGATGTCTTTGAAGCACTTGGACAAGGTGATGAATTAGCAGGAGAAGTAGTAGAAAAAGTAGCTTCTTATTTAGGATTAGCTGTAGCGAACCTTTCTAGTACGTTGAACCCAGAGAAAATTGTTATTGGTGGAGGCGTGTCTAAAGCTGGAGATGCGCTATTAGAACCAATTCAACGCTATTTCGAGCAATATGCTTTCTCACGTGCTGTAAAGAGCACGAAGTTAGCTATTGCAACACTTGGTAATGATGCAGGTGTTATCGGAGGAGCTTGGCTTGTAAAAAAGCACAAATACGAAGCGAAGATGATATAAGTTGTGAAATATGAAAAGAGGAAGGGGAACCCTTCCTCTTTTTGTGTGAAATCTCGATGAAGAATAAAGTGTAAACGAATTAAGCTGCTGGTGGATACCCGTTATATAGAACAGTCATGATCGTAAACCATCCGAAAACGAGTACAGTTGCAATTGCAAAGCCGCTTGCGAAAAAGTTTTTTTCACGAAGTGTTCTAAGCGTAGCGAATACAGCTAACAGAGTGACAAGTGTAAAAATAATAACAAGGCCCATACAATATCCTCCTCTGTCTACCCATTTCTTATTATGAGTTTTTGGAATATTTACTCTTTTATATTGTACATGTTTTAAAAATGATTGTCGAGATAGCATCCTTTCTTTTCTTCAGAGAAAGAAATGTTGTATCATTAAAAGTAAGTTTAATAACTGGAGGAGATTTTCATATGAAATGGATACAAATGCCGTTAGGCCCATTACAAACAAATGCTTATATTTTAATGAACGATCAAAAAGAGTGCATTATCTTTGACCCTGGTCATGAAGGTGAAAAGCTCGTTACATATTTACAAGAAGAACAATTAAAACCATTGGCTGTTTTATTAACACATGCTCATTTTGATCATATCGGTGCTGTTGATGCGGTAAGAGGCGCTTTTCATATTCCTGTGTACGTACATAAAGAAGAAGCAGATTGGTTAGGAGATGCAACTGTAAACGGCTCTCAAATTTTTATGATGAACCGCAGTATTACAGCAAAACCAGCGGATCATATTATTGATGCAGAAGGTACATTAACAATTGGATCATTTAATTTTGAAATTTTTGAGACACCAGGACATTCTCCAGGAAGTATTTCTTATTATAGTAAAGAGGCGAATGCTGTATTCTCAGGAGATGTATTGTTCCAAATGAGCATTGGAAGAACAGATTTACCTGGTGGAAGTTTCGTTGAATTAATTGGAAGTATTGAAGAGAAATTATTTGTATTACCAGATGAAACAGCGGTGCTATGTGGACATGGTCCAGAAACAAGCATTGGCTTTGAAAAAGAAAATAATCCGTTTTTACAATAAGGAGTCATTATGGGAATGGAGCTCATTTTAAGAGAATGGATGGGGAAAGAAAAGGATTATTCAATTTCATATAGTACGTATATGAACCTTGTATTGTATACAGAAGGTCATGGATATTATATGAAAGAACGTGAAAAGATTGGAAGACAAGGTGATTTTTTTACAAGTAGCAACGTATCCTCTGTGTTTGCAAAAACTTTTGCTAAACTTTTTATTCGTCTTGTTGAAAATGGTGAAGTTGCTCCGAATATTTGTGAAATTGGTGGAGGAACAGGGAAGTTTGCCTATGATGTTTTACAAGAATGGAAGCAATTATCTCCAAAAACCTTTATTGATTTAAACTATTCAATGATTGAAGTGAGCCCTTTTCATAGAAAATTACAGCAGGAGCACCTTGGCTCATTTTCTAATGTATCGTACTATACCTCTTATAGTGAAATGGGAGATTCTTTCGAGGGAATTCTTTTTTCGAATGAGTTGTTTGATGCATTTCCTGTTGAAATAATTGAGAAAAGAAATGGTATGTTGTATGAAGTGCGTATTACATATACAGAGGAAGGAAACCTTTCGGAAGTATGTAGGCCGTTAGATAAAAGAATTGGTCGCTATTTATTGAAATATAATATTCATATTGCTGAAGGGCAACGTTTTGAAGTACCAATTGTGATGGAGGATTATATAAAAGAAATTGCGAAATGGTTTCAAAGAGGTATATGTATTACAGTTGATTACGGATACACAAAAGAAGAATGGATGCATCCAGCACACCGTGAAGGAAGTTTGCGAGGGTATTATCAGCACAAGCTAATACGTAATCCACTAGCGCATCCAGGTGAAATGGATCTTACTACTCATATTCATTGGGACGAGCTAAAGGAGATGTTTAGTATGCAAGGAATGAGTGCAGTATGGCATAAGAAACAATCTGAGTTCTTGTTAGCTGCAGGGATATTAGAACAGCTTACGAGCCATCAAGATATGAATCCTTTTTCTGAAACGCAAAAACAAAATCGAGCAGTTCGTTCTATGATTTTAAATGGAGGAGTAGGGAGTTCGTTTGATGTTGTTATACATACAAAAGATATGCAACATTTACATTTGGATCGGTATGTAACAATATAAAAAACAAGACACAGTATATACTGTGTCTTGTTTTTTAATACGACTTATGTAGTATTATATATTTCCTCTCATGATATATATTTATATTAAAGATATGAGATAAAAAATATAGAATACGTTCTTTTTCTGCGATTATTAGTCCCTAACCTAATAATACGCGAACGAGTTGAATTATTGTTTCGTTCTCTACTTTGTAATAAATTTCTAATCCTTTTCTTTCACTAGAAACGATTTTAGCGCTTTTTAATTTTGCTAAATGCTGTGAAATTGTAGATTGTGGCATGTTTAATCCAGTATACATTGTAGAAACGTTGCTTGGACCGCGCTCGATTAATCCTTTTACGATACATAAACGAACAGGATGAGCTAGCACTTTTAATAATTCTGCATTACTTTCATATAGTTCTAATTCTTTTTGAAAGGTTTCTAACATGTTCTTTTCCACCTCCGTGTGAGCTATTATACCATACTATACATACCAAAAATTTAAAGAAAAGAAAATAGTTGTTGCAGAAAAAAAGTCCTAAAGTAAAGAAATTGTAAGAAAAGAGACCCTGATGTAAATAAAATAGGTAAATTAGCACGTTTTTGTAAAATGACATTTTTGGGTGAAAATTTCGATGCGTTTTAAAAATTGAAAGATATAAATATATTTGTAACACAATTTTATCATGATTTTCTTATTCTTTCAAATGAATATACTAAATTTTTAAAATAATATGACAAAGGAATTATAATGATATATATAGAATATAAAACAGGTTAAAAGAAAAGAAGCTGAATGTAATTCGCTTCTTTATGGTGATAATGAAATATTTGATTACGGCTGATAAATCTTAGGATAATCAAGTCAGTAGTCATTTATTCTAAAATTCATCTTTTAGCAACGTTAAAAATCTGTGATTCCATATGTTCTCGTAAAAATCAATTGTCTCTTTTGCGGACATAAAAGGATTATTCAACGTAGAGGTTGTTTTCTGTTCCATAAAGTTTTCGTATCCCAGCCCGTGGGCAAACTTAATCGTAGCATCCATACAGTACTCTGTTTGGGCACCACAAAATTCAATGCGATTTACAGATAATTGATCTAAAATTTCTTTTAAGTTTGTTTTATAAAATGAATTTGCATGTGTTTTTCTTACAAAAAAATCTTGTTCTTGAACATCTAGATCGGTATGAATAGTCCAAAGTTCTTTCTCGGGTACTAAATCATCATCACAATGTTGAACAAAAAGGATTGGTTTATTTAATTTTCTGTATGAAGAAATTCTTTTATTTACTTTTGTTAGTAAGTTCTGTAAATCAAATAAATGCTCTCCGCTATAACATACGCCATTTTGTAAATCGATAACGATTAAAATATCTGCACAAGTAACCATTATTTTCACCCCTGTTCATTTCTTAATATATCAATTAATCCATTATTTAGAAATAGATGATATACTTTTATTTTTTTATGGACTATAAGAAAAGAAGAAATTCAAATGAATATAACTAAACCGCATAAAAAGAAGATATGAAAACCTAATCTCATATCTTCTTTTTTCTCTATGCATTTATAGGTTCTTCTACATAAGAAAGGGCATTTTCAAAATCGGATATTAAATCGTTAACATTTTCAAGACCGACTGATAACCGAAGTAATGAATTAGAGATTCCTCTTTCATCACGAGCTTCTTGCGACAGTGCTGCATGTGACATTTTTGCTGGATAAGAAAGAATAGACTCTACAGCTCCTAAACTAACTGCAAAAACAGGTAATTTTACTTTTGATAAAAATTGGCGGAGTGCATCTTCAGACTGCAAAGTAAACGACAAGACCGCGCCAGCTGATGTTGCTTGAGATTGTTGAATATCAAATCCGAGATGTGTTTGTAATCCCGGATAATAGACATTTTGTACTTTAGCGTGCTCTTGTAAATAATGTGCAATTTTATTGGCATTTTTAGCTGAATGCTCGAGGCGTACATGTAATGTTTTTAGACCGCGAAGTACGAGAGAACAATCTTGAGGCCCTAAAATAGCACCGAATGCATTTTGTAAAAATCCAAGCTTTTGAGCGAGTTCTGCATCTTTTACTACTGCTAATCCGGCAGTAACATCACTATGACCAGCAATAAATTTTGTAGCACTATGAAGAACGACATCAGCTCCAAGTTCAAATGGTTTTTGGAATAGTGGTGTCAAAAATGTATTATCAACAAAAGTAAGAGCGCCAATAGACTTTGCGAGTTTAGAAACCTCGCGAATATCTGTCACTTTTAAAAGTGGGTTAGAAGGTGTTTCTACATAAAAGAGCTTTGTATTTGGTTTAATGTTTTGTTTTATTTCTTCTAAATTGGTCATATCAACAAATGTATGTGAAACACCGTAACGGGAGAGTACCTCAGTTATCACTCGGTAAGTGCCTCCGTATACATCTTCAGAAATGAGTACGTGATCACCTTGTGAAAGAAGGAGGAATGCAGTGGAAATCGCTGCAATGCCTGATGCAAAGGCGAATCCTTTTGTTCCGCCTTCTAATAAAGCAATGATATCTTCAAGAGCTTCACGAGTTGGGTTTCCTGACCTGCTATAGTCATATTTTCCGAACGTATCTACATCAAACTGGTGAAAAGTTGATGTGTTATAAATAGGAACGTTCACAGCGCCTGTTTGCGAGTCATGTTTATATTGGTTGTGTAGTAAGAGTGTATCTATAGAATAGCTCATATTCTTACACCTTCTTTTACGAGTTTAATAGCTTGCTTTAAGTCTTGAATTAAATCGTTACTATTTTCAATGCCAACTGAGAATCGAAGAAGACGATTACATACGCCGTTTGCTGTTCTAATTTCTTCAGGAATATCAGCATGTGTTTGCGTTGCTGGATAAGTCATTAAACTTTCTACACCACCAAGACTTTCGGCAAATGTAATTAAGGATAAAGACTGTAAGAATGGATTAATCCAAGCTTCATCTTTAAGGCGGAATGAAATCATGCCGCCTCTTCCTGGATAAAATACATCTGTTACCCCGTCTTCATCGTTTAAATACGCAACAACTGCTTTCGCATTTTCTTCGTGTTGTCTCATGCGAAGCGCTAACGTTTTCATACCGCGAATTAATAACCATGAGTCAAATGGACTTAAAACTGCACCTGATGCATTATGATAATGAGCGATTTCCTCGCAAAGTTCCTTTCCTTTTGCAACGACAAGCCCGCTTAGTACATCGTTATGTCCCCCTAAATATTTCGTTGCGCTATGAAGTACAATGTCAGCACCTTCTGTTAATGGTTGCTGTATATAAGGTGTGTAGAATGTGTTGTCTACAATAAGAAGTAGTCCGTGCCTTTTCGCTACAGTTGCGACAGCAGCAATATCAGTAACTTGCATTAATGGATTAGTTGGAGTTTCTATAAAAATAGCCTTCACTTCAGTTGTGATAGCTTGCTCAATTTGTTTAATAGACTGTGTATTTACGTATCTACATCGAACATTCCACTTTTTTTCATGCTCAGAAAATAATCGATACGTTCCCCCGTATAAATCTTCAGATACAATAAGTTCGTCTCCAGAGCGGAATAGAGAAAGGACGAGGAGAACAGCCGCCATCCCTGAACTACAGGCATAACCTTGTTCGCCATATTCTAAGTCTGCGATCGCCCGTTCTAAAAGACCGCGAGTTGGATTGCCAGTTCGTGAATAGTCAAAGCCAGTAGATTTACCAATTCCTTCGTGACGATAAGCGGTTGAGAAATAAACTGGTGGATTAACCGTTCCAGTTTTAGTTTCACTGCGATTTCCGATTTGTGCTAGTTTTGTTTCGATTGTTGACATGTGAAAATTCCTCCTTTTTAAATTGAAACATTAAGTGAATATAAAATAAAAAAAGCCTTCTAAGAAGAAGGCTTTCGGTTTGAATAGAGTCTTCTTCTCATCTGTCAAATCTTTCACAATTTGCTGGAATTAGCACCTTATTAACAAAATGTTAATGGTTGCTGAGGCGTCACAGGGCCAGTCCCTCTACCTCTCTAGATAAGAATGTTCGTATGAAATTTTTATTATGTTTTTAACTTTACAACAAAAGATAATTGAATTGCAACTTTATTTTAAATAATTTTTATTTTTCTGCAATTGTCATTGACTTTTACTTTTGTGCATGCTAAATTTATAAAAAATTAACAAACATTGTTAAAAGGGGAACACATTTCCTTTTAGCTACATAAATAAAATAATAAAGACAACTCTTATTGAGAGCGGTGGAGGGAAAGGCCCTGTGAAACCCGGCAACCTTCAAACGAAATGTTTGAAACGGTGCTAATACCTGCAAAACGAATGTTTTGCATAATAAGAGGAGGAACGATTATGTCCCCCTCTTCAAAGTGAAGAGGGGTTTTTTATATTGATAGAAATGAGGGAGATTCGTGAAATTACTAGATTTATTATCAAAAGGAATTGTAATAGGTGATGGTGCGGTTGGGACGTTATTGCATTCACATGGTTTGCAAAGTAGTTTTGAAGAATTGAATGTATCTGATCCAGACTTAATTATATCAATTCATAAACAATATGTAGCTGCTGGAGCAGATGTAATTCAAACGAATACGTATGGAGCAAATGAGGCGAAATTACGTATGTATGGTTTAGAAAATCAAGTTACAGAAATTAATAGAGCGGCAGTAAAACTGGCGAAAGCATCTGTGGCAGATAAAAATGCAATTTTAGGAACAATCGGTGGTATGAAACATATCGGAGCTGTTACAACGACTGATATGGAAAGAGAGTTTATGTTACTTGAACAGGCGGAGGCTTTACTAGAAGAACAGGTTGATGGATTACTATTAGAAACTTTTTACGATGAATTTGAATTACTTCATGCCGTTAAAGTATTGCGTAAGCAAACGAATATTCCAATTGTTGCTCAATTAGCGTTACATGAAGCAGGTACGACTCAAAATGGAAATGATGTCAATGAAATATTAAAGCAACTTATAGATTACGGTGCAAATGTTGTTGGATTGAATTGTCAACTAGGGCCGCTTCATATGACGGAAGCTTTCAAAATGATATCGATTCCGCAAAATGGCTATTTATCAGCATACCCAAATGCAGGTCTCCCGAATTATGTGGAGGGACGTTACGTATATGAGGGAAGCCCAGCTTATTTCGAAGCGATGACACCGAGATTTATTGAGCAAGGTATTCGGTTATTGGGTGGTTGTTGTGGTACGACTCCAGAACATATTCAAAGTATGAAGCGCGCTGTTGCGAATATTACCCCTGTAATAGAAAAAGACACGATTCAAAGGCCGAAAGTAGTTCATACGCATGAGAAACGCTCGAAGGCTCACGTCACTCTAGCAGAGAAAGCGAAAAAACAAACGACAGTTGTAGTGGAATTAGATCCACCGAAAACGTTAGATACACAGCGTTTTTTTGAAGGAGCAAGAGCGTTAAAAAGAGCGGGAGCAGATGCTATTACTCTAGCAGATAATTCATTAGCATCACCTCGTGTTTCTAATATGGCAATGGGTGCGTTATTAACGAAGCATGATATCCCGGTATTGACGCATTTAACGTGTAGAGATCATAACGTCATTGGACTACAATCTCATTTGTTAGGTTTATCGGCGTTAGGGATGGAAGAAGTGTTAGCTTTAACTGGTGATCCAGCGCGCGTTGGTGATTTTCCCGGTGCCACTTCTGTATATGATTTATCCTCTATTGAGCTTATTAAAATGATTAAAGAAATGAACGGTGGACGTTCAATTTTAGGGAAATCAATTGGACCGGCGACAAGGTTTTCTGTAGGCGGCGCATTTAATCCTCATGTAAGGCACTTAAAAGCAGCGGTTAAGCGGATGGAACGAAAAATAGATGCTGGAGCGGAGTATTTTTTAACTCAGCCAATTTATGATATCAAGTTAATTGAAGAAGTGTATGAAGCGACAAAGCATTTGGAACAACCTATTTTTATTGGAATTATGCCGTTAGTAAGTAAGCGGAATGCAGATTTTCTTCATTTTGAGGTGCCGGGTATTACTCTTCCTGAAGAAATAAGAGAGAGAATGGATGGACATGAAACGAAAGAGGCAGCAATTGAGGAAGGGATTCGCATTTCACAAGAATTGATTGACGCAGCGATGAAATATTTTAATGGTATTTATCTTATTACACCATTTTTAAAGTATGAAATTACAGAACATCTTGTTAAATATGTAAGAGAAAAGCAAGAAGTGAAAGAAGGTATTAATTGATGAAGTGTATAGAAGAAAAATTAAAAAATAGCATTTTAATATTAGATGGTGCAATGGGGACAATGATTCAGCAAGAGGATTTAACTGCTGAAGATTTCGGAGGGGAAGAGTACGAGGGCTGTAATGAATATTTAGTAGAAACAAGACCAGACGTTATTTTAAAGATTCATAAAGCTTATATTGAAGCTGGAGCGGATATTATTGAAACAAATACATTTGGGGCAACGAATATTGTACTAAGTGATTATGAGCTGTCTCATTTAGATGAAGAACTAAATGAAAAGGCAGCACTTTTGGCGAAGCAAGCTGTTAAAGAAAGCGGGAAGGAAGTATATGTTGCGGGAGCGATGGGACCAACAACGAAAGCAATTAGTGTTACTGGTGGTGTGACTTTTGAAGAATTGATTGAGGCTTATACAAGGCAAGCACGAGGATTATTAAAAGGAGAAGTTGATGTATTACTCGTTGAGACGAGTCAAGATATGCGTAACGTGAAAGCAGCTTATATTGGAATTCAAGCTGCATTTGAAGAACTGAAAAAAACGGTTCCTATTATGATTTCAGGAACGATTGAGCCAATGGGAACGACTCTGGCTGGGCAAACAATTGAAGCTTTTTATTTATCAGTAGAACATATGAAACCATTATCTGTTGGGTTAAACTGTGCGACTGGTCCGGAGTTTATGAGGGACCATATTCGTTCACTATCTGATTTATCGGAGTGTTACATTTCTTGTTATCCAAATGCAGGTCTTCCTGATGAAGATGGACATTACCATGAATCTCCATCTTCTCTTGCTGAAAAGGTGAAGCGATTTGCTGAAGAAGGATGGGTTAATATTATTGGTGGTTGTTGTGGCACGACACCAGAACATATAAAAGCAATGAAATCCGCGCTAGCACCTCTTAAGCCTCGTGACCATCATGAGAGAGAAGGACATGGAGTTAGTGGATTAGAAGCACTGCAATATGATGAGTCTATGAGACCGTTATTTGTGGGTGAAAGAACGAATGTTATTGGGTCACGTAAATTTAAACGATTAGTAGCAGAAGGGAAATTTGAAGAGGCTGCTGAAGTGGCAAGAGCGCAAGTGAAGAAAAATGCTCATATTATTGACATTTGTATGGCAGATCCTGATCGCGATGAAATAGAAGATATGGAAAACTTCTTAGCAGAAGTTACGAAAGTTTTAAAAGTACCGATTATGATTGATTCAACAGATGAAAATGTGATGGAGCGAGCTCTTACTTATATTCAAGGAAAAGCTGTTATTAATTCAATTAATTTAGAAGATGGAGAAGAACGATTTAAAAAAGTGACACCGCTTCTTCAGAAGTATGGTGCCGCTATAGTTGTAGGAACAATTGATGAAGACGGTATGGCGGTTAGTGCGGAACGAAAGATAGAAATTGCAAAAAGAAGCTATGAATTACTTACAAAGAAGTATGGGATACGCCCGTCAGATATTATTTTTGATGCACTTGTGTTTCCAGTAGGGACAGGTGATGAAGAATATATTGGTTCAGCGGCAGCGACTATAGAAGGAATTCGCCTTATTAAAGAAGCGTTACCAGAGTGTTTAACGATTTTAGGTGTAAGTAACATATCATTTGGTTTACCACCGGCTGGACGTGAAGTATTAAATTCAGTTTTTTTATACCATGCTACGAAAGCAGGATTAGATTACGCGATTGTGAATACGGAAAAATTAGAACGCTATGCGTCGATTCCAGAGGAAGAAAAACGACTTGCAGATGCATTACTGTTTGAAACGACGAAAGAGACATTGGAAGAATTTACAAATTTTTACCGAGTTGCTAAAAAGAAAGATGTCGTTGTGCAAGAAACGTTAACGCTTGATGAAAGACTAGCAAATTATATTGTAGAAGGTACGAAACAAGGATTACACGAGGATTTAAGTCTTGCACTTGAAGAAGGAAGAAAACCTCTTGATATTATTAACGGTCCGCTTATGACAGGGATGGACGAGGTAGGACGACTATTTAATAATAATGAACTTATTGTTGCTGAAGTATTGCAAAGTGCCGAAAGTATGAAAGCCGCTGTAAGCTATTTAGAGCCACATATGGAATCTAGTGATAGTGCGAAAAAAGGGAAAGTGTTATTAGCAACTGTAAAAGGTGACGTGCATGATATTGGGAAAAATCTCGTTGAAATTATTTTAGCGAATAACGGATATGAGATTATTAATTTAGGAATTAATGTACGTTCGGATCGAATTGTTCAAGAAGTACAAGAAAAGAAGCCAGACATTATAGGTCTTTCAGGTTTATTAGTAAAATCAGCGCAACAAATGGTAACGACTGCTGAAGATTTAAAAGCAGCAAATATTGATGTGCCCATTGTTGTAGGTGGTGCAGCGTTAACGAGAAAGTTTACAGATAATCGGATTTCACCATCATATAAAGGGCTCGTTTGTTATGCGAGTGATGCGATGACGGGGCTCGATATTATTAATAAGCTTCAAAAAGAAGAAGAGCGTGAGAAGATGAAACAGGATAAAAAAGAACGTCATCTTCATATCGTAAAAAAAGAGGAGAAGAAAGTAGAAATTCCAGCAGTAATTGAGCTATTACCGAAGGCTGAAGTTATCGTGCCTGATTCAACAAAACGAATTGTATTACGCGATATTCCGGCCCTTCATCTCGCCCCATTTTTAAATAGACAAATGCTACTTGGGCATCACCTTGGATTAAAAGGAAATGTGAAGAAGCTTTTGAAAGAGGGAGATAAGAGAGCGCATGAATTAAATGATTTAATAGATGAATTATTGCAGGAAGGACAATCTTGGTTAAAGCCGAAAGCAGTGTATCAATTTTTCCCAGCGCAAAGCGACGGACAAAACATTGTAATATATGATCCAGAAGATCATACGCGTGTTATAGAGCGTTTCACATTCCCTAGACAAGGAAAGGCCCCCTATCGTACTTTAAGTGATTATTTGCGCCCAATTGGAGATGAGATGGACTATGTTGCTTTCTTATCTGTTACGGTTGGGGAAGGAGTTCGGGACATTGCTGAAGAGTGGAAGGGGAAAGGTGATTACTTACGTAGTCATGCCATTCAATCGTTAGCGCTTGAATTAGCAGAAGGACTTGCTGAAAAAACACATATGCTCATTCGTGATCGCTGGGGCATTCCGGACTCACCTGAACTGACGATGGAAGAACGTTTCCGTACGAAATATAGAGGAATACGTGTGTCATTTGGTTATCCAGCGTGTCCAGAACTTGCAGATCAAGAAAAGCTATTTCGCTTAATTCATCCAGAGGAAATAGGTATTTCATTAACAGAAGGATTCATGATGGAGCCAGAAGCATCCGTAACGGCTATGGTATTTTCTCACCCTGAGGCAAGATATTTTAGTGTATTATAGTCTTGAAGGGGGAGACGTATGAAGAAAATAGTCTTTACAGGTGGCGGTTCGGCAGGACATGTAACACCTAATTTAGCCATTATCCCATATTTACAGGAAGACAACTGGGATATCTCTTATATTGGTTCTCATCAAGGTATTGAGAAAACGATTATAGAAAAGGAAGGCATTCCCTACTATAGTATTTCGAGTGGAAAGCTACGTCGTTATTTTGATTTGAAAAATATAAAAGATCCTTTTCTTGTAATGAAGGGTGTTATGGATGCGTATGTAAGGATTCGAAAACTAAAACCAGATGTGATTTTTTCAAAAGGCGGTTTCGTATCTGTACCAGTCGTAATTGGAGGATGGCTAAATAGAGTACCAGTTTTATTACATGAATCTGATATGACGCCAGGACTAGCAAATAAAATTGCGCTTCGTTTTGCTTCGAAAATATTTGTTACATTTGAAGAAGCAGCGAAACATTTACCGAAAGAAAAAGTAATATATACGGGATCTCCTGTACGTGAAGAAGTGCTGAAGGGAAATCGTGAAAAAGGTTTAGCATTTTTAGGTTTTTCACGTAAAAAGCCAGTTATTACGATTATGGGGGGCAGCTTGGGCGCGAAAAAAATTAATGATACGGCTCGAGAAGCATTACCAGAACTTCTTAACAAGTATCAAATTGTTCACCTTTGCGGAAAAGGTAACCTTGACGAAAGTTTACAAAATAAAGATGGATATAGACAATTTGAATATGTACATGGGGAACTGCCAGATATATTAGCGGTAACAGATTTTGTTATTTCACGCGCGGGCTCCAACGCAATTTTTGAATTTTTAACATTACAAAAGCCGATGGTTTTAATTCCATTATCGAAATTTGCAAGCCGTGGAGATCAAATATTAAATGCAGAGTCCTTTGAAAGGAAAGGGTATGCCTCCGTATTATATGAAGAAGATGTAACTGTAAAATCTCTTATAAAGTATGTCGAAGAATTGAATCAAAATAATGAGAAGTATAAAACAGCACTAAAAAAATATAATGGAAAAGAAGCAATTAAAACAATCATTCAAAATATTTCAGAGGCATGATGAAACAATCATGCCTCTTTTAGTAGGGTGAAAGATTCCAAGAATTGATATTTTTATGTTACAATAAAGTGAAACTTTAATCAGTTGGGTGCATCCCACATCTAACTTCTTTACTTTTACTGAATTTTGAGGAGGGAGTCTTACTGCCCTCAAATAGCGGGATAACAAATGGGTTAATAGGGAAATTCCAATTAATGAAGCGTGAAAATACGAATGGATTAGGAGTGACTGTGTTGGAGCTAAGTCTCTATGAAAATACTGCACTTATTATATGCTTTGTGTTGTACGTTGGTAGTGTTATTGTTTATATTTCAAGGAAATTTTCGCAAGAAAGAGAGCTTGAAAAGTCAGAGATAACAGCTGAACTAGAAATGTTAGCTGATGAAAGTTATAAAAAACAAAAAATAAAAGAAGACCATGAAGCATCCCATCATTTAAACGCAAATAAGTTTTAAAGATGGGGATTTTTTTTGAAGTTGTTCTTTATTATAGCTATAACAAATAACGCTAAAAAGGAGTTTCCCCATACATAATGAAGGAGTGTATATAAATGAATTTTTATATCGCCTCAGGTTTCCAAAATAAACATCTTGTACGTTCCGTAGCAAATGAACTGAAACATGCAGGATGGCACCATACATATGATTGGACAAAAAACGAAAGAGTAGCGAATGAAGAACAATTAAGAGAAATTGGTCAGGCAGAACAAAACGCTGTAAAAAAAGCGGATGTATTTTTACTTATATTAGATGGCGGAAACGGGAGCCATACAGAGTTTGGAATGGCGATTGCACTAGAGAAAACGATATATGTATATCAGGCAGAAAACCCGCTCCAAACAACGTTCTATCACTTGCCGGAAATAAATATTTTTGAAGGAGATGTAGCTGAGTTTGCATCTTATGTTATGAATCATATGAAATAATAGTAACTACCTAAAAGGTTATAAAAGTGATCTTTTGGGTACAGTGATGATAAGAAACGTATATAAAGGAGTACATAATATGAAATTAGAAAATGGATGGGAAACGAGCTTTTTAGAAGTCGTACAAAATAGTGAATTTAAGAAAGAGGCACTTCTTAGTCAATTGCTTTGTCAGGATAGTGAAGAAGTAGAAGAGCTTGTGGATGATTACGGCTACGAAGAACTTGTTGAACGTGAACATGATGATGAGTTAGCTGAAATCTTAGGAGAAGAACTTTTTAGTGAGATGGAACGCCAAGTATTCTTATCTTCAAACCCAGAAGAAAAACTTATTTCATTCGTCAATGGATTAGGTTTTCATGTGCTAGATTGGATAGTTCTTCTTGAAACAGAATTTGGCATTGATAGTGCAAGCTTTACATCAGATGCTGTGAAGGTGTTAGAAAAGCGTTTCAGACAATTTCCATACATAGAGGACAAGACAATTTTTGATATGACATTTGGAGAATCGATGGATGTATTAGAATCTGTTACAGGATTACAACTAAAGGAAAAGATGAACGTATAATGAAAAAAGAACGTGATTGGATCACGTTCTTTTTTACATAATAATAATTTTATCATCTAGTTTTGTCTGCCCGGTAAGAAGTGCGTTTAAATATTCCACTTTTCTTATACAAGCTTGTATATGTCTTTCAATCTCTTGTAACTCTGCTTGGTGATGTGTTTCAATTGGATGAATTTGTACGTTGAATTTTTCAAATTGACTACTATATGTTATTTCTGCATAGCCGCTCATAATATCGGTTTCGTTATGAAATAAAAATTGCTTCGTTTTGTCACAGAATGATACATCCTGAAAGCCATATACTTTTAATGCTTCAATTACTTTTTTAATCATTTTTGTATTCATTTTTTAACCCTCTTTGCGAAGTTCTACTTATATATTATAACATAAAAAATTACATAGAAAGCGCTTCCAAATGTATTTTATTATAAACTTTACGTTTCAATCACAAAAATGAAACAAAGAAAAAATAATTGTAAAGAAGGAAGGACTCTTTTATTGTTTCGTCATATATATAGAGAAATAGTGCAATGAAAGGAAATTTTCCGAGGTGGAGATCGTATTTCCAATTTGAGCGCAGTAAAAGAGGTGAGAATCTTGAACTTTGATATTGTAGGACAAAAAGCATATATAAAAGATGGACCGCATCGGAACCGAATTGGAATTGTAAAGAAAAACAAGACAAAATTAGCATCGCAGTTTGCTATTGTAATTGGAGAACAAATCATTGATGTAGAGCTAAAGGATATCGTGTTAGTTGGAGTAGACGTAGGACAATTTCATAAATGGTGCGAACAAAATGGTTATTTGTGAAAAGGACGGGCTGTGAGATAATGAAATATATTTGAGGAAAGAGGATATGTTATTGTATTCTCTTTTTCTATGTTTAAGGAGGCGAAAATAAAATATAAAGAACAGGAGTTTACGTTGGAGTTAAAAGAGAACATTCAATGTATGGAGAAGGAAATAGAGCGAATATCACTTAAACTGCATAAAGAGTATTCGCATTTATAAATAGAAAAACACATGGAATTAGATATGGGATTTGCAAGAGAAAAAGAGAATCCCTTTGAGGTGGGTTATTATTCATCAGTTGCTATAGCTATATTAGATGAAGAAAAAGAGATGATTGAATTTCATAATATTCTAATTTGGAAATGCGAAAGAATCTTTTTAGGAATGCCAATTCAATCAAACATTTTGGGGAGTAAGAAAGTAGGGGAACTCGCTGATGAATCTTGTTATGAGATTGAGGAAGAGTTAAAAGAGTAACTAGAAGAATACTTGGAGTGATAATTCTCAAGATAAAATCTATAAAGAGGGAACGGAATAAAAAAGACGCTAACAATTGTATGTTAGCGTCTTTTTTCATTATGAAGCAATTTCACCAGTTTTTGTATCATCTTGATTGTACGTATCTTGATCTAATTCACCAAGCCATTTACTTGAAATAAGACCTGCTGTCATAGAACCACTTACGTTAAGAGCTGTACGCCCCATATCGATTAATGGCTCAACCGAGATAACTAGAGCAACAATACCGATTGGTAAGTTCATCGTAGATAGTACGATTAAAGCTGCGAATGTTGCGCCGCCACCAACTCCGGCAACACCGAATGAGCTAATAGCAACAACAGCGATTAAAGTTAAAATAAATTGTGGTTGTAATGGATCAATTCCTACAGTTGGAGCGACCATCATTGCAAGCATTGCTGGAT
Organism: Bacillus sp. B25(2016b); assembly: GCF_001679765.1. Lineage (NCBI taxonomy): Bacteria > Bacillati > Bacillota > Bacilli > Caryophanales > Bacillaceae > Bacillus > Bacillus sp. B25(2016b). The sequence goes on along the minus strand of NZ_CP016285.1, from coordinate 3,922,739 downwards.
AAATACCTGCGCAACCGTTTTGTCCGATAGATACCCCAAATGAAGCTGCGAAGTTTGCAATTCCTTCGGAAATACCAAGCTTTTCTTTTTGAGCTTCAATATTTAATGGCATCGCACCAGCACTAGAGCGAGATGTGAATGCAAAAGTTAGTACAGGGAACACTTTTTTCAAATATTGAATTGGATTTAAACCAGACAATGCAATTAATAATAAGTGAATGATAAACATTACGATAAGTGCTACGTAAGAGGCTAACACGAAGTTACCAAGTTTTAAAATAGCATTTATATCGCTACCAGCAACTGTTTTTGCCATAAGAGCTAATACGCCGTATGGAGTAAGGCGTAAAATTAATGTTACCATACGCATTACGATTGCATATACAGCATCAAGCATATTCTTAAATAGCTCTGCTTGTTTTGGATATTTTCGTTTTACACCTATAAAGGCAATGCCGATAAAGGCTGCAAATATTACGACAGAAATTGTTGATGTTGGACGAGCGCCTGTTAAATCAAGAAACGGATTTGTAGGTAATAGCTCTAATAATTTATCTGGAATTGTTGTCTTTTCAATAGAAGTAAATCTTTCTTCAACTAGTTTCAGACGAGCAGATTCTGCATCACCTTGTTGTAGGCCTGTTGCAGATACATCAAATCCTGCACTTGCAGCGATACCGACAGCTGCAGCGATTCCTGTAGTAAGAATTAAAATACCGATAATAAGGCCACTAATTTTACCAAGATTTTTCGTTAACTGTAATTTTGTAAATGCTGAAATAATAGATACTAAAATAAGTGGCATAACGATCATTTGAAGTAATTTTACATAACCGTTACCGATTAAGCCAAACCAAGTATTTGATTCAATAATTACTTTAGAAGTTGGCTCATAAATAAATTGTAATATAAGACCGAATAAAATACCGACTCCTAAAGCGGTAAATACACGTTTATTAAAAGATACATGCTTACGTTGCATATAATATAATACGCCAACTAAGATGAGCATGACTGCAACGTTAATTCCGACAAGCAGTGTATTCATGTTGATTCCCCCTAATTCCAATCTGTTATATAGAATATAAGGTAATAAAACCTATAAGTCAACTAGGAAATTACGGAATTAAAAAAAGATGGCAAAATGCCATCTTTTAATGTCCAGCTCCAGGCACAAGTAAGAATGTCGTGTAGTATGTAAATCCTATGAAGAAAACAGTTAAATATGCCCCGAATACGTATATATACATACGCTCTGTTAATTTTAAATAGCTTAAAAGTACGAAGAATCCTGTTTGTCCTAAAAATAGTAGTGCGGCCTGTTGCATATCCCCTACGTAAAACATAACCGAGAAAATTCCAGTCCAAAAGCCGAGAACGCGAAACATGCGCTCCATGCCATCTCCCTCCTTTTCTAAAAAAAGTAAACCTCACCTCATTATAGTTTATTTTTCTTACTATTGTAAATATTCGTTCATATAAAAAGAAGCCATTTATAAATGGCTTCTTTTTATATGAGAAATTAAATTGTTAGTTTATAATTACAAGATTTACATCCATCTAATAGACTATCATTTCGAGTTAATTCCATGTTAGGGAATAGGATTTCAAAAATTCCTTTCATCATATCTCCGTGCATGTTACAAATTTCAGTTGGGTGATGAACAGCAACTTCCTTAAATGGACAATTGTGTACATCATAGAAAATTTTTGTTCCATCTGCACTTAATTCAAATGCAGGTGATAAGCCAGCTGTTGAGAAAGCTTCTTTTGCAATTTGAACCTTTTGTTCCACTGTTAAAGCATCTTCACTCACATTTAAACGCAGCATATGTTGTTGCATTAATTCTGCCCCAAATTGTTTTCCTGTTTCGTATAGCGCTTTCTCACCAGCAGCGCCAAGGCTAAGTAAAGAATTGAATGCGATTCTTGCTAACAATTGATAATCACGGAATGGAAATTGCAATTGAATAACATCTTCAGATAAGACATATAATCTGCTTGGTCTTCCGCCTTTTCCAGTTTTCTTCGTTTCCGATTTAAGCATATGAACATCTTCTAATTTAGATAAATGTAAACGTGCTACGTTTGGATGAATATCGAATTCATCTGCAATTTCTTGTACCGTTACGTAACTATGTTTTTGCGAAATATATTTATAAATGTAATAACGAGTTGGGTCAGCTAAAACACCTGTAATTTTTAAAGCTTGTTCCATGAGGATCTCCACCTTTATCACTTTATCCAAGATAATAACATTATAATACAGATAAACATAAGTATAGGTAATTTCAGACAATAATTCGGAAATTGTTCATAATTTCACAAACATATTTTTCCTTTTTCTTCTATTGAAAATACAAAAGTCCCAATTTTTATTGCGCATGTTTTCATGCTATATACATAGTGAGGAGGGAAAAGTGATGAATGGGATTGAAATTTTTGCGAATGCAATTTTAAAAGAAGCGTGTAGGGTACAAGCGTCAGATTTACATATTGTGCCCCGGCAGAAGGATGTAGCGGTGCAACTACGTATAGGAAAAGATTTAATGACGAGACAGTGTATTGAAAAGGAGTTTGGAGAAAAACTTGTCTCACATTTCAAATTTTTAGCATCTATGGACATAGGAGAGAAACGGAAGCCACAGAATGGTTCGTTGTATTTGCAAATTGATGGACAAGAAGTGTATTTACGCCTTTCAACACTTCCAACAGTATATCAAGAAAGTCTTGTTATTCGCCTCCATTTACAAGCATCTGTTCAGCCCTTATCACATCTTTCGTTATTTCCAAGTACAGCAGCAAAACTACTCTCGTTTTTACGCTATTCACAGGGGCTACTCGTGTTTACTGGACCGACTGGATCTGGGAAGACGACGACAATGTATGCATTATTAGAGGTAATTAGAAAAAAGAAAACACGCCGCATCATTACACTTGAAGATCCGGTTGAAAAAAGAAGTGACGATGTATTACAAATTCAAATAAATGAAAAAGCGGGTCTCACATATGAAACAGGATTAAAGGCTATTTTACGTCATGATCCAGATATTATTTTAGTCGGTGAAATACGTGATGAAGAAACAGCAAAAATAGCTATAAGAGCAAGTTTGACAGGACATTTAGTAATGACAACGCTGCATACGAATGATGCGAAAGGAGCAATCATTCGTTTCATGGATTATGGTATAACGAGGCAAGAGATTGAACAGTCTTTATTGGCTGTGGCTGCACAGCGACTTGTCGAATTGAAGTGTCCGTTTTGCAGAGGAAAGTGCTCAATTTTATGTAAATCAATGAGGCAAGTAAGGCAAGCAAGCATTTATGAGCTACTATATGGATATGAGTTAAAACAAGCGCTTAAAGAAGCAGATGGAGAATGTGTTACTTACAAACATGAGACTTTAGAATCGTCAATACGAAAAGGATATGCTTTAGGTTTTTTAGAAGAAGATGTTTATGTTTAAGAAAACTTGGAGTTTAAGTGATCAAGTAGTATTGTTGAAACGTTTAGGAGAATTATTAGAAAAAGGCTACTCTCTTTTACAAGCATTAGAATTTTTACAGTTTCAATTACCTGTAGAAAAGAAAGTACAATTGCAGGGCATGATTGAGGGGTTAAAAGATGGGAAAAGTCTACACGATTCTTTTCATCAGTTAAAGTTTCATCAGGACATGTTAAGTTATTTATTTTATGCCGAGCAACATGGTGATATTTCTTTTGCTTTGCAACAAGGAAGTGCACTTCTTTATAAGAAAGATAAGTATAGGAGAGACATGATGAAAATAATGCAGTATCCTATGTTTTTGATGTTTTTTTTACTAATCATGCTTTTTATTTTTAAACTTATTTTATTACCTCAGGTTGAAATGGTTTATAGTTCGTTCGGTTCTAATACACCACTACTTACAGAACAAATTCTAAGTGCAATAAAACTGCTACCTTACATTATTTTAACCGCTATTTTAACTGTTATTATTGGATGTAGTTTATATATGTTGTATTTTAGGAAACTTCCACATATTAGACAGGTAAAAATCATGCTTCGTATTCCTCTCATCAAAACATTTCTTATTTTAAAGCATTCACATTATTTTGCTACTCAGTTGAGTGGTTTATTAAATGGTGGACTATCAGTATGCGAAGCTTTAACAATAATGATGGAGCAAAGATATCATCCGTTCTTTCAATATGAAGCGAGCCGGATTGAAAGACAATTAATTGGAGGAGAACAGTTACAATCTATCATTGCTAAAAGTGGGTATTACGAGAAAGAACTTTCTTATGTTATTACCCATGGACAAGCAAACGGCAATTTAGGGATTGAATTAGGTGACTATAGCGATCTTATTATGGAAAAGATGGAACGGAAAATTAAACATATGTTAGTTATCATTCAGCCTATTTTATTTACATGTATTGGAGGAATCGTTGTCCTTATGTATTTAGCGATGATTATGCCGATGTTTCAAATGATGGATTCTATTTAGGGGGCATTTGTATGCAAAATGAGGAAGGATTTACTCTGTTAGAGATGCTATTAGTAATGGTTGTCATAACTATATTATTACTATTAATTATTCCGAATGTAGTTACACAGCGCTCATCGGTCCAAGGAAAAGGGTGTGCAGCTTACGTGAAATCTATAGAAGCGCAAATACAAGTATATCAATTACAACATAATAAAATTCCATCGTTAAAAGAACTGGCAGATGAAAAGTATATTACAGCTGATAAGTGTCCGAATGGCGAATCTATTCATATATCAGATGATGGCACAGTATCAATTAGGGCATTGTGAAACAGCAAGGATTTACTTTTTTAGAAATGTTACTCGTTTTATTTGCTATTTCTGTATTAAGTATAGTTACGTATTTTAGTGTTCATTCCTTATACGAGCGACAAAAAGTTGAACAATTTTTGAGACAGTTTTCAAATGATATTTTATATATGCAGCAATTAGCGATAAACCGTCAAAAGCACTATACATTACGTTGGCATAAAGATAGAAATATGTATGCTATAAAAGAGTCAGGTACAAAGTATTATATCGTCAAGCGAGAGTATGAAGAAGATATACAAATCGATTTGCATACGTTTCCAAATCCGATGACATATAATCCAAGTGGAAATATTAATAGAGGTGGTACGATTATAATTTCGTATAGAAATTATAAATATGAAATTGTATTTCAGCTTGGAAGAGGGAGATTTACGTATCGTGAAATGTCAAAAAGGATCCATAATGGCTGAAATGATTGTATCGTTAAGTGTTTTAATGATGGCTGTATCGTTACTACTACCGCAAACAGCATTAGTTATGCAAGAAAGAAAAAATATACAAATTCGTTATAAGGCATCTGGGTTATTAAAAAAAGAAGCAGCTATATATATGTATGGAAATGAAGAAAAGCGAATAATAGAAAAGAATATAAATGGAATTGTGTATTACACATATTGGGGAGGCAACGAAGTTTGTACCATGTGGAGAGATGTGAAAGACAGAATGATGGAACAATGCTTTTATGTAGGAGAAAAAATAAATTAGAATTTGGTTTTTCATTAATAGAAATGATTGTATGTCTGTTTCTATTATCAATATTTTTTTTGCTCTTTCCCCGCCTACATTTCATTGAAATGGAAAATAAACAGTCGAAAGGGTTAAATGATTGGGAGTGGAATGTGTTTTTAGGTCAAATGCAATTGGAGTTTCGTGAAGTATCATCTGGAGAACAGCTAGCATTTGAAAATGGAGAAAGTATTTTACGATTCCGATCGCGTAATGGGAGTGAAGTATCGTATGAAAAAGAGAATAGTCGTCTTATAAGAAAGGTAAATAGGCGCGGGAGGGAAGTTGTTTTACAAAATATTGGAACGGTTTCTTACAAACTAACACCTCATGTACTCATTATAAATGTGAAAGATACTAGTGGGGAAATATATGAAGGTGTAGTTATGCGATATAGCGAAATAGGAATAAACGTATGAGAAAGCAAAATGGATTTACAATGCCTGGGACGATTATCTTTCTTATTTTATTAACTTCTTTTTTTATATACGAAACAAATATGTTGTTTACAGATAAAAATTTTTATATAGAAATAGAACAAAAGTTTTTACTGGATGAACTACTTAACCGATCTATTACAGATATAAAAAAAGACTTACAGCAACAAGAAAATGAAGGTACATTCTTCTTTCAGTATGAAAAGGGAGAAGCGAGTGGAAATTATGTCTTTGAAAATGATTTAATTCTCGTTGCGTTACAGTGCACACTCAAACAGGAAGCTTTCTATACGGTGAGCTTTCGGTATAGAAAAAAGGATGGAAAAATAGTCGATTGGATAGAAGGATAATATGTAAAAAATACGAAGAAAAACCAGGGATTTCTATTGTAAATTGAATTGATTTTTTAGAAGAAATGGATAAATATAATGATTAAAAGTTTAAATTTTCTCAAAAAAGAGAAAGGTAGAAAGAATGTGATATATTCATGCTATCCAATCATTATTTTTAGGGAGAATAGGGAAATGACAAACAACAATCAAATAGGTGAAAATAAGGAACAAACTATTTTTGATCATAAAGGAAATACGATTATGACAGAAGATAGAGAAATACACATTATTTCAAAATTCGAAGAACCTCTTATTGTCGTATTAGCAAATGTACTGAGTGATGAAGAGTGTGATGAATTAATTGAAATGTCTAAAAATAAAATGAAGCGTTCTAAAGTTGGTTCATCACGTGATGTAAATGATATTCGAACAAGTAGCGGTGCATTTTTAGAAGACAGTGAACTTACTTTAAAGATTGAAAAACGAATTTCATCTATCATGAATGTTCCTGCGTCGCATGGTGAAGGATTGCACATTTTAAATTATGAAGTGGATCAACAATATAAAGCACACTATGATTATTTTGCGGAACATAGTAGATCAGCTGCTAACAATCGTATTAGTACGCTTGTAATGTACTTAAATGATGTAGAAGAAGGCGGGGAAACGTACTTCCCGAAATTAAATCTTTCTGTACACCCTAGAAAGGGAATGGCAGTATACTTTGAGTATTTTTATCAAGATCAATCACTAAATGAGCTTACGTTACACGGAGGGGCACCTGTAACGAAAGGCGAGAAATGGATTGCAACGCAGTGGGTGAGAAGAGGTACTTATAAATAAAAGCGAGTGTTACGTTTTGTTCTTCATAGTATAAGAACAAAACGTTTTTTATTAAACAAAGTAGCATCTTTCGTTATAATAACAATTAATAAATGACGATTGAGAGGACAGAAAATGAAATCTATATACATAACCGGCTATATGGGAGCAGGAAAAACAACAATTGGAAAAGCGTTAAGTAAAGAACTTCAAATAGATGTTGTAGATACTGATCAAAAAGTTGAAGAGAAGCAAGAGAAGGCAATTCGAAATATTTTTGCCGAAGAAGGTGAAATGGCTTTTCGGGAATATGAAAGCGAAATGTTACGTTCGCTACCAGTCCATAATGTCATTATTACAACTGGTGGGGGAATTATTGAACGAGCGGAAAATCGCAAGTGGATGAAAGAGAACGGAACTGTCGTGTATTTATATTGTGATCCGCATGTAATTGCAGAAAGGCTTCGTGAAGATACGACACGTCCACTATTTCAAAAGAAAGATATAGATGCATTCGTAAAGAAATTTGAATCACGCCGAGCTTATTATGAAGAGGCTCACATTCATATCGATACGACAAATAAGTCTGTAAGGCAAATTATGAATGAGTTAAAGGAAAAGATTAATGTATAAAAAAGTGGACATACTAATCAAGTAGAGGTGATGATAATATGTCTACTAATGATTATGTTCGCTTTGTGACGCAGCAGTTTGTGTCGTATATGGATGCTCCAAAAGAAGATCGAAAACAAAAGAAAGAACAACGCCGTGCTGAAAAAGAGCCATTTATGAATAAGTGGTTCGGTGTTATGCCGCTGAGTGCTGCTTTGTTTTACCGAAATGTAAAAAGTAAAAGAAAAAAATCAAGTTAAATTTTAGTCATATGTCTAGCAAACCAAAAATCCCCTAGTGTCGTATTACACTAGGGGATTTTTATTTACTGCACGGATTCTTTTTCTTCCGTAACGGCATGTATTTTATTGTTAACCCATACGAACCCTATTCCGATACAAATAGAAATGCCCCAGCCGACAGCGGTCATAATCGCTCTCATTTCACCATAGCCATCTACACCAAAAACAGAGATGAAATAAATTTTTAAAAAGCTTTTTAATATAAATTGCAGCCCGAAAAATAACGTTAAATATTGTAGTGCTGGATAGATACGACTATCACGATAAAGCTCACGACTTTTATCGCGGTCATGCCCTTGCAGCGCTGCAATATCCGCAGCGAAATATAACATGAGTGGTTTTTTTATGAAAATTGTACAGATGACGATAATACCGAGTACGATGTGATAATATGCATCATTCCACAACATTCGTTCAGCTGACCCAGATAATAAATCTACCGTTGTATTAGAAATAAGTGTAATTAAAATAAAGAACCCTGTCACGTTAAACTGTTTTTCTTTTTTAAAGGTATACAGTGTATAAATAATCCCCGGAACAGAGGAAAGTAACATCGCGTAATAAGGATCGATATAAGGTTTTGCAAATTTCCAAATGAGGAATGGGATTACGAGATAAAAGACAAGATCTAATATAGCTTTTTTATTTTGATTCATACAAAGCCTCCTTAAGTCATACATATATTTTATAATATAATTTCTGAAAATTGTATAAGGTTTAATGGGAAAAGAAAAAATATATCAATTTTCGAGGGGTTAGTAGATTGAAAAAAATTGCCCCTAGCGTAGTAAGTTTTTTTAGTATATAATAAAGGAAACGCTTTCATTTTGATTTGTTCACAAAATGGACGGAAAATCACATATTTACTATCTATATGTTGCTTTATAATGAAACTAATTAAATATACATGCATACAATATTGTGAAATAAATAACATAAATAATCTATATAAATGTAAACGTTATCAAAAGAGAGAGGTGGAGACAATGAGTAAATTTTTCTTCAATCATAATCCAGCAACAGTAGAGGATGGAAGGCTTGTTAAATATGCTGAAATTATTTATGGAGAAGGTGGCCGTTCTGTATTAGAAAATTTAATGGTGAAGGCATCTATCAGATTGCGTGATCGTTATCCGAATAAATCTGACGAGCAGATCTCGAACCTAGTAAATAAAGGCATCCATGATATGTTTCAAAAATATGTGAGCGAGTAAGAGTGGCCAATGGCTGCTCTTATTTTTTTTTGTATAAGGATTGTAACTCTAGCTGAAAATAAACATGTATTCTGAAAAACGTAAAAAGGAGTGGGAAAGATGAGCAATGGAATTGGACGTTCGAAAGAAAATCTTCCAACTGATGCAAATCATGTGAGCGCGAAGGATCGTGCGTATCAAAAACGCATGGCAAAGCAAAAACAACAAGAGCGTAATGAGGATAGAGAATAACTCGAAATAAAGCTCCTTCTAAAGCAGAAGGAGCTTTATTTTGATAGAAAATGATTCGCGGTAACATAAAAGAGTCCACCGTTAATAATTTGCACTGTAATACGTGGTTCATACTGTTCTTGCAGAGCTTGTTTTTCAATTTCATAGCTCTCAGGAAGTTCGTCACTTTCTTCATAAAAACGGTTTAAAAGGTCTAAATCATGATTCCAACGCACTCTTGCTTCTTTTGCCCACGTATGGTCATCTTCTGCAATTATATTTTTTAAAGCGTCTTCTATGCGTTGTAAACCACTTTGAGGTTTAATGATGGGCGAGAGCGTAAAACAAAAATCAGGTATTTTTGGTGTAAGTTTAATGTTTGTTAATGTTTCATGAAAGTTTGCCATCATTGTTCCAGAAATGAGATGAATACCAATCGAGTGAAGGATGTCTTTTTTTCGATCACATTGATAGGAAACTTTTATATTAATACCGAGCCAAGGGTGGAGCGGTGTATGTGTTGCCCCATTATGTTTTACATCCTCATATAAACGTATGTATGAGCCTAATTCTTTTGTCGTTTGGAAAATTTGATGTAGACGTGGTGAACCGTAGTGAATAAGCTCACCATCATTTTCTTCATTTTCTGGATTTGTAATAAGAGTAAGGCGCATTGGATTCGGTACGCCTCCTGTTTTCTCAAGATAGTGCCAATAAAAAGGGCGATTCATTAATAATTTATCCATCTCAATTGTTAACTGTACATCTAATAAATGAGGAGAACGTTCTAAAATTTCACAGTTATTCGCCTCAAAGAAATTGTATAAGTAATTATGAATTTCATGTTGCTGCATAGCCTTGCACCTCAGCTTCATTTCGTTTCGCAAAGTCGATAATAGATGTTAAGTTTTCCATCTTAATTCTAATTTCACCTTCGCTTTTTGATTGCGCGAAAATTTCTTGAATGTGCGCGTCGATGTTTTTCATATTAATTCTTGTTAAAATTTCATCGAGTTCACCGATAACACGCTCGAATAAGTTGATTTTTTCATATAACAGTTTCAGAATATGTTCTTCAACAGTATGCTTTGTAGCTAAGTTATAAATATGAACATCATTTTTTTGTCCAAGACGGTGAATACGTCCGATTCTTTGCTCAAGACGCATTGGATTCCATGGCAAATCATAATTGATCATATGGCTACAAAACTGTAAGTTAATCCCTTCACCACCAGCTTCAGTTGCAATTAATACTTGTGCGTGGTTTTGGAAAAGCTCCTTCATCCAATCTTTCTTCCCGCGTTTAAACCCGCCGCGGAATGGAACGGAAGAAATACCGTGTTGTTGTAAAAACCATTGTAAGTACATTTGTGACGCTCGATATTCTGTGAAGATAACGACTTTATCGTCAATTTCTTTTATAAGCTCAAGAGCTTTATTTGCTTTTGAGTTGAAAGGAATATGATTAATTTTGTCCATTAGCACATCGATATGTGGATCTTTTATATAATGTTCATTTTCTTTCTGTCTTTTTTCTACATGCTTTTTCAATGAATAGTAAACAGCTTCCCGACTACTACACGCTTCCCGTTTTAAAGTTAACGATGAGAAAGCAGATGTGAAGGCGTCTTGTCCTCGCCAATTTTCGATATCATTATATAGAGCTTGTTCTTGTTCATTAAACTCAACAAAAATTGTACGTACATGTCTCTTCGGCCAATCGATACCGGTATTATGTCGTCTATTTCGCACCATTACTTTATTAATGAGAGCTTTTAAGTCTTCATCTGATTCGGCTGAGCGATTTTTGGAAGCGTAATATTCTTCAAAGTTGGATTGATTGCCTAAATGTCCTGGTTTTAATAAAGAAACAAGGTTAAAAATTTCATCAATCTTATTTTGAACAGGAGTAGCGGTTAGTAATAAACAAAACTTCTTTTTTAATCGTTGTGCAAATTCATAGTTTTTTGTTTTATTGTTTTTCAGTTTATGTGCTTCATCGATAATAATAAGGTCATATTCCAAGTTCAACACGATATCGCGATGTGGTGAACGTTTCGCAGTATCAATTGATGATACGATTACGTCAGCTTGTTCCCATGAGTAGCTTTTCTTTTGTGCTACAGCGGGAATGAAAAACTTTGTATTCAGTTCGTATGCCCATTGTGATACGAGAGAAGCTGGGACAAGTATAAGTACCTTTTTCACAAGCCCGCGGACCATGTATTCTTTCAAAATAAGTCCAGCTTCGATTGTTTTTCCAAGGCCTACTTCATCTGCTAGAATCGCTTTACCGTTCATTTGTTCAATCACATTTTGAGCGACTTCTAATTGATGCGGAAGCGGTGTGAAATGGGATAAATGTTTCGGTGCTTGTAGTCCATCAAAAGTAGGAACAAGTAACGATTTTTCTGTTTCATAAGCTAAGTGATATAAATCCCAGTTTGTCCAAGGACCATCTTCGTCAATTCTATTTAAAAAATTGTTTTGCCATGTCCGATCTACGGAAATATCGACATTCATTACAACTCTCCCACCTTTTATAAACTAAAGTAATTATTTTTTAATGTATGATGATTTGCCTTAAAAGAAGGCATAATTATCGTTATTAAAGGCTATATGATAGACAATAATAAAGTATTAAATCTCAAAAGCTGTATTTATTGTGTTTTAACATAAAAAATTCTAAATTATTTTTTATGCTAGAATATTGATGAAATATAGCGAATGATGTTAGGATAATGGTGTGAAATGTGTGGAATCTTTCGTATTTTATCCAAGAAAGTGATTTTTTATTTACGCTTTCATAAAAAAATATAATGAGATTCCGTATATCCTATCTTTTCAGAATGAAAATGTTTAGAAAAGGGAAGCAACTTTTATTGATTTGTCAAAGCATAAGGGGGAGAGAGCATGATTACATTACAACGTACACCGTTATTTGATGTATACGCGAAGTATGGTGGGAAAACAATCGACTTCGGTGGTTGGGAATTACCAGTTCAATTTTCAAGCATTAAAGAAGAACACGAAGCTGTACGTACAGCTGCGGGTTTGTTCGATGTGTCTCATATGGGAGAAGTTGAGGTAAAAGGTGTAGATAGTTTAGCATTTTTACAACGTGTTGTTACAAATGACGTATCTACCTTAAAGGTAGGGGGCGCACAATATACAGCTATGTGCTACGAAAATGGTGGTACAGTAGATGATTTATTAATCTACAAACGTGGTGAAGAAGACTATTTATTAGTAATCAATGCATCAAATATCGAGAAAGATTACGAATGGTTAGCAAGTCATGTAATTGGCGATGCGACAGTAGTCAATGTTTCTAGTGAAGTTGCACAGCTTGCAATTCAAGGACCAAAAGCAGAAGGCATTTTACAAAAAGTTGTGTCAGAAGATTTGAAAGAAATTAAGTTCTTTAAATTTAAAAACGATATTCTTGTAGATGGAATTCCAACACTTGTATCTCGTACAGGTTACACAGGTGAAGATGGATTCGAAATTTATTGTAAGAGTGAAGATGCTGCAAAACTTTGGGAGAAACTTCTTGAAGTTGGAGCAGAAGAGGGCTTAAAAGCATGTGGTTTAGGTGCTCGTGATACACTTCGATTCGAAGCAACATTACCACTTTATGGACAAGAATTATCAAAAGATATTACACCGATTGAGGCTGGAATTGGCTTTGCGGTAAAAACAAATAAAGAAGCAGACTTCTTTGGAAAAGCAACGTTAAAAGAGCAAAAAGAAAACGGTGCGCCTCGTAAATTAGTCGGCATCGAAGTAATCGAACGTGGAATTCCTCGTACGCATTACCCTGTATTTATTGGTGAAGAAAAAATTGGGGAAGTAACGAGTGGTACACAATCTCCAACGTTAAAGAAAAGCATTGGTTTAGCACTAATTGATGTAAAATACGCAGCAGTTGATACAGAAGTAGAAATTGAAATTCGTAATAAACGCGTCAAAGCAGTAGTTGTTCCAACACCATTTTACAAACGTTCAAAGTAACGGGGAGAGGGGTAGATTTCATGTTGCATCGTTATCTTCCAATGACAGAAGAAGACAAAAAAGAAATGTTACAAACGATCGGTGTTCAAACGATCGATGAATTATTCTCTGATATTCCAGAGAGTGTTCGTTTTAAAGGGGATTTAAAAATTAAAGAAGCAAAATCAGAGCCAGAGCTTTTAAAAGAGCTATCTCAAATGGCTAGTAAAAATGCTAACTTAAAAGAATACGCTTCTTTCTTAGGAGCAGGCGTATACGATCATTACGCTCCAGTAATTGTAGATCATGTTATTTCTCGCTCAGAATTTTATACAGCTTACACACCATACCAACCAGAAATTTCACAAGGGGAATTACAAGCAATCTTTGAATTCCAAACAATGATTTGTGAATTAACAGGAATGGATGTAGCAAACTCTTCTATGTATGACGGGGGGACAGCTTTAGCTGAAGCGGCAATGTTAGCAGCTGGCCATACTCGCAAAAAGAAAATTCTTGTATCTAGTGCGGTTCATCCAGAATCAAGAGCAGTACTTGAAACGTATGCAAAAGGTCAAAATCTTGAAGTTGTTGAAATTAATCATAAAGATGGTGTAACAGATTTAGACGTATTACAAAGTGAAGTAGATGATACAGTTGCTTGTGTAATCGTTCAATATCCAAACTTCTTCGGACAAGTTGAAAAATTAGCTGATATTGAAAAAATCGTTCATCAACAAAAATCATTATTTATCGTTTCTTCAAATCCATTATCATTAGGCGCATTAACACCACCAGGGAAATTTGGTGCTGATATTGTAATCGGTGATGCACAACCATTCGGTATTCCAACGCAGTTTGGTGGACCGCACTGTGGTTACTTTGCAACAACGAAAGCATTTATGCGTAAAATTCCAGGACGTCTTGTTGGACAAACTGTAGATTCAGATGGTAAACGTGGATTTGTATTAACGTTACAAGCACGTGAACAGCATATTCGTCGTGATAAAGCGACATCTAACATTTGTTCAAACCAAGCGTTAAATGCATTAGCAGCTTCTGTTGCAATGACGGCACTTGGCAAACAAGGTGTGAAGGAAATGGCACGTCAAAACATTTCTAAAGCACAATATGCCAAACGTCAATTTGAAGCGAAAGGCTTCACAGTAACATTTTCTGGACCATTCTTCAATGAGTTTGTTGTAGATTGCAAACGTCCAGTGAAAGAAGTAAACGATGCATTATTACAAAAGAATATTATCGGCGGTTACGACCTAGGCCGTGATTATAAAGAGCATGAAAACCATATGCTTGTAGCAGTAACTGAGCTTCGAACAAAAGAGGAAATTGACACACTTGTAAACGAAATGGGGGCTATCCAATGAAGAACCAAGACCAAGCACTTATCTTTGAAGTGAGTAAAGAAGGACGCATAGGATATAGCCTACCAAAATTAGATGTAGAAGAAGTGAAACTAGAAGATGTATTTGAGAGCGATTATATTCGAGTAGAAGATGCGGAGCTACCAGAAGTATCTGAACTTGATATTATGCGCCATTATACAGCACTTTCAAACCGTAACCACGGTGTTGATTCTGGATTCTATCCACTTGGATCTTGTACGATGAAATATAATCCGAAAATTAATGAGAATGTAGCTCGTTTCGCAGGATTTGCAAATACTCATCCACTGCAAGATGAAAAGACAGTACAAGGTGCAATGGAATTAATGTACGACTTACAAGAGCATTTAATTGAAATTACAGGTATGGATACTGTTACATTACAACCAGCAGCTGGTGCACACGGAGAATGGACAGGGTTAATGTTAATTCGTGCATACCATGAAGCAAATGGTGATTTTAACCGTACGAAAGTAATTGTTCCTGACTCTGCTCACGGAACGAATCCAGCATCTGCAACTGTAGCTGGTTTTGAAACAATTACAGTAAAATCAAATGAACATGGTCTTGTTGACTTAGAAGATTTAAAACGTGTTGTAAACGAAGAAACAGCAGCACTTATGTTAACAAATCCTAATACATTAGGTCTATTCGAAGAAAATATTTTAGAAATGGCAGAAATCGTCCATAATGCAGGCGGTAAATTATACTATGATGGTGCAAACTTAAATGCGGTATTAAGCCAAGCACGCCCAGGAGATATGGGATTTGACGTTGTGCATTTAAACCTTCATAAAACATTTACAGGTCCTCACGGCGGTGGTGGCCCAGGTTCTGGTCCAGTAGGTGTGAAAGCTGATTTAATTCCGTACTTACCAAAACCGATTTTAGAGAAAACGGAAAATGGTTATCACTTCAACTACGACCGCCCAGAAGCAATTGGTCGTGTGAAACCATTCTATGGTAACTTCGGAATTAACGTTCGTGCATACACGTATATTCGCTCTATGGGTCCAGATGGCTTGCGTGCAGTAACTGAGTATGCTGTATTAAATGCGAACTATATGATGAGAAGATTAGCACCATTCTACGATCTTCCATTCGATAGACATTGTAAGCATGAATTTGTATTATCAGGTCGTCGTCAAAAGAAACTTGGTGTACGTACATTAGATATTGCAAAACGTCTGCTTGATTTCGGTTACCATCCACCAACAATTTACTTCCCATTAAATGTGGAAGAATGTATTATGATTGAGCCGACAGAAACAGAATCAAAAGAAACATTAGATGGTTTCATTGATAAGATGATTCAAATCGCTAAAGAAGTAGAAGAAAATCCAGAAGTTGTACAAGAAGCACCGCATACGACAGTCATTAAACGTTTAGACGAAACGATGGCTGCACGTAAACCAGTTTTACGTTATGAAAAGCCAGCTCCTGTACAAGTTTGATTAGAATAACAAAGGAAGAACTCGCTATATGCGAGTTCTTTTTTTGTATGGAGAATTTGTCCCGCATTAACGGACAGTAAACTCCCAACTCAAAACTTAGCTGGTGCAAAGAAGTCAGGTGGGAGATAAACTGTCCGTTAATGCCCGATTGGTTCAACTAATAATCAGTGGGGATGAACAAAAATCCCCACTGATTAAAGTTTCACTTTATGCAGAAATAGTGAAGAAAATGTTGAAAAATTATATTTTTTGTTTCCTAATGGTGTAAAGATGTAGTTTTATAGGTAGTTTTGTTGAAAAAGTCGGTTTGATAAAAGTATTTATTTTTGTTAGAATTTTATTGAAATTAAGAAGGTGTGATGAGGCAAAGATTACTCATTTTTATGTATATGTGAAAAAACGAGCAAGACGGGGGTGAAAGTGTGGGATATCGATGTTATAGAATGGTATACCATTTAGAAAATGGAGAAACAATTAAAGATGTAAAAGAATTTTGCTATCGAGACCAAGGAAAAGTGTTAGAAAGAGTAGCAAATCGTGTAATGGATAATAGAGAAGTGACGGCGATTGATAAACAAGGAACAATCATTTCAATAGCATGTGAGGATATTGTAAAGGTGGAACTTGATTACATAACAGAAAGTTAACCTTGAGTCATATCCAATTATTCGATAAAATAAACTGTTGAATGGTGAAGTGAGAAGAGAGGAGTTTATCATGGGTAGTACAAGACACTTTTATATGTTTATCTTAGCGTTTGTTCTTGTTGTGGCATTAACGGTTTACTTAATCGTTGACAGCAGCTGGTACAACACGGTTCATCCGGCATTCCTTCTGTTTATGTATATAGGAATTGCAGTAGTAAGTTTCGGAATGAGAGACGAGATGTTAGATCGCTTTGAAAAGTGATACATATACGAAAGACCAACAGGGCAATGTTGGTCTTTTTTTCTTGCCAAAAATAGGATGGTGTGTATATACTGTATATATAAGGTATATACAGTATATACACACTGGAGGAAAACATGAATATTATTATTTCGAATTCTTCCCAAGACCCTATTTATGTACAAATAAGAAAACAATTAAGCCAGCTTATTTTAAATGGTGGTTTAAAGGGTGGAGACCAATTACCGTCTATTCGTAGCTTAGCGAAGGAATTACAAATTAGTGTAATTACAACGAAGCGTGCGTACGAGGAGCTTGAAAAAGAAGGATATATAGAAACTGTTGCTGGGAAGGGGACTTATGTTTCACGTAAAAATAATGAACTACTAAAAGAACAAAGGCTTCGTCTATTGGAAAGTAAAGCGGAAGAGGTTGTAAATGAAAGTAAAGCGTTGCAGCTTTCACTTGAAGATTTACAGCAGATGATTGCGTGTTTATATGAGGGGGAATAAAGGGTGTTAGAGCTAAAAAACGTTTGTAAAAGTTATGAAGATTTCGCAGTGGAAAATATAAGTTTTACACTGCCACGCGGATATATTATGGGGTTTGTCGGACCGAATGGGGCCGGAAAAAGTACGACGATCAAAATGATTATGAATTTAATTAGAAAAGATAGCGGCTATATAAAAATTTTTGGCAAAGACAATAAGAAAGCCGGAAAGGACATAAAACAAAATATCGGCTTTGTATATGATGAAAATCATTACTACGAAGATTTAACGTGTGAACAAATGAAACGTATTATTGCACCGTTATATAAAAAGTGGGACGAAAATCAATACCAATCGTATATGCACAGATTACAAGTTCCAAAGTATAAAAAAATTAAAGAGCTATCTAAAGGGATGAAAATGAAGTTTGCGATTGCAATCGCGCTTTCACATCATGCTGAATTCATTATTATGGATGAACCGACAGCAGGATTAGATCCAGTTGTCCGAAGTGAATTACTTGATATGTTGCAAGAAATTGTAATGGAAGATGAAGTATCTGTATTATTCTCAACACACATTACAACAGACTTAGAGCGCATTGCAGATTATATTACGTTCATCAATGATGGAGAGATTATATTTACTGGTGAAAAAGATGAATTAATGGAGAACTACGTAATCGTAAAGGGAAGCAATGATTTATTAGATCAAGAAGGAAAAGAACTATTTGTTGGATTACGAAAAAATAAATTTGGTTTTGAAGGTTTAGCGAAGGATAAACAAGCAATTATCGATTGGTTTGGAAATGAGGTTGTAATAGAAAAGCCTACATTAGACGATATCATCGTTTACACTGCGAAAGGGAGAGGTGCCTATGCGTCAGCTCGTATATAAAGATTTGTTCTTTTTTCGGGTTATGTGGTTAGTGAATTTTGTTATGCCCCTTTTGTTCTTTATGTTAGATGCAAGTGGTGAATTGTTATTTCCAATGAGTTGTCTATTTATAACCTTTTCATCGGTTATGACGTTAACCGTTATGGATGAAAGAAATAAAAGTGACATTGTTATAAATAGTTTACCGGTAAGTCGAAAGGAAATCATAATTGCTAGATATATTTCCTGTGCAATATTCATTGTAGGTGGCATGATCTCTACGATGTTAGTTGTTTTTCTTATAAGAGGTATTGTGATTATTAGTGATATCGGTGTATATCATACTAATCTATACATTGAAATTCCATGGTATGAAGTCATAAATGGAGCTGTTTATGCCACATTTTTTGTTGTCACGTTTTTTCCTAGTTATTATGGTACAAAATCGAAGGTAGTAAGAAGTATAGTATCAGCAGCATCAATAGGAGTGGGTGTAATTCTTTGGATATTTATTAGTGATGGACTGAATGAAACAACATCTTCATTCAGTGAGTGGATTATGAATCCAGTACATATTGGTGTATTTATAGTTGGAGGAATGATATTAGCTAGTGTCTATATCGCTTCTATGTTTCTTACAATTAAAATTTATGAAACGTGTGATTTATAGAGAGGAGAGTTCATATGCAACAGTTGATTTTGAAGGAGTTTTTCTTACAGAAGAAGATGTTTCCTTTCTATTTTTTAATACCCATTTTATCTATTTTTAAGAATTCCGTCGAACCAATGGGGATTGCAATAGGATTATTTATAACATGTAGTACGATTATATATATTTCTTTTTATTATGACGAGAAAAGTAAGGCAGAAAAAGTATTAGTGAGTTTGCCTATAACGAGAAAAGAGATAATTATAGCTAAATATATTTCAAGTACATTATTTATTATGGCTGGTTTGAGTGTAACTTTTATAGTCGTAATATTAGGAAATATTTTATTGAACAGAGATATAGTTATGCCTGGATATGCAATATTTTCAGCAATAGTAGCAACTTTGATTTATTGTGCAGTAACGATACCGACTAATTACATTGGGGGATATAAAGCTATTACTGTCTTGAATTTGATTATGCTTTTTCCTTTAATGGGTATGATTGGTCTTATGTGCAATATTTTTGGTGATAAAACAATTATGTTAAAAGTACTTCACTCTCAAGAGGCTACACAAGCAATGGGTGTTCTTGGTATCGGAGTGTTAGTAAGTATAGTCATATCAATGTTTCTCTCAATGAAAATGTTTCAGGAGGCAGAGTTATAGAAGGGACATTTTCATATTAGGAGGGGTAATACATGATCAAGCCACTAATTTTAAAAGATTTCATCATTCAATGGAAATTTTTAATTTGGTACATATTGTATCCTGTTTTCTTTTATATGGCCTTAACAGATACGGAAAATTTGTTCATCATTATGTCAGTAATTATTACAATTGGGGCAACAGTAAAAACATTTGAAGCAGATAGTAAAAATGAGAGTGAAGTTATAGTAAATAGTTTACCAATATTGAGAAAACAAATTGTGTATGCGAAATATATAGTAGCAATTATTATTCTTTTTATAAGTGTAACGGTCGGTTGTTTCACGATGGGAATGAAGAGCGGGGTTAACTTATTTGAATTTATTGAAACGACAATGGTTGCTAGTATTAGCTTTATTTTATTGTATTTAAGTTTTGTTTTACCAATATCCTTTTGGCTAGGGTATAAGAAAACCATTTTCATTACGATAGTAATATTCATGGCACCGATAGTTGTTTTAGAAGCTTTGTTTCAAATTAACTTAGAACAAATTCAACTATACAACAGCTTGTTATTCATTAGTTCAATGTGCATGTTCATAGCATCTATCTTTGTTTCAGTAAAAATATATGAAAAAAGAGAATTTTAAAAGGTGCCCTATAAAAGGCACCTTCTTCAATAACGACAATACGAGAGCAGTAGTTTATAAAAAGAAACGCTATTTGGCACATCTTTCGGAGTATGTAATATAAAGCTGAAAACGATAACGAGAATAAGAAAGAGGAAAAATAAAAATAGGATTTGCTTATGTATAGAATTTTGCATATTATTCACTCCTTTTTTAGGTAGTATGTCCAAAAGAAAGGAGTGTATGAAAAATTTTAGGAGGGGAGAATGATGGACAAAAGAAAATGGTTATATAGAATAGGGGTACTTTTCGTTTCAATCGGTCTCATATTAGCAAATTTTTATTCAGACATACCATCACCGTTTCCTAATTTGCATAAAGCAATTGGTATAAGTATTGTTATAATTGGTCTGTTTTGTCTTATCACATCTAACTTCTACAGAAAGTCTGAATGAATATAAAAAAGGACAGTTATTCTTTTTCAGAAGTACTGTCCTTTTTTAATAACTTATTCCATAGTTTGGCGATACTCCATATAATGACGATTGCAATGGAGGCGATAATGGACCAAACAATCGATATAATTTCAAGTGTCATGTTAGGAAGGAATGTGAGAATGGATAATACTTTATGAAACAATGATTCTATTATATGAAAACTTATTTGTAATAGAATGACGATACCAAGTGTGATCCATGCTAATATTTTCTTTCCTTTTTCTTTCCACATGACATTCACCTCACGTTAGCTTAATAGTTTTAAGCCAACAGCGCCGCATAGAATGCAGCTTAAGAAAGCAAGACGACGCCAATCCGCTGATTCTCGGAAAATGAGAATGCCTAGAAGTGCACTTCCGGCAGTTCCGATTCCAGTCCAAATCGCGTAAGCAGTTCCCATCGGTAATGTGTTCATCGCAAGGGATAAGAAGAAGAAGCTTACGCCGAAGTTAGCGATTAAGATAACTTTTGGTGCCCAGCCTTTCTTTTCAGTGGCTACTTTCATAAAGAGTACACCAATAATTTCACAAATACCAGCTAGAATTAAAAATACCCAAGCCATTTTATGCGGCCTCCTTCGCTTCTTTTTCTTCTGTTACTCGTTTTAAACCAATTACTCCGAAGAAGATTAAACCGATTAATAAAACTTTTACGATAGAGAAAGGTTCTCCGAAAACGAAAATCTCAGTAAGAACGATTCCACCAGCTCCAATACCTGTAAAGACTGCGTATACAGTGCCGACAGGTAAATCTTTATAAGCTCTAAATAATAAGACGAAACTAATTGTAATTAATAGAGCAACACCAGCCCATTGAAGTGGTGCTTCCGCGTGTTTTAATCCAATCACCCAAAAGATTTCAATAATACCAGCTAAGATTACATAAATCCATGCCATTTGTCATTTCTCCTTCCTACCAGTCGTTAGGTAAAGGGCTTAAAAACGACGCATTGCAAAGGAGCAATCCGTCAGTTTGAAAGGCCTCGCCAAAATACTTGCCAAGAGGCGTTTAAACGAGTCTCAAAGCGATTTAAACCTGCGAATAGTAGTTCAACCATAAGTCCGTCCAGTAAGCATAGAAAAGCTTCTAGAGCGTCTTTCACTTCAATGTTATGCAGTTCACTTTGCTCGTTTGCCTGTTTAAATATAGGGAATAAAAGTTTTCCGACGTTTTCAATGTGCGCATTCGCTTTTTCGATAATTTGTTCGCGAAATGCATCAGGCGGAAAATAAGAAGTTCGTAACCAAAACATTGATTCTTCACTTTCACCAAATCGTTTTGCGTAGCCCTTTAGTAATTGTAAGAGCAATTCTTCAGTAGACGAATTTGAAAATTTTTCGATATCGTCAGTGAAGCTTTGTAAATCTTTTTGAAGAGCGGATTCTAAGCATATAAAATATAGCTCTTCTTTTCCTTTAAAGTGTGCGTAAATCGATGGCTTTTTAATCCCAACTTCTTGAGCAATATTTGCTAATGAAGTTCCTTCGTAGCCGTAGCGTGCGAAATGAGAAAGTGCTACAGCTTTAATGCGGTTTGCTGTCATTTTCATCCCCTACCTACCGTTCGTTAGGTTCATTATATGAGATGGAAAATATAAAGTCAATAGGTGAAAAGCTGAAAAAGAGCGTTATAGGTAACGCTCTTTTTAGACAGTCTCTCGCTCAATTAAATGGAATGAAAGCTCTTTTGCACTGCCGACAATTTGCTCGCTTTGGATCTGCTTATGGAATAAAGAAAAAGCATGTGAGCCCATTGCGAGACCGGGATGTTCAATTGTGGAAATTTCTAATGCCTTTGAAATTTCATGATTATCAAATCCAAGGATAGCAAGGTCTTCAGGTACTCGAATGCCATGTTTTCGAGCCTCTGTTAATAAACCAGCTGCAACTTGATCGTTCGCTGTAAAAATAGCAGTTGGACGATTTTTCATGTTTACAATACGATGGAGTACTTGTGCACCATCCTGCATTGTATAGCATTGGTGGAAAATCCATTCAGGATGCAACGTTTTCCCTTCGTTACGAAGTGTATCGGCGAATGCTTTTTCGCGCTCCATGGAATTTACACTTGTTTTTCTTGCTAAACAAATTCCGATTTTTTCATGGCCTCTACTTAGTAAATAGGCAGTACCGAGACGGAAACCTTCATAATGATCTACGTAGATGGATGAAATGAGGGGATGCTTCATTTTTTCACATGAAATAATAGGGGCAAATTTTGCAAAAGGTTCGATTTGTTCCCAAGAGCTCGTTCGGGAGCAAATAATCATCCCATCAAATTGTTTCATTTTCATCATTTCAAGAACACGAATTTCTTCAATGCTATCGTAATTCGTTTGACATAAATTAATATGATACCCAGCTAATAACGCTTCGTTTCCGATTCCTTCAATAATCGTACTGAAGTAGGGGAGGTTAATGAAAGGAAGCATAACGCCAATTGTATATGTTTTCCCTTTTATTAAATGGACAGCATTTATATTTTTTGCGTAGTTTAATTCTTCAACAGCATCTAGAACACGCTTACGCTTTTCTTCTTTTACGTAAGGGTGATTATTCAGGACACGAGAAACAGTTGATATCGATACACCAGCAGTTTTAGCAATTTGTTTTATATTGGCCATATGTATCACCTCTTTCCCTTATTATAAAGGGAAAATAATAAGAAAGAAAAAATCTTGACCTGAAAAGCTTTTCACAAACTATGGTATTAATAAGACTTCTTTTTATTCGCGTAACCTTTTCACTTGGGCGTAAGAATAATAGGGGTCTTTTTTGTTTGCAAAAAGTGTTGTCAAAATGTGTGAGAATAACGTGGAAAGAGAAAGGCATTGAATATCGCCTGCTATATCGGAATGTAGAAGAGAACGATGAAAAGGTAATCAAGCAGAGTTTATTATACATTGTGAATAAGATGAAATGAAAAAACTAGCTGATTTATTCAGCTAGTTTTTTGTATGTTATTATTTCTTTTTAATTTTGCCTGTCCAAGATTTAAATCCACCTTGTAATTGGTAGAAATCTTTGTAGCCTTGTTTTTTTAAGTATTGCGCTGCACGACCTGTACGGAATCCGCTTTGGCAATATAAGTAAACAGGTTGATCTTGACGAAGTTCTTTATGGCGAAGGCGAATTTGTGATAACGGAATGTTACGTGCACCTAAAATATGCCCTGCGTTATATTCGTCTGCTTCACGAATATCGATAAGCTGTGCTTTACGGTAGCCAGCGCGAAATTCTTCTTCTGTAAGAGTTTTTATTAATTTTTTCTGATAGAAGTACATCCATACAGTGTAGCCGATAAATGCTACGATTACGGCTAATAAAATAATCCAAGTTGTTGACACGATTCTATCGCTCCCTTTTTTCTTATCCTACTTTCAATATTATAATGCCCATATGTATTTATGCAACAGATTCATTTGCATATAAGAAGAAATTTCGTATTCTTTCACAAATTTTGTCGAATTTGGTAGACTAGAGAATGTGAAAAATAATTGGTTATATGAGGTGCAGGATGGGAAAAGAAAAATGGTGTTATATTAACTCTGGTCAATGTTCACCGGCATTTAATATGGCGTTAGATGAATGTTTGTTAAATTGGCAAAGTGACAAGAAAATGCCACCAACAATTCGTTTTTATGAATGGGAAGTACCAACATTAACAGTTGGATATTTTCAACGTGTTGAAAAAGATATTAATATGGATGTAGTTAACGAAAAGAAATATGGATTCGTTCGTCGTCAAACAGGCGGCAGGGGGGTACTACATGACAAAGAGTTAACGTATAGTGTTATTGTGTCTGAAGATCATCCGAACATGCCGAAAACAGTTACAGAAGCGTATCGTGTTATTTCGCAAGGTTTATTAGATGGTTTTAAGGCATTAGGGTTAGAAGCCTATTATGCAGTTCCAAAAACAGAAGCAGATCGTGAAAATTTAAAAAATCCACGTTCAGGCGTATGTTTTGATGCACCATCTTGGTATGAAATTGTAGTGGAAGGACGAAAAATTGCTGGTAGTGCTCAAACACGTCAAAAAGGTGTTATTTTACAGCATGGATCGATTCCATTAGAAATTGATTTAGATGAACTATATGATCTATTTTTATTCCCAAATGAACGTGTGAAGGAACGTATGAAGAGTATGTTCTCTTCTAAAGCAGTAGCAATTAATGAATTAACAGACCGTACATTTACGATAGAACAGTTAATTAAAGCGTTTGAAGTTGGCTTTGAAGAAGGATTAGATATAGAACTTGTTCCATATGAATTAACAGAAGAACAGTTACATGAAGTTCAAACGTTAGCGAAAGAAAAGTATGAAAGTAATGAGTGGAACTATAAAAAATAAGAGATGGCAATTGCCATCTCTTATTTTTTATAGTAAATTAAGTACTTTTTCTACTTTGATTCCTTTATCTTGTAAAGAACGAAGGCGACTTACAACGTCCATAATTTCTTTGTCAAATGTAACGCTAATACCTTGGTTTTGTAGTTCTTCTTTTAAGCTTTCAATAGAATCATCTATGTCGATGCCAAGCTCGTAATCTTGACAAACTTCAATTGTCTTTTTCACGAGTTTAACATAATTTTCTTGTAGTTTTGAATTTGTTTCAGTCAAAGCAGGCTGCTTCGGTTTTGCAGGAGCAACCGGTGCTGTCTCTTGCTTTGTAACTGGAGTAGGGACTGCTTTTTTCACAGGCGCTGGAGTTGCTAGTTCTACAGCTGCTTCTACGCTTACTGGCTTCGGTGGCTTAGGTGCCATAGCAGGTGTTTCCACCCGCGTAACAGGCTTAGGAGCAGGTGTAATTGCTTTTGGAGCTTCTACAACTACTTCTTTTTTCGGTGCTGCTTCTACCTGTGTTTCTTCTTGCTCGGCAGCTTCTTTATTTTCTTTACTCCACATAACGCGTTCAATTTCTAGAGAAACATTGTTTTTGTTCATCGCTGTTAATGTAACTTTACCAACTTCAGCGTTTCCAGTGAAATCAACAATTTTATAAATAACACTCTTGTTCCAATCCACGTTTCCGCTCAAAAATAATTCTTCGTTACATTTCGGCGTTAAGCCCTCGATTTTAATTTCTGCGTTTACACCGTTTTCACTATATACCATAATTAGCGAAGCATTTACATCTTCGTCTGCTAACATTAGTTCACGTACCATTTTGCCGGTGCGTACTTGCGTTTTCTTCTTAACTGACATCTAATTTCTCCTCTCAAAAATTCAGTAATAATAAAAAAATCGTATAACGAAAAATAATTGCTCACGAAGATTTATGATACCGATAATAAAAGCATCACGTCAACAATTAACTTTAATTATTTTGCATTTTTCTTATTTTCTTTATGAAATTTTTCAATTTGTAAAATTAGACAGAAGAAAAAACAGCCTTTTGAAGGGCTGTTAAAAATTTGATTTTTTATATAGTAATTTATATAAAATAAAAAATAAGATAGCAATTAAAACATTTTGCCAAAAGTTTAGATGATAAATGAGATAAGGTTGCTTTTGGAAATAAATATTTAAGAATACAGCGGAACAAAATGGAGTAGCAAATGCGAATCCAAATAGAATTCTTCTTTTCCAATTCATTTTCTGATTAAATGAGTAACGCTTTAATAAATATAAAATAAATAGTATACCTAGTATAATTATTGAAACAGACAAAGTAGTTCCAAGGATGCTAAAAGGCGGACTTGATAATGTATTGTTTTTTTCAAAGAGAAACATAAAAAATGAAATAATTGCATTTATGCCAAACTGTATAGCAAGAAGTAAGCTAACAACAAAACCGATTAAAGAAGTTTTTTCTAATTTTGTTTGGGCTGGTAAAGCTGATATAAGTTCATCGCAATAAGATTGTAAATCACTACCGAAAATGTCATAAGCGCTTTTATTTTCTGTTTGTGCTTCGATGAGGTGATCTAATATTTCTAGTAACAGTTCCTCCATTTGTTGCTCAGGTACGTTTGATATTCGAAG
Organism: Bacillus sp. B25(2016b); assembly: GCF_001679765.1. NCBI lineage: Bacteria > Bacillati > Bacillota > Bacilli > Caryophanales > Bacillaceae > Bacillus > Bacillus sp. B25(2016b). Next base: position 3,895,725 of record NZ_CP016285.1, on the reverse strand, counting down.
ATATACTAACATATCGCCATAAGCAGCTTCGTTTTCGGAAGTTAGAAACTCACGTTTTTTATTATTCAATTCAATCATGTCTTGTGCATTCATCCCTATCACTCCCCCTGTAATAAGTTATTTACCGTAGTAGAAACCATTCCCCAACTTTGTTTAAATTCTTCAAGTTGTTCTAACCCTTTATCGGTTACGTGATAATATTTTCGCTTTGGACCGAGTGAGGAAGCTTTTAATGTTCCTTCGATCAATTTTTCTTTTTGCATACGTAATAATAAAGGGTAGATGCTTCCTTCGCTTACGAATGTAAAGCCATGTTTATTTAATTTTGTGCTCAGTTCATATCCGTACACTTCTTCTTGTGAAATGATGTATAGGATGCAACCTTCTAGTACACCTTTTAACATTTGGCTGTGCATGATTTCACCACCTTTTACTCAGGTAACTTGCGTTGCAAGGTAGCTGTTATCCAAATTATAACATCCAGTAACTTGCAATGCGAGTTACTGAAGTGGAAAACTTTAATGTGTTTTAATTTTTCCGCGTTCCTCATACTAACAAGAGGAGGGAAGCGTATGAAACCATTTATGCCAAAACTCGTTTACTTTGAACCGAAGGCACTTGAATATCCACTTGGAAAAGAGCTTTATGAGAAGTTTACGAAGATGGGATTAGAAATTCGTGAAACGACATCACATAATCAAATTAGAAATTTGCCAGGAGAAAATGATTTGCAAAAGTATCGTAATGCAAAGGCTACACTTGTTGTTGGAGTAAGGAAGACGCTAAAGTTTGATACGTCAAAACCGTCAGCTGAATATGCAATTCCGCTCGCAACAGGGTGTATGGGACATTGTCATTATTGCTATTTGCAAACGACACTTGGGAGTAAGCCTTACGTTCGTGTGTATGTCAATCTTGATGAAATATTTGAGAAGGCAAAGCAATATATGGATGAAAGGGCACCTGAAATAACAAGATTTGAAGCAGCGTGTACATCAGACATTGTTGGGATTGACCATTTAACACATGCATTAAAGCGGGCGATTGAATTCATTGGAGAAAGTGAACATGGGCGCTTACGTTTCGTAACGAAATATTCGCACGTTGATCATTTATTAGATGCAAAACATAATGGGAAAACTCGTTTCAGGTTTAGTATAAATTCACGATATGTAATTAAAAATTTTGAACCAGGGACATCGCCGTTTGAGGAGCGAATAGAGGCGGCGCGTAAAGTAGCAGGTGCAGGTTATCCACTTGGTTTTATAGTCGCGCCACTTTATATGCATGAAGGATGGGAAGAAGGATATCGTGAACTATTTGAGCGACTGTACAATGCGCTCAAAGATATGACGATACCAAATTTAACGTTTGAATTAATTCAGCATCGTTTTACGAAACCAGCGAAAAAGGTTATTCAAGAGCGTTATCCAAATACGAAGCTTGAAATGGATGAAGAGAAGCGAAAGTATAAATGGGGCCGATATGGCATCGGAAAATATGTATATAAAAAGGATGATGCAACAGTATTGGAAGAAACGATAAGAGGTTATATAAATGAGTTTTTCCCTAATGCCGAAATACAATATTTTACTTAAGGGGAGTCTGTATGCAAATACAGATTCTTTTTTGTTTTATATATTTAGGCTCGTTTCCACCTTGTCACGTTATTCTTTCTGGTGTATCATTTTATTGATTGCTTCGTACGGAATAAGCAAAATGAACTTGGATGGAGGAAACCGATGCCTACCCCTAGTATGGAAGATTATATTGAACAAATTTATTTGTTGATTGATGAAAAGGGTTATGCCCGCGTATCTGATATTGCTGAAGCGCTTAGTGTACATCCATCCTCTGTAACAAAAATGGTGCAAAAATTAGACAAAGATGAATATCTAATTTATGAAAAATATAGAGGGCTTGTATTAACAACAAAAGGTAAAAAAATCGGAGAACGTCTCGTATATCGTCATGATTTGCTAGAGCAATTTATGCGTATTATCGGTGTGGATGAAGGTAAAATTTACAATGATGTAGAAGGAATTGAACATCATTTAAGTTGGGAAGCGATTGATCGCATTGGTGATTTAGTGCAATACTTTGAACAAGATGCAGTCCGAGTGGAAACACTTCGCGGTGTTCAAAGAGCAAATGAAGAGAAAAGTAATTAAGGGGAACGTATGGCGTTTCCTTTTTTATTTCAATTCGAAAAGGATGGGAGAATTATGAAAGCAATTATTTTTGATTTTGATGGATTAATTGTGGACACAGAAACGATATGGTTTCACTCTTTCAGAGATGCTGTTCGTGAATACGGCGGGGAACTACCTTTAGAGGAATTTGTGAAATGCATTGGAACAACAGATGAGGTACTTTATGCATATTTAAATGATCAATTAAAAGAGAATTTTAACAAAAGTGCATTAAAAGAAAAAGTGGCAACTTTACATAAAGAGAAAATGAAAATACCAAAAGCTCGTGACGGGGTAAAAGAATATTTAGAAGAAGCGAAAGAAATGGGATTAAAAATCGCACTAGCTTCTAGTTCGTCTAGAGAATGGGTTATTCATTTTTTAGAAGAGCTACAAATTCGAGAATATTTTGAAGTAATTAAAACGAGAGAAGATGTTGAGAAGGTAAAACCAGATCCAGCTCTTTATCGAGTTGCAATAGAAGAATTAGGAATTAAGCCGTCTGAAGCTGTTGTATTTGAAGATTCATTAAATGGATTGAGAGCAGCAGTTGCAGCGGGATTAACGTGCATTGTGGTACCCAATGATGTGACGCGGAATTTACCATTTGAAAATCATCATCTTCGAATTGAAAGTATGAAAGAGAAAAGTTTAAAAGAAGTGCTTCAAAGTATAAAAAAAGACCGTACTTCCTAAAAGGAAGCACGGTCTTTCTTTTTGCTTTTTTTGCCTTCAATGACAGTTAAATGAGACTGTTTTCTTTTTCGTTTCAAAGTGGAAGAATTCCCTTTTTTAATTTTGTCATTAGAAGTATTTGACTTAAAGAAAGAATTGCCTAGGGGTGCTACATTTTGTTTCCCATGTTTGCGGTTCGATTGTTTTGCCGCACGCTTATATGAGCTTTGCGAATTTGCAGAACCACTGGAATTTGTAAACATCTTGTATAGCAAGTAAAAGATACCGACAACAAGTAACATGTACCCGATATTTCTTAATACACCCATGGGATTTGTAATAACAGATGAAACAAGGCCGAATATTGCCAATCCGATAATAAGCACAAATATAGCGAAAGTAAACGAACGACCGTTCATAAGGGACACCTCCTAAAAACGTATATTAAAATTAGTATATTAACGATGAGGAAAGGAGTTGAACACCATTTTTAAATAATTATTGTTTGTTCTCTAAACGTAATAATTCTTCAAACGATGCAATTGCTACTTCCACTTGGTCATCTGTTGGTTCTTTCGTTGTTAATAGTTGTAGCCATAACCCAGGATATCCAAGTACGCGTAATACGGGAATATCTCTTAATCGATTTGTAAATTGCAATACTTCAAAAGAAATACCAAGTACAACTGGAATTAATAAAATTCGGTTTATAACTCGTGCCCAAAGAGGGTCTGTAGGGACTAGGAAATAAACGAACATTCCAATAATGACTGTAAATATAATAAAGCTACTGCCGCATCTATAATGGAGACGAGTTTGCTTTTGAACGTTTTCTACAGTCAGAGGAAGGTTATTCTCGTAAGCATTGATTACCTTATGCTCTGCACCGTGATACTGAAATACCCGCTTAATAAGTGGGGTTAAAGAAATAAAGTATATATAGCTCAATAATAGCATGAGCTTAATGACACTTTCGACAATGATTTGCCCAGTATGAGATGGGAAAATCGGTCTCGTTAATTCAGCTAATAGTGCAGGAACTGCTGTGAAAATGACTTTACCGAATATAAAAGATAAAACGCCAACAGCTGCAACTCCTAATACCATCGTTAATTTTGATTGTTCTTCTTTTTTATTTGCAATTTGTTCATCATCTTCTGGGTGGACGTCAAATCGTTCTGAAGCGAAGTTTAAATGCTTTGCTCCATTCGCACTTGCATCCACAATAGCGGCAATCCCTCGTAAAAATGGAATTTTTTTTAGGGTAGATAGTACTTTATTACGAACGCGTGGTAATCGATAAAATTCAATCGATTTATCTTTACGACGAACCGCTGTAACAGTATATTCTCTACCGCCAAACATAACTCCTTCTATGACCGCTTGCCCGCCATATATTTGTTTTGACTCTTCTGCCATGTTAACACCAACCTGTATTTGTTTCTCTCTTATGTAGAAAAAGAGGCAATTGTCATACTGGGTTCTGTCGTTTTGAAATAAGACAATCACCGAGTTTCCTTTATTTTATCGGCAAATACAAGTAGATGACAAGTGAAAATGTTATGAGAGTCGGACATTTCTTATTCTTTTTATAGACAAATTTCGCAGTATTTAAACATGCTTCAAAATAGTTTCGGGCATACTATTGAGCGGAGGTGTTGATGTGAGTCAAGAACAATTAGGAACAAGGAATTTTGTGCAGATTGGTTTGTTTGGTGGAATCTTTTGGGGCGGAATATGGTATTTCCTTCATATATTTTCATTCACGGAGGCGGGACCAAATTATTTCCTTTTACCATTTGCGTTTGGAAGTTGGAAAGAGGGTGTATGGGGCAATGTGTCCGGAATAGTGTGTATGGGACTTCTTTCAATTTTGATTGCCTTTTTGTATAAAGCATTTTTTGCGAAGTTTGAAGGGATTATAGCGGGAATTATTTATGGGCTATTTTGGTGGGCACTACTGTTTTTGGGGATGGGTTTAATGGCTCCTGCTATTAAAAGTGCACTCCATTTACCGAAAGAAACAATTGTGACGACCATATGCATTTTTATATTGTATGGTGTGTTTATAGCCTACTCTGTTTCTTACGCAGTAAATACCAATAAGGCCGAGCGAGAAGGGGAAGAGAAGACAAACTATTCAAATAAGTAACTCCTATGTTAAAATGTTGTATAGACATTTAATAATAAGGAGTTTTAAGCATATGAAAAAGGTACTCCTCGTAAACGGTCCTAACCTAAATCGCCTTGGTGTTCGTGAGGTAAATGTATATGGAAAGGGCACGCTAGCGACACTTGAAGCTGATATGAAGCAAGAAGCAGAAACAATGGGAGTGGAGTTAGAATGTTTCCAATCGAATCATGAAGGTGCGATTATCGATCGTATTCATGAGGCGGAAGATATATATGAAGGGATCATTTTAAATCCTGGAGCATTTACACATTATAGCTATGCGATTCGAGATGCAATTGCGAGCATTTCGATTCCTGTTATTGAAGTACATATTTCTAACATTCACCAGCGTGAGTCGTTCCGTCATGAATCTGTGACGGCAGCTGTTTGTGCGGGACAAATTGTTGGATTTGGTTTTTATGGCTATAAGTTAGCGTTATTTGCATTAATGGAGAAATTGAGGGAGGCATAAAGTAATGGAGAAAATCGAAAGATTACGAAGTGCATTTGATGAGACTGGTATTGACGGTATTTTGTTAACAAATGAACATAGTCGTAGATATATGGCTAACTTCACAGGAACAGCTGGTGTTGTTCTTATTTCAAAAGATCGTGCTCAATTTATTACAGATTTCCGTTATGTCGAGCAGGCAAGTAAACAAGCGGTTGGATATGAGATTGTGCAGCACGCAGGATTGATCATTGATGAAGTGGCAAAGCAAGTGAAAGAGCTTGGAATTCAAAAGCTTGGTTTTGAGCAAGATACTCTTACATATAGTTCTTATTCAGTGCATAAGGAAGCGATTGATGCTGAATTTATCCCGACTTCTGGCCTTGTAGAAAAGTTACGCTTGATAAAGACTGATTCAGAGATTAAGATATTAAAGGAAGCTGCACAGATTGCAGATGCTGCCTTTGAGCATATTCTATCATTCATTCGCCCGGGAGTATCTGAAATTGAAGTGTCAAATGAACTTGAATTTTTCATGAGAAAACAAGGAGCAACATCTTCTTCGTTTGATATTATCGTTGCTTCAGGTCTTCGTTCGGCATTACCGCACGGCGTGGCATCTGAAAAAGTGATAGAAACAGGAGATTTCGTTACATTAGACTTCGGCGCTTATTATAAAGGATATTGTTCTGATATTACTCGTACGATTGCAGTTGGTGAACCATCTGATAAATTGAAAGAAATTTATAATATCGTTTTAGAAGCACAACTACGTGGTGTGAACGGTATTAAAGCTGGTTTAACAGGCCGTGAAGCGGATGCGTTAACGCGCGATTACATAACGGAAAAAGGATACGGTGAATACTTCGGACACTCTACTGGCCATGGAATCGGTCTTGAAATCCATGAAGCACCAGGTTTAGCGTTCCGTTCTGATACAGTTCTTGAACCAGGTATGGCTGTAACAGTAGAACCAGGTATTTATATTCCAGGTATTGGCGGCGTACGTATTGAAGATGATATCATTGTAACAAGTGAAGGTAATGAAGTAATTACGAAATCACCAAAAGAACTTATTATTTTGTAACATACAGGAGGATTTTTTTACATGATTTCAGTAAACGATTTTCGTACAGGTTTAACAATTGCAGTGGATAATGGCCTTTGGCAAGTACTTGATTTCCAACATGTAAAGCCAGGTAAAGGTGCTGCATTCGTTCGTTCTAAACTACGTAACCTTCGCACAGGTTCTGTTCAAGAGAAAACATTCCGTGCAGGTGAGAAAGTAGAAAAAGCACACATCGAAAACCGTCGTATGCAATACTTATACGCAAGCGGTGAGGCTCACGTATTTATGGATAACGGAACTTATGAGCAAATCGAACTTGGTGAAAACCAAATCGAGCGCGAGCTTAAATTCCTAAAAGAAAACATGGAAGTAGCAATCATGACTTACCAAGGCGAAGTACTTGGTGTTGAACTTCCAAACACAGTTGAATTACAAGTTACAGAAACAGAGCCTGGTATTAAAGGTGATACTGCTTCTAACGTAACAAAACCAGCTACATTAGAAACTGGTCTTGTTGTACAAGTACCAATCTTCATTAACGAAGGCGAAATGCTTATCATCAACACTGGTGAAGGTAAATACGTTTCTCGTGCATAGTAGAAAAGCACTCGTGATAATTCACGAGTGCTTTTTTATAGGAAATAGGGTAGATAGTAAATAGCTGTTATTATAAAACTGACTAAAACAAGTGAAAGAGTACCCATAATAGATGGAGTCAAAACAATTTGAAATGGTTTTATTTCGCCAGTCTCAACGCCAGTTAATGTTTTACTTATTGCGTGATCTGTAATGTTATTTCTATGGTTACTCATAATAATTAACCACATAATTGCAAATATTGCTAAACTACCAAGGAAAAAGGTCTCTATAAATGACCAACCGACCAATAATGAAAAAAGATAAATAAGAGCTAATTCTACTACAACGGTTAAACTAACTTTCAATGCCTTCATATTTTTCCTCCTCATTCTGTAATTTCAACCAGTTTAAAAAATTTTCACGTGACACGACATGCAGAGAGCAAGGTGACTTTACTTCTTTCTCTAGTGCAGCGTGTTCGTCTGGAAACTTGTTTTCCACATGCAATGAAATATAAGGTAGTTTTTCTTGTGCTTTTAATGAGCGGATATTATTCGTTTTAGCACCAGCAAATACGTAGGAGAGTTGTAAGTCTAAAAAGGCTATTTTAAAGATTTCTTTTTTAGCAGCCTCGTTATAGCCTTTTCCCCAGTACGGATAGCCAAGCCAACTACCAATGTGAGATTGCTTCTTCTCATTATTAATATGTTTAAGTGTGGTGAGGCCAATTATTTCCTCCTCTTCATTCACAATCATTCTCGATAAGGATTTCTTTTGACGTTCTTCTTCTATTGCAAAAAGAAGAAATGCTTTCGTATCTTCGATGTTTTCTACCGTTATCCCCAATGCATTTTTTATATGTAGATCATTTGATAGCTCGAAAATCACATTTGTATAGCATAAATCTAGTGGTAATAAAGTGACGTGCTGCATGGTTTATACCCCTTTTAAACTAAATGTACCATTAATATACCATAAAATAATATGAATATTCAGATTGTAATTCAGACTTTAGAGAAAAATTATGTTTTTACTTCTGAAATAGACAACCTCTGCATATGGTTGTACAAATATATTCTTTTTTAGAATACGAAGTTAGTAACTGTTACGGGAGAAGGTGGAAGAATGAAACAGTGGCTAGCGGCAATGGAAACATCTGTGCTTGTTATGGGAGCACTTCGATTATTTTCAGGTAGTGCGGAGATATTTGCTGCTTTGCTTATGCTTTATGTGAATGATGCGAAGAAAGCGTTGTTTATAAATGGTATGTTGGCGTTTGTTGGACCTACCGTATTAATTTTAACAATGACAATTGGGATAGCGAGTGTAGCAAGTGAAATTTCTTTCTTGAAGCTCTTTTTTCTAGCGCTTGGAATTTGCTGTATTTTTATCGCATTACTGAAATAGTAAGTCGAGTATAGTGGGGAGAAGCCGATGAAAGAGGTATTAGAAGTTTTACCAAAAACGATGAAGTACTTAATTGAAGAGTGTAAGCAATACGATGCTTTAGAGGAAATTCGTGTTCGAATTGGAAGGCCGCTAGAGTGTATTGCACACGGAAAGGTGTTTTTTTATGACTATATTACTACTGCAGAGGATGCTATTTACTTATTGAATAAGTTAAGTCAATTCTCAATTTATACGATGGAAGAGGAATTAAAACGTGGGTATGTGACGCTTCGCGGGGGGCATAGAATCGGGTTAGCAGGAAAAGTCATTACAGAAAAAAGCGCAGTGAAAATGATTCGTGATGTCTCTTCCTTTAATATTCGTATTGCTCGTCAAAAAATAGGGATTGCTGAACCGCTTTTGCCATATTTGTATGAAAAAAGGTGGTTAAACACGATGGTAATTGGCCCTCCCCAAACAGGAAAAACGACACTTTTAAGAGATGTAGCACGTTGCATGAGTCAAGGGGTAAGTGCTTCGGAAATTCCTTCCTGTAAAGTGGGGATTGTTGATGAACGGTCAGAAATTGCTGGCTGTGTGAAAGGGATCCCGCAATACGATTTTGGTACCCGAGTCGATGTGTTAGACGCATGTCCAAAGGCAGAAGGAATGATGATGATGATTCGTTCTATGAGTCCTGATATTTTGATCGTAGATGAAATTGGCCGTAAAGAAGATAGTGAAGCAATTATGGAGGCAGTGCATGCAGGTGTTCAGCTTTTTATAAGTGCACACGGATTTTCCTATGAGGATGTTGTGAGACGTCCATCGCTCAAGGCAGTGCTAGAGCTTGGTATATTTGATAGGTTTGTGGAGTTGTCAAAAGCGAGGGGTCCAGGAACGGTTATGCAGGTGAAAGATAAATATGGAAAACCAGTGTTATCAAATAGAAAGGCTGAGGGCGTATGGTGAAAATATTTGGTGCAGTGTTAATCGTTGCGGTCAGCACCTTTTTCGGGTTTTCGTACGCTAAAAGATACAGTGAGAGGCCTAGGCAACTTAGGTTATTAAAATCAGCACTTCAATCATTAGAGGCAGAAATTATGTATGGACACACACCTTTATCTGAGGCTGCCGAGCGATTAGTTAAACAAATGCCAAAGCCATTAAATTGGATATTTCAAAGTTTCGCTAAAAAACTAGAAAGTGGAGAACAAACAGTAAGGGAAGCTTGGATAGATAGTTTGAAAGAGAATTGGAAGTTGACGGCTTTTCAACAAACCGAGTATGAAATACTGCAGCAATTTGGTGAAACTCTCGGGCAACATGATCGTGAATCACAACAAAAACATATTCGCTTATGTATTACACATTTGGAGAGAGAAGAAGAGGAAGCAAAAGCTTTACAACTGCAATACGAAAAAATGATCAAGAGCTTAGGGGTACTAGCAGGACTACTAATTGTAATTTTACTGCTATAGGGGGGAGAAAGGCGATGTCCATTGATGTTGGATTAATATTTCAAATCGCCGGAATCGGCATTGTTTTAGCTTTCATTCATACTGTACTAAAAGAATTGAAGCGTGAGGATATTGCAAATTGGGTTATCCTTGTCGGTTTTGTCGTCATTTTATTTCATGTTGCATTTTTAATTAATACGCTATTCGACAAGATTAAAAGTGTCTTTTTCTTCCAGTAAAGGAGGCGGTTCGAATCGAAATTATACAAATTGTCGGATTAGGCCTCGTTGCTACGTTTTTAGCTGCTGTTTTGAACCAGCATAAATCTAGTATTACATCTTTATTTATTGTGTTCGTAGGCAGTGTGATGTTTCTTATTTTAATCGATCAAATTCATTCTATTTTACAAATGATTGAGAGAGTAGCGAGTGAAGCGAAAGTTAGTAATGTCTACGTGGAAACGTTACTAAAGATTATTGGAATTGCTTATATTGCTGAGTTTGGAGCTCAAATCACAAAAGATGCTGGTCAAGGTGCCATCGCTTCGAAAATTGAACTTGCTGGGAAAATCTTAATTCTCGTTATGGCAATTCCTATTTTGACGGTTGTAATTGAAACTATTCTCGGATTTTTACCGACAGGATAAGGGGGAGTGAATGTTGAGGAGGTTTGGAGCTAAGCTGCTATTTGCTTGCTTCCTTTTCTTTTCTTTACCGGTTGTTGTACAAGCTTCTCCTGTAGAAACAAACGTCGTTGATCAACAATTGGATAAGCTCGGAATTGAAGATGTGAAGCAATTTTGGGACGGGCTTGTTACAAAATATGGAGGCTATTTGCCAGAGAGTCAAAAAGGGAGTTTTATGGAGTTTGTAAAGGGAGAAAAAGAATTCTCTCTAAAAGAGTGGATGATAGGGTTATTAAAATATTTATTTCATGAGCTTGCAGCTAATGGAAAACTGCTTGGCACACTCATTATGCTCACAATCTTTAGTGCATTGTTGCAATCACTACAATCTGCTTTTTCAAAAAGTAGTGTAAGTAAAATTGCTGATGCTGTTGTATATATGGTACTTATTATTTTTGCTTTGAATAGTTTTTATGTCGTTATGACATATGCAAGAGAAACGATACAAACAATGGTAGATTTCATATTAGCGCTATTGCCAATTTTATTGGCGCTTATAGCGACTGGTGGCGGGGTTGTATCTGTATCTTTCTTTCATCCGATTATCATTTTCTTAATGAATACAAGCGGGCTTCTTATGAATTATATCGTTCTACCGCTTTTATTACTGGCAACGATATTAAGTATTGTAAGTACAATGAGTGATCAATATAAAGTTACGAAATTGTCCAAGCTTCTGCAAAACGTTAGCGTTGGGATTATCGGTATCTTCTTAACGATTTTTTTAGGAGTATTATCTGTACAAGGAACAGCGACAGCCGTTGCTGATGGAATAGCTGTGAAAACTGCTAAATTTGTAACAGGAAACTTCATTCCAGTAGTTGGAAGGATGTTTACCGAAGCAGCAGATACTGTTATTAGCGCATCAGGATTATTGAAAAACACAGTCGGAATTATTGGGCTCGTCATTTTATGCTTAATTGTTGCTTTTCCTGCGATTCAAATTTTCTGTATTGCATTTATTTATAAATTTGCAGCAGCAGTATTGCAACCGGTTGGCGGCGGAGCAATTATTCAATGTTTAGACATTATTGGACGAAGCATCATTTACGTATTTGCTTGCTTAGCTATCGTATCATTTATGTTCTTTTTAAGTATTACAATTATTATTGCTGCGGGGAATATTACACTTATGATGCGATAGGAGGTGAAGAGTATGCAATTTGTTACAGAGTGGATCAGAAATATTATCGTTTTTTTGCTCTTAGCAACAATGCTTCATCTTATTCTTCCAAATTCGAATTTGCAAAAATACGTTAAATTCGTTGTAAGTCTTTTGTTAGTCGTATTAATTTTAACGCCTCTTTTTAAACTATTGCAGACAGATATAAATGAAGTAATTGCAAATTTTAATGAAGAAAAGTACGTAGCAGAAGGATCTGTAAAAAATTCAATAGATTCGAAGAAAAAAGAAATACAAGCTCTAACACGTGCATATAGTTTAGAAGAGATGGCTACCAAAATGAAAAAAGAAGTAGGAAAAGAGTTTGAGAAAAAGTATGGTATGACTGTCTCCGAAATACAAATAGTCGCAGCAGAAAATACAGAAGAAGTAAAGTCAGCGAAAGATATTCAATCTGTTGTTGTGACGTTGAAAGAAAAAGAACGTAGTAAAAATGATGCAATTGAAACAGTAAAGCCAATTGAAATTAACACGAAAGAGCCTCCAAAAAAAGTGGAAGAAACGAATGGAGAAATGAAAGATTTCTTTTCAAGCAGGTGGCAACTAGAGAGTAAACAAATCCAAGTTCAAATGGAAGGGAGGACAGGTAGAGTAAATGGACAATAAAGATAAAAATTCGAAGTTCTCATTTTTTCGAAACTTATTGAATGGGGATCAAAAAGAAAGCAACGAGAAGGGTAAAAAGGTAACACCTAAGTTTTTACTTGTCCTACTCATACTTGGAATTTTGCTTATGTTTTCTAGTAGTCTCTTTTCAAGTAAAAAAGAAGAAGTACCTGTATTTAAAGAACAAAAAACTCAAAACCAAGAAAAAGACGTACCAACTTTCGGACAAAAAAGTAATGATAGTATGTCAAATGTAGAAAAATATGAAAAAGCGTATGAACAAGAATTAAAAACTGCTTTAGAAGAAATAGCAGGAGTAAAAGACGTAACGATTAAAGTGAATTTAGATTCATCTGAAGAAAAAATTTTAGAAAAAAATACAGTGAAACGCTCACAAACAACAGGTGAAACAGATAAAACAGGCGGTAAGAGAGAAGTAGAGGACGAGTCTCTTGATGAAAAGACTGTCATTATACGTGAAGGGGATAAAGAAACTCCTGTTGTTTTACGAACAGAGAAGCCGAAAGTACGTGGTGTTCTTGTCGTAGCAAAGGGAGTGGATAATATACAAGTTAAAGCAATGGTAAAAGAAGCTGTGATAAGGCTGCTAGATGTACCGGCCCATCGCGTTTCAGTTTCACCGAAAAATTGATAGGGAGGAAATAAAGTGTTAAAAAAACAAACAGTTTGGCTATTAACGATGTTAAGTTTAGTTGTTGTACTATCTGTGTATTACGTGACAACTCCTGACAAAATGAATACAGCATCGCCAGCAACAGGTGAAAAGATTGGACAAGAAAAACAAGGTACTGATAAAGCGGTAACAAACGAAGCGCCTAAAGAAACTCCGAAAAAAGAAAATACAAGCAAGGAAACAACAAATAAAGAAACAGACAAAAAAGAAAATGCAAAAAAAGAAACAAGTAAAAAAGAGGGTAATGTATCAGTTCAATCAAGTGATGAGAATTTCACAGCTTTACGTATGCAAATGGAAGATCAGCGTAGTGAAGAGAAAGCAAAATTACAAGAAGTGATGAATTCTTCGAAATCTTCAGCGACAGAAAAGAGTAAAGCGAAAGATAACTTTGATGCAATCACTACAATGGAAACGAAGCAAGAATTACTTGAGACAGTAATTAAATCTCAAGGAGGATATCCAGATGCTCTTGTAAGAGCTGATGGTACTGATATTAGAGTAACGGTTAAAGCGGCAAAACATTCACAGAAAGAAGCAAATAAAATTATTCAACTTGTAAGAAGTGAAGGTGGATCAAAAGATGTAGGTGTGAAATTTGATCCACCAGCGAAATAAGTGAAACTTTAATCCGTAGGGATTTCCCTGCGGATTATTATCTTTTACTAAGCAAAAGGTATGCAAATAGTAAAATAGAGTATGTAAGTAAGCGTGTGAATAGAAAAAAGCTATCATTTTCGATAGCTTTTTTCTATTTCGTCTTTGTATTTATTTTTATTATGTTCAACTCGGAATGGAGAAACACGTTGTGAGTAAAAGATTAATGGTTCATGGTACTGATGATTACTTTTTCCGGATTTGACGTGGATGAAAAGAACGCATGCCCAAACGATTACGGCAGGTAAAAAGAGAATGAGCCATATCATATTTCCACACCTCGACACAATATATTTTCTACACCTTGAACATACTATTCTTATATGAAGGAATGATGAACGGAGTGTAAACAAAAAAATAATATTTGGTAAAAATATATTATTGACTATAGATGTGGTGAAGAGTGGAGAGGGAATGGCATGTTTGCTGTGTAACGTTTTGAAAAAGTAGTGAATGTTTTTTAAGAAGTGGTCTTGCCAATTTCATGTGAAACTTGGTATTATTACTAGGTATTAAATTTTTGTTGGAATAATATTTTTACAGGAGTTTCGATTTATTATAAAGAAATATAAATTGGAATGTTTAAAAAATTTATCGTAAGATGGAAATAGTAAATATTTCTATTAGTTAATGAAATATATTTTCTAATAGAATACATCGTATTTTTACAGTCAATCTAGTTTTCGTGACGAGAATCTGTAAAAACGGGACAAACAAGAGTATGGGAGTGGATTTTACATGTTTAAAATTCAAGAAGTTCGCGAATTAATTAAATTAATTGATAGCTCTAATATTGATGAATTTGAATACAAAAAAGACGGTACAACAATCAAAATGAAAAAGCGTGGTAATGAAGTTGTTGCTGTGCAAGCACCTGCAGCAAAACAAGCTATGCAACCAGTAGCGCCTGTTGAAGTTGAAACGAAAGTAGCAGCAGCGCAAGCAGAAGCACCAAAACAAGAAGAGAAGAAGGCTGTTCAAAATGAAAACCTACATAAAATCACATCACCGATGGTAGGTACATTCTATTCTTCTTCTTCGCCTGATACACCTCCATATGTAAGTGTTGGGGATAGAGTATCGAAAGATTCTATCGTATGTATTGTCGAGGCTATGAAGTTATTTAACGAAATTGATGCTGATGTAGAGGGCGAAATTGTTGAAATTCTTGTTAATAACGGACAGCTTGTTGAGTATGGACAACCGCTATTTCTTGTAAAAGCGTAATAAGGGAGTCTTTGTGATGATAAAAAAAGTATTAATAGCCAATCGTGGGGAAATTGCTGTACGAATTATTCGTGCTTGTAAAGAAATGGATATTGAAACAGTTGCAATTTATTCAGAAGCAGATAAAGAGTCACTTCACGTACAGATTGCAGACGAGGCGTATTGTGTAGGACCAACGATTTCGAAAGAAAGCTATTTAAATTTGACAAACATTATTAGCGTTGCGAAGTTAACAGGCTGCGATGCTATTCATCCGGGATACGGATTTTTAGCAGAGAATGCAGATTTCGCAGAGTTATGCCGTGAATGTAACTTGATTTTTATCGGTCCAAGTCCAGAAGCTATTTCAAAGATGGGCACAAAAGACGTTGCTCGTGATACAATGAAAGAAGCAGGGGTTCCGATTGTACCAGGTTCACAAGGGATTATTAAAAATACCGAAGAAGCGATCGAGCTTGCTAATCAAATTGGATATCCAGTTATTATTAAAGCGACTGCAGGTGGCGGCGGAAAAGGTATTCGTGTTGCACGCCATGAAGAAGAGCTTATAAAAGGAATTCAAATTACACAGCAAGAAGCTAGTACCGCTTTTGGGAACCCTGGTGTATACTTAGAAAAGTACGTTGAAGATTTCCGCCATGTTGAGATTCAAATAATGGCAGATACACACGGAAATGCCATTCATTTAGGAGAGCGTGATTGTACAATTCAGCGCCGTTTGCAAAAACTATTAGAAGAAAGTCCATCACCTGCACTTGATGAAGATATTCGCAAGCAGATGGGTGAAGCGGCAGTTAAAGCGGCGGTAGCGGTTGATTATACAGGTGCTGGTACGGTTGAGTTTATTTATGAATATAAAACGAAAACCTTTTATTTCATGGAGATGAATACGAGAATTCAGGTTGAGCATCCGGTTACTGAAATGGTAACGGGAATGGACTTAATTAAAGAGCAAATTCTTGTTGCTTCAGGAGAAAAGTTATCGTTACAGCAAGAAGAAGTACAATTTAATGGTTGGGCAATTGAATGTCGAATTAATGCGGAAAACCCTGCCAAAAAATTTATGCCATCTCCAGGTAAAGTAGAAATGTACTTACCACCAGGAGGATTTGGTATTCGCGTCGATTCAGCTGTATATCCGGGATATTCAATCCCACCTTTCTATGATTCGATGGTTGCTAAATTAATTGTTCACGGAAAAACACGTGAAGAGGCAATTGCAAAAATGAAGCGCGCACTTAGTGAATTTGTCATTGAAGGCGTACATACAACAATCCCGTTCCATTTGCAATTGTTAGATCATCCTGATTTTGTAAAAGGTGAGTTTAATACGAAGTTTTTGGAAGAGCATGAACTTGTGACGCAGTGATACATTAAAGGAGGTTTTTTTCATGGCTGAACATATGTTAGATATGGGTCAAGATACAACTCTTGGTAAAGTAGAAATTGCACCAGAAGTAATTGAAGTAATTGCAGGTATTGCAGCTGCTGAAGTAGAAGGTGTAGCGGCAATGCGCGGTAATTTTGCTACAGATGTTGTTGAGAAGTTAGGTAAGAAAAATCATGGTAAAGGTGTAAAGGTTGAATTAGCAAACGAAGATATTATCGTTGACCTTTATGTTGTAATGTATTTTGGTGTAGCAATTCCAGTTGTTGCACAAAAGATTCAAGACAATATTCGCCAAGCACTCTTTACAATGACAGGACTTGAGCCAAAAGAAGTGAATGTTCACATCGTTGGCGTAACATTCGAAACACAAAAAACAGAAATCGAACCAGTGTAAGAATGAAAAGGTGCCTAGTAACATAGGCATCTTTTTTATCGTTTCATTTCTTCACAAATTACAACCCTCTAATTATTATACTATTTCAAAAAATAAGAAATAAACAAGAAAATGTGTCGTTTTTCCAAAAAACGTACATTGTGATAAGATATGGAACTTGAAGTTAATCTTTTTATTATTTTTCAGCCTTGTAACCCGTGTGTGAAACGATAAATTGTGTTATTATCATTGTATTATAAGGTTGGAAAATCAATGAAAACTGTAAGAGTAAGTGAATTGACGGCTTATAAATTATAATAATATAACAAAGTATAAGGAAAGACTTGAAGCATAAAGGAGAGTTACAATGAAACGTAGGACGGCTAGAGAAAGAGCAATGCAAGCATTATACCAAATGGATATTACAGGTGAATTAGAACCGAAAGTAGCAGTGGAAAACACGCTAGATGAAGGCGAAGAAACAAATGAGTTTCTAGAGTCACTTGTAGTAGGTTTTGTAGAAAATAAAGAAGCAATCGATGAAGCGATTCGTCAAAACTTAAAAAAGTGGAAGCTTGAGCGTATTAGTATTGTTGATCGCAGTATTTTACGTGTAGCTGTGTATGAAATGAAGTACATGGAAGAAATTCCACATAACGTAACAATTAACGAAGCAATTGAAATTGCAAAAACATTTGGGGATGAGGAATCTCGTCGTTTTATTAACGGCGTTTTATCTAATATAAAAGATACACTGTAAATTCTTTAAGGGGGAATCTTAAAATGGTAGCAGTAATCATCAAAGGAAATGAAGTTGCGGAGAAAAAACGAGCACAATTAACAGAAGAAGTTGTGAAGTTGAAAGAGCAAGGTATTGTACCAGGATTAGCAGTTATTTTAGTTGGAGAAGATCCAGCATCTCGTTCTTATGTGAAAGGAAAAGAAAAAGGCTGTGAACAAGTAGGAATTTACTCAGAGCTAATTGAACTTCCTGAAACAATTACTGAGGAACGTTTGCTTGCTGAAATCGATCGCTTAAATGGCGATGACCGTATTAATGGTATATTAGTGCAATTACCTTTACCAAAACATATTGAAGAAAAAGCTATCATTGAAAGAATTTCACCAGAAAAGGATGTAGACGGATTTCACCCAATCAGCGTGGGACGCATGATGACGGGACAAGATACATTCCTTCCATGTACACCGCATGGTATTGTAGAATTAGTAAAAGAAACAAATCTTGATATTTCTGGGAAACATGTAGTAGTAATTGGAAGAAGTAATATTGTCGGTAAACCAGTGGGGCAATTGTTTTTAAATGAAAATGCAACTGTCACATATTGTCATTCTAAGACGCAAAATATGAAAGAGTTATCGAAGTTAGCTGATATTTTAATCGTAGCTGTTGGACGACCTAAAATGATAACAGCTGATTATATGAAAGAAGGAGCGGTTGTAATTGATGTTGGTGTTAACCGTTTAGAAACAGGAAAACTTTGTGGTGATGTTGACTTTGACAACGTGTTAGATGTTGCGGGTTACATTACACCTGTACCAAAGGGTGTTGGTCCAATGACAATCACAATGCTTCTTCATAATACTGTTGAATCTGCCAAACGTGCAGGTGTCGTTTGTAAATAATTTGAATCGGCTATGAGGAGAGAGAAATGGAGAAGCAATATTTAACCGTTACAGCGTTAACACGCTATATAAAAACAAAAATAGAATATGATCCGCATTTGCAGTCTGTTTGGTTAAAAGGTGAAATTTCCAACTTTAAAAATCATAGCCGTGGCCACATGTATTTTACATTGAAAGATGAAAATGCAAGAATCGCAGCGGTTATGTTTGCGGGTCATAATCGTAATATTAAATTCAAACCTGAAAATGGGATGAAGGTACTCGTGAAAGGGAAAATCTCTGTTTACGAGGCGAGTGGTTCTTATCAAATTTATATTCAAGACATGCAGCCTGACGGAGTCGGAAATTTACATTTAGCGTACGAACAGTTAAAAGTTCGTTTAGAAGAAGAAGGACTTTTTTCTCAAGTTTATAAAAAAGCAATTCCTCCTTACGCTAAAACAATAGGTGTGATTACGTCGCCAACAGGAGCAGCGATTCGTGATATTATAACAACGATTAAACGTCGTTATCCAATTGGGAATGTTATTGTATTTCCGGTACTTGTACAAGGGGAGTCAGCGGCTCCCTCGATTGTACAAGCGATTCGTACAGCGAATGAAATGGGAGAGATAGATGTACTAATCGTTGGCCGTGGTGGAGGTTCTATTGAGGAATTATGGGCTTTCAATGAGGAAATGGTTGCAAGAGCAATCTTTAAGAGTGAAATTCCTATTATTTCGGCAGTAGGCCATGAAACGGATTTTACAATCGCAGATTTTGTTGCAGATTTACGCGCGCCAACACCGACTGCAGCAGCTGAGCTGGCAGCACCTAACATTATAGAGTTACAAGAAAAGGTATTACAAAGAACTCTGAGATTGCAAAGAGCGATGAGAGAGTTAGTACATAAAAAAGAAGAAAAACTACAAGTGTTGCAAAAATCGTATGCGTTCCGTTATCCAAGACAAGTATATGAGCAAAAGGAAGAGCAATTAGATAGAGCGCTAGAACAGCTTGTTTTAGCGAAAGAGCGCTATATTGATAAAAAGGTGAATCAGTTAAAGCAACTTTCATTTTATTTAGAGAAGCACCACCCATCTCAAAAAATTATGCAAACAAAGGTAGCTGTTGAAACGTTGCAAAAGCAATTACAACGTGAAATGCAAACGTTACTTCAAACGAAAGAATTTGCCTTTGTAAGAGCTGCTCAAAAACTTGAAGCGTTAAGTCCGCTTAAAGTAATGATGAGAGGGTACGGGCTTGTATATGATGAAGAGAAGCAAGTGTTAAAAAGTGTGAAAGATGTAAGCCTTGGAGATGCTGTTTCAGTTCAATTACAAGATGGAATACTAGATTGTAGCGTATCAGGCATAGAGGAGCGTGAATTGAATAATGGAAAATAAATTAAGCTTTGAAGAGGCAATTTCGCAACTTGAGCATCTTGTTTCTAAGCTAGAACAAGGTGACGTACCTTTAGAAGAAGCGATTTCTTATTTTAAAGAAGGTATGGAATTATCTAAGCTTTGTGATGAGAAGCTGAAGAATGTACAAGAACAAATGGCAGTTATTCTTGGGGAAGATGGAGAGCTTGAACCGTTTACTGCTTTAGGAGATGAAGCATAGTGACGATTGCTTTTGATACTTTTTTGAAAGAAAGTAAAACTTTCGTAGAAGAAAAACTTGTAAGCTATGCAAATGAATTACAATGTCCAAATGTACTTCGTGAAGCAATGGCATATTCTTTGGAAGCGGGTGGAAAACGTCTCCGCCCGTTACTTTTGTTTGCAACATTACAAGCGTTTGGGAAAGAAAGAAATCTTGGAGTAGGTGCAGCTTGTGCTCTTGAAATGATTCATACATATTCGTTAGTTCATGATGATTTACCTTGTATGGATGATGATGATTTAAGAAGAGGAAAGCCCACAAATCACAAAGTATTTGGTGAAGCGATGGCAGTTTTAGCAGGAGATGGCTTATTGACGTATGCTTTTCAAGTTATTATGGCATATGAGCAAAAAGAAATTTCTGCTGAAAAAAAAGTAAGACTTGTACTTGAACTTGCAAAAGCAGCAGGACCAGAAGGAATGGTTGGCGGACAAGTGGCAGATATGGAAGCGGAAGGGAAACGCCTTACGATTGATGAATTGGAGTACATCCATAAACATAAGACCGGAAAACTGCTTGAATTTGCTGTACTTGCGGGTGCGATACTTTCTGATGCGACAGAAGAGCAAGAAGAAAAGTTGCTTACTTTTGCTAAATATATCGGTCTAGCTTTCCAAATTCGAGATGATATTTTAGATGTCGAAGGAACTGAAGAAGAGATTGGAAAACCGATTGGTAGCGATCTTTCTAACGAAAAGAGCACATATACGACGTTGTTTACTATAGATAGAGCAAAGGATATTTTAGAAGAAACAATTGCAGAAGCAAAAGGTGCGATTAGCTCCTTGCAATTACAAGATGAATATTTACTATCTATTTGTGATTTGATTGCAAAACGTAATAACTAATATAACAGCGTTTTCATTTGTTGAGTCATTCATCATTTTATGATATAAATGTAGGAAAAGGTTTTTCTTTTCTTGTTATTGGCAAAAATATATGTAGATTACATTGCCGTTATCACTTCGTGTTAGCGGCTATTTTTTTCATCGCCTAAAGAAATATGGTTTATAATAGGATTAGGGCGCAATAGACTGGTTAATAGCGGGACAAGACGAAAAATAGAAAAGAGAATTTCTTGTTTTGTGTAAATGTTTTTTTATAATATTTGACATGTTGACAGATTATGAAATGAAAGTGAGTGATCCATGTGGATCTAACGCAAATTCAAAACCCTAGTTTTTTGAAAGATATGTCTATCAGTGAACTAGAGGGATTGAGTGAGGATATTCGTAAGTTTTTAATTGAAGAGCTCTCTCAAACAGGTGGACATATTGCACCTAATTTAGGTGTAGTAGAACTCACAATTGCTCTGCATAAATTATTTGATAGCCCGCAAGATAAATTTTTATGGGATGTAGGACATCAATCCTATGTACATAAAATTTTAACTGGACGCGCGAAAGAGTTTGGTACATTAAGGCAATATCAAGGTCTATGTGGTTTCCCGAAACGTTGCGAGAGTGAGCACGATGTATGGGAAACTGGTCATAGCTCGACTTCGTTATCGGCTGCAATGGGAATGGCTCTGGCACGTGATTTAAAGAAAACGAAAGAATATGTTATACCAATTATTGGAGATGGTGCTTTAACAGGCGGAATGGCTTTAGAGGCATTGAACCATATTGGACATGAAAAAACAGACATGATTGTTATTTTGAATGATAATGAAATGTCAATTGCACCAAACGTTGGTGCGCTTCATAATGTACTCGGTCGTTTACGTACTGCAGGAAAATATCACTGGGTAAAAGATGAATTAGAGTATATATTAAAGAAAATTCCAGCAGTTGGCGGGAAAGTGGCTGCGACAGCAGAGAAAATAAAAGATAGTCTTAAATATTTACTAGTATCTGGTGTCTTTTTCGAAGAGTTAGGCTTTACATATTTAGGTCCAGTCGATGGGCATGATTATGAAAAGTTATTCGAAACGTTGCAATATGCAAAGAAAACAAAAGGCCCAGTACTCGTTCACGTTATTACGAAAAAAGGAAAAGGTTATAAACCGGCTGAGAGTGACGTTATCGGTACTTGGCATGGAACAGGACCTTATAAAATTGAATCAGGTGACTTCGTTAAGCCGAAAGAAGTTGCACCAGCATGGAGTGCTGTCGTTAGTGAAACAGTACTTAAGCTAGCGAGAGCAGATGAGCGTATCGTAGCAATTACACCTGCAATGCCTGTTGGATCAAAACTTGAGAAATTCCAAAAAGAATTCCCAGATCGTATGATTGATGTAGGTATTGCAGAACAGCATGCTACAACAATGGCAGCAGGTATGGCAACGCAAGGAATGAAGCCATTCTTAGCAATTTATTCGACATTTTTACAAAGAGCATATGACCAAGTTGTTCATGATATATGCCGCCAAAATTTAAATGTTTTCATCGGAATAGATCGCTCGGGATTAGTAGGAGCAGATGGTGAAACGCATCAAGGCGTATTTGATATCTCATTCTTACGTCACTTGCCGAATATGGTGCTTATGATGCCGAAAGATGAAAATGAAGGGCAACATTTAGTTTATACGGCGATGCAATATGAAGATGGACCAATCGCATTGCGTTATGCGCGCGGTAATGGACTTGGCGTTCATATGGATGAAGAATTAAAGGCGATTCCAATCGGTACGTGGGAGACGTTAAAAGAGGGTACACAAGCAGCTATTTTAACGTTTGGTACGACAATACCAATGGCAATGGAAGCAGCTGAGCGTCTTGAAAAAGCTGGGGTTTCAGTGAAAGTAGTGAATGCTCGCTTTATTAAACCAATGGATGAAGCATATTTACATGATCTTCTAGGAAAGAATATACCGATTTTAACGATTGAAGAAGCTTGTTTAATTGGTGGTTTTGGAACAGGAGTAGTTGAATTTGCATCTGAAAATGGTTACCATAGTGCATTAGTTGAACGAATGGGTATTCCAGACCGCTTCATAGAGCACGGAAGTGTAACAAAATTATTAGAAGAAATTGGTTTAACGACAGATGCTGTTGTAGACCGTATTCATACAATGATTCCATCAAAACAAAAAAGGGCGTAACAAATGAGCGTAAAAAAAGAAAGAGTAGATGTACTATTAGTAGAGCGAGGACTTATAGAAACGCGTGAGAAGGCAAAGCGCGCCATTATGGCCGGACTCGTATATGCAAATGAGATGAGACTTGATAAGCCAGGAGAGAAAATCTCGCAAGATACTGAGATTACGGTGAAAGGACAAGTTATGCCGTATGTAAGTCGTGGTGGTTATAAACTTGAAAAGGCATTAGAGACATTTCATCTTGATTTACAAGATAAAGTTATGATAGATATTGGTTCATCAACTGGTGGCTTTACAGATTGCGCGCTTCAAAATGGAGCGAAATTATCTTATGCATTAGATGTAGGATACAATCAACTAGCGTGGAAATTACGTCAAGATGAGCGTGTTGTTGTAATGGAACGAACAAACTTCCGTTACGTGACACCAGCAGATTTAGAACGTGGTTTACCGCAATTTGCAAGTATTGATGTTTCATTTATATCATTAAAGCTTATACTGCCAGTTTTAAAAACAATGCTTATGCCTAACGGAGATGTAGCAGCGTTAATTAAACCGCAGTTTGAAGCTGGAAGAGAGCAAGTTGGGAAAAAAGGTATCGTTCGTGATAGAAAAGTACATGAAGCTGTTGTAGAAATGATTGTCGATTTTGCTTTAAAAGAAGGCTATGATGTGGAAGGTTTAACATTCTCACCAATTACGGGTGGGGATGGTAATATTGAATTTTTAATTCATCTGAAATGGCATGGTGAACGTGAGAATGGCGAAAATCATTCTCCAATTTCTATAGAGCAAGTTGTTACAGAAGCGCATGACGTTCTAAAACAAAAAGGGAAAGGGGAATAACATACGTTGTTCCTCTTTTTGCTGTAATTGTATAATGATTGCAAAAACAATTGTGTACAAGAAACGAATTATAAGTTAACATAAATAAGTGAAGTATACCAATGTTTAAACTATGGTAAGAGATAGTGTGAGGTGCAAATGTATGAATAAAGGTCAGCGCCATATTAAAATCAGGGAAATTATTGCAAACAAAGAAATTGAAACACAAGATGAATTAGTTGATATTTTACGTAATGAGGGATTTAATGTAACGCAAGCAACAGTATCGCGCGATATTAAAGAATTGCACTTAGTGAAGGTGCCATTACATGATGGGCGCTATAAATATAGCTTGCCAGCAGATCAACGATTTAACCCGTTACAAAAATTAAAACGAAATCTAGTGGATTCATTTGTAAAATTAGACACGGCAGGACATATGCTTGTGCTAAAAACATTGCCTGGTAACGCTCATTCACTTGGAGCACTTATTGATCATTTAGAGTGGGATGAGATCATCGGAACCATCTGTGGTGATGATACTTGCTTAATTATTTGCCGTACACCTGAAGATACAGGTGTTGTCTCTGATCGTTTCTTAAATATGTTGTAACAAAAAATCTTGTTTGCTTTCCATCATAAAGTGGAAAGTGAACAAGATATTTTTATTGTTTAAAAATATGAATTTTCAATTGTAATATAATATTTTGTGTGTATAAAGTTAAAAAATAGATGGATTGACCCGTAAAACAAATGTTTGGTACAATGAAGCGGGTTAGAAGAGTATATACATACAAATATATAGCATGATTATTTGAATGAAGAACTGAGAAAATCCTTTAGTAAGGGATTATTTTATAACGAGGTGAATGGGGCATTGTTATCGGAATTATCGATTAGAAACTTTGCTATTATTGAAGCATTAAATATTTCTTTTCAAAAAGGTTTAACGGTTTTAAGCGGTGAAACAGGGGCCGGAAAATCGATTATTATTGATGCAATTAGTTTACTTGTAGGTGGCCGTGGGTCAGCAGAATTTGTTCGATATGGAACAGAAAAGGCTGAGATTGAAGGGTTATTTTATGTTGAAGATGAGAAGCATCCATGTATTGAAAAGGCAGAAGAGTTAGATATAGAAATAGAAGATGGCATGATTATTTTAAAGCGTGATATTGCTGCGAACGGGAAGAGTGTATGTCGTGTAAATGGGAAGCTTGTTACACTTAGCATATTAAAAGAAATTGGGAAAACACTTGTTGATATTCATGGACAGCATGAAACGCAAGATTTAATGAATGAAGAACGACATCTGTTTATGCTTGATCATTTTGATGGGGATCGAATCGTTAAACAATTAGATATATATCAAAACGTATACGCTGACTATGAAAAATTAAAAAAACAATTGAAATCGTTAAGTGAAAATGAACAACAAATGGCACATCGCTTAGATTTAATTCAGTTTCAGCATGAAGAAATTCGCAAGGCGGATTTAAAGCTGGATGAAGAAAATGAATTAACTGAGGAACGATTACAAATTTCTAATTTTGAAAAGATTTATAAAGCATTAGGTGATGCATATCGTTCGTTAAGTGCCGACGGACAAGGATTAGATAATGTAAGAAGTGCAATGGGGCAAATGGAAAGTATTACACATTTAGATGAAGTGTATCAAGAGAATCATGATTCAATTGCAAATAGTTATTACTTATTAGAAGAGGTTGCCTATCAACTGAGAGAAAAGCTCGATATGATGGAATATGATCCAAATCGTTTAGATGAAATCGAAACACGTTTGAATGAAATTCGTATGCTAAAGAGAAAATATGGAAATACTGTAGAAGAGATTTTAGCGTATGCTGATAAAATTGAAAAGGAAATTTTTACGATTGAAAATAAAGACGTTCATATTGAAACGACGAAGAAACAGTTGAAGGAATTAGAAAGTGTTATTCTGAAAGAAGCAACGTTGTTAAGTAATATGCGTCATGAGCTTGCAGAACATCTTACAAATGCAATTCATCAGGAATTAAAAGAATTATATATGGAAAAAACGAAATTTGAAGTGAGAATTATGAAGAGAGAAGGAAATGCAGAAGAGCCCCTTGTGGAAGGTGCACCGGTAAGACTTACGGCGGACGGTTACGATCATGTGGAATTTTATATTTCAACGAACCCAGGAGAGCCGCTAAAACCACTTTCAAAGGTTGCTTCTGGAGGAGAGTTATCTCGTATCATTTTAGCTTTAAAAAGCATTTTTTCTAAGCATCAAGGGGTTGCATCTGTTATTTTTGATGAAGTGGATACGGGTGTAAGTGGCCGGGTCGCACAGGCTATTGCAGAAAAAATTTATCGAGTATCAGTAAACTCGCAAGTACTTTGTATTACGCACTTACCTCAAGTAGCTTCAATGGCGGATTCGCATTTATTTATTCGAAAACAAGTAGCGAATGATCGGACAATTACTTCGGTTACTGTTTTAACTATGGAGGATAAAGTAACAGAAATAGCTCGAATGATTTCTGGTGTGGAAATTACAGATTTAACGACAGAGCATGCGAAAGAATTACTTACGCAAGCGCATCATTTTAAACAGACAGCAGAGGCTATCCAGTAATGGATAGCTTTTTTTCTCAAATGAAGATTTCTTAATTCTTCCGGTTATAAATAAAGCATTGCAAGGAGAGATTAAAAAGTGAAGCCAAGAGGCTGAATGTGGGGTAGGAGCGAGGAGAGTGAACAAGTTGAAATTAGAAAAATTTCGAAAAATAATAGGTCTTTGTCTCCTTGTTTCTTTAGTTTTTATTGGATGTTTTAAACCGCTTCGAACGTTTATTTCATCACCGAAACAACTTGTTGTTTTTGAAGGACAACAATCAGAAATATCATCATTACCAGTTTTCAAAGCTTCATCCACAAATCGTCATGTATTTACAGTGAGTTCGAATGAACAAAAACAAGGACTTATGGTAAATTCTCATCAAAATGGTGAAGCTGATATGGTATTTCAGCTTGCTGGTTTTCCAGTGAAAAAAGTAAATGTGAAAGTGTTAAAAGATTTTAAAGTGATTCCAGGTGGACAATCAATTGGTGTGAAATTAAATACAAAAGGTGTACTTGTTGTAGGCCATCATTTAATTCAAACTGAAAAAGGTAAAATATCTCCTGGTGAAACAGC
This sequence comes from Bacillus sp. B25(2016b), assembly GCF_001679765.1. NCBI lineage: Bacteria > Bacillati > Bacillota > Bacilli > Caryophanales > Bacillaceae > Bacillus > Bacillus sp. B25(2016b). The sequence goes on along the minus strand of NZ_CP016285.1, from coordinate 3,868,588 downwards.
AGGTGTACAAATCGGAGATATGATTACTGAAATTAATGGTAAAACAATTGAAAGAATGAGTGATGTAGCACCGTTTATTCATAATAGTGGAGAAACAGGTGAACCGCTTAATCTTGTATTGTTAAGAGATGGAAAATATATTCGTACGAAGCTAACTCCACAAAAAGACAACGGTGAATCGTCTTATCGAATTGGCTTGTATATCCGTGATTCGGCAGCTGGAATTGGAACGATGACATTTGTTCATCCAGATTCTATGAAATATGGGGCACTTGGTCATGTTATTTCTGATAATGATACGAAAAAGCCGATTCAAGTCGAAGATGGACAAATTATGCGCTCGACAGTTACATCGATTGAAAGAGGTAGTCATGGGAATCCAGGAGAGAAATTAGCAAGATTCTCACCAGACCGTGAAGTGATTGGCGATATTACAATTAATAGTCCATATGGTATTTTTGGAAAATTAAAGACGAATATGAAAAACGGTATAATGGATAAAGCAATGCCTATTGCATTATCTCATCAAGTAAAAGAAGGACCAGCAAAAATATTAACAGTTATTAATCAAGATAAAGTAGAGGCGTTTGATATTGAAGTTGTTAGTACAGTGCAGCAAAAATTCCCAGCTACAAAGGGTATGGTAATAAAAGTAACAGATAAACGTCTATTAGCGAAAACGGGCGGTATCGTACAAGGAATGAGTGGAAGTCCAATTGTACAAAATGGAAAAGTAATTGGTGCTGTTACACATGTATTTGTAAATGATCCAACATCAGGATATGGTGTTCATATTGAATGGATGTTACATCAAGCTGGAATTAATATTTATGATCAAGAGAAAAAAGCGAGCTAATATATATTATTAGCTCGCTTTTTCTGTTGAAAAATTCGTTGAAATTTTGTAAAAGCTCCGCAAGAGGTGTTTTTTGTTGTAAAATAAAAGGAAAGGGTTGAACGTTTCGTTGTATTTCTATGATGGAATGTGTTGCGAAAGGGAATAAATGAACGATAAACATATTTTTTTGTGATTTTATCGGAAAGTAAGAAACTTTAAAAGGGAATTTTCACACAATTGTCGAACAATTCATGTAGCCTAGAAGGATACACATGTCGGAGAATCGATTCGGTAAGGGAGGAAAAGCTGTGGAGAAAATTAAAGTATGTCTTGTGGATGATAATAAAGAACTAGTATCAATGTTAGAGAGCTATGTAGCCGCTCAAGATGATATGGAAGTAATCGGTACTGCTTATAATGGTCAAGAGTGTTTAAACTTATTAACAGATAAGCAACCTGATGTACTCGTTTTAGACATTATTATGCCACACTTAGACGGTTTAGCTGTATTGGAAAAAATGCGACATATTGAAAGGTTAAAACAGCCTAGCGTAATTATGTTGACGGCATTCGGGCAAGAAGATGTGACGAAAAAAGCTGTTGACTTAGGTGCCTCATATTTCATATTAAAACCATTTGATATGGAGAATTTAACAAGTCATATTCGTCAAGTGAGTGGTAAAGCAAACGCTATGATTAAACGTCCACTACCATCATTCCGATCAGCAACAACAGTAGATGGAAAACCGAAAAACTTAGATGCGAGTATTACGAGTATCATTCATGAAATTGGTGTACCCGCTCATATTAAAGGATATATGTATTTACGAGAAGCGATTTCCATGGTATACAACGATATCGAATTATTAGGATCGATTACGAAAGTATTGTATCCAGATATCGCAAAGAAATATAATACGACAGCGAGCCGTGTGGAGCGCGCAATTCGTCACGCAATTGAAGTAGCGTGGAGCCGTGGGAATATTGATTCTATATCGTCCTTATTTGGTTATACAGTATCCATGTCAAAAGCAAAACCTACGAACTCTGAGTTTATCGCAATGGTTGCGGATAAGTTGAGACTTGAACATAAAGCTAGCTGAGAGTAGAAGTACCAAAGGGTTTTCGTTTTAGTAAAACCGATGCATGCTGGAACTCTATGCTCAATAGTAATTTTAAAATCAATAAACTTTTTAATGAAAGACCAATGAATGTTATAATTCGTTGGTCTTTTTATTTTGTTGAGAAAAAGAGACTATTTGATATCATGGAAAATAAAACCTACTTTTAGTAATATTACATGTAAGTGAGTTTTTTATAAGGCAATTAAATAGATATAGATAGGGAGAAGGGGAATGAAAAATAAAATTTCAACTTGGCTAGGAATAGTAGCAGCTATGGGAGTTCTTGCTATTGCAGTTACATTTGGAATGTTAGAACTTGCCCATAATCCAGTAGATAAAGAAGAGAGTGCTCAAATAGATAAAAAAGAAGACCAAACAATAGTAGATAGATGGAGTCTTTGTTGATGTGTATGTTACTGAAAATTCTACTGAAAGAGAAGTCATTACAGCAATGCATCGCATGACTCATCAAAAAGTGGTGGCAGGACGAAAATCGGGCTCTATCCCAATTATTCAAAATAATGCTAAAAAATTAAAAGAAATTATAAATAAGAATAGCTTTGCGAAGAAAAATGAGCTATTAGCAATTGCTAATAGATGGGTACAAAAGGATTTTAGTAAAATTGTAGAAGATCACAGTTATTTGTCGGATGCTCAAGAAGATAGCATTTGTAAAGCAACTAGAGCAATGGATGCGTTAGAAGAGCAACATTATATTTTAACTACATTCGGGGAGGAAAAAGCGAAAGAATTGTACGAATCAGGGGATGCTCCGCACGTTCAATAAAAAATAATATAAAGGGCTTCTAGTTTTTTTATGATCGTGTTTTTAGGACGCAATGGGAACTTATAAATAAATGGTCTGCTTTCTTTATTACATGTAACAAAAAAGAAAAGGTGTGATTCATTATTAAAGGATGAAGGGACGGCTAAATTGCATCGTAGCACATCTGTTAAAGGATTTTAGTAGGAAAGGCATCCATGATATAATAGAAAATAATAAAAAGTCCTGCAAAACAGGACTGTATTATTCTTCGTCTTTATTTTGTTTTTCTAATTCAACTAGCTTTTGAATTAAAATGTGCTGCGGCATATGCATGAGTTGTTCAAGTGGAACACCTAGTGCTTTTGATAAGCGGACTGCAGTGTCTGGAGAAATTTGTAATGGTTTCATAGAAGTACCTCCTTTTTCGTATAGTATAGCATAAGATTGGGGGAGTGAGGATGACTCTTATATTCGCACATCGTGGTGCGGCTGGAACGTACCCAGAAAATACAATGATTTCATTTGAAGCGGCTGAGTCTTTTAGAGCGGATGGAATTGAACTTGATGTTCAATTAACGAAAGATGGGAAAGTTGTCGTCATTCATGATGAAACGGTGGACCGGACAACAAATGGAAAAGGTGCGGTTCGGAATTATGTATATGAGGACTTATGTAAGTTAGATGCAAGTTATAAATTTGGTGATAAAGTAGGTTTTTGTAAAATACCACTTTTAGAAGAGGTATTAGAATGGCTTGAACAAACGAGTTTGCTACTTAATATTGAACTTAAAAATAATAAAATTCCATACAGAGGTTTAGAGGAAGAAGTTATAACGCTTGTACGGAAATTTAGTTTAGAGGATCGTGTTGTATTTTCTTCGTTTAATCACTACAGTATGAAACGGTGCCATATGATGGCTCCTGATATTCAAACAGCAATTTTATATCGCGAAGGTTTGCATAGTCCGTGGGCATACGCGAAAAAAATGGGGGCTACAGCAGTACATCCGAATTATCGTTACCTTCAAGATGCTATTGTCGAACTAACGATGGAAAGTGGTGTAGAGGTTCGCCCTTATACAATTAATGAAGAAACGCTTATGCGTAAATATTTTGATATGAATATATCGGCGATTATTACTGATTACCCTGAAACGGCAAGAACGTTATTGCCAATAAAAAAATGAGACCGCGTGTAACGGTCTCATTTTTTTATTTATAAATAGTGGGGCATTCCTATCTTCTAAAGCGAGCTTGTACTTTATTTCGTTTGCGATCTCGGTGCAAGACGAAGCCACCAAAGATATAAAAGCCGAGCGCGAAGCAGAGAGCGCCGATTAAAAATTGTAACCACAGTATAGAAATTGGTGGAAATAGAATCCCGAATACCGTATCTCTCATTAACTTTATACCAAATACAGCTAATGAAATAGGGATGAGTGCTAATAGTAGAGCAACGTAACGCTGCATACATAATACTCCTTTTCAGATTATTTCGTATATTTTAATGATGTTATACGGAAAGGGGTTTGTCAAGAGGGTGCTGAACGAGTAAGATAAGGGTGTGAAAAAATTTGCAGAGTTACTTCGAGAGGAAGTGTAATATATGAAACAAAAAGTATTAATTGTTGGTGCAGGTGAAGGCGGGAGCGCACTGCTGAATCTGTTACAAAGTTCGAATATATTTCAAATTATAGGGATTATTGATATAAATCCATTGGCAAAAGGATTACAAATTGCTAAGGAATACGGGATTGCAATTGGAGAAAGTGTAACTCCATTTCTTTCTATGCATATTGATGTAATATTTGATATGACAGGTGAAGATGATGTACATAAAGTTTTATTGGAAAAAAAGAAAAAAGACACTCTTCTTATACCAGGTGATATCGCAAAAATTGTTACAGGATTAGCGCATGAGAAGGAAGGGCTAATTGGGCAGTTAGAGGAACAAACGCAACAAGGAGAATTAATTTTAAATTCTACACATGACGGCATGATCGTAATTGATCGAGAGGGACAAGTTCGTCTTTTTAATAAAAGTGCAGAGCGTATTATCGGATATAAAAAAGAAGAGGCGATAGGAAAATATATTTTAGAAGTCATTCCAACTAGTAAATTACTTCGCATTATACGTACGAAACAAATAGAAGTAAATTATGAACTGACATTAGAGAATGGAAAGAAAATTATTACAACGCGTATTCCAATATTAAAAGAAGGCGGAGAGGTGCAAGGGGCATTTGCAATTTTTAAAGATATAACAGAAGTTGTAGATCTTGCGGAAGAAGTTACAGATTTAAAAGAAATTCAAACACTATTAGAGGCAATTATTAACTCATCTGAAGAAGCGATTTCAGTTGTGGATGAAAAAGGAAGAGGTTTAGTCATTAACCCGGCATATACGAAATTAACGGGTTTAACAGAAGAAGATATTATTGGGAAGCCTGCTACAACTGATATTGTAGAAGGCGAAAGTATGCATATGAAAGTACTTCGAACGCGTCGTGCGGTGCGCGGAATACATATGAAGATTGGGCAAAAAAAGCGAGATGTAATTGTAAACGTAGCACCAGTTATTGTGGATGGAATATTGAAAGGAAGCGTCGGCGTTATCCGTGACGTGTCGGAAATTCAAAAATTAACAAATGAATTGAATAGAGCAAGGCAAATTATTCGCACATTAGAAGCGAAATATTCATTTGATGATATTGTCGGAAATTCAGATGAAACAACTGCAGCTATCGAACAGGCGAAGCTAGGAGCGAATACACCAGCAACAGTACTGTTACGCGGGGAATCTGGGACTGGTAAAGAATTGTTTGCACATGCAATCCATAATGGAAGTAATCGAAAATACAATAAGTTCGTCCGTGTAAACTGTGCGGCCATTTCGGAGACGTTGTTAGAAAGTGAATTATTTGGTTATGAGGAAGGGGCGTTTTCTGGAGCGAAAAGAGGCGGGAAACGTGGGTTCTTTGAGGAAGCGAATAACGGTAGTATTTTTTTAGATGAAATAGGGGAGTTGTCTGCAAATACACAAGCGAAACTCCTTCGTGTATTGCAGGAAAAAGAAATTGTAAAAGTTGGTGGAACGAAAGCGATACCTATTAATGTTCGAGTAATTGCAGCGACACATGTGAATTTAGAAAAGGCTATTCTAGAAGGGAAGTTTAGGGAGGATTTATATTATCGATTAAATAAAATCCCAATTCAAATTCCATCTCTTCGTCAACGTAAAGGAGATATACCGACAATTGCGGACAGGTTGATTCAAAAAATTAATCAAGATTACGGTCGTAATGTAGAAGGGCTCACTGATTCAGCCGTTTTATATTTACAATCATACGAATGGCCAGGAAATGTGAGGGAACTTGAAAATATTTTGGGGAGAGCTATTATCTTTATGAATTATAACGAGACCTATATTGATGTACACCATTTACCGCCATTACATAACGAAGAGCAGGTGGAGTCAAAGCAATCTCATTTATTACCTGAATTAGAAGAAAAGCCACTTGAACATTTAGTGACAGAGTTTGAAGGGAATATTATTTATGAATATTTGGAGAGATTTGATGGGAATAAAACACAAACTGCAAAAGCGTTAGGAATTTCCGTTCGAAATTTATATTACAAGCTAGAAAAGTATAACCATGCAAAAAATAGCACGCAATAAATTGCATACCGTGCAATTTATTGCATGGTATGCAAAAAGCGACAAGATAAGACGGAATTTTTCGTTATTTTCCAAAGTATTGATTTTACTGCATTTTGAATACGTTTTCATTATTGGTAAGACCACTTTTAAAAGTTGGCACGGTATTTGCTTTATAAATGGACGAGGGACGACGGAAAGGGTTGATTACAAAATATGAAGTTAGAATACTTAATTGATCAAGCAGGACAGCCTAAAAAAACTGTGGCTGTAGCAGTAGCTGAAGATCATGAAGTAATTGAAGCTGTAGCGAAAGCAATTAAATTACAGCTAGCTCAATTTCGTCTATATGGAAATCAAGAAAAAATAATGGGGATGCTACAAGAACATGGTTTACAAACTTCAGAACATGTTGAAGTGATTGCAGCAATGTCTAGTGCTGAAGCTGCAGAACTTTCTATTAAAGCTGTGAGAAATGGTGAAGCAGATGTGCTTATGAAGGGGAACATCCCAACAGCAAATATTTTGAAGGCTGTGTTAAACAAAGAGTGGGGCCTACGTAAAGGTAGCGTACTTTCACATGTAGCAGCATTTGAAGTTCAAAATTACGACCGTCTTATTTTCGTTACAGATGCAGCGATGAACATCGCACCTGACGTAACACAAAAAGCTGCTATTATACAAAATACTGTAGAAGTTGCCCAGGCAATAGGAATCGACTTGCCCAAAGTGGCACCAATCGCAGCAGTAGAAGTTGTGAATCCAGCGATGCAGGCGACAATTGATGCAGCGATGTTAACACAAATGAATCGCCGCGGACAAATTAAAGATTGTATCGTTGATGGACCACTTGCTTTAGATAATGCAGTATCACAAATTGCAGCAGAGCATAAAGGCATAGTAAGTGATGTAGCAGGTAAGGCAGATATTTTACTCGTCCCAACGATTGAAGCTGGAAATGTGCTATATAAATCACTCGTATACTTTGCGGATGCAAAAGTAGGAGCAATGATTGCTGGCGCAAAAGCACCGATTGTTTTAACATCTCGTGCTGATTCAGCAGAAACAAAAGTATATTCATTAGCATTGGCAGTTGCGACTGCTTCAAAATAAACCAAAAAGGGTAAAACATTAGGGGGAAACGACAATGACATTAGAAATCTTCGAATACTTAGAAAAATATGATTATGAGCAAGTAGTATTTTGTCAAGATAAAGAATCTGGTTTAAAAGCAATTATTGCAATTCATGATACAACACTTGGACCGGCTCTTGGTGGAACAAGAATGTGGACATATGATTCTGAAGAAGCGGCGATTGAAGATGCATTGCGTCTTGCAAAAGGGATGACATACAAAAACGCAGCAGCTGGTTTAAACTTAGGTGGTGCGAAAACAGTAATTATCGGTGATCCTCGTAAAGATAAGAGCGAAGCAATGTTCCGTGCACTAGGACGTTATATCCAAGGACTAAACGGACGTTACATTACAGCTGAAGATGTTGGTACAACAGTAGATGATATGGATATTATCCATGAAGAAACTGACTTTGTAACAGGTATCTCACCATCATTCGGTTCTTCTGGTAACCCATCTCCAGTAACTGCATACGGTGTTTACCGTGGTATGAAAGCAGCTGCAAAAGAAGCTTTCGGTACTGACAATTTAGAAGGAAAAGTAATTGCTGTTCAAGGCGTTGGTAACGTAGCATATCACCTATGCAAACATTTACACGCTGAAGGAGCAAAATTAATCGTTACAGATATTAATAAAGAAGCTGTACAACGTGCTGTAGAAGAATTCGGTGCATCAGCAGTTGAACCAAATGAAATTTACGGTGTTGAATGCGATATTTACGCACCATGTGCATTAGGCGCAACAGTTAATGATGAAACTATTCCACAACTTAAAGCAAAAGTAATCGCAGGTTCTGCAAATAACCAATTAAAAGAAAATCGTCACGGTGACATCATTCATGAAATGGGTATTGTATACGCACCAGATTATGTAATTAATGCAGGTGGCGTAATTAACGTAGCAGACGAATTATATGGATACAATAGAGAACGTGCACTAAAACGTGTTGAGTCTATTTATGACACAATTGCAAAAGTAATCGAAATTTCAAAACGCGATGGCATAGCAACTTATGTAGCGGCAGATCGTCTAGCTGAAGAGCGCATTGCAAGCTTGAAAAATTCTCGTAGCACTTACTTACGCAACGGTCACGATATTATTAGCCGTCGCTAATCATTCATATATAACTTTTACAAAAGGCGTGGTTACCTCTTATGAGGTTTCCGCTTCCTTTTGAATTTATTAGTGGAGGTAGCAACATTGTCTGTAAATCGAATTCTTGTTATTAACCCAGGTAGTACATCCACAAAAATTGGTGTTTTTGATAATGAAAGACCCGTTTTAGAAGAAACGATTCGTCATGACGTAGAACAGATTGGGAAATACAAGCGAATTATCGACCAATATGAGTTTCGAAAAGAAACGATTTTAGAAGTTCTACATTCTCATGGTATTAACATTTCAAAATTAAACGCTGTTTGTGGACGTGGTGGATTACTTCGTCCAATCGAAGGCGGTACGTATACAGTAAACGATGCGATGTTAGAAGATTTAAAAAATGGGTTTAGCGGTCATCACGCTTCAAACCTTGGAGGCATTTTAGCATATGAAATTGCTTCTGGATTAAACATTCCTGCATTTATTGTGGATCCTGTCGTTGTAGATGAGATGGAGCCAGTTGCTCGTATAAGTGGTATTGCTGGTATGGAACGTAAAAGTATCTTCCATGCATTAAATCAAAAAGCAGTTGCTCGTAAAGTAGCCGAACAGTTAAACCACAAATATGAGGATTTAAATTTATTAGTTACACATATGGGCGGTGGTATTACAGTTGGTGCTCATAAAAAAGGAAGAGTAATCGATGTGAATAACGGTTTAAACGGAGAAGGACCATTTAGTCCAGAGCGTGCTGGTACAGTACCAGTAGGGCAACTAGTAGAAATGTGTTTCTCTGGTGAGTATTACCGAGATGAAATGATTAAAAAGCTTGTCGGACAAGGTGGACTTGTAAGTTTAATCGGTACAAATGATGCGATTAAAGTAGAGAAAATGGTTGAAAAAGGTGATCCTGAAGCAACTCTTATTTATAAAGCAATGGCATATCAAGTTGCAAAAGAGATTGGCGGAGCTAGCGCTGTACTTCACGGGAAAATCGATGCAATCGTATTAACTGGTGGACTGGCATACAGTAAAATTCTTGTCGATGAAATAAAAGAGCGAGTGGACTGGATTGCAGATGTTATTGTACATCCAGGCGAAGATGAGTTAGAAGCGTTAGCAGAAGGAGCACTTCGTGTATTACGTGAAGAAGAAGCTCCAAAAGAATACGTTGTACGTGAAAAAGAAACGGTAGCTAGGGGTTGAGATAATGGCAAAAGAATATGATTTAGTCATCGTTGGCGGCGGTACTGGTGGATATGTTGCTGCAATTCGTGCATCACAACTAGGGTTAAAAACTGCACTAGTCGAAAAAGAAAATCTTGGTGGTACTTGTTTACACAAAGGATGTATCCCTAGTAAAGCTCTTTTACGTAGTGCGGAAGTATATGCAACTGCTAAAAAAAGCGAAGAGTTCGGAGTTATTGCAAGCAATGTAGAACTAAACTTTGCGAAAGTACAAGAGCGTAAAGAGAAGATTGTAACGCAGCTTCATAAAGGCGTTCAACACTTAATGAAACAAGGTAAAATTGATGTGTTTGAAGGTATTGGCCGTATTCTTGGCCCATCTATTTTCTCTCCGATGCCAGGGACAATTTCAGTTGAACTTGCAAGTGGAGAAGAGAATGAAATGTTAATTCCCAAAAATGTACTTATTGCAACAGGTTCTCGTCCAAATTCATTACCAGGTTTAGAATTAGACGGAGAGTACGTAATGTCTTCAGATCATGCTCTAAAAATGGAAACGCTTCCTAGTTCGATTATTATCGTTGGTGGCGGTGTAATCGGTATTGAGTGGGCATCTATGCTTGCTGACTTCGGTGTAGAAGTTACAGTATTAGAGTATGCGAAAACGATATTACCACTAGAAGATCAAGACGTCTCAAAAGAAATGCAACGTCTATTCAAGAAAAAAGGTATTAAAGTAGTAACTGGTGCAAAAGTATTACCAGAAACATTGGTAAAAGATAATGGAGTAACAATCCAAGCTGAACACAACGGTGAAAATAAAGAATTTAAAGCAGAAAAAATGCTTGTATCTGTAGGAAGACAAGCGAATACGCAAAATATTGGCTTAGAGAACACAGATATCGTTGTGGAAAAAGGATACATTCAAACAAATGAGTTTTATCAAACGAAAGAATCGCATATTTACGCAATTGGAGATGTAATCGGTGGCCTGCAACTTGCTCACGTTGCTTCTCATGAAGGAATTGCTGCAGTAGAACATATTGCAGGGAAAGAAGTTACACCAATTGATTACTCTATGGTATCAAAATGCGTATATAGCAGTCCAGAAGTTGCTTCTGTCGGTTTAACAGAACAAGAAGCGAAAGAAAAAGGCTATAAGTTAAAAGTAGGTAAGTTCTCATTCCGCGCAATCGGAAAAGCACTTGTATACGGAGAATCAGATGGTTTCGTAAAACTTGTAGTTGATGAAGAGACAAATGACATTCTTGGTGTTCATATGATCGGACCGCATGTAACAGATATGATTTCTGAAGCTGGTCTTGCAAGAGTACTTGATGCAACACCTTGGGAAGTAGCACATACAATTCATCCGCATCCATCATTATCTGAGGCGATTGGTGAAGCAGCACTTGCTGTAGATGGAAGAGCGTTACACGCATAAAAATGTGGATTTAGGAGGTTATGAAAAATGGCAGAAGTAAAAGAAAAGCGCCATGAAGAGCTTGGCTTAAGTGATGAGCAAGTATTAGAAATGTTCCGTACGATGTTACTTGCACGTAAAATCGACGAACGTATGTGGTTATTAAACCGCGCTGGTAAAATTCCATTCGTAATTTCTTGTCAAGGACAAGAGGCTGCACAAGTTGGAGCGGCGTTCGCTCTTGATAGAGAGAAAGATTATGCATTACCATACTACCGTGATATGGGTGTTGTACTAGCATTTGGTATGACAGCTAAAGAGCTTATGTTGTCTGCTTTCGCGAAAGCTGGAGATCCAAACTCTGGTGGTCGTCAAATGCCTGGTCACTTCGGTCAAAAGAAAAATCGTATTGTTACAGGTTCATCTCCAGTAACAACGCAAGTACCACATGCAGTCGGTATTGCACTAGCTGGAAAAATGGAGAAGAAAGATTTAGTAACGTTCGTTACATTTGGAGAAGGTTCTTCAAACCAAGGTGACTTCCATGAGGGGGCAAACTTTGCTGGTGTACACAAACTACCTGTTATTTTTATGTGTGAAAATAACAAATATGCAATCTCTATTCCAGTTGAAAAACAATTAGCATGTAAAAACGTATCAGATCGTGCGATTGGTTACGGTATGCCTGGATATACAATAGACGGAAACGATCCGCTTGCAGTATATAAAGCTGTAAAAGAAGCAGCAGATCGCGGTCGTCGTGGTGAAGGCCCAACTTTAATTGAAACAGTATCATATCGTTTAACAGCACATTCTAGTGACGATGATGATCGTGTTTATCGTGATAAAGAAGAAGTAGAAGAAGCAAAGAAAAAAGATTCAATTATAACATTCGCGGCTTATTTAAAAGAAGCTGGTGTGTTAACTGAGGAATCGGAAAAACAAATGTTAGACGAAATTATGCATATCGTAAATGAAGCAACAGAATATGCAGAAAATGCTCCGTATGCAGCACCTGAAGATGCATTGAAGCACGTATACGCAGAATAGGGGGGAACGTTTCATGGCTGTAATGTCTTATATTGATGCTATTACATTAGCAATGCGCGAAGAAATGGAACGCGATGAGAAAGTATTCGTTTTAGGAGAAGATGTTGGTAAAAAAGGTGGTGTGTTTAAAGCGACACACGGTTTGTATGATCAATTTGGTGAAGATCGTGCGCTTGATGCACCGCTTGCAGAATCTGCAATTGCTGGGGTAGCAATTGGTGCGGCAATGTATGGTATGCGTCCAATCGCTGAAATGCAGTTTGCTGATTTCATCATGCCAGCAGTAAACCAAATTGTTTCTGAGGCAGCAAAAATTCGTTATCGTTCTAATAATGATTGGACTTGTCCAGTTACAATTCGTGCACCATTTGGCGGGGGTGTTCACGGTGCATTGTATCATTCACAATCTGTAGAAGCGATGTTTGCAAACCAACCAGGTTTAAAAATCGTTATCCCTTCTACACCATATGATGCAAAAGGCTTATTAAAAGCAGCCATTCGTGATGAAGATCCAGTATTATTCTTCGAACATAAACGTGCATATCGTTTAATTAAAGGTGAAGTGCCGGAGGATGACTACGTATTACCAATCGGAAAAGCAGATGTAAAACGTGAAGGTGATGATATTACAGTTATCACGTACGGATTATGTGTTCATTTTGCTCTTCAAGCGGCTGAAAAGTTAGCACAAGATGGCATCTCTGCACACATTCTTGATTTACGTACTGTATATCCATTAGATAAAGAAGCAATCATTGAAGCAGCTTCTAAAACAGGTAAAGTTCTTCTTGTAACAGAAGACAATAAAGAAGGAAGCATTATGAGTGAAGTGGCAGCAATTATTGCTGAAAACTGTCTATTTGATTTAGATGCGCCAATCGCACGTCTTGCAGGTCCAGACGTTCCAGCAATGCCATATGCACCAACAATGGAAAAATTCTTTATGGTAAATCCAGATAAAGTTGAAAAAGCAATGCGTGAACTTGCGGAATTTTAATCGGGGGGACTATACATGGCTGTAGAAAATATTACAATGCCTCAGCTCGGGGAGAGCGTTACAGAGGGCACAATTAGTAAATGGCTCGTTAATGTTGGCGATCACGTAAACAAGTATGATCCGCTTGCAGAAGTAATGACTGATAAAGTAAATGCTGAAGTACCATCTTCTTTCACGGGTATTGTGAAAGAGTTAATCGCTGGTGAAGGTGATACGTTAGCTGTAGGTGAAGTAGTTTGTGTGATTCAAGTAGAAGGCGCAGATGAAGTAGCAGCAACAGCTGTTGAGGAAAAAACAAAAGAAGAACCAAATGCAGAAGTAGCTACGTCTGAAAAAGCACCGAAAGTAAAACAACCAACTGATGGAAAACCACGTTTTTCACCAGCTGTGTTAAAACTTGCGGGTGAGCATAACGTTGATTTAGATTTAGTAGAAGGTACGGGAGCAAACGGCCGTATCACTCGTAAAGATATTTTAAAGCTAGTGGAATCTGGAAATATTCCACAAGCAGGTGCGGCGAAGAAAGAGGAAGCTGTAGCGGCAGTAGTAGAAGCTCGCCCAGAAGCACCAAAAGCAGCACCAGTAGCGCAAAAAATAGAAGCTGCGAAACCAGTTTCTGTACCTACAATGCCTGGAGATATCGAAATTCCAGTAACAGGTGTGCGTAAAGCAATCGCAGCAAACATGTTACGTAGTAAACACGAAGCACCACATGCTTGGATGATGATTGAAGTAGATGTGACAAACCTTGTGTCATACCGTAACTCAATTAAAGGTGAATTTAAGAAGCGTGAAGGCTTTAACTTAACGTTCTTTGCTTTCTTCGTAAAAGCAGTAGCACAAGCGTTAAAAGAGTATCCTCAAATTAATTCAATGTGGGCTGGCGATAAAATTGTTCAGAAGAAAGATATTAACCTTTCTATCGCTGTTGCAACAGAGGAAGAACTATTTGTACCAGTAATTAAGCAAGCGGACGAGAAAACAATTAAAGGTATCGCTCGTGAAATTACAGAACTTGCAGGAAAAGTACGTACGAAATCGTTAAAAGCAGACGAAATGCAAGGTGGAACATTTACAATTAATAACACAGGATCATTCGGCTCTGTTCAATCTATGGGTATTATTAATTACCCACAAGCGGCTATTTTACAAGTTGAATCAATTGTAAAACGCCCAGTAATTATGGATAACGGTATGTTCGGTGCTCGTGATATGGTTAACTTATGTTTATCACTTGATCACCGAGTACTTGATGGTTTAATTTGTGGTAAGTTCTTAGGACGTGTTAAAGAAATTTTAGAAAACATGTCAGAAAATAATACATCTGTATATTAGTCAACTACCCCCACTGAGATGAAGCATTTCAGTGGGGGCTTGAGTTTGAACGCTAGGTCTTTTCGTCTATCGCTAGACAGTTTGACGCTCTAGCATTCATGCCACCTTATGGTAACACCCCAAGTATATTTTTGGTCGGTACTGACAACGAACGATTGTTTTCCCACTTGCACCACTCTTTCGAAAAAGAGAAGTTCTTCCCTATGGAAGAAGCCACCGCTCAGATGAATCCGGCGTGTGCTACAAGCCCCGACAAGTCAAGTACACATGGATGGTTGACGCACCCACTAAGCTATGCGCGAAGTAACAGCCTTACGTTTTTGCACTTCTAATAGAATCGGCGTTTTCACTTTCAGATTTTCATCCAATTCTACAATTTTTGATTTTTTCAATGTATTCAACGCATCATTAATATCAGCATAGATACATGTTCCTGCTTTACTTTGGTACAGACCGCGAGTAATTCGTTTGCCACTAAAGCGATACTGCGTCCTATCATCCTTAGACCAAACTGGAACCGGATCTTTATCAAGAAAACTAGCTTTTGAAGTATAGCTTTCTTCTTGTTTTAAAAATCGAATGCCTTCTTTTATACATTTATTCTCAATCGCTGCAATCAGTTTATGAAATGGGATTTGAACAAACTTTTGATTATTCTGTTTCCCCATATGAGATTTTTGTTTCCAACCAGCGTTATACCCTACAACAATCGTATCTATATCGAATTCTTTCACTTTTTTGAACAACAGGCCTACCGCTTGTGAAATGTAACCATTTATTTGTTTTTCTCGGTTATGCCAAAGTGCAGCGATTTTATTCGTTACAACTCGTTTTGAAAGTCCATTCTCCATATTTTTCTGTTGTAGATTACGTATCGTTTTGTTGAAGTATTGATTTATAGATTTTAATTTTTTCCCATCAATTAAGAAGGCGTCACCTGTATTGGTTACGCAACTTACTAATCTATCTACACCTAAATCGCAACTCAAAGCGTTACTCGTAGTCGTGGATGGTTTCTTCATTTGAGAAACGTGCATTTCATATGTATAATGCACCTCAAAGAACCGACCTTTTTGCTTCGGTACAATCTCAATGTAGGAGATTTTTTTATGTCTTAAATTTTTTGGCATACGTATTTTAATGGAACCGAATTTTTTTCTGAATGCCACATTCATCGGAATTATCCAATACCCATTATCATCCACTTTTGGAACTTTATAGATTTCGATGATTCGTTTGTCAGTGGAACGAGAATAATTCGGAAACTTAGGACGACCTGTGAACTTGTCAGGATGTTTCTTCCACTGTTCCATTGCTTTAAAAAAGCTCTTCACTTCTGTAAATAAGGCTCTACGAATCGCTTGAACAGAGTTTGATTGAACGCCCGAGTAGTTCATATCGGCTTGCATGGCAGTATCCACTTCTTTTACAGTAGCCATCCTGTTATTGTTTAAGTAACTTTGTTTCATCGTGTACAAGCCAACATTTCGCAAAGCTTTTGAACTATGCGACATACGCTCAAGTAAACGAAATTCTTTTGCAGTCAGGATAGTTCGTCCGATATTCTGTTTCTGCGTGAATCGTTGCATCTTTTCTCTTTTCTTTTGTTTCCGTAATACTTTCACTGCTTTCTTTCTAGCCATTTCTTTCACCACCTTTCTTAGAGAGTTCATTACTTTTGACAAATCAATATTTGAAACGAAATGAAACAACATGCGAACATGGTCTTCATCGTAATTCCTTTTGGATCAAGTAGCGGAATGATAATCATTATCTAATTTCGTTGTCTTACAATCTATTCCCTCCTTATCTACATGATATCGTAAGAAAAAAAGAAACAAACATTCGCCTTGAAAATTATTATGAGCGAAACAAAAGAGTTCAGCCTATCATCTTATTTCTTCATCTACATCCTACTATATGTATAATACCTTTCCCAGTAATCTTACAATAAACAATTATGTATTAGGAATTTACGAAAATACATTGCTGATATATGGTATATGGATATAAAATAAGAAAAGAATAATTTTTTTGGCAAATCTTACTGATGAAACTGTAGTATAATAGATATTGTATTGTATGAAAAAGAGAGTTATTCTATATAAGTGTTTTATAGATAATGTGTAATCAGTCGTCAAAACATGAAGAATGTTGACTCCTGGTTTTTTATTTTTGTCGTAACAATGTTTCAGGAGGATGTCATGAAAAGAAGTACCGAGTTTCTAAAAAGTTTAGATGTAAAATTAATTTTAATTTTGTGTGCACTATGTGTGACGAGTATAGCTGCTATATATAGCAGTCAGCAAACGGGCCAGTATGGAGCTGCAAACTTTGCTATGAAACAAGGTGTTAACTACATAATTGGGATTGTATTGTTACTTCTTGTTGCAAGCATCGACTTAGATCAATTGCAAAAATTGTCTTGGCCACTTTATATTGCCGGGTTTGGTTCACTTATTCTTTTGAAAATACTACCGGTTTCCACCTTCACACCTGAAAAATTAGGTGCAAAAAGATGGTTCGTTTTTCCAGTACTTGGACAAATTCAGCCGTCTGAGTTTTTCAAAATTGCATTGCTTCTTGTAGTAGCAAGCATAGCTGTGAAACATAATGCGCAGTATATGGCAAGGACATTCCAAACGGATTTAAAATTAGTAGGTAAAATTATGCTAGTTTCTCTTCCTCCTATGGCTGTTGTATATAGCCAACCGGATACAGGTATGGTGTTCTTATATGCTGCTGCTATTGCATGTATTTTATTTATGTCAGGTATTCAAAAAAAATTGATAGCATTATGTACAGTTATTCCGGTGACCATATTATCTACATTAATATTTATTTTCTTTAAGTATCCAGATTTTTTCTATAATAAGTTAGTTACTTTACTAAAACCTCACCAACAGTCGCGTATTGTAGGTTGGTTAAATCCATTTGAAAATGCAGATCAAGGTTATCAAACACAGCAATCGATTTTAGCTGTAGGTAGTGGAGGAATGGAAGGCAAAGGGTTTGGGGGAGGAAGCGTCTATATCCCAGAGAAGCATACTGACTTTATTTTCGCTACAATTGCCGAAGAAGGTGGATTTATCGTAGCAGCCTTAGTTGTCTTCTTGTTCCTATTACTACTATATCGAACAATTATTATTGGTTATTCTGCTGATAATTTATTTGGTACATTATTATGCGCTGGATCGATCGGTATATTAACAGTTCAAATATTCCAAAACATCGGTATGATTGTTGGATTAATGCCTGTAAAAGGTATTGCATTACCTTTCTTATCATATGGGGGAAGTTCCTTATTCTCGAATATGATTATGATGGGGCTCATACTATCGGTACGGAAAACTTATAAAAAATATATGTTTTCAGTTAAGTAAAAAAAGCTGGTTCGTTTTTAAACGAACCAGCTTTTTTACATATATGCTCATAAACGTTGCAAACTAAAACAGGATAGCAGTTTGAGACGGGTAAGGAGTGCAAAGTGATGCATATGCATATTTTTGAAGGAGCAAAGCATCTTTCAATTGGTGAATGGGTTGTTCGAGTTATAATAGCGTAGATATTTTTAATATTAGTTGCGCTTTTTAGATGTCGTATTAGTGTTATTACTTGGCGGGAATATTTCTAATGCAGTTTTTGATGAAAAGGTCGGATTACTTGGTTCAATGAGTACAATTTGTATACTAGTTGTACTTCATATTGTAAGCTCTATTTTAATGTTGAAATGGGATAGATGGAGACGGTTTTTAAAGCCTGCACCGATTATTCTTATACATAATGGTTCCATTGATTGTAGCAATTTGAAAAAGGCGAGAATTACGGCGGGATATTTATTTTCGGAATTTCGTATGCGAAATGTGAGCGATATTCAAACGATTAAATTAGCATTATGGGAAGCAAACGGTGTCGTTTCTATATTTCGGTATCCAAAATATGAAGCAGTTTCGCGGCTTGATCTTAAAGTGGCGGGAAAAAAATCTCCAGTTTCTTTTGTATTAGTAAAGGATGGGAGGATACAGAAAGATGTTCTTGCATTATTAGGAAAAACAGAAGCGTGGGCGAGAGAATTGCTAGAGGAGAGTACAGAAGTCGAATCTATCATGTTAGCTACAATAGATGAATCACATAAAATAAATATTTTGTTAAAAAAATGAAAGATATACGCATTTTGTCGTTTCGTACATATGATACAATAGTGTGGACAACGAAAAAGGAGGCGATACGGTGGGATATGTAGAAGAATTACGAAAAATAGTTGGTCATCGCCCTTTAATTTTAGTTGGTGCTGTTGTACTCGTTATAAATGAAAATGGATATGTTTTATTACAGCAGCGGACAGAGCCGTACGGAAAATGGGGGCTACCTGGCGGGCTAATGGAGCTTAGTGAATCACCAGAAGAAACAGCTTATCGTGAAGTATATGAAGAGACAGGAATAAAAGTGAAGAATTTGCGACTAATCAATGTATTTTCTGGAGCGAACTACTTTACAAAATTAGCAAACGGTGATGAATTTCAATCTGTAACAACCGCCTATTATACGGATGAATACGAAGGGGATTTTGTTATGAATAAAGAAGAAGCAGTTCAGCTTAAATTCTTTTCACTAACAGAACTACCTGACTATATTGTAGGATCGCATAAAAAAATGATTGCTGAATATATGAAGATTATGGAAAAAAAGATATAATAATAGTGAAAGAAATACAAAAACACAGCTCTGGTTGGTAGTCCAGACGCATGATTTCATGTCAGTAACCTTCCCCTCCGGGATGTCCCGTATTTCTAATCTTTTAAAGGAGGGGCTGTCAATGGATTTGACAGTATATCACGATGGTCAATTTTTTGTTGGAATTATTACATGTAAAGAAAAAGGGAAATTGTATGGAGCGAGGTATATTTTTGGAGCGGAACCGTCAGATGAAGAAGTGCTTATGTTTGTGAATGGTTCAATTTTAGAGCATTTTCAGCACTTTGCAAAATGTGGTGTAGAAGTTAATGAAAAACAGCGTCCTAAAAACATAAAGCGTATCATACGACAAGCAGCAAAAGAAACAACTATTAAACGTTTTACTAAGGCGCAAGAGGCGATTAGTTTATCTTATGAATTGCATAAGCAAGAAAAGAAAGTGCAGTCTAAAGAGAAGCGAGAAGCTGAAAAAGAAAGAAGACGTTTAATTAAAGTACAAAAAGCAAAGCAAAAACATCGTGGTCATTAAAGAAAAGGTGTTAGAGCAAGAGCTCTAACACCTTTTCTATACTTAAATACAAGTAAACTTACTTGTATTTCATAAACATTAACTGGTAAGATACAAATAGGTAGTTTTAGAGGAGGGAAAAGAGTGATTAATTTTAACTTTTTTATGAATGATGTTGTCCGCCAAGCGCGTGAAGAGATTGTCTCTGCTGGATATACAGAATTGACGACGCCAGAAGCGGTAGAAGAAGCATTTAAAAGAAATGGAACAACACTTGTAATGGTAAACTCTGTATGTGGTTGTGCAGGTGGTATTGCTCGTCCTGCTGCTGCGCATTCCGTACATTATGATAAACGTCCTAACCACCTTGTAACGGTGTTTGCAGGTCAAGATAAAGAAGCGACAGCAAGAGCGCGTGAATATTTCGAAGGGTACCCACCTTCTTCTCCATCATTTGCTTTATTAAAAGATGGAAAAATTGTAACGATGGTAGAGCGTCATGAAATTGAAGGTCATGAACCGATGCAAGTTATTGCGAAACTACAATCGTATTTCGAAGAGAATTGTGAAGAACTATAAAAAATAAGAGAAAAAGCGGCACATCCACAATCAAGTGGATGTGCCGCTTTTTTATTTATTATTAAAATTTCTGAGATATGCATAGTTATGTTTTTTTATGCATTTTTTATACATAATAAACAGCGTTTGTATTGCTGTTTTATTTATTTTTATTTTATATATTGCATAAAAATAAAAGTGCTGATACAATACAAACATCGAATAAATATTCTATTAAACTTTTAAATATACATTATTAGGGGGAAGAAAGATGAAGAAGTTAGTATCAATATCGTTTGCACTTATTTTAATTGTAAGTATATTCAGCGCTTGTAGTAATGGGGAGCCGAAAGAAAGAAAAGGAAATAAGAAAGTACTCGTAATGGGGACTTCAGCGGATTATAAACCATATGAATACGTGGAAGCTTCAAAAAGTGATGAAATTATTGGTTTTGATGTTGATGTTGCTAAATATATCGGAAAAGAACTTGGGTATGAAGTGAAAGTGAAAGATATGGATTTTGGTGGTTTATTAGCATCTCTTAGTTCAGGAAAAGTTGATTTCGTAATGGCAGGCATGACGCCAACTGCAGAGCGTAAAAATAATGTTGATTTTACAGATATTTATTTTGTTGCGAAAAATATGGTCGTTTCTAAAAAGGATTCTAACATTAAATCTGTAGAGGATTTAAAAGGGAAAAAAGTAGGAGTACAAACAGGGTCTATTCAAGAAGAGAAAGCAGCCGAATTTAAAAAACAAGTAGATTTCCAAGTTGAGGGACGTGACCGTATACCAGAAATCGTACAAGAAATTAAAGCTGGTCGTTTTGAGGCTGCAATTATAGAAGACACAGTTGCTAAAAATTATTTAGAGAAAATGAAAGATTTACAAGGAATTGAAATTAAAGAAGCACCAGAAGAAGTTGGAGCAGCAATTGCCCTTCCGAAAAACAGTGATAAAACAGCTGAATTTAATAAAGTAATTAAAAAAATGCAAGGAAATGGAGAAATGGATAAATTAGTGAAGAAATGGTTTGGCAGCGGAAAATAAGCTGCCTTTCACTTTTCTGTGAGGGGAATGAAAAGAATGAATTTAGATTTTTCGGCGATTACGCCTTCGATACCATATATACTAAAAGGTTTAGAAGTTACTTTGAAAATTGTAGCGGTATCAGCTTTAGCAGGATTTATTTTAGGAACGCTATTAGCACTTTGTAAAATTGTTAGAATACGAGCATTAAATATAGCAGCAGATTTTTATACATCAATTTTTCGTGGTACACCACTTGTATTGCAATTAATGATTATTTATTTCGGCGTCCCACAAATAATTGGTTATGAAATACCAGCATTCTTAGCAGCTGTACTTGCGTTTAGCTTGAATTCAGGTGCATACATGTCAGAAGTAATTCGTGCTGGTATTCAAGCGGTTGATAAAGGACAAACAGAAGCAGCAATGGCTTTAGGGATACCATACGGAAAAATGATGAGAAATATTATTTTCCCTCAAGCATTAAAAAATATATTACCAGCGCTTGTGAATGAATTTGCGACACTTACGAAAGAATCGGCTGTAGTAACAGTAATAGGCGCGACTGATTTAATGCGTCGTGCTTACATTGTAGGCGGTGAGACATTTAAATATCTTGAACCATTACTTTTTGTTGGACTGATTTATTATATGTTAGTCATTATTCTTACATTAGTCGGGAAGGCAATTGAAGGGAGAATGAAGAAAAGTGATTAAAATTGAAAACCTTCATAAATCATTTGGTAAAAACGAAGTATTAAAAGGAATTACAACAACGATTGAAAAAGGGGAAGTAGTTGCAATTATAGGACCTTCTGGATCAGGAAAATCAACATTTTTACGTTGTATGAATATGTTAGAAGCACCAACGGATGGTCACATTTGGATTGGAACGGAAGAAGTAACCAATCCGAAAACGAATGTTATGCATGTTCGTGAAAATGTCGGTATGGTATTTCAGCATTTTCACTTATTTCCTCATATGACTGTATTAGAAAATATTACGTATGCTCCTATCAATGTAAGAGGGGTAACGAAGCAAGAAGCTGAAAAGAAAGCTGAGAAACTTTTAGAAAA
This sequence comes from Bacillus sp. B25(2016b), assembly GCF_001679765.1. Lineage (NCBI taxonomy): Bacteria > Bacillati > Bacillota > Bacilli > Caryophanales > Bacillaceae > Bacillus > Bacillus sp. B25(2016b). The sequence continues at coordinate 3,846,108 of NZ_CP016285.1, read as the reverse complement.
GGTTGGATTAGTAGATAAAAAAGATACGTATCCAAATCGTCTTTCGGGAGGACAAAAGCAACGTGTAGCAATTGCAAGAGCGTTAGCAATGGAACCGGAAGTTATGTTATTTGATGAACCGACATCGGCGCTAGATCCAGAGATGGTGAAAGAAGTGTTAGAAGTTATGAAATCGTTAGTTACGACAGGAATGACGATGGCTATCGTTACACATGAAATGGGTTTTGCAAAAGAAGTGGCAGATCGTGTTCTTTTCTTGGACGGAGGAAAGCTTGTAGAAGATAGTGCGCCAGAAGAATTTTTTGCAGCGCCGAAAAGTGAACGTGCGCAACAATTTTTACAAAAAATATTGTAATATGAAAAGGTTATGTGAATAATAAGTAGAAAAGGATGACATTGTGTCATCCTTTTTTTATACTAGCTGTAAATACGTTTATACATATAGGAGTAATGATATGTTTAAAATTGGATATCGTACAGTAAAAACAGCAATAGGGACAGGCGCGGCAGTTTTTATTGCTCAGTTATTAGGGTTAGAATTTTATAGTTCAGCAGGTATTTTAGTTATTTTATGTGTACAAAATACGAAGCGCAAATCGCTTCAAGTGTCGTTACATCGTTTTCTAGCGTGTGTATTATCAATGGTATTCGCGTTTTGTATTTTTGAAACGATAGGCTATACACCACTTGCAATTAGCATATTGTTACTTACATTTATTCCGACTGCAGTAATGCTTAAAATTCAAGAAGGTATTGTCACGAGTTCAGTTATTGTTATGCATCTATATTCATTGAAGCAAATTACATGGCTTATAGTTGGAAATGAAATTGCTATATTAACGATAGGGATTAGCGTGGCGTTATTAGTAAATATGTATATGCCGAGTAGTGAAAATAAGCTAAAAGAGTATCAGGATAAAATAGAGAGTAATTTTAAAACGATTTTGTTTGAAATGGTTGTGTATTTACGAAATCGAGAAAGTAGTTGGAGTGGAGCAGAACTCATTGAAACCGAGAATATGTTAAATGAAGCAAGGGATTTATCGTTTAAAAAACTTGAGAATGCATTTATGCGAGAAGATGATTATTACTATCGTTATTTTAATATGCGCATGCAACAATTCGAAATTTTAGAGCGAATGATACCACTAGCAGCTTCTTTATCGTGGACATATGAACAAGCTGACATGATTGCAGATGTTGTTGAAAACATTGGTAATGCTATTAGCCCTGAGAGTACTGGCGTTATTTCCTTAAGGCAGCTTCAAGAAATGAGGGAATTATTTAGAGACATGCCATTGCCAGTTACACGCGAAGAATTTGAGATACGTGCGAAACTTGTTCAACTTGTGTATGAAATGGAACAATATTTACTCATTAAAAGTCGCTTTAAGGGAAAGGATAATATAAAAGAACTTATATAGAAGGTAGGAATTATCTATGCCGTATCTTCTCTCTATCATATTATGTCTTTCTTTATCGCCGATTTGGCCTCTTGGGGATAATCCACGTGCCGGAGATCCTTTTATTATTGTAAATAAAGCAACGAATAAATTAGCTTACATTGACGATGGAAAGATTCAAAAGGTTTTTCCAGTAGCGACAGGGAAAACGAATGAATTAACTCCAGAAGGAACTTTTGATGTTGTAATGAAAGCAAAGGATCCGTATTACATTGCGAAGGATATTCCAGGTGGATCGCCAAAAAATCCACTTGGGTCAAGGTGGATTGGATTTAATGCAAGAGGAACTGATGGAAGTAAATATGGAATACATGGAACAAACCAACCGAGTTCAATTGGAAAGTATATTTCACAAGGGTGTATAAGAATGAAGAAAAACGATGTGGAATATTTGTTTGATCGCATTCCAATTGGAACGAAAGTATGGATTGTGAAATCGAAAAAATCATTTCAGCAATTGGCAAAAGAAAAAGGAGCCGTTGCATATGAAAAAGCCAACGAAAAGGTTGGCTTTTTCTATTATAATAAGTTGTCTTGACATGTGTACATAACCGTGCGTTAATGAGAGTATAGAAAGATAAAATTAGATAAAGGGGTTGCTCATATGTACTTGAATCCGAAACTTTCATATATGCAGTTTTTTATGGGATTTCTATTTGTTATTACATTCATATTGGCAACTTTTAATATATGTTCTTATCTTGTAGCGATTGTATGTATGGCATTACTTAATCTCACTTTTGTTATTGGGGCATTTCAGCAGAAACAATATACAAGTTTTGTAATAGCACTTGTAATGTCATTTTCCTTTAGTATTGTAGCGATTGTGTTTTATATAAAATAAACCATCTCGATGTCGAGATGGTTTATTTTTTCATGTGTAAAAAGTAAAAAAAGGACGAACACATCGCCCTTTTTACCAAAACATACTCGCGCCAGCAAGTAATGTTGTTACAAGCATAGAAATTAGCATCACATAAACCATAATTTTTTGAGCTTTTTTATGCATCGTTATACCTCCTTGCAAATCAGTACAATTTCATTGTAACGAGAAATGAAATTATGGACAAGAGGAGAGTGAGGACAAAATTCGGGAGGGGATTGCAAAATATAACAGGAAATTTGAGTGTGTATAGAGAATATAGTTAAAGGGTATATTGTTAATTTTTAGTTGGGCAAGCTGAAGAATGGAGATACGATGATGAAAATATACGAAACAGATCGTTTATACTTAAGGGAAATTGATGAGTCGTATGCTGAAACAGTTCTTCAATATTACGACAGAAATCGTGAATTTTTAAAAGCTTGGGAAGAGTATAGACCGGATGATTTTTTTACGCTAGATTATCAAAAGAAAAAATTGCAAAAGGATAGAAAAGAGTTCGAAGAAGGGAAAATCATCAGACTATGGATTTTTAAAAAGGGTGATGATACGAAAATAATTGGGTGTATTTCATTTAATTTAATCGTTCGTGGCATTTATCAATCTTGTGTACTCAGTTATAAATTAGATAAAGCAGAGTTAAACAAAGGGTATACGACAGAAGCACTTAGAAAAGCGATTCAAGTTGCTTTTGAGGAATTTCAGTTACATCGTATAGAAGCTCCGATTATGCCTCGTAATTTAGCATCTATACAAGTAGTAACGAAGATAGGTTTTCAATATGAAGGCGTGTCTAGGAAGATGTTAATGGTAAATGGCGTGTGGGAAGATCATATGCGCTGGGTATTGTTAAATGAGTAATAGAAAGCAGATGGTTATCTAGACATGTAAACCATCTGTTTTTTGTCTTGTATTTCGAAACTTTTGCGAAATTCTGTTATAATTAATAGTGTTACATACATAATGGTAGTGCAGGAGGCGCAGTCTTATGATTAATCAAGAACGTTTAGTAAATGAATTTATGGAATTAGTACAAGTAGATTCTGAAACGAAATTTGAAGCAGAAATCTGCACAGTATTAACGAAGAAATTTACAGATTTAGGTGTAGAAGTATTTGAAGATGACACAATGGCTGTAACTGGTCATGGTGCAGGTAACTTAATTTGTACTTTACCAGCAACAAAAGAGGGTGTTGATACAATTTACTTTACTTCTCATATGGATACAGTAGTTCCTGGTAATGGAATTAAGCCTTCTATTAAAGATGGATATATCGTATCAGACGGTACAACAATTTTAGGTGCGGATGATAAAGCTGGATTAGCATCAATGTTCGAAGCAATCCGTGTTTTAAAAGAGAAAAATATCCCTCATGGTAAAATTGAATTTATTATTACAGTCGGAGAAGAATCAGGTCTTGTTGGTGCAAAAGCATTAGACCGTGAGCGTATTACAGCGAAATATGGCTACGCATTAGATAGCGATGGAAAAGTTGGTGAAATCGTTGTTGCAGCTCCAACACAAGCGAAAGTGAACGCAATTATTCGCGGGAAAACAGCTCACGCTGGTGTAGCGCCGGAGAAAGGTGTATCTGCAATTACTATCGCAGCGAAAGCAATTGCGAAGATGCCACTTGGTCGCATTGACTCTGAAACGACTGCAAATATTGGACGTTTTGAAGGTGGTACACAAACGAATATCGTTTGCGATCATGTACAAATCTTTGCAGAAGCTCGTTCTTTAATCAATGAGAAAATGGAAGCACAAGTTGCGAAAATGAAAGAAGCATTTGAAACAACTGCAAAAGAAATGGGCGGTCATGCAGACGTTGAAGTAAACGTTATGTACCCAGGATTTAAATTTGCTGATGGCGATCACGTTGTAGAAGTCGCAAAACGTGCAGCTGAAAAAATTGGTCGTACACCTTCTCTTCACCAAAGTGGTGGCGGAAGTGATGCAAACGTAATTGCAGGACATGGTATCCCAACAGTTAACTTAGCAGTTGGTTATGAAGAAATTCATACAACAAACGAGAAGATTCCTGTTGAAGAGTTAGCAAAAACAGCAGAATTAGTTGTTGCAATTATTGAAGAAGTAGCGAAGTAATGGAATAGAAAAAGCGTGTAAATCAATTGTGATTTACACGCTTTTTATTTTGACTCGATTGCTTTGACAAAACGTATAAGCCAATATAAGAAAACCTATGGAAGTATATACGTTGTTGCTACATATACTAGACGAGGGAATAATCCTAACGTATTCATATTGAAAATGGGAAGTAGTAAATAATTAATTGCAATGATTAATATAACAAAAAGGAATGTATAGTTGAGTTTATCCCGCTATTTGCCGGGCAGTAACACCCCTACCTCAAAATTCAGCGAAAGTAAAAAAGTTAGGTGGGGCCCTGCTGCCCGTAAAGGCCCGATTGGTGAGGGCTGATTAAACTTTCACTTTATTATATATCCTCTTTATATCGACTATAAAAAAGAACAAGTAATTATTATAACTATTGTGCAAAATTTGATATAATAAAAGAACGAACGTTCTGATTAGGAGTGAGTACTATGCGAGAAATGTATCCGAAAAATGGTCGTGTAATTTTACATGTAGATATGAATTGTTTTTTCGCATCTGTTGAAATTGCTCATGATCCATCATTACAAGGAAAGCCATTAGCGGTTGCTGGAAATGAAAAAGAGAGAAAAGGAATTATTATAACATGTAGTTATGAGGCGAGAGAATACGGAATACGTACGACGATGCCCCTTTGGGAAGCGAAAAGGTTATGCCCGCAATTAGTTGTAAGGCGTCCTAATTTCACATTATATCGCGAAGCTTCATTTCAAATGTTTCAAGTCATTTCTCGTTTTACAGAAAAGATACAACCAGTCTCAATAGATGAAGGATATTTAGATATTACAGATTGCTACGCACTTGGTTCGCCTCTTGAAATAGCAAAGATGATTCAACAAGCACTACTAACAGAGTTGCAGCTTCCGTGTAGTATCGGAATCGCTCCAAATCTTTTCCTAGCAAAAACAGCTTCTGATATGAAAAAACCTCTCGGTATTACCGTACTTCGAAAACGTGATATTCCAGAAATGATTTGGCCACTTCCAGTTGAAGCAATGCATGGGATTGGAGAAAAAACAGCTGAAAAATTAAATGAAATTCATATACATACAATTGAACAATTAGCGAAGGGAGACGAGCATATCATTCGCGCTAAAATTGGGAAGCACGGTATTGATTTACAAAAGCGTGCAAAAGGTACGGATGATAGGGAAGTGGATCCTAGTCAAATGGGCCAACATAAAAGTGTCGGTAACTCGATGACTTTTTCAAAGGATATGGATGAAGAGAAAGAATTACTTGATATGTTAGAACGGTTATCAAAATCAGTGAGTAAAAGATTACAAAAGCGAACCCTTGTCAGCTATAATATTCAAATTATGATTAAATACCATGATAGGCGAACAGTAACACGGAGTAAGCAATTGAAAAATGCAATTTGGGAGGAACGTGATATTTTTCAAGCAGCATCCCGTTTATGGAAGCAACATTGGGATGGTGATTCCGTTCGTTTACTAGGTGTTACAGCTACTGAAATAGAGTGGAAGACAGAATCGGTGAAACAATTAGATTTGTTTTCATTTGAAGAGGATGCGAAAAAAGAACCACTACTTGCTGTCATTGATCAAATTAATGATAAGTATGGAACACCAATTTTACAACGAGGTAGTCAACTACTACGTAAGCAAGAGAAGTCGTTTCAACAAAAGTTAGAAAATAAGTTTATGTAGAAGGTGTCATGAAGTAGTAAAATCATGACACCTTTCCTATTATACAGGCACCAAGTGATGAGAATGGAATATAAATCCCGATTGCCATAATAAGCATGAATGTAATTAAGAGCCAGCTTACTTTGTTTACACCTTTATCAAAGCTTGTTTCTACACGCTTTCCAATTACCTTATTTGCTAAAGAGCGGAAATACGTATCGGTACTTGTTGAGATGCCAACAGCTTTTGCGCTACCACTTACAATATTTGTTCCCATGAAGCAAAGGTTTTCCGTATCGAGTGGATTGTAATTTTTTTCATGTTTTTCGGTAAGATATGCTTATTTTCTGTATGGTAGCAGTGTTCGTATTTTTCTACAGGAAGTGCTTCCCCTGTCAAAGAAGATTGATTAAAAAATAAATCTTTAATTGAAAATCAAAAATGGTTGTTTAATGAGCAGGAAGATTTATGTTCTCATGGAGAAATATATTTAAATGTGGCTGGAACGATTATTACGCAGACAGGTATGGATGAGGAATGGGGAATAAGTGAATCAGCTTTAGCTTTGTTACGAACTTTGGATAAAGAATATATTTGTGATATTGAAAATGAAGAGGGGCTTATTTTGCACGGATGTGGCACTATGTTAATGTTAGGATGCCCAATTTCAATTCATTGGACTATAAACCATATAGGTGAAAACGTGATTTTAAAGGACTTTGTCAAAGTTATTTCTACTAATCAAAAGGCTATATACTATGAAGGACTTCATATAGAATTGAATGAAAATGAATATAGAAAACAAATTGTTTCTTTTGCACTACAAGCAAAAGAATTATTTAATAAATCAAGTGAAAAGATAATTTCAAATGAGTTTGAGCGAAGTATGTATACCGACTTTTGGACGGAATATGATTATTTGTTAAATAAGTATAAATAAAAAAAGCACTGTAACTAGTGCTTTTTTTATTATAGATTACGAGATTGTAGGGTTTTCAAAAATAACAATCTCTGAACTGTTTGTAGTTGAAACGCGTTGGGCGTAATATGTTAAAGCTGAAGAAATATATGCTGGTAACGTATCATTTGTATGTGATGTTGTATATTCATGGATTAATTCCTTTAAAGTTGTCCATTCTAATTGTGCTGGGTGATCAGACACGAAAGAACTTACCCAGCGATCAAATGAAGATGAAAAATCAGTTTGTAAACGAAATACTTCTTTCATAATAAAACGCTCCCTTAAAATGTAGTATAATTATTTTAACACAAAAAACGAACGATAGCTAAATTTTTTAAGTATAACGTTCGTGTTATATAGTTGTCTAGATGTTTCGTTATGTAAATTCAATTTGCCATTTGAAATAACATTCCGTAAGATGAGAGATAGAGTATATTTAGAGCTGGAGGAAAGAAAGTGGAATTTGTATTTTTAGGAACTGGTGCAGGTGTTCCTTCAAAAGGAAGGAACGTTTCAGCAATTGCTTTACAATTGTTAGAAGAACGAGGACAAACTTGGTTATTTGATTGTGGTGAGGCCACGCAACATCAAATATTACATACATCTGTACGTCCGCGCCGCATTGAAAAAATATTTATTACGCATTTACATGGCGATCATATTTTTGGGTTGCCTGGTTTATTAGGTAGCCGTTCATTTCAAGGAGGAACTACGCCTTTAACGGTGTATGGACCGAAAGGAATTAAACAATTTATTGAAGTGGCATTATCGGTAAGTACGACACATGTGAAATATCCACTTGAAGTTGTGGAGATAACAGAAGAAGGTACCGTATTTGAAGATAATGAATTTTATGTAGAAACGAAAAGATTGTCACACGGTATAGAATGCTTTGGATATCGTATTGTAGAGAAAGATATACAAGGTGCTCTTTTAGTTGATAAGTTGCTTGAGATGGGTGTGAAACCAGGTCCAATCTTTAAACGTTTAAAAGATGGTGAAGTAGTTGAATTAGAGGATGGCACGATATTAAATGGAAATGAGTTTATCGGCCCACCTCAAAAAGGAAGAATTATTACTATCTTAGGTGATACGCGATATTGCGAAGCGAGTAGGGAGCTTGCGCAAGATGCAGATGTACTTGTCCATGAAGCGACTTTCGCAGCAGAAGATGAGCAACAAGCGTATGATTATTTTCATTCTACATCTAAGCAAGCTGCGAGCATTGCACTTCAGGCAAATGCGAAGCGACTAATATTAACTCACATTAGTTCTCGCTATCAAGGAGATACATATAAGGAATTATTGAAAGAGGCTAGAGAGTTGTTTTCTAATACAGAAATAGCGACAGATTTGAAATCATTCCCAGTAGAAAAATGATAATTTCGTAAAAAATGGTAACGGCGGGTTACCATTTTTTTATGTTTAAAAAAATTTAAAAATAAAACTGTTATTATTTTATACTTATACTTGGATGATACAGAAAATTAGGATGGTTTGAATATATAGGATAAAAATACGAAATAATGATTATTTAGAAAAACTGTTATATAAGTCAGATGACATACAAGTGATACAAATAGCAGAAATGGACTTTTATTCAGAACTTTTAAAATTCAACAAAAGTAAGCGTTTTATAAAAAACAAGCTATAATGAGGGCAGATTATAATTTATGATAAGTCACATGTATTTTAGTCATTATCGTAACAAGTGAAGTTGACTAAATCATGAGAGAGTAACACGAGAATTATAATAGGAAAGATATTACTATTATTTGTCATAAGTCTTTTTCACTTTTTAGCTAAACGATATGATTAGCAAGTGTATCTATTGCGAGTTCCTTAGTAGAAGCTTTTTATTAATAAGGTGGTGGAGATTTAATTGGTACACCACTCTTTAAAAGAGTTCAGAACATCAGCAGGTAGTATAGGCGGAATAGCGGGTGCAAATTTAGTTGCATTAGCAATGGTTATATCACTTGTTTATGCTATGCTTGCAATGGCTTCTGTGTTAAACTTTGGATTGCTACCAGACTTTATTGTGGATTATCTTGTATCATTTTTAAATGAAAATAATGCTAAGATTCTTATGTATTATGATAACTGGTATTATTTCAGGTTATATTGGATTACTTTTATTCAAAAACTATCCAATTCGTACAGCAGAACAAATTCGTGGTACAACTGGAAAAGCGACAGATGTAGCAGCTTAATAGAATAGTAGAATAAATTTTTTTCATAGAGGTTTAGGGGGAGTTATGATGAAGTATCGCTCAGTATTTGATATTATCGGTCCAGTTATGATTGGACCATCAAGTTCACATACAGCAGGCGCAGCAAGAATGGGGCAAGTTGCTCGCCAGCTGTTTCGTCATGAACCAGAAAGAGTAAGCATTTCGTTATATGGATCATTTGCAAAGACGTATCGAGGGCATGGTACGGATGTAGCACTAATCGGTGGAATATTAGGATTTGAAACAGATGACTTACGTATTCCAGAGGCGCTAGAAATAGCAAAAGAGCGCGAAATTGAAGTGGAATTCATTGAAGAAGATGCCAATGCACCTCACCCAAATACAGCGAGAATTCGTTTGTATAAAGGTGAAGATGAAATTGAAGTTGTTGCTTGCTCAATTGGTGGCGGTAAAATTGAAGTTGTAGAATTAAACGGATTCGATCTTCAATTATCAGGCACGAGCCCAGCACTACTTATTGTAAATAACGATCGCTTCGGTGCTATTGCAGCGGTAGCTTCAATCCTTGCGAAACATGAGATTAACATTAGTACAATGAGTGTTTCTCGTAAAGAAAAAGGAAGAAGAGCACTTATGGTCATTGAAACAGATGAATTATTAGCAGATGAAGTAATTGAAGAAATAAAAGCGCAACAAAATATTTGTCAAGTAACTATTATGGAATAATTGCAGGGGGGACACACCATGTTTCGGAACGCAGCGGAACTAGTGGCGCAAGCTAAAGAACAAAATGTAAAAATCGCAGAAATTATGATTCAATGTGAAATGGAAACAAGAAGTATTTCACGTGAAGAAGTAATTGCTGGTATGGAAAAGAACTTAGTAGTGATGGAGCAAGCAGTAGAACGTGGTATTCGCGGCGTGAAATCACCAACTGGTTTAACTGGTGGAGATGCTGTAAAAGTTCAAGCGCATATGAAGAGCGGAAAAGGCTTATCAGGAGATACGATTTTGGACGCAGTAAGCAAAGCTGTTGCAACAAATGAAGTAAACGCGGCGATGGGAATTATTTGTGCAACACCAACAGCAGGGTCTGCTGGAACAGTGCCAGGTGTACTATTTGCACTAAGAGAAAAATTGCAGCCTACACGTGAAGAAATGATTGAATTCTTATTTACAGCAGGAGCTTTCGGTATGGTTGTTGCGAATAACGCTTGTATTTCTGGTGCAGCGGGAGGATGCCAAGCTGAAGTTGGTTCAGCAAGTGGAATGGCGGCTGCAGCTGCAGTTGAGATGGCTGGTGGAACACAAGATCAAGCAGCTACAGCGATGGCAATTTCATTAAAGAACATGCTTGGTTTAGTGTGTGATCCTGTTGCAGGACTTGTAGAAGTACCTTGTGTAAAACGTAATGCAGCAGGAGCTGCAAATGCGATGATTTCAGCAGATTTAGCATTAGCTGGTGTAACGAGTACAATTCCATGTGATGAAGTAATTGAGGCAATGTTTAGAATCGGACAAACGATGCCAGTAGCACTTCGTGAAACAGCAGAAGGTGGACTTGCAGCAACGCCAACTGGTCGTCGCCTGCAAGAAGAGATTTTTGGGAAGAACAATAACTAAGTGTAATTATAGAAAAAGGAGCTCAAATAAACTTGAGCTCCTTTTTCTATTTTTCTTTTGTTAGTTGTTCTAATGTTTTTCCAAGGTTATGTGATCGTTTCGTTGCCTGTGTAATACAAGAAATAAGTGCTTGTTGAAATTTATGTTCTTGTAATACTTCAATACCTGCTTCGGTAGTTCCACCAGGAGAAGTAATTTCCTTTCGCAAAATAGAAGGGTGTTTGTCACTTGCTTTTAGCATTTCAGCAGCACCAATCATCGTTTGAAGAATAAGTGATTTTGCAACATCTTCTTTTAAACCAATATTTTTTGCAGCTTCTTCCATAGCTTCCACTACGTAATAAATATAAGCAGGTCCACTTCCGGATAATGCAGTGACAGCATGCATATCTTCTTCCTCTACAACAGAGACGAGACCAATCGTTTCAAATAAAGATGTTGCAGTGCGAATATGCTCCGCTGTTGCATGTTTTGAAGGGGAGATAGCGGTAGCTGATTTTAAAATGGCTGCGGATGTATTTGGCATTGCACGAATAATTGGAATGTCTTTTTGAAGTAGTTTTCTAATTGAGTCAGTAGAAACACCTGCTAGTAATGAAATAATAAGCACGTTATTATTTATGTATTCTTTAAAAGGGGTAAGCGCCTCTGCAACATCCTTTGGTTTCATTGCTAGAAAAAGAATATTTGCATCAGTAAGTAATTCTTTTTTATTATGAGTACCTTTGACACCGTATTTTTTATGTAGCTCTTGTAATCTTGTCTCGTTAGAACGATTACTTACAGTAATTTGTTCACCTTTAACGACATTTGCATGTAACAAGCCACCAATAATAGCTTCGGCAATAGAGCCTGCACCGAGAAAGGAAATGTTTTGAATAGACATGATGTTCCTCCTTTAATTTTGGTTAGAAATTCTTATAAATGTACATACATTCGTTTTTTTATAGGAAACACCTCTTTTTGTCTGAAAATAATGACAAATATATATAGAAGTTGTAAACTGAAGAAGTATTCATTTTTGAACCGGAAAGAGACAGGGGGGCTAAGCATGACGGCGATTCACCGAATGGAGATTCCTGTACCATTTGCAGTGGAAACTGTGAATGTGTTTTTAGTTGAGGGGGAGACATTAACATTAATTGATACAGGGACGAATACAGAAGAGGCAAGGAATGCGTTAGAAAGTCAATTAGGTGCATTAGGGCATACGATAGAAGAAATTGAAACAGTAGTCATTACGCATCATCATGCAGATCATTGTGGACTTTTAAATATATTTTCTGAGAAGACGAATATTATTGGACATCCTTGGAATGAGCCTTGGATTACACAAAATCCAGAATTTTTAAAGCGGTATCATGAATTTTTTAGAGAGACGGCCTTACAGTTTGGTGTGCCAGCAGCATTTTTGAAAGACGAGTCGTTATTGACGACGAGGACACTTAAATATTCTTGTAATAGATCGTTAACGCATACTGTCAGAGAAGGAGATCGTATTGATTCTTTGCCTGGATTTATAGTACTTGAAACACCAGGTCATGCTTCTACTCATATTTCTTTATATAGAGAATCTGATGGAATATTAATTGGTGGAGATGCTCTCATTAGTCATATTTCTTCGAATCCAATACTAGAACCGCCATATGAAGGGCAAACAGAGCGGGCACACCCATTACTACAATATAATCAAACATTACAGCGTTTAAGCGAAATGAATATTTCACGCATTTTATCAGGGCATGGGGAAGATGTTCTAAATGTGAAACAACTTATTGAAACGAGATTACAAAAGCAAGAAACACGTGCTTTTAAAGTGCTTGAGTTATTAAAGGAAAAACCAATGACAGCATTTGAAGTATGTGTAAAACTATTTCCGGTATTATATAAAGAACAGTTACCACTTACTATTTCAGAAACGGTTGGACAATTGGACTATTTAGCATATAATCAACAAGTGATGATTGATGAGTCATCGCAACGATTGATTTATTATGCAAAGTAGGTGACAGCAATGACAGGACGTTTACAAAATAAAGTAATCGTCATTACAGGTGCTTCTAGTGGGATTGGTGAGCAAGTTGCAATGCAAGTTGCAGCACAGGGAGCGACTCCCGTATTAATGGCTCGAACAGAAGAGAAACTACAAGCGTTAGTAGACAAAATTAAAGAAACTTATAATACGCCTTGCTATTATTATGTATTAGATGTAAGTGAAGAGATAGAAGTACAGTCTGTTTTTTCAAAGGTATTACAAGAAGTAGGACGTATTGATATATTAGTAAACAACGCGGGATTTGGTATTTTTAAAACGTTTGAAGATGCGTCAATGGATGAAGTAAAAGATATGTTCCAAGTAAATGTATTTGGATTAGTAGCATGTACGAAAGCGGTACTACCTTATATGGTAAACAAGAACGAAGGACATATTATTAATATTGCTTCACTTGCTGGAAAAATTGCAACTCCGAAATCGAGTGCTTATGCAGCAACGAAACATGCTGTATTAGGTTTTACGAATAGTTTACGCATGGAATTAGCGAATACACATATTTATGTTACAGCAATTAATCCAGGTCCGATAGATACAAACTTTTTTGAAATAGCGGATCAATCTGGTACATATGTAAAGAATATGGGACGTTACATGTTAAAACCAACATACGTAGCAGAACAAATCGTAAAGTCGATGCACACGAAAAAACGTGAAGTAAACTTACCGAAGTGGATGGGAATTGGCCCGAAACTTTATGCTTTATTCCCAGGTTTATTTGAACGTGTAGCAGGTAAATCATTAAGTAAAAAATAGGAGATTTCCACATGGAAATCTCCTATTTTTTATTGTTTTCCAGTCACATAATCATAAACAATATCCTCAATCTCCTCGTATAAATCAATTTCAATATTTGAATGAGTCACCGTTTGAATATGTTTCACTAGCATTTCCCGATCTTCTTTTGATATTGGACTGCATTGATATTGTTGAAAACTTTTTATAATCATTTTCTCAATTAATTTTTCGTTCATATTTTTTCCCGCCTGTATGTACGTATGTATTGTTTTATTGTACTTGAAGTGAAATAAAAAAACTATCATGCACTATTTGTGTATAAAAATTCGGTTGTGCATATTGTTTTTCTAGTAAAATTAAGTTTTTTTAGTTTTAAAAATTTATAAATATTTAATTGACTCTATAAATATACAATATTATAATCATACTTAATTTAAAGAATCAATATGAGGAGGAACTTATGAAAGTCGCAATTATTGGAGCCACTGGATATGGGGGCATTGAGTTAATTCGTTTATTAGAACAACATCCATATTTTTCTATAGCATCTCTTCATTCTTTTTCACAAGTTGGTGAGTGTATAACAAATGTATATCCACACCTTCGAAATGTTCTCGTTCATACGTTACAAGAAATTGATGTGGAGACAATAGGGAAAGAAGCAGAAATTGTATTTCTAGCAACACCAGCAGGAGTATCGGCGAAGTTAACTCCCAAGTTATTAGCAGAAGGTTTAAAAGTAATTGACCTATCTGGAGACTTTCGTATGATAGATCCTTCGTCATATGAACTGTGGTATAAAAGGCCAGCAGCGAAAGAAGAAATTCTTAGAAAAGCAGTGTATGGGTTAAGTGAATGGAAAAGGTCTGAGATTCAAAATGCAAATTTAATTGCAAACCCAGGATGTTTTGCTACAGCCACATTGCTAGCGATAGCGCCGTTAGTACGTAGCGGCATGATTGAAGAAGATTCGATTATTATTGATGCGAAATCAGGGGTATCAGGAGCAGGAAAAACACCAACAACAATGACTCATTTTCCTGAGCTATACGATAACTTACATATCTATAAAGTAAACCAGCATCAGCACGTTCCAGAGATTGAGCAAATGCTTACAGAATGGAATAGTGAATTACAGCCAATTACATTTAGCACACATTTAATACCGATATCACGAGGAATCATGATTACACTTTATGCAAAAGTAAAACAAAAGATGGAAATAAAGCAACTTCAAAAATTGTATGAAGAAACGTATGAACAATCGCCTTTCATCCGAATTTGTACGCAAGGCAAATTTCCAAGTCCAAAGGAAGTGAGAGGCTCAAATTATTGTGATATTGGCATAGCTTACGATGAAAGAACAGAAAGAGTTACGGTCGTTTCTGTTATAGACAATATGATGAAAGGCGCGGCTGGGCAAGCGATGCAAAATGCAAACATAATAGCGGGACTAGAAGAGACAACAGGTTTACAACATATGCCGCTTTATCCATAAGGGGGACATGATGATTAAAGTAGCGTCTATTACAAAATTAGAAAATGGTTCAATTGTAACGCCGAAAGGCTTTTCGGCAATTGGTACTGCAAATGGTTTGAAAAAGGAGAAAAAGGATTTAGGTGCCATCGTTTGTGATGTACCAGCATCATGTGCCGCTGTGTATACAACGAATCAAATACAAGCAGCCCCCTTGCAAGTAACGAAGGATAGTATAACGGCTGAGGGGAAATTACAAGCTATTATCGTTAATAGTGGAAATGCAAATGCTTGTACAGGAATGAAAGGATTGCAAGATGCTTACGAGATGCGCGCATTAGGGGCAGAACATTTTGGGATGAAAGAAAACTACGTTGCAATAGCCTCAACAGGTGTAATTGGTGTTCCGCTGCCGATGGATATAATCCGAAAGGGAGTTGCAACTCTTATACCGACGAAGGAAGAAAGTGAATCATATTCTTTTTCGGAAGCAATTTTAACGACGGATCTTATAACGAAAGAAACTTGCTATGAAATGATTATTGATGGGAAGAAAGTGGCGATTGCTGGTGTTGCAAAAGGTTCAGGGATGATTCATCCGAATATGGCAACGATGCTTAGTTTTATTACGACAGATGCCAATATAGAACATGAAGAATTGCAAACAGCATTATCACAAATAACGAATCGTACATTTAATCAAATTACGGTAGATGGAGATACTTCTACGAATGACATGGTCATCGTTATGGCAAGTGGATTATCAGAAACGAAACCAATCAATATGGAACATGCAGATTGGGAAACTTTCGTATTTGCTTTACAGAAGGTATGTGAAGATTTAGCGAAAAAAATCGCACAAGATGGTGAGGGCGCTACGAAGTTAATAGAAGTAAATGTGTTAGGAGCTCGAACGAATGAAGAGGCAAAGAAAATTGCAAAGAAAATAGTCGGTTCGAGTCTTGTGAAAACAGCAATACATGGTGAAGACCCAAACTGGGGGCGAATTATTAGCAGTATTGGACAAAGTGAAGTCACGATTAACCCAAATACAATTGATATTACTCTTCAATCTATTACGGTGCTGAAAAATAGTGAACCTCAAATGTTTTCTGAAGAGGAAATGGAAATGAAATTAAAAGAACATGAAATTATGATTGATGTGTATTTACATTTAGGAGAAGAGACAGGATCAGCTTGGGGCTGTGACTTAAGCTATGAATATGTGAAAATAAACGCTTGTTATCGTACATAAGGAGAGGGAAGATGAGCGATTATATTGTAGTGAAATGCGGCGGTAGTATGTTGGATCAATTAAATGATGTGTTTTTTGATTGTATAAAGAAATTACAGCAGAAGTATAAAGTAGTGATTGTCCATGGTGGTGGGCCAGAAATTGATGCCAAATTAAAAGATTGTAACATCAACGTAGAAAAAAGAGATGGATTACGCGTAACACCAAAAGAAGTTATGGATATTGTTCAAATGGTGCTATGCGGAAGTACGAATAAAAAACTCGTAATGAATTTACAAAAGCACAATTTACTTGCGGTAGGTTGTTCAGGGTGTGACGGCAATTTACTTCAAATTCAACCTGTCAACGAGGAGATAGGATATGTGGGAGAAGTAAGTTATGTCGAAACGTCCTTACTAAAAGGGGTAATGAATATGAATTATATTCCTGTTATTGCTCCAATCGGGGTAAATGGTAATGAAATTTATAACATAAATGCGGACAATGCTGCAGCTGGGATTGCGGCCGCGTTAGGGGCAAAAGAGCTTGTTTTTATTACGGATGTAGATGGAATATTACATGAAGGGAATTTGGTAAAGGAAACGGATGAATCTGAAATTGCTACTTTTATAGAAACAGGTGTTATTACAGGTGGGATGATTCCGAAAGTACAGGCGGCACTAGCATCATTAAAAATGGGAGTGCAAAAGATAAGTATTGTGAATGGTACAAAAGATTTTACTGAGGTTACGGGAGAGTGTATTGGAACGACGGTAACGAAAGGTGTGAGTATTGTATGACGAGTCATCTTTTTCAAACGTATGGCAGAAGAACTATTGAGTTTGTAAAGGGAACTGGAACGAAAGTTATTGATAATAAAGGTAAGCAATATTTAGATTTTACATCAGGAATTGGCGTATGTAATTTAGGACATTGTCACCCTACTGTTTTCAAAAGTGTACAAGAGCAACTTGATGATATATGGCATATATCTAACCTGTTTACAAACAGCTTACAAGAAGAAGTTGCGTCATTATTAACAGAAAATAGAGCATTAGATTATGTGTTTTTCTGTAATAGTGGGGCAGAGGCAAATGAAGCGGCTTTAAAGTTAGCACGTAAGCATACTGGAAAATCTCTCGTCGTAACATGCCAGCAGTCTTTTCACGGTAGAACATTTGGAACGATGAGTGCAACGGGCCAAGATAAGGTAAAAGAAGGATTTGGTCCATTACTTCCATCTTTTTTACATATCCCTTTTAACGATATTAAAGCATTAGAGGAAGTAATGAATGAAGAAGTTGCGGCGGTAATGGTAGAAGTTGTTCAAGGAGAGGGAGGAGTAATACCTGCTGATCTATCTTTTTTGAAAGAGATTGAAACATTATGTAATAAGTTCGGTTCCTTATTTATTATAGACGAAGTTCAAACGGGGATAGGAAGAACTGGAACACTATTCGCTTATGAACAAGTGCGAATAGAGCCTGATATCGTTACCGTTGCAAAGGCACTTGGGAATGGGATTCCTGTCGGAGCAATGATTGGCCGGAAAGAACTTGGAACATCGTTTCCTGCAGGATCACACGGTTCAACGTTTGGTGGAAATTATATTGCAATGGCTGCAGCGAAAGAAGTATTGCAAATAACTAAGAAACCATCGTTTTTAAAAGAAGTAAAGGAAAAGGGCGAGTACGTATTACAGAAGTTGCAAGAGGAATTACAGCATGTCGAATGTATTCAAAATATACGTGGTAAAGGGCTTATGATTGGGATTGAGTGTAAGCATGAAGTTGCAAGTTTTATAGAGCAACTAGAAAACGAAGGACTTCTCGTATTACAAGCAGGGCCTAATGTTATAAGACTATTACCGCCACTCATTGTCACGAATGAAGAGTTAGAACAGGCAGTATATATAATAAAAAAAGTAGTTTTTACAAAAAACGTATCAATTATATAAGGGGGAAGTTTCATGTCAACTGTACAAGTACCAAAATTAAATACGAAAGATCTTTTAACATTAGAAGAATTGACGCAAGAAGAAATCATTTCATTAATTGAGTTCGCTATATATTTAAAAAAGAATAAGCAAGAGCCTTTATTACAAGGCAAAATATTAGGGCTTATTTTTGATAAGCATTCAACTCGTACTCGTGTATCTTTTGAAGCGGGAATGGTACAACTCGGGGGACATGGTATGTTTTTAAGTGGGAAAGAGATGCAAATGGGAAGAGGAGAAACCGTTTCAGATACTGCGAAAGTATTATCACAGTATATTGACGGGATCATGATACGTACATTTTCACACGCGGATGTAGAAGAGCTTGCAAAAGAATCGAGTATTCCTGTTATTAACGGTTTAACGGATGATCATCATCCTTGTCAAGCATTGGCAGACCTCATGACGATATATGAAGAAACAAATACATTTAAAGGAATAAAATTGGCTTACGTAGGTGACGGAAATAATGTATGTCATTCATTGTTGCTAGCGAGTGCAAAAGTCGGAATGCATATGACTGTTGCAACGCCTGTAGGATATGAACCGAATGAAGAGATTGTAAAAAAAGCGTTAGCGATTGCCAAGGAAACAGGAGCTGAAATTGAAGTTTTGCATGATCCTGAATTAGCGGTGAATGAAGCAGATTTCATTTATACTGACGTTTGGATGAGCATGGGGCAAGAGGGCGAAAAAGAGAAATATACTTTATTTCAACCTTACCAAATCAATGACGAACTTGTTAAGCATGCGAAGCAAACATATCGTTTCTTACACTGTTTACCTGCCCATCGTGAAGAAGAAGTAACAGGAGAAATTATAGATGGACCACAGTCTATCGTCTTTGAGCAAGCTGGTA
Organism: Bacillus sp. B25(2016b); assembly: GCF_001679765.1. NCBI lineage: Bacteria > Bacillati > Bacillota > Bacilli > Caryophanales > Bacillaceae > Bacillus > Bacillus sp. B25(2016b). The sequence continues at coordinate 3,826,840 of NZ_CP016285.1, read as the reverse complement.
ATCGATTGCATGCTCAAAAAGCGTTATTAGTGAGTTTATTTAAAAATGTAGAAGAGCCTTCCTAAAAGGGAGGTTTTTTTATATTAAAATGTTGGATGTATATTTGGTTAACCATTTTGATATCATTTATAATAAAAGAGAAAACTAAATTTGTTGTTCAGAGTGTGTAAGGACATACTACATATAAAAATATAGTTAAAGAGATGATGAGGGTGAAAACAACTAAGAAAACATATTCGTTTTTTCAGCGGATGTGGAGAATATTAAAGTTTCAATATTATAAGTTGCTTCGATCGCCAGAAGGCGCAAAGAAAGTATCGTTAGGGTTTGCTATAGGATTCGGCTTAGAAATGTTAGTCATTTATACGGCATCGCTCGTATATGTAATATTTTATCCAATCGTCAGGTTAGCAAAGGGATCTTTTCCTGCGGCAGTTATTGGCAATATTATTGGGAAAATATCGTTTCTCCCAGTATTTTTATTTCCGCTTGCGTATGCGCTAGGAAAAATGATTTATCCATTTCATGTACAGAAAATTCAACATGAACCATTTACGATATCGGACTTGTTTTCAAGTCACATTTTTACGATATTAAAGAGCTTATTACAAAGTGAAGTGTATGTATTAATTGGAATGACGATTTTAGGAGTTGGGTTTGGTCTCATTTCATATTTCGTTGTGCATTATTTATACGAAAAGAACCGTAAGTTACGTTTGAAGAAAAGGAAGAAACGAGTGAGAGAACCACTTGTACAATTATAAACAATGTCACATTCATTTTCTCCTTTGAATATGTTTAAGAAAAAGGAGGAGAGGATAATGTATTATTATTACGTACCTCAAGTATATCCATATGTAAGTTATTATCCGGTTTATGATACGAGTAGACAATACGAATTATATCGGCAACAACAATTACAGCAATTATCACAAATACCACAATTACCAACACAACAGCCTACGCAGGAAAAAAAACCATATTTAACAACATGGCCATATTCCAATGTATACTATGGTAACTATTACGAATCATAAAGCTGCTTCTATTTAGAAGCAGCTTTATACGTTTGTTTTCAAAATTAAATTTTGAATGGTTTGAAGAGAATGAATGAGCTTTTCGCGCTCTTCCTCAGATAATGTTTGGAAATTTTCTTTTAGTTTGTCTAAAATGAATTGCTGATACTGATTTACTAATAATTTCCCTTCAGCTGTTAGAGAAATTAAAATGACCCGTCGATCTTTTTCGCTATAATGACGCTCTATTAGTTCTTCTTGAATAAGTTTGTTTAATAGAGGTGTCATGTTAGGCCGTGAAATCGCTAGCCGCTTGCCGATTTCGGAAACTGCTAATGTGCCGTTTTCATGCAAAAGCAGTAATACTTGTGTATGTGATGGCGGCATATGTCTTTGAGAAGAAAATTCTCCAGGAAGCATAAATTTGCGATAAAAAAGAGGCACTAGCGAAAGAAGATGATCAACAATACGTTCCCACTCGCGTGATTCCATATAAAGGCCCCCTTCCACTATCATTGTAACAAAAAAGACATGTTATAAAAATAGAATTGTTTCATGGTCGCTTTAATATTTGTAGGATAACACTTGCTTTGTAAATATATTGGCAATAATCGCATAGCCGTTATCATTTGGGTGTACTTGGTCAAATAATAACTCTTTTTTATCATTCGATATTAATTTGCGAATTGGTAAAACGATAGATGGTTGATTTGCTTTGGAAATGGAATAAACAGATTCATTCCAGCCATCTAAAAACATATCTGCATAACTTGCGATGGAGTCATCGAGTTGTAACGGATTATAGAGTTCTGAGAGAATGAGTAAAGCGTCAGGATTTTGATCTCGAACTGTCTTTACAATACTTTTTATATCCGCTTCAAAATGGGCTTTTTCTTTATTTAACATTTTTATACCATCTATAACACCAACATCACGATTTAAACGAAATAAATTATTTCCTCCAATATTAATTGTAATTATATTTGCTGCTCTAATTTTTTCCTTTACATCTTCTGATTGAACTTTTTTTGCGAGACGATCTGTTGTAAGACCGTTTACCCCAAGGTTTTCTACTGTAATTGGTTTGTGAATTTGTGCTTCTATTTGCTTAGAAGCTAATTCAGCAAACCCACCTTGTGTCGATCCATATCCTTTAGCGAGTGAATCACCTAATACAAGATGATAAAAAGATTCGTTTGTTTGCTTATCAATCCAATTTGGAGCAGATGTTTTTTCTGTTTTTTCTTCAGATTCATTTTGTTTTGTCTCGTCGTTCTTTTCAAAATAAGAATAAGAAATGATCAGAAGGAGGAGACAAACAATTGTTAAGATGACTTTTTTCATAAATTCATCCTCCTTGTAATTGGTAATTGTATCATATTCAGCAGTATTAGCAATGTAAGGGCATATTATATGTTTATGAAAAGTTTATAATAACTTTACAGAAAATTTGTTGAAGTTTGTCAAAAAATATTGACGATAGGAAAGAACTTTATATATGATAATGTCAGATAAGGTGAAACTTTAATTAGTGGGAGCTTTATTTCCTATTAATTGTTAGTCATCATCAATCGGGCGTTTAAGGGGACTACTCGTTAGCGCAGGGTGAAATGAAAATTGTGTCTCTAATAGAAGAAAAAAGGTATGTGGTTAGAGACAGATAGGGATTCATTTCATTATTTCTGGTAATTGTATAAGGGGGATTTTTTGTGAAAAAGTCAAAAAAAATGCTAGCTGGAGCAACTCTTGCGATTGGTGTTATAGCACCGCAAGTAATGCCAGCAACAGCTCATGCAGATGAGAACACTGGGGAGAGTACAGTTAACTTACGAATTCTAGAAACATCAGATATTCACGTTAACTTAATGAATTACGATTATTATCAAACGAAAACAGATAATAAAGTAGGTCTCGTACAAACGGCAACACTTGTTAATAAAGCACGTGAAGAAGCGAAAAACTCTGTCCTATTTGATGATGGGGATGCATTACAAGGGACACCGCTTGGAGATTATGTAGCGAATAAAATAAAAGATCCGAAGAATCGTGTGGATCCTAGTTATACACATCCATTATATCGTTTAATGAATTTAATGAAGTATGACGTCATCTCTCTTGGGAATCATGAATTTAACTACGGTTTAGATTACCTAAACAAAGTGATTGAAAAAACGGATTTCCCGGTTATTAACTCGAATGTCTATATAGATGACTATGATGGTAATGATGAGAATGACGAGCATTACTTTGATAGACCATATCATATTTTAGAGAAAGAAGTAGTGGATGAAGCAGGCCAAAAACAAATAGTGAAAATTGGTGTAATGGGATTTGTTCCACCACAAATTATGAATTGGGATAAAGCGAATTTAGAAGGAAAAGTAAAGGCAAAAGATATTGTGCAAACAGCGAAAAAATTAGTTCCGGAAATGAAGGCGCAAGGTGCGGATATTATAGTTGCACTAGCGCATTCAGGTGTTGATAAGAGTGGATACAACGAAGGAATGGAAAATGCATCGTTTTATTTAGCAACACAAGTTCCTGGCGTAGATGCAGTATTAATGGGACATTCACATACCGAAGTGAAGGATGTATTTAATGGTGTTCCAGTTGTAATGCCTGGTGTTTTTGGTAGTAACTTAGGTATTATTGATATGCAATTGAAAAAGGTAAACGGAAAATGGGAAGTGCAAAAAGATCAGTCTAAGCCGCAACTTCGTCCGATTGCTGATAGTAAAGGTAATCCATTAGTAGAATCTGATCAAAAACTAGTTAATGAAATTAAAGATGATCATCAAGCGACAATCGATTATGTGAATACAGCTGTAGGTAAAACAACTGCACCAATTAATAGTTATTTTTCATTAGTACAAGATGATCCTTCCGTACAAATTGTGACAAATGCGCAAAAATGGTATGTAGAACAAGAACTTAAAAAACCAGAGTATGAAAAGATTAAAGATATTCCGGTTTTATCTGCAGGTGCACCATTTAAAGCAGGTGGCCGAAACGGTGCAACATATTATACTGATATTCCAGCTGGAACGTTAGCGATTAAAAACGTTGCAGATTTATACGTATATCCAAATACGTTATATGCTGTAAAAGTAAATGGGGCACAAGTGAAAGAATGGCTTGAAATGTCTGCAGGTCAGTTTAATCAAATTGATCCAAAGAAAACAGAAGAACAGCCGTTAGTAAATATAGGCTATCCTACATATAACTTCGATATTTTAGATGGCTTAAAATACGAAATTGATGTAACACAACCGGCGAAATACGATAAAGATGGAAAAGTTGTAAATGCAAATACGAATCGTATTGTAAATATGACATATGAAGGTAAGCCAGTAGCTGATGATCAAAAGTTCATCGTTGCTACAAATAATTATCGCGGTAGCAGTAAAACGTTCCCTGGTGTAAGTAAAGGAGAAGTTATTTACCAATCGCAAGATGAAACACGTCAAATTATTGTGAAGTATATGCAAGAAACACCAGTTATTAATCCAGCAGCTGATCAAAATTGGACGTTTAAACCGATTGTTGCAGATAAATTAAATACAACATTTGATTCTTCACCAAATGCACAAAAGTATATAAAGGCAGATGGAAAGATTTCATATGTTGGACCATCTGAAAATGAATTTGCTAAATATGCAATTGATATAACGAAGAAGAATGATGATAAAGAAACTGGTGAAGGAAATCCAACAACACCACCAAAAGGTGATGGAGAAAACCCAACAACACCGCCAACAGGTAATGAAGAAAACCCAACACCACCAACAGAAGAAGGTAATAATGGTAATGAACCAAAGCAAGATGGAAACACTACTGGATCTGGACAAACTACAACAGATGATCAAAATACAAAAGAAACAACAACTGTAAGTGAAAATAAAGAAGCTGAAAAAGATGAACGTGATTTACCGAAAACAGGTGCAAGTATTGCTTCTACAATTGGAGCTGGTCTTGCGTTTGTTGGAGCGGGATTACTTATGTTATTTAGAAGAAAGAAAGCGAATAGATAGTCGAGAAATATAAAAAGGATTACCGATTTGGTAATCCTTTTTGTTATATTATGAAACTGGTACTGCTTTTTCTTTTTTCCATGAAAGACCGAATCCAGTAAAGCCGACGATAATGGTTACGACTGGACAAGCTAAACAGAAGATTGCGTATGGCAGGTAATCGAATGTTGGAACGCTAAGAACGTTTGTTAAGAATACGCCACTGACACCCCATGGTACGAGTGGGTTAATTACTGTACCAGCATCTTCTAATACTCGTGATAAATTACGACGTTCTAAACCGACTTCATCGTATTTATTAGCGAATGCTTGTCCTGTTAAAACGATGGATAAGTACTGCTCACCAAGTAAGAAGTTTACACCAATTGCAGTTGAAGCAGTAGAAATAATTAAGCGTGTACTAGTTTTTACGAAGCTAGAGATAATATTCATCAGCTGCGCTATAATACCCATTCCTTGTAATAATCCTCCCATACAAAGAGCTAGGAAAATAAGAGCAATTGACATCATCATACTTTGCAGGCCACCGCGAGATAATAAGCTGTCAATGTCTTTGATACCAGTTTTAGAAACGTAACCGTCTTGCATAATTTTTATTAAATCAGCTAAAGAAGTGCTAGGTTTAAAAATAAAGAGAATAATAATCCCTACCACAATTCCTGCAAGTAATGTTGGAACTGCGGGTACCTTTTTAAATGCGAATAGGAACAGTAATAAAATAGGAATCAGTGTAACGATAGAAATCGTTGCATTTTTTTCTAGTGTGTTAATAAATGCTGAGAAATCAACGTTTCCACCAGATCCGCTTCCTAAAATGAAAAATGCGATAAAAGCAATAATGAAAGCTGGAACTGTTGTCCAAAGCATGTTACGAATATGTTCAAATAAATCTACACCCGTTACAGCAGGCGCTAAGTTTGTTGTATCAGATAAAGGAGACATTTTATCTCCGAAGAATGCACCAGAAATAATTGCACCAGCAATAAGAGCTGGATCGTATCCAAGGGCAGTACCCATTCCCATAAAGGCAAGTCCTACAGTTGCAGCAGTTGTAAAAGCACTACCGATACTCGTTCCAACAATTGCACAAACAACAAAAACAGTTGGAACGAAAATTTTTGGAGATACGAGCTGGAAGCCGTATACCATTAAAGTCGGAATAGTTCCAGCTGCGATCCAAACGCTAATTAATACACCTACAAGTAAGAAAATAAATATAGATGGAATACCAGCTGAAATACTACTAATCATCCCTTTCTCCATAGTAGACCAAGAGATTTTCTTTAAGAATCCAAATGCTAATAAAAGAACGATACCAAATAAAATTGGGATGTGTGGTGAAACTTCTAATTGAATAACACTAAAACCAATACAGAAAAAGATAAAAATTGTTAAAAGAACAGACTCAATTTTTGAAACCATTGTTTTCCCCTCCTAAGTAATGTGAAATAGCTCTTTTTTATATAAAATTCGCCAATATTGTATATTTCCTTCTAAAATTTAGAATTTTGTGACAAATTACCGGTAATTGTTAGTTCTTCTATATGATGCGGAAATGATTGGATAAAAAAACGTCCCTGCATATAATTATGCAGGGACGAAGAAATCGCGGTACCACCCTAGCTTGTGAAATGAATGTATCACAAAATAAAGGGTCATATGATATGCGCTTATAAAATAAAAAACGCCCCTGCAATATATGCAGGGACGAAAAATTCGCGGTACCACCCTAAATTGTGAAACAGTGTCGTTTCACCACTCTTTAGACATAACGGTCTATAACCGTCTTTCACTACTCCTCACGTTTCGTAAAAGAAGCTCCAGGGGGTAATTCATAATTCGCTCTGTACTGGTTCGCACCGACCACCAGCTCTCTGAAATCAGAAATCGAAATACTACTAAATCCTATCAACGCCGATTCATATGATGTTAGTTAAATTTTTATCATATTTTCATCTTACATGTCAATAAAAATATTAAATGTTTTTTTAGGGAAATAAAGGATAATTGTTTTAAAGCTCTAATTTTGTACGTTATAATGAATTTGAAAGGGGAGGAAAGAGTGAAGAAAAAAATAATTCTTTTTACCACCTTACTAGTCGTTGGCGGAAGTGCTGGAATTTACACAGCTTTTGCGGCTGAATCACAGCAGTTGAAACAAAAGCAAATACAACAGTCAGAAGTGAAGAAAGTAAAAGAAATAGAAGAGAAGAAATCAATGGAAAAAGCAGCAGAGAAACTAGGAGTTTCTACTGAGGGGAAAACAAAAGAAGAGGTTACGAAAGAAGTAAATACCGCTAGGTTTGAGAAGCGTCATGATTTATTAATTGAGCACGCTAAGCAACTTGGAATTGATACAGAGGGGAAAAAAGATGAAGAAATTATTTTAGAAATTGGAAAGATACAGCATGGAAAGTAGAACAACTTATCGTATGATAAGTTGTTCTTTTTTAAGAACTATTTGATTTTAAAATAATTGACAGTCATTCGGATTTAATGTTAACTATATTTATAAATAAGTTAACATTAGGGGTGGCAATTGTGACAATAAAAAGTAAAACGATTGAAAAATCATCTTATACATATGAAGAATTAGCAGAGAAAAATAAAGCTTACGTATGGCACCCATTTACACAAATGAAAGATTATTTAGAAGAAGATCCTGTCATTATTGAACGTGGAGAGGGAAGAAAGCTATACGATGTAAATGGTAATGAATATTGGGATGGTGTTTCATCTATATGGTTAAATGTTCACGGACATCAAGTACCGGAATTAGATGAAGCAATTCGTGAGCAATTAAATAAAATTGCTCATTCTACTATGTTAGGACTTGCTAACGTTCCATCTATTTTATTAGCAGAAAAAATTATTGAGGTTGTACCAGATGGATTGAAGAAGGTATTCTATTCTGATTCAGGTTCTACGGCTGTTGAAATTGCAATTAAGATGGCTTTCCAATATTGGCAGCATAAAGGGAAACCAAAGAAACAAAGATTCGTTACATTAAAAGAAGCATATCACGGTGATACAATTGGAGCTGTTTCGGTAGGAGCAATAGACTTGTTTCACCAAGTGTATAGTTCGCTCTTATTTGATGCGATTAAAATGCCGTATCCATATACATATCGTTCTCCTTACGGAAATAATAAGGAGGAAATTGTAAAAAGCCATTTAGAAGAAATGGAAGAATTGTTGAAAGAAAAGCATGAAGAAGTAGCTGCCATCATTGTAGAGCCATTAATGCAAGGTGCTGGCGGGATGATTACAATGCCAAAAGGATATTTAAAAGGACTGCGCGATTTATGTACTAAGTACAATGTATTATTTATTACAGATGAGGTAGCGACTGGATTTGGGCGTACAGGGAAAATGTTTGCGTGTGAACATGAAAATGTGACGCCAGACATTTTAACTGCTGGGAAAGGTTTAACAGGTGGATATTTACCAATTGCAGTTACGGTAACGACAGATGAAATATATAATACCTTCTTAGGAGAATATGAAGAACAAAAAACATTTTTTCATGGACATAGCTACACAGGCAATCCGTTAGGGTGTGCGGTAGCAATCGCGAATCTAGAACTATATGAAAAAACAAATTTAATAGAAGAAGTGGCACGTAAAACGGATTATGTGGCAGCGCAATTAGAAAAGCTCTTTGCGTATAAACATGTAGGTGATATTCGTCAGTGCGGATTAATGGTTGGTATTGAGCTTGTGAAGAATAAGGAAACGAAAGAAGCGTTTGACTGGACAGAGAGGATCGGTGTTCAAGTATGTAAACGCTCAAGAGAGCTGGGTATGATTTTACGACCGCTAGGTAACACGATTGTATTTATGCCGCCACTTGCTTCTACTTTTGAAGAGATTGATGATATGTTACGCATTTTATATAAGGCAATCTCGGATGTTACGGAGGGAGAATAATGAGTGGTTTTTTCATAACAGCAACGGATACTGAAGTTGGAAAAACAGTAGTTGCAGGTGCTATAGCAGGTGTATTTAGAGAATTAGGATATAACGTAGGGGTGTATAAACCGTTACAAAGTGGGCATGTTGCATCAAACCCTGAGGGAGATGCAGCAAGGTTAAAAGCATTATCAGGTGTACCGACACAAGAAAATGAAATTTGCCCTTATTCTATTGAAGAACCACTTGCACCGAGACTTGCCATGAAAAGAGCTGGAAGAGTAGTAAAGTTAAAAGAAATTACTGATTACTATAATGAACTATTAAAAGAGTTTAATAGCTTATTTGTAGAAGGAGCAGGTGGGCTTGCTGTCCCATATACAGAAGATGCTTTAGTAATTGATTTTGCAAAAGAATTACAGTTGCCTCTTATTGTAGTAGCTCGTCCTACATTAGGAACAGTAAATCATACAGTGTTAACGATTGCTTACGCAAAGGCGCATGGCTTAACCGTAGCGGGTGTCATTTTATCAGGTTGCAAAGAATGTGAAATGGAAAGAGTGCAAGAAAATAAAGAAATGATTGAAGAGCTGAGCGGGGTACCAGTTTTAGGATTATTACCATTCTTTGAAGGTGAGTTTACGAAAGAAGAAGTATTAGAATCTGCAAAAGAATATATTATGATTTCAAAATTAGAGGAGTTTATCCAAAATGAATCAAAATTGGCGGGCGCACCTTCAATCTAAATTACAACAATTACATGAGCAAGGGCAGTATCGTGATTTGCATGTAACAGAGAAGGCAGAAGAGACTTGGCTTATTCGAGATAAAAAAAGGATGTTAAATTTAGCGTCAAATAATTATTTAGGGTTAGCTGGAGATGAAAGGTTAAAAGAAGCTGCTATTGCCTGTACAAAAAGATATGGAACTGGAGCGACTGCCTCTCGTCTCGTTGTAGGAAATCATCCATTATATGAAGAGGTTGAGAGAAGCATATGTGACTGGAAAGGTACTAAAAGAGCTTTAATTGTAAATAGTGGGTATACGGCAAATATAGGTGCCATATCTTCTTTAGCCTCTCGGCACGATATTGTTTTTAGTGATAAGTTAAATCACGCAAGTATTGTTGATGGAATCATATTAAGCGGGGCAGAGCATAAAAGGTATCGTCATAATGATTTGGATCATTTAGAGAAGCTGTTGAAAATGGCTTCGCCTGAAAAAAGGAAATTAATCGTAACAGATACCGTTTTTAGTATGGATGGTGATACTGCGTATTTGAGAGATTTAGTACAGCTGAAAGAGAAATACGGGGCAATCATTATAGTCGATGAAGCACATGCGAGTGGAATATATGGAATCGGCGGAGCTGGGTTATCTCATATAGAAAAAAAACTTGCTCAAAAAATTGATATACATATGGGGACGTTTAGCAAGGCTTTAGGGTGTTATGGTGCGTATTTGACAGGCGATGAAATTTATATAGAGTATTTACAAAATATGATGAGAAGCTTTATTTTTACTACGGCTTTACCACCAAGTACGTTAGGAGCAGTGCAAAAAGCAATTGAAATTGTAAAAGAAGATAACGAAAGAAGAGAGAACCTTATAGCAAACGGAGAATACTTCAGAACTAAATTAAGGGATGCTGGTTTTGATATTGGGAATAGTTCAACTCATATTGTACCGATTGTAGTCGGTTCAAATGAACATGCTTTACGATTTAGTAAAAGGTTGCAAGAGGCAGGGATTGCGGCCATTGCAATTCGTCCGTCAACTGTGCCGGTTCATAGTTCTCGAATTCGCTTTGCAGTTACATCGCAACATACAATAGCTGATTTAAAATGGGCTATTGACCGAATTATTCACATTGCGAAAGAAGAGGAGATTTTCGTATGAACGAGCTAAAGATTATTTTTATCCCCGGATGGGGAATGGAAGAGAATATTTGGGATTTAGTACTTCCGTATTTTAAAGGATATCCTGTTGAATGCATAGATTGGCGTAATGTGAAAGAACGAAGTGAATTTACGGAACGAATTATAGATGTAGCGCATAACGACAACGTAATTTTAGTTGGATGGTCACTAGGAGCGTTAACAGCAGTTGAAGCTTATAAAAAGATTGAGGCAAAAGGTATCGTATTAATTGGTGGGACCGCTAAATTTACAAATACGAGCGACTATAGTAATGGATGGAATGCTTTGCATGTAGAACGGCTGAAAAGGAATTTGGCGAGAAGGAAAGAAGATACGCTCAAGCGGTTTTATGAAAATATGTTTACGAAAGATGAGCTAAAAGAGAACAAAAACTTTGAGGACATTGTAGAACATTTTAAAGGTGATTCTATTCAGTCTTTACAACTAGGTTTGGATTATTTAATAGAAACAGATATGAGAGAAGAACTAAAAGAAATTAAAGTACCTATACTACTTATCCACGGAGAACAGGATGTAATATGCCCATTGTCTGCGGCACGTAGTATGACGGAGAATAGCAGCAGCGAGCTGAAAGTAGTAAGTGAAGCAGGGCATGCATTATGTGTAACGAATTTTGAATATTGCGCAAATGAGATAATTCAATTTGTAGAGGGGATACGACATGATCAACAAAACGTTACTACAAAAACGGTTTAATGGGGCAGCCGTATCTTACGATCGATATGCAAATGTACAAAAAAAGATGGCACATTCATTACTTTCAATCTTAAAGGAACGATATAGTGAAACGGCACCGATACGTATTTTAGAACTGGGGTGCGGGACGGGTTATGTAACAGAGCAATTATCAAAGTTATTTCCGAAAGCACATATTACAGCAGTTGATTTTGCTGAAAGTATGATTGCGATTGCGCAAACTAGACAAAATGTAAAAAATGTAACGTTTCACTGTGAAGATATTGAGCGATTACGATTAGAAGAATCATATGATGTCATTATTTCAAATGCTACATTTCAATGGTTAAATAATTTACAACAAGTGTTAAGAAATTTATTTCAACATTTGTCTATAGATGGGATATTACTCTTTTCAACGTTTGGACATGAAACATTTCAAGAATTGCATGCTTCGTTCCAACGTGCGAAAGAAGAAAGAAATATAAAAAATGAAACATCGATTGGTCAACGTTTTTATTCAAAAGATCAGTTGCTTCATATATGCAAGATAGAAACAGGGGAGGTGCATGTTTCTGAAACATGTTACATAGAGAGTTTTACAGAAGTTAAGGAGTTTCTGCATTCTATTCGAAAAGTAGGAGCAACTAATAGCAATGAAGGATCATATTGTCAAAGTCCCTCACTCTTTCGTGCGATGCTACGCATATACGAAAGAGACTTCACGGGAAATGAAGGGATAATGGCAACGTATCATGCTTTATTTATGCATATAACAAAAGAGGGGAAGAGATGAAATGAAACAAGTGCAAACAAAAAAGGATTGGAAAAAACTAGCATACGACGTAGTGGAAGAGAAGATGATTACGAAAGAAGATGCAATAGCGATATTAGAAGCTGATGATACAGAAGTTTTAGAAATTATGAATGCAGCTTACATTATTCGCCATCATCATTTTGGTAAGAAAGTAAAATTGAATATGATTATTAATACGAAATCTGGATTATGTCCTGAAGATTGTGGATATTGCTCACAGTCTATTATTTCAGAAGCACCGATTGATAAATATGCATGGTTAACGCAGGAGAAGATTGTAGAAGGGGCACATGAAGCAATACGCCGTAAAGCAGGTACATATTGTATTGTAGCGTCTGGTCGTCGTCCGACGGATAAAGAGGTAAATCACGTAATTGGAGCAGTTAAGGAAATTCGTGAAACGACAGACTTGAAGATTTGTTGTTGTTTAGGTTTCTTAAATGAAGATCAAGCAGGACGTTTAGCGGAAGCAGGCGTGCATCGTTATAACCACAACTTAAATACACATGCAAATAATTACGATAGTATTTGTTCAACTCATACGTACGATGATCGTGTTGATACAGTTCAAAAAGCAAAACAAGCTGGTATTTCACCATGCTCTGGAGCGATTTTTGGCATGGGAGAAACAATTGAAGAGCGTGCTGAAATTGCATTTGAATTACAACGTATAGATGCAGATTCTATCCCTTGTAATTTCCTTGTTGCTGTAAAGGGGACACCTCTTGAAGGGCAAAAAGAGTTAACACCAGTAGAATGTTTAAAAGTACTGGCAATGATGCGTTTTGTAAACCCAACAAAAGAAATTCGTATTTCAGGAGGACGTGAAATCAATTTACGTTCTGTACAGCCAATCGGTTTATTTGCAGCAAATTCTATTTTTGTCGGGGACTACTTAACGACAGCTGGACAAGAGCCGACTGCGGACTGGGGTATGATTGCAGATTTAGGATTTGAGATTGAAGAATGTGCATTATAGGATAGATGAAAAAGCAAACTTGTAAAAGGGTTTGCTTTTTTTGTAAATAAAATGTAATAAATAGTTGTAAACGCTTGATGCTATTGGTTTTTGAACGAAAAAAAGAATTTTTGTGGACGAATTTTCCAAGCCCTAGTTGTACATAGTAAATATGTAATTTATATTGGGTTGGAGGATTTTACATGTACAAATACATATTAGCGATTATGACTTGTTTAATTTTAATAAAAGCAATAAGTTCTGATCCAGTTAAGGCTGCTGAAAATCCTGAACAAAAAGAGATGCAACAAAGAATCGAACAACACTTTCGAACGAAAGCTGAACATTTTGGATTGAAAACGGAAGGAAAAGATTTAAAGGAAGTTAGAAAAGAAATTACTATTATAGAAGAAGCGAAAAAAAGAGAGAATGTATGGAGAACAGCACAAGCTCTTCATATAAAAACAGAAGGAAAAACGATGAATGAATTAATAAAAGATGTACAAAAAAAGGTAAAAAAATAAAAAGAGGCCGCAGCCTCTTTTTTTATGCCCATTGTTTTGATAAGTGAGCCATTTCAATTGCAGCAACAGCTGATTCATATCCTTTATTACCAGCTTTCGTACCTGCGCGTTCAATCGCTTGTTCAATTGTTTCTGTCGTTAATACGCCGAAAATAACTGGGATGTCCATTTGTAGTGATAATGACGCAACACCTTTTGCTACTTCATTACAAACGTAATCGTAGTGAGTTGTAGCACCTCGGATTACAGTACCTAATGTAATAACAGCATCATACTTTCCGCTACTAGCCATCTTTTTAGCGATTAAAGGAATCTCAAATGCACCAGGAACCCAAGCAACATCAATATCATTTTCTTCTACACCGTGACGCTTTAATCCGTCTAAAGCGCCGCCAAGTAACTTACTTGTAATAAATTCGTTAAAACGTCCAACAACAACTCCAACTTTTAATCCTGTACCAACTAAATGACCTTCGAATACCATAATAAATCTCTCCTTTAATTATAAGTTTAGTAAGTGTCCTAATTTGTTTACTTTCGTTTGTAAATACGATTTATTCTCTTCTTTTGCCGGCATTTGCAACGGTACACGCTCGACTACTTCTAAATCGTAACCTTGTAAGCCAGCAATTTTTCTTGGGTTATTCGTTAATAATCGTAAACTTTGTAAACCTAAATCTTTTAATATTTGAGCACCGATACCGTAATCACGAAGATCAGCAGGGAAGCCGAGTTTTTCATTTGCTTCTACAGTATCGAATCCTTCTTCTTGTAATTTATAAGCACGAAGCTTATTAAGAAGCCCAATGCCTCTTCCTTCTTGTCTCATATAAAGAAGAACACCTTTTCCTTCACGCTCAATTTGAGCAAGTGCTGCATGGAGTTGTGGTCCGCAATCGCAGCGATGTGAACCGAATACATCTCCTGTTAAGCATTCAGAATGAACACGTACAAGTACCGGTTCACCTGTTGAAATATCACCTTTTACAAGTGCGATATGTTCTTTCGTATCTAATGAGTTAGAATAGCCAATTGCGTGGAAAGTACCGAAATCTGTAGGTAATGTAATTTCCACTTCTCTCGTCACAAGTGTTTCATGATGGCGGCGGTAAGCAATTAAATCTTCTATTGTAATCATTTTTATATCAAATTGTTTTGCGCATTCTATTAAATCAGGTACACGTGCCATCGTGCCGTCCTCATTTATAATCTCGCAAATAACTCCAGCTGGTTCGGCACCGCATAGCTTTGCTAAATCAACAGCAGCTTCTGTATGACCTGCACGACGCAGGACACCGCCTTCTTTCGCAATTAATGGAAAGATATGTCCAGGTCGATTGAAATCAGTGCCTTTTGATGCAGGGTTTAACAATTCTTGTATCGTAGTTGCACGTTCGTGAGCGCTAATCCCTGTTGTTGTAGAAACATGGTCAATGCTCACTGTAAACGCAGTATGATGTGAATCTGTATTATGAGATACCATTGGTTCTAATTGTAGACGTTCTGCGTACCCTGCTGTAATCGGTACACAAACGAGACCACGACCATGTGTAATCATAAAATTAATTGTTTCTGGTGTAATGTACTCTGCTAAAGCAATAAAATCGCCTTCATTTTCTCGGTTTTCATCATCACATACGATAACGACTTTACCTTGTTTTAAATCTTCTAGAGCTTCTTCAATACGATGAAACATTGTTCTTCCCCCTTATAGAAATCCGTTTTCTTGTAAAAAGCTTTCAGTCATTGAACCTACTCGTTTTGTAGGTTTAGTAATAAAGCGTTCGATATATTTACCAATCATGTCACACTCAATGTTTACGATATCTCCGGCATTTTTTTCTCCAATGACAGACTCGCTTACTGTGTGCGGGATGAGTGAAATCGTTATGGAAGATTCGTCTATATCAAATATCGTTAAACTCGTTCCATCAACAGCAATGGACCCTTTCTGCAAACAATAGTGCAGCAGTTCATCAGAAATTGCTATTTTGTAATAGACGGCATTGTAATGTTGTTTTTTATTTAAAATCGTTCCGATGCCATCAATATGTCCTGAAACGAAATGTCCACCGAATCGTCCGTTTGCAGCCATTGCTCGCTCTAAATTTACTTTAGAGTGCGGTTTAAGCATGCGAAGTGATGTCGACTGCATCGTTTCAGGCATTGCATCAACTGTAAATGAAGTAGTTGTAAAGCTTGTTACAGTTAAGCAAATACCGTTAACCGCGATACTATCACCTAAGTGAACATCTGATAAAATTTTCTTTGCATGAATCGTTAATTTCATCGCTTCTCCGCTTTGTTGCATGTTTGCTATCGTTCCTAATTCTTCTACAATTCCTGTAAACATTTCGTCACCTCGTTTCGGGCATTCGCAACGATTTTTATATCATCACCAATTTGTTTCATCTCTTGAATTTTCAAGGAAAGCGCATCTTGTAATTTTGAAAAACCATTTCCTCCAAATAAAGTAGGAGCATCTTTCCCACCAATTAATTTCGGGCTTATATAGGTTACAATTTCATTAAAATTATTTGTTTTTAAGAAACTTGCATGAATTGATTGGCCACCTTCAACGAATAGAGAAAGAATTTGTTTCTCTCCAAGAAAGGAAAGAAGGTCCTCGATTTCTATATACTTCGTTTCCATTTGGAATATAGCTATATTTTTAGATTCATAAGAAGATATCTTCGCTTTCTTTACATCCTTACCGACAATAATCCATGTCGGTGCTAAACCATCTGTTATAACATGAGAAGATGGTGGCGTTCGTAAATGGGTATCTAAAACAACGCGAATAGGATGTTTCCCACCATTTGGAATTCTTGTTGTTAAATGAGGATTATCAGCTATAACTGTATTCACTCCAACAAGAATTGCATCATGTGTATGGCGATATTGGTGAACATCAGCACGTGCTTCTTCACCTGTAATCCACTTACTTTCACCAGTTACAGTTGCTATTTTTCCATCTAAGCTCATTGCTGTTTTGATTGTTACAAAAGGGCGTTTCGTTTTCATGTAGTGAAAAAAGTAGCGATTTAATAAAAGCGCTTCTGCTTCAAGAATACCGGTAGTTACTTCAATTCTAGCTTCCTCTAATCTTCTTTTTCCGTTACCAGAAACGAGCGGATTACAATCGAGAGTAGCAATTACAACACGCTTAACTCCTTTTTCAATGAGCAATTCACAGCAAGGTGGTGTTTTTCCAAAGTGGCTACACGGTTCCAGTGTTACATAAACGGTAGCGTCTTTGGCGTTCTGACCAGCCATTTGAAGGGCATGAACTTCTGCGTGTTCTTCACCAGCTCGTAAATGAGCGCCCATACCAACGATGTTTCCATCTTTTACAACAACAGCACCAACCATAGGATTCGGACTTGTTTGTCCTGATGTCCCTTCTGCTAACTGCAGGGCAATCCTCATATATTCTTGATCTGTCATTTTCTTCACCTCTCCTAAAAAAATCAAAAAACCCCAAGGATTTAATATCCTTGGGGTTTGGGAGACGTGATTTCTAGAAATATAGTTTGAATACGAAAGCATAGGAAAGAAACCTAACGATAATTGATATTTCTGCATAAGGAAAAAACCTAGCAAAATATCGAATTTTTAAACGCTAGTTGTCTCTTTTTATTTCAGTATAAAAAATAAGTATAGAAAATTAAACATATATAAAGAATCAAAATGAATCTTTAAAAATATGCATACTGAAATAAAAGTGTATTCACTATATAAAAAACTAGAAACATATCCTTCTCCCATCCAGACTATACTGTCGGCCCTAGAGTTTCACTAGATCCACCGTTTTCGAGTTGAAAACGGGTCACGGACTTAGAAGTTTTCACTTCATCACCGCCGGTTGGGAATTTCACCCGACCCCGAAGGATGCTGTTTGCTCAAATTATAGCACAAAAAAAATAAAAGGCTAGTAAAAAATATTCGAATGTGAAGAATTGTGTGAAAATATATGCAGGCTGGAATGGAAATAAAAGTATTAGAAATGTTGTAAGGAGAAGGGATATAACGGAGTTGCTAAAAAGAAAAAACATGCACAAAAAAATGTGCATGTCACATGTAAAATTATTCTGCCTCTGGTGCTCTAACAACAGACTCGAATTTACCTTTATGCGAAGCGTCGCAATAAGGCATATTTTTTGATAAACCACAACGGCATAAAGAAAATGCCGGTTTTGCTGGGAATACATTCCCTTGTGAGTCGACTAATTCCACGTCCCCTGTAACGCGAAAAGAGCCATTATCATTTACTTTAATTTGTACTTTTGCCAACGTTATCCCTCCTTCCCAAACGCTTAATTTCATCATATAATCAAGGGAAGTGCTTGGCAATATAAAGTGAAACTTTAATTAGTGGGGAAGGCATCCCCCACTAATTATTAGTTGAACCAATCGGGCTTTTAGGGGCAGTTAATCTCCCACCTAACTTCTTTGTTTCAGCCGAATTTTGAGGTGAGAGTTTTACTGCCCGCAAATAGCGGAGAAAAAAGAGCACTTTGTTTGAGAAAGAAGAGAGTGTTATAATAGTTTTCATAACTGACTAGAGTAAGGTGACGAGAGATGGATAAACAATTACATACATTACGAAATATTGCAAATGAGCGCACGTGGGCATCATTTTTGAATGATAATCATCCATATAGTTTGTTACATTGGTCCATTGCAGGTGTAGGGCAAGAGGCAAAGGATGTTTGGTTACTTCAAGATGAAGTAACATTTCAAACGACAGAATTCCCAACGTTAGATGATGCAATGCAATGGATTTCTGAAAATATGGAACAAGTTACAGACGTTTTAGCGCAATAAAAAACAGGCTTATGCAAGCCTGTTTTTTGTTTCTTTCACATAGGTGTTTAAAAATTGATCGACGGCTGCTTCGTATTCTTCTTTATTTTCGTTATAAGAGCAAGCGTGTGCACCGTGTTCTGCAATATAAAGTTGTTTATTATTTTCTTTCGCTTCATATAACGCTTTTGTCATATCAGCTAAAATATAGTCGTCATCTTTACTATGAATAAAGAGAACGGGATTGTTAATATTTTTTATACAGTCGATTGGTGAAACTTCACGAATTGTATAACCGTCACGAACTTTCAAAAATGCGTTTGCTAAAGGTAATAAAGGCCATTTTGGTAAATGGAATTCAACCTTTAAACGGTGCTGTAATTGTCCGTGAAAATCAGAGAAAGGACAATCTGCAATATAGAAATCAGCACCATCTTCTAAAAGTCCTGCGTATTGAAGAAGTGTTGCAGCTCCCATAGATTCACCATGAATACCAAGTGTAATATTGGTGCCAAAACGGTTTTTTAGCCAGTCAACTACGGATTTTAAATCATGTTTTTCATAGTATCCATAGCTTGTTGTTTTTCCGCCAGTTTTACCATGACGACGATGATCGTAAATGAGGACGTTATATCCCCTTTTTAAGAATAAGTTTGCATATTTTACAGAGTTTATTTTATTTACAGTTACACCGTGGCAAAAAACCATAAACTTATTGGAGTGACCAGCAGGAATGTAATATCCGTGAAGGTCGTATCCGAATTGAGAAGGGATATGAATTTCTTCTTTATGAAGAGCATCAAAATCCTCTATACGAAAATGTTTTTTCGTTTCTCTTTCGAGTACTTCTTCCTCTGTTTTTTTCTTTAAGTACATCACTTTATTTGTAAAGAAAATCCCAAGGGCAGTTATTGCACCTAGTATAGTAAACAATGCTGCAAAAAAACGTTTCATACTTTACCTCATCCTCCAAATACCGTTACATGTGATACACTTATATTGTATCACAATGATATAAAAGGGGAGAAATAGGAAATGCTGCATATACAAAAAATTACGTCAGCGATGAAAGAAACAATCCGAATGTTCATGTGTGAGAACTGGAGAAGTTCATTGATGATTTCACGTGGTAAGGGACATCAGTTAGAAGAGTTGCCAGGTTTTGTTGCGCTCTTAGATGACAGAATAATCGGAATTGTAACGTATGAAGTGAGCGGAAATATGTGCGAAATTGTATCGCTGGATAGCTTTGAAGAAAGAAAAGGAATAGGGACGAAACTTGTGGATTGTGTATTACAAGTTGCAGAAGAAGAACGGTGCAGCCAGGTCTGGCTTATTACAACAAATGATAATATGAATGCGTTACGATTTTACCAAAAACGTAATTTTGTAATGACTAATTTATATGTGAATGCGGTAGAGGAGGCACGAAAAATAAAGAAAGAAATTCCACGTATTGGATATGATAATATCCCAATTTTACATGAAATTCAGTTGGAGTATCGTTTAGTGAAATGATGTAACAATTTTCAGAAATATAAGTCGTTAATCTTGACGGTGAGTGTAATTTAGGTTACCGTAAAATTGTAATCTATTACCATATTAAGGGGTGACGATGTGGCAACTATACGTGATGTTGCAAAATTGGCAGGTGTTTCAGTCGCAACCGTTTCACGAGTTATTAATGAAAAAGGATACGTTCATGAGGACACAGTAAAACAAGTAAAGGAAGCAATTGAAGAATTACGTTATAGGCCAAACAGTGCAGCGAAGCCACTATTTAAAGAGAATTCAACGATAATTGCATTACTTGTAGATAATTTAAGTAACCCATCAAACATCACTTTGCTACATTGTATTGAGGAAATAGCATATAAAGAAGGCTATCAAATCATTATTTGTAATATAGAGAATAAAGATAGATACATACATATGCTGAAGCAAAATAATATTGCAGGTGTTATTTTGACAAGAGCAGTTTTTAAAAGTATAGGAGAAATTCCATTTCCGTTTGTTGTGATTGATGAGCAACAATCACATGGAAATTATTATGAAAGTGGACAGAGAGCTGTTTCTTTATTAAAAGAGAAAGGGTGTCACTTTCTTGCATATTTCGGTGAGGGAGAAGAAAGTGAAGAAATGGAAAATCATATAGCAGGGTTTTTAGACGCTGTTTGGGATGAAGGAATCTCTTATCGAGAAGAATGTGTACAAGGGTATACAAATAAACAATTTATTACATTATTGCAAAACAATCCGTATATAGATGGAATTGTAGCCTCAAGTGATCAGATTGCTATTGAGTTAATTCGGTCAGCGAGATTTCTAAATATACATATACCAAATAAATTAAAAATTGTTGGACCGAATGGGAGCATAGAGTGTGAATGGATAGGTTCATCACTATCGACAATTGAAAGCAGTGTCAAAGATAACGGAAAAGTAGCTTTTCAACAATTAAAAGGAAAAATAAAAAAGTAAAAGGTGCGTTTTATACGCACCTTTTTATAATGTAATTGCGGCAATAAAGCCAAATATAAGTAACGGTATATTGTAATGTAGAAAAGTGGGTACACATGTATCCCATATATGATGGTGCTGACCATCAGCATTTAAACCGGATGTTGGTCCAAGGGTACTATCCGATGCTGGAGATCCTGCGTCACCTAGCGCTCCGGCTGTACCGATAATTGCAATTGTGGCCATTGGACTAAATCCAAGCTGAATGCAAAGAGGTACAAAAATGGTTGTTAAGATAGGGATGGTTGAAAAGGATGAACCGATTCCCATCGTGACGAGAAGTCCAATAACGAGCATAAGAAATGCAGCGAGTGGTTTGTTATTTCCGATTATATGTGCACTCGTTTGCACCAGAGATTCAACATGTCCTGTTTTTCGAAGAACAGCGCCGAATCCAGCGGCAGCGATCATAACAAAGCCAATAAAGGACATCATACGCATTCCGCTTGTTAATATCGCATCTGCTTCTTTAAGTGGTAGACTGCCACTAACTGATAAGACGATAATACCTGCTAAAGCACCGAAAATCATTGATTCTGTAGTTAATTGAACAGTTAATGTAGCAATGATAGATAATAACCCGAAAGTAATGCTACGTTTTGTATAGGGAACGATTTCATTTTCGGTAGTATGAATTTGTTCTGTTTCATACGTACGAGGTTTTCGGTACGTAATGAATACCGCTACACATAATCCAATAATCATACCGATTGCTGGAATAGTCATTGCTTTTGGAATAAGTGTGACATCGAATGTAAGGCCGCTTTGCGCAGCGTTGGTTTGTAATACGTCATGATAAATTTTTCCGAACCCTGCAGGGATCCACATATAAGGAGTAATCAATCCAAATGTAATAATACATGTGACAAGTCTGCGATCCACTTTCAGCTCATTTAATACTTTTAAAAGTGCTGGAATTAAGATGGGGATGAAAGCAATGTGAACAGGAATCACATTTTGTGAGAAACAAGCCATCGTTAAAATAATGAATAAAATAAGTATTTTAGAATAAATTTGTTTTTTCGTGTCTTGTTCATTGCCAATCCATTTTAATGCAGTTTGAATCATAGCATCTGGAAGTCCTGTTTTGGAAAGGGAAATAGCGAAACCACCAAGCATTGCATAACTTAAAGCGATTGGAGCACTGTTTCCAAGACCAGTTGTAAAAGTGTTAATTGTTTCTGAGATACCGAGTCCGCCGATAATTCCGCCTGTTAAAGCTCCAACAATGATGGCGACAATGACCTGGACACGTAACAAACTAAGCAATAGCATAATTGCTACTGCGACGAGTACAGCGTTCATAATAAATGTAATCTCCCTAAATTTTTATTCTGTTAAGACAAGTAAATATGAAACATTTTGCTATGTTTATACATACTTGCGACATATTATTATAAAATGTTTTCTATGAAATGTAAAAGAGCCTTTTGTTACTAATGCTGAAAAGCTAGCTCTTGTTTAATTGATTGCAAAGAATTGGCGAATAATTCTGGTTCTTCTAAATCAGGAGAATGTGCTGAATTTGGGAACCAGATCATCTTTTTTATAGGCGCTTCAATAATATCGCAATATTCCTGAACGAGTGCATAAGGAGTTTGATAATCATAGCGACCAGAACAAAAATAAACTGGAATAGATAAACTTGAGATAGAAGAAAAGAAATCGATTGTCAGCATTTCTTCCCATAAAACGCCAGATTTTAAATTTCCTGCGAGAAACTTGAACCAATCTAATAGCGTATACTCAGGAGAAAAGAAACCTTTTCGTATGAAAGAGAAGGAAGATCCGTTTTGGATTGCGCCTCCAAATGTGCCAAGCCACTTTCTTTGAATAATGAGACGTCTCGTATCTAAAAATGGTGGTTTGCCTAATTTTAAAAGGGAAGCTAATGCTTTTTTATGATCATGTTTTTTGGCAGAATGAATTAAATGTTGATATAGCAATTCCTCATTTTGTTTCATATGTACAATTTGCCCAATACCGATGTAAGCCTGGATATACTTTGGATATTGATGTGCTATGTTAAGCCCAATAATACTTCCCCAAGAATGACCAGCGAGAAATAGTTTTTGTTTGTTGAACCTTTTAAGTACATATTGAATCACTTCTTTTGCATCGGAAACGAATTGTTCGATTGTGAAATTTGCTCCGAAATCTTTCATTGAAAAGGATTTACCAGCCCCGCGCTGATCCCAATTAATAACAATAAATTGCTTCTCTAATTCTTTTTGAAAATGGCGAATAAATCCGATTTGTGCCATCCCAGGTCCGCCGTGACAGCATAATAAAATAGGCTGCTCTACGTTCTGCCCACGCATAAGGAGAGTTTGTTTTCGATTATTAATCATAACGCTTTCTATCGTAGCGATACTATTAGGAATGAGTTGTTTGTTTTCGTTATAGAACTGAGGGGTGTAGCTACGAAAAAGCATATTGAAAACCTCCTTTTGTGAAATCGTATGAATCGCACAGGCTATTCATTTTGCATATACTGTTAGAAAATCATTGTAACATACCATACTAGTGTCATTTCAACACGGGAGGAGGGAAATTGTGACGATTGGAGAAATTATAGATGGTTTAAATAGACGGGAATCCATCGCTATTATAGCAAAGCGTCTTGAAATAAGCCCGTATACATTATCGAAGAAATTAAGATTGATTGGATATGAATATGATGGAGAGCAGAAGAAACGTATTTTTGTAGGAGATGGAGAAGAACCACGTCACTTACAACTCCAAGAAGCGACCGCCCTTCAATATGAGAAAACAGATTATCAATTATTAATTTATGAGCAATTACAAAGCATTTATGAGTTATTAAGAAAAAGAGAAGAAGTAATTGCACCAATTGTGAGTAAAAGTACAGAGAAAAAGAGACGAACCTTTTCTATTAATACAGAAATATTAGCAAGATTGGACCTTATATCAGAATCGAAAGGAATTCAAAAATCTAAACTTGTAGAAGAAGCGTTGCAACAATTTTTACAGCAATATGAAGTTGACAAAGCATCACATTTTGATAACTAAAGAAAAGGATACTATGTTCATTGGAAGAACGAGTATCCTTTTTATGATGTATATTACGTATAAAATAGAGGATCAGTACAAATCCTTTATGGTGTGAAAAATGAAATTTATTATTAGAGAAACACTTAATTTACTTTTTGAATTCTTCCATCAATAACTGGCTGAATGGGTTCTTTTAATTGTTTTACGTAATCGACTAACGCTTCAAAGTCGTTTGGACCAGTTTCTGCATTTTTACCATTTTTAAATGATACAAATCCGTCACCGCCAGAAGCTAAGAAGGCATTTGCAACTACGCTATACGTTGTAGATGGAGATAATTCTTCTCCGTTTGTTAAACGTATATTTGTAACTTTTTCACCGTTTGGTTTATTTGCATCCCACGTATATTGAATACCTGAAATTTGAAGCATTCTTGTTGTTCCTTTTTGCCATTGCTGATTTAAAATATCGCCAATGTCTTGACCTGTTAAATCTACTTTAATCAATTGATTTCCAAAAGGTTGAATGCCGTATAACTCACCCCACGTAATATCACCAGCATCTAAGTCATTACGAATGCCACCAGGATTCATGAGGGCGATTTGGGTTTGCATCGTTTGACGCTGAGCATCGGCAACTAAATTTCCAAGAGTGGATTCACCAGCATCATTTTGTTTACGGTCGATAGGTGCTGTAGATTTTCCGACTACTTCATTTACAAGTGGTGCGATTTTTTCTTTATATTGATCTAGTTTTTTCTTTACTTGTTTATCAGGTTCTACACCTTCATGATACGTTGTAACAACTTCAGCTTTTTTCTTTACAATATCCTTTGTTTTACGATCAATTGTTACATCCACGTCTGAGAAAGCCGTTCCGTATGAATTTGCTTGGACAATTAGTTTATTATTTACTGTACCATTTACATACGTATGACTATGTCCACCGAAAATAACATCAACTTCTGAGTCTGTTTCATTTGCAATTCGAGTAAGATCGCCATTTGTTATCCCAGACTCATCGGTTGTTCCACCGACATGAGCAAGAACGACGATAGATTTAACGCCGAGGCGTTTTAATTGTTGTGTTGATTTATTAATTGCTTCTACTTCATCAGTAATTTGTACATTTTTAAGCATCGTAGGCATAACGACATTTGGTGTATCAGTTGTAACAACCCCAATGAATCCTACAGGAACACCATCTACCATTTTTATAGTAAATGGTGGTAAAAATAAGCGGCCAGTTGATTTGTTATAGAAGTTAGCAGCTACATAGGGGAAGTTAGCACCTTTGAAATTCCCTGTTTTTTCATGATATCCACCGTAAATGAGGCGTTTCATTTCATCAATGCCTTCATCAAATTCATGGTTCCCGATTGTACCGACATCAAATTTTAAGTCATTTAAAAATTCAATCGTCGGTTCATCTTGTAATAATGCTGAAACTGGTGGACTAGCTCCGACGATATCACCAGCATGTACGAGAAGTGTATTAGGGTTTTGTTTTTTATGTTCTTTTAAATAAGTAGCTAAGTAATCAGCGCCACCAGCTTCTTTATTATTGATTTTTTTAACAGTATCTAGTTGTCCATGGAGATCATTAATACCAAGCATTTGTACGTCTATGTAGCGGTTTTGTTCAGCTGGATTCTGAGATGGGGGAGCGGCGAATACGGTTGAAAAAGTAATGGTGCTTAAAACGGCAACAGCAGGAATGATTTTTTTCCACATAATATAATTCTCCTTTTTTTATAATCTGACATCATACGACATAATTTTAATAGATTCATAGGATTATATCTATATAAAAATTTAGTTTTTTTCGAAAAATTAACATATTTACAAAAAGTGAATAATAGAGTAACGTCCCTTTTTTGTTGTCGATTTCATGGTGTATCTACTATAATGGAGAAAAAAGTAAAAGGTGAGCAGCATGAAGAAAAAGAAACAAAGACAAATGCAAAGACAATCGCAAGTGAATCAACCAAAGAAAGAATCTCTTACATTAGGTGATCAATTAAACGATTCACTTATGCAGCAATTAAAGAGTAAGAAGAAAGAATTGCAAGTGAGAGAAGAGAAAAAAGAGGCAGCAGAACTGGAAAGAAAGCGTCAAGAACAAAAAGAACGTGAAAAGAATAAATCATTTGAAGAACTGTTAAGTGAAAGTAACCTTACTTGGAAAGACTTTAAATAATAACGAAAATGATCAGTGAAATAACGCTGATCATTTTTTTGACGAGCTTGTAAGAAAAGGGGAGTTAGAATGAGAAAAATTGTAGTTGTTCCGCATGAAAATCATTGGGGTGAAAAGTTTCAAATAGAGGCTGAAAGATTAAAATCTGCGATGCCAGAAACAGTGAAAATTCATCATATTGGAAGTACGTCAGTGCCAGGACTGGCAGCTAAACCAATTATAGATATGATTATGGAAGTAGAGAGTATCGATAGAGTAGATAGGTGGAATGAACGATTTATAGAGCTTGGTTACATCGTAAAAGGGGAAAATGGTATTCCAAGACGCCGGTATTTTATTCATGGAACTGAAGAAAAACGCTCGTATCATTTACACGTGTTTGAAAAAGGAAATCCAGAGATAGTAAGGCATTTAGCATTTCGTGATTATATGATGGCTCATTGTGAAGAAGCTGAGGCATATGCAACTTTAAAGAAAGAATTAGCTGAAAAGTATACATATGATGGTGCGTTATATTCAGAAGGGAAAACTGAGTTTGTACGTAATGTTGATGAAAAAGCGAAGAAATGGATAGAAAATAACGTGAATGAATGAGTTCGCATTATTTTTGAATATGTATAAATTTATTATGTAAACTGTACATATGTTTTGACTTTTTGGTTGAATCTTGTTCAAATAAAGTGGTGGCTTATAAAAAATGTAATAATGAAAGGGAGACGACTGTGCACATTCCAACAACTACACTTCATAATGGCGTAAAAATGCCGATGATTGGTTTAGGCGTTTATAAAGCGAAAGAAGGCGACGAAGTAAAACAAGCAGTAAAAACAGCGTTAGAAGTTGGATACCGTTCGATTGATACAGCAACTGTATATGAAAATGAAAGCGGTGTCGGAGAAGCGGTTCGTGAATCAGGAATTCCGAGAGAAGACATCTTTATTACAACAAAAGTTTGGAACGACGATCAAGGATACGAGGAAACACTTGAGGCGTTTGAAAAGAGTTTGAAAAAATTACAAATGGACTATGTAGATTTATATTTAATACATTGGCCGGTAAGAGGGAAGTATGTTGATACGTACCGAGCTTTGGAGAAATTGTATGAAGAAGGTAAAGTGCGCGCGATTGGTGTTTCGAATTTCCATAAACAACATTTAGAACTGCTATTACCTAATTGCAAAATAAAGCCGATGGTAAACCAAGTGGAACTTCATCCGATGTTGACGCAATTTGAGTTGCGTAATTTCTGTCAAGGTGAGCAAATTCAAATGGAAGCATGGAGTCCATTAATGAGAGGCGGAGAAGTATTTCAGCACCCGATTATTCAGGCCATTGCTACTAAATATGAAAAAACACCTGCGCAAGTTATATTAAGGTGGGATATTCAAAGCGGGATTGTGACCATTCCTAAATCTGTTACACCATCTCGCATTCAGGAGAATTTTTCTATCTTTGACTTTTCACTAACGGAAGAAGAGATGACTCAAATTAATACGTTAAATCGTAATTTACATGTAGGAACGAATCCTGATAAATATGATACGTTATAAAAAGACGCTACCATACTGGTAGCGTCTTTTTAACGATGTAAAGCGTAGGTATCACATTTAGCGATTTGCTGAAGCTGTATATATTCTTCTGTTGTTAACTGTGTTTGTTTACTAGCCTGTACATTTTCTTGTAATTGTTGAATAGAGCTTGCACCAGGTATAACAGCTGCAACAGTCTTATTATGTAAGCAATATTGAATAGCTGTTCCTGTTAAAGAGCGCTCTCCAATCGTTTCTTTTACACTCGCTAGAGTTGTATGTAATTCATCGTAAGAATAAGAGAGATAATCCTTTTCCTTTACTCTTTCTATTTTTCTTGCATTGTTGTCAGTTAAAATTCCTTTTGCAAGTGGCCCGCGGGCAATGACGCTAATTTGGTGTTCATTCAGAAGGGGGAACCATTCTTCTGGACGACGATTTAAAAGGCTATATTCCATTAGTACACTAACGATATTTGAACGTTGTGCATATTCACGGATGACATTTGGACGTATAGAAGAAATACCGTAATGGCGAACGATACCTTCTTTTTTTAATTCTTCAAAGGCTTCAATTGTTTCATCTATAGGATCTTCAATCGTTCCGCCGTGAAGTTGATAAAGATCAATATAATCAGTTTGAAGTCTACGTAAACTTTCTTTCACTTCAGCCTTTATGTAATTCTTAGAAGGATCCCAGGACCAGCCGTTTTTTTCTTCTGTCCATCGATTTCCAACCTTTGTTGTAAGAACAATTTGGTTTCGTTTTCCTTTTAATGCTTTTCCAACAAATTCTTCGTTTAATCCGTAATCATATAAATCTGCTGTATCAAAAAAATTGATTCCTAAATCGATTGCTCCATCGATAATACGCAGGGCTTCTGTTTCAGATGTACCGAGAGACATACAGCCAAGTCCCATTTCTGTCACAAATAAATCTGAGTTTCCTAATTGACGTTTTTTCATAGGTCAACCTCCTTACCTTTATTGTACGAAAGGGAAAAGAGGTTGACAAACGTTTACTTTTTATTTGCTGTAATCCACTCTTGTACAGTTGTATACTCTTTGCCATATTGTTTTAGCTTATGGCGAATTTGCCATGCTTTTCCGACTAAAGTGACGCGATTTGGTAAAATATAAACTTTCATTTCTATCACGCTCCTTTCAATGTGGTAAAATGTATGAGGAAAGAATAGGAAATAGAACAGGGAGATGAAGTAGTATGAGTAATCTTGCAGAGAGAACAGTAAAAACTGAGCCAATTTTTGATGGTAGAGTTATAAAAGTTCGTGTTGATGATGTAGTATTACCAAATGGAGCAATGAGTAAACGTGAAATTGTAAATCACCCTGGTGCAGTTGCTATTATTGCTATTACTGATGAGGGGAAAATGGTACTTGTTGAGCAGTATCGTAAAGCGCTTGAAAAGGCGATTATAGAAATTCCAGCCGGCAAGTTAGAACCCGGTGAAAAACCTGAGGTGACAGCAGTTCGTGAATTAGAAGAGGAAACAGGATATGTATGTGAAAATATGGAGCTCATTACTTCTTTCTATACATCTCCAGGATTCGCAGATGAAATTTTATATGTATATAAAGCGACAGGTTTGACAAAAAAAGAAAATAAAGCTGAGTTAGATGAAGATGAGTTTGTGGAATTAATGGAAGTATCGTTAGAAGAAGCGATTACTCTTATGAAAGATCTTCGTATTCATGATGCGAAGACGATGTTTGCAGTACAATATTTACAACTACAAAGATAAACACTCGCCAAAGGCGAGTGTTTTTTAATTGATTTTTGCATATACACGTGCATCACGTAAGCTACCATCTGGTGCTAGGAAATCATTTTCCATTGTACCTTCTAGAATGAATTCTAGACGTTCTGCTAAGCTACATGCATTTATATTTGTTGCATCAGTACGAATTTCAATTCTTCTAGCGCCTAGTTTATCAAAGGCGAACTGAATCGCACCTTTAACAGCTTCGGTCATATAGCCTTGTTTTGTATAGGCACTATGTAGCCAGAAGTGAAGTGAAAACTTTGGAATATCCCAGTTTTCAGGCTTTAGTGTAATTGCTCCGATGAATGTACCAGATACTTTATCATATAAGTGAAAATCAAGTGTTTCACGAAGTAAAAACTGTCCGTGAGCTTCGCGAACAATTTCTTCAGCACTCTCTTCTGTTTCAGCGTTAATTGGTATCCACGGTACTAAGTCTTCTAGAGAAGCTTGGATTGCTTCATATACTTCGGCACCATCACCTGGAAATGGTTTACGAACTTGCAAGCGTTCAGTTTGAAATAATGTTGGAAAATCTAATAATAATGGTTTCAAGAGAAATCCCTCCTATTCTCTACTTTTTAGTTTAGCAAAGTAGAGCGGAATTTCAATGCTAATTCGTCATACTTTTTTCTTTCTTTCATACATTTTTAATAAGAGCGTGAACGGAGGGAAGAAAAATGTGGCGAAAAAATTGGCAAGACCGTGTAATGTCTCACATACAGGAAAACTCTTCATTATATATATTTAACGCTGTTTTATTATTGATGGGAGTAATATTCGGAGCCATTCTTGTGAATAGTTTACAAATCAATCAAAAACAAGATTTATCATTTTATTTACAACGTTTTTTTGGACAAGTCTCTAAAGGAGAATTTGCCATTGCGGGCGAAATGTTTCGAGAAAGTTACTTTTCGCAATTAAAATACATCGGATTTATTTGGATTTTAGGAATTTCAATTATTGGATTACCACTTATTTTTATTTTATTATTTGTAAAAGGAGTTGTCGTCGGATTTACAGTTGGTTTTTTAGTAAGTCAGCATGGATGGAATGGACTATTATTAGCATTTGTATCTGTTTTGCCACAAAATTTAATTATCATTCCAGTCTTTCTCGTTATGACAACCATTGCTGCAAGTTTTTCTTTACGGATGATTAGGCATCAATTTATTAGAAAAATAACCGAACCACTATTACCATTATTAATCCGTTATACATGCTTCTTTCTCGTAATTGGAGTGGTGTTAGCACTTGCTTCTAGTGTGGAGGCTTACGCATCACCAGTTTTAATGAAAGAAGTCGTTGAGGCTATTAATAAAAAATAAATACTTTTTGAGAATAATTATCAATTTGTTTTTATTGTTTTTTCTTTTGACAGAAGCCCTTCTTCTGATATAATGGTGTAAGAGTGGCGAGGAGGGAGTAGTACCGAATGGAAGAAAGAATTGAACGAATTAAGAAGCAATTACATGCAGCGAGCTACAAATTAACACCGCAACGTGAAGCAACAGTTCGTGTGCTGCTAGAAAATGAAGAAGATCATTTAAGCGCAGAAGATGTTTACCTCCTTGTAAAAGAAAAGTCGCCAGAGATCGGATTAGCAACCGTCTATCGAACTTTAGAACTATTATCTGAGTTAAAAGTTGTCGATAAGATTAACTTCGGAGACGGTGTTTCACGCTATGACTTACGCCAAGAAGGTGCGCAGCGTTTCCACCATCATTTGATTTGTACACAATGTGGTGCTGTACAAGAAATACAAGAAGATTTACTTGGTGAAGTGGAAAGGAAAGTAGAACGAGACTGGAGCTTTAAGGTGAAAGATCATCGTTTAACATTCCATGGGATTTGTAAAAATTGTCAAGAAAATGAAACGGATGAAAAATAACCTTTTCCTATTTATCTAGGAAGAGGTTTTTTATTTGAATAAGGTATAAATAGGTGAAAGCTTGGCATATGTTGTAATAACTTATATTTTGGAGGAATTTACAATGCGCCGAGCTTTAAAATTAACTTTTGATGGAATAAAAGTATTTTTATTATTTACAAGTTGTACGATTTTGTTTTATTTCGCTATACTATGGATAAATGAAGAATATGAAAGCTATCATCGTTATGAAAAACCTAAAGAAGAGACTGTAGAAAAAGTATCAGGGAATGAAGAACCGGCAAAGGATGCTTTCGTAAATAGAATGATGTTTTTCTATGAAAATGGGGAGTAGTGTAGAGTGGAAGATCAATTAAAAGATTTTATTCATTATATGGTTGTCGAAAAAGGATTAGCAAAGAATACAGTAGTATCTTATGAACGGGATTTAAAAAGCTACGTAAAGTATTTGCAAAATGTGGAACAGACGAAAACTTTTCATGAAGTGACCCGTTTACACATTGTTAACTTTTTGCAGTATTTAAAAGAGAACGGAAAATCTTCGAAAACATTGGCGCGTCATATCGCATCAATTCGTTCGTTCCACCAATTTTTACTGCGTGAACGAGCGGTAGAACACGACCCATCCGTACATATTGAAACGCCACAAGGGGAACGGAAATTACCAAAAGTATTATCAGTTGATGAAGTAGAGGCGTTACTTCAAACACCAAAAATGACAAGTGCTTTTGGGATTCGTGATAAGGCGATGCTAGAGTTACTGTATGCGACAGGACTTCGTGTTTCAGAATTGATTGCACTCAATTTAGAAGATGTACATTTAACGATGGGATTTGTTCGTTGCATAGGGAAAGGGAATAAAGAAAGAATTATTCCACTAGGAAGTTTAGCAACGGAAGCGATTCAAAAGTATATTGAAAAAGGAAGAAGAGAATTAATGGGGAAAAAAGTAGTAGATGCACTCTTTTTAAACCATCATGGTAATCGATTATCAAGACAAGGATTTTGGAAAATATTAAAACGATTAGCGAAAGAAGCAAATATTGAAAAAGAGCTTACACCTCATACGTTGCGTCACTCGTTTGCTACGCACTTATTAGAAAATGGAGCAGATTTACGTGCTGTACAAGAAATGCTTGGACATGCAGATATTTCAACGACTCAAATCTATACGCACGTTTCAAAAACTAGATTAAAAGATGTATATAAACAGTTTCATCCGAGAGCATAGTTACTATGCTCTTTTTTTATAGATTAAGAGGGGAAGACTGTTTCACAGAAACTTCACAAACATTTCGTATATTGTTTTCAGCAGAAGACTGGAATATTACAATGTATTTCCTCTATACTAAATAAAGTATAAAGGAGGAAATGATGATGAAAAAACTGATTATGACTTTATTTATCGCGATGCTAGCATTGGCTGGCTGTAATACAAACAAAGAAGAGCCGAAAAAAGAACAGAAACTTGAAGCTGTAAAAGTAGCAGTCCAAACAAATCCGAAAGAAATTAAACCAGGTGAAAAAACAGAAGTACAAGCACTTGTTACACAAGGAAAAGAAAAAGTAACGGATGCTGATGATGTAAAGTTTGAAATTTGGAAAGATGGCGACGAAAAACACGAGATGTTAGATGGTAAGCATAAAGGGAAAGGTGTTTATGCAGTCGAGAAAACATTCGAAACGGATGGAGTATACCATATTATCGCTCACACAAATGCACGTGAAATGCACGTTATGCCAGAAGTAAAAGTTGCTGTAGGAAATGCGAAAGTAGAAGATGCGAAAAAAGAAAATAGTGATCACAGTGCAGGACATGGAGATCATAAAAGTGACACAATGATCCATCTTATGGCTGGAGACATAAAGGCAAATGCTGAATCTACAATGAAAGTTCATTTAAAGCAAAAAGAAGAAGCATTAACTGGTGCTGAAGTACAACTAGAGATTTGGAAAGATGGTGTTGAAAAACACGAATTTATTCCAGCGAAAGAAGGGAATAAAGGAGAGTATGAAACGAAACATACTTTCAAAGAGAACGGTGCTTACAAAGTGAAAGTACATGTAAGAAAAGGCGAATTGCATGAACATAAAGAAGAAACGGTAGAAGTAAAATAAAAAGTAGCTCTTTAGAGCTACTTTTTATTTTTAATATGAAGAAATAAATCATAAAAAAATTAGCACTTCGTTGCAGAATGGATTACAATAGAAGTGTGAAGAAAATGAGAAATTCTACGAAAATGTATTAAAAAGAAAGCGTAAACATGTTATGATATCAGTATCAGATGTCTGACATCTGACTTAGAAAAAACTAGAAATGTTTTTGAATCGTTTCAAGTAAACGAAATAGGTTAGAAAATGATTTAAAGAAGTACTGTTTGACAATGAGAATTCTTTTGGATAACAGTTTCACTTTATAGCGTTTTGAACATACTACAAGAAGTAGAACTGAACTTATAGGAGGTCGCAGTTATGAATAAATATAAACGTATATTCCTAGTCGTAATGGACTCTGTGGGAATCGGTGAAGCACCAGATGCTGAGCAATTTGGTGATCTAGGATCTGACACAATTGGTCACATTGCTGAACATATGAATGGGTTACAAATGCCTAACATGGTGAAATTAGGTCTTGGTAACATTCGAGAAATGAAAGGTATCTCTAAAGTAGAGAAACCACTTGGATATTACACAAAAATGCAAGAGAAATCTACTGGTAAAGATACAATGACAGGTCACTGGGAAATCATGGGCCTTTACATTGATACACCATTCCAAGTGTTCCCGGAAGGATTCCCGAAAGAATTACTTGATGAATTAGAAGAAAAAACAGGCCGTAAAATTATCGGTAATAAGCCAGCTTCTGGAACTGAGATTCTTGATGAACTTGGTCAAGAGCAAATGGAAACAGGCTCTTTAATCGTTTATACTTCTGCTGATAGCGTATTGCAAATTGCAGCACACGAAGAAGTAGTGCCACTTGATGAGTTATATAAAATCTGTAAAATTGCACGTGAATTAACATTAGATGAGAAATACATGGTAGGTCGTGTTATTGCTCGTCCATTCGTTGGTGAACCTGGAAACTTTACACGTACACCAAACCGTCATGACTATGCATTAAAACCATTCGGCCGTACAGTAATGAATGAATTAAAAGATAGTGACTACGATGTAATTGCTATCGGTAAAATCTCTGATATCTATGATGGTGAAGGGGTAACTGAATCACTTCGTACGAAGTCTAACATGGATGGAATGGATAAGCTTGTAGATACATTAAATATGGACTTTACAGGTCTTAGCTTCTTAAACTTAGTTGACTTTGATGCATTATTCGGCCACCGCCGTGATCCACAAGGATACGGAGAAGCTCTGCAAGAATATGATGCACGTCTTCCAGAAGTATTCGCAAAACTAAAAGAAGATGATCTATTATTAATTACAGCAGACCACGGTAATGATCCAATTCACCCTGGTACTGACCATACACGTGAATATGTACCATTATTAGCATATAGCCCAAGCATGAAAGAAGGCGGACAAGAGTTACCACTTCGTCAAACATTTGCTGATATTGGTGCAACAGTAGCAGAAAACTTCGGTGTGAAAATGCCAGAATACGGAACAAGCTTCTTAAACGAGCTAAAGAAATAGGGGGATAAACAAATGAATCGTGAACTTATTACAAAATCAGCTTCATACTTAAAAGAGAAATTTCAAGAGACACCACAAGTAGGACTAATCCTTGGGTCAGGACTAGGTGTATTAGCAGACGAAATTGAGAACGCAGTAACAGTACCTTACAGTGAAATCCCTGAATTCCCAGTATCAACTGTAGAAGGCCATGCAGGTCAACTAGTATTTGGTACACTTCAAGGTGTAACAGTAGTAGCAATGCAAGGACGTTTCCACTTCTATGAAGGATACGACATGCAAAAAGTAACATTCCCAGTTCGTGTTATGAAAGAACTAGGTGTAGAAACAGTAGTTGTAACAAACGCAGCTGGTGGTGTAAATACATCATTTGAGCCAGGCGATCTTATGTTAATTTCAGATCACATTAACTTCATGGGTACGAATCCATTAATCGGACCAAATGATTCTGAAATGGGCGTACGTTTCCCTGATATGTCTACATCATATACAGTAGAACTTCGCGAAATGGCGAAACAAGTTGCAGCAGACTTAAATATTAAAGTACAAGAAGGTGTATACGTAGGAATGACAGGTCCTGTATATGAAACACCTGCTGAAATTCGTATGCTTCGTACACTTGGCGGAGATGCAGTTGGTATGTCAACAGTACCTGAAGTAATTGTAGCGCGTCATGCTGGTATGAAAGTATTAGGTATTTCTTGTATTTCAAATATGGCAGCTGGTATTTTAGATCAACCACTTCACCACGATGAAGTAATTGAAACGACAGAACGTGTTAAAGCTAACTTCTTAGCATTAGTAAAAGCAATCGTAAAACAAATGAAGGGGTGACTTCACAATGAGAATGGTGGACCTAATTGCAAAAAAACGTGACGGACATGCATTAACGACAGAAGAAATTAACTTTATTGTTGAAGGATATACGAATGGTAATATTCCTGATTATCAAGTAAGTTCACTTGCAATGGCAATTTTCTTCCAAGATATGAACGATCAAGAGCGTGCGGATTTAACGATGGCAATGGTAAATAGCGGTGATACAATCGACTTATCAGCTATTGAAGGTGTAAAAGTAGATAAGCATTCAACAGGTGGTGTTGGTGATACAACGACACTTGTATTAGGTCCATTAGTAGCTGCTTTAGATGTACCAGTAGCGAAAATGTCTGGACGCGGCTTAGGACATACTGGTGGTACAATTGATAAATTAGAAGCAGTTCCAGGATTCCATGTGGAAATTGAAAACGATGAATTCATGCGTCTTGTAAATGAAAATAAAATCGCAGTTATCGGCCAAAGTGGTAACTTAACACCTGCTGATAAAAAGCTATATGCACTTCGTGATGTAACAGCAACAGTAAACTCAATTCCGCTTATTGCAAGTTCGATTATGAGTAAAAAAATTGCTGCTGGTGCAGATGCAATTGTTCTTGATGTAAAAACTGGGGCAGGTGCATTTATGAAAACGGATGAAGATGCAAAACGTTTAGCAGAAGCAATGGTACGCATCGGTAATAACGTTGGTCGTAATACGATGGCAGTTATTTCTGATATGAGTCAACCACTCGGTGAAGCTATCGGTAACGCATTAGAAGTTCAAGAAGCAATTGATACATTACAAGGTAAAGGGCCGAAAGATTTAGAAGAGCTATGTTTAACACTTGGAAGTCAAATGGTGTACCTTGCTGGACAAGCTTCATCTTTAGAAGATGCACGTGAAAAGCTAATTGAAGTAATGAACAACGGAAAAGCGCTAGAATCATTTAAAACGTTCTTATCAGCGCAAGGCGGCGACGCATCTGTTGTTGATGACCCTTCTAAATTGCCACAAGCACAATTTAAAATTGAAGTGGAAGCGAAAGAAGACGGATATGTATCAGAAATCGTTGCAGACGAAATCGGAACAGCAGCAATGCTTTTAGGAGCAGGACGTGCAACGAAAGAGTCTGAAATTGATTTAGCAGTTGGTCTAATGCTGCGCAAAAAAGTAGGCGATAGCGTGAAGCAAGGTGAATCTCTTGTTACAATTTACGCAAACCGCGAAAATGTTGAAGATGTAAAAGCGAAAATTTATGAGAACATGAAGATCTCTAAAGAACACGTAGATGCACCAACTTTAGTACACGGTATCGTAACGAAGTAATAAAAAAAGCTGAGGAGATTTCTCCTTGGCTTTTTTTACTATTTTTTGTTTATAATAATAATGGGTGAAATTATGATTAGAATTTGTGCAGTAACAAAAACAGATGAAGTATTATATGATGTTTCTCTAGAAGAAACAAAGAAAGACCATATTGTATGGTATTGGCTAGATTTATATAAGCCAACGAAAGAAGAGTATACATATATTCTGCAAGACCATTTTAAGTTCCATCCCCTTGCAATTGAAGACTGTATAGAATATGTACAGAGGCCAAAAGTTGATTTTTATGATGGATATAACTTTTTAGTTCTTCATGCATTTGGGGAAGATGGACTAGAACCGCACGAAATCGATTTATTTATTAGTGATCGTTATATTGTTTCTTTCCACTTTTCTCATAACAATGCAATCGAAAGAGTATGGAAAACACTTGGAGAAAAGAAGCGTATTAAAAATAGTCCTTTACACGTAGCTCATACAATTATCGACCAAATTGTAGATGACTATTTTGCGCCTGTATATTACATTGAGGATCATTTAAATGCAATTGATGATAATTTAACGGGGGAGACAGCAGGAAGTGTATTAGAAGAGGTATTTGATATACGTGCAGATTTATCAAAGCTAAGGCGTACAATCATTCCGATGCGTGATTTATTATATCGTATTTTAAATTCGACTCGTTTTTACGGTATAAGCGATCATGAAATTTACTTTAAAGATATACATGATCATTTGCTTAAACTAACAGAAATGATTGAGGCAAGCCGAGAGTTAACAGCAGATATTCGGGATAGTTATTTTTCATTAAACTCACATCATATGAATAACATTATGAAAACATTAACTGTATTCTCGACTATTTTCATGCCATTAACATTTATTGCGGGAGTATATGGAATGAACTTTACGCATATGCCAGAGCTTGGTGGACAATATAGTTATTTTATTTGTCTACTTATCATGGCACTAATTGGCGGGGGAATGATGGCCTGGTTTTATAAAAAAGGATGGTTTAAGTAAAAAAACACCGAGGATTTCCTCGGTGTTTTTTCTTAACCAATAGCATGTAATACAAACATAGCTAAGAATAAGCATGTAATGATATACATAGATGGTGCGACTTCTTTACGCTTTCCAAGAGCAACTTTTAAGATAGGGTAAGCAATAAATCCGAACGCAATGCCATCAGCGATACTATATGTGAGCGGGATCATAACGATAATTAAGAATGCTGGAAATCCTTCTGAAAAGTCATTCAGAGGAATTTGTTGAATGCTTGTAATCATTAGACCGCCAATAATAATTAAGATTGGTGCAATGGCACTATCAGGAATTAATTTGACAAATGGAAGAGCAAACAGTGATGCAAAGAATAGCAACCCAGTAACGATAGACGTCAGACCTGTCTTACCACCTGCAGTAATACCTGCGGCACTTTCTACTGTTGAAACGGTAGGACTTGTGCCAAATAGACCACATGTCATTGCTGAAATTGCATTGGCTTGGTAAGCACGTGGGAATTTACGATCATCTTCTAATAAACCGTGCAGAAGTCCCATATTCTCAAAAATAAGCACCATGCTTAAAGAGAATGTTGCAATCCAAAATGGTAAGGAAGAAAGTTTCTCAAATGACATAGCTCCAAACACATCACCGTAATTAGCGAATGAGAATGAACTATTTCCCACTTGACTCGTATCCACAAGACCAAATAGCCATGCGATACCAGTTCCTATTGCAATCGTCCATAAAAAGTTTCCACGTACGTTGCGAATAAATAATACAAGTGCAATGATAAGAGTAAGTAATGTCGCAAGAACGACAGGATTACTTAATTTCCCCATTGCCACAGCAGTATTTGGGTTCGAAACGACTAAACCACCTTTTTGCAATCCGATAAACGCTAAAAATAATCCGATGCCGACAGTAATCGCTTCCTTTAATGACTTTGGAATTGATACTGATAGCACGCGAGCGATTGGTGTAAAAGCGGCAATTGCAAAAATAATACCAGAGATAAAGACAGCAGCCAAAGCTTCTTGCCAAGTTAGTCCAAGCGTATGCACAGCTGTGTACGTAAAGAATGCATTTACACCCATACCCGGGACAAGAATAGCAGGTGCATTTGCCCAAAATGCCATGAGTAGACATCCGACAAATGAACTAAAAACAGTTGCTAAAATTCCAGCTTCAAGAGGAATGCCAGCATCTGATAAGATTGACGCATTTACAATCATAATATATACGATTGTGAAAAATGACGTAACTCCAGCTAAAACTTCTTGTTTTGGTGATGTTTCGTGTAAACCTAATTTAAATGTTCTTTCAAGTATTCCTTTCATGTTAAACCTTCTTTTTCATATCCCTCTCCCACCCGTGATATCTCTTTTGTAAGAGCTCACCGTTCTTTATTATATCAGAACATCATGTTTTTACAACAAGTAAAATGATAACGTTTACTTATAAAGAGAATTCGTTATAAATACGTAAAAATAGCCCGTATGGATGAAATGATTTCTAATTCACCCGATTGAATGGGCGGGGCTGCTTGTGCATGTAAAGTAGCATAAGACGTAACCTCCCTTGGTAATTGGGCAGATTCTTCAACGAATGAGAGGGGAACAGGATTAATATTTAAATTATATGTACTCGCAATAGCACGAGCTTTTTCTACTGCTTGGTGCAGAGCTTGAATGAGAGCTTGCTCATAATATTTATTTGGATGAGATACTCGGAAACGTAAACCTTTTGCTACATTTGCGCCATTTGAAACGGCTATATCATATACTTCCCCAGCTTTTTGTACATTTAAAACGGTAATTTCATACAAATGCTCCACGCGGTATCCTTGTAGCAATGCTTTATCATTTACATATTCGTATTGAGGAGTGATCGTATAAGAAATCGTTTCTATATCTTTATCGGCAATACCAAGCTGTTTAAGTGCATCCAGCAATTGTTTGGATTGCACTGCATTTTCTTCTTGAGCCTGTTTTACATTTTTATCATCTGTTCGAATGCCAAGCGTTAATATAACAACATTCGGTTTTGCTTTGACAATGCCTTCGCCTTGTACAGTAATAGTAGCTTCTTTACCAGTATTAGCAGTGCGTACGTTGTGTAAATAAGGATTCATTCCACCCTGCATTTTCCATCACCATCCTTTTTATATGTATATGTGTGAACAAAAAAGAAATTTATATGAAAAAAGTTACATAAATGAGAATGTTGAGGAAAGAAAGCATATACAACATAGGTATTTATAGATTATAATATGTGTAAATATGATAAAAAAGGGACGAGGCTATTGAACGAAAAAAGAGAAACGCTGATTTTAGATTTATCTGCATCATTTCGAAAAATGATACGTTTATTACAAAATGATATTAATACACGTTTTGCAGAACATATGCCATATAATGAATTTTCTGTATTACGTGCGTTATTTTTAAAGAGTCCACAGATGGCTTCGCAAATTGCGAGTGAAGTAAACGTAACCTCCAGTCATATTACAGCTGTTACAGATCGTCTCGTACGAAAAGGATTAGTAGAAAGAAAACGTTCTAATTCAGATCGTCGAATCGTGTACTTAGAAATTACAGAGCACGGAAGAGAAGTAACTGAAAAACTTGAAGCTGTGCGTAAAGAATATTATAAAGAGAGATTTAAAGGTTGGAGCGACCAAGAAATAGAAATGGTCTTAGAACTATTTGGCCGCGTATTATAATAAATGAGGATAGGAAGCGAAAGCATTCCTATCCTTTTTCTTTTGAATAAAAATATTTTGAAAATCCGATACTTTAATTAAAAGATCGGAGGAAAGATTATGAAATATATTGCTGCACTTACCATTTTATTTGGTGGTTTTTTCTATTTTCAAACATTCACGTACGCAGATACGCCTATCCAAGTGGTGCGAAAAGAAGTGAAGTATATTGAAAACGACAATACAGTTTTATATTCGAAATTATGGGTTCGTTCTATGCAAAACGCAGTATTATTCCACCATAGCGATAATATTCGTAATCAGGACACATTACGTAATGTAACAAGTTCATCGCTTGTTAAAGCGAAGCAACTATCTTTTCAGAAAGCGGCCCTCTATATACCGAGATTATCGCAATACGTATCAAAAATAGGAAAAGAAAA
Organism: Bacillus sp. B25(2016b); assembly: GCF_001679765.1. Classification (NCBI taxonomy): domain Bacteria; kingdom Bacillati; phylum Bacillota; class Bacilli; order Caryophanales; family Bacillaceae; genus Bacillus; species Bacillus sp. B25(2016b). The sequence continues at coordinate 3,785,270 of NZ_CP016285.1, read as the reverse complement.
CATTCAAGTGTACTACATTGCGATTCACTATAATGTGAAAAAACAAAATGCATATCAACTAGATGGTATGAACTATTTTCTACAAGTATTCGTGAAAGAGCGTGGGGAATGGAAAATTGCCGAAAGTATAGTTGCACCGACAGAGCAAATTGTGCAAAATGGTGATGGATTTGGGATGAAAGAAGAGATGGTGTATGGGGATAGGAGAGAGAATGTGAAATAACCTCTTTATTTAGATAGGGACATATATAATAAAAAGCATTGCTCTTGTGCAATGCCTTTTTATTTAGTTCATATAAGAGTTAAATAATTCATAACATCTTTCTTTTGTCAGCTTCTCTTAATGCCATTGTTCCGTGTTTATAGTTTCACATCTATAATGCTTTTTGAAACATGTATTCATCATCTTAATGTATGTTTATTTCCCTCCAAAAGCAAACTTCAATTTTAATAGACGTGTAAAAATGAAGTAACTTATGATAGCGAATAGGAAAAATCCAACATAATAAGACAGAAGTGCATCTCGTCCACCTAATATTCTACCGCCAAGCAGTCCGAAGCATAGAACAGTGCAAATCATGAACCATTTTTGCAAGTTAGGAAACAATAGTATTTTTCCGTTTTGTTCGTTTGGTGTACGTGTGTATAGAAAGGTTGCCATTGATAAAAAGATAATGATGTAAGCAAATGGTGTTAATAGTGTCCAAGGAGAAGGTACAAAAGTATGCTCCATTGGATTGTCCTGTGGTACACTAGAAAGTTTATTGCCATAGTTATCAAATGTTTCTATCGGGTGGTAATCATAAGTAATAGAAAAAGATTCTAATGGTGAAATGATGTCTATATGTTGTAAGTACTCATGAGTACGTTGCTCTATTTCTCCCATTGCATCTAAAGACCATTGTGTATGGGAATAAATGAATCCGGAAATTAACAATCCAAAACCGTATGGTAAAAATAATAGAATGATAGTTAAACTACTTTGAGAGAATATATGTCCAGTAATGGTTCCGATAAATAAGGTGAATGTATAAATAGCGATAAGTACAACCGTAGCATATAGAAAGTAACTATAGAACGGAGTAAAGATTTGATACTCATTGTGAAACGACATGTTCTTTATTCCGTACATACTAAGCCAGCAAACAATTTGCACTGTAATAATATTCAAAACACCAAGCCACCATTTTGTTAAAAAAATATCTTTTCGTTTAAAAGGCATCGAGAAGAGAAAATCAGTTGATTGATTGTTACGTTCCCACCCAATTAAAAGACAAGCAAGTGCAATAAGAGTAAATCCTTGAAAGAGGACGGCACCATCAGATGCATGAAAATAGTAGGAGTAGTAATATGCATAGTCATCAAACTTCATTTTTGATTGTTTTAGCTGCATTTGCGCTTCTTGATAATATTTATAAGGTAGTTGATATAAACTAATTAACCAAAATAATAGAATTATATATTTTCCTTGCTTCCATTGCCTTATCCATAAAGCTTTATGAAACATGCGAATCCTCCTCAAACGTTGTGATAAAAATATCTTCGAGCGACATGGCTAATTCTTCAATGAGCAGTGGCTGTTCTTTATGAAACTTTTCTAATGTAGCTGCCACATTTCCCTCAATTAAGATTGTATATACTTTTCCCGTTTGGTTTAATATTTTAATATTGCTTAAGTTTTCTAGTTTTTGAGGTAATGAGCGTTCATAGGCTACTTGGATTTTAGCAAATTGTGATTTTGCATCGTCTAATGATGTAATAGAAGATACGGTATGTCCTTTTAACATAATGATTGTATCTGCAATTTGTTCTACTTCATCTAAATGGTGAGTGGAGATGAAAATGGTAATTTCTTTTTCTGCAACTTCTCCAACGAGAAACTGTAAAATCTGTCTTTTAACGATAGGATCCAGCCCGTTTGTTGGTTCATCTAAAATAATATATTCTGCCTGTGCAGCAACAGCTAAAATGATGGCAAGCAGTGCTTTCATTCCTTTTGAATAACTACGAATTCGTTTGTTTGGTAAGTTAAAACGTTCTAACAGTTCATAGAAATATGCTTCATTAAATGCGGTATAAACTTCTTTATAAAACTTTAAGATTTCTTTTATCGTATAGCCGTTCAGTATATTAGTAGAATCAGGAACATATACAATTTTTTGCTTTATTTCAGGAAACTGATGAATGTTTGTATCTTCATATGTAACAGTTCCCTCGTCTGGGTCTAAAATACCGACCATCGTTCGCAATAAAGTTGTTTTTCCCGCGCCGTTTCTTCCGAGTAATCCGATGATACTCCCTCTTTGCAATGTGAAAGAAACATCGTCTAAAATTGTTTGATTATCAATTGTTTTCTTCAAGTTTGTCACTTTCAACATCCGCATTCCCTCCAATCTCTTTATAGTATGAATCTATCCAATCATGAATTTTATCTTTCGTAACACCAAGATAAGAGGCTTCTAATAGTAATTGATGAAATTGCTTTTCAACCATAGCGATTTTCCTTTCGTCTAATGTTGGGGTAATCGATTGAGATACAAATGTTCCTTTTCCTCGTAACGTTTCAATAATTCCTTGTCGCTCTAACTCTTGATACGCTTTACTCACTGTATTTGGATTTATAACGAGTAAAGAAGCGAGTTCGCGTACAGAAGGAAGTTTATCACTTGGAGCCAACATGTTTTTCAATACGAGTTCTTTTATATTTTGAACAATTTGTTCCCATATCGGAGTGTTGCTTCTTGGATCAAGTTGAATATGCAAGAGCAATGTCTCCTTCCTCATATGTATTAAGTGTACTACTTCGTGTAATACACTTAATACAATATAGGGGATGAATGTGTTTGTCAACTGAAAATGTTAGAAAAATTTGGTATTAAAAAAGGGTAAATTGGAAAAAATAGGTCTGATATAGAATGGAGGGTTAGTCATGAAGCGAGTTTTTGGAATACTTGTTTGTTTCATGTTATTGCTTTCTGGAACTTCAGTGAGTTTCGCACAATCTGAGAAAACGAAGCAGGAGAAAACAGAAGAAACAACACCGAAGTTAGCGGAACAAGCGTCGTCAGCAATCGTAATTGAGCAAGATACAGGTAAAGTTTTATTTGATAAAAACCCAAATGAAAAATTACCACCTGCTAGTATGACAAAGATTATGACAATGCTTTTAATTATGGAACAAGTTGAAAAAGGAAAACTAAAACTGACCGATAAAGTTAGAGCGAGCGAACATGCAGCTTCAATGGGTGGATCGCAAATCTTTTTAGAACCTGGGGAAGAGATGACTCTAAATGAGATGTTAAAGGGTATTGCAATTGCATCTGGAAATGACGCATCTGTTGCAGTAGCCGAGCATATCGCAGGTTCAGAAGAAGGATTTGTAAATATGATGAACAAAAAGGCGAAAGATCTAGGGCTGAAAAATACACATTTTCAAAACCCGACAGGTCTTCCGGCTAAAGACCATTATTCCACAGCAAATGATATGGCTATAATGGCGAGAGAATTGATGAAGTATCCACTTATTCGTAAATACACAGGTAAGTACGAAGATTATTTACGTGAAGATACGGATAAAAAGTTTTGGCTCGTTAATACGAATAAGCTAGTACGTTTTTATCCTGGCGTAGATGGAGTAAAAACAGGTTTTACGACAGAAGCGAAATATTGTTTAACAGCATCGGCTCAAAAAAATGGCATGCGTGTCATTTCAGTTGTCATGGGAGCACCAACATCAAAAGAACGGAACAACCAAGTGACGAAGCTTCTTGACTATGCATTTGGACAATATACGACAAAGAAATTGTATACGCGCGGCGAAAAAATTAAGACAGTTCAAGTAGGGAAAGGGAAAAAAGAAAAAGTAGATTTAGTTGCATCAGATAATGTTTCTCTTCTTATGAAGAAGGGCGAGAATATGGACAAGGTAAAACAAGAAGTAATTGCTGAAAAGAAAGTAAAAGCACCGATTAAAAAAGGTGACGCGCTTGGTACACTTGTTATTAAAAAAGATAAAGATGTTTTATTAAAACAAACAATTGTAGCAAAAGAAGATGTTGCTGCAGCGAGCTGGTGGGAGTTATTTAAAAGAAGTTTTGGGATGTTTTCAACATCAAAATAGCGGCAAATATTTTGCCGCTTTTCTATTCGTATGTAAGTGAATAATGCTGAAAGGTTTCACTTTATGACGAAATAGTTCTTCTTTTGTCAGCAGGAAGGATTCTTATTTTGTATCACGAAAATCTTTATGTATGTGAAAAAGTAAAGTTTGAGCATAAGGAGGAAATCGTGTGAGTCTTTCCATGCAATTAGAAGTGAAACGTGACGTCCTATGTGTGAGACTAGAGGGTGAATTAGATCATCATACGGCTGAAGAGTTGCGAACGAAAGTAACAGATATGATTGAGACACATGGTGTTCATCATATTGTTTTGAGCCTAGAGAACTTATCGTTTATGGATAGTTCTGGTCTAGGTGTTATATTAGGCCGATATAAACACGTAAAGGGATTAGGTGGAGAAATGGTTGTTTGTGCAATTTCACCGCCTGTTAAGCGTTTATTTGAAATGTCGGGCTTATTCAAAATCGTTCGCTTAGAAGAAAGTGAAGCGCACGCGCTCGCGACGTTGGGGGTGGCATAGATGAGAAATGAAATGAACCTTCAATTTTCAGCATTAAGTCAAAATGAATCGTTCGCTCGCGTTACAGTGGCGGCTTTCATTGCACAACTAGATCCAACGATGGAAGAATTAACGGAGATTAAAACAGTTGTGTCAGAAGCGGTTACAAATGCAATTATTCATGGATACGAAGGAAATGCAGAAGGTATTGTTTATATTTCTGTAATTTTGGAAGAAGCAATGGTGAAACTCACGATTCGAGATGAAGGGATTGGAATCTTTAACTTAGATGAAGCGAGACAACCCCTTTTTACAACTAAACCTGAATTAGAGCGTTCCGGAATGGGATTTACTATCATGGAAAATTTTATGGATGAAGTAGAAGTTATTTCAAACGAATCTTTCGGGACAACAATCCATTTGACAAAATACTTATCAAATAGTAACGCTCTATGCAATTAAGGAGAATAGCCTATGGACATAGAGGTCAAAAATGAGAAGAAGAAACCTCAGTTAAAGGACCACGAGCTAAAAGCGTTAATTCAAAAAAGTCAAGATGGAGATCAACAGGCAAGAGATACAATCGTTCAAAGTAATATGCGTCTTGTTTGGTCGGTTGTACAGCGGTTTCTTAATCGAGGATACGAACCAGACGATCTATTTCAAATTGGATGTATTGGGCTCTTAAAATCGGTAGATAAATTTGATTTATCTTTCGACGTGAAATTTTCAACATATGCAGTTCCCATGATTATTGGAGAGATACAACGTTTTTTACGTGATGATGGATCAGTGAAAGTTAGTAGGTCTTTAAAAGAAACAGGGAACAAAATTCGAAAGATGAGAGATGAGCTTTCGAAAGAGTTCGGAAGGGCTCCAACGATTAATGAAGTGGCAGAGGCACTAGAACTAACGCCAGAGGAAGTTGTTCTAGCGCAAGAAGCGAGCCGTGCTCCTTCATCTATACATGAAACTGTATATGAAAACGACGGCGATCCAATCACTATTTTAGATCAAATTGCAGATCAATCTGAAACGAAATGGTTCGATAAAATTGCTTTAAAAGAAGCGATTAGAGAACTAGATGAACGAGAGCGCTTAATTGTATACTTGCGTTACTATAAAGATCAAACACAGTCAGAAGTAGCAGAGCGCATAGGCATTTCACAAGTACAAGTTTCAAGACTTGAAAAGAAAATATTAAAACAGATGAAAGATCGAATAGACGAATAATTGTCTATTCGATTTTTTTATGCCGTTAATAGGAGAGAGATGTTAATTTTCGAAAAAATTAACAGAATTTATTGATAATTTAGTCAATTTAAAATATAATCCAAGTATGAACTTGTCATAAAGGGGGAAGGAAACATGGAAACGAGGCAACAATGGGGAACGAGAGCTGGATTTATTTTCGCAGCGGTCGGATCTGCCGTTGGATTAGGAAACATATGGCGTTTTCCTTATACAGCGTATGAAAATGGAGGAGGAGCATTCTTTTTACCGTACTTATTTGCATTATTAACGACTGGTATTTCATTGTTAGCGTTTGAGTTTGCCCTTGGTCATCGTCATCGTGGTTCAGCACCACTTACATTTTTCCGTATTAGCCCGCGTGCCGAATTTATTGGATGGTGGCAAATGTGCGTAACATTTATCGTTTCAACATATTATGCAGTGATTATTGCTTGGTCTATATCGTATACATACTTTGCAATTACTGGAGCATGGGGAAAAGACACGCAATCATTTTTATTTAAAGAGTACTTACATGTTGCAGATAAGCCAGGACAATTTGGAGGACTTGTACCGGAAGTATTAATTCCGTTAGCTCTCGTTTGGATTATTGTGCTTGGCGTTGCATTTAAAGGAGTTAAAAAAGGAATCGAAGTGGTTAACCGTATATTTATTCCTTTATTAGTTGTTATGTTCCTTATTATCGTGGTTCGTGCAGTGACGATGGAAGGTGCTATGCAAGGACTAGATGCATTCTTTAAACCAGATTGGAGTCGTATTTTTGATGGGAAAGTATGGCTTGCTGCTTATGGTCAAATATTCTTTAGTTTATCTTTAGCATTTGGAATTATGATTACTTATTCTAGTTATTTACCGAAAAACTCGGATACAACAAATAATGCCTTTATTACTGGATTTGCAAACTCAGGATTTGAATTATTAGCAGGTATTGGGGTCTTTGCAGCTCTTGGGTTTATGGCAAATAATATGGGAGTACCGGTTGATAAAGTAGCAAGTGCTGGCGTTGGGCTTGCGTTCGTAGTGTTTCCGCAAATTATTAATGAATTACCGATGTCACCGTTGTTTGGTGTATTATTTTTCTTATCGTTAACGGTTGCTGGAATCACATCACTTATTTCACTCGCGGAAGTATGCTTTGCTGCTGTGTCTGAAAAATTCAGTTTAAGTCGGGAAAAAACCATTGGAATTATGGGAACCCTTCTCGTGTTAGTTTCTCTTGCTTTTGCAACACGTGGTGGGCTTATGTTCTTAGATGTTGTCGACTATTTCGCTAATAATTTCGGATTAATTACAATTGCACTTGCGGAAGTAGTGACGATAGGGCTCATTTTACGTCGTTTACCAGTTTATCAAAATCATGCAAACTTTGTATCTGACATTAAATTAGGAACGTTTTGGAGAGTGAGTTTACTCGTTATTACTCCGCTTATGTTAGGGTATATGCTAATTGATGGTACAATCCAAAATATTAAAAAGAACTACGGAGATTATCCGACTGAGTTTGTTGTAACGTATGGTTGGTCGATAGCAGTAGCCTTCCTTATTGTTGCGTTAATTATTAGTCTAAAGAAATGGGATGCACAAATACATTCGGATTCTGCAAAGCTTGAAAAAGAATGGAAAGATCGAGGTGTTTCATAATGAGTGGATCAGCGATTATGATGATGGTTATTGGAATCGTAGTCATTTGGGGAGGGCTTGCATTAAGTATTGCAAACTTATTTAAGAAAAAGGCATAAGTAAAAACATCTGTACCGAAATGGTGCAGATGTTTTTTTATGAAAAAATTGTATTAGAAAAAAATTCAATAACCATACTACAACTACGAGGAAGAGTGAAGGGGTGAATGAAAGTTGGAACAAACGATTTATATTAAAATGCGCAATCGTTTAAAAGTTTCTCCTACTTATGAAGTAAAGCTGGGTGATGTTGCTCAACTTGCCGGAGATTCTTCCGTAGTTGAGTTGTTACAAAATGAGATAGTTTACAAAATAACAGTGCATGATAAGACTCATGTTGTAATTGATGTTATGAAAGTAATTGAGATTATTCAACAGAAAGCATCTCATGTACAAATTAATTTACTCGGTTCTGGACAAACTCTTGTTGAAATTATATACGAAAAAAAGAAGGCACAACCAATTTTTTTCGGACTTGTATGGTTGTTACTTTTCATTGGAGCGGCCCTTGCGATCATTTATTTCCATGAAGATGTAAGTATGCAACAAGTACATCAACGGTTATATTACATGATTACTGGAGAATTTAATGCGCAACCACTTTTATTTCAAATTCCTTATTCTTTAGGCCTTGGCTTAGGAATGGTTTTATTCTTTAATCATGTATTTCAAAAACGAATTAATGAAGAGCCAAGTCCGCTAGAAGTTGAGATGTTTCAATACCAACAGTCACTTGATCAATATGTAATCGTTAATGAAAACAAGGATAATATGAAACAACTTACCGATGATTGAGTCTGGATTTGTTATTTTAATTGGTTTAGCTGGAGGGATTGCGGTAGGTAGCGGATATGTCGCATTTTTAGCTGTACTTGGTATAATCCCCCGTTTAGCTCAATTAACGAGAAGTGGAAAGCATATTCAATATTTTGAGTGGGCGGTCATTGCAGGTACGTTAACAGGGGCTTGGTGCAGTTTGAAAAATATTACATTTCAAACGTCGCAATATTGGCTCGTTATATTAGGGATATTTTGTGGCACGTTCATCGGAATGCTTGCTGCGGCATTAACAGAGGTGTTAAATGTTCTACCTATTTTAGCGAAACGAGTAGGGGTAGAGGGGAAGATTATTGTTTTACTCGTTGCTCTTGTACTTGGGAAAGTAATAGGGTCGTTGTTTCACTGGATTTATTTCGTAAGGTAGGAGGCAGTATATAAATGACAAGTCAGAAATTGAAGGATGATTACATAAATAAAGTGAAGAAGTATCATCCAAAGCCAAACTATTTACTAAATTGTATCAAAGCATTTCTTGTAGGTGGACTCATTTGCACAGTTGGAGAAGTATTGATGAAATTGTATATACATTATTTTCACTTCAGTGAACAAGAGGCAGGAAACCCAACTGTTGCAACTCTTGTTTTAGTATCAGCGATTTTAACAGGATGTGGTGTATATGATAAAATCGGTCAATTTGCTGGAGCAGGATCAGCGGTACCGGTAACAGGATTTGCAAATTCTATGGCGAGCGCTGCCTTAGAACATAAGAGCGAAGGGGTTGTTCTAGGGATTGCTACAAATATGTTTAAATTGGCAGGAAGTGTGATTGTATTTGGAGTTGTTGGTGCATATATCATTGGGTTAATAAGGTATACCTTTAAAATTTTTATGTCTTAAAGGAGGGGCTAGTATGAGGTTGACCGGAAAACAAACGTGGGTATTTCAAAATGATATATATGTAAATGCAACGGGCACTGCTGTCGGTCCGAAAGAAGCTGAGGGCCCTCTTGGAAAAAAATTTGATATTTCATATGATGACTTACATTGTGGAGAGGAAAATTGGGAGCTCGCCGAACGAAGGTTAATGTCGGACTCAATTCAACAAGCAGTGCAAAAAGGGAATATAAAAACATCGCAAATTGATTTCTTTTTAGCGGGAGATTTATTAAATCAAACAGTGACAGCGAATTATGTTGCGCGTAAGTGGGGTATTCCTTTTTTAGGAATGTTTAGCGCTTGTGCGACGTCTATGGAGACTTTAGCAGTTGGCTCAGCTTTTATAGACGGTGGATTTGCAAATCGTGTCTTAGCTACAGTAAGTAGTCATAATGCAACGGCTGAAAGACAATTTCGCTATCCAACAGAGTACGGTGGACAAAAGCCAGGGACAGCAAATTCAACTGTGACTGGTGCAGGATCTATATTAATTAGTAATGAAAAAAGTGCAATTAAAATTACGGCGGCTACAATCGGAAAAGTGCAAGATTTAGGAATCACAAATCCTTTGGACATGGGGGCAGCGATGGCTCCAGCAGCAGCTCATACAATTCAACAGCATTTTGAAGATTTGAGAAGAAGTGCTGATGACTATGATTTGATTGTTACGGGTGATTTATCAGCTGTTGGGACGCCGATTGCGAAACAACTTTTACTTGAGGAAGGTTATGATCTTGGGCATATATACAATGATTGTGGATTGATGATTTATGAATCAAGTCAAGAAGAAGTGTTTGCAGGTGGTAGTGGTTGCGCTTGTTCAGCGGTTGTCACATATGGTCATTTATTACACGAGATGCAAAAAGGGAATTTACAACGAATTTTTGTCGTTGCGACTGGTGCATTATTAAGCCCGATGATGATGCAACAGAAAGAGACGATTCCAACAATTGCACATGGTGTTGTATTTGAGAGAGTTAAAGGAGAGTGAATTGTGGACTTTATATACGCATTTCTTGTAGGTGGAGCTATTTGTGTAATTGGGCAACTATTGTTAGATTTCGCAAAGTTAACACCAGCTCATTTAATGGCAACTTTTGTAGTCATCGGAGCAATATTAGATGGATTTGGCTTGTACGATAAACTAATAAAGTTTGCAGGTGCTGGAGCCACAGTCCCTATTACAAGTTTTGGACATTCACTATTGCACGGAGCAATGCATGCAGCAGAAAAACATGGATATTTAGGAATTGGTATTGGCATGTTTAGTTTAACGTCTGCGGGCATTTCCGCAGCGATATTGTTTTCATTTTTTATAGCACTTATATGTAAACCGAAAGGATAAATCAAATGAGACGAAGGGTTGTTTTGGTCACAGATGGAGATGAATATGCAAAGCGGACAATTGAGCTTTTAACGAAGGAATTTGGGGGTAGGTGTATTTCAGCATCACAAAGTAATCCAACCAAATTGACAGGGAAAAAAGTTGTTGAGCTTATTATGCAAACGCCATATGACCCTGTATTTGTCATGTTTGATGACAGTGGATTTATTGGAGAAGGATCTGGTGAAAAGGCTTTAAAATATGTGGCTACCCATAAACAAATTGATGTGCTTGGCATTTTAGCAGTAGCGTCTAATACGCATCATTGGGAATGGGCACGCGTAGATGTAAATGTAGATCGGAACGGGAACTTAACCGAATATGGTGTGGATAAATTTGGACTTCCAGATGGTGAAATTGGCAGAATTAGCGGAGATACAATTTATTGTTTAGACGATTTGAATGTTCCTGTCATCGTTGGAATTGGTGATATTGGTAAGATGTGTGGAAATGATGAATGGGAGAGAGGATCACCAATTACAAAAAAAGCAATTCAATTAATTTTGGAAAGGAGTGGATTTTATGACGAAGCCTAAAAAAGTGGATATCCCAATTTCATCTTTCATAAGTGATAATGAAAATTACTTAAAGCAAACAGCTGGACTGGGTGTTACATACGATGTTGGCATTCGTAAATTTCAAATTTTAAATAAAGAAATTGGTGTGTTGTTTGTAAATGGACTCTGTGATACGAATTATATTATCCCTATTTTAGAAGAAGCGGTGGATACAAATGAAATAAGGGATGTAGAAGAAGATACAGTGAAGCTTCTAGAGAATCGTTTAATTCATCAACAAGTAAGTAAAGTGAAAACGATGGATGAGGTAATGCTCCAAGTATTATCAGGACTCATCGTTATATTTGTGGAAGGTGAAACGGAAGCGTTCGCAATAGATGTTCGTAGTTATCCAGGGCGGACTCCGACAGAACCAGATACAGAAAAGGTTGTACGTGGTGCAAGGGATGGGTTTGTTGAAAATATCGTTGTAAATACAGCGTTAATTCGTAGAAGAATACGTGACCCACGTCTTCGAAATGAAATGATTAGAGTAGGAGATAGATCGCAAACGGATATTTGTATTACGTATGTACAAGATGTTGCAAATCCGGATTTAGTTAAGATTATAAAACAAGAATTAAATAACATCGATGTCGATGGAATTACGATGGCTGATAAAACAGTGGAAGAATTTGTTGTAAAGCAAAGCTATAACCCATTCCCACTTATTCGATATACAGAAAGACCAGATGTAGCAGCAAATCATTTATTAGAAGGACATGTGTTAGTACTAGTAGATACATCACCGAGTGCTATGATTACTCCAACAACATATTTCCACCACTTACAGCATGCAGAAGAGTTTAGACAAAATCCGGCTGTCGGGACATTTTTACGCTGGGTACGCTTTTTAGGTGTCTTATTCTCCTTATTTTTACTACCGTTTTGGTTAGTGTTTGTATTTGACCCAACTCTTTTACCAGAAAATCTTGCTTTCATCGGACCGACTAAGATGACGCATTTACCAATTTTATTACAGGTAATAATGGCAGAGGTCGGACTTGAATTTCTAAGGATGGCAGCCATTCATACTCCAACGCCGTTATCGTCTGCAGCAGGATTAATTTCCGCCATATTAATTGGTCAAATAGCAATCGATGTAGGTTTGTTTGTACCAGAAGTTATTTTGTATGTTGCGGTTTCTATGATCGGTGCATATGCAACACCGAGTTATGAATTAGGACTCGGAAATAAGGTTGGAAAATTGTTTGTTATTATTTTGACAGGTCTCTTCCAGGAGATGGGATTTGTAATTGGTATGACGATATTAATTTTATTTTTAACGTCTATAAAAAGTTTACAAACACCTTATTTATGGCCATTTTTACCATTTGATTGGGGCGCGTTAACAAAAATTTTACTCCGTCCAACGATGTCTAGTTTAAAAGTACGACCAAGTATTGTAAGACCTCAAAATGTAAAAAGACAAAAATAAACGGGATTATACACCCGTTTATTTTTTTTTAGCAAAAATTTATTATTTTTTAACAAAAATCAAACATTTTTTGTGTACACTTAGAGTAGATATTGTGTATGGAAGGGGAAGAGGACATGATTAAATTATTTGTAAGTGATTTAGATGACACGCTCGTTTACGATGTGAATCATATGCAAAAAGAAGATGAACGTGCGCTGTGTTGGTTAGCTGAGAAAGGGACAAATATTTGTTTTGCCTCTGGCCGTTTTACACACAGAATTGATGAAGTTGTAAAAAGGTTTTCATTCCCATATTACACAACTGGCTTAAATGGAGCGACAATGTTACTTCCGGATGGGAATTTATTTCATGAATCGAGTTTTGAAAATACGGTTGCCCAGGAAATATATCAATATATACATAAAAAAGGACTAGCGGATATTGTTTGTGGAAATGAGCAGCGATATACAAAAAGGAAGAATGAACATCACCATAAGTTTGAAGCGTATATGGGCGTGCATATTGCTGAAATTGAAGCGTTAGAAGAAGAGTTTGGTAAGACTGTACACCCTGCAAAATTGTTTGTTTTTGGAGAAGAAGAGAAAATTGTGACGTTAGATCAAGAGCTACGAGATACGTTTCAAGGCGAAGCGGAAGTTTTTATATCAGGTAAACGCTATGTTGATATTATGCCAAGAGGGGTGAGTAAGGGGAGTGCTCTAAAGCGACTAATGGACCATTTGCAAATTGAAGCAAATGAAGTTGCTTGTATTGGAGATTCTTTCAATGATATTTCTATGTTTGAAGTAACCCCGCATTCATTTACTCTTCATCATGCCCATCCATATGTAAAGGAGAAAGCAAATCATATAGTGCGTTCTGTTGAAGAGGCTGTTATGAAATTACCGTTACTTGTATAAAAAAGAAGCCCGTCACTGACGGGCTTCTTTTTACTTGAATAAAGATTTAACAAAATCAATGATACTTGAGAAGAAATCTTTCACTTTATCTAGAAAACTTTGTCCTTCTTCAGAACCTAAGAAGGCAGAAACGTGTTCTTTTGCTTTGTTTAATTGACTACCAACTTGATTCCAATCAATATTAAGATTTTTCATTTTATCAAATAACGATACTAAGTTATCTAACTGTTCATCTGTCAATGTAATGCCGAGTTGATCAGCAATTTTTTTAATTAATGAACGTAAATCTTCTGTTGTTTTTGGCTGTTCTTTTGCAATTTCTTCTTTAATTTTTGCAACAAGTTGAACTGCTTTTTCTTCACCAATTTTATCACCAAGCTGGGCTGTTTGTACCATTTCTTCATTCGCTACTTTTTTAACTTCTTCAGGAATTTGTTTATTGGACGCAGTTTCGTATGCTTTCATTAATCCAGTTAAAGCTGCAGTTCCTGAAACTTTAAAAGGTGCAGTAATTTGAATTTCTGCATCTTTTACACCTGCTGTAATCAAAGCGTTAGTGTACATTGCATCTGTTACCCAGTTAATGTTCTTTGATCGTACAATAAGACCAGATCCTGGTTTTGTGTATGTAATCATAGAAGAAGAAATTGCTCTCGTACCAATTTGTGCTTTTGGAACAATGCCTTCTAGAAATTTATGTTCTTCCGCATTAGATACAGTAATAATTGTAGCATCTTTCGGTGCTTTCATTTCTTTTAACAGATCTTGTTTTTGTTGTTCAGATAAGTTCTCTCCTAATGTAACAATTGATTCTCCCTCGATGATGTCTGCAAACGAAGCTGTTGGCATCATAAATACCGTTACAGCTAATAGCAGAGCTAGTAATTTCGTTTTCACGAAAAATCGCTCCCTTTCTCTTTCTAAAATTTTCGGGCAACAAAGTTATTATAGTATATATTTCTTATTTGTCACCTGACTTTTTCCACATTTCAAAAAAGAAGTATCTAGATTGTCGGATTCTTTTTGTTTCTAGTCATGAATGTGGTAATATAGTGCTGAGATAGTTGAAAGGAGACATATACGTATGAAAACTTTAGGATACATATTAATGGAAAACGGTGAAAAAATCGACTTGGAATTTTTCCCAGAAGAAGCACCAAAAACAGTAGAAAACTTTAAAAAATTAGCAGAGCAAGGATTTTATGACGGTGTTACATTCCACCGTGTTATTCCTGGCTTCGTAAGCCAAGGTGGAGACCCAACAGGTACAGGTGCAGGTGGCCCAGGTTACTCTATTCCATGTGAAACTGATGGAAACCCTCATAGACACCTTGTAGGATCACTTTCTATGGCTCACGCTGGCCGTAACACAGGCGGTAGCCAATTCTTTATCGTTCATGAGCCACAGCCACATTTAGATGGTGTTCATACTGTATTCGGTAAAGCAACAAGCGGTATTGAAACAGTATTAAAAATGCGTCAAGGCGATGTAATGAAAGAAGTTAAAGTTTGGGAAGAATAAGGTAAGGAAAAAGAGAGCTTTTGCTCTCTTTTTTATTTTTAATGAAATCGAGTACTTCTTCTACAGCTCATCATACAAGTAGTGTTGTTGCTAAAATATATTGCTTGTGAGAACAAACCTTTAACAAATTACATAGAATACATTACATTACATTATATGTTTCAACAAATATTTTTTGTTATATTAATTTTGCTAGAATTGTGCTGCTTTAGAGTAACTATGAATGAAGTGATGTTGAATGATATGTTTCTTTCCATTCCATATAAAATTTTCTTTTTTTAACTCTATTTATTAAAGGAATAGTGCTGAAACATAGATTTGACTTTCTTCTTTTCGCTTTGTATGATTATCAAGTTGTTTTAGACTCTTCTCACTCTGTTGAAAATATTGTAAAATGAATGTGATATGAAAAGAGTGATTGAGGGGATTACTAGTTTGTAACTTTTGTAAGAAGGGATAAGGGTTATGTTAATTCGTTTTAAAAAAAGTTATGAAAAAATTGCAATGGGGCTTCTTTCGTTTATGCCAACTGAAAAAGATGTGAAAACATTACAATTGACAATGAAAGAATATGAAGCAAAAGATGATTGGCAATTGTATTTGTGGAAAGAAAATGAAGATTTTGTTGGAATAATGGGGATTGTAAAAAAAGAGAATCATGTATTAGAAATTCAGCATTTGAGTGTGAACCCGTCTCACCGTCATGTGGGGATTGGGACGAAGATGGTTCAAGAGTTAAAGAGTAAATTTCTTGAGTTTACAATTTGCGGAAATGAGCAAACGGCAAGTTTTTGCGAAAAATGTAAAGGGCTAGAACAAAATATACATTCGTGAAAGCAGAGATAAGTAGTTTATTATCTCTGCTTTCTTTTTTGTAATTGTTCGTATCGTTCAGTAATGACCTCTGTGCGATCACGCAAAGTGTGCTTGTTTATAATATATTCACCTGGGATAGCATTCAAGTCTTTCCAAGAGAGGTTTTGTTTTTGACATAACTCTATGCACTGCTTCTCTAACAATGGATCTGATAAGGGTAAAAATAAAGGTACAAAACGTTCTTTTTTATGGATAGATTGCAATCTTTCATTGAGCAAGGAAAGAAGTTGTACTTGATTAATTCCTAAACGTTGTAAAGGCACACCGCTTTTTTCTAAAATTGTGATTGCGCTTTTCATCATTTTTGTGGAACCATTCCAGTTAGCACGTCTTTGGTGGTATAAAGAAACTGCAATTTGAATGAGACCAACTAAGTAATGATCTCGATTAGCTCTTGGTTTTGTCTTCCAGTACTCTTCTAGTATTTCGTGACATTCAAAATAGTCATAATCTCCATGGAAATGAATTAAAAATTGTATGTATTCGGTAGGATACATGTTTTTTCGCCCCTATCTAACGGTTATACATATAAGTGTATCATAGAAATATGAACAATAAACGACTAGGAGGTTTCCCCCTAGCCGTTATTGTTCATATTAGCAGAAGCAAGCTGCTCCTACAATAATTAGTAAAATAAACAGTACAACAAGTAATGCGAACCCACCGCTAAAACCACAATCAACGTGACCCATAGTTTTTTGACCTCCTACATTGTTCTTACTACACTGTTATCATATGAAGTGGTGGGCATGATGACATAGGCATTGGTCTATTTTTAATTAAATTTCTTAAAAAGGTTGGATAGAACATGAGTATGCTCTATACTTATGTTGTTATAGAAAAAATGTGGTGGGATGCTTTGTGCAATATAATTTTAAAGTAGAGGCTTTTGAAGGGCCTTTGGATCTATTGTTACATTTAATACATCGTTATGAAATTGATATATATAATATTCCTGTAGCAGATATTACAGAGCAATATTTATCTTATGTGCATACGATGAAAGAACTTCAATTAGATGTTGCAAGTGAGTATTTAGTAATGGCCGCAACGTTATTACAAATTAAAAGTAAGATGTTGTTGCCGAAACATGAAGAAGATGTACTTGATAACGGTGATGATTTTATAGATGATCCTCGTCAAGAATTGATGGAGAGGTTAATTGAATATAAGAAATATAAGCAAGTTGCTACTGAGTTAAAAGAAAGAGAACAAGAAAGAGCACAGCTATATACACGTCCGCCAATTGACTTTACATCGTTGGAACAAGAAGAGGAGACAAGTTTACCTCTTGATGTTACGTTATATGATATGCTAGCAGCATTTCAAAAATTAATGCGCCGTAAAAAGGCAAAAAAACCTGTAACAACACGTATTACTCGTCAAGAAATACCAATTGAACAACGAATGACTGATATTTTAAAGCAGTTAAAAATAAAGGGTGGTCGCCAAAGTTTTTATGATTTGTTTGTTGATGATGAACGTGAAATAATGGTTGTAACATTTTTAGCAGTTCTGGAACTTATGAAAAATCAACAAATCACAATTGAGCAAGAACATAATTTTGATGAAATTTTCGTATCAAGCTCTAATAAATCTGCATAGAGCAAGTATGTGAAAATGGGATAGAAACATTTTATCTCATGCTATGTTTTAATGTATCGTTTGGAACAAGAGAAAAAGTATTGAACCGAACGCATTGATTGTGATTCGGTTTTTTGATGTGTATTTTTATGGAAAAATAGAAGGAAGGAGCTCGTGAAATGGATAGGAAAGAACAAAAGTCAATTATTGAAGGCCTTTTATTTGTTTCTGGTGATGAAGGGATTTATCCAGAACAAATAGCGAAAGTTCTTGAAATTGAAATGAATGAAGTAATTAATATTTTAGAAGAAATGCAACAAGAATGTGAAGGTGCAAACCGTGGTTTGCAAATTGTACAGTATGCAAAAGTATATCGTTTTGCTACAAAGAAAGAACATGCTTCATATTATCAAAAATTAATGGATACACCAACAGCTGCTTCGCTTTCGCAAGCTGCCCTCGAAACGTTAGCGATTGTTGCATATCGTCAACCTATCACAAGGACTGAGATGGAAGAGATTAGAGGAGTTAAAACCGATAAGGCGTTACAAACGTTGGTTTCCCATTTACTTATAAAAGAAATGGGAAGAGCAGAAGGACCAGGGCGGCCTATTTTATATGGAACAACAAAAGAATTTTTGGACACATTTGGATTGAAAACATTAGATGATTTACCACCGCTTTCTGAAGAGAATGAACAAATGAATGAAGCTGATTTATTCTTCGGTTCCTTACAAGAGATATCGAAATAAAAGCTTAGCATTTTGCTAAGCTTTTTTTGTATATCAATTATTTACAGTGCCATACTAAATGAAAAAAGGAGACGAGTTATGAGAGGTATGCGGATTATTCTATTATTAGCTTCTGTTTTATTATGTTTTTCTTTAAATAGCGCATCAGCTAAAAGGTATATGATGTCTATTCATACTACGTCTCCTTTACATATGCATCGGCAACATCTTAGTAAAATGAAAGTGAGCTTTTTAAAAGTGGGGCAAGGTGACGCAACACTTATTATAATGCCAAATGGACAAACAATGTTAATTGATGGAGGACCTTATGAAGCAGGAGAGGTTATTATTCAGAAATTAATTGAGAAAGGGATTAATCATTTAGATGTAATTGTCAGTACGCATCCCGATATGGATCATATAGGGGGGTTAATTCCAATTGTAGAGCAAATGCCGGTATCGCTTATATTAGATAGTGGAAAAACATATAGTTCTCTTACTTATCATACGTATCGGAATAATATTAAAAAAAGAGGGATACCTTTCGTTTCAGTAAAGGAAGGACAATATATACCGCTGGATCCACATGTTTCTATACAAGTATTAAACAACGGGAAATCAAAAGATGAAAATAATGAATCCTCAATTGTTTTAAAGGTACGATATGGAAAAGCGGATTTTTTATTAATGGGTGACGCGGATGTACGGACAGAAAATGAAATATTAAAACAATTTGATGTGCATGCAGATGTTTTGAAAGTGGGGCATCACGGCTCATATACTTCAACAAGTGAAACGTTTATAAAAAAAGTGGAACCGCAGTTTGCTATTCTGTCGTACGGGAGTAGTAATCCGTATGGACATCCTCATCAAAGTGTAGTAAAGCGCTTGAAAAGGCACGGTATAATGGTATATAGAACAAATAAACGTACAGTAGAAATAGAAACAGATGGTGAACATGTTATGTTAAAATCTAGCGGGTTAATGCCATTGTTGAAGTGATTTCTATATTAGGGGTGGATACTGTCCCTTTTTGGAAAAATGAATAATATATATTATAATTATAAGGGACGTAAGAAATTTCCTTTTCTGTTGAATAAAAAGGAAATTTCATTAGAATGTATAGACAACTACTCGTGCATATATTAAGATGGAACTAGGCGAATAAGGTAATAATAACAAGTAGGTATTTCATGGGAAAGGATCGATGAAAATGAAAACGCAAATTGTCATCAATGCCAAAATTTACACAGGTCAAGAAATAGTGGAAAACGGATTTATTCGTTACGCAGAAACCATTAAAGAAATTGGTTTGATGGCTCAATATGTACCACAAGAAAATGAAACTGTTTTTGATGCTACAGGGAAGATTGTAATTCCAGGTATGATCGATGTTCATATTCATGGTGGATACGATATTGATGCGATGGATGCAAATAGCGATGGGTTAGTAACTCTAGGTAAAGAAATGTTAAAAGAAGGGGTTACAACTTACTTCCCAACAACAATGACACAAGCTCCAGAGGCAATTGAAGCAGCGCTAACTGCTGCGAAAGAAGCAAAAGAAAAAGGAGCGCATTTCGAATATATTCACTTAGAAGGACCTTATGTTTCAAAGAAACGTGCGGGTGCACAACCACTTGAACATATCGTTCCTGCAAATATTGAGCAATTTAAACAATGGCAAGAAGCAAGTGGGAATTTAATTAAATTAGTAACATATGCACCAGAAGAAGAGGGAGCATTAGAGTTTGAACAATATCTTGCTGAAACTGGTGTAGTTGGCACAATGGGGCATACAGATGCAATTGATGCACAACTAAAAAATAGAAAGATTACACATGCGACACATTTATACAATCAAATGCGTGGATTACATCACCGTGAACCAGGAGTTGTTGGTCATGTGTTATTAAATCCAGATGTAATGGTTGAAGTAATTACAGATGGTATTCATATTCACCCTGATATGGTGAAATTAGCATATAAGTTAAAAGGACCGAAAAAAGTAAGTGTTATTACTGACGCAATGCGTGCAAAAGGTCTTGAAGATGGATTATATGAGCTTGGCGGACAGCCAGTACATGTAAAAGATGGTAGTGCTCGATTAGAAGATGGAACGTTAGCTGGTAGTATCCTAAAAATGGATCAAGCTTTCCGAAATGTAATTGAATTTACAGGTTGTTCAATCGAAGATGCAGTACTGATGACATCAGTTAACCAAGCAGAAGAGTTTGGATTAAATAATAAAGGTGCATTAGCGGTAGGAAAAGATGCAGACTTTGTTGTGATGAATGAAGATTTACATGTATATGATACGGTTCGTTTAGGAATTCATATGAAGGAAGGGAAGTAATTAAATGAATATTCTTGTTGTAAAAACTCCAGAAGAATTAGCAGAAGCAGGTTATAAATTAATTGAAGAAGTTGTAAAAACAAAAGAAAATCCAACATTAGGAATGGCTACAGGAAGCTCTCCATTAGGTATTTATGCAGAAATACGAAAAAATAAACTTGATACAAGCCGTGTAACCACTGTAAACTTAGATGAGTACGTAAATTTACCACATGAAGATAAAAACAGCTATCACTATTTCATGCAAGAACAGTTGTTTGATCATCTTCCATTTAAACAAACTTATGTACCAAACGGGATGGCAAGTGATTTAGAGGAAGAGTGCAAACGTTACGAGAGCATTCTAGCTGCTAACCCAGTTGACCTACAGATTCTTGGAATCGGTGAAAACGGTCACATCGGATTTAATGAGCCAGGAACACCGTTTAATTCTCCAACAAACATTGTTGAATTAACAGAATCTACACGCCAAGCAAACCTTCGCTTCTTCGAAAAAGAAGAAGATGTGCCAACTCATGCGATTACAATGGGAATTGGAAGCATTATGAAAGCGAAACAAGTTCTACTTGTTGCGATGGGTTCTAAAAAGGCAGAAGCTGTTAAAGAATTATTGCAAGGTGAATATAGTGAAGAGTGTCCGGCTACAGTTTTACAACGTCATCCGAATGTAACCGTAATCGCTGATCAAGAAGCTCTATCTTTATGCAGTGAGGCGATTGCTGATGAACATCGACAAGTATTCACCATTTCCGATCTATTATCAGATTCAAGAGTGGGTGAAACAGCTAATTGAGGACGGCGAATGGAAGCCGGGAGATAAAATCCCATCTGAGAATGAACTTTGTGATAAGTTCGAAGTGAGTCGTATGACAATCAGACAGGCGATTAATAATTTAGTGGAACAAGGCTATTTATATCGGAAGCGTGGAATTGGAACATTTGTCCAACTTCCGAAAGTGGAACAAAAGTTGCAAGGAATGACGGGATTCACAGAAGACATGATTTCTCGTGGAATGAATCCAAGTAGTCAATTACTTAGTTTCCGCCTAGTTCCAGCTACTGCTAAAATAGCAGACCGGTTAAGAATACAGGAGGGGGAATCGGTTTATGAAGTGAGGCGTATTCGCTTAGCTGATGATGAACCGATTGCTTTTGAGACGACATATTTGTCGCCAGCTCTTGTAAAAGATATTAACGAAGAGATATTGCAACAATCTTTATATGAACATTTAGAGAAAAAACTGGGCTTTAAACTTGTTAGCGCTACTCAGTCAATTGAAGCTTCCGTTGCGACGGAAAATGAAGCTGAACATCTGCATATTCCTAAAAAGGCGCCTGTACTTGTCATGCGTCAATGGTCATATTCAGAAGGTGAGGTACCGCTAGAGTACGTGAAATGTATTTATCGTGGAGATCGTTATAAATTTATTACGAATATCGCACGTAACAAATAGTATATTTCAGTTTGTGAAGTACAGTGGAATTGAAAATGGTTAACATGTAAAGAAATAAAAATACGACTCATCCTTATAAGGAATGAGTCGTATTTTTATTATGAGTAATTACGTGGTTAACAGCATCTTTGACGTGATTTACTACATAGTGAGCGTGATTTTTTACTGCATCATCTGCTTGCGACATAGCAAAACTGTGAGGAGTTAAAGAAAACATAGGAATGTCATTATATGAATCCCCTATACAAGCAATTTCCTCAGGTTTTATTTGAAACTCATTTAATAAAACAGAAATGGCAGAGCCTTTACTAACATTTGGTGGCATTACATCTAAACATTGTTCTGCAGAGATGAAAGTACTAACTTTCCCGTGGAATTTTTCATCAATTTTTTTCTGAAGGAGTTGTAAGTTCTCCTTTGTTCCACCGACAGAAATTTTATTTGGGAAAATTGTATCATCAATTTTCTGTAGTAAGTTTGGTTCTTCAACAGAAGTCATAGTTACCTGTTGTTCAAGTTCTTGAATAAAAGGTGTTTTCTCTTCAATGTAATAATTATGTTCATCACTTACATAACGGAAATAAGGATCTTCATTCGTCATAGCTAACAAATCGGGAAGTATGCTGGAATCAAAAGTTGCAGATAATAGCTGTTTATTTTCATGTGTATATACAAAAACACCATTTACACTAATACGATGAAAATTTGTATTTACAGCTTTCATTAAGTCTGCAATTTCATTATCAAGTCTTCCGGAAGCGAAGCAAAGAATAACATTTTGCTCGGCAAGGCTGCGCAGTGCCGCAACATCTTGTTCGTCAATAAGACCTCCGTGTTGCATCATTGTACCATCGATATCACTTACAAACATTTTAATCATGCTGTTATCCCCTTTCTATGTACAGTTGCTCTTACATTATACGCATCATATATAAACATGTCTAAAAAATGAATTTTTATTAAATGGCAGATGTTTTACATTGACGACAAAGAAGAATATTCTGTAACATAAAAGTAGGCTATTTAAGTACGAGGGTGGTGTTATATGAGTAATTATCTAGAAATTAAAAAAGTTTTAAATAATAATGTCATCATTGCTAGCCATCCGGAACACGAGGAAGTAGTAGTGATTGGTAAAGGAATTGGATTTGGGAAAAAAGCGAAAGATGTCTTGGAGCAAGAACAAATCGAAAAAATGTTTGTCTTAAAAAATGAACGTGATCGTGAACAGTACAAATTATTAGTGCCGCATATTAGTGAAAAATTAATTGAATTGATGAACGATATTATGCTGTACATTCAAGGGAAAGCGAAATCTCCACTAAATGAACATATTCATATTGCGTTAACAGATCATATTTCATTTGCGATTAAAAGGTTAAAACAAGGACTTACAATTGATAATCCTTTTTTAGTTGAAACAAAAATGCTCTATCCAGAGGAATATGAAATTGCGGAAGGTGTTGTAGAACTTTTAAATTCTCGTTTGCAAATTGCATTGCCTGAAGGAGAAATTGGTTTTATTGCACTTCACATTTACAGTTCGCTTACAAATTCTGATTTATCTTCAGTTAATCAAAACTCCCGTCTCATTGCACAACTTGTATCTTTAATTGAGACAAACTTACAAATTACATTAGATCAAGAGAGCATTCATTATTTACGTCTTATTCGTCATCTTCAATATGCTATTGAGAGGGTGAAAAAAGGAGAAAAAGTAGAGGAATCACAAAGTTTTGCTGATTTATTAAAGGCCGAGTATCCAGTTTGCTATAACTTGGCTTGGAAGCTAGTTAAGGTCATGCAAAAAGAGTTGCAACTACCTGTATATGAAGCTGAAAGTATTTATTTAACGATGCACTTGCAACGCTTAGTAAAGGCAGAGCATGTGTAAAAAGTTATATATTTTTGTCTAAAATGAAAACGTTAAAAAAAATGATTGAATCGCTTACAATAGTTATGTATAATAACTATTGCAAAGTTATACAAATTTCGACAAACACATTAAGGTGAGTAACGAAAACGTTTGCCTTAATTATAGTGAACTTATACGTAAACCTATTTTTGACACGTGTTACTGATTCGATCAGGCATGAGTGGAGAAAAGTAAGGAATGTAAGCTAGAGAAAGGGATATACTACCCTTTGTATAGCTATCGTTCTATCTTTTTTTCCTCATGTCTTTTTGGCGTTTGTCGGAAGGTATCAATATAGATAAGAGAGGAAGGGTTTCCATGTTTAAGAAGATCTTTGGTGTTCTTCAAAAAGTCGGGAAAGCGTTAATGCTTCCAGTAGCGATTTTACCGGCGGCAGGTATTTTACTTGGATTTGGTAATGCATTTCAAAATCCACAGTTAACAAATGTTATTCCTGCTTTAAAAGCAGATTGGTTCGTAATGGTTGCAAAAATTATGGAACAATCTGGTGATATTATTTTCGCTAACCTTGCATTATTATTCGCAGTTGGGGTAGCAATTGGTTTAGCTGGTGGAGACGGAGTAGCTGGTTTAGCAGCATTCGTCGGCTACTTAATTATGAACAAAACGATGAGTGTGTTCTTAGAAGTAGATAAGCTAGTGAAAGTAACAAGTTCTGGAGCAGACCCAGTAAAAATTGGATTTGCAGATCCAGCGTATGCAAACGTATTAGGTATTCCAACGCTACAAACAGGAGTATTTGGTGGTATTATCGTCGGGATAGTAGCGGCATATTGCTATAATAAATACTTCAACATTGAATTACCATCATACTTAGGTTTCTTTGCAGGTAAGCGTTTCGTACCGATCGCAACTGCAACATTCTCTTTAATAGTAGGTATTATCATGTGCTTCATTTGGCCATACATTCAAGGTGGCTTAAACACGTTCTCACATCAAATGATTGATGCAAATAGAACAATCGCAGCATTTATATTTGGTTTAATTGAACGTTCATTAATTCCATTTGGATTACATCACATTTTCTATTCACCGTTCTGGTTCGAATTCGGTCAGTATACAAATGCAGCTGGCGAATTAATCCGTGGTGACCAAAAAATCTTTATGGCACAGTTAAAAGACGGTGTAGAATTAACAGCAGGTACATTTACAACTGGTAAGTATCCGTTCATGATGTTTGGTCTTCCAGCAGCAGCTTTAGCAATGTACCATGAAGCACGTCCAGAAAATAAAAAATTAGCAGCAGGTATTTTAGGTTCTGCAGCATTAACATCTTTCTTAACAGGTATTACAGAGCCACTTGAATTTTCATTCTTATTCGTAGCGCCAGTATTATTCGGAATTCACGCTGTATTTGCTGGTCTATCATTTATGACAATGCAAATTTTAGGTGTTAAAATTGGTATGACATTCTCTGGTGGTTTAATTGACTTCCTATTATTCGGTGTACTACCAGGCCGTACAGCATGGTGGTGGGTAATTATTGTTGGTCTTGTACTAGCAGTTATTTACTACTTCGGATTCCGCTTTGCAATTCGTAAATGGAATCTAAAAACACCTGGTCGTGAAGTGGCAAATGCAAATGACGGCGCAGGAAAAGCAGAAGCAGGCGAACTTCCTCGTGAAGTATTAGTAGCACTTGGTGGTAAAGAAAACATTGCTTCTTTAGATGCTTGTATTACTCGTTTACGTGTTCAAGTTAACGAACAAAAGAATGTAAACAAAGACCGCTTAAAAGAACTTGGAGCAGCTGGTGTACTTGAAGTTGGAAATAACATTCAAGCTATTTTCGGACCGAAATCTGACACATTAAAATCACAAATTCATGATATTATGTCAGGCCGTACACCTCATGTTGAAAAAGAAGAACCTGTAAAAGTGGAAGAAACTCCTCAAAAAGTTGATGAAAATGAAACAATTGTATCACCAATTGAAGGGAAAATCTTACCGATTACAGAAGTACCTGACCAAGTATTCTCAGGAAAAATGATGGGAGATGGATTTGCAATTGAGCCAACTGAAGGAACAGTAGTTTCTCCAGTTAATGGTGAGATTGTCAATGTATTCCCTACAAAACATGCGATTGGTATTCAATCTGAAGGCGGAAAAGAAATTTTAATCCACTTTGGTATTGATACTGTAAAATTAAATGGTGAAGGTTTTGAAGCGCTTGTAGCACAAGGCGACAAGGTGAAACAAGGCCAACCATTATTAAAAGTAGATCTTGCATTTGTAAAAGAAAATGCACCATCTATCATTACACCAATTGTCTTTACAAACTTACAACAAGGGCAACAAGTCGAATTGAAAAAAGATGGAAATGTTAAGAAGGGCGAAACCGCTATTATTGACATTCAGTAGGAATTTGACGCAAAATGTTTATAATTATAATAGGCGATGTGGTTGACCGAACATCGCCTATTATATACAATAGATGGTGTAGTACTCACGTCTATACAACTAAAAAATACTGTAATTTAAAGGAGATAAATTATCATGGAAAAAATCTTTAAAGTAACTAGCGACTCAGGAATTCATGCTCGTCCAGCAACTCTACTTGTAAACACTGCAAGCAAATTCGGTTCTGACATTAACTTAGAGTATAACGGAAAGAACGTTAATTTAAAATCAATCATGGGCGTTATGTCTTTAGGCATTCAACAAAACGCAGAAATTAAAATCACTGCAAATGGTGATGATGCAGCTCAAGCACTAGCAGCTATCGAAGAAACTATGAAAAACGAAGGATTAGGAGAATAATGACTCTTAATATTCAAGGGATCGCTGCATCAAGTGGGATTGCTATTGCAAAGGCTTTCAGACTTGAAAATCCTGAATTTAACATCGAAAAGAAATCAATTACAAACGAAGCTGCAGAAATTGCACGCTTAGACGCTGCGCTTGAGAAAGCAAAAACTGAATTAGAAGCTATTAAAGACCACGCATTTGCTGAACTAGGTGCTGACAAAGCTGCGATCTTTGAAGCACATTTATTAGTGTTAAATGATCCAGAACTAGTAAACCCAGTAAAAGATAAAGTAAATAGCGAAAAAGTAAATGCTGAATTTGCAATGGATGAAGTTGCATCAATGTTTATTTCTATGTTTGAAAACATGGATAACGAATATATGAAAGAACGTGCTGCGGACATTCGTGACGTAACAAAACGCGTTCTTGCACATTTACTAGGAATTAACTTCTCAAATCCTGGTACAATTTCTGAAGAGGTAATCATCATTGCTGAAGATTTAACACCATCTGATACAGCTCAGTTAAACCGTAAGTATGCAAAAGGTTTTACTACTGATATCGGTGGACGTACATCTCACTCTGCAATTATGGCTCGTTCTATGGAAATTCCAGCTGTTGTTGGTACGAAAGTTGTTATGGAAAAAATCCAAAACGGCGATATCGTTATCATTGACGGTTTAGATGGAGAAGTAATTGTAAACCCATCAGAAGAAACTCTTCGTTCGTTTGAAGAAAAGAAAGCGAAATTTGAAGAGCAAAAAGCTGAATGGGCAAAATTAAAAGACCAAGCTACTGTAACAAGTGACGGACATCACGTTGAGCTTGTTGCAAATATCGGAACACCAAATGATGTACAAGGTATTATCGATAATGGCGGAGAAGGCGTTGGCTTATACCGTACAGAATTCTTATACATGGGCCGTGACAATCTTCCAACAGAAGAAGAGCAGTTCGAAGCGTATAAAGCAGTTCTTGAAGGTGTAAAAGAGGGTCAACCAGTCGTTGTTCGTACACTTGATATCGGTGGAGATAAAGAGCTTCCATACTTACATTTACCAAAAGAAATGAACCCATTCTTAGGATACCGTGCAATTCGCTTATGTCTTGATGAGCAAGATGTGTTCCGTACACAACTTCGTGCATTACTTCGTGCTAGCGTATACGGTAACTTAAAAATTATGTTCCCAATGATTGCAACTCTTGATGAGTTCCGTCAAGCGAAAGCAATTTTATTAGAAGAGAAAGCGAAACTTGTAGAAGCGGGTACAACTGTTTCTGATTCTATTGAAGTTGGTATGATGGTTGAAATCCCAGCTTCAGCAGTATTAGCAGATCAATTTGCGAAAGAAGTTGACTTCTTCTCTATTGGAACAAATGATTTAATCCAATACACAATGGCTGCAGACCGTATGAACGAACAAGTATCTTACTTATACCAACCATATAACCCATCTATTTTACGTCTTGTAAAAATGGTTATCGATGCTGCTCATAAAGAAGGCAAATGGGCTGGTATGTGTGGTGAGATGGCGGGCGATTCACTTGCTATTCCATTATTATTAGGATTAGGTTTAGATGAGTTCAGTATGAGTGCAACATCTATTCTTCCTGCAAGAACACAACTAAGCAAGTTGTCAAAAACAGAAATGGAAACATTAGCAGAAAAAGCATTAATGATGTCAACTGCTGAAGAAGTTGTTGAACTAGTTAAAAGCATATAAGTAATAAAAAAACCTGAGTCGATTGAAATCGGTCTCAGGTTTTTTCTATGAGAAAAGTAAATCTTATTTTCTTACTAGAGGATAAGGTACAGAATTAGATAGCGATAGCAACGATATCAGATGGGCATACACGTAAAATACCAGTAAAAGTATTTCGGTTTTGATTGTGCTTATCATCTTTGTTGTTATCTTTATTGTCTTTGTCATTGTTATTACGAGCTAAAGCAGAGAAAAGAGCAACACCGTTACAGAAACCTTCAAAAATTACATTGTTGAAAGATCCAACACCTTTAACGCTTAATAGAGAAAGCTCTGTTCCAACTGAAATGCTAGCAAGTACGTTACATACAGCTGGTTGTTGTGGCTTAACCTCTCTCTCCTTCTCACGATGGTCGCGCTCTCTTTCATGATGATGACAGTCTCTAAAGTTATCACAGCATCCAAATGATCCAAACATAATCCTCATCACCCCCTTCACACTTATAATCTATGTAAGTTCGGTAGTAAGTGACTGGACAGAGAGTGGAATTTTTTCTAGGGGATTTTCTCATTTTAAATGACTAGCTGGGTGTTTAGTATGGAATGATGTTTAAAATAGGGGTAATATAACAAAAAAATGTAAAAACCACCGAAATAAATGAAATGGGTAGCCTTTACACTTTTTTACTTTTATATAAAACGATGATATATACAGGAAGAGCTAGGAGTAGTGGTACAATGGATCGTGCAGTATGTTTTTCTGATTCTAATTGGAATGCTTCTTCTTTTGGGAATTGTAAAATGGAGATGTTTGCGGCATCACCAATAAAATATAGAAGCAGTACAGTTACTATGTAGCATAAAAGTGCGATAAAGCTTCCGTATGAACTCAATGAAAATCCCTCTCTTGTTATCTATTTGTTATCATTGTATCACAATTGTAACAAAAATACACGGGTATATTTCAACACCTTAACAAAATTCGACACGAAACGTCACGTTTACTTATGAGGAGGGAATAGAATATACTTTTCCATAAGTATAAATGTCGAATGATTTGTAGTAATATTACAAAAGTGTGACAGGAAATAAAAAAACGAAGGCAACGTAGTTACCTTCGTTTTTTATTATTTTGCCCACTCGCTCACTTGCTCTACGCTCATACGTGGTGCAGGGTGGCCTTTTAAAGTTGATTCACCAATTGTAATAAGCATAATTGGAACGTAACGAGATGAAACGTTAAATTCGTCTGTCAGTGCTTGTGGATTAAAGCCACCAATAGCACAAGTGTCCCAACCAGTCGCTTTAGCTGCAAGCATAAGTTGCATTGCTGCTAAAGATGCATTTGAAAAGGCAGCATCTCTTGAGAATTGTTCACGAGCATATGCAGATTCAATATTTTTAGCTAAGCGTTCTTTTGCTTCTTCTTTCATAAATCCTTGTTCTACAATTGGACCATATACTGGCTCAACATTTTTATAAGCTTCTAAATCACCTAAAATAGCGACTACTGCAGAAGCATCAAGAATTTGTTGTTGGTTATAAGCTATCGGGTGTAATCGTTTTTGTACATCTTCACCTTGAAAAACAAGGAATTTCCAGTGTTGTAAGTTCCAAGCGGAAGGTGCTTGTGCTGCGGCTTTTAAAATCTCGTGTAATTCTGTAGATGAGATTTCTTTATTTGGGTTGAATGCACGTGTAGATGTGCGTTCATATAGAACGTTAAAAAAGTTGTCGTTTGTCATTATATATCCTCCAAATTGCATATAAAATTATCGGGAAAACGCAATATATATTACTTACATTTTGTAAGTTATCGAATTTAAGAATATAATATCTTTATTTTAATTGTCAAGTTTTAAGAAATAAGCTAGGGCATTCATACAAACGATATAATTCCTATAATCATACACTAAAAAAGGAATTTATAGAGTGAAAAGGGAAGATAACATTCTCAATTAGCTTGTTAATATGTATCTCTCACAAATTAAAGTTTATTGGGTAATAGTCTTTTAAAAATGTTTGTGAGGAATTCAGTAGAACAAGATATATGAAGTGAGTGAAGACTAGTGATGAACATACTACATTTTTTATTAGAGAATACGGTTTTCCAAAATGTGTTACAAGATTTGCAGTTAAATGTCCTTTATATAGAAAATGGATGTAAACATCAACAAACGATAGAAAATATTCATCCAAAATGTATGTTTATAGCAAATAGTTTTGAAGAGGGCGAATTATTATTTCAAAGAACGAAACCGCACATTATAATTATGTATGTAACAGATTATTCTCAAATAAAATATATAAAGAATATGTATACCTTGCAAAGTACATTTATTGTCATTTGGGATCAACAAATAACAAAAGAATTTACAGATGTACTCGCATTAGGAATACGTAATATTGTAATAGCCCCTGTAACTCCGCAAGCAGTGTTAGAAGAAGTGAATAAGAGTTTGTATCAACTTTCTTTAGTAAGGCAAGTTAGTTTGCAACAGGAACTGCTTCAAACGATGTTTGATTTTCAAAATGATTTATTATTTATAGTAGAAGATGATGAAATTGTTGATTGTAATACAAATTTTTTAACGTTTTTCGGATATGAAAATTTGTTTGCCTATCGTGAGCAACATTTAGTATTTGCTGAACATTTTATTAGAGAAAATGGATACTACTCGACGACGCATGATATAACATGGCTAGACGATACTTTATCAAGCGGTAGAAGAATTAAGATGTTAAATTATGAAGGGACAGTATCTACTTTTCTATTACGTGCGACACCATTGCCAGAAGATTTATCAAGATTTATTGTAAAGTGCACGGAAATTACAGAATTAGATGAAATCTATCAAGAACAAGAAAGACTTGCTATGATAGATTCATTAACAGAGATTTATAATCGTTTAAAGTTTCAACAAATACTAGAGGTAGAATGGGAAAAGGTAATACGTACTGATGAGAAAATAGCAATTATTTTATTTGATATAGATAATTTTAAAACAGTTAATGACACATATGGTCATGATTTTGGCGATTTGGCATTAATACAACTTGCAGAGCTTATGAAATCTAAAATGGAGCAGCAACATGTATTTGCAAGATGGGGAGGAGAAGAATTCATTATATTAGTGACAAATACAGTAGAAAAGGAAGCATTTCAAGTTGCGGAGTCATTACGATTCTTCATTGAAACAAAGCAATTCACTGGAATTTCAAAGTTAACAGCTAGCTTTGGAGTTGCGTTATATGAACAAGGAACTACAAGAGAAGAATTAATGCAACGAGCGGATATTGCATTATATGAAGCGAAAAAAAATGGGAAGAATCAAGTATGTGTGTATAGAAAAGAAAAAATGTAATTTTTCGCAACAAATTGTTGCGATTTTTTTTTATTGTTTGATAATAGAATAGGGGGACAATTTTTAGCTAAGGAATTATGGAGGATCAATATGATAAAAAAAGTAATGGTCATGGCTTCACTGTCTGCTATAGTTGGCGGTGGGGTATACTATTTTCTTGTTAGCCCCAATATAAAGGAAAACACTGTATTAACAACTAAAGTGAATCCTACTATTGAATCGGAAGTACAAGGGAATATAGAAGAAAAAGAAGAGCAACAAATTGATTATGCTAGCATATCTCAAAAATTAGATCAATATTTAGTCGGAAAGCAATTCAATGGAACAGTTTTGGTAACAGATAAAGAGCATGTTATTTTGAATAAAGGATATGGGTATGCTGATGTTCAAAATAAAATTGAAAATACGCCTCAGACAAAATATCGTATCGGTTCTATTACGAAAACAGTGGTTGCCACATCTATTTTACAGTTGCAAGAACAAGGGAAATTGAATATTCAAGATAATGTAAATAAATATATTCCTTCATTTCCGGAGAATAAAAATATTACGCTATATCATTTATTAACGCATACCTCTGGTTTACCTGAACACGCAAAAGGCAATGTTAATGCTGCTTCCCGTTTACAGTTAATTAATTGGATTGGACGTCAAAATTTAGAATTTCCTGCAGGAACAGGTTGGAGATATACAGATTATAATTATATGGTGCTTGCTTATATAATAGAACATATATCGAAAAAACCTTTAGGAGATTACATAAAAGAAAATATATTTGTAAAAGCAGATATGTATGAATCCGGCATGGGAAATATGGTGCCTGGAGATAAAAATTTTACAAAGGGTTATGTGAAAAAAAATCAAGAGCTTGTACCAGCACAAAAGCTAGGCATGGATTGGCTATATGGTTGTGGTGAGATGTATACGACAGTTGGAGATATGAAGAAATTAGACGAAGCAATTATAAATGGAAAACTTCTTTCTGAACAAAGTATACAAACAATGTTTTCACCTTCAGCGGAACGGAAATATGCATTTAGTTTTTATATATATCCAGATTATTTTCATAATCATGGTGTATTATCTGGTTGGAACACTTTCAATAATTTTAATAAAGAAAAAGGAACTTTTGTTATGTTATTTTCAAATGTGAAAAATAGTATGGATGATGACTTTAATAAAGAGTTCCGAAAGATGGTAAATGATTTATTAGAACAAAGGGGATGAGAAAATGGAACATAAAACTTTATCAATAGGTTTCATTGGTATTGGCGTAATGGGAAAAAGTATGGTTTATCACTTAATGCAGGATGGTCATAAAGTATATGTATATAATAGAACGAAGGCAAAAACAGATTCGTTAGTACAAGATGGTGCACATTGGTGTGATACGCCAAAAGAGTTAGTGAAGCAAGTTGATATTGTAATGACAATGGTTGGATATCCACATGATGTAGAAGAAGTGTATTTTGGTATAGAAGGAATTATAGAACATGCAAAAGAAGGTACGATAGCAATTGACTTTACGACATCTACACCTACTTTAGCAAAACGTATTAATAAAGTTGCAAAAAGCAAAAAAATATATACGTTAGATGCACCTGTCTCAGGAGGAGATGTTGGCGCGAAAGAAGCAAAACTCGCAATTATGGTAGGTGGAGAGAAAGAAATATATGATAGATGCTTACCTTTACTTGAAAAGTTAGGAACAAACATTCAATTACAAGGACCGGCTGGGAGTGGACAACATACAAAAATGTGCAATCAAATTGCGATTGCTTCCAATATGATTGGAGTATGTGAGGCTGTTGCTTACGCGAAGAAGGCTGGACTGAATCCAGATAAAGTGTTAGAGAGTATTTCAACAGGGGCAGCAGGTAGCTGGTCATTAAGTAATTTAGCTCCTCGAATGTTAAAAGGAGACTTTGAGCCAGGATTTTATGTAAAGCATTTTATGAAAGATATGAAAATTGCTTTAGAGGAAGCAGAAAAATTACAATTACCAGTTCCAGGCTTAAGTTTGGCGAAAGAATTGTATGAAGAGTTAATTAAGGGTGGCGAAGAAAATAGTGGAACACAAGTATTATATAAAAAATATATAAGGGGGTAAACGAGGTGGACTTTCAAAAGTTTGATGAGATGATTGATACTTTACAGCGAGCTACTTGTATGCAAATCAATGAAAAACAAAAAGAAGCTTTTAAACAAAAATATGATTTTGAACCAGAATTTGAATATGGAAGAGATGAGAAGGGGCATTATGTAATTCGAACCTCAAAAAAGATGTTAGAAGAAATGGAGTTTTATTTGGCATTGAAATATGATCGTGATGGAGTGGATCTTTATATGCAAGCTGAGATTGATGGTATATTTCATGTATCTGTTAGCTATGGTGAAGATGCCCTACATCTACAAGAATTGTTTCAATTTCTAGAAGAAAATAAATAAAAGTCCTCATTTGAGGACTTTTATTTATTTAGCCATCTTTAATTTTTATAATTATAAGTTAGAAGCACGGCGGCATCGTTCAACCGGGAACGGGATAATTTGTGCGATGTGATTAGGACCAAATTGTTTTGTACGAGCATGGCGTATTATATAAAAAGCACACAGAATTGAAACAGGAATAGCGCCGAATAAACCAAATAATAAAGCGCTTACACAAGATGCGACAAATCCTAAAACACCAATTTCTAACTCTTCCATAATAGCTCCTAAAATAACAGGAAATGCTCCACATGTAACTCCAAGTATAAGTGCGATAAGTAAGCTCATGATTATCCCCCTCTGTTTGCGATATTCTTTTCCTTCTTAGTTAATTGTAGTATATCACATATAAAACAGAATTTTCAGAAAAAATTCAATAAATGTTCAAAAAATGCACTTGAAAAAATTAAGGTGTTAAATTTGTGATGAAATGGTACTTTCAAGTAAATAAAAAATCAGGCTTATTTCAAAATGAAATAAGCCTGTTCCATAGGAGGATGTATATATGTAGAGTGAATAAAAGTTTGGAAAAGGGGATCCAAGTCCTTTTATTCAACTAACTACCTTAATAGATTGGAACCCAGCCTTCAGTTGTAACAAAAATACGAATAGCTACAACTTGGCGATCATCTTGCAAAGTAAAATAATGTCTTGCATTTTCAGGAACAGATATGAGATCACCTGGCTCAAGTTCAACGTCAAAGAATGTTCCGTCTTTTCCTTCAATGGCAAAGATGCCATGACCACTAACAATAAAGCGAACTTCATCATCAGTATGATGGTGTTCTTTTTGAAAATTAATTAATAGTTCGTCAAGGTTAGGTGTGCTATTTGAAAGTGAAATTACATCATGCGCTTTATAACCTCGGCGTGCTGAAACATCAGCAATTTCTTTTGAAAACACAGCTAATATTTCAGCTTTGTTTTCATCTGTTAAAGAATAATTTTCATTTAAATGAGTAGGAAGTTTAGAAATATTCCATTTCTCATATAAAACGCCTTCCTTTTGTAGAAATTTAGATACTTCCACTTCATTTTCAATGCGAGTATTTACTTCATGAATACGAATTTGCGCCATTAGAAACGCCTCCTTGAATTGATAATAGTTTTATATGAAATTGGAATAGAAACTCATAAGCTTCTAATCTCTTCTTTGCATCAAAGCTATCTCGGCCCCATACGGTAATACCGTGGTTACGAATCAATATTGCTCCCGAATCTCCTTGTATATGCTTTCGGAAGTTTTCTCCAAGTGTTGGGATATGGGCATGGTTTTCAATAATAGGAATTTGAATTGTTGCACCTTCTTCCCAAATATCGAGAGCTTTAATAATTTCTTGATTTTGAAGTGTGACTGCATCACTATATAAATTTGTGATGACATTATTATCAGTTGTATGAACATGAAGTACACACCCGGCATTCGTATTGTTATAAATGTGTGTATGCAATATTGTTTCTGCTGAAGGGCGTAATTCAGTCTCTAAAACGGGAACTCCTACATGATCTACTAATAGAAAATCATCTGGAGTGGTTTTTGTTTTATCTTTACCGCTTGCTGTAATAAGAAAAGTAAGTGGTTCATGACTAACCTTTATAGAAATATTACCACTTGTTGCCGGGAACCAATTTCGTGTTGTTAATTCTTTTTTTATCTCGCTCAAGTCATACCATTGACGAAAAAGTTGTTTCATAATTTCACCTCCAACAAAAGTTTTAATTCAGCTTGCACATCTTGAAATGTTTCAAACGGTGTATAAGCAATATGATTTTCTTCACACTTTGTAATAAGAAAATCGCGAGCGAATACTTTATCCGCTTGTTTCGCGGCTTGTAAATCAGTAATAGAATCTCCAATTACAATATGAAAGTCATTTGTATCACTTAATTTACGGATTAATGATGATTTACATAATCCGCAATGATTTTGGCAATGATCATCACAAGAATGAGGCCATTTAACTGTAATAAACTCTGCTGAAAAGTCTGTTTCATTACAATAAATTTGCTCTTTTGGAATGATTCCTTGTAAGAGTGGATAGACGAAGAAATCCATTCCACCTGATATCACGTAAAAAGAAATGTTATTTTCCTTTACGAATTGTATAAACTCATGAAAACCACTACGGATTTCAGCAGTTTCTATTAAAAATTGAATAATATCATCGTGCAGATTAGTAGGTATTAATTGAAATAATTGAGA
This sequence comes from Bacillus sp. B25(2016b), assembly GCF_001679765.1. Taxonomy (NCBI): domain Bacteria; kingdom Bacillati; phylum Bacillota; class Bacilli; order Caryophanales; family Bacillaceae; genus Bacillus; species Bacillus sp. B25(2016b). Next base: position 3,748,756 of record NZ_CP016285.1, on the reverse strand, counting down.
AACACCTTCTTGAATGGATAGTTCTTGTGATAAAATTTTATTCTTTACTTCTTCGGCTTCTGGTGGTGCGAATTTTTCCATAATGGACATAATGTTATCATTATTTGTAATCGTGCCATCGAAATCACAAAATACTTGAATACTCATAGTTTCACCTCATGAGAGGGATTTCCCCATATTTGTAGTGCACTATGCAAATTTATGTCGTCTACTTCATGGAGCGGTTTATTTTGCAAAGTAGCATCAATTGCAGTACGGAAAGCTTTACCCCCGCCTTGCGCTCCATTTGGATGTCCGTGTATCCCGCCACCAGCATTAATAACAACATCTTTACCGAAATCTCGTACAATAAAGGGAACGAAACCAGGATGAATACCAGCAGACGGAACAGAAAAGCTCTTCTTGAAAAATGCATCGTCTTCAGTTAAATATTTTGAGATAGCAAGAGCCTCCTCTTTTTCTAGCGCAACACTTCCGTATGGAGATGGGAATAATGAAAAGTCAGCCCCAGCATAACGTAGTAGCTTTCCAAGTAATAATGGAGATGAAACTCCATATAACTTGGATGCTGAATAAGCACCACTTACAGCAGGATGTGCCATAATAGGAACTGGGATTTCATCATCTTCTGCAAGTGATTGTAGTACATCTAGTCCGTAAGCAAATGCGTTAAATAATAGAATATCAGCTCCAGCTTCTACTGCACGTTTTACATTTTCTTTTAAATCAAAAGTTCGTCCTGTTAAATTTACAGCATATAACGTTTTATGTCCGTATGTTTCGTAGACAGATTGTAAAACTTCTTTTCCGGATACAATGCGTTTCGTAAGTGGTGTTAATGCATTTTCAAATAATATTTCATCATCTTTTACTATATCTACACCACCAATTGCTTGATCGCGTAATTGTGTTTTTAAATACCCAATGTTTCGTCCAATCATTCCTTTAAAAATACTCATTAAAAGGGGACGATCATGCACTTGTAAAAGATTTCGAATACCATCTATCCCGAATTTTGGACCAGGAAAATATTTTTTTAACTCGTCTGAAAAAGTTAAGTCAATTAATTTTACTTCGCCATCAAGTGATAGCTTTCCAAATGTAGTCGTTAAAATCGCTGGTAAATCTGGACTGAAGTTTAATAGCGGATATTCGATTTTAATAATTCCGCGTTTTACTTTTTTACGTAAATACGAATTGGTATGTTCATGTTCAGCTAATTCCTCAACATGAATGACGTTACCTTTATGCTGCTTTAATTGTTCTTGCAATAAATGTGGCAAATGAGTCCAAGAGCCAATTGTTAAACCGAGTGCAATTTGTTCCGCCTTTTTTTCTAAGTGATGTGAATCATCATGAATTAAATATGTCGCTATAATTCCGCTCATTGTTATAACCTCCTAGTTAAATAAAAAAACCTCTCAGCTAAGGAGAGGTTTTTTTACAACCAGCTCCTTATCTGTCAGCGTAATGCTGCGAGAATTAGCACCGTGTCTACAATTGTAGATCGGTTGCCGGGTTTCGTCGGGCTCGTCCCTCCACCTGCTCTTGATAAGAAGTATTTAGAAATGTTTAAATTTTTAAGATAACTGAATTTTGTCAGATATTTTTTATGTTGTCAATTACTTTTTGAAAAAATTCAAATTATCAATTCGATTAATGGCTTCTCGTAATCTATCTTCTGTATGCAAGAGACCAACGCGGACATATCCTTCGCCATGCTCACCGAATCCAACACCAGGAGCAACTGCAACATGTGCTTTTTCTAGTAAAATATCAGAAAATTGCTCAGAGGTATATCCTTTTGGAACAGGAAGCCATGCAAAGAATGACCCTGTTGGAATGTCTACATTCCAACCAATTGAGTGACAAGCTGAAATAAGAGCGTTTCGTCGAGATTCGTAACTATTTACAAGGTCTATTACGCAAGACTGTGAACTTAATAGTGCTTCGCGGGCAGCATCTTGAACTGCACCAAAAATACTAACATACATATGATCTTGTAAAAAGTTAATGGTTTCAATGACACTTTCATTTCCTACTGCAAAAGCGATACGCCATCCAGCCATATTGAAAGTTTTCGATAGAGTGTAAATTTCAATACCTGTATTTTTAGCACCGTCTGCTTGTAAGAAACTCACGGGCTTTTGACCATCAAATCCAATAGCGCCGTAAGCAAAATCGTGAACAACTAATATATTATGTTCATTAGCAAAGTTAATGGTTGTATCAAAAAAATCTTTTGATGCAGTAGCACCGGTCGGATTATTTGGATAGTTTAAAAACATTAATTTTGCACGCTCGGCAATAGAGTCATCGATTTTCGTATAATCTGGTAAAAAATTATTTTCTGCAATAAGCGGCATTGTTTCAAATTGTGCTTTTGCTAAAGCAACTCCTGATAAATAATCTGGATAGCCTGGATCTGGAACGAGAATAGTATCACCAGGGTTTGTAAAACAAACTGGTAACTCTACTAATCCAGCCTTTCCGCCAAACAAAATAGCAACTTCTGTTTTTGGATTTACTACTACATCATATTCACGTTGATAGAATGTTGCCACGGCTTCTTTTAAACTTTCATGTCCGCGAAATGGCGGATATTTATGATGAATGGTCTTTTCTGCAGCATCTTGTAAAGCTTTTACGATATGCTGCGGTGTTGGTTGATCTGGATTACCTTGACCTAGATTAATAACATCGTGACCAGCTGCTACGACTTTGTTAACTTTTGCAACAAGTGAAGCGAAAAATTGTGTCGGCAATGATGTTACTATCTCAGAAGGTTGAAATAATTTCATACTTTCCACCTCTTTTGAAAGTTGTTACAATTCTAGTGACAAATGATATAATCTTTCCAGTATTTTGTAAAGAAAAAATAAGAATGGGGCTGACAAAATGAAAGTCGCATGTATTCAAATGGATATTGTTTTTGGAGATGTAGAAAAAAATATTGAGAATGCTAAAAATAAAATAAGCGAAGCTATGAAGGAAAGGCCAGATGTTATCGTCTTACCAGAATTATGGACAACAGGATATGATTTAACAAGACTTTCTGAAATTGCAGATAGGGATGGATTGGAAACGAAAGAAAAGTTAAAAGAATGGTCGAAACAATATGGTGTACATATTGTTGGTGGTTCCATAGCGAAGCAAACGGAACAAGGTGTTACAAATACAATGTATGTTGTAAACAAGGAAGGAGAACTAGTTAATGAATATAGTAAAGTACATTTATTTCAGCTTATGGATGAACATAAATATTTAATAGCTGGTAATGGTACGGGCGAATTTAAGCTAGATGATGTTGAATGCGCTGGAACAATTTGTTATGATATTCGTTTTCCAGAGTGGATGCGTGTCCATACTGTTAAAGGGGCAAAAGTATTATTTGTTGTAGCTGAATGGCCATTAGTTCGTTTAGCACATTGGCGTTTGCTATTGCAAGCAAGAGCAGTTGAAAATCAGTGTTATGTTGTTGCTTGTAATAGAGCAGGAAAGGATCCGAATAATGTGTTTGCAGGTCATTCTTTAATTGTGGATCCTTGGGGTGAAGTTGTAGTAGAGGCGAATGAAGAGGAATCAATTTTATTTGGAGAGCTTGTATTCGAGAAAATTAAAGAAGTACGTAAAGGAATTCCAGTTTTTGCGGATCGTCGTCCAGAATTATACAAATAAAATGTTGACAAGTGATTTTTATTCTTGGTATAGTCTTCAACATAAAGTTAAAAATTCAAAAAATTATATAACTCTTATCAAGAGCAGGTGGAGGGATTTGGCCCGATGAAGCCCAGCAACCGACCGTAATACCATTGTGAAATGGGGCGTTTATTACGCCAAAAGGCACGGTGCTAATTCCAGCAGAAAGTAAAACTTTCTGGCAGATAAGAGGGGAGAAGATAAACTTCAAACCTCTTTCTTAGTGAAAAGAGGTTTTTCTGTGTTAGAAAAACCTCTGAATTTAAAAAGGGGGAGAAGACGATGGGGTATTATTCATTAACAGAAATAACAGCTGTACAATATGCGAAAGATCATGGCTATTTTGAAGCGAAGGCAAATGTCATTTGTCATGAAATTGGAGATGGAAACTTAAATTACGTGTTCAAATTAGATGATGGTGAGAAGTCTATTATAATAAAACAGGCACTGCCATATGCGAAAGTAGTTGGTGAAAGCTGGCCATTGTCTATAAAAAGAGCAACGATTGAAAGCAAGGCATTACAAATTTTTGCGCAGTATGTACCGGATTATGTTCCAGTAGTGTACAGTCATGATGAAGAGTTAGCGATAACGGTAATAGAAGACTTATCAAGACTAACAATTACAAGAAAAGGATTAATAGACGGAGAAGAATATCCGCTTTTATCCCAGCATATCGGCCGTTTTCTAGCACATGTTTTATTTTATACTTCAGATTTTGGTTTACAGTCAGAAGAGAAGAGGGTACTAGAAGGTACCTTTGTAAATCCGGACCTTTGTAAAATTACAGAGGATTTAGTGTTTACAGATCCGTTTGGACATTATGATACAAATGATTATGAGCCAGATTTACAGCTCGTGGTTGATGAACTTTGGAGTGATAAAACTTTAAAACTAAAAGTAGCACAATATAAATATAAGTTCTTAACAAGAAAAGAAACTCTTATTCATGGTGATTTACATACTGGTAGTATTTTTTCGTCACCTTCTGAAACGAAAGTGATTGATCCAGAATTTGCGACATATGGCCCATTTGGATTTGACATAGGTCAATTTATTGCAAATCTATTATTAAATGCTTTATCTAGAGAAGAAGAAAAAAGAAGTGTACTATTTTTCCATATAGAAAAGACGTGGAGTTATTTTGTAGAAACTTTTACAAAGTTATGGATTGGAGAAGGTATAGAAGCATATACGAAAGAAAAACAATGGTTACCAATTATTTTGCAAAATATCTTTACTGATGCAGTTGGATTTGCCGGATGTGAACTAATTCGTAGAACAATTGGTTTAGCTCATGTAGCAGATTTAGATGAAATAGAAAATAAAGAAACAAGAATTCAAGCTAAGAAACAAGCGCTATCCTTAGGAAAAGAACTAATAAAATATGAATCTAAAAGTGCTGATATTCAACTGTTTCGAACATTATTTCAACAGACAGTTTCAAGGGGTGTAAAAGCATGAGTACAATCGTTACTGTTCCGAGATCTGTAAGTTGGAAAGGTGATGCAATTGCGGTATTAAATCAAACGAAATTGCCACATAGCACAGAATACAAAACATTAACGACTATTGAAGAGGTTTGGAAAAGTATCATAATGTTAGAAGTACGCGGAGCGCCTGCAATTGGAATTGTAGCTGCATTTGGCTTGGCGCTTGCAGCGAAAAAATATAATACTTTACATATCGAAGAATTTCAAAAGAAGTTTAATAGAGACTGTAACTATTTAGGGACATCACGCCCAACGGCAGTAAATTTATTTTGGGCAATTGATCGTATGAGAGAATCTATTCGAGAGATTACTACAATAAAAGAAGCACAAAAAATATTAGAAGAAGAAGCGCTTCGTATTCAACAGGAAGATGAAGAGGTGTGTCGAAATATTGGGGAATATGCGTTAACATGTTTTAAAGATGGCGATAATATTTTAACAATCTGTAACGCTGGAAGTATCGCAACTGCCAGATACGGAACTGCATTAGCTCCCTTTTATATTGGAAAAGAGAAAGGTGTGCGTTTACATGCATATGCGTGTGAAACGAGGCCAGTTTTACAAGGTGGTCGCTTAACGACGTGGGAATTGAAGCAAGCAAATATTGATGTGACCCTTATTACAGATAATACTGCAGCTCATGCTATTCAAACGAAAGAAATAAACGCGATTATTGTGGGGGCGGATCGAATTGTCGCAAATGGAGATACAGCCAATAAAATAGGGACAATGAATTTAGCTATTTTAGCAAAGCACTTTAATATCCCATTTTACGTTGCTGCTCCACTGTCAACATTTGATGTTACGAAAGAAACTGGAGCCGAAATTATTATTGAAGAAAGAGATGAAACAGAAGTTACGAAAATCTTTGGAAAACAAGTAGCACCAATTGGAACGGATGTTTATAATCCAGCATTTGACATAACGCCGAATGAATTAATTACAGGAATTATTACTGAGAAAGGTATTATACGCGGGGACTATAAACGAGAAATTGCATCATTATTTGAAAAACAAGCTAATACATAATAGCTTGTTTTTTTATGCCTAAATGCAGTGTTTTCTCTTACTTATATAATGAAAGGAGGGGAAGAGGATGGAAGAGTGGATCAAGATGATAGGTAATGTAGGGTTTCCGATTGTTGTAACATTATATTTACTTCACCGTATTGAAAGTAAATTAGATGGGGTAATTGTTGCAATTGAGAAGCTCCCGCGGCAATTACTAAAGTACGAAGATCCTCGCGATAAAAAATAAAGTTTGCTCTTCTTGAGCAAACTTTATTTTTTATTGAGCAGTATAACCACCATCTATAACAACAGCTTGTCCCGTTATACCTTTAGCTTTTTCACTCGCTAAAAACATCGCATAATCAGCGATTTCTTGTACTTGTAATAAGCGCTTTTGTGGGACGAGTGGATAAATAACATCTTCTAAAACATTTTCAAGTGGTACATTTCGTGTAGTAGCTAAGTCTTGTAGTTGATTACGTACAAGAGGGGTATCGACATAACCAGGGCAAAGGGCATTAACAGTAATACCATGCGTAGCACCTTCTAAAGCAGCAACTTTTGTTAATCCAATTACGCCATGTTTTGCACTATTGTAGGCAGCTTTTCCAGCAAATCCGACAAGGCCGTTAATAGAAGCGACATTAATAATACGACCATATTTTTGTTGTTTCATAATCGGAAAGGCATGCTTAATTGCGATAAACGGAGCAATTTGCATAATTTGAATTAGTAGCTCGAACTTTTCAGTTGGAAAGTCTTCAATGGGTGAAACGTGTTGCATTCCTGCGTTGTTAATTAATATATCTAATGAACCGAAATGATCAACTGTTTGAGAAATTGCTGCTGTAATTTCCTCTTCAGATGTAACGTCACATTTTAAACCGATAGCTTGAAAATCTTCATTTTGTAATTGTTCAGCAGCTTCTTTTGCACGTTCTTCAAGCCGATCGGTAATCACAACTTTTGCACCTTCTTTTGCAAAAGCCTTTCCCATTTCATAACCAATACCACTCGCAGCACCAGTTAAAAAGACAACTCGATTTGTAACCATGATGAAAAACATCCCTTCATAATAAAGTTTTCATAGTGCACTATTTAGAGAGGCTACAATGAAATTCCTGCAAACATTTGGAAAAAATATCGTTAGCTATCTTGTTTTGCAAAATAGTCTTTGCTATACTATTTTGTAAAGCAAGATACTTACGCTTATCTATCTTGTAAAACAAGATAGTAGGAGGATTTAAATTATGTCGACAAGTCAAATGCTGAAAGGGATTTTAGAAGGATGCTTACTTGCTATTATTTCTGAAGGCGAAATATACGGTTATGAAATGAGTGAAAAGCTAGCGAAGTATGGTTTTACAATGGCGAGTGAGGGAAGTATTTATCCGTTATTAATACGAATGCAAAAAGAAGGACTAATAACAAGCGTAATGAAGGAATCTCCATCTGGTCCAAAGAGAAAATATTATACATTAACAGAAAAAGGCGAGGAAGCACTTGATGAATTTATGGATCGCTGGGAAACGATGCAAAGTAGTGTAGAACGTCTACTTGAAGGGAAGGGGGGGAAAAATAATGCTATCAAATGAAGCACGAAAGTTTTTATTAGATATGAGATTATTTTTGACGGCAAAGAGTGTAAAAGAAAGTGATATTGAAAACTTTTTAGAAGATGCAGAGTTGCATTTAATAGAAGGTGAGAGTAAGGGGAAGAGTGTAGAAGATATTTTCGGAAGCTCACCGAAAGAATATGCAAATGAACTTGTAAAGGTAATGGAAAAGGATAGATGGGAAACGTGGAAGCAAATTGGTTTTACAGTAATGAATATCGTATCATTTTGGATTATTGCTTCTATCTTAATAGTGAATAACGGAATGTTACAGATTTCACTTATTCAGTGTATCGGTTATAGTTTTTCATTTATTTTAGTTGTTATAGGTCCTAATTTTCTACTTCGCAAAATGACCTTCGTAACAAGCTTTACAAAAACATGGTTTTCTATGTGGTCTCTAGTTATGATTACTCCAATGTTTTTATTAGGAGCTGTTACGATATTAGATGTGATATATCCGACAAAAATGCTCACATTCACCGAAGTGCAAAGTTATATAGTGGCTGGTGGGATTTTTATCATCACAGTAGCTATAAATATATATTTTGAAGGATGGTTTAAAAATTTATATTTAATCATTCCACTTTCAATTATGTTAGTGTTTAAAACATTTACATCGGAAGATCTCGTGCCAATGTTATTTCAAATTATATGTTTATATGGAAGTTTATTTATTTTAACTTTCGTTGAAATTATGATGAAGACGAATAGAAGAGAAGCGGTTTAATAAGGGAGGGATTATTATGAAGATTTCTAAAGAAGGGGAAAAGTTTTTAATCGATACGAAAGTGTATTTAATAACAAAAGGAATTAAAGAAGAAGATGTGGACGCCTTTCTAGAAGATGCAGAGCTTCATTTAATAGAAGGTGAGAAAGAGGGAAAGACGGTAAGTGATATATTTGGTGATTCACCAAAAGAGTATGCGGAAGAATTAGCGAAAGAGATGGAGAAGGATAAAAGCGGGAGTATAAAAAGTATCTTAGGAATGATAATTGGGATAGGTGGATATTGGTTACTTACAAATATTTTATTTGGAAATCCGAATCAACAATTTACATTAACAAATGTACAGTTAATTGGTTATCCAATCGTTTTAATTATTACGATTATTGGAACGATTGTTGCGTTTAGAATTTCTTCTTTTAAAAGTAAATTAGTAGAGTTTGGAATTATTTATGTAATAGTGATGATACCTATTTTATTATTGGTGTTATTAATGTTTATGAATAAATGTTATGGGACGCCAATTTTACAATTGTCGACAATGCAGACATATATATTAGCAGTAACTATATTTTTATTACTTCTTATTGGTGAAGTATATGTTCTTGGTTGGATAGGTGTTGTGGTACTAATTGTTCCTCTTGCAATTATGTTCTTATTTAAAGACTTAGAAGAAAGAAATGTATTTTGGGGAATTGCAAAGATCTTACTTATGTATGGAAGTATATATGGATTAATGAGATGGTCTTTAAAAATTGAAGAAAGAAAAAGTGTGAACTAGAAGTTCAATAAAAAGCGGCTGCTCTGGATATATCAAAAATTATTTCCAAAGAAATATTATATAGGGATTTTTAGAGGGATTACATTTATATTTAGTTGTCTATTTTTATTTCTAGCAGCCGGGATTTGGTTTTTTGATCGGAATAAATTGTTTTAAACAGTAACATGAGGGTTACTGTTTTTTTCTTTGTAATAAAGAGCTTTGTAAAGAGAGGGCTTTTTGTTCTGCAGTTAATAAGGAATGAATATGAACGTTTTCTGGACGAGGGACTATCGGATACATAAGATTTGTTGGAGAAGGATGGTGCTCCGAGCCGGTTGGAGAATGAGGATCTGCATGAGTAAGTTTTCCATGAACACGTCTTGTAAATAAAATATGACCGATTTCGTGAGCGAGCGTATATATATTTTTCATAGGGGCAGCCGAATTTGTTAAAACAATATAGCCGGTAAGTTGCTGTTGTTTTGCTAAAGAGTAAGCGCAGGCAATTACTGCTGTTTCTTTGAAATAATCACTGCCAATATAACAAATATAAAGGTCGCATTCAGGAGCTTCATTTACACATGTTTGGAAAAAGGATGCCAACTTTTCTTGACTTTGAATGGAATTTCTATAACTGATTTCACGGTCAAAAAAACGGAAAAGTTCATTTAATACAATTACTTCTTGAATTTGAAATGTAATGGGGTGCCAAATTGATTCTGCAACAGCTAAATCTTTTGCGATGCGGTCATCAGAAATATCGGCGCCGGGAGTAATGCAAATACATATATTGACGTATGGATCCATAAGGAACACCTCAAATGAAAAAGTTCTTCCTATAATATATGTGGGAAAAAGATGTCATGTATGGATAAACGCCTTCTTTATTGAATATATAGATGACAAGTCGAAAAAATTTCATAGTTCTATAACATGGTGTGGTCGTCTTTTTGATATAGTAAAGGAAAGGGGGAGAATATATGTATACATTAAAAATCGTTTCAGACAGAGAAGCACTTTATCAATTTGCGAGTTATGTAAGAGTTGTACAAGGGGTTGAAGATGTATATGTAGAGGTAGGAGAACCTTTATATGAACATCCTTTAATGAAGTTTTATGTACATATTAAGCTGAAAGAAACATATGAGCAGCATAAAGCGTTACAGGAAATAGCAAGATTAGTAGAATTGGGGCGTTTTACATATGTCCATTATCGTAATGATGAAATTGAGGAAGCTTTTGAAGCTGTAAAATATGAAAGTTTTAAGAAATAAAGGTGAAAAAAAGGAGGCGAAAGCTTCTTTTTTTCTTTAAAATTACATGAACAAAAAGAGAAAAATTTTGTTATGATAAGGGAGGTTAGGGAAAGGGGGATTTACATATGGGGTATATTGAAGAGTTACGCAAAGTCGTTGGTACAAGGCCGCTTATTCTCGTAGGATCAGCAATCATTATATTAAATGATAATCAAGAAGTATTGCTTCAATATCGTTCAGATACATATAATTGGGGTGTACCTGGTGGGGCGATGGAACTGGGCGAAACGACAGAAGAAACTGCACGTAGAGAGTTATTTGAGGAAACGGGGTTAACTGCAAAAATAATGCAATTTCTTGGTGTTCTATCAGGAAAAGAAGTATATTTCCGTTATCCGAATGGCGATGAAATTTTCAATGTCATTCATCTGTATCAGGCACATCATGTGAGTGGGGAATTAAAGCTCGATCATGAAGGGTTGAAACTCCGATATTTTCCAGTAGATAAGTTGCCAAAATTGAATGAAACGACAGAGAAAATTTTACAAAAGTTTTTATATGCACTGACAGAATAGAAGGTTAATTCCTTCTATTTTTATTATATTAAATATTTTGATTTTTTAGTATGTTTATAGTATGATAGTTATAGATATACATCTTATGGAAGTTCACCTAAAAACTTACTAGGGTACATAAGAGAGGGGCAAGTACAAAATGCATAATGTTGTTATTACAGCTGCAGTTCGTTCGCCAATTGGAACTTTTGGAGGAGCGCTAAAAAATGTAACGCCAGTAGAATTAGCTGTTCCTGTACTTCAGGAAGCTGTAAAACGAGGCGGGGTAGAACCACATGAAGTTGATGAAGTAATTTTAGGTCATTGTATTCAAAGAACTGATGAAGCAAATACGGCGAGAACAGCTGCATTAGCGGCAGGATTTCCTGACACAGTTACGGGATATACAATCCAACGTCAATGTTCTTCAGGTATGCAAGCAATTATGTCAGCTGCAATGCAAATCCAATTAGGTGTAAGTGATGTTGTTGTTGCAGGTGGAGTAGAAGCGATGAGTTCGAGCCCTTATGCATTGAAACAGCACCGCTGGGGACAACGTCTACAGCACGGAGAAATTCGTGACACGGTGTGGGAAGTGTTAGAAGATCCGATTCACCATATTATGATGGGTGAAACAGCGGAAAATTTAGTTGAACAATATGAAATTACAAGAGAGGAACAAGATGAAGTTGCTCTTCGCAGTCATACATTGGCACTGAAGGCAATCGAGTCTGGATATTTTGACGATCAAATTGTTCCTATTACAATAAAAGAACGTAGAAAAGAAGTAGTATTTTCGCAGGATGAGCATCCACGTGCAGATATTACAGCGGAAAAATTAGCAGGGTTAAAACCAGCATTCCGTAAAGATGGATCTGTAACTGCAGGTAATGCATCTGGCCTGAATGACGGAAGTGCAGTTCTAGTATTAATGAGCGAAGAAAAAGCGAAAGAAAAAGGCTTACAACCGTTAGCTAGAATTGTTGGATATTCAGTAGCTGGAGTAGACCCGAAAATTATGGGTATTGGACCAGCACCAGCAATCCGAAAAGGATTAGAGAAAGTAGATTGGTCATTAGAAGATGCAGATTTACTTGAAATTAATGAAGCTTTCGCGGCTCAATATTTAGCTGTAGAGAAAGAGTTAGGCTTAGACCGTGAAAAAGTGAACGTAAACGGTAGTGGCGTAGGACTTGGGCATCCAATTGGTTGTACAGGGGCTCGTATTACAGTAAGTTTAATTCACGAATTAAAAAGACGTGGTTTAGAAAAAGGAATTGCCTCTTTATGCGTTGGTGGCGGTATTGGGGTTGCCTTATTTATAGAAGCACTATAAAAAAGAAGCAGCTATTGCTGCTTCTTTTTTTACGACTTAAATAGATGATGGAATAATCGATCGCGATTTTCAAAGAAAAGTTTCGTCGTTTGGTAATGCTCAGTTTCTTCTAATGTGGATTCGTGAATTCCCTCTTGTGTTAAAGAGTATATAGTAGATTCAGGGTAAGCCATTAAAATAGGAGAATGCGTCGCAATAACAAATTGTGAACCTTGTTCCGCTAGCTCATGCATTCGAATGAGCATGGAAAGTTGTCTCATCGGTGATAAAGCTGCCTCAGGCTCATCTAAAATGTATAAACCTTGTCCTGAAAAACGGTTCATAAATAAGGAAAAGAATGATTCACCGTGAGATTGTTCGTGTAGTGAAACGCCGCCGTAAGATTTTATAGCATCTATTTCATCAATATAAGAAGCAACGTTATAAAATGATTCAGCGCGAAGAAAGAAACCGTCGTTTGGTGTATTGAAACTTTTGGAAATTCGAAGGTATTCATGTAAAGATGAATGTGAATCGTTTGTGCTAAAGCGGAAATTCTTCGTTCCACCTTCTGCATTAAAACCTAACGCAATTGCAATTCCTTCAAGTAATGTTGATTTACCTGTTCCGTTTTCTCCAATAATGAATGTTACATTTGGATGGAAAGCTAGTGACTGTAATGTTCGAATAGCGGGTAAACAGTAAGGATATACGGAAAAACTAGGGATATTTTCTTTTTTTAATGTGACATTTTGTAAAAAGGGTACGTCAATCAATATATAAACCTCAATTCATAACGGATTTTGAATTTAAAAAGGCAGCAAATAAAAGTGTTAATGACACCTGAATCCCTTCTTGTTTTTTGAATATTTTATGTGGATTATATCATTTAAACTATCATATTCCAATGTGAAAATAAATATTGCATGAAGATCCATTCTCTCGTTATGATATATGGTATTCTATTGAAAATGTGAGAAGGAGTTAAAGTATGCCGTTTACATTTGCACATCCAGCAGCAGTTCTTCCTTTTGCGAAAAAGCATTCTAAACATATTTCAGTAACGGCTCTTATATTAGGTAGTATGGCGCCTGACTTTGAATATTTTTTACACTTTAGACCCTATGGTGTTATTGGCCATACATGGCTTGGGTTCTTATATTTAAATTTACCGCTTGTATTTCTACTCGCATACATATATCATTACATTTTAAAAAAGCCGTTTATAACGCATTTGCCTAAACCGTTTGCTGGTTATTATTCATATGCAATAGATGAGAGGTGGGGGCTACATACCTGGAAAGAATTCTTTGTATTTTGCTATTCTGCATTATTCGGTATGCTCACGCATGTCGTTTGGGATGCATTTACTCATAATACAGGCTATTTCGTTATGAAAATACCATTGTTACAAATTGAATTACGCAGTATTCCATTGTATAAATATATGCAACATGGGAGTACATGTGTTGGCTTATTATTGCTATTATACGTACTATGGAAGTATAAAGATGAAACAGGGAAAGATATGATTGTAGCTTTAGAAAAAAGAAAGTATTGGGTTTCTATAATCATTGTGACAGCTTTTATATTTATCGTGCATGCGTTCTTAGATCCTTATTTTCATATTTTCCAAATTGGAGGTATAATAGTATCTGGACTGACAAGTTCATTTTGTGGAATTGTCATTGTTTCTATAGTTTACAAAGCAAGGGACTAATTTTATATTCATGAATGATAGCGTTAGGAGAAATGAAATGATGAAAGCATGGAAAAGTATTTTTGTTTTATGTAGTTTTCTTCTTATGTTAAGTGGTTGCTTCCATCAAGAAGAAAAGAAAGCTGAACCGAAGAAGAAAGAATCTATTCCTGAAACGAAAGAATATGGTGGGCGTGAGCTGAAAAAAGTAGGACAAAAAGTGAAAGAAACAGGATGGGGTACTTTCAAGTTAGAGCAGATGCATTCTGTGAATCAAACATTTGAAGTAGCGCCAATGAAAATTTACGTACAAGATGTGAAAGTAATCTCTTTATCACAAATGAGTGAAAAGGCAAAAAATACATTGAAAGTATACACGGCACTAACTCCTGAAGAAGTAAAACGTAGATTAGGGGATAAAGTAAGCCAAGAAGATGCAGAATTATATGCATCGCTAAGTGGAACAGAAATTAGTAATACAATTCGTTACGTTGAGATTACATATAAAGTGGAGAATAGCGGAAATAAAAATATGCAATTTTTCTCTATGAATGATGTTATGATTAATGGTAAGCAACATTTTAAAGTAGCCACTCAAAACTTTTTATATGACGAAGATACGTTAGTTGGTACAAAAAATGTATCAAGAGAAGACTATAAGCCTGGTGAAACAAGAGATGGTATTATTGGTTTAATACTTGACGATGGAAAAGACAAGGTAAAGGATATTCAGTTTACAACTGATGATTTACTTGCAGGAGATTCAGAAACACAAGATGTTGTAAAAGAGCCACAAACGTTTAACATCTCACTAAAATAATGTAAGACAAAACAGTCAGCATTCAAATATTATGCTGACTGTTTTTTTATTTCTTTTATGTATAAATCTACATTTTGAAAAGGCACCTTAATTTTAAACGCATCTTTTTGTTCATTAAATTGCTTTTCATTGTAGGGACCGAAACGTTTATTGTGCTTTACGTCAATAATCCAATAATGTTCACTTTTTCTATTTGCAATTGCTGCGTCAGGGTTATTTGGATCTGATTTTTCCTCAGTTTGTTTTGCAATAATGTATTTATCATCCCAAGCAATGTCTGTAATTTTTGCAGGGATGTATTGTGTGGCATATACAGCATCTTGCGAGGGGAAAAGTTCAAATGCATTTCCAGAAGTACGTATGAGTTCGTATTCATCGTTAACCGTATAAGTTAAGTGACTTGTGTTTCTTGCACAACCAGTTAATAGGAAGGCGACGAATAGGATTATCCATTTTTTCAATATGGGAACCTCCTTTATAATGCTATTGTAACAAATTGTACAAGAAAAGTAAGAGAAACGCTAGTTTACAATGTTTTTTAGAAGTGGTACGATGAGACGGGTAAAGAAGGAAATGAAGGAGTCGACATAAAATGAAGTTAAAGATGCATCGTCCAGCGCTTGTAATGAATCGCATAGGTGCTTCCCTAATTGACATGTTTTTAATCTCGGTTATGTATGGTGCAGTAGTAGCTATTATGACCGGAAACTATAGTGCTATGTTTAAGCGCTTTAATATAAGCTTAGGTGATTTTAGATATGATTTCGCAGTAGTTTTCATATTAATGGCGATATATTTTATTGTATTACCCTTTCTTTGGAACGGTGTAACTCTTGGTAAAAAGGTAACGAGAATAAAATTAATTTCATTGAAGAGTGAAAAGCTAACGTTGCAAACATTAATTATAAGATTTTTTGTAGTGTTATTACCGAACGTATTGCTATTAGGAATTCCATTAATATGTAATGTATATATGATGTTGTTCCGCAAAGATAATTGTGGTTTTCAGGATTTAATGACAAAAACGAAAGTAATAAGTCTTGTATAATGAAAAAAGACCTTTTTATATATAAAAGGGTCTTTTTGATTTTATAAGTATATTGGGAATGTTTACAGTAAGGAAAAGCTAAAATGTGTCATTTCCATTTATAATCGATTGAAAATTAAGAAAATGGTATAATGATTAAAAATAATATCTTTATTAAGCTATATTGGAGCTGAGTAAAATTTCACTTTATATAATAAGGGGGAAGTTAAAATGACAGGAGGAAGCATAATTTTTTGGGGTATTCTCATTTTTATCGGTCTAGTTTTTGATCAGCGTAATAGTAAGAAAAAAGAAGGATAAAAAGTAAGCGTTCACAAATAAAATAGCGATTTTTCTTGCTTGCAGATTATTCTTATAAAGGAGTATACTGAATGACGGTAAGACTTATAGAAGGGGTAATGAAAATGAAGCTTGCAGGAAAAGTTGCTATCGTAACTGGCGGTGGCATCGGTATTGGACGTAATACAGCTCTTTTGTTGGCTAAACAAGGCGCAAAAGTTATTGTGACGGACATTGATCAAGAGAGTGGACAAGCAACAGTGGAGGAAATTATGAATCTAGGCGGAGAAGCACTTTTTGTATCCTATGATATGGGAAAGCAAGGAGATTGGCAACGCGTTATTAGCATTACTTTGAATGCATTCAGTCGCATTGATATGCTTTTTCAAAATGCTGGTTTATATAAAATAGATTCTATTTTTTCTCGCCAACAAGAGAACGATTCCAATGTACTTTGTATTAATGACGTTTGGATAGAGATAAAACAATTAACGTCATCTTTTATGAAACAGCAAGAAGAAGTGGTGCTTAGTGATTTACCGATTTTCGGTATTATTAGCACGAAAGGACAATCATTTCATACAGTAGAAGCCCTAGTATAATAATGAAAACCGCCCTCAATATATGTGGACGGTTTTTTTGTATGTGTATAGTAAAGATAAATTTTTTAGCGAATACGTTGTTCAGTTTGGTTATCAAAGAAATGCGCTTTATTCATATCAAATGCTAATTTAATTTGGTCACCAGGTGAAAACGTATGTCTTGCATCTACACGTGCTGCAAAATCTTGATTTCCAAGTTTCATATATAAAATGGATTCAGCACCTAATAATTCAGCGACTTCAATTTTTGTTGTGAAGGCAGTAGATTGCGAAGCTTCTAAAAATAGTAGTTCATCATGAATGTCCTCTGGGCGAATACCTAAAACAATTTCCTTATTTACATAGCCTTGTTCACGTAGCATCTTCATTTTTCCTTCAGATACTTTAATTTTTATAGTATTATCTATAACGAAATCGGTTTCAGTCAATTTACCACGGAAGAAATTCATCGCTGGTGAGCCGATAAATCCACCCACGAAAATGTTTTCTGGTGTTTCGTATACTTCTTTTGGAGTTCCAATTTGTTGGATTTTTCCATCCTTCATAACGACAAGACGCGAAGCCATAGTCATTGCTTCTGTTTGGTCATGTGTTACATAAATTGTTGTTGTTCCCAGGCGATGATGTAGCTTAGAAATTTCTGAGCGCATTGCAACACGGAGTTTAGCATCTAAGTTTGATAATGGTTCATCCATTAAGAAAACTTTTGCATCTCGAACGATTGCTCTACCTAACGCAACACGTTGGCGCTGTCCACCTGATAATGCTTTCGGTTTTCTATCTAAATATTGTTCAAGTCCTAAAATTTTTGCTGCATCTTTCACACGACGATCGATTTCATCTTTTGGTATTTTTCGAAGTTTTAATCCAAATGCCATATTATCATATACACTCATATGTGGATAAAGAGCGTAGTTTTGGAATACCATTGCGATATCTCGATCTTTTGGAGGAACATCATTCATTAGTTTACCATCAATTGAAAACTCGCCTTTTGAAATATCTTCAAGTCCAGCTACCATTCGTAATGTTGTAGATTTTCCGCATCCAGAAGGACCGACAAATACGATAAATTCTTTATCTTGAATGTGTAAATTAAAATCAGTTACAGCTGTTACGTTATTATCATATATCTTATAAATGTTTTCTAATTTAAGTTCTGCCATGGTATTTCCCCCTAGAAATAATTATGCAAACGTTTTCTTTGAATTCATTATAAACGAATAGATTCAAAAAATAAATAAAAAAATAAAACGTTTTCATTTATTGGAGAGTTATTAGTAATTTTCATATGTTTTCTTAGAAAAAGAACAATAAAAATTGTAAGCGCTATTTTAAATTGAGATAGAATCTGTTATCATTCATTAATGAAAACGTTTGCGCCTTGAAAAAGAGAAAAATGAATGAAATGGGGTAGCATAATGGAAAAACAATGGTGGAAAGAAAGCGTAGTATATCAAATTTATCCTCGTAGCTTTATGGATAGTAACGGTGATGGTATAGGAGATCTTCAAGGGATTATTTCAAAGCTAGATTACTTAAAAGAATTAGGGATTGATGTGATTTGGTTATCACCAGTCTATGAATCTCCAAATGATGATAATGGTTATGATATAAGCGATTATTGTAAAATTATGAACGAGTTCGGAACAATGGAAGATTGGGATGAGCTATTACATGAAATGCATGAACGCAATATGAAACTGATGATGGATTTAGTTGTTAATCATACATCTGATGAACATAATTGGTTTATTGAATCACGTAAATCAAAAGATAATAAATATAGAGATTACTATATATGGCGTCCTGGAAAAGAAGGGAAAGAACCGAACAACTGGGGAGCTGCTTTTAGTGGATCTGCATGGCAGTATGATGAAATGACGGATGAATATTATTTACATCTGTTTTCTAAAAAACAGCCAGATTTAAACTGGGATAATGAAAAGGTAAGACAAGATGTTTATGAGATGATGAAGTTTTGGTTAGAAAAAGGAATTGATGGATTCCGCATGGATGTTATCAATTTTATATCTAAAGAAGAAGGGCTACCAGCTGTTGAAACAGATGAAGATGGTTATGTTTCAGGTCATAAACATTTTATGAACGGTCCAAACATTCATAAATATTTACATGAAATGCATGAAGAAGTATTATCGCATTATGATATTATGACGGTTGGTGAGATGCCAGGTGTAACGACAGAAGAAGCCCAACTGTATACTGGAGAAGAACGAAAAGAGTTGCAAATGGTATTCCAATTTGAACATATGGATTTAGATTCAGGAGAAGGTGGAAAGTGGGATGTAAAACCATGCTCACTTCTTACTTTAAAAGAGAATTTAACAAAGTGGCAAAAAGCATTAGAGCATACAGGATGGAATAGCCTTTATTGGAATAATCATGATCAGCCTCGCGTTGTATCTCGTTTTGGTAATGATGGAATGTATCGCATTGAATCAGCAAAAATGTTAGCGACAGTTCTTCATATGATGAAAGGAACGCCATATATTTATCAAGGAGAAGAAATCGGAATGACGAACGTCCGATTTGAGTCGATTAATGAATATCGAGATATTGAAACGTTAAATATGTATAAAGAAAAAGTGATAGACCATGGTGAAGATATAGAAAAAGTAATGGAATCTATTTATATAAAGGGCCGTGATAATGCTAGAACTCCGATGCAGTGGAATGATCAGAATCACGCTGGATTTACAAAAGGTGAACCTTGGATTACTGTAAATCCTAACTATAAAGAGATTAATGTGAAACAAGCAATTCAAGATGAAGGTTCAATTTTTTATTACTATAAGAAATTAATTGAACTACGCAAAAATAATGAAATAGTTGTATATGGATCATATGATTTAATATTAGATAATGACCCTTCTATTTTTGCTTATGTAAGAACATATAGAGATGAAAAACTACTTGTCATTGCAAACTTTACTGCGGATGAAAGTGTATTTGAAATGCCTAAGGATATTGGTTATAGTGAATCAGAGTTATTTATACACAATTACGATGTAGAAATCGGATCGATAGATAACATTTCATTACGTCCGTATGAAGCGATAGTATTCAAATTGAAATAAGAAAAAGCCTTATGCCACTTCAAACTTGGCATAAGGCTTTTTGGATTACCATTTTAATATGGAGAATCCATATGGAGGAAGTGTAACTTGTAATACACTTGCTTCCGCTGAAAATTCTTCGTTTGTATAAATATTAATTATTTTCTTACCAGTAACATGAAGAGGGAGTGAAACTGTAACTTCACTATTAGTAGGGTTTAAAACGAAAAAGATAGTTTCATCCTCATATGTTTTCGTATAAGAAATATAATTATGTTCATCATTTGTTTCGATGAATTGAAAAGTACCATGTCCTCCAAATGCTTTATGTTCTTTACGTAATAAAATCAATGTTTGTATATGGGTAAATAATGCATGATCTTGTTCTTTAGTATCCCAAATCATACATTTACGGCAATCAGGGTCCATGCCGCCATCCATACCAATTTCATCCCCGTAATAAATACAAGGAGAGCCGATGAAAGAAAGATGGAATACATAGAGCAATTTCAACTTATTTTTATCTCCGTTGCATGTTGTTAAAATTCTTGGAGTATCATGGCTGTCTAATAAATGAAATGCTGCTTCATTTACATTCATAGAGTAGGAATGTAGAGATTCTGTAATTTGCTTCGTGAATTCACTTGCTTTAATGGAATCGTTAGCAAAGTAAGAAAGTAGAGCGTTTGTAACAGGATAACTCATGACAGCATCAAATTGATCGCCTTGTAGCCACGGAAGGGCATCGTGCCAAATTTCTCCCAAAATATATACTTCAGGATTTAGTGTCTTTATTTCAGTTCGGAATTCTCTCCAAAAGTTGTGATCGACTTCATTGGCGACATCAAGGCGCCAGCCATCTATATTGAATTCGCGTACCCAATAACGTCCTACTTCAAGTAAGTATTCTTTTACATCTGGATGAGCTGTATTTAATTTAGGCATATACGGTGTAAAGGCGAAAGTATCATAATTTGGAAGTGGTTCGGTTATAATCGGGAATTCATGAATGTGGAACCACTCTTTATATGCGGACTTCTCACCATTCTCTAGTACGTCTTGAAATTTCTCGAAAAAGTATCCACTATGATTAAACACAGCATCGAGCATTACTTTTATACCGTGCTTATGACATTCTTCAACGAGCTCTTTAAAAGTTTCTTTCGTCCCAAATTGTGGGTCAATTTCCATATAGTCAATTGTGTCATATTTATGGTTTGAATGAGCTTTGAAAATAGGTGTGAAATATATTCCGGAAATGCCAAGGTTAACAAGGTAATTAAGGTTTTGAATAACACCAGCAAAATCTCCGCCGAAAAAATTAGTTGTAGTTGGATTCGCACTTCCCCAAGGAAGGGTGTTTTCTGGATTCAGCGTACTATCGCCATTAGCGAATCGTTCAGGAAAAATCTGATACCAAATGGTGTCTTTAATCCAAGATGGTGCTTTGAATACATCATCTGCATGAATAAATGGAAAACAGAAAAAGTTACCAACATCATCATTTGGAATGCTAGAAAAAAATCCTCGCTCTGCATAAATAAGAGTGTCTGTTTCAGATTTTAATTCAAATCCATAACGTAAGCGCTTAAATTTCGGTTCGATTGCAATGGACCAATAATCAAATAATGCAGTAGAACCCGTTTTTTTCATGGGTGTACTTGATGATATCCATTTCCCGTCTTTCCATTCGTAAGGATCACCGTAAATAAGATCGGCGCATTGAACATCATCTCTCTTAGTACGTACTCGGATGTGAATTGTTTGTTCATCATAAGCGTATGCATAATTATCTTTCGGCCTATGATAAATGGCTTCTTTAAACATATAGAAAATCCCCCTTCAATATCTCTATACATAGTATTCCCTTAAGTGTAATAATAAAGCCTATATTGCAAACGATTGCCTTTCTCATAGCTTTAATATTGCTTATAAGAGTAGTATTCATTTCATATAAAGTCAATGTATAAAGAGTATAATGACATAATTTTTAAATTAATATTTGCAAAATGAATAAAAGAATGTATAATGATAGACAAATAGCGCAAACGTTTTCATAGATTGAGATATTGTTTGCGCTTCAATTAAACTATTAAATGCAAACGTTTTCAGTTACTGAGGTACATAGACAATTTAGGGAGGTTTTTGGGATGAAGAAAGCATTATCATTATTAACGGTTTCAGCATTATCTATTGGTATGTTATCTGCATGTGGACCGAAAGATTCAGGGAAAAAAGAGGAAAGTAAAGCGAAAAAAGATTATGATCTTCTTGTTTGGGAAGATGATAAAAAAGGTGTTGGTTTAGAAGCAGCAGTGAAAAGCTTTGAGGAAAAATATAAAGTAAAAGTAAAAGTTGTTGAAATGCAAATGACAGATCAAGTGAAGAAGTTACGCCTTGATGGGCCAGCGGGGACTGGACCAGATGTTGTAACATTGCCACACGATCAAATCGGAAATGCAGTAACAGAAGGTTTACTTTCTGAAGTGAAAGCAGATGATGCTGTAAAGAGTAAATTTACTGATTCATCAATAAAAGCACAGACATATAACGGAAAATTATATGGTTTACCAAAAGCAATTGAGACGCCAGTCTTTATTTACAATAAAAAACTAATGCCAAAAGCGCCAGAAACGATGGACGAGCTGTTTAACTTCTCAAAAGAATTTACGAAAGATGGCAAGTACGGATTTTTAGCATTAGGAGATAACTTCTACTTTGCTAATGCATTCATGGCAGGTATGGGCGGTTATGTATTTGGTGAAAAAGATGGAAAGCCAAATGCAAGTGATGTTGGATTAAATAATAGCGGAGCAGTACAAGGTGCTGAATATCTTCAAAAATGGTACAAAGAAAAATTATTCCCGAAAGGTATTATCGGTGAATCAGGTGGGCCTGCTGCTGATGGGTTATTCAATGAAGGAAAAGCAGCATCTATCATGAATGGCCCATGGGCGTTCCAAGCAATGGAAAAGAACGGAATTGATTATGGCGTTGCTCCAATGCCGAAATTACCAAATGGTCAACCAATGAAAACGTTCGTTGGGGTTAAAGGGTGGCATGTAACTAGTTTCTCTAAACAAAATGATTTAGCTACAAAATTCACTGAGTGGGTAACAAATGAAGAAAACGCAAAAATTCGATTTGAAAAAACAAAAGAAATTCCTCCAGTAAAATCAGTAATGGAAGATCCAATTATTAAAGATAACGAAGCTGCAAAAGCAGTTGCAACGCAATCTGAAAATGGAATTCCAATGCCAAACATTCCAGAAATGCAAGAAGTTTGGAAACCAGCTGGAGATGCGCTTCAATTAGTTGTTACAGATAAAGAGGCACCAAAAGCGGCGCTTGATAGTGCAGTGAAACAAATTAAAGGTAATATTGAGGCAAATCATAACAAGAAAAAATAAGGTGAAATTCGTGCCTCTAATATGAGAGGCACGAATTCTCTCCCTTCCATGTAGGAAGAAAAAAGGGGGAAGGAACATGCAAACATCTATGGAACCAGCAAATGGGTTGAATCATTCTAAGCATAGGAAAATGGCAACCATGTTATCAATCATTCCAGGCGTGGGCCAAATGTATAATAAACAATTTGTAAAAGGTCTTATTTTTCTAGTATTAACAGGTTCATTTATTGTAGCCTTTGCTGATTTATTAAATATGGGATTATGGGGTATTGTAACGCTTGGTACAGAAGTTCCACGTGACCATTCTGTCTTTCTATTAGTAGAAGGAATCTTGGCCCTTATCGTTATCGCTTTTGGACTCGGCATATATGCATTTAACTTATATGATGCATACCAAAATGGAAAGAAACGTGATATCGGAACACCGTTAAATTCTGTAAAAGAGCAATACCGTAATTTGTTAGATCAAGGTTTTCCTTATTTAATGGTTTCACCAGGTTTTCTACTACTTATCTTTGTTGTCGTATTTCCAATCATCTTCGTAGTTTTAATTGGATTTACAAACTATGATTTATATCATTCTCCTCCAGCTAAATTAGTAGATTGGGTGGGCTTTAAAAACTTTATTGATATTTTCACTTTACCGATGTGGAGAGAGACATTTGTAAGTGTATTCTCTTGGACTGTCATTTGGACATTCGTTGCAACAACATTACAAGTTGCGCTTGGTATTTTCTTAGCGATTATCGTAAATCAGCCCGGTATTAAAGGAAAGGCGATTATTCGAACAATCTTTATTTTACCGTGGGCTGTTCCAGCATTCGTATCTATTCTTGTGTTCTCTGGTATGTTTAATGAAACATTCGGAGCGATTAACAATCAAGTATTAGCTTTATTCGGAATTGAAAAGATTGCTTGGATGACAGATCCATTTTGGGCGAAGATTGCTTTAATTATGATTCAAACGTGGCTTGGGTTCCCGTTTATCTTTGCGATGACAACAGGTATACTGCAATCGATTCCGGGAGAATTATATGAAGCGGCTACAGTAGATGGAGCGACAGCTTGGCAACAGTTTCGTAAAATTACATTGCCACTAGTGTTATACGCAACAGCGCCAATATTAATTACGCAATATACGTTTAACTTTAATAACTTTAGTATCATCTATCTATTTAACGGTGGAGGTCCTGCTGTAGCTGGACAAGACGCAGGTGGAACGGATATTTTAATTTCATGGATTTATAAGTTAACGATGACTTCAGCGCAGTACGGAAAAGCAGCAGCTCTTACAATGATATTATCGTTAATCGTTATTACAGTTGCGTTATGGCAATTTAAGAGAACAAAATCATTCCAAGAAGAGGATATGATGTAAATGAATATTAAAAGACAGAAGATGTTACGTCTCTCATTAAGTTATTTAGTTATTTTCGTAATGTGTGCCATCATTTTCTATCCGTTATTATGGATTATTGGCTCATCGTTTAATCCGGGTGATAGTTTATCTGGATCAAGTATTATTCCACAAAATGCAACGTTAGATCATTATCGTAAGTTATTAGATCTAGAGAATAGTAATTACTTACTATGGTATAAAAACACATTAAAAGTAAGTGTTTTAACGATGATTTTCTCAGTGTTAGCAATTAGCTTTACTGCTTATGCATTTTCGAGATATCGTTTTGTTGGAAGAAAAAATGGTTTATTAACATTTTTAATTCTGCAAATGATTCCAAACTTTGCAGCGTTAATTGCTCTATACGTATTAGCTCAATTAACAGGATTAATTGATACACATCTTGCATTAATTTTAATTTATGTAGGCGGGGCCATTCCGATGAATACATGGCTTATGAAAGGGTATTTTGATACGATTCCGAAAGAACTGGATGAATCAGCTCGTATGGATGGAGCAGGACATTTTCGTATTTTTTGGCAAATCATTATGCCACTTGCAAAGCCAATCGTAGCGGTTGTAGCGTTATTTACTTTCATTGGTCCGTTTACAGATTTCATTTTAGCGAGTATTATTTTGCGAACACCAGAAAATTATACTTTAGCAGTTGGATTATATGAAATGGTTGCGAAAAAATTCGGTAATGAATTTACAACGTTTGCAGCGGGTTCTGTGTTAATTGCAATCCCAATTTCAATTTTATTCCTATCACTACAAAAATACTTTATTTCTGGTTTAACAGCTGGAGGTACAAAAGGATGAAAAATGGGACATTACGTCCCATTTCTCTTTTCATCTCCCTATAAATAAGTTTATAGGGAGATGAAAAGAGATTTGACATCACATGTGAAAAGAAGTGAAATAAATAGTATATTATAGTATAGGAAAAAATAGCTATATCCCTTACAATACATGAAGAGGGAGAATAGGATTAGTTTTGCAAGATATAAGAAATGAAAGTTTATGACTTGCAATGAGTGCGAGATAAAATATATGAAAAATGGCAGAGAAATGAGAGGAGGGGATTTTTATGACAGTTACAATTAAAGATGTGGCGAAGCAAGCGAATGTTGCACCATCAACAGTTTCTCGTGTAATTGCTGATAATCCAAGTATAAGTGAAAAGACAAAGCGCCGTGTTAGGAAAGTGATGAGTGAATTAGGGTATCATCCCAATTTAAATGCGAGAAATCTTGCGAACCAAACGACGAAGACACTTGGTCTTGTTATGCCAAGTTCTGCAAGTAAAGCTTTTCAAAATCCATTTTTCCCAGAAGTTATAAGAGGGATTAGTTCATTTGCACACGTAGAAGGTTATGCGCTTTACATGTCGACAGGTGAAACGGAAGAAGAAATTTTTAATGGTGTCGTAAAGATGGTACAGGGACGCCAAATTGGTGGCATTATTCTTTTATATTCAAGAGAGAATGATCGGATTATTCAATATTTACATGAACAAAATTTCCCGTTTGTTTTAATAGGAAAACCATATGATCGAAAAGATGAAATTACATATGTAGATAATGACAATTATACAGCTGCAAGAGAAGTGGCAGAATATTTAATTTCATTAGGGCATAAGCAAATCGCGTTCATTGGTGGTGGATCAGATTTACTTGTAACGAGAGATCGTTTAGCTGGTATGAGTGATGCCTTGAAATTAGCAGACATTGTATTACCAAAAGAATATATTTTACATTTTGATTTTTCGAGGGAAAGTGGTCAACAAGCCGTTGAGGAATTAATGGGACTGCAGGAACCGCCGACGGCAATTATGGCAACGGATGACTTAATTGGACTTGGTGTGTTAAGTGCTCTTTCTAAAAAAGGATTCGTTGTACCGAAGGATGTTTCTATTGTAAGCTTTAATAATGCTTTATTATCAGAAATTGCAAGCCCTCCACTTTCAACAGTTGATGTGAATATTTATCAGCTAGGATATGAGGCAGCAAAAGCATTAGTTGATAAAGTAGAGAATGCAGAATCCACTGCAAAGTGTATCATTATTCCTCATAAATTACTAAAACGTCAAACTTGTGATCATTATGCATAAAAAAAGCTAAGAGTTTAACTCTTAGCTTTTTTCTTTAAAAAGGCTTCTAATCGGTCGCAGCCTTCTTTTAAAGTTTCGATACTATACGCATAGGACAAGCGAAGGTAGCCTTCACCGTATTCAGAGAATGCTGTTCCAGGAACTACAGCTAGTCCTGCTTCTTTAACAAGATTAAGTGCAAAATCAAATGATGAAGATGTCAAATGACCAACATATGGGAATAAATAAAATGCACCTGTTGGCTTTTCAACTGTTAATCCCATTTGAGTGAGTCTATTATATACGTAATCACGGCGTTTTTTATATTGGTGGCGCATCATTTTAGGTGCGTCTTTAGCCGCTGTTAATGCTTCAATTGCAGCGTATTGAGCGATTGAAGTAGCGCACGTTACGTTGTACTGATGAACTTTTAATATGTGTCCTGCTAAATAGCTTGGTGCAAATAAAAGTCCAACACGCCAGCCGGTCATAGAATGTGATTTAGATAAACCGTTAATGACAATTGTCTTTTCACGCATTTCTGGGAAATGGGCGATAGATGTATGCTTTTGTTCATATACAAGCTCGCTATAAATTTCATCTGAAAGGACGAAAATATTTTTATCTTTTAAAACATCTACAATATCTTTTAATTCTTCGGTGGATAAAGTTACACCAGTTGGGTTAGAAGGATACGGTAGTACGATACATCTTGTTTTTTCTGTAATAGCATTTTTAAGCGCTTCAGCTGTTAAACGAAATCCAGTTTCACGAACATCTACAAAAATAGGCGTTGCACCGCATAATCGAATAATAGGTTCGTAGCCTGGATAAATAGGAGCAGGTAAAATTACTTCTGTTCCTGGCTCTAAAATCGTTCGGAATGTAACATCAATTGCTTCGCTAGCACCGATTGTAACGATGGTTTCGTTTTCAGGTGAATAATGTAAATCGTAGTTATCTTTTACGAAGTTACAAGCTGCCTTGCGTAATTCTAGTAAACCAGCGTTATGTGTATAGCTTGTATAGTTTTCTGTAATAGCCCGTTTAGCCGCTTCTTTCACGAGAGAAGGTGTAGGGAAATCGGGTTGTCCAATTGTTAAAGAAATCAAATTATCATAGTTTTGAATCATGTTAGAGAATTGACGGATTCCAGAAATTTGGATGTCCTTCACTCTAGGGTTAATGAATTGTTCCATTGTATCTCCCTTTCTTCCGTTTGAAAATTAAGTTCATTTTATCATATTTTCTATGATTACGCTTTGTATATGTTATTTAGAAAGAGAGAGAAAAGAGAAAAAAAGCCGCTATAAGCGACTTTTTAATATCCGTATTCCCAATCTATTTCATCTTCATTCCAGAGTACAGAGGATACCTTGCCAAGGTGAACAACTGATTCGTTCACAGCACATGTGCAGTTTTCTTCTCCCGCTTTATGCTGTAACTCTTCATATACTGATTTTTCAACATTTTCTAGAACAACCAAATTTTCTTCTTTTAAAACAAGCGTAGTACCCGCCATATTTATCTTCCTCCTACTAAAGTAATGATCACTTATTTGTAAACATAGATAGTATGGATTATATGCTGTATTTTGCTATAGTTGTCCGTCTAAAAAAGTATTTTTATATTTTCTTTGTAATCCGTATTCATTGTATACTGCATGAAGGAAATTTGGTACAGGGTTTACAATCATTTCGAAAATCTGTAACAATTATTATGAGCTGTTAACAAAGAATTAACAAATATGTTAAGAAAAATCAAAATTTTAAAACAAATACACCTATAAAATGATATAATCATATCAAAATACATATAGGGGATGAGAGGTTATGGAGCTTATCCGTGATTTGTTGATTCAAATTGCCATCATAATTTTGCCACTATTTTTATATGAAGCGATTCGTTTAAATCGCTATCAAGAAATGCCTCCGAAGCCAAATCGTTACTTTATTATGTTTTTATCTAGCGTTACGCTCATTCTCTCCATGACATACTCTATTTGTTTTGGCAATGTGTGTGGGTATAACTTTCACCCCATTCCAATTGTCAGTGGTTTTTTATATGGTGGGATTGTTGGTTTAATCCCAGCGGTTATTTTTGTTGCATATGAATGGTTACTAAAGGGAATGAGCTTTCTTCCAGTTTTAGAAGTAATATTTCTATTGATAGTTCCGCTATTTTTATCAAAGAAATGGTCTCTTTTTTCAAAGGATAAGAAATTAATTTTAGCATTTATGATTTCATCATTTTATGTGCTTGTTTCTTTAGTATTAGGCATGATTAATGTTCTTTTGGAAACAGGATTTACACCGTATATTTCGCAAATATATAGCGGATTTATATTTGCCTCGCTTATCATGGTCATGACAATGGTATTTCAGGTGTATTTAACTGAATATTTAAATGAAAATGCATTGCTACGTACAGAGATGCAAAAATCAGAAAAACTTAATATTGTAAGTGAATTAGCAGCAAGTGTGGCACATGAAGTTCGCAATCCCCTTACTGTTGTTCGTGGATTTATCCAATTGCTAGAAAGCACGGAAGATGTGAAGAATAAGGATTATATGCGTCTCGTATTAGCTGAATTGGATCGGGCGGAACAAATTATTTCAGATTACTTAAATTTAGCAAGGCCGCAAATTGAGAAAAAAGAACACATTTGTTTATCAGCCCAATTAATAGAAATGACCACTCTTATGTCGTCATTTGCAGCGATGCAAGGTGTATATTTACAAGTTGAAATTTCAGAAAGTCTTTATACGATTGGTGATAAGACAAAATTGAAGCAAGCTATTATGAATGTTGTTAAAAATGGTATTGAAGCAATTCAAGGAAATAAAGGATATTTAAAAGTAACAGCTATTCAAAAAGACGAAACAATCATAATAAGAGTTAAAGATAGTGGTGTTGGTATGACGAAAGAACAGTTAGCAAGGCTGGGGCAACCATATTATTCTTTAAAAGAAAAAGGAACAGGATTAGGGCTTATGGTAACATTTAGTATTTTACAAGCGCATAATGGTACATTGGAATATAAGAGTGAGAGCGGAAAAGGCACTGAAGCAATTATTATATTACCAGCTGTACAAAATAAGGAATAAAAGTTACCGATGGAAGGTAACTTTTTATTTTATATTGTTTATTCGTTTGTTTTTTCTTGTTTTGCTCGGCTAAATAAACTTTTAAATGATTGAAAGAAGCTTTGCTCTTTTGAGGCAGCAACCATTCTTTTTGTTTCTTGAATTTCTCGAATAACTTGCATAAGCTGTGCATCACGGTTACTATCCTTGTTATAAATTTGACTAACAAGTTTATTCATTTTTTCTTCCTGTTTGGATTCTCGTTTATACATATGATTCATTAATAAGTCCATCTTTTCTTTTTGCAATGCATCTGTTTGAGCGGCGTGATCGACTAACTCTTGAAGCATTTTTTCTTGAGAGCCTTCTTTTACATAAACTTGTTGCATCAATTCGTCTAGTTTCTCATCCTTTAAACGATTTTGTGTAATTAGAGTAGAATTTTGATGAATAATTGCTTCATTTAATTGAGCGAGCATTTCAAGTTTTAACATGAATTCCTCAAAGTTACGCCCATCTTCTTTTTCTTTCGGTTGTATTTCTTGTTTATCTTGTATAACTGGTACAGGTGGGGCCTCTTTTTCTTTTAAAATAATTGGTATCGTTTCTGAAATATCTTCTTGCAGTGTAGCAGCTCTTTCATGAATAGATTTCAATAGTTTTAAATCATCCAGCTTATAAATACGAGCATCAGCTGTTTTGGAAATCATATAACCATGTTCCTCTAACAGTTGACTATATTTGCGAACTATATGTTTTGGGATGCCTGTTTTATTCGTGACATCTTTCGTTTTATAGGTAGCTTCCATAATATTTCCTCCCCAAAAAGTATCGTATATATCATTTCAATCTTTTATGAGGACTTCCTTTGAAAAAGAATGTCGGAAGGTTATTAGTTTTCTACAGCATTAGTGAAAAGATGAAGAAAAATGAGAGTTTTTGGCGGAATAGCGAAGAAGAGCTGCAATAATGTCTGAAAACATATACAGAAGAAGTTTGTTATAATAACGGAGGAAAAGAAACTGGTAGAAACATGGAGGTATACATGAAGCAATTAAAAGGTATTATCATTTCAATTATCGCAATTCTGTCTATTTTAGTAGCAGTTTATGAAGTACTTGTGCCAGAGGAAACAAGTGTAAAGAAAACGAATACGTATGATCAAGTGTTAGAATTTCCGAAAGAACGTTATCCAGAGACAGGAAAACATATTACGGATGCTATAAAAGAAGGGCATTCAGAAGTTTGTACAATCGATCGTGGTGGTGCTGCAGATAGAAGGAAATTGTCGTTAGCACCATATCCATCAAAAAAAGGGTATGATCGTGATGAATGGCCAATGGCGATGTGCAAGGAAGGCGGAAAAGGAGCACATATTGAATATATAAGTCCGGCGGATAACCGCGGAGCAGGCTCTTGGGTAGGGAATAAGTTAGATAAATACCCAGATGGTACGCGAGTAAAATTTGAAGTGAAGTAGTAGTTGTATATTTCATAATGAAGGAGAAGGGGAACTATGGAGTTAACGATTTCTTATTCGCAATTAATGTTGATGAACTATGACGGTGAGCAGCCTTATGTAGATTGGACTGATGAAGATTTTGAAAGAGGTTATGCTAAGGCAGATGGAACTGTTATTTTTGAAGCGCTTTCTGATTATACTTGTGAAGTGAAAGTGACCCCAGGGAAACATATTGAAAAAGAAGAAGTAGTTAGAACGATTACGGTTCCTTTTACAGTTGAAAATGAAAGTATCGTTATAACGAGTATTCTTTCTAATAAATTTCAAATACCTATTCCAAATGGTGAGTATACAGTTGTATTACAAGCAATTCCTCTTGAAGAGCCAACGGATGATGAATTATATAAAATACAATACGAATTCTTTTTTGAAAGTAAAGAATAAAAAATGGGTTATCCTGAGAAAAGGATAACCCATTTTTGTTATGCGTTTGTTTTTAAAAGGGAACGAGCATCTTTCGCTGCTTGCACCATATGTTCTAAAGCTGGAATAACTTCTTCTGTTCTTCTCGTTTTTAAACCACAATCAGGATTAATCCAGAAATATTTAGGATCACATACTTGTAAAGATTGTTCTACGATTTTATACATTTCATCTTTACTCGGTACACGTGGGCTATGAATATCATATACACCTAGGCCGATGCCTTTTTCATATGTTGTATGTTTTAAAGTATCAATAAATTCTCCGTGACTTCTTGATGTTTCGATAGAAATTACATCTGCATCTAATGCGCGAATCGCGTCAACAATATCTTCGAAGTTACTGTAACACATATGAGTATGAATTTGTGTTTCATTTGCTACAGAAGAAGTTGCTAAAAGGAAGGATTGTACTGCCCATGTAATATAAGCATCCCAATCTTTTTCTTTTAGTGGCATTCCTTCACGAAGTGCGGGCTCATCGACTTGGATTACTCTAATTCCGGAAGATTCAAGTAGTTCAATTTCGTGACGAAGAGCTAGTGCAATTTGATACGAAACTTCTTTTCTTGGAATATCATTTCGAACGAAGGACCAATTTAAAATTGTAACAGGTCCGGTTAACATTCCTTTTACAACTTTCTCCGTTAAGCTTTGTGCATAAACTGTTTCCTTAATAGTCATGCCGTTAATAAAGGCTACATCACCATAAATAACAGGTGGTTTTACGCAGCGGGAACCGTAAGATTGTACCCAACCGTTTTTAGTGAATGAGAAACCAGCAAGGCGCTCACCAAAATATTCGACCATGTCAGTTCTTTCAAATTCACCATGTACAAGGACATCAAGACCAATTTCTTCTTGGTAACGAATCCATTTTTCTGTCTCTTTTTCAATAAATTGTTCATATTGTTCATTTGAAATAACGCCGTTACGCCATTCTTTTCGCGTTTGACGAACTTCAGTTGTTTGCGGGAAGCTACCAATGGTCGTTGTTGGTAATAGCGGTAACTCCAGGGCAACTTGCTGTAATTCGTATCGTTTTTTAAATGGAAGAGGGCGTGAAAAATCTTCTTCTTTTAGTGCTGTTCGTGCTGCTTTGACATCTTCTCGGTTACGTGCAGCAGATGAACGAATTGTATGATGTACGTTTCGATATGTTTCCAGCTCATTACTAATGCTTTCTGTACCTTGAGTGAGAGCGGAATGAATAAGAACTAACTCTTCTAATTTTTGATTTGCAAATGCTAACGCATCAAACAGCTCAGTCGATAAGTGAGTTTCTTCTGTTTTATCGATTGGTGTATGCAATAAGCTACAAGAAGGCTGAACGATGATATCTTTCGTTTGGACTTGTTTTTGTAACGTTGTAAATAGCTCAAGGACTTCATCAAGGTCAGCTCTCCAAATGTTACGGCCATCTATACAACCGACAGCTAAAGTTTTATCAGCTGGGAATCCATATTTTGAAATAGCATTTAAATTACCTTCTTTACCATGAATGAAATCTAATCCAATACCGGATACCGGGAATGTAATAATTTCTTCATAGTTTTCTTCTACGCTATCAAAATATGTTTGTAAAAGAAGAGTCGCATTTGGAACTTCTTTACGAATAGCTTCATAAATTTCTTTTGCTTGTTGAACTTCTTCTTTCGTTAAAGAAGCAAAAATCGGTTCATCAACTTGAATGGCTGGTGCACCAGCTGCATGTAGTTCTGAAAGCAGTTGTACGTATGGTGCAACTAACTGTTTTAAAATAGTAGCAAATTGCTCTTGTGTATAGCCTTTAGCTAATTTCAAAAAAGTATATGGTCCTAAAATAACAGGTTTGCCATCTACGCCTAATTCTTGTTTTGCCTCTTCGTATAAGCGAAGTGGACGATTATCTTTTAAAGAGATTTGTAATCCCTCTTCATATTCAGGAACGATATAATGATAGTTTGTGTTAAACCATTTTGTCATTTCGGAAGCTACGTGATCTTTAGAGCCACGCGCCATTGCGAAATATACATCAAGGTAAGATGTAAACTCAGAAAAACGTGATGGGATAAATCCTAGCATATAAGCGGTATCCAAAACGTGATCGTAATATGTAAAGTCGCCAATTGGAATGAGTTCAATCCCTTTTTCTTGCTGTACTTTTACGTGTTGAAGGCGGATTTCTTTCATTGTTGTTAAAAATTGTTCTTCATTGATTTTATTGGACCAAAAAGCTTCTAATGTTTTTTTCCACTCTCGTTGTAATCCGATACGTGGATAACCTAAGTTACTTGTTTGAATTGCCATTTCAAATTCCTCCCTAATTAAAAGTAAGCACTTCCGTTTACTAGGAAATACCTATAACAAAAAGTATAAAGGCATAGAAAATAAGCCTTCCTTTTTGTTTTAACACCTCATCATCATCCGTGAATCTATCAGTGTTGTTAAAACAGGCAGGTCTCCTGACTTATGCTTCATATAATTTCTTTCACCTTCCCGTTTTCACAGTGGCACTAAAAAGAAATCTCAGCATTTACAGTGGCGGGACCGTGTTGGAGTTTCACCAAGCTTCCCTTTTAAACACGAAACGAAACTTTCGTGTACCTATTTTCCTTTTGAAAGGAATTTAACAAGCGATATGATATTGAAACAAATTCTAACACAATTTTTGGAATTTTGTCTACTGTTTTAAAATAAGAAAATTCAAAAGTTTTTATTTCTTATTATTATGACTTTTTATTCTGGATTAACTAATAATATTACAGTATAAAAAGAGAAATTGAGCTATGAAAGAAGTAGGATGTCTTCTTTCATAGCTCAATTTTCATCTATAGCAACTTCTGAAAGTCGGCCTGCTATAGCATCTTTAAGGAGGGTGTTTAGCCATTGTAATTCAACTGTAATATGCTCAATTACACTTTGCAGAATATATAGTTGTGCACGTGAAACCTTTCCTTTATTACAATCATATATCGTTTGCATAGTATGTAAATATTGAAGAGTATCGTTTTTCTTTTTTTCTAAAATAGGAACTAATTCGTGATCATTGCTAAAGTGAGCGAAAGATAAGGCTGAATAAATAGGTTTATATATTTGGTTTTTGGCTTCGAATTGTTTTAATAGTAAAGTGTGAAATAGTTTTTTACCTTCTTCTGTTATATGAAAAATCGTTTTGTCAGGTCGATTTGTGTCTTTAATTACATTTGTAATATGAATTGCGCCTTGCTTTTCTAATTGCTCGAAGGCGTAATAAAGTGATCCTTTAGCATATTTAATGTAACAATCCATTTGTCGTTCTTTCATAATATGCTGCACTTCATATGGATGTTTATCTCCTTCGAGTAGCAAGCCGAGAATGACTAATTTCATGCTCATGCTGTCTCAACTCCTGTATATAAAAACTTTATCCCGCATTAACTGCCCGTAAAAGCCCGATTGGTGAGGGCTAATAATCAGTGGGGGGATGCCCCCACTGATTAAAGTTTCACTTTATACATATTATAAACGGCATATCCTTTTTCATAAAGGGATATGCCGCTTCTTTTTTATATTAACTAACTTGCTTTTGTTTTTCTTTCTTTTTAGGACCTGTAAAGAGGCGTTCATTTCCCATAAGTAAAATACAAATAATACTTAGTACAGCCGGGATGAGTGCCCAGAAGAATGTGTTCGCAATAGATGTAGCGAGAGCTTCTTTAATACCCGCTAATATTTCAGCAGGAATTTTGGCGGTAGCGCCTGGTGATAATAAGAAACTTGTGTCTCCGCCTTTTGGAGCTAATTTTGCTAGTTCAGGGGGGAATACAGAGTTTAGTTTATCTGTAAAAATATGATTTTGAATTGTACCGAAAATCGTTACACCAAGAGTCATACCGAGTGATCGGAAGAATGAGTTTGTTGATGTCGCCGAACCACGGTCCCGCATTTCCAACTTGTGAATAGAGGACATACTTAATACTGAGAATGAGAAGCCAACACCAAGCCCAGCGAGAATCATAAATAGTGTTACGAGTAAACGAGGTGTCTCCATTGTTAAAGTACTTAATAAATAAATACCAAGAACGAAGAAGACACCAGATACCATCATAATGTTACGATAGCTTGTTCGAGAAGCTAATTGTCCTCCTGTTTGACTTCCAATTACAGAACCGACCATCATTGGTGTTAAAATTAATCCAGCATTAGAGGCGGAACCTCCAAGAACGCCTTGAATGAAGATTGGAATATAAACTGTACAGATAATAAAAGCGGCACCATAGAAAAAGGCAACTCCTTGACTAGCTGCGAATAAAGGTTTTTTAAATAGATGGAACGAAATAATAGGCTCGGTTGCTTTTCGTTCTACAAAGAAGAAAATAATAAGCGTAATAACTACTGTTGTAAATAAGCCAATAATTACAGTGGAATTCCAGGCATATTCCTTACCACCAAGTTCTAATGCAAACATTAAGCAAACAATACTTATGACAAGTGTAATAGCACCAGCCCAATCAATTTTTTGTTTTCTAAATTCTAGAGACTCACTGTAGTATTTAGTAATGAAGAAAAAGGAGATAAGTCCTAATGGAATATTGATATAGAAGACCCAATGCCAACTTATATAGTCTGTAATATAAGCACCTAATAAAGGACCGAATACACTAGATGTCCCGAAAACAGCACCGAATAGTCCTGTCATCTTCCCGCGTTTTTCTGGTGGGAAGATATCATACATAATTGTGAAGGCGATAGGCATAAGGGCACCACCACCGATACCTTGAATAGCTCTATAAATACTTAATTGCTCAATACTTGAAGCTGTTCCGCAAAGCGCAGAACCGAATAAGAAAAGAATGAGGCCCCCAATATAAAAACGTTTCCGTCCGTACATATCAGAAAGTTTCCCGAAGATAGGCATCCCTGCCATTGTTGCTACCATATAAGCTGATGTGACCCAAACGAACTTATCAAATCCTCCTAGGTCTCCAACAATTGTTGCCATTGCGGTTGCAACGATTGTATTATCCATTGCGGCCATTAATATACCAAGCAGTAAACCAGCAACAACAAATTTTGTCTTGTTGGTGTCTTTTTTTAATGGTTGAGTTTCCAAATATAACCCTCCTTTAGAAATAAGTAAACTATATTAAGTTTTGAGTGCAGTGGATAAAAATTTAAATGTATAGTTGATTTTAATTTCTTTTCCATAAGTGCACTAATATGCCATAAAGAATATTATAGTCAAATTTGACTATAAGGCAAACTTTTTCTTCCGCCAAAATATTCTTTCATATGAGTGGAGAGCAAGTGAGCCATACTGAATATTGCCATAAAGTAAATTGTAAAAAATTTTCATTAAGAACACCTTCTGTTAATAGATGAAAAATGGTTTTTTCTTCATATTGTCGAATAGGATAAAAGGAAGAGAAATATTAAACATTGCTTGTAGCAAACTTTAGTAATCTGGGGAATTCATTGTGTGTATGGTACATCTGAAATGAGGTGAATATATATTATGAAAATATGGGGAAGAATTTCGGATACAGGAAAGTATTCAATACCGCTACAACCAGTATTGTGGATTGACGGATCGAAAAAGGAAAACGAACCTCCTCAAATAGCCGTTACATTACAAATTGGTAGTATGTATACAGAACAATTTTCGTATGAATTGACCTATGATGTAAACGACATACTTATTATGCGAATTGAAGTGGAAAATAAAGGGTTAGAAATGATTTCGAGAGTTGTTGTAAGTCATATGATTCGAGATTACTTTGCTTATATTCCTAATTCTTTAAAAGTTGATAAGGGGATAAGTGAGTTTTTATTCCAGCTTGTAAGATGGCGAATTGATGATTTGTTACCAAATGAGAAGGTGGAACTACGTTGTAAAATAAAAGCTAATAAAGATAAAGCTCTTAAACAAGTATTCTTTCAGGCTACATATACATTTCAAGACAAAGAGGTATCATATGGTCCATTGCAAACAAATGAAGTTGTTGTGCGTCAATGATAAAAAGGAACCTGTACAAAAGGTTCCTTTTTTAGTGAAGGTTGTGTTTTTTGAGTATTTTCTTTTGCTCCACTCCTTTTTTTCCTACATAGTTATTTTTGTAGCCAAAGTATAGAATAAATAAAAATGAAACAACATTAACAATAGCGTCGATTTGATCGTTTGTAATAAAGTGTATGCCGAAAGAGGTAAATAATAATTTTAATGATAATAGAAAACCAGCTAGTAAACGCATAGCATCTGATAGATTCTCTTTTTGTAGCATATAGATTACTCCTTTCTATAAAAGTTATATATTATATATATGAAATAGAGTAGAAAAGGTATACAAGCTTAAGCGGAAATGTACATTGGATATGTACATTTTTTATTTTGTAGAAAAACATTATTGATATAGAAACATATATTGGTATAAAAGGGGGAAAAGTATGAAACATAAAGGGAAAATTAGTGGATTATTGCTTGGTAATACTGTGGCAGTTACAGAATGGATTGCACTTCAGGATGTAATTGCAAAACTAGATTCACGATCATTTTATACCGTCTTTATTATTTATATATTGCAAATGATACTAAGTTATTATTTTGGACATTGGTACGATAAAAGAGCGAGCGAGCGTATGGATGTGGAAGTAGGAGGAATGGCAAGCAACGATTTTGTTGTTGATTTTTTTGGGAAAGTAGCTGCTTTATCTGAAAGAGATTCTCGTAATATTACAGTGTACATTCTTTCTGTAAAAGAATGGGAAGGATTAAAAGACACGTTGCAAGAAAAAAAATTGGGAGTGTTAGTACAAAAATTAGAGAATACCATTGTAAAGACAATTCGGAAGGGCGATGTTGTTACAAAGTGGGATGAAAATAAGTATGTTATTGTAGCAATTGATAATGGTCATGAAACATCAACAATAACAAAACGATTAATGAAAAATATTGAAAGTGAAATAGAAGGGGATTTACTCAGTGTCACTCTTTTATTTGGAGCAGCTAGCTATCCAGTAGAAGGAAAAACGTTTGAAGAACTGTTGAGAAAGTCGCAAAATCAATTGTACCAGTATAGAAATTTGCAAGAAAATGAGTGAAGCTTTGATTTGAAGATATATGATAGGAAGATGTTTTGTTTGTAACATTTTTTTGACTTTTATTACAAAAAACGCCACGTTTGTAATAAAAGTCTTTAAAAATATATGAAATAAGCATATAATTATGATGGTAATGCCAATGCAATTTGCACAGTGTGTTTTATTTTAAAAGTGTAGAGGAAAGCAAGCTCTACACTTTTCCTTTTTAGGAAATGAAAAGAATATTTGTAAGTTGTTGCGAGACATCGATTGTACTGTGTAAAATGAACAAAGAGATTAATTGATAGAAAGCTGGAAAGGGAATGATAGACGTGAGAGCGGAGTAATCACCTTTTATCAGGTGAATTATTATAGTCTTATTAAGACTGAGGTGAAATTCCGTGGACATTAAAGTAATACATAGTGTGAACAGGCCTTAAAAAACACGAAGTAGTATACTTAAAGATGGATATGGAATTGCTAAATAATTCAAAAAGAAGAATGTAATATCAAGTAATAATTTGTACAAACAATATTAATGATCTTCGTAAAAAAGATGCGAGTGTATAGAACAATTACATATTTTATAACTTTTTTATATTACACGATGGTCGTTTATAAGTAGGAGGAAGAGATGTTGAAATATAGTAAATTAGCAATTGTAACTGCATTATCAATGATTTTATTAGCCGGTTGTTTCGGTCCGAAACCAGAAGAAGAATTATATGTAGCGTTTGAAAACGCTGCTAAACAAGAAAAAACAATGTTTGAAGATGCAAAAAAACTTGAGACTTTAGAGAAAGAAGGACAAGAATTATATAACCAAATTGTGCAAGAAGGAAAAGATAATAATCAAACTGTTAAAGAAAAACTGAATCAAGCAGTGAAAAATACAACTGAACGAGAAAAAGTGCTTACAAAAGAAAAAGAAGTTTTAAATAAAGCGCAAGAAGAAGTGAAGTCAGCTGATAAGTATGTGAAGAAAATTGAAGATAAGAAATTGAAAGATCAAGCTGATAAAGTGAAAAGCACGTATGAGAAACGACACGATTCATTTAATAAAATGTATGACAGCTATGACAAATCTTTAAAACAAGAAAAAGAGTTATATACAATGTTACAAGATAAAGGTACTAAATTAAAAGATATTAGTGAAAAAGTAAAAGTAGTAAATCAGTCTTATAAGGATATTGAGTCAGAAAAAGATAAATTTAATGAATTCACAAAGTCTTATAATACAGAAAAAGTAGCTTTTTATAAACAAGCAAATATTAAAATTAAAGAAGAGAAAAAATAAAACAGTTTGGCCAAGTGTAGGCCAAACTGTTTTATTTTTTTGTATAAGTACGACTATACCATGGAACAGGTTCACTTAATTTTTTTTCTTGTTTTAATGCTTCAGGACCAATATAATCTTGAAGTGTTTTTTTTGCTACTGTTAATGATAAGGTTGTTTTCGGATTTCGATAGGAGGATTCAAGATGACCAAGATGCGGTAGAATTCGAAAATCTTCTTTCGTAGGAGGGATGTGGAAAAAATAATCGCCTAAACGTATAAGGACATCAGATTGTTGTTGGCTAAAACGTGGGTTTCTAGAAAAATGTAATCCTTCTTTAATTGCTTTTTTTTCAGCAATCAAACGTTCTAAAGCTGTCTTTTTTAACCAGTATAAATATTTAGGATTAGTAGCTGCTTTAGCATGACGATTCACAACGAAAATAGATTGAGCTAGTCGATTAATAGAATGTTGATTTTGTAATTGAGATTGTGGTTGTGAAGGTTTCATATTGAATCTCCTTTCAATTTTTCATTATTATACCATAAATAAAATAGGTATTTATTATACGCAAAAAGTGATTGTATATATTTTCAATATTAAAGCAATATTGTTACAAAAAACAACTATTTTGTATAATAGTAATAGAATATGTTTTTGAAATTTGATAATGAAAGAGTGAGAAGTTTGAAAGAAATATTAAAACAACAGTATGCCATTATAGATATTGGATCTAATACAATGCGTTTAGTTATTTATGAAAAGCAAAATGGAGGTTATTATAAAGAGATTGAAAATACGAAAGTTGTTGCGAGGTTAAGGAATTACTTAATTGATGGTGTGTTGAATGAAGAGGGAATAGAAGTATTATTACAGACATTATTTCAATTTCAAGAAAGTACAAGATTCCATCAGTTGCATCATGTACTTTGTGTTGCAACAGCAACAATTAGACAGTCGGAGAATCAAGAGGAAATTAAAAAGCTTGTTGAAGGACAAACAGACTTTACTCTTAGAGTATTATCAGAGTATGAGGAAGCGCGTTACGGATACTTGGCGGTTATGAATTCTACATCGTTTTCAGAAGGAATAACGGTAGATATTGGTGGGGGAAGTACGGAATTTACATACTTTAGAAATAGAGAGATTTTAGAGTACCATAGTTTTCCTTTTGGGGCACTTTCTTTAAAGCAACAATTTATTAAAGGTGATATTCCTATTAAAGATGAGTTAGAGGGAATGCAACAGTATTTAGAGTCTCAATTTCGAACGTTACCATGGTTAATCAATAAGAAATTGCCTCTTATTGCAATTGGTGGTAGTGCTAGGAACTTAGTAAAAATCCATCAAAATTTAATATGTTATCCTATAGCAGGATTACATTTATACAAGATGAAAGAAGAAGATATTGAAAGTGTAAAAGAGGAATTAGAAAAATTGTCGTTCATAGAACTTCAGAAATTGGAAGGATTGGCAAAAGATCGAGCAGATACGATTATTCCAGCGGTTGAAGTATTTCATACACTTGTTAATGTTATAGAGGCACCGGCATTTGTATTAAGTAGAAAAGGGTTAAGAGAAGGTGTTTTCTATGAAGAGTTGACAAAAGATTTGGGGATTTCATATTATCCGAACGTAGTTGAAGAAAGTTTGCATTTACTATCATATGAATACGAAATGGACATGGAATTTGTTATTCAACTTATTAAACATGGAAGACTAATTTGCAAACAACTTGAGGAAATAGGGCTTATTTCTATGTCAGTAAAAGACTGGGAAGTGTTCCATCAAGCAGCGAAAGTATTTAATATAGGCAAATATATAGACGAAGAAGCGAGTCGTTTACATACGTTTTATTTATTAGCGAATAAGACAATTGATGGCATGATGCATAAAGATAGAGTGAGGTTAGCACTTATTGCATCTTATAAATCAAAAATGCTATTTAAACAACATTTATCTCCATTTGAAGGTTGGTTTGATAAAAGTGAACAAAAAAAAATCCGCCTATTAGGAGCTGTTTTACAATTTTCAGCTGCTTTAAATGTAAGGCAACGATCGCTTGTTGATACCATATCTATAACAGAAAGCGAAGAGGGATTAACGTTTAAAGTTTTATGTGAACAGTCTGCATTAGCAGAAAAAGTGCAAGCTGAAAAACAAAAAAAACAGTTAGAAAGAGTATTAAAAACGAATATTAATTTATTATTTGAATTAAAACATTAGGTTGTACGGATGTCTTTACGAAAAATTTACACTTTGTAATATTGTAATTTGATAAAATGAAATTAACTAAATTATAGTAAAAAAGTTTCAAGGGGAAGTGTGAAGAGAATGGAATTATCGAAGGGGAATGCAGTAGATTTAAATGATACAGCTTATTACAATAATCGAGAGTTAAGCTGGCTAGCATTTAATGAACGTGTACTACAAGAAGCGCAAGATGGAAATAATCCACTTTTGGAAAGATTGAAATTCATTAGTATTTTTAGTTCGAATTTAGATGAATTCTTTATGGTACGTGTAGCGGGATTAAAGGATCAAGTGAGTGCTGGATTTAATCAGCCAGAAAATAAAGCTGGCTTAACACCAAAAAAGCAATTAAATAAAATTGCGATAAAAGCCCATGCACTAATGACAGTACAATATGATACATTTAAAAATTATGTATTACCAGCGCTTGAGTTAGAGGGAATTGAACGTTTAACATTCAATGATTTGACGAAAGAGCAGCGAGAATTTATAGAAGAGTATTTTGACGAGCAAATTTTCCCGGTGTTAACTCCTGTAGCTATTGATGCATATCGCCCATTTCCAATGTTATTAAACAAAAGTTTGAATTTGGCTACTCTTTTATATGATGAGAAGCAAGCGGAAGAAGAAAACAGGACGAAGTTAGGGATTGTACAAGTTCCTTCATTACTTGAGCGCTTCATAATTTTACCGAGCGAAGGGCAAAAGCATAAATTTATTTTATTAGAAGACGTAATTAGTAGCTTTACTCATAAATTATTTACGGGATATACAGTATCATCTGTTACTCGTTTCCGTATTACACGCAATGCAGATTTAACGATTCATGAAGAAGGTGCGAGAGATTTATTAAAGGTAATTGAAAAAGAATTAAAAAAGCGTAAGTGGGGGGCTGCTGTTCGTTTAGAAGTTGGGAAAGAACACATTGATGAAAGAGTATTAGCGTTATTATATGAGGTTCTGGAAGTAAAAGATGAAGATGTATATATAATGGATGGTCCATTAGATTTAACATGTTTGTTTTCTTTATATAAAAAACTAGCTCCTTTATATGAACATCTTGTATATCCGGCTCTTATTCCGCAACCGCCTCAAGATTTAGGTGATGAAGAAGATGTATTTGAAAAAGCAATTGAGCATGATATTTTATTACATCATCCTTTTGAATCATTTCAGCCGGTAGTTGATTT
The DNA here is from genome assembly GCF_001679765.1 of Bacillus sp. B25(2016b). Taxonomy (NCBI): domain Bacteria; kingdom Bacillati; phylum Bacillota; class Bacilli; order Caryophanales; family Bacillaceae; genus Bacillus; species Bacillus sp. B25(2016b). Next base: position 3,705,108 of record NZ_CP016285.1, on the reverse strand, counting down.
TGTCCGTGATGCGGCAGACGATCCGAATGTACTTGCGATTAAACAAACGTTATATCGTGTAAGTGGTGATTCACCGATTATTCAGGCGTTAAAAATAGCGGCTGAAAAGGGAAAACAAGTGACGGTATTAGTTGAATTAAAGGCAAGGTTTGATGAAGAAAACAATGTTCATTGGGCTAAAGAATTGGAACAGGCAGGCTGTCATGTTATTTACGGTGTAAGTCACTTGAAAACTCATAGTAAAATTACGTTAGTTGTAAGAAGAAAAAACGGAAAAATCGAAAGGTTCGTACATCTCGGAACTGGAAATTATAATGATGCAACAGCGAAGTTATATACTGATTTTGGATATATTACATCAAGAAAAGATTTTGGGGTTGATGCAACCAATTTCTTTAATTATTTAAGTGGTTATACAACAAAGCCACATTTTCATCATTTATCGGTTGCTCCATTTGATATAAGAGAGCAGTTTATGGATTTAATAGATGAAGAAATCCGTTATCATAGACAATATGGAAATGGATATATTATCGCTAAGATGAATTCATTAACAGATAAACCGTTAATAAAAAAAATGTACGAAGCATCGCAAGCTGGAGTAAAGGTAGAGCTCATTGTTCGAGGAACATGTTGTTTAAGACCTGGTATTCCAAATGTAAGTGAAAATATTCGTGTAGTTAGTGTTGTGGGAAGATATTTAGAACATAGCCGTATTTATTATTTCCATCATAATGGAGAGGAGAAAATATATTTATCTTCAGCTGATTGGATGACGCGAAATATGGAGAAGCGAGTGGAAATATCTTTCCCGATATTAGATATTGAAATGAAGGCACGAATTAAGGCGATTTTACAGCTTACATTAGCTGATAATGTGAAGACACGTGAACAAAATAAAGATGGTGATTACTATTATGTTATTAATGGTAGTACAGAAGAAATTGATAGCCAAGTGAAGTTGTTTAAGATGGCGTATCAAAATACAGACGCTGAATAATGAAAAAAGTAAAAACCTCTTATGTCCATAAGAGGTTTTTACTTTTTTCTACTCATATGCTCCAAAAATGGAAGGATGGGTAGAAACAATAGTTTTATTATAAGCGTGTAATGAGGTGGCTCGTTGAGAGAATAACATTTGAAAGAATCGTTATTTTAACTTAGTAATAGTATGGTTGCTGACATGGTCCACCGTAACAAGGATAAGGTGCTGGCGGCGGGAAAGGTGGTGGATAAGGTGGATAAAATGGTCGAGGGCCGAAAGCTAATGCTCCGCCGAGCAATCCACCAGCAATTCCAGCTAGAAAGGGAACGCCAAAAAACGGGAAGAAGCGTGAGTCGCCTACTGGACCAATAGGTGCTGAACGGACTGGAATTGGTTGATAATATGGATACATGAACATACCTCCTTTATTGGACTCACTTTTATCATATGGTAAACAAAACGTGGATGAGCGCGTACAAGAAAGGATATGTAAGAAAATAGGCGAATTATTACGAATGTTGGAGTGTAAAAATTGTGATTTCAGGTTTTGACATAAAACGAAATGGAACACGTGTTCTTCCGAGGCCTCGATTGACATAGAGGGTTAAATCCTGCATCGTATAGAAGCCTTCAATATAGTCTTTGGCGAGTGATGGTGTAATAATAGCTCCTAAAAAAGGGATTTGTACTTGTCCGCCATGGCTATGACCAGAAAGTTGCAAGTTGATTGGATATTTGGAAATTTGCGGTGCGATATCTGGCTCGTGAACAAGAACGATGTTATAAGTATTTTGCCGTGCATGTTGTAATGTTTTCTCTATTTTTGGTTTGCCTAGTAGTATATCATCGAGACCGAAAATAGAAATTTCACTATTATCCATTAGACGAATTCTTTTTTCACTATTGAGCAATAGTTCAAATTCTGATTCACGCATGATGTGCTCATAGTATTCAGTTCCATATCCACCGTGATCATGGTTACCATAAATAGCGAATTTACCAAAGGGGGCTTGTATATTTTTTAAAATGGATGCGACGAAAGGAGTGTCAGTATACGTTTGATAATTATCAATGAGATCTCCAGTAAAAAGGACAATATCTGGATTTACAGCATTAATTTTAGAAACAACTTGAGATAAATGCTGGAGCGAGAAATAGTATCCGAGATGTAAATCGCTGAATTGAAGAATTTTCATACCATGAAAACTTTTTGGGATGAGTTGTGATTTTAATGTGTGCTGTGTAAAAGAAATGAAATGGGGCTCTATATATTTAGCATAGTAGTATCCGATGCTACTGGTTATAAATGAATAGAGACAAGTACGCATACCAATTTTCAAAAAAGTTCTTCTTGTAATGTGCTTCATAAAAATATGAGTATACCTCAAGGTTTTTATTCCATTTATAGGCTACTCAAATCTCCTTTCAGTTTATTTAAAAATATACTTTACATAATAAAAAATTAGTATAGATTACGAAAAAAAATGAATGAAAAGAAAGTTCTTTACGTTAAAATATCAGAAAACTTTAAAAATATAAAGATTTCTATTAAATAAAGTGATAAAATGAATATGTATTCATTTTTTGGAGGGGATGTATGTGAAAGAAAAGGTAGTTATTATAACAGGTGGATCGAGTGGAATGGGAAAAGGAATGGCGACTCGTTTTACAAAAGAAGGGGCACGAGTTGTTATTACAGGACGTACGAAGGAAAAACTAGAGGAAACGAAGTTGGAAATTGAACAATTTCCAGGGCAAGTATTACCTGTACAAATGGATGTAAGAAATACGGATGACATTCAGAAAATGATTGAACAGATTGATGAGAAGTTTGGTCGAATTGATGTTTTAATAAATAATGCAGCTGGAAACTTTATTTGTCCAGCAGAAGATTTATCCGTGAATGGTTGGAATTCAGTCATTAATATTGTATTAAACGGTACATTTTACTGTAGCCATGCTGTTGGAAAATATTGGATTAAAAAAGGGATAAAAGGGAATATCATTAACATGGTAGCAACATATGCATGGGATGCTGGTCCAGGAGTTATTCATTCGGCTGCAGCGAAGGCAGGAGTATTAGCGATGACGAAGACGCTCGCTGTTGAGTGGGGACGTAAATATGGAATACGAGTTAACGCTATCGCGCCAGGACCAATTGAACGTACGGGCGGTGCTGATAAATTATGGATTTCAGAAGAAATGGCTAAGCGTACGATACAAAGTGTTCCGCTTGGAAGGCTGGGTACGCCAGAAGAAATCGCTGGTCTAGCTTATTATTTATGTTCAGATGAAGCTGCGTACATAAATGGAACTTGCATGACAATGGATGGAGGACAACATTTACATCAATATCCATTTTAAAAGGGATAAAAAAATGAATGTTTGATTCATTTTTTATGGTTAAATGTGACGGAATTGTGACATATGAAAGAAAAGTGTTTACAAGAGGTCATATATACGTTATATTTAAGACCTCTTTTTTCTTCATAGTAGAATTGCTAATTCCCCTTAGCATTTTACCCCTCTAATCCCTTCAGGAAAACTGAAGGGATTTTTTATTATTTTTCCGTAAATATCATGTTATAATTTTTGAAAAGTAAAGGGAGGGAAGCACGTTGATAGATGCATTAGATGTAATGAGTAACTTGGATAAAGTCCTTCCTTATTATCAAGCTATTTTTAGTGCTGATGAGCATACTGTAATTGGATACGAAGTAGTAGGACGTATTCAAACAGAAGAGGGCATACAAAGTTTAGCTTCTTTCTTTCACGATGATTCAATTCCAAGTGAATTTCAACTGGAAGCGGATAATATTATAGTAGAAAAAGCTTTAAATCGTTATTTAGAAAGCGATCAAAAATTATTATTATTTATACATCGGAATGCTAATGTATTAATGAATGATGATGATGAAAGCTTGCTTCAACTTTTATTGAGGTATGAAGAACAAGGTTTAAATTTAAAACAAATTGTTTTAGAGATTACAGAGCATGAATGTAAAGAAGATATAGAGCAATTTAATCATTTGCTTATGTATTATCGTACATATGGTATTCAAATTTCAATTAATAAAGTCGGAACGGGCACAAGTAATTTAGAGCGTATTAGCGTGTTAGCACCTGATATTTTAAAAGTAGATTTAACGAACTTAAGGCAAACAGCACTTTTACAATCTTATCAAGATATTTTATATTCTTTATCATTACTTGCTAGAAGAATTGGTGCAACTTTGTTATATGAAGAAATAGATGCTTTTTATCAACTGCAATATGCTTGGAAGAACGGCGGAAGATATTATCAAGGTAATTATTTGAAAGAATGTTTACCTGATTTTATTGAAACGAATGTTTTGAAAGAGCGACTTGGTAATGAATGTCATCAGTTTATTCAGCATGAAAAGAAGAAGTTACAAAAAATTTATAATTTAACAGAGATGTTACGCGATCGCATTGGCGATGTTTTATCAAAACAAAAAAAGAATGAAGATATAAATGATTGGTTATTACAATTTAGTCAAAGTGTATCACAGTGTAGTTTTCGTATATTTATTTGTAATGAAGATGGTTTCCAGCAATCAGGAAATGTTATGAAAAAAGATGGAGAATGGATTGTGATGCCGGATTATTATATGAAGAACTGGAGTTGGCGTCCGTATTTTCTCGAGAATATCATGAAAATGCGTTTTGAGAATAAGGCGAGGCTTTCAGATTTATATGCAGATATTGAAACGGGAGAAATGGTACGAACATTTTCTTTCCCGATTGATGATGACAACTTTTTATTTATAGATTTATCTTATGAATATTTATATGAAGAAGATGTTTTATTTTAATGCACGAAGAGATTCGTGCATTTTTTGTTTGTTTTTATCATAAATTGGTAATAGTGAAAATGGTGATGAAAATGCTGTCTATCGTTGTAAAGATTTTACGAACGAAACCTGTCCTTTCTTTGCATAATCATTGTTACAATGAATACTACAAAGACAAGTTCTTTTAAAAGGAAGGTGAAAAAATGAGGAAATATGGAATATGGCTTGTTCTATTTGTATGTGTTGCCTTTCTAGTTGGTTATAGTGTTACGACTGTTTTAGGAAAAGAGGAAGTGGAAGTCGATCGGAAAGAAGTATTTACAACGATACAAAAAGGCTATGAAACCCAATTTTCAATTCGTGGGAAGAATTTGCCGATGAATAAGATGATAGAGAGGTTATCACCGTATTTTACAGATAATTTCCTTCAAGTATTTACAGATGAAAATAGCAGAAGTGATAAACAAAGTGGTGAATATTTACTTCCGGCAAAAGAAGCACCGTTTTCTTTTAATTCAGAAACGAAAATGTCGTATGATGAAGAACATAAAAATTTATATGTATATGAGCGGACAAAAAGTGGACAATATCAAATTGTAACATTGAAAAGGGATCAAGATAAATGGAAGTTAGCAGGATATCATGAAAGTCAGGAACTTTTAACTGAAATAAAAAGGTTGCAACAATTATAAAGTGAAACTTTTAATCAGTGGGAGGGATTACTCTTCCATCTAACTTCTTTGCTGTAGCTAAATTTTGGGTGGGAGTTTTATTACCTACAAATAGCGGGATAGGAATAGGTATTTACCTATTCCTATTCTATATTGAGTAGTTTTTGTAACTTTTCAATTTGAAAACCTGCAACTACTTCGCCATCAATTACGACTGTTGGAGTTGAATAAGAATCATAGTCGTTTAAAAGACGATTGCGAGCAGCAGCGTCTTTTTTTACGTCAAATTCTTCATATGCAACGTTATTATGCTTCAAAAATTCTTTTACAATAACACATGGCGGACAATCGGGTTGTGTATAAACCTCAATTTTTTTCATTGTAATTCCTCCTTTTTTCTGTTTTTTATTATATTCTTCCAATATAAAAACCGCAATAAAGAAGGGGAAATATGTTCTTTCTGTTTTTTCCTTCGCATTTCGACAAATTTTTAGTTGAGTTTCTGGCCAATAACCTTTATCCTAGAGTGTGGAACATTTTTTCTGTTATGACGGATAGAATGAGTATAGCTGTAAAACCTATTGGTAGGAAGATCAGAGAAAGGAGAGATTTCATGTCTCTACTCCAAGGAATTTTAACTCGACTTGTTAGTCTACAAGAACAAGCTGAAAGCGGTGAAGTAGCACAACGCTATTTTGAAGTGAACGGTGAGCGCAAATGTAGCGTGAAATTTTTCGATAAAAGTGAAATGTATGAGTTAGAAGTGTATCAACAAGGTGAAAAACCTCAAGTGTATCAATTCGATAATATCGACATGGTTGCAATTGAGATTTACGATATCATTTCTTGATACATATAAAAAAGGTACTGCCACATGGCAGTACCTTTTTTAGTTCTATTACTTTCCGGCGTAATGTATAGAAGTTTTTTATTTTTCCTACAATGGTATTAAAATGAAAATTTAATCCGTGCAAGTTTGCTTATCCATGTGGATAATTAGTCCCGTCAACCGGCTGAATATGTGAAGCTAAATTTCTCACAATCGCTGGGTTCTGCAAATAGCGGGGGAAATATAACTAGGAGGTTATCGTATGGAACGTTTACCAGTTGTGATTTGTCCTAATTGTCAAAGTTCTGCTGAGATTATTCATGTATTAACGGCTCAATCTAATCAAAATGTAATTTATACGTGCCAAGTTTGTCACTTTATAATTCGAAATATTGAAACGAATAAAGGATAGGAAGTTATAATTTTAGTTTTTGTCCCATACAATGAGAATACAAAAAGTCTGTCTAATTGAAAGGACGTGACTCTATGGACGGTGCACATAAATTTTACAATGTTTCAGAGAGACATTTAAATTTCGATATGGTTTTTAACCGTATTTGTAGTTTCATTGAAAAGGATCCACGAAATTTATATCGATTATCCATTGGGACAGACTCGCAAGCCCATCAAAAGGATACGAGGTTTATTACAGCAATCCATATTCATCGTGTTGGAAAAGGTGCCTGGGGTTGTTTACACCATAGATCAGTAAAAGATAAGCCAACAACCTTACGTGAGAAAATATATTTAGAAACACAGTTTAGTCAAGAAATCGCATGTCTATTTACGCCTACTCATATACAAACAATATGGGAGTTATTGCACCCTTATGCTCAAGATGGGGCTGGATTCATAATGGAAATTCATTTAGACATTGGGAATGATGGTTTAACAAAAGAATTTATTTTAGATATGACAGAAAAAATTCGAGCGATGGGATTAACTGCAAAAATTAAGCCGGATGCTTATGCGGCATTTAGCTATGCAAATCGATATACGAAATGATTTTTTGTCTATTTACGATTGCTACATATCTTTTAGTAAAAACTGAATATTACATCTATTAAATAGGTTGAATTTTTTATATAATAAGAGTAACGATGCGAGTGTAAGGAGAGGGGTATATGCAAAGGGAAGTTGTTTTAACGAAGGAAGAAGAAAGTTTGCTACTAGATATTTTATTTCAGCAAAATTATGCAAGTGAAATTTTAGCTGTGGAACTTACAGATATTGAGAATGGTTTGAAACAGACAGATGTGATGCAATATAAAAAAATCACAAGGTTATTTTACAGATTAAAAAATAAAGGGTATTAAGCGCTACCGGAATGGTAGTCTTTTTTTTGTACTGTATGCTAAAATAGCTGTGTGATTGTATTTTTATTAAAATAAATTTAGGACAAAATAATAATATGAAAACGCTGTCATAAAATGTGAATAGAGTTGTGAACATAAGCAGGAAAAAGGGAAAATGGGGGATGTAATATGATTAGTATTCCGAAAGACGAATTTCAACAAATTCTTGTGAAGGATTTAATGATTTCATCGGAAAAAGTAGCTCATGTCCAAATTGGAAATAGTTTAGAACATGGTTTACTCGTTCTTGTGAAATCTGGATATTCGGCGATACCTGTCTTAGATCCAATGTATAAACTACATGGTTTGATTAGTACTGCCATGATATTAGATGGTATGTTAGGATTAGAGCGTATTGAGTTTGAAAGACTTGATGATATGAAAGTAGAGCAGGTGATGAAGGAAGATATACCTGTTCTTAAATTAGAAGATTCATTTGCAAAAGCTTTAGAAATGACAATTGATCATCCTTTTATTTGTGCTGTTAATGAAGAAGGCTATTTTGAGGGGATTTTAACACGTCGGGCTATTTTAAAATTGTTGAATAAGAAAGTAAGGCAACATAATCGATAACGTGAGAAAAGTGACTTCATAGAAACGAAGAAGTCACTTTTTTTTCGTGCATATCACTTGTGTATGTATTATATTTAAAAAGACATAAAACATAAGGAAGTTTGCGCTCGGAAATTGTATTTTCTGAATGAAAGCATTCGGCTAAATTAAGGATGAAAAGCTTATTGAAATAAGGTGTATGGAAGCTAAGGAAAGAGGGAGAAAGTTGCAAATTGATGATTTTCAAATGATGGTTGTGTTAGCTCAGGAATCAAATATGAGAAAAGCGGCGGAACGTTTATTTGTTTCCCAACCTGCGCTGAGTCAACGATTACAATCTATGGAGAAACAATGGGGAATGAAGTTTTTTATTCGCTCACAAAAAGGATTGACAATTACACCTGAAGGGGAAAAAGTAGCAAATTATGCTAAAGAAATGTTGCAAAGGGAAGAAGATATAAAAAGTGAGCTAGCTGTTTTTAGAACGGAAACTCATGGAACGTTAAAAATAGCTGTTGCATCAGTTATTGGTCAATATTGGCTCCCTCCTGTTTTGAAAAAGTTTGTGCATAAATATCCTTCTGTAAAGATATCGCTGTTTACTGGATGGAGTAGTGAAGTGCAAAAGCAGTTTTATGAAGGAGACGTTCATGTTGCTATACTGAGGGGAACACAAGAATATAAAGGTCAGAAGCAACAATTATTTGAAGATGAACTGTATTTAGTTGATAAAGAAATAAAAGATATTTCGATGTTAAAAGAAACAAATAGGCCGTTCATTCAATTTAAAAGTGATTCGACTTATTATGGACAAATACAAAATTGGTGGTATGGTTTATTTTCTAATCCGCCTAAGCGAACGATTGTAGTTGACCAAATTGAAACATGTAAACAACTTGTTTTAAATGGTATAGGTTATGCCCTTTTACCTTCTACTGTTTTAAAGGAAGTACAGGAAAATATGTATAAAACACCTGTTCAACTGACGAGAGAAACATGGTTGTTAACAAGTGACTCGGCAAGGCAGTTGAAACAAGTACAAGCATTTTTAGAAATTATAGAAGAAATTCAAAGAGAAAAATAAGATTATTATCTTGCTACTCGCTCTTTCGTTTGGTAGAGTAACATTATAAATGGATTTAGGAGGCAACAAGAATGAAAATGATGGACGCTAACGAAATTATTTCGTTTATTCAAAAAAGTGAAAAGAAAACTCCTGTAAAGGTATACATAAAAGGGGATTTAAAAGAAGTAACATTCCCTGAAACAGTACAAGCATTTGTGAATAAAAAATCAGGTGTATTATTCGGAGAATGGTCTGAAATTAAGACAATTCTTGATGAGAATAATAAGCACATCGTTGACTACGTTGTAGAAAACGATCGTCGTAATTCTGCAATCCCAATGCTTGATTTAAAAGGTATTAAAGCTCGCATCGAGCCAGGTGCTATTATTCGTGACCATGTTGAAATTGGTGACAACGCTGTAATTATGATGAATGCAACAATTAACATTGGTGCTGTAATTGGTGAAGGTTCTATGATCGACATGAACGCAGTACTTGGTGGACGTGCAACAGTCGGTAAAAACTGTCACGTAGGTGCAGGTGCTGTACTTGCAGGTGTTATTGAGCCACCTTCTGCAAAACCAGTTATCGTTGAAGATGATGTAGTAATCGGTGCAAACGTAGTTGTTTTAGAGGGTGTTACAGTAGGTAAAGGTGCAGTTGTGGCAGCGGGAGCTGTTGTAACAGAAGATGTGCCTCCATACACAGTTGTTGCAGGTACTCCAGCACGTGTAATTAAAGAAATTGATGAGAAGACAAAAGCAAAAACAGAAATTAAACAAGAGCTTCGTCAATTAAACCCAGAGAAATAAAAAGTAAAAAAGCGTAAGAGCGTAAATGGGCTCTTACGCTTTTTATAGATAGAGGTGCAAAAATGACAGTAAGCAAATTTGTCCAAATTCGTAGAGATCTACATAGAATTCCAGAAATCGGATTTAAGGAATGGAAAACGCAACAGTATATTTTAGATTATATAGGAACACTTTCTCATGAATTTGTGGAAGTGAAGACATGGAAAACGGGTGTAATCGTTAAAGTAAATGGAAAAAAACCCGAAAAAATAATAGGTTATCGTGCAGATATAGACGGTTTACCAATTACAGAGGAAACTGGATACGAGTTTGCTTCTATTCATGAAGGAATGATGCATGCATGTGGCCATGATGTACATACAGCGATCGGTTTAGGCCTTCTAACGAAAGCTGTGAGCGAAAGAATAGATGATGACCTTGTATTTCTATTCCAGCCAGCAGAAGAAGGACCAGGCGGTGCTCTTCCTATGTTAGAAAGTGAAGAGTTAAAAGAATGGAAACCAAATATAATTCTTGGTCTTCATATTGCACCAGAATACGCTGTAGGGACAATTGCAACGAAAGAAGGACTGTTATTTGCCAATACTTCAGAATTATATATTGATTTAAAAGGAAAAGGTGGCCATGCTGCCTATCCGCATACTGCAAATGACATGATTGTTGCAGCGAGTCATCTTGTTACACAGCTTCAATCTGTTATTAGTCGCAATGTAAATCCTCTTGATAGTGCAGTAATTACAATCGGGAAAATTACAGGTGGTACGGTTCAAAATATTATTGCAGAAAAATCTCGTTTAGAAGGAACGATTCGAACATTATCAGTGGAATCAATGAAGCGTGTGAAAAGCAGAATTGAGGCAATTGTTGCAGGTATCGAAGCTTCTTTCCAGTGTGAGGCGATTATAGATTACGGAGCAATGTATCATCAAGTATATAACCATGAAGAGTTAACGAGAGAGTTTATGCAATTTGTACATAAACAAACTGATATGAATGTTATTACATGTACTGAGGCAATGACAGGTGAAGATTTTGGTTATATGCTTCGAGAAATCCCTGGATTTATGTTTTGGCTTGGAGTAAATTCAGAATATGGTTTACATCATGCAAAATTAAAACCAGACGAAGAAGTGATTGAAAAGGCAATTACATTTCTAAGCCAATATGTAAAGTGGAAAGGGAATAGAAAATAAAACTTCCGCTTTCATGAAGGTTCCAAAAAACTTTTTGTTTTGAGGTGTAAGTAACGCTCGTATAGATTGATTTTAGACATTTACATACAAATAAAAGAATTAAAGTTAATTGTACTGTTTTAATAATGAGCAGGGGGTTTTAGCCACTGCTCATTATTAATTATCTGACTAACTTATATATGTTTACTTTTAGTATGAAAAGTGTGTAAAATCAATGTGAAACATAGAAAAAAGGGTGGGGAATTACGTGCAAATTAGCAGTGCGATTTTATGTTTCGTCTTATATGCGTATGTTATTATTGCGGCGGTTTATTTTGGGATAAGTTTTTATGCCTATCGTCTAGTAGATAATAATGAATATGACGAAACATACAAATGGGTAAAGAGATATTTATCACCTGTACTAGAAATTATGAATGGGTTTGTGCTCTTTTTATTTATTGGATTAATTGCTTTCTCAACGAGTTTAGTAGGGAATAAAACTACGTTATTTGTATTGGGTATCATTATTTTTATGTTGTTAGGAATAAGGATTGGTAATACGGTCTTTTGGAATGAAAGAAAAGTAGATGGTTGGACGGGAATGTTAATTCCGTGCATGTTAGCTGCAATCGTGACAAATATAGAGCATGAATATTATCAATTACATTTTTGGCTCATTATCGTTTTAACAATTCTTTCTGTTTTGTATATAAGCACAGTAGTACTAACATATATTGCACATGAAAAAGGAGACGTTAAAGGCACTCGTTTCTTTAGAGGACGGGCATTATTTTGGAGTGTGCCGACGATGGCAGTTATCGCGCTTATTGCGATATTAGTAAATGGATATCAATTTTTTAATTGGCAACTATTTTTAGAAAACTGGTGGATCTTTATCTTTTCATTTATTGCTTTTTTAGGTGCAACGCATTATTTATTCCATCAACATCATTACATATGGGCATTATTATTTGCCTTCACACAGCTTCTATTTGCCTTTTTTGGTCAAGAAACATTATTATTCGTTTTTGAAACATTTAGTTCGTTTGGAAATATATTTGTATTTGCTATGTTACTTGTTGGTATCGCTTTTTACTTGCAACAATATTTTTATATACAAAAACAAAAATAAGAGCTAATTACAGTTTTTGTGACGCATATAAAGTGTGTTACACTGAAAATAAATAGTACTTGAAGTTATTGGAGGAATTCCTGTGGGTGAGAAAGAAAAAGAATTTGCTGTCATTGGACTTGGTCGCTTTGGTGGAAGTATTTGCCGAGAACTAGCTCAATTAGGTATGGAAGTAATGGCAATCGATTCAGATGAGGATAAAATTAATGAATTTGCAAATATAGCTTCGCATGCTGTAATTGCAGATTCAACAGATGAGATGGTATTAAAAAGCCTCGGTATTCGAAATTTTGATCACGTAGTCGTTGCTATTGGAGATAATTTAAATTCAAGTATTTTAACGACTTTGATTTTGAAAGAGCTGGGTGTAAAAAATATTACTGTAAAAGCTCAAAATGATTATCATGAAAAAGTGTTAAGTAAAATAGGTGCAGATCATATTGTGCATCCAGAACGTGATATGGGAAAAAGGATTGCTAATAATATTGCATCAAGCAATGTGTTAGACTACCTTGAGCTTTCAGATGAGCATAGTATTGTAGAGATTATTGCGAATAAAAAAATTGATGGGCACTCTTTAATTGAATTAGACATTCGTGCGAAGTTTGGATTGAATATTGTAGCAATTAAACGAGGTAAAGAAGTTATAGTATCCCCTCGAGCTACGGAGAGTATTCAAGCAGGAGATATATTAATTGTCATTGGTCATGACGATGAAGTGGATCGATTTAAACACTTTTTAAGATAAGAGAAAAGAAAAGGACAATGCCTTCATGGCATTGTCCTTTTTCTTATATTTCCATAATGATTGGTAAAATCATTGGACGGCGTTTCGTTTTCTCATATAGGAATGGAGCTAATGTGTCTGTAATTTCATTTTTAATTTCAGACCATTGTGTTGTTTTACGCTCCATTACTTTTTCTAAATGAGTTGTAATTAATGTTTGTGCATCATTGATTAAATCGCTGCTTTCACGCATGTAAACGAAACCGCGTGAGATGATATCAGGTCCTGCTGCAACTTTAAATTCTTTCATATCAATGCTTACAACTACAATTACAAGTCCTTCTTCAGAAAGGATACGACGATCTCGTAATACGATATTGCCAATATCTCCAATACCGTTTCCATCAATGTAGACCGAACCAGATGGGATTTTTCCAGCTACGCTAGCTTCATCCGAACGTAAAGCAAGAACATCGCCATTATCCATAATGAAGCAATTTTCTTCAGGGATGCCACAATCATTTGCTATGTTCATGTGCATACGTTGCATACGATATTCACCATGAATTGGCATGAAGTACTTCGGTTTAATTAGACGTAACATTAACTTTTGTTCTTCTTGTCCACCGTGTCCACTTGTATGGATATTTGAAAGTTTACCGTGAATTACATCAGCGCCAGCGCGGTACAACATGTTAATTGTACGACTTACGCTAATTGTATTTCCTGGAATTGGTGAAGAAGAGAAAACAACTGTATCTCCAGGAATAATTTGAATTTGGCGGTGTGTACCGTTTGCAATACGTGAAAGTGCTGCCATCGGTTCACCTTGACTACCTGTACATAAAATAACAACTTTATTAGCTGGTAAGCGGTTTAGTTGAGATGCATCTATGAATGTATCTTTCGGGCAACGAATATAACCAAGGTTTTGTCCAATTTCAATCGCTGCTTCCATACTTCGACCAAACACAGCTACTTTACGGTTGTTTTCAACAGCAGCTTCAACAACTTGTTGTAAGCGGTGAATATTTGATGCAAAGGTTGCGAATATAATCCGTCCTTCTACTTTACGGAAAATGTCTTGAATGCTATCACCAACGCGACGCTCAGACATAGTAAAGTTTGGAACTTCACTGTTCGTACTATCAGATAATAGACATAATACGCCATCTTTACCGATTTCAGCCATTTTCGTTAAATCAGCTGGTTCACCAACTGGTGTGAAGTCAAATTTGAAGTCACCTGTATGAACAACTTGACCTTGAGGTGTTTTCACAACAACGCCGTACGAATCTGGAATACTGTGAGTTGTACGGAAGAAGGATACAGACGTTTTTTTGAATTTAATAACGTCATCTTCTTGAATCTCGTAAAGTTTTGCTTTACGAAGTAAGCCGTGTTCTTCTAATTTGTTTTTGATGAGCGCAATTGCTAATTTTCCACCGTAAATTGGAATGTTCACTTGACGTAATAGGTAAGGGATTCCACCGATATGATCTTCGTGACCATGTGTAATGAATAACCCTTTAATTTTATCTTCGTTTCGCACAAAATAAGTGTAGTCTGGTATTACATAATCGATTCCGAGAAGTTCGTCCTCTGGAAATTTAATTCCAGCATCAATTATAATAATTTCATCCTGAAATTGAACAGCGTATGTATTTTTACCGATTTCACCAAGCCCACCGAGAGCAAATACAGCAACTTGGTCGTTTTTTAGAAATTTCATATCGCTATACGATTTCCGCTAATGTTAAATCAGCGTTTTCTTTTTCATATTCAAGATGAGCGCCAGTAACAGACTGAACAAACTCGATATTATATGCGAACTTATTTAATTTTGTACGAACATCCTTTTCAGACGTAGCCTCTAAATATAAAACTTTTGTATTTTCACGTACTGGAACCTCAGTTAATTTTTCTTGATAAAATACTTTAAAAATCATTTGGAAAACCTCTCCTTGTCTATGTTTTGCATTATCTGTTACTTATTATAAAGCAAACAGTCACGATTTTCATGTTTTTTCGAATGAGAATGAAGAAAAAGCCCTAAATGGGCATAATTTAAGCGATTGTCTTTTTACGGACTAGACCGTTTAAATAACGCTTGATCTTTTTCTTCAGCTTCTTCAGCATGATTACTCCTTCCTTTCCTTATTTTAAACATGCCTATTACTAGTGAAAACTCTATCTCTGATATAAGAGATAGGACAAAAGTGAATGGTGAATCTTGTCCTTTCCCATACAGTGAAAGTTATTCTATAGTAACGATTAGTAGCCGTTAGTTATAGGTATAGTATGAGGAAGAATGGAAAAGAAAATTCATCCGAACAAGTATCCACATGTTTTACTAATATATATATGCAAAGTTTACAAATAAGGTCAGAAAGGGAACGCTTTCTTCACAGATGTTTAATATGTTATACTTTTTTTTAGAATTTGAAAAGTGATATTCAAAATAGGAATATAGAGTGCCAGAAAGGATTTTGACAAATGAATGATAAAATTGTCTTTTTTGATATTGATGGAACGTTATTAGATCATGATAAAAAAATTCCACAATCTACACGAGATGCAGTAAAACAGTTACAAGAGAAAGGTGTACATGTAGCAATTGCGACAGGGCGCGCGCCATTTATGTTCGAAGATATTCGCAAGGAACTTGATATACATAATTATGTTAGTTTTAATGGACAATATGTTGTCTTTGAAGATGAGGTAATATTTGATAATCCGTTACATCCAGATGCTTTACATAAGTTTACTCAGTTTGCAAAACAAGAAGGATATCCACTTGTATACCTTGACCATCAAAATATGAGAGCATCAGTGGAATATCATGATTATGTGAAAGAAGGCTTCGGAAGCTTAAACTTTGAGCATCCAGCATATGAGCCTAATTTTTATGAGGAACGTAATATTTATCAAACACTACTTTTTTGTGAAGTAAATGAAGAGGAAAAGTTTATTAATCATTATCCAGATTTTCATTTTATTCGTTGGCATGCATATTCAATGGACATCATTCCTAATGGTGGTTCTAAGGCAAAAGGAATTGAGAAATATATTGAAAAGTTAGGTTTTAATCGTGATCAAGTGTATGCATTCGGAGATGGCTTAAATGATTTAGAAATGATCGAAGCCGTTGGCACAGGTATTGTGATGGGAAATGGCCATGAAGACTTAAAAAAACTTGCAAATCATGTGACAAAGGATGTTAGTGAAGACGGTATATATCATGGACTAAAGTGGGCTGGATTGCTGTAGGTGAATATGGAACCCATTTCATAATAAAAAGGCGGAAGTTAACTTCCGCCTTTTTATTATCGCTCTAGAGGTTTGGAATCATCAGGAGCGGCAAAAGGATTTTCTTTATTAATATGGTCATAGAACATAACTCCATTTAAATGGTCAATCTCGTGCTGGAATACGATTGCTGGTAAACCTTTTAAACGTAATTTTACTTCTTCTCCGTTAATAGAAGTTGCTTTTACTGTAATTCTTGTATAACGAGGAACATAACCAGGTACTTCGCGGTCTACAGATAGACAGCCTTCACCACCCTGTAAATATGTACGTTCAACAGAATGGCTAATGATTTTTGGATTGAATAATGCATGGCTATATAATGTACCGTCCGCATCGGTTACATGAACTGCAATCATTTTTTTTGAAACACCGATTTGCGGAGCCGCTAATCCGATTCCAGGGCGTAAACTATATTTTTCAGCCATTTCAGGATCTTGGCTATTTATTACGAATTCAATCATTTCTTTTAAGGTAGTTGTATCTTCTTCGCTTGCCGGTAATGACACCTCTTCTGCAACGTTGCGCAAAATAGGATCTCCTTCGCGAATAACATCTTTCATTGTAAGCATATGTAATCTCTCCTTTCCTCTTTAGTCTACCAAAGGAGATGGAAAAAGTCATCGGCAAGAAAGGGAAGGCATTTTGGAAATCGTTCTATTATAGAGTATTTATGTATGTGATAAACAGAAAAAGACGGCAAAGCCGTCTTTTTCTTTCCATAGTTGTTTCGTTTTACATTAGCGAATGCAAGCAGCACCAACGATAATTAAAAGAATAAACAACACAACGATTAAGGCGAAGCCGCGTCCAGATCCGCCACAAGAACCGCCATAACCGTAGGAAGGATATGAACAAGTTGGATAGCAATATGAGTATCCGTACATGAGATGACCTCCTTTATCATTTCCCGCTAATACTGCGGTTACTATAATGTATGGAAGAGAGGGTGGAAATGTATAGGTATTTACCTAAAAAAGGAAGAGTAGTTTGTATATTTTTGTTACGAAGAGAGAAAAACTAAAGAGAATTAAATCGTTTACATATTATTCTAAGAGAAAAAATAAGTGAAAAAGGGAATAATATAACAGTAGGTCAATGCTTACTAATACAGATGTAAAAAATAAAAACACGTTTGTGTAGTAGAAACCTGCATATTATTTATAAAAAAACGTATTCAAAGTAATTGACATCGTAATTAGAATAGTTGTAAACTAAAAAACGTGATCAAGATTGTATTAATATGTTTCTGAAAAAACATTAGTACAGATTGTTAGGTACACAAAATTATTCTCAACCGACAGACAAACATGTTGGTTTACATCGTTGCGCTTTTTAAACTGGAAAATAGCCAGTGAAAGCGTTTCAGAATATGGTTCAAGAGAGGAAGAGGTGAACGGAATGGGTACTAAAACAAAAAAGACCCTATTTAATGTTGATGAGCAAATGAAAGCTATCGCAGCTCAATTTGAAACATTACAAATTTTAAATGAAAACGGTGAAGTTGTGAATGAAGCAGCTATGCCTGAATTATCTGATGATCAATTAAAAGAATTAATGCGTCGTATGGTGTATACTCGCGTATTAGATCAACGTTCTATTTCTTTAAACCGTCAAGGACGTTTAGGTTTCTACGCACCTACAGCTGGACAAGAAGCTTCTCAATTAGCAAGTCATTTCGCACTTGAAGCAGAAGATTTCATCTTACCAGGATACCGTGATGTACCACAATTAGTATGGCACGGATTACCATTATACCAAGCATTCTTATTCTCTCGTGGACACTTCATGGGTAACCAAATGCCTGAGAATGTAAATGCATTAGCTCCACAAATCATTATCGGTGCGCAAATCATCCAAACTGCTGGTGTTGCGTTAGGTATGAAACTACGTGGTAAAAAATCTGTTGCAATTACTTACACTGGTGACGGTGGTGCTTCACAAGGTGACTTCTACGAAGGTATGAACTTTGCAGGTGCATTTAAAGCTCCAGCAATCTTCGTTGTTCAAAACAACCGTTATGCAATCTCTACTCCAGTAGAAAAGCAATCTGCAGCTAAAACTGTAGCACAAAAAGCAGTAGCAGCAGGTATTTACGGAATTCAAGTAGACGGTATGGATCCACTAGCTGTATACGCAGCGACTGCTTTCGCTCGTGAGCGCGCAGTAAATGGCGAAGGCCCTACTTTAATCGAGACTTTAACATTCCGTTACGGTCCACATACAATGGCTGGTGATGACCCAACTCGTTACCGTACAAAAGATATCGAAAACGAATGGGAACAAAAAGACCCAATCGTACGCTTCCGTAAGTTCTTAGAAGCTAAAGGCCTATGGTCTCAAGAAGTTGAAGAGACAGTAATCGAAGAAGCAAAAGAAGATATCAAACAAGCAATTGCTAAGGCTGACCAAGCTCCAAAACAAAAAGTAACTGATTTAATGGAAATCATGTACGAAAAAATGCCTTACAACTTAGCTGAACAATATGAAATCTACAAAGAAAAGGAGTCGAAGTAAGCCATGGCTCAAATGACAATGATTCAAGCAATCACTGATGCTTTACGCGTTGAAATGAAAAATGACCCTAACGTACTTGTATTTGGTGAAGACGTTGGTGTAAACGGCGGTGTATTCCGTGCTACTGAAGGTTTACAAGCTGAATTTGGTGAAGATCGTGTAATGGATACTCCACTTGCAGAGTCTGGTATTGGTGGACTTGCAGTTGGTCTTGCACTTGAAGGATTCCGTCCAGTTCCAGAAATCCAATTCTTCGGTTTCGTTTATGAAGTAATGGATTCAATTTCTGGTCAATTAGCTCGTATGCGTTACCGTTCTGGTGGACGTTGGACTGCTCCAGTAACAGTTCGTTCTCCATTCGGTGGTGGTGTTCATACTCCTGAACTACATGCTGATAGCTTAGAAGGATTAGTGGCTCAACAACCTGGTCTAAAAGTTGTTATTCCATCTACTCCATACGACGCTAAAGGTCTTTTAATCTCTGCGATTCGTGACAACGATCCAGTTATCTACTTAGAGCATATGAAATTGTACCGTTCATTCCGTCAAGAGGTACCAGAAGGTGATTACACAATTGATTTAGGCAAAGCTGATATCAAACGTGAAGGTACAGATGTATCTGTTATCGCTTACGGCGCTATGGTTCACGCTGCATTAAAAGCTGCTGAAGAACTTGAAAAAGAAGGTATCTCTTTAGAGGTTGTTGACTTACGTACAGTTCAACCATTAGATATCGAAACAATCATCGCTTCTGTTGAAAAAACAGGTCGCGTAGTTGTAGTTCAAGAAGCTCAAAAACAAGCTGGTATTGCAGCTAACGTTGTAGCGGAAATTAACGACCGTGCAATCTTAAACTTAGAAGCTCCAGTTGTACGTGTTGCAGCTGCTGATACAGTATTCCCATTCTCTCAAGCAGAGAGCGTATGGTTACCAAACCACAAAGATATTGTTGAAGCTGTAAACAAAGTAATGAACTTCTAATTTTTAGCTTTTCATGTGCAAAAGAAATCAGCACATGCTGGTTTCTTTTGTACATATTCCATAATAATGAAATGAATCAGGGGGCTGAATTCCGTGGCATTTGAATTTAAACTACCAGATATCGGTGAAGGTATCCACGAAGGTGAAATCGTAAAATGGTTTATTAAACCAGGCGATGAAGTAAACGAAGACGATGTACTTCTTGAAGTACAAAATGATAAAGCAGTAGTAGAAATCCCTTCTCCTGTTAAAGGTAAAGTACTTGAAGTACTTGTAGAAGAAGGAACAGTTGCAATCGTAGGAGATACATTAATTAAATTTGATGCTCCTGGATACGAAAACCTTAAATTTAAAGGTGACGATCATGATGAAGCTCCAAAAGCTGAAGAAGCAGCAGTAGAAGCTCCAGCAGCGGAAGCTACTCCAGCAGCAACTGCAGAAGTAGTAAATGAGCGCGTAATCGCTATGCCATCTGTTCGTAAATACGCTCGTGAAAAAGGTGTAGACATTCATAAAGTAGCTGGTACTGGTAAGAATGGCCGTATCGTAAAAGCTGACATCGATGCATTTGCAAATGGTGGACAAACTGTAGCAGCAACTGAGGCTCCAGCAGCAGTAGAAGCTACTCCAGCAGCAGCGAAAGAAGAAGCACCAAAAGCACAACCAATCCCAGCTGGTGAATATCCAGAAACTCGTGAGAAAATGAGTGGTATCCGTAAAGCGATTGCGAAAGCAATGGTTAACTCTAAACACACAGCTCCTCACGTAACATTAATGGACGAAGTAGATGTAACAGAACTTGTTGCTCACCGTAAGAAGTTCAAAGCAGTAGCAGCTGACAAAGGTATTAAATTAACTTACCTTCCGTACGTTGTTAAAGCTTTAACATCTGCATTACGTGAATACCCAATGTTAAACACTTCTTTAGATGATGCATCTCAAGAAGTAGTTCATAAACATTACTTCAACATCGGTATCGCAGCTGATACAGACAAAGGTCTATTAGTACCAGTTGTTAAAGATACAGATCGTAAGTCTATCTTCACAATTTCTAACGAGATCAATGATCTTGCTGGTAAAGCACGTGAAGGTCGTCTAGCTCCAGCTGAAATGAAAGGTGCTTCTTGCACAATTACAAACATTGGTTCTGCAGGTGGACAATGGTTCACTCCAGTTATCAACCACCCAGAAGTAGCAATCCTTGGTATCGGCCGTATCGCTGAAAAACCAGTTGTGAAAAACGGTGAGATTGTTGCAGCTCCAGTATTAGCATTATCTCTAAGCTTTGACCATCGTTTAATTGACGGTGCAACTGCTCAAAAAGCGTTAAACCAAATTAAACGTCTATTGAATGACCCACAATTATTAGTAATGGAGGCGTAATAACAATGGTAGTAGGAGATTTCCCAATTGAATTAGATACAGTCGTTGTTGGTGCAGGTCCTGGTGGATACGTTGCGGCAATTCGTGCAGCACAATTAGGTCAAAAGGTAGCAATCATTGAAAAAGCTAACCTTGGTGGCGTATGCTTAAACGTTGGATGTATTCCTTCAAAAGCGTTAATCAATGCAGGTCATCGTTATGAGAATGCAATGCATTCTGATGACATGGGTATTACTGCAGAAAACGTAAAAGTTGACTTTACAAAAGTTCAAGAATGGAAAAACGGCGTAGTTAAGAAATTAACTGGCGGTGTTGAAGGCCTTCTTAAAGGTAACAAAGTTGAAATCATTCGCGGTGAAGCTTACTTCGTAGATGCTAATACATTACGCGTTATGACTGAAGATGCAGCTCAAACTTATACGTTTAAAAATGCTGTTCTTGCAACTGGTTCTACACCAATCGAAATTCCAGGATTCAAATACTCTAAACGTGTTATCAACTCTACAGGTGCTTTAAGCTTACCTGAAATTCCTAAAAAACTTGTTGTAATCGGCGGCGGTTACATCGGTATGGAATTAGGTACTGCATATGCTAACTTCGGTACAGAAGTTACTGTAGTAGAAGCTGGCGATGAAATCTTAGCTGGTTTCGAAAAAGCTATGAGCTCTGTTGTTAAACGTGCTCTACAGAAAAAAGGTAACGTAAATATCCATACAAAAGCTATGGCTAAAGGCGTTGAAGAAACAGAAACTGGCGTAAAAGTTAGCTTTGAAGTTAACGGTGAAATCCAAACTGTAGAAGCAGATTACGTATTAGTAACTGTAGGTCGTCGTCCAAACACTCAAGAAATCGGTCTTGAGCAAGTTGGAGTTAAAATGACTGACCGCGGCATCATCGAAATCGATGAGCAATGTCGTACAAATGTACCAAACATCTATGCAATCGGTGATATCGTTCCTGGACCACCATTAGCTCACAAAGCTTCTTACGAAGGTAAAGTAGCTGTAGAAGCAATTAGTGGCCATGCATCAGCTATCGATTACATCGGAATTCCTGCAGTATGCTTCACTGATCCAGAATTAGCATCTGTTGGTTACACTAAAAAACAAGCTGAAGAAGCTGGAATGACTGTAACTGTATCTAAGTTCCCATTCGCTGCTAACGGTCGTGCATTATCATTAAACAGCACTGACGGTTTCCTACAACTTGTAACACGTAAAGAAGATGGTCTTCTTGTAGGTGCTCAAGTTGCAGGTGCAGGTGCTTCTGATATTATCTCTGAGATTGGTTTAGCTATCGAAGCTGGAATGACAGCTGAAGATATCGCTCAAACAATCCATGCTCACCCAACATTAGGTGAAATCACAATGGAAGCAGCTGAAGTTGCTCTTGGAATGCCAATTCACATTGTAAAATAATTAAGTAATGTAAATAGCCCCTCTCTTATTGTAAGAGAGGGGCTATTTTTATTTTCATCAAATGACCTGCAAGGTCTTTAAACGTACTTGTCGAATGAATATATAATACTTTAACAAATGATTCAGGCGTAACTTACTTCAAAGGTAATGTATATCATCCTATAATATGTAATTGATTCAAACTTAACCCCATATATTAATAAAATAGAGCATGTCAAAGGAGAAGGTTCCATGAAAATATTACATGTTATATTTTATCATTTACTACTATGGAGTGGCTTTTCCACTGTATTAACATTATCGAATGGTGATAAGTTTCATTATAAAGTTATTCTTTTTTTCGTATTCCTATATCTAGCCTATGTAATAGCATATTTTGTATTGCACGTGAGAAAGCAAGCTTTATTTCTTACATGTTCAAATTGTATACTATTTTTAATCATATTATCTATTTTTTAAATTAGCGTTTATAAAAATACATTGTTCTTCCATTAAATAATTGTAACTCTCCTTCTAATTTCTTCGCTAAAAAACGGCAAAATTCATTTGCTTTCCCTTTGTCACCAAATGTTGCATTAGGTGGTAAAGAAACTTGGATGAAAGATTGTTCATTTTCTATACCAACACCAATATAAATTGAGTCATAGCGGTCGTGATTGGATTGAAGTTTTAATGTTGTTGTAGATGTATCTAAAATTTCATAAGGAAAAGCGGTATTTGTATACGTGTAATTAATTTGGGCACCAGTTTTAGAAGTAACTGTTTTATAATAATGAAAAAGTTGTTTTATATCATCTATTGAAACTGATTGTTGGTTGGATTTAGGTACAAGCGTAATAAAGGCGTGTTGCATATAAGTTCCCCCTAACTTAGTAGAATACTATCATTCTACATCCTACTGAATTTTTTGACAATTAAAAGGAGTATTACATGTTTTGTTTAATATACTAGTAATGAAACGTGATATAGAAAGGTGGAAACCAATGTTTGAAAAATTGTATGATGAGCATGAAAGTGTGAAGGTACGATTTTTAGGGTTTATGACACATGATACACGTTATGATTTTGGTGTTATTTATACAAATATGTTTTTTGGAAAGCCGCTCATTGTTTGTATGCAAACAGGAAGGTCTACTTTACTCGGACGAGATGATGTAGAGAATGTTCAATATATACAGGAGATTTTTAAATTAGGATCAGAAGAGGAAGCAAAGGAGTTAGCTCAGTTTTTCAAATTTCTAGTTCCGTCAACTTCTTTACATGCGGAATATGAAGAATAATTAATGTGAAACAGTCGTACTTATAAATATGGCTGTTTTTTCATTTGAATATTGCATACTAATTTAAATTGAAAATATTTAATGTGTTATACTAAAAACCTATTGACGTAAAAAGTATAACATATTAAAATAAAGACAGAAAGTTAAGCGGTTACAAAAAAGTTTTTGGGATTATAAACTTAGGGGGAAATGAAAAATGGGAACAATCGTATGTCAAGATTGTGAAGGTACAATTGCACACTTCGAAGATGAGAAAGTAACAGTACTTTACGGGAAATGTGGATCTTGCGGATGTGATCACACAGAGCATACAAAAGCCCAATAATTGATAGGAAATGGACAGCTAAAAGTTTTTAGGACCATAAACTTAGGGGGAAATGAAAATGGGAACAATCGTATGCCAAGTATGTGAAGGAACAATCGGACATTTTGAAGATGAGAAAACGACAGTACTTTACGGAAAATGTGGAACAAATTGTGACTGTGCTAGAAAAGATAATGCGAAAGCTTAATGATAAATAAATAGATTACTATTAAAACTCAGGGGGAAATGAAAATGGGAACAATCGTATGCCAAGTATGTGAAGGAACAATTGGACATTTTGAAGATGAAAAATCAACAGTACTATACGGGAAATGTGGATCTCATTGCGAATGTGACCATAAAGAACATACAAAAGCTTAATAATAAGAAAAAGCGCCTACATGTGTAGGCGCTTTTTTAATAAATTGTAGTTGTATGACCAACTGTTGCAACGATTGCATCATCCCTAATCGGAATAAAGCTTATGGAGGTCTGTGGTGTACTAGAAGAAGCGTATTGGCTCATTATACGACTATCGATACGGGTAATAGTATCGGTCAAGAAAGCTGAAATAAAAGCGTAAGGAACTCGTCGTTCATTTAATGAATAAATAATTTCTTCTTTTGTTTTTACACCTACGCCATGTCCGTAAAAAAAGAAATTTCCTAAATAGATTGTGTTTTCTCCTTGCCACTCAATCGTAGCTGGATTCACTTGTGGGTTTTTAAAGTAAACGAGGTCACCTGGAACAAGATCGCCACCGTTTTTTGTTATGAGTCTTAGATCTTGATCGTAGTCCCATGTGTAAAGTAAAAGGTTTGCAAATAGACGATTGAAAGTTTCTTCCTCATACAATGATAATAAAGCTTTATAAAAAATAATGATCATAGCGGTTGCGCATTCAGTTCCATATAGTTTTCCGTTTTTGAAAATATCTTGTATGGCAATAGAAGGTGGTATGTTTGGAAGAAGCTCGAATCCTCCAAGGGATGTTCTTTTCCAATACTGGGGGTTGCAAAAGGATTGTTGAAATGTACGAAACTGAAAACCACTTTGAAAAAGCTCTAGTGAAGAGATAATAATATTAACTCGTAAATTGAGATCAAAGCTGAGTTCATCAGCTGTTCGGAAGGAATAAACTTCTTGATTTCCTGCCATTATTGATAAAATTTGTTGTTTCTCTGCTGCAAATGGCTCATATTCATTTGTAATATAAGGATGTACAATAGAACGGCCTATTACAATCATAATAGTATCCCCACCTATACGTTACATTCTTTAGTATCGTATGAAGAAAAGGAGAAAAGGTGAAAAAAAAGCCTATCAACTGATAGGCTTGTACTCTTTAATAACACGTAATGTTTGTAATGTCATATCTTCAGGACCTTGTACAGGTAAACCTGCTTCTAAGTTTTTACGAATATACTCTAAGTTTTCTTGTGTAATAATTTCCCCCGGAGTAAAGATTGGAATCCCTGGCGGATAAACCATAACAAAATCAGCTATAATACGCCCCGCTGCATTTTCAAATGGAATGACTTCTGTTTCCGAATAAAAAGCATCTCGGGGAGAAAGTGCTAGCACTGGAATTTCTGGAATCTCTACTTGTACTTGAACACCTTTATCTGCCCTATTTCTAAATGTTGCTGCTAAATCTTGTAATGCTGCAATAAGTGTATTTGTATCACTTTCTGTATCTCCCAAAGTGATAAGACATAGTATGTTGTATAGATCTGAGAGTTCTACTTCAATGTTATATTGCTCTCTAAGCCATACTTCAGCTTGGTGGCCGGTAATACCTAAATCTTTTATAGATACAATTATCTTTGTAGGATCATAGTTAAAGGTAGCATCTGTACCTAACATTTCTTTTCCAGGACAGTAAAGATGCTCAATAGAATTTATAGCATCACGAACATGTTCAGCTAATTGTATTGTTTGTTCTATGAGTGCTGTTCCTTCTGTAGCAAGACGTTTTCTCGCAACATCAAGGGATGCTAACAAGATATAAGAAGTTGATGTAGTCGTAAGCATGCTAATAATAGATTGGACATGTTTTACATTCACCAAGCCTTCTTTCACATTAAGAATAGAACTTTGAGTTAAAGAGCCTCCTAATTTGTGAACACTTGTTGCTGCCATATCTGCCCCAGCTTGCATCGCTGACATCGGCAATTCATCGTGAAAATGAATATGAACACCATGAGCCTCGTCAACTAGTACAGGGATGTCATAAGAATGTGCTAATTGTACAATCTGTTCTAAGTCTGCAGCAAACCCAAAGTACGTTGGGTTAATAACAAGTAAGCCCTTTGCATCTGAGTGCTCTTCAAGTGCTTTTTTGACAGATTGAATTGTGATTCCATGAGAAATACCGAGCTTCGGATCGATTTCAGGATGCATGAAAATTGGTTTTGCACCTGAGAAAATAATAGCTGACATTACTGATTTATGCACGTTTCGTGGTACTAGGATTTTGTCACCAGGACCGCAAACGCTCATCACCATTGTCATAATAGCGCCACTTGTACCTTGAATAGAAAAGAAAGTATGATCTGCACCGAATGCAGCGGCTGCTAAATCCTGTGCTTCTTTAATCATACCTTTTGGATGATGTAAATCATCGAGTGGCGCAATATTAATTAAATCAATTGCTAATGCATTATGCCCAATAAATTCGCGAAATGTAGGATCCATGCCCTGTCCTTTTTTATGACCAGGAATATGGAATTGAATTGGATTTCGCTTACTGTGCTCAACTAAAGCGGTAAACAATGGTGTTTCGTATTGGGACAATCTATACACCCCTTCTTCTTCATAATATTTAGTGTAATTTGTTTTATATAATCCTGCTCTAAAAAAGTTTAGTCTTTTTTAGAATAAGGCTTGTTTTTCTGCCATTCAAAAAATCGTTTTTGAGATGGTAGCTTCACTTTATTTTCTATAAAACAAAAGCATTATATCACCAATAATTATAGATGTATAGAAAAAAATGTTTTTAAGGTGAGTATGTTTAATAGTTAGCCTCAACTAATGAATAGAGGAAGACAATTCCATTAAAATGAATAAATAGTGTATAATGCAGAGTGGCTATAATGAAGAATAAAATATTCTCTTTAAGATAGCATAATGAAACAAGAAGAAATGATAAATGAGGTGCGAAATGGAATATCAATATCCGTTAGATTATGATTGGTCAAATGAGGAAATGGTTACAATTGTTAAGTTTTATGAAGCGATTGAGAAAGCTTATGAAAAAGGGATTGTAAGAGAAGAATTAATGGGTTTATATCGTCGTTTTAAAGAGATTGTTCCATCGAAAGCAGAAGAAAAGAAAATTGATAAAGAATTTCAAGAAGTAAGTGGATACTCTATATATCGTGCTATTCAAAGGGCAAAAGAAGTCGAAGAACAAAAGCTTGTAAAAATGTAAAAAATATTTTGAAAAATAAAAACTGAAGTGATATAATGTGATAACAACTAAAAACGGACAATATAAATTGTCCGTTTTCTACTATCGATTACAAAGTGCATATAAAGGAAGGAGTGATTGCATCGTAGATTCAATCTTAGCAAGGAATTGTTCGTTGGTCATTGCTGAAAACTCCTCTGGTGATATATGAATACCAACTAATAATTCTGCTTTTTTTACAGTAGCTAGTCGTTCAATCATCTTTTGTAAGTCTTCGGTTTCAAGTGTTTTATGTAATTTCACACTTGGTTTAGTATGGTCAATGGACCAAACGAAGTCATTTGGCATATTTGTTTTTAAATCATTTAAATGTTCTAAGAAGGCATGAGCCGTCTCAACTTTTTGTGGACACTCATAGATTAAACCAAAGTATATGAAGGCATGAGTACCCCATAAGCCGATTTGGAAATGCGGTAGCATTTTATATCCTCGTTTATTTGTTGAAAAAGCAACCCAAGTATCGTTTGGTGGATTGACTTTGCGGCGTGCGTGTTTTGCAACATGATAAAAAAAGTTCTCATCAGTTTGTTTGGATAAGTATTCTGCAAATTGTTCCCCTAAAGCTTCTAGCTTAGGATGAATGTTCGTTTTAATTGCACTCATTCGTTCTTCGAGACCATCAACTGTAAAGACATCAAAATCAGTTGACTTGAATGTTTGTATTGTCATGATTGTTCCTCCAACTCCTATTTTGCTTTTATTTTAGCATAGCTTGTACTATTCATAAAAAAAACAGCACAAAAAAATTTAAATAAAAAAATATAATTTTGTTGCATAGATGATTTATCCAACATAGTATAGTATAAAACAAAAAATCAGAAAATTGAATTAATTCTAGTCCGAGGGCAGACGAATATTGGGAGGAGGCAAATAATATGAGACAGGTGATTAATGCGTTAAAGAGAACAGATGCTGAAAAGAGAATACCGGTGCTACGTTTGGAGCTAGATTATGAATTAGCAACTTTATATGATGCGATGATGGAAGATGATAAACAGAAAAAAGAAGAGTGTGTACAAAAGTTAGAAGTGTTAAGACTTGAAATGATTCGTTTAGAAGCGTAATAATAGTATATGTATAAAAAATTAGTTGGTGCGAACCTTATAAAGGGTTCGTTTTTTCTGTGAACAGTATAGATCGGAGTGTTTAAACATGCAAGAAGTATGGAAAGACATTGATGCACACGCCAAACGGTGGATTCGGGATGCAGGAGAGCATTTAATGGCATCAATGAAAAAAGCACTTATTATAGAAACAAAATCAAATGCAGCTGACTTAGTTACAAATATGGACCGAGAGATAGAACAGTTTTTAATTGGGAAAATTAAAGAAACATTCCCGAATCATAGTATTTTAGGAGAAGAGGGTTATGGAGACGAGATAACGTCTTCTGACGGGGTTGTTTGGTTAATTGATCCAATTGACGGCACGATGAACTTTGTTCATCAAAAAAGAAATTTTGCGATTTCAATTGGGATTTATGAGAACGGTATCGGAAAGATTGGACTTATATATGATCCAGTGCATGATGAACTATATCATGCAGTCAAGGGATCTGGAGCTTTTTGTAATGATATATCAATTCCTCCATTGAAAAAAGGAACTGTAGAGGAAGGTATTGTAGCTTTAAATGCGATATGGCTTACAGATAATCCATTGCTTAATATGGAAAGTATGATGGCACTTGTTAAGAAAGCAAGGGGCACAAGATCATATGGCTGTGCAGCGTTAGAGATGGTATACGTTGCAACAGGAAGAATAGATGCATATATAACGCCGAGATTATCACCATGGGATTTTGGCGGAGGACAGATAATTGTAGAAGAAGTTGGAGGTAAGGTGACGACATTCTCTGGAGCGCCACTTTCTATCATAGAGAAGAGCAGTGTGTTAGTTGCAAAACCAGGAGTGTATGAAGAAGTGTTATCGTTTATATGAGAGCAACAAAAAAAGTAAGAGGCTGTGTATAAGCTTCTTACTTTTTAGCGTTATTGTGATTTGCGCATTTTTCTTTTTGTTACAAAACCGTATCCAACTGTAACAAATGTGCCGATAATGCAAATAATAATACCGATTGGACTATTTTCAGCAATCATAATGCCGATACCGATTAAGAAAATAACACCGATAATTGCAGTTAATAAAAAGCGATATTGAATGTGTTCCATTTCTTCACCCTCCAATCTCATTTTACTTTCACAAAAGTAAGAATACAACTATATTTTCATTCTTGCTTTTATTTTAATTGCTATTGTATCCCCTTCGCTCTTATAATAGAGAAGGATTAAAAAGACATTAGGAGTTGGACATGTTGAAAAAACGACAAGATTTACGTAATATAGCAATTATTGCCCACGTTGACCATGGTAAAACAACACTTGTTGACCAGTTATTACGTCAAGCGGGGACTTTCCGTGCGAACGAACACGTTGAAGAACGCGCAATGGATTCAAATGATCTAGAAAGAGAACGCGGTATTACAATTTTAGCGAAAAATACAGCGATTCACTATGAAGATAAAAGAATTAACATTTTAGATACACCTGGTCACGCTGACTTCGGTGGAGAAGTAGAACGTATCATGAAAATGGTTGATGGTGTTTTACTTGTTGTTGATGCATATGAAGGTTGTATGCCACAAACACGATTTGTTTTAAAGAAAGCTCTTGAGCAAAACTTAACTCCAATCGTAGTTGTAAACAAAATTGACCGTGACTTCGCTCGTCCAGATGAAGTAGTTGATGAAGTAATCGACTTATTCATTGAGCTTGGTGCAAACGAAGATCAATTAGAGTTCCCAGTTGTATTTGCATCAGCAATGAACGGAACAGCAAGCTTAGATTCAAACCCAGCAAATCAAGAAGAGAATATGAAATCATTATTTGATACAATTATCGAACATATTCCAGCACCAATTGATAACAGCGAAGAGCCACTTCAATTCCAAGTAGCACTTCTTGATTACAACGACTACGTTGGACGTATTGGAGTTGGTCGCGTATTCCGCGGTACAATGAAGGTTGGACAACAAGTTGCTTTAATGAAAGTAGACGGAAGCGTGAAGCAATTCCGCGTAACGAAATTATTCGGTTACATGGGATTAAAACGACAAGAAATTGAAGAAGCAAAAGCAGGGGACTTAGTAGCCGTTTCTGGTATGGAAGACATTAACGTAGGTGAAACAGTATGTCCAGTTGAACATCAAGATGCGTTACCATTATTACGTATTGATGAGCCAACACTACAAATGACGTTCCTTGTAAATAATAGCCCATTTGCAGGTCGTGAAGGTAAATACATTACATCTCGTAAAATTGAAGAGCGTCTTCGTTCACAATTAGAAACAGATGTAAGTTTACGTGTAGATAATACAGATTCTCCTGATGCGTGGATCGTATCTGGACGTGGGGAACTACATTTATCTATCTTAATTGAAAACATGCGTCGTGAAGGTTATGAATTACAAGTATCTAAGCCAGAAGTAATCATTAAAGAAGTTGATGGCGTAAGATGTGAGCCTGTAGAGCGTGTACAAATCGATGTACCTGAAGAATACACTGGTTCTATTATGGAATCTATGGGTGCACGTAAAGGTGAAATGTTAGATATGGTGAATAACGGAAACGGTCAAGTTCGCCTTACTTTCATGGTTCCAGCACGTGGTTTAATTGGTTACACAACAGAATTCTTAACATTAACTCGTGGTTACGGTATTTTAAACCATACATTCGATTGCTACCAACCAGTACACGCTGGACAAGTTGGTGGACGTCGTCAAGGTGTTCTAGTTTCACTTGAAACAGGAAAAGCATCACAATACGGTATTATGCAAGTTGAAGACCGTGGTGTAATCTTCGTTGAACCAGGTACAGAAGTATATGCTGGTATGATTGTAGGAGAACACACTCGTGAGAACGACTTAACAGTTAACGTTGTGAAAATGAAACAACAAACTAACATTCGTTCTGCGACGAAAGATCAAACTTCAACAATGAAGAAACCACGCCTAATGACTTTAGAAGAATCATTAGAGTACTTAAACGATGACGAGTTCTGTGAAGTAACTCCAGAATCAATTCGTCTACGTAAAAAGATTCTTGATAAGAGTGAGCGCGAAAGAGCTGCTAAGAAAAAGAAATCTGTTGAAGCGTAAAAATAAAAAAACAACGACCTTTATAAAGGTCGTTGTTTTTTTATTTTGTTTATTTTTTAGAATATTTACTCATTTTTGTGGACAGTATTTTTTTTGCGAGTTACTCTTGTATTAAGTATATAAAGAAAATTGCATTTTACTGCTAGGGGGGAAGAGTGTGTTAGAAAGGATGTCTTTTTTTGCAAAATTGTGTAAGGTAGATGAAAATCCAGAGTTAGGAATGTGGTTACTTTATGGGACGATTATTATATTAAGTGGTCTCGTTTATAATTTAGGATTTGCTAGAAAGTTGTCTGTACTAAAAAATATTGTGATATACATATCATTAGCAATTGGATGTACAGTATTAACCTTTTTTGCTGTGTTTTTACCTGTTGGAGAAGGACTAGTTGTAGCGGCAATTGTACTTGGAATTTATAGATTGCGTTTGCGTCAAGCGAAACAACAAAAAGCAGGCTGAGGAAGGGGAGTTTTCATGCGTTCAGTACAAGATGCACTATATAATTGGTTAACAATTAAAACAGTTGCGGAAGCACGTCCAAATGATAGTGCTGCAAAAGAAACATATTTGTTATTTCAAAATATGATATATGAAGAACATAAATTAAGAAATGTGGAAGTCGAAAAGAACGAGGAAATGTATTTAATTACATATGAAATAAATGGAGAACGGAAATCTGCAAGGTTTCCGTTAGAAGCCATTGATTGTTTTTTGGATCAGATGAATCGTGAACCAGAAAAATATAAATAAGTCCTTATCTATATGAGTAAGGACTTATTTACATTTTACCAATCATCTTCGATTTTTTTATCACGATATAATCGGAAATTACCACTTGCATGACGTTCCATTGTACGCTCTGCAATTCGTTCCGAACATTCCATGCACATATATGTATGAATAGGGCGATTACGCAGTTTTTTTGCCATAGGATTTTCATCATCTAACATATCTTTTTTATCACAAATCATACATTTGACTCTCATTTCGTCACCTCAATACGAATTCTATCAGTATAAGTATATCATGGAAGTATAATGTTTTTGAATAATAGCGGGAAAAAATAATATTTTCGCAATTCAAAAAATAAGTTATGATAAGGATATACCAAGTATGTTTGGAGGTGAAAATATGGCGAATGTAGTAGAGCCTACCTTAACAGAGGATTTAGTACAAACGTTGCGTAAAGAGTGTATTGTTATGATAGCAACGACAGATTTCGAAAAACAAGTTCCTAACGTAAGTGCTATTTCTTGGGTGTATGCAGTGAGTAAAACTAGTATTCGATTTGCAGTAGATCAACGTTCACGTATTGTGGAAAATATACGTCATAATACAGGTGTGGTATTGACTATAATGGCGAATGAATCCGTATTTTCTATAAGTGGTGCAAGTGAAATTTTGACAGATAGAATGGAAGGTATTTCTCTAAAATTAACTGTAATAGAAGTAAATGTGCAAGAAGTGCGTGATGTTATGTTTTATGGAGCGAAACTTGCAATTGAACCAACATATGAAAAAACATATGATCTTCGGGCAGCGAAAAAGCTGGATAATGAAGTGTTAGTAGGGATAAGAGAATTATAAAGATGCTAAATAGGAAATTCGTTTATTCACTTTTGTAATCGGTTATTGTGATTTAACGTTAATAATTATAATAAAAAGTAATATATTGAATAGAAATGAATAAAGAATAAATAAAAGGTTTAATGACTATGATTTTCGATTCTACCTCGTTTACACGGTACATATAATTATAACAATGGTTCGTCCATATTTTATGGATGAAACCCTTGTTCTACAAATTTAAAAGTGGAGTCAGGGGGTAACAGGTTGGATAAAATTTATGTGTTAGATACGAATGTACTTTTGCAGGATCCTTTATCTATTTTTTCATTTGAAACCAATGAAGTAGTGATTCCAGCAGTTGTATTAGAAGAGGTTGATTCGAAAAAACGTTATATGGATGAAGTAGGACGAAACGCTCGTTATGTATCTAAGTTAATAGATAAATTTCGTGAAATAGGAAAGCTGCATGAAAGTATCCCGCTAGAAAACGGCGGAACATTTCGTATTGAATTGAACCATCGTTCATTTGTGCAACTACAAGATATTTTTGTAGAAAAAACAAATGATAATCGAATTTTAGCTGTAGCAAAAAATCTATCTTTAGAAGAACAGGAAAAAGAGGACGGGAAGTCTGTTATTTTAGTAAGTAAAGATGTACTCGTAAGGGTAAAAGCTGATGCAATTGGTTTGAAGGCTGAAGATTATTTAAGTGATCGCGTAATTGAAGTAGAAAATATATATTCTGGCTTTTTAGAAGGATATATATCAAAAGAACAATTGGATTATTTTTATGAGAAAGGTGAATTGCCTCTATCTGAAATTGCGAATCATCCTTTTTACCCAAATCAATTTGTAGTAATGAAAGATGCATTGGGAGGCTCTAGTTCTGCGCTTGGCATTGTGGATCACTTAGGTAAAAAGGTAAAGAAACTTATTTTTCACAATGAACAAGTGTGGGGGATACGACCACGAAACGTGCAGCAAATTATGGGATTAGAATTGTTGCTTCGTGAAGATATTCCGCTTGTAACGTTAACGGGGAAAGCCGGCACAGGAAAAACGTTACTTGCGTTAGCTTCGGGACTTATGCAAACAGAAGACTTAGGATTATATAAAAAATTACTTGTGGCAAGACCAATTGTTCCAGTCGGAAAAGATATCGGTTATTTACCAGGAGAAAAAGAAGAAAAGTTAAGACCATGGATGCAGCCAATTTTTGATAACCTAGAGTATTTATTTAATACGAAAAAGCCAGGAGAGTTAGATGCTATTTTAGCTGGAATGGGTTCGATTGAAGTAGAAGCCCTTACTTATATACGCGGGAGAAGTATTCCAGATCAGTTCATTATCATTGACGAAGCACAAAATTTAACAAAGCATGAAGTGAAAACGATATTAACTAGGGTAGGGGAAAAGAGTAAGATTGTATTGATGGGAGATCCTCAGCAAATTGATCACCCATATTTAGATGAATATAATAATGGCTTAACGTATGTTGTAGAGAAGTTTAAAGAACAGCGTATTAGTGGTCATGTGAAGTTTGTTAAAGGGGAGCGATCTAATTTAGCTCAACTAGCAGCAGATTTATTGTAAAAAGGAGTGAGCTTAAGCTCACTCCTTTTCTTTAAATAATTGTAAATTTACGGATGTTACGGATTGGATTTTGTCTATTAGATCCATCATTGTAATATAGATGAACAGGTCCATCCTCTTTTAATGGCTTCCCTTCTTTTGAAAAACCAAGAATAGCATTTTCGACAGTTTCTAATGGAAGTATTAATGTTTGTTCTACTGTTTCAATTTCAACTTGCGTAGCGTCCTCTAAAATTTCAGCGTTAGCAAGGAATGGATGAAGTGGTATACCAAATGTTCCAGTAATCAGCTGTTCTTTTTTATATTTCTTCACACTTTGCTGTATTGGGGGAAAAGCGGCACCATCACGGATTTCGCGATCCCAATGTTCTGAAGTGTTTTTTAAATAAGTTTCTAGTTCAGACGTGTTTTCTCTAGTTTCATCAAAGTAAGTTGTCAAATCTACTTTTCGATCATCAAAGATCCAAACAGTTGGATCAATAGTAATTGGAAAACGTACTTTTCCGTTAATAAATAAAATTTCGCTCATTGTTGTTCCCCCATTTGTGTTATACTCCCACTTTTCAGTATAATAGTATTAGACACTGTTGTCACAAAAAATGTTTCTATTGCAATTTATTAAAACTATCGCTAATATTAATAGATAGGATATAGGAGAGTAGGACGGAAACGGAGGGAATCAATTTGGCGTCTGAGACAGTAGCAAATCATCAGGAAAAGGCACTAGCCCTTCTACAAGCGGATGCAGAGAAGATTTTAAGACTTATTAAGGTGCAAATGGACCATCTTACAATGCCGCAATGTCCATTATATGAAGAAGTGTTAGACACACAAATGTTTGGACTATCCCGCGAGGTCGATTTTGCAGTTCGCCTTGGTCTTATTGCAGAAGAACAAGGGAAAGCAATGTTAGGTGAGCTCGAACGTGAGTTATCTGCACTTCATGAAGCGTTTACAAACAAACAACAATAACGGGTTCAAATAAGGGGGCTCAAACTAAATTAGTTTGAGCTTTTTATTTGTATAATAAAGCAGGAAGAATCAATGTACATATGGAATACAACAATAATTAAATTGAAACAGAAAGAGGAAATGAAATGAAAAAAGTATGGAAATCAATGGATTATTCATTATTACTTCCTCTTGTTATCTTATGTGTGCTGGGAGTAATAATGGTATATAGTTCTAGTTCCATTGTTGCGA
Source organism: Bacillus sp. B25(2016b) (assembly GCF_001679765.1). Lineage (NCBI taxonomy): Bacteria > Bacillati > Bacillota > Bacilli > Caryophanales > Bacillaceae > Bacillus > Bacillus sp. B25(2016b). The sequence goes on along the minus strand of NZ_CP016285.1, from coordinate 3,668,806 downwards.
TTTCGAGGCATAACTGGCCGGCAAATTACTTTTTTAAAAAACAATTAATAACTTTAGCTATCGGAACGGTATTGTTAGTGATTGTAGCTTCGTTACCTTATAAGTTTTGGAGGAAACGAATAATTTTATCGGCGATGGGGCTAGGGAGTATTGCTTTACTAGCAGCAGCCTTGATTTTTGGTAAGGAAATAAATGGTGCAAAAGGTTGGATATTAGGTATACAGCCCGCTGAATTTGTTAAACTATCGATTATTATTATATTAGCTCGCTTTTTTGCAAGGAGACAAGAGACAAATACACCTGTTTTTAAAGGGTCGGGACTTACACTTGGTTTTGTTGGAATGGCAATGTTTTTAATTTTAAAGCAAAATGATTTAGGTACCGATTTGTTAATTGCAGCAACAGTAGGGATTATGTTTCTTTGTTCAGGAGTACGGATTAATTTATGGATTAAACGAATTGTTTTAACTTCTATAGTATGGATTCCAGCTCTATATTTTTTGGCTAATTATAAATTAAGTGGATACCAAAAGGCACGTTTTTCAGTTTTCCTTGATCCATTCAATGATCCTCAAAATGATGGATTCCAATTAGTAAATTCTTTTATTGGAATTGCTTCAGGAGGGCTTAATGGTAGAGGATTAGGAAATAGTGTGCAAAAATATGGTTATTTACCAGAACCGCAAACGGATTTTATAATGGCAATTATATCTGAAGAACTTGGTTTTATAGGTGTAGCTATCATTTTAATCTGTTTATTACTAATTATTATTCGGTCATTTAGAGTTGCACAAAAGTGTACAGATCCATTTGGAAGTTTAATAGCAATCGGAATTGCAAGTTTAATAGGAGTACAAACTTTTGTTAATGTTGGTGGTATGTCTGGATTAATACCGCTTACGGGAGTACCTTTACCGTTTATTAGTTATGGCGGGAGTTCCTTAATAGCTAATCTACTTGCAATGGGAATACTACTCAATATTGCTAGTCACGTGAAACGACAAGAGAAACAACAGAATGGTGTAATGAAAGAAAGAGAACAAAATGGACCACATCTTGTAGTTGTAAAATAAAAACACATTGTGCTTAGAGCATGATGTGTTTTTTATTTTTAAGTAGTTTTAAATGTGATGTATTAATATATCTTTCAGTTAAAAAATATATCACATTAAGTTTAATGTGATATACAATTAAGTTGTTAGAAAAGGAGGAGGTATGCTATACTATTTTTGTGAAACAAATTGTACAGAAAACTTATCATTTGTTAAAAAATAAGGTATGATGGATAAAAATAAAGTGAAGCTTTCTAAGTATAATATAATGTGGAAAGTGAAGAACTTCACGCTTTTTAAGGTGTGTATATTTTATCTCTAGAGTGGTAGGAAAGTAGAGGGGGAAAATCATGACAAAGCTGCAACGTATTCAAAAAGTATTGGTAGCTAACCGTGGAGAGATTGCAATTCGTGTGTTTCGAGCTTGTTCGGAACTAGGATTAAAAACAGTTGCAATCTATTCTAAAGAGGATAGTGGTTCTTATCATCGCTATAAAGCCGATGAGTCCTATTTAGTTGGGGAAGGAAAAAAACCAATTGATGCTTATCTAGATATTGAAGGCATTATTGAGATTGCAAAAAGTAATCATGTAGATGCAATCCACCCTGGATATGGTTTCTTGTCAGAAAATATTCAATTCGCGAAACGTTGCGAAGAAGAAGGAATTATCTTTATCGGTCCAAAAAGTAAGCATTTAGATATGTTTGGAGATAAAGTGAAAGCAAGAACACAAGCGCAGCTAGCACAAATTCCAGTTATACCTGGTAGTGATGGTCCAGTAGATTCATTAGAAGAAGTCGAAAAATTTGCTGGAAAGTATGATTACCCGATTATTATTAAAGCGTCCCTTGGTGGTGGCGGTCGTGGTATGCGTATTGTGCGTACTAGTGAGGAATTAGGAGAATCATATAATCGAGCGAAATCAGAAGCGAAAGCAGCCTTTGGTAATGATGAAGTTTACGTCGAAAAATTCGTTGAAAAACCTAAACATATAGAAGTACAAATTTTAGCAGATGAAGAAGGCAATGTTGTTCATTTATACGAGCGTGACTGTTCTGTACAACGTCGTCATCAAAAAGTTGTAGAAATAGCACCGAGTGTATCACTTTCAGATGATTTGCGTCAGCGTATTTGTGATGCTGCTGTGAAGTTAACGAAAAATGTAAACTATTTAAATGCAGGAACAGTAGAATTCCTTGTAAAAGATGATGAGTTTTACTTTATTGAAGTAAATCCACGTGTTCAAGTAGAACATACGATTACAGAAATGATTACAGGAGTAGATATCGTTCAATCACAAATTTTAATAGCTGATGGACATTCATTACATAGCAAAATGGTAGGTGTGCCGAAGCAAGAGGAAGTAGTTGTGCATGGATTTGCAATTCAATCTCGTGTAACAACTGAAGATCCGCTAAATAATTTTATGCCGGATACAGGAAAAATTATGGCGTATCGATCAGGCGGTGGTTTTGGTGTGCGTCTTGATACAGGAAATAGCTTCCAAGGTGCAGTTATTACACCGTACTACGATTCTTTACTTGTAAAAGTTACAACTTGGGCACTTACTTTTGGGCAAGCTGCTGCAAAAATGGAACGTAACTTAAAAGAATTCCGTATTCGTGGTATTAAAACAAATATTCCATTCTTAGAGAATGTAGTAAAACATAAAAACTTCTTATCAGGGGAATATGATACGTCGTTTATTGACGCGTCACCGGAACTGTTCTTGTTCCCGAAACGTAAAGACCGTGGAACAAAAATGTTAAATTATATTGGCACAGTAACAGTAAATGGTTTCCCAGGAGTAGGGAAAAAAGAAAAACCAATATTCCCAGATGCTCGTATTCCATGTTTAAAACATTCAGAGCCAATTCAAAATGGAACGAAACAAATTTTGGACGAGCGTGGAGCAGACGGATTAGTAAAATGGGTACAGGATCAAAAACGTGTACTTTTAACGGATACAACATTCCGTGATGCACACCAGTCATTACTTGCAACTCGTATTCGTACAAAAGATTTACATCAAATTGCGGAGCCAACAGCGAGAATGTTACCGAACCTATTCTCAGCGGAAATGTGGGGCGGTGCAACGTTTGATGTTGCGTATCGTTTCTTAAAAGAAGATCCATGGGAACGATTACTAGATCTTCGTGAAAAAATGCCGAACGTGTTATTCCAAATGTTACTTCGTTCTTCAAACGCAGTTGGATACAAAAACTATCCAGATAATTTAATCCAAAAATTTGTGGAATGTTCTGCTCAAGCTGGCATTGATGTATTCCGTATTTTTGATAGCTTAAACTGGGTGGAAGGCATGAGAGTTGCAATTGATGCTGTACGAGACACTGGTAAAATTGCAGAAGCAACAATGTGCTACACAGGAGATATTCATGATCCACTGCGTAGTAAATATGATTTAAATTACTATAAAAATTTAGCAAAAGAGTTAGAAGCATCAGGAGCTCATATTTTAGGTATTAAAGATATGGCGGGCTTACTAAAACCAAATGCAGCATATGATTTAGTTTCTGCATTAAAAGAGACAGTGTCGATTCCAATTCATCTGCACACGCACGATACGAGTGGAAATGGTATATTAACGTATACGAAGGCAATTGAAGCAGGTGTTGATATCGTCGATGTAGCAGTGAGTTCTATGGCTGGTCAAACGTCACAACCAAGTGCGAACACGCTATACTATGCGTTAGGCGGAAACGAAAGACAACCAGATGTTAATATAGATTCTTTAGAAAAACTATCTCATTATTGGGAAGATGTACGCAAATACTATGCACCGTTTGAAAGTGGTATGAATGCGCCTCATACAGAGGTATATATGCATGAAATGCCGGGTGGGCAGTATAGTAATCTTCAGCAACAAGCGAAAGCGGTTGGTTTAGGAGATCGTTTCGATGAAGTGAAAGTAATGTACCGCCGTGTGAATGACATGTTTGGAGATATTGTAAAAGTAACGCCATCATCAAAAGTTGTTGGTGATATGGCATTATTTATGGTTCAAAACCATCTGACAGAACAGGATGTTTTAGAGCGTGGGCATGCGATGGACTTCCCAGGGTCTGTTGTTGAAATGTTCTCGGGTGATTTAGGTCAACCGTACGGTGGTTTCCCGAAAGAATTACAAAAGATTATTTTAAAAGGAAAAGAGCCATTAACAGTAAGACCAGGTGAATTACTAGAGCCAGTAGACTTTGAAGCGTTAAAAGAAGAATTATTCCATAAAATTGGACGCGAAGTAACGATTTTTGATGTAGTTGCATATGCTTTATATCCAAAAGTATTTATGGACTATGAAAAAGTTGCTGAGCTTTATGGAAATGTATCTGTACTTGATACACCGACGTTCTTCTATGGTATGAGACTAGGTGAAGAAATTGATGTAGAAATTGAACAGGGTAAGACATTGATGGTTAAACTTGTATCAATTGGAGAACCACAGCCGGATGGACACCGTGTTCTTTACTTGGAATTTAACGGTCAACCACGTGAAATTATCGTGAAAGACGAGAGTGTAAAAGCAACAGTTGCACAACGTGTGAAAGGAAACCGTGAGAATCCAAATCATATTAGTGCAACGATGCCAGGAACGGTAATTAAAGTAGTTGTAAAAGAAGGCGATGAAGTGAAAAAAGGCGATTCTATGGCAATTACAGAAGCGATGAAAATGGAAACGACAGTTCAAGCGCCGTTTAATGGTAAAGTGAAAAAAGTATATGTTAACGATGGTGATGCAATTCAAACAGGTGATTTACTTATTGAATTAGATCACTAAAATAAGAAAAGAGCTGTGTAAATACAGCTCTTTTCTTATTGCAAAAAATCCCTTGCCGAATTGGCAAGGGATTTTAGTTTTAAATTATTTTGTTTGTTTAGAAGTTGATTCGGCTTCTTTTGCATTCACTTTACTTCTTGTTCCTAACATAACTAAATAGCATAGTACGGCAAACAAGCAAGAAATGAATAGAGAATGTAACAATGCCATTGCTAAACTAGCGTTTGTAAATACAACTAAAACTCCTACTACAGCTTGAAGTGTAACAAGGATAAATGAAATGATCCATCCCCAATATACTACAGGTTGCTGTTTGTAATGGCGGATAGCGAGAATCATCGCGTATAGTATCCAAGCGAAAATTAACATCGCTGCAACTCTATGGCCCATTTGAACCCATTCATGTAGTTGAGTTGGCATAGGTCTGTTTTTGCTACATAAAGGAAAGTCTGGACAGGCTAAGCTAGCTCGTTCGTGACGTACTAAAGCGCCTGTGTAGACGACGATATAACTGTAAATTGTTACACCATAAATATGAAATTTCATTTTTTTGTCCATAATAAGTGAACGTGCATCAAATTTTTGGTCAATTTCAAAGATAAGACACGTTAATAAAATGACAGAAGCAAATGAAATTAAGGAAATACCGAAATGGATAGCAAGTACAGCTGGCATTTGTCCCCAAACAACTGCTGCTGCTCCCATTAATGCTTGTGCAACTAGAAATACGAAGGATAAAATTGCTAACGTTTTTGTTTCACGCACATGTTTATAATATTTCCAGGACAAAATACAAAGGAGTGTGACAAGAATTCCAGCTGATCCGGATGTTAATCGGTGGCTAAGTTCAATAATAGTTTCCATTGATAAATTAGATGGAACAAATTCACCGTTACAAAGTGGCCATGATTTACCACAACCTTGACCAGAACCTGTTTTTGTAACTAAAGCGCCTCCTAATAAAACTATTAATAAATCAAGGCTTGTAATGACTGCTAACCATTTAATAAAGCGTTGCAATCTCTTTCACCATCTTTCTGCTATGAAGTTATTGCGAAATATTTTCATTCCATTATGTATAGAATAAAACGCGCTAGTTCCTATGATATATAAAAAATAATAAAATAGCAAAGAAATGGAGGGGGAAGGAAAGGGAGAGAAAATAGGTGTAAAAACAGGGTTCACAAGGAAAAAATTGGTTGGAAAATAGGCTATTTTGAAAAGAAATGGGGAGAATACGTGTTAAATAGGACAAAATAGTTTATTATAGAAGGTAACATCATGTTATGATAAGGACAAGTCAGAATGATGTTTTTTATATTCGACACAAAAAGTTCATGTTTTCTTCACAAAATGTTCGGGAAATATGATTTAATATATTGGAGTATGGGCGTAGATTAGTAGTAGAATGGGTTAACAATGTTTCTACTGTAATAATATTGCTATATAGAAGCGAATCATTTCATTTGAAATAGGCGCAAAAAGAAAGATGAAAGTTTTAAGAGGGGGTTAGAGTGATGAACCATGCAACAAGTGAGCTGCATGATGAGTCCGCTGTTACAAGTGTACCGGAAACAACTCGGTTACAAGATTTATCAGCACTCGTTAAAATGGGGATTGTAAACTCAAATACACTTACTGTATTTACAGGATTTTGGTTGGCATTACACTTTAATGGATTAAGTGTGATGGACAATCTGGATAAGCTATTTTTTACAATCGTTGGTTCAGGATTAATTATGGCGGGGGTATGTTGTTTAAATAACTACATCGATAGAGACATCGATCCGTTAATGGAAAGAACAAAGACACGTCCAACGGTTACTGGAAAGTATAAACCAGGATTTGCACTTACATTTGGACTAGTTATATTACTTCTTGGATTTGTATTCTTATTATTAACAACACCAATGGCAGTTTTAATGGGATTTATTGGTGCTTTCACATATGTTGTCCTATATACTTTATGGACAAAGAGAAAGTATACACTAAATACTGTTGTAGGTAGTATATCTGGAGCAGTTCCACCTTTAATTGGATGGGCAGCAATCGATCCATCTTTAGGTCATCCAATTGCTTGGATGTTATTTTTAATTATGTTTATTTGGCAAATCCCACATTTCCTTGCATTAGCGATGAAACGTGTTGATGAATATCGAAATGCAGGAATTCCAATGCTTCCTGTAGTTCATGGATTTGAAATTACGAAACGCCAAATTATGATTTGGACAGTATGTTTATTACCACTACCATTTTATATGAGTGGACTAGGGATAACATTTATGGTAATTGCAACACTGCTTAACATCGGATGGATCGTTTTAGGATTTTATGGCTTCCGTAAGAAAGATGACATCAAATGGTCCGTGCAAATGTTTGTTTATTCCCTAAATTATTTAACAATCTTATTTGTATCAATGATTGTAGTTACATTCTTCTAAGACAACGACATAATTGGATTTCTTTACGTTGAGATTTACTTTACTTAACTATAAAGTACAATCTAATTCACAAGGAAAGTGGGGGTTGTTTGTATGAAGAAACAGTGGCGACTGCTTTCGTTCGTTTCACTGCTGGCTTTACTGTTAGGGGGATGCGGTAAAGCCTTTCAATCTACTTTAATTCCGCAAGGAGAAGTAGCAAAAATGCAATATGATTTACTTCTACTGGCGAGTGCAATCATGGTAGGAGTAGTGCTAGTAGTTACTATTATTTTCTTGTATGTAATTGTGCGTTTCCGCCAAAAGAAAGGCCAGGAAGATCATATTCCAGAGCAAGTTGAAGGGAATCACAAGCTAGAAATTATATGGACAGTTATTCCGATTATTCTTTTACTAATCTTAGCTGTTCCAACGGTTACATATACATTCAAACTTGCTGATGTAAGTGCGATGGAGAAAAAGAATATTGATAAAGATACTATCGTTGTTGATGTAACAGCGAATCTTTATTGGTGGGAATTTTCTTACAAATCAGAAAAGATAGTAACTTCGCAAGATTTGGTCATCCCCACAGGTAAGAAAGTGTATTTAAATTTGAAGGGTGCCGATATTAAACACTCATTTTGGGTTCCATCTTTAGCAGGGAAAATGGATACAAATACAGACAATGTGAACAAAATGTGGTTAAAGGCAGATAAATCGGGCACTTATAATGGTTTTTGTACCGAATTTTGCGGTCCATCACATTCTTTAATGCAATTTAAAGTGAAAGCTTTAGATGAAAGCGAGTACAAAAAATGGCTTGCTGATATGAAGAAGATTGATGGGAAGAAAGAAGTAGCTTCAACAAAGGCGCAAGAGGGCCAAGAAATATTTAATAAAAGCTGTATTGGTTGTCACGCAGTTGGATCTAATGATAGTAGACCACCTTCCGCTCGTATCGCACCAAACTTAGCAAACTTTGCGGATCGCGATATGGTTGCCGGTATTGCCGAAAACAATGAAGAAAACTTAAAAAAATGGCTGAAAGATCCTGAAAATATGAAGCCAGGAAACAAAATGACTGGCAAATATGGCAACTTAACGGATGATCAAATTGATGCATTAAATGCATACTTACAAACGTTAAAAGTTGAAAAGTAAAGAGGGATTATTCGCGAAGGGGAGGTTGAAAACGTGAGTTCTGTAGCAAAAAAACAGGGGATGGGTGCTGTCATATGGGATTATTTAACGACAGTAGACCATAAAAAGATTGCCATTCTCTATTTAATTGCAGGTGGATTGTTTTTTGTAATAGGCGGAATAGAAGCTCTATTTATTCGCCTTCAATTAGCGATTCCTAACAACGCTTTTCTTGTTGGGGATGCTTATAATCAAGTATTAACGATGCACGGTACAACAATGATTTTCCTCGCAGCTATGCCACTCGTGTTTGCATTTATGAACGCCGCTGTACCACTTCAAATTGGTGCACGTGATGTTGCGTTCCCGTTTTTGAATTCACTCGGATTTTGGTTATTTTTCTTTGGTGGAGTATTTTTAAATTTAAGTTGGTTTTTAGGTGGAGCACCTGATGCAGGATGGACATCTTATGCATCTTTAGCTTTAGCCTCTAAAGGTCATGGGGTTGATTTCTATGTACTTGGCTTGCAAATTTCAGGTATTGGTACATTAATTGGAGGTATCAACTTCCTTGTAACCATTATTAATATGCGTGCGCCAGGGATGACGTATATGCGTATGCCGATGTTTACATGGACGACATTTGTAACATCTTCGCTTATATTATTTGCTTTTCCGCCGTTAACTGTAGGATTAGGACTTTTAATGTTAGATCGCTTATTTGGAACAAGTTTCTTTAATCCAGCGCTGGGCGGGAATACAATTATATGGGAGCATTTATTCTGGATTTTTGGTCATCCAGAGGTATACATTCTTATACTTCCAGCTTTCGGAATATTCTCGGAAATCTTCGCGACATTTTCGAAAAAACGATTATTCGGTTATTCGTCGATGGTGTTTGCGACAGTATTAATTGGATTTTTAGGATTTATGGTATGGGCTCACCATATGTTTACAGTTGGGCTTGGTCCAGTTGCAAATGCTATTTTCTCAGTTGCAACAATGGCGATTGCAGTTCCGACCGGTATTAAAATATTCAACTGGCTCTTTACAATGTGGGGCGGAAGTATTCGCTTCACGACACCAATGATGTGGGCAGTAGCTTTCATTCCATCATTCGTAATGGGTGGAGTTACAGGGGTTATGCTAGCATCTGCACCAGCTGATTATCAATTTCATGATAACTATTTCGTAGTAGCGCATTTTCATTATGTAATCGTTGGCGGTGTTGTATTTGGTTTACTTGCAGGAGCTCATTATTATTGGCCACTGATGTTTAATAAAGTATTAAATGAAACATTAGGAAAGATAACGTTTTGGCTATTCTTTATCGGCTTCCATTTAACGTTCTTTATTCAGCATTTCCTTGGCTTGATTGGTATGCCGCGTCGTTACTACACATATCTTGAAGGGCAAGGGTTGGAAATGGGGAATATGATTAGTTCTATCGGAGCGGTATTTATGGCTCTTGGAACGATTGTTCTTTTATTCAATGTAATTAAAACGACAGTATCAAAAGAAAAAGCTGGTCGTGATCCGTGGGATGCACGTACATTAGAATGGACAATGCCGGCACCGACACCAGAATATAACTTTAAACAATTACCATTTGTTCGCGGATTAGATCCGTTTTGGATTGAAAAACGTGAAGGTAATAAAGAGATGACAGCAGCGGAACCAGTTGGTGATATTCATATGCCAAATCCTTCGTTTTCACCATTTGTCATTTCTTTCGGATTGTTTATAGCGGCATTTGGTGCGATGTATATGCAGGGCGGAAAAGATAAGTTTTGGTTATTAGTAGCAATTATTGGTTTAATCATTACATTTGGCGCAATGTTCCTACGTTCAGTAATCGATGATCATGGATATCATATTCATAAAGAAGATTTAGATGATAAGGGGGGCAAGGCATAATGCATGTAGATGAAAAATTAACGAATGAAACATTTCCAGCAGAGCCTGAAAAAGCAACCCTTGAAGGGAAAAATAAGTTTGTCGGTTTTTGGTTATTTCTTGGAGGCGAAACAGTGTTGTTCGCTTCCTTATTTGGCACATATTTAGCGTTAAAGAATTCTACAAATGGTGGACCAACATCTCAAGAGATGTTCCAAATGCCACTCGTTTTTATTATGACGATGCTTTTATTAACGAGTAGCTTAACGAGTGTATATGCGATGTATCACATGAAAAACTTTAACTTTAAGAAAATGCAACTTTGGTTACTAGTAACTGTATTGCTAGGTTTAGGGTTTTTAGGGTTTGAGATATATGAGTTTTATCATTATACACATGAATTTAAGCATACTATGAGAAGTAGTGCCTTTGGCTCTGCGTTTTATGCTCTTGTTGGTACACATGGACTCCACGTATTGTTTGGGTTATGTTGGATTTTAACATTAATCTTTAGAAATGCGAAGAGAGGTCTAAATTTATACAATGCACCGAAGTTTTATGTTGCATCGATTTATTGGCACTTTATTGACGTAGTTTGGGTGTTTATTTTCACTGTAGTATATTTAATGGGAATGGTGGGATAAACAATGGCGATAAAGCAAACGAATAATCCTAAAGTTGATCTTGTTTATCGGAAGAGAAAAAGTGCGGAGGAAATGAGGCATCAAGTTATTACGTTTGCATTAATGATTTTTTTAACATTAGTTGCATTTGTAGCGGTGGCGTATCCAAAAACTTTTAGTCCGACTTTCTCTGTACCGTTTATTTTACTATTAGCAGTGGTACAAGTAATTTTTCAATTGTATTATTTTATGCATATGAGTCATAAAGGACATGAAGCAGCAAGTTTCTTTCTTTACTCTGGTCTGCTAATAGGGTTAATTACAATTTTAGCTTTTATGACAATCGTGTGGATTTGAAAAGTGAAAAATAAGGGAGCTTGTGTTGTCACAGCTCCCTCTTCATATTATGAGATAACCTTACGAAGGTCGGTGTGAAAATGAGTAACTTGTGGATATTTGGTTTTCAGGCTTTATGGAGTCCAATCTTTTTATTATTTATGCTTTCGATTCTTATTGGGTACTTCTTAATTATTGGGCCATATAGAGTGCGATTTGAAAATGCGACGAAGGTAAGTAAGAAGCAAATTTTTTATTTTACGACTGGTATTGTTCTTTTGTATTTTGTAAAGGGAGGGCCTATTGATTTAATTGGCCATATTATATTTAGTGCTCATATGTTTGAAATGGCAGTCATGTATATTGCGGTTCCACCGTTACTGTTGCTTGGTATACCAATTTGGTTATATCGTTATATTACTTCTTTTAAGTTCGTTCAAGTTATATTAAAGGCATTTGCTAAACCACTTATTGCGTTGTTTGTATTTAACGGCCTGTTTTCTTTTTATCATTTACCAGTTGTTTTTGATACAGTAAAACAAAGTCAAATAGCTCATCCTATTTGTCTCGCTATATTGTTTTTTACAGCAATCATGATGTGGTGGCCGATGTTAAATCCATTACCAGAATATCAAACGTTAAGTGATATAAAGAAACTTGGTTATATGTTTGCTAACGGCATATTATTAACGCCTGCTTGTGCGTTAATCATTTTTGCAACAGCCCCGCTATTTGCAACGTATACGGATCCGGCTGCTTGGATGAAAGCGATGGAACTATGTGTACCAGCGGGTACTTTATCTGATTTAAATATAACGGGACCAGAATTTTTGCACTGGATGCCAGTCGTACAAGACCAGCAAACTGGTGGTATCATAATGAAAATTGTCCAGGAAATAGTGTACGGTACAATTATAGGTTATGTATTCTTTAGATGGGCACGTAGAGAACGTGAAAAGGATAAGGAGCAGTTGCAACAATTGCCGCCATATTTACAGACTAAGTAAAAAAGTGTATGGGATTCCATACGCTTTTTTACTTAGTCACTTTAAAAAGATTGAATTTTCTAACTATTAATGTTAAGTTAGTGTAGGCGTGTACTAAAAGTGGATATAAAATTTACTACTAGTTTTCATGCGTAATAATTCCATGTGTAGTGCAAGTTTTTTAGAGAGTTACAAATATATATTGTTATATTTAATAAATACGAACTATTTTAAGGGGGAGTTTAAATGGGTAGTAGTGGAAGTATGGTAAAGCCGATTAGTGGTTTTTTGACAGCACTAATTCAATATCCAGTACCAGTAGTAGAGTCACGTGCAGACATTGATAAACAAATTCAACAAATCATAAAAACAATTCATTCGACCAAATCAGGTTACCCTGGATTAGAATTGATAGTATTTCCTGAATATAGTACACAAGGGCTAAATACAAAAAAATGGACTACAGAAGAATTTTTATGTACAGTGCCTGGGCCGGAAACAGACTTATTTGCTGAGGCATGTAAAGAATCTAAAGTATATGGTGTTTTTTCAATAATGGAGAAAAATCCTGATGGTGGAGAGCCATATAATACCGCAGTTATTATTGATCCACAAGGTGAGATGATTTTGAAGTATCGTAAGCTAAATCCTTGGGTGCCAGTCGAGCCTTGGAAAGCTGGAGATTTAGGCTTACCTGTTTGTGATGGACCTGGAGGAAGTAAATTAGCTGTTTGTATTTGTCATGATGGTATGTTCCCTGAAGTAGCTCGTGAAGCGGCCTATAAAGGTGCAAATGTCTTAATTCGTATTTCTGGATATAGTACACAAGTTAGTGAACAATGGATGCTAACCAATCGTTCAAATGCATGGCAGAATTTAATGTATACATTGTCGGTAAACTTAGCGGGTTATGATGGTGTATTTTATTACTTTGGTGAAGGACAAGTATGTAATTTTGATGGGACTACTTTAGTACAGGGACATCGAAATCCTTGGGAGATTGTTACTGCTGAAGTATATCCAGAACTAGCAGATCAAGCTAGATTAGGATGGGGATTGGAAAATAATATATATAATCTAGGTTCAAGAGGATATGTAGCAACTCCTGGTGGGGTGAAAGAAAATCCATATACGTTTGTAAAAGATTTAGCTGAAGGTAAATATAAGGTTCCTTGGGAAGAGGAGATTAAAGTAAAAGATGGATCTATTTATGGATATCCAGTAAAAAAAACGATTCATTCTTAGGGAAGGGAAATAAAACAAGCGCATCATATTGATGCGCTTATTTTTGTTAATCAATAATTTGAAATTCTTTTAACTCTTTTTCGACATTTTGTAGGAGTTGTTCGCTTTTTTGAAGTACATTCGTTGGGAAAGTCTCATCATCACCATATTCAACGCCGTGAGGATAATAATGTTTTCCTAATAAGGGGGGAAGTAGTTTTACTTCAGCATGTCTACTGCCAATGTCACCTTCAATAGCAACTCCTTGTACTCGTAAATAATAAACATCCTTTAATATTTCAAATTTATAATCGTATGTAACCCGTTCATAATCCCACTGTCCAGCAAGTACGAAGTGGTTGTTTTCCATGATTTCAGTTAAAAGAGTTAATTCAACGACGGCTCCATTAAATTTCGTATTTGTAAATTGCATATAATACCTCCTTTTTTAATGTTACACCATTATTTTTATAATAGTATGAATAATAAGAAAGTGCAATTCATATTGAGAGAAAAGGGATAATCCAGACTTTTTTCACAAAAATATGATATAGTGAAAAGAGTACGGTACACACAAAAAGAAAGAAATGGATTTGTGTATATCTCAATTTTATGTTTTGTTCAGGAGGTATATCGTTTGAAGAAATTATTGCGTATCGTAATGATTACATTTTTAATTTTAGCTGTTGATTTATACGGGAAATTACTCGTTTCACAATATATATTAACCCCATCTCAATCAAAGCAAGAAAATAAAATTGTGAAAAAGAAAAAGCAAATGAAGGAAGACTCCCCAGATACTGTTTTAAATATGATTGGTGAAGACTCTGAAAACTTATTAGCGAAGTGGGGAGAACCCTCTCGAATAGAGCCATCTGCATACGGATATGAATGGTGGGTATACAACCAGGATTTAACTCAGTATGTTCAATTTGGAGTTTCTGAACGTAAAGTTGTAACGGCGTACGCAGCTGGTGAACAAGTTAAGGTTCTACCTTATTATATAAATGAAAAATATGAAGAAGTATATAAAAAAAGTCCGCTTTCGCATGAAATTTCATTAAAAAGAGGGAAAAATAGTTATCAATTTGAGCTATCTGATACCGAAGTCATGGAACAACCGTTAATACCTGTAGAAGATGGATGGGCGCAATTGTATTTTGATCAATTTACACATGAACTTGTTGGTGTTCGTTATATGGATGATGAAACTTTATTACGCCAAAGACCGTATCAGCTCGTTTATTCAGGTGAATTAATAGCAGAACAACCATTGACTCCGGAAAAAATAAAACAAGTAGAAAATGGGAATATGCAACAAATTTTTGATTTAACAAATATCATTCGAAGTCGTCATAAATTACCATTACTAACATGGGATCAGGAAACAGCAGATGTTGCTGTTGGTCACAGTAAAGATATGAAAGACAATAATTATTTTTCTCATGACTCACCTACATTAGGTACGCTAGGAGATCGTTTGCAGCGCGGGAAAGTAGGATTTCAACTTGCTGGTGAGAACATAGCGGCGCAACATAGTGATGGAATTGCGGCAGTGCAAGGGTGGTTAAATAGTGAGGGGCATAGAAAGAATTTATTAAATGAACAATTTACAGGATTAGGTGTTGGTGTATACGATAAATTTTATACACAAAACTTTATTCGAAAATAAAGCGAAACTGTAAGCGGTGGGGTGTTACATCACCAAATTAGTTACTTCGTATTCACTGAATTGTAGGTGGGAATCTGACCGTATGCAAATAGGAGAAAAAAAGGTGCATGAATCGTCTAAAAATAGGCGAACCATGCGCCTTTTTTTTCTTACTATATAGTAGATATACATGGAGAGGTGAGGATTATGCCAACAACAAAAGGACCGTTACATCCATCGGTTCAACAGTTTAAAGAATTTGTAAACCATCACCCTAAAATGGTTCATGAGGTTAGAAGTGGTCACAAAACATGGCGACAATTTTATGAAGAATGGTACTTACTTGGTGAAGAGGACCCAATATGGGCAACGTATAGACCGGATGGAGCGCCTGCGTTTTCTTCGGTAAAAGAAAATAAAAAAGAAAAAGATAATCGAACTGAAGAGGAAAAAACTGCTGATGTGATGGGGCAAATGCTTTCTTTTTTTAAAAAGTTGGACGTGGAACAAATGCAGAACCATTTAGCTAATGTGACGAGTGCAATTGGGAGCGTGCAACAAGTTATTCAGCAATTTCAAGGTAACCGTACGCAGCAAGAGCAAAGTACTTCAGAAAATAACCCGTTTTTCTTTCAAAAGGATTAGGGGGAAAGATGATGAGAGCAGAAATTATGGAGTTTATAAAGGCTGATGAGGATTTATCTCGCTATATTAGAGAACAACCATACTGGTATAGAAAATTAACACGAAATCCTGAAGAAAAAGAGGCTTTTGAGTTAGCGGCGATGCAACATTTCAAAAAAACAATACCAGATAAAGTGGAAAAGTTTCAAAATCAATTGGCCGTTGCTTCGATTATGATTGATATGTTTCAGTATATGAAGCAACAAAATGCAACCTAATTGGAAGTGAAAAATATGTCCGTCATGCAGAACTTTTGTTACAATAGAGATTGATTATTTAAAAAGGAGTTGCAGCATGACGGAAATTTGTTTAGTACGACATGGACAAACTGATTGGAATTTTCAAGAAATTATTCAGGGACGAGAAGATATTCCGCTTAATGAAGTTGGTAAGAAGCAAGCGAGTCAAAGTGCAGCTGCTTTACAAAAAGAAACGTGGGATATCATTATAAGTAGCCCGTTAATTAGAGCGCAAGAAACGGCTAATGAAATTGCAAAGGCAGCTGGATTACAATCGATTTTATTAGATGAGCGATTTGTTGAACGGAATTTTGGGGAAGCTTCAGGGAAGCCGGTTGCGGCTGTTAGAGAGTTGATTGCTGAAGGTAAAGTAGAAGGTATGGAGCGAGATGAAGAGATTGTAGCTCGTTGCTTTGCTGCTTTAGAAGATGTTGCGACAACTCATTTTGGCAAACGTATTATTATTGTTGCTCACTCACACGCGATAAAAGCGATTTTACATGCCATTGAACCAGATGAAATTACATTTAAGACACCATTAAAAAATGCGTGCATTAGTTATGTGAAACAAAATAGTGGAAAATGGGATGTTCTTAAATATAATATAGCGGAACATATTAATGTATAAGTGTGTACGGATATAGTGTAAAAATAGTTTCATTATATCTTTCTTTTGAGTAAGTCACTTCAATTAGTAGTTCTAATCTAAATGTGGTATGATGGATACTCGGAGGTGTCTCTCATGATTGTAGCGACGCTAGAAAGCGTATTAATATTAGATAAGGCAGAGCAGCTTGCAAAAGCGATTATCTGTTCAGATATAGCAGAAGATTATCGTAAGTATTATAGAGAATTACATGAAGATATGGAACTTCAGAAGCTAATTCAGCAATTTACAGCGATGAAAGAACGGTATGAGGAAGTACAGCGTTTTGGAAAATACCATCCTGACTATACTACCGTTTCGATGAAAATGAGAGAATTAAAGCGTTCTGTGGACTTACATGATAAGGTTGCAGCTTTTAAAAGAGCAGAAACTGCTTTGCAGAAGTTATTAGACGAAGTTAGTGTAGCAATCGGTTCGGAAGTGTCTGCTTCCATTAAAGTGCCAACAGGAAATCCATTCTTTGATGCTGGTGGCTGTGGTGGAGGTTGTGGTACTGGCGGAGGTTGTGGTTGTAAAAAAACGGGGTGATGTACCCCGTTTTTTAGAAGTTGGAAGAAAACGTATACAGAGTTTGTCCTGTAATGTTATAAATTTCTGATCGGTTTTCATAGAATATAAAATATATGTTTTTAAAAGGAGAAGATGGAGAAGATTATGTTCGGGCAACGACAAAGTATGATTGTTTATTTACATTCATTGAAACATGCCAAGATTTTAAGGAAATATGGTAACATACATTACATATCAAAACGATTAAAATATGCTGTAGTATATTGTGATATGGAACAAATTGAGCATATGATGCATAAGTTGAACAAACTTCCTTTTGTGAAAAAGATAGAACAGTCGTATCGCCCGTATTTAAAAACGGAATTTGAAAATTCCCGTCCTGATCGAGCAAAAGAATACGATTATAGCTAATAGAAAAAATCCCCTGCTAAATTTAGCGGGGGATTTTTCACTTGAAATAACGTGTTATTTCATCGGAGGAATGAAATTGTTCATTCGTAAAATACCAATTAAATGATTAAAAAATAGTTCTTTTTCTGGGAAAGTTGTAGATGGTTTTACAGTAAAGGTAGCCACTTTTTTCCCAAGTTGTTCTGCCGTTTCTTCAAATAAAATGACACGTTTACTTTTTTTATTTTCAAATACAGGAATGCCTTCACGACATATGTATAATGGTTGGAAATCACCAGTAGTAGTTGGTTTTAATATTACAACAAGCGAACACACTTTTTTATCGTTTTTTATCGTTTCAAATTGTAACATATGTGCTATACGTTCTTGATTTGTTTTGGCAATTTCAAGTAATTCATATAAATCAGAGTAGCCTTCTCCAAGTTCTATAAAGCGTTGAATCATATCTTTTCCTCCTCTTTCTTTTACTGTACCATTTCACTTTTTAAATGAAAAGCACACAAAGAAAAAAAACCCTGCATAGCAGGGCCCTTCTTATACTAGCATGTACTAGTAAGAAGGCAAAGGGAGAGGAGAAACCGGAGGAAGAACTTATGGGGAAACGTAAGTCTTCTCCGCGGTTGGCAACAACATCGAAGGTGATGTTGTTATAATTATTTATGTCCAATCTAAATGAAGATATACATAATGAAATTAAATTTTATGTTGGGCTTTTTATTTTTCTTTTTTTTATTTTGTGATAGGATAAAAAAGATAAAGTGGAACTAATATACATATTGGGTTCATATTAGTGAATGATGAGATGAATATATATAAATAACGAGAGGTTATTTAAGGCCGAGTTTTCCTATAGTTAGGTGAATGTGGTTTGTTAGCGGTTACCGAAGTGGAAATGGCTTTCAATAATCCCTCGATAGATTGAAATAAAGGTAGTGACAACAGATGAGAGTAGTTTCAGGAAAATGTAAAGGACACCCACTTAAAGCGGTTCCTGGTAATACAACACGTCCAACGACAGATAAAGTAAAAGAATCTATTTTTAATATGATAGGTCCTTATTTTGATGGTGGTATCGCCCTTGATTTATTTGGTGGTAGCGGTGGTCTTGGAATTGAAGCTTTGAGCAGAGGGATCGATAAAGCAATTTTTGTTGATCGGGATAGTAAAGCGATAAAAGTAATTCATCAAAATTTAGAAAGTTGTAGAATACAGGAACAAGCTGAAGTATATCGAAATGATGCGGAACGTGCAGTAAAGGCGTTAATAAAACGTGAAATGTCATTCGATCTTATATTAATAGATCCTCCATATAAAGAGCAAAAAATTGTATCTTTAATTAGTGTAATGGATCAACATGGATTGCTGCATAGTGATGGATTAATTATGGCAGAGCATGGTAATGATGTGGTTTTACCTAATTCAATAGGTAGGCTTGTAAAAGTACGAGCTGAGAATTATGGGATTACTGCAATATCGATTTATAAGTATGAAGGTGAGGGGACAGAATGACAAGTATAGCTATTTCTTCAGGAAGTTTTGATCCAATTACCCTTGGGCATCTGGATATTATTAAAAGGGGAGCAAAAGTATTTGATGAAGTGTACGTAGTCGTTTTAAACAATTCATCAAAAAAACCATTCTTCTCAGTTGAAGAGCGATTAGAACTAATTCGAGAAGCGACAAAAGATATCCCGAATGTAAAAGTAGATTCGCATAGTGGGCTATTAGTAGAGTATGCAAAGATGCGTAATGCAAATGCAATATTACGTGGTTTACGAGCAGTTTCTGATTTTGAATATGAGATGCAAATTACTTCTATGAATCGAAAATTAGATGAAAATATTGAAACATTTTTTATTATGACAAACAACCAATATTCATTTTTAAGTTCGAGTATTGTGAAAGAAGTTGCGAGGTATGGAGGAAGTGTAGTAGATCTTGTACCTCCTATTGTAGAGCGTGCTTTAAAAGAAAAGTTTCAAACCCCGTTAAAGTGAACGGGGTTTTTCTTTATACGTGCGCAAAAATAATAAAATTACATATAAGTATAGACAAAATAATGTGAAAATTGGTCCGTAATGTATAAAAGATGTCCAAATTTCATGTAGTATAGAAGGGTGCTTGGATAAAAATACAGGAATATCTTGTGGCATAGGTGAGAAAGAACTCACTTTCTCATAAAACGGTGTCCAAAATACAAATGTAAAAATAGGGGCAAGGATACTTTGAATAATTCGTGCGAAAAAATAGGGTTTAAATCTGATATCTGTTTCAGCTAATATGCTAGCAATTTGTGCCTGAATAGAAAGACCGCTAAATGCTAAAATGAAGCTTGTTACCATAGCTTGTTGTAAGAGCGGTGTTTCATTTATTTGACTAATCATTTGGCTTCCGAGTGTCATTTCGAAAATACCTGATAATATAGGTATACTAAAATCTGTACTTAGTTGGAAGAATGATAAAATATATTGCATAATAAAAGAAAGAGCTGCTGTAATGTGGAATACAGTAATCATTTTATTTAACACAGAGAATAAAATAATAAATCCACCAATCATAAGTAATGTTTGAATAGAAGAAACAATAGCATCCCCAAGTAATTTACCAATTGGTCTTTTTTCTTGTAAGCGCGTCTCGTGGAGAATTAAAAAAGGGTTTTGAAAACGACGTTTTTTTGTAGTGTGTGTATTATTTTTGTAAGCGGTATTATCGCCGTGAAAACGCATAATTAATCCGACAGCAAAGTTACTGAAATAATGGGCAGCGGCTAATATAATTCCTAATTTCGGATTATTAAAAAAACCGATAGAAACAGCACCGAAAATAAAAAGTGGATTAGAAGAATTTGTGAAAGAAACGAGGCGCTCCGCTTCAATCTGAGTTAAAAGATTGCTTTTTCGTAGTCTAGCGCTTAATTTGGCGCCTGCAGGGAAACCAGAAGCCATTCCCATCGCCCAAACAAATCCGCCTATCCCTGGAACGCGAAAAAGTGGGCGCATGAGTGGTTCTAATATAACGCCAATAAATTTTACAACACCGATACTAATTAGAAGTTCCGCAATGATGAAAAACGGTAGTAGTGAAGGGAATACAACTTCCCACCATATATTTAACCCGCGAATAGAAGCTTGCAAAGCGGCTTGGGGGTGGAGTACAAGAGAAAAGGTTAAAAATAGCGTTGATATGGTAAGGAAAGCGGTTTTCCATTTTTCATACATGTAAGTAAATCCCCCTTTGTCCCAAAAAACGTTCATTTCAGTATACGTGGATACGTAGTGAATTTAGACCATAAGTATGAAAAAGGAATGAAAAAAATTAAAGGGTGAGAAAAATGAAAGAACCAAAGATTGGTTTAGCACTTGGGTCTGGAGGAGCGAAAGGGTTTGCTCATATTGGTGTAATAAAGGTTTTAAGGGAAGCGGGTATCCCTATTCACATGATTGCAGGAAGTAGTATGGGGGCGTTAATAGGTACGTTTTATGCGGCAAGTAGTAACGTTGAAAGATTGTATAAATTGGCATCTGTTTTTAAGCGGAAGTATTATTTAGATTTCACGGTACCGAAAATGGGATTTATTGCTGGAAAACGTGTCAAAGATATGATTAAAATGTTTACATATAATAAAAATTTAGAAGAGTTAGATATCCCGACGGCTGTTGTGGCTACTGACATATTGAAGGGGGAAAAAGTGGTTTTTACAAGTGGGCCAGTTGCAGATGCGGTGAGGGCTAGCATATCTGTTCCTGGAGTGTTTGTACCAGAAAAAATAGATGGACGATTATTAGTGGATGGTGGAGTCATTGATCGCATCCCAGTATCGGTTGTGAAAGAGTTAGGGGCCGATATTGTTATCGCTGTTGATGTATCTCCAATTAAGGTGAATGGCGATGTTACGTCCATTTATGACGTAATCATGCAAAGTATTGAAATTATGCAGCATGAGCTTGTAATGAATCGGCAAATTGCATCGGATTTAATGATGCGACCAGCTGTAGAGCAATTTAGTTCACGTGCTTTTACAAACATTGAAGATATTATTCGAGTTGGAGAAGTAGAAGCAGAAAAACATGTTTCAAATATTTATTTATTAATTGAGCAGTGGAAGGAGAAACATAATGTTTAAGCGTTTTCGGTTTATATATGCAATCTTAATAGGGGTTATATTGGCGATGTTACTTGTTTACGTACGTTTACCGTATTATGTAACAAAACCAGGAATGGCTGCCAAATTAGAGCCTTACGTTCAAGTTGAGGGTGGAACGAAAGAATCTGGTGATTTTATGCTTGTTACGGTTTCAATGGGACCAGCAAATGTGGTGAATTTAATAGCGGCACAGTTTAATAAATATACACATATTTCGAAAGCGGAAGAAATATTGCAAAAAGGTGAGAGTGATGAAGAATATCAATTTCGCCAAAATTATGCGATGAAAGATTCACAAAATGCAGCAATTTATAATGCATATAAACGTGCAAATCGCTCAGTATCTTTTGAAAATAAAGGTGTATTAGTTGCTGGTGTGGCAAAAGGAATGCCGTCAGAAGGAAAGCTTAAGCTTGGTGATGTTATTATAGCTGTTGATGGAAAGACATTTGAAAAGACGGAGCAATTTATTGAATATATGACTGGAAAAAAAGAAAGCGATGCTGTAAGTATTGAGTACATGAGAAATGGAAAACAATTGAAAGAGAATTTAAATGTAAAGACGATTCCTAATGGGAATGGACGTGTCGGTATAGGTGTTTCTATCGTTACGGAAAGAGAATTAGTGGTCGATCCGAAAGTGAAAATTAATTCTCATGAAATTGGTGGACCATCTGCAGGTTTAATGTTCACATTAGAAATATATAATCAACTTGTGGAAGAAGACTTAACCAAAGGACATGAAATAGCTGGAACAGGTACAATTAATGAAAAAGGAGAAGTGGGCCCGATTGGTGGTATAAATCAAAAAGTGGTGGCTGCTAGCGATGCCGGGGCTGAAGTGTTCTTTGCGCCAAATGAAAAAGGTGCGGAGAAATCGAACTATAAAGATGCACTTGAGACTGCAAAGGATATTAAAACAAAAATGAAAATTGTACCAGTAGATACGCTGGATGATGCGTTAACATATTTAGAAAAGATGGATAAGGAAAAACCTCTCTGAAATAGAGAGGTTTTTTTATAGGAATTTTGTAGATGTTTCATCATAGCGAATAGGATGGTGTGTTATATCCTGTTTTAATAGTTGCGTGCGTAACGGTTCGTGCATGATGGAGAAATATACAGAGTTTGCTTTTTTCTCTATATCTAAAGCGGCATGGTCAAATGTTTTTGTATGAGTAAGGATTGGAAGTTCGATTTTTTTCTTGTTTTTTGAAAGATAAGTTTGTCCTTTTTGTGACATGCCTAGCAGGCGAATATATGGTGCGTGTTGTTCTATATTTGCGCTACGTATTTCCTCTTTTGTTGTGTTTGTTAAAATGTGTGTACAAGCTCTTTGTAATCTAGTCCATGTATAACGTTTTGTTTTTAATGCTTCCATGAATGAATAGAAGGAGGAACTGTTTTGTATTTTTGATAAAATACGATGCTCTAAACCTTCTTCTATTTCATATATATGTCGTAAGTCCCCTGGAGACATCGTCATGAGTTTATATTTGAAAAATGAAAAGTATTGTTCCCAATTATGTAATATCCCGTAGTTTTGTTTGTAATTTGCTAAAAGCGAAGTGGTTGCCTGTGGGAGAAAAGGTTCAATTGCTGTAAATGATCCTTCTTCGCTAAAGAGTTGTTTTCGGATGCTTGTCGCGCTTGCAATATGTTGGTCACTAAATGTTTCATCATGATAATGAGCGGCAAATCTTTTTATAGTTTGAGCTTGTATAGAGCTATTTTGTGACAGGATTGCTTTCATATATTGGAAGCCTAAAATATTATTTGGTTGTGACATATCTATGTTTTTTTCGGATGTTAAAATGTGTGAGAAAGCATCCGATGTTGCTTTTGCATAACTATTACCAGCGCCCATGAATTGTTTTACAAGGCAGTTAAAAGTCTCTTCTTCGTTTTTTTGTACAGAGATGGTATTATAAAAATTTTCGATTTGTCCATCCTCACTACCGAAACAAATTTCAGAAACACGTAGAGCATTTAAAATGGAAATAGCACCATTTGCGAAGGTTTCAGCCTTTTGTGTTGCAAAGACGTATGGAAGCTCTACAACAAGGTCTACGCCGTTTGCTAAGGCCATTTTAGTGCGATACCATTTGGAAATGAGTGAGGGCTCACCACGCTGTAAAAAAGGACCACTCATAACGGCAATTATTATATCGGATTGTGTTAACTTTTTTGTCTGTTGCACATGATAAAGATGACCGTTATGAAAAGGGTTATATTCAACAACAATACCACCAGCTTTTATGGTAATCTCTCCTTTCGATGTAGCATCTTTTTGAAAAACGTGATACTCTATATATTATTTACTATGATGACTTCATTATAGTGTAAAGAAAAAACATTGACAAATATAAAATGGCTAGCTATAATTTTGTTTGTTGCCTTGAGGTGATATGATATGAAATGGTCCATCCATCAATTGAATAAATTGAGAAATAAAGGATTGACATTGGATGAGATGGTAGATGTAAGTGAGCTAAAAGAGGTCGAGAAAGATATTCGTGAAATTAATCCTGTTCATGTAACGGGAAGAGTTGATTTTGGCTCCGGTAAGTTTACGTTTCATCTACATATAACTGGAAGCATGGTTTTACCATGTTCTCGCTCTTTAGTAGATGTGACATTACCATTTGACATTAAAACAACTGAGGTGTTCCAAACTTCACAAGAAGAATTTGAAACTGAAGCTGAAATTCACTCTTTAGAAGGAGAAGTACTTGACTTACTGCCCGTAATCAAGGAAAATATACTTTTGGAGATTCCAATGCAAATTTTCAGTGATGATGTTTCTGGTGGAGCACCGACGCAAGGTCAAGACTGGCAAGTGATTTCGGAAGAAGACAAAGAAAAGACTGTTGATCCAAGATTGGCAGGACTTGCAAAGTTTTTTGACAAATAATCGGAAGACTGGTTCAGGCCTTCATATGAAAATAACTATTTCTTTTAAGGAGGTGGGAAGAATGGCTGTACCTTTTAGAAGAACTTCTAAAACAGTAAAAAGAAAGCGTCGTACGCATTTCAAATTATCAGTACCTGGTATGGTAGAGTGCCCAAGCTGTGGTGAAGCGAAATTAGCTCACCGTGTATGTAAAGCATGCGGTACTTACAAAGGTAAAGAAGTAATCAGCAAGTAATTGCGGGAAAATAAACGCAGAAGATATCTTCTGCGTTTATTTTTTTTGTCTTAATCTTTAGTTGTTGTATTCTATCTTTTCTAGTAACTGCATATGCTTAATAAAAAATGCATAGGGAGGACTAGAGAGATGGCGACAACAAGACAAGATGCTTGGACTGATGATGAAGATTTGCTTCTGGCAGAAGTAGTACTCCGGCATATTCGAGAAGGTGGAACACAACTTTCTGCCTTTAAGGAAGTGGGAAAAAATTTATCTCGTACACCAGCAGCATGTGGGTTTAGATGGAATTCTTACGTAAGAAAGCAATTTAAAGAACGTATTGAGGAAGCAAAGCAACTTCGTAAAGTAGAAAATTATGAAGTGAAAGAGACAAAGGTGTTAGAACCTATGTCAATTACGTTGAATGATGTTATTGATTTCTTGCAAAATTATAAAGATGAAAACTCTTTAACGGTGTTGCAACAACAAGTTGAATCATTACAAACAGAAAGAGAGCGTCTTCTGGAGCGGTTATCAGTATATGAAGAAGAGTATAGAACATTACTTGATTATATCGATCAAAAAAGAAGTGTAATGGTAGCGGAAAGAAACAATGCTCGCTCGAATGAGAAGTTAGAGAAGCTTAAGAAATAAAAAACAGCTGTTATACAGCTGTTTTTTTATTTCTTAAGCTGATTCTTCATTTGTAACCGCATTCAAATTTGCTTCTGGATGCCAAATATAAAAATCTCCATCAGTTACTGATACGGGATTGAAATTTAATTTATCCCAAAAACCAGCTGAATGAATACGTGCTATCGTTTTAATAGGGAATTGCATTTGTTTCGCATGATTTACAAGCATTTGCCCGAATCCTTGTTTTTGAAAAGTTGGTAATA
Source organism: Bacillus sp. B25(2016b) (assembly GCF_001679765.1). Classification (NCBI taxonomy): domain Bacteria; kingdom Bacillati; phylum Bacillota; class Bacilli; order Caryophanales; family Bacillaceae; genus Bacillus; species Bacillus sp. B25(2016b). The sequence goes on along the minus strand of NZ_CP016285.1, from coordinate 3,642,993 downwards.
CTTCAAGTTTATAAAGTTCGAGGTAGGGACCTGTAATTTCGAATGGTTCTCCGCCATTTCTTTTCATATATAGACTCATACGTGCAATTAGTGATCCACCGTAATAAATACCGTAAAATGGAGATTCACTGTCGTTTTCAATAATGTTTGCTTGTAATTCTTCCAGCATAGATAGTTCCTGGGCTCCGCACCCTTTAAATTTTTTGAATTCATCTAACGTTTTATAATTGATGAGCAAGCGCTCAACTTTTGGGAATCCCATTACATCACATCCTTTTCTTGTCTCGTTGAATGCAGAAAAGTAAAAATATTTACAATAATATTATAACTCATTTTTTTATTTTTATGAAGAAGATAGTATATTTCTTTTTTTATTTTTTTGAGGATTTGCTAAACTAAGAGTAGAAGCGTATTAATAGGTAGTACATACATAGTGAAAAATGAGAGTGTATTTGTTGGGCAAAGGACAGCGGAATTATAGGGCGTGCTCATGTGCTTTAAAAAGATATAAAGGGGGGAAGGCAAGGGCACTTAATGTGAATTCCTTGTGTGAAAATGAAAATTGGAATTGTCGGACCAGGTGCTATTGGTCTATTGTATACATTTTATTTACAAAAAAATAACCAAGATGTTACGTTGTTTACTAGGACGGCTAAGCAGGCGGAAGAATTGAAGGAAACAGGTGTAACTTGTATTAGAGATGGAAGATGTGAAACAGTATATCCATCTGTTTTACCGATAGAAAGTATGGTAGCGCAAAATTTAGATTATATATTTGTTGCTGTGAAGCAATATCATATAGATGACATACTACCGTTTGTGGAAGGGGCATCATCATTAATCTTTTTGCAAAACGGAATGTCGCATCTTCAAAAGATGCTGAACATAGGGAGTGAAAATATAGCTGTTGGTATTGTAGAACATGGTGCGAAAAAAGAGGGAGGGCATATCGTTCATCATACTGGGATAGGGGTAACAAAATTTGGAGTGGTTTGTGGTCAATCTATACATTTTAAAAAAATATTCAATTATTTTCCTGTTGCTTATTTTCCAGTTCAAATAGAAACGGATTGGGAAGAGATTATGCACAAAAAATTAGTAGTAAATGTATGTATCAATCCGTTGACAGCATTATTGGGAGTTAAGAATGGTGAATTAATCACGAATCGTTTTTTTTATCAAATGATGGAGCAAGTGTTCCAGGAGGTCGCATTTCTTATTAGAGGAGAAAAAGAAATGATATGGCAAATGGTACGAAATGTGTGTGAAGGAACGTCTCGTAATACATCCTCTATGTTAGCGGATGTAAGAGCGAATAGACAGACGGAAATTAATGCGATTGTTGGATATGTATTAGAAGAAGCTAAGAAACAGCAACGAACAGCTCCGACACTTCAATTTTTGTTCGATGCAATAAAAGGTTTAGAAACAAGAGTATAAGTGTTATTCTTTGCTTTTACGTGAAACATTGACTACAATGTGGATTGGTGAGAGAACTGGATACGAAAGGAAGAATTATATGGAGATAAAAGAAATCTCTGTTCCGCAACAAGGTGTTGTAGCGGACTATATGAACGGTAAAAAAGAGATACAGTCATGTTTTGATTATGTGTTAACAGAAGATGCTTTTAAACAACGTTTACATGATTTGCGTGAAAGGGAGTTTTTCCGCCAAGATTTAGTAGCGCATTTATTAGAATATAATACAAAATTACAAGCGGGAGAATCTACAATTCAAAATGTAAAAGCGCTTGGAGATGAAAATACATATGTTGTTATAGCTGGACAACAAGCGGGGTTATTAACTGGACCGCTTTATACAATTCATAAAGTTATTTCAATTTTACAGCTTGCAAAGGAAAAGGAAGTAAGTTTAGGAGTTAAAGTTGTCCCTGTCTTCTGGATTGCGGGTGAAGATCATGATATGGATGAGATTAACCATACTTTCGTAGCGAAAAATAAAAAGTTGAAAAAAACAATTTTTTATGACCGTAATCCGAAAAAGGCGAGTGCTTCTGAGTCTGAACTTTCTGTTGAAGATTGTAGAAATTGGATTGAAGAGATTTTTAAAACATACCCAGAAACAAATTTTACGAAGGATGTATTAAAATTTGTTGATGATGCTTTGAAAAAATCGAATACGTATGTAGATTTCTTTGCTCATCTTATTACGAAAATCTTTGCTAATTCTGGTTTAATCCTTGTTGATTCACATCATCCTGAATTAAGAAAGTTAGAAATTCCATTTTTTAAGCGAGTTATAAGTAAGTATAAAGAGGTACAAGAGGGCCTTCGAAATCAGCAGGAAGTAATTAAAGAACTAGGATACAAACCGATTATTGAAACGAAGTCTCATGCAGTGCATATATTCATGGAAATAAATAATGAACGAGTATTGCTTGAAGAGCATCAAGGTAAGTTTGTTGGAAAGGATGGGGCGCATTCCTTTTCATACGAAGAGTTGATTGAAGAGATGGAGAGAAATCCGGCGCGTTTTAGTAATAACGTTGTAACACGTCCTCTTATGCAAGAGTATGTATTTCCTACGCTCGCATTTATTGGAGGTCCAGGAGAATTAGCTTATTGGAGTGAATTACAACAAGTATTCCATACTGTCGGTTTTCAAATGCCACCTGTCGTTCCTCGTCTTACAATTACTTATATGGAGAGAGATATAGCGACAGATTTATTTGATTTGCAATTGAGAGAAAGTGATCCATTTTTAAATGATGTCGATAAATTGCGTGAAAACTGGTTGTCCAATCAAATAGAGGAACCGATTGATGATCATTTTGAAAAGGCGAAAAAAGAAATTGCTGATATTCATACATCTTTACAGCAATTTGTAAAGAAAATAGAGCCAGGGTTAGGTGCGTTTGCAGGGAAAAACGAATTGAAAATTAATGAACAAATTGAACTGCTGGAAAGAATGTTGAAAAGAAATGTTGAGAAAAAGTATGAGGTTCAGCTAAATAAATTCCGTCGTATACAATTCGCACTTCGTCCATTAGGTGCACCACAAGAACGTGTGTGGAATGTATGTTATTATTTAAATCAGTTTGGTTTGGATTTCGTTGATCGTGTAATGGAAAACCCTTTTTCTTGGGACGGAAAACATCATGTTATAAAACTATAAAATCTTGCTCTTTGGAGCAGGATTTTATTTTTATTCCGTTGAATTTACTGTGAAGTGATTTTTTTTCTGAATTATCAATCAAAAAATGTTGGATATGGTAATTGTGCTGGATACTTAAATATATGACAAAATAGCACAAAATGTAAACGTATTATTCGCTTTTTCGACAGTTTTTTATTTAAATTCCCGCAAAAGATGATAAAATTTAGTATATAATAAAAGAAAATAGCGATTTGTATAGTATGTTGCCTTTGTTGGTAAGTTAAATGAGTCGTTCTTTCGTATTATTTCATTCTCTAAGCGTGAAATATGTGTTTAGAGGAAGGGATACATTCAACATAATTAATTGGAAAAAGAGTAGGTGCAACAATGTTTAAACACGTAACAGTGCTTTTAAAGGAAACAGTAGACGGCTTAGATATAAAGCCAGATGGTACATATGTAGATTGTACACTGGGGGGAGGAGGACATAGTTCTTATTTATTATCCCAATTAACTGAAGGTGGAAAATTAATAGCGTTTGATCAAGATGAGATAGCGATTCAAAACGCGAAAGAAAAGTTCTCTTCATACGGTGAACAGTTTATAACAGTAAAGAGTAACTTCCGTTATTTAGCTGAAAAACTGCAGGAAATAGGTATAACAGAAGTAGACGGTATTTTATTTGATTTAGGTGTTTCATCCCCACAATTAGATACACCAGAACGAGGCTTTAGTTATCATCATGATGCACCGCTAGATATGCGGATGGATCAAGATGCCCCATTAACAGCGTATGATGTTGTAAATAGCTGGTCATATGAACAACTTGTAAGGATTTTCTTCCAATACGGTGAAGAAAAATTTTCAAAACAAATTGCAAGAAAAATTGAAGCTTATCGTGAGAATAAAGCTATTGAAACGACAGGAGAATTAGTAGAGCTAATTAAAGAAGGTATTCCGGCTCCAGCTCGTAGAACGGGTGGGCATCCTGCTAAGCGAGTGTTTCAGGCAATTCGTATAGCTGTAAATGATGAATTAAAAGTATTTGAAGAAGCATTGGAATCTGCTATTGAGATGGTTAAGCCAGGTGGAAGGGTTAGTGTTATAACATTCCATTCATTAGAAGATCGTATTTGTAAAACAACGTTTAAGCGAAATAGTACAACGCCACAATTGCCGCCAGGATTACCGATTATTCCTGATGAATTTAAGCCGAAATTAAAGCTTATTACAAGAAAACCGATTTTACCTTCTGATATAGAGCTAGAAGAAAATAATCGTGCGCGTTCTGCGAAGTTGAGAATCGCTGAAAAACGATAAAAGGGAGAGAGAGGTATGACTAATTTAGCTGTAAAGTACAAACAACAAGCGCAAGAAGAGGTGCAAATTCAAACGCCCCCACAGCAGATGGCTAAGCCGAAGGTTAAAGCGAAAATTACAAGAATCGAAAAACTGTTGTATGTAGCGTTTATTGGCTTTTTATTGTATGCCTGTGTCGCGTTTATTGGAAATAAAGCAGGCCTTTATCAAGTTAATGTAGAAGCAGCGACGATAGAAGAAAAAATTGTACAGCAGCAAAAAGAAAATCAAGAATTACAAGCTGAAGTAGAGAAGTTAAGTCGCTATGAACGAATCGCTGAAGTTGCAAAAAAACACGGGCTAGAAATTAATGCGAATAATGTGAAAGGCCTCAAATAAGGCAATAGGTGTGAAGGAACGATGAAGAAGAATATGACTAAATTTCATACCAATAAGGGAGCAGGTTATTTTATGATATTTTTCCTCCTGCTCTTTTTGCTGTTATTAGCCCGATTTTTTTACATACAATCAACAGGAACAGTTCATAATCAGGATTTAGATGCACTTGCTAAACAAAAGCATAGTAAAAAAGGAGTTCTTGAAGCGAACCGAGGAACTATTTATGATCAAAACGGTCATGTGTTAGCGCAAGACGCAAACTCTTATAAAATAGTAGCTGCGCTAAAAGGAGCTAACTCTGTTGAGAATAAAGAAGATACTGCAAAGAAAATTGCAGGAGTACTTGGAAAAGGCGAAGAGGATATTTTAGCTTCTTTAAATAAGGAAGGTAGAAGTCAAGTCGAATTTGGAACGTTAGGTAAGGATTTGACGAAAGAAAAGAAGGAACAAATAGAAGCGTTGAAGTTGCCGGGAATATCTTTTATTACAGAAAATGCAAGGGTGTATCCAAACGGTGATTTTGCATCTTACGTTATAGGTCATGCAAAACCAAATGAGAATGGAACCTCGGTAGGTCAATTTGGCATAGAGAAAAGCTTGGATAAATACTTAAGTGCTTCCAATGGAGAAGTAGCATATACAGGTGATCGTAAAGGTGTGTCCCTTGATGGTGGAAAAGTTAATGTAAAGGCACCTAAAAATGGAGATAACGCGTATTTGACAATTGATCAACGTGTCCAAAGTTATTTAGAAGATGCGATGAAAGCAGCAAGTAAGCAATATGAGCCAGAAAGTTTAATAGGGATTGTTGCAGATCCGAAAACCGGAAAAATATTAGCGATGTCTACTAAACCTAGTTATGACCCTAATGATCGCCAAATTAAATATTTCTTCAATGACGCAATTGCCAATGCATTTGAACCTGGATCAACAATGAAAATTTTCACGTTAGCGGCAGCTATTAATGAAGGTGTGTACAAAGGACAAGATTATTATCAATCTGGGACATATCAAGTCGGAAATAGGAAAATAAAAGATCATAACGGCGGTGCTGGTTGGGGCTCTATCACGTTTGATGAAGGGGTAGAGCGTTCTTCAAACGTAGCGTTTGCAATTTTAGGAGATCAAAAACTTGGTCCAGAACGTTTCCGAAAATATATTCATAGTTTTGGATTAGATGAAAAAACGAACATTGATTTATCAGGTGAAGGATCGAATACAATTTTATTTGATCAGCAAATACAACAAGTGACAACAGCTTTTGGACAAGGTTCCACTGTAACACCAATTCAGCTTGTACAAGCTGCAACGGCCATTGCAAATGATGGAAAAATGATGAAACCTTATGCAATTGATAAAATTGTAGACCCAATAACAGACAAAGTAAAATTAGAACATAAGCCAGAAGAAGTAGGAAAACCTGTTACAAAGGAAACAGCAGCGCAAGTAAGACAGTTATTAGAACGTGTTGTTACATCTCCGAAAGGTACAGGGACAGCTTATAAAATTGATGGATATTCAGTTGGTGGTAAAACAGGTACAGCGCAAATTCCGGATGGAAAAGGGGGCTATATGACAGGAAGACAGAATTATATATTCTCATTCTTAGGTATGGCACCAATGGACGATCCACAACTTGTTGTGTATGTAGCTGTTAAACAGCCGAAATTAAAAGATGATGAGAACGGTGCACAACCTTTAGCTGATATTTTTAAATATGTAACAAAAAATAGTTTAGAGTATTTAAAGATTAAGCCAAATGAAGTGAAAGATCCGAAAAAACATCTGAAAGAACAACAAACTACTGTTCCAGATGTAACTGGTAAAACGATGGCTGAAGCGGGGAAAGCGATTGATAAAGCAAAACTTCGTCCAATCGTACTAGGTGAAGGGAAAGTACAGCAACAAGTACCAAAAGCGACTGAACAAACATTAAAAGGCGACCGAGTCTTCTTGGTAGGAGATAAGCCTACAATGCCAAATATACAAGGATGGGCACTGCGTGATGTTATGAATTTAGCGAAGACATTACAGCTTAACTTGAAACCTTCTGGTACAGGATACGTAACAGAACAAAGTGTGGCGGAAGGAACATTATTACAACCTGGTACAGAATTAGGTGTCACACTCGTACCGCCACTCGAACCACAGCAAGAAGCAGAAAAGCCGTAATGGTAAAAGAGAATAAGTTCTAATTAAATAAGTACAAGCATATATTGGAACAAGCTAGGCGTAAGGGAGGCTTGTTCCGATATGCGTGTATCAAATGTAACAGTTAGAAAACGACTTATTTTTATACTTATATCAGGTATACTTATTTTCACTATTATCGATATTCGTCTTGGATATGTGCAATTTTTTCTTGGGAATATGTTAACGGATCGTGCGAAAGATTCATGGAGTCGTAATATTACTTTTGAACCCGAACGTGGGAAAATTTTAGACCGAAATGGTGTGGAACTTGCCACGAATAAAAGTGCTCCAACTGTCTTTGTTGTACCGAGGCAAATTGAAAAACCAGCAGAGACTGCAGAGAAGTTAGCTGCAGTATTAGGTGTGGAAAAAGATGAGATTTATAAAAGGATTACAAAAAAAGAATCAATTGTAAGGTTAGATAAAGGCGGAAGGAAAATATCACATGACAAAGCGAAAGAAGTACGAGGATTAAGTTTGAAGGGCGTGTATATCGCAGAGGATTCTATCCGGTACTATCCATTTGGAAACTTTTTATCACATGTATTAGGTTTTGCAGGTAGCGATAACCAAGGTCTTATGGGACTAGAGAAATATTATGATAAAGAGCTAAATGGGGACAAAGGTCATGTGCGTTTTTTTGCAGATGCGAAAGGACAAAGGATGCCTAATGTTGGTGATGATTTCAAAAAACCAGAAGCTGGTTTAAATTTAGGATTAACAATCGATGCGCGTATTACAAGGATTATGGAAAGAGAAATGAATATTGCGGAGTCAACTTATACTCCTGACGGTATGATTGCGATTGCAATGAATCCTAAAAATGGTGAAATTTTAGGCATGTCTAGTCGACCGAGTTTTGACCCAGCGGATTTTCAAAGTGTCTCTCCAGAAGTGTATAACAGAAATCTACCTGTATGGAGTACGTATGAGCCTGGTTCAACATTTAAGATCATTACATTAGCTGCAGCATTGAATGAAAATTTAGTAGACTTAGAGAAGGATACGTTTTATGATGATGGAGCAGCTGAAGTAGGTGGAGCTAGATTGAAATGCTGGAAAGCAGGAGGTCATGGCAGTCAAACGTTTTTAGAAGTCGTTCAAAACTCATGTAACCCGGGATTTATTGAACTTGGTGATCGCCTTGGTAAAGACCGATTATTTAAATACATTCGTAACTTTGGTTTTGGGCAGAAGACTGGAATTGACTTGCAAGGTGAAGGCAGTGGGATTTTATTTAATTTAGATAAAGTTGGTCCAGTAGAGCAAGCAACAACTTCATTCGGCCAAGGGGTTTCTGTTACACCGATTCAACAAGTAGCAGCTGTAGCGGCGGCTGTAAATGGTGGAACATTGTATCAGCCGTATATAGCTAAGGAGTTTATTGATCCGAAAAATAATCAAGTTGTTAGTAAAAAGACACCTGTTGAGAAAAGAAAAGTTATTTCCAAGGAAACTTCAGAAAAAGTTCGTTATGCATTAGAGAATGTTGTAGCGAAAGGTTCTGGTAAAGGTGCTTATATTGATGGGTATCGTGTAGGTGGAAAAACGGGTACTGCTCAAAAGGTGAAAGATGGTAAATATTTAGAGAATAATTATATAGTATCTTTTATCGGATTTGCTCCAGCGGATGATCCAGAGATTGTTGTGTATGTAGCTGTTGATAATCCAAAAGGGGTTACACAGTTTGGTGGAGTGGTAGCAGCTCCAATTGTCGGGAATATCCTTCGAGATGCGCTTCCTGTTATGGGAGTGAAACCGAGAAAAGAACAAGTTGAGAAAGAATATAAATGGGGCGATACACCAACTGTAGAAGTTCCGAATTTAATTGGAATGAAAAAGAAAGACTTACAAACACAACTCGTCGATTTGAAGCTTGATATAAGTGGAGATGGAGAGAAAGTAATTAAACAATCACCAGAAGCGGGAGCTAAAGTAAAAGAAGGCTCAAAAATTAGAATTTACTTCGGGAATTAAAGGTAACATAGTACGTTTTATGGTACAATTGGTGGAAGTGAGTTCTTTATAGAACAGTTACTTAATTTGAGACAGTAAGTGTCTCATTCATAAATAGGTCAGTAGCACTTACCTCCTTATATAGGAGGTAATGTGTTGCTTACTGAAAAAAGATAAATAAACAATGTAGAGAGGGTTTAGTGAAATGAAGTTGCATACACTTGTATCATGTTTGCATGATTTTCCAGTTGTTCCAAAAGAAAATCCAGAAATCACATCTATAGAAGCTGATTCACGTAAAGTGAAAGAGGGAAGCTTATTTGTATGTATGAAAGGATATACGGTTGATAGCCATGATTTTGCTAAGCAAGCAGCGGCACAAGGAGCGGCTGCTATTGTTGCGGAAAGACCAATTGATGTTGACGTTCCAGTTGTACTTGTGAAAAATACTTTTCGTTCGTTAGCGGTTTTAGCTGATTATTTTTATGGTCAACCGACACACAAGTTACATTTAATCGGAATTACAGGTACAAATGGAAAGACAACAACATCGCATATTATGGATGAGATTATGCGAGCACATGGTCATAAAACAGGGCTAATTGGAACGATTAATATGAAAATCGGTGATGAAACATTTGAGGTGAAAAATACAACACCAGATGCACTAACACTTCAACAGACGTTTTCAAAAATGGTTGAACAAGGTGTGGACAGCACGGTAATGGAGGTCTCGTCACATGCGTTAGATCTTGGTCGTGTACACGGATGTGATTACGATGTAGCGGTGTTTACGAATTTAACACAAGATCATTTAGACTATCATAAAACGATGGAAGAATATAAACATGCAAAAGGGTTACTATTTGCACAGCTTGGCAATAGTTATAATCATAATCGTGAAAAGTACGCTGTGCTGAATAGCGATGATAATGTAACAGAAGAGTATATGAGAAGTACTGCAGCAACAGTTGTAACATATGGTATTGATACAACAAGTGACATTATGGCAAAAAATATCGTTATGACGAGTGGCGGGACTACATTTACGCTTGTCACACCGTATGAAAGTGTAAATGTTACGATGAAATTAATAGGTAAATTTAATGTATATAACGTACTTGCAGCAACAGCAGCAGGACTTGTTTCGGGTGTGAAATTAGAAACAATCATTGCTGTTATAAAGGAACTAGCTGGGGTTCCAGGGCGTTTTGAAGTTGTTGATGGAGGGCAAAATTATACAGTTATTGTTGATTACGCACATACGCCGGATAGTTTAGAAAATGTATTAAAAACTGCAAAACAATTTGCAAAAGGTGATGTGTATTGTATCGTTGGTTGTGGCGGCGATAGGGACCGGACGAAGAGACCGATAATGGCAAGTGTTGCAACAAAATATGCAACTCATGCAATTTACACATCAGATAATCCAAGAAGTGAAGATCCAGCGGTTATTTTAGATGATATGGTACATGGTGCACGTGGAAATAATTATGAAGTGATTATTGATAGAAAAGAAGCGATACACCATGCACTCGCTAAAGCGAAAGCAGATGATATCATTATTATTGCTGGTAAGGGTCATGAAACGTATCAAATTATTGGTAAAGAAGTTCATCATTTTGATGATCGTGAAGTTGCAAAAGAAGCAATTACAGGGCGTTTAAACAACGAAGAGTAACAACGTGAGAGGAGGACTACATGTGCTTGAGCAAGGTTTATTAGTAACGGCTGGGGTAGCATTCTTAATTTCTGTTGCCCTTTCGCCATTGTTTATTCCATTTTTAAGAAAATTAAAGTTCGGACAGAGTATTCGTGATGAGGGACCGAAGTCACATCAAAAAAAATCAGGGACACCGACAATGGGTGGTATCGTCATATACGTATCTATGATGGTAACTTCACTTATTATGGCGATTAAGTTTAATCATTTAGGTGCAGAGGTTTCGTTATTACTATTAGTGACATTTGGTTACGGATTGATCGGATTTTTAGATGACTACATAAAGGTAGTTAAGAAGAGAAATCTTGGTTTAACATCAAAACAAAAATTAGTAGGTCAGCTTGTTATTGCTATTGCATTCTTTTTAATTGGAAAAGGGCAAGCGTTCCACACATACATCATGATTCCAGGAACGGATGTTAAGTTTGAATTAGGTTGGGCGTATTTTGTACTTGTACTATTTATGCTTATTGGTGGATCGAATGCAGTTAACTTAACTGACGGTTTAGATGGTTTATTATCAGGAACAGCTGCTATTGCATTTGGAGCATTTAGTATTATTGCTGTGGCACAAGAGCAATTTGGAGTAGCGATATTCTGTATGGCAGTTGTAGGAGCTGTACTTGGATTTTTAGTATTCAATGCGAATCCAGCAAAAGTGTTTATGGGAGATACAGGTTCATTAGCTTTAGGTGGAGCCATTGCAGCTGTAGCGATTTTATTAAAACAAGAATTGCTACTTGTAATTATTGGCGGAGTATTCGTAATGGAAACTTTATCGGTTATCATTCAGGTCATTTCATTTAAAACAACAGGAAAACGTGTCTTTAAAATGAGTCCATTACACCATCATTATGAATTATGTGGTTGGTCAGAGTGGCGTGTTGTTGTGACGTTTTGGTCTGCAGGATTTTTATTAGCTGTGTTAGGAATTTATATCGGGGTGTGGATGTAATTGAAAACTGTAACTGAATTTCAAAATAAGAATATTCTTGTATTAGGCATTGCAAAAAGTGGTTATGCAGCAGCTACATTGTTACAAAAGTTAGGGGCAAATGTTATTGTAAATGACGGAAAGCCTTTAGCAGAGAATGTACTTGCTGCAGAATTACAAGCAAAAGGAATGGACGTTGTATGCGGTGGCCATCCTTTAGAATTATTAGAGAGAAATATTTCTCTTGTAGTAAAAAATCCAGGAATCCCGTATTCTAATCAAATACTAGTTGCTGCAAAAGAAAAGCAAATTCCGATTGTTACGGAAGTTGAATTAGCATATCGTATTTCAGAAGCACCATTTGTTGGGATTACGGGGTCTAACGGTAAAACGACGACGACAATGCTGACATTTGAAATGCTAAAAGAAGGACAAAAGCATCCTGTAATTGCAGGGAACATTGGAACTGTAGCGTGTGAAGTAGCACAGGATGCAAAAGAAAATGAAGTTGTAGTTACAGAACTTTCATCGTTTCAATTGATGGGAGTAGAATTGTTCCAACCTAAAATTGTTGCGTTTTTAAATTTATTTGAGGCCCACTTAGATTATCATGGGACGAAGAAAGAATATGGTTTAGCGAAAGCAAATATTTTTAAAAATCAAACAGAAAATGATTATAGTGTAATAAATGCGGATGATGCAGATGTGATGGCTTTGTCTGCGTATTCTAAAGGTCAAAAAATCCTGTTTTCGACAACGAAAGAAATTGAAGATGGCGCGTGTATAAAAGATAACGCTCTTTATTTCAAAGGTGAAAAAGTTGTTGAAGTAAGCGATATCGTTTTACCTGGTCAACATAATCTAGAAAATATTTTAGCTGCGATGAGTATTGCGAAATTATTAGGTACTTCTAATGAAGCAATTACGGTCGTGTTAAAACGTTTTACGGGTGTAAAACATCGTTTGGAATATGTAACAACGATTAACAACCGTAAGTTTTATAATGATTCAAAAGCAACGAATATGTTAGCGACTGAGAAAGCGCTATCTGCGTTTACACAACCGATTGTGTTACTAGCAGGTGGGCTTGATCGAGGAAATGAATTCGATGATCTAATTCCGTATTTCAAAAATGTAAAAGCGATTGTAACATTTGGACAAACAGCTCCTAAACTAGTAAGAGCGGCAGAAAAAGCGGGATTAGATATAATTGAAAGTGTCGATACTTTAGATGAAGCAGTGGTGAAAGCTTATGCTCATTCTAAAGATGGTGATGTCGTTCTTCTTTCTCCAGCGTGTGCAAGCTGGGATCAATTTAAAACATTTGAAGAAAGAGGAGACATTTTTATACAAGCTGTGCATAAACTTATATAAAGTAAATCAAAACATCAGTAGGCTAACACCTACTGATGTTTTGTTACATAGGGCAAAAGGTTCTGCCTAAAGAGGTGGTGTTTGTGGGTAATGAAGAAAACGCCTGATTTTATTCTCATCATCGTAACACTTTCATTGTTGACAATCGGAATGATTATGGTTTATAGTGCGAGTGCAGTTTGGGCCTCTTATAAAATGGGGGACTCATTCTTTTTTGCAAAAAGACAATTACTGTTTGCGGGTCTTGGTGTAGTAGCTATGTTTTTTATTATGAAAATTGATTATTGGGTGTGGCGTACGTATTCAAAAGTGATTTTGCTAGTTTGCTTCATTCTTCTTATTCTCGTTCTTATTCCTGGAGTAGGTCTTGTTCGAGGAGGAGCACGAAGTTGGATTGGAATCGGTGCATTTTCGATTCAACCGTCAGAATTTATGAAGTTTGCGATGATTATTTTCTTGGCAAAGTTTTTAGCAGAACGGCAAAAATTGATTACATCTTTTAAACGTGGTTTATTACCGGCACTTAGTTTTGTGTTTCTTGCTTTTGGGATGATTATGTTACAACCAGACCTTGGGACAGGAACGGTAATGGTTGGGACATGTATCATTATGATATTTATTTCGGGAGCGAGGGTCTTTCACTTTGCAATGTTTGGTTTGATTGGTGTAGCAGGATTTATAGGGTTAATTGCATCAGCACCGTATCGAATGAAACGCATTACATCATATTTAGATCCGTGGTCAGATCCGCTCGGAAGTGGATTTCAAATTATCCAATCATTACTCGCAATTGGACCTGGTGGATTATTTGGGCTTGGACTTGGACAAAGTAGACAAAAATTCCTTTATTTACCTGAACCACAAACTGACTTTATATTTGCAATCTTATCCGAGGAATTAGGTTTTATTGGCGGTTCATTTGTGTTATTATTATTTAGTCTATTATTATGGCGCGGGATTCGTATCGCATTAGGAGCGCCAGATTTATATGGTACGTTTTTAGCAGTAGGTATTGTGGCGATGATTGCGATTCAAGTAATGATTAATGTTGGTGTTGTAACAGGACTGATGCCTGTTACGGGTATTACCTTGCCGTTTTTAAGTTATGGTGGATCAAGTTTGACATTAATGTTAATGGCAGTAGGTGTATTATTAAATATAAGTCGCCATTCTCGCTACTAAACCCTGTTTATAAGACAGGGTTTTTCGTATGTGTGTAAAAATGCAATATGTATATAGAAATAAATATAATGGAAATAAGAAGCGGAGGAGTTAGTAGTGCGTGTATTAGTGAGTGGTGGGGGTACTGGTGGTCATATTTATCCAGCTCTTGCTTTAATTAGAGAAATAAAAAAGTTAAATCCAGAAGCAAGATTTTTATATATTGGTACGGAAAATGGACTAGAGAGTACAATCGTTCCAAAAGCAGGTGTACCATTTCAATCTATTGTTATAAGTGGATTTAAACGAAAAATATCATTAGATAATGTGAAAACAGTAATGCGTTTTCTAAAAGGTGTACAGGATAGTAAACGATATATTCGTCGTTTTAATCCTGATATCGTAATTGGAACGGGTGGCTATGTATGTGGGCCAGTTGTATACGCTGCAGCCAAATTAGGTATTCCAACTATTGTACACGAACAAAATAGTGTACCAGGTGTAACGAATAAATTTTTAAGCCGTTATGTAAATAAAGTTGCTGTTTGTTTTGAAGCAGCTATAGAGCATTTTCCAGAGTCAAAAGTGGTAATGACAGGTAATCCGCGGGCATCAGAGGTAATGGATCAAAATGGAATGAAAGGGAAACGTTCAGTTGGGCTTTCTCTTCCTAAAAAGTCTGTACTTATATTTGGTGGAAGTCGTGGGGCTAGACCGATTAACGATGCCTTCGTTGAAGCAATTGAACAGTTTGGGAACAAAAGCTACGAAATACTATATGTAACAGGTGAAGTACATTATGACAAAGTGATGGAAGCCGTTAAGCAAAAAGGGAACCCAAGCAATGTTATTATTAAGCCGTTCATTCATAATATGCCAGAGGTACTAACTGGTGTAGACCTTGTTGTTTCAAGGGCTGGGGCAACAACACTTGCAGAATTAACAGCGTTAGGAAAACCAAGTGTGTTAATACCGAGTCCGTATGTAACCAATAATCATCAGGAAAAGAATGCACGTTCAGTTGTTGATAAAGGAGCGGCAAAAATGTTACTTGAAAAAGATTTAACAGCTGAAACACTTATTCGTGATATTGATGAGATTTTATTAGATGCACAAACATTACAAAATATGAAGCTAGCTGCTAAGCAACTAGGTATTCCAGATGCAGCAAATAAGCTGTATGAAGTAATGAATAAGCTTGTAAAAAAATAAAGTGAGGCTTTAATCAGTGGGGAGTGATTCTCTCTCATTGATTATTACCCTTCACTAATCGGATATTTACGGGCATCCCGATTCCGCCTACTTTCTTTGTTTCTACCGAATTTTGATTTAGGAGTCGTACTGCCCGTAAATAGAGGGATAACGTTAGGTGAACGCCCTGCATATTATTGTCATAAGGAGACTTAATATGGGGGAGATTGTCTATGGAACAATTAGTAAATGAGCTTATAGAAGCAGACGTTGGTCGTGTTTTAGTTAACGAGTCGTTAGCACGTTATACAACTATGAAAATAGGTGGACCAGCGGATATTTTAATTGTGCCAAAGCATGTAGCCGGTATTGAAAAAACATTACAGTTAGTAAAGCGATACAAAACGAAGTGGACTGTAATTGGGCGCGGTTCAAACCTTCTTGTATCTGATCAAGGCATAGAAGGTGTTGTTATTCGTTTAGGAGAAGGATTAGATCACTTAGAGGTCGAAAAACATAAGGTAAGAGTTGGTAGTGGATATCCTCTTATTAAATTGTCAACTTTACTTAGTCGTCAAGGGTTAGCTGGATTGGAGTTTGCAAGCGGTATTCCAGGAAGTGTCGGTGGTGCAGTATATATGAATGCAGGTGCACATAAATCAGATATATCGAGTGTATTATCGAAGGCTCTCATTCTGTTTGAAGACGGTACAATTGACTGGTTAACGAATAGAGAACTGGAGTTTTCTTATCGGGCATCTGTATTGCAAACGAAACGTCCTGGTATTGTTTTAGAGGCGGAGTTTCAATTACAGGCGGGAAAACGTGAAGAAATTGTACGTAGCATGCAAAATAATAAAGATTACCGCCGTGAAACGCAACCATGGAATTATCCGTGTGCAGGAAGTGTATTTCGGAATCCAATCCCACATTTTGCAGGAGATTTAGTAGAAAAAGCAGGGCTTCGTGGTTATAGGATTGGTGGAGCTCAAATTTCTGAAATGCATGGCAATTTTATTGTTAATACCGGGGGAGCTTCAGCGCAAGATGTATTGTCCTTAATTGAATTAATAAGACATACAATTAAGGATAAATTTGATGTAGATATGCACACAGAAGTAGAAATCATTGGAAGATAACGGTTATTCATTCCGCTCATTATCATTTATGTTATAATAAGAAGATAAGAACGGCATGAGGAACATGCCGTTCTTTATGTTACATAGGGGGATCGTACATGAATAATAGTAAAGTGATTAAACTACAAGATCGTGTACCAAAATTGAAAAATCAAAAGAAAAAAAACAAAAAAAATGTTAATCATCGATTGATTTTATACATATCAATTTTATTTTTATTAGTGCTCTTTTTAATTTATTTTCGGTCTCCGCTTAGTAATATAAAAAAGATTAGTGTGTTTGGAAATCACTATATGACGGATGAACAAGTAATGAAGGATTCGGGCGTGACATATGATACAAGTTATTTCCGAGTGACAGCACATAAAGCTGAAGAAAACTTAACGAAGCGAAAAGAAATTAAAGCAGTAAATGTAAAAAAACGTTTTCCAAACAAGATTGATATTCATATCGAAGAATATTTAACGATTGGTTATATAAATAAAGAGGGAAAATTACAACCGTTATTAGAGAATGGAAAAACGCTTGATGTACTACCTAATGGAAAACTTCCTGTTGCAGCACCGATTTTTGAACCTTTTAAAGAAGAGAAAATGAAGGAGTTAATCACTGAACTAGAAAAATTAACACCAGCTATTTTAAAATCTATTTCGGAAATTCGCTATTCACCAACGAATGCGAATGAAGATCATCTTACTTTATATATGAATGAGGGTTATGAAGTGAGCACTACGATTCGAAATTTCGCAAAACGTATGGAAACCTATCCGCTTATTTTAAAAACAATTGAGCCAGGTAAGAAGGTATTAATTGACTTAGAAGTAGGTGCATATACGAAAGAATTAGGTGTGGAAGAAAAAAAAGAATAGAATGGTAGTTTTCGCTGGTTATAGCAGAAAAAAACAGAACGAATGTTCTGTTATATGTATATGAATTTAGAAGAATGGTTCATTTGATGAAAAATATGTAAAAATTCTTAGATTCATACTAGTATTGGTACAAGTTTCACTTTTCTATGAGTACATCTTAGTGTAGACTTATACTTGGCGGTAAACTTTACACTCGAAATAGAATTATTTCAAGATAAGCAGTTATTCATAGTTTACTGCGATATTCTTAATTGAATGCTAAATAAAAATAAGAAAAATATAGGGTTAAAAAAGGGAAACGTATAAAGACGTTGAATATTTTTCTTATAAATAGTAAAGTTGCGATTGTTGTTCCATATATTGAGTTGTATGGTATAAATAAAGAAGGAGGTGCCAAAGAATGAACAGCAATGAAATATATGTTAGTCTTGACATCGGTACATCCAATGTTAAAGTCATCATTGGTGAAATGGTTAATGACAGCTTAAACATTATTGGTGTTGGAAATGTAAAATCAAATGGTTTAAAGAAGGGATCGATAGTTGATATAGATGAGACTGTTCGATCAATTAAAAAAGCAATTGAACAAGCTGAGCGTATGGTGGGAATCCACATTGAGCAAGTTGTAGTAGGTGTCAATGCAAACCAGGTACAGCTACTTCCTTGTCACGGAGTAGTCGCTGTTTCAAATGAAGATCGTGAAATCGGGAATGAAGATGTCTTACGCGTTCTAGATGCAGCACAAGTTGTGTCAATTGCTCCAGAACGTGAGTTTATTGATGTGGTACCTCGACAGTTCATCGTAGACGGTCTTGACGAGATTAACGATCCACGCGGGATGATCGGTGTAAGATTAGAAATGGAAGGTACACTTATTACAGGCTCGAGAACTTTACTACATAACCTACTTCGTTGTGTAGAAAAAGCAGGTCTTGAAATTGTTGATATTTGTCTTCAACCTTTAGCGGCTGCAACAGTTGCTATATCTTCAGATGAAAAAAATAGAGGAGTAGCCCTTGTTGATATGGGGGGAGGATCTACAACTTTATCTATTTTTAAAGATGGAGAGTTACAAGCGACGAGCGTATTACCATTAGGTGGAGACCATATAACGAAAGATATTGCGATTGGGTTGAAAACTTCAACAGAAAATGCAGATCAAATTAAGTTGAAATATGGACATGCTTTTTATGATACAGCATCTGAAGAAGAGATGTTTACGGTTCCTATTATGGGAAGCGACCAAACAGAACAATATTCTCAGTTGGAATTATCGGATATAATAGAGGCTCGTGTAGAGGAAATTTTAATGTTTGTTCAAGATGAAGTGCGTAAGTTAGGAGTAAAGCAAGTGGCTTCTGGTTATGTACTAACTGGCGGAATTGCTTCTATGCCAGGTGTTCTTGATCTTGCATATGATATTTTACATGAAAATGTTCGTGTAGCAACTCCTGATTATATTGGTGTGCGTGAGCCCCAATATACAAGTGGAGTTGGATTAATTAAACATTCTTATCAAAAAGCTAAATTACGTGGGAAAAATGTGCAGGAAAAGCAAGAGCATTTTGAACCAGTACCAGCACCAGCACCAACGCCGGTACAACAGCAACCCGCGAAACAAAAAACTCGTAATCAAAACAATAATAATCAAAATGATGACCGCATGATGTCAAAAGTAAAACGTGTATTCCGTTATTTATGGGATTAAAATTGGACACGAAAAATGAGGTTCTAGGGGGATTTCGACATGTTAGAGTTTGATACTACTCAAGATCAATTAGCGAATATAAAAGTTATCGGTGTCGGCGGTGGCGGAAACAATGCTGTAAACCGTATGATTGAACACGGTGTACAAGGTGTAGACTTTATCGCTGTGAACACTGATGCACAAGCGTTAAATCTATCAAAAGCTGAAACAAAAATGCAAATTGGTGGAAAATTAACGCGTGGACTTGGTGCAGGTGCAAACCCTGAAGTAGGGAAAAAAGCTGCAGAAGAAAGTAAAGAACAGATCCAAGAAGCACTTCGTGGTGCGGATATGGTCTTCGTAACTGCTGGTATGGGTGGTGGAACTGGAACTGGTGCAGCTCCAGTTGTTGCTCAAGTTGCAAAAGAATTAGGTGCTTTAACAGTTGGTGTTGTAACACGTCCATTTACTTTTGAAGGACGTAAGCGTGCGACGCAAGCAGCATCTGGTATTGCAGCATTTAAAGAAAATGTAGATACTCTTATTGTAATTCCAAATGATCGCTTATTAGAGATTGTTGATAAAAATACGCCAATGTTAGAAGCATTCCGTGAAGCTGATAACGTATTACGTCAAGGTGTTCAAGGTATTTCGGATTTAATTGCAACGCCAGGTTTAATTAACTTAGACTTTGCAGACGTAAAGACAATTATGTCTAATAGAGGTTCTGCTTTAATGGGTATTGGTTCTGGTAACGGGGAAAATCGTGCTGCAGAAGCTGCGAAAAAAGCGATTTCAAGTCCATTACTAGAAACATCTATTGATGGAGCTCAAGGTGTTATCATGAACATTACGGGTGGCGCTAACTTAAGCTTATATGAAGTACAAGAAGCGGCAGATATCGTAGCTTCAGCTTCAGATCCAGAAGTAAATATGATCTTCGGTTCTGTTATTAACGAAGGATTAAAAGATGATATCGTTGTAACTGTAATTGCAACTGGTTTTGATGATAGCATTGCAACTCAACCACCAAAACCAATTATCCGTCCGAATGCGAACCACACGCAACAACAGCAACAACCAGTAGCTCAACCTTCAAAACAGCGTGAAGTAAAACGCGAAATGAAGCGTGAAGAGCCAGTTGTACATGAGCGTCATTCAGATTCAGATGATATCGATATTCCAGCATTTTTACGTAACCGTCGTAGACGATAAAAAAAGGAGCTTTCATGCTCCTTTTTTGTTTTTTAAATGGAAAAGACCTGCTAAGCAGGTCTTTTTTTATTTCGTATATTTCAATATATTTTGTTGGTGAAAATAAGAGTATATCATTCTATGAATTTGTACTTTTATTTTTTACCGACAGATTATGTCTAGAAATCACAAAATAACAAAAAAACACCTCCGCAAATTGACACACTTTCCTATTGGATATGCATTATACTAGTCTCAACTTGAAAAAAGAGGTGAATTGTTTGGTTGTTTACGCCGACGTTGTTTGGTTGTTAAACGCCTGCATTGATTTTCTTTTGCTTTTATTAACAGCTACCGTGTTAAAAAAGAAAATCAAAAGATGGAGGCTTGTGCTAGGGGCATTTATAGGTTCAACTATTGTTATTTTTGCCTTTACTCCTTTTGCTTCTATGATGACACATCCAATTATGAAACTACTGTACTCGTTACTTATTGTGTATACAGCATTTGGGTTTACAACATTTAGAAATTATGCACAAACTGTTTTTACTTTTTACTTTGTAACCTTTATGGTTGGCGGAGGATTAATTGGAACTCATTTCTTTTTGCAAACGAATGAAATGGTAAATGGATTGGTTCAATCTCAGTCAATTTCTTACGGTGATCCAATTAGTTGGTTATTTGTTATTTTTGGTTTTCCAGTAATTTATTATTTTTCTAAAAAGCGTATTGAAAGCGTAGAGGTCACGAAAATACACTATGATCAAATTGTGAAAGTAAAAATTCAATTAGCCGAAGAAGAACTAGAACTGGCAGGCCTTATTGACAGTGGGAACCAACTTTACGACCCATTAACAAAAACACCCGTTATGATTATGCATGTTTCATCATTAGAACATTGCTTACCATCTTGGTTAACAGAGCAAATTTATTCCAAAACAGAAATTCCTCAAATACCAGAAAATGATTCTGGTTGGGCGACCAAATTACGCTTAATTCCTTTCCGTGCAGTAGGAGTAGAGAGTCAATTTTTGTGGGCAATTAAGCCTGACAGTGTGCAAGTTGACCATGAAGGTAGTTCTATTGTTGTAAACAAAGTATTAATTGGATTAAATACACAACAGCTGTCTACTAATGGGGAGTATCAATGTATTGTGCATCCAAAAATGTTGATTTCACAAAAAATGGTGATCGCTTAATAATGAGAGGCGGGATAATATGATGAAATTAAAATTTTATTTAGTATACCTTTGGTATAAAGTATTGCTGAAATTAGGAATTAAGACCGATGAAATTTATTATATTGGTGGAAGCGAAGCGTTGCCACCACCGTTAACAAAAGAAGAAGAGGAAGTTCTTTTGAATAAATTGCCAAAAGGAGATCAGGCAGCAAGGTCATTACTCATTGAACGTAACTTAAGGCTCGTTGTATATATAGCAAGAAAGTTTGAAAATACAGGGATAAATATTGAAGATTTGATTAGTATAGGAACAATCGGCCTTATTAAAGCTGTAAATACATTTAATCCGGAAAAGAAAATAAAATTAGCAACATATGCATCTCGTTGTATAGAAAATGAAATTTTAATGCATTTACGTCGAAATAACAAAAATCGTTCGGAAGTTTCTTTTGATGAACCGCTAAACATTGATTGGGATGGGAATGAACTGTTATTGTCTGACGTGTTAGGTACAGATGATGATATTATTACAAAAGATTTAGAAGCTACTGTAGATCGTCACCTTTTAATGAAAGCATTACACCAATTAAATGATCGTGAAAAACAAATTATGGAACTTCGGTTTGGGCTTGCTGGAGGAGAGGAAAAGACGCAAAAAGATGTGGCTGATATGCTTGGGATTTCACAGTCATACATTTCGCGTTTAGAAAAAAGAATTATAAAAAGATTACGAAAAGAATTTAATAAAATGGTGTAAAGAATAAGACCAGCCGTTATGTAGGCTGGTCTTATTCTATTTAGTTGTATTAGGAAAGATAATTTAAATAACAAATCGTGAAAAAACCACATGCATAAAATCCCCTTCAAAGGAAATACTTTACACTGTACAGCAACTCCCGATAGGAGGGAACACTTTGACGAGAAACAAAGTAGAAATTTGCGGTGTTGATACAGCTAAACTTCCAGTATTAAAAAATGAAGAGATGCGTAAATTATTTCGTGAAATGCAAAGTGGAGAGATAAGCGCAAGAGAAAAATTAGTGAATGGAAACTTACGTCTTGTACTGAGCGTCATCCAAAGATTTAATAACAGAGGAGAATATGTTGACGATTTATTTCAAGTTGGTTGCATCGGACTTATGAAATCAATTGATAATTTTGATTTAGGCCAAAATGTAAAATTTTCAACGTATGCTGTGCCGATGATTATTGGGGAAATACGCAGATATTTGCGTGATAATAATCCGATTCGCGTATCGCGCTCATTGCGAGATATTGCGTATAAAGCTTTGCAAGTAAGAGAAAAGTTGATTGCAGAAAATTCAAAAGAACCAACAGCAATGGATATTGCAAAAGTGCTAGAAGTAACTCATGAAGAGATAGTATTTGCTTTAGATGCGATTCAAGACCCAGTTTCATTATTTGAACCGATTTATAATGATGGAGGAGATCCTATCTTTGTTATGGATCAGTTAAGTGATGAAAAACAAAAGGACGAGCAGTGGGTTGAAGAATTAGCATTGAAAGAAGGAATGAAGCGTTTAAATGATAGAGAGAAAATGATTATTAGAAAACGTTTCTTCCAAGGAAAGACACAGATGGAAGTTGCAGAAGAAATTGGGATTTCGCAAGCGCAAGTATCACGTTTAGAGAAGTCAGCCATTAAACAAATGAATAAAACGATTCAAGGATAAGGTCTCACCAATTATGGTGAGACCTTTTTATATGTAATATAGTTTGTGCTCATAGTAGGGGATTAGTGTTCATATAATGAAACTAGTATGGTGTTTCGTATAGGTGGCTTCCTGTAAATATGAGAAACAGTTTCCAATTCGTCATATAAGGGAGAGGATAAAAATGGTGATACGAATTTCAGAGTTACAGATGAAGGATGTTATAAATATTTCAGATGGAAAAAGGATTGGGAATATTGGAGATATTGAAATTGATATGAACACAGGGAAAGTTTGTTCTGTTATTATTTCCAAACAGACACGTATGCTAGGTATTTTTGGAAAAGATGTTGAGATTGTAATTCCTTGGAAGGAAATTGTGAAGATTGGAGAGGATGTCATACTTGTAAGAGTAAATCCTGTTAATACTGTAACAGAATCAATACAAACACCGACAATTTCATAAAGAATATTACAAATTCCTCTTTTTTTTCTGTTAGGATTATGAAAAAATAAAAGTATGGTAAAATAGACAGGAAGTACCATGCTTTTTTCTGTTATTTTAATTAAAAGGAGCCGCTTTATTATGAGAGAACCATTTAAATATGTGGACGGTATACTGTATTTACAAGCGTGGAAAGAACTTGGAAACATTACTGCTGGATTTACGACAAAAGATGGTGGGATAAGTACGGGCTCCTTTCATACGATGAATTTAGGATTACATGTGAATGATATCGTGGAGAACGTTCATGAAAACAGACGCATTTTAGCAAATAAGTTACAAAAACCATTAGAAAACTGGATTTGCTCTGAACAAGTTCATGCTCATCATGTTGAAAAAGTAGGGCAACAGGAAAAGGGAAGTGGCGTCTATTCATATGAGGACGGCATTTCAAAAACAGATGGCATTTATACGAGTAATGAAGATGTTCTGTTAACGTCTTGTTACGCGGATTGTGTTCCGCTCTATTTTTATGCACCATCACATGGTATGATAGGACTTGCGCATGCTGGATGGAAAGGCACTGTACAAGAGATTGCAAAGGAAATGATTCAAAAGTGGGATGCAGAAGGTATTTCAAGTGATGAAATTCATGTTGCAATTGGGCCGTCGATCGGATCTTGTTGTTATGTTGTGGATGATCGTGTATTAACAGCAGCACAGGAAGTAGTTAGCGGTGCTGTTCCTCATCAAAAAATTTCTGACGGGCAGTACGCAATTAATTTAAAAGAAATTAATCGTATATTATGTGTACAAGCAGGCATAAAAGAAGAGCATATTGTAATGTCATCTCTTTGTACAAGCTGTGAAGAGCAACTATTTTTCTCTCATCGTCGTGATCAAGGTAAGACAGGAAGAATGTTGAGTTTCATAGGTTTTAAGGAGGAAGGAAGCAAGTGACAGTACAAGAAAATTTAGTAATTGTAAACGAAGCTATTAAAGAATCTTGCGCTCGAGCTGGACGTTCGTTGCAAGATATTAAACTTGTTGCAGTTACAAAAACTGTAGGGATTGAAAAAACAAACGAAGTAATTGAAGCTGGAATTATCGATTTAGGTGAAAATAGAAATGAAGGTTTCTTACAGAAATACGAGCATTTCGGTTCAAAAGTTAATTGGCACTTTATTGGCTCATTACAAACGAGAAAAGTAAAAGAAATTATTAATGAAATTGATTATTTACATTCGTTAGATCGTCTTTCCCTGGCGAAAGAAATTCAGAAACGTGCTGATAAGAAAGTAAAATGCTTTATTCAAGTGAAAACCTCATCTGAAGAATCGAAGCAAGGATTGGCAATAGAAGAGGTTGTTTCTTTTATTCAAAGTTTGCAAGAATTCGATAAAATTGAAGTGGTTGGACTAATGACGATGGCTCCATTTACAGAAGAAGAGGAAGAAATCAGATGCTGTTTTAAGGAATTACGTATGCTGCAAACAGAGGTGCAGGAGCTAGAGTTATTACATGCGCCATGTAAAGAATTATCAATGGGAATGTCCAACGATTACACGATTGCAATTGAAGAAGGGGCTACATATATTCGTTTGGGAACGATTTTAGTAGGAAAAGCGTAAAAGGAAGGAGAATCTTATTATGAGTTGGTCAAAAGTAAAATACTTCTTTTTTGATACACCGGAAGAAAAAGAAGCAGCTCAATATGGTTATGAAAAGGAGCAAACAGACATGAAAAAGCAGCAAGATCCACCAGAACAACAAGACGTTACGTTTCCGAAAGCACAACCGAAGCAAAATGTTGTTAGTATTGAAACAGCAAAACAATCTTCAAAAGTTGTTTTATTAGAACCACGCACATATTCGGAAGCGCAAGGGATTGCGGACCACTTAAAAGGTAGACGAGCTGTTGTAATTAATTTGCAGAGAATGTCTACTGATCAAGCGGTGCGTATCGTTGACTTTTTAAGTGGTACTGTATACGCTATAGGCGGGGACATTCAAAAAATAGGACCGAAAACATTTATGTGTACACCTGAAAATGTAGATATTGTTGGTGCAATTTCAGAGTTATTCGGTGAAGAAGAAGAAACAAATATAAAGAGGTGGTAATACGCCATGACAACAGTTTTTATAGTGTTAAGTTATGCTATCGAGATTTACTCGTGGGCACTTATTATTTACATTCTCCTATCATGGTTTCCTGGTGCAAAGGAATCATCTTTTGGAGAGTTCCTGGCACGTATTTGTGAACCGTATTTAGAACCATTCCGCCGCTTTATTCCGCCGCTTGGAATGATTGATATTTCTCCAATCGTTGCAATCTTTGCGTTGAAACTTGCTAAAACTGGTTTGTTCAGTTTATTAAGCTATTTCTTATAGTAAGAAGGTAAATACATGAGCATCTACGAACATTTTAGGCCTGATGAGGAGGTCTTTGTGGATAAAGTGCTAGAGTGGAAGCGAGCGGCGGAGTACCATCAAGTGAAGTTAACGGATTTTCTTGATCCTAGGCAACAACAAATTGTTTCTATGGTAATAGGACAAGGTGATGTTGCTGTGCAATTTGGTGGTGCAACGCCTAATGCAGAGCGTAAAAGAGCACTTATTTATCCAGACTATCTAGAATTAAATGAAGAAGAATTTCAAGTAGAAGTATTAGAAATTGACTATCCTTCCAAGTTTTATACGCTAGAACATAGGCAAATATTAGGTACATTTATGTCTCTTGGTTTAACAAGAGAAAAATGTGGTGATATTTTGCTGCGAGAAAATCGTGCACAAATTGTAGTTGCGAAAGAAATTGTATCGTATATTGAGATGAACTTACAATCAATAGGGAAAGTAAAAGTCTCTTTAGCGTCAGTGCAAGGAGAAAAAATTCTACAGATACATGAAACGTGGGGAGAGAAATCTGGAACGGTTTCTTCACTTCGTTTAGATGTTATGTTAGCTGAAATGTTACATTTATCTAGACAGAAAGTACAACCTTTCATAAAAAATGGTTTAGTAAAAGTCAATTGGAAAACAGTGGAGCAAACTTCGTATGAATGTTATCCAGGAGATGTTTTTTCTGTTAGAGGATATGGCCGAAGTAAATTATTTTCTGTAGAAGGTAGAACAAAACGCGACAAATGGAGAATTTTGTATGGTATACTAAAATGATTGGTTTTTTAGAAGGAAATCCTCCTATTTTGTCGAAGAAAAGATATAATTGAAAGAGGAAATTTAGATAACTACTTGGAGGTGGCGTTGTGCCGTTAACACCATTAGATATTCATAACAAAGAATTTGGTCGCGGATTCCGTGGCTATGATGAAGATCAAGTAAATGAGTTTCTTGATCAAATTATCAAAGATTATGAATTGGTCATTCGTGAGAAAAAAGCTTTAGAAGAAAAAGTTGCGCAGTTAGAAGGGAAGTTAGATCATTTCTCTAATATTGAAGATACGTTAAACAAATCTATCGTTGTTGCACAAGAAGCAGCGGAAGAAGTAAAACGTAATGCGCAAAAAGAAGCGAAATTAATTGTGCGTGAAGCTGAAAAGAATGCTGATCGTATTATTAACGAAGCATTAGTAAAATCAAGAAAAGTTGCTTTTGATATTGAAGAGCTAAAGAAACAAGCGAAAGTATTCCGAACTCGTTTCCGTATGTTATTAGAAACACAGCTTGAGATGTTAAACAACGATGATTGGGATAAACTAATTGAATTAGAAGACGAAGTAGATGAACTGTTGAAAAAAGAAGAAACAGTGTAAGCTTGACGTTTTTCTCATTATTACATATAATTTTAAACAACATATTTATTAAGAAAAACGAAGATAGGGATAAGTACCTTTTCAAACCTTATATAGCGAACTGAGGATGGTGTAAGCTCAGGATAAGGAGATAGTGGGAATATCACCCTGGAGTTCCGCGCTGAACAAATAGAGTAAGCGTAGGCGTGTATTCGCGTTAAGAATATAAAGAGGATTCTATACATATGTATATGATCTACTAGGGTGGTACCGCGGGAGACTTTCTCGTCCCTTTTTGGGATGAGAAAGTCTCTTTTTTATTCCGTTTTTTAAGTATTTCTTTTATACATGTAAGGAGGAATTGAGCATGGAGTACAAAAATACATTACTGATGCCAAAAACTGAGTTCCCAATGCGTGGGAATTTACCAAAACGTGAGCCTGCAATGCAAGAAAAATGGGCTGAAATGAATATTTACGAAAAAGTACAAGAACATACAAAAGGTCGTCCTTTATTTGTATTGCATGATGGACCTCCATATGCGAATGGTGACATTCATATGGGACATGCATTAAATAAAGTATTAAAAGACTTTATTGTTCGTTATAAATCAATGACTGGTTTTAGTGCACCATATGTTCCAGGATGGGATACGCACGGTTTACCAATTGAACAAGCTTTAACAAATAAAGGTGTAAAACGTAAAGAAATGACAGTTGCTGAGTTTCGTAAGTTATGTGCAGAGTATGCATATGAACAAGTAGAACGTCAACGTGAACAATTTAAGCGTCTAGGTGTACGTGCAGATTGGGATAATCCATATATTACTTTAGAGCCAGCTTATGAAGCACAACAAATTAAAGTGTTTGGTGACATGGCGAAAAAAGGTTATATCTATAAAGGTCAAAAACCAGTTTACTGGTCTCCAACGAGTGAATCTGCTTTAGCGGAAGCTGAAATTGAATATCAAGATAAAAAATCAGCATCTATTTACGTAGCATTCCCTGTAAAAGATGGAAAGAACGTATTAGAAGGTGATGAAAAGTACATCATTTGGACAACAACACCTTGGACATTACCTGCAAACTTAGGTATTTCTGTTCACCCAGAGCTTGAATATAGCATTGTAAAAGTAAATGATGAGAAATATATCATTGCTTCTGAGCTGTTTGAGACAGTTGCAAAAACGTTAGAGTGGGAAAATGCTGAAGTTGTGAAAACAGTAAAAGGTAGCGAACTTGAGTACACAGTTGCAAAACACCCATTCTACGATCGTGATTCATTAGTTATGCTAGGAGATCACGTAACAACAGATGCAGGTACAGGTTGTGTTCATACAGCACCAGGACACGGGGAAGATGACTTCGTTGTTGGTAAAAAGTATGGATTAGAAGTACTTTGCCCAGTCGATGATAAAGGTGTGTTAACAAATGAAGCACCTGGATTTGAAGGCTTATTCTATGATAAAGCTAACAAACCAATTACAGAAAAATTAGAAGAAGTCGGCGCGTTACTGAAACTAACATTCATTACACATTCATACCCACATGATTGGAGAACGAAAAAACCAATTATTTTCCGTGCGACAGCACAGTGGTTTGCGTCTATTGAAGCATTCCGTAAAGAATTAATAGAAGCTGTAGCGGAAACAAAATGGGTACCAGCATGGGGAGAAACTCGTCTTCATAATATGGTTCGTGACCGTGGTGACTGGTGTATTTCTCGTCAGCGTGCATGGGGTGTGCCAATTCCGGTATTCTATGCTGAGAATGGTGATCCAATTATTACGGATGAAACAATTAACCATGTAGCAGATTTATTCCGTGAACACGGTTCTAACGTATGGTTCGAGCGTGAAGCGAAAGATCTATTACCAGAAGGGTTTACACATCCGGGTAGCCCAAATGGCGAATTCCGTAAAGAAACAGACATCATGGATGTATGGTTCGATTCAGGTTCTTCTCACCAAGCGGTATTAGAAGAGCGCGAAGATTTACAGCGTCCAGCTGATTTATATTTAGAAGGATCTGACCAGTATCGTGGTTGGTTTAACTCTTCATTATCAACAGCAGTTGCTGTAACAGGTAAAGCACCATATAAAGGCGTATTAAGCCACGGTTTCGTACTAGACGGTGAAGGACGTAAAATGAGTAAGTCGATTGGAAACATCGTCGTACCGAAGAAAATTATGGATCAATTAGGTGGAGACATTTTACGCTTATGGGTATCTTCTGTTGACTATCAATCTGACGTACGTATTTCAGATGATATTTTAAAACAAGTAGCAGAAGTGTATCGTAAAATCCGTAACACATTCCGTTTCTTATTAGGAAACTTAGACGACTTTAATCCAAGTGAAAATGCAGTAGCTGTAGCTGAACTTCGTGAAGTAGATCGTTACATGTTAGTGAAATTAAATGACTTAATTACAAAAGTAAAAGAAGCATATGAGACATACGACTTCGCTGCTGTATATCATGCAATTCATAACTTCTGTACAATTGATTTAAGTTCATTCTACTTAGACTTTGCAAAAGACATTTTATACATTGAAGGTGCAAACCACGAAGATCGTCGTGCAATTCAAACTGTATTATATGATGTTCTTGTTGCGTTAACGAAACTTGTAACACCAATCTTACCGCATACAGCTGATGAAGTATGGCCATATATTCCAGGCGTAACAGAAGAAAGTGTACAATTAACTGATATGCCAGAAGCTGTACAATTAGATGACGCGGAAGCGTTAAAAACAAAATGGGATGCATTTATGACATTACGTGATGACGTGTTAAAAGCACTAGAAGTAGCTCGTAATGAAAAAGTAATCGGTAAGTCATTAAATGCAAGCATTACACTATATCCAACTGCAGAAATGAAAGTTATGTTGGAGTCTATTAGCGAAGACTTAAAGCAATTATTCATCGTTTCTGAGTATAAACTTGGTGGTATGATGGATGAAGCGCCAGCAGATGCACCGAAGTATGAACATACAGCGGTTGTTGTTGCCCAAGCAACTGGTGAAACATGTGAACGTTGTTGGGTAGTTTCAGAAACAATTGGTAAAGATACTGAACATGAAACATTATGTGAGCGTTGTGCAACAGTTGTTAAAGAAAACTATGTAAAATAATAAAAAAGCTGACTGCTATTGATGCAGTCAGTTTTTTTGTTGATGGTATATCAAAATCACTTTCAGACTCTTTCCTGTGAAGGAAAAATGTGTGTGAGGTAAGCAAATAAATTTCGGACACACTAACTGTACATTACAGCTAGGAGGAATGTACACGTGAATGAAATTTACATGGAAATAAAAGAAGAATTGCAATTGATGAGAAAAGAGTTGCAAGAGAGACTAGCTAAAGAAGTAATGCACGAATATGATGTCGAGTTCAGCCAAGAACTTGGATATGAAATTAAGGAAGAGATAAAGAAAAAATTGCTATTACATGATATAAAAGAGGATTTAAAGGATGTAGAACGCGCATTATTTAAGATGGAAATAGACATGTATGGTATTTGTGAAGAGACGGGGAGATTAATTTCGACAAAGCAAATGAAGACAATGCCGACTGCCCGTACGATTCATGAATTCTTCTATGAAAAGGTAAATGTATGAATACGCACAACGATATTATATTACCTTTTTTTAATTTATTTTATTCTTCTATAAAGGTTCATTGTGAAAAGGTAGCAGCTATGCTAAAATTTTGAGGTACACTGTCTTTGTGGGGGAAATGAAAATGATATATTATGTAATAGCGTTATTCGTCATTGCTATCGATCAAATATCGAAGTGGTTAATTGTAAAGAACATGGAATTGGGTACGAGTATTCCGATTATAGACAATGTATTATACATAACATCACATCGAAATAGAGGTGCTGCTTGGGGTATTTTAGAAAATAAAATGTGGTTCTTCTACATTATTACAGTTGTTTTTGTAGTATTTATTGTATTTTATATGAAAAAGTATGCGAAAACAGACAAGCTTCTAGGTATTTCGTTAGGCCTAATTTTGGGCGGGGCAATTGGTAACTTTATTGATCGTGTATTTAGACAAGAAGTAGTGGATTTCATTCACGTGTATATTTTCTCGTACAACTATCCAGTATTCAATATAGCTGATTCAGCATTATGTATTGGTGTTGTATTAATTATTATTCAAACATTATTAGAAGGCAAGAAAGCGAAGGAGTAATTGAATGAGTGAAGTAGTACAAGTAACAGTTGCAGCAGAGCAAAAAAACGAGCGAATTGATAAATTCGTTGCAGGGATAAATAACGAATGGTCACGTACGCAAGTGCAGCAATGGATTAAAGATGACGTTGTGACAGTAAACGGGAAAGCTGTAAAAGGAAATTATAAAGTAAAAGAAGAAGATGAAATTACAGTAACAATTCCTGAACCAGAAGAGTTAGATATTCAACCAGAAGATTTAAATTTAGAAATTTATTATGAAGATGCAGATGTGCTTGTTGTAAATAAGCCACGTGGTATGGTTGTACATCCAGCACCAGGGCATACAAGTGGTACACTTGTAAACGGCCTCATGCACCATTGTACAGACTTATCAGGCATTAACGGTATAATGCGTCCAGGTATCGTGCATCGTATTGATAAAGATACATCTGGACTATTAATGGTTGCTAAAAATGATATGGCACATGAATCGCTTGTAAATCAGCTTGTAGCAAAAACAGTAACGAGACGTTACAAAGCGATTGTACACGGTGTGATTCCGCATGATAAGGGAACGATTGATGCTCCGATTGCTCGTGATAAGAAAGAGCGTCAAAGTATGACAGTTGATGAAAATGGTAAGAACGCTGTTACGCACTTCCAAGTGTTAGAACGCTTTAAAGACTTTACACTTGTAGAATGTCGCTTAGAAACGGGACGTACGCACCAAATTCGTGTTCATATGAAATATATTGGCTATCCACTTGCAGGAGATCCGAAGTATGGTCCGAAGAAAACGTTAGATATGAATGGACAAGCACTTCATGCGGGTATTTTAGGCTTTGATCATCCTCGTACTGGTGAATATATTCAGTTTGAGGCACCAATTCCAGAAGTGTTTGAAGACGCATTAAATATTTTACGAAAATAGTATTGACAAATCATAAGAAAACTGAGATACTGACAACAGTTAAATAACGATCCTTTAACACAGCCCCGTGAGGTTGAGAAGGTAACGGTTTGAAATACTTAGGGTATGTTGTACCCTTTTTTCAAAAGTCCTCTCGCACACGCTGAGAGGACTTTTTTTATACCATTACTCTCACGCAAGAAAAAAGCTTGGAGGTGTAGAGCATGCAAGAGAAAGCTGTCGTTTTAGATGACCAAATGATTCGCCGCGCTTTAACACGAATTAGTCATGAAATCGTGGAACGAAATAAAGGTGTCGATAATTGTGTTCTTGTCGGAATTAAAACTCGTGGAATTTTTATTGCACAACGTTTGGCAGAACGAATTGGTCAAATTGAAGGAAAAGAAATGGAAGTTGGAGAGTTAGACATTACGTTATATCGTGATGATTTAACACTACAATCGAAAAATAAAGAACCACTTGTAAAAGGTTCTGATATCCCTGTAGATATTACGAAGAAAAAAGTTATCCTTGTGGATGACGTATTATATACAGGAAGAACAGTTCGAGCAGCAATGGATGCTCTTATGGATTTAGGTAGACCATCTCAAATCCAATTGGCGGTTCTTGTTGATAGAGGTCATCGCGAATTACCAATTCGCGCTGATTATGTAGGGAAGAACATTCCAACATCAAGTGAAGAGCGTATCGAAGTTGATTTGCAAGAGACAGATCAACAAGATCGAGTAAGCATATACGATAAGTAAAGCCCTTTTAAATGTAGTCCTGTGAGGCTGCCAAAGGGTCTTGGCTTTCATATGTCAAATTTGGCATACGAAAGTGTAGGACTCTTTGTGCACAGGCACAAAGAGTTTTTTTATTGCAAAGATTTAAACTGAAGGAGGATGTAACAATGGAACAAAAGCCAGTGTTAGACGTTAATGAAGTACCGAAACCGGGAAAATGGTTATTTTTAAGTATACAACATTTGTTCGCGATGTTTGGATCAACAGTGCTTGTTCCATTTTTAACAGGATTGAATCCATCAGTAGCATTAATATCAAGTGGATTAGGAACGTTAGCGTTCCTTCTTATAACGAAAGGCCAAGTACCTGCTTATCTAGGATCATCATTCGCCTTTATCGCACCGATTATAACAGCCAAAACGGCAGGTGGACCGGGAGCGGCAATGCTTGGTGGTTTGCTAGCAGGACTTGTGTACATTTTAATCTCACTCGGAATTAAGAAATCAGGATCAGAGTGGATTATGAAATTACTACCACCAATCGTAGTTGGTCCAGTAGTAATGGTAATCGGTCTAGCTTTAGCACATACAGCAGTTAACATGGCGATGAACGATGCGGATGGCAAATATAGCTTTACACATTTTTCAGTAGCGTTAGTAACATTAGCAATTACAATTATATGCTCGATATTTGGAAGAGGATTTTTCAGTATAATACCAGTGTTACTTGGCATTATCGGCGGATATATCTTCGCTTACTTCCAAGGGCTAGTAGACTTAAAGCCGGTAGCTGAGGCAAAATGGTTTGTTGTACCAGATTTCACAGTACCATTTGTAACATACACACCAGAGTTTTCATGGAAGATTGTACTCTTGATGGTACCAGTTGCACTAGTAACAATATCAGAACATATCGGACATCAAATTGTTCTTGGAAATGTTATTAAAAGAGATTTAATTGAAAAACCAGGTTTACACCGTTCAATCTTCGGTGACGGAGTAGCAACATTAATCGCGTCACTAATCGGTGGGCCACCAAATACAACGTATGGTGAAAACATCGGTGTGCTAGCAATTACGAGAGCATACAGTGTATACTTATTCATCGGTTCAGCAGTATTCGCAATCATGTTCGGATTTATCGGTAAGATTTCTGCACTGATTCATTCGATCCCAACAACAGTTATGGGTGGTGTATCAATCTTACTATTCGGTGTAATCGCATCAAGCGGATTACGCATGATGGTAGATGATAAAACAGATTTAAGTGACAAACGAAACCTAATGATTGCATCAGTAATATTAGTAATCGGTATTGGTGGAGCGGTACTTCACGTAGGAGAATCATTCCAAGTAGAAGGAATGGCACTAGCAGCAATTGTAGGTGTACTGTTAAATCTACTACTACCGGAAACGAAACAAATAAAACAATCTAAGCAGATTGCTTCATAATAATAACCTTTTAATTCAGTCCTGTGAGACCGAAAAGGGTGGCTTCTTTCTTGCACCCTAGTCTCACATGACTAGGGTATTTTTATGCAAAGGTTGTTATAAAAATTCAAAAGTGGTAACATAAAAATCAGAAAGATGAGGGATGACGATGAGCCATTTGTTAACGATGAGTGAATTATCAGAAGTAGAAATTTCAGAAATCCTAAAAGATGCAGAAGATTTTGTGAATGGAAAAGAGAGCAAAACGACAGAGCAAACTTTTGTTGCGAACTTGTTCTTTGAGAATAGTACGAGAACGAGATTTAGCTTTGAAGTTGCTGAGAAGAGATTAGGACTTGATGTTTTAAACTTTTCAGCTGATGCATCTAGCGTACAAAAAGGAGAAACTCTATACGATACGATAAGAACACTAGAATCAATCGGAACAAAAGCAGTGGTCATCCGCCACGAGCAAGATCGCTACTTCGATGAACTAAAAGATCAGGTGAATATTCCAATCTTAAACGCTGGAGATGGATGCGGAAACCACCCAACACAGTGCCTACTGGACCTTCTTACAATTAAACAAGATTTTGGAAGATTTGAAGGTTTGAAGATTGCAATAGTAGGAGATGTTCGTCATAGCCGAGTAGCACGTTCTAATGCAGAAGCATTAACGAAGCTTGGTGCAACGATTTACTTTGCAAGTCCAGAAGAGTGGAAAGATGAAGACAACACATTTGGAACATACAAACCATTAGATGAACTTGTTCCAGAAGTTGATGTAATGATGTTACTCCGTGTACAACATGAGCGTCATGATCATTATGAAACAGACATTATGAAAGAATATCATGAGAAACACGGATTAACAGTAGAAAGAGAAAAGCGTATGAAAGAAGGAAGCATTATTATGCATCCAGCTCCTGTAAACCGTGATGTTGAAATTGCAAGTGAACTTGTTGAGTGTGAGCGTTCACGCATATTTAAACAAATGGAAAATGGAGTTTACGTAAGAATGGCTGTACTAAAACGCGCCTTACCAAATGTATTAGGAGGAATGAAACATGAATTATTTGTTTAAAAATGGTCGTTATATGAATGAAGAAGGAAAAATCGTAGCAACGGATCTTCTCGTACAAGACGGTAAAATCGCTAAGGTAGCAGAAAATATTACGGCAGATAATGCTGAAGTAATCGATGTGAACGGAAAGTTAATCGCACCTGGATTAGTAGATGTACACGTACATCTTCGTGAACCAGGTGGTGAACATAAAGAAACAATTGAAACAGGTACACTAGCAGCGGCAAAAGGTGGATTCACTACAATTTGCGCAATGCCAAATACACGCCCGGTACCAGATTGCAGAGAACATATGGAAGACTTGCAAAAACGTATTGAAGAAAAAGCTCATGTTAACGTACTACCATACGGAGCAATTACAGTACGTCAAGCTGGTTCTGAAATGACAGATTTCGAAACATTAAAAGAACTTGGAGCATTTGCTTTCACAGATGACGGCGTAGGCGTACAAGATGCGAGCATGATGTTAGCGGCTATGAAACGTGCAGCAAAATTAGATATGGCAGTAGTTGCGCACTGTGAAGAGAATACGCTTATTAATAAAGGTTGTGTACATGAAGGGAAGTTTTCTGAGAAACACGGATTAAACGGTATCCCATCAGTATGTGAATCTGTACATATTGCAAGGGATATACTGCTTGCTGAAGCAGCAGATTGCCACTATCACGTATGTCACGTAAGTACGAAAGGTTCTGTACGTGTAATCCGTGATGCGAAACGCGCTGGAATTAAAGTAACAGCAGAAGTAACACCGCATCACCTAGTGTTATGTGAAGATGATATCCCATCAGCTGATCCTAACTTTAAAATGAACCCACCACTTCGTGGAAAAGAAGACCATGCAGCATTAATTGAAGGTTTATTAGATGGAACGATCGATATGATCGCAACTGACCATGCACCGCATACAGCGGAAGAGAAAGCACAAGGAATTGAAAGAGCACCGTTTGGAATTACTGGTTTTGAAACAGCATTCCCGCTTCTATACACAAACCTTGTGAAAAAGGGAGTCATTACGCTAGAACAGTTAATTCAATTCTTAACAGAAAAGCCAGCTGATACATTCGGCTTAGAAGCAGGTCGCCTAAAAGAAGGTAGAGCAGCTGATATTACAATCATTGATTTAGAACAAGAAGAAGAGATTGACCCAACAACATTCTTATCAAAAGGAAAAAATACACCATTCGCAGGTTGGAAATGCCAAGGATGGCCGGTAATGACAATCGTTGGTGGTAAGATCGCATGGCAAAAGGAGAGTGCATTAGTATGAAAAGACAACTTATCTTAGAAGATGGAACAGTATTAATTGGAACAGGTTTCGGAGGCGAAATCGAAAAGTCAGGTGAGGTTGTATTTACAACAGGAATGACTGGATATCAAGAAACATTATCTGATCCATCATATTGCGGTCAAATCGTAACATTCACGTACCCATTAATCGGAAATTACGGCATTAACCGTGACGATTTTGAATCCATTCACCCATCTGTAAATGGTTTAATCGTAAACGAAATTTGTGATCACCCATCAAACTTCCGTAATGAAATTTCGTTAAATGATTACTTGAAAGAAAGAAATATTCCAGGATTAGCAGGGATTGATACGAGAAAATTAACGAGAAAAATTCGTCAATACGGTACATTACGCGGACGCCTTTGTAACATGGATGCAGATGTAGAGTACATTGTAAGCCAATTAAAAGCGACAGTATTTACAGATCATGTAAAACGCGTATCAACGAAAGATCCATACCCAAGCCCAGGTCGTGGTCACCGAGTTGTACTAGTAGACTTCGGTATGAAACATGGTATTTTACGAGAATTAAATAAGCGTGACTGTGATGTAATTGTAGTTCCTTACAACACAACAGCAGAAGAAATTTTACGCCTTAGCCCAGATGGAATTATGTTAAGTAATGGACCTGGAGATCCGAAAGATGTACCAGAAGCAATTGAAATGTTAAAAGACATTATCGGTAAAGTTCCTTTATTCGGAATTTGCCTAGGACATCAATTGTTCGCTCTAGCATCAGGTGCAAATACAAGTAAGTTGAAATTTGGTCACCGTGGTTTAAACCATCCAGTAAAAAATCTTGCAACTGGAAAAGTAGCAATTACATCTCAAAACCACGGATACGCAGTAGAAGAAGAATCAGTTGAAAATACAGATCTTGAAATTACACATGTTGCTTTAAACGATGGAACGGTAGAAGGTCTTCGTCATAAGAAGTTCCCAGCATTTACAGTACAATACCATCCAGAAGCTTCAGCGGGACCAGAAGATGCAAATGATTTATTCGAAGATTTCTTAACAATGATTGAAAACTTCAAGAAAGAAGGGGAAGAGTTATGCCAAAACGCCTAGACATTAACACAATTTTAGTAATCGGATCAGGACCAATTGTAATTGGGCAAGCAGCGGAGTTTGACTACTCTGGCACACAAGCTTGTCAATCTCTTAAAGAGGAAGGTTACAAAGTAATCCTTGTTAACTCTAACCCAGCAACAATTATGACGGATACTGCAACAGCAGATAAAGTATACATCGAGCCATTAACATTAGAATTCGTAAGCCGTATTATTCGTAAAGAACGTCCTGATGCAATCCTACCAACATTAGGTGGTCAAACAGGTTTAAACATGGCTGTTGAACTTGCAAAATCAGGCGTACTTGACGAGTGCGGAGTTGAAATTTTAGGAACAAAATTATCAGCAATCGAGCAAGCGGAAGATCGTGATTTATTCCGTACATTAATGCAAGATTTAAATGAACCAACACCACCAAGTGAAATTATTCATAACCTTGATGAAGCATATGGATTTGTAAATGAAATTGGTTATCCAGTAATCGTTCGACCAGCGTTCACATTAGGAGGAACGGGCGGCGGAATTTGCCATAACGAAGAAGAGCTAATTGAAATCGTAACAAGCGGTTTAAAACATAGTCCAGTAACACAATGTTTATTAGAGAAAAGTATTGCTGGCTGTAAGGAAATTGAATATGAAGTAATGCGTGATTCAAATGATAACGCGATTGTAGTATGTAACATGGAAAACATCGATCCAGTTGGTGTTCACACAGGTGATTCGATTGTAGTAGCACCGAGCCAAACGCTAAGCGACCGTGAATATCAAATGTTACGTAACACTTCATTACGAATTATTCGTGCACTAGGAATTGAAGGCGGATGTAACGTTCAGCTTGCGCTTGATCCATATAGCTTCCAATACTATGTAATCGAAGTAAATCCACGTGTAAGTCGTTCATCTGCACTAGCATCTAAAGCAACTGGATATCCAATTGCGAAATTAGCAGCAAAAATTGCAGTCGGTTTAACGTTAGATGAAATCGTAAACCCAGTAACACAAAAAACTTACGCTTGCTTCGAGCCAGCGTTAGACTATGTTGTTTCAAAAATTCCACGTTGGCCGTTTGATAAGTTTGAATCAGCGAACAGAACGCTTGGAACACAAATGAAAGCAACTGGTGAAGTTATGTCAATCGGACGTAACTTAGAAGAATCATTACTAAAAGC
Source organism: Bacillus sp. B25(2016b) (assembly GCF_001679765.1). Taxonomy (NCBI): domain Bacteria; kingdom Bacillati; phylum Bacillota; class Bacilli; order Caryophanales; family Bacillaceae; genus Bacillus; species Bacillus sp. B25(2016b). The sequence continues at coordinate 3,603,819 of NZ_CP016285.1, read as the reverse complement.
AGTTCGTTCTTTAGAGCTTGGCATTTATCACTTAGAATTAGACCACTTAAAAGAACTTGATAAAGAAACGATGAAAAAACGTATCATTAAAGCGGATGATGAACGACTGTTTATTGTAGCAGAAGCAATTCGCCAAGGTGTAACGAAAGAAGAAATCAATGAATGGTGTGAAATGGACTTCTTCTTCTTACAAAAAGTTGAAAACATCGTAAATATGGAACGTGAAGTAAAAGCGAATGTAGGAAATATGGAAGTACTACAAACTGCAAAAGAAATGGGCTTCAGCGATCACTACATTGCAGCAGCTTGGAACAAAACGGAGCGCGAAATTTATGATATGCGTAAAGAAAATAATATGATGCCAGTATTCAAAATGGTAGATACTTGCGCGGCAGAGTTTGAATCTGCAACGCCATATTACTACAGCACATATGCAGACGAAAATGAATCGATTGTAACAGATCGTAAGAGTGTAGTAGTTCTAGGATCTGGTCCGATCCGCATTGGTCAAGGTGTTGAGTTTGACTACGCAACAGTTCACTCAGTATGGGCAATTAAAGAAGCTGGATATGAAGCAATTATTATTAACAACAACCCAGAAACAGTTTCAACAGACTTCAGTATTTCTGACAAATTATACTTTGAACCATTAACGATTGAAGATGTAATGCACATTATCGATTTAGAAAAACCAGAAGGTGTTATCGTTCAGTTCGGTGGACAAACGGCAATTAACTTAGCAGCGAAACTAGAAGAACACGGTGTGAAAATTTTAGGAACATCACTTGAAGATCTAGACCGTGCAGAAGATCGTGATAAATTCGAAGCTGCACTAACACAATTAGGTATCCCACAACCAGTTGGTAAAACAGCAACAACTGTAGAACAGGCGGTAGCAATCGCTGAAGAAATTGGTTACCCAGTATTAGTAAGACCATCTTACGTATTAGGTGGACGTGCGATGGAAATCGTATATCGTCAAGAAGAACTACTGCACTACATGAAAAATGCAGTTAAAGTTCATGCGGAGCATCCGGTATTAATTGACCGTTACATGGTTGGTAAAGAAATTGAAGTAGATGCAATTTCAGACGGCGAGAATGTATTCATTCCAGGTATTATGGAACATATTGAACGCGCTGGAGTTCACTCTGGTGACTCAATTGGAGTATACCCACCACAAAGCTTATCTGAAAAACTAAAAGAACAAATTATTGAACATACAATTGCACTTGGAAAAGGTTTAAACATTGTTGGATTACTAAATATCCAGTTTGTAGTATTCAAAGATCAAGTGTACGTAATTGAAGTAAACCCACGTGCGAGTCGTACAGTACCGTTCTTAAGTAAAATTACGGGCGTACCTATGGCGAATGTTGCAACGAAAGTTATTTTAGGTCAAGACTTAGTTGAGCAAGGATACGGAACTGGTTATCACCCAGAAGAGAAAGAAGTATATGTAAAAGCACCGGTATTCTCGTTTGCGAAACTACGCTCAGTTGATACAACATTAGGACCTGAAATGAAATCAACAGGGGAAGTAATGGGTAAAGACTTAACACTTGAAAAAGCATTATACAAAGGATTAGTTGCTTCTGGAATTAACATCCCAACGCACGGATCAGTAATTATCACAGTAGCGGATAAAGATAAAGAAGAGGCAATGGAAATTGCAAAACGTTTCCACGAAATCGGTTATAACTTATTAGCAACAGCTGGAACAGCAAAATCGTTAGCGGAGCAAAATATTCCAGTGCAAGTTGTAAACAAAATTGATTCTGAAGACTACAACTTACTTGATATTATCCGTCAAGGAAAAGCGCAGTTTGTAATCAATACATTAACAAAAGGAAAACAACCAGCGCGTGATGGTTTCCGCATTCGCCGTGAATCAGTAGAAAATGGTGTAGCTTGCTTAACATCACTTGATACAACGAGAGCAATCTTACGAGTATTAGAATCTATGACATTCTCAGCTCATTCAATGAAAGAAATTACGCAAACAAAGCGTCACGAGGTGGTACATGCATGATGCAAAAGCAAAATATGATCGTCGTTAACCAAAAAGAAATCGCAAAAAATATTTACGAATTAGTGCTTCAAGGAACGTTAGTACAGCAAATGAACGAACCAGGGCAGTTTGTACACATTAAGGTAGCAGAGGGCATTGCGCCCCTTCTGCGCCGCCCAATTAGTATTTGTAATGTAGATCAAGAGAAGAACGAATTTACAATGCTATATCGTGCCGAAGGACAAGGGACAAAAACATTAGCAACTAGAAAACAAGGTGAAATGGTAGATGTACTGGGACCATTAGGAAACGGTTTTCCTGTAGAAGAAGCAGAAGCTGGCCAAACAGCTTTATTAGTAGGCGGGGGAATTGGTGTACCACCACTTTATGAATTATCACAGCGCCTCGTTGCAAGGGGTGTACGTGTTATTCACATCTTAGGTTTTCAAACGAAAGATGTTGTTTTCTATGAAGAAAAATTTGCAGAACTTGGTGATACGTACGTTGCGACAGTAGACGGTACACACGGTACAAAAGGATTTGTCACAGATGTAATTGATAATTACGGAATCGACTTTGATATTCTTTACTCATGTGGCCCGTTAGCGATGCTTCGTGCATTAGAAGGACGTTACAAAGAGAAAAAAGCCTATATTTCATTAGAAGAGCGTATGGGTTGTGGTATTGGAGCTTGTTTCGCATGTGTATGCCACTTACAAGAAGATCCAAGTGGACATTCTTACAAGAAGGTGTGTAGCGACGGACCAGTATTTCCAATCGGGGAGGTTGTACTATGAACAGATTGCAAGTTGAATTACCAGGATTATCATTAAAAAATCCAATTATACCGGCATCTGGATGCTTTGGGTTTGGTCGTGAATATGCACAGTTTTACGATTTAAGTGTACTAGGATCAATCATGATTAAAGCGACGACAGAACAACCACGTTATGGAAATCCAACGCCTCGTGTTGCTGAAACACCAGGCGGCATGCTAAATGCAATTGGACTTCAAAACCCGGGATTAGACAAAGTAATGAATTCGGAATTACCATGGTTAGAACAATTTGACCTTCCAATTATTGCGAACGTTGCAGGCTCACAAGCTGAGGATTACGTAGCGGTTGCGAAGGAAATTTCTAAAGCGCCTAATGTCCATGCACTAGAATTAAACATTTCTTGTCCGAACGTAAAAACAGGTGGTATCGCTTTTGGTACAAATCCTGAAATTGCTGCTGATTTAACGAAGCGAGTAAAAGAGGTTTCTGAAGTGCCTGTATACGTGAAATTGTCACCGAACGTGGCAAACATAGTGGAAATTGCAAAAGCGATTGAAAATGCAGGTGCAGATGGTTTAACGATGATTAATACATTGCTTGGTATGCGTCTAGATTTAAAAACAGCTAAACCAATTTTAGCAAACCGTACAGGCGGATTATCAGGTCCTGCGATTAAGCCAGTAGCAATTCGCATGGTCCATGAAGTAAGCCAAGCGGTTAACATTCCAATTATCGGAATGGGTGGTATTGAAACAGCTGAAGATGTAATTGAATTCTTCTATGCTGGCGCAAGCGCAGTTGCAGTAGGTACAGCGAACTTTATCGATCCGTTCGTATGTCCGACAATTATTGAAGAGTTACCAGCATTATTAGATGAGTTAGGATTTGATCACATTTCGGAATGTCAAGGAAGGAGCTGGAAGCAAACATGTCACAGTCGTTAATTGTTGCACTAGATTTTCCAGGGAAACAAGAAGTAGAACAATTCTTACAACACTTTGAAGGGGAAGAGTTATTTGTCAAAGTAGGTATGGAGTTATTTTACAAAGAAGGCCCTGCGATTATTACGTACTTAAAAGAAAAGGGACATAAGATCTTCTTAGATTTAAAACTTCATGATATTCCGAATACAGTAAAAAGCGCTATGCGTAGCCTAGCTAGTCTAGATGTCGATATGGTAAATGTTCATGCTGCTGGGGGAAGCAGCATGATGAAAGCTGCGATTGAGGGATTAGAGGAAGGTAAGCAAGAAGGAAAAGAGAGACCGATTTGTATTGCAGTTACACAACTAACAAGCACTTCGGAAGCTATGATGAAAAAAGAGATTGGCATTGAGAAAACGTTAGAAGAAGCGGTTGCTCATTATGCAAAACTAACGAAAGAAAGTGGACTTGATGGCGTTGTTTGTTCAACACTTGAAGTTCCAAAATTACGTGAAGTATGCGGAAATGAATTTGTAACAGTAACACCGGGGATTCGTCTTGCAAGCGATGATGTAAATGACCAAGTGCGCGTAGCAACACCGAAACGTGCGAGGGAACTTGGTTCAAGCTACATCGTAGTCGGACGTAGTATTACAAAAGCAGAAAATCCGCTTGAAGCGTATAAAACAGTAAAACAACAGTGGGAAGGTGTAACAGTATGAAAAAAGAAATCGCATCGCATTTATTAGAAATTGGAGCAGTATTTTTACAACCGAATGATCCATTCACTTGGTCTTCAGGTATGAAATCACCAATTTATTGTGATAACCGTTTAACTTTATCTTATCCAAAAGTACGTCAAGCGATTGCAGCTGGATTAGAAGAGTTAATTAAAGAGCACTTCCCAACTGTAGAAGTTATTGCAGGAACAGCAACTGCTGGTATTGCGCACGCTGCATGGGTAAGCGATCGTATGGATTTACCAATGTGCTACGTACGTAGTAAAGCAAAAGGGCACGGTAAAGGGAACCAAATCGAAGGAAAAACTGAAAAAGGTCAAAAAGTCGTAGTAGTAGAAGACTTAATTTCAACTGGCGGTAGTGCAATTACATGTGTAGAAGCACTTCGCGAAGCTGGATGTGAAGTATTAGGAATCGTATCAATCTTCACATACGAGCTAGAAGCAGGAAAAGAAAAGCTAGAAGCAGCTAACGTAGCATCATATTCTTTAAGTGATTACAGTGCATTAACTGAAGTTGCAGCAGAAAAAGGTATGATCGGACAAGCTGAAACGAAAAAATTACAAGAGTGGCGTAAAAATCCAGCTAACGAAGCTTGGATCACAGCGTAATACAAAAAAACGACCGCGGGGGAACGCGGTCGTTTTTTATATTATTGTTAAAAATTCAAGTAAAGTTCCATCAATATTAAAGAAAATCATATTACAATCTCCTTAACTACTTAGTGCTTTCTGCAAGCTTATATCCTCTTACAAACAATAGAGTCACATAAGAAACAATAAATGAGAAAATGCTATACATGCCGACCCAAAAGAAAAATTTTGGAGTAAAGGCGATAACACCTATTATTAAAAAACTAGCAAACGTTACAATCGGCATTACGTAATACGTTTTCGTTTTGCGTGTTCCAATAACAGATACGATAAAGATAAATAATGGACAAATTAATAAGACGAAAATCAATTCATTCATAGGTATGTCCCCTTTTCTAATTGCAGTAATCTGTTTCTCGTAAACGTTTTGAAATAATTACTCTCCTAATATAATTTCGCTAAGTAATAACGAATCCCTCTTGAAAACTGATAATTCATGATGAATTTTACAAGCAAAAAACGTAAGCAAGAGAACACTTGCTTACGTTATAGGATAAACATCGCAACGATCGTGGTGACAATTAAACCGATAACAACCGGTAAAAAGTTTCGGCGTGCAAGTTCAAATGGATCGACTTTACAAATCGCAGCAGCAGGAATAAGTGCCCAAGGAATTAACGTCCCGCCCCCGGTCCATATAGCTGCAATTTGCCCGAGTGCTGTTAATGTAGCTGTTCCATGGCCAAGTGCTGTTCCAAAAAGATTGGCAATGGAACCAGCAAGTGATATACCTGAAAAACCTGATCCATCTAAGCCGGTAATGACACCAACGATGGTTAATGTCCCTGCCGATACATATTGATTTAAAGGAACAGTTTGAGATAAAGCGATGCCTAAGTCGTTAATGATTCCGTGTGAACCTTTCGGTAAATAGTCCCCGATAATTTTCACAAAGCCACTATCTCCTAAATAAAAGAGTGCAGCGATAGGAATAACTGGTCCGAAAATTTTAAAGCCAAATTGGAGCCCTTCTATGAAATAATCGGTCGTTTTATTCAGTCCATTACCTTTGTAGGCGATGAGAGAAATGATGATAATCATAATAACAGTTGTTCCACCGATAAGTGCAGTTGCGTCGCTTCCTTGTAGTTGAAATTGAATCATGCAAAGGATATCAATGATATATACGATAGGGATACAAATAGCGAGCCATTTCTTTGTGCGAGGAGATAATGAAGTGAGCGTTTTAGAAGACTCAGTTGATAGAATAGATTCTTGTATAGCTAAGCCTGTATGAAACTCTTTTCGTAAGAAGAAAAAAGCGACGGAAGTTGTCACAACGCCCATAACGATAACGAGTGGAACACTTGCAGATACGACGCTGGAAACAGGGAGACCAGCAGCGTCTGCGGTTAATTTTGGTGCGCCTTGTATAACGAAGTCGCCGGATAAAGCAATCCCATGACCGAATAAGTTCATAGCAATTGCAACCCCAATTGGAGGAAGGCCGACACGTACAGCAACCGGTAATAAAATAGCTCCCATTAAGGCGACAGCTGGAGAAGGCCAAAAGAAGAAAGAAATGGTCATCATTAAAAGGCCGATAATCCAGTAGGCGAGTGTAGGTGTACGAATCATTTTTGTAAATGGTGAAATCATCGTATCATTTATGCCAGTATGAACGAGTAAATTGCTCATTGATACGATAATGGAGATGATTAATATAGTTGGTAATAGCTCAGTAATGGCGTAAATGAAACTTTGAAAAATTCCGCTAATGGCAAGAGGGATAGAACTTGTTGCAGTTAATGCTAATAAAAAGATAAAAACGATACAAATGATAGTCGTATCTTTTCGGAGAATAAAAAAGGTAATAATAGTGAGTAAACAAATAATGTAGAGAGCGTGTAATAGCGTTAATTCAACTCCCATAACATTCACATCCTTTAGGCATTCGTGTAGTGTATTGTATGAAAGCGGTGAAAGTATGTGAGTATAGGAAAAAGAAAAAAGTGAAATTTCATGTACTGTAATGATAAGAATAAAAAATGGATGATACAATACAATTAATCCTAAAAATGGGATTTGAGGAGAAGGGGAATGGGGGAGTACGAATGAGAGAAAAAATAGGATATTATGGTGTGCTAGTTTGTTTACTATTATCAGTTATTTCAGGACAATTTCTTAACAGTGAATGGGTACCAGTTATATTATGTATAGGCGTATTGATTTTTGCTCCTATGTATCGCTGGAATGAATGGAAAGCATATAGTCGAAAAAAGAAAATGGTTTTCAGCATCGAATTTGTCATTATAATCAGCACAATTCCGTTTTTGTTATGGAAAGGAAATGAGATAATAGATGGAATTGTAATGTTTCAAGGGTGGTTGTTTATTGCGAAAATGCTATATTTAATATGCATTTTAATGTTGGTAGTGGTAGTCACTAAAATAGTAAACGAAAAGCTATTCGTTAATGAATAAAAGAAAATGCCACCTTATTCGGTGGCATTTCCTCATTTTACTGCATGAGCTTTTTGCATCTTTTTAATTAAACGAATTTGTCCACGATGATTGATTTCATCTTCAAAAACGTGAAACCACTTAAAATAGTTATTTGCTGGTTTGTCATACCAAAAGTCTGTCGTTTTAAATAACCATTCATCAGGTAACGATTGAAAAGTCTCGATTGTTTTGGAACGTACTTCTTGTAATGTATTGATGTAAAATTCTATAGCGTTTCCTTTTATTTTCTCACGTCCAAGATCGCCTAATTCAATGCCAGGTAACCAGCGTTCTAATTCAGCCTCCGTTGGTTCACGGTCTTCAAAAGTATGAATCTGGTAGTAAAATTCAATAGCGGCCATATGGTACAATAACATGCCAATTGAATTTGTGTCCTTATCATATAAATAATCAAGTTCCTCAATTGTTAAACCTTCCACCGCTTGCATTGTTGTATAGCGAGCGTAATTCATCATGGAAACAAGATTTGAAAATTCAGACTGTAACCCATCTATCTTATCAATTACAAAATTCAATTTAAATTCCCCCTCTTAAACGATGACTCCAGAGAAAGAATTCTATGTGCAACGAAAAACTCCTTTAAAAAAGGTCGTGATTTCAACAAGGAATAACAATTAGTTCTCTATTTGATTTTGTAATAACTTCATAGCCTTCTTTTGTAATGACGATATCGTCTTCAATTCTACAACCGCCCCAGTTCGGAATGTAAATACCAGGTTCAACGGTAACAACCATACCTTCTTCTAAAGTAGCCGTACTTTCTTGAGATAAGCGAAGAGGTTCATGTATTTCTAACCCAAGACCATGACCAGTAGAGTGTCCAAAATATTGACCATATCCACAATCTGTAATGTATTTTCTTGTTACATCATCGATACTTTTCGCAGTTTCTCCAGGCTTAATCGCTTCAGTCCCACGTTTTAACGCTTCTCGTACAACATTGTATATTTTTTTGAATTCTTCCGATGGTTCCCCTATTGCTACAGTACGTGTTATATCGGAACAATATCCGTCGTAAAGTGCACCGAAGTCTAATGTAACGATATCCCCTCGTTCGATTATTTTATTTGATGCAACTCCATGGGGAAGTGAAGAACGAACGCCTGAGGCTACAATGATTTGGAATGAAGAAGATGTAGCCCCTTTTTTTCGCATGAAAAATTCTAATTCATCTCGTACAGCATTTTCACTTATTCCTGGTTTTAGAAACGTAAGAATGTGGTGAAATGCTTCGTCCGCGATATTAGCTGCAATTTTCATTGTTTCTATTTCAGGCGTGTCTTTAATGATACGAATATTTTCGATAATTTCGCACACTTGAATCATTTCCGCCTGCACGTATTTTTGCAAGTTTTTATATTGTTGCAATATCATGTTGTTTTCTTCAATTCCAAGTTTTTGAATGTTTAATTTCGATACTTGATGTGCAATTTCTTTTTCTAAATTTCCTTTATGCATAATAATTTCAGCATCTTTTATTTGTGATTTCGCTTGATCTACATAGCGGAAATCAGTGATAAAAACAGCTTGATCGGCAGAGATTAAGACGCCGCCAGCGCTACCTGTAAAGCCTGTTGCATATTGACGGTTTTCTTTCTTTGTAATAAGTAACCCGTCGATTCCGTAATTATGTAGTTGTTTTTGGATGTTAGTTATTCTTATATTCATTTTAATTCCTCCTTTTTACATTAATAAAGCAAGAATTGTGCCAATATATTTATTTAGAATAAAAGAGAAGAGGATAGCTGTGTGTCAAAAAAACTAGACGGATGTAAAATAAATATATATATAATTTTTACAGTAAGTTTTTATGTGAATGAACAATAATGTAAACTTGCAAACAAAATCTTTTTAATTTAAATATTATATTTTTTGTATAAATAAATTAAAAAATTGGTATAATAAGGGATTGTTACGTTTTTTTGTAGGTAAAGAGATGTAACGAAAAAATTGGGTTAAGGAATGTGAATGTATGAAGAAATTAAGTAAAGTAATGTCATTTTGTTTGGCCGCTAGTATGCTTGTTATAACGGGGTGTGAAACAAGTGAAAACAAAGTTCAAGTGAATAAAATGATTGAACAGCTTGATGAAGCGCCAGAAGTGACAGAAAAAGAAGCAAAAAAGATTGTAAGAAAGAGTGTAGATGGAATAGCAAACGCGTTTAGTGAGATGGAAAAAGAAAATGGATGGAGCCGAAATAATCCTGGGGATTTAGAGACAGTTAAAAAAGGAGTTAAGGGATTAGTTTCAAAAAAGTTTGTAGAGAATCAGCTTCCTGAATTGCTTAATAACTTTAATAGATCGAGAGAGACTGATATGTTACCATTCCCAAATTATTTTCAATCTGAAATAAGATTTTCTTCTTCACAAGATAAAGAAAATTTAACGGTACATACATTAAGTTTAGAAGATGAAATAGGTCATGCGGCCCAAGAATGGGAATTTCATTTGGTGTATAAAGAAGGGGAATGGTTAATGGATAAATGGTCATTCGTTTTTCCTGAAGATTTAAAACTTACAAAAGAAGAAGCAAATAGAATTTTACAAATGCCAGACGATAAGAATGTGTCATTTGTAAGTGAAGAAAATAGTGGCGATAAGAAATATATATTCAAAGATAGTAACGGATTAATTACTGTAAATGCGAAAACATCTCTTATTTCATACAATGTAGATGAAAATAGGTATGAAAAAGTAACGAAAGAAAGAAATATTCAAGAAACAGAACAAGTACAGAGAAAGGATTCCAGTGCGTATACAGGCTCAAAAGACGAGAAACAATCGCAAAAAGAATCTTCTTCAAAGATAGATAGAGCAAATGTTTTAAGCGAATTAGCTGCTATAGATAAACAAGAAAAACATACGAATGCTATGTCAACCAATGATATAGTAAATGAAATAGAAGGAAATTATGAACTGTGGGATAATAAACTAAATGAAATTTACAGTACATTAAAAAGTACGATGTCAGCTGATGCGTTCCAGTCGTTAAAAACGAAACAAATTGCGTGGGTTAAAGAAAAAGAAAGTAAAGTTAAAGCAATTGGTACTGATACAAATAATGGAACGATGAGGCGTATAGAAGCCTCAGAAGAGAAATATAAGATGACAAAAGCAAGATGTTATGAATTAGTAAATGGGTATATGAATTAGTGTGAACGAATATAAAAAATGCGCTGCATACAAGCAACGCATTTTTTTATTTACGCTTTTAATTTCATTACTGTATCAGCATCTGGTGTTACATATACGGTTTGCTGATTGTCATACGTAACAAAACCAAGTTTTGCACCACTCGGTTTTTTAACATGGCGTATTTTGGTGAAATCAACAGGTACAGAGCTAGACTCTTTTGCTTTACTGTAATAGGCAGCAATCTTGGCAGCTTCTAGTAAAGTTTCTTCAGCAGGCTCTAAAGAACGAATGACAACGTGAGAACCAGGTATGTCTTTCGTATGTAACCAAATTTCATCACGGCGGGCAAACTTCGTTGTTAAATAATCATTTTGTTTATTGTTTTTACCAACGAAAATCTCTGTGCCATCACTTGCTACATATTTATCTAATACTGGTTTAGTAGGCTTTTTCTTTGCGTTTTTTGTTTTACGATTGCGCACATAACCTTCTTCAGCTAATTCCTCACGAATTTCTTCAATATCTTTTGAAGAAGCAGCTTCCATTTGTTGAAGTAAGCTATCAAAATAAAGAATTTCTTCATTTGTTTTTTCGATTTGTTCTTCTACAACAACAACTGAATTTTTTGCTTTTTGATACTTTTGGAAATAGCGTTGTGCATTTTCAGATGGTGTTTTTAAAGGATCTAATGTGATTTTTACAGTTCCACCATTCTCATCGTAATAATTAACGACCTCAATATCTTTATCGCCCTTTTTTAAAGCGTACATATTGGCTGTAAGTAGCTCTCCAAATAGTTGATATTTATCTGCTTTTCCGGAATCTTGCAGTGTTTTTTCGAGTTTAATGAGTTTTTTCTCGTTTTTGTTTTTTTCGTTTTGCATAAAGCGTTCTAAATCATGAGCTTGTTGTTTTACACGATCACGTTCTGCTTTGCCAAAGAAGAAACGATCTAACAATTCGCTCACTGATGAGAATGTTTTTTCTTCTCCTTGCAAGTGTGTAAGAGGGAAAAGATAAAAGAATTCTTTTCCATTTGCAGTAATCATTGTAGGTGTATATGCATGAGATAGTAATGGTGTTTGTATAGAGAAAAATGCTTCTGATAATGCTTTCTCGTTTACCATACCGGCTTTCTTTACTATTTCTTTTGCAAATAATGGGGATATTCCCATGAAAGCACCGACGAGTTGTTTATCCATATTTCCAGATAGAAAGTCTAGCGGTCTAATAAAACCATCTGCGGTTTCAATTTGCAGAGGATTGATTTTATGTTGGGCTGGTGGCGCGACGTACTCAGCACCAGCATATACAGTTCGGTGACGGTTTACGGCTAATGAAACGTGTTTTAAGCTATCTAAAATCACGTTTGTTTTCGTATCTAATAAGATAATGTTACTATGTCGTCCCATTATTTCAATTACTAATGTTTTTAATGATTCGTCTCCGATTTCATTACGACTGCGAACTGTAATTTGAATAATGCGTTCTAAGTCGATTTGTTCAATTTTTTCAATAAATCCACCTTCTAAATGTTTGCGAAGAAGCATACAGAACATCGGCGGTATTGCTGGCGAATCGTAGTTTTGATTCGTTAAGTGCATACGCGCATATGTAGGATGAGATGAAAGAATTAGTTTTTGGTTCTTTCCATTCGCTCGAATATGTAATAAAATCTCGTATTTTGAAGGTTGATATATTTTGGAAATTCTTCCTGTGTAAAGAGAATTTTCAATTTCATGTGTAATCGCTCTTGTAAATAATCCATCGAATGCCATAAATGAACACTCCTTTCTAACTAAATGTTAATTATAGCATTTTTTTGGACGAGGCTGAATAAGCTTTCAATAGAGTATGTCTGGAATCAGGAGGTCGATAGCAGGATGAACTGGTATGGAATGCGAGCACACGAAGTGGAAGAAAGAACGAATACGAATGTAAAGGTTGGACTTACAGAGAAAGAAGCAGAAGGGCGAGTAAAGAAATTTGGTACTAATGAATTAGAAGAAGCAAAAAGGCCTTCTGCACTAATGGTATTTTTAGCACAGTTTAAAGATTTCATGGTACTCGTTTTGTTTGGAGCAACAATTGTTTCTGCGTTTTTAGGTGAATACATTGATTCTATTGCTATTGTTGCCATTGTTATTATCAATGGTATTCTCGGCTTTTTTCAAGAAAGAAAAGCTGAAAAATCATTGGAAGCTTTAAAGGAACTAGCCGCTCCGCAAGTTACTGTAATGCGGAATGGAAAGTGGGTAAAAGCACCATCTAAAGCACTTGTTTTAGGGGATATTATTAAGTTTTCCAGTGGTGATCGTATTGGGGCTGATGTGCGTCTTGTTGAGGCATCAAGTTTATATATTGAAGAGTCTGCTTTGACAGGGGAGTCCGTACCTGTACAAAAGAAGGTAGAAGCATTGCAAGGGCAAGATGTTGCAATTGGGGATCAAAAAAATATGGCTTTTATGGGGACAATGATTACGCGAGGATCTGGTACAGGAGTTGTTGTAGCAACTGGTATGAATACAGCGATGGGGCAAATTGCAAATATGTTGCAAAATGCAGAGCAAATGGAAACGCCACTGCAAAGAAGGTTAGAACAGCTCGGAAAAATATTAATTATTGTAGCTCTTATTTTGACAGCGCTCGTTGTATTGGCTGGTGTGTATCAAGGGAATGAAGTATATCATATGTTTTTAGCTGGCGTATCGCTAGCTGTTGCGGCTATTCCAGAAGGATTGCCAGCAATTGTTACAGTAGCTTTATCACTTGGTGTACAGCGTATGATAAAAAAGAGAGCAATTGTAAGGAAGTTACCGGCCGTAGAAACGTTAGGCTGCGCTTCTGTTATATGCTCTGATAAAACGGGAACAATGACGCAAAACAAAATGATGGTAACACATATGTGGTCAGGCGGAGAATTGTGGAAAGTGACAGGGCAAGGATATGAACCTAATGGCTCTTTTATGAAAGGTGAAAAAGAAGTGAATCCAGCTAAGACAAAATCACTTTATCAGCTACTTACATTTGGTTCACTATGTAACAATGCAAATATTATTCAAAAGAAAAAGGCGTACGTATTAGATGGAGATCCAACAGAGGGAGCGCTTGTAGCTGCAGCAATGAAAGCTGGGATAACACGTGAGGCGTTGAAAGGGAAATTTGAAATTATTCGTGAATTTCCCTTTGATTCAACTCGAAAAATGATGAGTGTTATTGTACGAGATCGAGAGGGGAAAAAGTTTATTGTTACGAAAGGAGCACCTGATGTTCTTTTGCAAATGAGTCAAACAATCTTATGGGGGGATAAGCAGCAGCCGTTAAGTGAGCTATATAGAAAAGAAGTACAGGCGGCTATTCATAGCTTAGGTAGTCAAGCGCTTCGAACAATTGCAGTTGCGTTTAAGCCTTTAAAAGTCACGGATTCTATTGAACATGAAAGAGACGTTGAAAAAGATTTTATGTTGGTTGGGATACAAGGTATGATTGACCCGCCAAGGCCAGAAGTGGCGCAGGCGGTAAAAGAGTGTAAAGAAGCTGGTATTCGAACAGTAATGATTACAGGTGATCATAAAGTGACAGCAATGGCGATTGCTGAACAATTAGGAGTTTTACCACCAGATGGACGCGTTGTTGAAGGCGTAGAACTCGCGAATATGGATGTGGAGGAATTAGAAAATGTTGTAGAAGATACGTATGTATTCGCTCGTGTATCACCTGAACATAAATTAAAAATTGTTAAGGCACTGCAAAATCAAGGACATATAGTAGCGATGACAGGTGATGGAGTGAACGATGCTCCAGCGATAAAAACAGCGGATATTGGGATAGCGATGGGAATTACAGGGACAGATGTTGCGAAAGAAGCCTCTTCACTTGTTTTACTAGACGATAATTTTGCTACAATTAAATCAGCAATTAAAGAAGGAAGAAATATATATGAGAACATACGTAAGTTCATTCGCTACTTATTGGCGTCAAATGTTGGAGAAATTTTAGTTATGTTATTTGCGATGTTACTTGCATTACCACTGCCGATGGTTCCTATTCAAATTTTATGGGTGAACTTAGTTACTGATGGTTTACCAGCGATGGCATTAGGTTTGGATAAGGCTGAAGGAGATGTGATGAAGAGAACACCGCGCCACCCGAAAGAAGGGGTATTTGCTAGAGGGCTTGCGTGGAAAATAATAAGTCGAGGTTTTTTAATTGGGGCAGTGACGTTAGTAGCGTTCATTATTGCGTATAACCAACATCCAAATGAACTGAAATATGCACAAACTGTAGCTTTTGCGACGTTGGTACTTGCTCAGCTTATTCATGTATTTGATTGTCGCAGTGAGCATTCTGTCTTTCACCGTAATCCATTTGGGAACGTGTATTTAGTAGGGGCGGTTATTATTTCGTTACTACTCATGCTAGTGGTTATATATTATCCACCGTTACAACCGATCTTTAGCACAATGCCGATACAAGCAAGAGATTGGTTATTAATTGGAGGTTTGTCATCAATTCCGACTTTCTTACTAGTAGGCTCTTTATTAACAGGGAAAAAGGCTAAGAAGAAAAAGTCGATGTTATATAAGAAGGGATTAAACTTGAAATAGTCAATGTTATGAAAATGTGATATAATTTACAGAAGGTAGTAGAGCCTTGTCTCTATTACCTTTTTCATTGAGTTATTTTATGGCTTGGATGTGATAAAAATGATTTCTAGTATGACAGGGTTTGGAAGATCGAAAGTAGAAAGTGATACTTTTCAAATTACAGTAGAAATGAAATCGGTGAACCACCGTTTTTTAGAGATGAGTATTCGACTTCCTAAGCAAATGATGGTATTTGAGGACAAAATTCGTAAAATAATTGCACAGCAAGTTCGACGTGGACGCATTGAAGTGTCTATTAGTATAGCGGGTGAAGGACTTGTTGAAAGAAAATTAAGTGTGAATTGGTCACTTCTTGAGCAGTACCAATCGATGATGGAAGATATAAAAGGGAAATTTCAATTACAAGATTCTATTACACTTCAGCAATTAATGGCAATGCCAGAAGTAACAGCAATTGAAGAAATAGAAAATGTAAATGAACATTTTGAGAACAGTTTATATGAGGCTGTTCGTCAAGCTGCTCATATGTTGAAAACGATGAGAGATGGCGAAGGAGAACGATTACATAAAGATATAGCGTATCGTTTACAAGAGATTAGCAATTGTGTAAATGCAATTATTCCACATGCACCAATTGTTACACAAAAATATCGTGAACGATTAGAAAATCGCTTAAAAGAATTACATAATCAAGATCTAGATGAACAAAGATTGCTAACAGAAGTCGCAATCTTTGCAGAGCGTTGTGATATTCATGAAGAGTTAGTTCGTTTGCAAAGTCATTTAGAGCAATTTCGTGAAACACTGCAGATTGAAGAGCCTGTTGGAAGGAAAATGGATTTCATCGTGCAAGAGATGCATAGAGAAATTAATACGATTGGTTCTAAGGCAAATGACTTAACAATTTCAAAATATGTTGTAGAAATGAAAAATAACCTTGAAAAAATTCGTGAACAAGTACAAAATATTGAGTAGCTTTCAAAAAATATGTAAAGTTATACGTGGTGGAGAAATCGGATAGACTTACTAGGAGGCGCAAACTATGGCCATGCGGTTTTTAAATATTGGATACGGAAATATTGTATCTGCTCATCGAATTATTGCTATTGTAAGTCCGGAGTCAGCTCCTATTAAACGAACAGTACAGGAAGCACGCGAACATAATGCTTTGCTTGATGCTACGTATGGGAGAAAAACAAGGGCGGTTATTGTTATGGATGATGGGCATGTTGTATTAAGTCCAATTCAACCAGAGACGATTGCACATCGTTTGAATAATAAAGAAGATTTAAGTGAGGAAGGGTAGGTTTTACATATTTATGAGAAGTAGAAGAGGATTGCTCATCGTTCTTTCAGGGCCTTCTGGGGTTGGAAAAGGGACGGTTCGTAAAGAGCTGTTTAGCCATGAGGATACACGTTTTCAGTACTCTATTTCAGTAACGACACGTAAGCCGCGTGAAGGTGAAGTAGATGGTGTGGATTATTTCTTTAAAGAAAGAGAAGAATTCGAGGAAATGATTCGTAATGAAAAATTACTTGAGTGGGCTGAGTTCGTAGGTAATTATTACGGAACACCGATTGACTATGTTGAAAAAACATTACAAGAAGGAAAAGATGTATTCTTAGAAATTGAAGTGCAAGGAGCAATTCAAGTTAAGAAAGCTTTCCCAGAAGGTGTATTTATTTTCTTAGCACCTCCAAGTTTATCTGAACTAAAGAGCCGTATTGTCGGACGTGGTACAGAGACTGAAGATGTTATTGAAAATCGTTTAACTGTAGCGAAAGAAGAAATCGAGATGATGGACGCTTACGACTATGTAGTAGAAAACGATCAAGTTAAATTAGCTTGTGATAGAATTAAAGCCATTGTGGTTGGCGAACATTGCCGCCGCGAAAGGGTAGCAAAATATTATAAAGAAATGACGGAGGGTCTATAATTATGTTAAATCCATCAATTGACTCATTACTACAAAAAATCGATTCTAAGTACACATTAGTAACAGTAGCTGCAAAACGCGCACGTGAAATGCAACTTGCTAATAACTGTGTTGTAGAAAAACCTGTTTCTCATAAATGTGTAGGTAAAGCATTAGAAGAAATCGATGCAGAAGCATTAAGCTACGTACCAAGTGAAGATAAAGTAGCTGAATAAGCCTTTGCCTTCGACAAAATAAAACATAGACTTTATAATTTTCTATGTAACGGTAACAACCTATTTACAAGTAGGTTGTTATTTTTTTACGAAAGGAATGAAATATTGGTACTGACGAGCTGAGAATTCTATTTCAGTATTATAAGTTTGAAAAAGAAAGAGGACGAGTCATATGCTAAAAGGGAAAAAGATACTTCTATGTGTAACAGGAGGCATTGCGGTTTTTAAAGCAGCTGCGTTAACAAGTAAATTGACACAATCTGGCGCGATTGTAAAAGTAATGATGAGTGAGTCGGCAATGAAGTTTGTTACGCCTCTTACATTCCAAGCGCTTTCTCGCCATGATGTATATACGGATACATTTGATGAGAAAGACTCAGCTGTTATCGCTCATATTGATTTAGCAGATTGGGCGGATGTTGTACTTGTCGCACCTGCTACTGCCAATTGTATTGGAAAGTTAGCTAGTGGTATTGCAGATGATATGATTACAACTACTTTGTTAGCTACTACAGCTCCGGTATGGATTGCGCCTGCTATGAATGTGCATATGTATGAAAATAAAATTGTTCAAAAAAATATGATGACATTGAAAACGCTAGGATATACATTTATTGAGCCTGGGGAAGGCTTTTTAGCATGTGGATATGTAGCGAAGGGACGACTAGAAGAACCTGAAGCAATTATTGCACGTTTAGAGGAAGCTTTCTCAGAACACAAACCATTGCAGGGAAAAAGAATATTAATAACTGCTGGCCCGACACGTGAAAAGGTTGATCCAGTTCGCTTTATGACGAATTTTTCTTCTGGAAAAATGGGGTATGCGATTGCGGAAGTGGCAGCGAATTTAGGCGCTGATGTTATACTCATTTCAGGACCGACAGCATTAAATCCACCGTTACATGTAACGACAGTGCAAGTGGAATCTGCACAAGATATGTTAGAAGCAGTTCTTCAACATTATCAAAACGTAGACGTTGTCATTAAAACAGCAGCAGTTGCAGATTATCGGCCGAAATATGTTCATGATAATAAAATGAAAAAGCAAAATGGTGATGCTGTCATTGAACTCGAAAGAACGGTGGATATTTTAAAAACGTTAGGTCAGAAAAAGAATAAACAGTTACTTATCGGTTTTGCTGCTGAAACGACAAATGTAGAGGAATATGCAACGAAAAAATTACGTGAGAAGAATGCAGATATGATTGTCGCGAATGATGTAAAAGCACAAGGAGCAGGATTTGGCACGGATACGAATATTGTAACAATGTATAGAAAAGATGGAAAAGTTATTGAGTTGCCACTTTTAATGAAAAAAGAGGTAGCTCGTGAAATATTGAAGCAAATTGAAATGATGTTAGAAGATGATCGTTTATGAAATTTGCAAGTGTAATTGTTGATGTACCTGCCCGTCAGACAGATCGATCATTTGATTACATTATCCCTAAAAAATGGGAAGATATTGTACAGACAGGAATGCGTGTAGTAGTTCCGTTTGGGCCAAGGAAATTGCAAGGTTTTATTATTGGGATTAAAGATTCGGTGGATGTAGAAAGTAAGAAGTTAAAGACAATCCATGAAATATTAGATGTAACACCGGTTTTAAATGATGAATTATTAAAGCTTGGATATTGGCTTACAAGTGAAACGTTATGCTACATGATTTCAGCTTTTCAAGTGATGCTTCCAACTGCGATAAAAGCAACATATAAAAAACGTCTACAACTTTGTAAACAGGCAGAACTAGCACCTGAAATACTATATTTATTTCAGGATAAAGAAGCAATTGATTTTGAAGTAATCGAGCAACAGCCACATTTATACCGGACTATTCAACAAGAAATTAAAAATGGTACGGTTGAAGTCGTTTATCAAGTGAAAGATAAGGTACAAAAGAAGAAGCAAAGAGTCGTACAACCGGAGTTGCCAGAAGATAAATTAGAATTAGCAGCATTTGAACTAAAAAGTAAAAAACAACAAGATGTACTTTATTATTTTGTGGAAAATTATAAAAGTGCACCGTTGAAAGTAATTACAGAAGAGTTACAAATAACAGATGCTCCAATAAAAGCACTTGTTAAAAAGGGATTCATTTCAGAAAAGTATGTGGAAGTATACCGAAATCCGTATGACGATGATGATTTTGAACAAACGAAACCATTTCCACTTACGGAGGAACAAAAACAAGTTATTACACCGATTTTATCATCAATTACAAATGAAACTTATAATCCATTTTTACTATATGGTGTTACAGGAAGTGGAAAGACAGAAGTATATTTACAATCTATAGCAGCAGTGCTAGAGAAAGGAAAAGAAGCTATCGTTCTTGTTCCTGAAATTGCACTAACGCCCCAAATGGTGGATCGTTTTAAAGGTAGGTTTGGCTCGCAAGTTGCAGTTCTTCATAGTGCGTTGTCTGTTGGAGAAAAGTATGACGAGTGGCGTAAGATTTTAAGAAAAGAAGTGAAAGTTGTAGTTGGTGCGCGTTCAGCTGTTTTTGCGCCTTTTGAGAATTTAGGGATTATTATTATTGATGAAGAGCATGAATCAAGCTACAAACAAGAAGATAATCCGAGGTATCATGCAAGAGATGTAGCTGTCTGGAGAGGGCAATATCATAAATGTCCTATCGTTCTCGGTAGTGCGACACCAACACTTGAATCGTTTGCAAGGGCGAAAAAGGGTGTTTATGAACTATTAACAATGGAAAAACGTATGAATGAACAAGCTTTACCAACGGTAGAGATTGTTGACATGCGAGAAGAACTTCGTGACGGGAATCGATCAATGTTTTCTAAGGCGCTGCATGAAAAAATAGTAGATCGATTAGAAAAGAAAGAACAAATGGTACTCTTTTTAAATAGAAGAGGTCATTCAACATTTGTAATGTGCCGTGATTGTGGATATGTTGTCCAATGTCCGCATTGTGATATTTCATTGACATATCATAAAATGAATCATCGTTTAAAATGTCATTACTGTAGTTACGAAGAGAATATGCCAACTGAGTGTCCAGCTTGTCAAAGTACATACATTCGTTTCTTTGGTACAGGTACACAAAAGGTAGAAGAAGAAATTACAAAACTATTTCCAGAGGCACGAGTCATTCGAATGGATGTAGATACGACAAGTCGAAAAGGAATGCATGAAAAATTATTAAAGGCGTTCGGGGAAGAAAAAGCAGATATATTACTCGGAACACAAATGATTGCTAAAGGATTAGATTTTCCGAAAGTAACGCTCGTTGGGGTTTTAACTGCAGATACGATGCTTCACTTACCTGATTTTCGGGCGAGTGAAAAGACATACCAGTTATTGACTCAAGTAAGTGGACGAGCGGGTAGACATGAATTGCCAGGGGAAGTTGTGATTCAAACGTATACGCCAGAACATTACAGTATAGAGTTAGCGAAGAACCAACAATATGATGTGTTTTTTGATCAAGAAATGCAAATGAGACGAACAAGACAATATCCCCCATATTACTATGTTGTACTCGTAACTGTATCTCATCCTGAATTATTAAAAGCGGTACAAGTGACGGAAAAAATTGCCTCGTATTTACGAACGCATTGCTCACAGCAAACAATGGTGCTAGGACCAGTTGCTTCAGCAATTCCAAGGATAAAAGATAGATATCGTTATCAATGCATGATAAAATACAAACGGGAACCAAACTTAAAGAACGTGCTCAAAATGGTAAATGAACATTATCAAGCAGAAATGCAAAAAGAGCTACAAATCTCAATTGATTTTAATCCAACAATGTTAATGTAGCGGAGGGAAATATGGCAGTTTTAGAAATAGTAAAGCATCCAAATGAAGTGTTAGAAACACCATGCGAAAGAGTAATTAACTTTGATAAAAAGTTAGTGAAATTGTTGAAAGATATGCATGAAACAATGTTAATTGCGGACGGAGTCGGTTTAGCTGCGCCTCAAGTAGGTGTAAGCTTGCAAGTAGCGATTGTTGATGTCGATGATGATACTGGGAAAATCGAGTTAATCAATCCATCAATATTAGAAAAACGTGGTGAACAAGTAGGTCCCGAAGGCTGTTTAAGCTTCCCGGGACTTTATGGTGAAGTAGAACGTGCCGATTATATTAAAGTAAGAGCGCAAAATCGCCGTGGGAAAGTATTCTTATTAGAAGCGGAAGGATTTTTAGCGCGTGCAATTCAACATGAAATCGATCATTTACACGGTGTTTTATTTACATCGAAAGTGACAAGATATTATGAAGAAAACGAACTAGAATAGGTGTTAAAAGGAGCGGTTTTTAAATGATAAAAGTAGTATTTATGGGAACACCGGACTTTTCAGTGCCGGTGCTTCGTCGTCTTATTGAAGATGGCTATGAGGTAGTAGGTGTTGTGACGCAACCTGATCGTCCAGTAGGTAGAAAAAAAGTATTAACCCCTACACCTGTTAAAGTTGAAGCGGAAAAACATGGTATCCCTGTGTTACAGCCGTTAAAAATTCGTGAAAAAGATGAATATGAAAAAGTATTGGCGTTAGAGCCAGATTTAATTGTAACAGCTGCATTTGGTCAGATTGTACCAAATGAAATTTTAGAAGCACCGAAGTATGGATGTATTAATGTCCACGCTTCTTTACTTCCTGAACTTCGTGGTGGTGCACCAATTCATTATGCAATTATGGAAGGTAAAGAAAAAACAGGTATTACAATTATGTATATGGTAGAAAAATTGGATGCTGGTGATATCTTAACGCAAGTGAAAGTGGAAATTGAAGAGCGTGAAACGACAGGCTCATTATTTGATAAATTAAGTGAAGCAGGAGCACACCTTCTATCTAAAACAGTGCCTTTATTAATTCAAGGTAAGTTAGAACCGATTAAACAAAACGAAGAAGAAGTAACGTTTGCGTACAATATAAAACGTGAGCAAGAGAAAATTGATTGGACAAAAACAGGTGAAGAAGTATACAATCACATTCGCGGATTGAATCCATGGCCAGTTGCTTATACAACTTTAGCAGGACAAGTTGTTAAAGTATGGTGGGGAGAAAAAGTACCTGTAACGAAATCAGCTGAAGCAGGTACGATTGTTGCAATCGAAGAAGATGGTTTTGTTGTAGCAACAGGTAATGAAACAGGTGTTAAAATTACCGAATTGCAACCTTCTGGTAAAAAGCGTATGAGTTGTTCACAATTTTTACGTGGAACAAAACCTGAAATTGGAACGAAGTTAGGAGAAAATGCATGAGACAAAATGTTCGTGAATTAGCTCTTGATGGTTTAATTCAAGTAGAAAAAAGTGGTGCATACAGTAACTTACTTTTAAATAATCTAATTGAAAAGAGTACAATTGATAGAAAAGATATTGGTTTATTAACTGAAATTGTATATGGAACGATTCAACGTCGTGACACATTAGATTATTATTTACAGCCTTTTTTAAAAAAGAAGGTTGAGGCGTGGGTAAGAGTATTGCTTCGCTTATCTTTATATCAAATGATTTATTTAGACCGAGTGCCAGAAAGAGCGGCTATTCATGAAGCGGTTGAGATTGCAAAGCGTCGCGGGCATAAGGGGATTGCTGGTATGGTGAACGGTGTATTACGTTCGATTCAGAGAGAAGGTGTACCTTCTGTAGATGAAATCAAGGATCCAGTAGAACGTCTTGCAATTACAACAAGTCATCCAGTTTGGCTTGTCCAAGAGTGGACTTCAGAATATGGTTTAGAAACTGCAGAAAAAATGTGCGAAGTAAACATGTTACCACCTGTACCAACAGCACGTGTGAATGTTGATAAGGTAACGGTAGAAGAAGCGATTGAGTTGTTGGCAAGTGAAGGTATAGAAGCAAAACGTGGTGACTTGTCAGATGATGCAATTCAGATTGAAAGAGGTAATGTAGCACATACAGAAGCATTTAAAAAAGGATTTCTTTCTATTCAAGATGAAAGTTCTATGCTTGTAGCACGTGCTTTAGAACCGAATACGGGAGATGCAGTTCTTGATAGTTGTGCTGCTCCAGGCGGAAAAACAACGCATATCGCCGAACGATTAAAGGGAACTGGTAAGGTCATGTCCCTTGATTTACATGCACACAAAGTACGTTTAATTAAACAGCAAGCAGAGCGACTGGGTCTAGAAAATGTCGAAACTAAAGCGCTAGATGCTAGAAAAGTGCAAGAGCACTTTGCAAATGAAACGTTTGATAAAATATTGGTAGATGCACCGTGTTCTGGATTTGGTGTAATTAGACGTAAACCTGATATTAAGTTAGGAAAAGATAAAGGCGATAGTGAAAGATTATCGACGATTCAAATTGCAATACTAGAAAAAATAGCACCATTATTAAAGCAAGGCGGTCGTCTTGTTTATAGTACGTGCACAATTGAGAAAATAGAAAATGAACAAGTAATAGAGAAGTTTTTACAAGAACATCCTGAATTTGAATGGGATACTACGCTAAAAGAGCGTATGCCAGAAAAATTAACTCCGTATATTGATGAAGGTCAAGTACAAATTTTGCCGCATTATTTTGCAACGGATGGCTTTTATATTGCTTGTTTAAGGAAGAAGGTGTAGCATCATGGAAACGACTGTAAGAAAACAAAAGAAAAATTTAGAAACGAAGAAACCATCAATTTACTCTTTACAACTTCATGAAATGCAAGATTGGTTAAAGGAACAAGGAGAACCGAAGTTCCGTGCTGGACAAATTTTTGACTGGTTATATAAAAAACGTGTAAAAAATTATGAGGATATGTCAAACCTTTCTAAAGGATTGCGTGATAAATTGTCGAATTCCTTTGATATTACTACTTTAAACACGTTAGTAAAACAAACGTCTTCGGATGGAACAATTAAATTCTTATTCCAATTATATGACGGATATTCTATTGAAACGGTATTAATGCGACACGAATATGGAAATTCCATTTGTGTAACAACGCAAGTTGGTTGTCGTATTGGGTGTACGTTCTGTGCTTCGACACTTGGTGGATTAAAGCGAAACCTAGAAGCTGGAGAAATTGTAGCGCAAGTAGTAGAAGTTCAGCGTGCGCTTGATGAAACAGAAGAACGTGTAAGTTCTCTTGTTGTTATGGGAATTGGAGAACCATTTGATAACTACGATAATTTAATGGGATTCTTACGCATCATTAACCATGAAAAAGGACTTCATATTGGTGCGAGACATATGACTGTTTCGACGAGTGGAATTATCCCGAAAATTTATAAGTTTGCTGAAGAAGATCTACAAATTAATTTTGCGATTTCATTGCATGCTCCAAACTCAGAATTACGTTCAAAATTAATGCCGATTAACCGTGCTTATAAATTACCAGATTTAATGGAAGCTATTAAATACTATGTAAATAGAACAGGGCGTCGTATTACTTTTGAATATGGATTATTTGGAGGAGAAAATGACCAAGTAGAGCATGCTGAAGAGCTTGCTGCGCTCTTAAAAGGTGTAAAATGTCATGTGAACTTGATTCCGGTAAACTACGTACCTGAACGTGATTATGTACGTACGCCACGTGAACAAATTTTCTTGTTCGAGAAAACGTTAAAAGATCGTGGAGTGAATGTAACGATTCGCCGTGAACAAGGTCATGATATTGATGCAGCCTGCGGTCAGTTGCGTGCGAAGGAGCGCAAAGAAGAGACGAGGTGACGAGATGAAAGCCGTATTTCTATCGGATAAAGGAAAAGTTCGTCAACATAATGAAGATAGTGCAGGAGTTTTTCACAATTTAGATGGAAATGTATTAGCGGTAGTAGCAGATGGAATGGGAGGTCATCGAGCTGGTGATGTAGCTAGCTCGATGGCCATTCAATTATTCCATGATTATTGGAAGCAAACACATAATATGAATGAGCCGAAAAAAGTAGAACAATGGTTACATACTAGTGTTGGGATTATTAATGAGCGTATATATGAATACGCTCAGCAAAATGCGGAATGTAATGGTATGGGAACAACGCTTATAATAGCTGTTTGTACACCAAGCTTTGTGACAATAGGGCATATAGGAGATAGTCGTTGCTATATGGTATCAGAAGGAGAAATGACTCTAGTAACGGAAGATCATTCACTTGTAAATGAGCTTGTGAAACATGGTGAAATTTCGAAGGAAGACGCAGAGTATCATCCGAAAAAGAATGTGTTATTAAGAGCATTAGGAACAGAAGAAAAAGTTGGGTTAGATGTTAAAACGTTGGTGATTGAGGAAGATGATCAATTACTTCTTTGCTCTGATGGGTTATCAAACAAAGTTTCTATTGATGATATGCGACAAATTTTACAGTTAAATGAACAGCTTGAAGGTAAAGGGCAGCAACTCATTCAATTGGCAAATGATCGCGGTGGAGAAGATAATATCACACTTGTTCTTATTGATTATGCGGGTTCGACAAACGAAAGTAGGTGAAGTGCAACGTGCTGATTGGAAAACGCTTAAATGACCGTTATAAGCTGCTGAAAATGATTGGTGGTGGCGGAATGGCCAATGTATATTTAGCTCATGATGATATACTTGGCCGAGATGTAGCGGTAAAAATATTAAGACTCGACTACTCAAATAACGAAGAGTTTATTAAACGTTTCCATCGAGAAGCGCAGTCTGTTACAACGTTGTCGCATCCAAATATTGTGAATATGTATGATGTCGGAGAAGAAGATGGTATATACTATCTTGTCATGGAATATGTACCAGGGCAAACATTGAAGCAATACATAATTGAGCGAGGGATGTTACCTATAGGAGAAGCTCTTGATATTATGGAGCAGTTAACATCCGCTATGGCACATGCCCATCATTTTGAAATTGTGCATCGTGATATAAAGCCGCACAATATTTTAATTCGAGCTGATGGAATAATAAAAGTAACAGATTTTGGAATTGCGACAGCTACAAGTGCGACAACAATTACACATACAAATTCAGTGCTCGGTTCAGTCCATTATTTATCACCAGAACAGGCACGTGGCGGGATAGCAAATAAACAATCAGATATCTATTCTCTGGGGATAGTTATGTTTGAATTGTTAACAGGAAGACAACCGTTTTCTGGCGAATCTGCTGTTGCTATAGCTTTAAAACATTTACAAAGTGAAATCCCATCACCAAAAAGATGGAATGAAAATATTCCGCAAAGTGTTGAAAATATTATATTAAAAGCAACTGCAAAAGATCCGTTCCATCGATATCAATCTGCCAATGCGATGAAGCGAGATATTGAAACTGCGCTATATCCAGAGAGGATAAATGAGCAACCATTTTACATACCAGAAGATATGGAAGCGACGAAAGCGATTCCGATTATTCAACAAGAACAATTATTTGAAAATGTAAGTGATGAAACAATTGTTTTAAAAGGGAGTAAGGTGGAAGAACCGGTAAGAGCAGAAGCAGCTAAGTTAGATAAGAAGAAAAAAAGGAGTAACAAGTGGCTTAAAGTTTTAATTTCAACATTTTTATTTTTAGCAATAGGAATAACATTAGCGCTTACGGTTATTCCAGGATTATTTATTCCGAAAGATGTGAAAGTTCCTGATGTGGCTGGTATGAAATACACGACAGCTGTAAATACATTAGTAGAAAAGGGCTTTGAGGTGACGGAGCCTAATATTGTATATACAGATGATGTTGAAGTTGGGGATGTAATAAAAACGGACCCTGTAGCAGGAAGAGTGGTAAAAGAAAACGCTAAAATTACTATCTATCAATCAGGTGGAAAAAAGAAAAGTAAGATGGCGAATTTCACAGGGCAAAACTTTGAGAGTGTAAAAGCTGAGTTAGAAGAAAAATATAAACAAGTTACAGTAAATTATATTGAAAATGATAAGCCGAAAGGTGAAATTGTAGAGCAAATTCCGACGCCTGATCAAATGGTTATAGAAGCGGAGCAAGAACTGAAAATCTGGGTAAGTAAAGGTCCTTATCAAATTAGACCAGGTGACTTTTCGGGGTGGACTGAAAATAGTGTAACTGGTTATTTGAATGAGAGAAAACTAACGTCAGATATAAAACGAGAGTATTCAGATACAGTCGAAAAAGGACTTGTAATTTCGCAATTTCCAAAACCAGGTACACCATTAAAAGAGGGAGATAAAGTAACTATTATTATCTCTGATGGTCAAAAACCTAAAGTGACTAAAACGGTAAAAGTGGACAATATCTCTATCCTATATGAGCCTGCTGTAACAGGTGAAAAAAAACCGCAAACAATAGAAATTTATAAAGAAGACATGCAGCAAAAAATGGATAGACCGGTTGAAACGAGAACAATTACTGAATCAGCGACTATTTCTTTAGAATTTGTAATTCAAGAAGGTTCAAAGGGACACTATAAAATTGTACGAGATGGAGTAACGATTATTGATAAAGAAGTACCATATCCAACTCAATAATAGTGAAAGTCTACTTATTATTATTATTATTATTATTATTGCCTGTTATGCTGTCTACAAAGTGGACGGTATAGCAGGCAAAAATATATGATTCAAAAAGCTAGTAAAGTGATGCAGCTGTAAATATTTTTTTGCATTTAATGGGAAATTTAATGTATATTAGCGAAAGTATATATGGTAGGTTTTGAAATCTTTATTTGGAAAAATTAAATCCATTCATTTTTAAATTCAGCATCACCTTATACAAAAAAAGGAGAATTCTATGCCAGAAGGAAAAATTATAAAAGCTTTAAGTGGGTTTTATTACGTGCAGCATGAAGAAGGGGTTACGCAATGTCGTGGGCGAGGTGTATTTAGAAAAAATAAAATTACACCACTTGTAGGAGACCAAGTTGTTTTTCAGGCAGATAATCCAACTGAAGGTTATGTGCTTGAAGTGTTTGATCGGAAAAATGAACTTGTTAGACCTCCTATTGCTAATGTCGATCAAGCGATCCTTGTGTTCTCTGCAGTAGAACCAGATTTTAACCCTGGACTGTTAGATCGATTTTTAGTGCTGATTGAATATCATAACATTAAGCCAATTATTTGTATTAGCAAGATGGATTTAGTAGATGAAAAGATGAAAGCAACTGTTGAAGCTTATGCGAATGATTATCGTGAGATGGGTTATGATGTTTTATTTACTTCTATTAATACGTCAGAAAGTATTGATATATTAAAACCATACTTAGAAAATTGTGTTTCTGTCGTTGCGGGTCAATCTGGTGTTGGGAAATCTTCAATGCTTAATGTGCTACGTCCAGAATTAGAGCTGAAAACAAATGATATTTCCTCCCATTTAGGACGCGGGAAGCATACGACAAGACACGTAGAATTAATTGCAATTGGGAGTGGGCTAGTAGCAGATACACCGGGTTTTAGTTCACTAGATTTCATTGATATAGAAGTAGAAGATCTTACATATTGTTTTCCAGAGTTGAAAGAAGCGAGCCAATACTGTAAATTTAGAGGGTGTACACATCTTTCTGAACCGAAATGTGCGGTGAAAGCTGCGGTTGAAGAAGGGAAGATTACAGAATATCGCTATAAGAACTATAAACAATTCGTAGAAGAAATTAGAGAGAGAAAGCCGAGGTATTAGTTATGATTAAAATTGCACCATCGATTTTATCAGCAGATTTTTCAAAATTAGGGGAAGAGATTAAAGATGTAGAAAAGGGCGGAGCGGATTACATTCACGTTGACGTAATGGATGGACATTTCGTACCAAATATTACGATTGGACCGTTAATTGTAGAAGCAATCCGTCCGATTACATCATTACCATTAGATGTACATTTAATGATTGAAAATCCTGATAACTATATCCCGACTTTCGCACAAGCGGGAGCGGATATTATTACTGTTCACGTAGAGGCGTGTCCGCATCTACATCGTACAATTCAGTTAATTAAATCTCATGGCATTAAAGCAGGTGTTGTATTAAATCCACATACGCCAGTTTCAGTGATTGAGCATGTATTAGAAGATATAGATATGGTATTACTTATGACAGTAAACCCTGGATTTGGTGGACAGAAGTTTATCCATTCTGTATTACCGAAAATTAAACAAGTTGCAGACATGGTGAAAGAGCGCAATCTAGAAGTAGAAATTGAAGTTGATGGTGGTGTAAATGCTGAAACAGCAAGACTTTGTGTGGAAGCGGGAGCAAATGTACTTGTAGCTGGGTCAGCAGTATACAATCAAAAAGACCGCGGTGAAGCAATTCGCGTAATTCGTGGGTAGTGATGAACTTTTATCCTAGTAAGGTATTTATAGGATAGGGTAAAAATACGTAAAAAGGCAATCTACCGAATGGCAGATTGCCTTTTTACAATGGAAGGGGAAGAAAAAATGATTATTCATATTTTGGCAGGAGGACCTTCGGAATATTGCGCAGATTTTGCTCGATATGAGAATGAGGAAGTAGTATGGGCAGCGGTTGATAGGGGAGTATACCGTCTATTAAAGAAAGGGATTACACCGGCTGTTGCGTTTGGAGATTACGATTCAGTTACTGAAGAAGAATTAGTATGGATGGGACAGCAAACGAACGAATTACATATTGTTCCGCGAGAAAAAGATCAAACGGATTTAGAAATTGCAATCAACTGGGCATTAGAACAGAAGCCGGCACTAATTCGTATTTTTGGTGCTACCGGTGGAAGGCTTGATCACGGTTTGGCAAATATACAGATGCTTTTAAAAGGGTTAGAAGTAGAGATAGAAATGTGTATTGTGGACAATAAAAATGAAATAACAGTTAAAAAAGTGGGTACACATATAATTGAAGAAAATAAAAATTTTCCTTATGTATCTTTTGTACCAGTTACTGAAATAGTGGAAGGGATTACATTGTTTGGTTTTAAGTACCCTCTTACTAATAAAACAATAGAGTGGGGATCAACACTTTGTATTAGTAACGAACTCGTTGAGGAAAAAGGTACTTTTTCATTTACTTCTGGCATATTAATGTTGATAAGAAGCACTGATTGAAGAAACAATTTTGCTCCTTACATCATATAGTGACCAAGTGGAGTAATGGGGATTAGGAGGGAAACCATGAGATTTTATACAATTAAGTTACCTAAATTTCTTGGTGGAATAGTTCGTGCAATGTTAAATACCTTTAAAAAAGATTAAAAAAAGCACCTATCACCGGTGCTTTTTCCATTGTTATAGTAAAAAAAGAGCCTATTGGCTCTTTTTTTTATTATTAAACACGTTCGATTTTGCCAGATTTTAATGCTCTAGCAGAAACGTAAACACGTTGAACTTTTCCGTCGATGCGTACGCGAACTTTTTGAAGGTTAGCGCCCCACTTACGTTTTGTAGCGTTCATTGCGTGAGAACGAGAGTTACCAGAACGAGCTTTTCTTCCAGTAATAGCACAAACACGAGCCATTTATATTTCCCTCCCTTGATACCTTACCATACGTAATTTTTCAATGTTAGTCTTTTATGCGATGCTAAAAACACTACTATAATTTAACACAACTAAAAAGAGAATGCAACACCGTAGAAAAAAGAAATCAAGAAAATTTACTTGACACTATATGTCAATGAAGAAAAGTTGAAATCCATAAAAATTGCTTGACATATTATAGTGGTACATGTTGTATAATAACAATGGACTATTTTGCTCATCATAAAAAAGTGTAATTTAAAACATAAAATATGAGAGTGAAAAGAAAGAACGATGGAATTTTCTTTAAAAAGATTATATGATAGTAACTAAAGTAGTCTAGCTCACTTTCACCATTTATGAAGGGGGAAACGAGATGTCAATTGAAATTAAAACGAAGTACGGTCAAATTGATATTAGTACAGATGTAATTGCAACAATTGCTGGAGGTGCCGCGGTAGATTGCTACGGTATCGTAGGTATGGCATCAAAAAATCAGTTAAAAGATGGATTAACAGACATTTTACGAAAAGAAAACTTTACTAGAGGTGTTATTGTTCGTAAAGATGAAGATGAAGTACATATTGATATGTATATTATTGTGAGCTATGGTACGAAAATTTCAGAAGTGGCACATAATGTGCAGACGAAAGTGAAATATACATTAGATCAAACTGTAGGACTAGCAGTAGATTCTGTAAACATCTACGTACAAGGAGTTAAAGTAATAAACTTGTAATGTGCATTAAGGAGGAAAATCTGTGTCAATTCAAAAAATTGATGGAAAACGTTTATCACAAATGATCATGCAAGGAGCGAATAATTTAACAAACAATGTTCAGCTTGTTGATGCATTAAACGTATTTCCAGTTCCAGATGGCGATACCGGTACAAACATGAACTTATCTATGACTTCAGGTGCGCGTGAAGTGAAAGCAAACCCTTCACAGCATGCTGGTAAAGTCGGCGTAAGTTTAGCCAAAGGATTATTAATGGGAGCTCGTGGTAACTCTGGAGTTATTTTATCTCAGTTGTTCCGTGGTTTCTCTAAATCCATTGAACAAAAAGAAGAATTAACAACAGTTGATTTTGCTGCAGCACTAGAAGCTGGAGTAGAGGCGGCTTATAAAGCGGTTATGAAACCGATTGAAGGAACGATTTTAACGGTTGCAAGAGAAACGGGTAAATATGCAGTAACAGTTGCGAAAAAACAGCGCGACTTTGTTTTGTTTATGGAAGACGTTGTGAAAGAAGCAAACGCATCGTTAAATCGTACGCCAGATTTATTACCTGTATTAAAACAAGTTGGCGTTGTAGATAGCGGTGGTAAAGGTCTTGTAGTGGTATACGAAGGATTTTTAGCTGACTTAAAAGGAGAAACGATTTCTTCTGATGCACCGACGCAACCATCTATGAATGAAATGGTACGCGCAGAACATCACCGTAGTGTACAAAGCCAATTGAGTACAGAAGATATTAAGTATGGATATTGTACGGAGTTCATGGTGAAATTAGAGGCTGAAAAGGTGAAAGAGCATAATTTCTCTGAACAAAAATTCCGTGAAGATATTAGTGTATATGGTGATTCTCTACTAGTTGTGTCTGATGATGAAATTGTAAAAGTTCATATCCATGCAGAACATCCTGGAGACGCTATGAACTACGGACAAAAATACGGTAGTTTAATTAAGATTAAAGTAGAAAATATGCGTGAACAGCATACTGCTTTATTAGATGAACCTACTATGGTTCCTGAACAACCAGCTCAATCGAAAGAAAAACAACCATATGGTATCGTAACTGTAGCTATGGGGTCTGGTATTAAAACTTTATTTGAGAGCATCGGTGCAACGAAAGTTATCGAAGGTGGTCAAACGATGAATCCAAGTACGGAGGATATCGTGAAGGCAATTGAAGAAGCAAATGCTGAAAAAATCATTATTTTACCGAATAACGGAAATATTGTAATGGCAGCAGAACAAGCGGCATCAGTTGTAGATCAAGAAGTTATTGTTGTTCGTTCGAAAACAGTTCCTCAAGGTATGGCAGCAATGTTAGCATTTAACCCAGTTGGAACGTTAGAAGAGAATGAAGAAAATATGCAAGAAGCTTTATCTCATGTGAAAACAGGTCAAATTACGTATGCTGTACGTGATACGGAAATTGATGGTGTAGCAATTCAAAAAGATGACTTCATGTGTATTGCAGATGGGAAAATTGTATCTACAAATGCTGAAAAAGTAGGAGCTGCGAAGCAATTACTAGAAGCGCTTATTGATGAAGATTCTGAAATCGTAACGATTCTACAAGGTGAGGATGCAACTGACGAAGAAGTAGCAGAGTTAGTTGAATTTGTAGAAGAGAAATTTGAAGATGCAGAAGTAGAAGTGCATGCTGGAAACCAACCAGTGTATTCTTTCATCTTCTCTGTAGAATAAGATAAGATTCGTTTTGAAAATAAATGGATTACTTACTTGCTAATGGATAAGAAGTAGTAATATGAAGTTTATTACTAGTTTTTATTCAAAAGGCTAGCATATTGAAGAGAGAAAAGAGCCTTGCTGCTAATAGTGAGGCTCTTTTTTACTTGTTTTATATAAGGGATTTGAGTAGTTTCTCTTAGAATGCCTATGATAGAATATATAAGGTGAAAGAGAGCGATTACAGATGCTAATTGGTACTCAAATAAAATGCAATAAAGAAAATAATGTGACGGGGTGTGAGAATCTTGAATGATGTTGTACAAGTTCCTGTTACGGATGTAAAGGGGATCGGAGGAGAAACATCTGAGTTACTACATGAGATGGGTATTTATACAGTTTCTCATCTATTAGAACATTTTCCGTACCGTTATGAAGATTATGCGATGAAAGATCTTGCTGAAGTAAAGCATGATGAACGTGTAACGGTTGAAGGAAAGATTCATAGTGCTCCTTTGCTGCAATATTATGGTAAGAAGAAATCGCGTTTAACAGTTCGTGTTCTCGTCGGTCGTTATTTAATTACGGCGGTATGTTTTAATAGGCCTTACTATAAGCAAAAATTAAAGTTAGATGAAACGGTAACGATTACTGGTAAATGGGATCAACATCGTCAAACAATTGCTGTATCAGAACTTCATTTTGGGCCGGTTGTACGTCAACAAGAAGTGGAACCTGTTTATTCAGTAAAGGGGAAACTTACAGTAAAACAGATGCGTCGTTTTATTGCTCAAGCGTTAAAGGAATATGGAGATTCTATAGTCGAAGTGTTACCGGATGGTTTGTTAGGGCGATATAAATTATTACCAAGATATGAAGCGCTTAGGGCATTGCATTTTCCGGTAGGACAGGAAGATTTGAAGCAAGCGCGTCGCCGTTTTGTATATGAAGAATTTTTCTTATTTCAGCTGAAAATGCAAACGCTCCGGAAAATGGAGAGGGAAAATTCAAAAGGGACCAAGAAAGAGATTCCGTCAGTAGAATTACAAGAATTTATCGATGCACTGCCGTTTCCATTAACGGGTGCACAGCGCCGAGTTGTAGATGAAATTTTGAAAGATATGACATCTCCTTATCGGATGAACCGACTATTGCAAGGTGACGTTGGTTCTGGGAAAACGGTTGTTGCTGCGATTGGCCTTTATGCATCGAAATTAGCTCATTATCAAGGTGCTTTAATGGTTCCTACAGAAATTTTAGCTGAGCAACATTATCAGTCGCTTGCTGAAACGTTTTCGCATTTTGGTATTAAGGTGGAACTGTTAACAAGTTCTGTTAAAGGTGCGAGACGTCGAGAAATTTTAGCGAAGTTAGAACAAGGAGAAATAGATATTCTTGTTGGAACGCATGCCTTAATTCAAGATGAAGTTATATTTCATAGGTTGGGTCTCGTTATTACAGATGAACAGCATCGATTTGGTGTAGCGCAGCGCCGAGTTTTACGGGAGAAAGGTGAAAGTCCAGATGTATTATTTATGACAGCGACACCAATTCCGCGTACGCTTGCGATTACTGCATTTGGAGAGATGGATGTTTCGATAATCGATGAGATGCCAGCAGGTAGAAAGGTGATTGAAACATATTGGGCAAAACATGATATGTTAGATCGCGTTCTCGGTTTTGTTGAAAAGGAGATAAAAAAAGGAAGACAGGCATACGTTATTTGTCCTCTAATTGAAGAATCTGAGAAACTTGATGTGCAAAATGCTATCGACTTACATAGTATGCTGACGCATCATTACCAAGGGAAATGCCAAGTTGGATTGATGCATGGGAGATTATCGTCTCAGGAAAAAGAAGAGATAATGGGACAGTTTAGTGAAAATAAAGTGCAAATTCTTGTATCGACAACAGTTGTTGAAGTAGGTGTGAACGTACCGAATGCGACTGTAATGGTTATTTATGATGCAGAACGTTTCGGTTTATCGCAGCTTCATCAGCTTAGAGGGCGTGTCGGCCGTGGTAGTGAACAATCATATTGTTTATTAATAGCAGACCCTAAATCAGAAACAGGGAAAGAAAGAATGCGCATAATGACTGAAACAAATGATGGATTTGTATTGTCAGAAAAAGATTTAGAATTACGAGGTCCTGGAGATTTCTTTGGGAGTAAGCAAAGTGGCTTACCAGAATTTAAGGTTGCTGACATGGTACATGATTATCGAGCGTTAGAAACAGCAAGGCAAGATGCGGCGATACTAGTAGATTCAGAAGCGTTTTGGCACAATGATCAGTACGCTGCCTTGCGTACGTATCTTGATGGGACAGGTGTGTTCCAAGGAGAGAAGCTCGATTAAAGGGAGTCAACAAAAGTTTTTGTTGCATTCTACTTTTAATGATTATATACTACTGTTAGTACCTAGTCATAAAAATGGATGGTGCGGTATGAAAAAAAGAAGAAGTAAAAAAGAAAGACAAGAGTTATTACAACAAACAATCGAATCAAATCCTTTTATTACGGATGAAGATTTAGCGGAAAAATTTCAAGTGAGTATACAAACAGTACGACTTGATCGTATGGAATTGTCTATTCCTGAATTAAGAGAGAGAATTAAACATGTAGCTACAAAGCAACATGAAGAAGATGTGAAATCTTTACCGTTAGAAGAGGTTGTTGGAGAAATTATTGATATTGAATTAGATAGACATGCAATCTCTATCTTTGAAGTAAAGGTAGAACATGTATTTAAAAGAAATCAAATTGCCCGTGGGCATCATCTGTTTGCGCAAGCAAACTCACTAGCTGTTGCGGTTATTGATGAAGAATTAGCTTTAACTGCAAAGTCTACCATTCGATACATTCGCCCTGTAAAATTAGGGGAGCGTGTTGTTGCAAAAGCGCGCGTTGAAGATGTAGAGAATGATAAGGGACGGACGGTTGTCAAAGTGCGTAGCTTCGTTGGAGAAGAACTTGTTTTTACAGGCACTTTTGAAATGTATCGATCTAGTAATTATAGTGAGGAAGGTAACAACTTATGAAAATCGCAATAGATGCAATGGGCGGAGATCACGCTCCAAAGGCTGTAGTATTAGGGGCAATGAAAGCTATTAAGGAATATTCTGATTTACATATTACGTTAGTAGGGAAAGAAGAGGAAATTCGTCAATACTTAACGAGTGATGAACGAATTACTATTCTTCATACAGACGAAAAAATAGAATCAACGGAGGAACCGGTAAGAGCGGTTCGTCGAAAAAAACAAGCTTCAATGGTGCTTGCGGCACAACAAGTAAAGGATGGAGAAGCAGACGCTTGTATATCCGCAGGTAGTACAGGAGCTTTAATGGCAGCTGGATTATTTGTAGTCGGTCGTATGGAAGGAATTGAGCGACCAGCTTTATCGCCTACAATGCCAACTGTAGATGGAAAAGGTTTTGTTATGTTAGATGTTGGAGCAAATGTTGATGCAAAACCAATTCATTTATATCAATATGCAGTAATGGGATCTGTTTATGCTGAGAAGGTAAGAGGAATTGAAAATCCTCGCGTTGGACTATTAAACGTTGGAACAGAGGATGGAAAAGGAAACGAGCTTTCAAAGCAAGTGTTTGCAATGCTTAAAGATGCGCCAATTAATTTCGTTGGGAACGTTGAATCAAGAGATTTATTGCAAGGTGTAGCAGATGTTGTTGTATGTGATGGTTTTACAGGGAATGTAGCGTTGAAATCATTAGAGGGAACAGCACTTGCGCTATTCTCTATGTTGAAAGAACAACTAATGAGTTCGTTTACGAGTAAATTAGCAGCGGCGGTATTAAAACCAAAACTTATGGTATTAAAAGATAAAATGGATTATTCGGAGTATGGAGGAGCTGCATTATTTGGATTGAAAGCACCTGTCATTAAGGCTCACGGTTCTTCTAATGACCAGTCGATATTTAGTGCGATTCGTCAAACGAGAGAAATGGTAGCGAAAGAAGTAATTCCTACGATTTCAAGCGTAATGGAGAAAGAGTCACTCCAATAAGAGGAGGATTTGAAATGGGAAAAATAGCATTTCTTTTTCCGGGCCAAGGTTCACAGGCAGTTGGAATGGGTAAACAATTAGCAGAGAATAATAAAGAGGTTGCAAAAGTGTTTGCAAAAGCAGATGAGGTGTTGCAAGATTCACTTTCAGAAGTGATTTTTGAAGGACCGCAGGAAAAGCTTACATTAACAACAAATGCGCAGCCTGCATTATTAACAACGAGTTTTGCTATTTTGACAGCTTTGAAAGAGTATGACATTACACCTGACTTTGTCGCTGGTCATAGTTTAGGCGAATATAGCGCTCTTGTAGCAGCTGGTGCATTAACTTTTGAAGATGCTGTATATGCTGTAAGGAAACGCGGGGAATATATGGAAGAAGCTGTTCCGGGTGGGGAAGGCGCAATGGCAGCTATATTAGGTGCTGATCCACATATGCTGAAACAAGTTACAGAAGAAGTAACAAGTGAAGGATATGCAGTGCAAATCGCTAATATGAATAGTACGAAGCAAATTGTAATTTCTGGAACGAAGCAAGGCGTAGAGGTTGCCTCTCAAAGAGCGAAAGAAAATGGTGTAAAGAGAGCGATTCCACTAAAAGTAAGTGGGCCATTCCATTCTTCACTTATGAAGCCGGCAGCTGAGAAGTTCCAAAGTGTTTTAAATGAAATTACAATTCATGACACGAATATTCCTGTTATTGCAAATGTTACGGCGGAAGTTATTACACGTGGTGCAGACATTCAAGAAAAGTTAATCGAACAGCTTTATTCGCCTGTATTATGGTACCCGTCTATTGAATATATGGTGAACCAGGGAGTAGATATATTTATTGAAATTGGACCTGGAAAAGTACTTGCTGGACTTATGAAGTCAATTGATTCATCAGTAAAAGCATATGCGATATACGATGAAGAGACATTAAAAGATACCATTTCAAATTTGAGAGGAGAAAACTGATGTTAAAAGGGAAGGTAGCATTAGTAACTGGCGCTTCACGTGGAATTGGTCGCGCGATTGCGATCGATTTAGCGAAACAAGGGGCAAATGTAGTAGTAAATTATGCTGGTAATGAACAAAAAGCAAATGAAGTAGTAGATGAAATTAAAAAATTAGGTTCTGATGCAATTGCGGTAAGAGCAGATGTTGCAAATGTTGATGATGTTACAGATATGGTGAAACAAACAGTAGATACATTTGGACAAGTTGATATTCTTGTAAATAATGCTGGTGTAACGAAAGATAATTTATTAATGCGTATGAAAGAAGAAGAATGGGATACAGTTATTAATACAAACTTAAAAGGTGTATTCTTATGTACAAAAGCAGTATCTCGTTATATGATGCGTCAACGTCATGGTAGAATTATAAATATCGCTTCTGTTGTTGGTGTTATAGGAAACCCAGGACAAGCTAACTATGTTGCTGCTAAAGCGGGTGTTATTGGATTAACAAAAACATCTGCAAAAGAGTTAGCAAGTCGAAATATTACAGTGAATGCAATTGCGCCGGGCTTTATTGCGACTGATATGACGGATGTACTAGATGAGAATATTAAAGCCGAAATGTTAAAAGTTATTCCAGCTGCTCAATTTGGTGAAGCGAAAGATATAGCGAATGCTGTAACGTTTTTTGCTTCTGATCAAAGCAAATATGTTACAGGTCAAACGTTAAATGTTGATGGCGGTATGGTAATGTAATAAAAGAATTGATTTCACCTAGTTTTTTTGGTCAATATTTAATATAATATTTGAGGGGAGGTGAATGGAATGGCAGATGTTTTAGAGCGCGTAACAAAAATCATCGTTGATCGTTTAGGAGTAGAAGAGACTGAGGTAGTACCAGCTGCAAGCTTCAAGGAAGATTTAGGAGCAGACTCCCTAGATGTAGTAGAACTTGTAATGCAATTAGAAGATGAATTCGAAATGGAAATTTCTGATGAAGATGCTGAAAAGATTGCTACTGTTGGCGATGCTGTGACTTACATAGAGAGTCATCTATAATGCTTAAGTGAAGTCCCGTTTTTTAGCGGGGCTTTCTCGGCTTATATCTGGAGGGACCTATGCCGTACCGAAAATATAGAGAAAAAAAATACGAAACAAAATATCGTGAAGCATTTAAAGTGTTTCAAGAAAAGATAGGTATTACGTTTACGGATGAAAAATTATTGATTCAAGCATTTACGCATTCATCGTATGTGAATGAGCATCGAAAAAAACCGCATGAAGATAATGAGCGTCTTGAATTTCTTGGAGATGCAGTATTGGAACTGACTGTATCGCAGTATCTGTTTCAAAAATATCCGACAATGAGCGAAGGAGAGTTAACAAAACTACGTGCAGCTATTGTATGTGAGCCATCTCTTGTTCGTTTTGCGAACGAATTGTCATTTGGTAGCCTTGTTTTATTAGGAAAAGGTGAAGAAATGACAGGTGGACGTGAACGACCAGCTTTATTAGCGGATGTCTTTGAAGCGTTTATTGGTGCCCTTTATCTTGATCAAGGGCTAGAAACAGTTTGGGAATTCTTAAAAGAAATTGTATATCCGAAAATTAATGAGGGTGCTTTTTCTCATGTGATGGATTATAAGAGTCAGTTGCAAGAATTGATTCAGCGTGATGGCAGTGGCAATGTTGAGTATCAAATTTTGCAAGAAAAAGGACCAGCTCACAATCGAGAATTTGTGTCACGTGTTACGTTAAATAACGTAGCTTTAGGTCTTGGTAGTGGTAAGTCAAAAAAAGAAGCAGAGCAACAAGCTGCTGCAGAAGCATTGAAAAAATTAAAAGAACAACTATAAGGAATCCCCCTTTGAATGAGGGGGATTCCTTGTGCATAGAATGAAACTTTCTTTTTGTTTGTAAAGAAAAAGAAGGTAAATCCGTATAATACTTGTTTTTGTATAGAGAACATTTATAAAGACGGAGAATAGGAGGAAGGCCTTTCGTGTTTTTAAAAAGATTAGAAATAGCAGGGTTTAAGTCTTTTGCTGAGCGTGTATCTGTTGATTTTGTCCCAGGTGTAACTTCTGTAGTAGGACCTAATGGAAGCGGGAAAAGTAATATTACTGATGCAATTCGCTGGGTACTTGGTGAACAATCTGCAAAATCATTACGTGGTGCAAAGATGGAGGATATTATTTTTGCAGGCAGTGATACGAGGAGAGCGGTTAATGTTGCTGAAGTAACAATAACTTTAAATAATGAAGATCAACGTTTACCAATTGAATACAATGAGGTGTGTGTAACACGTCGTGTATCTCGTTCAGGTGATAGTGATTTTTATATTAATAAACAATCATGTAGATTGAAAGATATTATTGATTTATTTATGGACTCTGGTATGGGAAGAGAAGCTTTTTCGATTATTAGCCAGGGGAAAGTTGAAGAGATTTTAAGTAGTAAGTCAGAAGAGCGTCGAGGTGTATTTGAAGAAGCGGCAGGCGTACTAAAATACAAACTTCGCAAAAAGAAAGCTGAAGGTAAATTAGCAGAGACACAAGAAAACTTAAATCGTGTGCAAGATATAATTCATGAATTAAGTAGTCAAGTAGAACCTTTAGAAAGACAAGCTTCTATTGCGAAAGATTATCTTGAGAATAAAGAAGAATTAGAGAAAGTAGAAGCTGCGCTTATTGTCCATGAAATTGAAGAATTGCATGAGAAATGGGAAGCGCTTCGAAATCAGTTTGGGCATAATAAAAACGAAGAAGCTAAAATGTCAACGAATTTACAAAAAAGTGAAGAAGAGCTTGAGGAATTACGAGGACAATTACAAGCGGTAGATGAGTCTGTAGACTCGTTACAAGAAGTACTTCTTCTTTCTAGTAAAGAGCTAGAAAAACTTGAAGGACAGCGCGAGTTGTTAAAAGAGAGAAAGCAAAATGCTACGACGCATTGTGCGCAACTTGAGCAGTTAATTGTTGAATTAACAGAGAAAGCTAAAAGTTACGATGGTGAGATTGATTCAAGTACAGAAGCTTTAATGCAATTTGTGAATGAAGTAAAAGAGTTGGAGCAAAAATTGCATGATAATGAGCAATTACTTGCT
The DNA here is from genome assembly GCF_001679765.1 of Bacillus sp. B25(2016b). NCBI lineage: Bacteria > Bacillati > Bacillota > Bacilli > Caryophanales > Bacillaceae > Bacillus > Bacillus sp. B25(2016b). The sequence continues at coordinate 3,562,513 of NZ_CP016285.1, read as the reverse complement.
ACTTTTGCTGACAATTTAGAGGAACAGATTGAGAATTTAAAAGGTGACTATATTGAGCTTTTAAATCAACAAGCTAGTCATCGTAATGAATTATCTATGATTGAAGAACAATCTAAACAACAAAACTCTAAAAATGAACGCCTTGATGAAGAAAATGCGAAATATGTAGAAATGCGTATGGAAATTACAGCGAAAAAGACGAAACTTGTAGAAAGTTACGAACAAGCGAAAGAAAAAGTAGCTGGCATTCTCTCAAACATACAGAAGACAGAGGCGGCGCTTGGGAAATGTAAGACGCAGTATAGTGAAAATGAAACAAAACTGTATCAAGCATATCAATTTGTGCAACAGGCACGTTCTCGAAAAGAAATGCTTGAAGAGATGCAAGAAGATTATTCTGGATTCTATCAAGGTGTACGTGAAGTATTGAAAGCTAGAGAAAATAGGTTGCAAGGTATCGAGGGGGCTGTTGCGGAACTGTTAACGGTACCGAAAGAATACGAAGTTGCAATGGAAATCGCTCTAGGTGCAGCGATGCAGCATATTGTTGTACAAACAGAGGAGCATGCTCGTAATGCGATTGCATTTTTAAAGCAAAATAAACATGGACGTGCAACGTTTTTACCGCAAGCTGTTATTAAAAGCAGATCATTATCATTTGAGCAATTACGCATTGCAAATCAACACCCATCGTTTGTAGGTGTGGCGGCAGAACTTGTGCAGTACAATAATAAATATGAAAATGTAGTTTCAAATTTATTAGGTACTGTTATTGTTGCAAAAGATTTACGCGGGGCGAATGAGTTGGCGAAACAACTACAATACCGTTATCGCATTGTAACAATCGAAGGTGATGTAGTGAACCCTGGCGGTTCTGTGACAGGTGGAGCGGTAAAACAGGCGAAATCTTCTTTATTAGGACGTCAACGTGAGCTAGAAGAGTGGACGAACAAGTTAACTGATATGGAAGAAAAAACGACGAAGTTAGAAAACTTTGTTAAAGCAGTAAAGCAAGAAATTCAAGAAAAAGAAGTACAAATACGCGAACTGAGACAAAGTGTAGAGGTAGAGCGTGTAGAAGAACAGAAATTAAGAGAAGAAATTAGTCGCTTAGAATTAGAAGAACATCGTATTAATGATCGTTTATCAATTTATGATTTAGAGATTGAAGGGTTCTTACAAGATCAAGTGAAAATGCAAGGGCGTAAAGAAGAGCTAGAAAAGATTTTAGCGACCCTTCAAGTGGAGATTACGGAATTAGATAGTAACATTGCAGCTTTAACGAAACAAAAAAGTGAGCAGCATTCTTCGAAAGAAAAAGTTCAAAAAGAAATGACAGAGTTAAAAGTGTTAGCAGCTGAAAAGCAACAACGCTTATCTAACCAAAAAGAAAAAGTTGAACGATTGACGAAGGAAAAAGAAGAAACAGATGCAACGCTTGTTAAAACGAAAGAGGACTTAGCATTCTTAAAACAAGAAATGACATCGAACTCAAGTGGTGAAGAGCAAATTACGAATATGATTGAGAAGAAAGCATACGATCGTAATCAAACTTCAGAGTTAATTCGCTCTCGTCGTGAACAACGTGTATCGTTACAAGAGAGAGTAGAACAGTTAGAGCGTAATCTGAAAGAGACCACAGGTAAACATAAATACATTCTTGAGATGTTGAAAGATCAAGAGGTGAAAATTAACCGACTTGATGTAGAGTTAGAAAATAGATTACAACATTTACGTGAAACATATACGATTTCATTTGAAGCGGCAAAACTAAAATATACAATGACAATGCCTGCAGAAGATGCGCGTAAGAAAGTAAAATTAATCAAATTATCCATAGAAGAGTTAGGTACAGTGAACCTAGGGGCAATTGATGAATATGAACGTGTAGCGGAGCGTCATACATTCTTACTAGAGCAGAGAGACGACCTAGAAGAAGCGAAAGCGACATTGCACCAGCTTATTACCGAAATGGATGAAGAAATGAAAAAACGCTTTTCTACTACGTTTGAAGGCATTAGAATGGAGTTTCAATCGGTATTCTCTGAATTATTTGGAGGCGGTAGAGCGGATTTAGTAATGACTAATCCAGAGGATTTACTAAATACAGGTATTGATATTGTAGCACAACCGCCAGGGAAGAAACTGCAGAACTTAGGTTTACTTTCAGGTGGAGAGCGTGCCTTAACAGCAATTGCGCTTTTATTTGGTATTTTAAAAGTACGCCCAGTACCATTCTGTGTACTAGATGAGGTAGAGGCGGCCCTTGATGAGGCGAATGTAGCTCGTTTTGCACAGTATTTAAAGAAATTCAGTGATGAGACGCAGTTTATTGTAATTACACATAGAAAAGGTACAATGGAAGAGTCTGATGTGTTGTACGGTGTAACAATGCAAGAATCAGGGGTATCTAAACTTGTTTCGGTTCGTTTAGACGCCGGAGAAGAACTTATTGCAAGTGAATAGGAAGGATGGGAAAGTATGAGTTTTTTTAAAAAACTAAAAGAAAAAATTTCAAAACAAACGGATACAGTTACAGAGAAATTTAAACAAGGATTAGAAAAAACGAGAAATTCATTTGCGGATAAAGTGAATGATTTAGTGTATCGTTACCGTAAAGTGGACGAAGATTTCTTCGAAGAGTTAGAAGAAATCTTAATCGGTGCAGACGTTGGCGTTGCGACGGTAATGGAATTAATTGACCAATTGAAAGAAGAAGTACAACGTCGTAACATTCAAGATCCAAAAGAAGTACAAGCTGTTATTTCAGAAAAACTAGTAGGAATTTACAAAGGTGACAGCGATTTTAGTAACGAAATTAATATGCAAGAGGACCAATTAACGGTTGTTTTATTTGTTGGTGTTAATGGTGTAGGAAAAACGACGACAATTGGTAAACTGGCGCATAAGTTTAAATCAGAAGGTAAGTCAGTCCTATTGGCGGCAGGAGACACATTCCGTGCTGGAGCGATTGAACAATTAGAAGTATGGGGCGATCGCGTTGGTGTAGAAGTGATTAAACAAGGATCTGGATCTGATCCAGCGGCGGTTATGTATGACGCTGTACAAGCAGCGAAAGCACGTAAGGTAGATGTATTACTATGTGACACAGCAGGACGCTTGCAAAATAAAGTGAACTTAATGAAAGAGTTAGAGAAGGTAAAGCGTGTAATTGAGCGTGAAGTACCAGGTGCTCCTCATGAAGTATTGCTTGTTATTGATGCAACAACAGGACAAAACGGTTTAAGCCAAGCGAAAACATTTCGTGAAGCAACGAATGTAACTGGTATTGTTTTAACGAAGTTAGATGGAACTGCTAAAGGTGGTATTGTATTAGCGATTCGTAACGAAATGGATGTACCGGTGAAGTTTGTTGGATTAGGAGAGCAGATGGATGACTTGCAGCAGTTTGATCCAGAACAATATGTGTATGGTTTATTTGCGAACTTAGTAGAAACAGAAGAAGTATAAGCGAAAGAAGCGGTATTTCCGCTTCTTTTTCTACAAAAAATATATGATGTTAAGAAAAAAACTTGACACTCTTTTGGACTACATGTAAACTAATTCATGTAAAGGGAAATCACTTAACAAAGGATGATCCAACATGCTCGAAAAAACAACGAGAATGAACTATTTATTTGATTTTTATCAATCGTTGTTAACGCAAAAACAAAGAAGTTATATGTCGCTTTATTATCTAGATGATTTATCTCTTGGTGAAATTGCGGAAGAATTTGATGTAAGTCGCCAAGCCGTGTATGATAACATTAAACGGACTGAAGCGATGCTTGAAGAATATGAAGAAAAATTAGTATTACTTCAAAAGTTTCAAGAGCGACAGCGACTTGTTGCAAAGCTAAAACAGCTAATCAGCGAAGAAGAGCATGTGAATGAAGAAATGAAACAAGTTGTTGAAGCTATCGAAAAATTAGATTAGGAGGGCGGCAATATGGCATTTGAAGGATTAGCCGACCGACTTCAACAGACAATGCAAAAAATCCGCGGCAAAGGAAAAGTTTCTGAAGCCGATGTGAAAGAAATGATGAGAGAAGTTCGTCTAGCTCTTTTAGAAGCGGATGTTAACTTTAAAGTAGTAAAAGATTTTGTGAAGCGTGTGTCTGAACGTGCTGTCGGACAAGATGTAATGAAAAGTTTGACACCTGGACAACAAGTAATTAAAGTTGTACAGGAAGAACTTACAGAACTTATGGGCGGAGAGCAAAGCAAAATTGCTGTTGCTAATAAGCCACCGACTGTTATTATGATGGTTGGTCTGCAAGGTGCGGGTAAAACAACGACGACAGGTAAGCTTGCGAATTTGCTTCGTAAAAAGCATAATCGTAAACCGATGCTTGTTGCAGCGGATATTTACCGTCCAGCAGCGATTAAACAGCTTGAAACATTAGGGAAGCAATTGGACATGCCTGTATTTTCTTTAGGAGATCAAGTAAGTCCTGTTGAAATTGCGAAACAAGCGATTGCAAAAGCAAAAGAAGATCATCACGATTATGTTTTAATCGATACAGCGGGTCGCCTGCATATTGATGAAGAATTAATGGATGAATTAGCGAAAGTGAAAGAAGTTGCGAAACCGGATGAAATTTTCCTTGTTGTCGATGCGATGACCGGGCAAGACGCGGTAAATGTTGCACAAAGTTTCCATGAACAGTTAGGTTTAACAGGTGTTGTATTAACGAAATTAGATGGTGATACGCGCGGTGGTGCTGCATTATCTATTAAGGCTGTAACAAACACGCCGATTAAATTTGCTGGTATGGGTGAAAAACTAGATGCAATTGAAGCGTTCCATCCAGAGCGTATGGCATCCCGTATTTTAGGGATGGGCGATGTCTTAACGTTAATTGAAAAAGCGCAAGCTACAGTTGATGAAGAGAAAGCAAAAGAACTTGAGCAAAAAATGCGTACGCTTTCGTTTACGCTTGACGATTTCCTAGAACAACTTGGACAAGTGCGCCAACTTGGGCCGCTTGATGAATTGTTAGGAATGCTTCCTGGTGCAAATAAAATTAAAGGGCTGAAAAATGCGCAAGTTGATGAAAAACAAATTGGGCATATTGAGGCAATTATTCGTTCTATGACTAAATTAGAACGAGAACAGCCGGAAATAATCAATGCTAGTCGCAAAAAGCGCATTGCCAAAGGTAGCGGTACAACTGTACAAGAAATCAATCGTCTAATTAAGCAATTCGATGACATGAAAAAAATGATGAAGACGATGACGGGAATGCAAAAAGGTAAGAAAAAAGGACTAGGTGGATTGAAGTTTCCATTCATGTAAGGAAAAAAAGATGGCTCTGTTAAGAAAAAATACTTTACAAAGCAATAGTCTTTTTGCTAATATAATTATCTGTGTGAAATAAATTCGGAGGTGCTTTATAAATGGCAGTTAAAATTCGTTTAAAACGTATGGGAGCTAAAAAAACTCCTTTCTATCGTGTAGTTGTTGCAGATTCTCGTTCTCCTCGTGACGGACGTTTCATTGAGGAAATCGGAACTTACAATCCAGTTGCTCAACCAGCTGAAGTTAAGATCAACGAAGAAGCAGCATTAAAATGGTTAGGAAATGGTGCTAAACCATCTGATACAGTTCGTAACTTATTCTCTAACCAAGGTATCATGGAGAAATTCCACTTATCTAAACAAGGTAAGTAATTGAGGCAATGACTATGAAGAAGTTAGTCGAGACGATTGTCAAGCCTCTTGTCGATTATCCTGAAGATGTAAAAGTTACACAGGAACTTTGCAACGGAGAGATAAAGTATCGATTAACTGTACATCCTGAGGATGTTGGAAAAGTCATTGGAAAGCAAGGGAGAGTTGCGAAGGCGATTCGAATGCTCTTGTATTCAGTGGGACATCATAATGATGAAAAAGTAACACTGGAAATTCAATAAACGTAAAAAGGGCGAGGAGTTATTCCTCTCCCTTTTTTAACATTTAAATAGAGATTGCATGTTCCATCTGTGAAATGGAGATGCTTAATTTATATAGAAACCAGGGGTGACATACTATTTATGACAAAATGGTTTAACGTAGGGAAAATTGTAAATACTCATGGCGTAAGAGGAGAAATCCGTGTTATTTCTCGTACTGATTTTCCAGAAGAGCGATATAAAGTAGGAAATACGCTATACATATCGAATGAGAAAGGCACAGACTATCTTCCGGTGAAGGTAACTTCTCATCGCCAACATAAGACATTCGATTTATTAACATTTGAAGGATATAACAATGTAGATGAAGTAGAGAAGTTTAAAGGTTCTTTAATAAAAGTACCAGAAGAGCAGTTAGGCGAACTTGCTGAAGGTGAATACTACTATCATGAAATTATTGGTTGCAGTGTTGTAACGGAAGAAGGAGAAGCGCTAGGGACAATCAAAGAGATTCTATCTCCTGGTGCAAATGATGTTTGGGTAATTAAACGCCCGAAGGGTCAAGATCTCTTAATTCCTTATATCGATGACGTTGTACTTCAAGTTAATATTGAAAATAAATTAGTAACCATTCATGTAATGGAAGGGCTGCTATAATGAAAATTGATATTTTAACGTTGTTCCCAGACATGTTTACCGGTGTATTTGGATCTTCTATATTAAAGAAGGCGCAAGAAAAAGAAGCGGTAAACCTTCGTGTTGTTAACTTTCGCGATTATACAACAAGTAAGCATAATAGCGTAGACGATTATCCTTACGGCGGAGGAGCTGGTATGGTGCTTACTCCTCAGCCTATTTTTGATGCTGTAGAAGATTTGACGAAAGAGACAGAGCGTAAGCCGAGAGTTGTCTTAATGTGTCCGCAGGGCGAAAGATTTACGCAGAAGAAAGCGGAAGAGCTTGCAGGGGAAGAACATTTAATCTTCGTATGTGGGCATTATGAAGGATATGACGAACGAATTCGTGAGCATCTTGTAACGGATGAGATTTCTATTGGTGACTATGTATTAACGGGCGGAGAATTAGCCTCTATGGTTATTACTGATAGTGTGGTACGTCTCTTGCCGGGTGTGCTAGGAAATCATGCTTCACAAGTAGAGGATTCGTTTAGTACAGGTTTATTAGAGCATCCTCATTATACACGTCCAGCTGATTTTCGTGGTATGAAGGTACCGGATGTATTAATGTCAGGGAATCATAAAAACATTGATGAATGGCGACATAAGGAATCTTTGCGCCGAACGTATACGCGTAGACCTGATTTATTAGATGAGAGAGAGTTATCTAAACAAGAGAAAAAATGGCTTGAGGAAATAAAGCGAGAGCAGTAATAACTTCATATATTTGCTATTGCAACAGGCTTAGTAATATGCTATTATAACATTTGTGCTACTGAAATCAGTAGCCGTATTAACGATGTTCCGCTGTAATTTATTAAGACTTTATAAGAGCATCTGTTTAAAGGAGAGAATTTAATATGCAACAATTAATCGCAGAAATTACAAAAGGCCAATTAAAAACTGACCTTCCTTCATTCCGTCCTGGTGACACTTTACGTGTACACGTAAAAGTTGTTGAGGGAACTCGTGAAAGAATTCAGCTTTTCGAAGGTGTTGTAATTAAACGTCGTGGTGGCGGAATCAGTGAAACATTCACAGTTCGTAAGATTTCTTACGGTGTAGGTGTTGAGCGTACATTCCCAGTTCACACGCCAAGAATCGCGAAAATCGAAGTACTTCGCCGTGGTAAAGTACGTCGTGCTAAGTTATACTACTTACGTAACCTTCGCGGTAAAAAAGCACGTATTAAAGAAATTCGATAAGACATGTATGGGAGCTTGTAAATGCACAAGCTCCCTTTTTCCAATCTATATGAAATTTTGGTATAATACGAGCAGTTTACATAACCGTGGAGGGGAAATGCATGAAAAAAGAGAAGAGTTCACTTTGGGAATGGATTAAAGCAATTTTGATTGCTGTTGTATTAGCTGGTGTTATTAGACAGTTTTTCTTTGCGCCAATTCTCGTAGACGGGGTATCGATGGCACCTACTTTACATGATCGTGATCGAATGATTGTGAATAAAATTGGTTATCACATTGGAGATCCAAAACGCTTTGATATTATCGTATTTCGAGCAACAGAAGATAAAGATTACATTAAGCGTATTATAGGCCTGCCAGGCGATGAAATAGAGTATCGTAATGATAAACTGTATGTTAACGGAAAGGCTTATGAGGAGCCGTATTTAGACAAGCAGAAAAAGCAAATTGCTGACGGACCGCTTACATATGATTTTAATCTTGAAGAAATGACAGGCAAGAAAACCGTTCCAAAAGATCAATTATTTGTTTTAGGTGATAATCGTCGTTTTAGTAAAGATAGCCGTTCAATCGGTACGATTTCAATGGATCAAGTAATTGGTAAAGCTAATATGTTATATTGGCCGTTAGAAGACGCACGTATTGTGAAATAAATGAAAAAGAAGGTGGCAACATGGTAATTCAATGGTTTCCAGGGCATATGGCGAAGGCTAGACGCCAAGTAACGGAGAAATTAAAATTAATTGATGTTGTAATTGAACTTGTAGATGCTCGATTACCATTATCATCTCGAAACCCAATGATTGATGAAATCATTACACATAAGCCAAGGCTTGTTGTTTTAAATAAAGCGGATATGGCGGATGATCGTTTAACAAAACAATGGATCGCATATTTTAAAGAAAAAGGCCATATGGCAATTTCGATTAACGCGCAAGCTGGACAAGGTATGAAGGAAATTGCAGCAGCTTGTAAAGTGCTTGTTAAAGAAAAATTTGATAAAATGGTTGCAAAAGGTATTAGACCGAGAGCGATTCGTGCATTAATTGTAGGTATACCAAATGTTGGTAAATCTACATTGATTAATAAATTGGCAAAGAAAAATATTGCTAAAACAGGAGATCGTCCAGGTGTGACAACAGCTCAACAATGGATTAAAGTTGGGAAGGAAATGGAATTGTTAGATACACCAGGTATTCTGTGGCCTAAATTTGAAGATCAATTAGTGGGTCTTCGTTTAGCGACAACGGGTGCAATTAAAGATTCAATTTTAAATTTACAAGATGTAGCTGTTTACGCATTACGTTTTATGGAGAAACATTATCCAGAACGCTTGAAAGAACGCTATAATTTAAATGAGATTCCAGAAGATATCGTGGAATTATTCGATGCAATTGGAAAAAATAGAGGCTGCTTAATGGGCGGCGGAATGATTGATTATGATAAGACATCTGAGCTTGTGCTTCGTGAGCTTCGTGGTGGCAAACTTGGAAAAATGACGTTTGAAACACCGGAAGAGTTTGCAGAGCAAGTAGAAGATGTGGAAAAAATAGAAGAAGTATAAGACGTGCGTTTGTGCGTCTTTTCTTTTTGGATATGTTTAAAAAGGAGCTTGTATAAATGCAAACTATGACGATAAAAGAAGCAGAAAATGTATTGAAAGAAATTATGAATGAAGAAGATGATCGCTTTCAACTGTTAATGAAAGATGATCGAAAAGGTGTTCAAAAGCTCGTTTTGAAGTGGTATAAACAAAAAGAGTTAGAACAGAAAGAAAAAGAGAAGTTTTTTGAAATGTCCAAGTATGAAAATGCTTTGCGTGAAAAAGGGGTCACATATATTGCGGGTATTGATGAAGTAGGGCGCGGGCCATTGGCTGGGCCTGTTGTGACGGCAGCTGTCGTTCTTCCTGAGGATTTTTATATTCCAGGGTTAAATGACTCGAAAAAGTTGAGTGAAGCGAAACGTGAGCGTTTTTATGATGAAATAAAAGTACAAGCAATTGCAATTGGAGTAGGAATTGTATCACCGCAAGTTATTGATGACATTAATATTTACCAAGCAACGAAACAAGCGATGTTAGATGCAGTTGCAAATTTATCTTGTACACCCCAACATTTATTAATTGATGCGATGAAGCTTCCTACACCAATTCCGCAAACATCAATTATTAAAGGTGATGCGAAAAGTGTTTCGATTTCAGCAGCATCCATTATCGCAAAAGTAACGAGAGATCGTATGATGAAAGAACTGGGAGAGAAGTATCCTGAATATGGATTTGAGCAACATATGGGATATGGCACAAAGCAACATTTAGAGGCAATTGAAGTGCATGGAGTACTAGATGAACACCGCAAGTCATTCGCACCAATTAAAGATATGATTCAAAAATAAGCTGTAAATATACAGCTTATTTTTTTATTTTGGCATATAAACATTACTATTTTCGAAAAAGAATAAAGCGATTTCAGTTTTCTGACACTTTATTGTAGACAGCGTGCCAATCATCTTATACAATGGCAATGTAATGTTTTTTAAACATTAAAAAACTTTTCGAGTAAAACAGGAAAACAGGGGAGGATGGGACCATGAATATCCATGAGTACCAAGGTAAGGCAGTCCTTAGAAGCTATGGGGTTAGCGTTCCGAACGGGAAGGTTGCATTTACAGTAGAAGAAGCTGTAGAAGCAGCGAAAGAATTAGGAACAGATGTATGTGTAGTGAAAGCACAAATTCACGCTGGTGGACGCGGCAAAGCTGGCGGAGTAAAAGTTGCAAAAAATTTAGATGAAGTTCGTACATATGCAGAAAGCATTTTAGGAACTACACTTGTGACACATCAAACAGGTCCTGAAGGTAAGGAAGTAAAACGCTTACTTATCGAAGAAGGTTGCGATATTAAAAAAGAATATTATGTAGGTCTAGTTTTAGATCGTGCAACTTCTCAAGTTGTTTTAATGGCGTCTGAAGAAGGCGGAACAGAAATTGAAGAAGTAGCAGAAAAAACACCTGAAAAAATCTTTAAAGAATATATTGATCCAGCAGTAGGCTTACAAGGTTTCCAAGCGCGCCGAATCGCATTTAACATCAATATTCCAAAAGAGCTTGTAGGACAAGCTGTGAAGTTTATGATGGGCTTATATCGTGCGTTTATCGAAAAAGATTGCTCTATCGCTGAGATTAACCCACTTGTTACAACAGGTGAAGGTAAAGTTATGGCATTAGATGCAAAATTAAACTTTGATTCTAATGCATTATATCGCCATAAAGACATTTTAGAGCTTCGTGATCTTGATGAAGAGGATTCAAAAGAAATTGAAGCTTCAAAATACGACTTAAACTACATTCCTTTAGATGGAAATATCGGTTGTATGGTTAATGGTGCAGGTTTAGCGATGGCTACAATGGATATCATTAAACATTACCACGGTGACCCAGCTAACTTCTTAGATGTTGGTGGCGGTGCAACTGCAGAAAAAGTTACAGAAGCATTCAAAATTATCCTTTCTGACAAAAATGTAAAAGGTATCTTCGTTAACATTTTTGGTGGCATTATGAAGTGTGATGTTATTGCAGAAGGTGTTATTGAAGCAACGAAACAAGTAGGTCTTGAGTTACCTTTAGTTGTACGTCTTGAAGGTACAAACGTAGAACTAGGTAAGAAAATTTTAAATGAGTCTGGCTTAAATATTGTTGCAGCAGAATCTATGGCAGACGGTGCACAAAAAATTGTTTCACTAGTGGGCTAATAGAAAGCGGGGGAGAAAAATGAGCGTATTAGTTAATAAAGATACAAAAGTTATTGTTCAAGGTATTACAGGTTCTCAAGGTTTATTCCATACAAAACAAATGATTGAATACGGTACGAAAATTGTCGGTGGTGTAACACCAGGTAAGGGCGGCACTGATATTGAAGGTGTACCAGTATTTGATACAGTAGAAGATGCAGTGAAAGCAACAGGCGCAAACGCTTCAGTTGTATACGTTCCACCCGCTTTTGCGGCAGATGCAATTATGGAAGCTGTTGATGCAGAAATTGATTTAGTAGTATGTATTACTGAAGGGATTCCTGTATTAGATATGGTAAACGTAAAGAGGTATATGGCGGGTAAACATACACGTTTACTTGGACCAAACTGCCCAGGTGTAATCACACCGGATGAATGTAAGATTGGTATTATGCCAGGATATATTCATAAAAAAGGTCATGTTGGTATCGTATCTCGCTCTGGTACATTAACGTATGAAGCTGTACATCAGTTAACACAAGAAGGTATTGGCCAATCTACTGCTGTAGGTATCGGCGGAGACCCTGTTAACGGTACAGACTTTATTGATGCTTTAAAAGCATTTAATGAAGATGAAGAAACACATGCTGTAATTATGATTGGTGAAATCGGCGGTACAGCAGAAGAAGAGGCAGCTGAATGGGTAAAAGCTAATATGACAAAACCTGTTGTAGGCTTCATTGGTGGTCAAACAGCGCCTGCTGGCAAACGTATGGGCCATGCTGGTGCAATCATTTCTGGCGGTAAAGGGACTGCTGCTGAAAAGATTAAAACAATGGAAGCTTGTGGCATTAAAGTAGCTGAAACTCCAGCAGTTATGGGAGAAACGCTAATCTCTGTTTTAAAAGAAAAAGGTTTATTTGAGACTTGTAAAAACTATTAATCTGTTGAAAGACACCTTCTTACTTGAGGGTGTCTTTTTAGACTTTTTCTGTTTACATAATAAAAATTATGGGTAAGGAGAATCAAGATGAAAAGAGAGAGATTATTACATCTTCATTACTTGCTAGCAGATTATTGGAAAGCGATGGAGAGGCTACTATATGTCGATCCAGAATTAGAGAACATATATAATTTTAACGAAAAACAAATGGAATACTACACTGGAATATCCTCGGAAAAATCTGCAGAACTAGTAAAATTTCTTCAAAGTTCAAGTCTTCCGCAATATATATCGTATTTAGAGAAAAATCGTATTTTTTATATAACGATATGGGATGAAAATTATCCACAATTATTACATGAAATACAAGACCCCCCCCTTCGTTTTATATGGAAAAGGAGAGGAAAATTTCCTGAATAAAGTAAATAAATTAGCGGTTGTTGGAACGAGAGAACCATCATTATATGGTCATAAGAGTTTGAAGTTTATTTTACACCCTTTATTAGAAAGAGAGTGGCTTATTGTCAGTGGGTTTGCAAAAGGGATAGATACAATGTCTCATGAGATTACAGTAAGGCATCATTGCCCGACTATTGCGGTATTAGGGCACGGATTGTCCTTTATGTATCCGAAAGAAAATAGACATTTATATGAAATGTGGAAGGAATATATATTGTTATTGACAGAGTATCCGCCGCACTATGCACCGAAAAAATGGTATTTTCCAAAAAGGAACCGGATTATTAGTGGCATAAGTAAAGGTGTTTTAGTTGTAGAAGCGAAATCAAGAAGTGGAACACTTATTACTGCAGACCTTGCGTTAGAGCAAAATAGGGAGGTGTTTGCGCTTCCTGGACCTATATTTATAGAGGGGGCATCGGGAACGAATCATCTTATTCAACAAGGAGCAAAACTAGTAAGAAATGCAGAAGATATCTTGGAAGAGATTTTAAATTAACCTTATATTTTTATGTTTTTATTAAACAATTATTGACAAATGGTAGATTGGCACTGTATGGTATATTCATTCTTGATTGACAAAAACAAGAGAAATCAATAAGATTAATGAAGACTTGAATCCACCTCTTAAGGAGGCACTAGCATGTCAGATTACCTCGTAATCGTGGAGTCGCCTTCTAAGGCGAAGACCATTGAGAAATATTTAGGGAAAAAATACAAAGTTGTCGCGTCTATGGGACATGTTCGCGATTTGCCAAAAAGTCAAATGGGGATAGAAGTAAAGAACAACTTCACCCCGAAGTATATTACCATTCGTGGTAAAGGTCCCGTCTTAAAAGATTTAAAATCAGCGGCCAAAAAAGCAAAGAAAGTCTATCTCGCGGCCGATCCAGACCGCGAAGGGGAAGCAATTGCTTGGCATTTAGCGAATACGTTAAATGTGGACGTTGAATCAGATTGTCGAGTTGTGTTTAATGAGATTACGAAAGATGCAATCAAAGAATCATTTAAACATCCTCGTGCAATTAATATGGATTTAGTGGATGCACAACAAGCAAGACGTATACTTGATCGTCTTGTTGGTTACAATATTAGTCCTTTATTATGGAAGAAAGTAAAAAAAGGATTAAGTGCAGGACGTGTACAATCTGTAGCAGTTCGTTTAATCATCGAGCGTGAAAGGGAAATTCAAAACTTTGAACCTGAAGAATTCTGGACAATTAAAACAGAATTTGTAAAAGGAAAAGACACATTTGAAGCAAGCTTTTACGGTGTAGATGGTGAAAAAGTTCAATTAACAAATGAAACGCAAGTGAATGAAATAATTGAACAGATGAAAGACAATGCGTTTTCAGTTGAAAATGTAACGCGCAAAGAGCGAAAACGTAATCCTGCATTACCGTTTACAACATCTTCCTTGCAACAAGAAGCAGCACGTAAGTTAAACATGCGAGCAAAGAAAACGATGATGCTTGCACAGCAATTGTATGAAGGGATAGATCTTGGAAAACAAGGAACTGTAGGTCTTATTACGTATATGAGAACTGATTCAACACGTATCTCAGAAACAGCTCAAACAGAGGCTCGTACTTATATCACTGAAGCGTATGGTACGGAATACATAGGAACAGAAAAGAAGAAAGAAACGAAAAAGTCAAATGCACAAGATGCGCATGAGGCAATTCGTCCTACTTCGGTAATGAGAAAGCCAGAGGAACTAAAAAGTTTCTTAGGTCGTGATCAACTTCGATTATATAAATTGATTTGGGAGCGATTTGTTGCAAGTCAAATGGCGTCTGCTATAATGGATACTGTGACAGCGAGACTCATTAATAACAATGTTCAGTTCCGTGCAAGTGGATCGGTTGTAAAGTTCCCAGGATTTATGAAAGTGTATGTAGAGTCAAAAGATGATGGTGCTGAAGAAAAGGATAAGATGTTGCCGCCTTTAGAAGTAGGGGAAACTGTATTTTCAAAGGATTTAGAACCAAAGCAACATTTTACACAACCTCCTCCGCGCTATACAGAGGCTCGTCTAGTAAGAACACTTGAAGAACTTGGAATTGGAAGACCGTCGACATATGTACCTACACTTGAAACGATTCAAAAGCGTGGGTATGTAGGCTTAGATAATAAACGCTTCGTTCCGACTGAACTTGGTGAAATAGTAATTGAACTTATTTTAGAGTTTTTCCCAGAAATTATTAACATTGAATTTACTGCCAATATGGAGCAAAGCCTTGATGAAGTAGAAGAAGGAAATGCGAATTGGGTAAAAATTGTTGATGATTTCTACGTAGGTTTTGAACCGCGTTTAGAAAAAGCGGAAAAAGAAATGCGTGAAGTGGAAATTAAAGATGAACCAGCTGGGGAAGATTGTGAATTATGTAATCACCCAATGGTCTTTAAAATGGGTAAATACGGGAAATTTATGGCTTGCTCGAATTTCCCAGATTGTCGTAATACAAAGCCGATTGTGAAAGAAATCGGTGTTACTTGTCCAAAGTGTGATAAGGGTCAAATTATTGAACGCCGTAGTAATAAAAAGAAACGTCTTTTCTATGGGTGCGGTACGTATCCGGAATGCGACTTTGTATCTTGGGATAAGCCAATTGGTCGTAAGTGTCCGAAGTGCGAAGGCATGCTTGTAGAGAAAAAGTTGAAAAAAGGCGTGCAAGTACAATGTATTTCGTGCGATTATGAAGAAGAACAACAAATGTGAGCGTAACTGCTCACATTTTTTTCGGGAAGAAAAGGAAAGGTGATATAAATGACAACACAAGTAGTAAACGTCATTGGCGCAGGTCTTGCAGGAAGTGAAGCAGCTTACCAAATTGCAAAACGTGGTGTCCAAGTTAGATTATATGAAATGAGACCGGTAAGGCAAACGCCAGCTCATCACACAGATAAATTCGCTGAATTAGTATGTAGTAACTCACTTCGTGCAAACACTTTAACAAATGCAGTTGGAGTTATTAAAGAGGAAATGCGCTTAATGGATTCTGTAATTATTCGTGCGGCGGATGAGTGCTCTGTACCAGCTGGAGGTGCTTTAGCTGTAGACCGTCATGAGTTCGCAGCTAAAGTAACGGAATACGTAAAGAACCATCCAAATGTAACTGTAATGAATGAAGAAATTACAGATATTCCAGAGGGACCGACAATTATTGCTACAGGTCCATTAACATCTCCTGATCTTTCTGCAAAATTGAAAGAATTAACAGGAGAAGATTATTTCTACTTCTATGATGCTGCAGCCCCAATCGTAGAAAAAGACAGCATTGACATGAATAAAGTATATTTAAAATCGCGCTATGACAAAGGGGAAGCTGCATATTTAAATTGCCCAATGACAGAAGAAGAGTTTGATCGTTTTTATGAGGCTCTGATTGCTGCTGAGACAGTGCCTTTAAAGGAGTTTGAAAAAGAAATTTTCTTTGAAGGTTGTATGCCAGTAGAAGTTATGGCAAGTAGAGGGAGACAGACGTTAGTATTTGGACCTATGAAACCTGTTGGATTGGAAGATCCAAAAACAGGGAAAACGCCATATGCTGTTGTTCAGTTACGTCAAGATGATGCAGCGGGAACTTTATACAATATCGTAGGTTTCCAAACACATTTAAAGTGGGGACCACAAAAAGAAGTGCTACAGTTAATTCCGGGATTGGAAAATGCAGAGATTGTACGTTATGGTGTAATGCATCGTAATACGTTTATTAATTCACCCAATTTGCTTCGTCCAACATATCAATATAAACAACGTGATGATTTATTCTTCGCTGGTCAAATGACTGGAGTAGAGGGATATGTTGAATCAGCAGCATCAGGATTATTAGCAGGGATTAATGCTGCGCGTCTTGTGCAAGGTGAAGAACCAGTTGTATTACCACCAGTAACTGCAATGGGTAGCATGGCAAATTACATTACGGCAACGAACGCTAAAAACTTCCAACCGATGAATGCGAACTTCGGTCTATTTGCACCGTTAGAGAAGAAGATTAAAAAGAAAGCTGAACGAAATGAAGCGTACGCAGCACGCGCTTTAGAAACGATTCGAAATTTTGTAAATATTTAGTTAAATTTCTTGCAAAGGCTACTAAGTTGTGATACGATTTAGTAGCCTTTATTGAGGTGAGTTGTGTGAATGTGAAGAAATTGTTACAATTATTCGTTGGATATTTACAAATTGAAAGAAATTATTCAAAATATACAATTGCAAGTTATCAAAATGATTTAGAACATTTTGTGCAATTTATGGAACGAGAAGGCATATCCTCTTTTTTAGACGTTACATACGCGGATGTTCGTTTGTACTTAACGACGTTGCACGATGAAAAGTTAGCCCGTAAATCTGTCGCAAGAAAAGTATCAAGCTTACGAAGTTTATATCGTTTTTTGATGCGTGAAGGTTATCGAAAGGATAATCCGTTTGCACTTGCGTCACTCCCCAAAAAAGAATTGTCAATCCCAAAGTTTTTATATGCTGAAGAGTTAGAGGAATTATTCGAAGTTTCTGACACGGAAACGCCATTAGGTCAAAGGAATCAAGCTTTATTAGAGTTGATGTATGCGACTGGGATCCGTGTGAGTGAATGTGTCAATTTACAACTTACCGATATTGACTTTGCGGTGGGAACAATTTTAGTAATGGGAAAAGGAAAAAAACAAAGGTATATTCCATTTGGAAGCTATGCGCAAGATTCTTTAATTACTTATATAGAGAATGGGAGAAAACAGTTAGTTAATAAGACTGACGAAGACTCTCATATGGTATTTTTAAATGCGAAAGGTACACCGCTAACAAGTCGTGGAGTTCGTTATGTTTTAAATGAAATCATTAAAAAGGCTTCACTGACAATGCGGATAAGTCCCCATATGTTAAGGCATACATTTGCTACACATATGCTAGATGAAGGGGCAGATTTACGTACTGTACAGGAGCTATTAGGCCATGAGAATTTGTCGACGACACAAATTTATACGCATGTCTCTAAAGAAAGATTGCGTTCTGTTTACATGAAGCATCACCCGCGGGCATAAATTGCTTTAAAAGCTATAAAAACAAATAAAGGAGTTTTTTCTATGGGAAATTTCCACGCTACAACGATATTTGCAGTTCATCATAATGGAGAATGTGCAATGGCTGGAGATGGCCAAGTGACGATGGGAAATGCTGTTGTAATGAAACATACAGCTCGTAAAGTTCGTAAGCTTTTCCAAGGTAAAGTTTTAGCTGGTTTCGCAGGATCAGTTGCTGACGCATTTACTCTTTTTGAAATGTTTGAAGGGAAATTAGAAGAGTATAATGGCAACTTGCAACGTGCTGCTGTTGAAATGGCAAAACAATGGCGTGGCGATAAAATGTTACGTCAGCTAGAAGCGATGCTCATTGTCATGGATAAAACAACTATGCTCCTTGTTTCAGGTACAGGAGAAGTGATTGAACCGGATGATGGTATTTTAGCAATTGGATCTGGTGGGAATTATGCACTTTCTGCAGGTCGTGCTTTAAAGCAATATGCAAGTGAATACTTAACAGCGAAGCAAATTGCGAAAGCGAGTTTAGAGATTGCTGGCGATATTTGTGTTTATACGAATCACAACATAATTGTTGAAGAATTGTAGAATCGTAAGGGAGGCATTTTATATGCATTTACATTTTACTCCGCGCCAAATTGTGGAAAAATTAGATCAATACATCATCGGTCAAAAAGACGCAAAGAAAGCGGTTGCTGTAGCGTTGAGAAATCGATATCGTCGCAGTAAATTAGCTGAAAATTTACGTGACGAAATTGCACCTAAAAACATCTTAATGATTGGACCGACAGGTGTTGGGAAAACAGAGGTAGCACGACGAATGGCGAAACTCGTTGGAGCACCTTTTATTAAGGTTGAGGCTACAAAATTCACAGAAGTTGGATATGTGGGTAGAGATGTAGAGTCGATGGTACGTGACCTGGTGGAAACATCGGTTCGTATTGTAAAAGAAGAAATGGTAGTGAAAGTTCAAGATAAAGCAGAAGAGCAAGCGAATCAACGTCTTGTTGAAATTTTAGTGCCGAGTCCGGAGAAGCAATCTGGATTTAAAAATCCATTAGAGATGCTTTTTGGAGGCGCTCAAAATTCGAATCAAACGTCTGATACACAAGAAGATGTTGAAATCGAAAAGAAACGTCAAGATGTGGAGAGAAAGCTTGCTGCAGGGCTTCTTGAAGAAGAAATTGTATCGATTGAAGTGACTGAACAACAGTCTTCCATGTTTGATATGTTACAAGGAACTGGCATGGAACAAATGGGAATGAATTTCCAAGATGCGCTAGGAAGTTTTATGCCGAAAAAAACGAAAAAACGTAAACTTTCTGTAAAAGAAGCAAGAAAACTCTTGACAAATGAAGAGGCACAGCGCTTAATTGATATGGATGAAGTTACACAAGAGGCTGTTTATCGTGCTGAACAGCTCGGGATTATTTTTATTGATGAAATTGACAAAATTGCTGGTAAGCAGTCGAATAGCGTAGATGTATCACGTGAAGGTGTGCAACGTGACATTTTGCCAATTGTAGAAGGATCGAATGTTGCGACAAAATACGGATCAGTAAAAACGGATTATATTTTATTCGTTGCAGCTGGAGCGTTCCATATGTCTAAACCGTCGGATTTAATTCCGGAATTGCAAGGGAGATTTCCGATTCGAGTAGAATTAACAAAATTATCGACAGACGATTTTGTTAAAATATTAATCGAGCCTGACAATGCGTTAATTAAACAATATATGGCATTATTAGCGACTGAAGGTATAGAAATTGAATTTTCAGACGAAGCTATTCGTAAGATTGCTGAGATTGCTTATCAAGTTAATCAGGATACAGATAATATTGGAGCAAGAAGACTTCATACGATTATGGAGAAGCTCCTTGAAGATTTATCGTTTGAAGCATCTGAAATTACGTTAGAGAAAATAACGATAACACCTCAATACGTTGAGGAGAAATTAGCAACAATTGCTAAAAATAAAGATGTGAGCCAGTTTATTTTGTAATAGTGTCATCAGGTGACTCGCCCTAGTTTCCAAGTGATGAAAAAATATGTGAGTAACATGTAGGAGGAACTTTTGAAATGGAATTATTAGCAAAAACGAGAAAATTAAATGCGTTATTACAGAGCGCAGCAGGGAAGCCTGTAAACTTTAGAGAAATGTCTGACACAATGTGTGAAGTAATCGAAGCAAACGTATTCGTAGTTAGCCGTCGTGGTAAATTACTAGGTTATGCAATTCACCAACAAATCGAAAACGAACGCATGAAGCAAATGCTTGCAGAACGTCAATTCCCAGAAGAATATACACAAAGCTTATTCAACATTACAGAAACATCTTCAAACTTAGATGTGAACAGTGCTTACACAGCATTCCCAGTAGAAAACAGAGAATTATTTGGTCAAGGTTTAACTACAATCGTACCAATCGTTGGTGGCGGTGAGCGTCTAGGTACATTAGTATTAGCTCGTCTTGGTCAAGAGTTCTTAGATGATGATTTAATCCTTGCTGAGTACAGCTCAACTGTTGTAGGTATGGAAATCTTGCGTGAAAAAGCAGAAGAAATTGAAGAGGAAGCACGTAGTAAAGCTGTTGTTCAAATGGCGATCAGCTCATTGTCTTACAGTGAGTTAGAAGCAATTGAGCACATCTTCGAAGAATTAAATGGAACAGAAGGTTTACTTGTTGCAAGTAAAATTGCTGATCGCGTAGGAATTACTCGTTCTGTAATCGTAAATGCACTACGTAAATTAGAAAGTGCTGGTGTTATTGAGTCTCGTTCTTTAGGTATGAAAGGAACATACATTAAAGTGCTAAACGACAAGTTTCTACAGGAACTTGCTAAATTAAAAACAAACTAATTTATAAAAAACTCTCCTCGATTGAGGAGAGTTTTTTTGTGCAATGTATAGATGGTGCCTGTGAAAAGTGTCATAAGCGTGTTTTCTGGGAAAACTATTAATTGTATTTACTTTTTTGCTTAAAAGAAATGAAGGTTGGTAATACTAGAATTCGAGTATGAACAAAGAAAGTTTTACATTGTTCGCATTTTCGACTTGATTGAAATATTTCAGTATGATATAGTAAGCAGTGGTGTCAGTACAAAGTACACACGTTTACTGATTTAAGTGTTGGTGCTACGTTTGTAGTTTCGCTTAGAGATGAAGTAAACGGAGGATATCAAAAACCATTTAGGAGGAACTATATTATGTCAGTAATTTCTATGAAGCAATTGCTTGAAGCTGGTGTTCATTTCGGACATCAAACTCGTCGTTGGAACCCAAAAATGAAGCGTTACATTTTCACAGAGCGTAACGGTATCTACATCATCGACTTACAAAAAACTGTGAAAAAAGTTGAGGAAGCTTACAGAACGATGCGCGACATCGCTGCTGAAGGCGGAGACATCTTATTCGTAGGTACTAAAAAACAAGCACAAGAAGCTATTAAAGAAGAAGCAACTCGTGCTGGTATGTACTTCGTTAACCAACGTTGGTTAGGCGGAACTTTAACAAACTTCCAAACAATCCAAAAGCGTATCAAGCGTCTTAAAGACATCGAAAGAATGCAAGAAGATGGTACTTTCGAAGTACTTCCTAAGAAAGAAGTTGTTCAACTTAAAAAAGAGTTAGAGCGTCTTGAGAAATTCTTAGGCGGTATTAAAGATATGAAAGGTCTTCCAAGTGCATTATTCGTAGTAGACCCTCGTAAAGAGCGTATTGCAGTTGCTGAAGCACGCAAATTACACATTCCAATCATCGGTATCGTTGATACAAACTGTGATCCAGACGAAATCGATCACGTTATCCCAGCAAACGATGATGCAATTCGTGCTGTAAAACTTCTTACATCTAAAATGGCAGACGCGATCCTTGAAGCAAAACAAGGTGAAGAAACTGTTACTGCGTAACAAAGTTGGAAAGGTGATAAGGGGTTCGGCCTTTTATCACCTTTTTTAAGGTATAAACACCTTTATAAAAGGTATAAATACATATTTTAGGAGGATGAAAAGTATGGCAATCACTGCTCAAATGGTAAAAGAATTACGTGAAAAAACTGGCGCAGGTATGATGGACTGCAAAAAAGCTTTAACAGAAACTAACGGCGACATGGAGAAGGCAATTGACTTCTTACGTGAAAAAGGTATTGCGAAAGCTGCTAAAAAAGCAGACCGCATTGCTGCTGAAGGTTTAACTTTCATCGAAACAAACGGTAATGACGCTTTAATCTTAGAATTAAACTCTGAAACTGATTTCGTTGCGAAAAACGAAGGTTTCCAAACACTAATTAAAGAATTAGCTGCTCACTTATTAACTAACAAACCAGCTAACGTTGAAGAAGCTATGGCTCAAACAATGGAAAACGGTAAAAAAGTTGAAGAGCACATCAACGAAGCAATCGCTAAAATTGGTGAAAAACTTACACTACGTCGTTTCGAAATCGTATCAAAAACTGATGCAGATGCATTCGGCGCTTACCTACACATGGGTGGACGTATTGGTGTATTAACAGTTCTTGAAGGTTCTACTGATGAAGCTGCTGCTAAAGATGTTGCAATGCACATCGCTGCAGTTAACCCTAAATACATCGACCGCGATGCTGTAACAGCTGAAGAAGTTGAGCATGAGCGTCAAGTATTAACACAACAAGCATTAAACGAAGGCAAGCCTGAGAAAATCGTTGCGAAAATGGTTGAAGGCCGTTTAGGCAAATTCTTCGAAGAGATTTGCTTACTTGACCAAGCATTCGTTAAAAACCCTGATATGAAAGTTCGTCAGTTCGTTGAGTCTAAAGGCGGAACATTAAAAGGATTCGTTCGCTACGCTGTTGGTGAAGGTATCGAAAAACGCGAAGACAACTTTGCTGAAGAAGTAATGAACCAAGTAAAAGGTAGTAACTAATACAGATTAGGGAACACATTGTGTTCCCTTTTTTAAAATAAAGATGTAAGCAATTGGAGGTTCATTATGAGTAAACCGAAATATAATCGTGTCGTTTTAAAGCTAAGTGGAGAAGCTTTAGCTGGAGAGCAAGGATTTGGAATTAACCCAACTGTTATTAAGTCAGTTGCGGAACAAGTAAAAGAAATTGCAGAACTTGATGTAGAGGTTGCTGTTGTTGTTGGTGGCGGTAACATTTGGCGTGGGAAAATTGGAAGTGAAATGGGTATGGATCGTGCAGGGGCAGATTACATGGGCATGTTAGCGACAGTTATGAATTCATTAGCTCTTCAAGATAGCTTGGAGAATATCGGAATTCAAACTCGTGTACAAACTTCAATTGAGATGCGTCAAGTTGCAGAACCTTACATTCGTCGTAAAGCAGTTCGTCACTTAGAGAAAAAACGTGTTGTTATCTTTGCAGCAGGTACAGGTAACCCATACTTCTCTACAGATACAACAGCAGCATTACGTGCGGCAGAAATTGAAGCAGATGTAATTTTAATGGCGAAAAACAATGTGGATGGTGTATATAATGCGGATCCATCTATTGATCCAACAGCTACGAAATACGAAACGCTTACTTACTTAGACGTATTAAAAGAAGGTTTAGGTGTAATGGATTCTACAGCTTCTTCTCTATGTATGGATAATGATATTCCATTAATTGTATTCTCAGTTATGGAAAAAGGTAATATTAAACGTGCCGTTTTAGGCGAAAATATCGGAACAGTGGTAAGGGGGAAATAAATATGGGACAACAAGTATTGAAGTCTTCAAATGAAAAAATGGAAAAAGCAGTTGCTGCTTATTCTCGTGAATTAGCAACAGTTCGTGCTGGCCGTGCAAACGCGTCTGTATTAGATAAGGTACAAGTTGATTACTATGGTGCACCAACACCAGTTGTGCAATTAGCGAACATTACAGTTCCAGAAGCGCGTTTACTAGTAATTCAACCTTATGATAAAACTTCTATCGGTGATATTGAAAAAGCAATTTTAAAAGCAGATTTAGGCTTAAACCCTTCTAATGATGGAACTGTAATTCGTATTGCATTCCCTGCATTAACAGAAGAGCGTCGTCGTGATCTTGTAAAAGTTGTGAAAAAATATGCTGAAGAAGCAAAAGTTGCTGTTCGTAACGTACGTCGTGACGGAAATGATGATCTTAAGAAGCTTGAAAAAGCTGGCGAGATTACAGAAGATGATTTAAGAGGATATACTGAAGATATCCAAAAAGAAACAGATAAATATATTGCAAAAGTTGACGAAATCGCAAAAAACAAAGAAAAAGAAATCATGGAAGTGTAATAGCGATAACTTCGCAAATATGACCCTCTTCTTAAGGGGGTCTTTTTACACTTTTAGGCATACGTCTGCTTGCTGGAGGGTATGAATGATGTTTAAAAACTTTCCTTTTTTTAAAGGTAAAAAGGACACATCGTTTGATCATCTCGTTGAAGAAGTGAAAAAAGGATATATCCCAGAACATATTGCCATCATTATGGATGGGAATGGAAGATGGGCAAAGAGGAGAGCAATGCCTCGTATTGCGGGACATCATGAAGGTATGCAAGTTGTAAAGAAAATTACAAAATTTGCAAGTAAACTTAATGTGAAAGTGTTAACTCTCTATGCTTTTTCAACTGAGAACTGGAAAAGACCGAAAAAGGAAGTTGATTATTTAATGAAGCTTCCAGAAGAATTTCTAGGTACATTTTTACCAGAATTGATTGAAGAAAACGTACAAGTCCGAGTAATAGGGCAAAAAGATCGTCTTCCTACGCATACACGCAGAGCGATGGAGAAAGCCATGGAAGATACGAAAGAGAATACGGGATTAATTCTTAATTTCGCGTTAAACTATGGGAGTCGAGATGAAATCGTTTCTGCTGTGCAACATATGATGAAAGATAATGAGGAAGGAAAAATTCGTTCTGAAGAGGTAAGTGAAGAAATGCTTTCCTCCTACTTAATGACGAGTTCTTTACCTGATCCAGAGTTGTTAATCCGAACAAGCGGAGAGCTACGTATTAGTAATTTCATGTTGTGGCAAATTGCATATTCGGAGTTTTGGTTTACAGACGTGTATTGGCCAGACTTCAAAGAAGAACATTTGCTAAATGCGATTACTGACTTTCAACATAGAGGGCGCAGATTCGGAGGCGTGTAGAAAGAGAGGGTTTGGTAGTGAAACAGAGAATTATTACTGGAGTGGTTGCTGCCGCGCTATTCATTCCCATCGTAATATACGGTGGCGTGCCTTTTACGGTTTTAGTGTATGCACTTGCTTCTATAGGTTTATATGAATTAATTCGTATGAATAAGCTTACGCTTATTTCAGTACCGACAGTTTTAGCTGCAGTATTATTGTGGATTCTTTTAATTCCAAGTAGTGCATCAGAACTGTTTACATGGATTGGATTAGGTAAATTGGAAATCACATTTGTGATTGTTTTATTACTTTTATCATATACAGTCCTTTCTAAGAATACATTTACTTTTGATAATGCTTCATTTTTACTGATGGCAACGACATATGTGGCAATGGGATTCTTATATTTAAATGAAACGAGAATATTAGGAATTAAATATGTATTTTGCGCATTATTTGTTATATGGGCTACTGATTCAGGCGCATATTTCGTAGGAAAAGCATTGGGCAAGAGAAAATTGTGGCCAGAAATTAGTCCAAATAAAACGATTGAAGGTTCATTAGGTGGCATCGTTTGTGGAATTATTGTGGCACTTGTTTACAATGTGTTCTTCCCAGTCGAATCGAATGTAATAATTTTAATTGTGCTGACAATTATCATTTCTATTTTTGGACAAATTGGTGATTTGGTACAATCTGCATTTAAACGTCATTATGGCGTAAAAGATTCAGGTACAATTTTACCTGGGCATGGTGGTATATTAGACCGAACAGATAGTTGGTTATTCGTTTTACCAATTCTCTACTTCTTATTACAATACAATTAATAAATGAACGAGGGGTTGGAGTCATGAAAAACATTAGTTTATTAGGTGCAAGCGGATCAATTGGTACACAAACTTTAGATGTATTACGCTCGCACCCAGACCAATTCCGTCTCGTTGCTTTTTCTGTAGGGAAAAATATTGACTACGCAGTAAAGGTAATTCAAGAATTTTCTCCGCAAATCGTCTCTGTGCAAAGAGAGGAAGATGTTTTAAAATTACAATCTGTTTCTGGTAATACAAAAATTGTATATGGTAGTGAAGGACTTTTAGAAGTAGCATTACATCCAGATGCGGAGATTGTAGTAAATGCTGTTGTAGGTAGCGTAGGGTTGTTACCAACACTTCGTGCAATCGAGGCGAAAAAAACAATTGGAATTGCAAATAAAGAAACGTTAGTAACTGCAGGACATCTTGTAATGGAAGCAGCACGAAAACATAATGTTTCGTTACTTCCAGTAGATAGTGAACATTCGGCTATTTTTCAATGCTTGAATGGTGAAAATGAAAAAAGAATTTCTCGTCTTATTATAACGGCTTCTGGTGGAAGTTTCCGTGATAAAACGAGGGATGAATTGCATCATGTGACCGTAGAAGATGCGCTTCGACATCCAAACTGGTCAATGGGTTCGAAAATTACAATTGATTCTGCTACAATGATGAATAAGGGACTAGAAGTAATTGAAGCACATTGGCTTTTTGGTATCCCTTATGAGCAAATCGATGTTGTTTTACATAAAGAAAGTATTATCCATTCTATGGTTGAATTTGAAGATCGTAGTGTAATGGCGCAGCTTGGTTCACCTGATATGCGAGTACCAATTCAATACGCACTTTCATATCCTGATAGATTGCCTCTTTCAGACACAAAACAGTTAAACTTATGGGAAATAGGGACGTTGCATTTTGAGAAAATGGACCAAGAACGATTCCGTTGTTTACGTTTTGCGTATGAAGCTGGAAAAGCAGGTGGAAGTATGCCAGCTGTAATGAACGCAGCGAATGAAGTAGCTGTTGAAGCCTTTTTACAAAAGAGAATTGGTTTCTTAACAGTGGAAGACCTCATTGAAAAAGCAATGAACCATCACAATGTCATTGCACGACCGAGCTTAGAGGAAATTTTGGAAATTGATGCGGCCACAAGACGGTTTGTGATGGAACAAATTTAGCAAAGGTGGTTATGGAATTGAATACAGCGATTGCCTTTATATTAATTTTCGGTGCACTCGTATTTTTCCATGAGCTAGGGCATCTATATTTCGCAAAAAGAGCAGGTATTTTATGCCGCGAGTTTGCGATTGGTTTTGGTCCGAAAATATTCTCATTTGAAAAGAATGAAACGGTGTATACGATTCGATTACTGCCCCTTGGTGGCTATGTAAGAATGGCTGGCGAGGATGCGGACACAGTTGAGTTAAAGCCTGGGAAAAAGGTTGGCCTTGTATTAAATGAAAAAGACGAAGTTGTGAAATTGGTTTTTGATGGATATGAAAAGTATCCAAATGTTCGTGTTATTGAAGTCGAACAAGCTGATTTGGAGCATAATTTAACAATTTCGGGCTATGAAGAGTACGAGGAAGAGCTTCAAACGTTCCGAGTGAATGAAAAGGCTCGTATTATTACTGCGGGGGAAGAAATTCAAATTGCTCCGTATAATAGACAATTTGGCTCGAAAAAACTAGGGCAACGCGCTTTAACAATCTTTGCGGGTCCTGCAATGAACTTCATTTTAGCATTTGTTATTTTTGTGATTCTTGGATTTGTACAAGGGGTTCCTATTGACAAACCAATGGTCGGAAAAGTGATGGATAACAGTGCAGCACAGCAAGCTGGATTGAAAGAGAATGATACAATTCAAGCTATTGATGGGAAAAACACAAGTACATGGAAAGATGTTGTTACTATTGTACGTGAAAACCCAAATAAAGAAATTACGTTACAAGTAAAGCGTGATAATGAACAGTTTAATGTGAAAGTAACGCCAACACTCGATAAAGAAGGAAAAGACGAAGTTGGTAGAATCGGTGTTTATTCTCCTGTAGAGAAAACAGTAATGGGTTCTATTAAATCAGGATTTGAACAAACGTACCAATGGACGAAACTAATTTTTGAATCTCTTGTTAAATTAGTAACTGGTCAATTTTCTATTAATGAGTTGTCAGGTCCAGTAGGAATTTATAATCTAACAGATCAAGTTGTAGATTATGGGTTTACGCGTGTACTAAGTTTAGCTGCAGTTCTAAGCATTAATCTTGGTTTATTTAATTTATTACCAGTTCCTGCTTTAGATGGTGGCCGTTTATTCTTCTTCTTAATTGAAGCGTTACGAGGGAAACCAATTGACCGCCAAAAAGAAGGAATGGTTCACTTTATTGGTTTTGCATTATTAATGTTACTTATGTTAGTTGTAACTTGGAATGACATTCGTAAGTTTTTCTTGTAAAATAAAGTGAAACTTATAATGAAATAGAGCTCGTAGAATAAAATCCCTCACCTAACTCGAGGTGAGGGGTTTTACTGCGTGTAAGAGTAAAATGAAGAGGTGCAAATAAATGAAACAAAGTATGATATTCAGTCCTACATTACGTGAAGTTCCAGCTGATGCTGAAATTAAGAGTCATCAGCTATTACTTCGTGCAGGTTTTATGCGTCAAAATGCTTCTGGTATTTATAGCTTTCTACCATTTGGATTAAAAGTATTACACAAAGTAGAACGTATCGTTCGAGAAGAAATGGAGCGCGCAGGAGCTGTAGAATTATTAATGCCAGCTATGCAAGCTGCAGAATTATGGCAAGAATCAGGTCGCTGGTATTCTTACGGATCTGAATTAATGCGTATGAAAGATCGTAACGCTCGTGAATTCGCATTAGGAGCGACACATGAGGAAGTAATTACGGACCTTGTGCGTGATGAAGTGAAATCATATAAAAAATTACCGTTAACCTTATACCAAATTCAAACAAAATTCCGTGATGAGCAAAGACCTCGTTTCGGCTTATTACGTGGAAGAGAGTTTCTAATGAAAGATGCATACTCTTTCCATGCTACACAAGAGAGCTTAGATGAAGTATACGATCGCTTATATAAAGCATACTCTAACATTTTTGCTCGCTGTGGCTTGAATTTCCGTGCAGTTATTGCTGATTCTGGAGCAATGGGCGGAAAAGATACACATGAATTTATGGTATTATCTGAAGTTGGTGAAGATACAATTGCATACTCTGACACATCTGATTATGCAGCAAACATCGAAATGGCTCCTGTTGTAGCTACGTATACGAAGAGTGACGAAGCCGAAAAAGCACTTAAAAAAGTAGCAACACCAGACCAAAAAGCAATTGAAGAAGTATCTGCATTCTTAAACATTGCAGCTGACAAGTGCATTAAGTCTATGGTATTTAAAGTAGATGAGAAATTAGTAGTTGTACTTGTTCGTGGTGATCACGAAGTAAACGATGTGAAAGTGAAAAATGTATACGGCGCTTCAGTTGTTGAGCTTGCTTCTCATGAAGAAGTAAAAGCATTATTAAATTGTGAAGTTGGTTCATTAGGACCGATTAATGTAACAGGTGATATCGAAATTATTGCTGATCATGCTGTAGCATCAATTGTTAACGGATGTTCAGGAGCGAATGAAGAAGGATTCCATTATGTAAATGTAAATCCAGAACGTGACTTTAAAGTAAATCAATATACAGATTTACGCTTCATTCAAGAAGGAGACCAATCTCCAGATGGAAACGGAACAATTCTTTTCGCACGCGGAATTGAAGTTGGTCATGTATTCAAATTAGGAACTCGTTATAGTGAAGCAATGAACGCAACATTCCTAGATGAAAACGGAAAAACACAACCACTTATTATGGGGTGTTACGGTATCGGTGTATCTCGTACAGTTGCAGCAATTGCAGAGCAGTTTAACGATGAGAACGGCTTAGTTTGGCCAAAAGCTGTAGCACCGTTCCATGTGCATGTAATTCCAGTAAATATGAAATCTGATGCACAACGTGAAATGGGTGAAAATATCTACAACTCATTACAAGAACAAGGCTATGAAGTGTTATTAGACGATCGTGCAGAACGTGCAGGTGTTAAATTTGCAGATGCAGATTTATTCGGTCTTCCAGTTCGTGTTACAGTCGGTAAAAAAGCAGACGAAGGTATTGTAGAAGTGAAAGTACGTGCTACAGGTGAGTCTGAAGAAGTAAAAGTAGAAGAACTTCAAACATATATTGCAAATATTTTAAAATAAGAAGAGGTACCTCGTAATGGGGTACCTTCTCTTTCTTTGTAAACGTATTTTGTAAAAGAAGAAGTGAGAAATCTTTCTTTGTGGTACGTTTCAATTTATAATAGCAAATGGAAGGAGAGTGCTTATGTCTTTAACAAATGAACAACAAGAGCGATTTCAAATTTTGCTCCAGCAGTTGCAAATACCAGACGACCTTATAAATCAATATTTACAAGGCGGTGGTATTGAAAGGCTCGTTATTGATAAAGCGAATAAAAGTTGGCATTTTGATTTACAAGTGCCACGTATTTTGCCTACAGAATTATATGAATTGCTAGAAACAAAGCTTAAGCAATCATTTTCTCATATTGCAAGAACAACATTTGCATTAGAAACAGAGAATAAACAATTTACAGAAGAAGAAGTGAGGGCGTATTGGCCGCTTTGTACGGAACGAATTACATTTTCACCTATGTTCGCATACTTAAAGAAGCAGCTTCCACAGGTGAATGGAGTGAAGTTGCTAATAAATGTGAATAACGAGCTGGAGTCTACTGCTTTAAAGAAAAACGTTGCGAAACCAGTAGGGGATCAATACGAAGTTTTTGGATTCCCGCGTTTTCAGTTAGACACACATATACAGCAAAATACAGAAGAAATGCAAAAGTTTCGTGAACAAACGCAGCAAGAAGACCGCGAGCGTGTTATACAAGCTATGGAAGAAATGGCGAAGAAGCAAGCTGAAGAAAGCAGCGTTGTGTATGAAGGACCGATTACACTCGGGTATCTTATTAAGCCAGATGAAGAGATTACACCGATGCGAGAAATTCAAGATGAAGAAAGAAGAAAAACGGTTCAAGGATATGTCTTCCATGTAGAAACAAAAGAGCTTCGTAGTGGACGTACGTTATTAACTTTAAAAATAACGGATTATACGGATTCTATTATGATCAAAATGTTCTCGCGTGACAAAGAAGATATTCCAATGCTGCAATCCTTGAAAAAAGGAATGTGGGTGAAAGCGCGTGGTTCTGTTCAAAACGATACATTTGTTCGAGATTTAGTAATGATTGCAAATGATATTAATGAAATAACAGGACCGTCTCGTAAAGATAAAGCGCCAGAAGGCGAAAAACGAGTAGAGCTGCATCTCCATACTCCGATGAGTCAAATGGACGCTGTTACTCCAGTTTCTAAGCTTGTTGCTCAAGCTGGTAAATGGGGACATGAGGCTATTGCGGTGACAGACCATGCCGTGGCTCAGTCTTTCCCAGAGGCGTATTCTGCGGGGAAAAAGGCTGGAGTTAAAGTTATATATGGTGTAGAAGCAAATCTAGTTAATGATGGTGTACCGATAGCGTATAATGAAGCGCATCGTTTACTTGCAGAGGAAACGTATGTTGTTTTCGACGTTGAGACGACAGGTTTATCAGCTGTATACGATACAGTCATTGAGTTGGCTGCCGTAAAAGTAAAGGGTGGCGAAATTATTGATCGCTTTGAATCTTTCGCAAATCCACATCAACCATTATCAGCGACGATTATTGAATTGACAGGTATTACAGATGATATGTTAACTGATGCACCTGAAGTGGACGAAGTGTTTAAAAAGTTTGAGGAATGGATGGGCGATCATACACTTGTTGCCCATAACGCGAGCTTCGATATGGGCTTTATTAACGTAGGTTTTAAAAAGGCTGGGTTAGAAAAAACGAATAACCCCGTTATTGATACGTTAGAACTTGCACGATTCTTATTCCCAGAAATGAAAAATCATCGATTAAATACGATGTGTAAAAAACTTGATATTGAATTAACACAACATCACCGTGCGATTTATGATACAGAAGCGACGGGATATTTACTTGTGAAAATGTTGAAAGACGTAATTGAAAAGGGATTTGAATATCACGATCAATTAAATGATAGCATGGGACAAGGGGATGCGTATAAGCGTGGCCGTCCAAGTCATATGACGTTACTTGCCACATCAGATGTTGGATTGAAAAATTTATATAAACTTGTTTCATATTCTCACCTTAATTACTTTTACCGTGTACCACGTGTGCCGAGGTCACTATTAAAAAAATACCGTGAAGGAATTTTAGTAGGAACGGCTTGTGATAAAGGTGAAGTGTTCGAGGCAATGATGCAAAAGGCACCTGAAGAGGTAGAAGAAATTGCCCAGTTCTATGACTACATTGAAGTAATGCCTCCAGAGGTGTTACGTCATTTAGTAGAACGTGAGCTTGTTCGAGACGAAGGTCAATTAAAAACAATCATTTCTAACTTAGTAAAACTAGGTGAGACGTTAGATAAACCAGTTGTTGCTACAGGAAACGTGCATTATTTAGACCCTGAGGATGCAATGTATCGTAAAATTTTAGTCAGTTCGCAGGGCGGAGCCAATCCGTTAAATCGACATTCATTACCGCCAGTACATTTCCGTACAACTGATGAAATGTTAGAATGTTTTTCATTCTTAGGTGAAGACAAAGCGAAAGAAGTTGTTGTAACAAATACACAAAAGATTGCGTCATTAATTGGTGATGTGCATCCAGTAAAAGACGATCTATATACACCGAAAATTGAAGGTGCTGATGATGAAACGCGTGATATGAGTTATAAAATGGCGCGTAGCATTTATGGTGAAGAGCTACCGGAAATTGTAGAAGCACGTTTAGAAAAAGAATTAAAAAGTATTATTGGGCATGGATTCGCCGTAATTTATTTAATTTCACATAAGCTTGTGAAAAAATCGTTAGTAGACGGATATCTAGTAGGTTCGCGTGGATCGGTAGGGTCATCATTTGTTGCAACGATGATGGAAATTACAGAAGTAAACCCATTACCACCACACTATGTATGTCCGAAGTGTAAGCAATCAGAATTCTTTAATGATGGTTCTGTAGGTTCTGGTTTTGACTTACCAGATAAAGAATGTCCTGCTTGTAATATTCCGTATGTAAAAGATGGACATGACATTCCGTTCGAAACGTTCCTTGGATTTAAAGGAGATAAGGTACCCGATATCGATTTGAACTTCTCCGGGGAGTACCAACCACGTGCCCATAACTATACGAAAGTACTGTTCGGTGAAGACTATGTATATCGTGCAGGAACGATTGGTACAGTTGCGGAAAAAACTGCTTACGGATATGTAAAAGGTTATGCAAATGATCATAACTTAACGATTCGAAATGCAGAGATTGATCGCTTAGTAGCAGGATGTACCGGTGTAAAACGTACAACTGGACAGCATCCAGGCGGTATTATCGTTGTGCCAGATTACATGGATATCTTTGATTTCTCACCAATACAGTATCCAGCAGATTCAATTGGTGCTGAATGGAGAACAACGCATTTTGATTTCCACTCGATTCATGATAATTTATTGAAACTTGATATACTCGGACACGATGATCCGACCGTTATTCGTATGTTACAAGATTTAAGTGGTATTGATCCGAAAACAATCCCAACGGATGATCCAGAAGTAATGAAAATTTTCTCAGGTCCAGAATCGCTAGGCGTAACGGAAGAACAAATTAACTGTAAAACAGGTACACTTGGTATACCAGAATTCGGTACGAAATTCGTAAGACAGATGTTAGAAGAGACAAAACCAACGACATTCTCAGAGTTAGTCCAAATTTCTGGACTATCACATGGTACGGACGTATGGCTTGGTAATGCAAACGAGTTAATTTATAACGGTACATGTACGCTGAGCGAAGTTATCGGTTGTCGTGATGACATCATGGTATATTTAATCTATCAAGGTCTAGATCCATCATTAGCCTTCAAAATCATGGAGTCGGTACGTAAAGGTAAAGGTGTACCGGAAGAATGGGAAGACGACATGAAAAGTAATAATGTACCAGGTTGGTATATTGATTCATGTAAGAAAATCAAGTATATGTTCCCTAAAGCCCATGCGGCTGCTTACGTGCTTATGGCTGTACGTATCGCATACTTTAAAGTACATTTTGCACTGTTATTCTATGCGGCATATTTTACAGTTCGAGCAGATGACTTTGACGTAGAAGCAATGGCGAAAGGTTCAGCATCTATACGTGCAAGAATTGATGAAATTGCGCAAAAAGGTTTAGATGCAGCGCCGAAAGAGAAGAGTTTATTAACGGTATTAGAAATGACACTTGAAATGTGTGAGCGTGGATACTCATTCCAAAAGGTTGATTTGTATCGTTCGCATGCAACAGACTTTATTATTGATGGAGACTCATTAATCCCTCCATTTAATGCGGTACCTGGTCTTGGTACAAACGCAGCTTTAAGTATTGTAGAAGCACGCAAAAATGGAGACTTCTTATCAAAAGAGGACTTGCAGCAGCGTAGTAAGGTTTCGAAAACAATTATTGAGTATTTAGATAGTCAAGGTTGTTTAGGAGATTTACCGGATCAAAACCAGTTATCACTGTTCTAGTAGGTAGGAAAAGTCTTTGCAAATCAACATTTCCTATGATATACTATTAACCGAGATAACCATGTCATGTATATTGTGTAAAGAAAAGAGTGGGGAAACCCACTCTTTCGTGTTACTATCTATGTTTTCTCTACGTAGATAGGTAAAAGATTTCTGTCGTATATACATATTTTGTTACAAGTTTTACTTCTTAAATTTGGTAATACTAAGACAGATAATCCCTGCTGAACAGCAGGGGCTTTTGTTAGCTAACGAGAAAGAATAAGATAGACCGTTTTTAAAGTGGCGGGGTCTTCTTCTTTTAAATGGTACATGACGGCAGGAAGGAGGCTGTTTATGGATAAGAAAGTCACAGAAGTTGTAGAAGCATTTGCGCAGCCGATCGTTGAAGAGTTAAATCTTGAACTTGTAGATGTAGAGTATGTGAAAGAAGGACAAGACTGGTTCTTACGCGTATTCATCGATTCTGAAAAGGGAGTCGACATTGAAGAATGCGGTGCGGTAAGTGAACGTTTAAGCGAAGCTTTAGATAAAGAGGATCCAATTCCTCATCTTTACTTTTTGGATGTATCATCTCCTGGAGCGGAACGCCCATTAAAGAAAGAAAAAGACTTCCAGCAAGCGGTAGGAAAACAAGTGGCAATTAAAACATATGAGCCGATTGATGGTGAAAAGATGTTTGAAGGAAAACTGCTTTCTTACGATGGTACAACAATAACATTATTATTAACAATTAAAACACGTAAAAAAGAAATCCAAATTTCGATGGATAAAGTCGCAAATGCGCGACTTGCTGTTACGTTTTAGTTAGAAGGGGGATCTTCATGAGCACTGAGTTATTAGATGCTTTGCTCGTATTAGAATCTGAAAAAGGCATTAGCAAAGACATTATTATTGATGCGATTGAAGCAGCTTTAATCTCTGCTTATAAGCGCAATTTTAATCAAGCACAAAACGTTCGTGTGAGCTTTAACCCAGAAGTGGGAACAATTCAAGTTTTAGCACGTAAAGACGTAGTAGACAATGTGTTTGATCCA
The DNA here is from genome assembly GCF_001679765.1 of Bacillus sp. B25(2016b). Lineage (NCBI taxonomy): Bacteria > Bacillati > Bacillota > Bacilli > Caryophanales > Bacillaceae > Bacillus > Bacillus sp. B25(2016b). The sequence continues at coordinate 3,526,938 of NZ_CP016285.1, read as the reverse complement.
CGTCTTGAAATTTCTGTAGAGGAAGCAAGACAAATTAATCCAAACTACCAAGATGGTGACGTACTAGAAATTGAAGTAACACCAAAAGACTTTGGTCGTATTGCAGCACAAACTGCAAAACAAGTTGTCACACAACGAGTGCGTGAAGCAGAGCGCGGTGTTATTTACTCTGAGTTTAGTGACCGTGAAGAAGATATTATGGTAGGTATTGTACAACGTCAAGATGCTCGTTTCATCTATGTAAGCTTAGGGAAAGTAGAAGCTTTATTACCTGTAAGTGAGCAAATGCCTAATGAGCAATACAAACCACATGATCGTATTCGCGTATTCATTACGAAAGTAGAAAAAACGACAAAAGGACCACAAATTTACGTATCACGTACACATCCTGGTCTTTTAAAACGTTTATTCGAAATGGAAGTTCCTGAAATCTATGATGGAACTGTAGAAATTCGTTCTGTAGCACGTGAAGCTGGCGATCGCTCTAAGATCTCTGTATATGCAGAGAACACTGATGTTGATCCAGTTGGTTCTTGTGTAGGACCAAAAGGGCAACGTGTACAACGCATTGTAGACGAATTAAAAGGTGAAAAAATTGACATCGTCCGCTGGTCAAATGATCCAGTTGAATATGTTGCAAATGCATTAAGCCCATCACAAGTTGTTAAAGTACTTGTAGATGAAGAAGAAAAAGCGACAACAGTAGTTGTTCCAGACCACCAATTATCATTAGCTATCGGTAAGCGTGGACAAAATGCACGTCTTGCAGCTAAATTAACAGGCTGGAAAATTGATATTAAGAGTGAGTCTGATGCGAAACAACTTGGTATTGTAACAGAAGAAGATAGCGTAATCGCATTTGGATTCGATTCAGTGGAAGACGAAATCGAATAGAGGTGATGAGTATGAGCAATCGAAAAGTTCCGTTACGAAAATGTGTTGCAACGCAAGAAATGAAATCAAAACGAGAGCTCGTTCGCATTGTTCGTTCCAAAGAGGGAGAAGTGTCCATTGATTTAACTGGGAAAAAATCAGGACGAGGTGCTTACTTGTCGAAGGACAAGGAGAGCATTCTTCAAGCTCAAAAGAAAAATGTTTTGGAACATCATCTAAAAGCGAAAATCGACGGTTCTTTATATGAAGAGCTTCTTGAGCTTGTTGAGAAGGAGTCGAAATAAGTGTCCGATTGGAAATCGTTTTTAGGACTAGCAAACCGGGCTCGGAAAATTATTTCGGGTGAAGAACTCGTTTTAAAAGAAGTACGAAGTGGCAAAGCAAAACTTGTATTGCTATCTGAAGATGCGTCAGTAAATACTACAAAACGCATCACAGATAAAACTACGTACTACAACGTACCAATGAGAAAGGTCGAAAATCGACAACAATTAGGGCATGCGATTGGGAGAGATGAGCGAGTCGTTGTAGCTGTGTTAGATGTAGGCTTTGCGAAAAAGCTGCGTAGCATGCTCGATACAAATTACCGGGGGTGAAGGTATGAGTAAAATTCGAGTGCATGAATATGCAAAAAAACATAATATCTCAAGTAAAGATCTTATGACAAAACTAAAAGAAATGAATATCGAGGTTTCGAATCATATGACAATGTTAGACGATGAAGTAGTAAATAAATTAGATAATGAATATCAAACTGAAAAACCTTCTGTTGCAGATGAGTTTGAAGTAGAAGAAAAAGTTGTTCGCAGTAAAAAGAACAGCAATAAGAAAAAGAAAAAAGGCAAAGGAAACGAAGACAAACGTCAAGAGAACTTTGCTGGTAGACAACAAACTCAAATTGTAGAAACACCAGATAAAATTACTTTCTCTGGAAGCCTTACAGTAGGAGATCTTGCTAAAAAATTAAGCAAAGAGCCATCTGAAATTATTAAGAAGCTCTTCATGCTTGGAATTATGGCAACAATTAACCAAGACTTGGATAAAGATACAATTGAGTTAATTGCTAACGACTACGGTATTGAAGTAGAAGAAGAAGTAATTGTAAGCGAGACTGAGTTTGAAACATTCATTGATGAGCAAGATGATGAAGAGAACTTAAAAGAACGTCCAGCTGTAGTTACAATCATGGGACACGTTGACCATGGTAAAACAACATTACTGGATTCTATTCGTAACTCAAAAGTAACTGCAGGCGAAGCGGGTGGAATTACTCAGCATATCGGTGCATATCAAGTTGAAGTAAACGATAAGAAGATTACATTCTTAGATACACCTGGTCACGCAGCATTTACAACGATGCGTGCTCGTGGGGCACAAGTAACGGATATTACAATCCTTGTTGTTGCAGCGGATGACGGTGTTATGCCACAAACGGTTGAAGCAATTAACCATGCGAAGGCAGCAGGAGTACCAATTATTGTTGCTGTGAATAAAATGGATAAACCAGCTGCAAACCCTGATCGCGTAATGCAAGAACTAACTGAATATGAATTAGTTCCAGAAGCTTGGGGCGGAGATACTATTTTCGTACCAATTTCTGCAATTCAAGGCGAAGGCATTGACAACTTACTAGAAATGATCCTTCTTGTAAGTGAAGTAGAAGAATATAAAGCAAATCCAAACCGCTATGCAACTGGTACAGTAATCGAAGCACAGCTTGATAAAGGTAAAGGAACTATCGCGACATTACTTGTTCAAAATGGTACGCTTCGAGTTGGAGATCCAATCGTTGTTGGAACTTCATTCGGACGTGTTCGTGCAATGGTAAGTGATATTGGTCGTCGTGTAAAAGTTGCTGGTCCATCAACTCCTGTTGAAATTACTGGTTTAAACGAAGTACCACAGGCTGGAGATCGTTTCATGGCATTTGCTGATGAGAAGAAAGCTCGTCAAATTGGTGAATCACGTGCACAAGAAGCGTTAGTTGCACAACGTGGTGAGAAATCTAAATTAAGCCTTGAAGATTTATTCCAACAAATCCAAGAGGGCGATGTAAAAGAAATTAACTTAATCGTAAAAGCAGACGTACAAGGTTCTGTTGAAGCGATGGCAGCATCACTTCGTAAAATTGATGTTGAAGGCGTAAAAGTTAAAATCATTCACACTGGTGTAGGTGCGATTACAGAATCTGATATCATTTTAGCTTCTGCATCTAATGCAATTGTAATTGGATTTAACGTACGTCCAGATGTGAACGCGAAGCGTACAGCTGAATTAGAGAACGTTGATATTCGTTTACACCGTATTATTTATAAAGTAATCGAAGAGATTGAAGCAGCTATGCAAGGTATGCTTGATCCAGAATTCGAAGAAAAAGTAATCGGTCAAGCAGAAGTTCGTCAAACGTTTAAAGTAACAAAAGTTGGAACAATCGCAGGTTGTTACGTAACAGACGGTAAAATTACGCGTGATAGTGGCGTACGTATTATCCGTGACGGCGTAGTAATTTTCGAAGGACAACTTGATACGTTAAAACGTTTCAAAGACGACGTAAAAGAAGTTGCACAAAACTATGAGTGTGGTATTACAATTGAGAGATATAATGATCTTAAAGAAGGGGACATCATTGAAGCGTACATTATGGAAGAAGTGAAGCGATGATTATCGCTTCACTCTCATTCGAGTGTATGATTTACGATGTGCATTCTTTAAAAGAGAAACGTGCAATTTTACAACGTGTGTTAACTCGTGTAAAACAGCGCTATAATGTAGCTGTTTCTGAAGTTGGGCACCAAGATGTATGGCAACGTACAGAAATTGCAATTGTTTCCGTATCCTCAAATCGTGTTATCTGTGAGAAAGAAATGAATCGTGTACTTGAGTACATCGATTCATTTCCTGAAATTGAACGTACAATAACACATTTGGAATGGTATTGAATGAGGTGAAGAGTTATGAAATTACGTGCGAACCGTGTGGGCGAGCAAATGAAAAAAGAATTAGGCGACATTATCAGTCGTAAAATTAAAGACCCACGTATTGGATTTGTTACAGTAACTGATGTACAAGTGAGTGGTGATTTACAAATTGCTAAAGTATATATTTCTGTTTTAGGTGATGAAGAACAGAAAGAAAATACTTTAAAAGGTTTAGCGAAGGCAAAAGGCTTTATTCGTTCAGAAATTGGCCAACGTATTCGTCTTCGTAAAACACCAGAAATTACCTTTGAGTTTGATGAGTCTATCGGATATGGTCATCGAATTGATACACTTTTACATGAAATTAATAAAGACGGTAAACGTGAAGAATAATGGATAGACATTTGTCTATCCATTTTTTCAATGCAAAATAAGTTTTGGATATTTACTACGAGAGAATTATGATGAGGTGAACATATATGGAAGGTGTAGTATTATTACATAAGCCAAAAGGCATGACATCACATGATTGTGTATTTAAATTAAGAAAGATATTGCGAGAAAAGAGAATTGGTCATACGGGAACATTAGACCCTGATGTAACAGGAGTATTACCAATTTGCGTTGGAAGAGCAACGAAAATTGCACAATTTTTAACAAGTGAAACGAAAACATATGAAGGTGAAGTAACATTAGGGTTTTCAACGACAACCGAAGATGCTTCTGGTGAGGTTGTTGAAACGAAAAATGTAGATCGTACTATTACTCGTAAGGAAGTAGAGAAAGTCCTTGCGGAATTAACAGGCACGATTGAACAAATGCCACCAATGTTCTCGGCTGTAAAAGTAAACGGGAAAAAATTATACGAATATGCAAGAGCAGGACAAGAGGTAGAACGTCCAGTTCGTACAATTACAATTCATGAATTCGTATTACTTGATGATCGTGAAGTTTTTGAAGGAGAAAATATTTCATTCCGTTTCCGTGTAACGTGTAGTAAAGGAACATATGTAAGAACGTTAGCTGTAATGATAGGGGAGAAACTTGGTTTCCCATCACATATGTCTCACCTTGTAAGAACGGCATCTGGTGAATTTTTATTAGAAGATTGCATATCATTTGAAGAAATTGAAGAAAATGTGCAAAATGGAACAGTAGAGTCTATCTTCATTTCAATTGATGAAGCATTAAGCAAGTTTCCAAAAATGGTTGTAGATGAAAAGCAAGCAGAGAAAATAAAGAATGGTATGTTCTTAAAGAATGAATTAGAAATAACAGCACCATTTATTACAGTGTTTGATAAAAATGATCGTTGCTTAGCAATTTATGAACATCATCCGAAACATCCTGGCATGTTAAAGCCGATGAAAGTACTTGTGAATAATCAAGAACTAAAGCTATAATGAATTATTGGAAGGATTATTACAGAAAAAGGTGAATTCAAGCGTGAAACTTATTCATTTAACTCATCCACATGAACAAAATAAATTAGAATTACCACCTACTGTAATGGCATTAGGATTTTTTGATGGCATTCATTTAGGACATCAATGTGTAATTCGAACTGCGAAAAAAATAGCGGACGAACGAGGATATAAAAGTGCAGTTATGACATTTCATCCTCATCCATCTGTTGTTTTAGGGAAAAAGGATGCGCATGTGGAGTATATTACACCAATGCGCGATAAAGAAAAAATAGTCGAAAGCTTAGGAATCGATATATTATATGTGATTAAATTTGATGAATCATTTGCAGGGTTATTACCGCAACAATTTGTAGATGATTATATTATTGGTTTAAATGTAAAGCATGTAGTAGCAGGGTTTGATTATTCATATGGACGTTTAGGAAAAGGAACGATGGAGACTTTACCATTTCATGCAAGAGGGGAGTTTACACAGACTGTGATTGAAAAAGTTGAATTTCAAGAAGAGAAAGTAAGTTCTACAGCATTACGAAAGTTAATTCGAAATGGCGAAATGGAGCAAATTCCATCTATTTTAGGTAGAGCCTATACTGTAGCGGGAACAGTTATACACGGCGACAAACGTGGGCGTCAAATTGGTTTCCCAACAGCTAATGTAGGTTTAAGTGATGAGTATTTATTGCCACCTGTAGGTGTTTATGCAGTGAGATTAAAAGTTCACGATGAATGGTACGATGGTGTATGTAATATTGGATATAAACCGACTTTTAAAGAAGATGAGCGTCAATTATCAATTGAAGTGCACTTATTTGAATTTAACAAAGATATATACGATCAAAATGTTACAGTAGAGTGGCATATGCGTATAAGAGCAGAAAAGAAATTCAACGGTATTGATGAGTTAGTTGAACAAATCGCAAAAGATAAGAAGACAGCACAAGAATATTTTATGAGCGAAAAGAATATACTTGCTTTTTCAAATGAAAAGTAGTATTCTATGTTATGTACTTTATGACAACCATTGCTTGGCATTGCGACTCACCGACGCTTGCTAGGTAATTGGGGGTTTAATTAATAGGAGGTGAAATAGGATGGCTTTAACACAAGAACGTAAAAATGAAATCATTGCACAATTTAGAACTCATGAGACTGATACTGGTTCTCCAGAGGTTCAAATTGCTGTCCTAACGGAGCAAATTAACACTCTAAACGAGCACTTACGTACTCACAAGAAAGATCATCATTCACGTCGTGGTCTATTAAAGATGGTTGGTAAACGTCGTAACTTACTAACTTACCTTCGTAATAGCGATATCACACGTTACCGTGAATTAATCACAAAGCTTGGCTTACGTCGATAGTCAAAGAAGCGGGAATATTCCCGCTTTTTTGTTAGGTAAAAATATATCTTCTACGCTTTATAGCTTACTTAATTTTAGGCAATACTAGAGGTAGAATATTGTGATATACTATCCATTTACATAGAAGAATTGAATACTTTAAATTGAGAGGGGTACTTAAATGAGTCAAGAAAAGCAAGTCTTCTCGATAGATTTAGCTGGTCGCCAGCTAACAGTTGAAACTGGTCAGCTTGCAAAACAAGCGAACGGAGCAGTATTAGTAAGATATGGCGATACAGCGGTTCTATCTACAGCAACTGCATCAAAAGAAGCAAAAAATGTAGATTTCTTCCCACTTACAGTAAACTATGAAGAGCGTTTATATGCAGTCGGAAAAATTCCTGGCGGTTTCATTAAACGTGAAGGTCGTCCAAGTGAAAAAGCAATTTTGGCAAGTCGTTTAATCGACCGTCCAATCCGTCCACTTTTCGCAGATGGTTTCCGTAACGAAGTACAAGTTGTCAGCATCGTAATGAGTGTTGATCAAGATTGTTCTTCTGAAATGGCAGCTATGCTTGGTTCTTCATTAGCGTTATCGATTTCAGATATTCCATTTGAAGGTCCAATCGCGGGTGCAACAGTTGGTCGTATTAACGGCGAATTCGTTATCAACCCAACAGTAGAACAGCAAGAACAAAGTGATATTCACCTTGTTGTAGCTGGTACGAAAGATGCAATTAACATGGTTGAAGCAGGAGCAGATCAAGTGCCTGAGGAAACAATGTTAGAAGCAATTATGTTTGGTCATGACGAAATTAAACGTCTAATTGCATTCCAAGAAGAGATTGTACAAGCTGTAGGTAAAGAGAAATCAGAAGTGAAACTTTATGAAGTTGACGCTGATCTTAACCAAGCTGTACGTGAAATGGCTGAAGAAGATATGCATTCAGCAATTCAAGTACATGAGAAACATGCACGTGAAGATGCAATTAACGAAGTGAAAAAGCGTGTTATTGAGCATTACGAAGCGCAGGAAGCTGACGCTGATACATTAGGACAAGTAAATGAGATTTTATATAAAATTGTAAAAGAAGAAGTACGTCGTCTTATTACAGTTGAAAAAATCCGCCCAGATGGCCGTAAAGGTGACGAAATCCGTCCATTAGCATCAGAGGTTGGCATTTTATCTCGTACACACGGTTCTGGTTTGTTCACTCGTGGACAAACACAAGCATTAAGTATTTGTACATTAGGTGCATTAGGCGATGTGCAAATTTTAGATGGTCTTGGTGTAGAAGAATCAAAACGCTTTATGCACCATTACAATTTCCCATCATTTAGTGTTGGTGAAACAAGACCAATGCGTGGACCAGGTCGTCGTGAAATCGGTCACGGTGCACTAGGAGAACGCGCACTTGAGCCTGTAATTCCATCTGAAAAAGATTTCCCATACACAGTACGTCTTGTATCTGAAGTTTTAGAATCAAATGGTTCTACTTCACAAGCAAGTATTTGTGGTAGTACTTTAGCAATGATGGATGCTGGTGTTCCACTTAAAGCTCCAGTTGCAGGTATTGCAATGGGTCTAGTTAAAACTGGTGAGCATTACACAATTTTATCTGATATTCAAGGTATGGAAGATCATTTAGGTGATATGGACTTTAAAGTAGCAGGTACAGCACAAGGTGTAACTGCACTACAAATGGACATTAAAATCGATGGTCTATCTCGTGAAATTTTAGAAGAGGCATTACAACAAGCGAAAGTTGGTCGTGTGCACATTCTAAATCATATGTTATCTGTTATTCCAGAGCCACGCACTGAATTATCAGCGTACGCTCCAAAGATTATTACAATGACAATTAATCCAGATAAAATCCGTGACGTTATCGGACCGAGCGGTAAACAAATCAATAAAATTATTGAAGAAACTGGCGTTAAAATTGACATCGAGCAAGATGGCACAGTATTCATTTCTTCAATAAACCAAGAAATGAACGACAAAGCTAAGAAAATTATCGAAGATATCGTTCGCGAAGTACAAGTAGGTGAAATCTACGAAGGAAAAGTGAAACGTGTTGAGAAATTCGGTGCTTTCGTTGAATTATTCAGCGGTAAAGATGGATTAGTTCACATTTCTGAACTTGCACTTGAGCGTGTAGGTAAAGTAGAAGACGTTGTGAAAATCGGTGATGTAATTACAGTTAAAGTTATCGAGATTGACAAGCAAGGTCGCGTAAATCTATCTAGAAAAGTATTGCTAAAAGAAGAGCAAGAAAAAGAAGCTGCTAAAGAAGAAAACAAACAAGAGCAGCAATAAGTAAAAGCCAGTTTAACTGGCTTTTTTTGTTATGTAAAAAACATGTTGTTCAATATATTTTTATGTCGGTATAGGTATAGTTTTCATTATAACGCTCAAATTAACAAAGATAAGAAGAAAATGTTTTTATATAGTTAATTTGGGAGGGTTTATATGAAAGTTCGTATATTGGCATACATATGTATATTTTCTTTATATGTCAGTTTAGGCTCTTATTCTGTTTTTGCACAAGATAACTTGCACGAAGAAATTCAAAAGCACGCAAAACAGTATGAGATTGCACCTCAAAATGCGATGATTGATAAAATATGGAAAGCAACACCTGGATATAATGGAAGACAAGTGGATATGGAAGCATCGTATAATAATATGAAGAAGCTAAAGAAATTTGATCAAAAATATCTTGAATTCAAAGAAGTCTCACCAAGTGTTCATTTAGAAGATTTATCACCAGCTCCAATTTATAGAGGGCATCCAAATAAAAAGATGGTAGGATTAACAATAAATGTGGCATGGGGAAATGAGTATTTGCCTCGCATATTAGAGATATTGAAAAAGCATGATGTGAAGGCCACTTTCTTTTTAGAAGGACGTTGGGTGAAAGAAAATTTGCGGTTTGCAAAAATGATTGTCGATGCAAAACAAGAAGTTGGAAATCACTCGTACACACACCCTAATATGAAAATGCTATCGTCTGATGAAATACGAGATCAGTTACAAAGAACAAATCGAATGATTGAAGCAGCTACGAATCAAAAGGTGAGATGGTTTGCACCGCCGAGTGGAAGTTTTCGAGATGAAGTCGTGAAAATTGCAGATGATTTCCAAATGGGAACGATCATGTGGACTGTTGATACAATCGATTGGAAGCGCCCTGAGCCAGATGTACTATTGCAGAGAGTAATGAGAAAAATACATCCTGGTGCTATCGTATTAATGCATCCTACTTCGTCAACAACAGAAGCATTAGATACAATGATTACAAAATTAAAGGAACAAGGATATAAAGTAGGGAATATAACAGAATTACTGGATGAAAAACGTGTGGATTAAATACATTTGCATGACATTCATCCTTAAACTTGTTATCATTAAATAATAGCACTTATTTAGAGAAACTGGCAGTAGGAGGAAAGTTTTTGATTAAAAAATATACTTGTAAAAATGGTGTAAGAATAGTTATGGAGAATATACCAACTGTAAGATCGGTTGCGATTGGTATTTGGATCCATGCAGGATCAAGAAATGAAAATGAAAAAAATAACGGGATTTCTCACTTTTTAGAGCATATGTTCTTTAAAGGGACGGAAACACGTAGTGCACGCGAAATTGCAGAATCATTTGATAGCATTGGTGGGCAAGTGAATGCTTTTACTTCAAAAGAATACACTTGTTACTATGCAAAAGTGCTAGATGAGCATGCTAAATATGCTTTAGATGTATTAGCAGACATGTTCTTTAATTCAACATTTGATGAAGAAGAACTGAAAAAAGAAAAGAATGTTGTATGTGAAGAAATTAAAATGTACGAAGATGCTCCAGATGATATTGTGCATGATATGTTAACGAAAGCAACATATGAAACGCATCCGCTTGGATATCCTATTTTAGGAACAGAAGAAACGCTTAATACGTTTACAGGTGATACACTACGCCAATATATTAAGGATCATTACACACCTGAAAATGTAGTTGTTTCAGTTGCAGGAAATATTGATGAAGCCTTCTTACAAACGGTAGAGCAATATTTCGGTAGTTATGAAGGAACAACAAACCGTGAACAAGTACATAGCCCAATTTTCCATTTTAATAAGGTAGCACGTAAAAAGGAAACAGAACAAGCTCATTTATGTTTAGGATATAAAGGCTTACAAATGGGACACGAAGATATTTATAACTTAATCGTATTAAATAACGTGTTAGGCGGTAGTATGAGTAGCCGTTTATTCCAAGAAGTACGTGAGCAACGTGGGTTAGCGTACTCAGTATTTTCTTACCATTCTTCTTATGAAGATACAGGTATGTTAACACTGTATGGTGGAACAGGTAGCCAACAATTAGATACACTGTATGAAACAATGCAAGAAACATTAGAAACATTGAAAAATACAGGTATTACAGAAAAAGAGCTTATTAATAGTAAAGAGCAACTAAAAGGAAACTTAATGTTAAGTTTAGAAAGTACGAATAGCCGTATGAGCCGTAACGGTAAAAATGAATTGCTTCTTCGTAAACATCGTTCACTTGATGAGATTATTGAAAGTGTAAACACTGTAACAAAAGAAAATGTGGACGGATTAATTCGCAATATGTTTACTGACGAGTTCTCTGCGGCACTTATTAGTCCAGACGGAAAACTTCCAAGAGGAATAAAACTATAATCAACTTTTACAATGTACCTGAAAATAACCTTCTCTCTTTTTAAAAGAGAGAAGGTTATTTTTTTTATACATATAGAATAGGTACTAATTATAGACAATGCAAATGAAAAATTCAGTAGGGGGAGTGGAGTGTGTATGCGATTAAGTGAATTAAGTGGTAAAGAGGTTGTAGATATAGAAAAAGCGGAAAAAATGGGAGTCTTAGGTTATATGGATTTAGAGATTAATGAGAAAGACGGGCAAATACAAACACTTATAATACCTGTAGGGAAGTGGGGAGGCTTTAAAAAGGAACCACAAGAAGTAAGGGTGGCATGGAGTCAAATAAAGAAAGTCGGACATGATATGCTTCTTTGTGATAGTATAGATCATTCAAATTCGGAGTGAAGGATGGCCATTTTGGTCATCTTTTTTTGTATCTACATAGAAACCTGATAAATCATATGTGCATTTGGATTTTCAATCACCATAAACTCGTACATTACATATGATGTGGAGGAAAAAGAAAAAGTAGGCACTTTTCTTATAAATGACAGAAAAAGAAGGTGAATTAGGGAATGTTGACTGAGATGCATATTGCTGTCATAGGAGGAGATGCAAGGCAGCTAGAAGTAATTCGTAAGCTAGTTGAATTGGATGCGAAACTTTCTTTGATAGGTTTTGATCAGTTAGATCATGGTTTCACAGGGGCAGCAAAAGAAAGTATACAAAATTTAGATTTCACTTCTGTAGACGCAATTATTTTGCCGGTTGCAGGTACAAATGCCAAAGGAGAAGTAGATACTATTTTTTCAAATGAAAAAGTTTCAATAACGAAAGAACAAATTGAAAATACACCAGAACACTTTACTATATATTCAGGTATTGGTACACCTTACTTGGAAAATCTCGTATCTACTACGAACCGAAAACTTGTTAAATTATTTGATCGTGATGATGTAGCAATATACAATTCTATTCCAACGGTAGAAGGTACATTAATGATGGTAATTCAACATACCGACTATACAATTCATGGGTCCAATGTAATGGTTCTAGGATTTGGTAGAACAGGAATGAGTGTTGCGAGAGCATTTCAATCATTAGGAGCCCATGTCAAAGTTGGCGCAAGACGATCTGAACATATTGCACGTATTACAGAAATGATGTTTTCTCCTTTTCATATGCAAGACATAGAGAAAGAAGTAGGAAATGTCGATATTGTAATTAATACGATTCCGCACCTCGTTGTAACAGCGAATGTTATTGCAAAAATGCCAGCTCATACGCTAGTGATTGATTTAGCTTCTAAACCAGGCGGTACCGACTTTAGATATGCGGAAAAAAGAGGAGTCAAAGCATTGCTAGCACCTGGATTACCAGGTATTGTTGCCCCAAAAACGGCTGGGCAAATTTTAGCAAATGTTCTTTCTCAGTTATTAGCAGCAGATGCAATCGCAAAGGAGGAGGAAAAGAAATGAGTTTGAAGGGGAAACGAATTGGTTTCGGATTTACAGGTTCACATTGTACGTACGAAGAAGTAATGCCTCATTTAGAAAAATTAATTGCTGAAGGAGCAGAAGTACGTCCTGTTGTTTCATACACTGTTCAATCAACAAATACTAGATTTGGAGAAGGAGCAGAGTGGATTAAGAAGATTGAAGAAATAACAGGTTTTAAAGCAATTAATTCAATTGTTGGAGCAGAGCCACTTGGACCTAAAATTCCATTAGACTGCATGGTAATCGCTCCTTTAACAGGAAATTCTATGAGTAAATTTGCAAATGCAATGACAGACTCTCCAGTACTAATGGCAGCAAAAGCGACGCTAAGAAATGGCAAGCCTGTCGTATTGGCAGTTTCGACGAATGATGCTTTAGGATTAAATGGGGTAAATCTCATGCGCCTAATGGCAACGAAAAACATCTACTTCGTCCCATTCGGCCAAGATGCACCAGAGAAAAAACCGAACTCAATGGTAGCTCGCATGGAGCTGCTGGAAGATACAGTATTAGAAGCGCTGCAAGGGAAGCAATTGCAACCTGTGGTCGTAGAAAAATTCAGATATATGAATTAAAAAACGAAAAAAAACGGACAATTTTTGATGAAACCATCATTCTTACTGTAGAATATGATAAAATTAACGTTATTAAGATTAGAAGGGGTATTGTATACTCCTTCTGATTCTAAGTTATAGAAGGATTGGTATCTAGAAAGGGGCATAGTGATGGAAAAGCAAAAAACTTTTCATGTCGCTGTAGTTGGAGCAACCGGCGCAGTTGGTGAACAAATGTTAAATACTTTAGAGAAACGAGAATTTCCAATCGGGAAATTAACGTTACTTTCATCTAAACGATCTGCAGGTAAGAAACTTGTATTTAAAGGCGAAGAATTTACGGTTCAAGAGGCAACTCCTGAAAGCTTTGAAGGAGTAGATATCGCACTATTTAGTGCTGGTGGATCTGTATCGAAACAATTAGCCCCAGAAGCAGCAAAACGCGGTGCGATTGTTGTTGATAATACAAGTGCATTCCGTATGACAGAAAACGTGCCACTTGTTGTACCTGAAGTAAATGAAAATGACTTAAAAGAACATAATGGTATTATTGCAAATCCAAACTGTTCTACAATTCAAATGGTAGTAGCTCTTGAGCCAGTTCGTCAGCAATATGGTTTAAAACGAGTAATCGTTTCCACATATCAAGCTGTATCAGGTGCTGGTGCGGCAGCTATTGAAGAACTGCATGAACAATCACAAGCAATCTTAAATGGCGAAGAAGTTAAGGCAAATGTTCTTCCTGTATCAGGTGATAAGAAGCATTTCCCAATTGCTTTTAATGCGATTCCACAAATTGATAAATTCCAAGATAATGGATTTACATTTGAAGAAATGAAAATGATTAACGAAACGAAAAAAATTATGCATATGCCTGAATTAGAAGTAGCGGCAACATGTGTACGTTTACCAGTTGTATCAGGACACTCTGAGTCTGTTTACATCGAAGTAGAAAAAGAAGGCGTAACAGTAGCAGAATTAAAGAGCTTACTTGCAAATGCGGAAGGTATTGTTCTGCAAGATAATCCAGAAGAGCAGTTATATCCAATGCCAGCTACTGCAGTAGGTAAAAACGAAGTATTCGTTGGAAGAATCCGTAAAGATTTAAATAACGATAAAGGATTCCATCTTTGGGTCGTATCTGATAACTTATTAAAAGGCGCTGCATGGAATTCTGTTCAAATTGCAGAGCGCTTAGTAAAATTACAATTAGTGTAAACGGCTAAGAGAAGGTGCAAAATATGAAAATAATTGTTCAAAAATTTGGTGGCACATCAGTACGTGATGACAATGGACGTAAGCATGCGCTTCATCATATAAAAAAATCATTAGCTGCTGGTTATAAAGTAGTTACTGTCGTATCTGCTATGGGCCGTAAAGGTGAACCATATGCAACGGATACGTTATTAAGTCTTGTAAATCAAGAGGAATCTACTATTTCTAAACGGGAGCAAGATTTATTATTATCGTGCGGAGAGTTAATCTCTGCAATTGTTTTCTCTAATATGTTGAATGAGAACGGTATAAAAGCAGCAGCATTAAATGGTGCACAAGCTGGTTTTGTAACGAATGATGATTTTACGAATGCAAAGATTATTGAAATGAATTGCGATCGTATACATGAAGAGTTGGAAAATGTAGATGTAATCGTCGTTACAGGATTCCAAGGGCAAACGAAAAAAGGTGATACGACAACACTTGGGCGCGGAGGTAGTGATACTTCAGCTTCAGCATTAGGTGTTGCACTTCATGCTGAATACATCGATATATTCACTGATGTAGAAGGTGTTATGACTGCGGATCCTCGTATTGTAAAAGATGCACGTCATCTTCAAACTGTAACGTACAACGAGATTTGTAACATGGCTTATCAAGGTGCGAAAGTCGTTCATCCACGTGCAGTTGAAATTGCGATGCATGCAAAAGTGCCACTTCGTGTACGTTCTACGTATTCTGATAGTGAAGGTACACTTATTTCAGCATATGACGGTGCTACGAGAGGTCGTGATGTAGAAGAACGTCCTGTTACAGGTATTGCCCACGTATCAAACGTAACGCAAATTAAGGTGCTTGCAAAAGAAACGGCATATGATTTGCAACAACATGTGTTTAAAGAGATGGCGAACGAAGGAATAAGCGTCGATTTAATTAATATTTCACCTACTGGCGTAGCATATACGGTGAGTGATAATGTATCAAGTCATGCAGTTAAATTATTAAAGAACCTTGGATATGAGCCAATTGTGACAGAACATTGTGCGAAAGTATCTATCGTTGGAGCTGGAATGGCAGGATACCCAGGGGTTACTGCGAAAATCGTTACAGCTCTAGCGGAAAAAGGTATTCAAATCCTACAATCGGCAGATAGTCATACAACAATTTGGGTTCTTGTAAAAGAAACTGATTTAGTGGAGGCTGTAAATGCATTACATAGTGCGTTTGAGCTTTCAAAAGAAAAGCAACTGGAACAATAAGGAGTGAGACCATGATAGATTTTGGGACAATTGCAACCGCGATGGTAACACCGTTTGATATAAACGGGAATATCGATTTTGCAAAGACAACGAAATTGGTAAATTATTTAATTGATAACGGTACAACAGCAATCGTGGTAGGAGGAACGACAGGAGAATCTCCTACATTAACTTCAGAAGAGAAAGTAGCGTTATATCGCCATGTCGTATCTGTTGTCGATAAAAGAGTGCCCGTAATCGCTGGAACAGGTAGCAATAATACGCATGCTTCTATTGACTTAACTAAAAAGGCAACAGAAGTTGGTGTGGATGCAGTAATGCTAGTAGCACCGTATTATAACAAACCGAGCCAAGAAGGGATGTATCAGCATTTTAAAGCAATTGCTGAAAGCACGCCGCTTCCGGTTATGCTATATAACGTTCCGGGACGATCTATTGTACAAATCTCCGTTGATACAGTTGTTCGTTTATCAGAAATAGAAAACATTGTTGCTATTAAAGATGCCGGCGGCGATGTGTTAACAATGACAGAGATCATTGAAAAAACAGCGGACGACTTTGCGGTATACAGCGGTGATGACGGTTTAACGTTACCAGCTATGGCAGTTGGAGCGAAAGGTATCGTTTCGGTAGCATCTCATGTTATCGGAAACGAAATGCAAGAGATGATTACAGCATTTCAAGCAGGAGAGTTTAAGAAAGCACAAAAATTACATCAATTACTTGTAAGAGTAACTGATTCATTATTTATGGCGCCAAGTCCAACTCCAGTAAAAACAGCGTTACAAATGGTTGGATTAGATGTAGGTTCTGTACGTTTACCACTTCTTCCATTAACAGAAGAGGAAAGAGTAACGTTACAATCTGTTATGCAATCTATCCCTCGTTAATAAAAAATGACCTAGTGTAGAACTAGGTCATTTTTTATTATATGCAAATCTTTTCCTCTTTTTCTCACCTATATGTGTTTTTATAAGAACATTAATCGCTTCTTCATTATGTGTATAAGAAAATAATCATACCCCTTTAACTGAGTCAAAAAATGATAGATATTATGGAATAAACGTAATAAACCACGGTGTCTGTTTTTAGAGAAATCCCCTAAAATGTGACGCAATTCATAAAAAAAATCCATTTTGTAAGTGTTTTTGTTGGATTCTAGAAAAATAAATCTTGAAACTTCCTATTATGAAATGAATTTGGCGTATGTATGGCTAGTTCTTCAAAATAATATGGAGTATAAAATCAGAGTAAATATAAAGGAAATACGTTCGATACTTTTATTGTCATTCCGTTCTTTTCCTCTTTCTTTCGCACGATTTAACTTGTGTTCTATTTCTTGTATCAGGTATAATATGGCTAAGTAGCTTAGTACGGGTATGCTTAGCAAAATTGGTAAAAATTATAATTTGATTACATTTTCATATCATATCGAATAAGATATTTGATTTATATAATGAAAGAGAGGTGAAACCTGGTTTAAAAAATAAACAAGGACATGATATCGCATAACGGTAAGGACATTCGTCTTGGACGGTGAATATATGGTGGTTGTAGAGTTTCCCCTGGTGTCTCTGCAATTTTAGTGAAATCAGTGTTTGAAAGATTTTTAAACCAGGCAACAACATGAAGAGAAAAGAGAATGAGTCTGTTAAAGTATTTGCTCTTGGTGGAGTAGGTGAAATCGGGAAAAACATGTACTGTGTTGAAATTGATTCTGAAATCTTTATTGTAGATGCAGGGTTAATGTTCCCAGGAGATGAAATGTTTGGAATTGATATCGTTATTCCTGATATTACATATTTAGTGGAAAACCAAGAGCGAGTAAAAGGTTTATTTATTACTCACGGTCATGAAGATCATATTGGTGGTATTGTTTACGTACTTCGTAAATTATCTATTCCAGTATATGCAACGAAATTAACAGTAGGACTTATACAAGAAAAACTTGGCGAAGCGGGTATGTTAGGCCGTGTAGACTTAAAAACAATCGATTCAAATTCAACAGTAGAGTTTAATACTACAACGGTGTCATTCTTTGGAACGACACATAGTATTCCAGATTCTGTTGGTGTTTGTTTCCATACATCAAAAGGTGCGATTGTATATACGGGAGACTTTAAATTCGATCAAACTCCAATTGGAAATAGTGGAGCAGACCTTGGGAAAATGGCGCAAATCGGAAATGAAGGCGTACTTTGCTTATTATCTGATAGTACAAACGCAGAGCGCCCAGGTTATACAGGTTCAGAAAAAGAAGTTGGTGTAGAAATCTCTAAAGTGTTCTACGGCGCAGAAGGTCGTATTATTGTTGCTTCATTTGCATCGAATGTACATCGTATTCAACAAGTATTTGATGCAGCTGCTGAAACAGGGCGAAAAGTGGCGGTTGTAGGACGTAGTATGGTGAAAGTGGTAGATATCGCAAGACGTCTTGGTTATTTAGATGTTCCAGAAGGTATGGTTATTTCACTACAAGAAGTAGACAATTTCCCAGAGAAAAAGGTAGCTATTTTAACGACAGGTAGTCAAGGTGAACCGATGGCTGCTCTATCTAGAATGGCAAAGCAAGCTCATAAACAAATTTCAATTCGTAAAGGTGACACGGTTATTATTGCGGCTTCTCCAATTCCGGGTAATGAAATATCTGTATCAAAAATTATCGACTTGTTATTTAGAGCGGGAGCTGAAGTTGTTTATTACGGTGAAAGAAAAGTTCACGTTTCAGGTCACGGTAGCCAAGAAGAATTAAAATTAATGTTAAATTTAATGAAACCAAAGTACTTTGTACCCGTACACGGTGAGTTCCGTATGCAAAAAGCACATGCATACTTAGCTGAAGATGTAGGTATTACAAGAGAAAATATCTTTATCGTAGAAAAAGGCGATGTAATTGCTTTTGGTGACGATGAAGCGAACTTAGTCGGTAAAGTACAAGCTGGTAATGTTTTAATTGATGGATTAGGTGTAGGTGACGTTGGTAATATCGTTCTTCGAGATAGAAAGATGTTATCTCAAGATGGAATACTAGTAGTTGTTGTAACGCTTGGTAAAGATGAAAAGAAAATTATCTCTGGTCCAGAAATCATTTCACGTGGTTTCGTATATGTTCGTGAATCAGAAGCGTTAATTGAACGATCTACAGAGATTGTACGTATGATTGTTGAGCAGTCAATTAAAGAATATTCAATTGAATGGTCAATGTTAAAACAAAATATTCGTGAATTATTAGGACAGTTTTTGTACGAAGAGACAAAGAGAAAACCTATGATTTTACCGATTATTATGGAAGTATAAAAAAGATCACCCTTATGGGTGATCTTTTTTCTTTTTAACCCTATCGAATGAAATTTATAACTTAAGAAATAATAGTTATATACGAGTGAAAGGGGATGCGAAATGACAGAACGTGATCGATATACAAATGAAGAAAAAGAAGCTGAGCCAAAAGAAGCTGGAAAAGAGGCTTCAATAGTCGAAAAAATTCAACAGCTTGGACAGACAAATGTACCACAGATGAATGAATCACGTATTCATTGTTTAACGATTATCGGACAAGTGGAAGGTCATGTTCAATTACCACCGCAAAATAAAACAACAAAATACGAGCATATCATTCCGCAAATTGTTGCGATTGAACAAAATCCGAAAATTGAAGGTTTGCTTTTAATATTAAATACGGTTGGAGGTGACGTTGAAGCTGGGCTAGCAATTTCTGAAATGGTAGCTTCACTTTCAAAACCAACAGTGTCTCTAGTTTTAGGTGGGGGACATTCCATCGGTGTACCGATTGCTGTTTCTACTGACTATTCGTTTATTGCGGAAACTGCGACGATGACAATTCATCCAATTCGTTTAACAGGTCTTGTCATAGGTGTGCCACAAACATTTGAGTATTTGGATAAGATGCAAGAAAGAGTCATTCGTTTTGTGACGAAGCACTCGAAAGTAACAGAAGATCGTTTTAAAGAGCTTATGTTTGCGAAAGGAAATTTAACGCGAGATATTGGGACGAATGTAATTGGTGGGGATGCAGTAAAGTACGGTCTTATAGATGATGTAGGCGGTATTGGAAATGCTATTCGAAAATTAAACGAATTAATAGATGTTCGCGCGGAAGATAGTACAGAAGGGACAATGCTACAATGATTTTATATACAATTATGCCAGAGCAACTTGTGTATCCGGCCGATTATTCACAATGTGAAAGTCAAAAAGTCGTAAATATAAATGGTGTGGAATTAATGGTTTCTGAAGAGGAACATGGATTTTATTCTATTGTACGTGTGCTAAGTACGGACCCACTTCATTATTTAGAGTTTGAGCCCGGTCAGAAAATAACCTTTTAGCAAAAAGAAGGATTTTGTTTAGAAGCTATGGTATAATATAAAAAACAAGACGGTTGAGCAGCCATGAGTAGGCTGCTTTCTTCTGTTTATTTAGCATTTTACAAGAAGTGTAAAAATAGAAGATATAAAGACCTGAAAAATAGAGAAAACAGACATATAAATAGAGCATTTTGAGGGGAGCTTTACTTATATGTAGAACACGAGGTGAAGAAATGGCAAAACAAAAGCAAAGAGGGACGAAGTCAAAGGCAAGACGTACGATAAAGCCAACTTTGTATTATGAAATTGTCGGTTTAACTCTTTTTGCACTTTCAATCATTACGATTTTACAGCTAGGCGTTGTAGGGAAATCGTTTGTGTTATTTTTTCGCTTCTTCTTTGGTGAGTGGTACATAATTGGTGTGTTAGGTGTAATAGCTTTATCGGTTTCCTTTGTTATAAAACGCGGATGGCCGAACCTTTTAAATAAACGATTAATTGGATTTTATTTAATTGTATTGGCGATATTAATGTTTAGTCATATTACATTATTTAACCTTCTTACAAAAGATGGAGCAGTGCAAAATACTTCTGTTATTGTGAGTACGAAAGATAACTTCTTTCTTGAAATGAAAAAGGGGCCAGATAGTGTTCATTTAGGTGGTGGTATGTTTGGTGCGCTTATGTTCGCAACATGTTACTTCTTATTTGACGAAGTAGGAGCTTATATCATTGGTATTATTCTAGTTATTCTCGGTATACTTTGTATAACAAATAAGCATATTGGAGAAGTGTTAGCTCCAGTTGGTAGAATTCTTAGAAGTCAGTTTCAAGTGATGCAAGGGGATTATAAAGATTGGAGAGCTAAAAGAACGGCTGAACAAACAGAAAAGAAAAAAACAACAAGAAGCACAAGAAGCAAACGTGCTGCAGAACAAGAAGAAATTATTGAGCCGATGGAAGAAATCTCAATTGATCCTCCGATTATTTCGAATTTCACTGAGAATTATCCTGTAAATGAAGAAGAGGATAAACGAATCGAAGTAGAGCAAGAAGATTTGATCACTTCAACGTTTATTGAAGAGACTCCGCCAATTGAAGAACCAAAGAAAAAGCGTGGAGAAAAAATTGTTGAATCGTTAGAGAGTGAAGCGCAAGCACCTCCTATGCAATTTTCAAATGTAGAAAATAAAGATTACAAGCTTCCTTCACTTGATATATTAAAATTTCCAAAGAATAAGCAAGTTACAAATGAAAATGCGGAAATTTATGAGAATGCTCGTAAATTAGAGCGTACATTCCAAAGTTTCGGAGTGAAAGCGAAAGTAACAAAAGTACATAGAGGTCCGGCAGTTACAAAATATGAAGTGTATCCTGATATGGGGGTAAAGGTAAGCAAAATTGTCAGTTTAAGTGATGATTTAGCCCTTGCTTTAGCTGCAAAGGACATTCGTATTGAAGCGCCAATTCCCGGGAAATCAGCTGTAGGGATCGAAGTTCCGAACTCAGAGGTTTCGATGGTAACGCTGAGGGAAGTTCTTGATTCTAAGGCTAATAATCATCCGGAAGAGAAGTTGTTAATTGGTCTTGGCCGAGATATTACAGGTGAAGCTGTATTAGCCCGTCTAAATAAAATGCCTCATTTACTCGTAGCTGGTGCGACAGGTAGCGGGAAAAGTGTATGTATTAACGGTATTATTGTTAGTATTTTAATGCGTGCAAAACCGCATGAAGTAAAATTAATGATGATTGACCCGAAAATGGTAGAATTAAATGTATATAACGGTGTGCCTCATTTATTAACGCCAGTTGTAACTGATCCGAAAAAAGCATCGCAAGCATTGAAAAAAGTTGTGAGTGAGATGGAACGTCGTTATGAATTGTTTGCTCATAGTGGTACACGTAACATTGAAGGATACAACGATTATATAAAAGAGCATAATAGTCAATCAGAAGCGAAACAACCCGAATTACCTTATATTGTAGTAATTGTGGACGAGTTAGCAGATTTAATGATGGTTGCTTCGTCTGATGTAGAGGATGCGATTATGCGTCTAGCGCAAATGGCTCGTGCTGCTGGTATTCATTTAATTATTGCAACGCAACGTCCGTCAGTTGACGTTATTACGGGTGTTATTAAAGCAAATATTCCATCACGTATTGCATTCGCTGTATCTTCTCAAACAGATTCTCGTACAATTCTTGACGGTGGTGGTGCAGAGAAGCTACTAGGTCGTGGAGACATGCTGTTTATACCAATTGGTGCATCGAAACCTGTACGTGTACAAGGCGCATTTTTATCAGATGATGAAGTTGAGAGAGTTGTAGAATATGTTATTGGACAGCAAAAAGCACAATATCAAGAAGATATGATTCCGCAAGATGTTCCTGATACGAAGCAGGAAGTAGAAGATGAATTATATGATGAAGCGGTTCAACTTGTAGTGGAAATGCAAACAGCATCTGTTTCTATGTTACAACGTAGGTTTAGAGTAGGTTATACGCGAGCTGCTCGCCTAATTGATGCAATGGAAATGAATGGTGTAGTAGGTCCGTATGAAGGTAGTAAACCGAGAGAAGTGCTCATTAATGATGTACAAGAAAAAAGTTCTTAAAAAAAGCCTAATTGTTTTTACAATTAGGCTTTTTTATATAGTGTTTTTGTTATATACTATACTCAGCAATAAAGAAAGGGCTTACATTTAGAGGTGCTCTTTAGAATACGAATACTTTGAGTATGTTTTGTGTAAATGTTCGATATTTAATGCAGAAAAATGTTAGATTTTGTTGACACGTATGAGAGCAAGTGGTAAGATTACTTCGAAAAGAATCACTGCCTCATATAATCTTGGAGATAAGGTCCATAAGTTTCTACCTGGCAACCATGAATTGCTAGACTATGAGGGGAAAAGTGTGTAACAAAGGATGTAAAGGATCTTTGTGCCGAACTTTTTCTCGAAATGAGGAATGTTTATGGTGCAAAGTTTTTTTTATACAATAAAGAGTGAAAATTTTATTTTAAAAAATTATTATTATTTATTCGACAATTATGCTTATTTTGGTGTTTAGTCATTTGTACTATGTTGTAAGTTGAAAAAAGAGAAAAGAAGTCTTACATCAGAGGTCGAATAATTGAAATGCGGGGGAGTCTTATGTCAGTAAAATCCGATAGTCGTCACCTATATCTACGGGTGATTGATCACATCAAAGAAAAAATTAAAGATGGGGCTTATAAAGAACGACAAAAGTTACCATCAGAGTTTGATTTAGCGAAAGAACTTGGCGTAAGTAGAGCGACTTTAAGGGAAGCATTGCGTATTTTAGAAGAAGAAAATGTTGTCATTCGTAGACATGGTGTAGGGACATTTGTAAATGCAAAGCCATTATTTTCTTCTGGAATAGAACAACTTTCTAGTATTACAGATATGATTTCTAGTGTGGGGAAAACACCAGGAACAATCTTTTTATCATCATCTACTACAACTTTAACAGAAGAGGAAAAAGAGAAGTTTAATAGTGAAGATGGTTTTAATGCAGTGATGATTGAACGCGTGCGTACAGCAGATGGGGAACCTGTTGTGTATTGTATCGATAAACTTGCAAAAGAAATATTGCCAGATTTATCGGGTTACAATGAGGAATCATTATTAACGGTGATACATAATAACACGCATAAGCGCATAACATATGCGGTTGCTCACATTGAGCCAATTGGCTATCACCCTAAAATCTCACCGATTTTAGAATGTGAGCCTGAAACAGCGCTGCTTGTATTAAAACAAATGCACTACGATCAAAATGATGAGCCAATCTTATATTCTATCAATTACTTTAGAGCTGATAAATTTAGCTTCCACGTATTAAGAAAGCGTATGTAGGTAAATTCCTTTTTAGGGAGGTGACAGCAAGAAGTAAGGAACAGCAGCGTATAAAAAATAGACAAATCATTTCAGGAGGGGTTTCTAGTATGAAGAAAAAAACAGGTCTTTTATTATCATTAACATTAGCAGCAAGTACGGTGTTAGGTGCATGTGGTAACTCGGATAAGGCGAGCAGTGATAAGAAAGAAGATAAAGACTTCAAAGTTGGTATGGTAACGGATGTTGGGGGCGTTGATGATAAATCATTCAACCAATCTTCTTGGGAAGGTTTGAAAAAGTTTGGTAAAGATAATGGATTAAAGGAAAAGACAAATTATCGTTACCTACAGTCTGAAAAAGAAGCAGATTATATTCCGAACTTAAAGAAATTTTCAAAAGATAAGTATGATTTATCTTTCGGAATCGGTTATAAATTAGAAGGTGCAATTAAAGAAGTTGCAAAAGAATCTCCAAAACAACAATTCGCAATCGTTGATACTGTTGTAGATGCACCGAACGTAACAAGTATTACATTTAAAGATCATGAAGGATCATTCCTTGTAGGTGCGGTAGCAGCTATGTCAACAAAATCGAATAAAGTAGGATTTGTTGGTGGAATGAAAAGTGATTTAATTAGTAAATTCGAAAATGGATTTAAAGCTGGTGCAAAGGCAGTAAATCCAAACATTGAAATCGTATCTGAATATGCGGAAGCATTTGATAAACCTGAAAAAGGTACAGTTCTTGCATCAGCAATGTATGGTCAAGGTGTAGATGTAATTTATCATGCTGCTGGTGGTACAGGTAACGGTGTGTTCACTGAAGCGAAAAATCGTAAGAAAAAAGGTGAAAATGTTTGGGTAATCGGTGTTGACCGTGACCAACATCAAGAAGGTATGCCTGAAAATGTAACATTAACTTCAATGATTAAACGTGTGGATGTAGCTGTAGAAAAAGTAGCTAAAGAAGCAAAAGATGGAAAATTAAAAGGTGGAAAAATTGAAGCGTTTGGTTTAAAAGATGACGGTATTGGTATTTCAAAAACAACTGATAACGTGAAAAAGGTTAACCCTGAAATTTTAACAAAAGTAGAAGAGTTTGAAAAGAAAATTACAGATGGTGAAATTAAAGTACCGGCTACAGATAAAGAGTATAAAGAATATGAAGCTTCTCTAAAAAAATAAATAGAGAAATAGCAAAGGTTAGTTCATAGAACTAACCTTTGTATGTATAAAAATTCCAAATCGCTTAATAAGTTAATAGTGTAATAGGGAATGTTCCCTGTTAAAAGGAGGAACGAAATGGAATACGTAATTGAGATGAATAACATTACGAAAGTATTCCCAGGCATTGTAGCGAATGATGATATTACGCTGCAAGTAAAGCAAGGAGAAATACATGCTTTACTTGGAGAAAATGGTGCAGGGAAATCCACATTGATGAATGTACTATTTGGTTTGTACCAACCAGAGCAGGGTGAAATTAAAATTAAAGGTAAACCTGTAAAAATCACAAATCCGAATATAGCAAATGACCTTGGTATTGGAATGGTCCATCAACACTTTATGCTTGTTCATAATTTTACAGTTACAGAGAATATTATTCTCGGAAATGAACCGAAGAAAAAAGGGAAAATTGCTGTTGAGGAAGCTGCTAAAGAAATTCAAAAATTGTCTGAACAATACGGTTTAGCTGTAAATCCATATGCGAAAATACAGGATATTTCAGTGGGTATGCAACAGCGTGTTGAGATTTTGAAAACTCTTTACCGCGGTGCAGAAATTTTAATATTTGATGAACCGACAGCCGTGTTAACACCACAAGAAATTCATGAGCTAATTCAAATTATGAAAAAGCTTGTACAAGAAGGAAAATCTATTGTTCTTATTACACATAAGTTGAAAGAAATTATGGAAGTTTGCGATCGTTGTACGATTATTCGTAAAGGAAAAGGGATTGGAACGGTTGACGTTGCAAATACGGATGAAAATAAACTTGCAGAATTAATGGTCGGACGTCAAGTGAATTTTAAAACAGAAAAAATAGACGCGAAGCCAAAAGAAGAGGTACTTTCAATTGCAAACCTTGTTGTTCACGATGCACGTCAACTACCTGCTGTAAAAGGCCTTGACTTAACTGTTCGTGCGGGGGAAATTGTTGGGATTGCAGGGATTGATGGAAACGGACAAAGTGAATTAATAGAAGCAATTACTGGTTTACGAAAAGTTGAGTCAGGTTCTATTGCAATTAAAGGAAAAGAAATAACAAATTGGCCTGTTAGAAGAATAACAGAAGAAGGAATTGGTCATATTCCAGAAGATCGTCATAAACACGGACTCGTACTTGATTTTTCTGTTAGAGATAATATAGTTCTTCAAACGTACTATAAAAATCCATTTTCAAAGAAAGGGATTTTAAATTTCAGCAAAATTACAGAAAAAGCAAAGGCTCTTATTGAACAGTTTGATGTACGTACACCTAGTGAGCAAACGTTAGCACGCGCTCTATCTGGGGGGAATCAACAAAAAGCAATTATTGCACGTGAAGTAGACCGAGATCCAGATTTATTAATTGCGGCACAGCCAACACGTGGTTTAGATGTAGGAGCAATTGAATTTATTCATAAGAGATTAATAGAGCAAAGGGATAAAGGAAAAGGTGTATTACTTTTATCATTAGAGTTAGATGAAATCTTAAATGTTAGCGATCGAATTGCTGTTATTTATGAAGGGGAAATTGTAGCAATAGTTGATGCGAAAGAAACGAATGAACAACAGCTTGGATTGTTAATGGCTGGAGGAACAAAGAAGGAGCAGGTGGGTACAAATGGCTAAAAAGCTTTTAACAGAACGAACGATAAATATTTTAGTCCCAGTACTATCCGTTATTTTCGGCTTACTTGTAGGAGCGATTGTAATGCTAGTTAGTGGCTATGATCCAATTGTTGGTTATAGTGCACTTTGGACAGGAATGTTCGGCAGCGCAAGTGCGATTGGTGAAACTCTCCGTACAATGATACCGCTTATTCTTGCTGGCTTATCGGTGGCGTTTGCATTTCGTACAGGCTTATTTAATATCGGGGTAGAGGGTCAATTGTTAGTTGGTTGGCTTGCAGCAGTTTGGTTCGGTTATGCAGTTTCGCTACCAGCTGTTCTTCACATGCCGTTATCAATTTTATTTGCAGCATTAGTAGGTGGAATTTGGGGTTTCATCCCTGGATATTTAAAGGGGAAATTTCAAGTTAATGAAGTTATTGTAACAATTATGATGAACTATATTGCTTTATACGTAACATATGACATTATTAAGCGTTTCTTACACGAGGGTAATGATAAAACGTATGACATTAAAGAGAGCGCGTCACTATCTTCAGACTGGCTTGCTTCTATTACTGATGGTTCACGTCTACACTGGGGAATTATTGTAGCAATTTTAATCGCTATTTTAATGTGGTTCTTATTAGATCGAACAACTTTAGGTTACGAATTAAAGTCGGTAGGATTTAATCAGCATGCCTCTCAATATGCAGGTATGAAAGTTTCTCGTAATGTAGTATTCTCCATGACAATTGCTGGTGCATTTGCGGGGATTGGTGGAGCGATGGAAGGATTAGGGACATTCCAGAGTATGACAGCGATGTCTTCGTTTACAGGAGTAGGGTTTGATGGGATTGCCGTAGCATTACTTGGAGGGAACAATCCGTTTGGTATAATCCTTTCAGCTTTATTGTTTGGTGGTTTGAAAAGTGCTTCCCCTCAAATGAACTTTGAGGCAGATGTACCGTCAGAGCTTATTAATGTAATTATTGCATGTATCATCTTCTTTGTTGCATGTAGTTATGTGTTAAGATGGGCGCTTACACGCATGAGCAAGGAGGGGAAATAAATGAGCTTTTTAGATATATTAGCCATTCTTGTGACGGGTACGTTATATACATCGGCACCTATCATTTTCACAGCACTAGGTGGTGTATTTAGTGAACGATCAGGTGTTGTAAATATCGGATTAGAAGGACTAATGCTATTTGGTGCATTTATTGGAGTTGTTACAAACTTATTGATGGGTGATACTTGGGGAACGATGACTCCGTGGATTGCGTTATTATTTGCGGCAATTGGTAGTGGTTTGTTTGCATTACTTCATGCGGTAGCTTCTATTACATTCCGAGCAGATCAAGTTGTAAGTGGTGTAGCAATTAACTTCTTATCTCTTGGATTAACGGTATTTGCAATTAAGAAGATTTTTGATAAAGGACAGACTGACTTTATTCAGTACCGTATTGAAAAGATTGACATTCCAGGCCTTTCAGATATTCCAGTTTTAGGGAAAATATTCTTCTCTAACGTACCAATAACGTCGTATATTGCCATTATTTTAGCATTCGCTGTTTGGTATGTTATTTATAAAACACCGTTCGGTCTTCGTCTTCGTGCGGTTGGTGAGCATCCAATGGCAGCGGATACGATGGGGATTAACGTATATAAAATGCGCTATATTGGCGTTTGTATATCAGGGGTGTTTGCTGGAATTGGTGGAGCAATTTTTGCGATGTCAATTTCTAATAACTTCTCAGGGGCAACTATTACAGGACAAGGTTTCTTAGCATTAGCTGCTATGATTTTTGGAAAGTGGAATCCACTAGGTGCATTAGGTGCAGCGCTATTCTTTGGTTTTGCACAATCATTAAGTGTAACAGGTGGAACAATTCCTGTATTAGATCAAATTCCGAGTGTTTTATTAACAATATTACCGTATGTATTCACAATATTAGCACTCGTTGGTTTTGTAGGTCGTTCTGAAGCTCCGAAAGCATTAGGAACTCCTTATGAAAAAGGAAAACGATAAGTATAAAAAGCTCGCACATTAGTGCGGGCTTTTTTACATAGACTATATTTAATACGGAATTTTACTATGTTCCTTACATATTACAGTTTTTAGAAAGGGCCTTATGTAAGTATAGTGAGGAAGAAAAGTTGATTTTTCATTTCTAAAAACTGTATATTGAAGAGGAATATTCCTATATACGTAAAGGAGGGCTATAAATGAAACTAATGGAACAACAACTACATGAGTTAGGTGGTTTGCGCGTACATATTATTCCGACTGATAAATATAAAACGAATACCTTTGTATTTCGTTTTAAAGCGCCTTTAAATGAGGAGACGGTGACAGAGCGTGCCCTATTGCCATACGTATTGCAAAGTGCGACAGAAAAATTACCTTCTGTAATTCGTCTTCGTCAATATTTAGAAGAATTATACGGATCTTCTTTAGCGGTAGATGTAAGTAAAAAAGGGGAAGACCATATTATCTCCATTTATGTAGACATTGCAAATGAAGTTTATTTACATGATGCACCACCGTTATTTGAAAAAGCGCTTTCTATGTTGTCAGATATTGTGTTACATCCAGCAACGGAGGAGAACGGTTTCCTATCTTCTATCGTAGAAAGTGAAAAAAGAGCACTGTTACAGAGAATTGAAGCTACTTATGATGATAAAATGCGTTATGCAAACGAGCGTTTAATTGAAGAAATGTGCAAAGTAGAACCGTATCGTTTAAGTGCAAATGGAAAAAAAGAGAGTGTTACGTCTATTACAAATGAAAGTCTGTATCAATATTATCAAAAGGTGCTAGCGGAAGATGAAATGGATTTATATATTATTGGTGATATTTCAGAAAACGCCGTTGATCTTGTAAGTAAGTATTTTTCTATTTCAGCTCGTCCAGTGAGAGAAAGAAATGTACTCCTTCATAGACGAAATAATGAAGAAAAAGAAGTTGTTGAAAAACAAGAATTAAAACAAAGTAAATTACACATCGGTTATCGTACATTTGTCACATATAAAGATGAAGATTATTTTGCATTGCAATTGTTCAATGGATTGTTTGGTGGCTTTTCTCATTCGAAGTTATTCGTAAATGTGCGTGAAAAAAATAGTTTAGCGTACTATGCAGCATCGCGCTTTGAAAGTCATAAAGGTTTATTATTTGTTATGTCAGGAATCGAAGCGAAAAATTATGAAAAAGCAGTTGAGATTATTAAAGAACAAATGCTTGCGATGCAAAACGGAGAGTTTTCTGAAGAAGAAATACATCAAACAAAAAGTGTCATCCAAAATCAAATATTAGAGGCAATTGATACACCACGTGGTTTTGTAGAAATGCTATATCATGGTATTATTTCAGATCGTACACGTCCAGTTGAAGAATGGCTTACCGGTATAGAAAGTGTGACAAAACAAGAAATTGTAAAAGTTGCTAAAAATATTGAACTAGATACAATTTACTTTTTACAAGGAACGGAGGGAGAGTAAATGGAGAAAATTGTTTATGAACAATTAAAAGAAACACTCTATTATGAAAAACTTCCTAATGGATTAGATGTATATGTTTTACCGAAACAAGGATTTAATAAAACATTTGCGACGTTTACGACGAAATATGGTTCTGTAGATAATACATTTATACCATTAGGGAAAGAAGAAATGATTCGTGTGCCTGATGGAATTGCACATTTTCTTGAGCATAAATTATTTGAAAAAGAAGATCACGATGCTTTCCAATTGTTTAGTAAACAAGGGGCATCGGCAAATGCTTTCACATCTTTCACAAGAACAGCTTACCTTTTCTCATGTACATCAAATGTAGAACAAAATTTAAATACATTGTTAAACTTTGTACAAGAGCCTTACTTCTCTGAAAAAACCGTTGAAAAAGAGAAGGGTATTATTGGGCAAGAAATTCAAATGTATCAAGATAATCCAGATTGGCGCTTATATTTTGGATTAATTGATAGCTTGTTTGTAAAGCACCCGATTAAAATTGATATTGCAGGGACGATTGAGTCTATTAGTAAAATTACGAAAGACCTACTATATGAATGTTATGAAACGTTTTATCATCCAAGCAATATGTTAATGTTTGTTGTAGGTGCAATTGATCCAGAAAAAACGATGGATTTGATACGTGAAAATCAAGCGAAGAAAGATTATAAAAACCAACCAGAAATAGTACGTTCATTCGAAGAAGAACCAGATGAGGTAAATGAAAAGAAGAAAATTATTTCAATGCCTGTACAAACTCCGAAATGTTTAGTTGGTATTAAAGCGACAAACTTAAAAGAAAAAGGGGAAGCTCTTTTAAAACAAGAAATTGCGCTTACGTTACTTTTAGATTATTTATTTGGGAAAAGCTCCGTTCATTACGAATCTTTATATAACGAAGGGCTCATTGATGATTCGTTCTCGTATGATTATACAGAAGAGAATAACTTCGGTTTTGCAATGGTTGGCGGCGATACGAAGCAACCTGATGAGCTGGAAGAGCGTTTGAAAGGTATTTTATTAAACACAAATTATGATCAATTAGATGAGGCGGCATTAGAACGAGTGAAGAAAAAGAAAATAGGTGGCTTTTTACGTTCCTTGAATTCACCGGAATATATTGCAAATCAATTTACACGATATGCGTTTAATGAATCGAGTCTGTTTGATGCATTGACTGTATTAGAAAGTCTAACGGTTCAAGATTTACAAGAAGTAGCTCAATTACTATTATCAGAAGAGAAAATGAGTGTTTGCCAAGTTTTACCTAAAAAATAAAAGGTTTCATAACAATACCCTCATCTTATCATTGATAAATTGTAAGATGAGGGTATTATTTATTTGTAGGGAAAAGATTTTTTTGAGATAAGAGAGGAATTGTATGAAAAAGTATGCATTAGTAACTGGAGGAAGCGGAGGGATTGGCTCTGCTATTTCGAAACAATTAATTCAAGATGGATATACAGTATATGTTCATTATAATAACAGTGAAGAGAAAGTGAATGAGTTGCAGAAAGAATGGGGTGAAGTAATTCCTGTTCAAGCGAATTTAGTTTCTACTGATGGGGTAGAGCAATTATGGAAACAAATTGAACATCCTCTTGATGTTATCGTATATGCAGCTGGGAAGAGTATTTTTGGACTCGTAACAGATGTAACGAACGATGAATTGAATGATATGGTAGAACTTCAAGTGAAGAGTATCTATAAATTATTATCGATGGCATTGCCATCTATGATTCAACGGAGAGGCGGTAATATTGTACTTGTTTCGTCTATATGGGGACAAATTGGAGCGTCATGTGAAGTGCTTTACTCGATGGTAAAAGGTGCGCAAAATTCATATGTGAAAGCTTTAGCAAAAGAAGTTTCATTAAGTGGAATAAGAGTGAACGCGGTGGCGCCAGGTGCAATTGAAACGGAAATGTTAAATGTATTTTCAGAAGAGGATAAGAATGAAATTGCGGAAGAGATTCCGTTAGGACGATTAGGATTACCAGAAGAAGTAGCAAAAACTGTGTCATTTCTCGTATCATCAGGTGCATCTTATATAACAGGACAAATTATCGGAGTAAATGGCGGGTGGCATTGCTAAAAATTTCTTACATAAAAAATGAAAAACTGTACAAATTAAGCATGATTCTATTACTAAGTAGTGAGGTGCTTACACATGTCAGTTTTAGATAATTTTGATCAATGGAAGAGCTTTTTAGGAGAACGTTTAGAACAAGCGCAAGGAAAAGGTCTTGATGGTGGTGCTGTATCAGATATGGCATTTCGTGTTGGTGATTATTTAGCAAATGAAGTAGAAGCACGCAACGATCAAGAGAAATTATTAGCTGAACTTTGGAAAGTTGCTGACGAACAAGAGCAACATACAATCGCAAACTTAATGGTAAAGTTTGTACAACATAAGTAAAAAATAGAGAGGAGAATCTCCTCTCTATTTTTTTTGCATAATAATTGAAAGGGATAGATTATACATTTAGCTTCCCTATTAAGGTGAAATCATATAATATAGTACGTAGGTGTAAAGTAAGCAAGGGGAGTGATCTTGGATGATTGAATGGTATTTTGAATATGAAATACATAAAAACCGACCTGGCTTGCTTGGTGACGTTTCTTCGTTAATCGGTATGCTTGGCATTAATATTGTCACAATTAATGGTGTAGATAATGCACGACGTGGATTACTCCTTATGTGTGATAATCAAGAGCAAATCTCTAGACTTGAATCAATTTTAAATACGATGGATAACATAACGGTAACGAAATATCGTCCGCCAAAGCTAAGAGATAAGCTAGCGGTTAGACATGGTAGGTACATACAACGAGATGCAGATGATAAGAAGACATTTCGGTTTGTGCGTGATGAATTAGGGTTACTTGTAGACTTTATGGCTGAAATAATGAAAAAAGAAGGTCATAAACTAATTGGTATACGAGGAATGCCTCGTGTCGGAAAAACAGAATCCATTGTTGCTGCAAGTGTTTGTGCAAATAAAAGGTGGTTATTTGTATCATCTACTCTTATTAAGCAAACTGTTCGTAGTCAATTAATTGAAGATGAGTATAGCGATGACAATATTTTCATCCTAGATGGAATTGTGTCAACGAAGCGTGCTAACGAAAGACATTGGCAGCTCGTTCGTGAAATTATGAGATTGCCTGCAACGAAAGTTGTAGAACATCCTGATGTATTTGTGAGTCAGTCAGAATACACATTGGATGATTTTGATTATATTATCGAGTTGCGTAACGATTATGATGA
Source organism: Bacillus sp. B25(2016b) (assembly GCF_001679765.1). Classification (NCBI taxonomy): domain Bacteria; kingdom Bacillati; phylum Bacillota; class Bacilli; order Caryophanales; family Bacillaceae; genus Bacillus; species Bacillus sp. B25(2016b). The sequence continues at coordinate 3,493,364 of NZ_CP016285.1, read as the reverse complement.
AGAAATTCAATATAATTTAGTAGATGAAATTGAGCAAGGTACGCAAAATAATTTCTCTATGTTTGACTTTTAAAGAAATATTGAGGTGTTAGTAGTGACGGAATTGGGACAAAAGCTGAAAGAAGCAAGAGAAGCGAAAGGCTTGTCTATTGATCAGCTGCATGAGATTACAAAAATTCAAAAACGCCATTTAGTGGCAATTGAAGAAGGCAATTATGATGTATTGCCAGGAGCTTTTTATGCGCGTGCATTCATTAAACAATACGCAGATGCGGTTGGATTAAATGGAGAGGAACTGCTTGTAGAACATCAGAGTACGATACCACAATCTGAAAGGCGTGAAGTTCCACAAGTATCAACGGGACAAAAAACACAAGAAACAATGCAAAAATCTTCATCATGGCCAATTGCAGATCACATGCCGAAAATCTTAGTTGCGCTGTTAGTAATCGCAGTTGGAGTGGTAATCTGGTTTGTGTTTCAAGCGTTAACTGGAAAAGATGATGAAAAAGTTCCAAGCGCTCAAAGTGAGAAAATTGAAGTTCAAAAAGCGAAAGATTCTCCGTTAGATACGAAGAAAGATGAAGCGAAAGCGGAAGAGCCAAAAAAAGAGGAACCAAAAAAAGAAGAACCAAAGAAAGAGGAGCAACCAGCACAACCAACTGGACAGCAAGAAGTGAAAGTAGTTGGAACAACTGGAAAGATATCTACTTTGGAAATTCATAATAATAAAACATTAGAACTGGAATTATCGGGTAAAGGTGCGAGTTATGTAGATGTTAAAGATGATGCTGGGAATGTGATTCTAAACGCTACAGTACAAGAGGGCCAAATAGAAAAACGTGATGTATCAACATTAAAAGAAGTGCGACTTAATATTGGAAATGCAACGAATGTTGAAGTTAAACTGAATGGCCAAGTGGTCGCTTATCCATTGGATCCAGAAAAAGAACTTCACCAAAGATTGGTGATAAAAAACCAAGGGATAGAGCAACCTGCACAATAACAGTCATCGCTTCGATGACTTTTTTTCGATGAACAAATGTTTTTGATATGATGGAGGAATAGCTGTGAATTTACCAAATAAAATTACAATATCTAGAATCTTCTTAATTCCAATTTTTATGGTAATTATGTTAGCACCCTTTGATTGGGGTTCATATAAAATTGGTGATGTTAATTTGCCAATTCAACATTTAGTGGGGGCGCTTATCTTTATCATTGCTTCAGCTACAGATTGGATTGATGGACATTATGCAAGAAAGTATAATCTTGTAACGAATTTAGGGAAGTTTCTTGACCCGTTAGCTGATAAATTACTTGTTTCGGCAGCACTTATTACATTGGTAGAGATGCAATATGTACCGGCTTGGATTGTTATTGTAATTATCAGTCGTGAGTTTGCAGTAACTGGTTTACGTCTTGTACTTGCTGGAACAGGGGAAGTAGTTGCGGCAAACCAGCTAGGGAAAATTAAGACATGGACACAAATTATTGCGATTGCAGCATATTTATTACACGATGTACCTTTAAATTTAATCCATATTCCAGTTGCGGATATCTTCATATGGATTGCATTAATCTTTACTGTTATTTCAGGATGGGATTATTTCTGGAAAAATAGAGCTGCTTTTGTAAACTCAAAATAGAAGTTTATGGGGGAATTGGGATGAATGCTGAGATTATTGCGGTTGGAACTGAATTATTACTTGGACAAATTGCAAATACAAACGCCCAGTTTTTATCTGAAAAGTTAGCTTCAATCGGAATTAACGTGTACTATCATACTGTTGTTGGTGATAATAATAAGCGACTGCAAAAGGCGATTGAAGCTGCGGAAGAACGTGCTGATATACTTATTTTTACAGGTGGATTAGGACCGACAAAAGATGATTTAACGAAAGAAACGATAGCTACTAGTTTAGATGAAGAGCTTGTGTATGATGAAAAGGCATTAGCCTTAATAAGTAATTACTTTAAGCGTACAGGCCGTGAATTTACGGAGAATAATAAAAAGCAAGCGCTCGTTTTAAATGGAGCAACAGTATTTGCAAATGACCACGGTATGGCGCCAGGTATGGGGGTAAATAAGAACGGAAAAGTTTATATTTTATTACCAGGGCCGCCAAAAGAAATGAAACCAATGTATGTAAGTTACGTAGAGCCTTTTTTACGTAATTTTACAACAGGAGAAAACATTTATTCTCGTGTGCTTCGTTTCTTTGGTATTGGGGAGTCCCAATTAGAGGTGAAAGTTCAAGATTTAATTGATGGACAAACAAACCCAACAATTGCCCCGTTAGCAAATGATGGAGAAGTGACATTACGTTTAACCGCTAAGCATCAAAATGTTAGCGAAGCGGAGAAACTAATTCAACATGTGGAAGATTTGATTTTAGAAAGAGTAGGAGAATTTTTCTACGGATATGACCAAGAATTTTTGCATTATAAGGCAATCGAGTTATTGAAGAGAAAAGGGTTAACTTTAGCGTGTGCAGAAAGTTTAACAGGTGGTTTTTTTGGAAATCAAGTAACTGAAAACGCTGGTGTTTCTTCTGTATTTAAAGGCGGTGTCATTTGTTATCATAATGATGTGAAGCAACATGTTTTACGTGTGCCTGAAGAAGTATTGCATACTGATGGTGCAGTTAGTAAAGAATGTGCTCGTTATCTTGCTGAAAATGTTAAGGATGTATTAAAAGCGGATATCGGAATTAGTTTCACTGGGGTAGCAGGGCCAGATGCTTCAGAACAGAAAGAACCAGGAACAGTATTTGTTGGGCTTTCGATTAAGGATGAACCAACTGTAGTCTTTCCTCTTAATTTAAGCGGAAGTCGTCAACAAATTAGAGAACGAACAGCAAAATATGGATTTTATCATTTATATAAAAAGCTAGAAGAGATATAAGTTTCTTCTAGCTTTTTTTACGTTTAAATTTAGATATTATTTGATAGAAAATAAAAAAATCGAATAAATGTTCGATTTTGTTGGCAAATTGAATTGAAAATAGGTATAATAAGATTAGCAATTCAGTTAAGGAGGAATTTTGAATGAGTGATCGTCAAGCAGCGTTAGATATGGCGTTAAAACAAATAGAGAAGCAATTCGGTAAAGGTTCAATTATGAAATTAGGAGAACAAGCAGAGCGTAGAGTTTCTACGGTTTCTAGTGGTTCTTTAGCACTTGATGTGGCACTAGGAGTAGGCGGATATCCACGTGGCCGTATTATCGAAATTTACGGACCTGAAAGTTCAGGTAAAACGACAGTTTCATTACATGCAATTGCAGAAGTACAACGTCAAGGTGGACAAGCAGCATTCATCGATGCGGAGCACGCAATGGATCCTGTATATGCACAAAAATTAGGCGTTAACATAGATGAATTACTATTATCACAGCCTGATACAGGGGAGCAAGGATTAGAAATCGCGGAAGCACTTGTACGAAGTGGTGCGGTTGACATTATCGTAATTGACTCTGTAGCAGCTCTTGTACCGAAAGCAGAGATTGAAGGCGACATGGGTGACTCACATGTAGGCTTACAAGCACGTTTAATGTCACAAGCACTGCGTAAGCTTTCAGGAGCAATCAACAAATCAAAAACAATTGCAATCTTTATTAACCAAATTCGTGAAAAAGTTGGGGTTATGTTCGGAAACCCAGAAACAACTCCAGGTGGTCGTGCGTTGAAATTCTATTCAACTGTACGTCTTGAAGTGCGTCGTGCGGAGCAATTAAAGCAAGGTAACGACATCGTTGGTAATAAAACAAAAGTAAAAGTAGTGAAAAATAAAGTAGCACCACCATTCCGTGTTGCGGAAGTTGATATTATGTACGGAGAAGGTATTTCAAGAGAAGGTGAAATCTTGGATATGGCTTCTGAGCTTGATATCGTTCAAAAGAGCGGTGCTTGGTATTCTTATAATGAAGAACGCCTAGGACAAGGTCGTGAAAATTCGAAGCAGTTCTTAAAAGAAAATACAGATTTAAGAGAAGAAATTGCCTTCTTTATTCGTGAGCATCACGGAATTAGTGAAGATTCTGGTGCTGAGGGCGCAGAAGATTCAACTCTTCTTGATTAAAAAATAAAAGACACGGCCTCGTGTCTTTTATTTTTTTATCTACTATTAAGGAGCATAATACTATTGATAAAAATATTTTTTTACTTCAAATGGGTTGTGTAAAGAGGGATATTTAAATATTTTAAGGAAAAGAAATGGGAATTACTAAGGTTTTCCAGTATAGTAGGCTCCTTACTTTTTAAATTTACATCACATTCAAGGCTGAAGGTAAAGAAAGTAAAAGTAGACAACGCTTGACAATGAAAATTACGATAGATACAATGAGAATGTATATTTTTTCTTATATACGATATACTCTTCTCAAGAAGAGAAGTAATATTCGGAGTAAGGTTTAAATCTTACCGAAATAATAATATGACATTTTAATTGTGAAATGAAGAAAGTCCCTTAAAAAAGCGGGACGACGGTCTTTGCTGTATGTTGTAATTTAATGTACATGCCGACAGTCTTTTTTCATTCATAGCAAGGGGAGGTGAAATCATGAGTAGTACAGTTTGGATACTCATCTCCATTTTGCTTGCAACAACAGTCGGTGCAGTTGTTGGCTTTTTTGTTCGAAAGTCTATTGCTGAAGCGAAGATTAATGGTGCGGCTAATGAAGCGAAACGTATTCTAGACGAAGCGAATCGTGAGGCTGAAGCACTTAAGAAAGAAGCGCTTTTAGAAGCAAAGGATGAAATTCATACACTTCGTACAGAAGCTGAATTAGAAATTCGTGACCGTAGAAGCGAATTACAAAAACAAGAAAATCGTTTAATGCAAAAAGAAGAGAACCTTGATCGTAAAGACGAAACGCTCGATAAACGCGAGCAGCAGTTAGAGAAGAAAGAGGATTCTCTTGTAGCGAGACAACAACAGATTGAAGAGTTGGAAAGCAAAGTGGGAGAGTTAGTTCAAAAGCAACAAACGGAATTAGAGCGCATTTCCAATCTGACACGCGAACAAGCGAAAGCAATTATTCTTGGTAAAGTAGAAAATGAAGTTTCTCATGAAATCGCTGTTATGGTAAAAGAAAGTGAAGTTCGCGCGAAAGAAGAAGCGGATAAGAAAGCAAAAGAGATTTTATCTCTTGCAATGCAAAGATGTGCAGCTGATCATGTTGCTGAAACAACCGTTTCGGTTGTAAATCTTCCAAATGACGAAATGAAGGGACGTATTATCGGGCGTGAAGGTCGTAATATTCGTACGTTAGAAACGTTAACGGGTATTGACTTAATTATCGATGATACACCAGAGGCGGTAATCCTTTCTGGATTCGACCCAATTCGTCGTGAAACAGCTCGTATCGCTCTTGATAAACTAGTACAGGACGGACGTATTCACCCAGCGCGTATTGAAGAGATGGTCGAAAAATCAAGACGTGAAGTGGACGAGTATATTCGCGAAGTCGGAGAGCAAACAACGTTTGAAGTGGGTGTTCACGGATTACATCCAGATTTAATTAAAATTTTAGGCCGTTTAAAATACCGTACAAGTTATGGGCAAAACGTCTTAAAACACTCTATGGAAGTTGCATATTTAACTGGACTTATGGCGGCAGAGCTTGGCGAGGATGAAAAACTAGCAAGACGTGCTGGTCTATTACATGATATCGGAAAAGCGATAGACCATGAAGTAGAAGGTAGCCACGTTGAAATTGGTGTTGAACTCGCAACGAAATACAAAGAGCATCCTGTAGTTATAAACAGTATCGCATCTCACCATGGTGACACAGAACCAACTTCTATCATTGCAGTTTTAGTTGCAGCAGCAGATGCTTTATCAGCTGCAAGACCGGGAGCTCGTAGTGAAACACTTGAAAACTATATTCGTCGTCTTGAAAAGTTAGAAGAGATTTCAGAGTCTTATGAAGGCGTTGAAAAATCATTTGCAATTCAAGCAGGACGTGAAGTTCGTATTTTGGTAAAACCAGATACAATCGATGACTTAGAAGCTCATCGTTTAGCTCGTGATATCCGAAAACGTATTGAAAATGAACTGGATTACCCAGGACATATTAAAGTAACTGTTATTCGTGAAACGCGTGCAGTGGAATACGCAAAATAAAGTGGTGAAACACCACTTTATTTTTTTGTGTTGGAATTGGATAAAATAAAGACAGTTAGTTATATAGCATAAAAGTGAAACAAACTTATAATAAAGATATTATAAGGAATTTACTTGATGCTATAGCAATAAAAAATGCAGTACATAGAAAGGGTAAGACATATGAGAATATTATTTGTTGGGGATGTAGTAGGATCTCCTGGTAGAGGTATGATTCAACAATACGTACCGGCATTAAAGAAAAAATATACACCTACAGTAACAATCATTAATGGAGAAAACGCAGCAGGTGGCCGTGGGATTACAGAAAAAATATATCGAAACTTTTTAGAGTGTGGGGCGCAGGCAGTTACACTTGGAAACCACGCTTGGGATAATCGTGAAGTATTTGAATTCATCGATGATGCAAAATATCTTGCAAGACCAGCAAACTTCCCAGAAGGAACTCCAGGAAAAGGACTTATATTTGTGAACTGTAATGGAACAGAAGTTGCAGTTATTAACTTACAAGGACGTACTTTCCTTCCTCCAATTGATTGTCCATTCCGTAAAGTGGATGAATTAATTAATATTGCGAAAAAGCGTACGAATATTATATTTGTTGATTTCCATGCGGAGACTACAAGTGAAAAACAAGCGCTAGGTTGGTATGTAGATGGACGTGCTACAGCAGTAGTAGGTACGCATACGCATGTCCCTACAGCGGATAACCGTATTTTACCAAGCGGAACGGCATACATTACAGATGTTGGGATGACAGGGCCGTATGACGGAATATTAGGTATGGACAGAGAAGCAGTATTGAAGAAGTTTTTAACAAACTTACCAGTACGATTTGAAGTAACAAATGGTAGAACGCAATTAAGTGCAGTGTTAATTGATGTGGATCCAAATACAGGAAAAGCAAAGAAAATTGAACGTATTTTAATTAATGACGATCAACCATTTTTTGAGTAAATTTTCGTTAAATTTTAGATAAGTTATTATATTTTAATTTTTTAGAAAAATTACGTAAATTTAGCAGGAATACGCGCCATTCCTCGTGAATATAAGTTAAAGTGAAATAATTGCTAATACTTTTTAAAGAAACGAGGAGGAAACGCGGAATGGAAATATTAAAAGTTAAAGCAACGTCGGTCCCTAATTCTGTAGCTGGTGCACTTGCAGGTGTTATTCGCGAACGCGGAACAGCAGAAATTCAAGCTATTGGTGCAGGTGCATTGAACCAAGCTGTAAAGGCAGTAGCAATCGCAAGAGGATTTGTAGCGCCTAGTGGTTTGGACCTGATTTGTATCCCAGCGTTTACAGATATTATGATTGATGGCGAAGAGCGTACAGCAATAAAATTAATTGTAGAACCTCGTTAAGTTTAAACAACCTGTTTGCAGTATGCAAACAGGTTGTTTTTATAATGGAGGAATGAAAATGAAAATTTTTGATGCTCATTGTGACGTGCTTCTTCAGTTATGGAGTGCACAAGGGAAAAGGAATTTTAAAGATGATTCAAAATTACATATTACATTTGAACAGTTAAAGAGAAGAAAAGGAAGTATACAATGTTTTGCTATATATGTGCCAGAAACAGTGGCATATGAAAACCGATTTGAAGTAGCATTACAAATGGTGGATATTTTTTATAATGAAATTTTATCCCTACCAGGTGTAAAGTTTATTCAGACAAAAGATGATATTAACGTGTTAAAACAGGACGAGGTTGGAGCGATATTAACACTAGAAGGATGCGAAGCAATTGGAAAAGATGTAATGAAATTACGGTTGTTGTATCGCCTAGGAGTACGTTCTTTTGGACTGACATGGAACTATGCCAATTTCTTAGCTGATGGTGCGCTAGAGACGCGTGGGGCGGGTTTAACGACTTTTGGTAAACAAGTTGTACAAGAACTTAATACGTTACATGTATGGACTGATGTGTCTCATCTGAATGAAAGAAGCTTTTGGGATGTGATAGAAATTGTAAAAAATCCTATTGCCTCCCACTCAAATTGTATGAAACTTTGTGAGCACCCACGTAATTTGAATGATGAACAACTTAAAGCTCTTATAAAGAAAAATGGCATGATCGGTGTCACTTTTGTACCACAGTTCCTAACGAATGAAAATGAAGCAAATATAACAGATATAATAAAACATATCGAATATATTTGCTCGCTAGGTGGAGAAAACAATCTAGGGTTTGGTTCAGATTTTGATGGGATTGTAGATACAGTTGTAAATGTATCAGCGTATCGAGATTATGAAAATGTAATGAACGAGCTTTGCAAACACTATGCTGCATCTACTGTAGAACGATTTTTATATGATAATTTTGTAGAACATATGAGTTTCTGAATTTTGACTTAAAATTCAGAGAAATTAAAATTAATTCATTTGATTTTATTGCTTTTTTTAAGACCTAATACTAGAATGAAAAACAAAATAGCTTTATACTAAAGATTCAGGGAAATCAGAAGAGGCATAATTTGCGTCCGTTGTAGTTTATTTGCATAAAAAATGCTAAACTATTACTGTAAAAAAATACACTACAATGAATGCAGCCAAAAGGGGTGTAGGAGATGATTAGTCAACTTTCATGGAAAGTTGGAGGCCAACAAGGTGAAGGAATTGAAAGTACAGGAGAAATCTTCTGTATTGCATTAAACCGATTAGGATATTACCTATACGGTTACCGCCACTTCTCATCACGTATAAAAGGCGGCCATACAAATAATAAAATTCGTGTAAGTACAACAGAAGTACGAGCGATCTCAGATGATTTAGATATTTTAATTGCTTTTGACCAAGAAACAATTGATTTTAATTTCCACGAACTACGTCCAGGTGGAATTGTAGTTGCGGATGCGAAATTTAATCCAACAATACCTGACAATACAGATGTAAATCTATATGTGATACCGTTTACAGATATTGCTTCGGAATTAGGCACATCATTAATGAAAAACATGGTTGCTGTTGGAGCATCAAGTGCAGTATTAGGATTAGATGAAACAGCTTATTTAGATGTTGTTGAAGAAATCTTTGGTCGTAAAGGAGAGCAAGTCGTTCAAAAGAATATGGACGCAATTAAACGTGGCTCTCAATATATGAAAGAATTACTAGGTGAGAAAGTAAACATGATGCAGCTTGAAAAAGCTGATGGTAAAAAACGCATGTTTATGATTGGAAACGATGCAATTGCATTTGGTGCGGTAGCTGGTGGTGCTCGTTTTATGTCAGCATACCCAATCACACCTGCATCAGAAATTATGGAATATTTAATTAAAAAATTACCGAAAGTCGGCGGAACAGTAATCCAAACTGAGGATGAAATCGCAGCTTGTACAATGGCAATCGGTGCAAACTATGCTGGTGTTCGTACATTAACGGCATCTGCTGGTCCTGGTCTTTCATTAATGATGGAAGCAATCGGTTTAGCAGGTATTACAGAAACCCCATTAGTAATTGTTGATACACAACGTGGCGGCCCAAGTACAGGATTACCAACGAAGCAAGAACAGTCTGACTTAATGGCGATGATTTACGGTACGCATGGTGAAATTCCAAAAATCGTAATGGCGCCAAGTACAGTTGAAGAAGCTTTCTATGACATTGTAGAAGCATTTAACTTATCTGAAGAATATCAAGTTCCTGTTATTTTCTTAACAGATTTACAGCTTTCGTTAGGAAAACAAACAGTAGAACCACTTAAATTAGATAAAGTGGAAATTCGTCGTGGTAAGCTTGATTTAGAAGCAGAATTACCAGAACGTGAAAATAAAGCATACTTCAAGCGTTATGAAGTAACAGAAGACGGCGTTTCACCGCGTGTTTTACCTGGTATGAAAAATGGTGTTCACCATGTTACAGGTGTAGAACATGATGAAACTGGAAAACCATCGGAATCAGCAATAAACCGTAAAGATCAAATGGACAAACGTTTCCGTAAAATGGAGAACTTGAAGTTTAATACCCCTGTTTATAAAAATGTTAAGCATGAAGAAGCAGACGTATTGCTTGTTGGATTTAACTCAACTCGTGGTGCAATTGAAGAGGCAATGACGCGTTTAGAACAAGAGGGTATGAAAGTAAACCATGCTCATGTGCGTTTAATTCACCCGTTCCCAACAGCTGAAATCGATCCACTTGTGAAAAAGGCGAAGCGTGTTGTAGTAGTAGAAAACAATGCAACAGGTCAGCTTGCTAACATTATGAAAATGAATCTTGGTAATGGTGAGAAAATTTCTAGTCTTTTAAAATATGATGGAAACCCATTCTTGCCGAAAGAGATTTACAACGAATGCAAAAAAGGGGTTGTATTAAATGGCAACATTTAAGGACTTTCGTAACAGTGTAAAGCCAAACTGGTGCCCAGGTTGCGGAGACTTCTCAGTGCAAGCTGCAATTCAACGTGCAGCAGCTAACGTTGGCTTAAATCCAGATGAACTTGCTGTTATTTCTGGTATCGGCTGTTCAGGCCGTATTTCAGGTTATATTAATTCATATGGTGTGCATAGTATTCATGGTCGTGCCCTTCCGATTGCACAAGGTGTGAAAATGGCAAATCGTGATTTAACAGTTATCGCTTCAGGTGGTGACGGTGATGGATTTGCGATTGGTATGGGACATACAATCCATTCTATTCGTCGTAATATCGACATTACGTACATCGTAATGGATAACCAAATTTACGGATTAACAAAAGGGCAAACTTCACCACGTAGTGAAGCTGGATTTAAAACGAAAAGCACACCACAAGGTTCAATTGAACCATCACTAAATGTAATGGAAATGGCTTTAACAGCTGGTGCGACATTTGTGGCGCAAAGCTTTTCGAGTGATTTAAAAGAATTAACCCAAATTATTGAAGCTGGTATTAACCATAAAGGATTCTCATTAATTAACGTATTTAGCCCATGTGTTACTTACAATAAAGTAAATACTTACGATTGGTTTAAAGAGAACTTAACGAAACTAAGCACGGTAGAGGGATATGATCCATCTAATCGTATGATGGCTATGCAAACGTTAATGGAAAATAACGGTTTAGTAACAGGTTTAATTTATCAAAATACTAAGCAACCATCATATCAAGAACTTGTTAAAGGCTATAGTGAAGAGCCTTTAGTGAAATCTGATTTAAATATGGATCAGAAAATGTTTGATGAGCTTGTTGCTGAATTTATGTAATGTAAGAAGAGGAGGTTGCCAATTTGGCAACCTTTTTTATGCGCAAAAATATAGGATAGTCTTGTTTACTTAGAAAATTCAGAATGGTAAAATAATATATAAATCGTTGTATGAAAATAGCAAGTTCATTGCTTATGAAATGTAAGATAATAAAGGACCTCTTTATTGTTAAAATTGGCGAAATACATCATACTATGGTAATGTTTATAGGGATAAAGCAATATGCTTTTGGGTAGGACAACAAGAAATGATAAAAAGGGAATGTCTATTTGCGTGGGGAAGACTTCATTCTTATGAATGATTAGATTGATTACTCAAGTTTCAAAGGACAAGTTATCTCTCAAGCTATCTAACCATTTTTGAGGTGAGTCTAGGCGCATTAAAATGGACTATAGAGTATGTATAGTTAAGGGTGAAAGGAGATTACCGATGAACGAGCAACAACGATTAGCAAGTCAACAAGCAAATTCCTCTACGAAAAAAGAAGAGAAAGATTATAGTAAATACTTTGAAAGTGTATATCAACCACCTTCCTTAAAGGATGCGAAAAAGCGGGGGAAAGAAGAAGTTAAAATTGAACGGGATTTTGGCTTACCTGAAGAGTTTCGCAATTTTGGTACAGGAAGAAAATTCTATATTCGTACATATGGTTGTCAAATGAATGAGCATGATACGGAAGTAATGGCAGGTATTTTCACAACGCTTGGATATGAACCAACTTTTTCAACTGAGGATGCAGATGTAGTTTTATTAAATACTTGTGCGATTCGTGAAAATGCTGAAAATAAAGTGTTTGGTGAACTAGGCCATTTAAAGTCACTCAAACGAAGAAATCCGGACCTTTTAATTGGTGTATGTGGTTGTATGTCTCAAGAAGAATCTGTTGTAAATAAAATTATGCAAAAAAATCAGCATGTAGATATGGTATTTGGAACGCATAATATTCATAGATTACCGTACATTCTAAAAGATGCGATGTTCTCGAAAGAGACGGTAGTTGAAGTATGGTCAAAAGAAGGTGACGTAATTGAAAACCTTCCGAAAGTACGTCGTGGTGACATTAAAGCTTGGGTAAATATTATGTATGGCTGTGATAAGTTCTGTACGTATTGTATTGTACCGTATACACGAGGAAAAGAGCGAAGCAGACGTCCAGAAGATATTATCCAAGAGATTCGTCATTTAGCTGCAAATGGTTATAAAGAAATTACGTTACTTGGACAAAACGTAAATGCATATGGTAAAGACTTTGAAGATATAGAATACGGTCTTGGCGATTTAATGGACGAGCTCCGTAAAGTTGATATTGCCCGTATTCGTTTTACAACGAGTCATCCACGTGATTTCGATGATCACTTAATTGAAGTGCTTGGCAAAGGTGGCAACCTAGTAGAACATATCCATTTACCAGTTCAATCTGGAAGTACAGATATGCTGAAAATTATGGCGCGTAAATATTCGCGTGAGCATTATTTAGAACTTGTAAGAAAAATTAAAGAAGCAATTCCAGATGCAGTATTAACGACAGATATTATCGTTGGTTTCCCAAATGAAACAGATGAGCAATTTGAAGAAACGATGTCGTTATATCGTGAAGTAGGATTTGATACTGCCTTTACATTTATTTATTCTCCTCGCGAAGGTACACCAGCTGCAAAAATGAAAGATAATGTACCGATGGAAGTGAAGAAAGAACGTCTTCAACGCTTAAATACACTAGTAAATACGTTGGCAATTGAAAAGAATAGTCGTTATAAAGGTCAAATTGTAGAAGTGTTAGTTGATGGGGAAAGTAAAAATAATCCGGAAGTACTTGCAGGTTATACTCGTACGAATAAACTTGTAAACTTCGTCGCTTCAAAATCTTTAATTGGTCAGCTTGTGAAAGTAAAAGTAACGGAAGCAAAAACTTGGTCTCTTAACGGGGAATTAGTTGAAGAGCCGATTGAGGTGAAATAATAGATGAAAGTATATTCGAAAGATGACATTGTTGAACAAGCGAAAGAATTAGCAAAAATGATTTCTGAAACAGAAGAAGTTGATTTTTTTAAGAAAGCAGAGGCGCAAATTCATAAAAATGAAAATGTAAAGCGCGCAATCGATGAAATTAAAGCACTGCAAAAACAAGCTGTAAACTTGCAACATTACGGGAAATGGGAAGCTTTAAAAAAGGTAGAAGCTGAAATTGATGCATTGCAAGATAAGTTAGACAGTATTCCAGTCGTACAACAATTTAAATCTTCACAAACATACGTAAATGACTTATTACAGTTAGTTGCTAGTACAATTTCTAACAACGTAACAGATGAAATATTAATTTCAACTGGTGGCGATGTACTAAAGGGTGAAACTGGCGCAGCGATAGAAAGTAAAAAAGGAAATTGTGGTTGTTAAAGAGTGGTCATCTCCCTGTCAAGTAGACAGTAATAAAAAGAGTATTATGCCACGGCCTTTTCCCGATATTCTATCGGGGAAAGGCCGTGAAGTTTTTCTTGGAATCTTTCTGTATTATAAAATTGAATATATTCTTGAATTGCTCGGTAGGCCATTTCATATGTTTTTGGGCACACTAAATACAACTTCTCTGTTTTTAAATGTGAGAAGAATGATTCGATACACGCATTATCAAAACAGTTTCCACGTCTAGAATGACTACCGACAAATCCTAATTTCTCTAACTGTTTTGCGTAGGATTTAGATGTATATTGAAACCCTTGATCTGAATGGAAAAGGGGCTTAGTAGTTAATGACTTCCCTTCTAATTGACGTAATGTAGTTAAAACCAAATCTAAAT
>NZ_CP016285.1:3414624-3479157 GCF_001679765.1 Bacillus sp. B25(2016b) | reverse complement strand
TTCTTTCTTTAGGACCATTCCTTCCCGTGTAGATTTGGATTGCGCTTTTTTAAATACTCAACCTGTGCCTTCAAATAAGCATTTTCTTCTTCTAGACTATTAAAATTCTTTCGATTCCAGACACCACGTTGATCATCAAAGGACTCCCCTTGTTGCGCACGTTTTACCCACTCAATAATCTGGGCATCGCTCTTCACACCGAGTTGTTCACGAATTTCTCGCAATGATTTTCTCTCTTCTAATCGAAGACGAACTGCTTCTCGCTTTAGTTCTTCTGTATATTTTTGAAATGATTGTCCTTTTCTTGCCATAAAAAAATCCCCTCCAGATAAAACAGTATTGAGTCCATCATATCAGATGGACTCTTTTTTTACTGTCTACCTATAGGGGATAATACCAGAGATGTCATATTGACATCTCTTTTTTTTGTGGATTAAACGTAAGTTCTTCTCAAAAAAAGAATGACACATTCCGCTATTGTCACGCATATGATTAAGTGAATAGTGATTGAGGAGGGTTACGAATGTCCGAATTTAGAGAGATTATTACAAAAGCAGTGGTTGGAAAAGGACGTAAGTATACAAAGTCAACGCATACATGTGAATCGAATAATGAACCAACAAGTATTTTAGGGTGCTGGGTAATTAACCACTCGTACGAAGCAAGAAAGAATGGAAAGCATGTGGAAATTGAAGGTTTCTATGATGTGAACACTTGGTATTCATTTGATGGAAATACAAAGACTGAAGTTGTAACAGAACGTGTGAACTACACGGACGAAGTAAGTATTGGTTATCGTGATAAAAACTTTTCTGGTGACGATTTAGAAATTATTGCTCGTGTTATTCAGCCGCCAAATTGTTTAGAAGCACTTGTATCACCAAATGGTAATAAAATTGTTGTAACTGTAGAACGTGAATTTGTAACAGAAGTAGTTGGAGAAACGAAAATTTGTGTAAGTGTAAATCCTGAAGGCTGCGTAGAATCAGATGATGATTTCCAAATTGCTGATGATGAATTTGAAGAATTAGATCCAAACTTTATCGTTGATGCAGAAGAAGAGTAATAGAAAGCTAGGGAGAAGTTCTTCCTAGCTTTTTACTTTACATAAGTGGCGCTGAATGAACATGATTCTTTATGAAATATGTTATAATGAAGAAAGACTCCTGAAATAGGAGATAAGAGTGTCCGTGAAATGCGACATATATGAAAATAGATTATCATGTAAGAATTATGGAGGAAAAGTATGACTCAATATACGCCTATGATACAGCAATATTTAAAGGTTAAGGCAGATTATCAAGATGCCTTTTTATTTTTTCGCTTAGGCGATTTTTATGAAATGTTCTTTGAGGATGCTGTAAAAGCAGCTCATGAACTTGAAATTACATTAACGAGCCGAGATGGCGGTAGTAGTGAACGTATACCAATGTGCGGTGTACCGTATCATGCGGCTAAAAACTATATTGAACAACTTGTTGAAAAAGGATATAAAGTAGCTGTTTGTGAGCAAGTAGAAGATCCAAAAACAGCTAAAGGTGTAGTACGTCGTGAAGTAGTACAATTAATTACGCCAGGAACGATGATGGAAGGGCGTACAATTGATGAGAAAGAAAACAACTTCTTAGCTGCATTAACACATTTTGAAGATGGATCATATGCATTAGCTTGTAACGACTTAACGACTGGACAAAATACAGTAACGTTATTGACTGGTTCAGTAGAAGATATTTTATTAGAAGTGTATGCAACTGGTTCGAAAGAAATTGTTGTTGATTCTTCATTTTCTAAAGATGAACTAAACAAGTTAACTGAAACATTGAAAATGACGATTTCGTATGAAGATGCAACGGCAATTCCGGAAGGATTAGAACATCTTGTGAAAAATGTTTCACAAGCAAAATTAATTAAAGCAGTTGGACGTTTATTTAACTATGTAATAAGAACGCAAAAACGTTCTTTAGATCATTTGCAACCAGTAGAAATTTATTATACGAATCAATTTATGAAAATTGATGTACATTCAAAGCGAAATTTAGAACTGACAGAAACACTTCGAACGAAAGAAAAAACAGGATCACTATTATGGTTATTGGATAAGACGAAAACAGCTATGGGTGGTCGTATGTTAAAACAGTGGATGGAACGTCCACTTATACAGAAAGAAAGAATTGAAGAGCGTTTAGAAATGGTTGAAACGTTTGTAAATGATTACTTCTTACGTGAAGATTTAAAAGAAAAGTTAAAAGAAGTATATGATTTAGAACGTTTAGCAGGAAAAGTTGCATTTGGTAACGTAAATGCAAGAGACTTATTACAATTAAGACGTTCATTACTTCAAGTACCAGCTATTTTAGAAGCAATTAGTTTGTTAGATAACGCTTATGCATCGAGATTAATTCAAGGTGCAGATCCATGTGAAAGCTTAACAGAATTACTAGGAAGAAGTATTCAAGAAAACCCACCGCTTTCGATTAAAGATGGAGATATTATTAAAGATGGTTATAATGACAAGCTTGATCAATATCGTTACGTTAGTAAAAACGGGAAAACGTGGATTGCCGAGCTTGAAAAAAGAGAACGTGATATTACTGGAATTAAATCGTTAAAAATCGGATACAACCGTATTTTCGGTTACTACATTGAAGTAACGAAAGCGAATCTTGCAGCACTTCCAGAAGGTCGCTATGAGCGTAAACAGACGCTTGCTAATGCTGAACGTTTCATTACAGATGAACTGAAAGAAAAAGAAACGTTAATTTTAGAAGCTGAAGAAAAGATTGTACAGCTAGAATACGATTTATTTACAGCACTTCGTGAAGAAGTAAAAGTATTTATTCCGAAATTACAACATTTAGCGAAAGTAATTAGTGAATTAGACGTACTGCAAAGTTTTGCGACAGTTAGTGAAGAAGAACAGTTTGTAAAACCTGTACTGACAACAAAGCGCGAAATCTTTATTAAAGATGGTCGTCATCCTGTCGTTGAAAAAGTATTGAACGGGAAATTGTATGTACCGAATGATTGTATTATGCCAGAGAATATGGATGTCTTTTTAATTACAGGGCCGAACATGTCTGGTAAAAGTACGTATATGAGACAATTAGCACTTGTAACGGTTATGTCGCAAATCGGTTGTTTCGTACCAGCAACAGAAGCAGTATTACCTGTATTTGACCAAATCTTTACGAGAATTGGTGCAGCAGATGATTTAATTTCAGGTCAAAGTACATTTATGGTCGAAATGTTAGAAGCGAAAAATGCAATTGCAAACGCATCTGAAAGAAGCTTAATTTTATTCGATGAAATTGGACGCGGTACATCTACGTATGATGGTATGGCACTTGCACAAGCGATTATTGAACATATTCATGACCAAATTGGTGCAAAAACGTTATTCTCTACGCATTATCACGAATTGACGGTGTTAGAAGAGAGTTTAGATCAACTGAAAAATGTACACGTTTCAGCAATTGAAGAGAATGGAAAAGTAGTATTCCTTCATAAAATTCAAGATGGAGCAGCTGATAAGAGTTACGGTATTCACGTTGCGCAACTTGCGGAGCTTCCAGATAGCTTAATCGCTCGTGCGAAAGAAGTGTTAGCACAACTAGAAGGACAGGAAGAAATTATTATTCCAAAGCGTACAGAAGTGAAAGTACAAGAAGTTACTCCAGATGCTGTAGTTGTAAAAGAAGAACCAGTAGAAATACAAGAGACGAAAGTAGAGGCTGAAGAAGAATCACAACTATCGTTCTTTGGCGCAGAGCAGTCTTCGAAAAAACAAGACAAGCCAGTTCTAGATGCAAAAGAAACGGCAGTACTTGCGCAAATTAAAAAAATTGATTTACTTGATATGACACCTTTAGAAGCGATGAACGAATTGTATCGCTTACAGAAAAAGTTAAAGAAAGGATGAGTAAGTAGATGGGGAAAATTCGCAAACTCGATGATCAACTCTCTAACCTAATTGCGGCAGGGGAAGTAGTAGAGCGCCCTGCTTCAGTCGTAAAAGAACTTGTGGAAAATTCTATCGATGCGAATAGTACATCTATTGAAATCCACTTAGAAGAAGCTGGGTTATCGAAAATTCGTATCATTGATAACGGTGATGGTATTGCAGAAGAAGACTGTATCGTCGCTTTTGAACGTCATGCAACGAGTAAAATTAAAGATGAAAACGATTTGTTCCGCATAAGAACACTCGGTTTCCGCGGTGAGGCATTGCCGAGTATTGCTTCAGTTAGTGAATTAGAATTAATTACTAGCACAGGTGATGCGCCTGGTACACACCTTATTATTAAAGGTGGAGACATTATAAAGCAAGAGAAGACTGCGAGCCGAAAAGGAACAGATATTACAGTACAAAACTTATTCTTTAATACTCCAGCACGTCTTAAATATATGAAAACCATTCATACAGAGCTCGGAAATATTACAGATATCGTGTATCGTATTGCAATGTCACATCCAGAAGTATCGTTAAAACTGTTTCATAATGAAAAGAAATTGCTTCATACGTCAGGTAACGGTGATGTAAGACAAGTACTTGCATCGATTTACAGTATTCAAGTTGCGAAGAAGCTTGTTCCAATTGAAGCCGAATCTTTAGACTTTACAATTAAAGGCTATGTAACATTACCAGAAGTAACGAGAGCATCTCGTAATTATATGTCAACAATTGTAAATGGTCGTTACGTTCGAAACTTTGTATTAATGAAAGCAATTCAGCAAGGGTACCATACATTACTGCCAGTTGGCCGGTATCCAATTGGCTTCTTATCGATTGAAATGGATCCAATGCTAGTTGATGTTAACGTACATCCAGCGAAATTAGAAGTTCGTTTTAGTAAAGAACAGGAATTACTAAAGCTGATCGAAGAAACATTGCAAGCGGCATTTAAAAAAATACAGCTTATTCCAGATGCAGGTGTAACAACGAAGAAAAAAGAAAAAGACGAAAGTGTGCAAGAACAGTTCCAGTTTGAGCATGCGAAGCCGAAAGAACCATCTATGCCGGACATCGTTTTACCGACTGGCATGGATGCAAAACAAGAAGAACCAGAGGCTGTAAAACAGCCAGCGCAGCTTTGGCAACCACCGAAGCAAGAATGGCAACCACCACAGTCACTCGTGAGAGAAGAACAAAGTTGGCAACCATCCACTAAACCGATAATTGAAGAGCCAATTCAAGAAAAGAAATCGTGGGACAGTAACGAAGAGGACTTTGAACTAGAGGAATTAGAAGAAGAAGTTCGGGAAATAAAAGAGATTGAAATGAACGGGAATGACTTACCACCGCTTTATCCAATTGGACAAATGCATGGAACATATATTTTCGCTCAAAATGATAAAGGCTTATATATGATTGACCAGCATGCCGCGCAGGAACGTATTAATTATGAATACTTTCGTGATAAAGTAGGAAGGGTAGCGCAAGAAGTACAAGAATTACTTGTACCGTACCGCATCGATTTATCTCTTACTGAATTTTTACGTGTCGAAGAGCAGTTAGAAGAACTAAAAAAAGTCGGGCTATTTTTAGAACAATTCGGCCATCAATCCTTTATCGTCCGCTCGCATCCAACATGGTTCCCGAAAGGACAAGAAACAGAAATCATCGATGAAATGATGGAGCAAGTTGTTAAACTAAAAAAAGTTGATATTAAAAAGTTACGTGAAGAAGCAGCCATCATGATGAGCTGTAAAGCATCTATTAAAGCGAATCAATATTTAACGAACGATCAAATATTTGCTTTACTGGAAGAACTACGTACAACAACAAACCCGTACACATGCCCGCACGGAAGACCAATTCTTGTGCATCATTCTACTTATGAGTTGGAGAAGATGTTTAAGAGGGTTATGTAGAGTGAATAGATTACATTTCAAAAGGGAGCAACATTTACTGTTGCTCCCTTTTAATATGTAGATTTAATTGTTAAACGAGAATATGGTGGAGTAATTTTGTATTGTATTTCGTGGTTGCGTTAACTTAAATTTATCTATGTATAAAAAAGCGCTGTATACAGCACTTTTTAAAAGGTGCATGAATTGTCTAATAAAGATTTCTACATTACTAACCAAATAACTATGCATGGTTAAATGTTGCTTCTTATTTGGCTAATTGTTATAAGGGTCTATACAATTATTTATTTTTATTATTATTGATTTTTTCAGTGTATAGAACTTGCTCTTTATAATGCTTCTTAATTGGGAAAGTATGTGTACCAGAGCCGTTCTTGAATTTTTTATCAATGGGGTTCTTTAGAGGAACTGTTGTAGTTTCAGTAAATTCATATGGGTAGTTTATTTTAGATTTATCTTCAAACATGAAAATGCCTCCTTTTAGGATTTCCTAAATTCTTTACTATAACATGATATGCATATAGATTTTTTTTGGACTAGTTATTTATATAGGTTAATGGAATTTAATTACATAACTACTGAAACATTTTAAAGGAAAACAATTTGAGAAAGAAATGGTATGAATAGATGTTGGCTCCTATTGTTGTTTTTTTGTTTGACAGCACAGTGAATTATGTATATAAATTCGTTATAGATTGTTTTTATAATATGGTTTATATGGGGTTTTCCTGATAATATAATGTGGAATATTATAGTGTTATTATGTTATTAGGAACATTTAATGCTGTTTCATAACTGAAAGGGAATTGAAAAAAAACTGAAATTTTTCTCATAAAAATTCAATCTAACTTGAAAAATGAAAGGAAAATGAAATTTTCCAAAAGATATTCTTTGTTAAGATAAAAAGCATACATACAAAAAGTACTGATATATCTTAAAAATGTATTTTCAAGATATAGTGGGGGAAAAGATGAGATTAGAAAAACAATTAATAAAAAAGATGTATTATGAGACATTCCTAATGGAGAATGAAACAAAGCCAACTCTTGACGTACTTGGACAAGCTTATGTAAACGAAGAAAAAAATGAGATTTCTGATGGGTCTTATATTCGTTTTGCGCAAGGTGAATTTTATTATCGTCATCAAGATTTTGAAGCAGCTATTTTTAAATGGGAGAAGGTTAGTAATGAATTAGCACCATGGGCACAAAAAAATATTGCGGATGCTTATTTTGAACTTAATCAGTTATCATTTGCTGAAAACATTTATACTTCTATTACTACTGATAATAAAATATTGATGACCGAAATTAGGCTACAATTACTTTCTCTTTACATTGAGCAAAATAATTTTGACTCAGCTTTCGGTGTTATTAAAGAAGCAGTTTCTTTAAATCCTGATTATCCGAACGTAACAAAAATTGCCCGTTCCTTTTATGAGGAACAACAAGATTTTGATAGTGCAGTAGAGCTTGCTGTGAATGAGTTAATTCGAATAGAATCGTATCCGTGGTTTGAGGTGTTAAAAGGATATATCGATAAAGGATTTACTAAACATATTTCACCAGATTATTTTTATGATGCATTAGTTACATTAAATAATGTAGATCAAGTACAATTTACGCAAATGGTTTCATCACTTTGGAACAGTTATAGAAATGAACAAAATTACTTATTATGGCTTAATACAATAAATGAATTTTTCTTACATATTGAAATACAATCGTCTGATATATGGAACAAAGTTTCTGCACTTTACGAAGAAACGTACTTTGCATTAATTCAAGGTCAATATACGCTTAGACAATTAAACGATATCATACCAAATCTGTTAGCAAACTGGTTAAAGGTAGTCAATCCATCTTATGCTGTATTTCCATCTGCAGCTGTATTGGCATGGGATGAGATTTTCCCTTCCAAAATAGATTCAGCAAATATAGAACATGCGGAAAACTTACTGTCACATTCTATTAATCATGTAAATGGCTTAGAGTACAGCTTACACCTTTTTGAATCTATTACACAGTGGGCACAAAAGCAGAATATAGAAATAGGTCACCGATTTAAATGGTTAGTTGACGAGCTCGCAGATTTAAGAACAAATCGTATTTTAGTAACAGGAACTTCAGGGAACGGAAAAACTACATTTATTAACTCTATATTAGGAGAAAATATATTAGAAAAATCAATTTCAAATGTAGTAGTTTTAAAAAATGATGCTCATACAGAAATTAATGCCATAACAGACTCTGCAATTACAACAACGGAAGATGTCTCTGATTACTATAATATGATGTCTCAACACCATCAAACATATAGAGATAGAGCATGTGTTGAATTTAAATTACCATGCAGATTTTTAAATGAAAATAAACTTACATTTGTAGTGACACCTGGCTTTAATAGGAATAACGACACTAGAGATGAAATATTCGAATATTTGAATTCTGTAGACGAATTACTATTCGTATTGAATGCGGATTCACCTTTTACTGACAAAGAACGTGACATTCTATTAAGCATTCAAGAACATACACCAAATTTACAAATTCATTTCTTATTAAATAAAATCGATAACATATACAGTGAAGCAGAAGTGAAAAGAGTATTATATGATACGCAAGCGAGAATAAACACATATTTCCCGCAAGCGAGAATTTTCCCTTACTCTTCGCTATATACAAGTAGTCAACAATTAAATGATTTAACTGAGTTTATTCATTTTAACTTTAATCATAAAAATATGGATGCAGAACGTACTGAAAAGCTATTGTTCTTCATTCGAAAAACAATTACATATCTTTTGGATAAACGCGTTGAGAAAGAAAATAATTTAGTGGATGCGATTAATTGGAATGAAGATATGCTAGTGAAACTAAACGGTAGCATTAATAACCTTACTACATTTGAGAGGGAAAAAATTCATTTCATTACACAATCATATCGTTCAATGAAGACTGAAATTACAAATGATCTTACCGAAAATATTCCGAAGATATTAAAGAGCTGTTCTAATTTAATTAGTGAAGAAAGTGATTTCGGACACATGGATACGGAACTAAATAAAGCAATGAATGAAAGAGTGCATAAATATTTAGAACAAACTGTATTACCTAATCTTGCTCTTTCTATGCAAAATTGGATTGCAACTTCTAATAATGAGCTTCTTCAAAGTCAAACGTATTTAGAAGAACTTAGTGAAGGGCTTAATTCACTATTTGGAGAAAATAAAATACAGTTAGAATGTGACTTTAAAGTGCTTGATGACTGGCGCAGAGATACTGACAGGATGACGACTAGAATACAAATGGATGAAGTAAATATTTTACGTCGATTTACGCCAGCACAATTTTTACTAAAAAGTGCCGGTAAATTATTTGGAGTTCTTCCTAAAAATAAATCTATGCTATATAACAAATATAAACAGTATGTAGAAAATGAAGATTATACTGAAGTAACGGCTTCTATTATGAAGAAATTTTTCTTGCAATTTGAGCTGTTTGAAAACACACAAGAGCGAGATATTAATATATTCTTTAGGAATTCATTTAACTCCTTAAAGCAAGCTGTAGAAAATACGCAATTAGAAATACAAGAAAAACAAGAGATGTTACATAAAATGAAATCAAATCCTGAAGTTTATCATGATTCTATCATGCTCTTTGAATTGAGATTGCGTCAATGTGAAGTAATTTTAAATATAGGTAATGATAATACCTATACAGATGTAGCTTTAGAAACAAGTGTAGAATAAAAGTAAAAGGGAGCAACTGTAATAAGTTGCTCCTTTTTCATATAGATTATTTTTCTGTTTCTTTAATTTTAGTTTGTACTTCGCCAGTTTTAATTTTATTGCTTTCTGAGAAACGTAATAAATCGCCTTCAATAATTTTGTCAGACATTCGTAATTCATTTTGTGCACGTTTAATGAGGGCTTGAGCTTCTTTTTTTGGTAAATCCACAATTTCACCCGTTATACGGTCGTAGAAAGTGTTGTTTTTGTATGCATACTTATCTGTAACGAAGCTACCATCACGTAAAACAACAAAGCCAGTATATTCATCTGAAAACATATCATGGCCAAAACGGATATCATTCGTAAAATCAACACCTAATAAATTTAGAATAGTAGGCTTCATATCGATTTGTCCCGTAGGTTTTGAAATAGTTTGACCTTCTGTTTGTCCAGGAATATGAATATATAAAGGTGTACGTTGTAAATTTAAAGTGTCAAATTCTGTTATTTGATCTTTTTCTAAAAACTGTGCCATTGCACGATTATGTTTTTCGGAAATGCCATAATGATCACCGTATAACACAATAATAGAATTATCGTAAAGCCCCTCGGCCTTTAGACGTTCAATAAATTTTTTAATGGATTCGTCTAAGTAACGTGCTGTTACGATGTAACGATCAAATACGCCATTACCAGAGTTGTACGGTTCAATGAATTTTGTATCTTCATCATACGTAAATGGATAATGGTTTGTTAAAGTAAGGAAACGAGCATAGAATGGTTGATTAACAGTTTTTAATATATCTACTGATTGATCAAAGTATTCGATATCTTTTAATCCCCAATTTAAATTTGTTTCTGGCGTGATTTTGTAATCAAGTTCATTATAGTAACGGTCATAACCAAGAGCAGAGTACATAATATTACGATTCCAAAATGTTGCGTTATTCGCATGAAATACAGAAGTGAAATAACCTTGCTGACGTAAAATTTCTGGAGTTGCAGTATAATCATTGTTACCGTGTGTAAAGAATACAGCTCCTCGATTTAATGGATACAACGACGTATCGATTAGAAATTCAGAATCAGATGTTTTCCCTTGACCAGTTTGATGGAAAATGTTATCAAAGTAATAACTTTCATTTATGAATTCATTTAGGAATGGTGTAACTTCTTGCCCGTTCACTGATGCGCCTATTAAGAAGGTCTGCAAGGATTCAAGAGTGACGACAATTACGTTTTTTCCTTTCGCTGCACCAAACATATTAGGGTTTGGCTCGCTTTGGTTTGCTTTTACGTAGTTTTCAGTTTCTTGTAATTTACTACTATCAGCAAGTGCTTTTTGTGACCCAGCTTTTACTTGCAGTGTTAAGTCGTATACTTGGTGAGTATATAAGCCTAAATTTTTGACAAGCATGACTCGGTCGAATGATCTTGTTAATAATTCAGGGCGCTCTTTTTCTGCAAGATGTAGATTTGCAAAGAATACACCAATCGTTAAAAGAAAGTATAACAAGCGCGTAGAATGAGTTACACGTTCTGTTTTAAAGACCAATGATTTCTTTTTTAATAAAATAAAGAAGAAAACAATGTCTACGAATGCGAGTATAATTTTGTAGTTTAATATTTCTATAATACTGGCGCCTAATTGGCCAAAGTTTGAGGTTTGTCCAAGTACTGGTAATGTAACGAAATCACTATAAAAATCATAGAACATTACATTTCCAACAAGCACGATTGTTAATAAGAAATTAATACAGAGCGCTATATAATTTCGCTTTTCACCAGTTGCAAATAATGCTAATCCAATAAATGCTAATGATGCGGCTAGAGGGCTAATAAACAAAATGAGCTCTTGCGTTGAAGACTCGATTTTTAAATCAAAACTGAATCGCGTAATAAGATATGTTTTTAACCATACTGCTAAAGCCATTATTATAACAAAACTTATATTTTGCATTTGTAAATTTATTTTGTTATTCATTTTTACACCTTCTTTATATAATTTATTTAACTAAAGTTATATATTATGTTTTTATAACTATTAGAGTGTAATGAACCATTTAGACTTTGTTTTCTAAAGGGAATAATTTGAAGTATTCATATATATACAATGGGGATTTTTAAAGCGTAGTAGCATAAATATAACTCTTTTTGAGAAACGGGCAGAACAAGTCATAGTTGTAGTGAAATTGACTTATAGACATCCTACCATATTAAACACTATGATGATGTTACAAAATATCGAACAAATAAAGGTGAAAATGGATAGAGACTTTTAAAACTGTTGACATTCAATTTATTAGAATTGAATGCCAATCGTTTTAATTATACAGTTATATTACACATGTATTTTGTAAAATCCCGATTTTTTGTCGGTTAATCATTAGCTGGGAAGGATAGGGGGCTTATTAATATACTTTTACTATATGTAAGTAAAGTGTTTTGAAATTGAAAATATTTGACTGACATTTTAATGATAGAAATTAAATGTCAGATAAGTACTTTCCAACATACAGACCACTTGCAGCTGCTTGAGATAATGAATGCGTAACGCCTGAACAATCTCCAATTAAAAATAGCCCATGTATACTAGTTTCAAAATGATTATTAATTCTTATCGTAGGAGCATAGAACTTTCCATCAATTCCATATAGTAAAGTATGTTGATCGATAGGCTCTTGTATAAATTGTTCTAAACGGAATAAAAATTCTTTGAGCCCTTCAATATATAATTGAGGGATTTCTTGATTCAAATCTCCATAATCCCCCTGTAGTGTAGGCTGTATACGATTATGTTCCATGCTGTTTTCCACCGTAGGTTGTTTCTTTAGTAAGTCCTCTAAGCGCTGTATAACAATCCGATCTCGTCCTTGGTTAATGCCTTTAATAATTGAACTTGCGTATACATTTGCTTCTTTGAGAGTTGGAAAATAGCGAGGAATAAATAAAGTGAAATTTAGGTTAGAAGTGCCAGTTCCTTGTTCTCGAAAATTTTGACCGTCAGGCATAACTAAACCTTCTTCGTACTTTCGAATGATGCGTCCCTTTGGATTCATACAGTAAGTAGTTGCTGTGAAATGCTCACCTTGATAAGAAAGTTTTGTTTCAAAAGTATCTTTTAATATAGAACGTAATTGATGTTCTTTCATTTCTACTCTAATTCCTAAATCTGCACGTGTTTGCTTCTGAGAAATATTTAGGGAACTGCACATTTCTTTTAACCAATCGGCCCCAGAGCGCCCAGTTGCAAATACTAGTTGCTTAGTTTGAACTGTTCCTTGATTTGTCTCTATTGTAAAATAATCTTCCTGTTTCAGAATATGTTGTACATCTATATGAAATTGGATCTTTATTTTCGTAAGTAAAAAGTCATAGAGCTGCTGAAAAATATTACTGGAAAGTGTAGTACCAAGATGTCTTACTTCTGTTGTTAGTATTTGTAAACCACACGCTTCAGCTCTCTTAGTGAGACTTGAATTTTCAGTAGAATATTTTGAAACCGAACTTCCACCAAACTGACATAGAATTTCATCTACTTCAGCCATGAGTTGTATAAAGCCCTCTTTACCGACTTTTTGCTCAAGTTCTCCGCCAAATCCGTTTGTATAATTAAATTTCCCTTCAGATTTTCCTAAACCACCAAACCCGAAATATTTATCACATGTAGTACAATTACACGCCTTTCCTTCGTCTAACGGACAATGGCGTTCTTCTAGCGCTTTACCTTTATCAAGAATTAAAACTTTTTTGTTACTTTTAGCTAGTGAATAAGCCATAAAAATGCTACTTACTCCAGCGCCGATAATCGTAACATCATACATATTCTTCCACCTGCTAACGAATAGTTTGTTTTTTATTTTTCTAGTGTATAACAATTTTATGAAGTTAAGAAATAGCTTTTATTAATAAAGTGAGAGTTTTTGAACTTGATGCTTTATTAATTTCTACGAGTGGTGGAGTAAATACAAAAATTTTTATTTGAAAGAAGAAACAGTTTAAAAAATAACTATGTCATATGATTAATAACATTTTACATAGAAAAAAACAGACCTTTTAAGTGAAGAGGTCTGTTAATGATTTTAAATCTTATTTAGCAAAAACATGGTTACCGATTACTGCTACTGTTTGACGTGTCGTAATCCACTTGTCTGTTGATGTTTTTGGATTGTAGAAATAAAGCCAGTCAGAATGTACTCCATTTGTGGAGATAGCCTCTTCTACAGCCATTTTTGCTTCTGCGCTTGCAGGCTGATTAATTCTTCCATCTGTAACAGGAGTAAATGCATATCCGTATTTAATAGGTTCATAAATAACGCCTGTTATTGTATTTGGAAAACCTTTTGCATTCACACGATTTAGTATAACTTTCGCTACTGCTACTTTTCCTTTATAGGATTCGCCACCTGCTTCAGCGGTAACTAAGCGTGCCATTAAGTCTTTTTCTTTTTGTGAAATGCTTGAGTTGATTTTTAAATGTTGTCCTGTATAAAGCTTATTTCCGACTGTATTGTTAATTTGTTTTATAGATTGGACAGTGACATTGTAACGCTTTGCTATCGATTCTAATGAATCTCCCGGTTGTACTTGATAAATAATTTGTCCAGAAATGTTCGCAGGCTTGGCGTTTTGAGGAACAGTGATTTCATTTGATTTCACGGACCCTGGAATATGTAACTGTTCGCCAATAAATGTTTGATCGTTTCCTTTATTATTAGCCTGTTTAATGGATTGTATTGAAACTCCGTATTGTTTGCTAATGCCCCAAAGTGTATCGTTCTTTTTTACTGTATGAATGGTAGAAGCTTCAGCTGTACTTTGACTACATACGAATGTAATTGCAGCCGCAGATAAAGGGATTATATGTTTGATTTTTAGTAATTTCATTGTAAATCCTCCTAAGAAAAAATTAAGGTGAAACTATTAAGTAATGTAGTTTGGAATGTATATATGCGTAATATATTAATGTAAGTATATTAGCACATATAAAATAAATAATCACTATAAGTTTCATATGCGTGTAGTGTAGAGTCCGAATATGAAATATTGCATATGAAAATACATTGAAGTTCATATTTCTGATTACTATAATCTATTTAGTAGAAAAGAAATACGTTATAGAAATAAAATCATTATATATTAATGTAATGATTAATTATTATTATTATTATTATTAATAGGAGGATTAATGTAATGAAGATATTTCAAAAAGTGTGTGCATCAACTGTAATCATTACAACACTTTTAGGAACAGGAGGTACTATCAATAGTGTACATGCTGATTCTATAGAACAGCAGATTAAATCAGGGATAGAACAAGAAACAGATAAGCAAATCATTGTGAAATTTAAAGCGGATTTGGATTTGCCATATGAAGATGGTATTGAAAAACAAATACAATCTCAAACGAATGATAAAGTAATAAAAGATCTTTTGACAGAATATCCAGATGTAACATTTACTCGTTTATTCACATCTGTAAGCCCGGAACAAATACAAAACCTTGAAGTGAAAGCACCTAATCATGTATCTACAAGTTTATTAAACTACTATATTCTTCAAAATCAAAATAGTGGGTATGAAGAAGAAATAGTAGATAAGTTAAAGGCATCTTCTTTAATAGAAGATGCGTATATGAAGAAACAAGAGAAAATAATGCCACCTGAAGTGCAATCATCAAGTGTAGCTCTTAATCCTAATAACAATCCTAGATTTAAAAAACAAGGTTATCTTGAAGCGGCCCCATACGGTATTAATGCGCCTTTCGCCTGGGGAATTCAAGGTGGTAATGGAAATGGTATTACTTTTGTTGATATGGAATACGGATGGTTATTAAATCATGAGGATTTATTACATCAAAAAATTGAATTAATGTCTGGAAGAAATATAGATCAGCATGTCGGTCATGGGACGTCTGTACTAGGAATTGTATCCTCTGAGGACAATGAAGTTGGGAATATTGGGATTGCGCCAAAAGCGAAAGCAAAGGTTATCTCTCAAATAAGAGATAACGGACAGTATAATACGGCTGATGGAATATTAAGCGCTGTAAATCAGTTAGAAGCTGGGGATGTTTTATTGTTAGAGGCGCAAGCATCTTTCGATGGATATGGTGATAAATATTTACCTGTTGAAGTACAGCCAGATATCTTTGATGCAATTCGTGCTGGTACAGATAAGGGGATTGTAATTATAGAGGCTGGAGCAAATGGGTGGAATGATTTAGACCAGTTCAAAGATAGAAAAGGTAAGCAAGTCTTAAATCGTAATAGTAAAGATTTTAAAGATTCGGGTGCAATTATGGTAGGAGCTGGCTCTTCATCTTTCCCTCATGAACGTATGTGGTTTTCGAATTATGGAAGCCGTATTGATGTGTACGGATGGGGAGAAAATGTAGATACAACTACAGCCGAGCAAAGTAGAAGTGCTGTAAATCTTTATACTTCAAGCTTTAGCGGAACATCTAGTGCTTCGCCAATTATTGCTGGGGCAGCGACTTTAGTACAAAGTATTGCTAAAGAAAATTTAGGACAACCATATAGACCTAGTGAACTAAGAGCAATATTAAGCAACCGGAGCACAGGAACAAAATCTAAAGATCCATATGCAGATAAAATTGGTGTTTTACCAGATTTGAAGTCTATACTAGTAAACTTAGGCTATGAACAAAGAAAACCAAACGGTGGGAATGAATTACAAGTAACAGAAAATGAACCAAATAATGAGCCTAGACAGGCAAATAAAGTTAACTTTCATACACCGGTGAAAGGAACGCTACATAATAGTGATAGAGTAGATGTTTTTACTTTCCAAATTGAATCGCCGGAAAATATTAATATTTCTCTACTAAATGAACAAAATATCGGAATGACATGGGTACTTCATCATGAATCAGATTTAAATAACTATGTAGCATATGGTGAAAATGAAGGAAATGTAGTTAAAGGAACTTATAATGCAAAGCCAGGTAAATATTATTTATACGTCTATAAATATGAGAATAAAGATGGTTCATACGTATTGAACATAAAATAAGTAAAAGGAACTTCAGATGAAGTTCCTTTAAATTTTTCTAATTTAGTATATGTGAATGATTTTTTAACTTTACTTCTATGCAATATTTCATATTGATGAAATGTTATTTATTTTTTATGAACTAGCTTATATTATATTCAATAAGTTTGATATAAAAACAGAAAAAGAGAGGGATAATAATGAGAAATAAGAAGTTAATTTTGAAATTATTCATATGTAGTACAATATTTATCACATTTGTATTTGCTTTACATGATAAGAGAGTAATTGCAGCTAGCTCTGTTAATGAGCTTGAAAATTGGTCAAAATGGATGCAACCTATACCTGATAATATTCCGTTAGCACGAATTTCAATTCCAGGAACACACGATAGTGGGACGTTCAAGTTGCAAAATCCGATTAAGCAAGTGTGGGGAATGACGCAAGAATATGATTTTCGCTATCAAATGGACCATGGAGCTCGCATTTTTGATATAAGAGGACGTTTAACAGATGATAATACGATAGTTCTTCATCATGGGCCATTATATCTTTACGTAACACTGCATGAATTCATAAATGAAGCGAAACAATTTTTAAAAGATAACCCGAGTGAAACAATTATTATGTCTTTAAAAAAAGAGTATGAGGATATGAAAGGGGCAGAAGATTCATTTAGTAGTACGTTTGAAAAAAATTATTTTGTTGATCCTATCTTTTTAAAAACAGAAGGAAATATAAAACTTGGAGATGCTCGTGGGAAAATTGTACTACTAAAAAGATATAGTGGCAGTAATGAATCTGGAGGATATAATAATTTTTATTGGCCAGATAATGAGACGTTTACCACAACTGTAAACAAAAATGTAAATGTAACAGTACAAGATAAATATAAAGTGAGTTATGATGAGAAAGTAAAATCTATTAAAGATACAATCAATGAAACGATGAACAATAGCGAGGATTTAAATCATCTATATATTAATTTTACAAGCTTGTCTTCGGGTGGTACAGCATGGAATAGTCCATATTATTATGCGTCTTATATAAATCCCGAGATCGCGGCATATATTAAACAAGAGAATCCAAAAAGAGTTGGTTGGGTTATCCAAGATTATATTAGTGATAAGTGGTCACCGATTCTCTATCAAGAAGTTATAAGAACTAATAAGTCGCTTTAATTTTTATCATAATTTCATAGAAACAATATAACTCTATTAAAAGTCTTGTGGAATTCCCATAAGACTTTTTAGTATTTGATAGTATGAGAATCAAGTTCTTCGAATATAATTATAAGATTAATAAAAAAATGTCGATAAATGTCGATAAATGTCAATTGTTGTTGTAATATAAAACAAGTAAAATATAATATATATATGTAGTGATTTTGTTGTCTTTTATTAAAAATAGTAAAATTGGAACGAAATTAAATGTGTTAGTCATTATATCGAGTTTGGCTTGTATTATGTTATCTTCACTCGGGTTTTTAGGGCTTCAAAAAGGTGAAAATGCATCTTCTAGTATGTATGAAGAAAGACTATTACCAATTGAATGGATAGGAATTGTAGAATCAAATTTTTACCATGTTAATATGAATTTTATGGAGATTATGATATCGAAAGATGAAAAAAGAATGAAAGAACTCATAATAGAAATGGATAAGACTAGAAAAGAAAATGATGAGCTGTTAAAACAATTTGAAACTAGAATTAGTTCTCATAAAGAAAAAGATTTGTATAATGCGTTTCAAAGTCAATTTAAAGATTTAAGAGTACAAATGAAAAAAGCACAAGATTTGGGACTGACTAATAATGAAGAAGCCTATAGCTATTATTTAAAAGAAATTGACCCTAATATGGAAAAAACAATTCAGTCTATTCGTGAACTTATTTTATATAATAATAATGCTGCTGAACAGCTACAAAAAGAGAATGTTAATAGTGTGAAAAATACAATCATAACATTTGTAATTATTTCATTTGTTGGAATCATAATAATCATTTTTATTGGTTTTATAACAAAAAATGCTATAAAAAAACCAATTGTATTATTACAAAAAGATATGGAACGAGTATCTGCTGGAGATTTAACAATTCGAACTTCTTATAAATCCGAGAACGAATTAGGCCATATTGTACAGTCCTTTAATAGTATGTTAGATAACTTGCAACAATTAGTCGGTCAGGTGAAGGTTACGGCGAAAGAAGTGATTGTTTCAACTGAAAATATGCTACAAGAGACGAAAACGGCAGCACATATATAAAACGAGGTTGTTCGAACTACTTCTGAAATAAATAAAGAAATAGAGGGACAAGTGACTAGTATTCAAGAAAGTTCAACTTCAATGGAAGAAATTGCAACTGGTGTTCAAACAGTAGCTGAATCTTCAGCGATGGTTGCTGAAGTTGCTGTTGCAACAATAGACCAAGCAAACTCTGGTAGTGAAGTTATAAAACAATCTATTCATCAAATGAATAGCGTGAATGAAGTTGTCGAAGAAACTTCTAAGGTCATTGATAGACTTGTTACGCGTACACAACAAATTGAAGAAGCGTTAGATGTTATTACTAATATTGCGGAACAAACGAATTTACTTGCTTTAAATGCTGCAATTGAGGCAGCACGTGCTGGAGAAAATGGAAAAGGATTTGCAGTAGTTGCAGCTGAAGTAAGAGGTCTAGCTGAGAAATCTAAAACATCTGTAAATGATATAAATAATTTAATACGTTTTATACATCAAGATACAGAGGATACAGTTCATGTAATGAAAAAAGGTCAACAACAGGCTAGTGGTGGTAAAGAAGCAGCGCATAAGGCAGAACTCGCATTTTCATCTATTATGCAAGATATTAATAGAATAACGACCCAAATTCAAGAAGTGTCTGCTGCCACAGAAGAAATGTCTGCTGGGACAGAAGAAGTAAATGCCTCTTTGTCAATAGTTTCTGAAACTGCAACACAAGTCGCACAAGAAACGAATCGAACGGTACAATCAATTCAAGCACAAGCCACATTGATTCAAGAAATAACGACGAAATCTAATGAAATGAAAAAGAAAGTCGAAAATTTAGAAATGCTAATTTCACAATTCATTATTGAAGAATAAGTCTATTAACATTTATCCCGCTATTTGCCGGGCAGTAAGACCCCTACCTCAAAATTCAGCGGAAGCAAAGAAGTTAGGTAGGGGCCTGCTGCCCGTAAAAGCCCGATTGGTGAAGACTGATTAAAGTTTCACTTTATCATTAGTATAAACTTTAAGATACTCAACATAGTGCTGTGTTGTATAATTTGAAAAAGGACCTTCATAGGTTCTTTTTTTGTAAATGGTGTGAACGATACTTTTCATTATGAAAAAATCAAACTTTTAAATCGGGTTAATTTCAAGTGGAAAATGGATATAATTAACCTTGCGAAAAAGCAACTGGTCCTAAGTGATCAGTTGCTTTTTATTTTTAAGTGGATGAGCAAAAAAACGCGAAAGTGGTTGGTCCGCTTTTTACAAACATCTATTATGATAAGAGAAGAAAGGTAGTATGTTATCAGCGTTTTAAAGAGGAAGGTTTTTATGTAAGTTCTTTAATTAAAATAGATGGGTCTTAGAGAGGTGAAAAGACAATGAGTTTTGCAATTTCACTAGTCGTTATTATTGTAATTGTATCGCTATTTGGGACTGTACTAGTTGCAAGAAACGTGGAGGAGAATTACGGCAAGTCTACAAAAAGAAATGTGAAAAACTTATCTGCAATCTATATTCTTCTTCTTTTTGTTCTACTGGTTGGGGTAACATGGTATGTGGTAATGATTTGATAGTTTGTGAAAGAACTGAAATGAGAGTATGAAGTTGGAATTTCAGAAGCTATCGAGTAATCAGAAAGAGAACTATTTTGGATATATCCATTTACGGATAAGAAAATGTGACTAATTAATACTATTTTTACGGTGAATACTGTTAGTAAAAAATGAGGATAGTTCGTTTTGAAAGGAGGGAACTAGATGGAATGGAAACCAAATCGTGCAGATAAGACACCTGTATATAAACAAATTGCTGATTATATTGAAAGAGGCATTTCTTCAGGTGAATTTCCTTCTGATAGTAAGTTACCTTCTGAGCGTATATTGGCAAAGGGATTACAGGTGAACCGGAGTACAATAGTAGCTGCGTATGAAGAATTAAAATCACTTGGAGTAGTAGAACGGCAAAAGGGAAGCGGAACACGGGTCAATACAGACATATGGGGTGTCTCACATAAACGAATACCGAACTGGGGTAGGTACGTGGAGGACGGATCATTCTTACCTAACGTACCACTCGTTCAACAAATTCGAACGGAAACACAAAAAGATGATTTAATTAATTTAGCAAGTGGTGAACTGTCACCAGAATTAATTCCAAGTGATAGATTTCGAACAATTTTGTCAGAGAAAACATTTATGGAAAACCTCGGTTATGACCATCCACTTGGAAATGAGATGTTGAGAAAAACAATTTCAGCACATGTTCAGCAATATAAACAAATTGAAGCAGATTCAAGCTCTATTCTTATTACGTCTGGAGCACAACAGGCGCTTAATCTTATCGTTCAATGTTTATTAAAACCTGGCGATGCGATCGCGATTGAAGATCCTTCGTATTGTTTTTCGCTTCCAATGTTTAAATCGGCCGGTTTAAACATATTTCATTTACCTGTTGATGAGCATGGAATGAATCCAGATGACTTAATCGATTTGCACAAAAAGCATCGCATTCGTATGGTGTTTTTGAATCCAGATTATCAAAATCCAACTGGAACTGTGCTTTCATTAGCGAGACGTAAAAAGATTTTAGAACTGTCTTCTGAATTTGGTATACCTATTGTAGAAGATGATCCGTATAGTTTAACTTCATTTAATGGAGAAGTGAATCCGACATTAAAATCAATGGATCAAAATGGGAATGTTCTTTATATAAGTTCATTATCAAAAATTGTTGCATCAGGATTACGTATTGGCTGGGTAATTGGTCCTACGCGCGTAATTGAGCGTTTAGCAGATGCAAAGCAACAAGTTGATTTTGGCCATAGTGTATTTACGCAGTGGGTAGCAAATCAGTTTTTAGAATCAAAGGATTTCCATACACACATTACGATACTTCGTGGACAATTGAAGCAAAGAAGAGATGAATTAATTGCAGAGCTTGAAGGAACATTGGGAGACCGAGTTGAATGTTTCGTGCCCGAGGGTGGAATACATGTATGGTGTAAAGTGAAAGGAAAGTTTGATGAATATAACTTATTAGGTAAATCTATACGGAATGGTGTCGCATTTGTTCCGGGCAGTGTTTTAGGTTCGAAAAATGAATATATACGATTTACGTTTGGTAGAGCGAATATAGAACAAATTCAAATTGGAATTAAACGGTTTGCCGACACGCTA
The DNA here is from genome assembly GCF_001679765.1 of Bacillus sp. B25(2016b). Taxonomy (NCBI): domain Bacteria; kingdom Bacillati; phylum Bacillota; class Bacilli; order Caryophanales; family Bacillaceae; genus Bacillus; species Bacillus sp. B25(2016b). The sequence continues at coordinate 3,457,124 of NZ_CP016285.1, read as the reverse complement.
AATGAGATTTCATAATATGGATATGTGATTGTAACTGGCATACTCATTAGTATACTAATACCGTATGGAACGAAATTTATTTTTTAAATGTAATGGAGATGATAACAATGACAACATGGTTTATAGTTACATTATTTGTTTTTGGAGCTATTAAAGTATTAGTTTCTAGCATGCCCACTTCTGTTGTAGAATCAATTATTAGTAAATTTGAATTGCATCAAAAGCTTGAGGCGGAAAATACTTCTATATCGATAGATGGAAAAAATATAGAGGGAGAAATGAAACTACAAGTTATTCATGAATTTAATGAGGCTTTGTTTTTAGATAAACATTATTTCCCACCGCACGGAGAAGGGATACCAATAGTCATTGATACGAAGAAAGGGAATAAAGAGATTAGATTTTCTCTATATAGCTATGAGGAACATGTTGATGTCATTAAGCAATATAAGAAGAAAGTCGTTGCCTATCGTTTACGCTCTAAAAGCCTTCAAACATTGGCACCATTAGCAATAACGGAAGAGTATGCTTAAGAAGGGACCTATAATGGTCTCTTTATTTTTTTATCCAATTATATACGTTCCAAATAAAAGAATGAAAAATCATATAACCAAATAAAGAATATGTATGGTTCCAATTCGCACTATGTACAAATAAACCTAAACTTTCAGCAATCTGCTCAAAAAGGCTAGCACAAATACCGATTGAAATAATAAATAAAATTCTAGAAACCTTAGATAATTTTTTTGAAATGTGTATAAAGATAACTGTTAAAATCGGCAGTACGAACAATGTAAAAGCTATATTAACCGAAAATGTGGATGAGAAGGGCCTAGCCGGAAAGGAATATATTTGTTTATTAACAAAAAAGGCATCTAAGCAAGTTCCAATAATAGAAGAGAGAAAGGTTGTAACTACTAATGCTAGAAACTCATTCTTCTTCTCGGAGGAGGACATTTTTCTTTGCGAGAATGGCGAGTTCAATTTTTTCGAGTGTTTTGCAGTAGTCTTCTGTAATTTGTCCATTTATATTTTCCTCCTTATCAACTAAGTAATTTACAACTTGCCAATCAGTAAACCAATCTTTATTGTCAACTTCTTCATGCTTCATATCTCGCCATGCATAGATGAGTGCAGGGCTGTATATGCGATAAGCATCATTTCGTAACTGGCATTTCTTTATTCGGCGCTTATAAAACTCACGGGAAAAAGATTCATTTACACTCGAAAATAAATGGGGCCAGTAATCTTTCCTAGATCCTGTATGCGGATGGTGTTGAGCCCAGCTTATTATTTGAGATAAAATATGTGTATCTCGAAATAATAATGAGTACAATCTTTTTCCAATTAATATCCGTTCATGTAAGGAAGTGAAATGTTTCATTGTATCACCAAATAGTAATACTTTTTGTTTCTTATCATTTTCGTAGAATGGGAAAAGGATATGATTAAACTGAAAGAAATCAAAGAGTTTAAATCCAATACTATTTAGTACAGTCTTTTTAAATTGTCCATTTTGAATCACTCTTTTTTCTAAGTAGTTTTGTTCATTAATAATAGTTGCAATCGCTAAAGTTTTTTTGTTACCTGTTTTCCAAAAATGGTTCCACATCGTTTCCATAAATGTAGAAACATTTAGGTGAGAAAGAAGGTGAAATAACTTTTGTGATCTCTTTACACTTTGTTCGTAAAGTAAAAATTGAGGATATACATCTTGGAAAATAAGCCAATTCCCTCTTTCTAAAAAAGAAAAAAATATGAATTGATCTTTTTCTGATAAAATTCTCGTATATAAATCGCCCTTTAAATCAGTCATATTCCAACCGCCGTTACGTGATACCATATGTCCAAGCAGTGCCCAATGTATTTCTGGATATTGAATGTAAAATTGGTAGTATGCGCGTGTTCTTGTAACATTATTTTTATTTAGTTGTTCTGTTTGTATTTTTATTTTGTTGATGATGAGTTGTTCTTCTTTCGTTAATTTATACATGGTGTCAGAAGGAATAAGTTTGCTTTTTTGTTTCAATTCATTTTTTACGTCGAATAGGGAGAGAGGCAGTGCTTTGGAAGGTCCGTTATATGGATGATTTGAATTGCTTCGGTCCATTCTGTTACCTCCCTTTTTCATAAATTTAAACATGATTATTGGCTATGAATCATTCTATTTATTTTATTACGAGTATAAGAAATAAATGAGCGGTGTTTTTTTACAAGGAATTTATTTATCATGCAAACAGTATAAAAAATCTTACTGTTGTGAGATGAAATGAAAAACAGAAACTACGTTTAATAGTTTCTGTTTTTTTATTTTGTCAATTAAATGTAACAAACGACGATTATGATTTGAATCAATTGAAAATAATTCAATAAATATTATTTAAATTGAGATGTTTCGTAGGAGGAAGAAGAATGTTTAATAAAATAATTTTAATTACTGGTGGTACAGGTTCGTGGGGGCATGAACTTATAAAACAACTATTAGAAAAATCACCGAAAGAAATTAGAATTTTTTCAAGAAATGAAACGGTTCAGTTTGAAATGCAGCAACAGTTTATAAATGATGATAGGTTAAAATTTATTATTGGAGATATTCGTGATAAAGATCAACTAGTCTATGCTTGCCAAGGTGTACATTATGTGTTCCATCTTGCAGCTTTAAAACATGTTCCAGTATGTGAGTATTATCCTTATGAAGCTATAAAAACCAATATACATGGTACGCAAAATGTAATTGAAGCCTCTATACAGATGCAAGTTGAAAAAGTTATATATGTTTCAACTGATAAAGCAGCTGATCCATCAAATACGTATGGGATGACAAAAGCAATTGGTGAAAAATTAATGGTTCATGCGAATATACAAACGAAGAAAACAAAATTCATTTGTGTTCGTGGTGGAAATGTTTTAGGAACGAGTGGAAGTGTAGTACCACTTTTTAAACAACAAATTAAAAAATCTTCACAAGTAGGGATTACCGATGCGAATATGACTAGATTTTTCTTAACAGTTGAAGATGCTGTTGGGTTGTTATTTAAAGCCGTATCTCAAGGTAGAGGCGGGGAAATCTTTGTTATGAAAATGCCGGCATGTAAAATAACAGATTTAGCAGAAGTATTAATTGAAGATTCCGGAAAAGAAAATGTTAAGGTAAAAGAGGTAGGGATAAGACCGGGTGAAAAATTAAGTGAAATGCTTCTATCTGAGGTAGAGAGTAAAACAAGTATAAGTTTTGATCAAAATTATTTTGTGGTACTACCGACTATTCCTATACAAGGACTTCAACAATATTATTCAAGCTATCCTCTAGTGGATGTGAAGAGTTTTAGTTCTCAACAAGATTTACTTGCAAAACATGAGGTGAAACAAATGTTATTAAAAGGAGGGTTTTTGCGATGAAAAAAAATGCGAGCCTTTTAATAACTGGTGCAAATGGTTTCACAGGACGCCATGCTTGCCACTATTTTTTACAGCAGGGCTTTCATGTAATTCCTATGTTTCAAAATCGTGCATATGGAGAAAAAATTAGAAATGGTATTACTTGTAATTTAACTAATAAGAGCGAAGTAATGAAGGTAATGAAACAAATAAAGCCAGACTACGTATTGCATTTAGCAGGAAGGAATTCGGTTATAGAATCTTGGACAGCTGCCCTTGAATATATAGAGGTTAATGTAATAGGAACATTATATTTATTAGAAGCAATTAAGCAAGAAGCCTCGCATTGTAGAACATTAGTTATAGGATCTGCTTTGCAAGCAGATAGTATGAACGAAATAAAAATTTCAAATCCATATAGTTTAAGTAAAACGATGCAAGTTATTATTGCAGAGGCTTGGGGAGGATTAATGGATTCAAATATTATCATTGCAAAGCCCTCAAACTTAATTGGTCCAGGGGAATCGAATGGCATTTGTTCGATTCTCGCAAAGAAAATGATAGATATAGAATCAGGTAGAAGTAAATCCATTATTGAAGTAAACAGTTTGAAAGATAGTAGAGATTTTCTAGATGTACGTGATGCGATTAAAGCGTATCATGTGTTATTACGAGATGGAATAAATGGAAAACAATATAATATCGGATCAGGAGTAAAACGATCTTTGTTAAATGTACTAGAACAATATAAAGAATTAACACAGCTAAATTTTTTTATAGAGGAAACAGAGAAAAGTGGGAGCGACTCAAATGAGAGTTTAGCAATAGAGGAAATAAAAAGGTTAGGTTGGATCCCAGAAATTGAATTTCATCAATCATTAAAAGATGTACTTGAGTATGCGAAGTGTAGTGACATCTGCATGCAATGAAAAACAAAAAAGGGTGTAAGAAATATATGAATGATTATGAAATAATAGATAATCAAAATACGCTATTTCTTTCAATTGTTGATGCGTTGGATTGGAGAGATGAAGAAGCGCATGTATTGCGTCTTTATGAGGCAATACATAAATATCAAGCGTATGTAGAAGAAAAAAGGGTTAATCAAATAAAGTCAGCATTAGAGACGGAAACTAGATATGTGATTCAAATCTTTGCTCAATACGAGTGTAGTGAGTATGGAAATGATTTTTATGAACTCATTAAAGATCTTTTACAAGATATAGAGGTGGAGTTAAAGATTTATATAAAAAATAATAATTTTATTTACATTTAAAAGGTAAATATAAAGCAAGATTTTTAATAATAAAGGTGGGTATAAGTTATGAGCAAAACGATTCTTTTTACTGGGGGCGGTACAGCCGGACACGTTATGATTAATATTGTATTAATTCCTAAATTTATAGAGAAAGGCTGGAGAGTCGAGTATATTGGATCCAAAAATGGAATTGAAAAATCATTAGTGCAAAATGTTAAATACAATAGTGTTTCAACGGGCAAGCTTAGGAGATATTGGGATTGGGAAAATTTTAAAGATCCTTTTAAAATTATACGAGGTTGTTTACAAAGTTATAAATTAATTAAGAAAACAAAGCCTGACGTTATCTTTTCAGCAGGAGGATTTGTTTCAGTTCCTGTAGCTATAGGAGCATGGTTAAATCGTGTGCCTATAATTATACGTGAACCAGATAGCACATTAGGACTTGCCAATAAAATAGCATTACCTTTTGCTACAAAGCTATGCACAACATTTCCTCAGACAGGAGAAAATGTAAATAAGGAGAAGAAGGTTTATGTAGGACCAATTGTAAGGGAAGAAATTGAGAAGGGTAATGTATTACGAGGAAGAAGATATTGTGAATTTCAGCAAGATAAACCAGTATTATTAATTATGGGTGGGAGTCAAGGTGCTAAGTGGATAAATGATATGGTAAGGGAATGTTTAGATACAATACTATTAAACTTTAATATTATTCATATATGTGGTAAAGGGAAGATAGACCCATCTATTGGCACGGAGGGGTATATGCAATTTGAATATATAGGCGATGAGTTGCCGCATATACTAAATATGGCAAGTGTTGTAGTTTCAAGAGCGGGTTCTACTGCTATTTCTGAATTGTTATTTTTGAAGAAACCGATGTTGCTTATCCCGTTAACTAACAGTTCCAGTAGAGGAGATCAAGTTTTAAATGCTGAATATTTTTCACGGCAAGGATATGCGGAAGTTATACTCCAAGACAAAGTAAGTACGAATACATTTATACATGCAGTAAATAAGTTGTATACAAATAAGGATAAATATATTCAAAACATGAATGGATATAAGAAAACAAATGATGAGGGGATTCATCATTTAATAGATATAATAAATGAAGTGGTGAAGTAATAGAAATGTAAATAGGAAAACAAAAGGAAAGAAGGTATCTTCTTTCCTTTTTACTATATTTGTTCAAATTCATTATTATTTATTTCAATTGGCTATGTACTATGGGTGAATGCCGTTTTCTAATAGCTCAGTAAATGCATGAATATGAATAGGTTTACTGTAATAATAACCTTGAATAAACTGACATTTATTTTTTTGAAGGAAATTTACGTGCTCTTTCGTTTCTACACCTTCAGCAATGACAGACATTCCTAATGTATTTGCTAATGTGATGATTGTTTTAATAATTTCCATTCCATCATCACATGTTTCAGACATTGTAATAAATTCTCTCGGGATTTTTAACGTATCAATTGGATATAAAGGTAAGTAGGCTAGCGAAGAATAACCTGTACCAAAATCGTCGATTGAAATGTGAATCCCTAAACTTTTTAGTGTACGCAGTTTTATCAATGTTTCTCGCTCATCCATCATTGCAATTCGCTCTGTTAATTCAAGATTAAGAGAGCTTGCTGGTAAACCAGTATTTGTTAAAGTAGAAGAAATAGATTTTACAAAATCCTCTTGTTCAAATTCTTTAGCAGATAAATTTACACCTATTTTTAAATGTGAATATCCGAGTGCGTGCCAACGTTTCATTTGCTTACAAGCCTGCTCTAATGTCCATTTTCCTATTGAAATAATTTGTAGTGTTTCTTCTGCAATCGGAATAAATTCGTATGGAGAAATAATACCTAATTCAGGATGATTCCACCTAATTAAAGCTTCTGCACCGATAATTTTATTAGATTCACTATCAACTTGAGGTTGATACAAAAGGAACAATTCTTCATTTTGTAGAGCGTTTGGTAAATCTTTTTCTAATCGTAATCGTCTTTCAATTTTTTTAGCGATTACATCGTCATAAATAGAGACAGAGTTAAACTCTTTTGCTTTTGCATCATACATTGCAACATTAGCGTTTTTCAGAAGTGTAGCGGTATCGATTCCCGAATGTGGATAAATAGCGAGGCCGATACTCAGTGATAAAGTTAATTTATGCTCATGTATGATAAATGACTTTTTCATGCATTTAAATAATTGGTTACATAATTGGAATAAGTAATCTTCGTCAGTATAGTTTTCAATTATGATTGTAAATTCATCACCACCGATTCTTGAAAGATGAGCATGTGATGGAAGACATGATTCGAATCGCTTTGCTACTTCTTCTAATATGTAATCTCCTGACGAATGTCCAAGTGTATCGTTAATTGCTTTAAAGCGATCTAAATCTAAATATAATAATGCAAACTCGCTTTCTGTTATTTTAGCATTTTTTATAACTCTCTTTAATTTCTTATGGAAAAAGGCACGGTTCCCAATTTTCGTTACAGTGTCATGGAATGCTAAATATTTTATTTCTTCTTGCTGTTTTTTTAGTGCAGTAATATCTTTCACCATAATATAGCTTCCTGAAATTTGTCCGTCTATTATAATAGGAATGATTGTAACGTATAAAAAATAAGTAAAGCCATCTTTATATTGAGAACTAAGTTGTAAGAATGCCGATTCTTGTTGTTTCACTTTTTCTAATGCCAATGCTAGCTTATGCTTATCTTCATCTAAAATGATCGAAAAACAAGTTTCACCTAATAACTCATCCGTTGGTGCCCCAAGTAGTACACTCCCAGCCTTATTTACATTTAAGAATATTCCATTTAAATCAATGGTGAAGATAGGTTCAGGATGATATTCATATAATGATTTAAACTTTTGCTGTTTTTGAGAAAGAGCCTCTGATTTATGAACTAAATCAGACGTCCGTAAAGTAACTTTTTCTTCTAGTTGGGCATTAAATGCCTGCAAACGTTTTGTTAAGGAATTGTTTTGCATACGTACGATAGAATGACGAATGAGTACGAAAATAAAAGTAATACAATTTCCTGTAATGAGAGTGGAAGATGATGTTTGTTCTTTTAATGTAAACCCGATTAGTATTGCAACAGCAAGATAGGGAAATACAACTAAAGCTTTTTTTCCTATTATAGGGTTTACAAGGAAATAATTTTTATGGCTATTATGATCTTCTGAAATAGAGCCAGCTATTGCAATAAGTAATATAGGTATTCTATATAAAAGACGTAATAATATTATCGTTTCAGTTGATAAGTGGTTATTTAAGTAAAAATAAATATAGTTAAAAGTTGCAGAACTTATTAATACAAAAATAAAGATATAAATTTTCCGTTTGGAATTAAAAATTGTTGGACGGAAAAAGAGACTAACACCTAGCAGTAGAAATAATAAATCTGCAATTGGGTATAAAAATGAAAGGAAAACATCTCCTAGTGAAAGAGCGAATATATTTAAATTTGGTTGATTAAATAAATACCATTCTAATGTAAATATGGAAGTAAGCACTATGCATATATCACAAATAAAGAACGCTTTTTCCCATTTATTGCATTCCTTTAAGATTTTATAGCAGAAAGCGATAAGACAGAAAAGTAGAAAAAACATGTAAAATACATCAGAAACCGTAAAACGATGTATTGGAATTTCGAAGAAGCTATCTTGATATGTATATACTATTTTCCCTAATAAAAAACTACCAATTGCTATTGTAATACATATCCAAAACGGATTTGAACTGACTTTTTTAGAATATATAGAGTAAATCAGTGATACAAATGTAATGGCTTCAACGACAAGTGAAGCGAAGCGTACATCTGAATTTGAAAAATGAGTAGGGAACAGATAGAAAAACATAAAATAGATTGAATAGCATATTAATGTTCCGATTAATATACATAATTGTAAATTTTTATTTAATTCCAATAAAATCACCTTCTTTAATTATGCACTATGTTCGTTATATCTATACATAATAATATTATTTAAGAATTGTATCAGATTTCCTTATAAAAATCATGTTTATAAGGAAAGTGTTAAAGAGTGTAAGTATTCTTAAGGTTTAAAAAATATTGCGGTTGATAGTATAGACTACATCAAGACTTTAAATAGAAATTGTATATTTAGTCATCCTTTGAATTGTAAAGTTTTTTTAGTGATTTGTAAGTGGAGATGCAAAATTGCATATAAAATGATGAGTATCTTTTTTTGGGGAGCTTTTTATTTTAAATCTGAAAATTAACATTTGTGAAAATGTTGAGAAAGGATATAAAATAAGAACGTGTATTCTTACAGAGTGGAATAGTATTACCACTAAATAGGGAGGTTTTTTATGATATATCGAATTAAAGATGCAGAAATATACTATGAAGTTGTGGGAGAGGGTAAACCGGTCATTATCATACATGGCTGCGCCCCTGACCATAGGTTAATGATGAAATGTATGGAATCAGTATTTCAGAAGTATGAAGGTTATAAGCGAATATATATTGATTTACCTGGTATGGGAAAATCGAATGCTCCAAATTGGATAAATAGTTCAGATCGTATAGTAGAAGTGCTTATCACATTTATTGAGGAAATCATTTCTACTGAAAAATTTTTATTGGTAGGAGAATCATATGGAGGCTATTTAGCTAAAGGTATACTTGCAAAGATGTTTGAGAGAGTTAGCGGATTACTATTAGTATGTCCTGTTGTTGTAGCGGAGCCAGAAAAAAGGATTCTTCCAGATAAACAGGTAATTGTACAAGATGAGGAATTTTTAAATACGCTCACTTCCACAGAAAGAGAGGAATTTTGTGAGTTAGCTGTAATAGCAAATGAATATACATATAAGCGATTTAAAGAAGAAATTAAGCCTGGGTTAGATGTTGCTAATGATGAATTTATTGAAAGGTTGCAAAAGAATTACTCTCTTACTATGGATTTTCAGCGTGAAAAATATGAAAATCCCGTTCTTTTACTGACTGGAAGACAAGATATATCAGTAGGTTATCAAAATATTATAGAAATTATTGAAGAATATCCAAGGGCAACATTAGCAGTGTTAGATATGGCAGGGCATAATTTGCAAATTGAGCAGCCTGAATTATTTGAGAGTTTAGTAGGAGAATGGATTAGACGAACAAATCAGCACAGTTTATAAAGTATTTTAGTATTACGCCTAAGTGTTGAAATGGGATAAATGAACGTGATTTATTAACTTATCTCGCTATTTTCCTGTAAAAGCCCGATTAGTGAGGGCTAATTAAAGTTTCACTTTATAAAAAATTTTAAGGAGAAATTATGAGCACATATATTTATATGGTTAGACATGGTGAGTCACCAAAACTAGAAGGAAATGAAAGAATGCGCGGGTTAACTGAGAGGGGACATATGGATGCCCGTAGAGTAACTGACATATTAAAAGCGGAGAGGATTGATACTTTTATTTCCAGTCCTTATAATCGGGCTATGTTAACGATAGAGGAGTCAGCTAATTTCCATGAAAAAGAAATAGTAGTATATGAAAATCTTAAAGAGTGTATGTTTTCAAGTGAGGATCAGGTTATATCAGACAAAGAGGTGTACCCACTTGTACAGAAGATGTTCTCTAATCCAGACTTTGCACGAATGGAAGGAGAGTCATATGCACATTGCCAGAGAAGAGTAGTGAAAGTATTAAAAGAAATCTTATTGGATTTTCAAGGACGCAAAATTGTAATTGGTACACATGGGCTTGTCATGACATTAATGATAAATTATTTTGATAAACAATATGGTTTTGAATTTTTAATGAATACGTCAAAACCAGATATATATAAGATGGAGTTTAAAGAAGAACAATTAATGAATGTGGAGAGATTATGGAAAGAGGAATAAAATTAGTTGCATGGATTTTGTTGTAAAAGTTACTTTATAGCAAAATCTTTTTTTGAATAGAAAGTATCTTTATCAACTATTTTTAGAATGTTAAATCAATAAGTAATTATTCAGTATTTGAATAAAGTATGAGGAAATTGGTTTAGGGAAACAATTTTAAATGTGTCAAAACTCCAAACGTTGGATTTATATTCAATATGAGAAAAAGATGTAGAATTTTGTCTTACTGTCTCCGTTTACTTTTCATTTCATTACATATAGGCTTTGTGGTGTAAGGGGGACATCACCTTTACGCAAAATCTATAAGGAGGTCATTGTAATGAAACAGATTAAAAAGTTTGCGGGAGTTGCTTTAGCGGGGACGATTGGATTAAGTGGACTACTGTTTTTAGAACCAAGTGTAAGCGTTGCGGAAGCACAGCAAGTGAAAGAGGAGAATTTCAATGTAATTGATGTATCAATGAATCTAAATGAATTATATGTATTAAGTGGCAGAAGCATTGATGTTCTTTCTGGAGATAAAGAAGCAATTCAGCTAAATAAATACACAATTAGTTTTAGTAAACCCGGGAAGTACGTTATAAGGGTAAATGGCTGTATTTATGACGATGTATATACTTTTATTGTGAATGAGTAGTATATATTCTAAAATTATGAGATAAAAAAACACCTTATTTGCGGTGAGAATCGTAAATAGGGTGTTTGATTTGTATTAAGTTGTAATTTAAATATGTTTACTAACTTTATCTTTGTTTTGTAAAGTATGTAAAAGTGTTTGAAATACCTTAAATGATTGCTGAAAGATTGGACTTTGAATAAAAGTGTATAGAAAAGTTACGATAAAAACAGGGCCACCGAGCATAAATCCAATAACTAGTACAATACATTCTACTATGATTCTAGCACGGCTAATAGATAGTCCTGTTTTGTCGGAAATAGTAAGCATGAATCCATCACGAGGTCCAGCGCCAATTCCAGCAGCAACATACATACCTCCCCCAATACCCGTAATGGCGATACCAGAAAATAAAATGAGTAAGTTTAACCATAAATAATCACTAGCGTTTGGAAGAATATTTGATTGTAAGAAAAAGTCCATAATCGGACCGATAAGTAGTGCATTTAAAAATGTTCCCACATTTATATATTTTCGATCTACTAGTAAAGAAATGAGAACGAGACATAACCCACATATGACACTCCACGTACCAATCGTCCATCCAAACTTTTGGTAGAGAGCCATATTTAAAACTTCCCAAGGATGTAAACCGAGAAATTTTACTTTGACTGCAAGAGCATTTCCAAGGCCAAAGAAAATTAATCCTAAGAAAAAAAGAAAATAGCGAAAGAGAGTTAGCCTCATCTTTAAAACCTCCCATATTTTATAATTATGTATGTTACCTGTTACGGTTTTAATGTACAAATATTATGTCTTTTTATCATTCGTTTAAAAATGTTAACAATGTAAATTAAATATACATCTTCACAGTCAAAAAAGTTAAAATATTTCGTTTTAAGGATTATAATGGAGGGAGAAACATAAAAGGGAGTGAATGAACTTGAAACAAGAACTTATTGAAAGATTTACGAGATATGTAAAAATTGATACGCAATCAAATGAAGAAAGCCATACAGTACCAACAACACCAGGACAAATTGAGTTTGGTAAGTTATTAGTGGAAGAGCTAAAAGAAATTGGGTTAACAGAAGTAACGGTGGACGATAACGGGTATGTAATGGCAACACTTCCGGCTAATACCGATAAGGATGTTCCTGTAATCGGCTTTTTAGCACATTTAGATACAGCAACAGATTTTACAGGGGAAAATGTAAAACCACAAATTCATGAAAACTTTGACGGAAACGCAATTACGTTAAATGAAGAGCTAAATGTTGTGTTAACACCAGAACAATTTCCAGAGTTACCATCTTATAAAGGCCATACAATTATTACAACTGATGGTACGACACTTCTTGGAGCAGATGATAAAGCTGGTCTTACAGAAATTATGGTTGCAATGAACCATTTAATACATAATCCGCAAATTAAGCACGGGAAAATAAGAGTAGCATTTACACCGGATGAAGAAATTGGTCGTGGGCCAGCGCATTTTGATGTAGAGGCGTTTGGTGCATCATTTGCTTATACGATGGATGGAGGCCCATTAGGTGGTTTAGAGTATGAAAGTTTTAATGCTGCAGGTGCTAAGTTAACGTTTAACGGAACGAATACACATCCTGGAACAGCGAAAAATAAAATGCGCAATGCTACTAAACTGGCTATGGAGTTTAACGGGTATTTACCAGTAGAAGAGGCGCCAGAATATACAGAAGGCTATGAAGGATTCTATCATTTACTTTCTTTAAGTGGTGATGTTGAGCAAAGTAAAGCGTATTATATTATTCGAGACTTTGATCGTGAAAATTTTGAGGCGCGTAAAAATAACGTTGAAAATATTGTGAAGACTATGCAAGAAAAGTATGGCGAAGATGCAGTCGTTTTAGAAATGAATGATCAATACTATAACATGCTTGAAAAAATTGAACCGGTAAGAGAAATTGTTGATATTGCATATGAAGCAATGAAAAGTTTAGACATTGAACCGAATATTCATCCGATTCGCGGAGGCACAGATGGATCACAATTATCATATATGGGATTACCGACGCCGAATATTTTCACTGGTGGTGAAAATTATCACGGTAAATTTGAGTATGTTTCGGTAGATACTATGGAAAAAGCCGTTCAAGTTATTGTGGAAATTGCAAGACGTTTTGAGGAGCAAGCTTAAAAAAGAACCAAGTAGTACGAATGTGCTACTTGGGTTCTTTTAATATAGTACTCGCCACAAATAAAAAGTCGCATAAGACTCCCAATTAGCCCAGTTTGCCGCGAAATCTTTTATTTCATTTTTAGTCGGTTTATTTTCGGAACCTGTTATAAATTTAATTGCATTATGCAGACCAACATCATCAATTGGAAAAGCTGAAGGAAATCTTAAACAACGCATTAAAACGTAGTTGGCAGTCCATGGGCCTATACCATGGATAGCAGTTAATTGTTTCTCAGCAACTTTTACATCTTGTGTTTGCAGTAAATCCTCTTTTGATAGTTTTCTCTCTGTAATAAGCTTCGCAATACCGATTAAATATTCACATTTTCTAGTCGTCAGTTTTAGTTGTTGAAGATTTTCTACATGTAGATTTGCAATTGTTTCAGGTGATGGGAATATCCAATGTTTTCTACCGTCCCATTCTACATAACTTCCAAATTGCTCAACTAATCTTCTTTTTAGCGTATAAGCATATGTTAGGTTAATTTGTTGACCGATAATTCCCCAGGAAAGTGCCTCAAATAAGTCTGGAATACCTAAAGTACGAAGGCCATAATATTGTTCAATTGGTCCTTGAAGGAGTAAATCATGTTTAGCTAATGTATAAAAGGGGGTTAAATCAGTAGTTAAATCAAACCATTCTTTTACATAGTTAGCTACAGCTTCACGTATCGATTTTTCAGATGTATATGATTCTTCTAAACAACGTATTTGAATATTTCCATCTGTATTCACACTAATTTCAACTAAAGGATTTACATCTTGAACAGGGATAACTTTATAAATTTTGTTATCTTCAATATGGAACATACATTCATTATTAGAACGTGATAGATAACGTAAATTTTCTTGGAAACAAAATTCTTTTGGAACTGCTATAGATAATGCGCTATTATATTCTGCTGTCATATGAATTCCACCTGCAACTTTTCTAATGTAAGCAATTTTTTCTTCATTTCTAATCCGCCCCTAAATCCGGTTAGTTTCCCATTCTTCCCAATAACGCGGTGACAAGGAATGGTAATAAGAAGAGGGTTAGCAGCAATAGCAGAAGCAACGGCGCGCACAGCTTTAGGTTTTTGAATTCTTTCAGCAATTTCTGTATAAGAATAGGTCTTTCCATAAGGAATTTCACGTACCGCATTCCAAACAGATAATTGAAAATTAGTTCCATAAGCATCGATAGGAAATGTAAAAGTTTCTCGCTTGTTTTCTAAATACTCGATAACTTCTTGTTTATATATTTGCAAGTAATCTGGAGTATGAATCAATATATGTTGGGGCATATTTTTTCTAGCCCATATATTTAATTCTTCAAAGTTTTCGTCTTGTGATCCAATGAAACATAGTCCATTTTCAGTTGCAGCAATATGAAATCGCCAATTTTTATGTGTAAGTAGCGTCCAATATATATAATTATTTTTGTAGGAATTCATTATCGTATCCCTCTTTCATTTCGTTCTTTTTTCGATATTCAGTAGGAGTAAATCCGGTTTTCTTTTTAAATAAAGTTGCGAAATACTCTGGGTTTTCTATCCCGACAGCAGTACTAATTTCTTTAATAGATTGATTTGTGTGTAAAAGGTATTCGGTTGCTTTAAGAACCCTGAATTGTTGTATATATTCTATAGGAGTTAGCCCTATTATTCTTTTGAAAGTACGCTGTAAATGAAAAGGGCTACCGTGACACATTTCCGCAAGCATGTCGAGAGTTAAGGATTCGTCATAATGCTTTTCGATATAGTCTTTAATTTGTTCTACCCACTCTTCATTAGGTAAAGTGATCCCATTTGGCTTACAACGTTTGCACGGGCGAAAGTTTTCACTTAATGCTTGCTCTGCATGATGAAAAATTCGTACATTGTTTCTATTCGGTATTCTTGATTTGCATGATGGTCTGCAAAAGATTCCAGTTGATTTCACAGCATAAAAGAATTTGCTATCATAGGAAGAATCATTATGAATAATTGCTTGCCAATACTCATTTGTTAATGTAACTCCTTCATTGTGCAAAGAACATCACCTCTGAAATTAGTATAACCTGAATAAAGTCCGTATGTATGTATTCATAAATGTAAGAGCAAGATTACAAAGATGAAAATATGATTGTTTTTCTATTTTGTGATAGCATGAAATTTGGAAATAAACATCAAGAGGAGGACTAAAAGTGAAGTTAATTTCATGGAATGTAAATGGTTTGCGAGCAGTTATCGCAAAAGGTGGATTTTTGGAATATCTCGAGGAATCAAGTGCTGATATATTTTGTCTACAAGAGATTAAATTACAAGAAGGGCAAATTGATTTAAATCTAGAGGGATATTATACATACTGGAATTATGCTGTGAAAAAAGGATATTCAGGAACGGCTATTTTTTCGAAGAAAGAACCGCTTTCAGTTACATATGGTTTAGACATTGAAGAGCATGATCAAGAAGGGCGACTTATTACTTTAGAATTCGAAGATTTTTATATGATAACGTTATATACACCAAATTCAAAACGTGGATTAGAACGATTAGATTACAGAATGAAATGGGAAGATGATTTCAGGTCCTATATCAAACGATTAGATGAGAAAAAACCAGTTATTTTTTGTGGAGACTTAAATGTTGCTCATAAAGAAATCGATTTGAAAAATCCAAAAAGTAATCGTAAAAACCCTGGATTCTCTGATGAGGAACGAGAGAAATTTTCATGTATTTTAGAAGAAGGATTTATTGATACGTATCGTTACCTTTATCCTGATCAAGAAGATGCATACTCGTGGTGGTCGTATCGTATGGGCGCGAGAGCGAAAAATATAGGATGGCGTTTAGATTATTTTGTTGTTTCGGAAAGAATGAAAGACCAAATAACAGAAGCGAAAATTAATACTGAAGTAATGGGATCAGACCATTGTCCAGTTGAATTACATATCAATTTCTAAAAAAAGAAGTATCTCCCTAATATTAGGGGAATACTTCTTTTTTTAATTCAGTTTGTTAAAATTTTTCAAATCATTCTTGAAATAATTGCATATTAAATATATACTTAGTAACGATAATCATTATCAATGAAAAGCGTTATCAATGGATGAGGTATAAAAGAATTATAGCTTAGGGGAAGTGAACGAGAATGAGTTCTGGATAGAATTATTAATCTAATGAAATATATATGTAAGACAAGATTCATATAGTTGAATTTTATTGAGAATATAGTTTGAAAATTCGAGAGGAGACATATAAAGATGAACAAGAAATTATTTACTTTAGGGATGGTTACAGTTTTAAGTGTAGGTTTAGCGGCATGTAATAGTGCGGATAAAACTTCAGGTGAGCAAAAACAACAGACAAAAGCTACGGAAACGAAAAAAGATGAAAAACGAAAAATTACATATTTAGGTAAAGAGTATACAGTGCCAGCAAAAGTAGATAAAATTGCGACAGCTAGTTTAGAGTCAATGGAAGATGCGGCAGTACTTGGAATTAAACCAGTTGGTGCCATTACTGTAGGTGGTAAATTACCAAAATATCTTGAAAAAGAGTTAGAAGGTGCTAAATCTGTTGGTGAGAAAATGCAACCAAATTTCGAAACATTACTACAATTAAAACCAGATGTTATTACATCGAGTACGAAATTCCCAGCAGAAACAGCTGAAAAGTTTACAAAAGTAGCTCCTACATTCCCGGTATCACACGTTTCAACAAATTGGGAAGATAACTTAAAGTTAATGGGAGAATTAACTGGTAAAAAAGATAAAGCAGAAAAAATTATTAAGGATTACAATTCGGATGCTGAAAAAGCAAAAGCAAAACTAGGAGATAAGTTAAAAGATAAAAAAGTACTTGTCATAAGACTAAGAGCAAATGAATTATTCCTATATCCAGAAGGAGTATACTTCAACCCTGTAATTTATAAAGATCTTGGACTAACTGCTCCAGAACAATTGAAAACTGTAAAAGCACAAGAGAAAATTTCATTTGAAAAACTTGCTGAACTTAACCCGGATTATATTTTCTTACAATATGAGGCAAGTGAAAATAAAAACCCGAAAGTGTTAGAAGAAATTGAAAGCAATCCAATTTGGCAAAGTATGAATGCTGCGAAGGAAAAGAAAGTATTTGTAAATGTCGTAGATCCAATGGCACAAGGTGGTACTGCTTGGAGTAAAACAGCATTCTTAAAAGAAGCAGTGAAAAATTTATCTAAATAATACAATAAGTAAGGTGCGTTGAATGATATGCAGAAAACAAATGCAGTACCAGTAACTATATTATGTATAGCACCCATACTCATCTTATTTACAGTTATACTTTCGATTTTGTATGGGGCGAAAAGTATTGATGCTGAAACAGTGTGGAACGCATTATTTCATTTTGATTCAAGTGATGTAAATCATAATATTATTATTACTTCACGTTTACCAAGGGTAGTTGCAGCTCTTTTAGTCGGAGCATTTCTAGCCATATCAGGAGCACTTATGCAGGGGATGACAAGAAACTATCTTGCATCCCCTTCTATTATGGGTGTGACGGATGGTGCTGCCTTTGTTATTACGCTTAGCATGATTTTTCTTCCGGGAATGTCATCAATTGGTATGGTTGTATGTTCAATGATTGGTTCTGCACTAGGAGCTGGTATCGTGTTTGGTTTTGGTTCGCTCCTTCAAAATGGCTTATCACCAGTTAGGTTAGCGATTATAGGAACAGTTATTGGAACATTTTTAAGCAGTGTATCGGCTGCCATGGCTTCGTATTTTCAAATTTCTCAAAATGTTAGTTTTTGGTTTAATGCAAAGTTAGATCAAGTAGATCCTAATATAATTAAAATCACGATACCGTTTGGGATAATTGGAATAATTTTAGCGTTGTTAATATCAAAATCTATTACCATTCTTTCATTAGGCGAAGAGGTTTCTATTAATTTAGGACAGCGTACAAAACTAGTTAAAGCGATGGCAATTTTATCAGTTATCTTTTTAACAGGAACAGCAGTTGCTTTAGTGGGGAAAGTTGGTTTTGTAGGTTTAATTATTCCGCACATTACCCGCTTTATAATTGGGGTAGATTATAAGTGGATTTTGCCATGTGCAGGCATTATTGGCGGCGTTTTCTTAGCTTTATGTGATGTTTTAAGTAGGTTTGTAAATTATCCATTTGAAACGCCAATTGGAGTCGTAACATCTTTAATTGGAATTCCTTTCTTCCTTTATTTAATTCGTACAAGAGGAGGAGAGAGACATGCTTAAAAGTTCAAGTCAACGTTTCGGGATGACGATGGGGATTATTGTATTTTTAATACTATGTGCCATTTACATTAGTTTAACGAATGGTACGTTTGATATTACGATTACAGATGTATTTAAAACACTTTTTAGAATTGAACCAGTACCAGAACATGATTTAGTTATTTTTGAGTTTCGTCTTCCGCGTATTGTAATTGCTGGATTAGTAGGATTAGGCCTTGGTGTTGCAGGTGCCGTTATTCAAGGGATTACGAGAAATGGATTGGCAGACCCAGGTATTTTAGGAGTAAATGCCGGAGCAGGAACAGCGATCGTCATTTTTATGTTTTTCTTTCAAGGGCAATTAAAAAGCACAGACTGGGTTTCTATTATGATGATGCCAATGTTTGGTTTAGTAGGCGGATTAGGTGCAGCTATCATCATTTATCTGTTTTCTTGGAAAAACGGTAAGTTGGATTCGCAGCGACTTTTATTAACAGGCATTGCAATTGGGACAGGATTTGGAGCCTTTTCTATGTACTTATCACTCAAAATGAAGTCAACTGATTTCGAGATGGCTGCAGTGTGGGTGTCTGGAAGCATATATAGTGCGAACTGGAAGTATATTGTAGCTATGTTACCGTGGCTTATTATCTTAATTCCACTGATACAAAAGAAAGCTTATTTATTAGATTTATTTCAATTGGAAGAAACGAGTATTACAAGTTTAGGTGTTTCAGTAGAACGAGAGAAATCAATTTTACTATTAAGTAGTATCGGACTTGTGAGTGCATGTGTTGCTGTTTCAGGGAGTATCGGTTTTATTGGTTTAATGGCACCGCATATAGCGAAAAGGCTTGTCGGTATTCAGCATAAGCATATCATTCCTACGTGCGGCGTAATCGGAATGTTTCTTGTAATTGCTTCAGACTTTATTGCGAAAACAGTTTTCACACCTGTAGAGCTACCAGTTGGAATCGTTATTTCTATTGTCGGTGTACCGTATTTCTTATATTTACTTTATAAGGCGAAAGCGTAAGAGGAGGAATAAAATTGAGTATTTTAAGTGCAAAAAATTTAGAAACAAGTTATGAAAAGCTTACAGTGTTTCGCGATTTAAATGTGGAAATACAAGAAGGAAAAGTAACGACAATTATAGGTCCAAACGGTTGCGGTAAATCGACATTGTTAAAAACAATGGGAAGAATTTTAAAACAAAAAAGCGGAAAAGTATATTTGCAAGGACAAGATTTACATACAATTCCAACGAAAGAAATTGCGAAGCAGTTAGCTTTACTCCCGCAAACTCCAATTGCGCCAGGTGAACTTAAAGTGGAAGAATTAATTTCTTATGGACGCTATCCACATCGAAATAACGTGAATAAGTTAACGACAAAAGATAAAGAAATGATTGATTGGGCATTAAATATAACGAAAACTTCTGAATTTCGAACGAGACAAATTGCAAATTTATCAGGAGGCCAAAGACAAAAGGTATGGCTAGCGATGGCATTAGCACAAGAAACAGAAGTGTTGCTATTAGACGAGCCAACAACATACCTTGATATGTCTCATCAATTAGATGTATTACAAATTGTGGAGAGATTAAATAAAGAACATAATTGTACGGTCGTAATGGTACTACACGATATTAACCATGCAGCAAGGTTTTCAGATGAGATTATTGCAATGAAGGAAGGGGAAATCGTTACAACTGGTATCCCAGAAGAAATCATTACAAATGAAGTGTTAAAAGAAGTATTTCATATTGATGCGCGTGTCATGATTGATCCGTATAATGGGTCTCCTGTTTGTTTTGGGTACGATAGCGTTGGACTTAAAGAAGAGAAAGTTGAAATATATGTAACGAGTTAAAAAGGGGGGATATAAGATGAATACTACGATTGAAAAACAGCAGATTATAACATCTAATACGGAACAGTGGAAAATGTATTCGAAAATAGAAGGTAAGGAATATCAAATTCATATTTCAAAACCGAGGCAGCCAGCACCAGAGTCGGGCTATCCTGTTATATACGTATTAGATGGCAATGCCTTTTTTCAAACATTCCATGAAGCGGTTAAAATACAATCAGTTAGAGCAGAGAAAACAGGTGTTTCACCAGCCATTATAGTAGGTATTGGTTATCCGATTGAAGGGGCATTTTCAGGTGAAGAAAGATGCTATGATTTTACGCCTAGCGTAATTTCAAAAGATGCGCCTTTAAAACCAGACGGTAAACCGTGGCCAAAAACAGGAGGAGCACATAATTTCTTTACTTTTATCGAAGAAGAATTAAAGCCGCAGATTGAAAAGAATTACGAGATTGATAAAAGAAAACAAACGTTATTTGGGCATTCACTAGGTGGTTTATTTGCTTTACATATACTATTCACAAACGCAAATGCTTTTCAAAATTATTTTATTAGTAGTCCATCTATTTGGTGGAATAACCAATCTGTTCTTGAAAAAGAAGAGAATCTTATAAATGAATTAAACAGTGTCAAGTTTGAAACGGGAGTGTTCCTTACAGTTGGGTCACTAGAACGAGAGCATATGGTTGTAGGGGCAAACGAATTATCAGAGCGCCTTTTCCAAGTAAAACACGATCAGTTTAGATTTACGTTTTATGAAGCTGAAGGGGAGAATCACGCATCTGTTGTGCCGACTTCTTTAAGTAAAGGGTTAAGATTTATTAGTCACGTATAATTTGGAATGATTGTCTAATAAAATGCAAACGAAAGGCTATGGAGAAATTCTCCATAGCCTTTCGTTTGTTCAAGTAGAATTGTCCTTTTTGAAAGTTTTGTTTCAACTTTTCGTCTAAAGAGACAAAAAGTTGTCACAATTCGTTCACAATTAGCATAAACATAAAATAGACGAAATGAACTTATTTCCAAAAAGGCTTAGTTCATTCCATTTATGATTAGTGGAGCTAAAAGAACGGATTAAAAGTTCACTATATTCTCAAGGAGGTAGATCGTATGAAAACTATTCTTGCTATCGCTGGGCTTATTTGGGTTTTATCACATGGCATTCCAATTTATGAGGGAGAACAAATTCGCAGTGCTCTAAATAAAAATTTTAATGAATATCACGTTATTGATCGGCAAGATAATGTTGTGACAGTTCGTGTAAATGACTGTTTTCATACGGTAACCGTTGAAGGAACTTCAGTAGTGAATGATACAAAAGTATGTGATCAGCAATAATTATATATGGAAAGAAAAAATTTCTAGATTAAATAGCTGAAAATTAAGTTTTTAATATTATAGACGAAGGATAAGCGGGGGCGGGTAATCCCCGCTTATTCTTGTTTCATTTTATTGAATTTTGATGAGAGATATAATGATTTTTTTGACAAAAGGAAAGGGTATACTGAAAATTGAGATTAAGAAGCTAATGTGTTGTTAAGAATAATCATAAAGCGTAAATATACTCTTATGGGGTATCATGCGTAGATATTTAATGCTATAATTGGTATACTCATAAAAAACAATTGTTTTATTGGATGAAGAGAAACTTTAAGAAGGTGATAATATGGATCATAAAGAGCATGAAGCAGTAACATATAGATCAGAAAAAGAAAAAGAACAGATTATAAATAGATTAAAGAGAATTGAAGGACAGGTCCGCGGTATTCAAAACATGATTGAAAATGATCGTTATTGCGTAGATATTTTAGTGCAAATTTCAGCGATTAATGCAGCGATGAAAAAAGTAGGAATGGGCGTTCTCAAAAATCATACGAGTCATTGTGTTTCAGGAGCTATTAAAAATGGAAATGGTGACGAAGCAATTGAAGAATTAATGACAGTATTTGAACGTTTTTCAAAAGCGTAAAAACAAGCTAGTATTTAACTGGCTTGTTTTTTTCTTTATCCTTGTAGGGGTGTGAAAAAGTGTGTGTAAAATAAACTTTCAGAAAAAAATTGAAAAATCATGACAAAAAACCATTGATTACCTTAGGGGGGTATGGTAAGATGAGGTTGTGATTAACAAACAATGAATAAACAAGAGGAGGATTTTAAATGGAACAGTTAACATTACAAGTTGAAGGTATGTCTTGTGGACATTGTGTAAATGCTATCGAAAGCAGTGTGAAAGAGCTAAACGGTGTTGAACAAGTGAAGGTTCAACTAGCAGAAGGAACTGTTGAAGTTACTATCAACTCGTCTGCCGTAACATTAAAAGATATCGTTGCTGTAATCGAAGATCAAGGATACGATGTGCAATAATTATTTTTAGATATGGAAATAAATCGTACTTTAAATGAAGTACGATTTATTTTGCTAATAATTATACCTCATAAGGGTATATAGAGGTGAGAGACATGAATGAAAAAAAAGAGGCCAATCTTCAAATATCAGGAATGACATGTGCGGCATGTGCAAATAGAATTGAAAAAGGTCTAAAAAAAGTAGAAGGTGTCCATGAGGCAAATGTAAATTTTGCGCTTGAAAAAACAAAAATAATATACGATTCAACTAAAACAAATCCGCAACAGTTTAAAGAAAAAGTTGAATCGTTAGGATATGGAATTGTAAGTGATAAAGCCGAATTTACTGTTTCAGGAATGACATGTGCAGCATGTTCAAATAGAGTTGAAAAGCGTTTAAATAAGTTAGATGGTGTGAACAAAGCGACAGTAAATTTTGCTTTAGAATCAGCTACAGTAGACTTTAATCCTGATGAAGTTAATGTAAATGAAATGAAGAGCGCGATTACGAAGCTAGGATATAAATTAGAAGTGAAACCAGATGATCAAGATGCATCAACTGATCATCGATTACAAGAAATTGAAAGACAAAAGAAGAAGTTTATTATTTCGTTTATTTTATCTTTCCCGTTACTTTGGGCAATGGTTAGTCATTTCTCATTTACGTCGTTTATTTATTTACCAGATATGTTAATGAATCCTTGGGTGCAACTAGCACTTGCAACTCCTGTTCAATTTATCATTGGTGGACAGTTTTATGTTGGGGCTTATAAAGCGTTACGTAATAAAAGTGCGAATATGGATGTTCTCGTGGCGCTTGGAACGTCGGCCGCTTATTTTTATAGTGTATATGTAAGTATTCAATCTATTGGTTCTTCGGAACATATGACAGATTTATATTTTGAAACAAGTGCGGTACTTATTACATTAATTATTTTAGGTAAATTATTTGAAGCGAAAGCAAAAGGGCGCTCATCAGAAGCAATTAAAAAATTGATGGGTTTACAAGCGAAGACAGCTACAGTTGTGCGAGATGGAACAGAAATAAAAATTTTGATTGAAGAAGTAGTAGCTGGTGATATCGTCTATGTAAAGCCTGGTGAAAAAATACCAGTAGATGGTGAAATTGTAGAAGGAAAGTCAGCAATTGATGAATCGATGTTAACGGGTGAAAGTATTCCTGTTGATAAGTCAATTGGGGACGTAGTAATAGGTTCGACAATAAATAAAAATGGCTTTTTAAAAGTGAAAGCAACTAAGGTAGGAAGAGATACTGCATTAGCTCAAATTATTAAAGTAGTAGAAGAGGCACAAGGTTCAAAAGCTCCTATTCAAAGGGTAGCAGATCAAATTTCAGGTATTTTCGTACCGGTTGTAGTTGTGATTGCGATTATCACATTTGCAGTATGGATGATATTTGTTACACCTGGTGATTTTGGCGGAGCACTTGAGAAAATGATAGCAGTACTTGTTATCGCTTGTCCATGTGCATTAGGTCTTGCAACGCCTACATCTATTATGGCAGGATCAGGAAGATCAGCAGAGTATGGTATTTTATTTAAAGGTGGAGAGCATTTAGAAGCAACGCACCGATTAGATACGGTTATTTTAGATAAAACGGGTACAGTGACAAATGGGAAGCCGGTGTTAACAGATGTAATTGTAGCAGATGGATTCAATGAAAATGAATTGCTTAGATTAGTAGGGGCAGCAGAAAGAAATTCTGAACATCCACTTGCAGAAGCGATTGTAGAAGGAATTAAAGAAAAGAAAATTGATATCCCAAGTTCAGAAACGTTTGAAGCGATTCCGGGATTTGGTATCGAATCAGTTGTAGAAGGAAAACACTTATTAATTGGTACACGTCGATTAATGAAGAAATTCAATATTGATATTGAAGAAGTTTCTAAATCAATGGGAGCGCTAGAACGAGAAGGAAAAACAGCAATGCTTATTGCAATTGATAAAGAATATGTTGGTATAGTTGCCGTTGCGGATACGGTGAAAGATACTTCAAAAGCAGCTATCGCAAGACTGAAAAAAATGGGTCTAGACGTTGTGATGATTACAGGAGATAATACACAAACTGCTCAGGCAATTGCAAAGCAAGTTGGTATTGATTACGTAATTGCAGAAGTATTGCCAGAAGGAAAAGCAGAAGAAGTGAAAAAACTGCAAGCAAATGGTAAGAAAGTAGCGATGGTTGGAGACGGGATAAATGATGCTCCTGCTCTTGCTACAGCGAACATTGGTATGGCAATTGGAACGGGAACGGATGTAGCGATGGAAGCAGCGGATATAACGTTAATCCGCGGTGACTTAAATAGTATTGCTGATGCGATCTTTATGAGTAAAATGACGATAAGAAATATTAAACAAAATTTATTCTGGGCATTAGCTTATAACGCGTTAGGAATTCCAATTGCGGCATTAGGTTTCTTAGCCCCTTGGGTTGCTGGAGCAGCGATGGCATTTAGTTCTGTATCCGTTGTATTAAATGCGTTACGATTACAAAGAGTTAAATTAAAATCTTAAAAAGCTGCATTAAGTAATTGAATAGAATTAAAAAAACAATACTTTAAATAAGTATTGTTTTTTTGTTCGTATAGAAATTAAAACGATATAATAAAGAAGAAATATGGAATTGTATATAGTAGAAAAGTTAAGAGGTAGTTTGGTAAAGAGACTTATATATGTTAAAAGATATTATAATTAGGACATTTCAGAAAGAAGATTTAGATCAAGTATTACAAATGTTCTATGAGACAGTTCATACGGTTAATGCAAAAGATTATAATGATTTACAGCTACAGGTGTGGGCACCGGATCAACTAGATAGAGAAAGCTGGTTAAAGTCTTTAGAGAAGAATATTAGTTATGTAGCGGATCATAACGGTGTAATATTGGGATTTGGGGATTACAACGATGAGCATTACGTAGATCGTTTAT
Source organism: Bacillus sp. B25(2016b) (assembly GCF_001679765.1). Taxonomy (NCBI): domain Bacteria; kingdom Bacillati; phylum Bacillota; class Bacilli; order Caryophanales; family Bacillaceae; genus Bacillus; species Bacillus sp. B25(2016b). The sequence goes on along the minus strand of NZ_CP016285.1, from coordinate 3,431,393 downwards.
TTACAAATAAAGATCATCAAGGGAAAAGAGTCGCTTCATACATACTACAGAAGTTAGAAAAAGAAGCAGTGAAATTGGGGCATAGGGAGATATATACAGAGGCGAGCATTACCGCAAAACCTTTTTTTGAAAGTAAAGGTTTTATTTGCATAAAAGAACAAAAGAAACAGCATAATGGTCAGATATTTATTAATTATGTTATGAAAAAAATATCCTTCTCATAAATGAGAAGGATATTTTTCATTATTTTACAGCTTCTTTTAGTTCTTTACCAGCTTTGAAAGCAGGTACTTTAGAAGCTGCGATTTGCATTTCTTCACCAGTTTGTGGGTTACGGCCTGTACGAGCAGCTCTTTCGCGAACTTCGAATGTACCGAATCCGATAAGTTGTACTTTTTCACCAGCAGCTAAAGTGTTAGTGATTGATTCTACTACAGTTTGTACAACTACAGTAGCTTCTTTTTGAGAAATCTCAGCATTTTGTGCTACGTTTTTAATTAATTCTGTTTTGTTCATGTTTTTCACCTCATATGTAAATAATGCTATTTAAGTTGTTATTATAACGTATAAAACATTCGAGAACAAGTGTACGTACATATATTCGCAAAAAAAATGAAATTTGTAATATTTTTTTAGGGCACTTTATTGACATTCCATTTAAGCGGACAGAGATTTGTTCTTCATTTCAGTCTTCTCTTGATAAGAAGGTAGTTCCTTATTATAAGATATGAAGTAAGGTAGTGCTACAAATAACATACCTCCTACTAAATTTCCAAAGAAAACAAAAATAAAGTTTGGAAAATATTCAGCCCAAGTGAAATGACCGGCAAAAATCGCGGCTGGGATGACAAACATATTGGCTACAACGTGTTGAAATCCAATCGCAACAAAAGTCATAACCGGGAACCAAATGCCGATAATCTTTCCGATAAATTCTTTACTTCCCATACTGAGCCAAACAGCTAAACAAACGAGCCAGTTACATCCGATTGCAGAAATAAATGCTTGCAATGGTGTATCTTGTAGTTTCGCTTGAGCGATAGAAATAGTTTTCGCTAAAAAAGCTCCTTCAGTTAAGCCAACGATATGACCGAAAAAGTAGGCTACAAATACAGCCCCTATGAAATTGCTAAATGTAACAATAACTAAATTTCGTATGAAATAAAATAAAGTAATTTTCTTTTGAAGCCAGGCCATAGAAACTGTCATCATGTTACCAGTTACTAGTTCACCGCCTGCAAGAATAACGAGAATAAGACCAATAGGGAATACAGCAGCGCCTAGAAAACTAGAAAATGATCCCCAATATTTTGGCATTGTCCCAATAACATGAATATCGAGTAAATATCCTAATGCGATAAAAGCACCACCAAAAAAACCAAGAATTAGCATAGGGAGCAATGATAAATGAGCTTTTTTCCTTCCTGAATTCGCAGCAAGTTCCGTAATTTCTTCTGGTGTAAATACAGACATGAATAACCCCTCCGTAATAAAATGATGGAATGAATAGAGAAAATTTCAAAAATCTATGTATTATAAAAATATGTTATGACTTCTGTATAAAATTGTCAAAGTGAATAGGGAGGGAATTACATATTAAGAACATTATTCATGTTGTCACATTAATGTAACAATAAGGATTTAAAGTGTTTCTAGAGGTGAAAACATGAATACGAATCATGTAAAAAAAGAACGAAAAAAATCAATCATAAAGATATTTATTATTAGTTTTATAAGTATATTAATGATACCAGTAAGTTTGTATTATTATGCGACAGAAATAGAACGAAAACTAGTAACAGTTACATGGAATGAAATAGAAGATTCTGCAATTCCTAAAGAATTTAATAATAAAAAAATATTACAGTTTTCAGATGTACATTTAGGACCACAGTTTACACTGAAGCAACTTGAACATTTAGTGGAGAAGATGAATGAATTACATCCAGATATAGTAGTTTTTACCGGGGATTTAATAGATAAATTTGGGTCTTATAGTGCGGAAAAAGAAGAAGCGAAGGCTATTTTGCAGAAAATTTACGCTCCCTTAGGGAAATATGCTGTGTTTGGGAATCATGATAGGGGTGGGGGCGGTAGTTTATTTTACAAAGAATATATGGAGGAAGCTGGTTTTTCTGTATTAGTAAATGAAGTGCAGAAAATTAAAGTGGAAAACGGCAAATATATTACAATATCAGGTTTGGATGATTTTCTATTAGGGAAGCCGCAAATAGATTCAACTTTAAAAAACTTGAAACAAAATGATTTCAACATGTTATTAGTACATGAGCCGGATGTTGTAACCAAAATAAATCGTTACCCGGTTGATCTTCAACTGTCAGGACATAGTCACGGAGGACAAGTCCAAATTCCTTTTGTAGGTCCGTTAATTACTACCAAACTAGCTGAGAGCTATGTTGAAGGTATGTATGAAGTAGAGGGGAAGAGTAAGCCGTTATATTTATATGTAAATCGTGGCATTGGGACTACTAGGATGCCTGTTAGATTTTGGAGTGTACCTGAACTTTCAGTTTTTGTGTTGAAGCAAAATAGTGAATAGAATAGTAGGAGGACTTTTAGAGAAAGTTCTCTTTTTTTATTGATTAAACACTGAATATTATGTAAATTTTGTTTAAAGTGTTAAATAAAGAAAGGGGAATTTCTATGATAGAAACATGGCATAAAGAATTGGAAAGTTTATATAACCAAATAGTTTCATGGCGAAGAGATTTTCATCAATATCCAGAGCTATCGTTTCAAGAAATAGAAACGCCGAGAAAAATAGCTGAAACCTTAAAAAGTTTTCATATTGATGTGAAAACAAATATCGGGGGCAGAGGAGTAATCGGCGTAATTGAAGGTGGAAGACCTGGGAAGACGATAGCGCTACGTGCTGATTTCGATGCACTACCTATCCAAGATGAAAAGCAAGTTTCATATAAATCAAAGATTCCTGGTGTAATGCACGCTTGTGGGCATGATGGACATACAGCAACACTTTTAGGAGTTGCAAAAATATTAAGTGACCATAGAGATCAGCTTTCTGGAAAAATAGTTCTTATACATCAACATGCAGAAGAGAAAGAACCTGGTGGGGCAATTGCCATGATTGAGGATGGTTGTTTAGAGGGAGTAGATGTTGTATTTGGTACACATTTATCTTCTCAAATGCCATTAGGAATTGTTGGTGCAAGAGCTGGAGCAATGATGGCAGCAGCTGATTCTTTTGAAGTGAAGGTTCAAGGGCGAGGTGGTCATGGAGGTATGCCGCATCATACTGTAGATACTATTATCGTCGCAACGCAAGTTATTAATCAATTACAACTTTTAGTTAGTAGAAAAGTAGATCCGCTTCAATCTGCAGTATTAACAGTAGGCAGATTTTATGCTGGTCAAGCAGATAATATTATTGCAGATACTGCTACATTTACAGGGACCATTCGAACGCTAGATCCTGAAGTGAGAGAATATATGGAGAAGGAATTTAAACGAGTTGTTGAAGGGATTTGTCAGTCTCTTCATGCTGAAGTTAATATTCAATATAAACGAGGCTATCCAATATTAATAAATCATGTAGATGAAACACGTCATTTTATGACGGTTGCGGAACGTGATCTTGGCAGAGAACGGGTCATGGAAGTACCACCTATTATGGGGGGAGAAGATTTTGCATACTACTTAGAACATGTTCCTGGAGCATTTTTCTTCACAGGTGCGGGGAATGAAGAAATAGGAGCGACATATCCACATCATCATCCTCAATTTGATTTTGATGAACAAGCGATGTTAATTGGTGGTAAATTACTTTTAAGTCTTGTGAATAGTTATGTAAGAGATGAAAAAGAATCTTTTCATCATGTAGAAGTGAAAAAGTAATTTACATAAATAAAAAACAACAACAATAGGCCCTATAACCTATTGTTGTTGTTTTTTATTATTTTTGCAAGGAAAGACCATCAAAATATGTTCTATAGTTACTAGAGAATTCAAAGTTGTTTTTTGCATCCCAATTAATAGACCAAGACATTAGGCCGCGGAATGCAGGATAGCCACTCTGGTTAGAAAGTTTATACTTTCCTCCGAACGGAACGCCTTTAATGATATAATTTAAAGCTTTTTTCATTTCAGTTGGCGAAATGTATCCACCACTTGGAGCTGCCGCCGGTGCTGCTGGAAGCCCAATCATGACTTGATCTGAACGAAGAGCTGGGAAAATGTTATTTGGATTACCACCTACAGGAAAACCATGTAAGAGCATATCTGCCATAGCGACTTCGTAGTCTGCAGTACCTTGATTGTAGTTATTACCGTCCATTCCAATCCCGCTACCAGCATTGTAGTGTTGAACGTGAATGTATGTTAGTTTATCTTTCACTCCGTAAATAATCGGTAAATATGCACCCCAGATACTTCCGTATGCGCTATAACCGCCTTGAACATAAGCTGTTTCAGGAGCCATGCTTAATAGAAAATCTGGACCATAATGATCTGAGATTGTTCGAATAGCTGATATAAGATTTACGATTTGGGGAGTAGTTGGGTTTTTGAAATTAGTGTCATTTCCGTTTAAATAAATACCTGATTCAAGGTCAATATCTATTCCATCAAAACCGTATTTATCGATTAGAGATTGTATGGAATTAATAAAACGTTGCTTAGCGGCATTGTCAGGAAGTAAAACGACTCCATTTTGTCCACCTATTGAAAGAACTACTTTCTTTCCTTTACTTTTTAAATAAGAAATATCTGATTTGAAGTCTGCATCTGTACCATACACAGGAGAAAATTCAACAGTGGAACGATCACCACCAGTTTCACCAAAAGATACATTGATTACATCCCATTTTGGTGAAACGTCTTTTAATTTAATAATGCCAGTACCGTTATCAAAGTTATGCCAGTATCCAACGAGTAATTTTGAACCTAAATTGTTTGCTGCTTGTGCTTGGAAAGGGGATAGCGGTAGAAGTAAGAACATAACTAAAATACAACAAAAAAATTTGAACTTGTTTAACATATCAACACTCCTATACAAAAAGTTGTCTAGATGTATAATCTTGTTTATTTAATAATATCTGAAAGTTCTTTCTTTTGTAAGAGGACTATAATTTTCTCAACAATTGTGTATAGGAAAGTATTAAACCTAATGTAATAATTTTTGAAGGAGGTTGAATTGTAATTGTTAAATTCAGAATATTTTGATATATTTTAAAGTATAGGACAAAATCTTTCGCACAGTACTCTTACATAAATTTCAAAATTTAGTTTGGAAGGGGATGTACAAGATTTGGATAAAAATCTAAAGAAAGACCTCAAAATACGCCACATTACAATGATCTCAATTGGCGGCGTAATAGGGGCTGGTTTGTTTGTTGGAAGTGGTGCAGTTGTACATTCGGCAGGACCAGGTTCTATCGTTTCATATGCATTAGCAGGACTTCTAGTCATTTTCGTCATGAGAATGCTAGGAGAAATGGCAGCTGTTAATCCGACAAGTGGTTCATTTGCAACGTATGCAAGAGAAGCGATTGGTCCTTGGGCGGGTTATACAATAGGCTGGTTATACTGGTTTTTCTGGGTAATTGTTATTGCAATAGAAGCCACAGCAGGTGCTGGTATTATCCAATATTGGATTCCACAAATACCGCTTTGGTTATTAAGTTTAATATTAACAATTTTATTAACGCTGACGAACGTTTTTTCGGTAAAATCATTTGGAGAGTTTGAATATTGGTTTTCTTTTATTAAAGTAATAAGTATTGTTTTGTTCCTTTGTCTAGGTCTTGCTGTTATTTTAGGATTTGTTCCAGGAACAGAAGCACCCGGCACTTCGAATTTAATTGGACAAGGTGGATTTATGCCAAACGGTATAAGTTCGGTATTGCTTGGAATTACTGTCGTTATATTTTCATTTATGGGATCAGAGATTGTAGCAGTAGCAGCAGGTGAATCTGCAGAACCTGTAAAAGCAGTAAAAACAGCAACAAACAGTGTGATTTGGCGTATTCTTGTATTTTTTATTGGGTCTATAGCGGTAGTTGTTACACTACTGCCATGGAATTCAGCAAACATATTAAAAAGTCCATTTGTAGCTGTACTTGAACATATAGGAATACCAGCGGCAGCGCAAATTATGAATTTTATCGTTTTAACAGCTGTGCTTTCTTGCTTAAATTCAGGATTATATACAAATTCAAGAATGCTTTTTTCAATGGCAGAAAGAGGAGATGCTCCAAAGTCATTTTTAAAATTGAACAGTAGTGGTGTTCCTGTTCGGGCCGTTTTATTCGGAACGTTCTTCGCTTATATTGGAGTTGTGTTTAGTTACATTTCTCCAGATAAAGTCTTTTTGTTTTTAGTGAATGCATCTGGCGGGATTGCGCTACTAGTTTATCTCGTTATTGCAGTTTCGCATTTAAAGATGCGTAAAAAAATGGGGAAAGTAGAACAACAAAATTTGAAAGTGAAAATGTGGCTTTTTCCGTATGTAACGTATGTTACAATTGCTGCTATTATAGCAGTTTTAGTTGCGATGTTCGCAATTGATACTTTACGTTCACAAGCACTTTTAACAATGTTTGTTACAGTTCTTATAATACTTTCTTATTTTATTTTTAATAGAAATAAAAATAGCACAGTTTTGAATCCTAAAAGTAAGAATGAGGAATCTGTTCGATTCTAATTTTCTAATTTTCGAAGAGAGTTACACCCAGTCATTGCTATAAAAGAATCATATATAATCATAGAAACAAGTAATTACTATTGTCATAGTGGATATAGACTTTTTTCTTGACTTTTTATACGAAGGCGAGCAAAATGGTGAAAAAGGAAGGGGGGGATGATGATGGAAGAGTATGTATTAGAGCTGTATAACCTGTTATATACAACAGAATGGCAAGATATTGTTTCGTTTCTAGGAATCGTATTTTGCATGAAAATTGTAATTGTATATATGGAAGAGCAAGGTATGTTCTATTCCTTCTCATCTCCGTTCGATGTGCAGCGCGAGCCGTTGCTAAACTATGCCAATGTGAATTACGAACAATTTCCTTTTGTAGTTTTCTTTATGATTCGATTTATTACAGCAATTGTAAGGAAAAAGGAAAGTGACGATGAAGAGTGCCACTCAACTTGTAATATAGTGAATGTTTTTTAAGCTAAATACAAGGAGGAGATTTATATGTGGTTTCGATTTCTTATGATTGGTTTCTTTTCATTAACAGCAATTTCTTTAATGGGATATCAAGTGTCTGAAATTTTTCAAGCATATAGCGATACATTTTTTAACAAAAACTAATCGCATTGCTATTTGAATAATAAAGCGATAAAATCCTTCTTAAGAAGTTTTATTAAGAAGGATTTTTTTCTTTGTCTTGTCTTGCTGTGTCAAACTATTGTCACATTTACACTGTGAATAGTATGTTAAAATAGTGAGGTTACGTATACATATTTGAAGGAAGAGGGAGTGACCATTTTGGTGGATCAATCAACAAATCAGAAAAGCTATGCTCCTATTGTGATAACGCTTTCTGTAATTGTAAATGCGATTATTTTATTTTTGTTCTTTGGACCTGTTGGCTATGAAGGAGAAGTACATTTTGATGTAACAATTTTACCAATGTTAAATGCGATTTTTAATAGCTTTACGTTCGTATTCTTATTAGCAGCTTTATACTCTATTATTAAAAAGAATGTGAAAATGCACCGTGGTTTTATCCTCGCAGCATTTACAACGACGTTGCTATTTTGTGTTTCTTATTTATCGTATCATTACTTGGCGCCAGCAACACATTTTGGCGGAGAAGGGTTTATTAAATATGTGTACTTCATTATTTTAATTACGCATATTATCCTGGCAGCAATTATTGTACCACTTGCATTGTTTGCACTTGTATTTGGTTTTACAAATCAATTAACACGTCATCGTAAAATTGTACGTTGGACGATGCCAATTTGGTTATATGTAAGTTTATCTGGTGTTATTGTTTACTTAATGATCTCACCTTATTATCAATAAAAGTCTCAGCCTTTAGGCTGGGGCTTTTTTGTTAAGCAAATCTTTTTGTGAAATGAAAAAAATATGGTATACAAAAGTATAGTTGCTTTTCATATAGAAGGGATGGTAAAGAAATATGCAAAATTTTGTATTTCGTAATCCAACGAAACTTATTTTCGGTAAAGATCAATTAGAACAGTTAAAAACTGAAATTCCACAGTTTGGTAAGAAGGTTCTTCTCGTATATGGAGGAGGCAGTATTAAAAGAAACGTTATTTATGATAATGTAATTTCTATTTTAAAGGATATTAATGCAGAAGTATTTGAATTGACGGGTGTTGAACCGAATCCTCGTGTATCAACTGTAAAGAAAGGGGTTCAAATTTGTAAAGATAATGGAGTCGAATTTATTTTAGCAGTTGGTGGAGGAAGTGTAATCGACTGTACGAAAGCGATTGCTGCTGGTAGCAAATATGATGGAGATGTATGGGATATTGTAACGAAAAAAGCATTTGCTAGTGAGGCATTACCATTTGGTACTGTACTTACTCTTGCAGCAACAGGATCTGAAATGAATGCAGGCTCGGTAATTACAAACTGGGAAACGAATGAAAAGTATGGATGGGGAAGCCCAGTTACATTCCCGCAGTTTTCAATTTTAGATCCAGTTCATACTGCATCTGTACCGAGAGATCAAACGATTTATGGTATGGTAGATATTATGTCACATGTATTAGAACAATATTTCCATCATGGAACGAATACAGAACTACAAGACCGTTATTGTGAATCTGTTTTAAGAACAGTCATTGAAACAGCACCTAAGCTTTTAAGTGATTTAGAAAATTATGAGCATAGGGAAACAATTTTATATTGCGGAACGATGGCGTTAAATGGCATTTTAGCGATGGGAGTAAGAGGTGACTGGGCAACTCATAATATTGAACATGCAGTTTCTGCTGTTCATGATATACCGCATGGAGGTGGCCTTGCGATTTTATTCCCGAACTGGATGAAACATGTTGTAGAGGAAAATGTAAGTCGTTTTAAACAGTTCGCTATTCGTGTATTTGATATAGAAACAGATGGCAAAACAGATAAAGAAGTGGCATTAGAAGGAATTGAGGCATTGCGTCAATTTTGGACTTCAATTGAGGCACCAGTAACATTGTCTGATTACGCTATTGGAGAAAGTGAAATTGATATAATGGCTAATAAAGCGATGGCGTATGGTGAATTTGGTAACTTTAAAAAATTAAATAAAGATGATGTTCTAAGTATATATAAAGCTTCTTTATAAGTGAATTTAGAAAAGAAACCTATTTGATTGTTTGATCGAATAGGTTTCTTTTTTGATGTTTATAAACGTTTGTGGATGTTTTTGATTATTTTTGATTGTTTATGGTTGATTTTTGTGACCGTTTTCATTATACTGTAATCAAAGAAGAGGTGAATAAAATGTTAACTCCTGAACGTCATCAAATGATATTACAACTTGTAAAAGAACAGAAAGTTGTAAAATTACAGCAATTAGTTGAAAGAACAGAAAGCTCTGAGTCGACAATTCGCCGTGATTTAGCACAATTGGAAAAGCAAAGGTTATTAAAAAGAGTTCATGGTGGTGCTGCTGTTTTAACAGGAAAAGGGAAAGAACCAACGATGGTTGAAAAATCATCCAAAAACATTCAAATAAAACAACAAATTGCTAATTATGCGGCTAGCGTTGTTGACCAAGGTGATTGTATTTATTTAGATGCAGGAAGTACAACATTTGAAATGATTCCATTTTTAATAAATAAAGATGTTACTGTCGTTACGAATGGACTTATGCATATTGAAGCTTTAGTTGAAAATAATATTCGTGCGTATTTACTAGGCGGAATGATGAAGAGTAGGACGAAAGCTTTAATCGGTGCTATGGCACAGGAAAGTATGCAGAAGTATCGTTTTGATAAATGTTTTTTAGGTGCAAATGGTGTACATGAACAGCTTGGCTTTACAACGCCAGATCCAGAAGAAGCGCTCTTAAAACAAATGGCATTAACATTAGCAAACGAAGGATATTTCTTAATTGATGAAAGTAAGTTTTCAGAAGTTGCATTTGCGAAAATTGCAAATGTTGAAGATGCAAATATTATTACAAACCATTTAGAAATTGATTTAGAAAAATATAAAAGACAAACCAATGTAATTGAGGCTGATAAAAAATGATCTATACAGTTACTTTAAACCCATCTATTGATTATGTAGTGCAAGTTTCTTCTTTTGATTTAGGAACAATAAATCGAGCGGAGAAAGATATGAAGTTTCCTGGAGGAAAAGGCATTAATGTTTCTCGTGTTCTTCAGCGTTTAGGTGTTAAAAATATAGCACTTGGATTTACTGGTGGATTTACTGGTCAATTTATTAAAGAGGTATTACAGACGGAAGGTGTAACAACAAACTTCGTCCAAGTAGATGAAGATACTCGCATTAATGTGAAAATAAAAGGGGAAGAAGAAACAGAATTAAATGGCCAAGGTCCTATTGTAACAAAAGAGCAGTTCGAACAGTTAATGAAAAAAATTGAGAGTATGCAACCTGGAGATTGTGTTGTACTTGCTGGGAGTGTACCAGTTTCTATTCCAAGTACCTTTTACGAATCAATTGCTGCGTTTGGAGCTGAAAAAGGTATTCGTGTAGTAGTAGATGCAAGTGGAAGTGCACTGCAACATGTAATTAAAAATAAGCCATTTTTAATTAAGCCAAACCACCATGAACTTGGTGAGTTGTTTGGAGTGGAGCTTTCAACAGTAGAGGACGTTTTACCTTATGGAAGAAAATTAATTAAACAAGGTGTAAAACACGTTATCGTATCGATGGCTGGAGAGGGAGCTTTATTATTTACGGCAGAAGGTATATATGAAGCGACTGTTCCAAAAGGTGTTGTAATTAATTCAGTTGGGGCCGGAGATTCTCTTGTTGCAGGGTTTGTAGGCAAATATGAACAGACAAAAGATATTGAAAAGGCATTTCAATACGGCGTTGCAACAGGGAGTGCAACAGCATTTTCAGCTGATTTATGTAAGAAGGAAAAAGTAGAAGAATTATTGTCGCAAGTAATTGTAGCTAAGCGATAGGGGGAAGCAACATATGAAAATTACAGAACTATTAAAAAGGGATACAGTCATTATGGATTTGACAGCTTCAAATAAAGAAGCTGTCATAGATGAATTAGTTGAGAAATTAAACGGGGCAAATCGTTTAAATAGTAAAATGGAATTTAAAGAAGCTATTTTAAAGCGGGAGTCCCAAAGTACGACGGGAATAGGGGAAGGTATTGCAATACCTCATGCGAAGACAAAGGCTGTTAAACAACCATCGATTTGTTTTGGTAGAAGTGTAAGCGGTATCAATTATGAGTCGCTTGACGGACAGCCAGCACACTTATTCTTTATGATTGCTGCAAGTGAAGGAGCGAATAATACTCATTTAGAAACGTTGTCTCGTTTATCGACATTATTAATGGATGAAGGGTTTCGCAAGCAACTATTAGAAGCGAAGGATGAAAGTGAGCTTCTTCAACTATTTGATGAAAAAGAGAATGAAAAAGAAGAAGAGATTGAAGTTGCAAAACCAGAAGGAGATGAACCGTACGTACTTGCTGTTACAGCTTGTCCAACTGGAATCGCTCACACATATATGGCAGCGGATAGCTTAAAAGCAAAAGCGACAGAGTTAGGAATAGCGATTAAAGTTGAAACAAATGGATCAACGGGTATTAAAAACGGTTTAACGAAAGAGGATATTGAACGTGCAACAGCTATTATTGTTGCGGCGGATAAACAAGTAGAAATGAATCGTTTTGCTGGTAAACATGTCATTCAAGTGCCAGTTGCTGATGGGATTCGAAAAACGGAAAATCTGCTTAAACGAGCTGTCAAACAAGATGCACCAATCTTTAAAGGTGTAAAAGAGGACGGGAAGTCAGAAAGTATTGAGGGAGAAAAGGGATTAGGAATTTATAAGCATTTAATGAGCGGTGTAAGTAATATGCTTCCATTCGTTGTTGGTGGCGGGATTTTAATAGCGCTAGCGTTTTCGTTTGGTGGTATAAAGGCGGAAGGTCCTTTAGCTGAATTGTTCATGTCAATTGGTGGAGGAAAAACAGGTGCGTTTTTATTCCTTGTACCAATTTTAGCTGGATTTATTGCAAGTTCTATTGCTGATCGTCCTGGTTTTATGCCTGGTGTTGTAGGTGGATTTTTAGCGGCGAATGCGAATGCGGGATTTTTAGGTGGATTAATTGCTGGTTTCTTAGCTGGATATGTTGTTTTAGGGTTGAAAAGATTATTTTCAGGACTACCAGTACAATTAGAAGGAATTAAACCTGTATTGTTATATCCAGTCTTTGGATTATTGATTACAGGAGTTGTAATGCAAAAAGTAGTAATTCCGCCTGTAGTAGCATTAAATGAAATGTTGACAGGGTGGTTAAATGGTTTAAACGGTACGAATGCTATATTACTAGGTCTTATTTTAGGTGGTATGATGGCAATTGATATGGGGGGTCCAATTAATAAAGCGGCATTTACGTTTGGTATTGCTGCAATAGAAGCGCAGAATTTTGGAGTGCACTCAGCAGTTATGGCTGGTGGTATGGTACCGCCACTTACGATTGCATTCGCAACTACATTCTTTAAATCAAAGTTTACAGAAGCGGAACGTAAGTCTGGTTTAACAAATTATATTATGGGAGCATCATTCATTACAGAAGGTGCGATTCCGTTTGCAGCTGCAGATCCGGTTCGAGTAATCGTAAGTTGTGTTGTTGGTTCAAGTATTGCAGGGGCGTTATCTATGTTATTCCAAATTACATTACCGGCACCGCATGGTGGATTATTTGTAATAGCGTTAGTAAATAAACCGTTACTATATATTTTCTCTATATTAATTGGAACAATTGTCTCGGCTATTATGCTAGGTGTTTGGAAAAAGAAAGTTCAATAACAAATGAAAATAGAGCAGTTTTTAGTAGCTGCTCTCTTTTTATTACAAAAAAATAGGTTAACAATTGAATATTGATGTTTTTTAGTAAAAGATGTAATGAATTGTGAATTTTTTGTAACAAAAAAGTAACACTGTAATTTTTTCTGGAAAAAGTTCTTGCGCTCGTATATGAAAAATATATGAACACCATTGGAAATTGTATTAGAAATACATTTTATTAATATGGGAATTTATGTTACAACTCGTTAATCGTATATTACGAATGCTTTGTAATTGTGTGATTTCCGAAAATTCTAAAAATCTGTTGCTATAATAAAAATACGAAAACAAAGCAAATGGAGGCTATTCATGAAAAAATTATTAGGTATAGCAACAGCAGCAGTTTTTGGTCTTGGGATTTTTGCGGGTTCTGCTAAAGCGGAAACAATTGTAACAACAGACGTATTAAATGTTAGAGAAAACCCAAATGTAGAGTCAAAGCTTGTAGGTAAAGTGTTAAGTGGGAATACACTAGATGTTATAAATACAGAAAATGGATGGACAAAAATTAAGTTGAACGGTAAGGAAGCGTTTGTAAGTGCTGAGTTTACAAAGAGCACATATTATGTAACGGCGGGTGTATTAAATGTTCGTGCTGGAGCGAATACTGATTCTGAAATTTTAGGTAAACTTAATAAAGATGATGTGATTGAAACGACGAATCATGTTCAAAATGAATGGTTACAATTCGACTACAATGGAAAAGTCGGATATGTTCACGTGCCATTTTTAACAGGAACGGCACCTGTAATTGAAAAGAAAGAGGTTGTAGCTCAAGAAGAAGCGCCAGCTAGAACAAATACGCCGGTTAAAAATAATACAGTAGTTAAGAATAAAGAGTCTATTAAGAAGGTAGAATCAAGTAAACCTGTGGTAAAAGAAAAACCGGCTGCAAAACCAGTTGCAAAATCTACTGAAACAAGTGCGCCTGCTGGTGGTCGTGAAATTACGGTAGAAGCGACGGCATATACAGCAGATCCGAGTGAGAATGGTTCGTATGGTGGTCGTGTATTAACTGCAATGGGGCATGATTTAACAGCAAATCCAAATATGAAAGTAATTGCTGTTGATCCGAAAGTAATTCCGCTTGGATCAAAAGTATGGGTAGAAGGGTATGGAGAAGCGATTGCTGGAGACACTGGTGGTGCGATTAAAGGAAATCGTATTGATGTATTGGTCGGTTCAGATGGTAGTGCTAATAGCTGGGGGCGCAAATCTGTAAAAGTGAAAGTTATACAATAGGTTATCGATATTAATATAAAAAGCGGTTGCTTGAATTTATGTAAGCAACCGCTTTTTATGGGTTATTGAAAAGGATAAATAGTTTTACCTGTAATAATTTTATATGCACTGCAAAATTGCGTTTGTATATATTCTGTATTTTCATTTTCTGGATGTAATGTTGTTTCATGGAGAGTAGAATGAAAAGCCCGTAGTAAACAATTTAGGGCGAAGTATAACTCCTCTTGTGAACAATTTTGTTCTTTTGTAGAAGTAGCTAAAATGAGGTCTTTTGTCAAAGATGAAAAATTGATGGTGGATTGTTTCATAGTTAACTCATCCTCTCGAAACTATTTTTATCATGTATATGCAGAATTGGACAAACTATGTTCTTTTTATATATAATTTCATGTACCAAAATGAAAGAACTTGCAATCATGCCGTTAAAATTGGTAAGATTGGGTATAATCAATAGATGGAGTATATTACATAAAGAGAGTTGAATGATATGGGAGAAGTGCAACGTGAAAAAGTTGCTGTCATCATTGGACCAACTGCTGTTGGAAAGACAAAGTTAAGTATCGATCTTGCTAAAGCGTTGAACGGTGAAATTATTAGTGGTGATTCCATGCAGATCTATCGAACGATGGATATTGGAACTGCAAAGGTAACAAAAGCAGAGATGGACGGAATTCCACATTATATGGTCGATATAAAAAATCCGGAAGATTCATTTTCTGTCGCGGAATTTCAAGAACGTGTTCGCAAGCATATTCGAGAAATTACAGAACGTGGTAAATTACCAATTATAGTTGGTGGGACCGGTCTTTATATACAATCTGTTTTATTCGATTATCAGTTTACAGATGATGCTGGTGATGTGATATACCGAGAGCAAATGGAAAAGTTAGCTTTAGAACGCGGTGTGGAATATGTACATAAAAAATTGCAAGAAGTAGATCCAGAAAGTGCGGAGCGTATTCATGCAAATAATGCACGACGTGTCATTCGGGCGTTAGAAATTTTCCACACGACGGGTGAAAAAATGAGTGACCAAATTGAGAAACAAGAAAAAGAGTTACTCTATGATGTTTCATTAATTGGCTTGACAATGGATCGAGAAATGCTATACGATCGCATTAACTTACGAGTGGATTTGATGATGGAACAAGGCCTATTAGAGGAAGTAGAAGGGCTGTATAATAGAGGGATACGAGATTGTCAATCTATTCAAGCGATTGGATATAAAGAAATCTATGATTATTTTGAGAATCGAGCCTCTTTAGAAGATGCGGTATCACAATTAAAGACGAATTCGCGTCGTTATGCAAAACGTCAATTAACGTGGTTCCGTAATAAAATGGACGTCACGTGGTTTGATGTTACAGACGGTGAAAAAACGTCAGAAATTTTACGATACATAGAAGGAAAGTTACAAGTAAAGTCGAATAATAGTAAGTAGAGAAAAAGAGGAGGATTCGACATGAAGCAATCAATCAATATTCAAGATCAGTTTTTAAATCAACTCCGTAAAGAAAATACGTTTGTTACGCTGTACTTATTAAATGGTTTCCAGCTTCGTGGACTAATTAAAGGATTTGATAATTTTACAGTCCTGCTGGAAACAGAAGGTAAGCAACAGCTTATTTATAAACATGCAATTTCTACATTTGTACCACAAAAAAATGTTTCAATTGAATTAGAATAGTAATGAATTATTGTACATAACAAAAAAGAGCGAGTTTCCTCGCTCTTTTTTTATTTGTCATAAACAATATATAGTGAAATTTAAGCGATTCTAAATACAGTAAGGCGGATGTTAGTATTTCCTGTTGCAGGGATCGTAATCTCATTAAGAGTAGATTGGACAGAGATTCTTGCATCAGCTGCTAATGTTTCGATTGTAGTAAATGAAAGTGAGTCGCCTATTAAATTTGAAGAGAAATTATCAGTTGCGACTGCCCCATTAATTGAAATGCCTACTCCAAGAGGAGCGCATCCTGGCGCAGTTGTAGAAATAGATACGCTAATTACATAAATACCACCGTTGACAACTGTAACTGTATCTGTGCCATTAAAGATAATATTGTTTACGTTAATTGCAGTATTGAAAATAAAGTTATTAAATTGTAGTACTGTTTGTTGAATATTGTTTGTTACAACAATTGTTGCTACAGGGAAACTAGGTCCAGTAGGCCCAGTAGGTCCGGTAACCCCTATACCAGTAGCGCCCGTTGGCCCTTGAACACCTTGAGGTCCAGTGGCACCGGTAGCACCCGTGTTACCTTGAACACCTTGAGGTCCAGTAGCGCCAGTAGCACCCGTGTTACCTTGAACACCTTGAGGTCCCTGAGGTCCAGTAGGTCCCTGAGGCCCACCAGAAGGTCCGGTAGGTCCAGTAACTCCTATACCAGTAGCGCCCGTTGGCCCTTGAATACCCTGAGGTCCAGTGGCACCGGTAGCCCCCGTGTTACCTTGAACACCTTGAGGTCCAGTGGCACCGGTAGCACCCGTGTTACCTTGA
>NZ_CP016285.1:3344726-3414524 GCF_001679765.1 Bacillus sp. B25(2016b) | reverse complement strand
CCAGTAGCCCCAGTAGCCCCCGCAGGTCCTTGAGCGCCCGTATTGCCGGTAGCGCCTGTGTTGCCTTGGGGTCCCTGAGGTCCAGTGGCACCAGTAGCGCCTGCTGGTCCAGTAGGTCCGGTAGGTCCTTGGATGAACGAAGCAGAATTAACTAGAGCAGTTTGTAATGCTGCTATTAATTTAAGGAGCTCTTGAAGTGTGCAAGGGTCAATTCGGAATAATTTTGTAATGTATAGTAAATAGTTAATGAGATTTTGAAGCTCAATAAATACAGCGCTTGCTACAAAGGTTGGATTTCTTAATATAGTTATTAAGTTTTTAATAATAGCTAACCCTTGTGCTTTCAGGGAGGAAGTAGCGTCTAGTGAACAAATAAATTTACTTAGTAGGTTCAATGTATCGATTAGATCTTCAATATTTTGGGGAGATGGATTGGCGAAAAGTTTTGGGATTATTTTTGTTAAGTCAATAATAATCGCACGAAATGTTCTAAGTTGAGCTTTAGTAATTGGGATTGATGGAGTATTTGGGATTCGTCCGGCGCTACTTGGAAAGCATGGTTTGGAGAATTTGTTTTGATTGTCGTTATAACGAGACATTAAATCTCTCCTTTCTCACGAAAATGTGAACGAAACTCATCATAGTAGATGCAGAAATTAGTTAAATGGTCATAGTAAAATCGTTTGTTTAAAGAAAAAATAGAAAAAACACCTTACAATAAGGCGTTTTTTCTATTTTCTGCGTATTGATAATATCGCTTTAATGAAATTTTTGATTTGAATCCAGCGAGTTTTATAATTTCTGATTCAGGAGTTTCTTTTTTTATTAAGTTTAAAATATAGGTGTTACGAAAATGTTGTCCTGAAATTCCTTTACGTAAATTGGCTCTAGCCACTTCGAGGCGAATCATTTTTTGTATAGCAATTTCCGTTAATGCCTTTGGTGCATCATTTTCATATACCCACCTGTATGTTCCGCGGTTAAAATCGAATGCGACAAATAATGGATCATCACTATGGTATTTAGGGCGAACTGGTTCTGGGATGCTTTTGTAATAATTATATAGTTGTTTTTTGTCTTCTTTTGCTAATGTAATTGTTCTTTCTACACCTGCGGTTGCTGGGATTGACAATGTGTTAGTTTCAAAGTGAACGTGATGCATTGTTAATGCTGTAAGTTCCTGTAAGGATAAACCGTAGTCGATCAATAGATTTAAAATAGCGATATTGCGAGCCATTAATAAAGGGCGCACAGGAAGTTGTTTTTCTGAAAGTCCTTCTAATGAAGTGACTATATACTTTAATCTTTTTTCTTCATCAGGTGAAATGAAATCTTCGTTACGAAGTGTACGGTCTGGTTGAATGGATATTTCCATATTCTTCAATGGATTAGGGATGTTTAGAAAATGATGCATTCTATTTAGTACAATAAATACACGATGCATCGTTTTTTCTGAGTAATGTCGATTCGTTTTTAAATCGGAAAAGTAATCTTCGTAGTCTTTTGTACAAAGTGTAGCCCATATATTACTGGAAGGGAGCTTTTTGTTTTTTTCTAACCAATGTCCGAAGTCTTCAACGTCATAAACATAACGTTTAATAGTTGAGGGTTTTCGGCCTTTATTCAATAAAAAAATAGAAAAGGCTTGTATTGTATCATGGAATTCCGTTGTCTCCATAGTCCCACCACCTTAATTATTTCTTATATTATAGCAAACTTTTCTGAAAATAGGCATTTACAAGGGGGACAGGAATAATAATATTTGGTGAGTGGATAAAATGAGGTGATTGTATGGAACAATCGATGCGAAAGAAAAACAACAATCAAATTAATATTGTGTTAAACCATCGAAAGAAAATTTCTTTGCCAGCCGCAGAAAATAAAACGGTAATTTCAAATGAAACTGCAATTAAACATGAAATGCTGCAGAGAATTGAAGAAGAGATGGGGAAGCTTGTTGGGATGGATGATATAAAAAAGATAATAAAAGAAATATATGCTTGGATTTATGTGAATAAAAAAAGACAAGAGAAGGGATTGAAGTCTGAGAAGCAAGTACTTCATATGCTGTTTAAAGGGAATCCGGGTACAGGGAAGACAACTGTTGCTAGAATGATAGGAAAATTGCTGTTTGAGATGAATATTCTATCAAAAGGGCACTTGGTTGAAGCTGAACGTGCTGATCTTGTAGGAGAGTACATCGGCCATACAGCTCAAAAAACAAGAGATTTAATAAAAAAAGCAATGGGAGGTATTTTGTTTATTGATGAGGCGTATTCTTTAGCTCGAGGAGGAGAGAAGGATTTTGGAAAAGAAGCAATTGATACGCTTGTAAAACATATGGAAGATAAACAACATGGTTTTGTATTGATTTTAGCTGGATATTCAAGAGAAATGAATCACTTTCTTTCATTAAATCCAGGGCTGCAATCTCGTTTTCCATTTATTATTGAATTTGCGGATTACTCGGTAAATCAGCTATTGGAAATTGGGAAGAGAATGTATGAAGATCGTGAATATCAGTTATCAAAAGAAGCTGAATGGAAATTTAGGGATCATTTACATGCGGTGAAGTATTCGTCGCAAATTACATCGTTTAGTAATGGGCGGTATGTACGGAATATTGTTGAAAAATCAATTCGTACACAGGCGATGCGGTTGTTGCAAGAAGATGCATATGATAAAAATGATTTAATTGGAATATCGAGTATGGATTTGATGCTCGAAGAGGAGACGCACAGTACATAAACTGTGCGTCGATTTTTGTGTATAAGTTCGTTTACTCTTTTTTGGCTTTTTCTTGGTGTGTTTTATGGAAGTGTTCCATTTTAGCGCTCTTTTCGTGTGCTGAATTAGGATCGTGTCCAAATTGATTTACTGAGCTTTTTTGAGCTCCTTTATTAACGTGGTTTGTCATTTGTATTCACCTCACTTTAAAAATTAGTATAAACATTATATAAAGAAAAAATCGTTAGAAAAGAAAAACCTCTTTACGATATGTAAAGAGGTTAGAGTGCTATTTATGCATTGAACGCTCTTTCGTTTCGATACGTCTGTGCGGTAAATGCCATTTGTAATGAATAGAAACCATGCGGAAGCAAACAATTAAAATGAATAGAATGTAAAGAGCCCAATCGCTAACAATAATTTGAGCTCCAATTAAGAAACCTGCTAAAATTGTCCAAAAGGCATATACTTCAGCTCGAAGAACGAGAGGTTTTCTGCGGGCTAAAAGATCGCGAATGATACCGCCGCCGATACCAGTTAAAACAGCTGCTACAATTGTGGCGCTAATTGGTAAATTTAATTTTTGGGCATATAATGCTCCTTGTACAGCAAATGCCGATAAGCCAATAGCGTCAGTGATATTTTCCCACTTTTTCCAATGTCTAATTAACTTATTTGGAAAAAGAAAAATAATAGTCATTGATAAAAGTGCGATTTGGAATAACATGTCTTGTTGCCAAAACGCGACAATCGGATAACCGATTAATAAATTACGAAGGGCACCTCCCCCAAATGCGGTTGCCATTCCTAAAATATACACCCCGAAAATATCATAATCCTCTTCCATTGCAACAATGGCTCCGCTTAGTGCGAAAGCGATTGTGCCTATGATGCTAAAAATCTCCCATGCCATGAATTTTCTCCCCCGCTAACTAGATGAAATGTGCTTCCTCTGCTATTATATTAGAAGGTTTAAATTTCGAAAAGGATGAGTGAACATATTTGATGGAAGAAAAAGAAAAAGTCATATTAGTAGGCTGTCAATTGCCACAAGATGATGATGAAAAATTTATGCATTCCATGAAAGAGCTTGCATCACTAGCGAAGACTGCACGAGCAGAATTGTTAGTGTCAACAACGCAAAAACGACCAAAGTTTCATCCGGCAACTTACATAGGTAAAGGGAAATTAGAAGAGCTTACAATGTTAACTGAAGAGTTAGAGCCGGATGTTATTGTATTTAATAATGAATTAACGCCGAGTCAAATTCGGAATTTATCCTCAGTATTAGATGCGAGAGTAATTGATCGAACGCAACTAATACTGGATATTTTTGCGCAACGTGCGAAGTCGAGGGAAGGTAAGCTTCAAGTAGAATTAGCTCAGTTGCAATATACAATGCCGCGTCTTATGGGGCAAGGATTGTCCTTATCACGTCTTGGTGGTGGTATTGGAACAAGAGGACCGGGTGAGACGAAATTAGAGACGGATCGTCGTCATATTCGATCGCGTATTGATGAAATAAAGAAACAACTTGCAGTTGTTGTGGAACATCGAAAAAGATATCGTGAGAGAAGAAAAGATAATAAAGTATTTCAAGTGTCATTAATAGGGTATACAAATGCAGGGAAATCGACACTGTTTAATAGATTAACGGAAGCTGATACGTTTGAAGAAAACCTTCTGTTTGCAACATTAGACCCAACGACAAGGAAGATGCCGTTACCTTCTGGTTATACAGTATTACTAACTGATACTGTTGGTTTTATACAAGATTTACCCACTTCATTAATCGCTGCATTTCGTTCAACACTGGAAGAAGCGGGGGAAGCAGATGCCATTTTACATGTAGTTGATTCCGCGGATCCTAACTACATAGGGCATGAAAAAACAGTAAAAAGATTATTATCAGAACTTGAAATTAACCATATTCCTGTTATTACGTTATATAATAAAAAAGATGAATTACATCAAAACTTTATTCCGTTTCCGAAAAGTGATTTCTTAATGACTAGTGCTTTTGAAGAAAGTGATTTATTGCGTATAAAAGAAGCGATAGAAACGAAGATGAAGAAAGAAATGGATCGTTATCGAGTGGAAATCCCTCCGAGTGAAGGTAAGTTGTTAACGCTTTTAAAGACGGAAACTCTATTAGCAAAGATGGAGTTTCTAGAAGATAAATTTGTATATGATTGTGCAGGGTATATTTTTGCTCATTCATCACTTAATGTGCAATTAAAGAGATTTTTAGTGGAAGAAGGAGACAATAAAAATGTTTGATCGTTTGAAAAATGGAGAAAAAATTGCTCCAATCGTAAAAGAAGTAGAGAGTCAGATTACAGAAGTACATAAACGTGCGGATGAAGTAATTGAAAGCAATCAGTTTCGTGTATTAGAAAGTTTTCGTAAACATAAAATTAGTGACTCGCATTTTATCCCGACAACAGGTTATGGTTATGATGATATTGGCCGTGATACGTTAGAAAAAGTATATGCTGATGTATTTGGGGCGGAAGCTGGACTTGTTCGTCCGCAAATTATTTCAGGTACTCACGCTATCTCTACAGCGTTATTTGGTATTTTACGCCCCGGAGATGAGTTATTGTATATCACTGGGAAACCGTATGATACGTTAGAAGAAATTGTTGGTGTACGTGGGAAAGGTGTAGGTTCATTTAAAGAATATAATATCGGTTACAATGCAGTTCCGCTAACTGAAGCTGGGCTTGTTGATTTTGAGGCTGTTGCAGCAGCGATTCATAATAATACGAAAATGATCGGTATTCAGCGCTCGAAAGGTTATGCTACTCGTCCGTCGTTTACTATTTCTCAAATTAAAGAGATGATCGCGTTTGTTAAAGAAATTAAACCTGATGTTGTTGTGTTTGTAGATAACTGTTATGGCGAGTTTATTGAAGAGCAAGAGCCATGTCATGTTGGTGCAGATTTAATGGCGGGTTCGCTTATTAAAAACCCGGGCGGCGGAATTGTTAAAACTGGTGGTTATATTGTCGGGAAAGAACAGTATGTTGAAGCGTGTGCATATCGTTTAACATCTCCGGGAATTGGCGCTGAAGCTGGAGCGTCTTTATACAGTCTGCAAGAAATGTATCAAGGGTTCTTCTTAGCGCCACATGTTGCAGGACAAGCGCTGAAAGGTGCAATTTTTACAGCTGCGTTTTTAGAAAAGTTAGGAATGAACACGTCACCAGCGTGGAATGCACCAAGAACAGACTTAATTCAATCTGTTCAATTTGATGATAAAGACCGTATGATTGCCTTCTGCCAAGCGATTCAATATGCATCTCCAATTAATTCGCATTTTACTCCGTATGCAAACTATATGCCAGGTTATGAAGATGATGTAATTATGGCTGCGGGAACATTTATTCAAGGTGCAAGTATTGAATTGTCTGCTGATGGTCCAATTAGACCGCCATATGTTGCGTATGTGCAAGGTGGCTTAACGTATTCGCATGTTAAAATTGCGATTTGTTCTGCGATTGACGAATTGATTGAAAAGAATTTATTAACAATTTCTTAAAGGGAAGCTGTCGATTTCGGCAGCTTTTTTCGTATAAAAGTAATGATTTATGCGATTAGAAAAAAGAGTGAAAAAATTCATGAAAAAATTTATAAAAAATCATGTAAGAAAAGCTAACATCTATTGACACTAAACATAACATAGTATAAAATGAGAAGCAGTTAAGGCGAAGGAGGAACTGAAAAATGAAAGAAGATAGACGTTCTGCCCCGCTGTTTCCTATTGGTATTGTTATGGATTTAACACAATTGTCTGCACGTCAAATTCGCTACTATGAAGAGCATAATCTTGTTTCTCCAACCCGTACAAAGGGGAATCGTAGATTATTTTCATTTAACGATGTAGATAAGTTGTTAGAAATTAAAGATTTGTTAGATCAAGGCTTGAATATGGCTGGTATTAAACAAGTGTTACTAATGAAAGAAAATCAAACAGAAGCAGTGAAAGTAAAAGAAGAAACGAAAGAAATTTCAAAAACTGAGCTTCGCAAAATACTTCGAGACGAACTACAACATACAGGTAGATTCAATCGAACTTCATTGCGACAAGGTGACATTTCAAGATTTTTTCACTAAAGATAACTGATTCTGAAGGCGATTAGAGGGACTAAGGAGGAATTTATAATGTCTAGATACACAAAAGAAGATATTTTCCGTTTGGCGAAAGAAGAGAATGTAAAGTATATCCGTTTACAATTTACGGACCTTTTAGGGGTAATTAAAAACGTAGAGATTCCAGTGAGACAATTAACGAAAGCTCTTGATAACAAAATGATGTTTGATGGATCTTCGATTGAAGGTTTCGTACGTATTGAAGAATCTGATATGTATTTATATCCTGATTTAGACACTTGGGTAATTTTCCCTTGGACAGCTGAAAAAGGTAAAGTAGCTCGACTAATCTGTGATATTTACAATGCAGATGGCACTCCATTTGATGGAGACCCACGTAACAACTTAAAACGTGTGTTAAAAGAAATGGAAGCTTTAGGATTTTCAGACTTCAATCTTGGACCAGAGCCAGAATTCTTCCTATTTAAGGTTGATGAAAAAGGAAATCCAACATTAGAACTAAACGATAACGGTGGATACTTCGACCTTGCGCCGATGGATCTAGGGGAAAACTGTCGTCGTGATATCGTTCTTGAACTTGAAGAAATGGGATTTGAAATTGAAGCATCTCACCATGAGGTTGCTCCAGGGCAGCACGAAATTGACTTTAAATATGCAAATGCAATTCGCTCATGTGATGACATTCAAACATTCAAACTTGTTGTAAAAACAATTGCTCGTAAACATGGTCTACATGCAACGTTTATGCCAAAACCACTATACGGTGTGAACGGTTCAGGTATGCACTGTAACTTATCATTATTTAAAAATGGTGAGAACGTATTCTTTGATGCAAACGGTGACTTACAATTAAGTGATGATGCTCGTCACTTCATCGCAGGTATTTTAAAACATGCACCAGCATTTACGGCGATAGCAAACCCAACTGTAAACTCATACAAACGTCTAGTACCTGGATATGAAGCGCCTTGTTACGTAGCATGGTCTGCACAAAACCGTAGCCCGTTAGTGCGTATCCCTGCATCTCGTGGTATTAGTACACGCGTAGAAGTACGTAGTGTTGACCCAGCTGCAAACCCATATTTAGTAATGGCTACATTATTAGCTGCAGGTCTTGATGGAATTAAAAACAAATTAACTCCACCAGCAGCAGTAGATCGTAACATCTATGTAATGACAAAAGAAGAGCGCGAAGAAGCAGGTATTGTTGACTTACCAGCAACATTAGCGCAAGCATTAGTTACATTACAATCTAATGAAGTAGTATGCGGTGCACTAGGAGAACACTTACTTGAGCACTTCATCGAAGCGAAAGAGATTGAGTGGGATATCTTTAGAACGCAAGTTCACCAATGGGAACGCGATCAATATATGTCTCTATACTAAGAGGATTGAACCCTTGATACAACTCGTATCAAGGGTTTTTTAATTCCCAATTATTACACTTTTATGTGGTTATAAAATGAAAAACAGCCACATAAAAGCCACGAATTAATAACAAGTAGTGATATCATAGAAAAACATTATCAGATAAACGTAAGTTTTATATAATTTGTGAAATAAAAAAGCCTTGATACTACGGTATCAGGGCTTTTTTAGTGAAGTTATTGGATATATTAACTACTAGATAATGGATTGTTTTTGGTTATTTTAAATCATGTTACTAAGAAAATCTTTTCAAAAGAATTGATTTTATCTTTTTTTAAATCACTTGTGCTATAACTTAATAATTCTTTACTGCCTGTACAACGCGACCAATGATTTTTACATCTTCAGCTGAAAGGTCGTAAGTTTTTGGTTCGTGGATAGGGTCATTACTCAATGGTATTAAAGTAATGATGCTTCCAGATTTTGAAATCTTTTTCACGGTAGCATCATAACCATTGACTTTTACAACAGCAATTTGTCCGTTTTCAACATAAGGAGTTTCCTCTACTAAAACATAAGAACCATCAGGGAATTCGAGATTCATGCTAGTGCCTTTTACAGTAAGATAAAAATACTTTTTACGCTTGTTTAAAAATGTACTTAGCATGGGTAAATAGCCTTCGATATTTTCTTCAGCGAGTATTGGTGTACCGGCTGCTACAGAACCAATGATAGGAATGTAAATAATGTTTGATTGATCGTTTTGGATGGTTTCATAAATAGAAACTTCTTCTTTAACAGTATTGCCCTCTTGTGTTGCGAGTCTTTCTAAATCATCAGTAGTGATTCCTAATCCCTTACAAACTTTTATGACATTATCAACAGATGCTTTACCAATCCCTCTTGATAACATGGATTGCAGTGTTGTGGGGGGGAGACCTATTTTTTCGGCGAAGGCTCTTTTACTATAGCCAGCTTCTTTTATTAGGCGTGTTACAACCTCTGCTTTTTTCATTACTTTCACCATCTTTCGTATTAAAATGTATACGATATTGCGTATTCCTGTATATATCATAACCTAACTAAATTTGTTAGTAAATAGAACAATATACGAAATTGAGTATTTAAATGCGTTTTTTTGTTGACTAAATACGGAATTGAGTTTATATTTAAATGGAAATGAACGCAATATCGTACAAAAAAACAGGTGGTGAGTCAATGTATCCGAATTTGCGTGCAGAGATGGCGAGAAAAAGAATTATGATTACACAAATTTCTTCGCATCTGAAACTTCGCCACGCAACAGTGAGCGACAAAATAAATGGTAAATTTCGTTTTTATTATGATGAAGCTTTTGAAATTAAGAAAACTTTTTTTCCAGAACATAGTTTGGAATATCTTTTTGAATTTGAAGAAAACGAAGCGAATTGAAATCGGAGGAGATTTACTTAAAATGTAATGCTATAAGCGAATTATTGAATGATACTTTAATAAGAGGGTTCATATCAAAGTATTTAATTTAAATTACGATAATTAGTTAATCTGTAAAAAGAAAGTAACGAATTATGTGTAGTGCTAAATTATCTCAATGCAATAAAGATAGTTCAAAATTAGTAGTGAGGAGGAGATGAGGATGGGGCAATTAACTGACTCATCAGTACATAGTTCATTAGTATTTGAAGTTAATGGAAAAGTAGTAACGGATAGTTTGGTAATTGCGAAGATATTCAAAAAAAATCACTTCGACGTTTTGAAGGAAGTTCGAAAACAAATTGTATATGTAGGTGAAGAGTTTGGGGGAGAAAATTTTCACGAGTCCACTTATGTTAATTCAAAGAACAGGCGAACCTCTAAATATGATTTAACAGAAGAAGCATTCACGTTACTTGTTATGGGATATAACAGTAGAGAAGCGGTTGGAATGAAAATTAAATTTATGAAAGAGTTCAAACGAATGAAGCAGTATATACAAAATCAACAAAATGTGCCAAAGGATCCAATGGGGGTTTTAAAGTTAACATTTGCTGCGTTAGAAGGACATACTCAGGAGATACAAGAAATAAAGTCTGAGGTGAAGGGGGTGCGAGAAAATACTCCGCTTTATGCTATCGAGTGTGAAGAGATAACAAGGGCTGTAAAAAGGTTAGGTATTATGTTATTGGGAGGTAAAAATTCAAATTCTTATCAGGATATCGGTCTTAGAAGGAAGTTATATAGAGATATTTATAGTCAGTTACATCGGGAATTTGGTGTGAATAGTTATAAAGCTATTAAACGTTATCATTTGGATAGAGCAATACAAATTATTAATGAAGAATATTCAATTCCAACTGTTTTAAATGAAGAAATTACAGTTAAAAACTCACAAATAAATATGGCAGACATTCAGTAGGAGGAAAGAACATGCAAAGAAAGATTTTAGTAATTACTAGTAGTTTAGCAGGGTTACCAACTGTCAGTGAATTTAAAACAAAAGAAGATGCAAAAGAGCAGGTTAGAAAGCTTATTCAAAAAGGAATGAGTCAAAATGTGATTCGTATAACACAAGAAATTCCAATGAATATCGAAATTCAAGTGGATGTTGAAATTGAGGAATAAGAGAGGTTTAGAAGAAAATAGATATGGATAGCATGATTGTTTTGAATGAATGCATAAGAAAAGAATCCGTTGCAGCGGATTCTATAAGAAAAAATATCTCTAGATAAGTATAACATTGAATACCGTTTTTGAGAATTTATGAGGTGGCTAGTATGGGGATTATTCGAGTAAAAAAAGATAGTAATTATTCCGTTATAAATAATACTGGTTTAAAAGATGAAAGGTTGTCATGGAAAGCGAAAGGAATCTTAGCCTATGCGCTTACATTACCAGACGATTGGACTTTTCATATTAGCGAATTAGCTCGACATGCTAAGGATGGAGAAGATTCGCTCCGTACAGGTTTTAAGGAATTAAAAGAATTAGGTTATGTAAAACGTTATCCTGTTCGTGATGGGAATACGAAAAAAATTACAAGGTGGGATACGGAAATTTACGAAACGCCACAAAGGAACATGCCACAAGTGGAAAACCAAGATGTGGTAAAGCCATATGAGGAAAATCAGAAACTACTAAATACTAATAGACTAAATACTAATAAACGAAATACTAATCATTATGATGATATGGATAAATTAGACTCTCGTGTATTCATCAATGAGAGGGTTAAAGTAAGTTGTAACTTTATTAAGGGGATGGGCATTCCGTTAAGTGAAATTGCAATTGCAGAGTTGGGGGATTTTTGTAATTTGTTTAGTGATGAGTTAATTCAGCATGCAATTAATAAAGCTGTTGATGAGAATGCACCAAGATGGAACTACATTAAGGCTATATTGAGGAATTGGAAGGAGAAAGAAGTTAAAACATTAGTTGATGTGGCCATACTAGATAGGTGTTTCGAAATGAGTAAGAAAAAGAAATATAAAGGGACAGGTAGGAAGTATTCAAATAGAAAAGAGATTGTACCCAATTGGTTATATAAAGATGATGAATCAACAAATCTAGAAGAGGAAAGAAAAACTGTACAGTCTATTGATGAAGAGCGTGAGAGATTACAAGAAGTGTTAAATAAATATAAGTCATAAGGAAAACCGTTAGATGATTTTGTTATTTTAAAATATATTATCTTAATAAAATAATAATGCATTTATATTCTTCAAAGATTCCCGATGCATAGTGAACAGTATTATAAAAATAGTAGTGAATGCTTGGATCAAGTATGAACGATTTGTAATTTCAGTTTATTTCTTAAATTTCTATGGGGACTGTTAGAAGTCTTTTCAATAGGATTCAGGAATTAATTAAAAATATCGAAATTCTAAAGATAATGAACTGATCAATAGAGGATAAAAAATGTTAGGGAAGGGTTGTGTTTATAAAATGAAAGATGATTTACAAGTAATAAAGATTGAAAAAGCTAATAAGCATATTCATTCTATTAAATTAGTATTAAGAGACTTTGTAAAAGGAATGGAAGTGGGTGAATCAGTAAGTGTTCGAGTGGCTCAAAGATTATAAGAAGTTAGAAGAAGAAATTGCTTATTTAGAATACAACTTAGACAAATCAAAAGCCGAATTGAAGCGTTGGATTAGCGGTGATTTGCAAAATGTACGATTAACCGCTGAATCGGAAGGGGCTAAGGTAGAAGGACGGATTGAGGCAATTGAATATGAATTAGCTTATAAGATGAATGAAGAGTATGATTTAAGGCTTTTGATTAATAAGTTTACAGGACTGGATCATCAAATACTTAAAATGAAATATGTTGATGGGATGACTTTAGAACAAATTGCGTTTGAATTACATTATAGTACAGGCTATATACGCCGAAAACACGCTGAAATAAGGAAGATTGTCAAGTTTTTAGATGGATTTTAGTGTTACCTTTTTGTAGGATACATGCAGTGTACAGAAAGTATTGAAAAAGTGATTTATAGTAGTAATATAAGATTTCGACGAAAGGGCAACTATTTTTATGGTTGCTCTTTTTGTTGTGAAAGAAGGTGAGTAACATGAAGTGATTTGATGGATTAATGGGTCTTTAGCTTCTAGTTATATTTAGTAAAGTAGTAGTTTTACAGGCGAAAATAATAGAAAAATAAGGAGATGTTTAATGATGAGTTTATTAGCTGCTTCAGTTAAAACAAAGAATCTGCCACAACAAGTGTTACGTTGGCAATCAATGGTAGAAAGTGAATGTTCAGCACAAGGTGTGTCTGAATTAGTTCCCTATGTACTTGGGATTATTATGGTGGAGAGTGGAGGAAACTCTGAAACAACACCTGATATTATGCAGTCCAGTGAATCACAAGGTTGGGCGATGAATACAATTAAAAATCCTAAAGATTCAATTTATTATGGAGTAAAGCATCTAAAAGGAGCTTTTGATGATGCAAAGAAAAATGGCATTACAGATTTAAGTGCCATTGTTCAATCATATAATTTTGGACGAGCTTACCTTCGCTGGTTAGCTTCTAACAATAAACAACATTCATTACCGGTGGCAGATCAGTATTCTAAAACGGTTGTTGCGCCATCACTTGGAAATACGACTGGTGCTATGGTGAAATATAGTAACCCTATCGCTGTTGCTTACAATGGTGGCTATCGATATAAAAATGGAGGGAATTTCTTCTACTCTGAAATTGTTAAGCAATATGTGGATTTTGATGGAGGAAATGGTGGCGGTGATAATAAGCCATTACAACCAAAAGGACTAGGAATTGCAACGTCTAAATACCCAGAAGGATCGGGTATCAATTTATATAGTGGTCCTGGAAAAGATGCTTGGTTCACAGGTAATGTCATTAATACAAAAATGCCATATTTAATTATAGATGCTGCTTGGTATGGTGGAAATGAAAAAATGTTGTGCCTAGGTTGGGAAGCATGGGCAAAAGAAGAACACTTTGAAGTGCAGTGGTTCCATGCTTATTCAAAATATCCAGCAGGTTATGGTATTAACACATATGATGGTCCAAATGGAAATTATAAAGGAAATGTAGATGGATCTTATCCATATGGCGTTTTTGCGAGAAAAGATGGTTATATCGATATTGGACAAAATACATGGGTAAAAGAAGAACATTTTAATGTAAGGTAATAACAAAGGATCTCTTTTTCTTTGATTATAAATATTAAATTTGAACATTAAGAAAAAATCTTATAAAAGGTGCTTTTTTAAGTGCCTTTTTATATTACTTATAAATAGAAAGGAAGATTATTATGGCAAAATTTATTTATCCAACAGATACAACGAGAGTAACAAGTGGTTTTAGGGGGAGCAGACCAGATCATCATGGGATAGACCTTGCTGAATCGGGCTATCATCCAATTTATGCAGCGGCTAGTGGACGAGTTAGTCGTTCTTATGTTTCATCCAGTTATGGTGAATGTATTATGATTGTGCACACTATTGATGGGATTACATGGGAAACGGTATATGCCCATATGCGTAGTGGTTCTCGAACAGTAAAAGAAGGTGATTCTGTTACACAAGGACAAACTATTGGGATTATGGGGAACACAGGGGATTCTAGTGGTCAACACTTGCATTTTGAATTGCATAAAGGGTCTTGGAACGTTAATAAGAGTAATGCTGTGAATCCATTAGATTACTTAGGAAAAGGAGAAGGTGGTGGTACAACTGATCCTTCTAATAAACCACTACAACCAAAAAGATTAGGCATTGCAACGTCTAAATACCCAGAAGGATCGGGTATCAATTTATATAGTGGCCCTGGAAAAGATGCTTGGTTCACAGGTAATGTCATTAATACAAAAATGCCATATTTAATTATAGATGCTGCTTGGTATGGTGGAAATGAAAAAATGTTGTGCCTAGGTTGGGAAGCATGGGCGAAAGAAGAGCACTTTGAAGTAGAGTGGTTTCATGCTTATTCAAAATATCCAGCAGGTTATGGCATTAACACATATGACGGTCCAAATGGAAATTATAAAGGAAATGTAGATGGATCTTATCCATATGGAATTTTTGCAAGAAAAGATGGTTATATCGATATTGGACAAAATACATGGGTACAAGAAGAGCATTTTAATGTAAGATAATATCTTTAAATCTGCACGTATTAAGTAGGATGAAAAAACTTGTTATCATACCTCTTGAGATGAGAGTAATATCTGTAAAATGCTGGGCGGAATATAGAGTGGAAGTTTTGAAAGAGCAACTGATGTAAAAGTTGCTCTTTTTCCTTTTTGAATATGAGGATTATAACCCATTATATAAAATGCGGCATGTATGAGCATTTAATTTCTAGATGGACTTAATAATTCAATGGAATTTTACATGATAAAAAATAAAAGAAAAAGGAGATGTTCAGTAATGGAAATTAGAAGAAAATTAGTGGATCCAAGTAAATATAGTATAAAGTGTCCCAATACAATGACACCAGAATTCATTACAGTACATAATACGTACAATGATGCATCAGCAGAAAATGAGATATCGTATATGATTGGAAATAATAATTCAGTGTCGTTTCATGTTGCAGTAGACGACAAAGAAGCAGTGCAAGGTATTCCGTTTGATCGTAATGCTTGGCATGCCGGTGATGGTAACGGGAATGGTAATCGTAAATCTATCGGGGTTGAAATTTGTTACTCTTTAAGCGGTGGAGATAGATATTATAAAGCAGAAGATAATGCAGCAATTGTTATTGCTCAGCTAATGAAACAATTCAATATACCGATTAGTAACGTACGTACACATAAATCGTGGAGTGGAAAGCATTGCCCACACCGAATGCTCGATGAAGGAAGAGTGGATCAATTCATTGAGAAGATAAACAAAGCATTTAACAAAGATAATAATAAACCACTACAACCAAAAGGACTAGGAATTGCAACGTCTAAATACCCAGAAGGATCGGGTATCAATTTATATAGTGGCCCTGGAAAAGATGCTTAGTTCACAGGTAATGTCATTAATACAAAAATGCCATATTTAATTATAGATGCTGCTTGGTATGGTGGAAATGAAAAAATGTTGTGCCTAGGTTGGGAAGCATGGGCGAAAGAAGAGCACTTTGAAGTAGAGTGGTTTCATGCTTATTCAAAATATCCAGCAGGTTATGGCATTAACACATATGACGGTCCAAATGGAAATTATAAAGGAAATGTAGATGGATCTTATCCATATGGAATTTTTGCAAGAAAAGATGGTTATATCGATATTGGGCAAAACACATGGGTAAAAGAAGAACATTTTAATGTGAGATAAGGATATGAGAGTAGGATCACTCGTATGATTCTCTTTAATTTTTGAAAAGGAGATGAGAACGATGGAAGAACAAATCTTCAATTCAATGATTCAACAAGGAGCATTCGCAGCTTTATTTGTATGGATGCTGTTTACTACGCAAAAAAAGAATGAACAGCGCGAAGAACAATATCAAAAAGTTATTGAAAAAAATCAACAGGTCATTGAAGAACAAGCAAAAGCATTTAGTTCGTTGTCGAAGGATTTATCAGATGTTAAGCGAAAAATCTTGGGGAACGATGATGAGAAATAAAATATGGTATTAAAGTATTTGTCACGTATGCAGGTTCTCAAATAGGAATTCGATTAATATGTAATAATGAGAAAAAGCCCTAATACCGATAAGTATTGGGGCTTTTTCTCATTAGCTATAGTGAATAAGGTGTGGTGGATTCTTCAAGAGGAAAGAGTGAATGAAGTTTAATATTAATGTAAATGAAATGAAACCTTGAATGCTGCTCAGTTATAACGCAGTCTTATTCAGAATTTCGTTAGTTCATTTTCTAAATTTAGGGAATAAATATAGCTTAGTACCTTGCAATAAATAATACTAAGTGGTATATTATGGATAAATTAGGTACCGTGTATTGAACAGTACTGAGATAGGGAAGGAGGATGGCGCTTGAACGTTCAGTTTAAAAAAGGTGTGCTTGAACTTTGTGTATTAGCACTTGTAAAACGTAAAGATAGTTACGGTTATGAACTTGTTCAGCAAATTTCTAATAAATTTTTAATATCGGAAGGGTCAGTATACCCTTTATTACGTCGTTTGACGAAAGAAGGGTATTTTCAAACGTATTTAAAGGAATCTACGGAAGGGCCACCTCGTAAATATTATCAATTAACAGAGCAAGGGGAGACGCAATTTCATTTGTTAGTAACAGAATGGCGTGATTTTGCGAAAGGGGTACAAGAAATTATTGAAGGGGTGGAATGGGATGAGTAAAGAAGGGTTTCTTAAAGAATTATCAAGTTATCTTAGAAAGTTACCAGAGGAAGAGAGGCAAGATATTTTATTGGATTATGAAGAGCACTTTCAGTTTGGACTAGAAGAAGGGAAAACTGAATCGGAAATAATACAGGGCCTTGGTTCTCCGAAAGTAATCGCGAAAGAATTACTTGCGATGTATCGCTTTGATGAAATGAAAAAAAATCCATCGACTTCAAATGTGACAAGAGCTGTTATGGCAGCGATTGGACTTAGTTTGTTTAATTTTATTATTGTGTTAGGCCCGTTAGTCGCAATTATTGCTTTTATATTTTCTTTTTGGATCGGTGGTATTGCTAGTGTAGTAACACCATTTTTCGTTATTGGAAAAGTATTTATGGGTACTTTTATATGGTTGGATCTTTTCGTTAGTATAACGTTTGTTGGAGTAGGTTTATTGTTATGTATTATCGCTTTTTATAGTACAAAGTGGTTTAAGAGATTGTGTGTACGATATGTAATATGGAACTTCAAAATGATAAAAGGAGAGTAAATGATGAAAAAACTATTTTTAATCGCTATCGCTTGTATCATTATTGGAGTAATAGGAATTTCCCAAACATATGAAAAAGCAGTACAGACTGCTGAAAAAGGCGATAAAGAAAATGTAATTAAAAACGAAACATTAAAAAATATAGAAGTTAAGTTAGATGCCGGGGATATTATTGTCCAAAAATCTCCTGACTCTTCTTTTTATGTAAAGCAATCGGGAGATGTACGTAAACAAGAGATTCGTATCGCAGAAGATGGTGACACATTAAAAGTTATTGGGGAAAGAGAAAAAGGTGCTTCATTTGATTTTTCTTTTTACGATTTTAGGTTTCAAACGTCTAAATTGACTCTCCTTGTGCCCGAACGCTCTTACCAAGATGTAAAAGTAAATTCATCTGCTGGACAAATCGAAATGAGTGATGTGAAAAGTGATAGCGTAAGTGTTAGAACACTTGCTGGAGAAGTAGAGTTGAAACAAGTAACGGCTAAGAATGTGGAGGGATCGACAAAAGCTGGTGAGGTGAACTTTAAGAAGGTATTAGGGAAAGTGACCGCAAAAACAACAAGTGGGGAAATAAATATTCAAGATCATGATTCTAAGTATAATCTAGAAGCAAGTTCAACTGCGGGAGATATAGATATTACTTTATCGGAAAAACCACAAGATGCGGTAATTACTGGGCAAAGTGCTGCGGGAGATGTAACAATTTTTAATGAAGAAAATAAAAATGTAACAATTGGAAATGGTAGTAAAAAGATTAGCGGTAAAACGGCTGCTGGAGATGTGACAATTGAAACTCGTTAATAAGAAATAGAATGCATGGAAATCTATCAAAATACAAAAAGAAGATAATTACCGTATGTAAATAAGGTAATTATCTTCTTTTTATTATTTTTAATGTAAATCACGATATACGCCAATTACTTTCCCGATAACTGACACTTGTTTTAAAATGATAGGTTCTAACGAAGAATTTTCTGGTTGTAGACGGAAATGGTCTTTTTCTTTATAGAAACGTTTAACAGTTGCTTCGTTATCTTCTGTTAAAGCGACTACAATTTCACCATTATATGCAGACTGTTGTTGGCGAACAACAACTAAATCTCCATCGAAAATACCAGCTTCAATCATACTATCTCCAGAAATACGTAACATGAACACTTGGTCTGCTCCAGCAACAATACTAGCTGGAAGTGGGAAATGTTCCTCTACGCTTTCGACCGCCGTAATTGGTAAACCAGCAGTAACTTTTCCGACAATTGGAACTTGAATAACAGATTGTGTTTCCGTATCCATTCGGTCTTCGCCTAAAATTTCAATGGCACGTGGTTTTGTTGGATCGCGTCGAATGTATCCTTTTTCTTCTAATCGTGATAAATGTCCGTGCACTGTAGAACTAGAAGCGAGGCCGACTGCTTGACCAATTTCACGTACGGAAGGTGGATATCCTTTTTCTTGTACTTTTAGCTTAATAAAGTCGAGAATGTCTTGCTGGCGTTTCGTTAACTTTTCCATGTTTTCTAACACCTCGTTTTCTTTCATTTTTCTTATTAATAAGTATAACATGTGAAAAAACATTCTACAAACATAAGTTCGAACAAATGGCGGATTTATGTTACACTATAGGGAAATAATAGGGAGAAAGAGGGGTTCAAAATGAATGCAATTATTTATGCACGTGTGAGTACAACGAAAGAAGCGCAAGAAACATCATTGTTACGTCAAAAAGATGAATTATTGCATTTAGCTGAGCGCTATCAAATGAATGTTACTAAGGTGATTGAAGAGCAGGCTAGTGGATATACAATTGAACGTGACGGTATATTAGAGGTGTTGGATACAATTCGAGACGAACAAATTGATGTGTTACTTATACAAGATGAAACGCGCCTTGGTAGAGGAAATGCGAAGATCGCATTAATGCATTGCTTACATAAAGAAGGCATAAAAGTATATACGCATACACATAATGGTGAATTACAATTATCGGATTCTGATTCGATGGTATTAGATATTATTGGTATTGTTGAAGAATATCAAAGAAAGATTCATAACTTGAAAATTAAACGAGGCATGCAACGTGCAGTAGAAAAAGGTTATCGTCCAGAAAATAATTTAAAAAATCGTCATTTAAGTGTAGGAAGAGAGAAAAAAGAAGTGCCAATTGAGGAAATTGTACGTTTGCGAAAAAGTGAACTCACGTTTGAAGAAATCGCAGCAACATTACGTGGATTTGGTCATAATGTTTCAAAGGCGACTGTACATCGTAGATATGTAGAGTATACGAAGCAATTGCTTGATAAAGAAGAGTAACTATTGTATGATAATAATCAGTTTTGATTAGAAGGGGGATTCGAGATGATTAATCACGAACTCGTTGAACGCATTAACTTCTTAGCGAAAAAAGCAAAAGCTGAAGGTTTAACTGAAGAAGAGCAACGTGAGCGTCAATCGCTACGTGAACAATATTTAAAAGGATTTCGTCAAAATATGTTAAACGAACTTAAAGGTATTAAAGTTGTTAACGAAGAAGGTACAGATGTTACACCGACGAAATTAAAAGCTTTAAAAAAGCAAGATAATGCAAAATTAAATTAAAAGATGGGCGAAGCCCATCTTTTTTATTTGTAAAAATCGTTATTTAATAACTTTCCAGTTGTTATTAACAGTTGCTTCTATCGTTTTATGTTCCAATATATAATTAGCGATAAGTTCAGACATATCTGTGGGTATATCTTTTACTACCGGTTTGTTTTGAAACATAAAAAAATTTCCCCCGCCACTTGCACGATAATTATTCATTACAACGTCATATTCTTCATTCATATTAAGAGGAGCACTGTTATGCTGTAAAGATTCTACTCTTTCACCAATTGGTTTTGAAATGTTTAATACGTATGAAATCCCTTCCCACATATCATAATTATAATGTTGTGGCTTTGGTTCTATGTAGATAGGACTTACGGTGATTGATCCATCTGTTTTTAATGTGAAATAAGAAGCAGAGAGTTCAAGAGCATCTTTTATATCTGCTCCAGTTATTCTAATTACTTTTAATGTGTTTGGATAAATATAATTAGAAACGATATCACGCATTGTTACATGTTCAGGGAAACCTGGAGATGTATTATGGAACAAACTTGTACAAGAAATTGATACATTAGCTATATTCATCTGTATTTTATTTATGAATTCGATAAAAGGATGATCATGCAAACGAGTTTGCATAGCATCTGAAATTTGCATGTCCCCCTGAATGATTCCAATAGGTTGATCAAGCCACTTTTGTGTTTTCTCTTCGTAATCGGCTACCAATGAAAGTACATCTTGGTCCGCCTCAACTCCTTGTACAGATAATAATTCAGAAGAACTCTCTTTTTTCACCCATTTATGTTTTGTTTTTTCGAATGTTATTTTTACTTTTCCAACTGAGTGTCCATTGCATCCAGTCTGTAAAATTGTTACACCGTTAGCCATCGTATGAGAAATTTCTCGGTGTTGATGACCTGTTAGTAAAAGATCTATACCTTCAATTTCATGGCACATTGCATATCCTTGGTTTTCTCCTGTTAACACTTCAGTCGGTACCCCGGTTTGTAAATCTCGTTCAACTCCCCCGTGATACGCTACGACTAGTAAATCTGGTTTCTCATGTTTGCGAATGTAAGAAACCCATTCTTTTGTAGTCTTTAATGCATCTTCAAATAGTAAATCTTTAATGTGATGGGGTTGTTCCCAATTGGGAATGTAATGCGTTGTCACCCCTAAAATAGCAATTTTTATATTTGATTCAATATGTTTTATTACATATGGTTTCCCGAAATAAGGTTTTTTACTGTTTTTATCTAAAATGTTTGCTGATAGGTACGGGAAGTTCGCAGTAGTCACAGCATTATTTAATATATCCATCCCGTAATTAAATTCATGATTGCCGATAATTGCAGCGTCATACTGTAAGTAATTCGCTAATAAGGACATTGGGTTTTTTTTGTTTTTTTCGTATGTAACATAATGATAAGTAAATGGTGTGCCTTGAATAAAGTCGCCATTATCAATTAAAAGAACGTTTGTATTTTGGGAACGTTCTTTTTTTATAAGAGTAGAAATTTTAGCTAAACCAAGTTCTGCTGGGGAGTTATCTTGGTAGTGAATAGGATAAACAGTGCCATGTATATCGCTTGTTAATAAGATGTTTAAAGTTACAGTTTGATTTTGTTCCAATATGACTCACCTTTTCTATTGTTATCTTCCAATTCATCATATCAAATATGTGAAGAGAATTTTAATGTGAGTGTATAGAATGTGTAAAGATTCTGTAAATAATCAATTATTTGTAAAAATATGTGATATATTTCTTCATGTTTATGAAAGGTTATTTTATAACAATGAAAAATGGAGGCATTAACATGTTGAAAAAAGTTTTTGCAATGGGCACAACAGTTGTACTAGCAGCGGGATTATTAAGTGGCTGCGGGACGGAAGAGTCAAGTGCAAGTAAAAATGAAGATACGAAAAAAGGGTATGTACCGAAGACTTTAAATGTTCAATTTGTTCCTTCTCAAAATGCGGATACGTTAGAGGCGAAGGCAAAACCGCTTGAGAAGCTATTAAGTGATAAGTTGAATATTCCAGTAAAAGTTAGTATTTCAACGAACTACAATACAATTATAGAAGCGATGGGATCTAAACAAGTAGATGTAGGATTTTTACCGCCAACAGCGTACGTATTAGCACATGAAAAGAAGGCTGCAAATGTAATTTTACAAGCACAACGTTTTGGAGTAGATGATGAAACGGGAGCCCCTACAAAGGATTTAGTAGACTTTTATAAATCTGAGTTTGTTGTTAAAAAAGACTCTAATATAAATAGTGTAAAAGATTTAAAAGGTAAAAAGATTGGTTATCAAGATGTAACATCATCAGCAGGGTATGTATGGCCTGCAGCTGTTCTATTAAAAGAGGGAATTGATCCGTTAAAAGATGTGAAACCTGTTACATTAAAAGGTCACGATCAGTCGCTTATTGCTCTTTTAAATGGTGACGTAGATGCGGCTGTTGTATTCCAAGATGCTCGTAATATTGTAAAAAAAGATTATCCGAATATATTTGATCAAACGAAAATAGTGAAATTTACTGAGAAAATTCCGAACGATACAATTTCTGTACGATCTGATTTAGATGCAGAGTGGAGCAAGAAATTACAAGATGCTTTCATTGAAATTGGAAAGAATGAGGAAGGTCACAAAATCATTAAAGAAGTATATTCACATGAAGGATATGTTAAATCTGATGATAGTAAATTTGATATCGTTCGTGAATATGGGAAGAAAGTAAAAACGCAATAATACATATGGAAATGGCAGCTAGCTGAAAGGGGATGTTTTCAGTTAGTTTGCCGTTTTGAATACATAGAAAGTAGGTAAGATGTGTGATAGAGTTTCGAAATGTTTCCAAAATGTATCCGAATGGCACAAAGGGATTGAATAATATAAATTTAAAGATTCAAAAAGGTGAGTTTATTGTAATGGTCGGATTATCTGGAGCTGGAAAATCTACACTTCTCAGGTCCATAAATCGTCTTCATGAGATTACCGAAGGCGAAATCATGATTGAAGGTGAGTCTATTACTGCTGCAAAAGGAACAGATTTACGACGTATGCGTCGGGATATTGGTATGATCTTTCAAAGTTTTAATCTTGTAAAGCGATCAACAGTATTAAAAAATGTATTAGCTGGTCGTGTTGGATATCATTCCACATTGCGTACAACGTTAGGTTTGTTTCCGAAAGAGGATGTGGAGCTCGCATTTCAAGCGTTAAAAAGAGTGAATATTTTAGAAAAAGCATATGCACGTGCTGATGAATTATCAGGAGGACAACAACAACGTGTATCGATTGCTAGAGCATTGGCGCAAGAAGCGAAAATCATATTGGCAGATGAACCTGTTGCGTCGTTAGATCCACTTACGACAAAGCAAGTATTAGATGACTTAAAGAAAATTAATGAAGATTTTGGAATTACAACAATTGTAAACTTACATTCTATTGATTTAGCTAGGCAATATGCGACGCGTATTATTGGATTACATGCAGGCGAAATTGTTTTTGATGGTTTAGTAGAAGAGGCAACTGATGAAAAGTTTGCTGAAATTTATGGGGACGTAGCTCAGAAAAGCGAATTATTAGAGGTGGCAGTAAAATGAATGACGTGACGATATATTCAAATGAAATACCGAAGCCGCCGAGTAAATTGAAACATATGTTAACGTTTATTTTAGTTATTTTAATGCTGTGGAGTAGTAGTGTACAGGTAGATGCATCATTTTCAAAACTGGTAGATGGTTTTCCAAATATGGTAGATCTATTGAAAGAAATGGTGCCACCTGATTGGAGTTATTTTCAAGTTATTACAACAGTGATGTTAGATACAATACGTATGGCGATTATTGGGACGACTTTAGGGTCGATTTTAGCTATTCCACTGGCACTGTTTGCGGCAAGTAATGTGTTTACTAGTACATTTTTATACAGTCCAGCTCGATTGATTTTAAATTTTATTCGAACGATACCAGATTTATTATTAGCGGCAATTTTCGTAGCTATTTTTGGAATAGGACCACTTCCAGGTATTTTAGCTCTTACTTTTTTCTCAATTGGGCTCGTGGCGAAATTGTTGTATGAGTCAACTGAATCAATTGATCCAGGCCCGTTAGAGGCGATGACAGCAGTAGGAGCAAATAAAGTGCAATGGATTGTTTATGGGGTAATTCCGCAAGTGAAAGCACATTTTGTCTCCTATGTTCTGTATACATTTGAGGTGAACGTACGTGCAGCAGCTGTCTTAGGTTTAGTAGGAGCGGGTGGTATTGGATTATATTATGATCGTACACTTGGATTTTTACAATATCAACAAACTGCATCTATAATTATTTATACCCTTATTGTTGTTTTGTTAATTGACTACATTAGTACATTGTTGCGGGAGAAACTATAATGAATAGAACGACGATGATTGTGCCAAAACCGAAGAAACCGAGTATATATCGCTGGATTATTTTAATAGCACTTACAGTTGTATATGTATGGGCCTTTTCAGGAGTGCCATTAGAGGGGATAAAGGACACAGCAGGTGAAATCACGAAAGCAATTATGACAGGGATATTGAATCCAGACTGGTCGTATGTATCTTTGCCAGATGGTGAAGATTTATTACATGGATTAATTGATACGTTGGCAATTGCGATATTAGGTACATTTATTTCTGCATTTTTATCTGTTCCGTTTGCCTTTTGGGCGGCAACGAATATGAGTAGTGGAAAATTAACTTCAGGATCTGGGAAATTTGTACTTAGTTTTGTTCGTACGTTTCCTGAATTAGTTATGGCTCTTTTATTTATAAAAGCTGTTGGTCCAGGCTCTTTTGCAGGAGTATTGGCCTTAGGATTACATTCTATTGGAATGTTAGGAAAACTATATTCAGAAGGAATTGAAAACATAGATAATGGACCGACGGAAGCGTTACTAGCAACAGGAGCAAACCGTTTTCAAATACTTTGGTATGCAGTATTGCCACAAGTATTACCAGATTTTTTATCGTATACGTTATACAGGTTCGAAATTAATGTACGATCTGCTGCCATTTTAGGTGTTATTGGAGCAGGTGGTATTGGTACGCCTCTAATTTTTGCGCTGAGTTCACGCAATTGGTCTCGTGTTGGGATTATTTTATTAGGTATCATTTTAATGGTAATTATAATTGATTGGATTTCAAGTTCGATTCGGAAAAGGATTGTTTAACTTATTTGAAAAGCATCGAAGTTAGATGCTTTTTTATGTTTTTAAAAACGTAAGTATAGAAGAAATTTGTATAAATATACAGATAATTCCCTTTCTTTTTAAAATAAAAATAATGAAAAAGTATGTCATATTGAATACCCATACATTCCCGGAATCATTGATTTTTTTATAAAAAATCAAAAAAACATCAACATATTTGTCGATACATGTTGTATAATCTTGCGTGGGAAGCTATCATATAAATGTATAAAACGTTTACTAATATAAGCGAAGGGAAGAATAGCATGTCACATTCAATCGAACAACTTTCTATCAACACGATTCGCACATTATCCATCGATGCGATTGAAAAAGCAAACTCTGGTCACCCAGGAATGCCAATGGGTGCAGCACCAATGGCTTATACATTATGGACTCAATTTATGAAACACAATCCAAATAACCCAACGTGGTTTAACCGTGATCGTTTCGTATTATCTGCAGGTCATGGTT
Organism: Bacillus sp. B25(2016b); assembly: GCF_001679765.1. Lineage (NCBI taxonomy): Bacteria > Bacillati > Bacillota > Bacilli > Caryophanales > Bacillaceae > Bacillus > Bacillus sp. B25(2016b). Next base: position 3,388,727 of record NZ_CP016285.1, on the reverse strand, counting down.
CAATGTTATTATACAGCCTACTTCACCTATCTGGTTATGATGTAACAATGGATGACTTAAAGAACTTCCGTCAATGGGGAAGCAAAACTCCAGGACATCCTGAGTATGGTCATACAGCTGGTGTAGATGCAACGACTGGTCCACTTGGACAAGGTATTGCAACTGCTGTAGGTATGGCAATGGCAGAAAGACATTTAGCTGCTAAATATAACCGTGATGCGTATAATGTAGTAGATCATTATACATACGCTATTTGTGGTGATGGAGATTTAATGGAAGGCGTTTCTGCTGAAGCATCTTCATTAGCTGCTCATTTACAATTAGGTCGTCTTGTTGTGCTTTACGATTCAAACGATATTTCATTAGATGGCGATTTAAATCGTTCATTCTCTGAAAGTGTAGAAGATCGTTACAAAGCATACGGATGGCAAGTAATCCGTGTTGAGGATGGAAACGATATTGAAGCAATCGCGAAAGCAATTGAAGAAGCGAAAGCTGACGAAAAACGCCCAACGCTAATTGAAGTAAGAACGACAATTGGTTTCGGTTCTCCAAACAAATCAGGAAAATCAGCTTCACATGGTTCTCCACTTGGTGTAGAAGAAACAAAATTAACGAAAGAAGCATATGCTTGGACTGCTGAGCAAGACTTCCATGTAGCAGAAGAAGTATATGACAACTTCCGTAAAACAGTACAAGATGTTGGTGAAACTGCGCAAGCTGAGTGGAACACGATGCTAGGTGAATATGCGCAAGCATACCCAGAATTAGCAAACGAATTCCAAGCAACAATGAACGGTCAACTTCCAGAAGGTTGGGAGCAAAACTTACCAACTTATGAATTAGGATCAAAAGCAGCAACTCGTAATTCTTCTGGTGCTGTAATTAATGCAATTGCAGAGTCTGTACCATCATTCTTCGGTGGATCTGCTGACCTTGCTGGTTCTAACAAGACATACATGAATAACGAAAAAGACTTTACAAGAGATGATTACAGCGGTAAAAACATTTGGTACGGTGTACGTGAGTTCGCAATGGGTGCAGCAATGAACGGTATTGCACTACATGGCGGTTTAAAAACTTACGGTGGTACGTTCTTCGTATTCTCTGATTACTTACGCCCAGCAATTCGCCTTGCAGCATTAATGCAATTGCCAGTAACGTATGTATTCACACATGACAGTATCGCTGTTGGTGAAGATGGTCCAACGCATGAACCAATCGAGCAATTAGCAGCGCTTCGTGCAATGCCAAATGTTTCTGTTATCCGTCCTGCTGATGGTAACGAATCTGTTGCAGCTTGGAGACTAGCTTTAGAATCTACAAACAAACCAACTGCTTTAGTATTAACTCGTCAAGACCTTCCAACATTAGAAGGTGCAAAAGAAGATACGTATGAAAAAGTAGCAAAAGGTGCATATGTAGTTTCGGCAAGCAAGAAAGAAACGGCTGATGTAATCTTACTTGCAACTGGATCTGAAGTAAGCCTAGCTGTTGAAGCTCAAAAAGCATTAGCAGTAGACGGCGTTGACGCAGCTGTTGTCAGCATGCCATCTATGGATCGCTTCGAAGCTCAAACTGCAGAGTACAAAGAATCTGTATTACCAAAAGCAGTAACAAAACGTTTCGCAATTGAAATGGGTGCTACATTCGGATGGCACCGTTACGTAGGTCTTGAAGGAGATGTGTTAGGTATCGATACATTCGGTGCTTCTGCTCCTGGTGAGAAGATTATGGAAGAGTATGGATTTACTGTAGAGAACGTTGTTCGTAAAGTAAAAGAAATGCTTTAATGATTTCAGAAAAATCTCTCCGGCATGGAGAGGTTTTTCTATGTAAATGAGTTTTTTCGACAGAAAAAGTTTTTTATCTCTCCGCAGTCAGACAATCATTGCAAACTTTCTTATATATAATGAAGAGAAAAGGTTGTCCAGATTGGGAGTGGAAAAATGAAAACGTATGAATTGTATTTAATTCAAGAGGATATTGCGAAAGCTTATTTTGGTCGTGAATATTTGTTTTTTGATTTATTTGCTCGATTTTCAGAATCTGGGTCCCTTTCGGAGAAAAAAGTGTTATATAAGCAAATGATGTATATAACGATGCCATTGCAAGTAATGAAAATTCATCATAAATTAGAACAAGCTTTGCGCGTTCTTGGTAAATATGATAGAACACATCATACACATACACTTTATACGGGAGCGGAGTACGGCGAAATAATGGTGAAACCGCACTATATTCGTATGAATACCTCTGGAAATGTCTCTATGGAAACGACATTCTTTGAGGTGTTAAGAAAGTGTGAATTAACATTTTTAGCAATGGATTATGAAAATACAAAGTACGGATGGCTGAATCCTCTAAAACAAGTACGAACATATGTGTAAAAAATGTCGAATTGTATCTTGTCTTATTGAAAAGGTTTTAGTACACTGTAAGGTAGACAACATGAAGGAGGAAAATATATGCCAATTTGGTTAGGTATTCTAGTGGGCGTAGTAGCACTAGTAGCAGGCGTGGCGTTAGGATTTTTCATTGCCCGCAAATACATGATGAATTACTTACAAAAAAATCCACCAATTAACGAACAAATGTTAAAAATGATGATGATGCAAATGGGACAAAAACCTTCCCAAAAGAAAATCAATCAAATGATGAGCGCGATGAACAAGCAACAAATGAAATAAGCGCTAAAAGACACTCGCTAAGAGTGTCTTTCTTTTTGTTAGTTATAGTTTTTAAAACTTTTAAAAATTCTGTATTTTTGGTAAACTGAAAACATCGCTCATTTTAAGGGAGGAGGAAAAAAATGAAAGTATTTATGAATTTAGCGTGGTTTTTTAAACAAGAAAAACGAGCGTACATAACTGGAATTATTTTATTGTTTGGCGTTGCACTTCTAGAACTTGTAGCACCAAAAGTAATTGGAATCGTTGTAGATGAAATTAATGATGGAACATTGACGACCGATAAGTTACTAAAATGGGTTGTATTATTAGTAATTGTAGGTATTACGATGTACATATTACGTTACATATGGCGTATTATGATTTTCGGGTCTTCATTAAAATTAGCTCGCCAATTACGAAAAAATTTATATGAACATTTTACAAAGATGAGTCCATCTTTCTATCAGTCAAATCGAACAGGTGATTTAATGGCACATGCGACCAATGATATTCAAGCGATCCAGCAAACTGCTGGAGCGGGTGTTTTGACGCTTGTTGACTCATTAGCTGTCGGAGGATGTGTACTCGTAGCGATGGGTTTTACAATTAGTTGGAAGTTAACATTATTAAGTTTAATTCCAATGCCGATTGTAGCCATTTCGACAAATTATTATGGAACGTTATTACATAAAAGGTTTCATAAAGCACAGCAATCGTTTTCGGAAATCAATGATAAAGTGCAAGAGAGTATGAGTGGGATGAAGGTAATCCGGTCTCTTGGACAAGAGAAAGAAGATTTGCAGGCGTTTCGAAAAAAATCAGAAGATGTTGTACATAAAAATGTGTTAGTTGCACGTATTGATTCGTTATTTGATCCGACAATCTCTCTTATCGTTGGATTTTCTTTTTTAATCGCAGTATGTTATGGATCGGTATTAGTTGTAAGAGGTGAATTAACAGTAGGTGATCTCGTTACATTTACGACATATTTAGGTACCCTCGTTTGGCCAATGTTAGCGTTTGGGTGGTTGTTCAATATTATGGAGCGTGGGCGTGCATCATATGACCGTGTAGAAAAAATTCTTTCACAAAAATCAGATGTAGTAAATAGCGAAAATGCTGTACATACAATAGCGAGCGGTAATGTTTCGTTTGCCGTTGATTCATTTTCGTATAAGAAAAATGAATTGTTACATTTAACCGATATTCACTTTGATTTGAAGAAGGGTGAAACACTAGGAGTTGTAGGACGTACAGGCGCAGGGAAAACGACTTTATTAAAATGTTTAATCCGTGAGTATGATCATTTTAATGGTGAATTAAAAATTGGGAAGCGAGATATTCGAGATATAACACTTCATGGTGTCCGTTCTGCCATTTCATACGTGCCGCAAGATCATTTTTTATTTTCAGCAAGTATTGGTGAGAATATTGCCTTTGGAAAGGCGGATGCTACATATAATGAAATTACCGAAGCTGCAGAGATTGCTTGTATTCATAATGACATCCTCCAATTTTCAGAAGGATATGAAACAGTAGTAGGGGAAAGAGGTGTTTCGTTATCTGGTGGTCAAAAACAGCGAATCTCTATTGCTCGTGCTTTATTAACAAATGCTGAAATTTTAATTTTGGATGATTGTTTATCAGCAGTAGATGCAAAAACAGAAGAGACGATTTTAAGTGCCTTAAAGAGGGAAAGAGCAGGGAAAACGACGATTATTACTGCACACCGATTAAGTGCAATTCAGCATGCCAATCTTATTCTTGTTGTTGATGAAGGTAGAATTGTACAAAGAGGTACACATGAGGAATTAATGAAGGAAAACGGCTGGTATAAGGAAATGTATGAAAGCCAGCAATTAGAAGCTTTAGTCGAGAAAGGAGGCGTATGATGGTAGAGAAGAAGCGAAGTGATTTAAGTAGATTGCTTTCCTATATGAAGCCATATAAAGGGTTGCTATCTTTAGCATTTATCTTTTTAGTTGGTGCGACAGTAACGGAAATGATGGGTCCTTTTTTAATTAAACAATTCCTCGATGAACACCTAGTACCGCGGGATTTTGAACGATCAGCGCTCGTTACTTTATTTGTAATTTACATAGTTGCTCATTTATTAAAAGTATTATTTACGTATTTAAATCTATTGTACTTTCAGAACATTGCTTTTAAGATTGTTCAAGATATGCGAGTTGAAGTATATGAACATGTTCAAAAGCTGTCATTAAGTTTCTTTGATCGTACGCCAATTGGTACGCTCGTATCTCGTATAACGAATGATACGGAAGCGATTAAAGATTTTTATGTCAGTGTATTATCAACATTTGTGAAAAATGTAGTCTTTTTAGTAGGCATTTTAGTAGCGATGTTTTTATTAGATGTAAAATTAGCGCTATTTTCTCTCGTATTAATTCCGATAATGTTTGCGATTATGGTATTATATCGCCGGAAAAGTGCAGCTTTTTATTTAGAAGTACGTAATCAACTAAGCGTGTTAAATGCAAAGTTGAACGAGTCCATACAAGGAATGAATATTGTTCAAGTTTTCAGACAAGAAAAACGTATGAGAAAAGAGTTTGAAGAAGTGAATAATAAACATTATAGTGCAGGGCGACGTACTTTGAAGTTAGACGCATTACTTTTACGACCAGCTACGGATTTAGTGCATATTGTAGCTATTGCGTTAGTACTAGGTTTATTTGGGATTGATGCTTTAAAGAGCCCTGTTGAAGTAGGAGTTTTATATGCTTTTGTTAACTATATACATCGTTTCTTCCAACCTGTAAATGAGATGATGATGAAATTGTCCTTTTTCCAACAGGCACTTGTTTCGTCATCACGTGTATTTCATTTAATGGACGAGAAAGATTTAGCACCGGTTCAAAAAGGCAATGAGAATCCTCAAGTCGTGGATGGAGATATTGAATTTAAAAATGTTACTTTTTCATATGATGGAAAGCGTGACGTTTTAAAAAATGTATCATTTCACGTGAAACAAGGGCAAACGGTTGCTTTTGTTGGGCATACTGGTAGCGGAAAAAGTACGATTATGAATTTGTTAATGCGATTTTATAATATTAAGTCAGGAAATATTGTAATAGACGGTGTAGATTTAGAAAAATTTGAAGAACGAGAAATTAGAAAGAAAATAGGACTCGTATTGCAAGATGCATTTTTATTTGCTGGTAATGTAAAGCAAAATATTCGTATGTATAATGAAGAAATTACGGATGAAGAAGTAAAAGAAGCTGCTCGATTTGTGCAAGCGAATACGTTTATTGAAAAGTTACCAAAACAGTATGAAACAGAAGTAGTAGAAAGAGGTGCAGCATTTTCAAGCGGTCAACGACAATTAATTGCTTTTGCTAGAACGATAGCAACGAATCCGAAAGTATTAGTATTAGATGAAGCAACAGCTAATATCGATACAGAAACAGAAGAGGCTATTCAAACAGCGTTGCAACAAATGCGAAAAGGTAGAACGACGATAGCCATTGCGCATAGGTTATCTACAATTCAAGATGCAGATCAAATTTTTGTGATGCATGATGGGGAGATAGTAGAAAGAGGAACACATCAAGAATTACTAAGTGAGCAAGGTTTGTATTATAATATGTACTTGCTACAAAATAAAGTGAGTTTGCAAAAGGCCTTGTAACACAAGGTCTTTTTTATTTTGTATACAAAATATGTTTACTCTTTGTTTCTATAGCATAAATGTCGTGTCCTCTTATGAAACTTGTACATATTGTATGTATACGAAGTAAAAAAATTGATAGGAGATTTTATATGTAAAACAGATCAAGTTCAAATGTTACGTTTATTGATGTGTCTCATTGGGAAGGGAATATTGATTGGAATGCAGTGAAGGCATCTGGAATTCCAGCAGCGTATGCAAAAGCGACAGAAGGTGTAAACTACATTGATCCTACTTTTACTAAAAATGTACAAGCAGCCCGAAGTGCGAATGTATTAATTGGTGCATACCATTTTGCACGTCCAGAACAAAATGATGCAATTTCAGAGGCGAAATATTTTGTGAGTATATTACAAAGTAACCAGACAGACTTAATGCCAGTTCTGGATTTAGAATCACCAACAGATCCGAGCAACAGTAATTTAACTGGTAACGCTATATCGAATTGGGCAAGAAGCTTCATAAATTATGTGAAACAGGCTACTGGAAAAGATGTAATGTTATATACAGGAGTTTGGTATATTAATGAGTTCAGAATTAGCGGATTAAGTGATATACCGCTTTGGATTGCTAAATACTCGAGTACACCGCCTGCTGATGCTGGTGGATGGACAGCGTGGACAGCGTGGCAGTACACAGATTCTGGACAAATTTCAGGCGTAGGAAATTGTGATGTATCAGCTGCAGTTTCATTAGAAGCTTTAAAAGGGAATGGAGCAAGTGGTGGAGGTAATGTTTCCCCGCCTAATAATGCAACTCCAGTGTACGGGGTTGCTATAATTAATGGAGATAATGTGAATTTGAGAAGTGGACCATCTTTACAGTCTAGTGTAATTCGCCAATTGAATCGTGGCGAAACATATGAAGTTTGGGGAGAACAAGATGGATGGCTTTGTTTAGGGACAAATCAGTGGGTATATAATGATCCGAGTTATATTCAGTATAAACATTATGTGGCGACTATTACTGGTGATAATGTAAATTTGCGTGATGCTCCATCATTAAATGGAAATGTTATAAGACAGTTACATCAGGGTGAATCGTATCGAGTATGGAGTAAGCAAGATGGATGGCTTTGCTTAGGGACAAATCAATGGATATACTACGATCCGAGTTATATTCAGTATGGTGTACAATAGAGTGAAAATAAAAGGTGCCCCGTCAGAGGTGCCTTTTATTAAAAATATACAACTTTTACAAAGTCTATATCGAAACCATAGTATACTATAGTAGATATATTTATAAAAAATAATCGAAAATGAAATAAAGGAGTAAAAATATGAATTATGTGCTAATAGGTGCGATTTTAATATTATTAGCTGTAGCATTTGTGCTGTTTTATAAAAATAAACAGTTAGAATCAGAGAGTCAGCAAGTAGAATTTGAAAAGAAACAAGCGATTGAAACGTATAAAAATGAAATTGCAGCTACAGTGATAGAGCATAAAGAACAACAAAATAATTTAAAAAATATGGAACAGAAAAAATACAATGATTTACAAGTAAGTGCAAATAGAGAAATTGAAAATATGCGTATGATGAAAAATCAATTAGCTATGCAGCATAGTAAAGAACGTAGTGAAATGCAAAATAAACATAATAACGAAATACATATGTTTCAAAAATTAATTGCAAATTTACGAGAATATACTAAAAACGGTGCTGAAATGAATACGTACGAAACATTACATTATATGAAGCGAGGATTCATAGAGCAAGGTATCATATTAGATGCTGAAATTCAAGTCATGCCGAATGTTTTTATTAAAAATAATAGTGAAATAAACGATAATAGAATCCATCATCTCATCTTGTGCAAAACTGGTATTTATCTACTGGAGACGAAAGAATGGAACGAGAAATTAATTCATGGTTTAACGAAAGAAAATGCTGGTATATATTCATTTATGATTGATGAAATGGGTAAGTATCAACAAGAAGTTGATAAAGAAGAGACATTTGAATATATAGTAGGTAAAGATTCGTCAACTATACAAGTGAAAAATGAAGGGAATCCAGTATATAAGGCGAAGAAACTATCTAAAATTTTATACAATTGTTTGAATGAAATGCAGGCTAATAGTATAAAAGAAAAGGTAAAACCAGTTGTATATTTTTATAATAAAAATGGAAAAGCAATAGTAGACCTTTCTAGTGAGGAAACACCTAGATTAAAAGATCGGGAGCAAATTGTAACGTTCTTCAGAAATGAAATCTTAACAGGGACAGTAGTATATACAGAGCAAGAATTAGAACAGATTCGAGAAATGATTAGCCGGATGAACTATATAGTGAGTTAAAAGGGGAGATCTTTCTGAACGATATGCTGCGTAGCATTTTGTATGGCTATTTTTGTTTGTATATAGTAATGTACATTGTATTTATATTCTTCATTGATATGGTCCATATACCCTTAAGGGTAAGGAGCATTTTTGTAGTATTCATACCATTTGTTTTATTAGTCATGATTCAAAGGGTTATTTTATATGTTTCTAAAAATCGTAATGAAGAAAAGAAGCAAATGTTGGGGGTTTTAATAGTAGCACTCATACCATTAATAGTGTGCACTGTACAATTAAGTGTAAATGAATATACATCAAAGTTTAATCAGAATAGATGGTTAAATCATGCAGATAAGCGGGTACATATGGTAGATGATCTATTACAAAAATATAAATTAATAGGGAAATCAAATGAAGAAATTACACAATTGTTAGGAGCCCCAACGGAAACGAGAAGTGGGGAAGAAGGAGTTATCACTTTGTATTATCTTGGGACTGAACGTGGCTTTATTCCAATAGATAGCGAACAGCTTGTTTTACAATTTAATAGAGATGGTAAAGTTATGGAATATACGGTGTATAAAGATTAAAGAAACGTGGAGGGAAGCTATATGTTATAGCTTCTTTTTTATTTTTCAATATGTCACGGAAGGGGGAGAAGGTTTTTGAGTGGAATAAGGAATGAAAGCGGAGGTGATGCATATATATAGATGCATTGGGTGATTATTCGCCCGATTGCTGAGGGTTAATAATCAATAAGTACGGACAAAAAACCCACTGATGAAAGTTTCACTTTATCATATTGTATAAATGAAAAGGAGGTAAGACGGTGAAAGCAATCCCGACTGATGTCCTGAGTAAAGAATTGATGGAAAGAGAAGGAGTTATATCTATTACAGTAAAGGAATTTGAAAAGATAGAAGTAGCTGGAGTAGTAGTCGCTGGTCCAGCGGTTATTTTGATTAATCAAGATTAAGTACATATCATTGAAATAAAAAGCATCCGTTTAGGATGCTTTTTATTTGTATGTAAGGATAAATATGATGGATAATTGTGTTACTGGAGGGAAAGTCTGTGGCAATTATTATAACAATGTTAGTAATGGGTATTTTATTAGGATTTGTTGGAGCTGGAGGAGCTGGGTTTATTATCGCGATACTCACTTTAGTATTCCATATTCCTATTCATGTTGCTCTTGCAACATCTTTAACCGCAATGGCGTTTACGACATTATCAGGTGTTGTCAGTCATTACCGTGAAGGCAATGTAGCACTTATTATAGGCGGGATTGTTGGGGGATTTGGCGCAATTGGCTCTTATATTGGTTCTAAATTTGGTTCACTTATACCAGCTCATCTTCTTCATTGGTTTACAGCTGGGATGTTATTTTTATCGGCAATTTTTATGTTTATTAAATTAATTATGTTCCAAAACAAAGAACAGTCGTCTTTATATAAACATAAAGAGTTTCCCGTTAACTACTTGTTGAAATGTATATGCCTTGGATTAGTTACTGGAATGATGGCTGGTTCATTTGGGATTGGTTCTGCACCGTTTATTCAACTTGGATTAATGGTTCTATTGGGACTAACGATTCAGCAATCTGTAGGGACAACGATGCTTGTTATATTACCGATTGCAATTGGAGGCGGGCTAGGATATAGTTCGGAAGGATATTTAGATTATATATTGTTATTGCAAGTATTAATTGGGACCATGTTAGGGGCATATATTGGCGCGAAGTTTACAAATTATGCACCGCGAATGCTTTTGAGGTTTTCGATGATTATGACACCGGTTTTAGCTGGATGTATGCTATTGATGGAATAAAGTGAAATTATAATAAGTAGGGGGGACTGCTTACAAATAGCGGGATAAAATTAATATAGCAAACTATTAATATATTTTACGAATGAATTATGTAGGTAATTCATATTTCCCATATAAAAGGATTTGTTTTAATATTATGAGTGTAAAGTTCGAGTATTCGAAGTACTACTTGAATTATATCCCTATCCCTTTTCTAAAAATGCGAACAAGTTTTGCCCTATTCTATTCAATAGTTAATTGTATAGAAATATATTGTTCGATGACCATTATGGAACGTACATAATGGGAAAATCCCGATCCTTAAAGAGGATGCCCCTAATCTTCATGTGAAAATATGATCGGATAAGAAAGCTGACCAATTGATGGTCAGCTTTCTTTTTGTTCAAAAACTATTTCTTCTTTAATTTCTGTTTGTAATAATAAAGCTTTTCCGAAACGACGTTTACATTCTGCACGCACTTTTTCAATGGCTAGTAGCTGAGTAGTGGCGGGAACGGTGACAATAGCTTGGCGAGGCTTTCGATTTTTTTCACAAAAGACACATTCCACAACATAATTAGAAATCATATTTTCATCCTTCCAGTTTTAATTTCTAAAAAGGGATTGTCTATGAAGTTGATGTGATTTTTCGTCATTGTTTTATTATTTTCCTCTTTTTTTCAAGGGGAAAATAAAAAAGAGGGCGAATTTTAGTAGGGGAGGGATGTTTATGGAGAGATGGATAGGTAGTGCAGCGGTATGTGTAAATGAAAGAAATGAAGTTTTAATGGTACTGCAGGGAAAAGAGGGAGAAGAAAAAAGGTGGTCTGTCCCAAGTGGAGGACTTGAAAAGGGAGAGACACTAGAAGAATGTTGTATTAGGGAAGTTTGGGAAGAAACAGGTTACAATGTGGAAGTTGTAAATAAAATATATGAAAAAGAGGGTATTACATACGGTGTTCCAGTGTATGTCCATTATTATTTTGTTAAACAAATAGGCGGTAATATGAAAATCCAAGATCCTGATGAGTTAATACATGAAATTGCTTGGAAAGGGATACATGAAGTTGAACAATTGTGTTTAGCTTTTCCAGAGGATTATGAATTGCTGTGCCAATATATAGATAAAGAAGCAAGTATGTAAATACTTGCTTCTTTAATGTATCCAAGACAAGAAAAGCGGAACGATAACTAAACTAGCGCCTGCTGTTAAAAGCATAGATAAACTTGCAATTGTTCCTTCCACAGGACCGATTTCGAATGCTTTTGATGTACCGGTTCCATTTGCGCTTGTTCCTAACATAATACCTTTTGCGATTGCTGTTTTAATACGGCAAATACGTATGAGAGAAGGACCGAGCAATGCTCCTGTTAAGGCAGTTAAAACGACAAATACAGCAGTTAATTGTGACATGCCACCAATCATTTCTGAAATAGCCATTGCGATTGGTGTTGTTACGATATGTGGCGCTAAACTATGTTCTAGTGATGAATCAATTTGAAAATAATTTGCTAGTAGTGCTGAAGTAATGACTGATAAAAACGAACCGACAATGACATTAAGTAAGATAGCCATTCCATGTTTCTTTAATAAATCAAAGTATTTATAGATTGGCCATGCAAAAGCAACTGTTGCGGGTTTTAATAATTCAGTTAACCAGTGACCACCAGATTCATATGTTTCATAAGGTGTATTTAATCCGAGCAATAAAGCAATTAAAATAATGGGACAGACGAGAAGAGGAGAAAGTAGACTCCAATTCCAACGTTGATACATTTTTTTTGATATCCAATATGTGAATAGTGTTAATAGTAAACAAAGAAATCCGATCATTGCGTTGATCCTTTCCGCTTTAGTAGCAATTCTGTTAAAAGTCCTGTAACTAAGGTAACGCAAAGAGTGCTAATCATAATAATTAAAATGAGATCGATTCCATATTGTGTTAGTGTATCTCTGTAACGTATGACAGCGACTGCAGAAGGGATGAAAAATAAAATAAGTTCTTTTAATAAAAAATCTGCTCCGTCCTGTATCCATTCTTTTTTAACTAGGTTAAATTTTAATGAAATTAATAATAAAAAAATACCGATTATACTTCCTGGAACTGGGAGGTGTGCCTGTTTTGCAATCCATTCACCTGTCCAAGCGAAAGAAAATAGTAATAAAATTTGTCCGCTTAACTTCCACCATTTCATACAGTAACCACCTCTTTCTTTTTTTACATAAAAATTGTAAAAAAGAATTAACAATTTCTACTATACGTTCATTCGAAATATTTGTCTAATATATAAATTATATGGTATTAATATATTAGACGTATTAATCGAAAGTGAAAAGGGTGTCCAAAAATGGAATTACGGCATTTGCAATATTTTGTTGTTGTGGCAGAAGAGTTACACTTTGGACGGGCAGCTGCTCGTTTACAAATGACACAACCACCACTTAGTCAACAAATACAGCAATTAGAAAAAGAAATGGGAGTTACATTATTTTCAAGAACGAAAAGAAAGGTTGAACTAACAGAAGCAGGAGAAATGTTTTTAAAAGAAGTAAAAAAAGCGTTTGAACAAATTGAAAAAGCAGTAGAAGTTGCACAAAGTGCACAAAGGGGAGAAGTAGGATCACTTTCAATTGGTTTTGTAGGTGCGGCGATATATGATATTTTACCATCAATTGTTAGGGAATATAGAAAGAAATTTCCGAGAGTGTCTGTTGCATTACATGAATTGTCAACACCAGATCAAGTTCATGCACTTCATGATAACCGTATCGATATTGGCTTTTTACGTCCACCAATTCCAACACAATTATTAGAATTAGAGCCAATTCAAAGGTTATCTTGCACCTTATGTTTACCAAAGGCACATCCACTTGCAGAGAAAGATGAAATACATATAGAAGATTTACGAGATGAGCCGTTTGTATTTATTACGAGACCAGTATGGCCAGCTTTGTATGATACAATTTTATCTCTTTGCAGAGAAGTTGGATTTAGTCCACGCATTGTACAAGAAGCAACAGAGTATCAAACAGTTATGGGGCTTGTAGCAGCAGGGATTGGAATTACAGTAATACCCGTATCGGCAAATAAGTTATATAAAACAGAAGTTGTATATAAAGAGTTATATGATTCTAATTTTGTGGCAGAAATGTCAGTGGCTTACAAAAAAATGAATAGTAATCCAGAGCTGCTAGAGTTTTTAAAAATTGCAAGAGAGAAGAAAAGAATAGAAGTAGAAGATGAATAATAGTAGTAACAGAAAATGGATTTAATTCAAATCCATAAAAGTACACCTTATTAAACAATAAAGCGGAAATGCAACTTAAGTTGCATTTCCGCTTTATTGTTCTTTTTTTAGCTCGATACTAAATAGATAAACGTGTTCATTTTCTTTTAAGAGTAGATCAATACCTGTTTCTTCATCAATGGTAGGAACGCTTACAGTTTCTTTACTGGTTTGAATTACAGCAGCTAAAGTTGTTTTTTGATTGTATTTTAAATTTTTTATAGATTGAATTGTAGTAGTTGCAGAGCTATTTACGCTTCGTGGTTCTTCTTCATGAACAAGCGTTGAACCACCTTCAATATTCATATACCACTGCCTTTTTTCTTGTATATCTTTATCGAATTGGAAATGTGGTGGTAAAAAAGAAAGCTTTACTTTCTTTTTTGAAAAATGTGAGGTAGCTATATTAGCAATTTCTTTTGTTTTTTTACCATTGTTATAATAATCAATTGTAGCATTTATTTCATCTTTATCATTTTTAAGCGTAACGTTATAAAACATGCTATTTCTTTCTTGAAAAGGAGTCATTTGTAAAATAGAAGCTTGCTCTTTTGTTAATTTGTATGGCTCAACAATGGCAATTTCATTGTTTTTTAGTTGGCTACAACTTGTGAGTAATAATAAAGACAAGATTGATAGTAATTTTATACGCATGCAATCTCCTCCTTTTTACAATTATATTCTAAATGTGATTTTTTTATCATTTCGTTTTCTAGGACTAAAGACTTAGAAGAAATTCCGATTGTAGTGCGATGTTTAAAATGTCATATTTTTATACACTAGTAGTATAGAATGTGTATGTAATAAGGTAGGGGAAGAATGTTATGTCTTTATGTCGGTTAGCGAGAAAAAATATTAGAACATTTGCTACCAAAAGGATGAAGCAATTTATGTGGATTGCTATGAGTACTATGATTTTGTTTTTTATGATATCGTTACAATTTAATGAAGGAGCTATTTTGAAAGTAGGGGATGCATTTGTATTTCAAATGTATTTTTACACACTTTTTATTGTATTGATTTTCATATGTATTTTTACTACATATAAAATGATGTACTCTCTTTTGCATGTGAGGAGGGAGGAGTTTACATCTTATGTAGCAGAAAATATGAAAAGAAAAGAGGTACTATGTGTATTATGTCAGGAGCAATTATTCATTTATGGAGCAGCATTTGTTTTCGGATTAATTAATGGGATGCTATTTTTGAAATTATTCACGGTTATCTTTATGAAAATCGCAGGGATACAAGGAATAAATAGTGCGCCAATTACAATATATGCAGTTGTAATTATTAGTATAATTATTATGACTGTCGTTTTAATATCGATGATGCAATGTTATCGATTTGTTCGAAGTTTAAAGGGTGAAAATTCGTTGCGGTTTAAAGAAAGGGCATGAGAAATCATGCTTTTTTCTATTTTACACATAAAAATAATCATGTTACAGTGAAAAGACCTGACAAAGAATGGGAAGGAAAGGTTGTATAGAATGACAAATGAACAATCAATTGTAAAAGTCGATCGGTTAACGAAGCGAATCGGATCAAAGACACTTGTACAAAATATTAGTTTTGAAGTGAAAAAAGGCGAGGTTGTCGGTTTACTCGGACCAAACGGTGCTGGAAAAACGACTTTAATGAGAATGATGGTTGGTATGATCCGTATGACAGAAGGTGAAGTATGGATTGATGGTCAATCTGTGAAACAGCAATTCGAAAAAACCGCTGCGAAAATTGGAGCGGTAATTGAGACACCTGAATTTTATCCTTTTTTGAGTGGCTATGAAAATTTAACATATTTCGGACGAATGAATGGTAATGTGACTGAAGAACGTATCGATGAAGTAGTGAAATTGTTAGGGATGGGACAAGTAATTGATCGCAAAGTAAAAGCGTATTCACTCGGCATGAGACAACGTTTAGGAATCGCTCAGGCGCTTATTCACAATCCAGACGTGTTGATACTAGATGAACCGACAAATGGATTAGACCCTAGTGGAATACATGAAATGAGAATGTACATAAAAAAAATTGCACATGAACAAGGAAAAGCTGTACTTGTATCAAGTCACTTACTTTCAGAAGTTGAATTAATGTGTGACAGAGTTATCATTATTCAGCACGGGGAATATGTGGCTACGCAAAATATTCAGCATAGCCAAAGCGAAGAGATGGAGACGATCCGTATACGTGTAGATGATGCGAATAAAGCAGCGGAAATATTAGGGCATGATGTTTTAGTAAAAGATAATGAATTACTTATTAATGTAAAAGATGAAGAAATCCCAAATGTTATTCGTACATTGCTTGAGAAAAATATTCAAGTGTATCGTGTATATGAAGAAAGAAAAACGTTAGAAGAGCAATTTTTAGAATTAACAGGGGGAAAAGATATTGTTTAATTTAGTATATAATGAACTGTATAAAATATTTAAGCGGAAGCGAACGATTATTCCATTTGCAGTTATTGCAGTATTAATAATCGGATTAGGATGGGTTACGGTAAAGTATTTTGAACCGGAAACAAAAGGATGGAAAGTAGATTATACAGAACGTACTGTAGAAATTGAGAAAAAGCTTGGCATGAAAAAAGAAGCTATTTTAGCAGAAAAATCAGGGGATGAGCTTGTAAAAGAATACCAGCTTAAGATGAAGCATTTAGATACGGATACAGCACCGGCAAGCAGTTCTCCACTTTCTTTCATGAGAGATACAGGTTTTATCGTATTTCCAATTTTGCTCCCCTTTATCCTCGTGTATGCAAGTACAATTTTTGCGAATGAATATAGCTGGGGAACATATAAATTTTTAACAATCCGTCCGGCGAGTCGATTTAAAATTTTAACAGCAAAGTTTTTAGCAATCGTTATATTTGCAGCTTTATTGTTTATATTTAATATGATTTTCTCCGCTTTATGTGGACTTGTTATTTATAAATTCCAACAGCCTGCATGGAGTGAGTTTATTTTCCAAGATGGAAATATAATAAAACAAAATATTTTTGTGGAAGCAAGTAAATATTATGTTTTATCATGGTTACCAACGGTTGTGTATGCATCGTTTGCATTTATGATTTCTGTGTTAACGAGATCTAGTGGAGGTGCAATTGGTATTTCACTATTCCTTGCTTTATCAGGCAATATTGCGTTATTAGCAGCCACTAGATATAACTGGGCGAAATATTTATTGCCAGCAAACACAGATTTATATAGTATTTCAAAGAATGGAAGTTTTATTGATGGAGTAACATTCCCGTTTGCATCATGTATGTTACTACTTTATTTGTTCGTATTTTTATGTATTTCATATACTGTGTTTTTAAAACGTGATTTAACTTAATAAGAAAAGCCGTTCAGGGTGCTGAGATGCACTTTGAACGGCTTTTTTTATGAGAATTGTTTAAGTGCTCTTTCGGCTAGTAAAGCAAAGTATTCTGCACTTATAGGCAGTGCCTCTTCATTAATTGTAAAAGCAGGATGATGCCATTCATGTGTACCGCTCGTTCCCATAAAGACGAATGAACCTGGTATTTCCTGTTGGTAAAATGAAAAATCTTCTCCAGCCATTGACGGACTAGGTGAGATGATATTAAGATTCATCTTTGTGGCAACTTGAGTAGATAAGTCTGTAAGAGCTTTATCGTTGTGAACAGCAGGAGGACCTGAAAAAAAACGGAATTCCGTTTTTACACCTAATGCATCAGATACACCTTTAATAATACGCTCCATGAGTGCTGGAATCTTTTCACGTGTTTCAGCTTGGAACGTGCGAATAGTACCTTCTAATGTAGCTTTTTCAGGAATCACGTTCCACGTATTTCCTGCATGAATATTTGTGACACTAACAACCGCATTATGAGATGAACTTATATTTCGGCTTACAATTGTTTGCAGTGCCATCACAATTTGAGAGGATGCGACAATAGGATCTACGCCAGCATCTGGTACAGCCGCGTGTGTACCAACTCCGTGAATTTCAATTTCAAATCGATCAACTCCGGCCATCAGTGGACCATCTTTAATGCCAATAGTACCTACTGGTAAATCAGGTTTATTATGCATGCCGAAAATCGCTTGCACATTACGTAAATGTCCAGCATCAATAACTTTGCAAGCGCCATTACTACTTTCTTCAGCTGGTTGGAATATGAAGCGAACCGTTCCATTTAGGGAAGATTCTCTTTCTTTTAATAAGAAAGCAGTACCTAAAATAGCAGCTGTATGAAAATCGTGTCCACAAGCATGCATTTTCCCTCGTACTTTAGATGCATAGGACAAATGTGTTTCTTCTTGAATAGGAAGAGCATCAATATCAGCACGAACTGCTACAATTGGTCCGTTTTTATTACCAGACACTTCAGCGATAATTCCTGTTTCTAAATTGGAATCAATGATAGTAATATTTTTTTCTTCTAACCAATTTTTTATTGCTTTTGTTGTTTCGAACTCTTCATATGATAGTTCTGGATACTCATGTAAATGTCGACGCATGGAAATAAGTTTTTCTTTTAGTTGATTTGAAATAGATACCATGTAGTATGCCTTCTTTCTTCAGCAAAATATTTATCATAAGTATACAACAATAAAAGAGAGGATTCTCAAATGAAAATCCTCTCTCGTTTATCCCGTATTAATGGGCAGCCCGATTGGTTCAACTAATTAAAGTTTTACTTTATGCTGCGACTTTTTTATGCGTATGATGTTTACGATAACGTCCACGCATTGCGTATGCAATTTGCGGGATTGCAATCCCAATTAATATAAGTGATACACCGAACCATTGTGAAGATAGTACAGCTTCTTTTAAAACGAATACTGACATAATTGTTGTAACTGGTAGTTCCGCTGCACCAAGAATAGTTGCTAAGCCAGAACCGATTTTTGGAATACCGATTGTAAAGGCAATAGATGGAATTACGATACTAAATGTTCCTAATCCTAAACCATATTTCCATAGACCTTGAGAAATGGCACCATTAAAAATAAATGTTGGTGGGAATACAATCATGACTAAAGTTAAAGCACCAGTCATTAAGAGAACACCGCGCGGTAATGAAGGTACTTCAACAGCAACTTTTCCGCTCACGAAAATGTATGTTGCGAATGTAACAGCAGATAATAAACCTAAAATGATCCCAGTCGTATCGAAAGCACCTACTGATTGTTCAAATAAACCACTTGATAAAAATGTCCCTACAAGTAAGAAAATAACAGAAATAACTTTTTCTCTTGAAGGTAATGTTTTTGTTGCGACTGCTTCAATGATAATTCCGACCCAAACGAATTGGAATAAAAGAATAATTGCAATAGAAGCTGGTACAGTTTTTAATGAAGCATAATAAAAAATTCCGGTAAAACTTGCAGATGTTCCTGCAACGAATAAAAGTAATGCTTGCTTTAAAGGAACGCGATGTCTAGAAAATAGAAGTGTAATAGCAAGCAAAATAATCCAACCGAACAAATATTGGCTGCCAATTACCTCTCCAAGTGAAAATCCTTCTGCATATGCAAGCTTAACAAAAATAGCTAAAATTCCATAACTACACGCTCCTAATAAAACTAAAAGAGAATAACGAAGCATGAAAAATTCCTCCCATCTATATGAAGTTGTTCCGTATCGAAAATATATAACTAGAGGGAAGTATACAAAATTAGAAATAAAGGGTCAAATGAAAGAAAAGTATGACATTTTATAGAATAATAATAAAAGTATGATATTTATGCATAATCTTGAAATTATTAATAGTAGAAGTATTATAAAATCAACTTTGTATTGTATAGAGACAGCATTTGAAAAAAATATTTTTTTAAACCAATATGTATATAGACGTACTAGTAACGTGCTAATTATTTGAGAAACTATGTTACCTTTGTTATGGTAATAACAATTAAAGGAGTTGTAAAATCCATTTGAGTTTTTCTATATAATAGAAGGAAATGAAAACGTTTTATTAGAAACTGTGAGGAAGTATGGTTTTTCTTATTACCACGTTGTAAAAGTGATTTCACGAATTGTTCATAGTATTTTTATGTGTTTTTGTTACAATATTTAGGGAGAGGAGTGGAATGATGCAAGATATTAGTATTTTTTTAGCGTTTGGCGCCGGGTTCTTATCATTTATTTCCCCATGTTGCTTACCGCTTTATCCGGCATTTTTATCGTACATAACAGGTATGTCGGTTTCTGAATTGAAAGAAGAAAATGCAATGCTTCGCAAAAGAAGTATGATACATACAGCGTTTTTCTTACTTGGATTTTCAATTATATTTATTGCAATTGGATTTGGTACAAGTTTTATTGGAGGAATCTTTACTGACTATAAAGATTTAATCAGACAGTTAGGTGGTATATTTATCATCGTGTTCGGCTTAATTATTGTCGGGGTGTTTAAGCCGAAATTTTTAATGCAAGACCGTAAATTTACATTTAAAAATCGTCCAAGTGGCTATTTTGGATCAGTACTAATTGGATTAGCTTTTGCAGCAGGGTGGACGCCATGTACCGGACCAATTCTAGTGTCCGTAATTGGATTAGCAGCAACAAATCCAGAATCAGCAATGATATACATGATTGCTTACATACTTGGATTTGCAATCCCGTTTTTCGTATTGTCATTCTTTATTACGAAAATGTCTTGGATTAAAAGAAATAGTATGGCCTTCATGAAAGTCGGAGGATATATTATGATTGTTATGGGTGTCTTCCTATACTTTAACTGGATGACGAAAATTATCGTATATTTCTCAAGTTTATTTGGTGGTTTTACTGGTTTTTAGTATTATTCTGCGAAAATGTTGGAAATACTAACGGAAAAGCATATAATGAAAGTATATTTTGCATATAGCCACAAAAAAGGATGAGAAAATATGAACATAGTTCTTTTATCAAGTATCGTTGCTGTTTGTATGGCTGTCGGTGCGATGTTTATTCGTTTAAAAGCAGCTAAGAAACCTGCAACATTGAAAAAAATTATACTTCCGCCATTTTTTATGAGTACGGGCGCATTGATGTATGTTTTTCCTGAATTTCGATTAACTCCAGCAGAAATGTTAGAAGCAATTGGTGTCGGTTTGATTTTCTCTATTTTTCTTATTAAAACATCTAAATTTGAAATTAGAGGACAAGAGATTTATTTGAAGCGTTCAAAAGCCTTTGTTTTTATATTAATTGGATTACTTGTAGTGCGGATTGTATTTAAAACATACTTAAGTCAATCTCTTGATTTAGGACAACTTAGTGGCATGTTCTTCTTACTTGCGTTTGCGATGATTGTGTCATGGAGAATTGCAATGTATCGTTCCTTTACGAAATTACAGAAGGAAATGGAAAAAGAAGATGGTTTTTATAATGAAAAAGATATGAAGCTAACTTAAAAACTGTATATGTATTAAATAAAAAAGACAGCGTCAAAGGCGCTGTCTTTTTTATCGAAAATAATATGAAGTTACTTTGCAAGTAAAGATTGATAGTTAGAATAATCAATCTTTTTTTCTTGTAGTTTTTTAATTAAAAATTTATGATCACGCTTTGGTGTGGCAATGATGTATCCTTTAATAATTAAGTCTTGTGTAATTTGAGAGGCATTTTCTTGTAATGCAAGTTCTCCAATTTTTCCAGCAATCTTTGATTTTGCAACATCGCGAAATAGTTCTGGAACAGGACTTACAAGCTCTTCTAACAATTGTTTTTGTTCGTCAGTCCATAAATGTCTCGTTTTATTTATGTAGTGTTCTTCCCAATCTAAAATGGACATGCCGTCTTCTTTCGGTAAACGTTTTAAAAATTTTCTGAACATAAAGTATCCACCGATAGACATAAGCCCTAATAAAATAACCGTCCATAATACAATGAACCAACTGAACCATCCCTCGAGCAAGCATATCCCCCCTTAATGATAGCGGTTTTCTTTTATTCATATTATATACAGTGAGATTCATAGAAAGCAAGAACGCTTGGTCATTTTGACCAAGCGTTATAGTTTAAACGAAGTATAGTTGTTCAACACATAAATTATTATTATCGTCTTCAACATACTCAATAATAAGTGTGCCAACTTTACGATCTTTATCTTCAGTTGTGAAAATAGAGTAAGAAGTAAAACGTGTTTTTGATAGGCCGCTTATATGTGTAGGTAAAGAAATGTAGTTGTTATCGCGGAAGAATTCCATCAGTTCAATATCCTCAAATTCTTTTCGGTCAACTTGTTTGTTTGTATAGCGGCGTTGAAGTTGTTTTAAAGATTCATTCCAAGAAATTGCTTTTGTGTCGTATACCATTGTTCTATCTCCTTACTGTATGTAATTATTAAGAACATACGTTCTAATCTAGTATACTCTTTTTATTAGAAAAGGGAAAGCAAAAAATAATGTAAGCTTGGATTTCCAAGCTTACATTATTGATGCGTCCGTCATAATCTCTATTTTTCATTATAAGTTAGATAAGAATAAGAAACAAGATGATATATATAATGTTGAGAGTTTTCAAGGTTCTGTATATTATAGGTGTACTAAAGTGTAAGGGAATGAGAGGCGTGGCATATGTAATTTCACTGCAAGGGCCGATGGCTAGCGGAAAAACAACATTAGCAAAAAGGTTAGAAAAGAGAGGGTTTCGAGTTATATATGAAAATCCATATCCAATTGTAGAGAAGCGAAAAAAATTGAATTTAGATATGAATTCAAAAGTAGGGTTTATTATGAATCAAAAAATGTTTATGGAAGCAAAAATTAAGGAGTTTCAAAATGTGAAAAATTCAGTCGTAATTTTTGATCGCGGACCAGAAGACATTGAGTTTTTTACACTCTTTTATCCAACGATTATAGGAGAAGAGTGGGATATAGAAACTGAATTGAAAGATGAATTATATAAATTAAGAGAATGCCGTTCGGATGCGATTTTTTACTTAGATGTTACGAAAAAGAATGTATATGCTAGAAAAAATAATGATGATAGAACAAGAAACAGAAGTACGTTTGAGGAGCAATTTAAATTAGTAGAAACTGAAAAAGATTGGTATAAACAATTTCCTGTAACTTATGTGGACACAAATAGATTAACAGTGAACAATTTAGAGGTATATTTTATGGACTGGCTAAAGGAGAGAGGGCTATGAAAAAAATACTTTTATTTGTATACCCAACATTTGCAGAGTTTGAAATAACAGTAGCAACGGCATTGCTGAAAAATAAATATGAAATCACCACAGCGGGCTTAACTAAAGAATTGGTTATAAGTGAAACCGGGTTGCAAGTGCAGCCGCATATAGAAGTAAGTGAAGTACGTGTAGATGAGTATGAGGGGATACTTATTCCAGGTGGAGAAGAAGTACAGTTGAAAGATGCAAAACCTCTTTTTTCAATCATTCGTCAATTTCATGAACAAGAAAAATTAGTGGCGGCAATTTGTGCTGGACCGTATGCGCTAGCAAAAGCAGGCTTATTCAAAGAAATCTCGTATACAGTGACCCTAGATTATCAAAAGCTTGATTGTTTTCCAGTAGAAAATTTTGTGTATAAAGAAGTTGTGCAACACTCAAATATCATTACAGCACAAGGGCATGCATTTGTACCATTCGGAATAGCGATTGCCTCTTATTTTGGAGTAGCAAACGAACATAATATAAATTTTTACGGTGGTAAAGGGAATGTGATGATGGAGAAGCTTTTGCCTGAGAATGTATAAAAGCTAGCTAATGCTAGCTTTTTTCTTTTTGACATCGATAAATGGCTAACGTTTTCGGATCGCGCCATATACCATTATGAAGTAACAATTCATTTTCTACTTCTTCTTTTAGCCATTCCTTCATTTCGGTGTGAAGAAGTGTGTTATCCGGTATATTTAACGACGGAAACATGCTAGAAATATAGTTTACAATCGGAGTAGCATGATGAAAAACGAGAGCATTATGAATAACTGTTTCTTCAACAGTTGGAAAAACGGATTGTAATATCTCTTTACCGTTTTCTAAACAAAATGGAGTGACTGATGATGTTGTTTTCGGCAAATCAAATGCGTCTAACATGCGGTTACACATTTCAACTATACGAGGTAGTGTAACGCTAGAATTTGTTGTAGCTAAAAGTGAGCCACCAGGACGAATTACTTTATCGAATCCTTGAATTGTTTTTTCGACATCTTTCATGTGATATAGCATATGTCTTGCGACAATCCAGTCGTAGCAATTAGCTTCAAAAGGAAGTTTTCCAGCGTCACCTAGTCTCCATTCAATTAAATTATTCGTTTTAGTGGCTTCAGAAAGCATGGCTTCTGATTGATCAAAACCGGTTAATTGACCTTTATGGCCATTCGCTTGCAAAAGGGAAAGGAATTTTCCGTTAGCGCACCCAACCTCTAATATTCTTTCTCTCCCTTGAAGTTGTAAATGTTCAATAACGATTTCATCTAAATTCACTTGTTTTTCTTCGTAATGTTTATGTGTATCGATACGTGTTTGTAAATTGTTACTAACGCTATATTGCCGTTTTACATCATTCATTTTTTCATATTCCACTTTCATACAAAATTGTTGAATCGCATGTGTTAATACATCGGTTTTCTTTAAACCTTCGTAATGGAGTGCGGATTCAAACCTTTCAAGTAATTTTTCTTCAATTCGAAAATGAATATCTTTTCGCTTTTTCATTGAAATCTCTCCCCTTTGCATCTGTTAGTGAGACTATAGCATGCCTGAAAAATTTGTGTAAATCATTTGTGTACACAAATGGAGAAGATGAAAAAAATTGTTTGAATGTGAGTTTAAACTATTGACGATTTAACCGTTTTCATATATTCTTAAATTAAGAAATATTCAAATAATTAAAAGAAATGAGAGAGTCACATGCTTCTTCAAGGAACACATCGAATTGGTCGTATGGCCATGCTGTTGGCACTTGCGGATGAGAATGAAAGCCCTGTATTATCCATTCCGAAAGGTTGGAAATATTGTACGGGGAAAGTGGGTTCGATGAATTCGCAAAAGGTTGTCGCAGCAATGGAAACAGCGGCTAAAAGCAACCAAGTTATTGAAACAGACGTTTACAGAGAAACACATGCACTTTATCATGCAATTATGGAAGCTTTGTACGGAGTGACGAGAGGTCAAATTCAGTTAGCAGACGTTCTTCGTACAGTAGGACTTCGTTTTGCGATTGTGCGCGGTACACCATATGACGGAAAAAAAGAAGGCGAATGGGTTGCTGTTGCATTATATGGAACGATTGGTGCACCTGTAAAGGGATCTGAGCATGAGGCGATTGGTTTAGGAATTAATCACATATGATTTGCCCATAGTCTATTAGTTAGAAGGGGGCCTTACTTTTTTAGGACAGAAGTCTGTCTTAAAAAAGATAAGGTCCCCTTTTGCCTTTTTAAGGAGGAAAAATGATGATTACGTTAACAGGACATACATTGACAGTTGAAGAAATGAAGAGGTTATTACTGGAAGGAGAAGGTGTAACAGCTTGTCCAAATAGTATGCAAAAGGTGGCGGAGTGCCGCGAAGTAGTTGAGAAAATTGTAGAGGACGGAAAAGTCGTTTACGGTATTACAACTGGATTTGGAAAGTTTAGTGATGTGCTTATTCAAAAAGATGATGTAAAGGCACTTCAACATAATTTAATTCAGTCACATGCATGTGGGATAGGTGATCCGTTCCCGGAAGAAGTATCACGCGGTATGTTAATTTTACGAGCGAACACGATGCTTAAAGGGGTATCTGGCGTTAGACCGCTCGTTGTAAATATGCTTCTTGAGTTTGTAAATCGTAAAATTCATCCAGTCGTTCCACAACAAGGTTCACTTGGTGCAAGTGGAGATTTAGCACCTTTATCTCATCTTGCGCTCGTATTATTAGGCGAAGGTGAAGTGTTCTATAAAGGGAAACGCGTTCATGCAATGGTTGCTCTTACAGAAGAAGGGCTTGAGCCGATTGAACTTGAAGCGAAAGAAGGTCTTGCGTTAATTAATGGTACGCAGGCGATGACAGCACAAGGAGTTCTTTCTTATATAGAAGCAGAAGCAACGGCGTATCAAGCTGAACTAATTGCTTCGATGACAATTGAAGGGTTACAAGGCATTATTGATGCATTTGATGAAAATGTTCATAAAGCACGCGGTTATAAAGAGCAAGTGGAAGTAGCAAGCAGAATTCGTGACATTCTTCATGACAGTAAATTAACAACAAAACAAGGAGAACTACGTGTACAGGATGCATATTCACTTCGCTGTATCCCGCAAGTACACGGTGCTTCTTGGCAAGTTTTAAATTATGTGAAAGAAAAATTAGAAATTGAAATGAATGCCGCAACAGATAATCCGCTTATCTTTGATGGTGGGGAAAAAGTAATTTCGGGCGGGAATTTCCACGGTCAACCGATTGCGTTTGCGATGGACTTCTTAAAAGTAGGAATGGCAGAACTTGCAAATATTTCAGAGCGCCGTATTGAACGTTTAGTGAATCCGCAATTAAATGATTTACCACCATTTTTAAGTCCAGAACCAGGACTTCAGTCTGGTGCGATGATTATGCAATATGCTGCAGCATCACTAGTTTCTGAAAATAAAACGTTAGCACATCCGGCGAGTGTTGATTCAATCCCGTCATCAGCTAACCAAGAAGATCACGTAAGTATGGGAACAATCGCTTCACGCCATGCACATCAAATTATTCAAAACGTAAGACGTGTTCTTTCAATTGAAATGATTTGTGCGATGCAAGCTGCAGAATATCGCGGTATTGAAAACATGAGTACAGTGACGAAGAGCTTCTACCATCAAGGTCGTCAGCAAGTACCTTCTATTACAAATGACCGCATATTCTCAACGGATATTGAAAATATTGCGTATTGGTTAAAAACGAATTATTCGATCAAAGAAAGATTAGATGTAAACGCAGCACTATAAAATGAGAAAAAGGAGAGATTGAAATGGAAAAAGTACAACAAACAATTCGCGCGCCAAGAGGTACTGAGTTACAAACGAAAGGGTGGGTTCAAGAAGCTGCACTTCGTATGTTAATGAACAATTTAGATCCGGAAGTTGCTGAAAAACCAGAAGAATTGGTTGTATATGGCGGAATTGGCCGTGCAGCCCGTAACTGGGAAAGCTATCAGGCGATTGTAGATTCATTAAAAACGTTAGAAAGCGATGAAACGTTACTTGTTCAATCAGGAAAACCAGTTGCAATCTTTAAATCACATGAAGCTGCACCGCGCGTTCTGTTAGCGAACTCAAACTTAGTACCAAAATGGGCAAACTGGGATCACTTCCGTGAACTAGAGAAAAAAGGTCTTATGATGTACGGACAAATGACAGCAGGTAGCTGGATTTATATTGGAACACAAGGTATTTTACAAGGAACATATGAAACATTTGGAGAAGCGGCACGTCAACATTTCGATGGTTCATTAAAAGGCACACTAACACTTACTGCTGGTTTAGGTGGTATGGGTGGTGCACAACCTCTTGCTGTAACGATGAATGGCGGTGTTGTTATCGCTATTGATGTTGATAAGCGCAGCATCGATCGCCGTATTGAAAAGAGATACTGTGATATGTATACAGAATCGTTAGAAGAAGCATTAACGGTTGCGAACGAGTATAAAGAGAAGAAAGAACCAATTTCAATTGGATTATTAGGCAATGCGGCAGAAATTTTACCAGAGCTAGTGAAGCGTAATATTACGCCAGATTTAGTTACGGATCAAACATCTGCACATGATCCATTAAACGGTTATATTCCAGTAGGTTACACATTAGAAGAAGCAGCGAAACTTCGTGAAGAAGATCCAGAGCGCTATGTACAATTATCAAAAGAGAGCATGACAAAACATGTGGAAGCAATGCTTGCTATGCAAGCAAAAGGTGCAATTACATTTGATTACGGAAATAACATTCGCCAAGTTGCTTTCGATGAAGGGTTGAAAAATGCATTCGATTTCCCAGGATTCGTTCCAGCATTTATCCGTCCATTATTCTGCGAAGGAAAAGGACCATTCCGCTGGGTAGCACTTTCTGGTGATCCAGAAGATATTTATAAAACAGACGAAGTAATTTTACGTGAGTTCGCTGATAATGAACATTTATGTAACTGGATTCGTATGGCACGTCAACAAGTTGAATTCCAAGGTCTTCCGTCACGTATTTGTTGGCTTGGTTACGGTGAGCGCGCGAAATTTGGTCGTATCATTAATGAAATGGTGGCAAATGGCGAATTATCAGCACCGATCGTTATCGGCCGTGACCATTTAGATTGCGGATCGGTAGCATCTCCAAACCGTGAAACAGAAGCGATGAAAGACGGTAGTGATGCAGTAGCTGACTGGCCAATTTTAAATGCATTAATTAACAGTGTAAACGGTGCAAGTTGGGTATCTGTTCACCACGGTGGCGGCGTTGGTATGGGATATTCACTTCACGCTGGAATGGTTATCGTTGCAGATGGAACAGAAGCAGCAGCAAAACGTATTGAGCGCGTATTAACTTCTGACCCTGGTATGGGTGTTGTTCGTCACGTGGATGCAGGATATGACTTGGCAGTGGAAACTGCGAAAGAAAAAGGCGTTAACATTCCAATGATGAAATAAGGAGGAGAAAACATGCTGGACACTTTACTAATAAATATCGGTCAATTACTAACAATGGATCAAGAAGATGGCTTGTTAAGACGGGAAGCGATGAACACGCTTCCTGTTATCGAAAACGGTGCGGTTGGAATTGAAAATGGTGTAATCACTTTCGTTGGAACAGTGGAAGAAGCGAAAGGACTTCAGGCGAAAGAAGTTATTGATTGCGGTGGGAAAATGGTTTCTCCTGGTCTTGTTGATCCGCATACTCATCTTGTATTTGGTGGATCTCGTGAAAATGAAATCGCACTAAAATTACAAGGAGTTCCGTACTTAGAAATTTTGGAAAAAGGGGGCGGTATTCTTTCAACTGTAAATGCAACGAAACAGGCGTCGAAAGAAGAACTTGTTCAAAAAGCGAAATTCCATTTAGACCGTATGCTATCTTTCGGAGTTACAACTGTAGAAGCGAAGAGTGGTTACGGATTAGATGATGAGACGGAATGGAAACAATTAGAGGCAACAGCACAATTACAAAAAGAGCATCCGATCGATTTAGTTTCAACATTTTTAGGTGCTCATGCAGTTCCGAAAGAGTATAAAGGTAGATCGAAAGAATTTTTACAATGGATGTTAGACCTACTACCAGAAATGAAAGAGAAGCAATTAGCGGAGTTCGTTGATATTTTCTGTGAAACAGGTGTGTTCTCTGTAGAAGAATCAAAAGAATTTTTATTAAAAGCGAAAGAGCTTGGCTTTGACGTGAAAATTCATGCAGATGAAATCGACCCTCTTGGTGGTGCGGAAGCAGCGGCAGAAATCGGTGCAGCATCAGCGGACCATTTAGTTGGAGCTTCTGATAAAGGGATTGAAATGCTTGCAAACTCGAATACAGTAGCAACATTATTACCAGGAACAACTTTCTATTTAAATAAAGAAAGCTTTGCTCGTGGTCGTAAAATGATTGATGAAGGTGTTGCAGTTGCGTTAGCTACAGACTTTAACCCAGGTAGCTGTCCAACTGAAAATATTCAGCTTATTATGAGCATTGCGATGCTAAAACTGAAAATGACACCAGAAGAAGTTTGGAATGCCGTAACGGTTAACTCATCATATGCCATTAACCGTGGTGATGTAGCTGGAAAAATTAGAGTTGGTCGTAAGGCAGATTTAGTTTTATGGGATGCTTACAATTATGCTTACGTACCGTATCATTACGGCGTAAGTCATGTGAATACAGTATGGAAGAATGGTAATATTGCATATACAAGAGGTGAACAATCGTGGAGCACGGCCACTATTTAAAGAAAAATGCAAAGTTTATTGATCGTGAAGTGACAAAATGGAGTGAGATGATTAAAGATTGGGAGGAAGGCGTAGAAATATTCGGTGCTGCCTTAATTGGAGCACCCCTTTCTAAACCATCTATTAGTCATTCAGGAGCAAGTTTTGCTCCAAAGACAATTCGTGCGATGTTAGATGCATATAGCACATATGCAATTACAGAAGAACACGATATGAAAGAAAGTGTCTTATATGATTGCGGCGATATTACGATGCATGTGACGGATATAAAAGAAAGTCATAAACGAATTGCAAAAACAGTTGGTCATGTAACGAAAGTAAATCCGAACATGATACCAATCGTTCTTGGCGGTGACCACTCGATTAGTTTTCCGAGTATAACAGGTTTTGCAAACAGTAAAGGAAAGGTCGGAATTATTCAATTTGATGCTCATCATGATTTACGTAATTTAGATGATGGAGGCCCGTCAAATGGTACACCATTCCGTAGTTTACTAGAAAATGATGTCATTACAGGGAAACAACTTGTTCAAATTGGAATTCGTAATTTTTCTAATGCACGTGCGTACCATGAATATTCAATAGAACATGGCGTGACAGTGTATACAATGAAAGATGTACGAGAGCGAGAAATAAAAGATATTATCACGGAAAGTATTGAAGTATTAAGAAATCAAGGTGTGACTTCTATTTATATTTCTCTTGATATGGATGTGCTAGACCAAGCGTTTGCACCAGGTTGTCCAGCAATTGGGCCTGGTGGAATGGATAGTACGACTTTACTAGATGCGATTGAATTCCTTGGTAAAGAACCGCTCGTTCAAGGGATGGATATAGTAGAGATTGATCCAACTCTTGATTTTAGGGATATGACGAGTAGAGTAGCAGCGCAAGTGATTATGAGTTTTCTTTTAGCGAGGGAAACGGTTAGTAAGCAGGTTAGTATATAGACGGAAAAGTAGATCTTTATTTATGTCTTATCAAAAACACATCACTACTTAAATGTAGTGATGTGTTTTTGTGTTAAAAGAGAATGAATGTGTGTGGAACTGTTAATGGAATTGCGGTTTTTATAGTGTATTGTGTAAATTTAATTTCTTGCTTCTGAAGTGTTGACGTGTAAAATAATTTTGTGATAAAATAAAAATTTTGCTAAAAAACTAAAATTGTGTTAAACTTGAGAAGGTTACCATATATGGAGGTGGATTATTTGTTTCAAATTGGCGATAACATTGTTTATCCAATGCAGGGAGCAGGTATAATTAAAGCCATAGAAGAGAAGGAAATCTCAGGAGAAAAACAACAGTATTATGTTATAAAAATGTCGGCTAGTAATATGGAACTAATGATTCCAGCAGGGAAAATATTGAATTCGAATATACGACCAGTTACGGATATAACCGCATTAGCACACATAATGGATATTTTTCAACATGGGGAATCAGATAGATTACTTACGTGGAAACAAAGGTATAAATTGAACACTGATAAAATAAAGACGGGTAAAATGCAAGAAGGTGCTGAAGTTGTGCGTGATTTAATGCGTATACAGAAAGAAAAAGCACTTAATGCAAGCGAAAAGAAGATGTTAGATAACGCATATGAATTTTTGATTAGTGAACTGGGATTAATTGAAGGTATCACAGAAAATCAGATAAAAAGCTTTTGTTAAGGTTCATTACAAATAATGTATTATATCCCAAAAAAGATCTTGAATTTTTTGGGAACATAATTATAGAAAATTTATCATTTCAAAGACATTCAACTCTTTCAAACCACTTTTAGAGCATTACCTCTATTGTTATTACTACAATCAAATCCATTTTTATTTTTTAATTTCATTTATGAATGTTCGAAGTTTAATTGAATACTTCGATAAAATAGTTACTTGATTTTTGCAATCCTGATTCACACTGGCACGGACGAGGAGCCGTAAGGATGAAAGAGAGGTAGGGCTTTCATTGTTTTAGGTATATAAGTTATTATTTTTAGAAGAATACTGAACCATTTTCACTTCTATTGATAAGGTGTTTTTTATTAAAGAGATAAACGAATTGACAGCCATATATGGTTAACAAAAAAGGTTTCCTCCTAAGGAAACCTTTTTAATATTATTTATAGCATTTTATTTTTGGGATATTCGAATTTTTTATTGTAAAGTCGTAAAAATTGACGTTACTATCTAAAAGTAAGTATGATGCGATTATAGTAAGATTTTTTAGGGGGAAGAAAAATGACAAGTTCAAGTAATAAAGCAGCGAGTATTTATGAAGGAACAAATGTAAATGCTGGGGGATTTTTTGAAAACGTTGAAGAAACAAAGTTGTTTGATCCAATTCAAGTTGGAGCTTGGTCTCTTCGTAATCGTATAGCGATGGCACCGATGACAAGATGCTTTGCAGATAATGAGACTGGAGTAGTTGGTGCTGATGTAGTGGAGTACTACAGAAAACGTGCTGCGGATGGAATTGGACTAATTATTACAGAAGGAATTGTCATTAGTCAGAGAGCAAAAGGAAACCCAGGAGTGCCAGGTATTTATACACAAGAACAAATCGATTCTTGGAAACCTGTTACAGAGGCGGTACATAAAGAAGGCGGGACGATTATTGCTCAAATATGGCATGTTGGGCGTATGAGTCATCATGAAATAATTGGTGGTCAAATGCCACAAGCACCGTCGGCTATCGCTGCAGAGGGAAATGTTCCACGTTTTCGTAAACCATTTGATACGCCAGAAGCAATGACGTTAGAAGAAATACAAGAAGTGATCGGTCAATACGCACAAGCTGCGAAAAATGCGATCGAAGCTGGATTTGATGGAGTAGAAATTCACGGTGCACACGGATATTTAATCGATCAATTTACGTATGAGTTTGCGAATAAGCGAACAGATAAATATGGCGGTAATTTAAAACAAAGGTTAACGTTTATGAAAGAAGTAACGGCGGCTGTAATAGAAGCTGTTGGAGCTAATAAAACACTTCTTCGCTTCTCTGCTTTCAAAGGTGATAATCCTACTTATATGTGGGAAAACCCTGAGTTTGCAATTGAAACGTTCATAAATATATTTAAAGAGGTAGGGTTAACGATGATCCATCCTTCAACGATGAATTATACGCAAGAGATTGCTGACGGAAAGAATTTTCATCAACTAGTAAGAAAATATTGGGATGGTACGATTGTCGGGGTTGGTAATTTGAATCCGAAAGAGGCCGAAGAAGCGTTGGAAGAAGGAACGATTGATGTAGCGGCATTCGGAAGACCGTTAATTGCTAATCCAGACTTTGTTCATCGAATTAAACACGCTGAAAGTTTAGTTGAATATGACGCGAAAGAGCATCTTGCTACGTTAGTATGAATAAAGATAAAAGGAGAGCACATCGAGTGTTCTCCTTTTATTATGGAATTTCATAGGGGGAAGCGGGATGAGTGAAACGCTACTCGTTATTATTAGTATATTACTATTTTTAATGTTGCTTTTAATCGTCTTTTTTATCATTACATTTTTTATAAAAAAACGAACATATCATTCTATTTTAAAATTACATCCGTACTTAGGAAGAATGCGCTACTTACTGGAAAAGATAGGGCCTGAATTTCGACAATATTGGTTTGATCATGATACGGATGGAAAGCCTTTCTCACGTTATGATTTTCAAAGTGTTATGTTTTTAGCGAAATATCGCTCTGAAATACTTGGTTTTGGATCAAAACGAGATTTTGAAGCTTCTGGCTATTATATTGCTAATACATTATTTCCGATATTAACTGAGGAATTAAGTGTGAATCTCACGCAAGAGCGGGAAGGTAAAAAGTACGTGATTCATAAAGAAGGGTTATTTTCAAGAAGAGAAAAATTGACAGCGGATACAACGAATCTTTGGCTGTATGAAGAAGATGATGCAATTATAGTTGGTGAGAACCGTAAATATCCGTGGAAGCTACATGGCATGTTTGGTGCATCTGCAACTTCTTACGGTGCGATTGGAGAAAATTATATTTTAGCGAGTGGTTTTGGAGCGAAAATGGCAGGCGGATCGTGGATTAATACGGGTGAAGGCGGCGTTATTCCAGAACATTTACATACAGGAGCAAATATCGTTGCACAAATTGGTCCAGGGTTATTTGGATATCGTGATGAGGACGGTAATTTTTCAATGGAAAAATTCATGGAGAAAGCGAAAGAAAGTAATATTAGAGCATTCGAATTGAAATTTGGGCAAGGTGCTAAAATACGTGGTGGTCATTTAGAGGGGCAAAAAGTAAATGAGAAAATTGCTTTTGTTCGCAACGTCCGAAAGGGAGAGACGATTAATTCACCGAATCGATTTTCATTTTTAAAGAATGCAGCGGATACACTTTGTTTTATTCAACAGTTGCAAGAAAGCGGTGGTAAACCAGTTGGAATGAAAATTGTAATTGGTCAGCAGAAGCCTTTGGAAGATTTAATAAAAACAATGAAAGAACTAAACATTTACCCAGATTTTATTACAATAGACGGTTCAGAAGGTGGGTCAGGGGCAACGTATAAATCGATGGCAGATTGTATGGGACTGCCGCTTATCCCAGCATTACTTACATTTATCGATACAGCAAATCATTATGGTGTCCGTAACAAGTTTAAAGTATTTGCATCGGGTAAATTAATAACACCAGATAAAGTAGCGATTGTTTTAGCGATTGGAGCGGATGCTGTAAGTTCAGCCCGCGGATTTATGATGGCAAGCGGCTGTATTATGGCCCTTCAATGTAATTCTGGCCAATGTCCATCTGGTGTAGCCACGACGAATCCACATTATCAAAAAGCATTAGATCCGTATGAGAAGAAGTGGCGAGTCATGAATTATATTATTAGTATGAGATATAGTTTATTTTCATTAGCGGCAGCGGCGGGAGTGAAGAGCCCGCGCTATTTAACTAGAGAGCATATTGTGTTTAAAGACGAGGTGGGGAGAGTAATTCCTCTTTCGGAGTTGTTTCCTATAGTAAATCAAACCTAAAAGTATATTTGATATGTAAGATTTTTTAGAGGAATACTCATATTTTGGGGAAAATTAGGAGTATAATAGGGAAGTGTTTTTTAAAATGACTATTTTTAGGGAGAGATTCACTTGCAGCAAGGTTCTTACAGTATTACAATTTTTTTACTCGTCATAGGGCTCGTTATATTTAGACGCATGCGCTCTACGAATCGACCAATTAATAATAAAGGAAGACGACTACTATTGCCATTATTTTTCTTATTACCAGGTTTTTCTTTATATGCAGCACCGATACAACTTGCTGATTGGAAAATTGGTATAGCTGCTGGGATCGGATTGTTATTGTCAATTCCACTTATTATTTTAAGTGGGTATGAAGTCAGAGAAGATGGTCAAATTTATGCAAAAAAAAGTATCGCTTTTATTGCTACATTTTTAGTTATCGTTCTTTTACGTGCTTATTTTAGAAGACGTTTACAAGGGTTAGATCCAAAGTCAATCGGTATTCTTTTCTACACTCTTGCGGTTTGTTATATAGTACCTTGGTGTATTGGATGCTATATGAAATTTCGTAAAGTATATGTAGAGAAAGAGAAAATTGAGACGTCAATAAGCTAAAAGTCATACATTTGTGTGGCTTTTTCTTTTAAAATTTATCGGGTAAACAGATGAAAATAAGGTGTGAAAAAACACTGTTTAATTTTCTGAATATTTTTACTTTAACTTCTTGAAAAATCATTGTAATCCACTGGGATAAAGGCGTTTATAAAGGTTTTCACATGTAATGAAAAGTGCTCGTTCACTTGAAAGAACAAAAAATGTTTGTTAAGGTAGGGAACCATAAGCGAAAACAAGAAAATAGAAAAAGTCATTTTTCGAAATTTTGAATGGCTTATGGACTAAGGGAGAGATTTGGTGAAGATTGAAATTATGGTTTCGCTTGCTATTTATATGGCAGGTATGTTGTATATCGGATATTGGTCTTATAAGAAGACATCCAATTTATCAGATTATATGTTAGGCGGAAGGGGACTCGGTCCAGCAGTTACAGCTTTATCAGCTGGTGCTTCTGACATGAGTGGTTGGATGCTAATGGGATTACCTGGTGCGATGTATGCAACAGGATTATCAAGTGTATGGATTGCGATAGGTTTATTAATAGGTGCTTATGCAAACTATTTAATCATTGCCCCGCGTTTACGAACGTATACAGAAGTGGCAAATGATTCAATTACGATTCCAGACTTTTTAGAAAATCGGTTTAAAGATCGTACGAAAATACTTCGTTTTGTCTCCGCTATCGTCATTTTAGTATTTTTCACATTTTATGCGTCGGCTGGTTTAGTTTCAGGTGGACGTTTGTTTGAAAATTCTTTTAACCTTGATTATAAAATTGGTTTATTTGTAACAGTGGGTGTCGTTGTTGCGTATACACTATTTGGTGGTTTTCTAGCTGTAAGTTGGACGGACTTTGTGCAAGGTTGTATTATGTTTATTGCACTTGTACTAGTGCCAATTGTTGCTTTTACGGATGTCGGTGGTGTAACAGAAACATTCAATACGATTAAGCAAGTTGATGCATCACATTTAGATATGTTTAAAGGGACTACAATGCTTGGTATTATTTCATTTTTAGCATGGGGTCTTGGGTATTTTGGTCAACCACATATTATTGTCCGCTTTATGGCAATTACCTCTATTAAAGATTTAAAAACTTCTCGTAGAATTGGTATCGGTTGGATGACGATTTCAATTATAGGTGCAATGCTTACTGGTCTAATTGGTATCGCTTATTATGCTAAAAATAATGCGACATTACAAGACCCAGAAATGGTCTTTGTAACATTCTCAAATATTTTATTCCATCCGTACATTACAGGATTTTTATTATCAGCTATTTTGGCTTCGATTATGAGTAGTATTTCCTCACAATTACTTGTTATTTCAAGTGCCGTAACGGAAGATTTCTATAAAACATTTTTCCGTCGTAATGCAAGTGATAAAGAACTTGTATTTATCGGTAGGCTGTCAGTATTAGTTGTAGCGATGATTGCAGTTGTTTTAGCGTATCATCCGAGTGATACAATTTTAACGCTTGTTGGATATGCTTGGGCAGGATTTGGATCAGCATTTGGACCAGCAATTTTATTAAGTTTATATTGGAAGAGAACGAACAAATGGGGCGTTCTTGCTGGGATGATTGTCGGGGCATTAGTTGTTATTACTTGGGTACAAATTCCAAGTTTAAAAGCGACTATGTATGAAATGGTACCTGGATTCTTCTGTAGCTTATTAGCTGTTATTATTGTAAGTTTATTAACGAAAGAACCAGTTAAAGCGATACATCGTGAATTTAATGAGATGGAAGCAGTATTGGAAGAAGAAAAGAAATGATTTGCAAAAAGAGTAAACGGTGAATAGCGTTTACTCTTTTTACATGTAAAATGAAAGTAAGGACTTATTGACAATAAAAAATAAGTAACTTATAATAAATCTTGAGTTCGAGATAATAAATGTTCATAATGAAAATTTATTATGGTTATAAATCGAACAAATATTTTTTGTGAATTATCTTGAATTCGAGATAATTCAATAGGTTAGACACCGATACGTAATCTTGTAATTAATATCTCGAATTCGAGATAAAATTATAATGACGGATTTTACTTTGTAGCATGGACAAAATGAATAATGAATTTAAATGTAAAAGAATTTTTATAATGAAATAAAAAAGGGGTGGAAGAAATGGAAAAGAAAACAATGGGAATCCATCATATTACAGCGATTGTAGGGCATCCACAAGAAAATGTAGACTTTTATGCTGGTGTATTGGGGTTACGTTTAGTGAAACAAACAGTGAATTTTGATGATCCAGGTACGTACCATCTTTATTTTGGAAATGAAGGAGGAAAGCCTGGAACAATTATTACGTTTTTCCCATGGACAGGTGCTCGTCAAGGTATTATTGGAGATGGTCAAGTAGGAATTACGTCTTACGTTGTACCAAAAGGTGCAATGGAGTTTTGGGAAAATAGATTAGAAAAATTCGATGTTTCGTATACAAAAATGAATCGTTTTGGAGAGCGGTATTTAGAATTCGATGATCCGCATGGTTTGCATATAGAATTAGTTGAAAGAGAAGAAGGCGAATTAAATAATTGGAGTTTTGGAGAAGTTACACCAGAAGTAGCAATTAAAGGGTTTGGAGGTGCTGTTCTTTTATCTACACAGCCTCAAAAAACAGCTGAATTATTAGAACATATTATGGGTCTTGAGAAAATTGGAGAAGAGGGTGAATTTGTTCGATTCCGTTCTTCTGCTGACATTGGAAATATTATTGATTTGAAATTATCAACAATCGGTCGTGGCCAAATGGGCGTTGGCACAGTTCATCATATTGCCTGGAGAGCGAGTGACGATGCTGATCAGCTAGACTGGAAAGAGCATGTGTCGCGTTTTGGATATCACGTAACTCCTGTACAAGATCGAAATTATTTTAACGCGATTTATTTTAGAGAACATGGTGAAATCTTATTTGAAATTGCAACAGATCCTCCTGGTTTCGCTCATGATGAATCGTTAGAGACGATGGGTGAGGAATTAAAGTTACCGGAACAATATGAACAACATAGAAAACAGATTGAACAAACGCTTTTACCATTTGAAGTGAGAAATTTAGATTAAAGTGATTGAAGGGGGAAAAGGATTATGATGAAACATGTTTTTCAAAAAGGAAAAGATACGTCAAAACCAGTGTTGTTATTACTTCATGGCACAGGTGGTAATGAATTAGATTTACTACCACTTGCAGAAATAGTTGATCCGGAAGCGTCGGTATTAAGCGTTAGGGGAAATGTGTTAGAGAATGGGATGCCGCGTTTCTTCCGCCGATTAGCAGAAGGCATTTTTGATGAAGAGGATTTAATTTTCCGTACGAAGGAATTAAATGAATTTTTAGATGAAGCGGCTAAAGAATATAAATTCGATAGAAATAACATTGTAGCTATCGGTTATTCGAATGGGGCAAATATCGCAGCAAGCTTATTATTTCATTACGAAAATGCATTGAAAGGTGCTGTGCTTCATCACCCAATGGTACCAAGAAGAGGAATGCAATTAGCAAATTTAGCAGGGAAATCTGTATTTATTGCTGCTGGGACAAATGACCCAATTTGTTCATCAGCAGAGTCAGAGGAATTGAAGGTACTATTAGAAAATGCAAACGCGAATGTAACAATGCATTGGGAAAATCGAGGGCATCAATTAACGATGGGTGAAGTAGAAAAAGCAAAAGAGTGGTATGACAAAGCATTTTAAAAAAGAAGCATCTGCTAATGATTAGCAGATGCTTCTTTTTTATTTAAGACTGGATTGCAAGATGAGATGAAGAAAGTGGTAGCTTAATATCAACAATTGTACCTTTATTTAATTCGCTTGAAATGTGTAATTTACCATGATGTTCTTCAATTATTTTGTAACACATCATTAATCCTAGTCCTGTGCCTTTTTCTTTTAAACTATAAAAAGGTTCGCCTAGACGGGAGATACGATCTTCTGGAATGCCACAACCTTCATCGATAATTCGTATTAAGATGAAATTATCCTCTAATGGTTTTGTTTGGATGAAAATATTTCCGCCATTGGGCATCGCTTCTATCGCATTTTTTAATATGTTTATAAAAACTTGTTTTAATTGGTTACCGTCACATTGAATATCATATACGTAATCAAAATGATCCATGATGATATGAACGCTATGCATAATTGCAGTCGGTAAAATAAATGTAACTACCTCTTCAATTAAAGTTTGTATGTTACAAGTTTGGATAGATAATACTTGTGGCTTAGACATCGCCATAAATTGACTCGTGATGGATTCCATTTGTGAAATCTCACTTAACATAACATCGATATACCATTTTTGCTCCTCATTTATTTCAGGGAGGAGCAACGTTAGAAAACCTTTTAGAGAAGTGAGTGGATTTCGAATTTCATGGGCAATTCCAGCTGTCAGTTGTCCGACTACTGCGAGCTTCTCAGATTTTCGTAATAACTTTTCAGTTTCTTTTAGCTCAGTAACATCTCTCCCCATCACGATAAGACCTTTGCGAGAACCGTCAGGATGATAAAGCGGGACTTTTGATATACTTAAGATTAGATCGAAATCATCTCTATGTATAATAAATTCCTCGCCATGAAGAATTTGTCTTTGTTGCCATGCTAGTTCATCAATTTCTTCACAATGTAAAAAAGCTTCTCGGTATGCTTCATTATATTGAATGAGTTCGCTATCTTTTTTCCCATGGTAAGGTACATGATGGAAATTGAAGCAAGAAAGTGCGTAGTCATTTGCCTCAAGCCAGCGCCCTTCATGATCTTTAAATATAACAAAGGCAGGCATGGAGTTTACTAATGTACGTAATCTCTTCTCACTTTCTTTTAGCATATTCTCAATTCTTTCTGATTTTTCAAGCGGCTTCATAATAGCATATACGCCAGTAAGACGATTTTGAACAAAAATAGGAACTAGTTTTGTCACAACATCTAATAAGAATCCATTTTTATGATAAATAGATAAGATATACTCTTGTTGATTATCCGCTTCAGTATTCTTTATATTTTGTAATACTTGCTCAGAAATATGGGCTTCTAAAATAGAGGTAATATTTTTCTGTTCTAATTCTAAAGAAGTGTAACCTAATATTCTTTCGGCAGAAGGATTTATATGTAGAATAACTCCTTCTAAATTTAATGAAATAATACTATCAGGATTGTGTTCGAACAGAGATGCGTACATTTCTGTTAATGAACGATCTTGTATATGGTTTCGCAAACGTCTAGAAATGTTCGGATGACGTTTTTTTTGAGTTGGTGAATATTTTTTACGACTCATAATAGTTCCTCCGTACAAATAGCATCTAAAAAGATTTGTCTATTCATAACTATAATATAGATGTAATGTGTATTTCTATAAAAAATGGAAGTTATAGAATAAATTTTGTTTTTTTTATTTTTTGTAAGGTGAATGCAGGGTGGTAATAAGGGGAGCTTATATTGTTTTATAAACCTTTTGTAAGTTACAGACGGCTGTTTTCCATATAACATTAGGGTAGAGGAGGGGAGAGGAAATGAAAAATTATATTCAAGGGATTAATCACGTGCAAGTAGCTGCACCTGTAGGGTGTGAAGAAGAGGCGCGTGATTTTTATGGGAATATGATTGGTATGGAAGAAATTCCAAAG
The DNA here is from genome assembly GCF_001679765.1 of Bacillus sp. B25(2016b). Lineage (NCBI taxonomy): Bacteria > Bacillati > Bacillota > Bacilli > Caryophanales > Bacillaceae > Bacillus > Bacillus sp. B25(2016b). Next base: position 3,347,890 of record NZ_CP016285.1, on the reverse strand, counting down.
CCAGAAGAGTTGAAAAAACGAGGCGGATGTTGGTTTAAATGCGGAAATCAAGAAATTCATATTGGTGTCGAGCGGAACTTTACACCAGCTAAAAAGGCTCATCCAGCTTTTTATGTGAATGAAATTAATGAATTTAAGCAAACACTTATAGAGCAAGGTGTTAAAGTGATTGATGATTATGCACGGCCAGATGTAATTCGATTTTACGTGTCAGATCCATTTGGAAACCGAATTGAATTTATGCAAAATAAAGACTAGGTGGATTCCCACCTAGTCTTTAACTTCTTCTGAAAAGTCCTAACACTTCTACAGTTTCTGTAATATTAACGAATGCATTCGGGTCGATTTCAGAAATTGTTAGTTTCATACTTGCTAATTCTTCACGAGAAACGACGGTCATAAGTACACGCTTTTTCTCGCTTGAATAAGCACCTTCGCCATCAAGTAACGTTATTCCACGTACAACAGTTGAAAGAAGTTGTTTTTTCATTTTTTCTGCTTCATTTGTTACAATCATAAGTGTAACTTTACGATGTTTTGTATGAACAGCATCAATTACTTTACCGGTTACATAAATTGAAAGTAAGCTTGTAAGTGCAACATCCCAGGTGAAGAAGAATCCTGCGATTATTACAACGACTGCATTTAAAATAATAAGGAATCCGCCAAGTTTAATGTCTCGCTTGCGGGATAAAAGCATACCGATAATATCAAATCCACCAGTGGATCCATTACAGTTAAAAACAAGACCAATACCAGCTCCGGCGATGACACCTCCGAAGATAGAAGATAACAATGGATCTGTTGCTACGACTTTTACTGGAACGTAGTATAATGCAACAGATAATACAACTACAGAGACAACTGTGTTAAAAATTACTTTTTTTCCAAGACCTATGTACCCTAAAATAAGGATAGGTAAGTTTAATACAAAGTTAATAATGCCTGTGTTTACAGGGGTTACAATCCCTAAAATAATAGCAATTCCGCCAATTCCACTACTTAAAATTTTGTGGGGGATAAGGAAAAGATTAAAGGCAACCGCAATAATAATAGAACCGATAATAACACCAAGGAATCTGACCATTTCTTTCCCGTCCTTCACTGAAAAATTCATATTATTTCAAGATTATATATGATATTGAAAGTTTTGGGTAAAAACAGTTTATTTCGGTAAATTAGATTAATCAAAAGAATTTGAGTATTTTATTATTTGAAAGGGGATACAGTTGTGAAGATAAAAACATATCAACAGAAAAGCCCGTTGAAGCAAGAATGTGAGGATTCTTATTTTTGTAATAAAGAAAAAAAGATTTATGGTGTATGTGACGGTGCAACACCACTTGTCCCGTTTCGTGATGAAAATGGACATAATGGAGCATACATCGCTTCGCATTTATTTGCAAGTTATTTTACTGCATTACGAGAGAATCATAGTTTACAATTTGCAGTTGCCAAAGCAAATGAAGCATTGCAAAGCAAAATGTTAGAATATGAAGTAGACATGGGAAAAAAAGAGCATTTGTGGTGCACATGTATCGCGGCAGTTCAAATAGTTGGTGAGAAAATTGAATATGCGCAGCTTGGGGACTGTATGATTGTCGCAACTTTTCAAAATGGAACGATGCAAGTATTAACGAAAGACACAGTTGAAGGAATTAGTAAACGAGCAAAAAAGAAGAGGGAAGAAGATCGTAAAAAAGGGTTATCTGTACCAGAAGAACATGTTTTTCAAGATGTGCGACAACAGTTAAAATACAATCGTTATCTTGCAAATATGCCAAATGGTTATTCAGTTGCAAATGGAATGAAAGAAGCGATACATTATTTACAACATGGTGAATTACATATAGATGAAGTGAGTGGAATTTTTATTTGTTCAGACGGATTATTCCACCCAGATTGGTCATTAGAACAAACTGTTGCATATATAAGAAAGAATAGTATAAACGAATATGTAGCAATCATTAAAGAGCTAGAAGCGGAAAAGAGAATAAGGCCAGATGATAAAACGATTATTATGATTGATTTTTAAGAGGAGGCAGTTCAAATGGAAATTAAACGTGTCAATCTAACATTTCAAGATGAATTAGTTCCTTTAGAAAAAGTAAACAAACTGATTATTCACCATACAGCTGAAGATGGATGGGACGTGTATAAAACGCATGAATTTCATCAAACTGTAAGAGGATGGAGCGGAATTGGTTACAACTATTTTATCGAAAAGGATGGAACTGTAGTGGAAGGGCGAGGTTTACATATTGGAGCGCACGCGAAAGACCATAACCGTCATACAATTGGAATATGTATGACGGGAAATTTTGATAAATACGATCCAACTCCTGCACAAGTGAATGCATTATATTCTTTATGTAAAATGTTTATGAAGCAATTTGCTATAAAGAAAGAAAATATACTAGGTCATAGGGAGTTAGAAGGAGTTACAAAAAGCTGTCCTGGTAATCATTTTTCTATGGTAGAGTTAAGGAAGATATTATCTTTAATATAGAGGAGTAACAAGGATGATAAATATAAAAATACCAAATGATAAAAAAGAAGAGCTTGTAGCGCAAATTCAGCAATTTTTCATGGAAGAAGATTTAGATGAAATTGGACGTTTCCAAGCAGAGCGTTTAATAGAAGAAATGATTAAATTAGTTGGACCATTTGCATACAATCAAGCAATTGGAGATGCAAGAAAGCTTGTAAGTGAGAAATTAACGAATATCGAAGAAGATTTATACGTGTTAGAGAAGAATGAAGGAAAATAAAAAAAGAGCCGATGTGGTATTATCCCCTATAGGTAGACAGTAAAAAAAGAGTCCATCTGATATGATGGACTCAATACTGTTTTATCTGGAGGGGATTTTTTTATGGCAAGAAAAGGACAATCATTTCAAAAATATACAGAAGAACTAAAGCGAGAAGCAGTTCGTCTTCGATTAGAAGAGAGAAAATCATTGCGAGAAATTCGTGAACAACTCGGTGTGAAGAGCGATGCCCAGATTATTGAGTGGGTAAAACGTGCGCAACAAGGGGAGTCCTTTGATGATCAACGTGGTGTCTGGAATCGAAAGAATTTTAATAGTCTAGAAGAAGAAAATGCTTATTTGAAGGCACAGGTTGAGTATTTAAAAAAGCGCAATCCAAATCTACACGGGAAG
>NZ_CP016285.1:3141950-3344626 GCF_001679765.1 Bacillus sp. B25(2016b) | reverse complement strand
TTTAACTACATTACGTCAATTAGAAGGGAAGTCATTAACTACTAAGCCCCTTTTCCATTCAGATCAAGGGTTTCAATATACATCTAAATCCTACGCAAAACAGTTAGAGAAATTAGGATTTGTCGGTAGTCATTCTAGACGTGGAAACTGTTTTGATAATGCGTGTATCGAATCATTCTTCTCACATTTAAAAACAGAGAAGTTGTATTTAGTGTGCCCAAAAACATATGAAATGGCCTACCGAGCAATTCAAGAATATATTCAATTTTATAATACAGAAAGATTCCAAGAAAAACTTCACGGCCTTTCCCCGATAGAATATCGGGAAAAGGCCGTGGCATAATACTCTTTTTATTACTGTCTACTTGACAGGGAGATGACCAATGGGCTCTTTTTTATTTTTCTTTCTTATGTTCCTTATGTTCCTTATATTCATGTACTTTTTCTTTCACATTACCAACTGTATCTTTAGCAGTGCCTTTCACCTTATCCCATTTTCCTTCAGCTTGTAATTTCTTATTGTCAGTTACTTTCCCAACAACTTCTTTTACTTCACCTTTTACCTTATCAATGGCACCTTCTACTTTTTCTTTTAAACCATGATCATGTTTAGTCATACATTTCTCCTCCTTGTAGTTTGATTAGAATTCTCTTTTCATATTGCAAGTTGAATGATGTATCTAGTAATAGCGTATCAAATCTAGTTCGAATATTCAAATGATTAATAGGATAGAAAAGGAATTGTCATGAAATGTATAAAATTGTAATGAGAAGAGAAAGAGTGTTAATTATATTTCTTTTGCAGTCCATATAGATTTCGTATAAGCAATTTTCATATGGGCACGTTCCATATTATTTTGACTGCCGCTACCGAACCTTGCTTGTCCAACTATTAACTTACAATTGGCTTCAATAGCTATTTCAATTCGTTTTTGAATTAATGCGGTATGACAGCCTTTACGTTGAAATTCTGGCAAAGTAGCAGAAGAAGCTAATGAAGCAACACCGTTATTTATATAGAGAACTCCTATACTCGCAGGAGTGTTTTGAACTTCGGCTATGAAAAAATACCAGCCAGGTTTATTGTAGAGAATTTCGTTATTTTGGCGGACGCCATCTTTTGTAAAGGATGGCATATTAAATCCACGTACATAAATGTCTGCAAAAATATCAAACTCATTTTCTTTTAGTTTTCGTATTGTAATATTAGAAGGAAGAAGTGATGAACCCTCTCTCGGTATACTATACAAAGCAGTATGGAAGCTAGATTGATAAAATCCTTTTTGAGATAAGTATTGAAATAATTCAGTTGTACCTTGTGCTGGGGTAATTTCAAAACGACAAGGGATTTGTAGTGATTCATAATAAGAAATGATTGCATCAATCGCATCTGCATTTGTAATACCTTTTACCGTATTAAAAGCAGGACCAGCAATTATTTTTGATGAAAAGGCAGTGGCACTACCGAATTTTTTCATTTGCACTTGCATTGGGTTTCCGCTCATTGTTTGTAGTCTCTCTAATCTAGAAGAGAGCATATCAATTTCTGCATTTTCAATTTCTGTTGCTATATCAAGTGTCATAACAGTAGTCATAAAATTCCTCCGTTAATAAATATATTTCATAGTACATATACGATTTTTGTTTTGAGATTCCTGTTGAAATATGAGAGAATAAGAGGTTTTTTGGAAGGGAAATGGAAGTGAGCTGTCGAAGGGAGTGGAAACAGATTAAAGGTGGTGCTCTCATGAAACAAAAAACCGTGCAGACATGCTCTAATTGTGGTTCTCAAAACATAGGAGAAGGTGAGTTTGTCGGATATGCACAAATACGGAAAAAGGAAACGATGTTTACATCTTCGCCGGTGGATGCTTATATTTGTACAGATTGTGGGAATATCCTTTTACTAAAGGTAAGGAATTATGAAAAGTTTAAGCAGAAGCCGTTATGATCATTGAGAAATGGTCATATCCAACTTTGTATACGAAACGACTTATGTTAAGGAAAATGAATATGAGTGATAGTTTACATATATATGAGTATGCTACAGATAAAGAGATGACAACTTTTACTGTATGGGATGCTCATCGATCGTTATGTGACACATATAACTATATAGAAGAAATTGTGGGTCAGTACAATGGAGGGCAAGTAGCACCTCTTGGAATTTTATTAAAAGAGGAAAAAAACTTATAGGCACGTGTGGATTTATAAAATATGATTTGGTCACACATACAGCAGAAATTGCATACGCCTTATCTCGAAAATATTGGGGAAGAGGATTAGCTACGGAGGCTGTGTTAGCTTTTTTCTACTATGGTTTTCATGAATTGCATCTTAATAGTATTGAAGCGGGATGTGATTCAGAAAATGAAGCATCTGAAAAATTAATGAAACGTTTGAATATGGAGTACAAATATACAATTCAGAAGGATATGTTTATTAAAGGTAAGAATCGTGATACAAAAAGGTATTTTATATCTAGAGAAAGATATATGAATCAATGAAATATCTTACATTGAAAACTCCTTTAAATGAATTAAGGAGTTTTTTTATTTTGATAACAACAAATGGACTATTAGGAAGCGCTATTTTTATTAACGTTCTAAGTATAGAAAAAAAACGCTATATAACACAATCGCAACCGCAAGTTGACAAAGTGCAACCGCAGGAAGATAGAGATAAGGGCAATGTTTACATACAATTTAGGTAAGAAAACAAAGGGGGACACACATATGGGATTTGGTGAAAAGCTTTTTAGATTAAGAAAGGAAAAGGGCCTTTCTCAAGAAGCATTAGCTGAAAAATTAAATACCACAAGGCAAGCAGTTAGTAAATGGGAAAACGGTCAAGGTTTTCCTGAAACTGAAAAATTAATAATGATTGGAAATGTATTTGAAGTATCACTCGACTATTTATTAAAAGAAACTGCAGAGCAAAGTAACGAAAAGAAAAATGGTTACTATGTAAGTAAGGAAATGGCAGAAGGGTATGTAGTGTATGGACAAAAAATTTCTAAATATATTGCGTTAGGATTTAGTTTGCTTATTTTATCTACAATACCGTACTTATTATTTAAAGAAAATGCGACAATGTCTACGTTTCTTGTCATTATCATTGCAGTGCTTGGGATTGGAGCAATGATGGCATCTGTAACAATAGAAGAGAGTCGATACAATGTATTGAAAAAGGAAGAACTACTATTTGATCAAAACTTTCTAAAAGAATTGACAAAAAGATATGCGATTATTAAGAAGAAGTATGCTGCAGTAATGATCGTTGGATTTTGTTTTATAGCAGCAGGCGCGATACCGTTTTTATTTGAGAAAAAACGAATTACTTCAGGAGAGCTTGTGCAGTACTACCCTTATTGTGTTGTACTTATTGCTATCGGAGTTTATCTTTTTGTTCGTGTGTTAGGAGTATGGGAGATATATCGGATCTTAGTAGAAAATAAAGAATATAGTAATCGTCTTATTTTTAAACTGAAAAAGAAAGTGAGAAAAAAGGTAGATAGTTTATAAAAGATAAAAAAACATGTTTCGAATCAATGTATTCAAAACATGTTTTTTATCGTTCTGAATTATTTCCAAGAAAATAATTCAGAAAATACAGAAAAATATAGTGGTTATTTGCAGAAGTCTGTTATAATAAACAAAAAATGAGAACGCTTTAAAGGGGGATATAACCAATATGATGATGAACGTACCGCTAACAATTAGTTCTATGATGGAAAGAGCAGAGAAACTATTTTCGAAGAAAGAAATTGTTTCACGGACACATGATACAGTTACAACGTTAACGTATAAGCAGTTAGGGGAAAGGACGAGAAGACTTTCCAGTGCGTTGAAAAAGCTTGGAATTAAAGAAGGTGAACGTGTAGGAACATTAGCGTGGAACCATCATCGACATGTGGAAGCGTATTTTGCTATTCCAGGTATTGCTTCTGTTTTGCACACAATTAATATTCGTTTATCTCCTCAACATATTTCATACATTATTCAGCACGCAGAAGACCGAGTTCTACTTATAGATGAAGATCTCGTACCACTCGTTGAAAATATTCAATCACAATTATCAACTGTACAAGCTTACATTATTATGACTGATAAAGATGAACTCCCAAATACTACGCTGGAACCTGTATATCATTATGAAAAGCTATTAGAAGAAGGCAATCCAAATTTCCAATTTGTAAAAGATATTGATGAAAATACACCTGCTGGTATGTGTTATACGTCAGCGACTACAGGAAATCCAAAAGGTGTTGTATATACGCATCGTAGTACTGTTTTGCATTGTATGGCACTCGGTTTAGCTGATACAGCTGCTTTATCGGAAAGTGATGCAGCAATGGCAATCGTCCCTATGTTTCATGTGAACGCTTGGGGACTTCCTTTCGCTGCTACTTGGTTTGGATCAAAACAAGTTCTTCCTGGACCGATGTTTACTCCGAAAATTTTATTAGAGATGATTCAATCAGAAAAAGTGACGTTAGCTGCGGGTGTGCCGACAATTTGGCTCGGCGTATTACAAGAGTTAGAAAATAATAGTTACGATTTATCTAGTATGACGAGAATACTATGCGGAGGTGCAGCGGCGCCGAAAAGTGTTATTAAAGCATTTGAACAGAAACATAATGTTCCGTTCATACATGCATATGGTATGACTGAAACGAGTCCACTCGTAACACTTGCACGTTTGAAAAGTTATGAAACGGAATTATCGTATGAAGAGCAACTAGAAATTCGCTCTAAACAAGGATATCTTGTACCTGGTGTCGAGATGAAAGTAGTCGGGACAAATGGTGAAGTGAAGTGGGATGGTACTGAGATGGGAGAATTATGTTTACGAGCACCGTGGATCGCTGAAAGCTATTATAACGATGATCGTACTGTCGAAGGGTTTCGCGATGGATGGTTATATACTGGTGATGTTGTCACAGTGGATGAGGAAGGTTGCGTGAAAATTGTTGACCGTACGAAGGATGTTATTAAAAGCGGGGGAGAATGGATTTCTTCTGTCGATCTTGAAAATGCTTTAATGGCACATGATGCTATATTTGAAGCGGCTGTCGTTGCAATTCCTCACCCTCAGTGGCAAGAGCGACCTGTTGCCTGCGTCGTTCAAAAGAAAAATAGTACAGTAACGAAAGAAGAAATATATGAGTTTTTAAAACCACAGTTTGCGAAGTGGTGGTTACCAGATGATATTGTATTTATGGAAGAAATACCGAAAACATCTGTTGGGAAGTTTTTAAAGCAGGCGCTTCGGAAAGAACTTGAGCATTTGCATAAAGAGAAATAATTGAATTTATATTTGTAAACTAATATGTTTAACTGGTTGACAAAAACTAAATAGAAAGATAATATAACTCCTGTAATATGTTATCTGAGAAACATTTTAAGTTTACAAATAGGAGAAGCAAATATGAATACAAAAAATTTAGTTTTCGTCGCTTTATTTAGTTCTATTATGGGAGTGTTAGGGTTAATACCTCCGATTGCTCTTTCTATTACACCAGTTCCGATTACATTGCAATCACTCGGTGTTATGCTTGCGGGTGGGTTGTTAGGATCACGTCTAGGTGCGTTAAGTCAGCTTATTTTCTTACTTATTGTAGGAGTTGGAGCACCATTACTTGCTGGTGGACGTGGTGGCCTTGGTGTATTTGTTGGGCCAAGTGCAGGATATTTACTTGGTTACATCATTGGAGCGTTTGTTATTGGTTATTTAATTGAGCGTTTACGTGAAGTTTCTATTATAAAAGTATTATGTATTAATATAATTGGTGGTATTTTCGTAGTTTATGTATTTGGTATTACTGTACAAGCGTTTTTAATGAATGTTTCTGTATGGGAGACAATGAAAGTGAGTGCTGTGTTTTTACCAGGGGATTGTATAAAAGCAATTATTGCGGCAGTTCTCGTAACAAAATTACATCGTTCATTGAAACATATTATTACACCCGCTTTAAAGAATGGAAAATATACAAATGCGGGATGATAAAGGGAAGAAACACGTTTATTGCGTGTTTCTTTTTATTATTTTTGTAAAGAAAGGACATCTCATATGGGGATTACAAAAGAATATAAAAAGCATGCCTCTTTACAACCAAATAAAATAGCGATAAAGGAAAATGATAGAGTTTTAACATATAAAGAGTGGTTTGAATCAGTTTGTAAAGTAGCAAGCTGGTTAAATGAAAAAAAATTGAAGAATAAAACGATAGCAATCCTATTAGAAAATCGTATAGAGTTTTTACAACTATTTTCTGGTGCCGCTATGGCCGGGTGGGTTTGTGTTCCGTTAGATATAAAGTGGAAACAAGATGAGCTCAGAGAAAGAATTGAAATTAGTAATCCGGATATGATTGTGACAGAACGATATAAGGTGAATGATCTATTGGATGAAGAAGGAAGAGTAATTGAAATTGATGAGTGGAAAAGAATGATAGAGAAATATCTTCCTACATATTCCACTGTAGAAAGTGTACAACATGCTCCTTTTTATATGGGATTTACATCAGGATCAACAGGAACAGCAAAAGCATTTTTACGTGCACAACAATCGTGGGTTCATAGTTTTGATTGTAATGTACATGACTTTTATATGAAAAGGGAGGATTCGATTTTAATAGCTGGGACGCTCGTTCATTCTCTTTTCTTATACGGGGCAATAAGTGCATTATATGTAGGACAAACGGTGTACATTATGAGAAAGTTCATTCCAAATCAAGTACTAGATAAGTTAGAAACTGAAAATATATCAGTTATGTATACAGTTCCGACAATGCTTGAATCTTTATATAAAGAAAATAGAGTAATAGAAAATAAAATGAAAATTATTTCATCAGGAGCGAAATGGGAAGCTGAAGCGAAAGAAAAAATAAAGAGTATATTTCCTTATGCGAAAAGATATGAATTTTATGGTGCATCAGAGTTAAGTTTTGTAACAGCACTAGTCGATGCAGAAAGCGAAAGAAGGCCAAATTCAGTAGGAAAACCTTGTCACAATGTGCAGGTTCAAATATGTAATGAAGTGGGAAAAGAAGTACCGAAAGGCGAGATAGGAACTGTTTATGTGAAAAGTGATCAGTTTTTTATGGGATACATAATAGATGGGGTTTTAACACGGGAGTTGAATGCAGAAGGCTGGATGACAGTGCGAGATGTAGGCTATGAAGATGAAGAAGGCTTTATATATATTGTTGGTAGAGAGAAGAATATGATTTTATTTGGAGGAATCAATATTTATCCAGAAGAAATAGAAAGTGTATTACATGAACACCCAGCTGTCGATGAAATAGTTGTAATTGGTGTGAAAGATAGTTACTGGGGTGAAAAGCCCGTCGCGATCGTAAAAGGAAGTGCTACGAAACAACAATTAAAGAGTTTTTGCTTACAGAGATTATCCTCTTTTAAAATACCGAAAGAATGGCATTTTGTAGATGGAATACCTTATACAAATAGTGGGAAAATCGCTCGTATGGAAGCAAAAAGTATGATTGAAAACCGGGAGAAAATATATGAATAGAGCAGTTATTGTAGAGGCGAAAAGAACACCTATTGGTAAGAAGAATGGGATGTTAAAAGAGTATGAAGTTCAGCAATTAGCAACGCCGCTTCTTACGTTTTTAAGTAAAGGGATTGAGAGGGAAATAGATGATGTCATATTAGGTAATGTTGTTGGGCCAGGAGGGAATGTTGCAAGATTATCTGCTTTAGCGGCAGGACTTGGCTATCATATTCCTGGTGTAACGATTGATCGGCAATGTGGTGCCGGATTAGAAGCAATTCGCACTGCATGTCATTTCATTCAAGGCGGAGCAGGTAATTGCTATATTGCAGGAGGAGTAGAGAGTACAAGTACGTCACCTTTTCAAAAAAGAGCAAGATTTTCACCTGAAACAATTGGTGATCCTGACATGGGAGTAGCGGCTGAATATGTTGCGGAGCGTTATAACATAACGAGAGAAATGCAAGACGAGTACGCTTGTCTTAGTTATAAGCGGACATTGCAAGCGTTAGAAAAAGGCTATATACATGATGAAATATTTTCTTTTAATGGATTATTAGATGAATCTATAAAGCTAGAAATGAATTATGAACGAATCATTAAAAGAACAAAGCCCGCATTTTTACAAAATGGAACAGTGACGGCAGGTAATTCATGTGGTGTAAATGATGGGGCATGTGCTGTTCTTGTAATGGAAGAGGGACAAGCCTTAAAGTTAGGTTATAAACCTGTACTTCGTTTCGTTCGTAGTGCTGTAGTTGGAGTAGATCCCAATCTTCCAGGAACTGGTCCAATATTTGCGGTGAACAAATTATTAAACGAAATGAATATGAAAGTAGAGGACATCGATTATTTTGAAATAAATGAAGCATTTGCCTCAAAAGTTGTAGCTTGTGCAAAGGAGTTACAAATTCCGTATGAAAAATTAAATGTAAATGGTGGGGCAATTGCGCTCGGTCATCCGTACGGTGCATCTGGGGCTATGCTTGTAACACGTTTATTTTATCAGGCGCAAAGAGAGCATATGAAATATGGAATTGCTACATTAGGAATTGGAGGCGGGATAGGGGTTGCGCTATTATTTGAGAAAGTAGAAGACTAGAAAGGAACTAGTTTTCTACTTTTTGAGGAACATAAACATTGCTACCAGGTTTTGCTTTTATTTCATTCCAAGCAGCAATCGCATCAGCTTTTGCTTTTCCTTTATTATTTGGATCTTCGAAAAAGTCACGAGTAAAGCGATTGTATTCAAATTGTGCACCGATAGTTGTTTTGTATGTAGGGTCTTTTTTTCGTTCGTTTTCTTCATGCCAAAAAGCTACCGCGTCTTCATATGTTTTTCCAACATTTTCTTTAAAAAATTTTTGAAGAGCTACTGTAAAGCGGAAGTTTGTTCCGATTTTTTCTTTGAAAAAAGCACGAACATCTTCGCTACAGCGGTGATTTTTAGTAATAATCGTTTGAAGAGAAAGGTCTTTATAAGAGAGGGGAGCTTTGCTCACTTTTTGCACAGAGCTGTTTTTTAAGACTTTCCCCGTAGTTAAATAATGTGAGATACGCTCGGTTATTTCGGTCTTAGAGCCACTAGCTGGCAAACCATGCTCGCGACAAAATGTTTGCAGTTCTGCTTTTAACCAATAATAGTTTTGAAAATCTTTAAGTGATATAGATTTTGTTAAAGGTGGACGCATGAATATAACAACTTCTTTCTTCCATAATTTTCTTTAATTATAAAACGTATGTTCTTTTTGTGGAAGGATTAATTTGTAAATATAACAGGAAGAGGAGATTACATATGGAAAATGTAATGCAAGTTCGTATTACGGGAATTTTAATTGAAGATGAAAAAGTATTGCTAGTAAAGCAAAAAGTGGCTAATCGCGATTGGTCTTTACCTGGAGGAAGGGTAGAGAATGGTGAAACGTTAGAAGAGGCGATGATTCGAGAAATGAGAGAAGAAACGGGATTAGAAGTTAAAATTAAGAAGCTACTCTATGTTTGTGATAAACCAGATGCTAGTCCATCTTTGTTACATATTACGTTTCTGCTTGAAAGGATTGAAGGTGAAATTACACTACCTTCTAACGAGTTCGATCATAATCCGATTCATGATGTGCAAATGGTACCGATTAACGAATTAAGTTATTATGGTTTTTCGGAAACTTTTATCAATCTTATAAGTGGCGGTTTTGCAAATGCAGGAAGTTATCAAGGGTTAAAACGAAATATAGGCCTGTAAATATAGTTGAAGGATAGCCGTTAGCTATCCTTCATAAACATGTTTTATACTGCTGGCTGTAAAGAAGAAACAAGCTGATTTAAAAACTCGTCCCCGTTCATAACCGCTTTTCCGCCGCCGCGTGCACTCTTTTTATTTCCGCCACCTTTTCCTTCAATTGCAGGAAGAGCATCTTTTAAAAGAGCATTCATATCGAGCGTTACTGTTTTTCCGCAAGCGAGAATACATTGTAGTTTGTCATCATTTTCGATGACGAAATACGTAATTGCATGCTCTTGTTGTTCTGTAATGATAGCTGATAGTTTTGCAATTTCTTGCATAGAACGATCTGTAAATGCTTTAGAAATAAGTAACCCAGCATGTATTTCGGTGGGCTGTTGCAGTAATTCATTTGCCTCTGCAAATAATAATTTTTCATTCATTGTTTGTATTGTTTTTTCGTTTTCCTTTTGAGAGGTAAGAAGCTGTGCTACTTTTGCTGGGATATCAGTTTCGCTACTGTTTAATTGTTTGGAAACATCTTTCATAATTTGTTGCTGTTGCCTCATTAATTTAAGTGTACGCCAACCAGCGATAAAGGTTAAGCGTATACCACCTTTATTGCGCTCCCATCCTAGTACTTGAATAGGACCAACTTCACCAGTGCATTTCGGATGGGTTCCACCACAGCCATTGTAGTCGTAATTTTCGATAATAACAACACGTATATTCTCTGTCATAGTTGGTTCTTTACGAAGAGGTAATGTTTTTGCTTCTTCTAAGTTCATCCACTCTATACGGATTGGGTGGTTTTCAAAAACGATTTTATTGGCAATTTGTACTGCCTTTTCAACCGTTTCTGCATGCAGATTTTCTGTTTCTAAATCAATTGTTATCGTTTCTTTTCCAAGATGGAATCCAATCGTAGGTATGTTGAAATAGTCCCAAAAAACAGCAGATAAAATGTGCTGAGCTGCATGTTGTTGCATATGATCAAAACGGCGCTCCTAATTAATTTTACCTTCTACGTCTTCTGTATGTAATTGTTCTGCGATGTAGTGACGAATTTCTCCGTTTATCTCTTCTACATTGATTACATTTATATCATTTAATGTACCAGTATCATATGGTTGTCCGCCACCTGTCGGATAAAATGCTATTTCATTCAAAACAACGTATAAGTTACCATCTTTATCATAATCTTGCTTTATAATTTTAGTAGTAAAGTCTTGCTTATAAGCGTCAGTGTAATATAATTTGTGTCCCAATTTTCTTTCTCCTCTCGCATTAACTAGTTTCATTGTAAAGCAATTGAAATTAGTTTCCTAATATTTCAGAAGAAAGAAACTATTTTTAGAATTTTCTTGCTATAATAAGGGAAAGAAAATGCGGGGGTGGAATAAATATGTTATATGAAAACGGCGTAGATAAACTGCTTAGTTTAAGCAGAAATATTTCCGAATTATATCGAGAATTAAACGAAATGACCCGGATTTTAACGGATTGTAATCGAGAAAGTGTGAAGTTTGATCGATTATATGTAAAAGAGTTACTTTGGAAGAAAGAAGATGTAATAGAGAAATATGACCAGCTACTTGTACAACTTTGTATTAACGAATGCTTTGATCTAAAAAGTGTCATTACAGGGGAATATAAGTATACATATGAAGAAGTAGAAAACATCGTTTTACAATTTAATGAAAAGTATAATGTCGTAATCTTAATTAAAGATGTGTGTAAAGAATTACAATTCACATATGGAATTGATATGGACATAACGAGAACAACTCGGGTATCAACAGCTCAAGTATAGAAAAAGGAAAAGAAAGCAGATCCTTTGCTTTCTTTTTTTGTGAAAATAGAGAGAGTAGGTTTAACGATGAAGGGGAAGTTACAGCATATTCATCCGCTTGGAATGAGTATTATTTTAGGGACATTGTTTGCTAGGTTTGCAACTTCAATGAGTATCCCTTTTTTAGCGATTTATTTAACGACTGTTAAAGGTGTATCAGCTGGAATGACTGGTGCTATTATCGGAACGAGTGCACTTGTTGGCGTTTTTGCTAGTTTTATCGGAGGGAATTTATCAGATCGATTTGGCCGGAAAACGATTATGCTCTGGTCCATGATTGTTTGGATTTTTGTGTTTATAGGTTTTTCACTTGCGGATCATGTTTTAAGTTTCTTTTTATTAAACGCTTTAAATGGATTATGTAGGTCGTTTTTTGAGCCAACATCAAGAGCATTATTATCAGATTTAACAAAGCCTGAGTATCGGTTACTCGTCTATAACTTACGATACGGTGCAATAAATGTTGGAGTTGCAATTGGACCAATTGTTGGATTACAGATTGGGAGTGCAAAATCAACAATTCCTTTTTTAGTAGCAGCTGGGGTATATATTCTATATACAGCTATATTAGCGTTCCAATTTAAGAAGTATCCAATGGAAAAAAAGAAAGTGAGGACAGAAAAACCTGTTACAATGCTAAATGCAATGCGTATATTGCGAAAAGATATAGTATTTTTAGTTGCTTTAGTCGGTATTATTTTGAGTAATTGCGGTTTTTCACATTTAACGACGACAGTATCTCAATATTTTGCAAATGCATATATATTTGAGGATGGAGTGAAGCTATTCTCATATATGCTCGCTTTAAATGCAATTGTTGTAGTGATTATCCAATACCCTGTTATTCAAATGTGCAAAAAGTATACACCGTTAACATCAATTATGGTGGGGACTTTATTTGTGAGCGGAGGATTGTTTGGCTTTGGAATAGTAGAATCTATGCTAGGTGCTGCCGTTTGTACAATTATTTTTACAATTGGAGAAGTATTAATGTTTTCAATGACGGATGTATTTATTGATGATATTGCTGTTGCGCATCTAAAAGGAACATACTTCGGTGCGATGGGCTTTTCGGGAATTGGAGCAGTAATAGGTCCGTGGTTTGGAGGAGTACTTCTCGATTACTACGGGTACCAAAATGGGTTTGCAGTATTTTCAGCACTAGCTATATTTTCAACTGTGGCATTTCCTGTGCTTTTAGTTACAAAAGGTTTATTGAAAAAAAGATATGATAGAAATTCTAATATAGAAATGCATGCGAAATAACATAAGCCCCAGTAACCAACTGGGGCTTAGTTTGTATTATATTAACTCTTAATTTGAAAAAAGAACTTTCTTTTCATGCTTATCAGCAACTTCATTTTTGGAAATATGAATGGCTAAAAATCCGTTTTCTAAGCAGGCTAGCATCTTTTTGTAAATGATAGTAGTAGGTAAAGGGATTGTTCGTTGTAAGGAAATGTTTTTATGAAGTATGCAAATAGCTAGGCCTGTCTCTAACTTTTTAATGAGTACATTTTGTTCTGAAACATTTTGTACATCTGTTTCCAAAATATATTCTTCTTCAGTTTCACAAAGGTCGATGTGAATTTGATTTGGAAAGCTAAAGTTACTATAAGAATCGGAACAAAATTGATCCATCCATTCTTCGAAACCATCAACATGAAAAAGACAATTCTTCTTTTTCTTGCCCATGTAAGACACCCTCCGTAAAATATCAATTCATATCATGTTATGCATGAATGAAACAGAGGTGAAGAATAAATGATGAAATACAAACATTTTATGTTGAATGTGCACTGTATGTGAATGTTTTTTATTACATATCATGATGTGCATGTTTTTTTTGGCGTGAATGGTTACGGTTTTTTACTTTATGAGATCCGCTTAATGGCTCAGGTTGTCCTTGTTTTTCTTTTGATTCACGGTTGTTTTTACCCATTGTATATGACACCTCCTCTTTCTTTTTAGAATGAGAGAAGTTGACGATTTTATACAAGAATGTTTTTAGAAAAAAAGGTAAAGATAAAGGGGACTAACTATTACAGAAAGGGGATTATATAATGCCATATCATAAAGATAAGCAACAAGCTTTTCAAGCGGCACAGCAAGGAGTTACACAAGCAGAAAATGCATTTAATAATATTGTGAAAAATGACCCTAACTACGGTCATGATTTAAAAGAGTTACGTCAAGAGGTTCAGGAAGCATATGAACAAATTCAAAATGCACTAGAGGTAGCTTCAGAAACACAACGTCCACAACTTGAGCAATATGAAAATAATCTCCAAAATATAATGCGAAATGTAGATCAATTAGAAAAGTAAATGAGGTTGTTGTCTATTAGACAACCTTGCTGCTTTAGTAAACGTTATGCTAAAACAGAAAATTTTTCTATTCGTTTTTTCTTTATTATGCGCAGTACATATATTTCAAGTGGAAAAAGTGGAAGCGAAAATATTGCTCAGAAAAGAGTTAGAACCAACTGGTTATGTAACATGGGAAGTACCTAATAATGAAAAAATTATTGCAATTACATTTGATGATGGGCCAGATCCAACGTATACACCACAAGTTTTAGATCTATTACGTCAATATAAAGCTGAAGCGACATTTTTTATGATTGGATTTCGAGTTCAGCGCAATCCATACTTAGTGAAGCAAGTGTTAAAAGAGGGACATGAAATTGGAAATCATACGATGAATCATTTGTATGCGAGTAATTCATCAGATAAAAAATTAGAAAATGATATTTTAGATGGAAAGAAATTTTTTGAAAAATGGGTGAAAGAACCTTTGCTATTCCGTCCTCCTGGTGGATATATTAACGATGCTGTATTTAAAACAGCGAAAGAAGCTGGTTATCAAACTGTTCTATGGTCGTGGCATCAAGATCCACGTGATTGGGCAAATCCAGGGGTTGAATCCATTGTAAATCATGTAGTGAAAAATGCTAAAAGTGGCGATATTGTATTGTTACATGATGGAGGAAATGATCGTAGTCAAACGGTAGCAGCACTAGCAAAAATTTTACCTAAGCTGAAAAAGCAGGGCTATCGATTTGTAACGGTTTCGGAATTACTACGTTATAAACATTAGAAAAAATCCCAAAAGGAAAATAGACCTTTTGGGATTTTTCTTTACTGGTTCTTTTTACGTTTCTTATTATTTTGTCGCTCTGCTGGAGTTAAAGGCTCGTTTGCAAATTCTTCATTGTAACCAGTTCCTTGTCCCTGTGCAGATGCAGCATTCATTCCTGAAATAGTATGATTTGCTTTTCTTTTACCCATTTTATTTCACCTCTATAACATTTTTTGTATGTTGAATGATGAGCAGTTCATAGTATGTATGAACTGTAAGTAAACTGCTGATAGAGCACTTTACTTTATGATAATAGTATTCATAAGGAGCATGAAAGCTATTCAAATTTAGAAACATAAAGAAAACTTATGATAATCTATAAGTTTCTTATTATTTACTTATTTAGAAAGTTGTAATAAGATATTATCGTAAGGTATTGAAAAGTTTGTCTACATTTTATATTCAGACAACTTAGTCACGTTTAACAGGGGGGAAACATAATGGTCAAACATAATCCATTTCAATCACGTGCAACTTTTGAAGTAGATGGAAAAACGTATCATTATTATGATTTGAAAGCGCTTGAAAATGCAGGGGTTGGCAACGTATCTCAATTACCATATTCCGTGAAAGTTTTACTTGAATCAGTACTTCGTCAAGTAGACGGACGTGTAATCACAGAAGAGCATGTTACAAATTTAGCGAAATGGGGAACGAAAGATGTTCAAGATATCGATGTTCCATTTAAACCATCACGTGTAATTTTACAAGATTTCACTGGTGTTCCAGCTGTTGTTGATTTGGCTTCGCTTCGTAAAGCAATGGCAGACATGGGCGGAGATCCTGACAAAATTAATCCTGAAATTACTGTAGACCTTGTAATTGACCACTCTGTACAGGTTGATAGAGCGGGTACGGCAGACGCGCTTGCATTCAACATGGACTTAGAGTTTAAACGTAATGAAGAACGTTATAAATTTTTAAGCTGGGCACAAAAATCATTTGATAACTACCGTGCGGTTCCACCAGCTACAGGTATTGTACACCAAGTAAACCTTGAATATTTAGCACCAGTTGTTCATGCTGTGAAAAATGCTGAAGGTGATTTAGTTGCATATCCAGATTCGTTAGTTGGAACAGACTCACATACAACAATGATTAACGGTATCGGCGTTCTTGGATGGGGCGTTGGTGGTATTGAAGCAGAAGCTGGAATGCTTGGACAGCCTTCATACTTCCCAGTACCTGAAGTAATCGGTGTGAAATTAACTGGTACACTTCCAAGTGGTACTACAGCGACAGACGTTGCATTAAAAGTAACACAAGTATTACGTCAAAAAGGTGTAGTTGGTAAATTCGTTGAGTTCTTCGGTAATGGACTAAAGAGCATGCCTTTAGCTGACCGTGCAACAATTTCAAATATGGCACCAGAATACGGCGCAACTTGTGGATTCTTCCCAATCGATGATATTTCATTAGAATACTTACGTTTAACAGGTAGAGATGAAGAACAAATTCGCGTTGTTGAAGAATACTGTAAAGCAAATGGTCTATTCTATACAGCAGACAGCAAAGATCCAATTTACACTGATCTTGTTGAAATTGATTTAAATACAATCGAATCTAACCTTTCTGGACCGAAACGCCCGCAAGATTTAATTCCACTTTCAGATATGAAAGATGCGTTCCACAAAGCTGTTGTAGCACCAGTTGGAACACAAGGACTTGGATTTAATGAGCAAGAGTTCAATAAAGAAGTGAAGGTTACATTAGAAGATAAAGAAGTAACGATGAAAACAGGTGCAATTGCAATCGCTGCAATTACAAGCTGTACAAATACATCAAACCCATACGTATTAATCGGGGCAGGTTTAGTTGCGAAGAAAGCAATTGAAAAAGGACTTAAAGTACCTGAGTATGTAAAAACATCATTAGCACCAGGATCAAAAGTTGTTACTGAATACTTAGATAAATCAGGTTTAACAACATATTTAGATCAATTAGGTTTCCAAACAGTTGGTTACGGCTGTACGACTTGTATCGGTAACTCTGGTCCATTAGCGCCAGAATTAGAAGAAGCAATCGCAGCAAACGACTTACTAGTAACATCTGTTTTATCTGGTAACCGTAACTTTGAAGGGCGTATTCACCCACTTGTAAAAGCAAACTACTTAGCATCACCACCACTTGTTGTGGCATATGCACTTGCAGGTACTGTTGATATTGACCTGAAAAATGATGAAATCGGTAAAGATGCAAATGGTAATGCTGTTTACTTCAACGATATTTGGCCATCAGCTAAAGAAATTGAAGATGTAGTTCAAAGCGTTGTTACATCTGAGCTGTTCAAGAAAGAATATGCACAAGTATTTAACAGCAATGAGCGTTGGAATGAAATCCAAACTTCAAACGAAGCTTTATATACTTGGGATAATGATTCAACATACATTCAAAACCCACCATTCTTTGAAGGTTTATCTAAAGAGCCAGGTGAAGTTGAAACGTTATCAGGCTTACGCGTAGTTGGTAAATTTGGTGACTCTGTAACGACAGACCATATTTCACCAGCAGGTTCAATCGGTAAGCACACACCAGCTGGACGCTACTTATTAGAAAACGGCGTACAACCAGTTGACTTCAACTCTTACGGTTCTCGTCGTGGTAACCATGAAGTTATGATGCGTGGTACATTCGCGAACATCCGTATTAAAAACCAAATCGCACCAGGAACAGAAGGCGGATATACAACATATTGGCCAACTGGTGAAGTAACATCAATCTATGATGCTGCTATGAAATATAAGGAAGATGGAACAGGTCTTCTAGTTGTTGCTGGTAAAGATTACGGTATGGGAAGTTCTCGTGACTGGGCTGCGAAAGGTACTAACTTATTAGGTATTAAAGCAGTAATCGCAGAAAGCTTCGAACGTATTCACCGCAGTAACTTAGTGTTAATGGGTGTATTACCACTTCAATTTAAAGATGGCGAAAGTGCTGAAACGTTAGGTCTTGTTGGTAACGAGTCATTTGAAATTCAAATCGACAAAACAGTTAGACCACGCGATCTTGTAAAAGTAGTTGCAACTGATGCAGATGGCAACGAAAAACAATTTGAAGTAGTAGCTCGTTTCGATAGTGAAGTTGAAATTGATTACTACCGTCACGGTGGTATTCTGCAAATGGTTCTTCGTGAGAAAATTGAAGAATCAAAAGTGTCGAACTAAATAATTGAAATGAACAATAAGGAAGCTAACAATAGTTAGCTTCCTTATTTTATGGAAAGGGATGAAACCATATGGTTTCATCCCTTTCTTTTTACTAGGAAAAGTGGAGGGAACGTCATGAAAGGATTTAAAAGAATATTGTTGCCGTTACGACAAGAGAAAATATTAGTAATAGCAGCCATTTGTAGTGGAATTATTGCTGCTATTTTAAATTTATCACGCCCAATTCTCATAGGAGTAATTGTAGACAATCTTATTCAAAGGGAGCTAAAAGGTGCGTATTTATATATAGCTTTGTTTGCGGGTAGTCGCTTTTTAATGTGGACGAACAATCTTTTATTTGATTACATAAGTTCAAGATCGAGTCAACGTATATTACAAACGAAACGTATAGAATTATTGCGTCACTATTTCTCATTACCGTTTGAAGAGAGTGAGAAGATTAAGCAAGGAGAGTTAGAAACTTTGGTCGTGTCTGATATTCCGAACTGGGTCAGATTATATGGCTCTATATTAATAGAATATATACATGTTATTGCTCAATTTATTGGAGCTTTCATAGCACTACAACATATAGATATACAGTTTATATTGTGGGTAACTCCGTTTTTATTTTTAAGTGCAATTGTTCCAATACTGATGGGAGAAAAGTAAGGGATATTGCAAGCATTTCTCAAAAAAATCAATCAAGTGTTGTAGAGATGGTGTCACAGTTTGTAAAGGGAGTACAAGATTTGCGGAGTTTACAAAAAGAAAAATGGGCAATTCGCTTATTTAAAAGAGTAACAGCACAATCGTATAAATCAGAAGTAAAGAAGACGATGATGCAACATTGCATTGGAGTAGTTGGAATGGTGATTGAAACAGGAGCATATATTGTTGTTCTCATTATAGGTGCACAAAAAATAATGAGGGGAGAAATAGAAGTTGGTTCACTCATTGCAGTGTTAGCGACAATTGAGATGCTCTTTTTCCCTGTCCGTTATGTGGGCGATTTATTAATAATGACACAAGTTGCAGTCGCTTCGGCAAATAGAGCTTTTTGCTTTTTAAATAAACGAGCAGCAGATAGCAATGTAGAAAGAGCGATGGGGATCAGGATAACAAATGTTTCATTTCAGGAGAATGATGGAGAGAAATGTAGAATTCATAATATCGATTTACAAATTCATCCTGGTGAACTCGTTATTATTGTGGGAGAAAGCGGTGCAGGAAAAACAACGCTTTTAAAGTTAATAACGGGCTTGTATAAACCATCTAACGGTAGCATTGCTTATTATGGTAATGAAGCTCGTATGACTACAGTGTGGCAAGAACCACGTTTTTTCCGAACGACGGTAACAGAGAATATGTATTTCGGGGAAGAGGGTTTAGAAAATCAGCTAGAAAAAAATAGTGAACTTATAAATGCAACGCCGATTATTAGAGGGTTACCTGAAGGGAGTCAAACTGTGCTACATAAAAGCGGTGAAGAGTTTTCAGGAGGCGAAAGAAAACGTCTTGCCTTATTGCGAGCGATTGTATCAAATCCAACTCTTATTATTTTAGATGAACCGACGGCTGGGTTAGATCCGGGCAATCAAGAATTGGTTTGGAATATGATTGAAGGGATAGGAAGAGATGTAACGAGAATTGTGGCAACACATGATGTAGAGAGAGCGATGATAGCAGATTGTGTTGTTGTCATGAAGAATGGGATTATTGTGGAATGTGGGAATCCTAGAGAATTATTAAATTGCAACTCATTGTACAATGAGTTGCAAACAAAAAGATAAGAGATATGTAATGCTCTTATCTTTATTCCGCTATTTGCCGGGTAGCCCGATTGGTGAGGGCTGATTAAAGTTTCACTTTATTCGGTCTCATTAAGTTGATAAGTATAAGAATTCGGATCACTAGAATTAACTTCTTTGACGAGAGTAAGTTGATTTGTATCTGGATTATATTTAAAAATCTTAATTGTATGTT
Source organism: Bacillus sp. B25(2016b) (assembly GCF_001679765.1). Classification (NCBI taxonomy): domain Bacteria; kingdom Bacillati; phylum Bacillota; class Bacilli; order Caryophanales; family Bacillaceae; genus Bacillus; species Bacillus sp. B25(2016b). The sequence goes on along the minus strand of NZ_CP016285.1, from coordinate 3,324,765 downwards.
CGCTATTTAGTAATGGATTATATTCTTGAATAGCGAATGTATTTTCCGCAATTTGTGTCATATTACTGGTGGGAACATTTTCTATGGAATCATGATTTGTAGAAATTTCAACGACTTTTTCACTGTTGAAAAATAAAAGAACGATTACTAAAATAACTAAGCATATTCGTATATAGCGTAGCTCTTTTGTGATAGGGTGTTCTCCCAAAACAATCATCCTTTCTATAACTATTCTATAGTAGTAATGGTAGTCATTGTGAAAAAAGTAATAATGCCGAGGCCTGCCAAAAGGATAAATGAGATTAATGCGATATAGAGACAAATACGTCCAACTTGTTTTTTTAGGATCTTTACTAAATAGTGAGATAATCCATGTGATAATTCCGATTGGGAAAAATATAAAACTAAGAATATATAGAAGTATTTTTTCAAATAAATTCATGAGAGCTCCTTTCATTGTAAAATGTTCCGTGTATTTCTAATTATATGATTAAAAGGTAAATATTTCATATTATTTATAAAAATTCTGATTATTTAGAATGTGAATATTTTCAAGCTTGTCCGTATAAGCTAAAATAAGGTATATAGCATTTGAATGGATATATTAAAAGAAGATAAACACGTTAGGGTGATATAACATGTGGCGGAAGCTTATGATTATTGTAGTGTTACTTTGTTTAGCGGGATATGCAGCTTATGAACAGTTTGGTCATAAAGAGCAGGCGGTAAAAGTGAAGCAAGAAAAAAGTGAAGTTGCTATGAAAGAGATGATCGCAAGGAATGGTATTGAGATAGGGAAGAGTGCACCGGACTTTGAATTAACTAAGTTAGATGGGACAAATGTAAAGTTATCGGATTTAAAAGGAAAGAAAGTAATTTTAAACTTTTGGGCTACGTGGTGTGGACCATGTCAGCAAGAAATGCCGGATATGGAGGCTTTCTATAAAGAACATAAAGAAAACGTAGAAATTTTAGCGATCAATTATACGCCTTCAGAAAAAGGTGGGGGGGAAGAGAAGGTAAGCAATTTTGCTAAAGAAAAAGGAATTACTTTTCCTATTTTATTGGACAAGAACATTGATGTGACAACAGCGTATAAAGTAATTACGATTCCAACTTCGTATTTTATAGATACAAAAGGTGTCATTCAAGATAAGTTTATTGGGCCGATGACACAAAAAGAGATGGAGAAAAGAGTTGCTAAGTTAAAATAATGGTGAAAAGGTAGAGATGGAGAGTTCCCATTTCTGCCTTTTCTTTTTCAAGTAGTAATCACTTCATGATATGATGTAAGAAATATAAACGTTTAGAGATAAAGGAGTGTATGGAGTGGGGAATGTATCCTTACCGTTAGATTATGTTGTAATTGATTTTGAAACAACAGGATTTAACCCTTATAATGATAAAATTATTCAAGTTGCAGCGGTGAAATATCGTAATCATGAACTGGTAGATCAATTTGTTTCATACGTGAATCCAGAGCGGCCAATTCCGGACCGAATAACGAGTTTAACAGGTATTACCAATTATCGCGTTTCAGATGCACCGACGATTGAAGAAGTGTTACCTTTATTTTTAGCATTTTTACATACAAATGTTATTGTGGCCCATAATGCTTCTTTTGATATGCGCTTTTTGAAAAGTAATGTAAATATGCTGGGGCTGCCTGAACCTAAAAATAAAGTAATTGATACTGTATTTTTAGCGAAGAAATACATGAAGCATGCGCCTAATCATAAACTTGAAACGTTAAAACGAATGCTTGGAATTCGTTTAAGCTCTCATAATGCATTTGACGATTGCATTACGTGTGCTGCTGTTTATCAAAAGTGTGCAGCTATTGAAGAAGAAGGACAGAGAAAAGTAAATAAGGTCTCACTTGATGAAATTGTAGTATACAAAGCGGTGAAAGAAATGCTTGCACGTAATAAACGTAATGTAGAATGGCTACGTTGTATGAACGTAGGAAGTTATTTAGATATAAAAGCTTTTTATCCAGTTATGAGAGTAAAGGTAAAAGGGCGAAAGAAATATGTATTAACAGACATATTAGAAGAAGATGTGAAAGAAATATGTACAAGCTTAAATTGTGAACAAGCGTTAAAAAGTGAAGTTGGTAATACGCGAATTATGCTTAATAGCTTAGAGGATGTTATGAAATTAGAAAGTTATATTTTAGAGCAGTATGATTTTGTATTACAGGCGCTTCATGATTATAAAGAAAATGAAATGAATGCGGATGAAAAGTTAAAAGAGTATTTAAATATTATGGTATAAAAAACTCCGTGTGCAATATATTGTACACGGAGTTTTTTTAGGAGTACTAAAACATAAAATTTTCTTACAAATCTGATTAAAGAGTTTTTTGTTTGCTCATACTATGTAATAAGAAAGCGAAGGAGAGAGGGTGAACAACATGAGAAGAAGTCGCCGTAAATCATTTGAAGAACTTGTAAATGAAAATAAACAACAATTATTAAGCGATCGTGATGCAATTGATCGCATTGAAGAGCGCATTGAAAAACGTTATGAAATGAAACTTTTTAAGCAAGCTGAATAATTCTTAACACTAGTACGATACTAGTGTTAAGGAGGCGATAGTAATGGGTAATCCGAAAAAAAATTCAAAAGACTTTGCACCAAATCATATTGGAACACAATCGAAAAAAGCTGGTGGAAATAAAGGAAAGCAAATGCAAGATCAAACAGGTAAACAACCGATTGTTGATAACGGTTAAAGAAAAGGAGAATATTACATTCTCCTTTTTTATGTATAAATTTGAGGGAAGATAGGTAATTTAAGATGGTGTGTATATACAATATTAGGAGGGAAGTACATGCCAAATCCAGATAATCGAAGTGACAACGCTGAAAAGTTACAAGAAATGGTGCAAAATACAGTTGATAACTTTAATGAAGCAAAAGAAACAGCGGAACTTTCTAATGAAAAAGATCGTGCTGCTATTGAAGCAAAAAATCAAAGACGTTTAGAAAGTATTGACTCATTAAAAAGTGAAATCAAAGATGAATCTTAACAAAATGTACAAAAAAGGGCTGACTTTTGTCAGCCCTTTTTCGTAATCGTAAAATTTTCAACGAGTAAACGCCAATTTTGCGGGAATGGTAAACCAATTTTCCAGTAACTAATACCGCCTATACCTTGTTCTTTCATTAAATTGAATTTACTTTGAACAGACCGTGAATCTTCAAACCAAACTTTGTGTTGCACGCCGTTTTCATCAAAATAATTAAAATGAGGGGCTTGGGCTGTGAAATCATAACGAATAGGAACATTATATTTACGAGCTAGTGCAACAGCTGCGACAGAGCTAATTGCTTTTGCGGGTGGATTTCCTTGTTTAAATGGAAGCTTCCAATCAAATCCGTATAAATTTTGCCCCATCATAATTTTTTGGGGAGGCATTTGAGATTTTGCATATTGAAGTACTTCTTTTACAGGACCGATAGGAGAAATCGCCATCGGTGGCCCGCCCTGCCATCCCCAGTCGTATGTCATAATGACGACGAAATCAACAATTTGCCCTTGCGCTTTATAATCGTGAGCTTCGAAAAATTTTCCCTTTTGATTTGAACTTGTTTTCGGCACGAGAGTTGTGCTCAATGTGTACCCGCTAGGTAAGCGTGTTTTTACATTTCGTAAAAAGCGATTATACGCTTCTCGGTCTTCAGGTGCTACACTTTCGAAATCGAAATGAACGTCTCGCATGCCATATTTCTCAGCTGTTTGCAAAATGTTTGTAATAAATTTGTTTTGAATCGTTGCGTCGCGTAAAATAACCGATGTTAGATCGGCACTGAAATTACCATTTTCAATATTTGTAATAACGAGCATAGGGATTGTTTTACCTTGCGTTGCAATATTAGCGATTTTAGCTGTTTCAGTAGGTTCTTTTAATGTGCCATCTCTTTTTGCTTCAAAACTAAAATAAGCTAAATATGTTAAAAATGGATTGATGGCACGTGTAGCATTAACTAAACTCTCTTTAATCGGTATAGTGGAAGGCTGTAAATAAGCGATGGATTCTACAGCTCGTTTTGTACCTTTTGGTACGTATAATTGTTGTCCGACATGGAGAATAGATTTTAAAGATAAATTATTAACTTTAGCTAAACTAGCGAGGGGGACATTATATGTTTGAGAAATTCGATATAGGCTGTCACCAGGCTGTACATAATAATTATTTCCTTTCGTATTAACGATAAGTGCCTGACCAACAACGAGCGTTTCAGCTGGATTTAGTCCATTGTCTATTACTATTTCGTCAGGTGTTGATCCATATTTTGATGCCAAGCTATATACGCTATCACCACTACGAACCGTTACAATTTGAATCATATGCTGGCTCCTTTCAGTAAAAGATTCACTGTTTTTATTTTATTTTTGATGTTACTGTATTATGATTAAATGTATGCAAGGCAGCAGAAGTGAAAGAAGGCGAATATACATATGTTTGTAGCAGAACATGAAGTTGAAATCCGTTATGCGGAAACAGATCAAATGGGTGTTGTTTACCATTCAAACTACTTAGTGTGGCTTGAGTTAGGTCGCACGAAACTTATACAAGATTTAGGTTTTTCATATGTTGAAATGGAGAAAGAAGGAATTATTTCTCCTGTGTTAGATTTACAAATTTCATATCGTAAAGCGATGCGTTACGGAGAAAAAGCAATCGTAAAAACATGGGTAGATACTGTGAGCCCACTTCGCGTTGTATATGGATATGAAATATATAATGGTGATGGTGAACTGTGTATTACTGCAAGTACGACGAATATTTGTGCGAAAAAAGAAGGGTTCCGTCCTGTATCATTTAAAAAGTTATATCCTGAGTGGTATGCGAAATATGAGGAAATTAAGAAAAAATAAAAAAGCGTGGCAGAAGCCACGTTTTTTTATTTTTCATAATTAAATTGTGGGAAGTCGTCACCTTCGTTAAGTGTAACAGATAAATTATGTCCATCGAAGAACCATTCATCATCGCCTTCAATAAAGAAGTTAATGCCTTCTTCTTGAATTTGAACAGCAGGGTGTGCAGGATCATCTTTACGAATACCTAAAGAAAGTCCTTTTTGCACAGTACTGCAACCACCGTATTGTACGAAAAAGCGTAGTGTTTCATTTGATTGTAAGTTTAATTCATTTTTATACCATTGTGCTGCTTCTTTTGTTACGGAAAGATTCATGTATAGTTCCTCCAAATTATGTTGCTTTTTCTTTAGTATAAAAAATAACGCAAAAAGACGCTATTAATATGCTTCACGTTTTCTTTTTGCGTTATGTGGGTTACGATCTTATTTTTGCTTTTTTGAAAAGTTTGCTTTTGGTTCAGTTTTATTTATAATTCGTCCGATATTTGCACGGTGTTTATAAATAACCATACCTGCTAATAAACACATCGCAATAATGAAGATTTTATCCCCGCTAACAATGGATGCAATAACAGCAACAACTGCTGTTACCATAGAAGAAAGTGATACGTATCTTGTTGTAAATAAAAGGGTGAAAAATACAACAGCCAATATTGCAAAAACAACTGGTGAATAGCATAATAGTACCCCAGCAGAAGTTGCAACTGCTTTACCACCGCGGAATTTTGCGAAGATTGGATAGACATGTCCAAGAACAGCCGCTAACCCGAACCATAGTGGGTGAATATCTAATCCGAAAATCATTGGTAGACTTGTTGCTAAAGTCCCTTTTAAAATGTCAGCAATTGTAACGGTAAAACCTGCTTTTTTCCCTAATGTGCGGAATGTGTTTGTTCCGCCTAGATTACCGCTCCCGTGCTCACGAATATCGATTCCGTAGCCAATTTTTCCAACAACTAGTGCAAATGGAATCGAGCCAAGTAAGTAGGCAACGATAAATAAAAGATATGTAGTAACCATAAGTTCAGTCTCCTTTATTCAAATGTGTTGATAAAGGGTAAAAAGAGTTTTTCCCGTATATTGTACCATACATTTGTAAAGAGCACATTTCTTTTTTGTAAATGAAAAATTCATTATTTCGCGAAAAAAATTTCACAGTAATGTTACATTTCTCACAGAAACAGTAAGACTATATGTAGTAACATTTTAATCAAAAGATAACAACATATTGGTGGAGGGTTATAAATGTTACAAAATAATACACGTGGAGAAGAAGAATTAATGAAAGTGTTCGAGACAATAGTCCACGGCAATGAACAAGATTTAATGCAAGAAAATGCAAATGTAGACGGCCGCTCTCCAATGGGCGTAATGGGAACCTTCGCATCTGAGAGTGCAAAATATTATGCTGTTGAGAATTTATTGTCAGATCAAGTGAAAAAAGCAATAAATGAAAATATATTATATCCACATGATTTAGATTTTTATGCGACAGGAACGACGACTTGTTCACAAATTCCGTTAGCACAAATGCTTGCTAACGGTTTTCATACGGGGCATGGACATATGAGACAACCGCAAGACATTAAAAGTGCATTGGCTCTTGCGTCTATTATTTTTCAAGCGAATCAAAATATGCAGCATGGTGGTCAATCGTTTGCACTCTTTGATATTGATTTAGCACCTTATGTACGAAAAACAATTGAGAGACATAAAAAACGATTACAATCATATCCGCTTACGAAAGAACAAATAGAAGAATTTGCATGGAAAGAAACGGAAAATGATACGTATCAAGCGTGTGAGGCTTTCGTTCATAATTCGAATAGTATGCATAGTAGGGGCGGAGGACAAGTCCCGTTTATTTCTATTAATTACGGAACAGATACATCAAAAGAAGGAAGAATGTTAATTAAACAACTTTTAAAAGCGACACAAGCTGGACTTGGTAAAGGAGAGACACCGATTTTTCCAATTCAAATTTTCAAGATGAAAAAAGGTGTGAATTTTGAAGAAAGTGATCCGAACTACGATTTATTTGAATTAGCATTAGAGACAACCGCAGAGCGATTATTCCCTAACTTTTCATTTTTAGATGCGCCGTTTAATGCAGTGCATTATGATGGAAGACCAGAAAGTGAAGTATGTTACATGGGATGTCGTACCCGTGTTATGTCTAATATACATGGAGAAGAAACAGCGATTGGTAGAGGGAATTTATCATTTACGTCTATTAATTTAGTGAAATTAGCGTTAATTAGTGGTTCAAAAGAAGCGTTTTTTGAAGTGCTAAACTATTATTTAGATTTAGGAATTAAGCAGCTATTAGAAAGATATGCGTATCAATGTACGAAGCGAGCAAGAGATTTTCAGTTTTTATATTCACAAGGTGTATGGCGTGGTGGAGAAACGTTGCAGCCTGAAGACTCCGTAGCCTCGATTTTAAAACAAGGGACGTTAAGTATTGGTTTTATCGGTCTTGCGGAATGTTTAGTAGCTTTAACAGGAAAGCATCATGGGGAAGATGAAGAATCATGGAAACTTGGGTATGAAATTATTTCCTTTATGAGAGATAGAATGGATAAAGCGACAGAAGAACATCAACTGAATTTCTCAGTAATTGCAACTCCAGCAGAAGGATTATCAGGGAAGTTTGTGAAAAAAGATAGAGAAGAATTTGGTGAAATTAGCGGTATAACGAACCATAATTACTATACGAATTCATTCCATATTCCAGTTTATTATAACATTCAAGCGATAAATAAAATCCGTTTAGAGGGCCCGTTCCATGCTCTCTGTAATGGAGGACACATTACTTATATTGAACTAGACGGAGCAGCAATGCATAACAAAAAGGCATTAAAACAAATTGTACAAGCTATGGCAGAACATGGCGTTGGATACGGTTCAATTAATCATCCTGTTGACCGTTGTAAGTGCTGTAGTTATCACGGGGTTATTGGGAATGAATGTCCAAGTTGCGGGAATGAAGATGAGGCTAATATAGAAAGAATTCGCCGTATAACAGGCTATCTTGTAGGAGATATGTCGAAGTGGAATAGTGCGAAACGTAGTGAAGAGATAGATCGGGTGAAACATAAATGAAAGTGATGAATATTATTCATGATAGTGTAGTAGATGGAGAAGGATTGCGGACAGTCGTGTTTTTTGCGGGCTGTCCGCATCGTTGCGTTGGTTGCCATAATCCGAAATCATGGAATATTTGCAATGGAACGGAAATGACAGTAGAAGAAATTGTGAAAGAGATTGCAAGTAATCCATTAACTGATGTAACATTTTCAGGTGGAGATCCATTTTTTCAAGCTGCTGAAGTGAAAAAGGTAGCAAAAATCGTGAAAGATTTGAAAAAAAACCTATGGATGTATACAGGTTATACGTTAGAAGAGATACAGAGTTCTCAAAATAATGATATGATAGAGTTGTTACATTATGGGGATGTTTTAGTCGATGGAAGGTTTGAAATTGAGAAAAAAGATTTAACACTTCCATTTCGCGGAAGCTCCAATCAACGTATTATTCGATTGAAAGAGTAAAAAGGCGGGATAGATGATATGAATAAAACAGTATTGCTTGTTGAAGATGAAAGAAGATTACGTGAAATTGTTAGTGATTATTTTCGTAATGAAGGCTTTGAAGTAATCGAAGCAGAAGATGGAAAAAAAGCGTTAGAGTTATTTGCAGAGCATGAAATTGATTTAATTATGTTAGATATTATGTTACCAGAAATAGATGGATGGTCTGTTTGTAGAAGAATTAGAAAAGAATCAGCAGTACCAATTATTATGTTGACAGCACGTTCGGATGAGGATGATACATTGCTAGGTTTCGAATTAGGTGCAGACGAGTATGTAACGAAACCATTTAGCCCGAAAGTATTAGTAGCTCGTGCAAAGACGTTATTGAAACGTGCGGATGGTGCGGTAGGAGTAGCGGAAGAAAATGCTATGTCTTTAGCTGGAATAGAAGTAAATCGTCTATCTAGAACTGTTTTAGTAGATGGAGAAGAAATTATATTGACACATAAAGAATTTGAACTTCTTGTGTATTTAATGGAGAACAAAGGAATCGTGTTATCACGTCAACATTTATTAGATCAGTTATGGGGATATGACTATTACGGTGATGACCGAACGGTTGATACCCATATTAAAAAACTTCGAAATAAGCTAGGAGATAAAGCGAAGCATATCGGTACTGTTATTCGAGTTGGTTATAAATTTGAAGAATAATCTAGAACGATTTGTGTAATTTAGCCTAGGGAAATGGCGATTTTATACTCTCTTTTGAAGGTAGAATGTACAAAAAATACTTTTTTTGTCTACAATGTTAGATAGGAGTATTTTTTTAATTAGATTTCACGATGAGTTCACAAGAAGGACACAAAACGTGACTATACTGAAAATACGAATTCACCAGAGAGGGGAAATAAAACATGGGATATTACGACGGACCAAATTTAAATGAAGAGCATAGTGAAACGAGAGAAGTGAGAAAATCAGGTAGTAAAAAAGGCTATTTCTTCACAGGTTTAGTGGGAGCTGTAGTCGGAGCGGTTTCGATTAGTTTTGCAGCACCATATATGCCATGGGCTCAAAATAATGGAGCGCCAGTATCATCATTTAGTTCGGATTCAAAAGTAGAAGGTACTGTAGTTCCTGTTGTAAATAAAGCGAAAAATGAAACTGATTTACCTGGTATGATTGAAGGGGCGAAAGATGTTGTTGTAGGTGTTATTAATATGCAACAAAGTGTTGATCCATTTGCAATGCAACCGACAGGTCAAGAACAACAAGCTGGTTCAGGATCAGGTGTTATTTATAAAAAAGCAGGGAATAAAGCATATATTGTAACAAACAACCATGTAGTGGATGGAGCAAATAAACTTGCTGTGAAGCTGAGCGACGGAAAGCAAGTTGATGCGAAATTAGTTGGTAAGGACCCTTGGTTAGACTTAGCAGTTGTTGAAATTGATGGATCTAATGTAAATAAAGTTGCCACTTTAGGTGATTCAAGTAAACTTCGTGCGGGTGAAAAAGCCATTGCAATCGGTAACCCGCTAGGATTTGATGGAAGTGTAACGGAAGGTATAATCAGTAGTAAAGAACGCGAAATTCCGGTTGATATTGATGGCGATAAACGACCAGATTGGCAAGCACAAGTTATTCAAACAGATGCAGCGATTAACCCTGGTAACAGTGGTGGTGCATTATTTAACCAAAATGGTGAAATAATTGGGATTAATTCAAGTAAAATTGCACAACAAGAAGTTGAAGGAATTGGATTTGCTATTCCAATTAATATCGCAAAACCAGTTATTGAATCTCTTGAAAAAGATGGAGTAGTAAAACGTCCAGCGCTTGGAGTAGGTGTTGTTTCATTAGAAGATGTGCAAGCTTATGCAGTCAATCAATTGAAAGTACCGAAAGAAGTAACTAATGGTGTTGTATTAGGTAAAATTTACCCAATCTCACCGGCTGAAAAAGCTGGTTTAGAGCAATATGATATTGTAGTAGCATTAGATAATCAAAAAGTAGAGAATGCTCTTCAATTCCGTAAATATTTATATGAAAAGAAAAAAGTAGGCGAGAAAGTAGAAGTTACATTCTACCGTAACGGTCAAAAAATGACGAAATCGGCTACTTTAGCAGATAATTCAGCTACAAAGAATCAATAATCGAAATAAAAGAAAGTCTCTTTCATATTGAAAGAGACTTTCTTTATCGGCTATACTAAAGGAATAGGAGGGATTAATTATGACAATTGAAAACCCAACTCGTACGGAAATTGGTGAAGTGCTAAAGAAAAGCAAAACAATTGCGGTTGTTGGATTATCAGATAAGCCAGAACGTACATCGTATATGGTTTCAAAAGCAATGCAAGATGCTGGATACCGCATTATTCCAGTTAATCCAACAGTAGATGAGGTGCTTGGAGAAAAGGCAGTTTCTTCACTAAAGGATATTAAGGAACACGTTGACATAGTAAATATATTTCGTCGCTCAGAGTTTTTAATGGATGTTGCAAAAGAATTTGTAGAGATTGATGCAGATGTTTTTTGGGCACAATTAGGAGTACAAGATGAGGATACATATAAACTTTTAAAAGAAAAAGACTATACTGTAATAATGGATCGTTGTATTAAAGTAGAACATGCGATGACAAAATAGTGTAGATGTAAAGGTAGAAAGATTGATTCAGCCCTCATTATAGATAAGTAGGGCCGATGAACGAGGTGTTCATCATGAGATTTTTTAAAGGCTGTTTTTGGGGATTGTTATTTGTAATCCCATTTTGGATCTTGATCATTTGGATCATAATAAAGGTTTGGAATGTGTAATCTTGGAATACATATCCATTTCTCGTTGACAAACGATTATTTTTCTGAAATAGTAGCCTAGAGGAATCCTTGTGAGAAAACAAGGATTTTTCTATTGAAAATGGTATATAAAAGAGATAAGATAACTTGCCAAAACTATAGTCGAGGCGTTATTCTATAATAGAAACATATGTTCTGATTTTGGATTAGGAAAGGGGCAAGGAGTTTGGCGAAGCATCAGTTCCAATATAATGAAGATGCGATTCAAGTGTTAGAAGGACTTGAAGCCGTTCGAAAACGCCCGGGTATGTATATCGGGAGCACGGACAGCCGTGGATTGCATCATTTAGTATATGAAATAGTAGATAACTCCGTTGACGAAGCGTTAGCGGGATTTGGCGACGAAATTTCAGTCGTAATACATAAAGATAATAGTATTAGCGTTATAGATAAAGGGCGAGGAATGCCTACGGGAATGCATAAACTTGGGAAACCTACACCTGAAGTTATTTTAACTGTACTTCATGCCGGTGGTAAGTTTGGTCAAGGTGGTTACAAAACGAGTGGTGGTTTGCACGGTGTTGGGGCATCTGTTGTAAATGCCTTATCAGAATGGTTAGTCGTAACGATTAAGCGTGACGGAAATATTTACGAACAACGCTTTGAAAATGGCGGTGTTCCTGTAACGACGCTTGAGAAAATCGGGAAGACGAAAGAGTCTGGTACTACGATGCATTTCAAACCAGATACAACGATTTTCAGCACAACAAATTATAATTATGAAACATTATGTGAGAGATTACGTGAATCTGCATTCTTATTAAAAGGAATGAAAATCTCGATAAAAGATGAACGAAATGATTTAGAGGATGTATTTCATTATGAAACGGGAATTGAAGCTTTCGTTTCATATTTAAACGAAGAAAAAGATTCCATTCATCCAGTTGTATATTTCACTGGTGAACAAAATGGAATTGAAGCAGAACTAGCATTTCAATTTAACGATGGCTACTCAGAAAACATTTTATCGTTTGTAAATAACGTACGTACAAAAGATGGTGGAACACACGAAGCTGGATTTAAAACAGCGATGACGCGTGTGTTTAACGAGTATGCTCGTAAAGTAGCCCTATTAAAAGAAAAAGATAAAAACTTAGAAGGCACAGATATTCGTGAAGGTGTAGCGGCTATCGTTTCGGTACGTGTACCAGAAGAAGTGCTTCAGTTTGAAGGGCAAACGAAAGGGAAACTAGGTACAAGTGAAGCGCGTTCTTCAATTGATGCCATTGTATCTGAGCATTTAGCATACTTTTTAGAAGAAAATCCTGATGTAGCTACACTTCTTGTGAGAAAAGCAATTAAAGCCGCACAAGCCCGTGAAGCAGCCCGTAAAGCAAGAGAAGAAGCGCGGAGTGGTAAGAAAAAGAAAAAATCAGAAGGTACGTTAAGCGGGAAATTAACACCTGCACAATCACGTAACCCGCAAAAAAATGAACTGTACCTAGTAGAGGGTGACTCTGCCGGTGGTTCTGCGAAACAAGGACGAGACCGACGTTTCCAGGCCGTATTACCGTTACGTGGTAAAGTAATTAATACAGAAAAAGCAAAGCTTGCTGATATCTTTAAAAATGAAGAGATTAATACAATCATTTATGCAATTGGCGGCGGTGTAGGAAATGAATTTGATGTTGAAGATATTAACTACGATAAAGTTGTAATTATGACCGATGCCGATACGGATGGGGCTCATATTCAAGTATTGTTATTAACGTTCTTTTACAGATATATGAAGCCACTTATCGAAGCTGGTAAAGTGTTTATCGCACTTCCTCCTTTATACAAAGTAAGTAAAGGAAAAGGTAAGAGTGAGGTAATTGAATACGCTTGGTCAGATGAGGAATTAGACGGTGTAACGAAAAAAGTTGGAAAAGGCTATATGTTACAACGTTATAAAGGACTTGGTGAAATGAATGCGGATCAATTATGGGAAACAACAATGAACCCTGAAACGCGTACATTAATTCGCGTGAAAATTGATGATGCAGCAAGAGCAGAGCGTCGCGTTACAACATTAATGGGCGATAAAGTAGAACCGCGCCGTAAATGGATTGAACGTAATGTACAGTTTGGTATGCAAGAAGAAGGAAATATTTTAGAAAATGAAATGATTATGGAGACGGAGGTGGAATAACATGCAAGCAGAGAAGTTTCATGACCTCCCGCTTGAAGACGTGTTAGGTGATCGTTTTGCACGTTATAGTAAATATATTATTCAAGATCGTGCACTTCCAGATGCACGTGATGGCTTAAAGCCAGTACAAAGACGTATTTTATATTCTATGTATGTAGAAGGTAATGTACATGATAAAGCGTTTCGTAAATCAGCTAAAACAGTAGGTAACGTTATTGGTAATTATCATCCACATGGAGATTCCTCTGTATATGAAGCAATGGTACGCTTAAGCCAAACTTGGAAAGTGCGTAATGTTTTAGTTGAAATGCATGGTAATAACGGTAGTGTTGATGGGGATCCAGCGGCAGCGATGCGTTATACGGAAGCTCGTTTATCACCAATTGCATCTGAATTATTACGTGATCTTGATAAAGAAACAGTTGAATTCGTGTCAAACTTTGATGATACGAGTGAAGAACCAGTTGTATTACCAGCAGCGTTCCCCAATTTATTAGTGAACGGATCTACAGGGATTTCCGCTGGTTATGCAACAGAAATTCCTCCGCATCATCTTGGAGAAGTTATTGATGCTACAATGATGCGTATTGATAAGCCAAATAGTACTGTTGATGATTTATTAACAGTTATGAAAGGACCAGATTTCCCAACAGGTGGTATTATTCAGGGGATTGATGGTATTAAAAAGGCATATGAAACAGGTAAAGGTAAAATTATTATTCGCGGAAAAGCAGAAGTTGAAACAGTGCGCGGTGGGAAACAACAAATTGTAATCACTGAAATTCCTTACGAAGTGAATAAGGCAAACCTTGTAAAGAAAATGGATGAATTACGTCTAGATAAAAAGTTAGATGGTATTGCTGAGGTGCGTGATGAGACAGATCGTACTGGTTTACGAATTGTTGTTGAATTAAAGAAAGAAGCAAACGCCGAAGGTATTTTAAATTATTTATATAAAAATACAGATTTGCAAATTCCATATAACTTTAATATGGTAGCGATCAATAATCGTCGTCCAACACTTATGACATTACCGAAAATTTTGGATGCTTATATTGGACATCAAAAAGAGGTTATTACGAGACGTTCGCAATATGAATTAAGAAAAGCAGAAAATCGTCAACATATTGTAGAAGGTTTAAAGAAAGCATTATCGATTTTAGACCAAGTAATCGAGACAATTCGAGCTTCAAAAGATAAACGTAACGCGAAAGATAATTTAAGTGCAAAATTTGGCTTTACAGAAGCACAGGCAGAAGCAATTGTTTCCTTGCAATTATATCGCTTAACGAATACAGACATTACAGCGTTACAAGAAGAAGCAGATGAGCTTAATAAGAAAATTATTGAGCTACAGGCAATTTTACAAAGTGAAAAAAGATTACTTCAAGTAATTAAAACAGATTTAAAGAGAGTTAAGAAAACATATAGTGATGATCGACGCGCGATTATTGAAGATCAAATCGAGGAAATTAAAATCGATGTAGAAGTGATGATCCCACAAGAAGATGTCATCGTTACTGTAACGAAAGAAGGATATGTGAAACGTACTGGATGGCGCTCACATAATGCCTCGAACGGCAAAGACTTCGGTATGAAAGAGGGTGACATCTTACTTGAACGATTCGATACGAATACGACAGAGACAGTCCTCTTATTTACGAATAAAGGAAACTATATATATCTGCCAGTATACGAAATGCCAGATATTCGTTGGAAAGATTTAGGTCAGCACGTTGCTAATATCGTTTCACTCGACCGGGATGAAACAATCATTTGGGCAACGGTTGTACCGAACTTTGAGGAAGAAAAACGATTTATCGTATTTGTAACACGAAATGGTATGATAAAGAAAACAGAATTAAATCAATATAAAGTTCAGCGTTATTCAAGGGCATTCGTTGCTGTAAACTTGAAAAAAGATGATGAAGTTGTCGATATATTTGCGACAGATGGAACGAGTGATATCGTTCTTGCTACACACGGTGCATATGCACTTATTTTCCATGAAGATGAAGTAAGTCCAGTCGGTGTAAGAGCTGCTGGAGTGAAAGCAATTAATTTAAAAGAAGATGACTATGTCGCTTCTGGTAAACCGTTAAATGGTGATAAAGATCAACTTATTCTCGTAACACAGCGCGGTGCTGTAAAACGTCTAAAAGCATCAGAAATTGAAAAATCAACGAGGGCGAAACGAGGTCTAGTTATTTTCAAAGAATTAAAACGTAATCCGTACCGCATTGTCGGTATTGAAATTGTTCGGGACGATGAATTAGTTTACATGAAGACAGAGAAAAACATTGTAGAAGAGATTGATCCGAAAGCGTATCGAAATAAAGACCGGTATAGTAATGGTAGCCTAGTGCTAGATGTTAATGATACTGGTGAAGTAGTAGAAACGTGGACGAAGAAAAGACCAGAATAAAGAGGGCATCTTGCTATGAATAATAGCAAGATGCTTTTTTCTAGGCAATTTATTATGTAAATAATAATAATCTTGTTATAATAACTGGATGAAATCGTTCTCATAAAGTGAAACTTTAATCAATCGGGCTTTAACGAGCAGTTGATTCCTCACCTAATTCCTTAGCTTTCGCTGAATTTTGAGTTAGGAATCTTACTGCCCGTTAGAGCGGGACAAATGGAGGGGCAACATGAAAAAAATAGGTGTAGGGATTGTAGGATTTGGTTTTTCAAGTACGACATTTCATATCCCACTATTACAAACGATAGAAGAATATGATATTCGTGCTGTATTATCCTCAAAAGAAGAGGTAGTAAAAGAAACATTACCAAACGCTAATGTTGTTAGTACAATTGATGAATTGGTGAAGCGAGCTGATGTTGACTTAGTTGTTATTACATCACCTAATACAACTCATTTTCCATATGTAAAAGAAGCAATTTTAAACGGTAAGCATGTTGTTGTAGAAAAACCATTTGTTGTTTCAATTGAAGAAGGGGAAGAGCTTATTTTATTAGCAGAGCAGCATAATGTAATGTTAAGCGTATATCATAATCGTCGTTTTGATAATGATTTCTTAACAATTAAGAAATTGTTAGGAGAAAACAGAGTAGGGAATGTATATGCATATGAATCGAATTTTGATCGTTTCCGTCCACATGTACGTGATCGATGGAGAGAAAAAAATCTACCAGGCTCCGGTATATTATATGATTTAGGATCGCATTTAATTGACCAAGCGTTATCAATATTCGGGAAACCAGATGCTATAAGTGCAGATGTAATAAAACAACGACCAGGTGCAGAGGTGGATGATTATTTCCACATAGAACTTCATTACGGAGTTAAACGTGTCATTTTACGTAGTAGTAGTTATGTGAAAAAAGCTGGACCGCATTTTATAGTGCATGGAGAGAAAGGTTCTATCGTGAAGTACGGTATGGATTCGCAGGAAGAGCAATTAAAAAATGGAATGAAGCCAGGTGATAACGGTTATGGAGTAGACGATGAAGAGAATTTTGCTACTTTAGAAACAGAAGAAAGCTTAGAGCGTATTCCAACAGAAGTCGGTTGTTATAACAATTATTATAAAGGTGTACGAGATAGTATATTAAATGGTGAGAAACTACCTGTAACAGCAAAAGAAGGTTTAGATGTTATTAAACTGATTCAATTAGCGATTGAAAGCAGTGAAAAGGGTAGAGTCATTTCTATAAAATAAAAAGACACGAAATTCGTGTCTTTTTATTTTTGTGGAACAGAAAGACCATAGAAGAACATCGTAACGATATCTTGTATATGTTTTTCGCGATCTCCTTCAAGAAGTTGTGCTCCAAATTCATCACCTAACTTTGTAAACATTTGAATGTAAAGTAACATCATTTCTTTAGTAAGGTGTGGATTAATTTCGTTTTTGCGCTGAGCTCGTTCTAATATTTCTAAATACCAGGGCAGGATTTTTTCATTTTGATAACTATAAATAAACTTACGGAGTTCTTCGTCCCTTTGCATCATTTGTAGTAACATATCAGGTTGAAATAATCCGCCAGTATTCATTTTTCTTACAATCATTTTTTGCATCATATCATAAAAAGGTAATTTTTCTTCCGCAAGCTCTTTATAATATTGAAATTCAGATATGATAAATTCTTGTATAAGCTCCCTAAATAACGCATCTTTACTTCCGAAATGATTATAAATTGTAACTTGAGAAACGTTTGCTTCTTTTGCGATATGTTCTATTTTCACTTCATTAAATCCACGTTCTGAAAATAATACGAATGCTGCTTCTTTAATGGCACGCTTTTTCTTTTGTTTTACTCTTTCAAAGCCGTTCAATGCAATCACCTCACTTAAAATATACAAGAAAAAATAATGGAAAACAATAATTTTGAAATATGGACTAATAAATATTTCAAAAAATTGTTGCGAATATGGAAGATGAGGAGTACAATAATTTTGAAATATCACATATTAAATATTTCAAAAAAATGAGGTGGAATTATGATTTCAGTTCAAGATGTCACAAAACAGTTTTCGAATGGAAAAGGTTTGTTTCATATTACATTTGATGTAAAAGAGGGAGAAGTATTTGGTTATTTAGGACCGAATGGTGCCGGAAAATCAACGACGATTCGTAATTTAATGGGATTTATAAAACCGACAGCTGGTAAAGCGACAATTTTTGGATTAGATTGTTGGAATGAAGCAGCGAAAATTCAAAGGGAAGTTGGTTATCTACCGGGTGAAATTTCTTTTATTGAAGGAATGAACGGATTAGAATTTTTAAAATTAATGCAAGGAATGCGTGGATTAAAGGATACAAAAAGACGAGATGAACTGATAGAGCGTCTGCAATTTGATGTGAAAACACCGATTCGCAAAATGTCTAAAGGAATGAAGCAAAAAGTAGGGATAGTCGCTGCATTTATGCACGATCCAGAGGTGTTAATTTTAGATGAACCAACATCTGGACTTGATCCACTTATGCAGCAAGTGTTTATAGATTTAATATTAGAGGAAAAGCAAAGAGGAAAAACAATCCTAATGTCATCACATATTTTCACTGAAATTGAGAGAACTTGTGACAGAGTAGCTATTATTAAAGATGGTCGACTCGTAACGGTTGAAAATATTCACGATTTACAAAGTATGAGAAGACAGGTGATAGATGTAATAGTATCATCACAAGAAGAGATTGAGTCCCTTACAAAGTGTAATTTGCAATTTGAAGCGGTAAAAGGCAGAGAGGCATCTATCATTGTACAAGGAAATTATCAAACTGTTTTACAAACACTTTCAAACTATAATGTAACGGCATTTCAAACGAGAGCGATGGATTTAGAACATTTATTTATGCATTATTACGATAAGAAAGAAGGGATAGCGCATGAATAAGCGATTATTTTTAGCTAGTTTGAAAGAAACACAAAAAAGTATTTTGAGTTATGCGTCTGGTGCAGCTTTATATCTGTGGTTATTAATTTGGATATTCCCGTCAATGGTATCAGCGAAAGGGCTAAATGAATTAATAGCTGCCATGCCTGATAGTGTGAAAAAAATCGTTGGTATGGAAAGTCCGATTCAAAACGTAATGGATTTTTTAGCGGGCGAATACTATAGTCTATTGTTTATTATCATTTTAACAATTTTTTGCGTAACAGTTGCGACACATTTAATTGCTCGTCATGTAGATAAAGGAGCAATGGCATACTTGCTAGCAACGCCTGTATCTAGAGTACGAATCGCAATTACGCAAGCGGCTATTCTTATATTAGGACTACTGATTATTGTAGCGGTTACGTATGTAGCGGGTATAGTAGGTGCAGAATGGTTTTTAGAGGATAATAACTTAAATAAAGAATTATTTTTGAAGATAAATGTAGTCGGAGGGCTCATATTTTTAGTCGTTAGTGCCTATTCATTTTTCTTTTCTTGTATATGTAATGACGAAAGAAAAGCACTAAGTTATTCAGCGAGTTTAACTATCTTATTTTTCGTATTAGATATGGTAGGGAAGTTAAGTGATAAGTTAGAATGGATGAAAAACCTATCATTATTCACGCTGTTTCGTCCGAAAGAAATTGCTGAAGGATCATATAATATATGGCCGGTAAGTATAAGTTTAACTGCTGTAGCGCTTTGTATTTTTATCGTAGCGATTGTAGTATTTAGGAAGAGGGATTTAACGTTATAAAGTAGAAAGTCCACTGAGAAAGTGGGCTTTTTTTATTTGTAAATTTAAACTAGTATGTTCATTGCATCCTTATAAAGGATATTTATCTTTTTAATTACAAAAATATTCAAAAAAGTGAACCTTTTTCTAGGTTCATACGTCTAATACATGTAAAGTTAAATTGGAAGTGATGAAGTGAGGATGAAACAGGAGGAGCGATTGTGAAAGTAATCCCTTTATATAAAATGATTATAAAAGAAGAAACGGATGTTTCTTTAGCGAAAAAAGGTGATCATGAAGCCTTTATAGCGCTTATACATACAGAAAAAGTGAAAATGTATCGAATAGCAAAGGCGATGTTACGTGATGAGACAAATATAGAGGATGCGATACAGACAACAATTTTAAAAGCCTATGAAAATATAAAAAAATTAAAAAAAGAAGAATTTTTTCAAACTTGGTTAATTCGAATACTAATAAATGAGTGTAACAATATTATTAGAGCTTATAAAAAGGTAATTGTGACAGAAGAGAATGATTACAATATGAGTGCGTATGATCAGTATGAAGATATAGATTTGTGTAATGCGATTCAATCGTTACATGAAGAATTAAGAGCTGTTACGGTGCTTTATTACTATGAAGACATGAATCAAGAGAGTATAGCAAAGCTGTTAGAAATACCGAAAGGAACAGTGAAATCAAGATTATCACGTGCGAGGGAACAACTACAAAAACGATTAAAGATGGAATAGGGGGGGCAAAGGATGGATAATGAAAAATTATTTGATGAGAAATTAAAAAAGAGAATAAAAGATGAAAATGTTATAGTACCTCCAGAGTTAAATGAAAAGATTAATGGCACGGTACATAATCTTAAGGTAAAAAAGAAGAGTTACAAAATTTATATGATGATAATTAGTGCAGCGGTTTGTATACTTTCAGTGGTATCTATGTCTGAGTTTTCTATACAAAGTTTTGCGCAAAACGGTGGAGTATTTGAATATGTAAAGAAAAAAGCATTTTCTGATTATGAAAATGAAGAAGAAATAAAATCGAATGTACATTATCCAGATAAAGAAAAGATTCATCAAAAGATGCTAGATTCTATTGATTATTTTAAAAATATTTCAGGACAATTTGAGGAATATTCTAGCTCATCAAGAATTGCTACAACATATAAGTATGCGATTGATACGGAGAAACAAAGAGGTATCTCTTCGAAAGAAGATAAACTAGCGAAAAAACGAACAATTATATATAACGAGGGCAAGAAAAAAGAGTTTGATGATGAGAAGTATACCTATAAAGAGACAAAATGGAACCCGAAAGAAAGAAACAATGAACTATTAAAATTAAATCCTACGGAAAGGGTAGTGAGAAAATCAGATGAGAAAAAGAGATATGATGATGAATATGTAGGGCTAGCTAAATATAGTATTCAATCAGAATTTGCAGATTTGTTAATTCGATATAAAGATTGGAATTATAAAGAAACGAAATATCTTGGATTAGATTGTTACAAAATTGAAGGAGTTATCAACATAGAGATGCCTGTTAGCACCTCTGAAGATTTAAGAGGGAAATTCGAAATGGTTGTGGAGAAAAATACAGGGATTATGTTGAAATTTCTTAGTTTTCAAGAAGGCTTGATTCAATATTCAGTTACGACTGAATGGATACAAATAGATAAGGGATTGAAAGAAAGTATGTTTCAAAAGGATAGCGCTAAATATGAAAAAATGAAAAACATATTTGATGAATAGAGACAGGAGGAGAGTAGATGGGGAATCATTCATCTTTAAGAGAAGAGAAAATTAAGCAAAAATATAAAAAGAAAACGATAATAAGTTTACTACTGGCGGTATTACTATTTGGTGGAATTGGCTATGGAGCTTATGTATATATGAAAACTTCTAGTCTCGTACAAAAATCTAATTTGAATTTAGCACGAGGTGAAAAATCCAATTTACGTGAGAAATCTGTAAAGCCAATTGCAAATCATGTTTCACTTTTAATTATGGGAATTGATGAAAATCAAGAACGACAAAAGGAATATAATGGTGCATTTCATACAGATGCATTACTGTTAGCGACTTTTAATAAAGATGATAAAACAGTGAAATTAACGAGCATACCGCGTGATACATACACATATGTTCCAGTTGAAAAGAAAAAAGATAAAATAACCCATGCATATGGAAGTGGTTTCGTTAAAAATGGTAAAGATGGAGGACCGCAAGCTTCTGTGGAAGCGGTAGAAAAATTGTTACAGGTGCCTGTTGATTATTTTGTGAAATTTAATTTTGGTTCCTTTACTAAAATTGTTGATGGGTTAGATGGTATTGAAGTGGATGTCCCAGTTGAATTTACGGAGCAAAATAGTAAAGATGAACCTGATACGATTCATTTGAAAAAAGGATTACAAAAATTAAATGGGGAAGAAGCACTCGCACTAGCAAGAACGCGTCATATTGATAGTGATGCAATGAGAGGACAGCGCCAACAACTTGTTATTGAAGCGATTTTAAGTAAATTAAAAAGTGTAGGATCGATTACGAAGCTAGAAAAAATAGTTGAGGCGGTTGATGGTGATTTTAAAACAAATTTAGTAATGGACGATATTTTATCTTTTTATAAATACGGTTTAAACGGTTCAGTTGAAAAAATACAATTAGCTGGTGATGATTTATACTTACCTAATGGCCCAAACGGGCAACGTGTATATTATTATAATCCTAATAAAAAAGATCTACAGAGTTTGAGTAATACTCTTAGAACACATCTAGGATTAAGTGAAAAGCAAATTGAGGAGAATTAAAGCAGATGTAATGTCTGCTTTTTTATTTTTGTCTAATGGTATGACATTTAGTTTTTAATGTTATATACTATTTAAGAATTAGAGTTAATAGTGTAACATAATAGTAGGGTTCAAGTTAAGTAGCAAGGGGGCTATCACATAGAATAAATGTTATTGCTTAAAATAGTTTGGGAGAAATGAAAATACAGGGGAGTAGCAAAAATGAGAATTGCAAAGAATTTAACATTCCAAGTTATTGTGGCCATTATTTGTGGTATTGCAGTAGGGGCAATTTGGCCGAGTGTTGGACAACAAATGAAGCCAATTGGTGAAACATTCATCAATATGATTAAAATGGTTATTGCACCGATTATCTTTTTAACAATTGTACTCGGTATTGCAAGTATGGGAAGTATGAAAAAGGTAGGCCGTGTTGGTGGGAAGGCACTATTATATTTTGAAATTGTTACAACAGCTGCTTTAATTATTGGTATCATCGTAGCGAATGTTGTGCGTCCCGGAGATGGATTAGATCCCTCAAAACTAAAAGGCGGAGATGTTTCACAATATGTACAAAGCGGGCAAGAAATGAAATGGATGGATTTCTTTTTACATATTGTGCCGTCTAACATGTTTGAAGCATTTGCAAAAGGTGATATTTTACAAGTGTTATTCTTCTCCATTTTATTCGGCGCAGGATTAACGATGTTAGGGAAAAATGGACAACCGGTTATTGATTTTTTTGAAAGATTATCGAAAGTATTTTTTAACATTTTATCAATTGTAATGAAATTAGCACCGGTTGGAGCATTCGGTGGGATGGCATTTACAATTGGGAAGTATGGTTTAAGCACGCTCATACCACTTGGCAAATTAATGATTTGTGTATATGCGACAATGGCATTATTTGTTTTTATTGTTTTAAATTTTATTTGTAAACTGTATAAATTTAGTTTGTGGAAATATTTAGCTCATATTAAAGAAGAATTACTTATTGTTCTCGGGACATCATCGTCAGAATCAGTACTGCCGCGAATGATGACAAAGATGGAAGACTTCGGGTGTTCGAAACCGGTAGTAGGTTTAGTCATTCCAACAGGCTATTCTTTTAACTTAGATGGAACAACAATTTATTTATCGATGGCTACTATATTTTTAGCACAAGTTTTCCACGTCGATCTTTCACTAGGTCAACAATTAACTATAATAGCTATTTTATTAGTTACATCTAAAGGAGCAGCAGCAGTAACCGGCGGGGGATTCATTGTGCTAGCATCTACTCTATCTGCAATGAATGTTATCCCATTAGAAGGTTTAGCGTTATTACTTGGTGTAGATCGTTTCATGTCAGAAGCACGTGCTATCGTTAATTTAATTGGTAACGGTATTGCAACTGTAGTTGTTGCAAAAAGTGAAAATGAATTTGATGATGAGAAGTATACGAGAGTAGTAGAGGAAATGAAACGAAAAAAAATGGCCGGGTAAAAAGTCAGCTTTGCTGACTTTTTTATTTTTGTAGAAAAGATGTTTTTAGATATATGCATTATTTATTAGCAATAATTAACAAGTATTCAAGTGGTAAATGAGATGAAAGTGATTAAAACAACGAATGTGTATGAATGCGAAATAAGGTTTGAACAACATATGGCATTTTTATGAATATTACTGTAAAAAAATAATTTTTTAAAAATTTTCAATAATAATACTTTACAAAAATTAAAAAATTAGTAGAATAAGAATTAGTAAGAATCGTCTGATAAATATATAGAGAAAAACAGAATTATCAGAAAATTCTTTAATAGCTATCGTTAAGAATTAGGGAGGGTACAAAATGAAAAAGAAACAAATGAAAAAACTAACAGCAGTTGTAGCACCGGTTTTAGCAATGAGCATGGCGTTAACAGCATGTTCTACATCAGGCGGAGATAAAAAGACAAACACAAACTCAAGTGGAGATAGCAAGTCAGAGGGAAAATTAGCGGCAAAACAAGTGTTGAATCGAACAGTAAACCAAGAGATTCCAACGATGGATTCTTCTAAATCAACAGATACAGTATCTTCACAAATGCTAGGGAATACGATGGAAGGATTATATCGTCTTGATAAAGATAATAAGCCTATTCCAGCTGCAGCAGAATCTAGCACGAAAAGTGAAGATGGTAAAAAATATACGTTCAAACTACGTAAAGATGCAAAATGGTCAAATGGAGATCCAGTAACGGCGAAAGATTTCGTATATGCTTGGCAACGTCTATTAGATCCAAAAACAGCTGCTGAGTATGCATTTATCGCATTCCCAATTAAAAATGCAGAAGTGGTTAATAAAGGTGAAAAACCTGTAGCTGAATTAGGAGTGAAAGCGGTAGATGATCTTACGCTTGAAGTTGAATTAGAGCAAGCGGTACCGTACTTCTTAAACTTAGTAGCATTCCCATCGTACTACCCATTAAATGAAAAATTCGTAAAAGAAAAAGGGGAGAAGTTCGGTATAGAGTCTGATACAACAGTTTATAATGGACCGTTCGTTCTTAAAGATTGGAAGCATGAACAAGGATGGCAATTAAAGAAAAATGATCAATATTGGGATAAAAAGACTGTAAAACTTGAAGAAGTTAACTTCAGTGTTGTTAAAGAACCAGCAACTCTTATCAATTTATATGATAGCGGTCAAGTTGACTTTGCTTTATTAACTGGAGAGTTCGTAGATAAATACAGAAATAAGAAAGATGAATTCGGAACATATTCACAAGTGAGTACGTATTTCATTCGTATGAACCAAAAACGTGATGGACAAGATACACCATTAAAGAGTAAAAAGTTACGTGAAGCAATTGCACTATCAGTTGATAAAAAGAATTTAGCAAACGTAATTTTAAATGATGGATCAAAAGAAGCTGACTTCTTAGTACCAAAAGGTTTAGCAACTGGACCAGACGGTAAAGACTTCCAAGAAACGTTTAAGAATGGTTTAAAACCAAATGCTAAAAAAGCTGCTGCAGCTTGGGAAGAAGCGAAAAAAGAGCTAGGTAAAGACCAAGTTACAATTGAATTCTTAAACTATGATACTGGTAATGCGAAAAAAGTTGGAGAATATATTAAGGACCAAATTGAGAAGAACTTAAAAGGTGTAACAGTTAACATTAAACTTCAGCCATTTAAGCAAAAACTAAAATTAGAATCTGAGCAACAATATGATATTTCATACGGTGGTTGGAATCCAGATTATGCAGATCCAATGACGTTCTTAGATATGTTTGAGACTGGACATTCTCATAACCAAATGAGCTTCTCTGACCCTAAATATGACGGCATGGTGAAAAAAGCTGGAACGGAATTAATGAGCGATGCGAAAAAACGTTGGGAAGAGTTAGGAAAAGCTGAAAAAACATTACTTGAAGAAGATGTAGCGATTGTACCTTTATATCAACGAGGAGATTCTTATGTTTTACAACCAAATGTAAAGGGAGTAGTAAAACATAATATCAGTCCAGAATTTAGCTTTAAGTGGGCATATGTGACTGAAAAATAATAGAGTTGAAAAAGCATTTAAAAGTGGCTTAGCTACTTTTAAATGCTTTTTTTGTGAGCTTAAAATACTAATTTTTAGTGTGGTTAAATAGAGGCGAATAATGTGTATAGTATGTACATATAGTAGATGGGGGATAAATCCTACTAAATTAAAAAATAAGAATATTTAAAATAAAACTATTTACAAGTACGAAAAAAAGAGCGGAATAACATTAGTTGTAATTTTCTGAAAAATAAATCTTTAGTAAGGGGTCTCTCAAGGATTGGTAATGTACATATAATTAGGGAGGGTATAAAAATGAAGAGAAAAAAGATGAAAAAGTTAACGGCAGTTGTAGTACCAGTTTTAGCGATGAGTGTTGCATTGACAGCATGTTCTGGGGCAGGTGGGGAAAAGAAAACGACTACTACATCAAATAGTGGGGAAGAAAAAAAAACTGATATTAAATATGCAGCGAAACAAGTATTAAATCGTACGGAAAACCAAGAGATTCCGACGATGGATACTTCTAAATCTACTGATACATTAGGTTCGCAAATTTTAGGGAACACGATGGAAGGCCTATATCGTCTTGATAAAGATAATAAGCCAATTCCTGCTGCGGCAGAGTCTAGTACGAAAAGTGAAGATGGTAAAAAGTATACGTTTAAACTGCGAAAAGATGCAAAATGGTCAAATGGTGATCCTGTAACAGCGAAAGATTTCGTTTTCGCATGGAAACGCTTACTTGATAAGAATACTGCGGCAGAATATGCATTTATTGCTTACTATATTAAAAATGCAGAAGCGATTAATAAAGGAGAAAAACCTGTAACTGAATTAGGAGCGAAGGCGGTAGATGATTACACGCTAGAAGTAGAATTAGAAAAACCGGTACCGTATTTCTTAAATTTATTAGCATTCCCATCATACTATCCATTAAATGAAAAATTCGTAAAAGAAAAAGGTGATAAGTACGGTTTAGAAGCAGATACAACTGTGTATAACGGTCCATTCGTTATGTCTTCATGGAAACATGAACAAGGTTGGCAGCTAAAGAAAAATGATAAGTACTGGGATAAAAAGACTGTGAAATTAGAAGAAATTAACTATAGTGTAGTAAAAGAGGTTGCAACGAAAGTAAACTTATATGATACAGGATCAATTGATTTTACATTACTATCAGGAGAGTTTGTAGATAAATATAAATCGAACAAAGA
Organism: Bacillus sp. B25(2016b); assembly: GCF_001679765.1. NCBI lineage: Bacteria > Bacillati > Bacillota > Bacilli > Caryophanales > Bacillaceae > Bacillus > Bacillus sp. B25(2016b). Next base: position 3,297,679 of record NZ_CP016285.1, on the reverse strand, counting down.
AGAATATGGTGAGTATGCGGAATCAAGTACATTCTTCTTACGTTTAAATCAAAAACGTAACGGACAAGATACGCCTTTAAAGAGCAAAAAACTTCGTGAAGCAATTGCATTATCAGTTGATAAAAAAGGATTGGCAAATGTAATTTTAAATAATGGATCAAAAGCAACAGATCAATTGGTTCCAAAAGGACTTGCGACAGGGCCAGATGGTAAAGATTATCAAGATACATTTAAAAATGGTCTGAAATATAATCCGAAAAAAGGAGCAGCAGCATGGGAAGAAGCGAAAAAAGAACTTGGAAAAGATCAAGTTACAATTGAATTGCTAAGCTATGATGATGGAACTGCGAAAAAGATTGCTGACTATGTAAAAGATCAAATTGAGAAAAATTTAAAAGGTGTAACGATTAATACGAAAATTCAGCCGTTCAAACAAAAATTAAAATTAGAAACTGCGCAAGATTATGAAATTTCTTATGCTGGTTGGAGTCCAGACTATGCGGATCCAATGACATTTATTGATATGTTTGAATCGAAGAGCCCGTACAACCAAATGAGTTATTCAAATCCAAAATACGATGAAATGGTAGGAAAAGCAGGTAATGAATTAATGAGTGATGCGAAAAAACGCTGGGAAACGTTAGGGAAAGCTGAAAAATTATTCCTTGAAGAAGATGCAGGGTTAGTCCCTTTATATCAAACAGGAAGATCGTATGTAATGAAACCGAATGTAAAAGGAATTGTGAAACATAACATCAGTCCAGAATATAGCTTTAAGTGGGCGTATGTAACTGAGGATGGCGGAAAAAAATAAAGTGAAAGCATTTCAAAAGTGGCTGAGCTGCTTTTGAAATGCTTTTTAGTATGTATAAGGGAATAAATCTCGTTAGCCTATTGAGAATCGGGTAGGTAATTAGGAAGGTTCTATCGGAGGGATTTAGAGAGGTCAGTAAGTAGTAAGACAGATGATAGTAAGAGACCTCATGCTAATAAGAAAAATATAGAACGTAGTAATAGATTGGAATAAGGGGAAGGATGTTTACATATAGTAGACAGGGGATAATCCATATAGTAGTTAAAACGATAAGTTACTATAATAAAAAAATAAATATTTAGAAAATTTACAAAAATACTTTACAAAACCTAAAAAAATAGTAGAATATTAATTAATAAGAATTTTCTGATAACGAAAGTTAGTAGAGAATTTCTAAATGTTAATATCGTACATATAATTGGGGAGGGTACAAAAAAATGAAGAGAAAAAAGATGAAAAAATTGACAGCGGTCGTAGCACCAGTTTTAGTAATGAGTATGGCATTAACGGCTTGCTCTGGATCAGGAGATAAAGAGAAGGCAAGCACAACACCAAAAAGCGGTGAAAAAGAAGGTGGAAAGCTAGCGGCGAAGCAAGTGCTTAATTTAACAGAGTCTCAAGAGATTCCATCTATGGACTCTGCTAAAGCGACAGACCAAGTATCGTTTCTCGCTTTAAACAACGTAATGGAAGGTTTATATCGACTTGATAAAGATAATAAAGCAACACCAGGAGTTGCTGAATCATATAAAAAGAGTGATGATGGTAAAAAATATACATTTACATTAAATAAAAATGCAAAATGGTCAAATGGAGAGCCTGTAACAGCGAAAGATTTCGTGTTTGCTTGGAAACGTGCGGTAGATAAAAATACAGCAGCAGAATATGCATACATTATGTTTGATTTGAAAAATGCACAAGCGATTAATGAAGGAAAAGCTGAACTAGATACATTAGGAGTAAAAGCTGTAGATGACTATACGTTAGAAGTAGAATTAGAAAATCCAGTTCCTTACTTTGTAGAATTAACTTCATTTGGAACATTTTATCCATTAAACGAGAAATTTGTAAAAGAAAAAGGTGAAAAGTACGGTTTAGAATCAGATACGACGTTATACAACGGACCGTTTACATTGACAGACTGGAAACATGAAGAAGGTTGGAAGTTAAAGAAAAATGCACAATATTGGGATAATAAAACAGTTAAGTTAGATGAAATCAACTTTAACGTAGTAAAAGATAGCGGTACACGTGTTAACTTATATGAAAGTGGACAAATCGATCGTTCAGGACTTACATCTGAATTTGTTGACAAATATAAATCAAACCCCGACTTCTTTACACAAAAAACACCGTCAACGTACTTCTTACGCTTAAACCAAAAACGTGGTGGGCAAGATACAGTGTTAAAGAGCAAAGATCTACGTTTAGCGATTGCAAAAGCGTATGATAAAAAAGGCTTAACGAACGTTATTTTAAATGACGGATCTACCCCGGCAGATTACTTAGTACCAAAAGAATTTGCTAAGAGCCCAGATGGAAAAGACTTCCGTAAAGAAAATGGAGATATTTTAAAAACAGATGTGAAAAAAGCAAAAGAGCATTGGGAAAAAGCGAAAAAAGAACTTGGAAAAGATGCAATTACAGTAGAACTATTAAACTATGATGGTGATGGTGCGAAAAAAGTAGGAGAATTCTTAAAAGGAGAACTTGAGAAAAACTTACCAGGTTTAACAGTGAATTTGAAAAACCAGCCATTTAAACAAAAGTTAAAATTAGAATCAGATCTAGATTATGATTTATCTTACGCTGGTTGGGGACCTGACTACTTAGATCCAATGACATTCATTGATATGTTCGTTACAAATGGCCCTCATAACCAAACAGGATATTCAAATCCTAAATATGATGAAATTGTACAAAAAGGTAAAGGTGAGCTATTAACGAAAACGAAAGAGCGTTGGGATAGCTTACTAAAAGCGGAGAAAATGTTATTGGAAGATGCAGCAATTGCACCATTATATCAACGTGGTGATGCTATCGTTCAAAGACCTAAAGTAAAAGGTATTGTTCACCATCCAGTTGGTGGAGACTACAGCTATAAATGGGCATATATTACAGAGGATAAGTAAGATGGGGGGCGTACAATACGCCCTTTTTTCTATGCACTTTTCTTCCGTGCTTGAATATATAAAATAAAAAAGGGAGAATCCCATGAAACGAAACACATACATCGATTTCCTAGCTTATTACGGAATAGGAAGTGCTCATCCTGGTGGCTTTACGTTAACAAAACAATTGTTAGCACAACTGCCTTTTAAATATGGAGCGAATGTCCTTGAGATAGGTTGCGGTACGGGGAGAACAGCGGCGTATATGACAAGGGAATTTGGCTATAAAGTAACAACGGTTGAAAAGAATGAAATTATGATTCAAAAGGCAAAAGATAGATGGTTGTTTGAAGGGTTAGATATACAATTAATTGAAGGAAATGTAGCGCATTTACCGTGTTTGAATAACTCATTTGAGTTCGTACTTGGAGAATCAATCATCGCTTTTACAGACAAAGAAAGGGTTATCTCGGAGTGTTATCGTGTATTACAGCAGGACGGTAAGCTTGTTGTCATTGAAATGATTATTGATAGGCACATTGATAAGGGTGAGGAAGAAAAAATCGCCCAATTATATGGCATGAAAGAACTATTAACTGAGAAGGAGTGGGTACAATTATTTCAGAAAGCAAATTTTAAAAGAATTACAACTGCAGGTGGTGGCACGATTGCAGAAACAATCTCTGGCTATGTAGAAGAGCCAGAATGGAATGTATCCTCACATATTCCGAATGAGTTATATGAGGCGTGGGTACAGCATGAAAATGTACGGCTTATGTACCAACACATTTTAGGGCATCGTATTTTTATATGTGAAAAATAAAGAAAAAGAGTTGGCTAAAGGTAGCCAACTCTTTACTATGTTAAATGAAAAATAATGCAGCTAATGTAATTCCGAAGATGAAACCAAATCCGAGTTCAATACCCCAGCCACAACCGCCGCCTCCCCAGCCGCCGCAACCACAACTACTACAACCACGACCACCACATCCGCAGCTGCTGAATCCACCACCGCATCCGAATCCACAACTATCACACCTGCTAAGGCCTCCACAAAGGTCACAACCACCGTTTGCATAAGCGTCGTAGTATCCGAATCCTGAATCAAAAGATGAGCGCTGTTGCACCGGTTCAATCCATACAGAGCTTTGTGTCACATCGATTATTTTCCCTAAATGTATACGGCCATCACGGTCTTCAATCCGAACAACTTTTCCGAAGTAACGTCGGCATGTATCATAACATTTTTGTCTATGCATGTTCTTTCCTCCTTCCGCATTACAGTAATACGATATGTAAGGGGGACAAGTGCGGCTTGTACGAATGCCCTATCTATCATAATTGTTATAGGAAAGGGGAAATATAAGGAGAGGATATATAAGGAGGAAAAGGCATGAAATCTACAGATCAGTTTCAGACATACGAAGTACCGTGGGAAGAATTTATTGAAGCGTTGCGAGAGGAAATGAAGAAGCAAGTAGGGGCAGATATTATTGATACAGTAGTTTGCAATTTAGAAGATGGTTTTGAAGTGTATACATATGTGCAGGGGGATTTAGATTTTGAATATAAGGAAGCGCTTGAGAGAAAATACGGAAGTGATGCGAAGACACCTAATGTGTTAACGATAATGTTATTAGCTAGTATTTATAATACAAGTGAAGAGAATATACGCTTGCATGCGGATCATAAAGAGAATCCGATTGTTGAAGTGTATGTAAAGCAATGAAACACGCTGTGGAAGGCGTGTTTTTTATTTGTATGATAAAATGTTAGAAAATTGAGAAAGAAGGTGAAGGATTGGGAATTAAACATCTTAATTTAACAGTTACAGATGTAACAGCATCTAGAGCGTTTTTAGAGAGGTATTTTAGTTTAACTTGTAGCGGAACAAGGGGAAATGGCTTTGCAGTTATGCGTGATAATGATGGGTTTATATTAACGTTAATGAAAGGGAAAGACGTACATTATCCAAAAACATTTCATGTAGGATTTCCACAAGAAAGTGAAGAACAAGTAGATAAGATAAATCAAAGATTGAAGGAAGATGGATTTTTGGTTGAGGCTCCTAAACGTGCACATGCGTATACGTTTTATGTGGAAGCACCTGGTGGATTTACAATTGAAGTGATGTGTTAGTTAAAAATCAAACTTTTTGTTAAGTGTTTTTAAAATAAAAAGTAGGAAAAGTCTGTTTTAAGTGTGGAGCTTAAACAGGCTTTTTTACTTATATAATTGGATAGAGAATGCTAGAAGGAATATTACCAAGTGTATGGTCTGTTTACATAATAAAGTTATGGTGGGTTAGTTGTCCTAAAATACAAGTCATATATCTTGTTTCCTCTCATAAATTTAAACATAGGAATTTGTCTACAAAGGTGGCGAAGCCTCATCATGAAAATCCGAATTTGTGCCACGTTCATGTTGTTTCTATTTATATGTTTACCTTTATCAGCTTTTGCAAAAGGAGAGGAGGCAAAGGAAAGGGTCGTTTCACTTGTATATGACGATTCGGGCAGCATGAGAAATAACGATCGCTGGAAATATGCCAATTATGCTTTGCAAAGTTTAGTTGCGCTATTGGATGAAAAAGATAAATTTTCTTACGTTCCAATGAGTAAGCCGAATGATACATTAAACATTTCGTTAACGAAGGATAAAAGGCAAACAGAAATTGAGGGAATTGGAGCATGGAAAACGTATTTAAATACTCCATTTAGCGCAGTCGAAACGGCGATGCAATCTATAAAAAAGGAAGCAGATATAGATGGAAAACGTGAATTTTGGCTTATTGTATTAACTGACGGGGCATTTAATGATTTAGAGAAAGATAAGGTTGGCGGAAAAGAACAAATTTTGCGGAAATTAGCCCAGTTTAAGAAAGAAATGGATGCAAAAAAGATATCGTTACATCCAGTCTTAATTACGATGGAAGAAGATTTAGGACAACAAGAAAAAGAACAACTAAATACGTTCAAGGAAATATGGAAGAAAGAGATAAATGGTGTTACGATGCCGTCAAGCGGAGAAGATGGCATTGTAAAAAGTGTAAATCAAGTGGCAGCATTAGTTGCAAATCGTGATCCATTCTCCTCTGTTGAATCGATTGTAAAAACGAAAGTAGTTGGGAAAAGAGTAGAGATTACAACACCGTTTCCGTTAAAGCGTATGACGCTTGTACGACAATCGCCTTCTCTGCTCGATTATCAGGTCACACAAATTTCTAAACCATTACAATTACAATCTTCTTTTTCCATACATGCACCAGGAGAAGCAAAATTGTTCGGAAATATAGTTCATATAAGTACGAAAAATGAGGAAGTTATTAAACCAGGAACTTATACGATAGAAGTGGACCAGGACATTGAGAAAGAAGGACTACAAGTACTAGTTGAACCAGCGCTTAATTATACGGTTTCTACTTATGACAAAGATGATAGTAGTCAAAAAAATGTAGAGAAAATGTACGAAGGTGTTACTGCTGTTATTGAAGCAAAGCCTACGGAGTTACCAGTTCAGTCTTCTTACTTTCAGGCAGAATTAGAAATAGACGGAAAACACTACCCGATGAAGTGGGACGATAAAAAACATGTATTTTACTACGAAATGAAGATTGCTAAAGGGCTAGTGCGTGGGAAAGTTCATATGAACATAAAGGGATTTTACAGACAGACGAAAGAATTTAAAATCGAAGTAACGGAAAAACCAAAATTATCACTACAAACGATTACGAAAGATTATGAAGAAAAAGTAACAAATTTAGAGAATAGTAAACCGTTTATTATACAACCACAGTTAGATGGTAAGCCGATGACAGAAGAGGCTGTAAAGAAACTATTAAAATCTACTGGTGTCACATCTAAACAATCAATCAACTATGAAATAAAACAACATGGTAATCAAATTTATATTTATCCTCGCCCTCATTACTCCGACACATTCAATTTCACAGATACCGGCACCATAGAAGCTACCATCGTAGTGCAAGATTCAAAATTACAAGAAGTAAAGAAAAAAATATCACTTCATATTCAAAATGCTCCGTTTTATGAAAAATATGCGCTTATTTTTAAATTTGTCATTCCTATCACTTTATTACTGCTAGTAGTAGGAATCATTGTTTTAGGATGGATTGTTCGGCCAAGATTTCACAGGAAAGCACTACTGTATTATGAATGGGATCAAGAGGTAGCGAAAGATTGGCTATATCAATCTGAACCAGAATTACTTCGAAATAAATGGTGGAACCATTATTTTGGTATCCCATTTAGAGCAGAAAGAAAAACTGTGCAATCCGTTACATTTATAGCGAAGAAAGGTTCGAAATCTGTCTTTGTAGCGAAAGAATCACAAGTAGTTGGAATGATTATTGATGGAATGTTTATAACAGAGGATGAAGTAGGAATGGAACATAAGACACTATATCCAAATGAACTTTTACTAATTGATAGGGGATATGGTAAGGAGATTTACAAGTACGAATGTGAATAGTAGGTAGGGATAAGAAGGGGATGGAGTATGGATTCTCTTCTCCTTTTTTCAAACAAGCAAGAATAGGAAGGTGGTTCACATGACATTACAAGTTCCAACAATATTAATTGGTTTAGGTGGAATCGGTAGTACTGTGACGCATCAAATATATGAAAAACTGCCTGAAGAGCGCCGAAAAAAGGTAGCAATGCACGTATTTGATACAGATGTGAATACATTAAGTAAATTTGATCATATTCGAAAGTTTAAGACACAAACAAGTTCTAGTAAAACGCCTAGGGAGTATATTGCAGGAGATCCAACGATCCCAGAGTGGTTTCCGATGGATCCGACTATACTTGATAAGCCATTAACAGAAGGAGCAGGACAGTTACGCGTTATTTCACGTTTAGCGTTACGTGCTGCGATGAAAGAAGATAAATTGACGTCTTTTTGGCAAGAAATCGAGAAAATTTTTCCGGTTACAAGTGATCAAACGGAATATGGTGTGCGTGTCATTATAGTAACATCACTAGCAGGCGGAACAGGTTCAGGGATGTTTCTGCAAATTGCTTTATATTTACGTGAAATGCTTCGGAAGAAATTGCAGCATCATAACATTTTAATACGCGGTGCGTTTTTAATGCCGGATGTTTTAGTAAAGACGAGAACAGTTAGCGCGAAAGAATTTGAAACGGTGCAAGCAAATGGCTATGCATCGTTAAAAGAATTACATGCTATTACGCTCGGGTCTACTGGAGAATTATCAAAACGCGGCGGTGTAACAATTGAATTAGAGTATCGCCCTGATCAAGTAGATGAAGACGGAAGAACGAATCATACAATTAAACAACATCATTTACCGTACAATTATTGTTTCTTATACGATTACGAAAACCTACATGGACACCATTTACACAATTTATCAGACTATATGGAACAGATGGCAAATACAATTTATTTACAGTTATTTAGCCCGATGTCCACAAGTCATTTTGCACAGGAAGACAATCAAATTCAGCAATTAGCAGAATCAAGCGGAAAAGGACGATATTGCGGGGCAGGAACGGCAAAACTCATTTATCCATATGAACATGTGTTAAAATATTGTGCTTTAAAATGGGCGGTGCAAGGTTTAGATGAATCGTGGCTTCATTTAGATCAACTGTTTCAAGAGAAGAAGCAAAGATACGATCAAGATGTAAAACGTGGGATGCAACGTGAAAAGCCGGAAAGAGGTAAAAGTTATTTAGAGGACTTGGAGCATCTTGCTACCCGTCCAGAGCAAGCTCATATTTTCTATAGACAAATGTACAATGAAACACGTGAAGGAGCAGAGGGTGGTAAGCTCGGAGTTGCGAAATCAAAACTGTTTTTAGAAGCTGTAGAAAGTTATGTACAACGAACGGTGCAAAAAGATGAGGAATTAAATCGTCTGCAACATGAGTGTAAAATTTCAGCTACGAAACTGAAAATGATGGAACAAATGAAAGGTGAAGTGGCAAGAGTGGATCATGCGGTTCGTTTATATGCGTATGCGATTCCGAGCCGTGTACATGAACATGTAACGACACTTTTATATGACATGATTGAATCAGACCGCTTTTCACCAAGTGGTTCTGAAGGGCAGTCCTATCAATTAAATACATGGTTTTTAAAGAAAACAGATCCAGTTCACCCAGTAGCAGCTCGTTTTATGTTATATGAAATTCGAAAGCAGTTAGTCGAAAAAATGAATCGACTACATGAAAATAATGAACAAAAGCGTAATTTAATTCAAAACTACGATAAGAAATTTAATGTGAGTAATATTGATGGAACGGTAACAGCTGTACGCCGAGTAGAAATTGCGCAGCAACAAGGCTGGTTTGGAAAAATGATTAATAACCAGCAGCGTTTATTTAAAAAGGAATTTGAAGATATTGTAACGCAGTACGTACACAAATTAAACGAATACCGTAAAGAAATGCTATTAGAACTCGTTTATCAATCGCTATATCAAGCAGTTAACAAAATGATTCAATATTGGGAAAGATTTTTTGATAATTTACATGAAACACGTGAAAATTTACTGTTTGAAATTCAAAAACGAAGCAAGGAATTTGAAGGGAAAACAAACCCAACGAATGTATACGTATTAGCTGAAGAGAAGTTGCAAGAAAAGATATGGCAAGATATGCAACAACATTTAAATTTAGGTGTATTACCGAAAGATATATGTGCGGAAATTTATATGAGCTTATACGGGGAATATTGCCGGGATGCGAAAACAGAAGAGATTCAATCGAAAAAGGTAGAAGACTTTTATCGTGAGCACATACTAAACTATTGTTACGATGAGTTACAAATACGCTATCGCGATAAATTAGAGCTGAACATCGTTGAAGCATTACGAAAAGAAGCGGATTATAAGAATCGTGATCGTGATGAATATGTTCGTGAAAAAATTGAAGACTTGTTCCATTTAGCAAGTCCATTCGTTCCGAAAGTTTCGCATCATAGGGAATTACAATATTGGGGTATACACCCATCTTTAAAGAAAGAATTGCAAGAGGAATTAATGCAAGAAATGTTTAAAGAAAAAGATACAGTACATGAAGCTTTTTCACCATTTGAAGTCATTTGCTATCGTGCACATTACGGTTTATCACTGCAAGACTTTCCTAAGCTTTCGTCTGGGCATATTGCAAATGGATTTATGAATGATAAAGGTGATTATTTTCAGTCTTACTATCGCCGAGTGAACAAGTTGAATAGTAAAAAATCTAGTTTAACGCCGCATTTAGATAAGTATTGGCACTTACCAGCCTTCATGCCAGACTTAAATGCAACGCAAACGAAGTTAGATTACGATAAATGTAATCGTGCTCTACTATACGCGTATATGTATCGCTGGATTAGTTTAGTTGCTGTTGATGGCCAGTTTGTGTATCAATATAATGGCGTTGGACGTAGCTTCTTAATTCAGTCGATGGGGAAAAATATTTCAAGCGAAAGTTATAAATTACACAGAGCGTTGCTTCATAACCCATTTATTTATGAAAACATCTTGTCCAGGTTTGAAGAAGAACAAGAGAAGGCGATGATACAAGGTGGACATTTATATACACATCCGTTTGTATTAGGTGCTCAAGATATTAGATGGCTTCGTAAAGAGCATGTCCATAATATTTTAGATATGATTTTAATGTATGACCGTGAAGCGAAATATGACCCAACGTTAGAAGAAACTTCTGATGAATTATTGAGGCTATTCCTTGATGAAATTGAGTTATATTTCCAAAACTATTACGGTACAGGTGCCGATATGGTTGCAAAGAAAGAGAAAGAAATGTTTATTAAACAATTGTGGGATCGTTCGTACGCGAAAGGTTATGTAGACCCAAATAGTGCACCGTATAAAAAGTGGCAAAATTTATTAAGTGTTCATGATGAGGAGGAAACATCAAAAACGAATGTTTAATGAATGAAAAGGGAATCCTTAAAAGTGGCAATACAACTTTAGAAAAGAGGGATTCCGATGCCGTTTTTAGGAAGTGTATATCAAATATTTGGATTGTATCCAGAAATTTATTATGGAATGATTTCAGCCGAACTTGCAGAACAGCAAAGGTTGGAACAAGCGGAAAACGAAGAACAAGAAACAGAAGCGTAACTGCATAGGAAGCTTCAAAATAAAAATGATAACACACTACTTGCTCTTTAAACGTATAAGAGTAAGTAGTGTGTTTTTGCTATTTAATAATCCCATTTTCTAAAATTTTAATAGTTGGTGCCACTTTCACATTAGCTTTTGAAAAGGCACTCGGCCAATCATCTTCAACTGTTTTCCATTCTTTATATTGAAATGCTCTCGCATAATCACCAAACCCGAATGGATCGAGTTGCTGTTTTTGGATTTTGTGGATTAAATCGTTTAAATCTTTGTTTAGTTGTTTTGCAATGAGAGAAGTTAATTTCTTTCTATCTTTGTCTATATCCATGTTGAATGTAAGTTCAGATACGGCAATTTTTAAATCCATTTTAACATTAAATTTGAAGTGGTTATCGCTATAGTCTGTACGGATATCACGATTCATGCTAAGAACGTTTATTGTTACGAAATCGTCACCTTCTGTATCTTTTAGATGACTATTACTTTCAACTGAATGAGACGGAATTTTCATTGTAAGTGAAACGGGTATATTAGCTTTCTTTTGCAACATAAGCAAAAGGGCACTTTCATAACGATTTAAAGACATCTTATAAATTCCTCGAGAAGTTAATAGTGCAGAGCCTGTAACGATAACATCTTTTTTTCCTTTTTTTATTTCTGAAATAGCAGGTGTTATACCTTTATTAAACGTTTGCCTATGAAATTCATGAAATGGTGTGAAAACTGTCCGATTGTATAATTTATTTGTATTAATTAAATCTGTTAAATACTCGGGAAGGGCAGGTTTATCTTTAAAGTTATTATATATAACTGAAGAAACTGGACCGTCTACTGCGACCATGCGCATGTTTCCGGTATTTTTAGGATCGCGATACCAAACATCAAGGTAAGGCATAGCCCCTTCTTGTTTTAAAAAATTTGTGCTAAATAAAATGAGCTGTAACTTTTCTGTAGATACTAAACCGCCACTTGAACTATTAAACGTTGCTTTTGCTTCTCGAGGTGTACGCACTTTTGCTTCTCGAGGTGTACGCACTTTTGCTTCATGTGTTTCGTACTTTTTTTCTACGTCTTCATTAAAAGTAGGGTTTACGTGGTACACAATTAATTTTCCTTTTGCGTCAAAACCGTAAATTAATGAAATAGATTGTTTTTCTAAGTCTAGCCGGTCTCCACAGCCTGTTAATAAGGTTATGAGAAAGCAAGGTATAGTGAAATGAATAAAGCGCCTCATTTAAATTTTGCTCCTTTTCCAATGCTGATAAAGTGTCATGTATAAGAGAAATACGACTGGGAATAGAAAAACGATAAAATAACTGGCAGTTCCCCAAAATTCTCGCAACGCACTTATTTGGTAAGAGGAAGGGATATAAAAGAATAGAACGAAAATGCACCCGAATAATAAAATCCAAACAGGTAATGGACTCCCTTTTTTGTTAAGTAATTGATTGATTCCATCTGAAGCAGTGAAAATATAAGGAATACAAGAATCGAAAATAATGAAGAGATAAAATGATAAAAAGATAATTTCAAATCGTTCCAGAAATGAAAAGTGAAATGGTGTAACAAGAGAAAGAGTCGGCCATAAAAATTTCGTTATACCATCCGGGCTAAAATAAACGAAAGAAACGAACGTAACTTGTAGGTAAACAAATAAAGTAATCATATTTGCAATAACGATTCCTTTTTTTGCAGCTGATTTGTTAGTTAGATAGGGATAAAGGACGAATGCAAACTCGAATCCGAGAAACGCAATGATAGTTGATTTCACTGTGGTTACAACTGGTATCCATCCTTCCTTTAGAAAGGGAAGAAGATATATCCAATGACCATCTTTAAGAGGAATAAATAATAGTAATGGCATCCAAAGGGTAAAAATTACAGTGAAAACGGCAAAGCGACTAATAATAAGTACACCTTTACATGCAAGCATAAGCATTGGAATAGAAAGCAAAATCATAATTAAAAACATAGGAGATCTAGGTAAAATCCAAATGTGAATAACATACAGGAGGGAAAAAACTAAGGAAACTGCTGCAAGTACAGCATATAAAATCCAAAAAATCATTCCTACTCTTCCTAACCATTTTCCAAGATAACGAGTCAGCACATGAAGTAAAGTATATCCAGGATGATTTTCCATAATTTTTACAATACATAAACTGACTAAAGTAGTGATAGCGCATCCGATAATAATAGACATCCAGCCATCTGTATTCGCACCTTGTGCAACTTCACGCGGAAGTGTAAGGACACCGAATCCTACTTGAACACCACTAATCGTTAAAATGTATTGAAATAAAGTGATCTCTCTCTTTGTACGTTTTGTCACTTATTCTCCTCCTTTTCCTCAACATCTCTTTGCCGGTTATCTTGTTTTAATTGTAGAGATAGTGGCCGTTTCTTCATAATTTTCCATGGGAAACGTACAAGGGTATCTTTTAAATCCGAAGCATATGACGGAGAAAAAGGACTACCATATGGCACACCAAGTGATTCCATAGAAAGAATATGGATGATAATAATTGCCATTCCAACCATAATTCCAATGACGCCAAATAAAGAGGCGGCTATCATCATTGGGAATCGAAGAAGCCGAATTCCTGCTGACATTTCTAAGTTGGGAATAATGAAAGAGGCAACCGCAGTAATTGATACGACGATAACCATAACGTTACTAACAATCCCAGCTTGAACCGCAGCTTGTCCAATTACAATTCCTCCTACGACGCCGATTGTTTGTCCAACAGGTCCAGGGAGCCGAATCGCTGCTTCTCGGAGCATTTCGAGAACTAATTCCATTAATAAAGCTTCTAATATGGGGGGGGAAAGGAATTTTGGCTCGAGATTCTCCAATCGTTAACAACAATTTGAGCGGAATCACTTCATAATGGAAGGAAATCATAGCAATATAAAGAGCAGGAGCAAATATTGCAATAAATAGTCCAGTGAAACGAAGGAGTCGTATAAAAGATGGAATCATAGGTCTGAAGCTGTAATCATCTATCGTCTGAAAAAAGGATGAAAAGGTCATAGGTCCTATTAATACGCCTGGTGAGCGATCTACAACAACGGCAATTCGCCCATCAAGAATATGATGTGCTGTTGTGTCAGGGCGTTCAGTTATTGATAATTGTGGAAAGAGAGTAAAGGAATTATCTTCAACAAACCCCTCTAATTCACCAGTAGTAAGAATCGCATCAACTTTTACTGACTCGATACGGGATGCCATTTCTTTTACGACATTTTCGTTCGCAACATCTGCTAGATAAAGCAAAAAAATCTTTGAAGTAGCTCGTTCACCAACAGTGAATTCCTTCACTTTCAATTCGCGATTTGGAATATATCGACGAATAAGTGCAAGGCTGTCGCTCGCTACTTCATTAAAGCCTTCGTGTGAGCTTTTTATGGAGCTCTCTGTTGTAGGTTCTTCAATACTCCTTTTTGGTGCCGCTTGCGTATCAAGCTCTAAAGCGGATAGTTGCCCGTTTATAAATAAAATACTTTTGCCGTGTAAAAGAGATTGTTCAATGTCTGTCCACTGTTGAACTTTTTTTATATTTCCGATAGAAACAGAAGCTTCCCAAAAATCGTCTTCATTCCACTCTTTAAATAAGAGAGGACGAAGAATGTTTATGTTAATAACAGTTTTGTCTACAAGTCCTTCCATATATATAAGTGCAGCTTCCTGTCCGTTTTTTAATGGAAAAGTGCGTGTTATTAATTCTGGAATACCGCTAAACAGTTTGGACCAGTGTTTTAAATTAAGGGAAAGGGAAGAAGAGATAGATTTATTTAATGCGTAATCAGCTTGTTCTTGGGTAGAAAAAGATTTTTCACCACGAATCCATTTATTAAAAGACCCCATTTGTTCGCTTACTCCTTGTTATGTTTTATATGGGTTATTATGGATAGTTACAAGCTGACATATGCGTAGTTTAAATTTTATATTGTATATTTTTAACTTTAACGCTATAATTATAGTGTTAAAGATGGAATCGTGATATGACCTGTTATGAATCTATCGTTTTATTTATGAATAAATGGATTGGTATTTTAGCAAGATGTGCTAATAAACTACTCCACCATGATGATAGCGTGCCAAAAATGTGGTGCGTATATTTTCGTGGTGGAGTTTTTTTATTCTCAAAAAGGGGGAAAGACCATGAATGACAACATGGTTCATATTACAATTGACGGAAAAAAGTATACAGCGGAGCCTGGTTCGACGATATTGGGTGTTATGAATGAGAACGGGATTGAACATCCGCAAATTTGTTACGTGCCAGAAGTAGATCCTATTCAAACATGTGACACTTGTATTGTAGAAGTTGACGGAAAGTTAATGCGTTCTTGTTCGACGATAGCAACGGAAGGTATGAGCATTGAACGTGCTTCTGTTCGCGCAAAAGAAGCACAAACAGAGGCGATGGATCGGTTACTAGAAAATCATTTATTATACTGTACAGTATGTGACAACAACAATGGGAACTGTAAACTGCATAATACAGCAGAATTAATGGAAATTGAACATCAAAAATATCCGTATGAACCGAAAGTAGATGTAAGTGAGGTTGATATGACGCATCCGTTTTATCGCTATGATCCTAATCAATGTATTGCATGCGGTCAATGCGTTGAGGTGTGTCAAAACTTACAAGTAAATGAAACGTTATCGATAGACTGGGAAGCGGAACGCCCACGAGTTATTTGGGATGAAGGAGTAAATATTAATGATTCTTCATGCGTTAGCTGTGGTCAATGTGTAACGATTTGTCCTTGTAACGCTTTAATGGAGAAAACGATGCTCGGTGAAGCTGGATTTATGACGGGATTAAAACCAGATATTCTTGAACCGATGGTAGATTTAATTAAAGAAGTTGAGCCTGGTTATAGCGGTATTTTTGCGATATCAGAAGTGGAAGCGGCCATGCGTGATACTCGTACGAAGAAAACGAAAACAGTATGTACATTTTGTGGTGTAGGTTGTTCATTTGAAGTGTGGACGAAGGGGCGTAAAATCCTTAAAGTACAGCCATCTTCAGATGCACCAGTTAACGCAATTTCCACTTGTGTAAAAGGGAAATTTGGTTGGGATTTCGTAAATTCTAAAGAACGAATAACAAAACCTTTAATTCGTAAAAATGGAACGTTTGTTGAATCTACATGGGAAGAAGCACTGAATGTAGTTGCAAATAAATTAGGCGCTATTAAAGAAGAGTACGGTAAAGGTTCTATCGGATTTATTTCTTCCTCTAAAATTACAAATGAAGACAATTATGTAATTCAAAAATTAGCTCGACAAGTATTTGGAACGAATAATATTGATAACTGCTCACGTTATTGCCAATCACCAGCAACGGATGGTTTGTTCCGTACAATTGGTATGGGCGGTGATGCCGGAACGATTAAAGATATTGCGCAATCTGGTCTTGTTATTATTGTAGGATGTAATCCGACAGAAGGTCATCCTGTTCTAGCTACACGTATTAAACGTGCACATAAATTACACGGACAAAAGTTAATTGTGGCCGATCTTCGTAAAACCGAAATGGCAGAGCGATCAGATGTCTTTATTAGTCCAAAACAAGGAACAGATCAAGTTTGGTTAATGGCTGTTACGAAATATATGATTGATCAAGGTTGGCATAATCAGGAATTCATTAATGAGAATGTAAACTTCTTTGAAGATTTCAAAGAAAGCCTAGAAGAATATACACTTGAATATGCAGAAGAAGTAACAGGTATTTCAAAAGAAACACTTATTCAAATGGCTGAAATGATTCGTGATGCAGATGGTACATGTATCCTTTGGGGTATGGGGGTAACGCAAAATACAGGTGGTTCTGATACTTCCGCTGCAATTTCAAACTTACTTCTTGCAACAGGAAACTATCGTCGTCCAGGAGCAGGTGCATACCCACTTCGAGGTCACAATAACGTACAAGGTGCTTGTGATATGGGTACTTTACCAGGATGGCTTCCAGGATATCAGCACGTTACTAACGAAATGGAACGTGCGAAATTTGAAACTGCTTACGGAGTGAAAATTGACAGTGAACCAGGTCTTAATAATATTGAAATGCTTCACGCAATTGACGAAGGAAAAATGAAAGCAATGTACCTTGTCGGAGAAGATATGGCTCTTGTAGATTCTAATGCAAATCATGTACATGAAGTGTTATCGAGCCTTGATTTCTTCGTTGTGCAAGATGTTTTCCTTTCTAAAACTGCTCAATATGCAGATGTTGTATTACCAGCAGCGCCATCTCTTGAGAAAGAAGGTACTTTCACAAATACAGAGCGCCGTGTCCAAAGATTATATCAAGTTCTTCCTACGCTAGGAGATGCGAAACCAGACTGGTGGATCGTCCAGGAAGTTGCGAATAAACTAGGTGCAAACTGGAATTATAGCCACCCAAGTGAAATCTTTGCTGAGATGGCAAGTTTATCACCATTGTTCTCGCAAGCGAACTATGAAGTGCTTGAAGGGTGGAACAGTTTCCATTGGGGAAGTTTTGATGGAACGAATACACCACTTCTGTTCCAAGACGGATTTAACTTCCCAGATAAAAAAGCTCGTTTTGCGATTGCTGACTGGGTACGTCCAGCTGAATTTCCAGCTGAGTTTGACCTTCACATTAACAACGGTCGTATGCTTGAGCATTTCCATGAAGGGAATATGACAAATAAATCAACAGGTATTCAAACGAAAGTACCTGGTGTTTTCGTTGAAATCTCTCCAGACCTTGCAAAAGAACGTGGAGTGAAAACTGGTTCATTAGTCCGTCTTGTTTCTCCGTTTGGAGCGTTAAAATTACGTGCACTCGTTACAGAGCGTGTAAAAGCGAATGAGTTATATTTACCGATGAATTCTACAGATAATGAAACAGCGATTAATTTCTTAACAGGTCCTGCGGTCGATACGCGTACGAACACACCTGCTTATAAACAGACGAAAGTGCGTATGGAAGTGCTAGAAGTTGATGGCGAAAATCCGATGCCAAAAGCGAACCCGCGTAATAAAAAACGTCATCCTCAAGCTGGTATTGAGGTACATCGTAAGTGGGCACGTCCAGGGTATGTGCATTTAACGGATAAGTAGGAGGAGAAAAATATGGCTGCACCTATAAAAATGATTCAAAAACAAGAATTAACTGAGGAAGAAATAAAACAGAAAAAATTAGATGATTTAAAAGAGCTTCTAGCTAATAATGAAGACGCTCTAAATCAAATGTTTAATATAGTAGGGGAATTGAATGATATTGGCATGTTAGAAGCAGCTAATTCTATGCTAAAGGCGAAAGAACCAATCGCAAAGATTGTTCTTGGCCAAGTGACTCGTGAGCCTGTTACAAATTTAATTAATAATATGATGGGGGCTGCGGGTGCTTTAACAGAACTTGATCCGGAGCTTACGAAAAAGCTTATAGGTAGCTTATTAGTAGGGCTAGAAAAAGGTAATGAACATTTAGAGAGTAATAAAAAAGTAGGGGTATTCGATCTTATGAAAGTATTGAAAGACCCAGATATTAACCGTGCTATCGGGTTTGGGCTTCATTTCTTAAAAGGTATGGGAAAAGGATTAAAAGAAGAATAAGTTTCATGAAGTGAACCTTTTCGCCCAAATGTTTGTACGAAATAGTTTGGGCGGAAGGCTCATTTTGGTAAAATATATAATAAAGTAAAATGAGGTTTGTGGGAGGTATAATGGTATGTCAAAAAAAGTACATGAATTTAATGATATGATACGAAAACTTCGAAAGGAACTTTTCGGAAAAGGGCCAGAACGAATTCATACTGTTTTTGCAGAAAACATGGCGATTGCGACTCTTTATGGAAACTTAACACCTACTGAAAAATTCATTTCAAGTACGATGGACGGTGCGGAAATGGTTCATATGGCTAGAACGAAAATGATTCAAGAAGTATATGCTGCGAATTCCCGTGAACATTTGGAGGAACTTGTTGGAGCGAAATTAGTGAACCTATTTTCAGATATGAAAGTAGAAGAAGATATTGCAGTTTCGGTATTTGTTTTTGATAAAAATATAACGTGAGAGAAGGATACTGATCGTGAAACCGATACAGGTAGAAAGAGAAATCTTTCGTTATGAACAAGGGGCGTTTAAACATATAGAGGACAGCATTGTAACAGAGTTTCCAGTCACGATTAAAATGAACGGACAGGAGTTTGTTACAATGGTTAGTACTCCAGAATATATAGAAGATATGGTAATAGGCTTCTTAGCATCTGAAGGAATCATTCGAAAGTATGAAGATATTGATGACATATGGGTACAAGAGAAAGAAGGATTTGTACATGTCACGACGGCAAAAGTAAATCCGTATTACGAACAAATGCAAAATAAACGATATATTACGTCTTGTTGTGGTATGAGTAGGCAAGGGTTTGTTTTTGCTAATGATGCACTAAGTGCAAAAAAAATGCAGGGTGTCCATGTACAGGTTGCGGCAGAGGATTGTTTTCGGTTAATGAAAGAAATGCAGCAATCTGCGGATACGTTTCATCATACTGGCGGGGTTCATAATGCAGCTTTATGTGATGTGAATGGTATTATTTTAAGCCGAATGGATATTGGTAGGCATAATGCACTGGACAAAATTTACGGTTATTGTTTAAGAAACGATATTTCTATAAAAGATAAAATCATTGTTTTTAGTGGTCGTATTTCTTCGGAAATATTATTGAAAGTTGCAAAAATTGGTTGTGAAATTATACTATCAAAATCAGCTCCAACTGAGTTAGCTTTGCAACTAGCGGAAGATTTAGGTATTACGACAATAGGATTTATTCGGAATCAATCCTTAAATGTATATACGCATCCAGAGCGTGTTTTAAATATAAAATAAGTAAAAGCGAGGCAATAAATATGAAATCTGTCACATTAGACAAGTTACAACGTCCGTTAAAGGATTTACGTATTTCAGTTACCGATCGCTGTAATTTTCGCTGTCGATATTGTATGCCAGAAGAAATATTTGGTCCTGATTACTCGTTTTTGTCTAATGATAAAATTTTATCTTTTGATGAAATTGAAAGGATAACTCGTATTTTCGTTTCTTTAGGTGTGAGAAAATTACGAATTACAGGCGGAGAACCGTTACTTCGAAGAGGGCTTCCAAAGCTTATTGAGCGGCTTCATAAAATAGATGGTGTGGAAGATATCGGTTTAACAACCAATGGATCGTTACTTAAAAAGTTTGCTCCTGATTTATATAAGGCGGGACTATCACGTGTAACAGTTAGCTTAGATTCCTTAGAAGAAGAGCGGTTTTTCTATTTAAATGGTAATAGGAGCAAAGTACAAAGGGTTCTGGAAGGAATACAGGCTGCTGCTGAAGTTGGTATGAAAATTAAAATAAATATGGTCGTTCAAAAAGGGAAAAATGAACAAGACATTTTGCAGATGGCGCAATACTTTAAGGAAAACAGGCATATTCTTCGTTTTATTGAGTATATGGACGTTGGAAATTATAATGGTTGGGATTTAAAAGAGGTCGTCTCTAAACAAGAAATAGTAAATACAATTCACAAAGTGATGCCGTTAGAACGGATAGAAGCAAATTATTCTGGTGAAGTGGCTACTAGGTATCGTTATATAGGAAGCGATGAGGAAATAGGTATTATTTCATCGGTAACAGATTCTTTTTGCTCCTCATGTACGAGAGCTCGTATTTCTGCAGAAGGAAAATTATATACCTGCTTATTTGCTTCTAAAGGAAATGATTTAAGAGAATTGCTTCGTTCTGAACATACAGATGAGGACATTACAGATGTAGTACGCGATATATGGAATAATAGGGAAGATCGTTATTCAGATGAACGCTTAAATCATACAAATAAGAAAACAATACCTAAAATTGAAATGTCACATATCGGTGGTTAATATATAAAGCTAGCGTCATAGTGAAAAATGGAAAATTTACAAGAGTTGTGGATTTTCTATTTTATAGTAAAAGTGATGATTGATATCTCTGTAAAAGATGTGCAGAGAAATTAAGCAGCATTCAAAAACCTTTATTTTGAGGAGGTTTTTTGAAGCTGCTTTTTTATTTGGAGAAAATGGAGGAATGGGTAATGGCATTTCATAAGCCGGAACAAATTGCTGAGCTTGTCATTGAGGCCGGTGTTCAAAAAGTAAGACAGACATTGCCAGCGATGCTTATTCTCGGTTTTTTAGGAGGAGCGTTTATTGCGATAGGTTTTTTACTTAACATTCGAGTTTTAGGGAATTTACCTGAGCGCTGGGGAAGTCTAGTTAATGTTTTAGGAGGGGCAGTATTTCCTGTTGGACTCATGCTCGTAGTATTAGCAGGAGGAGAATTAATTACGGGAAATATGATGTCACTGTCTATGGCGCTTTATGCAAAGAAAATTACATTGATAAGTGTACTGAATAACTGGGTTTGGATTACTCTCATGAATTTTATTGGGGCAATTTTCGTTGCGTATTGCTTTGGACATCTTGGCGGATTAACAGAGGGAGAGTATTTAAATAAAACGGTAGCGATAGCGGAAGGGAAGTTACATGAATCATTTGGGAGAACTTTAATTTTAGCAATTGGTTGTAATTGGCTCGTTTGTCTTGCTCTTTGGCTTGCTTACGGGACGAGTGATTTTGTCGGAAAAATCATCGGAATTTGGATTCCAATTATGGCATTTGTAGTCATTGGATTTCAGCAAGTAGTAGCAAATATATTTGTCATTTCCGCTGTTATTTTTGCTGGTCATCTAACGTGGATGGATCTGGCTAAAAATTTTGTTCCTGTTTTTATCGGAAATGTAATTGGAGGAGCTGGGTTTGTTGGTTTTGCTTACTTTGCTTGTTATCAGAAACAACATTCTAATATGAAATAGAGTTCTTGAGAGGAAGGGTATGTAATGGCTGATCGGTATTCACGACAACAGTTGTTCAAACCAATTGGGAGTAAAGGACAAGAAAAAATTCGAAATAAACATGTGTTAATTGTAGGAGCAGGCGCATTAGGAAGTGCAAGTGCCGAAAGTTTCGTACGTGCAGGTGTTGGCAAGTTGACGATTATTGATCGTGACTACGTTGAATGGAGTAATTTACAAAGGCAACAATTGTACTCTGAACAAGATGCGATAGAGAAAATGCCGAAAGCAATTGCTGCAAAAAATCGGCTAGAACAAATTAATTCGGAAGTACAAATACATGCTTTCGTAATGGATGCAACTTTAGAAAATATGGAAGGTCTATTAAAAAATGTAGATGTAATCATTGATGCAACAGATAATTTTGATATTCGTTTTGTAATAAATGATTTATCACAAAAACATAATATTCCGTGGGTATATGGTTCTTGCGTTGGATCGTATGGTATGAGTTATACAATTATTCCGCAAGAGACACCGTGTTTACATTGTATGCTGAAAAATATTCCTGTTACAGGTGTGACATGTGATACCGCTGGAATTATTAGCCCGACTGTACAAATCGTCGCAGCATATCAAGTGGCGGAAGCACTCAAAATTTTAATAGAAGATTTTTCAGCAATTAGAAAAACATTTTTCATGTTTGATATATGGAATAATCAAAACCATTTTATAAAACTAGGAAAAATAAAAACAGACGCTTGTCTCTCATGCGGTTTGAATCGAACTTATCCTTATTTATCATACGAAAATCAAACGAAAGCAGCTGTTTTATGCGGAAGAAATACAGTTCAAATTAGAACAGTAGACAATAGGAAATACAATTTTGATGATATAGAAAAAGTATTAAAAAAACTGGGAAAAGTAGATCGGAATCCGTATTTACTATCTTGCCAATTCGATGATTACCGCATCGTTTTTTTTCGGGATGGTCGTGTTTTTATTCATGGTACAAATGATATTTCAAAAGCGAAACAACTATATTATCGCGTATTCGGTTAATAGAGAGGGTGTCAACAATGGAAAGAAGAGTGCCAATTACGGTTGAAGAAGCTGTTCGTAAAGTGATGGGATTTGCTCATAAAGGCTTAAAGGAGCTATTACCAATTGAATTAGCTTACGGACGTATATTAGCAGAGGATTTAGTAGCTGACCATGATGTACCGTCATTTAATCGTTCGCCGTATGACGGATTTGCTATTCGAGCAGAAGATACTAATTTAGCAAGTTATGAAACGCCAATTGTATTTGAAGTAGTGGGTGAAATTGGTGCAGGATCGCTATTCCATGAGAAAGTAGGTCCGTTTCAAGCAGTTCGAATTATGACGGGAGCACAAATTCCGACTGGGTGTGATGCGGTTGTTATGTTAGAGCTGACTCGTCAATATGAGAAGAATGGCAACAATTATATAGAAGTGAAGCGATCATTCAAAACGGGCGACAATATTTCTGTTCAAGGTGAAGATGCTCGTAAAGGAACAGTTCTTGCAAAGAAAGGATCGTACATTAATCCAGGTATTTCAGCTCTTCTTGCTACATTCGGTTATAGTGAAGTACCAGTTGCGAGAAAGCCTGTAATTGGACTGTTAGCGACTGGGAGTGAATTACTGGATGTCAATGAGTCATTACAGCCAGGGAAAATCCGAAACAGTAATACGTATATGATATTGTCTCAAATCCGAAGAGCAGGCGGAAGAGTAAAATATTTTGGGAAGTTTAGTGATGATTTTAATACGTGTTTTACAGCTGTGAAAGAAGCGCTTGGCCAAGTCGATATGTTAATTACAACGGGCGGTGTATCAGTAGGAGATTATGATTATTTACCAGCTATTTACGAAAAGTTAGGTGCATTTGTTCTTTTTAATAAAGTTGCAATGCGACCAGGAAGTGTTACGACTGTAGCACAATTAAATGGCAAGTTATTATTTGGTTTATCAGGAAATCCATCAGCTTGTTACGTAGGGTTTGAATTATTCGCAAGACCGTGTATTCGGACGTATATGTTTAGTGAAAAAGTACATTTAAAAAGAGAAAAAGCGTTATTAGGAGAAGATTTTCTAAAACCGAATCCATTTACAAGATTTGTACGAGCAAAATTGACATATAACGAAGGTCAGTTAATCGCTTATCCATCAGGGTTTGATAAATCTAGCTCAGTTTCTTCATTGGCAGAATCAAACGCGTTTATCGTATTGCCGGGCGGGACAAGAGGATATAAAAAAGATATGTTTGTCGATGTTCTTTTATTAGAAGATAACGAAGGTAGTAAATGGCCTTGGACATTTTGTAAAGGGAGAGGTGGTTCTAATGGGACAAGCGCTATTTGAAATTGTAGATATACCGATTGTAGTTGAAGAAGTAACGAATAAGGTTGCAAGAAGAGAAGCAGGAGCAATTACAACATTTATTGGTACGGTGAGAGAATTAACAAAAGGAAAACGAACGCTACATTTAGAGTATGAAGCATATAAGCCGATGGCAGTAAAACAACTTATGAGAATTGGTGGAGAAATTAGTGGGAAATGGCCGGACGCAAAAGTAGCAATTACGCACCGTGTAGGGCGGCTAGAAATAATGGATATTGCAGTAGTCATTGCAGTTTCATCACCGCATCGTAAAGTAGCTTATGAAGCGAATGAGTACGCGATTGAACGTATAAAACGAATCGTTCCAATTTGGAAAAAAGAATTTTGGGAAGATGGAACGATGTGGGTTGGAGATCAACTTGAAAACACACCATATTCAGAAGGAAAACCAAAGAAGGAAGAATGAGAAAATGATTACAATTTTACTGTTTGCAAATTTGCGTGAGGAAGTTGGATTGGATCGATTAGTGATTTCAGAAAAGCAAGAAATGACAGTGCAGCAATTAAAAGAATGGCTCAAAGCCAGCTATTGTTTACAAACGCTGGATAAAGTGATGGTGGCTGTTAATGAAGAGTTTGTAATGAATGAAGATATGATAAAAACTGGAGATATAGTCGCATTAATCCCGCCCGTTAGCGGGGGATAATAAGTTTTTTCACCAGATGAAGCGCCAAGAAGATGTGGTATATAAATTAGAATAAGAGAAGGGATGAGTTCTATGCTTACTCAAGAACAAATAATGAATGCATTAAAACATGTAGAGGATCCAGAGTTACACAAAAGTGTTGTAGAATTAAATATGGTTAGAAATATACAAATGAACGGAACAGAGGTTAAACTTGAAGTAGTACTAACAATCCAAGGTTGTCCGTTAAAAGCAAAAATTCAACAAGATATTGAAGAATCACTTTACGCAATTGGTGTCTCTAAAGTGGAGGTAATATTTGGCTCTATGACACAAGAAGAACGTGCATCTTTAACAGAGAAGTTAAAGAAAAATACTAGAACAGAAACTGGTATGCCGAGTATGCTTCGCCCGGATTCAGGAGTACGTTTTATTACTGTAACGAGCGGAAAAGGCGGAGTTGGAAAATCAACGGTGACAATTAATCTTGCAACTGCACTAGCTCGTATGGGCAAAAAAGTGGGGATATTAGATGCAGATATATATGGTTTTAGTATTCCAGCTATGATGGAAACGAATAAGAAACCAACGATGATTGATCAAACGGCAATTCCAGTCATTAGTCACGGTGTTAAAATCATGTCGATGGGATTCTTTACAGAAGGAAATAACCCAGTGATGTGGCGCGGACCGATGCTAAATAAATGGATTCAAAATTTCCTTGCGAATACGCACTGGGGAGAATTAGATTATTTATTACTTGATTTACCACCAGGTACAGGAGATGTTGCCATTGATGTTGCGGCAATGGTTCCGCAAGCGAAAGAAATAATTGTTACAACTCCGCACAATGTAGCTTCATTCGTTGCTTCAAGAGTCGGTGTAATGGCAAAACATACGAAGCATGAGATTTTAGGTATTGTGGAAAATATGGCTTATTATGAAGAACAAGATGGATCGAAAAATTATCTCTTCGGAAAAGGCGGCGGCGAAATGCTTGCAGAACAATTGCAAACAGAAGTAATTGCCAAAATACCTTTTGCGAAACGTGAAGAAAATAATGGTTCATCTGTATATGATGAAGATTCTCTTGTTGGAGAAGTGTTTACATCGTTAGCTGAGGATATTATTTATAGAGGATAGAGGGGGAAGTTTAGTATGGCATGTAACATTGATCATTCTATTGAAGATGTGATGAATAAGCTTGAAAGTCAAAAGAATTTTTTACCTGAAGGGATTTTTAAAGAGTTAAAGAATTTTTTGCAAGGTACTCATTCACAGAAATTATTAAATGATGTTTTTCACCTCCTAAAAAAGTATGATTTAGTCAGTGAGGAAGAACGAGAGACGAGAAACGCACAATTATTATACATTTTGAATTAAGTACTCTTTGGCTTTAGAATTTTTTCAGAAGGGGTGAATGTGATGGATATGAAAAAGATGATTGAAACGATAGAAGTAACTAGAGTGACTGACGAGGAATTATCGATTTCGAATTTACATCCAAAGCTTGTGAAGTTGTATAGTCAAAAAGATAGTGCAGAGTATACGAAGCTATTAAAATATATTTTATCATTATCCGTGCAACTGAAGCTGAATCTCGTATTGAAATACTTTGGTGTACGTCCCATTGTTGCTGCAGACGAGCGTATGCAATTTCAAGAGATATTTAAATGTTTAGCTAACAAAGATGATAATGGCGAATGGTTTCTAAATTTCGTTTCTTTATACGTAGGGTTAATCGTAGTTCTTTATTTTGATGAAAAAGAGATTGAGAGAAGTTTTTTCGATGATATGGTAGTGGGTGAAGGGAATGAAATATAAGCTTCTGCTCATAACATCTTTTTGTTTAATTGCTATAACTGCGATTTTAATTGGTTATATAAATATGCAAGTAATGAATTAAACTAGTTTGATAAAAAGCGTTCTTCAGTTGTTTCCGTCGTTTTTTCGTGTTACTATTAATCGAATTTTTCATAAGGAGAGAAAGCGATGAAATGGATTTATTTTATTATTATTAATGTTATAGCTTTTAGCCTTATGGGGCTTGATAAACGAAAAGCAAAGAAGAAACAGTGGAGAACGCCAGAAAGTACGTTGTTTTTATCAGCGGCAGCTGGGGGAGCAGTTGGAGCTTGGATTGGTATGTATATGTTTCATCATAAAACTCATAAAAAGAAATTTGTTTTCGGCATACCGTTACTTGTTGCAATAACGGTATGTTTATTATTCGTTGTATGAGAAATGTCGAAAGAAATGCAGATTGATTATTGGTAAAGTGAGCATATGAGAACGTATAATGGAGAAAAAATGAGAAGAGGAGAAAAAGGAAGATGGGGAGTCAATCAGCAGAGCAAAAAAAAGGGATACTATATGCGGCTGGTGCTTATACGATGTGGGGTATTCTGCCGATTTATTGGAAATGGGTTGAAGAAGTTCCTGCAGATGAAATATTAGCACACCGCATCGTTTGGGCGTTTGTTTTTATGTTACTCGTATTAGGTGTTACGAAGAGATTTCGCCAGTTTATTGGGGAATTTGTGAATCTTTTTAAACGACCTAAATTATTAATGTCATTAACAATAGCTTCAGTCTTGATTAGCGGAAATTGGTTTGTTTACATATGGGCTGTTAATCATAATCATGTTATTGAAGCGAGTCTTGGCTATTATATTAATCCGCTTATTAGTATTTTACTTGGTACAGTCGTTTTAAAGGAAAAGTTAAACTTTTGGCAATATGTTGCAGTTGGTTTAGCTGGAGTAGGAGTTGTCATTTTAACAGTACGTTTCGGATCTATTCCGTGGGTTTCTCTTTCACTTGCCTTTTCATTTGGATTATACGGATTAACGAAAAAATTGTTAAACTATGATGCGACAATCGGGCTTACGATGGAAACGATGTTAGTGACGCCGTTTGCAATCATTTACCTTGTTATGACAGGCACACATGGTTTCGGCTCATTTGGATCTATTTCCATGTTATCAACGTTACTTTTAATAGGAGCAGGCATTGTAACAGCATTACCACTATTTTATTTTGCGAAAGGAGCGCAACTTATTCCACTTTATATGGTCGGATTTTTACAATATATTGCGCCAACAATTAGCTTAATTTTAGGTGTATTTGTATTTGGTGAACATTTCACAGCTACACATATGATTGCATTTTTCTGTATATGGGTTGCTTTATTTGTATTCTCGGTAGCGAAGACAAAGTTCTTAGTGCAGAAACAACCGAAATTTATAAAAAATAAATCAGCAAAAGTATCATAATGCGTAGTATTTTCTACGCATTTTTCTTTATACTGATACTATATAGGATTTCCATTATAGCTAGTAGGGAGCTGAGAACGTGGAAACAATTTTACATAACGATCCGCTTATGGCTGCTGTACTTTCATGGTTTTTAGCACAATTAACGAAAGTAGTCTTTAAATTAGTCAAAACAGGTGAATTTGATTTTGCAAAGTTTTTTGCTTCAGGTGGGATGCCAAGTTCTCATGCTTCAACAGTTACAGCGCTTGCTACAGGAGTTGGAGTTGTGGAAGGTGTGGAAAGCTCGATGTTTGCGGTTGCTGCTATTTTTGCCATTATAGTTATGTATGATGCTTCAGGAGTAAGGCTTGCAGTAAGTAAACAAGCAAAAATATTGAATGAGTTTTTTCACGGTAGAGAAACAGAATATAAGAAGTTAAATGAACTTGTTGGGCATACACCGTATGAAGTAGTAGTCGGTGCTTTATTAGGGATTATTGTCGGAGTAGGATATTGTTTATGAGCAGAACATTTTATATGTTCTGCTTTTCTTTGTTTTCATACATATTCAGCTATCTTTTTGAATATCGTTATACGGATTTCGAAAGGGTGGGTGAGTAACTTGTTATTATATGAAAAAGTGCATGAAGAAATAGCGAGAAGAACAACTGCACTTCAAACAATGCAACGGCAAGATGGTACGTGGCGGTTTTGTTTTGAAGGAGCTCTACTAACAGATTGTCATATGATTTTCTTATTAAAATTATTAGGTAGAGATAAAGAGATAGAACCGTTTGTAAAAAGATTAGCATCACTCCAAACAAATGAAGGAACATGGAAATTGTATGAAGATGAAGCGGGGGGGAATTTATCTGCTACAATTCAATCTTATGCTGCCTTACTTGCATCGGAAAAATATACAAAAGAAGATGCGAATATGAAGCGAGCGGAAATGTTTATAAATGAGCGCGGTGGGGTAGCGCGTGCTCATTTTATGACGAAGTTTTTATTAGCGATTCATGGAGAATATGAATATCCTTCTCTCTTTCATTTGCCAACACCAATTATGTTTCTGCAGAATGATTCCCCTCTCAGTATTTTTGAACTGAGTAGCTCAGCACGTATTCATTTAATTCCGATGATGCTTTGTTTAAATAAAAGATTTCGAGTAGGGAAAAAGTTATTGCCAAATTTAAATCACATTGCAGGCGGGGGCGGAGAATGGTTTCGGGAGGACCGGTCTCCGGTTTTTCAAACATTATTAAGTGACGTGAAGAAAATTATAACGTATCCACTTTCTTTGCATCATAAAGGATATGAGGAAGTAGAACGTTTTATGAAAGAGCGTATTGATGAAAATGGAACATTATATAGCTACGCAACTGCCTCGTTTTATATGATTTATGCTTTACTTGCATTAGGACATTCTATTCAATCACCAATTATTGAGAAGGCTATAACGGGAATCACATCTTATATATGGAAGATGGAAAGAGGGAGCCATTTGCAAAACTCTCCATCAACTATATGGGATACAGCTTTACTCAGTTATGCTTTGCAAGAAGCTCAAGTTCCGAAAGCAAGTAAAGTGATTCACAATGCATCAGCATATTTACTAAGAAAACAGCAAACGAAGAAAGTAGATTGGAGTGTACATGCACCGGATCTCTTCCCGGGGGGTTGGGGCTTTTCGGATGTGAATACGACGATTCCAGATATTGATGATACAACTGCTGCGTTAAGAGCATTGGCGCGAAGTAGAGGGAACGAAAATGTAGACAATGCTTGGAAGCGAGCTGTTAATTGGGTTAAAGGATTGCAAAATAATGATGGTGGTTGGGGGGCTTTTGAAAAAGGGGTAACGAGCCGTATATTAGCAAATTTACCAATCGAAAATGCAAGTGATATGATTACAGATCCTTCTACACCAGATATTACAGGAAGAGTGTTAGAATTGTTTGGGACGTATACGCAAAATGAATTGCCCGAGAAACAAAAACAAAGTGCGATAAATTGGTTAATGAATGTACAAGAGGAAAATGGATCGTGGTATGGGAAATGGGGAATTTGTTATATATATGGTACGTGGGCTGTTATGACAGGTTTACGGTCATTCGGAATTCCATCTAGCAATCCATCATTAAAACGAGCAGCTTTATGGCTTGAACATATACAGCATGAAGATGGTGGCTGGGGAGAATCTTGCCAAAGTAGTGTGGAAAAAAGATTTGTTACTTTGCCGTTTAGTACACCATCCCAAACAGCATGGGCGTTAGATGCCCTCATTTCTTACTATGATAAAGAAACGCCAGTTATTCGAAAAGGTATTTCATATTTGCTCTCCAACTCTTATATAAATGAAAAATATCCTACTGGAACAGGTTTACCAGGTGGGTTTTATATTCGTTATCATAGTTATGCTCATATATATCCGTTGCTTACTTTGGCTCATTATGCAAAAAAATATAAAAAATAAACCGAGAGATGTCTCTCGGTTTATTTTGTTGGGTAGTAGGTCCCTTTTGAAAAGAATAAGGTTGTGATGTACCTTATTTTTCGGTTGATTGGCGCTTTTGACGTGCATCAGCGGCATTTGCACGTGCGTTTGCTTCTAAGTCATTGTGGTCAGCGAGTTCGCGAGAGAACTCAACATCAATGCCATCAGTAGCTTTGTTTTGTTTGAAATTTTTTTTGTTCATTCGACACAATCTCCTTGCACTTTATCCCGCTTTAATGGGCAGTAAGACCTCACCTCAAAATTCAGCGAAAGTAAAGAAGTTAGGTGGGGGTCGGGCTGCCCATAAAAGTCCGATTGGTGAGGGCTAATAATCAGTGGGGGATGAAGAAAACCCCCACTGATTAAAGTTTCACTTTATGCGACGTTGCAAAGTTAGTTTGACACAAATAGACTTTTTTATACAAAGAGGAATTGGAAAGTAAAAAGCCGAAATATACAGTATAAGTAATAGAAATGGGGGATAGGGATGGAGTTTTTAAACGGGAAAACAGCTGTTGTAACAGGAGCTGCACAGGGAATTGGAAAAGAGATTGCAAGGGTTTATGCAAAACTAGGGGCGAAAGTATTAATTAGCGATGTAAATGAAGAGAATCTACAAAAAACGACACGTGAGTTATCAGATGAAGGATATGAAGTGTGCTCATATCGATGTGATGTAAGTAATCAAAATGAAGCGAAGTCGTTAATTGAATATGCGGTTCAAAAATTTGGTACATTACATATTTTGGTGAATAATGCTGGAATTACAAGAGACGCAATGTTACATAAAATGGAGAAGTCTGCTTGGGAACAAGTATTACAAGTAAACTTAACTGGAGTTTTTTATTGTATGCAACCAGCGCTTCTTTACATGAGACAACAAGGGTATGGGCGCATTATTAATATATCTTCAATTAGTAGAGAAGGAAACATAGGGCAAGCAAATTATGCGGCTACAAAGGCAGGAGTTGTAGGTTTAACGAAAACGGCAGCGAAAGAAGTTGGAAGTTTCGGTATTACTTGTAACGCGATTTGTCCGGGGTTTATGGATACAGATATGACAAAAACGATACCAGATAAAGTGAAAGAAAAGATGGTTGGCGCTATTCCAGTTGGTAGAATTGGAACGCCAGAAGATATTGCGAACGCAGCAGCCTTTTTAGCATCAGAATACGCATCCTATATTACAGGTGAAGTATTAAATGTGAGCGGAGGACTGCAAGTTTAAAGGAATACATAATGAAAAGAACCTGACCAGGTAGGTCAGGTTCTTTCTCATTAATTTAAGTTAAGCCAAACGCTCTTCACTTCTGTATAGTTATTTAATGCGTAAGATCCCATTTCACGGCCGAGGCCAGATTGTTTAAATCCTCCAAATGGAGATGCTGCATCAAAGACGTTATAACAGTTTACCCATACTGTACCTGCACGTACTTTACTTGCAACATAGTGTGCAGTTTTAACATTTTCTGTCCACACACCAGCAGCTAAACCAAATTGCGATTTATTTGCACGTTCAATTACTTCATCAATATCGTTAAACGGTATTGCAGAAATAACTGGACCGAAAATTTCTTCTTTTGCGATCGTCATTTCATCATTTACGTCAGCGAATACTGTAGGAGAAACGAAGTAGCCTTGATCGAATGGATTACTTCCTCCGCAAAGTACTTCAGCGCCTTCTTCAATCCCTTTTTCAATGTAGCCCATTACACGTTTTTGTTGTTCTTCGGAAACGAGAGGACCAATTGTTGTTTCAGGGTTAAGACCGACACCTTGATTTAGTTTTTTAGAATAGAGGACGAGATCAGCCATGACATTATCATACATTTTCTTCGGAACAAATAAGCGTGATCCAGCAGAGCATACTTGCCCTTGGTTAAACATAACACCAGAAAGGGCACCAGGAATCGCGCGAGATAAATCAGCATCTGGCAAGATGATATTTGGTGATTTACCGCCTAACTCAAGTGTAACGCGTTTTAATGACTCAGATGCTTGTCGCATAATTTGTTTACCGACTGGAGTAGAACCAGTAAATGCAATTTTATCAACGAGTGGATGATTAACAAGTGCTTGTCCAGCTGATTCACCGAATCCAGGAACAATATTAATAACACCTTTCGGGAATCCAGCTTCTTCAATTAATTCAGCTAAGTATAGAGCTGATAGTGGAGTTTGTTCTGCAGGTTTTAAAATGATTGTACATCCTGTAGCAAGCGCTGCTCCCATTTTCCACATCGCCATAAGAAGAGGGAAGTTCCAAGGGATAATTTGACCGACGACACCAACAGCTTCATGGCGTGTATAGTTAAAGTAATTACCGGAAACAGGGATTGTTTGACCAACGATTTTCGTAGCCCAGCCAGCATAATAGCGCATATGTTCAATTGCAAGTGGTATATCTGCTGCCATTGTTTCACGGATTGGCTTTCCGTTATCTAACGTTTCGAGCTGTGCAAGCTCTTCTTTATGTTCTTCCATTAAATCAGCTAACTTGTACATGAGACGGCTTCGCTCAGCAGTGCTCATACGAGACCAAGGACCTTCGTCAAAAGCCATGCGAGCTGCGACTACAGCTTTATGAATATCTTCGCGACCAGCTTCAGAAACGACAGCAAGTGTTTCACCAGTTGCTGGGTTTGGTGTTTTAAACGTTTTTCCGGAAGCGCTTTCAATGAAAGATCCATTCACATATAACTTTTTTGTACCTTGAAGAAACTTTTCTACCTTTTCATGAAGATTTACAGCTAGTTGACTCATTGTATAACCCCCTTGAAAATATAATGTAAACGCAGTACGAGACGGCGCTTATTCCGAAATCAAGGATGTGGAAACTAGATGGAAAGCCTCTAATTAAAATCATAATTAATAAATACTGAAAATTCAAATTTCATTTGTGTTACAATTGTAAAAAATATGTAATGTAACAGAATCTTCTATATGATTATAAAAAATCCTGCTTGTTTTGCTTTCTAGTAGGAAAAACTAGAAGAACAATGGTACAATAATACATCGTGAGAGGAGGGGGAAAAATGAAAGATTATCATGATGATCCACGCTTTCGAATAGCCCATAGAGAAGCGTTAATTGGTCTTGGACTTGCTATTATTAATTTTATAATATGGTACGGATTCGCTTATGGGCTTGGTAGTAAAAATCCGAGTGAATATACATATGTATTAGGTTTTCCCGCATGGTTTTTTTATAGCTGTATCGTTGGATTTATCGTTATGGTTATTTTACTTAGTTTAGTTGTTCGTTTTGTATTTCAAGATATTTCACTCGATGAGGAAGAAAAAAGTGAGGAATAATAGATGAATTGGTATGTAATCATTCCAATGATAATTTCGTTTATCGTTGTATTTTTAATTGGTGTATATGCTTCAAGACGCGTTCAAGCAACTGCTCATAATAAATTTTTACAAGAATATTTTCTTGGTGGGCGTGAGCTAGGCGGTTTATTATTAGCGATGACAATGATTGCTACGTACGGTAGTGCAAGTAGCTTTATTGGTGGTCCTGGTATTGCTTACAATATGGGGCTTGGATGGGTATTGTTATCTGCGATTCAAGTTGTAACAGGGTATATCGTTTTAACGGTTATCGGTAAAAAGTTTGCAATTATCGCTAGGAAGATGGAAGCCATTACTCTTATCGATTATTTAAAAGGGAGATACAATAATAAAGCAGTTGTTATACTTTCTGCGTTATGTATTATTATCTTTTTATTTTCAGCGACAGTAGCCCAGTGGGTCGGTGGTGGACGATTAATCGAGTCACTAACGGGTCTATCGTACACAACAGCACTATTTTTATTTACTTTT
Source organism: Bacillus sp. B25(2016b) (assembly GCF_001679765.1). Taxonomy (NCBI): domain Bacteria; kingdom Bacillati; phylum Bacillota; class Bacilli; order Caryophanales; family Bacillaceae; genus Bacillus; species Bacillus sp. B25(2016b). Next base: position 3,263,135 of record NZ_CP016285.1, on the reverse strand, counting down.
TCTGTACTTGTTTACGTATTAATTGGTGGATTTCGTGCAGTCGCTTTATCAGATACATTATTAGGAATTATTATGTTAGTTGGAACGACAATCATTTTAATTGCTACTGTCATTGCTGGTGGTGGAATTGAAAAGATTATGCAGGAACTTGTTCAAATCAATCCAAATTTAATTACACCATTCGGAGCAGATGGCAGTTTAACGAAGTCATATGTGACATCATTTTGGATTTTAATTGGAATTGGTGTTGTAGGTTTACCACAAATTAGCGTGCGTGCCATGTCTTATAAAAATTCAAAAGCTATGCACCAAGCTTTAATAATTGGAACAGTTGTCGTTGGTACAATTATGATCGGTATGCATTTAACAGGTGTATTTGCAAGAGTAGTACTTCCAGGTATAACGGTACCAGATAAAGTAATGCCGCTACTTGCGATGGAAGTGTTGCCACCTTGGTTAGCTGGAGTTTTCTTAGCTGCACCAATGGCAGCGATTATGTCTACAGTAAACTCGTTATTATTACTTGTAAGCTCGTCAATTATTAAAGATATATACGTAAATTACATAAATAAAGATGCAGCAGACAGTACGATAAAAAAAGGAAGTTTGTGGATTACTGGTATTGTAGGACTACTCGTTTATGCAGCGGCCATTAAACCACCAGATTTTTTAATATGGCTAAATTTATTTTCTTTCGGTGGATTAGAAGCAGCATTCATTTGGCCAATCGTATTAGGGTTATATTGGAGGAAAGGAAATGCAACAGGAGCGCTTGCTTCCATTTTCGTTGGAGTAGGTTCATATATGTGTATTCACCTTTTCTATCCAAATCCGTTTGGTATACATACAGTTGTCTTTCCGATTTGTTTTGCGTTTATCGCTTACATTATTGGAAGTATGAGTGCTGTAAAAAAAACTGTATAGGTTAGCTGGAGAACGTAGTCCTTATAGGACTGCGTTTTTTCGTATGAAATTGTTCTTTTTTATTCTGTATGCCGATTGTTATTCATAAATTAATAACAATTGAGGGGATGGAGTTGAGGTCGATGAAAAAAGTATTATTTTTAGGAGACCCAGGAATTGATGACTCTTTAGCAATTATGTATGGATTGTTGCATCCTGATATTGATATTGTTGGTGTGGTTACAGGATATGGAAATGTAACGCAAGAAAAGGCGACAAGTAATGCGGCATATTTATTACAGTTAGCAGGTAGGGAAGATATACCAGTTATTAATGGTGCGAAAATTCCTTTATCTGGAGATATTACAACGTATTATCCAGAAATTCATGGGGCGGAAGGTTTAGGACCAATTCGACCACCGAAAAATCTTTCTCCAAATATAAAGCCTTTTTGTGAGTTTTTTGACATTCTTGAAAAATATAAAGGAGAATTAATTATAGTTGATGCTGGGAGGTCAACGACACTTGCGACAGCATTTATTTTAGAAAAGCCAATGATGAAGTATGTGAAAGAATATTATATAATGGGCGGTGCTTTCTTAATGCCTGGCAATGTTACACCAGTCGCAGAGGCGAATTTTCATAGTGATCCGATTGCGTCGCAATTAGTTATGCAAAATGCCAAGAATGTGACACTGGTGCCGCTCAATGTTACATCTGAAGCTATTATTACGCCAGAGATGGTAAAGTATATTACGAAACATTCTAAAACAAGTTTTAATAAATTAATTGAACCGATTTTTACGTATTATTATAAAGCTTATAGAAAATTAAATCCGAAAATAAAAGGAAGTCCAGTACATGACGTCGTTACAATGATGGTTGCCGCAAATCCTTCAATATTGGATTATGTGTATCGCCGTGTAGATGTAGATACAGTGGGAATAGCAAAAGGAGAAAGTATTGCAGATTTCCGTCCTCAACCTGATGCAAAAGCCTTAAAAAACTGGGTGCGAATTGGTTGGTCATTACATTATAAAAAATTCCTTGAGGATTTTGTGAAAATCATGACGTAGACATAATAGGAGTATACAAGTTAAAATAATGGAGATGGTTATTTGAATAACCATCTCCATTATTTTGTTTTTTAAAGATAGAGAGAAGAGTTACACAATAGGAGAGGAATTTTACTTGAAAAAAACTATAGTATGCGCAGTGATTGTGGGTATTTTCGTTTTGCTAATATCGGGTAACTTTTTAGTGAAAAAAGTGTGGAGTTCAAATAATGATGATGCACAGTATATTGCATCTTTTATTGAAGAACATAAAGATGAAAAAAATAGTGCACTTCTAGTAAAGAGAAATGATAAAGTTGTTTATTCTGTAAATCCAAATGTTGTATTACCAGTTGCTAGTACGATGAAATTGATTATAGCGCTTGAATATACGAAACAAGTTACGGAAGGGAAAATTGATTCTTCTAGTTTCGTTTCCATTAATGATGTGAATCGGTATTATGTACCGAATACAGATGGTGGTGCGCAAGATAGATGGCAAAGGTACTTGGAAAAGAAAGGAAAGATAACTGAAGGAGCGGTTTCTTTAGAAGAAGTAGCAAAAGGAATGGTTAAGTTTAGTTCAAATGCAAATGCTGAGTACTTAATGGAAGTGTTAGGATTAGATAATATTAATCGGAATTTACAAAGTTTATCACTTCCTGCACATCAACCACTATTTCCAATCGTTTCATCTTTGTATATCCCGGGATATTTGCATAAAGAATTACATGTTCCAAAATATAAAATAGAGAAAAAGTTAAAAGAAATGTCTCAAGAGCAATATCGTGAATATGCGATGATTATTCATGAACGCTTAAAGAAGAAGGGACCATTATTACAGAAGGAAATTCCGCTTTATTTAGAGGAACGTTACGACAAAATTTGGTCAGATAGATTACCAGCAGCTTCTGCAAATGATTATATGGTATTACTTCAAAAGGCAAACCATAAAGGTGGCTTGACAGAAGCTGAAGAAAAAGTGTGGGCAAATATCGTTGAAACAGACATGAGTGCCAAGAAATACCGTAAAACATTTAGACATGCTGGGCAAAAAAATGGTTATACGCCATGGACAGTTACAAAAGCAGTTTATGCAATGGATAAACGCGGGAACTGTACAGAAATAGTGTTCTTAGCAAATAATTTAAATGAAGATGACAGCGCAGAAATACGGAAACATTTAGCAAACTTACATTTTCAAGTGTTGCAAAGTGATAAGTATGATGCGACTTTTATTAAATAAACTCGGTGCAGAGAGCACCGAGTTTATTTTTGTGTACAAGCACTTTTTTCCTATCTCTGGGTATGATGGGTAGTAATACTTAGGTGAAAGGGGAAAAGGTGATGAAACAAAGTAAAGAAGAGTTTATAAAGAGCGAAGGCGCTGATTTCCCTGGGAAAACATACGTGAATTGCGTATTACAACATGTATTTGAGTTTCAACGAAATTACTTATTGAAAGACATGTTTCAAGTGCATAAAGCGCATATTACAATGCTGACGGAAGAAAATTTAATGAAAAAGGAAGAAGCTAAAGTTATATTAAACGCACTAAAAAAGATAGAGGGAATTCCAAAAGATCAATTGCTCTATACAGAGCAGCATGAAGATCTCTTTTTTTTAGTGGAACATTTAATTTTTCAAGAAGCGAAATGCGATTTTGTAAGTAATATGCATATTGGTAGAAGTAGAAATGATATGGGTGTAACGATGTATCGCATGAGTTTAAGGCGATACGTACTACAATTAATGGAACATCATTTGTTATTGCAAGAAAGTATGCTGCAACTTGCCGATGATCATAAGGAAACGATTATGACAGCTTATACACATACACAACCAGCGCAGCCAACAACATTTGGTCATTATACGTTAGCGATTTATGATACGATGCAGAGAGACTTAGAAAGAATAAAACGAACGTACACACTTTTAAATCAATCGCCAATGGGAGCAGCTGCTCTTTCTACAACAAGTTTCCCAATTAAACGAGAGCGAGTTGCTGATTTACTTGGATTTACTAATGTAATTGAGAACTCATATGATGCTGTCGCTGGAGCTGATTATTTATTAGAGGTTAGCTCGTTACTTACGGTAATGATGACGAATACGAGTAGATGGATTCATGATTTCTTACTATTAGCGACGAAAGAATATGATGGTATTACTGTTGCAAGGCCATATGTACAAATTAGTAGTATTATGCCACAAAAACGAAATCCAGTTTCAATTGAACATGCCCGTGCAATTACGAGTAGTGCTTTTGGAGAAGCATTTACAGTATTTCAAATGATTCATAATACACCATTTGGTGATATTGTCGATACGGAAGATGACTTGCAGCCGTATTTATATAAAGGAATTGAAAAGGCTATTCGTGTATTTTGCATTTTGAATGCAGTCATTCGAACGATGAAAGTAGAAGAAGAAACGTTGAAAAGTCGTTCCTATAAACATGCAATTACGATAACGGATTTCGCAGATGTTTTAACAAAAAACTATGACATTCCATTTCGGCATGCTCATCATGTAGCAAGTGTTATTGCGAATATGTCATTGGAACAGAAAAAGGAGCTACATGAATTATGTTTCAAAGATGTGAATATATACTTACAAGAAAAATTTAAAATACAATTATTAGAAAAAGAGTGGGAAGAAATTATATCGCCAGAAGCATTTATTCAAAAAAGAAAGGTGTACGGTGGACCGAGTAAAAAAGAAATGGAGCGCATGATTAAAAGTCGAAAAGAGTCATTTTGGAAAGAAGAAGAGGTATTTGAAAAGGAAAAACAGAGAGTTTTACAAGTGGAAAATGATTTAAATATATTAGTTTCGAATATTATTGAATCGTAAAAGAAGGATTTAATGAATTAATCGCCAATACTTAATGAAACTATAAATAGAGAGAAGAGATTGTCGATGATTCAATTACGTGTATATGAAGAGATTGTTAATTTTAAAGAAGCGGTTACACCATTTTTAGAAAAAAATGAACAGGAAAATAATCTCATATTAGGTGTATTACAAATGGTACAACAACCGATATTTATGGGGGTAGTAAAACAAGAGGAAGAAATTACAATTGTATTTCTTCAAACAGAAGAAAAGAAACAAATTATTGTTGCTACGTCTGAAATGGTGGAAGAGGCCATCGTGGAACTTGCAAAAAAATTAGCGGAAGTATATCCGAATGTTCCTGGATTAATTGGTAATAAGAAAATTGTACAGAGATTAGCGGAAGAGATTGCCGTGTTAGAAAATAAGAAAACTACTATTGCAATGGAGCAAGGTATATATGAATTAAAACAAGTGAAGAAAAAGTGGAACGGAGATGGAGTCTTTAAAGAAGTAAGTAGTGATGAGCTACCAGTAATAGAACAGTGGATATACCAATTTTGCGAAGAAGTGAATCTTCCTACTACAAAAGAAGAAGCGGAACAAACCGCACATATATTAATTACTAATCGTCGTCTATTTGGTTTAGAAATAGACGGAAAACTTGTTTCTGTAGCTGCAAAAACACGCCCAACTAAAAATAATATAACAGTTAATTTCGTGTATACGCCGAAAGAAGCAAGGGAAAAGGGATACGCATCTAATTGTGTAGCGGCACTTAGTCAACGTATGTTAGATGAAGGATACAAGACAACTACGTTATATACTGATCTAGCGAATCCGACATCGAATAAAATTTACCAAGAAATTGGTTATGAGAAAATTGCGGAGTCTATGCTTATATTTTTAGAGAAGTAGAACAAAAAGGCATGCTAATTTAGCACGCCTTTTTGTTATTCATCAATTCTAATAACCTCGCCTTGAGGGAAGTCTTCAGTTTCTAGTAAGTTACGAATAGCTTTTGCTACATATTCAGGTGATAATAGTTTTCCTTCTTCTTTTAATGTGATGAAGCGGTCTAAATTTGTGAAGTCTTCTTTATTTGTTTCACGAATTTGTGCTTGCATATTTGTATCAACAACACCAGGTGCAAAAGCGACGATTTTTACTGGGTATTCTTTTTCCCCTTCTTCAGTCGCTACGCACTGTGTAAACATATTTACACCTGCTTTCGTTGTACAATAAGCGCCCCATCCGAAATAAGGATTTTTTCCTGCGCCAGATGAAATATTTATAACGCGTTTATCTACTTTCCATTCTTTCGTATGTTTCATGAAAGTAGATGTAAGAATCATAGGTGCAAGTAAATTAATGTGAACGTTCGTAATGAATTGTTCGCTTTCTGCTTTTTCAATTGGTTTCATAGGTGCGAGTGTACCAGCGTTATTAATTAAATGAATAGATGATACAGTGTCTTCTTGAATAGATGAAATGATTTTGTTAAAGTTCGTTTCTAAATTATGTACATCTTGAAGATCTAAGGAGTGGAAAACACAATTGCTATTATATTGCTGTGCAAGTTTCGTAAGTTCTTTATTTTCTCTTCTAGAAATAGAGATAATACTCGTGTTTTCTTCTAACAATTGCGCGGTGATAGCCTCACCTAAACCTTGTGAAGTTCCTGTTATAATAACATAGCGCATAGTGTAGTAAGCTCCTCTCATACGTGCGGAATTTTGTTGGACAAAGTACATTGCATAGTTTGTCTACATTTTATAGTATAGAGCACTTTTTACTATAAATGAAATGAGATGATTACGTGCCTTTTTTGAATCGCTTTACGACAACAGTAACTGGTGCCGTCACGTTCACTGGGAACACGTTAGGACTTAGTCCCACATCGCCTGCACCAGGTAATATTTTTGGTACACTTGCTGTTTTTACAACGGTAAATACAGCGCTGCAAGTACCAGGGTTCCCAGCAGGTACAACGGATGACTGGCGATTGAATTCTTCAAGTGCAATTTTAAATCTTCCGGCAGGGAGTAGTATTTTGTATGCAGAGTTAGTTTGGGCAGGAACTTTCCGGACTGATACGGAAGATGTTTTACCATTTTTAAATGATAATATTACATTTACAACACCAGCAGGAACATTTTCTGTTACGCCAGACCCTGCTACCGCGCAGCAAGGTTCAGTAGGCAATCAGTTTTATTATGCTCGCTCTGCTAATGTAACGAATCTTGTTAGTGCGGGTGGGGCAGGGACTTATACGACAGGGGCCGTGCCAGCTACAAGAACTTCGGCTGATCCGACAATCAGTCGTTCAGCTGGATGGACGCTTGAGGTAGTGTATCAAAATGCAAGTTTACCACTTCGGAATTTGTCGGTATATGCAGGTCAAGAAATTATCGATGCTTCATCACCACCAGTTGATACTATCATTTCAGGATTTGCTACTCCGGGAACAGGAGCAGTTACAGGAAGAGTGCTCGTAACTGCTCAAGAAGGTGATTCCAACATTGTTGGAGATCAACTTCGCTTCGGCCCGAATGCAAATGCTACAATTGCATTATTCGGCCCGAGAAACCCTGCTAATAATTTCTTTCAGTCACAAATTTGTAACGACATTGGAGAGTTAGATACAACTGGAACGTTTGGAGAGTTGAATCAGCCGTTAGGGATAGCTTTGGCTGTCCGAAGACAAGGATGGGATATTACAAATGTAAATGCCACTTCATCATTAGTAAATAATCAAACGTCAGCAACAGTTCGATTCGTTACAAATGGAGATGGATACGCTGCAGCTGGTTTTGGTGTTCAAATTGATGCGACGGGTCCAATTATTAATCCTGTTAAATCAGTTGATAAAACAGTTGCAGGAGTTGGAGATATTCTCACCTATACAATTACTGTTCCGAATACAGGGACAGGAAGTGCAGATAACGTTGTATTACAAGACAGTATTCCAAACGGAACGACGTTTATAACTGGTAGTGTGACGGTAGGGGGAGTAGCGCAACCGAGCGCGAACCCAGCTAGTGGAATTAATTTAGGAACGATACCTAATAATGCGCAGAGAATTGTAACATTTCAGGTAAGGATCACGTCATTTCCAAATCCAAATCCAATTCCAAATCGTGCGGTGGTATCTTATCAATTCCGTCCTTTCGTAGGAAGCCCACTCGTTACAAGTACAGCTTCTTCAAATACAGTACAGACGATAATTAATCGTGCGAATGTAAGCTTACAAAAGTCTGTAGATTTGCAAACAGCAACAATTAATGACATATTAACGTATACAGTTAATGTGACGAATAATGGAAACATCACTGCGAACAATGTTATTTTTGTTGATAATATCCCTGCTGGAACAACATTTGTTCCAAATAGTGTTACGGTGAATGGAGTAGCGCGTCCAGGAGCAAATCCAGCAAGTAGTATTAATCTTGGGAGTATTAATGCCTCGCAAACGACTGTAGTCCGCTTTCAAGTTCGAGTAACATCTAATCCTCTTGTAAATCCAATTCCAAATCGTGCGAGTGCAACATTTACCTATACCCCAGTGCCTGGTCAAACACCAATTTCAGGTCAAGCGACAAGTAATACTGTATTTACTACAATTAATGTAGCTGATATAAGAACGCGAAAAACAGTAGATCGAGCTTTTGCAACTGTAAATGACGTTCTTACGTACACCGTTACAATTGAGAATACAGGAAATGTACTTGCGACGAATGTTGTTTTTCAAGATCCAATCCCAACTGGAACGACTTTTATCGTAAATAGTGTAACTATAGATGGGATTTCACAACCTGGAGCAAATCCGGCAACTGGGTTTACGATAGCAAATATTTCTCCAGGCGGAAGTAGGACGGTTACATTTCAAGTACGGGTTACATCTACGCCATCCGGAGGCACGATTGCGAATCGCGGAAATGTATCTGCTAATTTCGTTGTTATTCCGAATCAACCACCAGTGACGATTAATAGACAAACGAATACAGTTGTGACACAAGTTAATACAGGTGGTTTAAATGTAATAAAAGAAGTGAATACGACACAAGCGGCAGTAGGTGATACTTTAACATATACGATTGCCGTCCAAAATACAGGAAACGTTCCGTTAACAAACGTGTTTTTCCAAGACACTATTTCTCCCGCTGTCTCATTTGTTGCAAATTCTGTAACAATTAATGGCGTACCACAAAGTGGATTGAATCCAAATACAGGATTTTCTCTTCCGAATATTCCTGCGGCTCAAACAGTTGTAGTCACATTTGACGTATTAATTGTACAGGATCCAGAAAATGAAGATATTTTAAATCAAGCAAATGTAACAGCAAGTTTTCAAGTGGATCCGAGTGAACCACCCGTAACAATCAATGTTCCAAGTAACATTGTGAATACAACAGTACAATCAGGGAACTTTGAAGTTGTGAAATCAGTGAATACGGATGTTGCAACGGTAGGGGATGTTTTAGTATATACAATCGAAATCATAAACGCAGGTAGTGTACCAGCAACAAATGTATTTTTCCAAGATTCAATTCCACAAGGTACATTATTTATTGAAAACAGTGTCTTTGTGAATGGGGTCTTACAAGAAGGGGCAGATCCAGAATTCGGATTCCCATTAAATAATTTGCCTACTGGTGCGAGTGTAATTGTTACGTTTGAAGTATTAATTGATGACATTCCCCAAGGAAATAATGTCCTAAATAATGCGAATGTAACTGGAGATTTTCTTGTAAATCCCACAGAACCACCAATTACTGTAACGGTACCAAGTAATACTGTTATGACAGTCGTGAATTCTTCAGGGTTAAATGTGAGAAAGAGTGTAAGCGCTACTGAAGCAGGAATAGGAGATACGTTAACATATACAGTTCGTATACAAAATAGTGGAACGGTAGCAGCGACAAATGTATCATTTCTTGATCCAATTCCAGTTGGAACAACGTTTGTAACAAATAGTGTAACAATAAACGGAACATCTCAACCAGGTTTAAACCCAACAACTGGATTTCCACTTGCCAATATTCCAGTAGGAGGGATGGTAACAGTTGCTTTTCAAGTGACAATCACGAGTGTACCACCAAATAGAGTTCTTCCGAATACTGCGAATGTAACTGCGGATTTCCAAGTAAGCCCTCTCCAGCCGCCAATTACAATTGTAACGATTAGTAATATTGTTGTGACGCGAGTGAATGTAGGATCACTTAATGTAATGAAGAGTGTAAATACATCGCAAGCAGGAGTAGGAGATACGTTAACGTATACGATTCTTATTCAAAATACAGGAACTGTTCCTGCAACGAATATTATTTTTCAAGATCCAATTCCGTCTGGTACTGCCTTTGTAGCAAATAGTGTGACGATAAACGGAGTCGTGCAGCAAGGTGCGGATCCTATGGCAGGTTTCCCAGTACCAAATATTCCGGTCGGGCAAACATCTACGATTACGTTTCAAGTTACAGTGACGAGTGTTCCGAACGGTGGAAATATAAGAAACCAATCGAACGTTACTGCAAGTTTTCTTATAAATCCAGCAAACCCTCCAATAACGACTGTAACAAATAGTAATTTTGTAGTGACGCAAGTAAACACAGCACAGCTAAATATACAAAAATCTTCATCTGTACAACAAGCAGCACTTGGAGAAACTTACACGTATTCTGTAGTCATTCGAAATAACGGCACAGTAACAGCAACGAATGTTTCTTTTATTGATCCAATTGCTGCAGAGACAACATTTGTCGCAAATAGTGTAACGATAAATGGAGCGCCACAACCTGGATTTGACCCAAATGTTGGTTTCGCACTTCCGAATATTGCAGCTGGAACATCATTGACAGTAACGTTCCAAGTTATGGTAGTTGCACCGTCTACACGTGGAGCAGTATTAAATACAGCATCTGCTACAGCCACTTTTTTATTAAATCCTTTACAACCACCTGTAACAACATCGAATTCAAGTAATACAACGGTAGTTACAATACCGTTACCTCCTCCTGGTGAAGTAACAGCAACAAAAACAGTTGATGTTGCAACTGGGGCTGTTGGAGATGTATTAACGTATACCGTGCTCATTTCAAACGTAGGGATTATCCCTGTTACAGATGTATTCTTCCAAGATGTCATACCAGAAGGAACGACGTTTGTAGAAGGTAGTGTAACGATAGGTGGAGTGCAGCAACTTGGTTTAAATCCAGAAATAGGATTTACAGTTACGCCATTATTAATCGCTAGTGGAAGTATTGAGGTCACATTCCAAGTGACAATTACAGAAATTCCAGATAATGAAGTCATATTAAATGATGCGGACGTTACATTTACTTCACAACCAAATCCGCAGGAACCACCAATTACGGAAACGATATTAACGAATTTAGTCGTTACGACAATTAATATAGCGTTTATTTTTCCATTGAAACTAGTAGATAAGGAAGTAGCCACTGTAGGAGAAATATTAACGTATGATGTATTGATCTTTAATTTCGGAACAGTGCCAGCAACCAATGTTCAATTTATCGATACGACTTCTGCTGGTGTAGCGTTTATACCAGGAAGCGTGAGCATAAACGGGGTACCGGCACCAGGATTAGATCCTTTCATTGGTTTTACAGTTCCAGATATACCTGTAGATAGTTTTGCACGTGTCACATATCAAGAAGTGGTTACGAGCATACCAGAAGGTGGAACGATTGTTAACTTTGTAGACGTTACAGCGACATTTGCTGTAAGTGAAACAGAGCCGCCTATTACAGAAACAACGACAAGTAATACGACATTAACAGAAATTAATGAACCTGGTTTAAATGTTTTAAAATCAGTGAGTCAACCGGTTGTTGCAGTAGGCGATACAATCATATATACAACAGTCGTTCAAAATACAGGAACAGTGGTAGCGACGAATGTTCAATATAGCGATGTATTACCGGCCTCTATCACATTTGTACCAGATAGTGTAACGATAGACGGTGTGTTACAACCTGGGTTCAATCCGAACAATGGATTCCCGCTTCCAGATATAAATCCAGGTGAAAGTGTAGAAGTCACATTCCAAGTAACTGTTGTTAGTGTGCCAACAAACGGAACAATTGCCAATACGGCAAATGTAACAGGAAGTTTTGTATTAGTACCAGGAGAACCACCAGTTATAGTAACAGAGCCGAGCAATACAACACTTACTACTGTAAATAGAGGACAATTTAATGTTATAAAACAAGTAAATAGGGCTGCTACTCTCGTTGGAGATGTATTAACGTATACGGTTCAAATAACGAATACAGGAACAGTAACAGCTAATGATGTTCAGTTTATTGATACTATTTCAGCAGGAGCGTCATTTGTACCAAATAGTGTAACGATAAATGGAGCCCTGCAACCAAACTTAAATCCAATTACTGGATTTGGAGTTGGAGATATACCAGTTGGTGAAACGGTTATCGTGACGTTTCAAGCGATAGTTACAAACATCCCGTCATCAGGAACAATTACGAACGTTGCAAATATAACAGGAAGCTTTACTTTAGTACCAGGAGAGTCACCGGTTGTAGTAACAGAGCCGAGTAATACGACGATAACAAGAATAAATAGAGGGCGTTTTAGCGTTATAAAATCTGTAAATAAAGAAGCAACACGTTTAGGAGATACGTTAACGTATAGTGTGCAAGTTACAAATACGGGAACGGTAACAGCAACGAATGTTCAGTTTATTGATGTCCCATCACCTAGTTTAGAATTCGTTCCTGGAAGTGTACAAATAAATGGGATTCCGCAAGTAGGTTTAAATCCATTTGTAGGCTTTTCATTATCGGATCTTGCAGTAGGGGATAGCGTATTAATTACATTTGAAGTAAATGTAATCGCAGTTCCGCCGTCTAGTAGCATTATGAATACAGCAAGAGTAACGGGTGATTTCGAATTGATTCCAGGAGAACCTCCGTCTACAATTACAAATTCAAGTAATACGACGGTTACGCCGATAAATAGAGGCAGCTTAGAAATGCTAAAAGAAGTAGACCATTCAGTTGTTGGCGTAGGAGAAACGGTAACGTATACTGTTCGTATATTAAATACTGGTACTGCTGATGCAATGAATGTTCAATTTATCGATGTACTATCTCAGGAAGCTGATTTCGTACCAAATAGTGTAACGATAAATGGGGTTCCACAACCGGGGTTAAATCCGCAGATTGGATTTACGATACCAGATATTCCAGTTGGTGAGACGGCACTTGTAACATATGAAGCTACGATTACAAGTTTTCCGGATGGTGGAACAGTAGTAAATGTTGCTGGAGCGTTAGCAGAATATATTTTAGTACCAGGAGAGCCGCCAGTTACATTGATGGACACGAGCAATACAGTTATTGTAACGGTAAATACTGCAATCTTATTTGTTGCAAAAGGAGCAAACTTTGAAGTAGCGATGGTAGGGGATGTTGTCACTTACGGAATTGCCGTTATAAATGATAGTACAGTTCCTATGACCAATATTGTGTTAACAGATATCATTGATCCGAATACGCTATTTATAAATGGCACGGTAACGGTAAATGATGTACCTTTTCCATTCGCTAACCCGAATACTGGTATTCCGTTAGGTGATTTTCAGCCAAATGATGCAGCAATTATTAATTTCCAAGTTGTCATAACAGGAGAACAAATAAATAATTTAGTTACAAATACTGCTACAGCGAATGGGCTCGCAACTGTAAATCCGAATGAGCCGCCAGTAGTAGTTGAAGGTGATAGTAATACAGTTGTTATCCCGTTTATTCCTCAAAATGTCTCAACGACAGTCGTAAAAACGGCAGACCATCAAACAGCAACGATTGGAGATGTTATTACGTTTACGACAGTTATTACAAATACGGGGGATACAGCAATACAAAATATTCGTTTTCAAGATATGTTAGATAGTAGTGTTCGATTTGTCCTTGGAAGTGTAACTGTTGATAATACGCCAGTGTCAAATGTAAATCCAGTATCAGGATTTCTTATAGGAAGTTTAAATCCGGGTGAGGCACAGACAGTTTCGTTCCAAGTAGTAGTGGAGAGAGCACCAAGCGGTTCAGGGAATTATATAAACCAAGCGAGTATTCGTTTCGAACATCAAGTAGGCACAGTATTGCCACCTGTTACACAAATGGTAGAAAGTAACATAGTTGTCATTCCATTTGTTCCAACGATAGAACAAATTTGTGAAACGAATCTTAATTGCTTAGGGAAAATTCCTTTTCAATGTTCTCCGTGTAATCATTTGCAAATAAATAAAAAATAAATACAGAAAGAGCATCCGGAAAAAAGGATGCTCTTTCTGTATTGATCATGTAGATTCTTTTTTGGGTGAGGTGAAAAATTCGTCGATTTTGTCGGAGAGTAGTAATGGAATGGCTCCTTTTATAACAGAAATGTCCCAGTCCCACCATGCGAGATTCTCTAGTTTGTCAATCGTTTCTTGCGGGAAACGATATCGAACAAATTTTGCAGGATTACCAGCTACAATTGCATACGGGGGTACATCTTTTGTAACAATGCTCCTGGCGCCGATAATGGCCCCGTTACCAATTGTAACACCAGATAAAATGCAGGATTGATAACCAATCCATACATCATTGCCAATTACGATATCACCTTTTGAAGAAGGGTGACCAGTAATATGTGCTCCTTCATCAAAAAGTGCATTAAATGGATAAGTTGTTATCCAGTCTGCTCGATGTTCACCGCCAAGTATGAAAACGACTTCTTCTGCTAAGGAACAAAACTTACCTATTTTTAATTTTGTTTCATCGTTCCAAGAAAAAATGGTTGGCCCTACTTTACTATAAGTATAATCACCAATATCATATTTATTATATTCAGGTTTTTGATTTAAATATAACATGCTTCTTCAGCCTCCTTTCTCAATTAAGCGATACGTATGGAATATTATATGCAAGATGTAGTAATGTGAACTGTATTAATAGGTGAAATGAACAAAAGGGAGTGGGATGTATGCGATACGAAATGGGTTTATATAATAAACCGTTTCAGTCAATTCAATCAGGAAAAAAAGTATATGAAGTACGCCTATACGATAAAAAACGTCAACTAATAAACAAAGGCGATGAAATCGTATTTACGAATCTTACGACGACGGAAATGATGACGGTAAAAGTAACGGAAATAAAGCGATACGAGAGCTTTAAATCTATGTATGAACAAATTGATAAAAAATTATTGGATTGTGAGAATGATAGTTTAGAGGAAATGTTAGAAAGTACATACAAAATATATACGAAAGAACAAGAAAAAGAGTGGGGAACAGTCGCGATTCGTATTGAGGAAATAAAATGATAAGAAATCGCGGGGCGGCTATCATTGTACAGGAAGGGAAAATTGCTCTTATAAAACGTATTCGAGAAGAGGAAACATATTATGTTTTTCCTGGCGGAGGGGTTGAGGAAGGTGAAACGCCTGAAGAGGCAACGAAAAGAGAGGTATATGAAGAATTAGGGCTACATATAAAAGTGGAGCACCTTATTGCAAAGGTAAAATATAAAGGAAATGAATATTATTATGATGCCTATATTACAGGCGGAGTGTTCGGAAGTGGAACAGCTGAGGAATTTCAGCGGGAAGGTAGAGGAAGTTATATTCCGTTATGGCTACCGATAAACGAGTTGGAAAAAGTGAATATAAAGCCTTATGAAGTGGTCGGAAATATATTTAATCATTATAAAATATAACGTCTGACAACATACAAAAAAAACCATTGACATAGGCTTCTGATTTAAGTATTGTATTCGAGTATGTTTATAATCAGGAGGTTTATATGAGCAATCAAACTACTACTACACATCATGTGAAAATGACAACAGCGGATCCATCTGGAATTGGTCTATTTGGATTAGCGATGGTAACACTTGTAGCATCATCTCAAAAGTTAGGCTTAACAGATGGCGTTTCACTTGTATTACCGTGGGCAATCTTTTTAGGAGGATTTGCACAAATCTTTGCTTGCATTCACGATGCAAAGCATAACAATACATTCGGTACGACAGCATTTGGTGCGTACGGCCTATTTTGGTTAGGTGTTGGAATGACTTGGTTAATTCAACTTGGAGTATTTGGCGAAAAATTAGCACAAGCTGCAGATTCAAAACAGCTTGGTGTAGCCTTTATCGGATATTTGATTTTCACAATCTTTATGACGATTGGTGCAATGGAAACACATAAAGTATTATTTATGATCTTTGTCCTTATTGATTTCTTATTTATTGGTCTTTCATTAAGTACTTTAGGTGTTATGCCGCACGCAATGCATAATTTAGCAGCATATTCTGAACTTCTTATTTCATTATTATCTTTCTATGGTTCAGCAGCAGCAGTGTTAAATACACACTTTGGAAAAGTTGTTTTACCAGTAGGAAAGCCTTTTGGTATTTTTAAAAAGTAATAAAAAAGCACAGATGATTGTATAGTCATCTGTGCTTTTTTATTTATCCCGCTATTTGCCGGACAGTAAGACCCCCCACCTCAAAATTCAGTGGAAGCAAAGAAGTTAGGTGAGGGCCCTGCTGCCCGTAAAAGTCCGATTGGTTCAACTAATAATGAGTGGGGGATGAACAAAACTCCTATTCATTAAAGTTTCACTTTATTTGAAATAAGTAATGTAAATAAAAGTAGAAAAAAATCAATTGAAATTGATTCTCATTATTAATATAATGAGAATGAGAATCATTTATTGTAAGAGGGGGATGCCGAAGTGGCGAAAATTTTAATAGCTTATGCAAGTATGTCAGGAAATACAGAGAGTATTGCTGATTTAATAAAAGTTAGTTTAGATGCTTTTGATCATGAAGTAGTATTGCAAGAGATGGAAGGCATGGATGCTGAAGAATTATTAGCTTATGATGGAATCATTTTAGGATCTTATACGTGGGGAGATGGTGAACTACCATTTGAAGCGGAAGATTTCCATGATGACTTAGAAAATATAGATTTATCAGGGAAAAAAGTAGCGGTATTCGGATCAGGAGATACGGCGTATGAACTGTTTTGTGAAGCGGTAACGATATTTGAAGAGAAACTTGTAGAACGTGGTGCAGAGCTTGTACAAGAAGGATTGAAAATTGAATTAGCTCCAGAAGATGAAGAGGATGTTGAAAAATGCAGTAATTTTGCAATTGCATTTGCTGAGAAGTTCTAAGAATGGGAGTGTCAACGTGGAGACAATGTTAAGTGCAACTGCTATTACAAAGTTAAGAGATGGAAAACTGTTGTTAGCTACTACATATAATGGCTTATTTATTGAACAAGACGGAGAATGGAAACGAATTTTAAATGGTTTTCAAAAACGAATTAGGGATTTACATAGCGAAGATAATGTAGTTTATGGTGTAGGTGACGAAGGGATTTTTATTCGTAGTATGAATGGTGGAGAGAACTGGACAATTCAGCGTTTTCCAACAAAAGCAACGAGTTGGAATGTATGTAGCAATGTACAAGGAACTGTCATTGCTCATGGAGAAAAAACGCTGTATCTTTCTAATAATTTCGGTTCGACATGGGAGACTATTCATCCGTTTCTTGAGTATGGCAGTGCGGCACCGTCTATTCGATCGTTATTTTTATATAAGCATTACTTATTTATTGGTACGAAAATACATGCTAAATATGGTGGTGTTTGGCTCTTTGATTTGAAGACACGTAAATTAAAGAGGATTAAAATTGCGATGAATCAAATGATCTCCGCGTTGACTTTACACAATTCTTATTTAGTAGCGGCAAGTGGATCGTGCAAGGGAGTTAGCGGGAATATTTCTTATTGTAAAATAGATGAAAGTATTGCGAGTGAAAAAATATATTGGCATACATGTCAAAGTGAGCAGAAAGCAAGTAGTTATTTAGACTTAAGTGTAGATCAACATGTTTTATATACAACTTCAACACAAAATAAGGCGGGTATTAGTAGTGTGTGCCGTGTGCTTCTTGACGAAGGTATTGTTACAGTATGTGATTCAGTTAAAGGGCACGGATGGCGCATTGTTAATCAAAAAGATGGTTATGTAGTAGCCGGATCAGGCGAATTAAAAGCAATGCAGTGGGAACGAAAAATAATTTAAGAAAAAACTTTACTTTTATTATATTGATATGATATAGTATATTTAAACCATTTTACTTTTAATAATATAGAGATTTAAATGAGCTGTAACTTCCGAGGAGGATAGCAATGTTAAATCTCCTCAGGGGTTGCAGTTTTTTAATATCTGGCTTATTATTGTAAGGTGGTTGAAAATGAATATGTACATATAGGTACATTGTAGGAGGATTTTTTTCATGCAAAACGGTAAAGTAAAATGGTTTAACTCAGAAAAAGGTTTCGGTTTCATCGAAGTTGAAGGCGGAGAAGACGTATTCGTTCATTTCTCAGCTATCCAAGGCGAAGGCTTCAAAACTTTAGAAGAAGGTCAAGAAGTTACTTTCGAAGTAGAACAAGGTAACCGTGGACCTCAAGCTACTAACGTAAACAAGAAGTAATTTTTGAAAAAAGAAGGGCTCGCCCTTCTTTTTTTTGCATTTTTATAGATGTCCTCCTACTTACATATCTTAACAAGACTGAATTTTCATTTATTTTTTTGGTATTTTTGTATAAAGTACATGAATAAATAAATACTGAAAATAAAGTGTTTGTGTGAAAAGGAATTTAGAAAGAGGTAAATAAATTGAAAAACGCTACACATTACATTGTGTTTGATATTGAGAGGAATTTCAGACCGTATAAATCAGAAGATCCGTCAGAAATAGTTGATATCGGAGCTGTAAAAATAGAAATAGGTACAATGAAGATAATCGAAGAATTTTCGGAGTTAGTAAAACCAAGTGCACGATTAACTCGTCATACAACAAAATTAACCGGTATTACGAAGAAAGATTTAATGGGTGTAGAAAAATTCCCTCAAATTATAGAGAAATTTATTCAGTTCATCGGCGAAGATTCTATATTTGTTTCATGGGGAAAAGAAGATTATCGTTTTCTATCTCATGATTGTACATTACATGGTGTTGAATGCCCAAGTATAGAAAAAGAAAGTAGAATTGATTTGCAAAAATTTGTTTTCCAAGCATATGAGGAATTGTTTGAACATACGCCAAGTTTACAATTTGCGGTAGAACAGCTCGCTTTAACGTGGGAAGGGAAACAGCACCGTGCTTTAGCAGATGCCGAAAATACAGCAAATATACTTCTTAAAGTGTATAGTGAGAGAGATATTAATAAGCGATACAAAAGACATGGTGAACTTGAACTTGTAAAAAACGGAAAACTAACAGAAAAAGCGAAAAAAAAGATGCGAAAATGGGTGTTTAAAGAACTAAAGAAAGATACAGAACGCCTTTTTGAATGGAGTACATTTGAAAGTAGTGACACGTGGGAAAGTATAACGGAAAGATATTATATAAGTGAAAATACAGTAGAACTGCTGAAAAAACATTTTCGTACGGCGGTTAGAAAAGCGGAAAGGCAGATTAGATACTTGGCTGAAATGGAGGAGAATACAGAGGTTAAATGAATTTCTTCTCCATCTCTAACTACATACATGTAATAACAGCGTATTGATATTAAATAGGCATCAACTTGTTGTTGTGATTGCGCATTATAATTGCTTAGGGAGTGTTAAGACGTAATAAGAGTTTTAAACCGTATTAATAAAATAAAAATATATATAAAGAAAAGAGTGTAGTTTAATGGAAACAATCTTTAACATTTTAACTGTTTTAGTTTTTGGGATAATATTTACCACACAATTAGCATTAACTACACTTTCTTTCATAGTAAAGAAGAATTGGAAAAAACTTAATATCTCTTTAAGTTGTGGTGTATTAAAGTTTAAAATAGAAGAGTAAGATTGAGTTTTGTACAAGGGAGGTGTGGTAGTGGTAGACTTGGATATTAAAGATGTCACAGTAAAGATGGAATTAAACGGTGTCTTTTGGAATGAGGATGGGATTGCTGAAATGAAGGTGACTACAAAAGAAGAGCATTCTTTTATTCTTCGTCTAGTAGTTGATTTAGAAAGTAAAACTATTAGGGCGACGAGTGCGGAAATAGTGAATGGATTCTGCCCTCTGTGCAAACAGAAAAAGGACGAATGTAGTGAACTTAATGACTTGCAAAACAAAATGGAAATTTTAGAAGAAGCCTACGATTGGGTAAGAGAACATCCGGAATATCGTTTTCAATTATCTTTTTACGAGTACAATAAATTTGAGGTAGTGAAGTGAAGTTTTAATTTTGAGAACATACATAGTGACTAAAAGGAACAACATAAAAAACTTATAGAAGGGTTTAATCAACTAGAAATATTGAAGCAGATATCTTTAATGGAAATACGCTTGTATAACAAGGAAAGAATCTACTTGATTCTGCAACAAATTTCATCTTAGATTAAAAAATTTTAAACATAAACATATTTTGCTATAAAGCAGAGCAACCGATTCTTAGTAGAATCGGTTTTTAATATAAATGTCAACTAAGTCTAAAATAAAAGAGCGCTTGTTAAAAGCGCTCAGTAAAAATAGTTATATGGAAGTATTTATTCAATACCGCTCGGATCAAACGAATACTGCTGCTTATTCTCAATCCGCTCAATCACATCTTGCAGCTCATCTGGCTTCAGAAACTCAATAGGAGAGAAGCCTTTTTCAAACGTAAGTGTGTCTGCTTCAATCATAAGTACATATCGGTCATTTACCTTCGCAATATGTATTTGATCCCCGAAATCAGCAAGCAGGGCCTTTACAGAGATATGGTCTGCTTTTAGCTTTAATTCCACTTCAGGAGCGTGCTCGACGATTTGAGCGGTTGCTTCCATTACCTCTTCGGTTGAAAATTGTTCCATAATTTCGCGTTTCGGACTGGCAGCCCATACTTCCATCGCTTGGTCGAATTGTTCGCGTTCTTCCGTACCTTCTTCAAATACATCTTCAATTTGGTCGTATACCATGTCCATTACCTGTGTTTTCATAATTTCAGGCATAGAGCGTTCATATTCGACGAATTTTAAGAAGTCTTCGAAGTAGCGGGCATGTGATGCTTGGTGTATTTTTAGTTCGCCTACTTCAACCATACCTTCTTCAGGCATGTACGGATATTGGATAGATTTCATATTCTTTGTTGTGATGGCCATTTCAACGTTACGAATCAGTGTTGATTCATCAGAAATAGAAGCCACCTTTGGTTCGAAGTCACATTTCATTACGAATACGAATGGATCATCAAAGTATTTGCGTAGTTTTGCCTGTGCAATTAAAAATACACCTCCGCGTACAGCGCTTGTGTCAAGATATGTATAAACGAGAGGTTCGCTCATATCTTTAAAGCTTTCCTTTGTTTCTGCAAAGCGAATACGATTAAAAAGGTTGTAATGAGGGTTTGAATCCAGTTCGTGTCCTTCTTCTACAATAAAGCGACCAATCTTTGTTGGGGCTTGTTCTGTTTTTGCATGACGTTCTACTTTTCGCTTTGATATTTTTAATAACTCACCATTCAAAAATTCTTTTAATGAGCTATCTTCATATTCTTCAGCGTCTAAAGTTTGAAAATGTTTGTAGCGTTTATCAACTGCTTCACCTTTTCCTTCTACTTGTACAACATAAAAGGAAAGATAATTTATTTCAAAATCCATATTTATCACCTTGTTTCATTTCATTAACTCTTATCAGTATAGAGATGGAAAAAACTTTCGTCAATTTATATAAGGAAGGGGGAGCCCCTTCCTTATATAATTTTTATTTTCTCGATTAAAATCCGTCTTCTAATGCTGCGAATGGAATGTTTAGTCTGTTTTCTACTGTGCGTAAACGTTGGTTTAAGCGGTTTAGTCTACGTGTATGGCGCTCAACTGTATTTTCTAGTTGACGTACTCTTTGTTCAAGCTCATTTACGCGTCTTTCTAATTGACGATTTCCAGTGCCAGGAAAAGAGATTGGAAGTTGGAATTGTCTATTTTGGTCATATGAATTCGTTTGCTCTGCTTGATCTATATAAGATTGGTATTGTGCTTGTAAGTCATACTGTGGTTGTTGGTACGCATATTGATTATATGGATCATATGGATTGTAGGGATACATAATAACATCCTCCATTTCTTTAAAATAGGTTGAATTCACCATAATGTATGTGCAAAAGCGGAGCGGTGGCACGGCAAATACCTATTTATATTGAGGGATTTCTCTTTATCGTGCTATTTGCTGGGCAGTAAGACCCCACTGATTAAAGTTTCACTTTATAAAAAATAGCTTGAGGGTTTTTAATTTGTATTTCTTTTGGTCAATGGTATATACTGGATAAAAGGGGAGTTTACATAAAAGTTACAATTCTATCAAGCTCAAACTTTTATGTAAATATATATAGACATTTGTAAAAGAAAAGAGTAATTTATATAGAGTGAAAAATAACTTGTAACATTTTATAAACATATTGTAAAATGATTGTAACAAAACATACATAAAAATGAAATAAATACATAATAGTGATGTTGGGGAAAGGGAGAGAGTATATTGTTCCGTAAAGTAAAGGGTATATTAGTTGGGGTGTTATGTGTAGCTATAATGAGTGGCTGTGGTGCAAAAGTAAGTGATGTTGCATTGGTAAGTGATATTGGTGGGCACACTGTAGAGGCTAAAGCAGAAGTGCAGAATACTATTAGTTTAGTTGATGGTCGAACTGGTACTGAAGTGAAAAAATTAGATTTATCTAGTTTAGGCTATTTTGAAGATGAAGCGAAATTTAAAAAGTCTGTAACAAAGGTTGTTGGTGAGGTTGGAAAAAGCGTCGACAAAAAAATGGTTCCTTCACGTATAGCACCTGATGGAAGTTGGCAAGAAGGAAAACCTTCTTATGAATTAATGGAAAAAGAATTAGTAGATAAATTGTTAAATGTTGGTATGTGGGATGCTACGTATCAGTTGCCGATCGTGGAGAAAAAACCAGTCGCAACATTAAGTGATGCACAAGGAAATGGTACGGTAATTGGTAGATATGAAACGAACTTAGGTGGTTCAACAGGTGGCCGTATTGAGAATATTCGTTTGTCAGCAGCGAGCATAAATGGAGTTGTGCTAGCAAAAGGAGACCGTTTCTCTTTTAATTCATTAATCGGTGATACAACACCAGATAAAGGATATCAATTAGGGAAAGAAATAGTTGACGGTAAATTAGTAGATGGATATGGCGGTGGTGTTTGTCAAACATCTTCAACTTTATACAATGCAGCAGATCAAGCTGGCCTGAAAATGGTGGAGAGAACTACACATTCTAAAACGGTAGGTTATGTTCCACAAGGAAGAGATGCTACAATTGCATATCCATATTTAGATTTAGTATTTGAAAATACGAATGATGCACCTGTGAAGCTTTATATGGGCATTCAGGGTGGAAAGCTAGTTGCTGAAGTACATAAAATGAGATAAGAGTTAAAAAGCCACCTTTTCTAAAAGTTAAAATGAAGTGCACCCCAATTGTTAGACACAGTCTAACAATTGGAGGTGCATTTTTTATATGAAAATAAAAATGTATGTAAATTCTGACTTTTATTATTTACATAGGATGATTTTACTTGTATCCTTCATAGTAACGGTTATATGTAATGGGAAAATATAGGGATAAGGAGATGAAGTTATTCATGGTACAAATTCATCCGAAAACACGTATTGGTCATGTTGAATTTAAAGTGAAAGATTTAGAGCGTCAAATTGCTTTTTATGAAAATGTTGTAGGCTTAGAAGTAATTAAGCAAGAGGAAAATAAAGCATATTTATCTGGAAAAGGTGGAAAGAACGCGTTACTTGTTCTTGAAAAGTTAGAGGAAGGGGTACTGCAAGAACCGCGTACGACTGGTATATATCATGTAGCCTTTTTAGTTCCGACTCGTGAAGCTTTTGCTTCTGCGCTATTTGGGGTTCTTCGTAATAAGAATGTAATTGACAGCCCGGCTGAGCAAGAAGGGCGTTATACATATTCAAATGAAATTTTACCAATTTCAAGGTTTAATAGTGCAAGTGATCATACATATAGCGAAGCTTTTTATTTGCAAGATTTAGAGGGGAATGGTATTGAAATTTATGCAGACCGTCCGCGCGATCGATGGGGAGAAGGGCCAGGAGGAAGTACACCACTTGATTTAAAAGAATTGGCAACACTTGTTGATTATGAGTTTGCTGGTTTGCCTGCTAATACTGTCGTTGGGCACGTACATTTACGAATAGCTAATGTAGAGAAATCACATGAATTTTATGTGGAAACAGTAGGTTTTGAAGTACAACAGCGTGAAGAGGATTGCTTATTTATTTCAGCAGGGGGATATCATCACCATATTGGTGCAAATACGTGGAACGGAGTAAACAATCCACATCCACCAGTACATGCAACTGGACTAAAGGTATATGCGATTGTACTACCGCATAAAGAAGCATTAGATGAAGTGAAAGAAAGATTAATAGAAAAACAACATGAAATAAATGAAACTACAAATGGGTTTGCGGTGGTAGATCCAAGTGGTATTACAGTGCAGTTTGAAATAGAAGCAGTGTAAAAGAAGCGAGAAAGTGTATAATCACTTTCTCGCTTTTTTGTGATCATTCATAGCTCAATCCAATATCTTCTTACTACATTCCCATCTTCCTCAGTGAAATCATCATCACGAATCCCGCCGTTATGTAAAATTGTTTTTTCAGAAGCGGTATTCACTGCGTCGCAAACGACAAGTACTTTCGTGATGTCTAATTCCTTCGTTTTTTCTAATGATAATGCTAGTAACTTCGTAGCATAACCTTTTCTTCTTTCAGAAGGGCGAATGCCATAACCAATATGACCGCCAGCGTTAAATAAATGTTCGGTTAAACTATGACGTATATTAACAACTCCCACAATTTTATTTTCATCTGTAACAAGCCAATATGTAGAGTCTGGTACCCAAGTTTCAGGGATATTTATTCCGTTATGCGCATCGAGAAGTTCTTGAACCATAGCTGGGAAGTTGGCAGGATTTTTTGAGATAACCCACGGGATCATTTTTTCATCGCTATCTTTCCATTCGTTATAGAAATCTAAGTATTCTTCTTGTAAATCAGTAGTAGGTGTAAGTAACGAGACGTTCATTGTTAGTAAGCTCCTTTATTTATGTAGTTTTTATAAAAAATTATGACACAAAACGAAAGCGTTTTCCAGAATTTCTCAACCTAATTTCATGTAATCCACCTTTGGTTTTTTAGAAAATTAGTGAAGGTTTAAAATTAGGAGTTATTTATTTTATGTTAATATTTAAAATATTAACATAAAACGGTCGGAGTATTAAGTTTGTTTTAGTGATATTCTTTCATGTTGATAAATGGATATTTGTGATAATTTTTGTTTTATCTATCTATAATGAATGAAAGGGGGAAGTGCCCGTGAGTGTAGATTTTGATTTTATTATACGAATCGGTGTTGCTGGCTTGTTAGGAGCAATGATTGGTATTGAAAGAGAAATTCGATCGAAAGAAGCTGGATTAAAGACTCATTTCCTCGTAGCGGTAGGAAGTGCGTTAATAATGGTTGTTTCGAAATATGCCTTTTCAGATATTGTGTATGAAGAGCATACGTCTCTAGACCCAAGTCGGATTGCAGCGCAAGTCGTTAGTGGAGTTGGTTTTTTAGGTGCAGGCACAATTATTATTCAAAAGCAGGCGGTGAAAGGATTAACGACCGCGGCTGGTTTATGGGCTACTGCCGGCATAGGATTAGCAATTGGAGCAGGAATGTATGTAGTAGGCATTGGAGCGACGATTCTCGTTTTAATTGGTTTAGAAATTGTAAGTCGTATTTTTAAGGTGCAATTTTTATTTCCACAAAATATTACAGTGCAAATGTTTGTAAACAAACATGAAGCGGTACAACAAGTATTGGAAACACTACAAGTGAAAGGCATCCCAATACTCTCATATGAGGTGGAAGCTTCACAGCAAGGTACAGAAACTGTTTATAAGATAGGGATGCAACTGAAAAATATATCGTCAGAAGAACAGAATGAGTTTATTCAGCATATGCAAACATTACCGGAAGTTACGTTTATAAAGTTAAAATCATAGTGTTGAAAATGAGGATAGATGTAGCAGGAATTTTGCTATTATCTATCTTTTTTTTGATATAAAATGTACGGAAAGTCAAGCGTTAATTTTACATGGAATGAATACATGTGTGAACGTTACCTTATTTTTTCTCAATACAGGACATAAAGTGAAAATAGTAAAATAATGGAGCGGGACACTAAAAATGTAAGGTAGGGGAGAGCATGAAAGGCTATTCAAAGAAAATGTTAGTAGGGGTAAGTTTTGCTAGTTTAATGTTAGGGAGTTTTCAAGGGGGAAGTTTGGCAGAAGATACTAAGGGAGAGCAAGTTTCTTATCGAAATGTGCTCAAAATGGAGCCAGTCGGTGTACAACTACCAGTACAAGAATTAGCTCATTCATCGAAAGTGCTCGAAAGCAAGTCTTTTGAGAAAAGGCTACAATTTGCCGATTTATCACAAAGACCACCTGAGGTGAAAAAAGAAAGTAAGCAATTAGCTGTAGCGAAAACTTATACAATTGCTGAATTAAATCAATTAAGCAATCAGCAGTTAGTAGATTTACTTGTAACAATTGATTGGGAGCAAATTACGGGGCTATTTCAGTTTAATACAGACAGTCTAGCATTCTATCAAAATGATAGTAGGATGCAGGCGATTATTGATAAATTGAAGCAGCAAGGACAAGCCTATACGAAGGATGATTCAAAAGGGATTGAGACATTAGTGGAGGTATTACGTTCAGGATTTTATTTAGGATTTTATAATTCGGAACTTAGTAAATTAAATGAACGGGGTTATCATGATAAATGCTTACCCGCATTAAAAGCGATAGCTAACAACTCAAATTTCAAGCTGGGTACATTAGAGCAAAATAGAGTGGTATCATCATACGGAAAGTTAATAGGAAACGCTTCGAGTGATGTGGAAACGATAACATCAGCTGCAAAGATTTTTAAACAATATAATGATAATTTTTCTACATTAGTAGATAATCTTTCAGCTGGAAATGCTATTTACGATATTATGCAAGGTGTTGATTACGACATTCAATCGTATTTGTACGATACGAGGAAAGCACCGAAAGATACAGTATGGTATCAGAAAATAGATAGTTATATTAATGAACTAAGTCGTTTTGCATTAATGGGAACGATTACAGCAAAAAACGGTTGGCTTATTAATAATGGCATTTATTATACAGGTAGACTCGGTACGTTCCATAGTACAGGAACGAAAGGGTTACAAGTTGTAACAGATGCGATGAAAATTTACCCGTATTTAGGGGAGCAATATTTCGTAGCTGCTGAGCAAATTGCAACAAATTATGGTGGAAAAGATGCAAATGGTAAAGTGGTGAATTTAGATCAAATAAGAGAAGATGGAAAGAAAAAATATTTGCCAAAAACGTATACGTTTGATGATGGGGCAATTGTTTTAAAAGCTGGAGATAAAGTGACAGAAGAAAAAGTAAAACGTTTATATTGGGCGGCAAAAGAAGTAAAGGCACAATTCCATCGTACGGTTGAAAGTGATCAACCTTTAGAAAAAGGAAATCCTGATGATGTATTAACGATGGTTATTTATAATAGCCCAGCAGAATATCAATTTAATCGTCAATTGTACGGTTATGAAACGAATAACGGTGGTCTTTATATAGAAGGAACAGGTACGTTCTTTACTTATGAGCGTACGCTAGAAGAAAGTATTTATAGTTTAGAAGAATTATTCAGACACGAGTTCACGCATTATTTACAAGGTAGATATGAAGTACCAGGGTTATGGGGACAAGGGAAAATATATGAAAATGAAAGGTTATCTTGGTTTGAAGAAGGGAATGCTGAATTTTTTGCAGGGGCAACGAGAACGGATAATGTTGTACCGAGAAAGAGTATTATAGGAGGATTATCTTCAAATCCAGCAGAGCGTTATACGGCAGAGCGAACGTTAAATGCAAAGTATGGAACGTGGGATTTCTATAATTATTCCTTTGCTTTACAATCGTATATGTACAATAAGAGATATGATATGTTCGATAAAATACATGATCTTATTAGGAAAAATGATGTAACAGCATATGATGCATATCGCTCTACATTAAGTAAAGATGCGAATTTAAATAAAGAATATCAAGATTATATGCAAATGCTAGTTGATAATCGTGAGAAATATAATGTGCCATTAGTATCAGACGATTATTTAGCGAATCATGCATCGAAGCGAGTTTCAGATATTGCGGCAGAAATAACAGCGGAAGCAAAATTGAAAAATGTATCAGTGAAGAAAAATAAATCACAGTTCTTTAATACATTCACACTACAAGGAACATATACAGGAACTACAGCAAAAGGAGAATATGAAGATTGGAAAACAATTACACAAAACGTTAATGATACGTTAAAACGTTTAAGTGCAAAGGAATGGACAGGCTATAAAACAGTAACAGCATACTTCGTAAATTATCGCGTGAATGCATCAGGACAATTTGAATATGATGTTGTGTTCCACGGTATTAATACAGAAGAAGGTGCAGAGAATAAAGCACCAGTTGCAGTTATAAACGGTCCGTATAGTGGAAATGTAAATGAAGCAATTTCATTTAAAAGCGACGGATCAAAAGATGAAGATGGGAAAATTACTTCATATAAATGGGAGTTTGGTGATGGAGCAGTAAGTAATGAGCAAAATCCAATTCACGTATATACAAAAGAAGGAACGTATACGACGAAATTAACGGTAACAGACGATAAAGGAGCAACTAATACTGCTACAGCGACTGTAACTGTTCAAAAGAAAGAAGATAACAGTGTAGAAAAAGAACCGAATAACTCATTCCAAACAGCAAACAAACTGCAGTTAAATCAAATTTTACGTGCTAGTTTAGGAAATGGCGATACAAGTGACTTCTTTGAAATTAATGTGGAGACTGCTAAAAATCTTCAAATTAACGTAACGAATGAAAATAATATTGGAATGAACTGGGTACTTTATTCTGAAGCAGATTTAAATAATTATGTTACGTATGCTCAGCAACAAGGGAATAAACTAGTAGGTAGTTACTACACGTATCCTGGAAAATATTATTTACATGTGTATCAGTATGGCGGGGGGACAGGGAATTATACGGTGGAAGTGAAGTAGTAAAAGGGTAGTTGCCTTTTTCAATGAATGGAAAAAGGTCTGTACTTTAATGAAAAAACAACTGCAGGAAATGTCCCTAATGATAATAACAAATTAAGTGTCGCGAGATATTATATTTACATTAAACAAGTCTAATCAGTAAATGAGATAAAATCGATGAACTAATATTTCATCACGATGTAAGAAAAGTTATAAATATTAAGTGTTTTTAATTGAATTAAACTAAAGGATCAGAGTATATCTGTAACAATAGATAAGCTCTGATCCTTATTAGTTTTAATTAACACACATAAATTTAAGATAATTAATAAATAAGCTAGCTAGCTAACGGGATTCTTAAAATGCGCTTATGTAATTAACTAAACAGAAAATTGTTATCACGTTAGCAAGGGATACTAATAGAAAAGCGTGTCCCTTTCCCTAATTCACTCTCTATTTCTATATCTCCGTTTAATTCTCTAATAATACTATAAGCAATCATAGTACCAAGCCCAGTTCCTTTTTCTGTTGTTGAATAGAATGGCAAAGCAATTCGTTTTATTTGTTGAGATGACATCCCAATTCCTGAATCAATAATATCAATTATGATATTTCCTTTTACTTTTTGTATATTTATTTGTAATAATCCACCATTTTTCATAGCTTCAATTCCGTTTTGGATGATGTTGTTTAGACAGAGTTTGAATTTTTCGGGGTCCCCATTTATATAAAAGGAATCTGTACTATTTTGTTTGATTTCAACTTTGTATGATAGAGCGAGTGGTGAAATAGTATCTTTCACCTGATTTAAAATGTGATTAATATCTATTTTTTCTTTTAGGGTGTTCTGTGGTTTGGTTAAAGATAAATAGTTATTAATAGTAGATTGTATTTGCTGCATTTCAATTAACATGATTTCTAAGTATTGATCCTGAGAAGGCTTAGAGGCATGTTTTTCATTTAATAATTGAGTGAATCCATGTACCGTGGTTAGTGGATTGTGGATTTCGTGTGCAATTGAAGCTGCTAGTTCGCTAGCTATATAAAATTTTTCAGCCCGTTGCAGTTTTTCTTTCATTTTATATTTCTCAATCATTTCCTCTATAAAATAAACTGATAATAATAATGTGAAAATATTAATGACTATATAATTTAATAAAAATTCTATGAGAGTAGAGTCTATTTTACCTCCTGTATTTATTTGAGTTACAATACCGCAAATAGAAAGTGAAGCTGTACATACTAAAATAAGAAGTAAGCTAAGTGATATCTTTTTTTCTTTAAAATACATAGGTAATAAGTAACGAAAGAGCATTGTTATACCCAAAATAATAGTGAAGATAATAAATGATGGAAGAACGCCATTTCCGCCTAAGTAAAACCGATAAGAAAGATATAAAATTCCTATAAAAACAATGTTTTTTGTATTTCCATATAGAAAAACCAATATTATAGGAATAAAACGTAAATCATAAATAAATCCGACATGTAAATGAAAAGGAAAAGTCATACAAAAAATAATAGCAATGGAGGAAAGGATAGAAAATAACATATTATTACATGTTATTTTTTCTTTAAACTCTAGCCAAAATACGTGATAGCTAAGGATACAAATTATTATAATAAAGGTATTTAATAAAAGAGTAGAAATTCCCATAGTTTTGCATCTCCGATAGTTTGTAAGTAGAATTATGTATGAGTTGGACATAGATGTTTAGTATTAGTAGACTTTTTATCTAAAAAAGGAAGGGTACTTGAAAAGTGCTGTTATATTACTCGTATTAAAATTGATAAGGAAAATAGAAAAAAATAATAGATAAAAAATCTATTTAAATTTATGTACATATGAAATCATAAACTAACTTTTGTATAGGTGAAATTTGGATTGAGTTACTGATAAAATAAGTCTTTTTAAGTATGAATATTCTGTGAAAATGATATGCGTGGTGACTCCTGTTTTGTAGCCTTCGTTATATTAACATGGAATATATCAAATTACAAAGTGAAATTTTAGAAAAATTTTATTAGTACATTTTATCTGAAATAGAAATGCTATTTATTTGATTATTTTGGTACTTACTCGTATAAAACTTTGTTAGAAAAAGACTTTAAAATTTACATGTTTTTTATGAAGTGTAATATTGTAGCTTTATCTATGTGGCTTTCTCAATAACTATTAAGGTGAAAGGTTAAAATATATAGGTTTATAGATATGAATTATTACATAAAAACGCACTTAAAAAAGGATGTATGATGGTAATAGAATACAAACATCAAGGGGGAACTTAAAATGAAGTTAAATAAACTAGTGCTTAGTTGTGGAGTAGTTTCAGCATTAACACTTGGTGTGTTAGGGAATAATACTTATGCTGAAGAAGTACACAAAACGAATGATCCAATTCATTTAGTTGAACATGTTTCTGCAGACTTATTATTAACTCAAACAATGGATTATAGCGGCGAGGCTGTAACTTCTTTCGTATATGATGGGAGTACTGACTTAAGCTTCTCTATGAAAAATAATGGTCAAAATACAATGGGATATAGTGTAAAAGGTCCAAATACAGAGCTAATTGTTGGTGGTTATATAAAACCTGGAGAACAACAAATTAATGTTACAAATGTACGGAATGCTTTATCTCCATTACCGAATGGAACATATAAAATTTACGTTTCAAATGATGATGGTTCTAAGGGGCAATTCCAAGTTTCAGTAAGATCTATGAATTAAATTTAAAACGCTTTGTTTTTAAGTTAATTTAATCTTTGCTTATTGGAAAGAAGCTAAAATGAATTGAGAATTACCGATAAAAATGAAAACGAGCACCTTATCTAATTGTGAGAGGGTGTTCGTTTTTTGCTATTAAACAGAAAATAATTATAAATATATTTTGATATCCCCATTGCTAACCTACTAGATTGTGTCAACGAGAGAATGTCTACTATAAAAGATATTAAAATAAAGATGATGTAACATTTAGCTACATTATATGGGGAAATAGAAAAACCACTCTTATATGAGTGGTTTTTAGTAATTATTTTTAGATTATACATTTAAAATTAGGCTAAGTTATAGAAATAATAAACATTTTATCCGTTGTTATTATTTTGGTTCTGGATAATGATTGTAGTATGAGATTCTAATAAATTCTTGGTAGACATTTGTTAATTTGGCATCTCTAAGAGCATCGTTGAATTTTTGCATACGTACACTCCCTTGAGCGTAGCCTCCACCTGGAGTATAAGGGTTTTTAGCTTCAAAGTCATCCAAAAATACTTTTAATTTTTTATAGTCTTGAGATTGATAGAAAGCCACGGCCTCTTCAGGAGTGACATCAAAGTAAGAGGATGACGTTAAGTTATAAGAAGCTGCTTGAGCAGTAGGTGCCTCTAGCATAGTTGCAGCTCCACCGAACATAGTAAGCGCCATAGAAGATACAATAATTTTTTTAAACATAATAAAACCTCCATGTAGAATATTGGATTAATAGTAATCCTGTAATCATTATAGTTACATTGAAAATGATTATCAAATGCAATATTGCATAATATATCCCGCTATTTTTGGGCAGTAAGACTCCCGCCCAAAAATTCAATGAAAGCAAAGAAGTTAGAGGGGAATCGGGCGGATTAAAGTTTCACTTTATTCTTTGAACAAGAAGTCACCTTTATATTTAAATGGAGGAGTGTAATAGATTAAAAGAGGTGTATAAATTACTCAGATTAATAAGAAAGTGAAAAGGCTATTTTTAATAGGGGGAAAGCTTAATAATTGGAGTAAAGGAATTGCTATTTATATATTTAACATACATATTTGTCTTTTAAATTGTAGGCATGTTTTAGAATTTGTATATAGTAAATTCGTTAAAAAACTTGATAAATAATAAAATGTGTAAATTTTTTGACTATTTTATTAAAATTATTTAATATTTGTAATTTATTGTTTTATAATGATAATTGGGTCGATCGTGAATGTTTTAGATATTGCGATATATACTCGAATTAATTTATTCTAGGGAGGTTACAAAATTGGGTAAGAGAGTCATTATAAGAGTTTTTACATTATTATCAGTACTGGTATTATTCCTTAATGTATTTTTACCTAGGGCTATTGCAGAGGTTATGACGCATGAGAAATATTCAATGGACTGGAGTTATAGTAACAGTCTAGCTAAGTACATTCGCACTGAAATGATTAAAAATTCAAGTGGTCAAATTGCTTATTGCTTAACTCTTGGATTAAAATCACCAAATGGTGAAGATCTTCCTGAAATGGGGAAAACAGATAATGTAGTATATAGAGTCTTATTAAATGGTTTCCCGCAAAAAAGTGCTGAACAGCTGGGAGTAGCTAATAAAAATGAAGCGCATTATGCAACGCAACTTGCGGTTTGGAATGCATTAGGTCAACTCGATGTAAATGAATTAAAACATGAGAATAAAAATGTTGAAAAAGCAGCTAAGGCTATTATTAGTAATGCTAATAATAGTGAAGAGACTCAAGATGTTTTTATGAATGTGATTCCTGCTGAAAAGCAAAAAGCAGAATTAAAGGGTGAATTCTTCGAAACAAATCTATATTCAGTACAAACAAATGTTAAGAGTGGTTCTTATAAGGTAGTAGTGAAAAATGCACCTAATGGAGTTAGAATTGTTAGTGAAAATGGAGAAGTGAAAGATCAGCTTTCAGTTGGAGAAAAATTTCGTATCCAAATTCCTAAGAATACAAAAAAGGGTGAATTTAATTTAAGTGTTGCTGGTAATTTAACTAAAGTTCAAGCAATTGCTTACCGTGGTACGGATACTGTTCAGAATGCTACAGTACTATTAGAAAGAAATGAAGAAAAGCTTAGTAGTGATCTTGCAGTAAATTGGGAAGCAGCTGGTTCTTTAAAAATTAAAAAGGTTGGAGAAAATGGAGAAGTTTTAGCTGGTGCAGTATTTGAGGTCTTTAATACAAATAATGAATCAGTCGGAAAAATCACGACTGGTGCTGATGGTATGGCAGAATTAAACAACTTACCAATTGGTACTTACACATTAAAAGAAATTAAAGCACCAACAGGCTATGTTTCAGATGATAAACCACAAACTATTGAAGTTAAGACAGGAGAAACAGGAGCTGTCCAAATAGTAAATAACAAAGTAAAAGGTAACATCGAAATTAAAAAGCTTAGTGATTCAGGAAAGATTTTACCAAATGTTGAATTCACAGTCTTCACTGAAGATGGAAAAGAAGTGAAAAAAGTAGTAACAAAAGAAAATGGAATTGCAAACGTTGAAGGTCTTACGTATGGTAAATATTATTTCTTAGAGACAAAAACACCTAATGGATATGTTGGAAATAAAACAAAGTATCCTTTTGAAATTAAAGAGCACAATAAAACCCTTACTTTTACAGTGGAAAATACCGAAGTGAAAGGTAGTGTAAAATTACTAAAAGTAGATAATGAAGATATTAGTAAAAAATTAGAAGGTGCAGTATTTGAATTGAAAGATGAAAGTGGAAAAGTAGTTGGGAAATATAAGACAGATAAAAATGGCGAGATTAACGTCAAAGATTTAGCGTATGGTAAATATTCATTTGTAGAAAAGGCTTCTCCAAACGGTTACGTTCTTGTTAAAGAACAAATCGTGTTCGAAATAAAAGAACATGGGAAGATTATTGAGTTATTGGCAGTTAATCATCTTATCAAAGGTGATCTAGAAATTACAAAGGTAGATGTGGCTGATGGAAATAACAAGCTTCCAAATGCAGAATTTACGATTTATAACGAAGTAGGAAAAGAAGTAGTAAAAGGAAAAACAGACGATAAAGGAATCGCTAAATTTGAAAAATTACCATTTGGAAAATACACATATAACGAAACTATTGCACCAAAAGGCTATGTATTAAATGAAGAAACGTTCTCTTTTGAAATTAAAGAGAATGGTCAAATCATTAAACACATTGTCAAAGATGAAAAGATTCCTTCAATAAAAACAACAGCTACTGATAAAACAGATGGTACAAAAGAAATGCACACGTCTAAGTCTGTAACAATCCAAGATAAAGTGGAATACAAAGATCTACAAGTAGGTAAAGAGTACACTTTAAAAGGTAAATTAATGAATAAAGAGACTAATAAACCATTAGTTGTAAATGGTAAAGAAGTAACAGCTGAAACGAAGTTTACACCAAAAGAAGCAAATGGTTCTATTACATTAGACTTTACATTTGATGCAACTGGTTTAGAAGAAAAAGAAGTAGTAGTATTCGAAGAGTTACTGAAAGACGGAAAAGTTGTTACGACACATGCTGATATCAATGATAAAGGTCAAACAGTTAAGTTCGTTAAGCCATCAATAAAAACGACAGCTACAAACAAAGCTGATGGTGGAAAAGAGATTCATTCAAAGGATTCTATCACTATTCAAGACAAAGTAGAGTATACTAACTTAGTTGTAGGTAAAGAGTACACTGTAAAAGGTAAACTAATGAACAAAGCTATTAACAAACCATTATTAATTGATGGTAAAGAAGTAACAGCTGAGACTAAGTTTACTGCAAAAGAAAAGAACGGTTTTGTAACATTAGACTTTACTTTCGCTGGTGCTGAACAGCAAGGAAGAGAAGTAGTCGTGTTTGAAGACTTATTACATGAAGGTCAAGTAATTGCAACTCACGCTGACATTAACGATGTAGGTCAAACAGTTCGATTTGTAGAACCGTCCATTAAAACGACAGCTACAAACAAAGCTGATGGTTCTAAAGAGTTAGACGTTTCTAAATCTGTAACAATCCAAGATAAAGTGGAATACAAAGACTTAATCGTGGGTAAAGAGTACGTTGTGAAAGGCAAACTAATGGATAAAGCAACAAAAAAACCATTATTAGTTGATGGTAAAGAAGTAACAGTAGAATCTAAGTTTACTGCTAAAGAGAAGAATGGTTCTATCACATTAGACTTCATATTAAATGCTTCTGAACTACAAGGTAAAGAAGTAGTAGTATTTGAAGAACTGTATCAAGATAATATATTAGTAGCTATTCACGCTGAAATTGAAGATAAGGGGCAAACAGTGAAATTTAAAGAGGTAAAGCCGGAACAACCTAAACCAGAACAACCGAATTCAGATAAAAATATGCCAACACCAGAGCAACCTAACGAGCAAGTAAAAGAACAACCACAACTTAAGAAAGAAATTCAATCTAAAATTGGATGGTTACCACAAACAGGTACTAATCTTACAAGTTGGATCTCTATGGTTGCAGGAGCATTACTATTAATTGTTGGTGGAGTGATTTTCTTAAAACGTAAA
The DNA here is from genome assembly GCF_001679765.1 of Bacillus sp. B25(2016b). Classification (NCBI taxonomy): domain Bacteria; kingdom Bacillati; phylum Bacillota; class Bacilli; order Caryophanales; family Bacillaceae; genus Bacillus; species Bacillus sp. B25(2016b). The sequence goes on along the minus strand of NZ_CP016285.1, from coordinate 3,226,819 downwards.
AATGCATAGAAATTAAAAAATAAGCACATCTGTTTTTATAACAAGATGTGCTTATTTTTATCATTTTAGCCAAGAAGACTCCTATATTTAAGCGTGAATGGTATTTAAAATAGCAACTTTATTTGTAGTAAACAATACATAATTTTGTTTTACTGTTTTAATTAAAATACGGTCTGTTGTCCCATAAGCTGTTCCAATACATATTACATCTACTTCTTCAACACCAGCATAGGTAGCATCTTCGGTAACCTCAATCACATCACGTAATGGAATTATAATCTCCGCCAATTGCCATGAAATAATTAACTCTTCATTTGTTTTTTTTACATTAATGCCTAGCATTATACCAAGACCTTTCAATAATAATAATATGCTATACTTCTGATCTTATTATATAAATTTTTAGATTATTTATCTATATATAGGAATAGAATTTATTTCTATTTGTGAGCATCTTAATGATGTCAAACAAATAGAAGGATATACAGTCTTTCTATTAAGAAATATGTTAAGAACAAAATTTTACTTCAAATTAATATGAATTTGATATGGTTGAGATATTATGAACGAGAAACAGTAAGAGTTGCAGGAAGGAAATGAATAATGAGACTTAAATTAGTAGGGATTTTCATTTGTGTAATTATGATGTTAGGTATCTTTATAATTTACACCAATCAATCTATTGCTAAAGAACCAGATAAGATGAACTATGAATCTCGTGAAAACTTCATAAATAAAGAGAAAGATAGTAGAGGAAAAAGGCAATCAAAATACAATGAAAGTTCTTTTGCTAGTATACAGGCTGTAGTTAATAAGGAATATGGATTACCCGAAGACTTAGTGGACAGGATTGTTACTGCATTAACAGATAAACCTAATGTGTAAATTATTCAGTGTTTATGAATTCTATTATTACTATTTAAAGCCTAATTTCTCAATGTATTGTAGAGAAATTAGGCTTTTTTTATCAATTCATTAAAGTTTTTATAATTCAAGGACTCAAGTTAATGATTATATTTTCAAGTATTCGTTTTGAGCTACATAGATATAGTTTTCGTTGCAACTGTTTGTTGAAATATTTTATCATGCTCAACAATAACCATTGTGGGATTAAATTGTTGAATAAGTTCTTCAATCTGCATACGGGAATAGATATCTATAAAATTTAGTGGTTCGTCCCATATATATATATGAGCTTTTTCACATAAACTTTTAGCGATAAGCAGTTTTTTCTTTTGTCCACCAGAATAATGAGATATATCTTTTTCAAATTGAATTCGGTCAAAGTCCATCTTACTTAGGATGGACTTAAATAAGGTTTCATCAATCTTGTGCTCTTCAATAAAGCCTGATAGCGATCCCTTCAAATGAGAAGTATCTTGTTGGACATAGGAAATGATGAGTCCTGTACCTAAAGTAACTAAGCCTGTATGCTGTATCGGATGTCCTAGAATTAGTTTTAGGATACTACTTTTTCCGCTCCCATTCGTTCCATCAAGTACAATTCGGTCACCTTGTTCAACTATGAAGCTAATCGGCTCATTCACAATTTGATCATTGTACTTAACGGACACGTCAACTAAAGTAACCAATTCATTTGATTTAAATTGTAGTTGTTCCAATTTTAATGACTCAGTTTTTTCCACATTTTTTAGTAATTTTGATTTTTCCTCAATAGCTTTTTGTTGCCTTGATTCAAGGTTTTTTGCTCTTTTCATCATCTTGGCTGCTTTATGTCCTACAAACCCCTTATCCAACTTAGAGCCTGAATTCCTCGTTCCATTTTTTGAAGCTTCCACGTCATTAGACCAACTTGCTGAACGTTTGGAAGACTGTTTTAATCGCCCTATGTCTTTTTGTAGACGCTCATTTGTAGCCTTCTCGTGTTCTTGCTGTCTATCAAAATTTAACTTCCAAGAAGAATAGTTACCACTTTGAACTTCAATATTTGCTCTATTAATAGATAGGATATGGTCAACGCACCCATCTAAAAAGATTCTGTCATGTGAAATTAAAATAAATCCTTTTTTCTTCCTTAGATAATCGGAGACTATCTTTCGTGCATCTGTATCTAAGTGATTTGTTGGTTCATCAATTAATAGAAATTGACCCGCATTTAAAAACAGTGCAGCAAGCAACACTTTTGTTTGTTCCCCATTTGATAATGTTTTAAATGGTCTGTACATGACCTCAGCATCAACATTTAAATAGGATATCTCACGTAGAAGTTCCCAATCTGCGGCTTGGGGACAAATTTCTTCAAGGATTTCATGAGTGAATTTGTTCTTATCTGAAACAGAGTAGGGGAAGTAATTGAATTCTACTGAAGCAAGGATTTTCCCGCTATACTCATAATTCCCTAACAATAAATTAAAGAATGTCGTTTTACCTCGTCCGTTTCTACCAATAAATCCTAGCTTCCAATCCGTATCTATTTGGAAGTTTACACTTTCAAAAATATTATCAAAGCTACCTGGGTATGAAAAAGTTAAGTCTTGGACCTTTATCATTGACATAATAATTCCTCCTTTATATATCGAAACGTTTCATATAAAGTCGGAACATCCATCCATTTTTTAATTCCTCTATATAAGTTTGATGGATATTAACGACTTATATAGAGCATTACATGTGTAACAATAGTATCTGAAGTACTCATTTTTCTCGCTCCTTTATTTGTGAAGTACATTTAACAATTAGTAAGTTTCAACTAAGACAAACGGGAATAAAAAAATCCCCCAATTTGTAATCGGAAGGATTAGTCTTTCGTCTATACTTAATAAGTACTTATTAATCATTTGAATCATGACAAATAAAGTATGAACTGAATTTTAAAAATGGATAGACTAACCCTATATTTTGTAGTTTGAAGTTATAAAATTCAACTTAAAATATAAATTAGTTAATCATTATTCATCCATCATTCCTTTCATAATTCTATTTTTAGAGTAACATTCTTTTTAGGGAGATGCAATATTAGCTTCAATTTCATCTAATTCTAAATCATTTATAATTCTTTGAGTAAGGAGATAAAACTTTACCGCCCTTTTTATAAACATCACATTTTTGTTCAATAGGTCATGTCTTTTGTCCGTTAAAAAGGGAGGATATGAAATTGACATCAACTTTTTGTGTAACTATAATAGTTACGGTTAGTTTCGTAAACTAATTTGAATTTCTATTTTAATGATAGTATATTTTCATTCCTTTTTAAGTGTGACAGATAGCAACTATAATCCAATAGAGGAGTAGATTCTATCTCATATGTAAAGAGTAGATAAGTTGTACCCGCCAAATTTACGATGCTCAAATACTTAAAAAATTACATTTTTCAGCTTATCCTTTTTAGAATCCTCAGTATTGATAATTGTAAACATCTACAAAAAGTTAATAAGATTGTTGTGTGTAGAAAGAAATCTTTTAAAAAGGTCATAATATGGATAATAGGTAGCACACATTTTAATTAGTAGGACTTGTGCCACCATCAAGCCATTTTTTAATAAAAGTATAGAAAAATCAAGAAGGTGAATCCATTGCGTAAACATGTATATGTGCAATTTTATGTATTGATATTGGCTTTAATAACTTATATAAGCTTTTGCTTTATATTTTTATTTGTTTTTCCGAATCATTATTTCGTATCGGATTTTAATATCCGACTATCATCTTTAGTCGTTGAAACTACTGTATTTATCTCATTACTGTATTCTATATTATCCCAAAAAATTAAGTTAGGAGTATTCTGGGTTTGCATTACTATTGCAATAGGGTGTTTTTTGATAGGGAATTTCATATCCGCTTTTCAAGTACTTAATGTAGAATTACCAATACAAAATTTTAATATTTCTGATGTATTTCTACTGTTTTTCTTATTCTTCTTTCTTTTTGCGTTCTTTTATAAAATTATGATGGAATGTAACAAATGGGAGAAAGCGTATTTACTTTGTGATTTATGCATTGTTGTTACTGCTATTTTTACATTAGAGTGGTACCTATTTAATAAACCATCTGCAAATATTTTATTCTTATCAATTGGAGATGTTTTTCTCTCATTTATTTTTCCGATTATAGATTTATTGCTTCTATTACTTGGAGTTACACTGATCTTTCGACCTGCTATTTTCAATGCAAAAAGTAAATTGTTTATTTTTATCCTAGTATTAACTGGATTGGCTATTACGGACTATTTGTATTTTTACTTACAAGGTGATTTGTCAGAGCGTTCAGTTATATTTTTAAGGTGTTTGTATAGAGTTTTCCTATTATTTATCGCTATTGCTGCTACAATCCCAAAGAATACTTCTTCTAAAAGAAATTATTTTATTATTAATCCGACATTTGGAGAGAAACTTCTTGGTATATTCCCTTATCTTGCAGTTGCAGTCTTAATTGGCTTTACTTTGAAAGAGCAAACTTCTTCAGCTACATTAATTACGGGAAATTGTATTGCTTTTGTATTTGTACTGATTCGTCATACAATCGTACGAATGCAAAACAAAGAGTTAACTAAAACATTAAAAGTGTTTAATAATCAATTAGAACAAACAGTATCTCAAAGAACAAGGGATTTAATAAATAAATCTAATGATTTAGTAAAAAATCAAGAGAGATTTAAGTCATTATATGAGTATCATCCGGATCCTATTTTAACGATTGATTCAAACGGTATCGTATTAAATATAAACCAGGCTGGAAGTATGTTATTAGGAAAAGAAAGTGCTGCATTGATAGGGAAAGAGTGCTTCTCTATTTTTTTAGATGAAGATAAATCTGAATTGGAAGCAGCTATAAAGAAAGGGAAACGATGTAGTTCATCTTCACTACAGTTACGTGTGAAAAATAACAATGAGAAGGATATACTCTTTTGGTATGTCACTATAGTTCCTATTATGATAGAAGGACAAACCTTTGGGAGCTATGTAATGGTAAAAGACATAACAAGGATGAAACAACAACAGGAAGAGATAAATTACCTTGCATTCCATGATACGGTGACGGAGATTGGAAATCGTATATTCTTCCAACAAGAATTAGATAGATCTATTAAGCGTGCACAAAAAACACAGGATAAGTTTGGGCTCCTGTATATTGATTTAAATCGCTTTAAGACTATTAATGATACATTGGGTCATTCGATTGGTGACAAGGTTTTAAAAGAAGTTGCCAAACGTTTTAGGACATGTCTGCCACCGACTATTCCTCTAGCAAGAATAGGTGGTGATGAGTTTGCGATCATTGTCCATAACCAAACAGAGCAACAGCTATTGGATTTGTGTACAACTCTATTTCGTATAACTGAAGAACCATTTGTAGTAAATCAGCATAGTTTTTACTTATCTCTTAGTATAGGAATAGCAGTGTATCCATTTGGAGGAATAAATACTACTACACTTTTACAACACGCTGATATCGCTATGTATAGCGCAAAGGAAAAAGGTAACAATGCTGTTTGTATGTATGACGAGACATTATCTCAAAAAGTAACTCGTCGATTACGATTAGAACAGGATTTACCAAATGCAATTGAAAATAATGAGTTGTTTTTATTGTATCAACCACAAATTGATAGTAAGGCAGGTAAGGTTATTGGTGCAGAGGCTTTAATACGTTGGCAACATCCAGAGCTTGGGCTGATTTCTCCTTTTGAGTTTATACCTATCGCAGAAGAAACGGCGCAGATTATTTCAATTGGGAAGTGGACGTTACAGAAAGCGTGTCAACAACTGAAAGAATGGTATTCTGCGGGCTTTTCAAATCTAAAGATGGGGATAAATTTATCAGCTATAGAGTTTGAACAGAAAGATTTTGTTCAAACCATTATATCTACCATAGAAGAGATAGGAGTACCTGCTAATTCGATTGATTTGGAATTAACAGAGCGAATAGCAATGGTAGATGAAAAGGAAACCTTATCGAAGTTAAAAGCATTAAAATCATATGGTGTACATTTATCAATTGACGATTTTGGTACAGGTTATTCTTCATTAGCGTATCTGCCTCTTTATCCAATTGATACTTTGAAAATTCCAAGAGAATTTGTTAATAGGATTGGAACTTCTACTGATGGAGATGAAATTATACAAACCATTATTTCACTTGCTCATACTTTAAACATGAAAGTGATAGCAGAAGGGGTAGAAACGAAGGAACAATTAACAGTGTTACAACGTACTGCATGTTATCTAATTCAGGGCTATTACTACAGTAAACCTGTAAATGAAGATGAATTTATTGGTTTTTTAAGTACAATACAAAATGAATAAGTGAAAAATCAGTATATGTATGAAATAAAGTGAAAAGACGATCTATCCATATGGATTTGAACGTCTTTTCATTTTATTTTCAGTAGTTATGCAGCAAGGTTTCAGCCTTTGAAAGTAAAATAAGTATCTATATTCCTTGTATTTAGGGCTAATGCGATATGAGGTGAAAGTTGCTTCTTGTGAAACCGCATTAGGGACAGCTCGTATATTCTTAAAGCAATTTGAAAAAGCGGAAGAACATTTCAATCGTTCCATTGACCTTTTGCAAAAACATAATGAAGAAAAATTGATTTTAATAGTAAGGCATAATCTAGGACTATTATATGCAACTCAAAATTTATCTAAATTAGCAATTCGTCATTTATCAGAAGTGACAGAGAAGAATATTGCCCATTTTAAAGCATTGTTCTTACAAGCGCGTGAACACTATAAGCTAAGAAAAACAAATATTGTAAAAGAACTTATTGAAAAAGGATTAGCAGTTTGTATGGAATTAGGAAATGAAGAGTATATCATTTCAATATTTTACGTTCTCTTAATGAAGATGAAGCAATTAAACTCTTAGAAGAAGTGAAAAAAGTATTTCTTACTTCGAAAAGCAAGGTTTATGGGATTTCGTAGAAGAATATGCAGATCTAAAAAAGGAAGAAATTATACAATAATCACATGCTATCATTTTTAATAGCTAATTAACAAAAGGACTTCAATTATGGATTCTCTTTGTTAATGGGATAATGCTTTAGTTTATCTAATTATAACAATATTTGTAAAAGGTGTAAAAGGGTCCTAGTTTGGAGGGGGAATTATTTAATCTTTTTTATTTAATAAAAGGGATGATATTTAGTTATCTGCGCTTCTTAATTATGTTTTTTATCACAATTTGAAGTAAATTTCAGTTAATCTTATTTATTTTATAGGAATTATAAGTTATACTAAAAGTAGGTGCAAAATGTACCATTTGAAAAAGAGTGCATTGCAAAAAGGAATCCGTAAAGGATTCCTTTTTTGTTTCTTTTAAAATGAAGCAACGTTCTAATTATCTCTTTCTTTTTTTATGAATGAACTACCAATGTATAAATTTAAAAGGTATTTTTGGAAAATTGCCATATTCCTGTAACAAAACAAAGGTATGTTATGTGTGTTAAATATAAAGAGAAAGCAGGGAAAGTTGTGAAAAAAGTTTTGCCAATTGTTGCGTTATTAGGCATGATGAGTTTTGGAGTACAGGAAATGAATGTAAGAGCTGATACATACCACAAGGGAGATTCAAAAATTAGTTTTTGGGATTCGAAAAGAAAGGGTACTAATTTCATGAATAGTACGTCATTACCTGAAAACTATAAAAGTGCAAAAGAAGCTAATATTGAATATGTGCGTTTAGCACCTGATAAATGGGCAAAAGATAAAGATTTTCTATTTGAGGATAAACCAGATACTTCTGGAAAGGATTTTCTGATAGGTAATGCAGATAACTATCGGGGATTAGTAAAGGAAGATCTAGAAAAATTAAAGGCGGATTTAGATGCCGCACAATCACAAGGAATGAAAGTCGTTCTTACAATGTTATCCTTACCTGGTGATCGATGGCGTCAATTTAATAATAATAAGAATGACGACAGAATATGGGAAGAAGAGAAGTATCAAGAACAAGCAAGTCAATTTTGGAAGGACCTCGCTCTGGAACTAAAAGATCACCCCGCGGTGGTTGGTTATAATATTATAAATGAACCACATCCAGAAACAGCTAAAAATAATAGATATAATGATTTTTGGACGGCAGATTACGAGAAATGGTATGCAAAAGTAAAAGGAACGACAGCTGATTTAAACAGATTTTATGAAAAGGTGATTAACTCCATTCGTGAAGTGGACAAAGAAACACCGATTATTTTAGATTCAGGTTTATATGCTACTCCATGGGCCTTTAAATATTTAAAACCAGTAGAGGATAAAAAAACACTATACGCATTTCATATGTATGAACCATATGAATTAACGAGCCAAGGTGAAAAACAAAACAAGGAATATCAATATCCAGGATTAGTAAAAGTAGGGGATTTAGAGAAACCTGTAATGTGGAATAGACAGGGATTAGAGAAGTTTTTGAAGCCAATTCAACAATGGTCTAAGAAAAATCATGTACCATCTAATCGAATTATTGCAGAGGAGTTTGGAATTAACCGTACTGTTCCAGGTGCTACTCAATACATGCAAGATCTTATTTCTATCTTTAACCAAAAAGGATGGCATAAATCATTCTATACATTCCGTGAAGACACATGGACAGGGATGAATTATGAATTGGGAACAGAAAAAATAAAATGGGATGAAGAGGGTAAACCGATGCGTCAAGATAAATCACTCTGGGATGTAATAAAAAAAGATTTACAAACGCGTAAATAGTTTAGAATATTAGGTTTAAGGACTAAATGTAAGCATCTAATTCAAATAGAATTAGATGCTTTTTATTTCGAAAAAAGGTGGAGTTGAATTAAAGGTTCCATCTTTTCTTTTGCATAAAGAGTACCAATCAGGTTTATTTACAACGAAAAATAAGATTTTTAGAGAATAGCTTAGAAAAAATTGTGGAGGTTTAAACAAATGTGGTCACAATTGTTTAAACCTTTAAAGTAAAATGGAAGTTGGACAGTTGCTATACAGGCAGCAAATTTACAATATGTTTCGGCTGAGCCTTCGGGAAATATAATAGCAAATCGTAATGCAGTTAATGAATGGGAGAAATTCGAATTAATTCGGACTGGGGAATTATATACGTACGCTTTAAAAACTAAAAGTAATGGGAAGTATGTTTTGTTTGAGCCAAATGGTAGAGTAGTAGCAGATCGTACATCAATTGGTGCATGGGAAAAGTTTATCTTATATAATGGTGGAGACAATAGGATATATGTATTACAAGCACTAAGTAATGGTAGATATATATCAGCAAATGGTGGTAGAGAATTAACAGCTACTAGTTATGTAGCTGGAAGCTGGGAAAGATTTGTTATTGTATACTTCTAAACTTTGAAGTGTTATATATCTAAATGATAATGGCATGTTTAGTTGGTATAAATACCTAATACAATAAAGTTTTAAGCATGTAATACAAGTGTATATTAACGTGTAAAAGGGCTGCAAATAATTAGCAGTCCTTTTTGTATGGACTTACTGAGGTTATAATGAAAAGAAAAAGAACCCTATAGGGTTCTTTTTCAAGGCATATTAACAGTAAGGAGAATCATGAAATGCTACTTCAAATCTTTATTAGGGGAAAGATTTTGAAAAAGTTTAACATGTATTTATTTTTACATAAATGTAATATGTAGTAAATTGATAATGTTTATACTTACTATTACTAATATTCAATTAAGATAGTTAATACCATTTATATAGTGTTAACTGGTGTATAGTACAGTATAGATTTAGAAATTTAATATTAGATTACATTTGTTAAAAAAGTTAATAGATATATTATTTCAAATTCTAACTAACATTTAAACGGTTTTAATTGAAATTGGTTGTGTATTAACCCTTATAAGCCGATAAAAGTAAATAAAATAAACAAAGACCCTGTAATAAATACAGGGCCGGATACAGGGTTAAGGGAACGCATAGTTTCTTAATATCATAGTAGCATATATTCTTTGTATAGCTACATGAGGATTTTGACAGAATTAAGAACAAGACAGAAAATCTGTAGGAAAGCAAATATAGTGCTGGAAATGGGATTTTAAATTAAAATATATTTATATTGAAATAGATGAAAACTCTTGAGTACCATGATTAAATTGCCTTTAATTATGAGGTTTAGGTTAGAGGGATAATTGGATCTTACTGAAAAGAAAAAATGTTTTTTAGATTAAAAGAAGAAAAGACACCTTTTGGGTGTCTTTTCTTTAGGTAAACAGTTCACATATTGCTGAATTAGATACGAAACCATAATTCGACTACGAAGTAAATCCTAACATAATCTGAACAGAAAAAATATGTAATATTACATTTTTATTTTTTAATTATTTTATTCAATATAGAGAAGCAACGTAAATAAAAGGGCATGCAGTCGTATCTGCAGCCCTTTTTAGGAGGAATTCAAGATACCATTAGGACACGTATTGGTAAACAGGTTCAAAAATAGTATGTGTGAAAAGAAAAAGTCCTATACCAAAAGTAGACAGGACCTCATCTTTTTTACATTTTAAAAAATGAAATTCTGTCCTTTTGAAATCAGTACAGCACACACTTGGTTTGAAATGAAATTAGAAAAAGTATACATGAAAATGGCAGACAACTATTTTGTTGCCTGCCGGTGCCAGTGGGTTGAATGAGTTAGTCAATTCAATAAATTGTGCTATCCCATTACCAGAAGAGTGAAGCCGCTAGTTCAAACGGCTTAGACATAGTTTGTCTAATAAAGAAAAAATTATGAGTAGAAATTTTGTTTGCTCTATATGAAAAGATAAATAGATATTCATCAGACAAGGATAATTTAGCATATCTTGAATAGGGTGCAGGAACGAATTAAAGAAAGGGATATTTGTTTAGGAAGGGACTGACTCAGGAGTGGGACTTTCGGACAGGGTTTGGAGAGCGGTGATTGCCTTTGGCATTGCGACTAATATCGTTGCTTGTATAATGGCAGTATACATTCAAAAATATGAGCTAATGATAAATCATCTTACAAATATTTTATTTTTAATAATTATCTCTTTAACGTTTATAAAGATGAAAATTAACAGATGGGTGGCTTTAGGATTTACATTAGTTGTAATAGAGAAAGGTATTAAAGCGGGCTATGACTTCTACACACATAATTATTATAGTGTCAGTTGGAGTTTAGCTATCATTGTCTATTGCATATACGAGATGGAAAAGTATCATATTGAAATAAACGAATAGGCGCAACAAAAAGGTGTTAGTAGGTGGAATTCTTTTGAAAAATTTTTAACAAATTTTGCTTCTGGAACAATAGTGTTTTTTTGTTCCAATTTTGGCCTAGCACTAGAAGGTGGTATGAATTTTACTTTGTCTTGGTAATTAGGATCTAAGGTGTCAGCTTGTACACTGTGTGACGAAACAAAGGTGCTTAGACTACTTCCCGCGATTAAAGTTGCAAATACTAACTTTGAGAATTTTGTTAATCTACTCATTCTATAATCTCCTTTTTATTATTTTGTAAGGTATCTCCTTACACCTCACAGTCTATATCCACTACAAAAGGGTGTACATACATATTGATAGACAAAATTCTACAAAATACCGCATGTTTTTGGGATTTATGTATAATAATCCAATGTCTAATAATCTATCAAAAGTAAAAAGGTAGGTCTTATATAAAAGAAAATGAATAATTTATGCAGGTAATGTATATGGAATTATTGTTTAAATATTCTAAAATGAGTTGATAAAGATGTTGGTAGTTTTTTTGGAAAACAAATAATTCCCTAGGTGAAATTTGGAAGGAAGATTCTCTGTTAGAGTTTTTATAAGGGAATTCATTTTCGTAGATTCAAAATGTAAAAATAACTAAAAGAGCAAGTGTTTCAATGGGTAAAAAGCTATGTTGAGTCTTTTTTCTCTGTCGGTGGTCGTCTAATCAATGAAATGACGGATGCTTATGATAGTTTGTGTCTAGCAACATTCGTGTATAAACGAATGAATTAAGAAAAGGGTGAAATATTGGATAACTCGAAATGGATGCCTTTAAGTAATGTTGATGATGATGAGGAAATTTGGATAGGAGCAAGAGTTAGGTTGTACAATGTTGGTATGAATAGAGAAGATAAAGAAAATAATTTCTATGAATATATTATTTCTTATATCTACGACAACACTAACTACTTACAACTAACTAATTTAACAACAGGAAAAGCAGGTTATATTATTTGTGTCATTGAAAAAGAATTACCAAATAATTATGCTTTGGGCAGAACATTAAAGCAAAGAATAGGTTTAGAAAATGCCTATTTTAGATTTGAATAATCAACAAATAAGGGAAGCACCAACTCTAAGGTGTCTTCCCTTATTTAATACTTTTTATCAATAATCAATATTAACAGAGCCTAAATAAAAAAGTGAGAAAAATGATAAACACTCTTCTCACTTTCATCAATTAGGGTGGCATATACATAAATATGCGTTTGGGTGGATTTTGGATGAAAAATCCACATGCATAGTATAACAAAAAAATTATGGCTTTTCGCATGTAATATTGCATATAAAAAAAGAGTAAAGTTTTTAAATTTTAATATTAAAAACTTATATAAACATGTTACAATATAATTCTCTAATTTATTTTATTCTCCTATTTAGAATTTATGTTTTAGTGATTCAATAAAATAAAAGTGGTTGTAATGAATAGATAAAACGCTGAAGTAATACAGTTAGAATGGTTAAAAGACAGTTAAATATAAGTATTTAAAGAAATAAATGTACTTAGTTATATTTAGTGAATGTATTATGGTAAGAATTTCATCCGATTGGATTAGCGCTAAACTAGATTTTTATCCAAACAAATCCAATAATTATTTTTAAATGAAGTATATGTTGCATCCAGTTTATTTGGAATAATTCGTAGTCTAATAATTGCTGAATCTAGAAAAATAACATATTCGAAAGGAGGACAGATAAAACTCTGCCTGTGAAATTTAAATCGTTAAATGTTAAAGTGAAGATAATAGGATGTAATTGTGGTTTCATTTCGAATGGTACCATAAATGAATGTGGAAAAATAAAGGAGAAAAATTTAAATAAACTATATAAGTAGTAAAAATGAAAAGGAGAAGTATCTAGTGTTTAATATAAAAGAAAGATTGGGACAAATAAAGCTTAAAACGAAGTTGTCTATGGCATTTATAGCAATATTAATTATACCAAGCCTTATCGTAGGAGTATCATCTTATAATAAAGCAAAAACAGATCTTAATGAAACAATTCTACAATCAGCAAAAGATAATATAAGTATTTTAGATAAGATTGTTGATGATGAATTAGAAAATAAGCATATAGATGTCACTCATTTTGCAAAGGTACTTACACAAGGGGATTATAATCCTGAACAATCGCAAAATGTACAGAGTAAATTTGATCAATATATACAGTTACATCCAGAGATAGAAACGATTTATACGGCATCCAGTAACAATCAATTTATTCATGCACCGGTTGGTAAAATACCAGAAGGGTTTAATCCGTTAGAAAGTAGTTGGTATAAGGATGCAGTAAAAGCAAATGGAGAGATTATTGTTTCATCTCCCTATAAATCAAAGTCTACAGGAAATATGGTAATTGCAATTGCAAAGCAAAATGCAGATAAAAGTGGTGTCATTGGCGTAGATTTGAATATTACAGATATCGTAAAAACATCCAAAATGATAAAAATTGGTAAACAAGGATTTGTATCTATAGTTAGTCAAGATAAAACTATAGTTGTTCATCCATCACTAAAGCCTGGAGAGAAATTAGAGAAAACTTTAGCGGATGAATTGTATAAGACAGAAGATGGAGTAATTACTTATAGCCTCAATGGCGAAGATCGAAACATAAGCTTTAAGACAAACAAAAAAACAGGTTGGAAAATAGCTGGCGTAATGCCTACGAAAGAAATTGAAGAAGCTACTAATCCTATTTTTTATAAAACGCTCACTATAATAGGGGCTTCATTATTGTTAGGTGGGATTGTAATTCTATTCATACTCAGATCTATAATTACTCCACTAAGACAATTAGTCATTTCAGCTCAAAGAATTAGTCAAGGAGATTTAACCGAGAAAATAGATATTCGTTCAAAGGATGAACTTGGTCAATTGGGTGGTAGTTTCAATACAATGGCAGAGTCGTTACGTAATATTATTTCTCAAATTAACACATCGGCAGGACATGTAGCTGCGTCTTCTGAGGAACTAACTGCTAGTGTAGAGCAAGCAAGTGTTGCGACAGAACAAATTACAAAAGAGATGGAAGAAATTTCGAACAGTGCAGAGGTTCAAAATAATGAAGTTGAGTCTGGAGCTGAATTAATTGGTGAGGTAACACGAAATATTCAATATGTAGCTGAGAATGCATCTGAAGTATCGGCTTCATCCATATACACAAAACAAAAAGCCAATGAAGGAGAACAATTAGTAGAACAAACTGTAGCACAAATGCAATCTATCCATCACTCTGTTTCTCAATCCGATAATGTAATAAAATTATTAGATAAGAAATCGCAACAAATTGGAAGTATATTAGAAGCGATTCAAAATATTGCGGAACAAACAAATTTATTAGCATTGAATGCAGCAATTGAAGCAGCTAGAGCAGGAGAACAGGGGCGAGGGTTTGCAATTGTTGCTGATGAAGTTAGGAAACTAGCAGAGCAATCATCCGAATCTTCAATGGAAATTGGAAGTTTAATTAAGGAAATACAAGCAGACGTACATGAGACTGTAAAAGCTATGAATGAAGTAGGCGTAGAAGTACAGTCGGGAATTAAGGTTGCGAATGATACAAAACAAAGTTTTTATGAGATTTCAAAATCTGCAAATGATATTGTATCAAAAGTGCAGGGTATGGTAGAACTATCAAATAAAATGACAACTGATGCAATGAAAGTTGATACATCGATTGATCAAATAGCTATGGCTGTAAAAGAAAATTCTTCAAGTATGCAAACGATAGCTGGTTCATCTGAGGAACAACATGCTTCTATGGAAGAGATAAATTCTTCAGCAATACAATTAGCACAGATGGCGGAAGAACTTCAAGAGTTAATTGGTGGATTTAAGATTTAAGTTGAGATTCTAGGAGAGAATGCTAGAATCTTGTTACAGAGTGGAAATGAAAAATCTTATAACATAGTAAATAAGTATAATATGTAATCTCTATGCGTATTGAACAGGCAGATAAGCCATTTAAAAACCCTCCATTTGGAGGGTTTTTAAATACATTTACATTAAATTTGTGGTGGCGCACCACCATAATCGCCAACACTATATGAAGGAGCAGGATAATGCCCATGAGTAGCAAGCTGATCTGTTTTAGAAAACTGAAAAATTCCCACCGTTAATACCCCAATAAAAGCAATGCCTGATAATAATAAGCTAATTTTTTTCATTATTTTAACACTCCTTTTGCGATTGATTTTTGTCTTGCTTGATAACAAATATGGAAATAGTCACTTACTTTTTGGTGGTTCTCTAATTGTCTACATTTTGTGGCAAATAATTCGGCGTATTCGACAACATATTCCCATAACTCTTCTTCCTCAAAGTATAAGATTCCTTCTTGAATGATTTTTTCTAATTCTTCCAATGGAATATTTTCGTTTAATCTTTTTAAAATAGAGAAGTGGTGTGTGTATTCTTCGTTATGAATTTTTCTGCAAATCTGTAATCCCTTATCAATGAGTTGGTTGGCCGTTGATTGTTCTCCTAATTTATAATATTCCTTAGCTTGTAGGAAGATGGCCTTGAAGTGTGTAGGAATTTTCTCTGTTACTTCTGAAAGATGACGAATAGCTAAAGTTGACATACTTTGATCAGAATACAACCAACCCATCGTATTTTTTACGTATAACAAGGAATCTTCTTCCCCATTTTTTTGTAGTAAATCAATTGCACAATGTAGATATTCTTCTGCTTGTTCGTACTGTTTTAAATAGATACAGCAACCACCTAGCAAACTATTACAAAAGGCTGTTTTTACTTCATAACCTTCATACTTTGAAAAGATTGCTCTCGATTTATTTGCGTATTCGATAGAAGTGAGATTGTTATAGGTATGGTGATAGAAAGTAGCAATTCTATAGTAAAATTCAGCATGTTCAATTTCATCTGGTATAGCTACCAATATTTTTTCTGCTAGTTTATAATGTTCCTCTGCCTCAGTATAATTTGATATAAAAGTGGAATGAATGGATTTGAAAAAATGATAATAGAATTGTAGAAATTGATCTGTAGGCATATCATAATCGATAATAGTATCAAAACTATTTTGTTGAATACCAAGGCTATCTGTTAAGACCTTGTAACGAAATTCGAGTAGTGAATAGTATAGTAACAAATTTTGATCCTGATGCTCTTGATCCGGTTCAATGCTTAACTTATTAATTTTTTCATCAATTTTCTTTTTTAGATTAGTAGCTTTTATAACTTGCTGAGATAGCATAGATCGATACCAGTCGTTCAATAGAGAGGTTAATTGCTCATTTCCTTTTACTGAGACACTCATAATATACGCCCCCATTTTCTAAAAAAATCCTAATCCAATTTAATTATAAACATCATAACAAAATAGAAGAAAAAATGGAGTGATATTACAATATTTTTCAAGAAAATTCATAAAAAATAATCAATTCGTGTCGAATATACTTAGAATAAAGCATCCAAAAATTATCAAAAGATGATATGAGTCTTTATACGTTCTATCAGGTGAACTTAGAAACTGTGATTGAAGATTTATGAAATTTCCTTATATATCAATTTAATAATGATTAGGGATTTAGAAAGTTCTATGGAAATTACATATCAACCTGATTGGAAGATTGGAAATTTAATAACTAGTGATACATTTTACTTAACGCAACATTTTGGTGCGCAAATGAAAATTTTTAAAGTCCACACAAATGGTACCCTAGAACGATTCCAAACAATAGAACCAGAATTAAAATAAAATTTTTGCAGGATCGATTAAATTCATTCCTTGTTATGCAAACACATTTTCAGCGGAAATAACTTCTTTACTATTTTGCGCTAGACAGACTTTATAAAAAATGGTTACATTTCCTGATCTTGAAATAATCCTTTCAAATTACAATCCTACTTTTTCTAAAAATTTTACTGCATCAACAATATTTGTAGAAGTAATTGCTAAAAAATTTTTTCAAATAAAATTTATAAAAGCTTGATAGGCGATACCAAATGAAAATACCGTAGCTACTATATGTGCAGTCCATTTAGGCATATTTAATTTCAATACGGTATTGTACAACATTCCATATACGATACAAATGATTAATATGAATGCAATGAATTGAAGAACTAATAAAAATAGCGGTTGTTCCATTTATTATCACTTCCTTTGTTTAATATATTAATATAATTTATTTAAATGTGAAAGTTTTATTTCTATAAATTTCCAAAAAATTTGATATGAAAGGCATAGTAGTAATCACAAGAATTACTGCAAAACTATAATGGAACTAAAAGTATTATGACGAGATCAGTAAAATAGTAAAGAAGGTCACCATTCACGGCGATCTTCTTTACTATGCGTTATACCCAAATAATTTTAAATCTTCTCCTGAATCTGAAATGATTTTCTCAAATCGTAATCCTACTTTTTCTAAAAGCTTTCCTGAGGCGATGTTATCTATAGAAGTAATTGCTACAATTCGTTTCATGCCGAGCTTTTGTACACCGTATTCGATTATCGCAGAAGCTGATTCGTAGCCATATCCTTTTGAACGGAATGTTTCTAAAAAGGCAAATCCGATATCAACGTCTTCTAATGAATCTCTTTTAATAAGGCCACACATACCAAGTGGAGTGAGATCTTCTTTTCGTTCTACTAAGTAAAGGCCAAATCCGAGTTTGTTATACATATCGATGGGACCGTTTACAATATAATTTTTTGCATCTTCTAAGTTTCTAACCCCTTTGTCACCGATAAACTGAATCCATGCAGGATCGTTTACTAACTCAAGAATAAAAGAAGCGTCTTTTATATCAAACCAACGAAGATTTAGACGTTCGGTTTCAAGAACTATCAATTATTACACCACCTTTAAAAAGTTATAACAATTAGTATGGATTGTGTAAAACAAAAGTGCAACATATTTTAATGGGGGTATTTGTTCACATAAAGTTCGTTTGTTTTGTATAGAGAGATATTTTATAATTAGGATTGATTGTAAAGAGTGAGATACTTATACAATGACTCCTAGGTGACTAGGAGTTTTTACTATATAACTATCATTATTACTAAATATGACACACTACACATTCTACTCAAGGAGGTACATAATGAAGAAATTATATAATGCATCGTTTACGTATTTGATTATCGGTTTATTATCAGGGATTTTCGCTAGGGAGTATGGTAAGTATAAAGGGATTTTAGGATCTACTTTGTTAAATCTTTTGCATACACATACACTTGTACTTGGCTTTTTCTTCTTTTTAATTGCTTTAGGATTAGCAAAAGTATTCGCGTTTCATGAAGTGCAAGGGTTTAATAAGTGGTTTGTTTTACATAACATTGCATTAACATTAATGTTAGGTTCGCTAGCAGCGAGAGGGCTTCTTCAGTTAAATGGAGCTGACTTTAAAGGGCTAACTTATATTGTAGGATTTTCTCATTCGTTGATGGCAGTTACATTAATTTGGTTTATGTTGTTAATAAAGAAATCGTTTGAAATGTAGTGAAAAAGAACTTGTAGCGTGTGCTGCGGGTTCTTTTTTGTATGTTCAGGTTAAATAATCTTATTTTTCTAATTATTTTGTATAAAGATGGTATACTTGTTTTAAAATTAAAAAGGAGAGTTGATTATGGAAATAACAATTGAACATGTAGTAAATGAATTAAAAGGCATACTTCCTGAAGATCGAGTAGTAATAAATATGACAGTACGAGAGTTACATAGTAAAGATGAATCTTACCACGTTAGTAGTTTACCTGATGTAGTTGTTTTTCCAAAAACGACCGAAGAAGTTAGCGCGATAATGAAAATAGCGAGTCAGCACGGAACAGCTGTCGTTCCATTTGGAGTAGGATCCAGTTTAGAGGGACATGTAATTCCTTACGAAAAAGGAATTACAATGGACTTTTCTCTTATGAACAAAATACTTGAAATAAGAGAAAAGGATTTTCTTGTGAGAGTACAGCCAGGGGTGACGCGCTCTCAGCTTAATAAAGAATTGAAAAAGTATGGATTATTTTTTAGTGTAGACCCAGGAGCTGATGCAACGTTAGGAGGAATGGCTGCTACAAATGCGAGCGGAACGACAGCGGTAAAGTATGGTGTAATGCGTGATCAAGTTCGAGATTTAGAAGTCGTTCTTGCTGATGGAGGAGTAATACATACCGGGAATTTAGCGGCGAAGTCATCATCAGGTTATCATTTAAATGGTATTTTCGTAGGATCAGAAGGAACACTTGGATGTTTCACGGAGTTAACTTTAAAAGTATACGGTATACCAGAACATGTTATGGCTGCGAGGGCATCGTTTCCAACTATAAATGATGCAGTAGAAGCTGTAATTAACATATTACAAGCAGGTATTCCAATCGCGAGAATTGAACTCGTTGATGAATTATCTATGAAACAAGTAAATTATTATAATGAAACAAGTTACAGAGAAGAACCGACACTGTTTTTAGAGTTTCACGGCAATGAAGCAGGGTTAAAGCAAGATATTGAATTTACGAAAGAAATCGTTCTTGATCATAAATGTATAGAAATTACGTTTGAGACGGAAACAGCAGCGAGAAATAAACTGTGGGATGCAAGACATAACTTAGCGTACTCTTACGTGCATAGTTATCCTGGTAAAAAGCTAATGAGTACAGACGTATGTGTGCCAATTTCGGAATTAGCTGGAGCGATTCAACATGCGAAAGAGGTATTAGATAAAGTAGGGCTTATTGGCGGTATTCTAGGTCATGTTGGAGATGGGAATTTCCATGTACTCTTAATGATTGACACAAATGATAAAGAGGAAGTAAAGAAGGCGGACGAAATAAACGAAAGTATCGTTCTGTATGCTCTTAAACGAGGAGGAACGTGTACAGGAGAACATGGCGTTGGAATCGGAAAACGAAAGTATCAAGAAGAAGAACATGGGGCGGCATTATTTGTAATGGAGAAAATAAAGAAAGCTCTTGATCCGCAAAATATTTTGAATCCGAATAAGGTGTTTCAATTAAAAGATAGGGGCTGATTGGATGAAAGTACTAGAAGCGATAAGTAATATAGCTGGAAAGTATTTTGCATTTTGGACCGGCTGCTGCACTCCCAAGTGTATTAGCGGCAGTATGGCATAACATTGCAGGGCCAATATTAGCAACCATCTGGTCAAAAAATGCAAAGAATACTTTCAGCGATGAAAATGTATTAATAAATATAGAAAAATAGGAATGATAAATAATGAAAAAACGTATTGTACATTTTGAAGGAATGGTTGTATTTTTAGCCACGATTTATATGTATTCGATATATGAGTTTAGTTGGATTATATTTTTTGTATTCCTTTTAGCACCAGATTTATCTATGTTAGCGTATGGGATTAATAATCATGTTGGTGCTAACATTTATAATTTATTTCACACATATATCATATCCATATTAATTGTTCTAATAGGTGTCTATTTTAAGATAGATACCGTTATAATGATTGGCTTAGTATGGACAGCACATATTGGGATGGATCGAATGTTTGGATATGGATTGAAATATGAGACGGATTTTAAGGATACTCATATTCAGAGGTTATAAGAAAAAGTATTCATATTTACAGCAGGTTTATTAAAATATTGAACAAAATTCAGTGAATGAATTTCGTTCAATTGTTGAGAAATATATATATAGATAGATATAAATAATCGAATTATGTTATTTTTATGATAATTAAAAGAAGGAGAGTGGATTTGATGAATATACAAATCACTGGCAATGAATTAATTACTAAGATGCTGAATGATTGGTATCGAGATATTAGAGCTCAACGTATAAGTGAAGCAAAAAAATTAAAAGAAGAGATTGATAAAAAGCTTTATATTATTGAATCAGATGTAAAGGTTTCATTTCACTATTATCTGTTAGAATTTCGATATAAAGTGCTAATAGATGGTTTAGGTAATTTGAAAAAAGCTTTTGATAAAATAGATGCATTGCCTAAACCAAATGATGAATATTCTAATTATTATTATTATTTATTCAAAGCCATTCATTATACAATTCTTACTAATTATAGTGAAGCTAGCAACTATTTTGAAAAAGCTGAAGAGTTATTAGAGCATATTTCAGATGAAATTGAATATGCAGAGTTTAATTATAGAGTTGCTATATTAAAATATCACTTGCATTACGCATATTCAGCTATTGAATACGCTTCAAAAGCAAGAGATATCTTTGTTAAACAAGCAGGGTATGAAGTGAACATAGCGCTGTGCGAAAATATATTAGGATTATCTTTTTCGGAATTAAAGCAGCATGATAAAGGTGAGGAATATATTGCGTCAGCAATAAACATTTTACAAAAAAATGATGCTGAAATGTTAGTATTAAGAATCAGACATAATTTAGGTTTATTGTATGCGAGTCAAAATCTTTCAGTTTTAGCAATTAGACACTTATCTGAGGTTTCTAAAAAAATGCCTACTCATTATAAGGCAATCTTTTTAGAGGCAAGAGAATATTATAAATTAGGTGAAATAGAAAAAGCGAAGGAATTAATTGAAAGTGGATTGAAGGTTTGTGAGGAATTAAAAAATGATGAATATAGATATCACTTTTTAATTCTAAAGGGATTTTGTCAGCATTTAGAGGTAGAAAAAATAGAAAAAATTATTCTCGAAGGTTTTTCTTACTTTGAAAGAAAAAATTTATCGGAGTATATTCACGAATATACTGAAAGTCTGGCATTAGAGTTTCATAAAGTAGGTAATATAGAAAAAGCAGAAAAGTATTTTTTTATGAGTTATGAAATAAAAAAGAGAATATTTGAAAAAGAAGCATTGAAATAAAGAAAAAACTTGGATTATCTATAATGGGAATGGCAGCTGGAATTATGGGGTTTTATGGTAGAAGGTCTTTGCAATAAATTAGCTCACAGTGGATAGGGTGGAACGTTTATAATTATAAAACCTAATGAAAATCCACATGCTGTCTCTGAAGATACAACGATGCCTGCAAAACAAATCTTCTATTGAACGTGGGTAATTAAACAAGTCACAAATTATAATTTGTGACTTGTTTAAGGTTGGATACTAAATGTGTTGCTTTCAATATTGAAAGCAACTTTTAAGTTTGTGATTAATAGTTAACTTAATAAATTTTGGATTAAAATAAAAACAAATTTTTAATCAAGTCCCACAAAAAGTACGATAAGGGCGATTCGTCGGTGCAGGCGGAATGCAGTATTCTTCTTGATCTGTAGAATACGCATAAGGGTTTGATAAAGCTTCAAGAAGTTTCTCCATTACGCTATAATCGCCATTTGTGACAGCTGCTTCTAGTGCTTCTTCTACACGATGGTTTCTTGGGATGATTGATGGGTTATTATTTTTCATCATTTCGTAGGCGTTTTCTTTCGATTGTTCTTGTCTTTTTAATCGAGATTGCCACAGTTTGTACCAATCTTTATATTCAGGACTTTCAAATAGAGCTGTATTTTCGATAGAATCAAGAGTTAATGAACGGAATGTATTTGTATAATCCGCTTTATATTTCTCCATCATTTTTAAAAGTTGCTCAATAAGTGATTGATCTTGTTCTTCGTTACTAAATAGTCCTAATTTCTTTTTCATTCCAAGGAACCAATGGTTTTCATACTGTACGCTAAATTTCGAAATTTCGTCTTGGGCGATTTTTAATGCTTCTTCTTCATCTTCGTGCAGAATTGGTATTAAAGATTCTGCTAATCGAGCGAGGTCCCATGCGGCCATATATGGTTGATTTCCATATGCATAACGGCCTTGTGTGTCAATAGAGCTAAATACTGTTCCTTGATCGTAATTGTCCATAAATGCACAAGGACCGTAATCAATTGTTTCGCCACTAATCGTTATATTGTCAGTGTTCATTACACCGTGGATAAATCCAACAAGTTGCCATTTTGCGATAAGACTGGCTTGTCTTTTAATGACTGCTTGTAGTAATGCAGTATATCGGTTTTCATGGGATTCAATTTCTGGGTAATGCCTTTTTATCGTATAGTCAGCTAGTGATTTCAGGTCCTCTATTGAACCACGAGCTGCAGCATATTGAAATGTACCGACGCGTATATGGCTACTAGCTACTCTAGTTAAAATTGCTCCAGGTAACTTTGTTTCACGATATGTTGCTTCACCAGTTGTGACAACTGCTAAACTACGAGTAGTCGGAATATCAAGTGCATACATTGCCTCACTAATGATATATTCACGTAGCATCGGACCGAGTGCAGCACGGCCATCTCCTCGGCGTGAATAGGGAGTAGGGCCAGAACCTTTCAGTTGAATATCGAAACGCTCACCTGAAGGAGTAATTTGTTCGCCAATTAAAAGAGCACGACCGTCGCCTAACATATTAAAATGTCCGAATTGATGACCAGCATATGCTTGAGCTAATGGATGAGCTCCTTCTGGGAGTGCATTACCAGCGAAAATAGCAATTTCAGCTTCCTTTTTCAGTTCTTCAGGGGTCAAGCCAAGAGATATCGCTAATGAATGGTTTAGTTTAACTAACTCCGGTGAACTTACGGGAGTAGGGGGGATTTCTGTATAAAATGATTGTGGTAAAGTCGTATAACTATTATCTAAATTCCAACCTGTTTCATTAATTTTAGTCATTGTATCTCCTCCTTTTTATATTTTAAGTTATGTATTTGTACGTATGTATTCTTTGTAAAGTTAACTAAAAGTATAATATAATATTTCCCCTTGCAATCTATTGTAAGGACTTCATTGCACTATGTCTATTTAACAGCAAATTAAAAACCTCCATTTTAAGAAAATGGAGGTTTTTATTATTATTTAATTTTTACAATTATTTTTCCTTTTGCTCTTCCAGACTCTGAATATTCCATTGCTTTTTGCGCATCTTCAAAAGGGAAAACTCGATCGATTACCGGTTTGATTTTTCCGGCTTCAATATAGTTTGCAATAGTACGTAATTGATCCCCGCTTGGCTTCATAAATAAAAATGAATATTGAGCATTATGCTTTTTTTCAAGTGCAGTAAGTTTTTTGCTGGCTAATGAAAATAAGAGAGTTTTAAAGAATCCTGAACCAAATTCTTTACCGAAGCGAGCATTCGGCATACCTGAAACGGAAACAATGTTTCCTCCGCTTTTTATAATATTGAATGATTTTTCAAGTGTTGCACCGCCGATTGTATCAAATACCGCATCATAATTTTTTAGTATATCTTCAAATTTTTCTGTTTTGTAATTAATAATTTCATCTGCGCCAAGAGACGTTACTAAATTTGCACCAGCTTCACTAGCAGTCGTTGTAACAGTAGCACCCATTATTTTTGCTAACTGAATTGCGAAAGTACCAACACCACCAGACCCAGCGTGAATTAATATTTTTTGTCCTTTTTGTAATTGCATAATGTCATGTAATGCTTGATATGATGTTAAGCCAACGAGTGGAATCGAAGCAGCTTCCTCAAAATTTAAATTTTTTGGTTTTAAAGCTATATCATCTTCATGAATGGCTATATATTCCGCGAAAGTACCAATCTTATTTTTTCTTGGGCGTGCATATATTTCATCACCGACTTTAAAGTTAGTCACTTTTGCCCCAACCTTTACGATAACACCGGAAAAGTCATTCCCAAGGATTAGGGGCATTTCATATTTAAGTAACATCTTTACTTTTCCATCACGTATTTTAAAGTCAATTGGGTTAATACTAGCTGCATGAATTTCTGCGAGCACTTCATGCTCATTTATTTCAGGAGTAGGTACCTCTGCCATACGCATTGGAACTTTCCCGTATTTATCAATTATCATTGCTTTCATTTCTTATACCTCCACATTTCAATAAAAGTTGTGTAATAGCTTTTCGATATCTAATACAAGATTTTTTAATAAACTTAATTTTGTACGTATATCAATATAATAAAAGTTTTTTGTACCTTCTTTTCGCATTAAAATAATACCAGCTTCTCGTAAAATCCGAAGGTGATGCGATACCGCTGGTCGAGAAAGGTGTGTTTGTTTCGTGATTTCTCCTACACGTAATCCGGTTTGACATTCCGTTTCCATGAGAACTAACAAAATAGCTTGACGTGTTTCATCGCCAATTGCCAATAATACTTTTTGAGAATCAATAAAATCTTTTTTTATAACATTTAATTGTTCTTGTTTATTCATTTCAATCACTTTACCTCCTGGTAATTAGTCGAAAGGTTTAAGATGATGAACCATTACATCGATACGGTAATGCTACATGATTGTTGTATGAGGTGCAATATTGGGAAAGAAAATCGAGACGAATGAATTTTTTATTTTTGAAAATTATAGGGAGATAGAAAAGGGATTGGAAGGACTATATAACACAATAGATGAAGTTTTAAAAACAAAAAATGATGTAACAATAAAATAAGCGGTCGTAACCTTGTATAATCGATAAGGTTACGACCGCTTATAATGTTTGCATTATTTTTGATTTTTACGATAGAACATAGTTCAACGTAAAGTACGTTCTTTTGTTTTACACTTTCATACAGACACAATTCAGGTGGATTATAGATGTATGAAAAGGTAAAAAGGATTTTGGGGCGTAATCTATCTATATGATAATTCAAAATGAAATATAAGTCTATATTTTAATGTTTTTTTTGATTATATTTATGACACTGAGCTCAGAACAATGATGTGGAGGGTAAATATATGAAATCGAATTATGTACCAGTTTTAATTGTTGGAGGGGGATTATCTGGGTTAGCGTCTGCGTTATTTCTTGCAAAACATAACATTGAGTACTTACTTATTGAAAAGCATCCGTCTACTGCCATTCATCCGAAAGCAGGCGGCCTTACTTTACGTACAATGGAGTTATTTCGAGAATTAGGTTTGGAACAAAAAATTAAATTGGCAGGTAAAGCATTAGAGAACTGCCGAGGAAGAATAGCAGTTCATACAATAGCTGAGGCGAATAAAGAAGAATTAGAACAAATGAGAGCGACGCAATACGGAAACGATGAAGAATTACTTCAAAAAATAGAAAAGATTAGTCCATCAAAACAAACTGCGTGTTATCAAATTATTTTAGAAGAAATGATGTTACAAGAAGCGAAAACGCTAGGCGGGCAACTATCTTTTTATCATGAATTAGTTTCATTTGAACAAAATGAAAACGGGTTAAAAGCAACGATTCGAAATCGTGAAACAGAAAAAGAAAGTGTCATACATTGTGACTATGTAATTGCAGCGGATGGAGCGAAAAGTAAAATACGTGAGCAGTTAGGGATTAAAGCTGAGGGTCGTGGAACCATTGGTGGCTATTATATGAATATTTATTTTGAAGCTGATTTAAGTGAGTTTATACAAGGATATGCATTCGGTTTTTCGATGGTACTTCATCCGGAGGTTCTTGGTGCACTTATCCCGGTTGATAACGTAAAAAAATGGATTTATCATGTAGCCTACGATCCATTAAAAGGAGAGGGGTTAGAGGACTTCACTATAGAACGTTGTAAACAAATTATTCAAATAGCAATTGGAAGTACAAATATTGAGTCAGAAATATTAAGTGTTTTACCGTGGGAAGCGGCCGAAAGTACAGCGGTGAAATTTCAAGAAAATCGAATCTTTTTAGTTGGAGATTCAGCACATATTATGCCACCAACAGGAGGGTTTGGTTCAAATACAGGAATACAAGATGCACATAACTTAGCTTGGAAATTAGCGGCTGTTATAAAAGGGAAGGCAAAACCAAAATTGTTAGAAACATATCATGAGGAGAGACACTCTGTTGCAAAATTAACGACAGCTTATGCAAGTAGTTTACTGTTTCGTGCTGCGAATAGAGAGGAAGGTAGTTTGAATAATATGGATGGTTTAGCTGTTACAGTTGGATATCAGTATTGTTCAGAGGCGATTATAGATGATTCAGTAACTCCGCATAGAATGGATAGCATAGAGTTGAACGGAAGACCTGGAACGCGAGCGCCACATTTATGGGGAACGTATGAAGGGAAGAAAGTTTCTACATTAGACTTATTCGGTAACAGTTTTGTATTACTTACAGGAGTAGAAAATAGTTCTTGGGCTGAGGCAGCACATACTGTTTCAGCTAAATTAGGAATAAATATAAAAGGGTATCGTGTTGGTTTAAGTGGAGACTTTGTTGCTCCAGAAGATATTTTTAGCAAATTATATGGTATAGAGAATGGAGGTGCTGTATTAATTAGACCAGATGGCTTTATCGGATGGCGTTCGGAAAAAACGGTAGTAAATCCAGATATAGTATTGGAAGAGGTAATGAGAAATTTATTATGTGATTTTTAAGTAACTACAGAAATATTGTTTTATGTGCTTCACTGTACTGAAAAAAATATTCACAAATTTCAATAGGTTTGATATGATTAAATTCGACAAGTTAATAGAGGCCGGAGATATTTGAGAAAAGCCATAAATTTATTTAGGGACACAGGAGTGTATTCTAAATAATTTATGGCTTTTTTTATTGAATGAACCGTACAAAATAGGGAGTTACATGTGAAAAGGAGGGCTATAGAAATTAAATAGGATAATACTAGTTTATTAATAATATAGAGAAAGTATATTTGTAAGATTGGAATTTTAATATAGGTTTATAAAAATAATGAAAGTGTGTCTTCTATTTCGTGTAAATCTCATTAGCTTGTTGAAATTTGCAACGTAGGAAGGGTTAGAAGGATGAGAAAGATTATTAGCGTTTTAGTTATTTTCTTTATGACGGGAAGTATCTTTGCTGGGGGAGCTGTTCATGCGAAAGCAGAAGGAAAGCATGAATGGAATACGAATAAGCTTTTAAATATTGCACATCGCGGAGCAAGTGGACATGCACCTGAGCATACTTTTGCTTCTTATAATTTAGTGAAAAAAATGAAAGCGGATTATTTAGAGTTAGATATTCAATTAACAAAGGATGGCCAATTAATTGCAATGCATGATACAGCAGTTGATCGCACTACAAATGGAACAGGCGAAGTACGCGATAAAACGTTAAGCGAAATAAAGAGTTTAGATGCTGGATCATGGTTTAATAAAGCGTATCCAGAAAAGGCTAAGCAAGAGTATGTTGGGCAAAAGGTTCCAACTCTTGAAGAAATCTTCCAAAAGTATGGAAGAAGTATGAAGTATTATATTGAAACAAAATCACCAGATGTGTATCCAGGAATGGAAGAGAAATTGTTGGCGTTGTTACAAAAATATAATTTAGTAGGCCAAAACATGTCTTCTAGCCGTGTTATGATTCAATCATTTAGTAAAGATAGTTTGAAAAAGATTCATAGTATGAATGAAAATATTCCGTTAGTTCAATTGCTTTGGTATTATCCAAATGAAAACAATGAAATTGTTGAATGGTCTGGCATTACACATGAACCGAAAAGTGTAACGAATGATGATTTTCAAGAAATTAAAAAGTATGCAGCTGGTATTGGACCAAACTTACGTAATGATAACGGAGAACTAATTATTGATGAGTCATATATGAAAATGGCTAGGAAAAATGGACTGTTAATTCACCCTTATACAATTAATGAGAAACCAGATATGAGACTGTTAATCAAATGGGGTGCTACAGGAATGTTTACAAATTATCCGGATCGATTACATAGTGTATTGAAGGAAAAATAAGTGGAAAAGGGTATACCAGTGTTTTAGGTATACCCTTTTTAATCTAACTCCCCGATAAACGTAATCTCTTTTTCATAGCATTCATCTGCATCATAAATAATTTCTTGAAAATGAAGCGTTTTGAAGGAATGATAAACTGAAATTTCCCATGTCTCCCAAAAATCAATTTCATTTGAAAGAAGAATCCATTTTTGAAATTCACTATCTCTATTAAAGAAATTATGAAAGTAGTCCTCATTTTTAAATATAATGATTTGCGAATCCCACAAATTATTTATAGAAATCAAAACAACAACTCGATATGTATGTGTATCGCTCGGTTTCATATTTATTAAATGATTTGCTTGATTTAATAAGGTTTGAATACATAACCGTTTTACTTTTCTAGGTGTTTTACGAGAGTCAATAAAAGCTTGCGAAACTGGCAATAGCATATTCCAATATTCATCGTTATAGAAAGTAGAAGGGAACGTTTTTGTATGTTCCTCAATTCGCTTTATCACAGTGTTTGTTTTTCGTTTCATACCACATATTTTCTTTTCACGCATTGTGAGTCATCTCCATAAATTTTTGTAATGCAGCAGAGTGATATATATCTTTTCTAGTAATAAAAGTAGTAGGAACTTTTTTGAAGCTATTTGGTAAAGGGTTGAATGATATGTCATGTTGATGACCATTTAAAATAGACTTCATCATAATTGCTATGCCCATACCTGATTTTACACATGCGAGTATCGCTTCAATTGTTCCAAACTCTAATACTCGCTTAGGTGAAATTCCTTCTTCTTGAAGCCAATCTTCTAATAAATTTCTATAATAGCACCCGTGACTAAATGCAAGTAAATTCATGTCTCCTATGTCTTTAAAGGAAGATAAAGGCTTTTTGCTAATGAGAACTAATTCTTCTTCACGAAATATATTTGTATGAAGTTCGGCATGCTGAGTAGAGCCAGCTATAAACGCTCCGTCCAGTTTTCGTTCTAGTACAAGCCTAATCAATTGTTCCGTCGTATTTGATTCTAAAATCAATTCGATTTTTGGATAGTTTTCATAATAGGCCGTTAATATAGATGGAAGTCTTACAGCGGTTGTAGATTCTGTACATCCAATTTTTAAAGTGCCTCTTGGTTCGATCCCATTACTTTGAACTGCTTTAACAGATTGATCCATTAAGTGGATAATTTGTTTGGCGTATGTTAATAAAATCTCACCGTTAGAAGTTAAAGTTACACCTTTTCCGTTTCGGTAAAATAAAGGCACACCTAATTCGTTTTCTAGTTGTTTCATACGCATTGTTACGCCAGACTGTACATAGTTTAAATTTTTAGCTGCGTGAGATATGTTTTCTTCTTTCGCAACTTCGTAAAATACAGTTAAATCTTTTATATCCAAGTATCATCCCTCCAGAAAAGGTATCATTTTTTTTGATGGATCACATGATAAATCTTTATTTTATATGATATCAGAACTTTCATACAATGGAAGGGGGTGGAGGGATTATTGTGTTAATGGAAGAAAGGGTGAATAGTACTTATAAGTGGGTTATGTTAATTTTTGCGACGGTTGCTCAAACAACAGCGACACTTATAACGTATGGTGTTGGAGCGTTTGCTTTATTTTGGAAAGAAGAATATGCACTTACGAATACGGAGATTGGATTGTTAGTAAGTGTTGTAAATATAGGACCGCTATTTTGTATGCTTTTTGTCGGGCGGCTACTTGATCAATACAATGAAAAGTTGTTAATTTCGATAAGTTCATTTTTACTAGGAGGTTCGTTTTTACTGACTAATATGGTCAATGGATTTAATGGGTTACTTTTTGTACTTTTATTAGTAGGAACGTTTTATAGTGTTTCGCAGCCAGGAGGAAGTAAGGTGATAATGAAGTGGTTCTCAAAAGAAAATCGCGGGTTAGCGATGGGGATTAGACAAGCCGGTATACCGATTGGTGGTACATTAGCGGGAGTATTGATCCCGTTTCTTACAATAAAATATAATATGGCCTATGCGGTAAATAGTATTGCATGCATTTGTATAATTGGAGGGCTTTTATTTTTTATATTTTATAAGGAACCATATACTCAAGAGAAAGTTAAACAAGAACGTAGTAAACTTTCTTTTTGGATGCAGTTAAAAGAAGTGATGTGTAAAAAAGAGTTGTATGCAATTTATATAACTGGCATTTGTATGATTTCATTGCAAATGGTTCTAGTTGCACACTTTATAAAATTTTTAGTATTGGAACAATCAATCACGCCAATTTTAGCTGGAAAAGTATTTTCCGTTATGTTCTTTTCTGGAATGGTTGGTAGGGTTATATTAGCAGCTACTAGTGATTTATTTTATAAGGGGAATAGGCGTACCCTCTTATTTATAACTGTTTGTATTTCTATTTTCTTCATTCTAATATTAGTAATGAGCATACATACAATAACGAATGTATTGTATGGTGTAAGTGCATTGTTAGGGTTCTTTTCAATTGGATGGTTTAGTCTTTTTATAACTGAAGTTGCAGAATCAGCAAGTGAAGAATCGGTAGGGATGACAGTGAGTTTTGCACTTACATTAAATCAAATTGCCATTATTGCTGCGCCTGCTTTATTTGGTTATATTGTAGATAAGAAGGGATATACGTATGCGTGGTTATGCATAGTTGTATTACTAACTATTTCAGCGGTCAGCTTATATAGGAAGTATAGAAAATGAAGGAATGTTAGCAATGTAAATTTTTTATGAAGAAAGTCTAAAGAAATGTTGAATGACCGACATTTCTTTTTTTATTTGTTGTATAATCAAAATGTAAATGAGATTCATTTTCAATTTCGTTCATTGCCTCTTTTGAAATTACCTGTAATTTTAGCCATAATTAGCTGTTTTTCATTATCGTTATTTGCATGATTTATTTTATTTAAAAGTTTTTCAGCATCATTTCCTTTTAATATCATAATCTGTTTTCTGTAATATTAAATTAATACCATGTTATTTTTTGTTATCCGATAATGAAACACCTTATCATCTAAACGATTGCGTTTATCGGTGTTTTTCATATTACATCTCCATTCTTTTTAGTATGTAACAAATGTTACAAAAGAATTTGAAATTATAGTGTAATGCATCCGATTGTATGTTGGAAATTTTGCAAGAAAGAAATACAATAGAGAGTAGTCAAAATTGAAAATGAGAAAAAGGAATCTAGTTTTAACAGAGTGAATATTAAATAATATTATAATATACTTGATAATTAAAACATAGAATGGATATACGTTAAGTGAAACTAGATAAAAGAGGGTTCCTAGTATGTTAAAGAAATGGTTAATCATTTTCTTTATTTTTGCTGTTTTTTGTGGAAGTGTTGTTACACTAATACATGCAAATAAAGGAAAAAAATATGATGCAAAGGCATTTTCTAATGTAAATAGTAAGCAAAAAGATGTTAAGCAGGAAGTTGATGCGAATGAGAAAAAGCGTTATGAAATTGCAGCTGGAAAATTAGATCAGTATTTAAAAGATAAAGGATTTAATGGGAGTGTTCTTGTAGCAAGTAAAGATCATGTCATTTTACGAAAAGGCTACGGTTATGCGAATGTGAAAGATCAAGTATTAACAACGCCAAGAACGAAATATCGCATTGGTTCTATTACGAAAACAGTTGTTGCAATATCTATTATGCAATTAAAAGAAAAAGGGAAGTTGAACATTGAAGACAATGTAAATAAATATATCCCATCGTTTCCAGCAGATAAAAACATTACGTTACGAAACTTGTTAACACATACGTCTGGATTACCAGAACAGGGACAAGGTAGTGTTGACGCAGCATCACGGTTAAAATTAGTAACGTGGATTGGGGCACAAACGTTACAATTTCCAGCAGGGACAGGATGGAAATATACAGATTATAATTATATGGTGCTTGCATATATTGTAGAAAAAATATCGAATAAACCACTTGCTGAATATGTGAAAGAAAATATTTTGACTCCTGTTGAAATGCATGAATCTGGAATGGGCGCAACACTTCCAGAGGATATTTTCTTAGCAGAAGGGTATACGAAAAAAGATAATAAGTTAATAGCCACACCTCGCTTAAAAATGAACTGGCTGTATGGTTGTGGTGAAATGTATACGACTGTTGAAGATATGAAAAAGTTAGATGAAGCTATTATGGATGGTAAACTACTTTCTAAACAAAGTGTATCAGATATGTTTTCTGCATCACCTGCAAGAAAATATGGATTTAGTTTCTATATTTACCCAGATTATTATCATAACCACGGTGTATTAGCTGGCTGGAACACTTTTAATAATTTTAACTGGGATAAACGAACGTTTGTCATATTATTTTCTAACGTCCAAAATGGTATGAATGATGCATTTAATCAAGAATTTAGGAAAATGGCGAATGATTTAATAGAAGGAAAGGGAATATAAAAAAGAGCCTCTAGCGAGAGGCTCTTTTTTATAGAGCTGAAAACTCCTCAACAAGTTGAGTGAATTGTTTCAATGCACTTTCAATCGGTTCTGGCGTTGTTAAATCGACGCCAGCTTTTTTCAATAAGTTTAATGGGTAGTCTGAACTTCCGCCTTTAAGGAATTCAATATAATTTTTCTGAGCATTCGGATCACCGCTTAATAGTTTATCAGCGATTTGAATGGCAGATGCGAATCCAGTTGCATATTTGTATACGTAAAACGGGCGATAGAAATGAGGGATTCTAGCCCATCCGTATTTTACTTCTTCATCAAATACAAGTGAATCACCGTTATATTCTTTAAATAGCTTTTCATAAATTTCACTGAAGACTTGTGCATGTAATGGTTTACCTTGTTCAGCCATTTCATGTGTGATTTTTTCAAATTCTGCAAACATAATTTGTGTAAAGAAAGTACCTTTAAATTTCTCAATAAAATGGTTAACTAAATGGTTACGCACGTTCGTATCTTTTGCTTCTTTTAATAAATAGTGAATTAATAACACTTCATTTACTGTAGAAGCGACTTCTGCGACAAAGATAGAATAATGTGCAGAAATTCTTGGTTGGTATCCATGTGAATAGTGCGTATGCATACCGTGACCGCATTCATGAGTAAGAGTGAACAGGCTGTTTAAATCATCGTGATGATTTAAAAGAATGAAAGGATGAACGCCGTATACACCGAAGTTATAAGCACCAGAACGTTTCCCTGGTGTTTCTCTTACGTCTATATATCTTTTATCTTTAAAACTTTTTAATGTCTCAATATATTCTTCTCCTAAAGGAGCTAGTGATGCAATCATAATGTCAAATGCTTCACTATATGGGATGTCTTGTTTTGCACCTTCTACTAAATCGACGCCTAAGTCGTATTGTCTTAGTTCATCTACGTTTAATTTTTCTTTTCGAATTTCATTGTATGTATGTAATGTTTGAATGTTTTTTTTCGTTGTATCAATTAGGTTTTCATATACTTCTTTCGGAACCATATCGCCAAATAATGATTTCTCTAGCGCTGATGGATAGTTTCTTAATTTCGAAACAGTAACATTATTTTTAATAGCAGCGGATAAAGTAGATGCGATGGAATTCTTTAACTGAACATATGGTTTGTAATATGCTTTATAAGCTTCTTTACGCTTTTCACGATTCGTATCTTCTATTAACTTTGCATACATTCCGCGTGTTAAGTTCACTTTTTCTCCATCGTCAGTCGTCACTTCACCAAATAATATATCTGCATTATTTAACATACCAAATGTGTGCTGTGGAGAAGAAAGAGCTTCACCCATTTGTGATAAAATTTCTTCTTGGTCCTTATTTAATACGTGTTTTTTATAACGGTATAATTCAAATAAGTCTTCTTTATAATATTGTAAGCCTTCTGTTTCTTCTATGTAAGAATGTAATGTGTTTTCGTCTATGCTAAGTAAGAAGGGGGAAAAGAAAGATTTCGCTGCACTTACTTTCACGTGTAATTGTGATACTTTATCGACAAGAGATTGCGCGTCAGTATCGCGTGTATCAAGGTCAGATTGTAATCGTGCATAAGCGAACATTAAAGATATTATGCTAGAAATTTCTTCACTCTTCGTTAAATAAGCTAATAAACTATTGCCGTCGTGAATATTTCCATTAAACTCGTGTAATTCCTTCGTTAATACTTCAATTTTATGAAAATCACTTTCCCAATCTTCAATTGTATGGTAAATGTCTGTTAAATCCCATTTTTCTATATCAGCTACTTGTAATCGATCTTTAAGTTCTGTCATAATCATTTCCTTTCTAAACATGTAGTTATATTTCTATATAACTATGAAATACAACAAATTGCAAAAAATCCCTGCTGAAAATTGAAAAGCCTTGCTAAAATAACAAGGCTTACTTACTTATAGTGTAATTCCGAATTTTGAATGTAAAAGGTTTGTATATTGCATGTTTGTAACGGTTTCTTTCGTTTTTTTACCGTTTTTCGCTACTGTAAGGCTATCTTTCGTTAAAGAGGCATGCCCATCTTCAGTTAGTTTTACAATAAGAGGTACTTTATTAAAGGGTGATTCTTCATGTTCAACGATAATTTTTTGTGCTGTATTTGCTTTTTCTTCATCCACTTCTTCTATATAAAATGCATAGCCTAACGTCCAATCATCAGCAGAAGATTGATCCAAGAACTCATTGTTTTTCCGCATCTCTAAAATGTAGTTTCCCTTTTCGGTCATTTCTTTACGAATACGATAATCTCCTGTAACAGAGTGAATGACTTCACCTGAGAAAGGGACAGGGGCAAGAGGTAAGTATGATCCGAATCCTACTTCAATTAAATAAAGTTCATTATGATGTGTTAAAACGATTGCGATATGGCCAGAATCAACAGCCCATATGGAGTTTGCAGCGTTATAAACTGTTCCTGAAACGAGATGAACATCGAATCCAGAATCTTTCAGGAAGTAATACATAGTAGGATTGAGTTCATAACAAAGACCGCCACGGTTATTTACTAAAATTTTCTCTTTCAAATTTTCTTTTGATATTTCTTTAAAATTCTTTTCGAGAATATTTAAGTTTTCAAAAGGAACAGTTTGTGCCATTGCGTACATAATGTTAGATAAATCTTCAAATGAAACTGTGTCTTTTTCTTCTATATGTAATCGTGCGAAAAATTGTTTTTGAAAGTCTGTCATCGAAATCCCTCCGTTATGCTTTTATAGGTAAATTGTAAACAATCTTGAATAGGATGTGAAATTAAAACTACGTTGAATATTTGAAATTAGACTAAAAATAATATGGGAGAGTGAGAGATTGCTACTTTACTAACGGTGGGACGAATATTATAATAATTCTGATAAACTATGCAAACGCTTTCTTAGAAGGGGATGGTGTACAGATGTTTAAAAGAATAACAATAGTCGGATTGTCAGTTTTTATGTTTTTACCTAGTATATATGAGGGGAGTAAAGCATATGCAGACACAGTTAACAATGGAACGTTAATGCAGTATTTTGAGTGGTATGCTCCGAATGATGGGAATCATTGGAATCGTTTGCGTACTGATGCTGAAAATTTAGCGGAAAAAGGAATTACATCTGTTTGGATACCACCTGCATATAAAGGAACTACGCAAAATGACGTAGGATATGGAGCATATGATTTATATGATCTGGGGGAATTCAATCAAAAGGGCACAGTGCGGACGAAATATGGGACGAAAGCACAATTGAAATCTGCAATTGACGCTTTACATAAGAAAAACATCGATGTATACGGTGATGTAGTTATGAATCATAGAGGTGGGGCTGATTATACAGAAAATGTCACAGCAGTTGAGGTAGACCCGAGCAATCGGAATATTGAAGTATCAGGTGATTATGAAATTAGTGCGTGGACGGGATTTAACTTTCCAGGGCGTGGAGATTCTTATTCTAATTTCAAATGGAAATGGTATCATTTTGACGGAACGGATTGGGATGAAGGAAGGAAATTAAGCCGAATTTATAAATTTAGGGGCATAGGTAAAGCATGGGACTGGGAAGTGTCTAGCGAGAATGGGAATTATGATTATTTGATGTATGCGGATCTTGATTTTGATCATCCAGATGTTGCGAATGAAATGAAAAAATGGGGAACGTGGTATGCGAATGAATTAAATTTAGATGGTTTTCGTTTAGATGCTGTTAAACATATTGATCATGAATATTTGCGCGATTGGGTAAATCACGTTAGACAGCAAACAGGGAAAGAAATGTTTACAGTAGCTGAATATTGGCAAAATGATATCCAGACTTTAAATAATTATTTAGCGAAGGTTAATTATAATCAATCTGTGTTCGATGCACCACTTCATTATAATTTTCATTATGCTTCAACAGGAAATGGAAATTATGATATGAGAAATATTTTAAAAGGAACAGTAGTTGCGAATCATCCTACACTTGCGGTTACTCTAGTTGAAAATCATGATTCACAGCCTGGTCAGTCATTGGAATCTGTAGTGAGCCCTTGGTTCAAGCCGCTGGCATATGCATTTATTTTAACGCGTGCAGAGGGGTATCCTTCTGTTTTCTATGGTGATTACTATGGTACAAAAGGAAATAGTAACTATGAAATTCCAGCGTTAAAGGACAAAATTGATCCGATTTTGACGGCACGAAAAAACTTTGCATATGGTACGCAGCGTGATTATTTTGACCATCCAGATGTGATTGGCTGGACAAGAGAAGGTGATAGTGTACATGCTAATTCTGGTTTAGCAACATTAATCTCTGATGGACCAGGAGGGGCAAAGTGGATGGATGTTGGAAAGAATAACGCAGGGGAAGTATGGTACGATATTACGGGTAATCAAACAAATACTGTAACAATTAATAAGGATGGGTGGGGGCAGTTCCAAGTAAGTGGAGGATCAGTTTCCATATATGTTCAACAGTAATTTTGTGATGAAAAAGAAGAGGTAGACTGAAATATAAGTTTTCCTCTTCTTTTTATATTGTTATCATTCTTAAATTTTTATTTTCATAAACGAATTAGTCGACTTTTAAAACAACGAGAGATGCGTTGGAATAAATAATATCACCTGTGGCTTCTCTTATTCGTACTCCAAGAACATCCCCTTGATTTAAAGATAGTAAATCAGTTCTGGCAGATGTTGATCTTACCCCAGAACCACCACTAACTCGCGTTTCAATTGCGAATTGGATGGAATCGTTTATTGTAAGATTTAATATACTAGACGATATAGCTTGTATTACAAATACAATTGAAAAGGATACAGAGTACACGCCAGTGGTATCAATTGTAATAGAATTATTTAATGGATTTAGAGTAGTTCCATTAGCAGGTCCTGGGATTGTAAAATTAACATTTGTATTAACTACTGCTGAAAAACCGATTCCTACTTCAGAAGTTATTGTTCCAAATACGGGAAGAATCCCTAAACCAGTAACCCCAGTGGGACCAGTTATTCCAATTCCGGTAGGGCCAGTAACCCCAGTGGGACCAGTTATTCCAATTCCGGTAGGGCCAGTAACCCCAGTGGGGCCAGTTATTCCAATTCCGGTAGGACCAGTAACCCCGGTGGGACCAGTTATTCCGATTCCGGTAGGACCAGTAACCCCAGTGGGACCAGTTATTCCAATTCCGGTAAAACCTGTCGCACCGGTAGGGCCTGTGATTCCAGTAGGTCCAGTAGGGAAAGTAAATGGTGGAATTGATGGTAGTGTGGGACCGATTAAATTTGGTTCCAGAGCAGGTCCATGTAAAATATTATATTCTTCATTCATATAGTAACCTCCTATCATTGCTTGTCATAATTATTAAATGTATTAGGGGAAGGAAATGACATTCGCAATAGCGGAGGCGCTTCTTATAATTTCTCCTCAGCGAATATAGGTCTAATTTAAGAAATATTGAAGTGTAGAGTTGCGTACTACTGAAGTATGGCACCTTTACTTCTCACGTAACATATAGTATGATGATTTCAATAAATTAGATTTCAATGACTATAATATAACTTAATGAGAGGTGCTTTTTGTGAGTGCGGTAGGTATTAAATAGGAAAAATTTAATGAAATAAATCGGATAAGACTAGGGGATTTTTATGTACATCATACCCCTAATTTTGTCATGCATTTATTTCAAAACCTATGAAGATACCTACAATACTTTATAAAGCGTGTAATAAGGGACTGCCATCTATTTTTTATGGCTTATTTCCTCATATGTTATTACACATGCCTTGTAAATGTAAAAGCTGCGGTATCCCCGCAGCTTTTTTGTATATGTTTTTATTGTATAATTATGGAATTTTATATATGGCTCATTGGAATCTAATGAGTAGGTATCTTCATTTATGATAAAAATCAATCATAGTGAGGAGAAACAAAATGAATACGATGACTTTTGAAAAGTTACAATATAACGAATTAAAGGATATAGTGAAATCTTATTGTGTAAGTGGATTAGGTAAGGAATTATTAAACAAATTAGAGCCTAGTACGAGTATAAAAGTAGTGAGAAATCGCTTGAATGAAACGACAGAAGCACGAGCTATATTAGATGCAGAAGGGCATGTTCCTTTCTTCGGCATTTCTAATATTGCTAGTACAATTCAAAAATTAGAAAAAGGGATGATTTTAGATCCAGAAGAATTAGTCAGTGTTTCAGACTTTTTACGCGGATGTAGAAAGATTAAAAAGTTTATGTTAGATAAAGAATTTTTTGCGCCAGTATTAGCTTCTTATGCAAATTCGATGACTGAATTTAAAAGTATTGAAGAGGAAATTAATTTTTCAATAAAAGGAAATAGCATTGATTCTGCTGCTAGTAAAGAGTTAAAACGAATTCGAAATAACATCGATTCGGTAGACGGGAAAATAAAAGAACGTTTAACGAAGTTTTTAAATAGTAGTGCAAATAAGAAGTATATTCAAGAATTCTTTATTAGTAAGAAGGATGATAAGTATACGATTCCAATTAAATCTTCTTATAAAAATCAAGTTGCGGGAAGTATAGTTGAAGCGTCTGCTAAAGGTTCTACTGTATTTATAGAACCACACACGGTTACAAAGTTAAATGTGGAACTCGCAAGTTTGAAAGCAGAAGAAGCGATGGAAGAGTATCAAATTTTAGCGACTTTATCAGGCATGGTAGTAGAAAATATTTATCATATAAAAATTAACATGGAATTGATTAGCCAATATGATATGGTATTTGCGAAAGCGAAGTTTAGTAAATCAATCGATGGAATAGAGCCGAAATTAAATGATCATGGCTACATGCATTTAGTAAATTGTAAGCATCCGCTTTTAAGTGGAAAAGTAGTACCGTTAAACTTTGAAATCGGTCAAAATTACCGTAGTTTAATTATTACAGGACCAAATGCAGGCGGGAAAACAATCGTGTTAAAAACAATTGGATTGTTAACATTAGCGACAATGTCAGGCTTGCACATTGCCGGAGATAAAGAAACAGAAATTGCTATTTTCGAAAATGTATTTGTAGATATTGGTGATAATCAAAGTATCGAAAATGCATTAAGTACATTTTCATCTCATATGAAAAATCTATCTGAGATTATGAGGATGTCAAATAATAATACGTTACTATTATTTGATGAAATAGGAAGCGGGACAGAACCGAATGAAGGGGCAGCACTTGCAATTTCTATTTTAGAGGAGTTTTATCTTGCAGGATGTATTACAGTTGCGAGTACGCATTACGGTGAAATTAAACGCTTCTCAGAAATGCATGATGATTTTATGAACGCAGCGATGCAATTTAATAGTGAGACACTAGAACCGCTTTATAAATTAGTGATTGGTAAATCAGGTGAAAGTAATGCACTTTGGATTGCGAATAAAATGAACGTAAGAGAGCGTGTACTGCAAAGAGCGAGAGCGTATATGGAAAATAAAGAGTACGCTCTAGAAAAAGTGAATGAAAGTAAAATTAGAAAACCGAAGTTCGTGCAAGAAAAAAGAGAAAACCATTACGAGTACAAAATCGGTGATCGTGTAAATATATTAGATTATGATGATTTTGGTATTATCTATAAGGAAATAGATAATTTCTATAACGTCGTTGTATATTGTAACGGTGAATTTGTTGAAGTGAATGTAAAACGTATTACGTTAGAGGTAGCAGCAAAGGAATTATACCCAGAGGGATATGATTTAAATACACTATTTGTCGATTATAAAGAAAGAAAAATGCAACATGATATAGAGCGCGGATCGAAAAAAGCGCTTCGTAAAATCCAAAAAGAAATAAGAAAGAATAGAGGATAAGTTAAATTGGTAACGATTAGACAAGAACAATAAAATGATTATGAAAAAACAGAAGAAGTGGTACAACAAGCATTTTTACATGAAGAATTTAGTGATAAAACAGAACATGCACTTGTAAAACGTATTAGAGAATGTGACGCGTTTATTCCTGAATTATCAATCGTTGCAGTAGATGAGGAAATCGTTGGTCACATTATGTTATCCAAAATTACGATTGAACAGGATGGAACTTCTGTAGAATCGTTAGCACTTGCACCGGTTTCAGTTGATAGGGGCCATCAGAAAAAAGGAATTGGTGGGAAGCTTATTGTAGCTGCTTTAGAAAAAGCGAAAGAACTTGGATACGGATCAGTTGTAGTGTTAGGACATCCAGGGTACTATCCGAAATTTGGCTTTAAGAAAGCAAGTGAGTGGAATATAAAAGCACCATTTGAAGTGCCAGATGAAGTGTTTATGGTGATTGAGCTAAGCGAGAACGCTCTGCAAGGTGTAGAAGGAGTTGTGCAATATTCGAGTGCTTTTGCTGAGTAAGAGTATTGGTTGAAAATATAATCATAAAAGATGCTATCTTTTTGTAGGGATATACAGAAAGATAGCTTTTTTTATTAAGTAAATCTACTTACGTATATTTTGCTCAATGAATAATTAAGGTGGTAAAATTGATATAGAAATGTAAAGGGAGAGAATTGAATGAAGAATCGAGAAACAGATAGCAATGAGAATGTAGTTACGTTATATGTTACAAGGCACGGTAAAACAATATTAAATACGAACCATCGCGCGCAAGGTTGGGCAGACTCTCCGTTAGTAGAAAAAGGTGTGGAAGTTGCCTCTAATTTAGGAACGGGATTAAAAGATGTTCATTTTGCGAATGCATATAGTAGTGATAGCGGCCGAGCGATTGAAACTGCTAATTTAGTATTAAAATATAGTGAGCAAACAAAGTTAAAACTTAAGAAAAGAAAAAATTTACGAGAATTAAATTTTGGTATTTTTGAAGGTGAAAAACTTGAAAATATGTGGGATGTGGTTGGAAAAGCTGCGGGCGTTGCATCACCAGAAGAACTTATGAAGTTTTCTATTCAAGAAGTGATTAATCTTATTAGAGCAGCGGACCCTACAAAACAGGCGGAAGATTGGGAATTATTTTCTACTCGTATAAAAGCAGAGATTGATAAAATTAGTGAAGAATCTGCTGCAAATGGTGGCGGTAACGTTTTAGTTGTCGTTCATGGGCTTTTGATTACTACCTTAATAGAAATGTTAGACAGTAGCAAAACAAAACTTGGAGTAGAAAATGCTAGTGTGACGAAGATTGTATATAAAGACGGAACATACACAGTCGAGTCGGTTGGAGATATGAGCTATGTTGCAAAAGGGAAAGAAAGTGTGGAAATATAAAAATAAGGAAAGGAAGGTAGAGAAATCTAGCTTCCTTTCCTTATTTTTTAATATATCATTTATTAATTTGAATCGGAATATTCCGTTAAAAATGAACTATGAAAATTATTGTAATGGTATAATTAGAGAGTAGGAACAACAAATTAGTTTGCAGTGTATTGGAGGGACATTAGCCTTACATTTCATCTCGGAATCTAAAGTAAGTATACGAGAAATAAAAAAAGTAAGGAATGTGTGAATATGGGTGGTACATGGTATGTGATTTATGTTCAGTTCTAAGAAGAAAAGAATATTAACAATTATATGGAGAAGTGATTATGTTGATTAAATTGGTTCATTTGTTATTTGGAAAACCGTGTGAAAAAGGTGATTCGTTCTAAACTAAGTTTCCACGTTTTATTTATTGGAGTGCAGTTGTATTTTATTTTTTTGGAATGCTATTATTTGGGATTCTTTCTTTTATTGATACTGTATTTATTGGATCGTTGATATTAGGAGGTTTGTTCTTTCCTTTAATATTTAGATTCGTTTATTATATAAACTTAAAAATGAGGGGCCTAGAAAGAGAAGCGTAGAGAAAAAATATAAATAACAGGGTTATTGAAAAGAAGCGAGATTGAACATAAATAATGTTAAAAAAGGAAGCAAAGAAATACATTCTAGCTTCCTTTTTTTATTGGAATAATTATGGGATTAATAAAATCTTCCCTGTGCTTTTTCTGTTCTCTAATAATTCATGAGCACGGGCACCATCTTGTAAAGAGAAGGTAGTAGGACTTGCGATCTTTAATTTTTCGGTCGTAATCCATTCGAATAATTGAGAGGAGCGTTCTTTTCTCTCTTCATAAGATGTAAGCACGTTCCAAAGGTCTCCGCCAGTTAAAGTTTTCGAAGTATCCATAAGCATACGCGGATCAACGGGCGTAGGATTACCGCCAGCCATTCCGTAAAATACGACAGTACCACCAGTTTTAGTTGCGCTAAAACTTTCCTCTAGCGTAGAACCTACTGATTCATATACAACATTTACTCCATCACCGTTTGTTATTTCAAGTACTTTCGCAGGCCATGCTTCCTTATATAAAAATACGTGATCAGCACCAGCTAATGTAGCTATTTGTGCTTTTTCTTTTGATGACGTGAGGCCGATTACTTTTCCGCCTAGTAGTTTAATTATTTGGATAAGAAGTTGCCCAACACCTCCAGCAGCAGCGTGTACTAAAGCTATATCACCTTGTTTTATTTGATAGCTATCTTTCGTTAAATAATGTGCTGTTAATCCTTGTAATAAGACAGAAGCGGCTGTTTTAAAAGAGATAGAATCTGGAAGCTTAATTGCTTTCTTCGATGGAACGGCAACTAGTTCTGCATTTGCAAATGGAACGTCAGCAAATGCAATACGATCTCCAGGATTAATATTCGTAACGTCAGCTCCTACTTTTTCTACAATGCCAGCCCCTTCATAACCTAATATATACGGTGGGTTGCCACCGAGATGATAATCACCGCGACGTCTATAAATGTCGGCGAAATTTAAACCGATTGCTTTCGTGCGGACAAAAATTTCATTTGGATTTATGATTGGATCATTTAGTTCTTTATATTGTAGTACATCCGGATTTCCGAACTGTTCGAAACAAATTGCTTTCATATGGAATACCTCCATTTTTATTGTTTGTAGATGCTCTTTATCATACAATACAAATATCAATAGACAAAGAGGATTATTTCGATGAAATCAATCGGGAATATCGATTGAAAAGAGGGATGATAAATGGAGATAAAACAATTAATTACATTTAAAGTAGCGGCGGATACTTTGAATTTTACACAAACTGCGAAGAAATTAAACTTTGCTCAATCGAGTGTGACAGCGCAAATTAAAACGTTAGAAGCTGAGCTAGGTACGCCGTTATTTGAAAGATTAGGAAAACGTCTTTTCTTAACTGAAGCAGGTAGGAAGTTTCAACTATATGCCGACAAGATGATTGCGCTCAGCAACGAAGCAAAAATGGCTGTGAAAGATGATGAAGAAATAGCAGGTACGTTAATAATTGGTGCGCAAGAAAGCCAATGTACATATAGACTTCCTTCTATATTAAAGAGGTTTAAAGCACAATTTCCTCAAATAAAGCTTATATTTAAACCAGCGCATTCCAATAAAGATGCGAAGGAACAATTGATGGAGGGAAAAGTCGATCTTGCCT
This sequence comes from Bacillus sp. B25(2016b), assembly GCF_001679765.1. Classification (NCBI taxonomy): domain Bacteria; kingdom Bacillati; phylum Bacillota; class Bacilli; order Caryophanales; family Bacillaceae; genus Bacillus; species Bacillus sp. B25(2016b). Next base: position 3,182,155 of record NZ_CP016285.1, on the reverse strand, counting down.
TTATTTTGGACGAATGTAAAACAGAAGATGCTTTACATGTGGAGCCGCTTATGAAAGAAGAATTAAAAGTAGTAGCTGCTTCAGGACATCACTTACTCGAGAAAGCTTCCGTTTTTACAAAAGATTTAGAACGTGAGACGTTATTGCTAACAGAGCTAGGATGCTCGTACCGGACTTTATTTGAAGAGCTATTTCGTACAGAAGATGTGTATCCAGCAAATAAAATTGAGTTCGTTAGTGTCGAAGCAATTAAACAATGTGTTATTGCAGATTTAGGAATAGCTGTGTTACCAGCAATAGTAGTAGAAAAAGATATACGAGAGGGGACGATAAAAGAGTTACATTTAGAAAATGAAATCTCACCGATTTATACACAAATTGCTTGGCATAAAGATAAATGGATGACAGCGCCACTGCAGCAATTTATTGATGTAACGAGGGAGTTTCTTACAACGGATTAAGTGGAGAAATATTTATTTTATATAATAGTAAAAATGGCAATTTTGTATAAAGAACCGATGCTTGCATGAAACGAGTATCGGTTCTTTTATGTTTTAAATAAAGAATGCTATAACATGTGTATTTCTCAACTTTTTTTCTTAGACGATTACGTAAATTTCTTCGTATATTCCAATAATCATAAGGAAATTTACAACGTTTATTCGTTTCTGTAAGATGCCTCTAGGAAGCATGAAAGGAGGGGCGTACATAGGGGATAGATTGTCTTTATTATACGTACTTTTTTTGAGGGAGGAAATTGAAAATGTTTAAAAAGTTAATGAAAGTATGTGTATTAAGTGTAGCGAGTGTAGGGGTATTATTTAGTTTCCAAGGAAGTACATTTGCAGCTACTGATTTAAGTAGTTATTATGACGGGAAAAATCCAGCAACAACGAAAGTATACGGAGGCAGTACAACGTGTGATGCAGATGGATTTAATGCAAAGTCTACAGCGGTGTACGAAGGTAGTAAAAAAGTAGGGACAGTGTATTTACGTTACAGTAATAAATGTCATGCAGCTTGGGCTAAGTTTGTTTTAGATCAACCAGCACCAGCTGTTTCTGGAGGAGTGTATGCGTACGCTGTTGTGAATAAATATAAAAATGGTGTATTCCAAAAATCAGTCACTTCCAATCAGGGGAACGGGACAATAAAAACAGGTCAAACGAGTACGTATACAGGAATGGTATTTGATTTAACTGCTGATTTCGGATACACAGCAGATGCTGAAGCAGTTACTTTTAATAACGGTTATGGAAAAACAGGACGCTATTAAAAAGGAGCGGAGTGCTATGAAACTTTTAATAAAGGTAAGTACATGTTTCTGTCTATCATTGCTCGTTTTAACTAGTATGTTTAGCACTACGAATAATGATAAAGCATATGCAGAAGACCATTCATATGATGGGAAAAGTCCATATTACAATAGCTGCGATCAATCAGCAGTAACGAAAGAAAAGAAGTGGATTGATTCCAATTCTTATGTGGAATTAAAATTTAGCACAACGTGTAAGACAGCGTGGGCAAAAGTTACAGTAACTCGTGCAGCAGTATATAATAACGAAGCTGATGCAAGAATCGTAAGAAAAACAGATAGAAAGGCATATACTTGCGGGAGTGCTGGAGGAAATGGTGTTGTGAATAAAGGGCAAACATCATGCTATACACCAATGGTATATGATTTAGATCCAAGAAAGGCGCAAGCGCAAGGGAAACATGCTATTCCAAATAGTGATGCATATAATTATGCGGAGACTATTTGGTATTGATCATATTATAAAAAATTTAAGATAGCCTATTTAAAGAGCATGTTTTGATTAGGTTTCAAAGCATGCTCGATCTATATTCCTTCTAAGCTTTTAGGTAATCAACTAATAAGGTCTGTATGAGGAGGAGTGTACCCAAGGTGACGAGCCATAGATACAATTTGCCCTTTATGATGAAACTCATGTGTTTCAGTATGAGTTAAAAGCCATAGCGGTGTTGTGCTCCAAGGTTCTTTTTGCCATTTCACTTCATTTGCTATATTTTCGAGCCAACGTTCATTGTATTCATCTAAAAAACGTTGTACAGTCTCATCGGCTAACTTAAATCTAGCACGGACTTTCTCGACATCAGCATGCTCAATCTCATCATCACTAGCAAATGAAAAATCTGCCCTTTTTTGCTTGAATGCAAATGATCCAAGCCAGTATCGATAGCAATCAGCTACATGAATATGTGTCTTTATAATGCTACCGCTCCCGAAGTTAGGAACAGCGTTATGTAACTTTTCTAATGGGATTTCTTCTAAAAACGAAAATAGAGTTTCTCTTGTAGAGCTAATAAGATTATATTGTTGTTTTAAAACATCAAACATGCAATTAACACTCCTCTTTTATTTATTTAACTATTTGTCTAGTAAGTAATTCTATATGTACGAGAGGTGAACCTTTTTATTATTTTTACTAGGCATATTAGGTGTATTTCTTCATTGTTTCTGATAGATTAAACAAGGTGAAACTTTAATAAGTTGAACATTCTTAGTTCATAATAAATGGTACATGAAGAAGGAGAACGATCAAATGAATAGACTAGTTGGCTTAAAACAATTTGAAATAACGCGTGGAGAATTGCTTAAATTTATGGAGACGTTAGACGATAAAACTGTAGATACACAGCCAGAGGGTTTTAACAATACAATTCGCTGGCATATCGGTCATGTATTAACGGCAGCAGAAGTTTTCATGTTTGGAAAAGAATTTAAACAATTACCAACTGAATATCCAGGTATGTTTGGGAATGGATCAAGACCGTCTAAATGGAAAACAGAAGGACCATCATTAGACGTGTTAATGGCTCAATTAAAAGAACAAGCAAAACGTATTAACGAAATTCCAGCAGAAGCATTTGAAAATAAACTGCCAGAGCCGTTCTTAGGACTAGAAACAGTTGGTGAGCTTTACGGTATGATGCTTTATCATGAAGCTGATCATATTGGGCAAATGAAGGCGATGGAACGTATTATTAAAGTTCTTTAGTTCTTAATTGCATATAACAAGCAATACAGGTGTAATGTTAAATAATATATACAAAAAAGGTAGATAAATTATTATCTACCTTTTTTGTATAACTTCTTGAAGGATTAGAGAATTTTATAATTTTTTATGTTGTGATTATTAATTATAGTATTCCTAAATATGGAATATACGTATAATAATAGAGAAGAACTAGAAATAGGGGTGAATACTATGATTACATTAGAACAAAAGTTGGAGCAATATAAACATACATATGTACAGTTAAAGGGAGAACTAAAATGGAAAACGAGTGATTCTCGAACAGGAATGATGATTGCTGCTATGTATGCAGGTAGTGATAAATTGTTTGATCTCGGACGTTTTTTAGAAATTAGTAGTTATATTAAGAATGAGGTAGGGATGTTTTCATACTTAAAGTCTTATCATCGTTTTGTAGTGGCCGCAACATTAGATATTCACTTTACAGATTACAAGGAAGCTTTTCGCACGTTTTTAGATTTATATGAACAATTGGTCACTGGTGGCTTTAGCCGGAGTATATTTACTTATCTCGCAGCAGCTGTGCTTTTAACAGAAGAAAATGAACAGCATGGCGCGCACATTCAGCATTCGATGCAAGTATATAAACGCATGAAAAAGGATCACCTCTTTCTTACAAGTACAAATGATTATCCGCTCGCGGTTTTATTAGCAGGACAATCAGAGAATGTAGAAACACTTATGGACCGAGTGGAACGTCTTTATCAGAAACTAGCGACAGCTGGTTTACGTAAAGGGAATGATCTTCAATTTTTGAGTCATATTCTTTCATTAAAGAAGGATGTCAGGGAAGAACTATTAGTTGCAAAATGCACAAATATATGGAATTTGTTAAAGCAAGAAAAGGTAAAAGTAAAACAGATGCATTACCCAGCTATCGGGCTACTAGCGTTACTCGAGGACGGAGAAAAAGAGATTCATTCTATTCGAGCATTTATTGAAAAATTGCAGGGGGATAAATTGTTCCGTTGGCATACAGATACAAATATTCTTATTGCTATTCAACTGTTCGTAAGTCAGAAAGGTGAGGAAAGTAAAGCTACTAACACAGGTTTACAAACAATGATAGAAGTCCTCATACAAGCACAACAGGCAGCCATGATGGCAACGATTGCCGCTTCATCTGTAGCAACATCTTCTGCTAGTAGCAGTTCATAATGTGTAATTGCTTATACTCTTGTAAATTATAACTCCCTTGATAAGGACGGTTTAAAAAATATTACTAAAAACAATTAGCTCATCACTCTCTAATGAGTGATGGGCTAACTGTTTTTACATAATCAGCATTATCTTTTTGATTCCTTCAAATGTTTGAGCTGCGTGACAATCATAATGCTAATAACAACGAGTAAAAACCATGAACTAATTTTGCTTAAGTGAACGAGACTCCATGCTTCCCGTTGATTTGGATATTGCCATGCTCCGAAAAATGTTGCGATGTTCTCTGCAATCCAAATGAAAAATCCGATAAGGAAAAAGGAGAGAACGAGTGGCATTTTATATGTAACGCCTTGTAATGAAAATTGTACAAATGTGCGAGAGAAAACAAGTAGCAAAGTAAAAAAATAGTTTGCTATTTAAAAAAGGTGGGGATATAATATCTAGATGAAAATGATAATTATTATCAATAATAATTACAAATAAAAAATAATTATAAAAAACAACTGAATATAAAGGATGAAATGAAACATGTTACATAAGTCTACTGTACATGCTGGTAATAACCGCTGGATACATATTAAGTTCATATGTTTCATGAGCTTAACAATTTTATGTTTAATTGGATCTATATTTTTAGCCATTTCATTTGGTGCAAAGGATATTCATTTACAAACGGTGTGGACTGCGGTTTTGGATTACAATCCGAAATTAACGCAGCACCAAATTATTTATGAATTAAGGCTCCCGAGAGTAATTGGAGCAGCAGTTGTAGGGGCAGCTTTTGCGGTCGCTGGAGCTGTTATGCAAGGAGTAACACGAAATCCTTTAGCTGATGCAGGTGTACTTGGCATAAATGCAGGAGCGATGTTTGTAGTAGCACTTAGTTTTGCTTTTTTTCCGCATATGCCGTATTCCTATTTAATGATTGTTTCCTTTATTGGAGCAGTCTTAAGTACAGTACTTATTTTTGTTATTGGATCAGCAACATCAGGTGGGTTAACACCAATGAGGTTAACGATTGCTGGAGCTGTTATGGCAGCGCTTTTACATTCATTAAGTTCAGGTGTTGCGATTTATTATGATTTAAGCCAAGATTTAGCGTTTTGGTATGCTGGTGGTGTTGCAGGGGTTAAGTGGGAACACTTGAAATTTTTAGTCCCTATTATTCTTATAACGATTATTTTTGCAATAGTGTTAGGGAGATCTATTTCACTCATATCAATGGGGGATGATGTTGCTACAAATTTAGGAGTGAAAACGAACCGAACGAGAATACTAGGGATGATTATAGTAGTTATTCTAGCAGGTGTTTCTGTTTCAGCTGTTGGTTCTATTGGATTTGTAGGACTAGTTATCCCCCACATTGCTAGAAAATTAGTTGGTGTGAATTATAGACTCATTATTCCTATGTCAGCGTTATTAGGAGCTATGTTATTAGTTTTAGCTGATTTAGGGGCAAGAACAGTAAACCCTCCTAAAGAACTTGCGATAGGAATTATGGTAGCTCTTGTTGGAGTTCCGTTCTTCCTCTATATAGCACGTAAAGTTGGGAGGGAGCTATAAGTGAAGGGTCTTATTAACACAGATAAAAAAAGAGCCATTACTGTAACTACAATTTTTGGTTGTATTAGTATCGCTGTCATTTTACTTAGCTTAAATACAGGGACACTTAGCATTGCACCGCTCAAAGTAATTCAAACGCTTTTCGGTTATGGTGATTTTGAAAGTGCAACCGTGCTATACGATTATCGTATGCCAAGAATTATAATCACAATGTTAGCCGGTATTGGCCTTGGGATTTCCGGTGCGATTTTGCAAGGATTATCCCGTAATGCACTTGCAGACCCTGGTATTCTTGGACTGCATTCAGGTGCATCTTTCGGGCTAATTATATTCGTTACATTCTTTCATTCTATTAATGAAAGTGCATCTATTTTAATACCGTTATTTACATTTGGCGGAGGAGTATTAGCTGCATTTCTTATTATTTTACTTGCGAGTGATCGGTCAAATGGTTTACTTCCCATTAGACTTATTCTCGTTGGTATTGCAGTTTCAGCTGGTTTTAGTGCAATTTCGTTATTTTTCTCTCTCAAGTTAAATGATGAGACGTATACATTCGCTTCTAGATGGCTAGTTGGTAACGTGTGGGGAAGGGATTGGATTCATGTCCTTGCATTATTACCTTGGATTTTCATACTAACCCCTTATGCGTGGCTAAAATCTAAAACGTTAAATGCATTGTCACTAGGTGATAGTGTAGCGGCAGGACTTGGTGTTTCTGTTCAAAAAGAACGGTTATTACTTTTAGCTACAGCGGTTGGATTATCTTGCGCAAGTGTATCGATGGCAGGAGGGATTGGTTTTATCGGTTTAGTTGCTCCGCATATCGCAAGGAAGTTAGTAGGTACTACATATCAACACTTTCTTCCTTTAGCTAGCATTATCGGAATGATTATTTTAGTGCTAGCAGATACGATAGGTCGTTCTATATTTGAGCCAAACTCTATTCCAGCTGGTGTAGTAGTGGCGGCATTAGGAGCACCGTATTTTCTTTATTTACTTACAAAAACAAAATAAATACTTCAAAGAGGAGAACATATGAAAAAGAAACTTACTATTTTATTTAGCATGATGTGTATTTTAGTATTATCAGCATGTGGTCAAACTAAAGCTAATGAAGAGGCAACGAAAAAAACGGAAAAAAGTAATGATCCAAAAATCGCCTCTATGTCCATTCATTTAACAAATAATTTACTTGCATTAGGAATTACACCAGTAGGTTCTGTTATTGGCGGAGATTTAAAAGATTTCTTACCACACGCAAAAGAGCAGTTGAAAGATACGAAGAAACTTGGTGTTGTAACAGATCCGAATATGGAAGCGTTACTTCAATTGAAGCCAACTGACATTTATGTGGATGAAAAATACGCGGGTAAAGATTTAGCGAAATACGAAAAAATTGCAAAAACACATTCTTTCAACTTAGATGAAGGCACGTGGAGAGATCAGTTAAAACAAGTTGGTAAACTTGTAAACCGTGAGAAAGAAGCGGATAAATATATTCAAGATTACGAAGAGCAATCAAAACGAGTAAAAAGTTTAATAGATAAAGAATTAGGTAATAACGAAAAAGTAATGGCAATTCGCGTTACTGCAAAAGAATTACGAGTATTTAGTACGAAAAGACCGATGGGACCAATTTTATTCCAAGACTTAGGATTACAACCTGCAAATGGTGTAGAGAAAATTGATGGAAACCGTCCTTTCGAAGTCATTTCACAAGAAGTATTACCTGACTTTGATGCAGATGCTATTTTCGTTGTCGTTAACAGAGATGATAAAGCGAAAGCTGCATTTAAACAACTTCAAGAAACACCAATTTGGAAAGACTTAAAAGCTGTTAAAGGTAAGCACGTATACATTATTAATGACCAACCATGGCTTGACTATTCTGCTTTAGGTAACAAAATGGCAATGGATGAAGCGGAGAAAATGTTTACGAAATAATATAGTTTCGCTATTAGGAAAGGCCCTCTAAATTTGGAGGGCTTTTTATTATTGTTAGAATAAACGAAAAATTATACAATGAAGTTAATTTCGTGTAGAGGAGATGTGCCAATGTCAGCGCTTATTGTAAGTATCCCGTGTATAAAGCAGTTTATAGAATAAGGGGATAAATAGGCTAATAATTATCCCTGTTATTAAAAAAGGGGGAGTTTGAAATGACAATGAATCTTTTTCAAAATAAAACGATTAAATTATCAGCTATTAGAGAAGCAGATGCTGAAGTAATGGCTATGTGGCAAGAAGATAGTGAGTATTTAAGGAATGTAGATACAGATGTAGCATTCCCGCAATCGATACAAGAAATAGCAAGTGATGGGCTATTAAAGGGACGGAGATCGAATAGTGTTTCTTTTATGTTAAGGGCAGTTCAAGATGATTGCTTAATTGGTTTTGTTGCAATTCATGGCATAGAGTGGAATAACAGAACGGGTTTATTAGCCATTGGTATAGGAGATGCAAATGATAGAGGAAAGGGATATGGAAGAGAAGCAATCCATCTTATCTTAAAATATGCTTTCTATGAATTGAATTTACACCGCGTCGGTCTGGATGTGATTTCTTATAATAAAGCAGCCATTGCGTTGTATAAAAAGATAGGTTTTCAGATGGAAGGGTGTATGAGAGAAGCGGTTCAAAGAGATGGGAAGTGTTTTGATCGTATCATTATGGGGATATTGCGGGATGAATGGATAGGGTTGCAAGATTAGCAAATACATTCAATATTATATATGTAGTATGCAGGAGATATAATGATAATTGGCGAAAATTCACAGTGAACTGATTGAATTTATAAGGAGTTATGTAAAATGAATTTAGAAAAAGCAAAACCAGTAAATGAAGAGGTCGCTGAATTACAGGAACTAATTAAAGAGTTACACGGAAGTGTACATCAACTGCAAAGCGAAGTGCAGCAACTAAGGCACGAAAGACCAGTTGTTGAAGTGAGAAAAGGTGTTCAATTATCACCAACAATTGTCGGACAAATTGGTGGTATGATTTTAGGTGGGTTAGCAATTATCGGTATATTTTGGTGATGAAAAAAGGTTTGCAGCACGATGCTGCAAACCTTTTGTATTTGACGATATAATTTCATGCAATACAACTTTTACATTAAATAACGTAAATATATATAACCATGTGATAACAAGAGTGCAACAATAGTTAATGGTAAACCAATTTTTAAGAAGTCCATATAAGAGAAAGCATGTCCTTCACGTTTTGCAATACCAGCAACGACTACGTTTGCAGATGCTCCGATTAGCGTTCCATTTCCTCCTAAGCAAGCTCCAAGAGATAACGCCCACCATAGTACTTCGATTTGCGGAGAATCGACAGATAGTCCGAGTCCTGTAGCTAAGTCTTGAATAAGAGGAATCATCGTAGCGACAAATGGGATGTTGTCGATTGTCGCAGATGCGATGCCAGATACCCATAAAATAAGTATAGCTGCGAATCCGATGTCACCGTTTGTTACGCCGATTACTTCTTTTGCAAGTGAAGAGATAAGTCCGATATCAATTAACCCGCCAACGAGAACAAATAGTCCGGCGAAGAAGAAAATGGTTACCCATTCAACGTGGGCAAATACATCTTCAATATCATGTTCTTTCACGCCGATTAACATAAGAAGTGTAGCGCCTGTCATCGCGATAACAGCAGCGTCTACATGAATAATCGAATGAAGTACGAAGCCTAAAATAGTTAGTCCTAAAATCGAAATAGATTTTAAAAGGAGGCTTTGATCTTTAATGTAATCTTTTTCGTTTAATGCCATTAGTTTTTCGATTTGTTCAGGTGTTGTTTTTAGTTTGTTACGATACATGAAGTAAATAATGCCAAGTGTCACGATAGAAATAATAATTACGATTGGAGCTAAGTTAAGTAAAAAGGCGTTAAAGTCTAAATGCTTGTTTGCTGATCCAATCATAATATTAGGTGGATCACCGATTAATGTTGCTGTTCCGCCTATATTTGAAAACAGCACTTCTGAAATCAAATAAGGCACAGGATTTACTTTTAAAATACGTGTAATGGATAATGTAACAGGAACGATTAATAAAACAGTCGTTACATTGTCCAAAAATGCTGATCCGACAGCAGTTAATAGGGATAGTAATAATAAAATGCGAATCGGTTTTCCGCCAGCTGCTTTTGCCGCTTTAATGGCCACAAATTCAAAGACGCCTGATTGACTCGTAATATGTACGAGAATCATCATCCCAATTAAAAGGGTAATCGTTTCCCATTGAATATGTGATGTGAAAGCAGTATGTAAATCTACAACTCCAAAAATAATCATAATAGCAGCACCGAATAGTGCGATTACAGCACGATTCAATTTCTCAGAAATAATAAATCCGTACGTGATTAAAAATACGGCAATTGCAAAATAATATTGCCAATTTGCTACTTCATGTGCTGATTGTTCCAACCATGTCACCTTCTTTAAATTATGTACTCAATTGTCGAAATGTATCTCGCTGCAATAATGCGGGATAAAATATATTGTAGCAAATTCAAAAAAGAAAGAAAACTATTTAACAAAGTGAAGGAAAAAATGTATTTTTTACATATCATATAAAAAATATAAAAAACACAGTGCAAATTATTAGGAAAAGTGAGCGTTGTCCTCTAATATAGAGATAGCAATTTACATTATTTTTGCGTAAAATGGTTTAAAGAGGTGAATTCCGATGGAAATAGTAAAAGATAGTTCTCTTATTCAAAATGAAATTGAACGTTTTGTAAATAAAGATGTATATATTCATTTAGAAACGACAAACGGAGCGTATGCATCACACATAAATGAAAAGATGATGACAGTTGGTGCTTTCATTCGAAATGCAATTATCCGTTTTGAACGCGGGAAGATAACTGGAACAAATCCATACCGAGTTGGTCTAAAAATGGATCACGGTTGGGTATATGCTGAAGGTATTACGCACTGGGAAGTAGATGGTCAAGAGCGTTTATTACTAGCTGGACATGATAATTTAGGTCGTCTAGCAGTTGCACTTGAGTTAAGCTTAACACCATTTAAGTAAGAAGGAGGGAAACTTATGGAGAGACATGTACTTGTTGTATTTCCGCATCCAGATGATGAAGCATATGCTGCGGGAGGAACAATTCGCTTATTAACAGATCAAGGAGTACCTGTAACATATGCATGTGGTACTCTAGGACAAATGGGACGTAACATGGGTAAGAACGTATTCGCTAACCGTGAAACGATTCCAAATATCCGTGAGAAAGAATTGAAAGATGCTTGTGAAGCGATGGGCATTAAAGATTTAAGAATGCTTGGCTTCCATGATAAAACGTTAGAATTTGAAGATGTTGATTTCGTTGCTGACAAAATTGAAGCAATCATTCAAGAAGTAAATCCATCTCGAATTATTACATTTTATCCAGAGCACGGTGTACATCCAGATCATAATGCATTTGGCCGCGCTGTCGTTCGCGCTGTATCACGTATGCCAAAAGAAGAGCGCCCAGTTATCCATGCTGTTGCGATTACGAAAAATCGTGAAGCAGTATTAGGAGAACCGGATGTTGTAAATAACATTAGTGAAGTATTTGATCATAAATTAACTGCATTAGGTGCGCACCGTTCACAAACAGAAGCAATGCTGGAAGATACGCATGCAAAAATAAAAAACAAAGATGCAGCAACATTAAAATGGCTGCAACTTGAACAATTTTGGACTTATAAATGGGAGTAGGCTAGAAGGATACCTTCTAGTTGCTCTTACATAGAAAAAGCGCCGTCACTTGTGATGGCGCTTTTTCTTGTTGAAGACTATATATTTTTTAGGGTGCTTCAAAATTTTTAAATTAACGTGCAGTATAGCCTCCATCAACAAGAAGTGTTGTACCGTTAACAAAACTAGCATCATCACTTGCTAAAAATAAGACAGCTTTAGCGACTTCTTCTGGTGTTCCAAGTCTGCCTTGCGGATGAAGTGAAGCTAAATATTCTTTCTGTTGAGGATTAACACTACCTAGTAAAGGGGTGTCAATATAACCAGGGCACACCGCATTAATACGTATTCCATATTTAGCGTAGGCAGTACATAAATTTTGAGTTAATAGTTTCACACCACCTTTTGCAGAGGAGTATGCTGTTGGGGTAGGTAATGAAACAAAACTATGAATCGAACCAGCGTTAACGATGACACCACCTGTACCTTGTTTAAGAAATTGTTCAATCGAATATTTATCAGAAAGGAATACCCCAGACAAATTAATATCAATAGTTCTTTTCCATTTTTCATAGGATAATTCGTTTGCCGGTGCATCATCAGCAACGCCGGCATTGGCATACATAATATCTAATTTACCGTATGTACTTACTGTCTCATGAATTAGCTGTTTAATATCTGCCTCTTTTGTTACATCAGTTTTAATAAATAACGTAGTATATCCATGTGCATTCAATTCATCTGATAGTTCTTTTCCACGTTCAGAAAAGTCAGCAATAACTACTTTTGCACCTTCTTCGATAAAAAGACGAACAGTAGATTTGCCAATTCCACTTGCACCACCAGTTATGATTGCTACTTTGTCTTTTAATTTCATATAAACCTCTCCATTCATCAATGAATTTAAGTCGAATTTTTAAATCTTGTTACTAAACTATTAACCTTAAATAGTAAGTTTATAGAAGAAAAAGCTCGCGTTTACTTAATCGTGAGAGTACTATTTGTGTCTTTATCCCGCTATTTGCCGGGCAGTAAGACCCGCACCTCAAAATTCAGCGGAAGCAAAGACGTTAGGTGGGGGCAGGCTACCTGTAAAAGCACGATTGATTAAAGTTTCACTTTATTGTACTTATTGATACAGTGATGCATGAAATTATTAATTTGGTCAATTTTATCATTAGATTGAATATTTGGTAAAGAGCCTTCGAACAGAGTGAGTGTGGATGCTGAAAAATTAAAATGAATATTCAGTATTATTTGTAGGGTAAGGAACAAAGGGGAGAGATAACTACTACGCTAGTTAAATAGGAGAAAGCCTTGCAGGGGGGCAAGGCTTTAAACAGGGTATTAAAAATTATTGATTTATTAAGAATAACTTCTTCTTGTGAATAAACTAATTTTAGCATGATAACTCATATATATGTGTTACGAATTTGTGAATAAAAACTCAATGATAAAAGTATGAGTGAAAGGAAATAAGGTATTTGGGATATGCATTATTACACAAAGTTCAGTTGAAATAGGGAGGAACATAAAAAAAGCGCAATGAGCAAAATAATTAAGAGACGAATTATACTAAAGATTAGTGGAACGCCTACTATTTAATTTCTTTTTGTATTTAATTCTTTAGAACTGATTGTTAATAATGTATGTAAGAAGCGTATATTTTGAATTATTTAATAGAATAATATATATTTATATTGATTTAATGATTTTAGTTTGTTAAAAATGGGGAAATCGATATGAAGGTTAAATTTGCCGTAATAAAAGATGAGAGCTTTGATTGTAGTTTATTGGAAACAAAATTATTGAAAACTTTTAAAGAAGTAGATTGTGAAGCAGATATTGTAAAGGTTGAGAATGAAATTTTTGAAAACAATGATGTACAAACGCATTTATCAGAAATAACCATTCATGTTACTGGAAAAAATATTGGATACAGATCCGTTTCAGCCAGTATATTTATTGTTCTAGAGAGTTTATCAATACAGCTATTTCGTATTCATATTAGTATATTTTAAGCAGTTCAAAAAGTGGATTCTTCAGAAAATCATACTGATTATATTAAGTTGTAAATATGAAAACAATAGAAATTATCGTAGGTGCTCCCGAATGTTGGATTGCACCTTGTTTGTTGTTAAATAAACAGGGGATTCCTTTTCTAATTTTAATGTATCTTAACGCTAATTCATAAATAGAAGAATGGAAACATGTGAGTGATTCAATTAGATTGTACAAATAATTTGGTACGCTGATATACGGAATGTATTCACAGGTAAGAGGGTTGTCTCATAATATATATAGATTTTTCTATAAAGATGAACAGAGGGTGTGAATATATGGAAGATGTTTACGCTAAAATTGACAGTCTCAAGGCGGAGCAAAAAGAAATTATGAGAGACATTCGAAATTTAGAAACGCGTACCACTATTAATGAGAAAGACATAGCAACAATCAATAAGCAATTAGAAAAAATAAGTACAAACACTACTTGGATTTTGCGAATTATTATTAGCGCGATAATAATGTCAGTTTTAGGATTGATATTAAAAGGGATGATTTAAAAGAAAGAGGGGAGCTCCCTCTTTCTTTTATGTAAATGAGAAACTATAAATTTTCCGTTTCCTTTTCGTCTGCATACTTATCCTCTAAGGAAATTAATAGAGGGATTGATATAGTTACAAGAATGATTAAAGTGGTGATAAAAGATTTAGAAAGAGAAAAAGAACCTTCAATTAAAGGTGATAAAAACTTGAATGAAAGTATACTTGTTATGAAGGAAATTACTAAAAAGCTAAAAAGAGATATATTTTTATTCTTTATAGATGTCTCTATAAAGTCTTTAACACAGGTTATTACGACAAATATAGTTAATATGATAAGAGAAACAAAATAATGTGTTAAATTCGTCATATTAATAGTAGGATCGTCTATTATGTAAGCAAGTAACTTAGATACTAATATTCCTCCAAACAATAAAATAATAAAAGCAAGTAATCCTTCCAATATATAAGTGCTGAAATTGTCTTTCTTGTTAAAGAGTTTATAGTTTAGAGTAGATTGGGTTATTTGAATTAGGAATAGGGTAATAATCCATACATAATATACAAATGGTAATTCTCCTGAGAATAGAGAAATTAGAAAGTTTACTACTGTCCTTAAAATTTCAATCATTACGAAAGTCCTCCTACTTGTTCAGCTTTATGACATTAGGAATATATGAGTATATCATTTTATAATTAGGTTTATAGATTCAAACTATTTCTAATTATTCCATAATAAGGTGTTTGTATCAAGTTGTTCACTAATATAAAAAGCACATTTGAACGTTAATACTAGAAAAATAAAAGTAATATGTAATATAATTGAAAAAGTATATTTAAAAATCGATGTTAATATTACCCTCCTATAAGTATTAATATTAACATACGTAATTGAGGTGTTTTCTTTGTTGTTTTATGACCGGATTTCTATAATGGCCCCTCCTGTTCCGTAGCTAAGGAAAGTCTTTTTATTTCTGAGATTTTCAAAGTTATAGGAGGGTATGAAAAATGAAAAAAGTCTCAGTACCATCACTTTTGTTAATGATTATTCTTGTCGCATTTCCGCAAATTAGTGAAACGATTTACACACCGTCTTTACCGGACATTTCAAAGGCGTTACATGTAAGTAATAATGAGGTGCAGTTAACGCTTAGTGTGTATTTTGCTGGATTTGCTTTAGGTGTATTTTTTATTGGATGGCTATCAGATATAATTGGCCGTCGCCGGGCAATGTTATTTGGAATTGTCGTATATGGCGCTGGGAGTTTCTTATGCTTTATTGCAAATTCCATTGAAGTTTTATTGGTAAGTCGTTTTATTCAAGCGTTTGGAGCAAGTGCAGGATCAGTTGTGACGCAAACGATTCTTCGTGAAAGTGTAGAAGGGCATAAGAGGCATGTTATGTTTGCTCAAATCTCGGCAGTCATTGCTTTTACACCAGCGATAGGACCGTTAATTGGTGGCTTTCTTGATCAAATGTTTGGATTTAAAATAGTATTTTTAAGTTTAGTAGTTATGAGTATCGGTATTTTTCTGTATACGTTTGTTTCTCTTCCTGAAACAAAAACGGGCTCAGTAACGAATAAAATAAATGTATTTTCAGTCTTGAAGAGGTTAATTACAAATCCGAAAGTGATAACATATGGGCTGTTAATTGGAGGAGCAAATGGTGTTTTATTTAGCTATTATGCAGAAGCACCGTTTATCTTTATTGAATACTTTCAGTTATTACCTAGTACGTATGGGTTTTTAGGAATTGTTGTTGCGTCTGCTTCTATTGTTGGAGCGAAAGTTTCAAAGCGTTTACTTGCTACTTATAAACCAGAGAAAATTATATATATCGGTTGTCTTGTAATGACAGGGGGAGCTATCCTTTTATCTGTTATTACGTTTGTTGGATCAAATCCGAATGTAATATATATGGTTGTATTTTTAATAGCGATGTTTATATTGCTATTAGGAATTGGCATAGCGTTACCTAACTGTTTAAGTTTAGCGTTAGTAGATTTTCAAGATGTCATTGGTACAGCAGGTGCATTGTTTAGCTTAGGGTACTATGTAATTGTAACGATGACAATTTGGGGAATGAGTCAGCTGCATACAGGCTCATTAATGGTGATGCCACTTTATTTTCTGGTTATTGTAGTTATAATGGCAGTGTTTACTAGGGTGTTTATCTTTGGTAAGCAAACTTCGAAATCGATTTAAATATGAAATCATAAAAGAGTCTCATTTTTTAATGAGATTCTTTTATATTTTATTCCGTTGTTTTGAGGCAGAAAGGTTTCTGCCTCAAAATTTGGCTGGGGTAAAGAAGTTAGTAGTTTATTAATATATTAAATTTCTCATTGGTATATAAATTGAATGTGTGGGAAATTACGTTATTAACAATAAAGGCTGAAGTATTTAAGATATGAAACTAAGGAAAAAATGTTCTCCTCGGTTATTTATATTGTAATAATATACATGCCGGAATCATATTGAATAGATGTATTTTATTGTTAATTTAGTTAAAAATTAATCAGACTTATGTATAATAATTTATTGAAAAAATAATTGAATTTTTCAGATTAATGAATTAATATAAGGTAAGTAATTTTAAGATTTATAGAATATTGGAAGATGAAAGGTTTTGAGAATTTTATTAGGAGCGCAAAACGATTTTAGGATAGCTTTAAAGCTAGTGTAAAATGACGTTTGCTTCATCATTTTCAGGGCCAAAGGGAATTAGGGGAAAGCATCTTGTTTTAAAATGCGACGACTATGAATCATCTAAGAGGGGGAAGTGAAGTGGCAAACAAAGAATTGAAAAGAGGTTTAGAAGCACGTCATATTCAAATGATTGCTTTAGGCGGAACAATTGGTGTTGGTTTGTTTATGGGTTCAGCCAGCACGATTAAATGGACAGGTCCGTCAGTAATGCTTGCTTATGCAATTGCAGGTATTTTCATCTTCTTCATCATGCGTGCCATGGGAGAAATGTTGTATATGGAGCCAAGTACAGGCTCATTTGCGACATTCGGTCATAAGTATATTCATCCACTAGCTGGTTATATGACAGCGTGGAGTAACTGGTTCCAGTGGGTTATCGTTGGGATGTCAGAAATTATCGCGGTTGGAGCGTATATGCAATATTGGTTCCCAGATTTACCAGCTTGGATACCAGGTATAATTGCAATGGTTATTCTTGGTGCAGCCAACTTAATTTCAGTTAAGTCATTTGGTGAATTCGAATTTTGGTTCGCGATGATTAAAATCGTTACGATTCTATTAATGATTATTGCGGGATTTGGTCTTATTTTCTTCGGAATTGGTAACGGTGGAGAAGCGATTGGTATATCTAATCTTTGGTCAAATGGCGGTTTCTTTACAGGTGGTTTTTCAGGATTCTTCTTTGCATTATCACTTGTAGTTGGAGCATATCAAGGTGTGGAATTAATCGGGATTACTGCTGGTGAAGCGAAAAATCCGAAGAAGACACTTACAAGAGCAATTCAAAGTACAATTTGGCGTATTTTAATATTCTATATTGGTGCTATTTTCGTTATTGTAACTGTGTATCCGTGGGATCAATTAAGTACAATTGGTAGCCCGTTCGTAGCGACTTTTGCGAAAGTTGGTATTACGGCAGCAGCTGGACTTATTAACTTCGTTGTAATTACAGCGGCAATGTCTGGTTGTAATAGTGGTATTTATAGTGCTGGACGTATGCTTTATACGTTAGGGATAAATGGACAAGCACCAAAATATTTCACAAAACTTTCTGGAAATGGTGTACCTTTATTCGGTACAGTTGGTGTAATTATTGGTTTGGCGGTTGGTGTTGTATTAAGTTATATCGCACCGAAAAACTTATTCGTATATGTATACAGCGCAAGTGTACTTCCTGGTATGGTACCATGGTTCGTCATTTTAATTAGTCAAATTCGTTTTAGGAAAGAAAAGGGAGCAGAGATGAAAGATCATCCGTTCAAAATGCCGTTTGCTCCTGTTACAAACTATTTAACGATTGCCTTTTTAATTATGGTATTAATCGGAATGTGGTTTAACGATGATACTCGTATTTCACTAGTTGTAGGTATTATTTTCTTAGCTATCGTTACAATTAGTTTCTATGCTTTTGGAATAGGGAAGCGAGCTCCGTTAGACGTTCAAAACAATAAAGAGATTTCAAGTAAATAAAGAAAAGGCTGTTCATCTGGAACAGCCTTTTCTTATTGTTGATATAATTTGATTTGTGATAGATATATTTGAAAAATCGTTGATATATTGTACGTTATGATAGATATATTTGAAAAATCGTTGATATATTGTACGTTATGATAGATATATTCGAAAAATCGTTAATATAATTTCACATACTATCTGTCACTATCATGATTAAAATTTCTCTAATACGATTTTCCCTATGGTGTGCCCGCTTTCAAGTAGTGCATGTGCTTTCTTTAAGTTTTCAGCGTTAATTGGTGTGAATGTTTCATTTAAAGTAGTCTTTAAAATGCCTTCATCTAGTAGTTCGCTTACTTTATTTAATAGTTCGTGCTGCGTAATCATATCGCCAGTTTCATACATCGCTTTTGTAAACATAAACTCCCAAACGAGTGTAGCACTTTTACTTTTTAAAATACCCATTTCAAGAGGGTGTTCATTTTCTACGATAGAGCAAATTTTGCCTTGTGGTTTAATAAGGTCACATATTGCTTGCCAATGTTGATCTGTATTGTTTAAGCAGAAAATATAATCTACATCGCTGAATCCAAGGCTTTGTAATTGCTCTTTTAAAGGGGTATGATGGTCAATTGTATGGTCAGCTCCAAGCTTTTTAACCCAGTCTATCGTTTCGCCGCGGGAAGCAGTTGCGATTACATTTAGTCCAGCCCATTTCGCAAGTTGAATTGCGATTGAACCGACACCACCAGCTCCGCCGATAATTAAAATGTTTTTAAATGAGTTCGTATCTTTTTTAGTATGATCAATGCCTAAACGTTCAAATAAACCTTCCCATGCTGTAATCGCTGTTAAAGGAATTGCGGCGGATTCAGCATCATGTAACGTTTTTGGTTTCTTACCGACAATTCTTTCATCAACTAAATGATATTCACTATATGTACCTTGTCTCGTAATGCTTCCAGCGTAAAATACTTCGTCTCCTTCTTTAAATAATGTACAACTTTCGCCAGTTTGTACAACAACACCACTAGCATCCCAGCCAAGTATTTTTGGTGCATCTTCTTTTTTATCTTTCGGAGAGCGGACCTTTGTATCAACTGGGTTAACGGAAATAGCGTTAATTTTCACGAGTATATCTCTTCCTGTGGCAACAGGTTTTTCAATTTCCAGATTAATTAAACTGTTTTCTTCTTCAATAGGTAAGTATTCATGTAAACCAATTGCTTTCATTTGTAATCCCTCCATTAAAGTAAGAATCATTTACCTCTATATTATAGATGGTGAAATACTGCTATGTAAAAAAATACCCTCTTTTTTATGTAAGCTGTACTGATAGTCTAGAAGGAGTTTATTTCTAAAAAGAAGAATTTTTTACGGTATTACTTTATCCAAAACTAAATGTAAAGGTGGATACATAATGACAGTAAAGAAACTTTATTTCATCTCAGCAGGTCGTTGCATGTTGGATCATTCGTCTGTTAACAGTGCGTTAGCACCAGGGAAACTATTAAACTTGCCGGTGTGGTGTTATCTTCTGGAGACGGAAGAAGGTCCTATTTTAGTAGACACAGGTATGCCAGAAAGTGCAGTTAATAATGAAGGGCTTTTTAACGGTACATTTGTTGAAGGACAGATTTTACCGAAAATGACTGAAGAAGATAGAATCGTGAATATATTAAAGCGTGTAGGGTATGAGCCAGACGACCTTTTATATATTATTAGCTCTCACTTACATTTTGATCATGCAGGAGGAAACGGTGCTTTTACAAATACACCGATTATTGTGCAGCGAACGGAATATGAGGCAGCACTTCATAGAGAAGAATATATGAAAGAATGTATATTACCGCATTTGAACTACAAAATTATTGAAGGGGATTATGAAGTGGTACCAGGTGTTCAATTATTGTATACGCCAGGTCATTCTCCAGGCCATCAGTCGCTATTCATTGAGACGGAGCAATCCGGTTCAGTTTTATTAACGATTGATGCATCGTACACGAAAGAGAATTTTGAAGATGAAGTGCCGTTCGCAGGATTTGATCCAGAATTAGCTTTATCTTCAATTAAACGTTTAAAAGGAGTTGTGGCGAAAGAGAAACCAATTGTTTTCTTTGGTCATGATATAGAGCAGGAAAAGGGTTGTAGAGTGTTCCCGGAGTATATATAGTGCAAAAAGTCATGAGTTCGCGTGCTCATGACTTTTTCGTTTAAATAATTTTTTTAAATAAATTATAAACTTTTTTTGAACTATCTTCGTTTAACTGATAGTACGTAAGGTTTATATCATCAGGAGTATCTTGCTGAGCAATCATCACTTCGCTGCTGTGATGATCAACTACCCATATGAAATATTTTTTATAAGTTCCATCTTCGAAAGTAATCCACATATCACAATCTATTAAGTCTGATCCTTCTTCATCTAATGTTAATTTGCCTTTTTTTGCGGTATTCATACTGTTAATAAACGTTTTTAATTCATCTGTTTTTGTGAGAAAGATATTCTTTTTTGTTTTAATTGATTCGACATGTATATCTTTTATTTCCTGTTTTCCTAAAAAAACAGGAGGCTCATTTGGATCTCGCGAGCTTGAAATAATAGTAGCTTTCTTTTTCGGCTTATTTGCAGTATACAGATCTTGAATAGATTTTCCCGAGTTTACAAACCATACAATTCCAGAAATAATTAATACGCTACCGAGCAGTAAAATGATTTTCTTAATAGAATATTCTCCTCTCTATTACTTCGTATGAAGAGCTTTTCTATTAATATATGATAGGGAGGCGCAAAGTATTATAGTTGAACTTGGTTATGCTTCACAGTTTTTACAGGGCGATCTACGAGTAAATTGTAAGTGAGACCAATTAGTACGAAAATGCCACCGATAACTTTGCCCATTGAGAGTTTATGCGACAAAATGAAATCAATGATAGTCCCCGCAAATAATTGTCCGATAAAGATGAGTAATGTTAAATAAAATGCTGATATTTTAGGAGTGATATAGTTCGATAGTGAAATGACGATAACGCCTACTAATCCGCCTAAGTACACAGCGATGGGAATAGATTGTAACGTCTGCATTGGAATATACAATGAATCTGAACTGAAAATTAAAAATAACATAGAGAAAAATAATCCAGTAATATAATTGAAAAACGTGCCTTCCCAATTTCCAATTTTTGCTGCTAAATTCGCGTTTATAATTCTAGCAACAACGATAGAAACACCAGCTAAAATAGCGATCGTAATATATAACATTTTTTTGCCTCCATTAATAAATTGTCATGATTATAATTCCGGAAGAGATGAAACATAATCCAATTAGTTTTTTCTTTTCAAACTTTGCAACTTTCATTCCTAATAAGCCGAAATGATCAATAACGATGGAAGCGATAGATTGACCGAGTAAACTTAATGCAATCGTAATAGAAGCACCAAGGACGGAGAAACTTATATTATTAAAAAGGACAGTGAATACTCCAATCGCACCAGCACTATATAGAAAAAGTGGAATACTTTTATCAAAATGAATTTTATTTTTGTTTATGATTAAAATGAAGATAACTGCAATTAAACCGACAAGGTGAATGACAACGCTTGCTGTATACTTCCCAATTAACTCAGATAAAATCCCATTCAGTGGAAGCATAACGGCGATGAGCACACCAATAAAGACAGAAAGAAAGTTATACAATGTAATATCCCCTTTAATTTTCATATTTGTAATGACTGTATCATGCTGAAATTGTGTATTACTATGACATATGTCATAGTGGAAGAAGAAAATTTTGATTACAATGGGGATGAGTTGTAAAGGTGGGGGACTATGAAGAAAGTATGTAATTCTATTAAACTAGCAGAGTATATGAAGCAAAATAATATTGATTCATTTTTTAGTCATGATATGAAGCCGTATATGGAACTTATATTTTTTAAAAAGAATGAGTTTATTTGTAGAGAGAATGAAGAAATAGAGTATTTATTTTTCTTCGTTGAAGGAAAAGCGAAAGCGTTTAATACATTAAGTAACGGGAAATCTGTATTGCTATGTTTCTATGATAGTTTGCAGCTGTTAGGAGATGTGGAGTTAATTCATTCTCAAAAGACTGCTTCAAACGTACAAGTAATGGCAGATTCATATTGTGTTGCTTTACCTTTAGGGAAAGTGAGAAATCAGCTATTTCATGATGCGAAATTTTTAAGATGTATTTGTGGATCGTTAGCACATAAGTTAAATCGACTTTCAAAAAATAGTACAATTAATTTACTATATCCACTTGAAAATAGACTTGCGAGTTACATGTTAGCAGCAGGAGAACGAGCAGTTCAGCATGAAAATAGAATTGTGTTTAGTGGGAATTTAACGGAAATAGCGGAGTTGTTAGGAACGAGTTATCGGCATTTATTACGTACTTTGAATCTCTTTTGTGATAAAAATATAATCAAGAAAAACAATGGTTGTTTTGAAGTAGTGAATGTAGAAGTTTTGAGGGAATTAGCTGCAGATGTTTATAAATAATATATTAAAGTAGGGATTAAGATGAAAATAGCTATAATTTCAGATATCCACGGAAATAGTCACGCTTTAAAATCGGTATTAAAAGATATTACACGTCGCAAGGTCGAAATGATAATAAATTTAGGAGATAGTGTGTATGGGCCGTTAAATCCTTTAGAGACAATTGAAATATTAATGAGTAGCGAGATGATACATATTAAAGGCAATTGTGATCGCATGCTTTGGGAACCTATACAAGAGCAATCTGCTACACTAACTTTTGTTCAAAATCAATTAACAAATTATCATATAGGTTGGTTAAAACAACATCCTTCACAATTTATTGTAGACGATATGTTATGTTGTCACGGTACGCCAACTTCAGATGAAGTGTATTTGTTAGAAGAGATGAATGAGAATGGTGCAATATTAAAGAATGAAAAAAATATAATGGATCAACTCCAAAATATAGAACAAAAAATAATAGTATGTGGTCATACACATATTCCTAGAGTTGTTTATTTAGCGAACGGAAAGATCATTATAAATCCAGGAAGTGTAGGACTTCCAGCATACAAAGATGAGTTACCTGTTATGCATAAAATGGAATCAGGAACTCCGCATGCAAAATATGTAGTGATAGAAAAGGTTTTGGGAGAATGGACAATTGAACAAATTTCAGTTCCTTATAATTGGGAAGAAGCTGCTGGATTGGCTGTTCAACAAGAGAGATATGACTGGGCACAGGCGCTAAAGACTGGGAAGATAGAATGAAGGGGAGTTTACTTTATGGTAAACTGCTCTTTTTTATTTTGAGTAGATATTGAATTATATAAAAATAAAATGTTATGATTATGGAAACATATGAATATATGAACAAATATTCATATGTAAAAGAAGGAGGGATTAGAATGAAAGACCTAATTATTATCGGAGCGGGTCAAGCTGGATTAATAATGGGATATTACTTGAAGCAAGAAGGGTATAATTTTTTATTACTTGAGGCAGGAAAACGAGTTGGTGATTCATGGAGAAATCGATATGATTCTTTGAAGCTTTTTACCCCAAGGTCTTACAGTAGCTTGCCGGGTATGACGTTAATAGGTGAAAACAATGAATTTCCATGTAAAGATGAAATTGCAACTTATTTAGAAGAATATGCAAGACATTTTCAATTACCGGTACAATTACAAACGGAAGTTCTAAAAATAAAGAAAGAAAAAGAAATATTTGAATTACATACTCCTACAGAAATTTTACAAACGAAAAAAGTTATTATCGCATCAGGTGGTTTTCAGCAACCATTTATTCCCTCAGTTTCAGCAAATCTATCATCACATATTTTTCAAATACATTCATCACAATATAAATCATCATCGCAAATTCCACAGGGAAAGGTACTTGTAGTAGGTGGCGGAAATCCAGGGATGCAAATAGCAGTAGAACTTGCAAAAACGCATGAAGTTACGGTGTCTATTAGTCATCCTTTAACGTTTTTACCGTTACAACTTTTCGGAAAAAGTATTTTTAATCTGCTAGAAAAAGTGGGTTTATTGTACGCTGAAATAAATACAAAGAGGGGAAGATGGTTTCAGAAGAGAAAGGACCCTATTTTCGGTTTTGAAGGTAAGAAACTTATTCGTAATGGAGCAATTAAACTGCAAGAAAAAGCAGTAAGTGCATCAGGAAATAACATTATGTTTCAGAATGGTGATATTTATAGTGCAGAAAGCGTTATATGGTCAACTGGTTTTGTTCAAAATTATAATTGGATTAAAATTGAACAGGCAGTGAATGAGAAAGGATTTCCTAATCATATAAGGGGAATCAGTCCAGTAAAAGGATTGTATTATATCGGATTACCGTGGCAATCTCAAAGGGGTTCCGCACTTATTTGTGGTGTAGGAAAGGATGCAGCATATTTGCTTTCTGAAATCAAAAAAATAGATCAGTAGTGATAACTACTGATCATCCATATGTACATGAATTAGGAGAGGTCAAACATTTATTAAATTTATTATAATAGATTTTCATAGAATTAAAAACTGAAAATTCTAATTTCATGTTGAGAAAGTTTTTTGTATCGAAATATATGAAAAAATAGGGATTTTTATTGAAACAGAAAAAGATATTTCTATTTTAGTAAATTATGATATAGTCTAAATAAGCGTGTTTTTCCATAAATGTAATTATTTTCATTGTAGTTTCGTTTATATGAGGGAAGGAGAAGTAATTATGAAGTTTGATGATCAACGCTTATTAGGAGTCCGATTAGGTTCTGTACTTGTGACAGAGGAAAATCAATATTTAGTAATTAAGAAAAAAGATCATTATGCACTGTTAAATATACATAATTTAGAATGCACTCATGTTGAAGTGCAGTTAGAACATTTGGAAGAAATGTTGGGGGAAGATTTCCAAGAAAGCATAACGGAAATTATCGCACCAGAACATATAAAAATTGTTGCGAAAAATGTTATATAGATAAAGAAGCTGGAAGGAACAGCTTCTTTATTTTCATTATAAGGGTAACGTTTTTACAACTTCACCAATGATCCCTTCCATTTGATGAACACCTAAATCGGAATTGGTCATAATAACAGCACCATTCCAGCAGTATGGATAACAAACCATCATACATTGAAATCCAACGCCCCATCCGAGTGAATAAACCTGTAATTCTTCATTAGAATCATCTAGAAAAACACCTAATCCAGTCCATTTTGAGCAACCTTGAGGAGAAATCATGTCTATTACTAATTTTTGAGAAAGTTTTAGTTTACCCTTTCCTTGTAAGGAATGAATGATTTCAATAACTAAAGCTGGCAAGTCAGTTGGTGTTGTCCAAATACCTGAAGCAGCTGCGAATGGATAAAATGGATACTTCTCATTTGTTACAGTTCTATCTTTATTATGTCCGCAAGCAAAAACATCGCTTTTATCTATGTCTTTTGGAGAGAAAAGTGTACTATTTTTCATTTGTAGTGGCTGGAAGATGTGTTCTTCTAATAACTGACTAAATGATCTTCCTGTAATATCTTCAAGTAGTAGTTCAATAATACAAAAGTTTGCATCGGAGTAGTGAAATTCGTTTTCTGGTTTATAAGTTATTTCTATCGGTACTGGGCAATAGGATGTTTTACCGGCAAGGAGTTCAGACATGTTTGGTCGCCCTTGTGCAAATGTATAATGTCCAAAACTATTAGGAGGATCAATAATTCCAGATTGGTGACTTAATAAATTTCGCAGGGTGACTTTTTTCTGTGAGGTAAATAGGTTGGTAGGTATGTTCCAAGATGTGAGTCTATCATTTATGTCTTCATCTAAATGTATGATTTCTTGATCTGATAACGTTAGTACGAGCGTTGTAGTGATGAATTTACTAATTGAACAAGAGTTGAATATAGAATTCGTAGTGACAGTTCTAGTTGTTCCAGATTCAAGCGTTCCAAAGGCAATCGTTTCGTCTAGTTTGCCATCACGTATAATAGCAAGGCTTAAACCTGCAACGGAATATTGGTTCATTTTTTCGTATATATTGTTACTTTTTAAGTTCATAGTGGCTCCTTTCTTAAAAAGACAGAATGTTAGTTCTATTATACAGTAGTAAATAGAGAGAAAAAGAAAAAACTTCATCTTTTATCGATGAAGTTTTTTTAGTTAATTCGAAGTGAATGTTTTAAAAAATTTGTCTCGGTACATGTACATAAGCCATGAGGTTGTTAGTAAGGAAATAATCATTTGTTTATTTTTAATTGGCGCATTGAAAACAAGCCAGCCAACGATATCAAATAATAAATGTAGTGCAAATGAAAGAACTATAAATTGTAGTAACGTCTTAAAAAATCTTTTCATAATGTGTCCCCCTAAAATAAAAGGTTTTATTAACAGTGTTGTATATTACTATTATACATTAAATGTGTTTAGTGGTAAAATTTACACAAGTTAGTGAAATAAAACAAATGAAAGCTAATAAGGAGGGATAGTCATGGAATTTTGGATGATCATACCGATAGCGGTCCTTGGGTTTATTTATATCATTGAAAAATTAAATAGAATCGAAAAGAAAACGGATGCACGTTTAAAGAGGATGGAAGATAGATTACAGCTAATTTCGAAAGAAATGGGAATTGTAGATAGAGAACCTGAAATTAATAAAGAGTTACGTCAGCTTATGGAAGAAGGAAAAACAGTTACAGCAGTTAAGAGAGTAAGAGAGGCTTTTGGTTTTTCCTTATTAGAAGCGAAGCAATATGTTGATAAATTATAAAAAAGATCATCCATTTGGGTGATCTTTTTTCAATGCACCATGCGTGTATTTACATAAGCAGCGATTATAACGTGGCCAATTATAATGATAGGAAATAAGATTTTGACATTAGGAGTAGTGAAGACACTACCAATTGTGGCGATAATACCAGCAGTTAAATTATAAAGACCAACTATTTTTGATAACCTAACTTTATCTGGCACACGGCGTTCATTGAATCCTGATAAGAGCCAAGTGTATTGTTTAACTCCGATGAAATAGGTTAGTGCAAATGAAATAATTGCTAGTATGAATAATGAGGGGGAAGCAAAGAGAGTCATTGAAAACACCTCCGTTAAAGGGTTATAAATAAATTATAGTATGAATGTTATAATTTAACAAAATTAAAGCGTACAAAATTTGTGCGCTTTTTATTAATGGTATGAAAAATATGCAAAAAAAGATGGAACAAACTGTTAAGGTGAATTGTCTAATATAGGTAATAACTATTTCGTTTGAAAGAAAGGGTGGAGAAAATGAAAAATACATTATTAAAATTAGGGGTATGTGTTAGTTTACTAGGAGTAACTCAATTTGTTAGTACAGTTTCTTCTGTGAAAGCGGAACAAAAGCTAGAGCATAAAGCTATAAAAAATGAGACAGGAACTATTTCAATATCTCAGTTAAACAACAATGTATGGGTTCATACGGAGTTAGGTTCTTTTAATGGAGAAGCAGTTCCTTCGAACGGTCTAGTTCTTAATACTTCTAAAGGGTTAGTACTTGTGGATTCTTCTTGGGATGACAAATTAACGAAGGAACTAATAGAAATGGTAGAAAAGAAATTTCAGAAGCGTGTAACGGATGTCATTATTACACATGCGCACGCTGATCGAATTGGCGGAATAAAAACGTTGAAAGAAAGAGGAATTAAAGCGCATAGTACAGCATTAACCGCAGAACTAGCAAAGAAAAGTGGATATGAAGAGCCATTTGGAGATTTACAAACCGTTACAAATTTGAAGTTTGGAAATATGAAAGTAGAAACATTTTATCCAGGGAAAGGGCATACAGAAGATAATATTGTCGTATGGTTACCGCAATACAATATTTTAGTTGGAGGCTGTTTAGTGAAATCTACGTCCGCGAAAGATTTAGGAAACGTTGCGGATGCTTATGTAAATGAATGGTCTACATCGATTGAGAATGTGCTGAAGCGATATGGAAATATAAATTCGGTAGTACCTGGTCATGGAGAAGTAGGAGACAGAGGATTACTTTTACATACATTGGATTTATTAAAATAAGAAATTGTAGAAATACAAAAGAGAGGAGAAATAATTTTCTCCTCTCTTTCTTCTAACTATATTTAAATGCTGAATCTGTCGATTACGCCAGCATGTATTACTGAGATTTTAATTCCAAGTATACAAATACTAGAACTGTCATAATTGCTATAACAACGTAAGTAGCATCAAGCATTATAAGTGTTTTTAAAGTTTCAGTCATTCTAATTCACCCCTGTTATAAAAATATAACATGATCTTTTTATTGATTAGATAAGAGATCATAAAGATAAAATGTATATGAAATTTCTTAAGTAGTTTCTATATAAATATATCATATAAATAATGTAAGTAATGTTAAGATAGTGTAAATGTATTGTAAATAAAAAGCTTTACAATAAAGGCTTTAATAAAAAATGATAGTTTCTTAAAATAAAAAATACGCTATTCTTTCTATTGAATGATAGAAAAGGATGGCGTTTTTGTATGTCTATTTTCATATGTGATGAATTGCAACTATTTGTATAAGGATTCAAAAAATTTTCGTTGTATATATTTCTCCAAATTAATTATTTAGCTATTTAAAAGTATCGAAAGATGTGTGCACACTAATGTACATTTTTTAGTGTCAATAAAAATATTATGTCAACAATATGAACTGTCACAAATCTTTATATATTATTGTGATTGATATCACATCACTTTTTTTCAATGGGTATTATGCTTAAGGTGTAATGAATGATTGGGAGAGGGTGGGATGATATGTTTTGTTATCAATGTGAACAAACGCCAACAGGCGGATGTAAAGTGATGGGTGTTTGTGGTAAGAATGAAACGATTGCGAGTTTACAAGATACGATTGTGTTTGGGCTAAAAGGAATTGCAGCTTATCGCACACATGCTGCTCAGCTAGGGTATACGGATGCATTTGTAGATGCTACAACACAAGAAGCTTTATATATGACATTAACAAATTCTAATTTTAACGAACAAGAGCATATTGATATGGCTATGAAAGTTGGGAAATCAGCTTTACGGGTGATGGAGTTATTGGATGAGGCACATACGAATCATTTTGGTGTGCCAGAACCTGTACAAATTACACAAAATCGTGTAGAAGGTAAAGCAATTGTAGTTACGGGCCATAATTTATTTGCATTAGAAGAACTATTAAAGCAAACAGAAGGAAAAGACATTAATATTTATACGCATTCTGAAATGCTACCAGCACACGGATACCCGCAGCTGAAAAAATATAAACATTTAAAAGGAAACATCGGTAAGGCATGGTATGATCAAAGACGCCTTTTTGAAAAATTTACTGGTGCCATATTAGCTACAACGAACTGTGTTATGCCAATTAAAGGCTCGTACTCTGATCGATTCTTTTCATATGACATTGCAGGTTTAGAAGGTGTACAAAAAATTGAAAATGATGATTTTACAACGTTAATTCAAAAAACGCTAGAACTTCCAGAAGTACATATGGAGTCGGATGAACAGTTAGTGACAGGGTTTCATCATAATACAGTATTATCATTAGCTCCAGAAATTATTGACGCAGTAAAAAAAGGGAAAATAAAGCGTTTCTTTGTTATCGCCGGTTGTGATGCACCGGGAAAAGGCGGAGAATATTATCGTGAATTAGCAACGTCACTTCCGCCAGAAACGGTTATTTTAACAACTTCTTGCGGGAAATTCCGCTTTAATGATGTGGATTACGGTGTTGTACCTGGTACGGAAATTCCGCGTTACATTGATTTAGGACAGTGCAATAATTCAATTTCTACAGTGAAAATAGCGGCTGCTTTAGCTGATGCTTTTCAATGTGAAGTGAATGAATTGCCAGTAAGTATTGTCCTATCATGGTTTGAACAAAAAGCGGTTGCCATTTTACTAGGGCTATTTAGTCTTGGGATTCAAGATATTCGCATCGGTCCAAAGGCTCCTGAATTTATTTCAGCTGGCGTGCTTGATGTATTACAAGAAACATTTGGTTTAAAACTAATTACAAATGTAGCAGAAGATATGGCTATGATGTTATCGTAACAAAAAATGATCTGTCTTATTAAATAAGAAGAGCTAGCCATATTCATTAACTTTGGTATAGTATAGCGCCCCAAAACAAAAATGTAGAATTTTTATTTTGGGGTATTTTCTTTTCTTAGTGGGATAGGTATGGGGAAATTAAAAAAAAGAAAACAGACTGTATCGAATAGGTAATAGTTGATTTTAGAAAAAAATATAAAAATCGAGTTGACATTCATCGCTACTCAGTCATACAATGTACTTGTAATAAGCAATACTGAGTAGTGTTGTTTCTCAAAATATTTTCAGCAGACAATAGGTAATAGCGGATTTTAGAAAAAATTTGAAAATCAGTTGACTTCTATCGCTACTTAGTCATACAATGTAGATGTAATAAGTGATACTGAATAGTTCGAATTCACAAAAACTGTTCAGTGAAAAATTCGCCTTAGTACTCTGTAATACTGAATATAAGTCAGACAGAATAGGGGGTAAAGGAGGATCAGAACATGGAAAATTTAACTGAAATGTTGAAAGGTTCACTGGAAGGGTGTGTGTTGGAAATCATTAGCCGCCGTGAAACGTATGGTTATGAGATTACTCGCCACTTGAATGATCTTGGGTTTACCGAAGTCGTGGAAGGAACGGTGTATACCATTCTCGTACGACTAGAGAAGAAAAAGCTTGTGAATATTGAAAAGAAACCATCAGATATGGGGCCGCCTCGTAAGTTTTATTCATTAAATGAAGCTGGTCGTCAGGAGCTTGAATTATTTTGGAGAAAATGGGATTTTGTATCGTCAAAAATTAACGTCTTGAAGTCAAACTAGCCTCATAATATAAAATGTTTCGGCTCATATTTGGAGAGTTTCTTGTTCTGCTTTATAAAAAGGAGGAAAATAACATGTTGGAAATATTCAAAAAATTAATCGGTGATAAAAAAGAGTACAGAATGATGATGGCACGTGTTGCAGCACTGCCAGAGGACTATCAGTTTGTGTTTAAGAAAATTCAAAACTATATGTGGAATTTTTCGACCGGAAACGGGATGGATATGCTGCACATTCAGTACGAATTAATCGATTTGTTTGAAGCCGGTGCAGCGGAAGGTAGACAAGTGCTAGATATTACTGGGGAAGATGTGGCATCTTTTGCTGACGAACTAGTGGCAAACGCTAAAACGTATGTCTCCAAATATCGTGAAGATTTGAATGAAAGTATTATGAAGAAATTGAGAAAAAAATAAATGCAATACGTAATACCGACTGATTAGCTGGTCATAAATGTGAACTACCGCCATCGCTATTCAGTTATATTTTTAACTCAGTACTAAGTGTTACAGAATATCAGTGGTACTAAATAGAGGGTATAGGTAATTTATTTTTGTAAGGGGGAAAAAGCATGAGCAATGCAGCGATTTCTGTAAAAGGATTAAAAAAATTTTTTAAAGACAAAGAAGTGTTAAAGGGAGTGGATTTTGATGTACAGCGTGGAGAAATTTTCGCGCTGCTAGGCTCAAATGGAGCGGGAAAGACGACAACGGTCAATATCCTTTCGACGCTAATGAAGCAAGATGGCGGTGAGGTAAGCATTTGTGGATTTGATGTACAGCGCCAACCAGATCAAGTTCGTCAAAGTATCAGTTTGACAGGACAGTTTGCAGCTTTAGACGGCATGTTGACGGGGAAAGAAAACTTGATAATGATCGCTAAGTTACGTGGTGTTTCCAATCCCGCACAAGTTGCTGATAATCTACTTGCAAGATTTAGCCTGACTGATGCGGCCAACCAGAGGGCAGATCAGTATTCAGGAGGGATGAAGCGCCGGATTGATATCGCAATGAGTTTGATTGGGGCGCCAGCAGTTATTTTTCTCGACGAACCAACGACCGGACTTGATCCAGAAGCGCGGATCGAAGTGTGGGATACAGTAAAGGAACTTGCCGGTAGCGGTACAACTATTTTGCTTACGACTCAGTACTTGGAGGAAGCAGAACAACTGGCAGACCGTATCGCTATTTTGCATGGCGGAAAAATTATTACGACAGGTACTCTTGCTGAACTGAAAGAGATGTTCCCACCGGCAAAAGTGGAGTATATCGAAAAGCAACCGACATTGGAAGAAATATTCCTTGCGATCATTGGCAAAAAGGAGGAGATGTAAATGAAAAGTAAAACAGGTGTATTATTAGGTCGTTTAATGCGTAACATTATGCGCAGCCCGGATACAATTATTACAGTAGCGATTACGCCGATTATGATGATGCTATTATTTGTTTACGTATTTGGCGGGGCTATAAAGACAGGAACAGATAACTACGTCAATTATTTATTGCCGGGAATTTTGCTAATGGCTATCGCATCCGGTGTAGCTTACACTTCTGTGCGACTCTTTACGGATGTAAAGAGTGGGCTGATGGCACGTTTCATTACGATGCCAATTAAGCGTTCATCGATATTGTGGGCTCATGTTTTAACCTCTCTTGTTGCTAATGTACTTACTATCGTGGTGGTTATTCTTGTTGCATTATTAATGGGTTTCCGTTCCAGTGCTAATATTCTAGAGTGGCTCGCGGTAGCTGGAATACTTGGGATGTTTACGCTGGCGCTAACATGGCTAGCTATCATTCCAGGATTGAAAGCGAAGTCTATGGAAGGGGCGACTGCTTACTCGTACCCGCTAGTTTTTCTTCCATTTATTAGTTCGGCCTTTGTGCCTACCGAAACGATGCCAAAAATTGTTCGTGCGTTTGCAGAGAATCAGCCTGTAACTTCAATCGTGAATGCGATTCGTGCTCTTTTATATGAAGGAACTGTGGGTAACGATATTTGGATTGCACTCGCTTGGTGCGTAGGTATAATGGTCATCTCTTACTTTTTCGCCAGTAAAGCATTTAAACGTCAGTTAGGGTAAGAAACGAGATAAACGAAACCTTCAGGAATAATATATATTTAGAAAAGCACGGGAGATTTTCCGTGCTTTTATTATTTATCATGCTCTCATTGTAGTAAATGAAATGGTATTTAAAAATAGGATAATTATCCAGTGATAAAGCTTAATATTTGAGGCTCACTGCTTATGGAATGTATAAGCACACTCGTTTTTGTAAATCTGCTAATACTTCATCGGGTATTTCTTTGATTTTAATATCCTTCCCTAGAAAAAGCAGCCAATTTATTATTTCCGTCACTTCATCGGGATTGTTAACATTGATAAAAGTTTTTAAAATGGCTGTGGATTGGTAAGGATTAGTATAAGATATTGAAATTTTTAAAGGATGGTATTTTTTGAACTGGGCAATTGCTGTCGGACCAAGTTCAAGTACAAGGTTAATTGCTTCAGCCTTCTTACTTAGTTTTTCTAAAATCTTTTTCTTATTGAGCCTTTTATTCGTCGTGTACGGTTCGATATTGATGAGAGCATCGACAGGAAACATTAACTTCTTTTCTTCTTTTAAGTCAAATCCTTCAATGATCCAATGGCTTTTTTCTTGATAAAGGTGCAATAGATAAATTGGATAAGACTTGATTTCTTCATCTTCTTTGATAGTAATCAATAAATGGTTATCTAAAAGAAGGATTTGAATGAGTTTTTCTAACATAGGATGGGGGAGATCAGAAAGCTCAAGTAGATCGGGATTATGAGGATTAGTTCCTTGGAACAGCAAGAGTTGATTTAAAAGAACGAGGTCATCTTGCTGGGTTTCTGAGATGAGTCCTAGTAGTTTTTCAGCTAAAGATTGACGACTTTTTAGATAGGGAAGTTGTTGATTCCTCGTAGCCATAAAGGCAATAAAAAGAGCTTTCACTTCATTATCAGTAAAGCGAACAACGGGCAGGATAGAATTATGCATAACAAAATATCCACCCGTTCTCCCAACTTCAGCGACAAGTGGCATTCCCATAGCTTCAATTTCTCTAATGTCTCTAATAGCTGTCGATCGTGATATGTTAAATTCTCGTATGATTTCAGAAATTGTAAAGTGAGAGCGGTTGTTAATATATCGCATAATTGTATTGATCCGTTCAACTTTTTTCATTTTGGTCTCCTAAACAGTATCATTTTTTGACATGGTTTAAAGATATTATAAACGTATCAGATGAAAAGATAAATCGTTTGATTAATAAAAAAAGAGGCAGGTTTTGTATATGAAAAATTATACTATAGAAGAAAAAGATAGCTTTATTGTGTTAGGTATTGGAACTGAAATTAAGAGTGAGTACACAGACTTTGCTGGAATAAATAAAGAAAAGGAAGACTTTTGGTCGGCTGTTAAAGAAGATGGAAGGCTGGACACTTTAAAAGCTTTAGCGACAAATGAATACATTTTTTCTGTGAGCGAAGCGGTGAATAACAAAATGATGTATTATGCGGGTGTCATGACAGAAGCACAAATAGAAGAAGAATCTAGAGTGATTCAGTTTCCGAGGGGAGAATACTTAGTAGTAAAAGGGGAAGACAAAACAGCTGAAGAGTTAAGTAATAAGTTGACTGGCATCGCCTTCGGTCAAGCTTTACCAGATGCAAATGAGTTTGCTTATGTTGGTGGACCAAATACGACGGTTGAGATGGGGAAAAGAAACGGCTTAGTGTTTGGTGAAATGTGGATTCCAGTTGTAAGGAAGTAAAGTGATAAAAGATACGAATATGGGAAGTAGAGGCTAACAATCTTGGATTGTTGGCCTTTTTAACATGAATATAATATTCATATGTCTATTGTATTTTTTGCGACAAGATTAAATAGCTTTTTTGTTACTTTACAATAAAGTATACTTAATATCAGTAATTCATATAATTAGGAGTGGTTTCTATATTTAGAGAAAATACAAAAAGGATACTTCTGTCATTAGTAACAAATCCAATACTAATAATTGTATACGGGATTTTTTGTTATGAGTTGGCCTTATACTGTAAGTACGGAAGAATGAATTATAATATTTACATTTTGTTATTATGTATAGTACTTTTTATATCCATAACTACATTTACTACAATGCGGGTGATAAAAAATAGAGAATATAAATCTAAAAAATTAACAAATTCAATGGCATGGAGATCCATTTCTATTATCGTTATTGTTGCAATTACATCATTTTATGGGATGCAGATTTATAAAAGTGCAATAAATTACAATGGCAAATTGGCATGGTTTATAGAAAAGTTAAAACATGAAAGGTCAGTTAAACTTAAACATAATAATATATATAAATCTGGAGTAGAAGGTATTTTTGAAGATATAAATAAAAAATATCCTTTGCCAAAGAAATTGTATATGGCAACTGATTTTGATCTTACGTTTCATTCAGATGGAACAATCACAGCGTTTGATACATTTGTTTATGGGAAAAATGTTGATGGGAAAGAAGAAACTTATTTAATCTCTTATAATAAGAAGAAATCAGAAGATATTACTATAATACGAGATGGATACGCAAAGCCTGATTATAATGATGATAAATTAGTAGAACCTTTAATTAAAACGGTTAAGGCGATCCCAGTTAAGCAAACGGTCAAAAAATGGAATGAAAGTAAGTATGGGTTGATTTATTATGGAAAAAGAAATTGGGGATCCAATACAGAGGGAATTATTAATATTACTGAGGATGGTAAGGAGCAGAGTCTTAAAGAAGCAGCTTCTGATATCATTGGATATACTGTATCTATATTTGTCCCTGGAAAAGAGAAAGAGCTAGTCCCTGCTAGATATAATTTAATAAGTGACGCAAGTTGGAGTAAATCAAAGACGCCTCCAAAAGAAGATAGGCTTAAAGAGAAGGAACAACAAGATTTAAAGAATGAAAAAGAACAGTTTTTCCTATCGAAAGAAGTTGGTTATAAACTAAATATGACAGATAAAGCATTAGGGAGCGCCTTTTATTCATTAAGCAAGACTAGTGATGAAGGGAAAACATGGGAGGTTATCAATCCAGACCCATTTAATGGGGGGATTGGTAGTGTATCAGGAATCACTTTTATAAATGATAAACTTGGGTTTTTAGGAGCAATCAGGCCTTCTGGTAATGAAGGAGAGTTATATCGTACAGATGATGGGGGAGTATCTTTCAAAAAGGTAGAATATCCGCCGCATGAAGTGAAATTAGATCATACACAGTCCACAATAAGTCCTTTTGATTCTCCTAGTATGCCATATGAGAAAGATGGGGTTTTTAATATGTTAGTTGGACAAGGGGCAGATGGAGACTACAATGGCGATAGTAGTGCACTTTATCAATCAAAAGATAACGGAGAGACATGGGAATTTGTAGAAGAAGTGAAAAAGAAATAACCAGAATGTCTTTTTGAAAAATAAGGTAACTACTCAGCTATACATTTCATTTAGAAATTTGGTAAGGAGTATAATTCCAGCCATGAAGATAAAAATGGACCTATACCTCGCTGCCTTTCTTTGTTTTATTTCTTATGCTTACTATCAACGCTATATTTATAGAAAGGTATTTTGGTGATATACAAAAGTGGATTCGAAATATTACATGTTGCTTTGCTTTATTCGTAGTAGTTTTAGTAGCTCTACGGATAGGTTACTTTTGAATCTAAATATTTCCATTTTGTGTGTATCACTTCTACCTCAATTTTAAGATCCAGAGAAGGGATTGCTGCTTTTTCAAGGTGAAGTTTTGGGGCTTACGCAAATCACTGTTAGCTTTATAGTTAACCTTGTAATTGTATGTACAGCAAGTAAAATTGCAAAATGGTTTGGCACACGCCCGACGTGGCTACGAGTACAGCGTTGGCTTATGGCAAGTGTTTTAACGGTGCTTGCTGTACGTCTTGCTTTTGAACGTCGACAGTAAGAGCCTCTTTACCTTCAGTTTCTATAATATAACCTAATAAATATTAATATAATTTATGTATAGTAGATATTAACCTTATAAAATAAGGGGGGAATATTATGACTGAGACAAATGAATCTTCAGGAGTCAATTTGAAAAAAGATATGAAGTTTTCTATTATAATTCCTGCACACAATGAAGAAAAGTACATTAGAAAATGTTTAGATTCAATTGCAAAGGCATCAGAGGCATATAAAGAGCAAACGGAAGTTATAGTTGTTTTAAATCGTTGTACAGATAAAACAGAGGAAATAGCAAAATCTTATAATTGTATTACATTGAAAAATAACGATAAAAACTTATCTAAAATTCGAAATGCAGGGGCTAAAATAGCCAGTGGAGAAATAATCGTTACTATAGACGCTGATACGATAATGACAGAGTCTATGTTGTCTAATGTAGATAAATATTTAGCTTCAGGTAAATACATTGGTGGTGGGGTGAATGGGAAGTTTGAAAGAATATCTTTAGGAATATTTCTCTCCGCAATGTTAATCATAATCCCTTTACTTTTTAAGTACGGAGCTATATCTGTAGGGATTTTTTGGTGCTATAGAAAAGACTTTATGGCAATCAATGGATTTAATGAAAACATGCTTATGGCAGAAGATGCAGATTTCGCAAAACGTTTAAAAGAGTGGGGAAAGAAAAATAATAAGAAATTCGGTACTATTAAAAATGGAATGATAACTTCATGCAGAAGATTTGATACATATGGAGACTGGACTTTATTTAAAAATCCAAAAGTAATTTTAGCTTATCTAAAAGGAAATGATAGAAAATACGCAGATAAGACATATTATGATAACCAAGAAAGATAAAAGTGGAGAAAAGCGGCAGAGGATAGCTAGTACTTTTTTTAGATATGATGAGAATCCAACTTAATTTAATAGATATTATAAGAAAACCATCAATTTGATTATCCTTTTTCAAATTGATGGTTTTTATTTTTGAAATAAATATGTATTTTTTATAAAAATATTTTTTGACCCCCATAAAACTATGTATTCCTCCGAATATGTATAGTGAAGAAAATAAATAGAAGAAAAATGACTATGAAAGAATATAGAAGTATTAATAAAATTACTAGATTAAGTGGGCATCCAAAAAAAAGGATGAAATTACCAATGGTATAGAGGAGAGTTATTCAAGAATTGCAGATAAAATAGAAAAAGAATAAGCAAAACGAACGGTAGAAAATAAGAAAGTAGATAAAAATACAACCTTAACTTTAGTGCTGAGAGAAAAGGAAAATCATTAAGAAAACGTTGGGAAAAGTTAGACTCGAAAAATATAATTAACAGCAAGAAAACAAGACCGAAGAAAAGTACCAAGAAAATCTGGTTAAATGGTCACTTGTGCAGTAGCCATTTTGCTATTTGAAGGAGGCTGGGAGATTACAAGTGTTGAGTTTAGTAATGAAGATCTTAAGAAAACCGAAAATAGAAGATATCGTATGTAACATACAAAACAACGAAGAAGATAAAGAAGCGTTTATCGTACAGTATCAGCCTTTTATTAGAAAATCAATTTCATCTGTCTGCCGCCGATATATTACAGAACAGGATGATGAATATAGCATTGGATTGTTTGCGTTTAACGAAGCAATTGAACAGTATTCATATACAAAAGGAAAATCCTTTTTAGCGTTTGCTGATCTTCTTATAAAAAGAGATGTAATTGACTATATACGTAAGGAGTCTAAACATAACTTTGTCTTTTTAAAAGAAGATGAGCAAGAGGAAATGTTAGAAATGCAAGTGTCGCTTACGGAGTATATGAAAGAGATGGAAAATAGTAACCGTAAGGAGGAAATTCTTCATTTTCAAAGTGTGCTAGCTGAGTTTAAAATCACATTCTCAGAGCTTGCTAAAGAATCTCCTAAGCATCGTGATACACGTGAGCACTTAATAGAAATTGTGAAAATTATTATAAAAGAAGAGGAAATGATGGAAGAGCTGTTCCGAAAGAAAAAGTTACCGCTTAAACATATTGAACCGCGTGTTAGGGTAAGTCGCAAAACATTGGAGCGTCATAGAAAATATATC
Organism: Bacillus sp. B25(2016b); assembly: GCF_001679765.1. Classification (NCBI taxonomy): domain Bacteria; kingdom Bacillati; phylum Bacillota; class Bacilli; order Caryophanales; family Bacillaceae; genus Bacillus; species Bacillus sp. B25(2016b). Next base: position 3,142,990 of record NZ_CP016285.1, on the reverse strand, counting down.
ATTGCAATGTGTATTATCTTTGCAAACAACTATACATACATTCTTGATTATATAAAGGGAGGGAAGCATGATGAATAAAGGAATTGTGATGGATATAAAAAAGCATAGCGTAGTTGTTTTAACTCCAAATGGAGAGTTTATTACGTGTAAAAGAAAAGGGGATTCTTGCATAATCGGGGAAGAAATCTCATTTGATGAGCAAGAACAAAAAGCATCGTATTTTTCAATCCCTTCCTTTTTAAAGCCTGCATCAATACTTGTTGCTTGTTTTCTATTTGCAGTGCTGTTTTTCTACAACCAACCAGAAGAAAAAGTATTTGCTTACGTCTCAGTTGATATAAATCCAAGTTTAGAGGTGAGCGTAACAAAGGATTTTCGTGTTATAGATTTGCAGGCTTGTAATGATGATGGAAGGCGTATTTTAAAAGAATTGAAGCAATGGGAAAATAAACAATTGCAAGAAGTAATACGTACTATTATAAAGCAAAGTCAAGAGGATAAGTATTTAACGAATGATAAGCAAGTTATGCTAACAGCTGTTGCAAAGGACAAGGCACTAGAACCACTTTTGGAAAAGGCAATGAAAGAATTAAAGAAAGAATATGAGCTAAAACATATTACAGTTGAATATCAAAGTAGCACAATGCAAGTACGAGAGAATGCTAGAAAAGCTGGAATTGGCACAGGTGTCTATATAAAGCAAGAGAATGAGAAGAACAAATCGCTTACGCCTCCTGCCACGCCGTCTAATCCGGTGGAAAACGAAGAAGAGGTGCAATCGCAACCGGAGTCATCTCCTGATGCAACAATGGATTTGTCTCCCGTACAAGAAAAAAAGTATGAGAAGCAAGAGCATAAAGAACAAAAGAAAACAGAGGAACAGCCATCGAAGCAAATAAAAGAAAACAATGGAAGAGGATCTCAGCAAGAAAATAGAAGGAATCAACAGGAGAATAACAGTAGAGAAGCTCAACAAGGAAATAATGGGAATGAGCAAGGAAACAACGGAAGAGGACCTCAACAAGGAAATAATGGGAATG
>NZ_CP016285.1:3114577-3141771 GCF_001679765.1 Bacillus sp. B25(2016b) | reverse complement strand
CTCAACAAGGAAATAATGGGAATGAGCAAGGAAACAACGGAAGAGGACCTCAACAAGGAAATAATGGGAATGAGCAAGGGTACAACGGAAGAGGACCTCAACAAGGAAATAATGAGAATGAGCAAGGGAACAATGGAAGGGGATCTCAACAAGAGAATAGGGGCCACCAACAAGGCAATGAAAAAAAGAATCAATAGAATATGGAAGTGAGAGATTCAATTTAAAGCTAAAAGGATTTATCTCGCTATTGTGGGCAGTAAAACTCCCATCTCAAAATTTAGCTAAGGCAAAGAAGTTAGATGGGAGTTGGGCTGCTTATAAATGTTAGATTGGTGAGGCTAATTAAAGTTTCACTTTATTATTCTATAGTTCTATTAAGAAGGAGTATGTGAAAAATATAATGGAGAAAAACATTCAACAAGAGAAAGATAAAGAAAAACCTGTTTTTTATGATCCGAAAGGAAGGAGAAACATAGCCTTTATTTGGTTTCTATGTATCTCAATAGTTAGTGTAGGTGTTGTATTTTATTTTTTCTTTCAAAGTATTTTTTCAACACCAGAAATTCCAAACATGAATCCTACTGTAAAACAAGATACGAAACTTGTACCAATTAATCAAAAACTTAGTGAGGAGCAGTTAAAGAAGGAAGAATTCAAGCCAAATACCGAAATGAAGGATAATAAAAATTTGGTGAATTCGACAAACGATAGTAAACAACGTAAAGAAGTGTATGGTTTTTATGTAAACTGGGATGAAAATAGTACAGCGTCTTTAAAAGAAAATATCAATTCATTAACCACGTTAGTACCAGAATGGTATCATTTAAAAGAAGATTTAACGATTAGAAGTGAGATAAAACCTGAGATTGTAAAACTAGCAAAAAAAAATCATGTGAAAATTATGCCGTTACTTACTAACTATACAGAAAAAGCTTCTGGCCCTGATAGTGATCTTATCCATAAGTTACTGAATTCGCCGAATGATGTGAAGACGAAATTTATTAATGATTTAGTAAGCGAAGTTAAAAAGAGTCAGTTTTCAGGTATTAATATTGACTTTGAGGCCGTACCTGAAAGTGATAGAGAAAACTTAACAAATTTTATGAAAGAACTTACTACGGTCTTTCATAAACATGATTTGCTCGTTACACAAGATGTTCCAGCTAATGATAAGGCTTTTGATTATGGTGCATTAGCAAAAATAATAGATCGTATGATTGTAATGATGTACGATGAGCACTATGGAGCGGGGGAACCAGGACCAATTGCTTCAAATAAGTGGTTCCAACATACATTAAATGAACTGAATATTCCGTCTAATAAACTTATAGTTGCTTTCGGTAACTACGGATATGATTGGGAAATAAATAATAAAAAACCTGCGAAGTCTTTAACTTTTTCAGAAGTTATGACAATGGCGAATGATTCCAATATGAAAATTCAATGGGATAACATGAGTGGAAATCCTTATTTTAGATATAAAACAGGAGAGAAAGAACATACTGCTTGGTTCTTAGACAGTGTTACTCTCTATAATCAAGTGAAAATCGCAATGGACAACAATGCAAAGGGGTTTGCGTTATGGAGATTAGGAGCAGAAGATCCTACAATATGGAAAGTTTTAAAAAATCCGATTGAGGCACAAAAAAATCCTGATGTATTACATAAAATCACTAGTTTAGATGAAGTGAATTATTCTGGACAAGGTGAAATTTTACAGATTGAGAATGAAAAGCAAAATGGATTGAGAGATTTTAAAGTAGGCAAAGATGGTTATCTTACAGATGAAGTATATCAATCTTTACCATCTGCATACGAAGTGCAACGATATGGAAAACCGAAAGGGAAACAAGTAGTATTAACATTTGATGATGGACCAGACCCGAAATATACGCCAGAAATTTTAGATATATTAAAAGAGAATAAAATAAAAGCTGCTTTTTTTGTCCTTGGTGAAAACGCACAACTAAATCCTAGTATTGTAAAAAGAATATACGATGAAGGGCATGAAATTGGCAATCATACTTTCAAGCATCCTAACGTAGCTGATACGTCTTTACTACGAACAAAAGTAGAACTTAATACGACGCAACGTCTGATCCAGGAAATAACTGGGCATTCTACAGTTTTGTTTAGGCCACCATACGAAGCGGATGCTAACCCGGATTCCTCAAATGAAATAGTGCCTATTTTACGGGCACAAAATATGAACTATACAATGGTAGCAGAAAAAGTGGATCCTGAGGACTGGGCAACACCATCAACTAATGAATTAGTAAAGCGTGCTCTTAATCCCGTTTATAAGGGAGAGGGAAATATTATTCTTCTCCATGATGCGGGAGGGAATCGTACCCATACGGTAGAGGCGTTGCCGATCATTATTAAAGAGCTTAAAAAGCATGGATATAGTTTTGTAACAATTTCAGATTTAATGAATAAAGAACGAGATGAAATTATGCCCCCAGTTTCTTCTGAGGGTGAGCAATATTTACTTTACAATAAAGCTGTCTTTTCAGGGGCGGGATACTTTAAACATATATTAACAACTATTTTTTATATTGCTATTGGATTAGGGATTTTTCGATTCTTATTCTTAATTTATTTTGCATGGAAGCAAAAAAGAAAAACGTTATCTCGCTCTATTAATTCGTCCTACCAACCTTTTGTTAGTGTTGTCATAGCAGCATATAATGAAGAAAAGGTGATAGCTAAGACAATTCGCTCAATTTTGGATAGTAAGTATGGAGAATTTGAAGTTATTGTTGTGGATGACGGATCGACAGATGGTACGTCAAAAGTAATGCAAGAAACATTTTATAAACACCCTAAAGTTCGTTTCATTCAGAAAGAAAACGGCGGGAAATCATCGGCAATGAACCTAGGGTTTCAACAATCTCGAGGAGAGATTATTGTCACTTTAGATGCGGATACTATTATTGCGCAAGACGCCATTTCTCTAATGATTAGACACTTTGAAGATCAGAATGTAGCAGCAGTTTCAGGTAATGTTAAAGTGGGGAATAGACGAAATTTGTTAACTACTTGGCAACATGTTGAGTATATTACAGGGTTTAATTTAGAACGTAGAGCTTTTGATGAGTTAAATTGTATTACAGTTGTTCCAGGAGCTATTGGGGCGTGGCGCAAGAAGAATGTAGTTGAATCTGGATATTTAAGCGAAGATACATTAGCAGAAGATACGGATCTTACTATTACATTTTTACGTCAAGGATATAAAATTGTATATGAAGAAAAGGCCTATGCTTTTACGGAATCACCTGAAGATGTGAAAAGTCTCATTAAACAGCGATATCGTTGGTCATATGGTACACTCCAATGTCTTTGGAAACATCGAAAAGCAGTGTTTCATACAAAACATAAAACGTTAGGATTTATTGCATTGCCTAACATGTGGTTATTCCAATATGTTCTGCAATTCATTGCTCCTTTTGCAGATATTTTAATGATTATGGGGCTGTTTGGTAGCAATCCGCTAAAAGTGTTAGGGTTTTATCTTGTATTCTTTTTATTAGACCTTTTTGCATCTCTGTTTGCATTTAAATTAGAGAAAGAGGACCCTAAACCGTTAGTGTGGTTAATTTTACAACGCTTTATTTATCGTCAATTTATGACTTATGTTGTCATTAAATCTATATTCTCATCTATTCGAGGCGTAGCGGTAGGATGGAATAAACTAAAGAGAATGGGGAGTGTTAAACATTCCACGGAACATAAGGAGGCATCATAAGAGAGCAGACTATCTGCTCTTTTTTTCATTGATTTTAGTTAGTTGAATGTAGAGTTGTAGCATAAAAACTGCTGCTTCTATAACGAGATTCCTATTCATCATTAATAGTGAGACATTATGTTAAGCTAATCTTTTAGTTTCGGATTAAAGTTTTTTTATATTTTTTTAAAATGACGGACACAAAAACGCATATACCTTCGAATTATATATATGGATAACATAAATATGTATATAAAAGGGGAGAAATAAGATGAAAGAAAAAAAAGAAATGTTTCAAGAAATCGCTGAGGTGTTAAAGGTATTGGCGCATCCAGTTCGTCTATCTTTAGTAAAAATAATGCTTGCAAAAGGTCCTACTAATGTAACAACAATGTATGGGGATTTGGAAATGCCTCAAAGTACAATTAGTCAACATTTATCTAAACTAAAAGCTGCTAAAATGGTTACAGGTACTCGGAAAGGATTAGAAATTTATTATGAGGTAACTGACAATCGCACAAAATCAATATTAGCATGTTTAGTTTAAATGCTGACTTCTAGACGTCAAAATTAAGAAGAGGATAGGAAAGCAATTCTATGGAGAGAATTTTTAAGGTTTTTACACAAGTGAAGATCTGAAGTAAAGTTCCTTAATAAATAAAATAGTTGTTTGAAAATACGGTATAAAATGGAATTTTTATACCGTATTTTTTAATATCTGTAATAAAAGGAAGAATGTTTTGGTTTCAATTTATACGCTATCTTTATAAATTTTGATTACCTTAAACGTTTGACAAACTAGCAATAGGTCTGGAGTCAAAGTAAGTCCACACAGGCTTAATTCCTAAGTGGAAAGATCAACATGCTCAAGATGCAAAAAAATATAACTTAAATCCTCTGCATCCTAGATTTTGCAAAATTACTTGTTACCTTATTTATTAAAAAAATCAATTAAGGAACTATTTAGTGAAAATAAATTGTTCAGTTAAAGGTGCATTTTATAGAATGTAAGAAAAGGTCTCAATTTCAGTAGACACGTGGATTCGCATACTGATAGAATAAGCGAAAATATAATAAAGGTGGAATGGATTTGAGAAAAAGGTTAGGATGCTTACATGCCCATTATTCAAATATAGAATATATAGAAAAGGCACTTACCTCATTTAACATTGAATTAATCCATTTTGTTGACCCGGCATTAATGTATCAGGTTACATCCAATGAAAAATTTCAAGAATCAGATGCTCAATTTAAAGTTAAAGAGCAAATAGAATGGATTGCTCAATGTAATGTTGATGCTATCCTTATTACTTGTACAAATTATATTGCAATTTTACATGAAGACCAAGACTCAATATCAGTGCCAATTATTAAAATTGATGTACCTTTCTTTGATTACATATGCAATATACAGCAACCTCAGACAATTGTTTTTACAAATCCTGCAACTGTTGAAGGCACAGTAGAACGTCTTAAACATCATGCTAATAGCCTTCAAAAATCTTTAGATTTAGAGGTTGTTGTCATAAATAGTGTTTTTGAATTGATAATGAAAGGATTAAAAAAAGAATACAACCAAGAAGTTACAAAGTTCTTAAATCAAATCATTAAAGATGAAAAGAAATTTATCTCTGTTGCTCAATTATCTATGGTTGATGCATCTAAGCAAGTTGAGTATAAAACATCTAAGACTATTATTACTCCATTGAATACATTGGTATCTTACATTGTTAATAAATTAAAATTAGAGAAGAAAAATTAGTGGTAGAAGACAGAGGATTTGGAATTATATATGGCTTTCTATCAATTTTCCTTGGGTTAGGTACTGTTATCCTACATAATGTTTGGACACTTAATTGGCAGGGACTCATTACACTTATTGCATGGCTCGCACTATTAAAAGGGATTTATGTAATTGCATATCCTGAACCATCCAAGAAAACCGATTTCGAAGTAAGGGTACTATCTACTCGTATAGTGCTTGCTATCCTTTGTGCTTTATCTTTATGGATGCTTATCATACTTTATATGAAATAGAGAAAAATATTTTTGATTATAAGAGTATGTAGGTGGGAGTTTTTTGTAGTACATCAGAGCGGAATTTTATAGTTAACTGTAAGTTTAATATTTTTCCCTTGTGGACATGTTTTTATAAATAGTGAGATGGGCAAAACGAAAAGAATCCTAAATAAATAGGATTCTTTTCGTTTTATAAAAGTGAATTTATATTGTATCACTAATACGGTTGATAATCGTTTTTCAGGAATATTCCCAGTTATCTATCTTGGTATACTCAATGTCGGCAATGTGACCATCTGGTCGAATCAAAATGGTATCTATATTTTTTAACTCAGAATCTTGTATTTCTCCTACAACTACCTTTATGTGCGAATCAATATTCATTTTATTTATCTTATCTATATAAGAAGGGTGTATTAATAAAATAAAGTTACCATCTTTCATTAATTCAAAGAGTTTATAACTTTTCTTATTTAGAGAAGAAATAGTGAGATTTGTACATCTTTTTCCTATCAATGGATGTCTTTCTGTATCGTGCATCGATGAATACATTACCCCTAACCCACTTACTCTTTCAGATAAATCGTGATTTATCTCGGGATATGTAAGTAAGTGCGAAAATAAATCCCTTAATTCCATTCCTGCGTTTGAAAAGTTTATCATTAATTGTTCTTGCGCTTGTACTTCCTTGAAAAATTGTTTTCCCACAGCATGTCTTTCAATATGATAACTTTCTAATAGACTTTCATATTTTTTTTGTTTTATTGCGAGCCCTAATTTCCAGCCTATATTAAAAGCATCTTGTAGACCTACATTCAAACCTTGTCCTCCAGCAGGGAAATGAATATGTGCTGCATCCCCTGCTAAGAATACACGCTTATGTTGATAAGTATTTGCTAGTTTGGTTGCATTGCCAAAACGAGAAAGCCATATTGTGCTCTTAATTTGAAGATGTTCACCTGTAATACTATAAATACTATCTATAAACTCTTTTTCTGTAACAGCAACATGAACAGGTATTGTCTGATTCTTAGGATCAACAATTGCAAAACGAAATACATCAGGTGTAATAGGTACCATCATTAATATCCCATTTATATTAGAAGTAGATAAAAATGGAGTATCTGGTATATTTTCTAAAATAACATCACCTAATATAGCAGTAGTTGTTGTGTTTGTTCCATTAAACGGTATATTTGATAATTCACGAACTTTACTTCTTGCTCCATCAGCTCCTATTACATATGGAACTTCTATTTTATATATTGTTTCTTTTTGTTCTATTTCTAGTTGTACGAATGTTTCATATTGTTTTAAGTCTTTCAGAGTATGCCCGCGTTTAATGACTACACCTAATTCTAATGCACGTTCTTCTAATATTTCTTCTGTAATAGATTGGGGAATAAAAAGTGTATACGGAAAATCAGTATTTAAATTTTTAAAGTTTAATCTTGTATCTAAGGCAGCAAAATGACTTGTATTTAATTTCTTGCCTCTAGCTAAAAATCGATCTGCAATACCTCTCATAGCCATCAATTCTAAGGAGCGGGGGTGTAGTGTGAGTGCTCTAGAATTTCGTACCCGGTCTAATCTTCTCTCTAAAACAACAACTTTTACGCCTTGAATAGCTAATTCACATGCTGCCATAAGCCCAACTGGACCACCACCAACTACCGCTACATCATAATAATTGTCCATATCATGCCCTCCATTTATTTAATTGTTTAAGAGCTAATGTGAAAAATTGTAAATAGATTTATAAATGCTATCTATTGTACATATATAATTATACTTCATTTTAGTTTCCTTGGAAACTAAAATGAAGTTCCTAGGAGAAGTCTACATAGTTGTAGTTAAAGCTATATAGCGTGTCTGCAGCAGTAGCCATTGGGTAGCATTGATATGTAATGGCGTTTGCATTAAAGGCTGCAGCTTCTTATGCTTGTGCTATTTTTGCTAAAAATGCTACTGCTATAGTTCCATGTGGGAGTTGTAAAGGTCTTTCCGCTATTCGTAGTTTTAATGAGGTAGTAGTGGTTTTAACTCGACTTCAAATAATTCGCTTTCCATTTCATTAAGTGCATACATTGATACAGGATGTGGAGAGGTATTAGATAAGATTTGTGATGAAAGAAGTTCTCCTGATGATGAGTAAAATGTAACAAACACTTGTGAAAATGGAGGGACCATAATGATTACACGGTCAGTTTTTTGTAACGTATTAACCAACTCCAAAATAATATAGTTTTATAAAAAATAATAGATAAATATAAAGATATTATTATGGGTACTTTTCTGATAGTGAATTAAGAAAATTAATAAACTCTTTATTTTATTGTAAATAATTTAAGAGCACACAAATATGCGCGCTCTTAGAGTAGAAAGGTAGTTTTCTATGAGTAGGGAGTCCCCATATAATAAAATATGCTTGTACAATTCAAATGTGAGAAGTTTTTTATAAAAATGCTATTTGGTAAGTCTATGTGAAAAATCAGCTTGTACAGGAATTCTTTGCAAAGTATTTTGTGTGCAGTCATGATTATTAAAGTTGATGAGAACTGTTATTCGACTAATAAAACCACATCTCAAATTGTTGACTATATGTCTAACAACTAGGATGCGGTTCAATTAATAAAAAATGTCCGAGTAAAATATAAGGTGAAAAGTATAGGATACTTTTGTTATAAAGATATAGATGAATGTTATTGTTTTTTACTTCTGAAAGATTTGGGGTTCTAAATTACGAGTTGTTGGAGTCCCTCTAATATAAAATTTCAGTAGAAATATTGAACTACTAATATGAATGTAGAATATTTAATAAAGACGGTAATGTTTTTTTAGTCATGTAATCTTTTCATTTGATGATCTTTCCCCCATTCACATAATTCATCCATAATTTGCATTAAAGATTTTCCGTATTCACTTAGTGTGTACTCAACCTTTGGTGGAACTTCTTGATATGCAGTACGATGAATAATACCATCAGCTTCAAGTTGCCGAAGTTGTTGTGTAAGAACTTTTTGCGTAATGTTTGGAATTTCTCGTCGGATTTCATTTGTTCGCATTTTTCCATCTATTAAGACACATAAAATATGAACTTTCCATTTTCCACCGATTACATCGAGTGTAGTTGCAATTGGGCAGTCATCATTTTGATTCATATAACACCTCCACAGGTACTTTAAGGTTCCTATAGCACTTTAAAGTACGTACTTTTCAATTATATGTGACTCATTCATACTAATACGTAAAGGGTTGAATAATTTATAAAGGGGATGAAAAAAGATGAAAACACTTGTAATTGTAGCACATCCTGATATTGAAAAATCAAAAATTAATAAAAGATGGATTGAAGAACTTGAGAAATATTCGGATGAAATTACGGTGCATGAATTGTATAAAGTGGCACCGAATTGGGAGTTTAATATTGAAGAAGAGCAAAAGTTATTAGTAGAACATGACAGATATATATTTCAATTTCCGCTTTACTGGTACAGCTCACCACCATTATTAAAAAAATGGTTCGATGATGTATTAACATATGGATTTGCGTACGGATCTAAAGGAGATAAAGTGAAGGGGAAAGAATTTGGTGTAGCTATTTCTATAGGTGGATTAGAAAAAGACTATGAAAATAGTGGAATTACAATGGATGAGTTGACGAAACCATTCCAAGCTACATGCTTATACACAGGTATGGAATTTATACCTTCCTTTTATTTATATGGTGCAGAATATAAACTAAGTGATGAAGAGATTGATAAAAGTGCACCTGAGTATGTGCAATATGTGATGAACAAGAAGTATTCTAATATATAATGGGAAATAGCCATTTACTTGTAAAGTAAATGGCTATTTTATATTCTTCTTATATTCACTAAGTGTAATCTTTAGTAAATTAATAGTTAATCTGGTAAAATAAAAAACCTAACATATATAAAGGGGAGTTTTACTTGAGAACGATGCGACAATTATTACAAAAGAGAGCAATGCAATCACCAAATTTGGAAGCGCTTGTAGGGGGGAAGAAAAGATATTCGTTTCAGCAATATAATGAACGAGTAAATCAGTTTGCACATTATTTGTTACATAATGGTGTGCAAAGAGGAGATCGTATAGGAATACTATGCAAAAATAATCACCCATTTCCAAGCGTTATGATGGCAAGTTTAAAAATTGGAGCGGTATTTATTCCGCTAAATCATCAGCTGACTGTTTATGAATTAGAAACGATTGTAAAAGAAGCGAAATTAAAAGTGTTAGTTATTGATGAAGAATTTAGTGAAGTGTTATTAAAGGTTGATGCTGTTAAAGAAATTCCTTATGTAATTCAAACGACAAAAGAAGGCTTTGGTTCATTTGAATTAGAGTTGCAAAAACAGCCAACGACAGAACCGAACGTAGAAGTTCATGAAGAAGACGATGCCATTTACTTGTTTACATCAGGAACGACTGGACAGGCGAAAGCATGTGTAATTGGACATAAAAACTTACATCATTATTTTGCTGAAATTGCGGGACAAAGAGAAATCCCAGCAGGTGAACGCTTTTTATCTGTGCATCCATTGTTTCATATGAGTGGCGTGCTTTCTATTTTAAATTGTATTTATCATGGCGTTACGATGATCTTCTTAGCTGATTCGAATCCTGCTCTTATTTGGGATAAGATTGAAGAAGAGAAAATTACTACGATGCTTGCTTTCCCAGCCGTTTATAGCTACATGCTTGATGAACTACATAAAAAAGAACGTAACATTTCAACCTTTAAAGTAGCACAAAGCGGTGGTACAAAAGTGCCAGAAACACTCATTCAAAAATATATGGAAAAAGGCATATATATGGTGCAAGGCTATGGTAGTACAGAAGGTTGGGTTGTAACCTCATGGCATCCAATGATGGGAAAAGAAAAGATGTCTTCTGTAGGAAAGACCTTGAAAAATGTAGAGGTGAAAATTGTTCATCCGGAAACAGGACATGAACTAACAACAAATGAAGTTGGAGAGATTCATGTGAAAAGTCCATACATGTTTAAAGGATATTGGAATAATGAAAAGGCGACAAAGAAGGTAGTAAAAGATAACTGGTTTAACATGGGTGATGCTGGCATGATAGATGATGATGGATTCCTGCATATTATGGGAAGATATAAAGACGTTATTATACGCGGTGGTGATAACGTATATCCAGATCAGGTAGAAGATGTTATTCATGAAATACATGGTGTTTTAGAAGTTGCAGTAGTTGGAGTTCCAGATGACTTTTGGGGAGAGGTTCCAAGAGCTTATCTTGTGAAGGATAGCGAAACAACATTAACAGAAGAAAGTATTCTTCAGTATTGCAAAGAGAAATTAGCAAGTTATAAAATACCAGAAGTAGTATTCATAGATGAGTTGCCGAAAAACGCTTTAGGAAAAGTGTTGAAGAGGGAATTACGAGATGCAGTTCTTGTGAAATAGAAAATTATGAAACGATGGAGAACCCAGTTATGTATAAAGCATGACTGGGTTTTTATGTATCAAAAACATAATAATTTACTAGATTTTGTATTTTGTGTAAGATGATAAAGAATATTCAATTAATAATTCGAGGGATGAAATTAAATGAAGCTACCGTTATTAGAAGTAGAGACGGATAGACTCATTATTCGTCCATTTCAAAAAGGTGATTATGAAAGTTGGTTAGATGGATTTAACAAGAGACTGCCATCGCAGTATAAATATGACGATTGCTATCAAGTTCTGGCATCATCAACAAAAGCATGGTTCACGGAATGGGTAAGAGGTTTTGATGAAGCAGCACATAGAGATGAGATGTATGTATTAGGCATTTTTCGTAAAGAAGACGGAGCTAAATTGGAAAGCTAGAGCTAATAAAAATTTTACGTATGGACTATCAATGGGTGATGATGGGATACTCGATACATAATCAATATTGGAGAAATGGATATGGTGTTGAAAGTGTGAAAGCTGCGTTACCGTTATTTTTTAGTAGCCTTGATTTTCATAGAATCGAATTACATATATGTGTTGATAATGAGCCATCAGTGCGTCTTGCGGAAAGAGCAGGCTTTTCATTTGAATGCAAGAGAGAGGCGTTTTCATTAGAGAATGGTAAGTGGATGGATTTTCTTATTTATTATAAAAATAAGGAGATGAATATATGAGAGTGTTTATTACAGGTGGCAGCCGCGGGTTAGGATTACAGTTAGTAAAAGTATCTTATGAAAATGGGCATATCGTTTATCCATTAGTTAGAACTGAGGTTGCGGTAACGCAATTGAAGCAAATATTTAGTGGTAGATGTTTTCCTATAATGGCAGACTTATCGGCTGATGAGAGTACGGAGCAAATTAAGAAGCAGCTTGAGGAATATACAGAGTATGTTGATCTAGTTATAAATAACGCTGGCATTACTGGGAAGGAGACTGAGATTTTACATACAAATTCAGAAGAGTTAACGAACTTATTTAATATTCATTGCTTAGGTGTAATTCGGGCTGTAAAAGGTACATATGTGGCGTTGGCTAAATCGAATCATCCGAGAATAATAAATGTGTCCTCTCGATTAGGATCATTACATAAAATGGCGAACAAAAAGTTTCCGCAAGGCCAGTTCTCATATTCATATCGAATTGCTAAAGCTGCACAAAATATGTTAACACTCTGCTTACAACAAGAGTTTGAGAATAAAGGAATTCGTGTAACTGCCATTCACTCAGGAAAATTAAAAACTGATATTGGTGCCTTTGATGCGAATATGACTCCGGCTGAAGGAGCAAAAAATATATATGATTGGGTAATAGATTCAAATGAGGATATTTCAGGAAAGTTTATTAAGCCTGGTGTGGGGGAATTGAAGTGGTGATATACGATCTTGCAATCATTCAGAATCTATTTGGTCCTTCTAAAAAAGTATTAAATGGCTTACCAAATGCAGTAACGATTGAAGAGATAGAAGAGAATGTTCTTTATGATGTACAAACTTATAAAGAAAAGATAAGTAGATTTGAAGAAGTTTGTTTTAATTGGGAGTTAAAAAGAGCGAGTATTGTATTAAACAAAAGGTTTAGTAGTTATAACTCAAGTGTGAGAGTGTTACTTGATGCCGTTTTTTCTTTGTATGCCGCAAAGATAGAAGTATGTAGAGAATTGAACAATGTAGAAGGACCTGAAAGACAATATACATATCGATCAATAGCAGAAGGAACGTTAGCGGAAAAAGAATTTAAATATATTTGGGAACAATGTATGTCGGGTTCAGGGAATCAAACTTCAATTTTAACTATCGATGAGCATTTTTATTCAGTGCAAACAGAGTTAGGTACGGGCTGGGAAAAGTCATGTATTGTTTTTTATGATAAAAATGAGCCGATTGGTATGTCCATACCGCATATAGAAACTGGAACAGAAAGTGAAGGACGATTATTTTATTTTGGGGTAATGCCTTATTATCGCGGGAAAGGAATTGCTTCCCATATGCATCTTCAATCGTTGCATATGTTAAAGGAAATGGGGGCTACTTATTACATTGGAAGCACACATACTTCAAATGAAAAGATGCAGAGGATATTTTGGAGAAATAATTGTTCGTTGAAAACGAAGATAGAGCTTTATTATAAAATCTTTAAAGAAGGTTAGGAGAAAAGAAAATGAAGACTATAAACGTATTTCATTACGACGCATTTACGAATAAACCAAATAAGGGAAATCCAGCAGGTATTGTATTAGAAGCAGATGGGTTAACGGAAGAGGAAATGCAAATTATTGCTGAAAAAGTTGGATATAACGAAACAACTTTTGTTCTTTCCTCAGAAGTAGGAGATATAAGAATGCGCTATTTTACACCTGGTTTTGAAATGGATTTATGTGGTCATGGGACAGTAGGGACGATATTTGCCTTGCGCGAAAAAGGTTTATTAGAAGAGAAAAGTAACCTTACGATTGAAACGAAGGCTAGGATTTTACCGATACAAATAGGTGTAAATGAAAATGGAGAAACCTTTATTAAAATGAGGCAGGCAGCACCTCAGTTTAAAGAATTTACAGGTTCAAAAGAAGAATTAGCTCAAAGTATCGGTTTAGAAGTAAATGATTTAGATGTAAGTTTACCGATTGTATATGGAAGTACTGGTAATTGGACTGTAATTGTACCGATTAAAAATCTTAATGCATGTGAGAGAATGACACCTAATAATGCTGCATTTCCATCAGTATTAAAAGAAATACCTAATGCTTCTATTCACCCCATTTGTCTAGAAACTTATGATGAACTAGCACAAATGCACGGCCGTCATTTTTCATCAGCTTACGCTGGGACGATTGAAGATCCAGTGACAGGAACAGCTTCAGGTGTAATGGGAGCGTATTATGCGGAGTATTTAGAGAAAGATTTTGAACATGAATTGGGTTTAATCGTTGAGCAAGGACAGGAAATAAATAAAGATGGTCGTGTAACTGTTTATGTAACGAAAGGGATAGAAAACGAAAAGTTACAAATAGATATTGCTGGAACAGCGGTGTATGTAAAAGAGCTTGAAATTTCGATATAAAGTGAAACTTTAATCAGTGGGGGTCTTACTGCTCGGTGAATAGCGCGATAAAAAAGAAAGCCCGGAATACATCCGGACTTTCATTATCTGTTCAATACTTCAATGTACGAAGCATTTCCAGTTGTTCTTAAAGCGGAGCGGAAATTATTATTTTCTAACGCCTTAGCAACTTGTTGTAACTGCTGTGCATCATCATGATGAATAAGTAAGCTGTCAGCACCGCTTTCCTCTATATGAATGTGTTCGACATTTCCGATTGCATCATGTACAGCTTTTAAAAATTCAGGTTTCATATTGTCCTCCTATATGTATGTAACGTTGTAATTTAGTATTTCCTTATTTATGAAATATAAAAGTAAATGAAAGGAGAAATAAAAATGAATATAAAGCAGTTTAAAGAACATATAACATCACTATTTGGAGAGCATCTTCATAAATATGGCGATGATGAATATGGTTTTACTTATATAAGTAAAGAAGAGTTTCACAAAATCGGTTACACAACAAATTTAACGTTAGAAACTATTGAAGAAGCGTATCGAAATGGAGTCGATATGATAGTTACACATCATGCGCCGTGGAGTTTTTTATTTGGTATGGAAGAGGCTTGTATTGAGAAATTGAAGCAATATGAAATGAATCATTTTTGGATTCATTTGCCGTTAGATTTTGTAAAGTTTGGCACGTGTACATCGTTATTTAACGAAATTGGGATAGATACAATACTGGAATATTCAACCTATGAGGAAGAAGAACTACCGGGAATAGGAGAATATAAAGAAGCGATTCCTTTTTCAAACTTAGTTGGAAAACTTGAAGAAAAAATGGATGAGAAAGTGAAGAGCTGGAGAAATCACGATAAACCAGTAAAACAGATTGCGATTTTAACCGGTGCAGGAAACAACACAAATTTGATTGAGCGTGCATTAGAGAAAGGGTGTGACACGTACATAACCGGTGAAAAAACATTATATACAGTTCAACATGCGAAATTTAAAGGAATTAATTTAATTGTAGGCAGTCATACGTTTACAGAAGTGTTTGGTGTAGAAAGTTTGGCTCATAAGTTAAAAGAAAGAGATAATTCAATAGAAATTACTAGATTAAATGAAGATCATTTGGAGTGAAGAAATCACATCGCATTACCATAAATGGAATGAACTATATAATGGAATATTGAAGGAAGCAGTTGCAATGAAATAAAATTATTTTTTGTTATATTAAGATTTTTAGGGGGAATTCCCTTATGTTTGTCAAATAATAGTAAAGTTGTCTTTTGAATTAAGGGAATATTCGGAGTTGAAGGGTGAGAGAATGGACACTTCAATAATCACTGCACAACTAGTTAAGGAAAAAGTTGTTTCACATTATCCAAATAGCGTAAAAGCATTAAACGGGGGAACGACAAGTACTATATATTTGTTAGATGAACAATACGTTATAAAGTTGAATGAATCGGATGTCATACGTGAAGAAGCTTATTTTCTTCAGTTTTATAAAAAGGACGAATTATTTCCAAAGCTTTTATATAAGGAACCTTTAAATCGCTATATTGTTTACTCATTCCTTGAGGGCACAACTTCTTGCAAACTAGGCCATAAACGGAGTGTTCTTTGTAAACTTGTAAAGAAAGTTATCAATAAGTATGAAGTAGCTACAGAGGTTGATGACTGGGGATGGAAAGAAAATCCGGTTCAATCTTGGAATGAATTTTTAACAACAAATGTGATAGAAGCTCATGAAAATGTAAGATGTTACATAAGTGAAGAAGAGTATAGAACGGTTCTTAAGTTAGCAAATAGGGACGCTGGAATAAATCAGCCGTTTTTATTACATGGTGATCTTGGATTTCATAACTTTATATTTAAAGAGAATGAGCTGCATGGTGTAATTGATCCTTTACCATTGTTAGGAGATCCTATATATTATTTAATTTATTCGTTCTGTTCAACCCCGGAAGATTTAACAAAAGAAACAATCGATTATGCGATGAAACAATGTGTATTTCATAAAAAAGACCGTGATTTATATGAAGAAATAGTCATAGGATTATATTTGCGTATAGATACATGTTTACGGCACCACCCGAAAGATTTAGAAGATTATTTAGAAGCTTGGCGTTATTGGATGGGTGAGGTTGAGGTGACTTTATAGTACAAATATTTTGGGGGAGATAGTGAGATGAATGTTGCAGAAGCGAAAAAGGATTTACTGTAATGCCATTATTGGTTACAGTTGTCTATTTACTTACTTTTATAAGTTTATTAATTGAAAATAAAAAAGTAGATCATTATCAACAAAAATCAGCTTAATAAAAATATAGGGATAGGGGAAATTATTATGAAAAATTTCGTTTGTACAACGTGCGGTGTGCAGTATGCAGCGAGTGTAGATGAACCGGTGAGTTGTCATATTTGTGATGAAGAAAGGCAGTATGTGAATCCGAAAGGGCAGTCTTGGACGACTTTAGAAAATTTGCAAACAGATGATACATATAAAAATGAAATAATCAAAGAGGAAAATGGACTTTATAGTATTACGACAAAACCAGGATTTGCGATCGGTCAAACGGCATTTATAGTGAAAACAGAGTCATATCGTTTACTATGGGACTGCATTACGTATTTAGATGAAACGACAATTGCGAAAATAAAAGAGCTTGGTGGATTAGATGCAATTGCATTGTCTCATCCTCATTATTATTCAACGCAAGTAGAATGGGCAGAGACATTTGATGTACCAATTTATATACATGAAGATGATAAAGAATGGGTGATGCGCCCAAGTAGTCGTATTATTTATTGGTCTGGTGAGTCTTTACAATTAGCGGATGGGATTACTGTACATCGTCTTGGAGGACATTTTAGTGGTGGTTCTGTATTGCATTGGGAAGAAGGTAATGATGGAAAAGGGATTTTGTTAACAGGTGATATTATTCAAGTCGTAGCAGATGAGAAGTGGGTAAGCTTTATGTACAGCTATCCAAACTTAATTCCATTACCAGCGAGAAAAGTGGAAGAAATGGTGAACCGAGTGAAGCCGTTACAGTTTAATCGTTTATACAACGCTTTTCATCGAGTAGTAAAAGAAAATGCAAATGGGGCAGTTGAACGTTCTGCTGAAAGATATATAAAAGCAATAGAAGGAAAGTTGTTTCATACGTAAAAGGAGAGTAGCTTAATGAAAACGTTAGTATGTTTTGGAGATAGTATTACAGCTGATGAAACATTTTTTGATGGAATGCCGAGATTAACACCACGTTTGCAAGAGATGTTTCCGAAATGGAAAGTAGTGAATGCAGGTGTTCCAGGGGATAATACATTCGATGCGTTAAATAGGATTGAAGAAGATGTAATATCATATAAACCAGATTTCGTAACAGTTTTTCTTGGTACGAATGATGCAGTTTCTTTTTCTCAAGTGTCATTACAAGCATATAAAGAAAACTTAGAGAAGATTGTGAACCATATTTCATCAGATAAAGTACTACTGATTAGTCCTGCACCAGTTGATGAAGAAAGACAGCGTAATAGAACAAATAGAGTGCTGGGTCAGTATGCAGACGTGGTGGAGAAAGTGGCGAGGGAAACAGGAAGTTATTTTCTAAACGTATTCGCTGAAATGATTCAAGAACGGGATTATAAAAGATTTGTAGAAAATGATGAAAAAGATGGATTACACTTTGGACCAGAAGGCTATGAGTATGTAGCGAGGTTAATTGGTGAAAAGTTAAAAGGAATTTTATAAGGAGCAAAGCACTTAGTGCTTTGCTTTTTCGTATTTCTTTCGCAGTCCATAAACTTATTGATCGCTGTAATTTGGACAGATATTTTGCTTTTTTATGTGCGTAAAAGGCTAATGCTGTTTTAAAGTAATATAAATTTATTTTTTAAAATTTATATTTCGTAGTTGAAAATCAACAAATTTGTAACTGTAATGGTTACAGTAAGTTTGTTATTTTGAAATATACACATTGAATTACAAGAATGAAAGGAGTTTTTATGTAAATTAAAAAGTTATAAAAATCTATTAATTTTTATAATAAGATAAAAAGTATTTCGGTTCATACACATTATTAAATATGTTAATTCTAATAGAAAACTAGAGGTGGAAAGATGAAAAATTTTAAAGGTATGTTGATATCATCACTTGCAATTACAACTTTTGCTGGAGTAGGTACGACATTTGTAACAAATACAGTACATGCTGCTAATATCGATTCTAGTAAAATACAAGTTCGTTCTAATAAGAGTATAAACACAACGCCTAGCTCGAGATTGCCTGTATTATCAGTGAATCCTTATGATGATCCTAGATTTTCGAGACAGGGATATCTTGAAGAGGCACCTTTAGGAATTAATGCTCCTTATGCTTGGGGAATTAAAGGAGGAGATGGTCAAGGAGCAACCTTTGTAGATTTGGAAGAAGGCTGGTTATTAAATCATGAAGATTTAGTCGGTCAAAATATTGAATTTATGTCTGGAAAAATGAGTAATGATCTTTCTCACGGTACTTCAGTTCTAGGTGTTGTTTCTGCAGCTGACAATGGGATTGGGAACATTGGGATTGCACCAAAAGCAAAGGCAAAAGTAATTTCAGTGATTCGAGATAATGGGAGAATCGATGTAAGAGATGCTATTTTAAGTGCCGTAGATTCTTTACAGGCTGGAGATGTTTTATTAATAGAAGAATCCTTTAAATATGATGGATATGGAGATGACCCTTTACCAGTAGAAGTATACCCGAGTATATTTAACGCAATTCGCAAAGGTACAGATAAAGGCATTATTATTGTAGAAGCAGCTGGTAATGGTGGGATTGATTTAGATGAATTTAAAGACCGTAATGGTAAACAGATTTTAAATCGAAATAGTCCAGACTTTAAAGATTCAGGAGCTATTATAGTTGGAGCATCTACTGCAAGAGTTCCTCATAAACGTTTAGGTTTCTCTAACTATGGTAGTAGAATTGATGTATATGGTTGGGGAGAGTATGTTGATACATTAGATACATATCAAAATCAAAATAGTAAAGGACAAAAAGTTACAGAGCAGAATATAATGAATCGTTATACTTCTAACTTCCGTGGTACTTCTAGCGCTTCGCCTATAATTGCTGGGGCTGCTGTATCAATTCAAGGGATTGCTAAAGAACATTTAGGTAAGGCATATACACCAAAAGAATTGAGAGCAATTTTAAGTAATCCTAATACAGGCACAAAGTCTAATAACCCATCATCTGATAAAATAGGGGTTTTACCAGATTTAAAAGCGATTTTGTCTAACCTTGGATTTCATAGTGATTTGACTACCAATGATCCTATGGTATTTCCAGATAACGTAGAAAAAAATGAAGGAAAAGAAAATTCAACTTTCGTATTTCCAGGTGAAGAAACAAAACGAACCGGGGATAAAAATTCAACTGTAAACTTCCCAGAAGAAGATTTAAAACAGGAGGAAAAAGAAGAGGGATTAATTGTTTTTCCGGATTAATAAAAATACTACCTTCCATTTGGAGGTAGTATTTTTTATTTCGTGTAATTAACAAGAGTGCATGAAATTTGTATTTGTTTATCTTTCATAATGAATTTAACCACAAAATCGAATATTTGACTGTTAATTAACTTTCTCGTCTCAATCAATTACATGAATTAATCTAGAAATGCTTGCTGCAATGCTTTCAGTCCATCGCTGTAGATACCATGAAACAGATTTATTGCCTCTTCAACACTAACCTCAACAGGAGTGAACGTACCAGACCACTCTACTAATGATGTGTTACTTTCAGTACCTTCTTTAACTTGGATTGTAGATAAATAATTAGTGACCGGGAACGGTGCATTCATGATTGAATACATGTAGTAGCGTTCCTTATCATTGAATACTTCTAAGCGTTCTATAATTGTTTCACCCTCTGGATTAGCTAGATGACGTACACGACCGCCTTCAGTTAATTTACTACTAGGTATATAAGGTAACCAGTCTGGAAGGGAGTTGAAACCTCCGATTAATTGCCATACTTGTTCAGGTGATCCAAAAATTTGCATAGATATAGTAGTATATACCATGTTCATTACGCTCCTTTTCATCCCGGTATTTACGGGTAAATAATCAGTAGGGGATAAACCGCCCCACTGATTAAAGTTTCACTTTATAGGTCCATAACTTATAGTGAGAATGAATTTTATCGTGGATTTTTTATTTAATATATAATTATAAAGTTAAAACTATATACTTTTAATGATTAAATTATATAATAAATATAGAAACGAAAATTTATGAGCAAGGAAGTTGAAAAATATGACATTAACAATGGGCTTTATTGGATTTGGAAAGTCAGCTAACCGCTATCACTTACCTTATGTAAACACACGTAATAATATAAAAATAAAAACGATTTTTGTACGGCAAATAAATGAAAAATTAGCGGCTCCATATGAGGAAAAAGGTGTTTACTTCACTACTGATTTAGATGAATTGTTGAATGACAAAGAAATTCAAGTGGTGACGGTCTGTACGCCAGCACATACGCATTACGAATTAGCGAAAAAAGTTATACTTGCTGGAAAATCAGTTATCGTTGAAAAACCATTTTGCGATACAGTGGAACATGCGAAAGAATTATTAGCTTTAGGACGAGAAAAAGGTGTAGTAGTTATGCCTTATCAAAACCGCCGTTTTGATGGTGATTTTTTAGCTGTGAAGCAAGTAGTTGAACAAGGATTCCTTGGTGATATTATTGAGATTGAATCACATATTGATTATTTCCGTCCTGGTTCAATCACTCATGAAGCTCCAAAAGAAGAAGGTTCATTTTATAGTTTAGGTATTCATACGATGGACCGCATGATTTCACTATTCGGCCGTCCAGATACGGTGACATACGATATTCGTAATAATGAAATGGAAGGTGCGGTTGATAACTATTTCGATGTTGGTTTACATTACGGAAATCAGTTGAAGATTAAGCTGAAAACAAACCATGTCGTAGCAAAAGATTATCCACGCTTTATCGTCCATGGAACAAATGGATCATTTATTAAATACGGTGAAGATCAGCAGGAAAATGATTTGAAAGCGGGGATTATGCCTGAGAGTGCAGGGTTTGGTGAAGATTCACCGATGTACTATGGAGTTGCTAAGTATCGTAATGCAAATGGTGACTGGATTGAAAAACAAATTAAAACGCCACTTGGTGATTACGGTCGTTTCTATGATGCCGCGTATGAAACAATTATAAATGGAGCACCAAAACTTGTGAAAGACGAAGAAGTGGTAACGAATATTGAAATCTTAGAAAATGGATTTGCTGCCCCATCACCTTCAGTTTACAAACTTGAGGCTTTACATTTGAATGAATAGAAGAGAGTTTGCAGTATAAAGGAGGTATGGAAATGGCAAGCGGATCAACACAAGTAAAATACCTCGGCATTTATCAAAAGATTAAACAGCAAATTTTAGACGGTGAATATAAAATCAACGAAAAAATTCCGAGTAGCCCCGTCCTTGCTGAAGAATTTGGTGTTTCAGCCCTTACTATTAAGAAAGCGCTGGATCTATTAGTTAGAGATGGCTACATTATCCGCCGGCGCGGAAGTGGAACAGTGGTGCAAGATTGGCGTCAACAGGAAAAGGCACGAATGATTCAAACTTTAACGGGTACGAAAGCTGTATACGGC
This sequence comes from Bacillus sp. B25(2016b), assembly GCF_001679765.1. Lineage (NCBI taxonomy): Bacteria > Bacillati > Bacillota > Bacilli > Caryophanales > Bacillaceae > Bacillus > Bacillus sp. B25(2016b). The sequence goes on along the minus strand of NZ_CP016285.1, from coordinate 3,119,799 downwards.
AGTGAGGTAGAAAGTAAAATTATCGAGTTTGCGATTGTTGGGGCTGATGAAGTAGTTGCTGAGAAATTGGGAGTTTCAATCGGTGATTTCGTCTATAAAATCATTCGCCTCCGCATCATTCACAGCATTCCGACGATTATGGAGCATACATGGATGCCAATTTCGGTTATCCCAGGTGTTGAGGCTTCTGTTTTAGAGGAGTCGATATACTCACATATTCAAAATAAACTTGGTCTTGAAGTAGGGACATCTGTTGTCAGGGTTAAAGGAATTCGCCCAGATGATAGGGAAAAGCAGTTTATGAACTTAACAAATCAGGATTTCCTAATACGAGTTGAACAAGTAGCTTATTTAACGGATGGACGAACTTTTGAATATTCTTATGCAGATCATCTACCCGAAACCTTTGAGTTTGAAACAGTCATTACTGCAAAAAATTATAAAGAGATATAAAAATCGGTTGAGGCAAGTATTGTCTCAACTGCTCCTATTATACGTTAATAGAATGAATCCAAGACTTAACATTTGATTTATAGAACTGTAAAGTTTAAAATTACAGTATAGTTTTTAGAAGTGAGTTGTTATCGTCTGTAAAATGTAGATAAATTAAATATTCTCGAATAAATAATATTGCTTGTATTTGATTCTAAACTGTAATTTTTTTTAATACATTTCAATAAACGATGTTTAAAATGTACGTTTCATAACATTAAAGGAGTGAGTTAAATATGGTAATTCTATATACAACAGCAAGCTGTGCCTCATGCCGAAAAGCGAAAGCATGGCTTGAAGAGCATCAAATTGATTATATTGAAAAAAACATCGTATCAAATTCTATGACAGTTGATGAGCTTAAATCAATTCTTCGTTTAACTGAAGAGGGGGCTACTGAAATTATTTCAACTAGATCGAAAACTTTTCAGGACTTAAATATAAATATTGAGGAGCTCTCGCTCAATGAATTTTATACATTAATAATTGAGCATCCACTAATGTTACGTCGCCCAATTATGCTGGACGAGAAAAGATTGCAGATTGGTTTTAATGAGGAAGAAATTCGTAAATTTTTACCACGTAGCGTTCGAACGTTTTTGAACATTGAATTGCAAAAATTGGCCAATTAATAAGTAGTATTTTTTAGAAAAAGTTTTTTGAAAGGAGGAAGCAGAAGATGATTGAAGTATGTGTTACAGTTAATTATAATGATAGAAATTATCAAACAAATGTTATTGTGAGTAAAGATACGATTTGGACAAAAATTGAACAGTTGGCAGAAGAACAAGTGAAGAAACAGTGGAGTGTTTAATTTTATTTTCAACTTAAAAAGCTAAATGAAGTTATCAGATATAGGTGGGACCGGATAGAATATAAGAGAATTAATTTTTTATGGCAAGAAGTATTCTATATGTTTTAACGTTCTAACCTATCTGTAATATTTATGGCTACAGTATGTTAATATATGAAAAACAATATTTTGAATCGTAGGAGGAAAATCATGAACAGCGACTTTACCTTGGCCATTCACAGTTTAACTTATTTAGCTTTACAGCCAGACCGGATGTCAACAAGTAATGCTATTTCAGAAAGTGCAGGTGTACATCCAGTACGTATTCGTAAAGTGCTAAGTTTGTTAAAAAAACATAAATTTATACAATCGAAAGAGGGAACTGGTGGAGGTTTTATTTTCGCTCGCGATTTAGATGAAATTAATCTTTGGCATATTTATCAGATAACCTCTGAAGGTGCTTTGCAGCCGAAGTGTCCGGAATCAAACAATCAGTGTGTTGTAGGTTCGAACATGCGAAAAGTTCTTTTCGCTATTTTCTTAGGTGCTGAAGAACATCTAGGTGAATACTTAAAGAATTATACAATGAAAGAAGTTGTTGACCTTATCAATCAAGAGCGTTAAGGGGGCTTAATTATTATATAGCCGTGAGTTCTTAACACTTAAATGTAATGAAAAATATTACAGTATAATTTGTTTTTATATCTTTTTTATCGTCACAAAAAATATTTATAAGAAGGTGAAACGGTATGATGTCAAATAATAATCATGTTTTAAAAGTAGGAGATTGGGTTCGTGGAATATCAAATGAAGGTGAATTAATAGTTGGTTATATTGTATCACTTGATGATGTGGAGGATATAGTTACAGTTAGTATTGTGAAACGTGACGGCAAGTACACAATAAACGAAGCGATTTTACTCTTTAGTAAACACGTTAACAAACTCCCTGAATCAAAGGTAATAAATAAGGAACAAATCCTTTATCTTATAGATCTTGCATTATTAACAGGGGATGAAGAATGGTTTATCGAGCTTTCTTCAAAATTAAACTCGATAAAAGAGCTAGTTAATGAGGGATTTTAAAATTTAAACTTTTGAGGGTCCACACAATCCGCCTTATGGAGAGGACGCAATTACTTTTCGCATAAAGGGAAACGATGTAAAAACGATTCATTACAAACATAGAGATATTCCTGAAGAAGAGCCGAACAAATTACAATTAAGATGATATTGAATTGATTTGTTTGTGTATTCCTGATAACGATAATTATGTAAATGAGCTGTCCATATGGGGCAGCTTTTTTGTTTTTTGCTCAGTGTAGCTTTTTAAATTGTATATGAATTCAATATTGATAATATATATCCTGAAATTTGGTTTATGTATTTTTGGTTTTTTTCTTTTTACCTACATTAATTATTTATTACAATATCTTTTATGTTTAAAATAAAATTTTTTGATAAAAGTGGATATAAGTATCTTTATAATAAATCACCTAGAAAGATAATGTATTATTGTATTTTTTTACTAACTAATTCAGCTTTAAGCTATAAAAACAATGGCTACATGCTAACTGTAAAATATTATCTGTATAAAATTATTCCACTTTAATATTTCTGAAAATATAAAAATATTAATTTTATAAATATACACGTTATAATGAGGGCGTCGAGAGAAATTTTATTATCTCTGGAGAAAATATAAAAAATGCGATTCTTAGTAAGAAAGGTGTGTGATTAGAGGCGAAATGTATGTAATGTGCTTCAGTGGCTTGTGTAAGCAATATCATCAGTGCTACCGAAGTTATGAAGGTAATGTATAGAATTGAGAAAGAAATGCCTCGCAAATTAAGAGAGGCCGGTTTAGCTAAAATTACTGTTAAAAGTAAAAAAGAGAAACCATTAAAGTAATACACTGTTATTAGAAATGTTGCAACGTATTTATGAAGTCTATTCTATATTGTTCTCTTAAGGGGTCTTTATATAAAGAGCGGATATTACGAGTAAACTTTTTTGTGAACGCTAACAATTATATTAGGACGCTAATTAGTGAATGTTTCAATTTGGATTCATTATGATGAAGGACATACAATGTGGGGCAACTTGTAAGGAATTCATTTTCCAGAAAGGGAATATTTGTTAGATGCAAAGAGAGATGCAGGAATAGATACAAGGGGGAGTTATTATATGAACGGGAATACTGCAAAGAAAATAGAAGTTCAAGCTGAAAATACCGCACTAAAAAATGAGCAATATGCAGATCCGAAAAAGTGGCATAAGCAGGATACTACATGGGCACTGAGTCTATTTGGAACTGCAATTGGAGCAGGGGTGCTCTTTTTACCGATTAATGCAGGTTCAGGTGGTTTATTATCTTTACTACTAATTACATTACTTGCATATCCAGTTATGTACTACTCACATAGGGCGCTTGCTAAAATGATATACGCTTCTAATTCTGCTGATGAGGGGATCACAGGTACAATTAGAGAGTATTTCGGAAATAAAGCGAGTATCATTTTTAACATCGTATATTTCGGTTCAATTTATACAATCGTGCTAATGTATTCGGTTGCGCTTACAAACACTGCAAGTAGTTTTATCGTGCATCAATTGCACATGCCAGAACCTCCAAGAGCTATTTTATCACTTGTATTAGTTCTTGGTCTTATCGCTATACTGAATTTTGGTCAAGATATTACTGTAAAGGTAATGAGTATGTTAGTGTATCCTTTCATAGTTTCTCTACTTTTTATCGCAATATCTTTAATTCCACAGTGGAATACGTCAATGCTTAGTTTTTCAGCTGTTTCAACTGCTTCAACAGGAACAGGCTATTTTGGGACGATATTGATGATTCTACCAATCATCGTATTCTCATTTAATCATTCACCTATGATTTCATCATTTGTTGTGAAACAGAGAGCTACGTATGGAATCGAAGCCACTGATGCTAAATGTGCGCAAATACAAAAGGTTTGTTATATCATGACATTCGCTGTTGTTATGTTCTTCGTTTGGAGTAGCGCATTGAGCTTGACTCCAGATGATATAAAAATGGCAAAAGAACAAAACTTATCAATTCTTTCATATCTTGCTAATGAGCTTAATTCGCCTGTAATCACTATTGCAGCTCCAATTATTGCTTTTGTGGCTATTACAAAGTCTTTCCTTGGCCATTATATCGGAGCATTTGAAGTAATGCGTGACATGATTATTAAGTTTGGTAAATCACGTGGAAAAGATATTGAAGAAAAAACAATTAAGACAGTAATCCTTACTTTTGTTGTATTATCATGCTGGTTTGTTGCTTATACAAATCCAAGTATTCTTGGACTTATTGATTCTCTAAGCGGTCCTTTAGTTGCTGCTATCTTATGTCTATTACCGATGTATGCGATTCAAAAAGTGCCAGTACTAGCTAAATACAAAGGGAAAATGAGCAACGTATTTGTTATTATTGTAGGTGTACTTACTGTCTTAGCAAGTATTAAGTCATTATTCTAATTCATTATTATTCGTATTAGTGTAAAAATAGTTAACATGAAAAACTTTTTGGACAAACTTCTCACATTGGAGAGTTTGTCCTTTTTTAGTCATTCTATCAACTTGCCGACAAACAGCCACCTTCCAGGCAGTGAAGTGCACCCCAATTGTTAGACACAGTCTAACAATTGGAGGTGCATTTTTTATGGCTAAATTTTCTTCAAAAGAAAAAATCCAAGCGGTGAAACGATATTTAGATGGTACAGAAAGTGGAAAAACAATTGCTAAATCTATAGGAGTTAACCCTAGCGTACTTCGTGAGTGGATTAGACGATATGAGTCTTCAGGTGAAAAGGCCTTTGAAAAGTGCTATACATTCTACCCAGCCCAGTATAAACTAGATGTACTTTATTATATGAATGAACACGGGACATCTATCAGAGAAACAGCGG
>NZ_CP016285.1:2951845-3114477 GCF_001679765.1 Bacillus sp. B25(2016b) | reverse complement strand
AAATGAAACAATACCGTCATTCTCTTAAGAATTGTGGCATAACTCAAAGTATGTCTCGCAAAGGAAACTGTTATGACAATGCCGTTATTGAAAATTTCTTCGGTATCATGAAATCGGAATTTCTGTATCGAAAAGAATTTGAAAGTATAACACATTTCAAACAAGAGTTAGCAAAGTATATAGAATACTATAATCATAAAAGAATTAAGGCAAAATTAAAGGGTATGAGCCCAGTACAATACCGGGCTCATACCCTAGAGGCTGCCTAATGAAACGACCTGTCTAACTTTCGGGGGGCACTTCAGCAGAAGGTGGCTTGTTTCGGTATTAATTTATTTTAACTATTCACGTCTGAATGGCCTTTTTGGAGCAATTTGCTCTAAATTAGTACCATCTGGATCGGGGAAGTAGGCAACTCCCCTACCAAATCCAGTTTTCTAGCCGTCTTCTTGAAAGATAATTGGTTCGTCATCTGGGTGCTATCCTATGCCCATCAAGCTAACAAAATGGATTGCTTCTGAAACAAAAAATGATTTTTATTACTATAAAAAACGTAAAGTATCTGTTTTTAGAAAAAATTAATTTTTATAAATTGATGGAGATATAACTCAATTCTTTTATATATTTAGTTAAATATGATTGTTAGAATGAACTTAAAGTAATTATGATTTCTAGAAATGCAAACTGATGTTTTGAATTGGTTTAAAGTTGCTGGAACAAAATAAAACCAATTGAGCAAAAAAACTTGCAAAAATAAAAAGAGAGGTGTATATTAATTGATGTATCAATAATTGATATATCAATTAATGTTTTGACAAGAAAGAAAAGGAACATTTTATGAAGGAAATGTTCGTAAATATCAGTGGAGAAGAACGCAAAATACTTATTCATGTTCTATTACAGATGCAAAAAAATGTGGAGAATATTAAAGAATAGAGAGTGTAGGGGGCAGAATAGTGTGGAAATAATCGCAGCTATTTTAGTCGGGATCGTAGCATTAGAACATTTGTTTATCATGATCCTTGAAATGTTTTTTATTGATTCAAAAGTAGCAAAACGTGCTTTCAAATTACCGAAGCCTTTAGAAGGAGATCGAAACGTAGCCATTATGTTTGCAAACCAAGGTTTATATAATGGATTTTTAGCGGCTGGTCTCATTTGGGGACTTGTACTTGGGCTCAATCCAATTGGTTATATGGTCCAATTATTTTTCGTGATTTGTGTGGTGATAGCAGCTATTTTCGGAGGTTTCACATCTAATAAATCAATTATTGTGAAACAAGGACTTCCAGCTGTTTTAGCACTGGTTGCCCTTTTATGTATAATATAGAATCAAATTTTCTCAATAAAAGAAATCATTTTTGAAAAGAATACGCTATTCTTTCTTTAGAATTATAGGAAAGGATGGCGTTTTTTGTATGTTTATTTCTATATGTAGTGAATTATAACTATTCTCTCAAGGGACTCAACTGCTTTTCAGCTTTTGGATATATTTTCATCCATCTTTGTTTCCTCCTATTGTTGGATAGTGTAATAATTGATAAAAATTTTGATGAAATTGGATTATAACGATTGATCAAAAAAGTTAGTGATTAAAAATATTATTCTTTAGTACATACATTTTTAAGATGTTAAATATATTTCATAATAGTCTCTGTAAGATAGGGATAAGTAGAATAGTACTTTTTATAACTTTGAATGTCATTCATAATAGCACCAGTAAGAAGAAAACAAGCTTTACGGTACTACTAGTTACCAAAGATGTTACAGTAGTTTATTTAGAATCAAATTGATTGAAAGGTTGTACTATATGGCCTAATAATTTCGAAAAAATGTCGGTGTGGCATAAAACAATTATGGAGGTTAAAGATATGAGTACTTCAAATTTGAATGAAATAAGTAAACAAATTTTAAAAGAGGAGGAAACACTTCAATTTTCCTCTTTTACAAATGAAGATGCCTTGCAAATAGGTTTATTTATCGTTGAAACAGCGAAGAAAGAGGGGAAATTGATTGCTGTTGATATAACGAAAAATGGTGTGCAATTATTTCATTTCAAGATGACAGGGACAAATGAGGAAAATACGAAATGGATTGAGCGTAAAAAACGAGTCGTTTCCCTACATGATTGTAGCTCGTATTATATGCAGATACAAAGTGAAATAACTGGAATTTCATATAATGAAAAATATCTTTTAGATACTTCGGAATATGCTGCGTTTGGTGGATGCTTTCCTATCAGAATAAAAAACGTAGGGGTTATTGGAATGATAACAGTTTCAGGATTACCACCAGAAGAAGATCATGAATTGGTTATAAGAGCGGTGAAAAATCAGTTGAATCAGTAATGAAAGTATTTTTATACTTTCATATTAGATAATGGAGTATTATAAGCAATTACTAATATGTAAATCCTTATGAGATGTTAATTATTAAATAAGTGACCAGTATGGTTTCTACTACAGTTCGTTAGTAATATTTAGTTAAATTTAAAATGTAAAAAGCCAGGTAATGCATTATTCATGCTACCTGGCTTTTTAACTATCAATTTAAGCTTATTTTCATGTTTGTGTAAATATGAAACAAGCAGGATACATGAATAGAGAATGGGTAAAATAATACCGAATGATGATTAGATTTTATGAATGATGTTATAAGGCTTTTTTTAGGGAAACTGAAGGAAGCAGTGTGTTTAGATTTAGAATGACTGGCAATGGGTGATAGGAAGTTCAATGATTCAAAAATGAACTCATTTAAACGCATATTATCTTTGAGATGTATCCTTTTGAAGAATATTAAAACTTAGGAGGAATGGAATTATGACAAAAGATTTCTATACTGCACTGAAAGAAAGACGTACTTACTATGGAATTAACAAAGAGGTACAAGTATCGGATGAAAAAATTAAAGAAATTGTGGAGTTTGCTGTGAAATATACTCCATCAGCTTTCAATTCTCAAACTGCGCGATTAGTTGTATTATTTGGTGAAGCTCATGATAAATTATGGGATATTACAACTGAAACATTAAGAAAAGTAGTTGGAGATGGAGAATTCTCAGGAACGCAACAAAAAATGGATTCTTTTAAAGCTGGTTATGGAACAGTACTATTCTTTGAAGATGAGGCTATCGTTAAATCGCTTCAAGAAAAATTTGTTGCATATGCTGAAAACTTCCCAATTTGGTCACACCAAGCATCAGGTATGCACCAATTAGTCGTGTGGACAGGTTTAGAAGCAGAGGGATTAGGGGCATCTTTACAACATTATAATCCATTAATTGACGATGAGGTAAAACAAGAATGGAATGTCCCTGCTAATTGGAAACTAATTGCACAAATGCCATTTGGTAATCCAACAGCTGCACCAGGTGAAAAAGAATTCCAACCACTTGAAGAGCGTGTGAAATTTCATAAGTAATATTCGAATGTAATAAAATGGAAATTTAATCAGTGGTGGTCTTACTGTCCGCAAATAGCAGGAGAAGCTAACTGTATTGTAAAAATAAAACTGTTTAGTAATAAAAAAACTTATTCGTTTTTTTATTAATCGAGTATGTATGAATAAAAGATTTTAAAACAATATTTTAATCTGTAAGGTAACAAGGTGATCGTTTTGATCACCTTGCTTTATTTCTTACATTTTATTTATTAAAAAACGCTAGCTTTTCATAAATGCTTGAAAAATTAGCGTTTTAATAATAGGTATCTGTAATTTGACACTTAAAACTATATACGAAAAAGCTTTTATGTTATTCCTCAAGTTCTATCCATTTCTGTGACCATTCTTCTATTCCGCGAATAATAGCTTCTAAAGCAAATCCTTTTTGAGTTAAAGAATATTCTATACGAACTGGTGTCTCAGGAAAGACTTTACGTTCGACAATTCCTTCTAGTTCTAATTCTTTCAATCTTTCTGAAAGTAATCTTCCGCTAACAGGAAGAGAAGATTCAAGCGTACAAAAGCGCTGAGATCCAGAAAAAAGTTGGTAAATAATTAGTGCTGTCCATCGTTGACTAAAAAATTTCATTCCTTTTTCAAAGCGAGGGCATAATGTAGAATCATTCATTTTCCTTCACCTCCTAAAATAAATTATATAACATCTTACTATTAGTAACAAATGTTTTTATAATTAATTACTTGACGTAAATTAATTACGAATGTATACTCACTTACATAAAGTAACTAAGTTGTTTTATGTAACTAAAACTCTTTTCTTTAAATGGCCAAAGTTGTAATGATACATATTGCATATAAGCTGAGAGAAAAAAGAATAGCATCTGTAAAAACACTTACGTTGTGTAAGTTAAACAATAAAAAATATAACAATGGAAGAGAATTTTAGAGATTCTCTATACTAGGAGGTACCTAATGGTTACAACAGATACAATTCATATGTTAGAAGATAAAATTCAATTTATACATCAAGATGGAAAGGATATTTATTTAGTAGGCCCTATGAAATTGCCAATTAATTTATATGGGGAGACTAAAGTTTTTCAATGGTATTCTTGGTTACAATGTAGTGAGGGTACAAATAGTGTAGAAGGGGTTATTGAAAAACTTTCATCTATTAATTTAGCTGATATGCAGCAATCTAGTGTGCTTGTATATGGTGATTTTGAGAATTCTGAAGATGCCCTAATTCGTATGCATAGTATTTGTCACACCGGTGATATCTTTGGTAGTAAACGTTGTGACTGTGGATTCCAATTAAAGCAGTCTTTACAAATGATTACAGAACATGGTTCAGGCGCATTATTTTACTTAGCGAATCATGAAGGAAGAGGAATTGGCTTGTTTAGTAAAGCTATGACGTACCTCTTGCAAGAAAATGGGTTAGATACAGTAGAAGCTAATCTGAACCTAGGTTTTGAAGATGATGTTCGAAACTATGATGATACAATTGAAGTATTAAAAGCGCTACGCTCAAAACCTGTAAAACTTATTACAAATAATCCGAAAAAATTAGAAGCGTTACAAAAAGCTGGATTAAATGTTACGAGTCGTGAACCGTTATGGGGTGATGTCTCAGAGTTTAATGAGAAATATTTGCAAACGAAGATTCAGCGTTCTGGACATTTTGAAGGGGGACACTTACATGCTTGAGCATGAATTGTATATGAAGCTAGCACTAGAAAATGCCAAGGCTATGAAGGGACAAACGACTCCAAATCCATTGGTTGGATCTGTAATTGTAAATGATAACCGAATTGTAGGGGTCGGAGCACATATGAAGGCTGGAGAACCACATGCTGAAATACATGCGATACGTATGGCGGAAGAACAGGCGCGTGGTGGTACAATCTATGTAACTCTTGAACCTTGTTCTCATCATGGAAGAACAGGGCCTTGTGCAGAAGCAATTGTACAAGCAGGAATTAAGAAGGTAGTAGTTGCTACACTTGATCCAAACCCGCTTGTTTCTGGACGTGGAATTAAAATTCTACAAGATGCAGGTATTGAAGTACTTGTAGGAGTGTGTGAAGAAGAATCTAAAAAGATGAATGAAGTCTTTAATAAATATATTTTGACAAAGCGCCCATTTGTAACGATTAAATCAGGAGTTACATTAGATGGGAAAATTGCTACTTCTTTATCGGATAGTAAGTGGATCACATCTACAGAAGCGAGACAGGAAGTACACCAAATACGAAATGAAAATGCAGCCATTTTAGTAGGAGCAAATACTGTACAAGAGGATAATCCATCATTGACAACGCGTATTCCAAATGGGCGAAATCCAATTCGAGTAATATTGGACTCAACATTACGCATACCAATGGAAGCTAACGTTATTACAGATGGAGAAGCTCCTACCTGGATATTTACAACAAGTAATCATGCAGCGGAAAAAAAGAAAGCATTAGAAAATGCAGGAGTCAAAGTATTTGTTACTAGCGGAGAAAAGCATATAAACTTATATGAAATGCTTGATGTTTTAGGGGAAAAAGGAGTTTCCTCCCTGCTTATTGAAGGTGGTGGAGAGGTAAATGCTTCGTTTATTGAAAATAAATTAATAGATAAACTGATTTTATATATTGCACCTAAAATGATTGGGGGTAGAATGGCGCCTAGCTTTGTAGAGGGGGCTGGTATTACTAAAATGCAAGATGCAATTGAATTTAAGGATATATCATTTACCCAGGTTGGAAAAGATTATAGATTTATTGGTTACCCAGAATATCAGAAAGGTGAGAAATAAGGAGAATAAAAACTACTTATATTTTCCGATAAATGGATTGCAGAAAGGAGCGATGAAGAGTGAAGTTTGGATTTGATATCGATGATACGTTAATTGATTTAAGGCAGCATGCTTTTCATTTATATAATAAAAAATTAAACAAAAAAGTAGGATTGGATGTATTTCATTCTTTAAAAACAATTGAAATTCATGAAGCATTTGGCATGACTTCGGAGGAAGGTAGTCATATGTGGAATAGTTTGCTGGATGAGATTTATTATACTTCTTGTTCACCGTTTCCATATGCAGTAGAGACATTGCAAGAATTAGAAAGACAGGGACATGAAATATACTATATAACAGCGCGACCTAAAGAGCATGGAGAGCAAACAAAAAAATGGTTAATAGAAAAAGGTTTTCCGGTACATGAAGATCGCTTTTTCTATGGAATGAAGGATGAAGAAAAAATACACTTCATACAAGAAATAAAATTAAACTATTTCTTTGATGATAAGCCGGCAGTCTTAGAAACGTTAATAGGAAAACCGATAAATGTGTATGCAAAAACTACTTCTTACAATCAACATCTCAATATCCCGCGAATTACAAGTTGGACGGAGTTAGGAAATATTATAAAGAAAGAAATGCGAGGATTTAACTGGAAAATCAAATAGAGCCAAGAGCATATTGAGTGTTACAATTTTAGAGGAAAGACATAGGTGTTATGTCTTTCCTTATTTTTTTAATACTATCGTTTTTATTAGTGTGATGTGCTAGAAGTACTTCTAATAGAGAGGAAATAGAAAAATGAGCAATAAGAAAAATATTTTTAAGCTAGTCTTGTATGGAAGTATAATTTATATATCAATGATAGGTTCCCCTGGTGCCACAATATTTGTGGATATTTTGGATGAGAAGTTCAAGATTTAATGGGGTGTGCTCATAATCATGAATTTTTGGATTCTTATTATAAAATACATTATTTAAACTATATATTAGAATGAAAAATATGAAATTGGAATTATTAAGAAACAGTAAGGTTGGTACAAAACTAAACATATTAATAACGATATCAAGTATTGCATGTATAGTATTATCCCTAATAGGGTTTTGGGGATTAGAAAGAGGGAAAAGTACTTCCTCTAATATGTATGAGGATAATTTACTACCAATTGAGTGGATTGGGATTGTAGAATCTAATTTTTATCACGTTAATATGAACTTTATGGAAATAATGTTATCAAAAGATGAAAAAAGAATGAACGAATTAATAAGAGAAATGGATGGAATTCGTAAAGAAAATGATCATCTTTTAAAGCAGTTTGAGGCTAAACTTATTTCTACTAAAGAAAAAGAATTATATAACACGTTTCATGAAACATTTAATGAATTAAGGACTCAAATGAAGAAAGCACAAGAATTAGGAAAATCTAATAATGAAGAAGCATATGCATATTACCTAAAAGAGATTGAACCTAATATGCAAAAATCAATAAAATCAATTTGTGAATTGATTTTATATAATAGTAATAATGCAGAGCTTTTACAGAAGGAAAATAATAATAGTGCTCAAAATACAATGATAATGTTTGTTAGTATTTCGATTTTAGCAATTTTAATAATTATATTAATTGGATATATTATTAAATTAACTATCCGAAAACCACTTGCATTACTACAAAATGATATGGAGAAAGTAGCAGCTAGACATTTAACAACACGTACTCCTTATAAAGCAAATAATGAATTAGGGCATATTGTTCAGTCTTTTAATAGTATGTTAGATAACCTTCAACAATTAATTGAGAATGTTAAGATGACAACACAAGAGGTTATTTTTCCTACGGAGGGCGTAGTACAAGATACAAATCGAGCGTCTAGTATTTCAAATGAGGTTGTACAGACTGTTCTAGAAGTAAAAACAAAAATAGAAGGACAGGTAACTAGTATTCAGGAGAGCCCATCCTCAATGGAAGAAATTACAACCGGGGTGCAAACTGTAGCTGAATCTTCAGCAGTAGTCGCTGAGGTAGCAGTAACGACTACAGAACGAATAAATATCGGTAGTGAAGTGATAAATCAATCTATTCTTCAAATGAATAGTGTGCATGATGTTGTCGAGGAAACATCAAAAGTAATAAATAAACTTGTTACACGTACACAACAGATTGATACAGCTCTCGCTGCAATTACTAATATTGCCGAACAAACGAACCTTCTTGCCTTAAATGCCGCTATTGAAGTGGCACGTGCTGGAGAGAATGGGAAAGGATTTGCAGTGGTTGCCGCAGAAGTTCGAGACTTGGCTGATCAATCTAAAGAATCTGCAAAAGAAGTTAATCATTTAATAAAATCGATTCAAAAAGATACCCAAGATACAGTTAATGTCATGCAAAAAGGACAACAAAAGGCAGTAGAAGGAAAAGAAGCTGCTTAAGATTACAGGTCAAATTCAAGAAGTATCCGCAGCGACAGAAGAGATGTCTGCTGGTACAGAAGAAGTAAATGCTTCTCTTTCGCTAGTTTCTGAAACTGCTACGGATGTGAAAAAGGAGACTCTTCAAACAGTAAATTCAATTCAATCACAGGCCGTATCAATTGAACAAATATCAATCCAATCCAACAAAATGAAAGAAAAGGTGGAAGAATTAACGGAATTGGTTTCAAAATTTAATATTACAGAACAAAAAGGATGAGTAAATCATAAAAGTTTACGTATGGCTATTAGCCTAAAAATAATTGATTTTTTACGATTAAAAAGATTTTAGTAATTAATTCAATTACAAGTGTAATAACATGTATAAAAAACATGAAGACTTAAGAGTCTTCGTGTTTTTTATTGAATAATGTCTGAAAAAATATTGATAATTATACGATATTTTGGAACTTATCACAAAATATTCATATATGCAAAATTACATACGTTTAATGATTGATAATCACGAGTTAATGTAACTATAATAATTACACTGATAAGTAACTTATTGACGACAGTTATAAGTGAAGAAGGAGGGTTTTATTGTATTTTGTATATAAAAAATAGAGAAGGAGATATGTAAATGAAAAGGTTACTTGTTATAGGCATAATGTATACAATGTTTTTCCTCATAGGAAATATACACTTACATGCTGATGAACGGACAAATGTAAAAGAAATTACTAGTTTAGAAGAGCCTACTTGGATATTTCAGGCGGGCATAAGTAAGGGGAAATATCACGATCGACAAGATTTAGGGCTTATTTTGCAGAGAAATACACCACTAAAGGTAAGACAAACGAATCCTAATTTTAAAGACAAATTAACATTACGTTTATTGTCTAATGACTCAAAAAATGAAAAATCCATACAAGTAGGAAATGAATGGGTTACCATTCAAGGTGATACGCCTTTAGTTCCTTTCATAGATACTCCGTATGGTGAAGAGCATGCTGTACTTGAGTACCAAGTAGGGAATGAAAGTGCTACTAAGCCTCTTCCCATTTATAAACAACAAGAAAGTGTATCTCAATTTTTTAGTACATGGGATCAATTTGATGGAGAGTATGCGTTAATTCAAGGGGAGAGTTTTCAATTATTTGTACCTAAAAAAGATAAAGAGTTAGTAAGATCTTTAAAAGATTTTCAATCGTTGGATGAGTTAATTGCGTATTATGAAGATATTTTTGCGATGTATGATTCAATTATTGGTTTAGATGGTTCAGCGTTTGAAAATAAAAAAAGTCAAAATCGTTATTTTTTAAAAGCAGATATATCTGGTGCTGGCGGTGCTTATTATGGCACAAATTGGACAGCGAATAGTTCAGATAGTACAAAAATGTGGTTAGATAAACTGAGTTGGGGAACTTTACATGAAATCGCTCATGGATACCAAGCTGGTTTTGATAATCAAGGAATATTTACAGGAGAAGTTTCTAATAATCTATTTGGTGTTCAATATCAATATAGTAAATACGGCAAAAAAGCAGATCAAGTTGGTTGGTTGTTTAATTTCGGGAAAAAGGAACAGGTAGAACGGAATTTATATAATGCTTTAATGAAAGAAAATAAAAATTATGATGATTTAGATTTACGACAAAAACTTATTCTTTTAACGATGGCGAAACAAAAAGCTGGCGATGAAGCTTTTGCAAAAATGTATCAAGGTTATCGAAAACTAGCTAGCAATGCTGCTTTCAAAAAAGATGACCATTCTTTACCAGATTTGATGAATGAGTATTATAGTGAGAATGGAGGAGTTGATTTTACACCTGTATTTGAAAGATGGGGCTTTAAGCTTAATCATAAACAAATAGAGATGAATAGGGCGAAAGGTTTTCCGGCTGTTACTTCTTTAGCTTATATAGTGCCTGAATCACAATTAGCTAAAGCAAGAGCACTAGTTGATTCTGAGATTCTTATAAACTCTAACTTTGAAATAGTTACAAATCAGCAAATTGCTTCACTTGGGCTAAAAGGGAATTTGCATATCCATTTAAATACAAATGAAATAGATACATTGAAAGGAGGAAAAATTAAATTAAAAGAAGGGAATATAGTTATTCAAGAGAAAACAATCGAAACAACAGATATCAATTTACAAGATGTACCAAATGGGGTTTATACAGTTGAGATTTCAGGTGGAAAAACAGATGTTATGTATCATTTCAGTTCGTATTATGCCTATGTAAAAGAAAAAGATAATAGTCTAACTATTGATGTTAACGAAATGAAAGTGGGCAAGTTGGTAAATCAAACGATCCAATTCCTAGGGTTAGGAGATGACCAATTTGCTGAATTAAATACGGATTTAGAGCAAAAGCGAGCTGTTTTTACGGTTACTACTAAAACGCCTCATAGCTATTATGCAGGTGAAAAATATGCATCGATAGAGGTCTTTAATGAAAAAGGTGAAAAAATTTATACGAAGGAAATGGAAGGAACAAATGTAATAATTGTAAAAGATATCATTCCACTAAAAGAGGGATATAGAATTAAAATCTATCATGATGAAATAAAAAAACGATTAACTAGTAAAGCTACTATTATTAATCCTATGAATAAAACGAATGAATTTATAATAACAAAATGGGGATTGAAAAATACTTCTTTGCAAAATAATCCAGAAGAAAATCTTATACAAAGAATTGATGAAGAAATGGAAGCGATTATAGGTAATCAGTTTTTAAAAGAGATACCAATGCAAAAATTAGAAATGAAAAAGAATGTGTGGATGGCAATAAATATGTTATCAGAACCACAAAAAATAACGTATATGAATAAATATAAAGATAGCTTATATAATAAGTAATTTTTGAGAAATGAATTGAATCTAAAAAAGTAGCAAACCAATCTATTAACCTATATATGTAGAGGTATGTAAAAACGATTGGCTATAGTTAAAATTTTTTATCTATGCTTAAAATTCTAAAATACATTTTTAAAATTTGATAATACGATTATAAAGGAGTAAAAATATGAATAATTTCGTAAAGGTAGGTTTAACTACAGGAGTGGTGTTATCGGCGATTATGCCTTATGGAGGAGTACATGCGGAAACAGAAGATTTAAAAGTGGAAACAAAGGAAGATACGTTCCGAACAGGTAATTTAACAGCACCTTCTCAAAATTCGGCAGAAAATGTAGCAAAGGATGCGCTAAAAGGAAAAACAGAACAAGCATTATCATCAAAGCAAGTTAATACTGAATCCAAAGTTAATTATAATGTTACGCAAAGTCGTAAATCTTATGATGGTACTACATTGGTACGTCTTCAACAAACATATGAAGGACGTGATGTATACGGATATCAATTAACAGCACATATTAATGATGATGGTGTACTTACGAGTGTTTCGGGGGATAGCGCCCAAGATCTACAACAACAGGAAGATTTGAAACAACCTATTACTCTATCAGAAGAAGATGCAAAGAAACAGCTCTTTAACATTTATGGGAATAATCTCACATTTGTTGAAGAACCAGAAATTAAACAAGTAGTATATGTAGATGAAAATACAAGTAAAGCTACAAACGCATATCAAATTACTTTTAGTGCATCTACACCTGAATATGTATCGGGTACAGTATTAATTGATGCTTTTGGTGGTAATCTATTAAAAGAACTCGTTCAAAAATTGGGTATACAAGTAGATAGTAGTATTGTCCAATCTGCGACAGCAAATAAATCACAAGATCCTTCAAAATTAACAGGTACAGGAAAAGATGACTTAGGTATTAATCGTACGTTTGGAATTACGCAGCGAAGTGATGGAACGTACATGCTTGCAGATTATTCTCGTGGTAAGGGAATTGAAACATACACTGCTAATTATAAAGATTATAATAATTATAGAAGAAATGTATGGGGTTATCTCGATGATTTAGTAACAAGTAATTCTACAAATTTTACTGATCCTAAAGCAGTTAGTGCCCATTATTTAGCAACGAAAGTATATGATTTTTATCAAGAAAAATATGGGCGTAACAGCTTTGATAATAACGGACAAAAAGTAATTTCTGTCGTTCATGGCTGGAATACAAATGGTACGAATAAAGGAAATCCTAAGCAGTGGTTTAATGCATTTAGTAATGGAGCTATGCTAGTATACGGAGATCCAATTGTTAGAGCATTTGATGTGGCAGGACATGAATTTACACACGCGGTTACAAGAAATGAGTCTGGACTTGAGTACGCAGGAGAAGCTGGTGCAATTAATGAGGCTCTATCTGATATTTTAGGAGTAGCAGTTGAAAAGTATGCCAATAACGGAAAGTTCAATTGGACAATGGGAGAACAATCAGGTCGTATTTTTAGAGATATGAAAAACCCATCATCTATCTCTTCTAGATATCCGGAGGACTATAGACATTATAATAACTTACCTATTGATGCTGACCACGATCATGGTGGTGTACACACGAACTCTAGCATTATTAATAAAGTAGCTTACTTGATTGCTAGTGGTGGAAACCATAATGGAGTAAACGTACATGGCATTGGAGAAGATAAAATGTTTGATATTTTCTATTATGCAAATACGGATGAATTAAATATGACTTCTGACTTTAAAGAATTAAAAGAAGCTTGTATTCGTGTAGCAACGAACTTATATGGTAAAGACTCATTAGAAGTACAAGCTGTCCAACAAGCCTTTAAAGCAGCTTATATTTAATAGTATTGTGATGAATTATAAACTCTTTTATTTTAATATAGTGATTATTTTGTATGTATAGACAAAAACCTTGTAGAATTTTTCTGCAAGGTTTTTTTGAATGTTATCCCGCTTTTTGCCGGGCAGTAAGACCCCCGCCTCAAAATTCAGCGAAAGCAAAGAAGTTAGGTGGGAGTTGGGCTGCTTGTAAAAGCCAGATTGGTAAGGGCTAATTAAAGTTTCACTTTATTCGGAGCGACAGAGGATTTAGCGAAACGCAAAATTTACCATGCTTTATACAAACTAATTAGTAATCAACATATACCGCAATCTATTTCAATTATCGGTATTGGTAGAGGGGGAATGTCAGATGTGGAATTTCAAACAAAGGTAGAACAATCCATTGCTACATTTTCTAGAAGATCTACTGATGACGAATCAGGAGTAGAAGGATTTATTAGCACATTTCGTTATTGTCAATTAAATACAGCGAATGTAGAGGACTATCAAGATTTGTTGAGTCTTGTAAAGAGGCGTGAAACAGAATTAAATATTCCTGAAAACCGTATGTTTTACCTATCTGTTATACCAGAAGTATTTGATGTCATTGCTTTAAATATTAAGGAAAGTGGATTGTGGGCTACAAAAGGATTAAATCGTCTTATTATAGAGAAGCCTTTTGATTATAATGTAACGTCTGCTCGTGAGTTTAATGGAAAATTAATTGAATGTTTTGATTAAACTGATATTTATCGTATCGATCATTATCTTTGAAAATGAATGGTAACTAGGAATACAATTAGAAAAGTATTACGAAATAAATCGTATGTAATTCAAGACATTTTTATTGACGATAATAATTTATGTGGTTAATATATTAGACATAAGATTATCTAATTACTAAAAGTAATTAGATATAAAATATTCCGTTAAATTCTATAAATAAGTAGTTGTGGTAGAAATGCTTTGAATTGCCACTATTAATATTGGGGACAATTAAAAAGCGAAAGGTATAAAAAGAATTGGAATTTGATAACTCTTTGTTTTTATAAAACATGAGCTTCTGTACAATTCATTTTTAAAATATTGACAAGGATTATACAACAAGAGGGGGACTGAAATTGGAATCAATGACCTTTGTTTTATTTGGAGCGACAGGGGACTTAGCGAAACGCAAAATTTACCCCGCACTATATAACTTATATAGAGATCAAAAGCTTCCAAAGCAAATATCCGTTATCGGGCTTGGGAGACGTCAAGTATCTCATGTAGATTTTCAAGAAAGAATAAAAGAATCAATAGAGACGTTTTCCCGTCATAGAGAAGAAGGTACTCCAGAACTGGAAGGTTTTTTAGATAATTTTCGCTATTGTCCATTAGATGTGAGTAAGCCGGAAGACTATGAGAGGTTATTACAAGTCGTTCGTGAAAGGGAAGAAGAATTACATATAAAAGGAAATAGAATGTTTTATCTTTCCGTTGCTCCTGAATTTTTCGAGACCATTGCTTTAAATATTAAGGAAAGCGGACTTGATAAAACGGATGGATGGAAACGTCTGATGATTGAGAAACCATTCGGGCACGACCTTACATCTGCTCGTGAGCTTAACGATAAGCTTAGTCGCACGTTTGAAGAAGACGAGATATACCGTATCGATCATTATTTAGGTAAACCGATGATTCAAAATCTTGAAGCATTAGAATTTGCAAATCCTGTTCTCCAATCAATTTGGAATAAAGAACATATAGCGAATGTACAAATCACAGCGAGTGAAACAGTTGGGGTTGAAGAAAGGGCAGGATATTATGACCAGGCAGGGGCCATTCGAGATATGGTTCAAAATCATATGTTACAAATATTAATGATGACTGCTATGAATCTGCCGGAAAAGGTTAATGCATGTGAAATTCGAGAGGAAAAGCGAAAGGTAATGGAAACGCTTCGTAAAGTGAAAAAAGAAGACGTTCAAAGCCATATCATTCGCGGACAATACGCTGCAGGTGAGATAAAAGGCGGGCAAGTTGTAGCATACAAAGAGGAGCCAGGAGTAAATCCTTCTTCTAACATAGACACATTTGTTGCTGCTCGCCTGTGGATCGATAATCCATTTTGGACTGGCGTTCCCTTCTATATACGAACAGGCAAACGAATGAAAGAAAAGTCTACTCGTATTGTAATTGAATTTAAAAATACGTTAAAACAGCAATATCAAGATAGTAATCCAAATGCAGCACCTAACTTGTTAATAATTGAAATTAGTCCAGGTGAGAACGTTTCATTACAGTTAAACAGTAAAAATCCATTGAAAAATGGAGAAATTGAACCGATGCGTATTAACTTTACTTGTGAGCAAGCGGATGTGGGAGTACCTGAAGCGTATGAAAGACTCATTCATGATGCTGTGAGTGGAGACGCTACATTCTTTGCACATTGGAGAGAAGTTGAATTGTCATGGGAATGGGTACAACCAATTCTTGAAGCGTTCGAGGAAAACTTATTACCGCTTCATGAATATGAGTCTGGTTCATATGGTCCAGAAGCGTCGAATGAACTGTTACAAGAAAGTGGATTTAAATGGTGGTTAGATCAAGAGACGGAAAAATAAGCACTTTCTTTAATGAAAGCATTTAGGGGGACGATTACTATGACACAAAACATAAATCAATTAGCAGTGAATACACTTCGTACGTTATCGATTGATGCTATTAATGCGGCAAACTCAGGTCATCCAGGTCTTCCGATGGGAGCAGCACCAATGGCTTATGCATTATGGGCGAATCATTTAAATTACAATCCTAATCACCCAGAATGGTTTAACCGTGATCGTTTCGTTTTATCGGCGGGACATGGATCTAGTCTGTTATATAGTCTACTTCATTTAGCTGGATATGATGTTTCAATTGATGACTTGAAAAACTTCAGAAAGTTAAATAGTAAAACACCTGGACATCCTGAGTTTGGTCATACTCCTGGAGTTGAAGCGACTACAGGCCCGTTAGGACAAGGGATTGCTAATGCTGTCGGAATGGCAATGGCAGAAGTTCATTTAGCAGCAAAGTTTAATAAGGGTGGTCACTCTATTATAGATCACAATACGTATGCTTTAGTCGGAGATGGTGACTTAATGGAGGGTGTCGCTTATGAAGCGATGTCAATGGCAGGACATATGAAACTTGGCAAGTTAATTGTACTGTATGATTCAAATGAAATTTCACTTGATGGTGAATTAGGCATTGCTTTCTCTGAAGATATTCAGAAAAGGGTAGAATCTGTACATTGGCAATATGTAAGAGTTGAAGATGGAAACGATGTCGATGCTATTACAAAAGCTATTACATTAGCGAAAGAAAATACGGATCAACCTACTCTTATAGAAATTAGAACCATTATAGGTTATGGAAGTCCAAAAGTTGCTGGAACGAACAAAGCACATGGTAATCCGCTTGGAGTAGAAGAGGCAACAGCGACAAAACAAGTGTATGGTTGGGGTTATAAGGAAGATTTCTTTGTACCTGAAGAAGTAAAGGCTCATTTTAATGCACTAAAACAAAAAGGTATTGAAAAAGACAATGACTGGAATGAGCAGTTCAACTTATACAGAGAAGCGAATCCTACACTGGCAGATGAATTAGAAAAAGCGATTACAGGTGAGGTTTTAATTGAAGCGAAAGACATTCTATCCTTTGATACTGAAAAAACAATTTCTACTCGTGTTGCAAGTGGGGAAGCTATTAATCATTATGTGAAATCGATTCCTTCTATTTTCGGTGGAAGTGCGGATCTTTCTCATTCTACGATGACAGATATAAAAGGTGAAGCAGTATATGCAGTAGAATCGTATGCTGGACGAAATATATATTTCGGTGTACGTGAACATGCAATGGGCGCTGCAGCGAATGGATTGGCGCTTCATGGAGGAGTAAAACCTTTCGTAAGTACATTCTTTGTATTTAATGATTATCTTCGTCCGTCCATTCGACTGGCTGCACTGCAAAAGTTACCTGTTACTTACGTATTTACACATGATTCGATTGCTGTAGGAGAAGATGGTCCAACGCATGAACCAATTGAACAATTGGCAGCTCTTCGAGCAATTCCTGGTCTAACAGTTATCCGTCCGTCAGATGCAAATGAAACAGCAAGTGCTTGGGCGTATGCTTTACAGCAAACGGATGGTCCAGTCGTTTTAGTACTGAGCCGTCAAAATTTACCGGTGTTTAATGAAACGAAAGCGAACATAGAGAATCTCTCTAAAGGAGCTTACGTATTAACACAAACGAATGAAAATCCGGATGTAATTTTAATTGCGACAGGTTCTGAAGTATCCTTAGCTGCTAGTGCGAAAGCAAAATTAGAAGAAGATCAAGTTTCTGTTCGCATCGTTGCAATGCCGAGCTGGGAGCTATTCGATCACCAACCGAACGAATATAAAGAATCCGTTCTTCCGTCTTCTATAACGAAACGAGTATCTCTTGAGATGGGTGTATCTCTTGGTTGGGAACGTTATGTAGGACAAGAAGGAAAAGTACTATCAATTGAAACATTTGGAGCTTCAGGTACTGGAGCTGAAGTCATGAATCTATTTGGATTTACGCCAGAAAATGTTGTTCAAATTACAAAAAATGTGTTGAATTCTTAAGCTATGATTGTGAATACCTTTCTGTACATACTAACATTTCAGTGCTGAAAGGCATTCCAGATTGTAGTGATATGGATTTTTAATAAAAGATGATTTGAGGAGGAATTATATTATGCAAGTAGGATTAATTGGGTTAGGTAAAATGGGGTTAAATTTAGGGAAAAATTTAATGGATCATAAACATGAAGTAGTAGCATTTGATTTAAATACGAGCGCAGTAGAAGAAATGAAAGAGTACGGGGCAACAGGTACATCTAGTTTAAGTGAACTTGTTCAGTCATTACAATCACCAAGAATTCTTTGGGTAATGGTACCACACGCTGTTGTTGATTCTGTTATTGATGAGGTTACACCACTTTTATCAAAAGGAGATATTTTAATTGAAGCTGGTAATTCACATTATAAAGAGTCTATCCGCCGATATGAGCAATTAAAGAAAGATGGCATTCACTTTATGGATGCAGGAACTTCTGGTGGAATGGAAGGAGCTCGTAATGGTGCTTGTTACATGATCGGAGGAGATCAAGAAGCTTGGGACATCGTTGAACCTATCTTCCGCGATACTGCTGTAGAAAATGGATTCTTATATGCTGGAAAAGCTGGTAGTGGTCACTTCTTAAAAATGGTTCATAACGGAATTGAATACGGTATGATGGCTGCTATTGGTGAAGGATTTGAGATTCTAGAGAAAAGTGAATTTGACTACGATTATGAAAAAGTATCAAGAGTATGGAACAACGGTTCAGTCATTCGTTCTTGGTTAATGGAATTAACAGAAAATGCATTTTCTAAAGATGCAAAACTGGATGAGATTAAGGGTGTTATGCATTCTTCTGGTGAAGGAAAATGGACAGTAGAAACAGCATTAGACCTTCAAACAGCAACTCCTGTTATCGCAATGTCTCTATTAATGCGCTACCGCTCATTAGACAATGATACATTTACAGGAAAAGTTGTAGCAGCTCTGCGCAATGAATTTGGCGGACATGCAGTAGAAAAGAAATAAAGTGAAACTTTAATAAGTAGGGGCTTCATTCCACACCAATCGGGCTTTTACGGGATAAGCATATTAAACATGTAACTCATCAACGTTTAAAAACTGGAGGGAATTAATCATGAAATTTTTTATTGATACTGCAAATCTTGAGGATATAAAAAAAGCATATAAACTTGGAGTTTTAGCTGGTGTTACAACGAATCCTTCTTTAGTAGCAAAAGAGGGCATTAAATTTGAAGACCGTATTGCAGAAATTTGTCAGGCAGTTCCTAAAGTTGAATCTGTTTCGGCAGAAGTAACGCCAGATGCTGTTACAGCTGAAGAGATGATCGCCCAAGCAGAAGAACTGATTAAAATTAACGGTGGCGATGAAAAAGTTACAGTTAAACTTCCGATGACGTTAGCTGGATTAGAAGCTTGTCGCTACCTTACTGAAAAAGGTGTGAAAACGAATGTTACACTTATTTTCACGGTGAACCAAGCACTTTTAGCTGCTCGAGCAGGTGCAACGTACGTTTCTCCATTTTTAGGACGCTTAGATGATATTTCTGAAGATGGCGTATTATTAGTTGCTAAAATTGCTGAATTATTCGATGTTCATCAACTAGATACACAAATTATTGCGGCTTCTGTTAGACATCCAGATCATGTAACTCGTGTAGCGATGGCAGGTGCTCACATTGCAACAATTCCTTATAAAGTAATTGAACAACTTGCTATGCACCCATTAACAGACCAAGGTATTGAGAAATTTGCTGCTGATTGGGCGAAAGCGCCTAAATTATAATGTATGAAAGCGAAGGTGCTTTCCGAAAATTGTTTTTCATGAGAGGACAAATCTTAAGTAACTTCATCGTTTAAACTGGATCCTGAGTTTGTAGTCTTACTACGTGAAAACAGCAAGAGAAGAAAGTGTCATTCACTTTTGAAGAAGGAAAATATGCTCGTATGAAGCATGTATAAAATAACATTATAATTATGAAAGAGAAATCCCCTTATCAGAGAGAGTAGTTAACATGTATCTCTGATAAGGGAGATTCTTTTTGTATAAATTATTATTTTGTGAAGATGATTTGTATATCGATATATAAATTCTTACTCATGAAAGAACTATATAGGTGCTCTTAATTGTATAGTAATTTTGAAAGGGTTTACATAAAGGGGTGAAATTGCGTATGAATATGTACCTTTTAATTATTACATTATTATCAATTGTAATTGTTATTTTAGGGGTATCGTGGTGGAGATGGCATGCGTTTATTAGTTTAACGATTGCAAGTTTGTTTTTAGCAATTATGTCTGGAATGCCAATGGATAAAATAGTGAGTGCTTATGAAATGGGAGTCGGAAGTGTTCTCGGGCATTTAGTAGGTATTTTAGTATTGGGTACAATTTTAGGGAAAATGATGGCAGAGTCAGGTGCTGGAATGCAAGTGGCAGAGTTCTTTATTAAATCCTTTGGGATAAAAAACTTACCATGGGCTATGTTAATTGCAGGTTTTATTATTGGAATCCCGGTGTTTTTTGAAGTAGGCATTTTAATATTACTGCCGTTAGTAATTTCAATTCATAAAACAACGAAACAAAATATTTTATTGATAGCATTACCAGCAATTGCTGGGCTATCTGTCGTACACGGTCTTGTTCCTCCGCATCCAGGGGCCATAGTTGCAATTGGTATTTATAAAGCGAATCTTGGAAAGGTACTAATGTATTCACTCATTATTACATTTTTTGCAGCGATTATTGCAGGTCCTATATTCGCTAAGTGGATTCACAAACGTGTAATTCCTGAAAATGAGCCAGAATTGATTCGTGTAAATACAAAATCAACGAAATTACCAGGAATAGGAGTTTCATTTTTAGTTATATTGTTACCTGTTATGTTAATGGTTTTAGCTGCAGCAGCTCCTTATGTGCCTCTTTCTAATACTTTGATGAAGATTGTCACATTAATCGGTAGTCCTATAATTGCACTATTGATTGCATGTTTTGCGGCGTTCTATTTTCTTGGATTTCGTCAAGGTATCGATAAAAAAGCTATTAAGAAGATAACAGAAGATAGCTTATTACCAATCGGTTCAATTGTTGCGATTATTGGTGCCGGCGGGGGATTTAAGCAAATTCTCATCGATAGTGGGGTAGGGAATGCTATTGCTCAAATGTCTGAGCATTTAGCTCTATCTCCAATTGTATTAGCATTTATAGTAGCTGGGTTAATTCGAATTGCGACAGGTTCAGCGACAGTCGCTTTAACAACAGCAGCGGGTATCGTTTCGCCAATCGTTGAAAATACGACAGGTGTGAACTTAGAGTTACTCGTTATTGCAACAGGTGCAGGAGCATTAATGTTTTCACACGTAAACGATGCTGGTTTTTGGATGGTAAAAGAATACCTAGGTTTAACAGTGAAAGAAACATTTAAAACATGGACAGTATTAGAAACGTTACTTTCATTTATCGCTTTTGGAGGCGTTTTACTACTCGATATGTTTGTTTAAGATAAAGATGTTTCTATTTAGATAATTGTGGCATACAACGTTATTAATAGATAAAAGGAATGTATTTTTATGGTGGGATACTGTAGCAATTTTTTGTTAGGAGGAAGAAATGGTGAGCTCAAAATATATGATTGGTGTAGACATTGGGACAACTAGTACAAAATCAGTTCTATTTTCTACTGATGGATCTGTTATTGCTAGTCATGGAATTGAATATCCTTTATATTCTCCTACACCTGAAACAGCAGAACAAGACCCAGAAGAAATTTTTCGTGCAGTAATAAATACGATTAAAGAAACTGTACGAATAAGTAGTGTACAGCCGAATGATATTCTTTGTGTCTCTTTTAGTTCGGCAATGCATAGTATCATTGCTGTAGATGAAAAGGGAAAGCCGTTAACGAGATGTATCACTTGGGCAGATAATAGAAGTGCAAACTGGGCAGAGAAAATAAAGAATGATATGAATGGTCATGAAATTTACCTTCGTACTGGGACACCAATTCATCCGATGTCACCACTTTCGAAATTAGTTTGGCTACAGAATGAGCAGGCAGAGTTATTCGCAAAAAGTTATAAATTCATTTCTATTAAAGAATATGTTTTTTACAAGTTATATAAAGAGTATGTAGTTGATTATTCTATAGCATCAGCGACAGGAATGTTCAATTTAAAATCTTTAAAGTGGGATGAAGAGGCTTTACATGTAGCAGGAATTACAGATGAAAAGCTTTCAAAGCTTGTTCCAACAACGCACAGTTTAACAGGATTAGATGAAGAGTTTGCCAAAGAGATGAATGTACTTGTTTCTACGCCTTTTGTAGTAGGAGCGAGTGATGGAGTACTATCTAATTTAGGTGTAAATGCAATAGATCCTGGCGTTGTGGCTGTTACAATTGGTACAAGCGGTGCGATACGTGCTGTAACAAATCGTCCTGTAACAGATCCAAAAGGTAGAATTTTTTGTTATGCATTAACTGAAGACCATTGGGTAATCGGTGGACCAGTTAATAACGGCGGTATGATTTTCAGGTGGGCTCGTGACCAATTGGGCACTTCAGAGATTGAACTTGCAAAGCGCTTAGGAAAAGATCCATATGAGGTGCTTACTGAAATAGCAGCAAAAGTGAATCCGGGATCTGACGGTTTATTATTTCACCCGTATTTAGCGGGGGAAAGAGCTCCTTTATGGAATGCAAATGCGCGAGGATCTTTCTTTGGACTCGGATTGCATCATAAGAAAGAACATCTGATACGTGCTGTTTTAGAAGGAGTAATTTATAACTTATATACAGTTCTTCTCGCTTTAAAAGAACTCATTGGCGAACCGAAAAAAATTCAAGCGACAGGCGGTTTTGCAAGGTCGGAACTTTGGAGACAGATGATGGCGGATATTTTCCATCAAGACGTATATGTTCCTGAAAGTTTCGAAAGCTCTTGCTTAGGAGCTGCCATCCTCGGTTTATATAGTTTAGGTGAAGTAGATACGTTACATGTAGTTTCTGAAATGGTAGGTGCAGATTTTCATCATGAGCCAAACATGGAAAGTGTGGAAAAATATAAAGATTTAACGCCAATCTATATCCGTTTGTCCCGTCAATTGGAAGAAGAATATGAAAGTATAGCAGCGTATCAAAAAAAGTGGGTTTAAAAGCTATTTACCAAGAAAATATGGTAACGTATAAAGAGGTACTCCGATTTTTTAGGATACTCTTTCAACATAAAATATTTTAAGAAGTATGATGAATGAAAAATATAGGGAGAGAGGGTTATGAAAATGAAGGATAACAAAGAGTTTATCGGATATGTTGGAACATACACGAAAGAAAATAGTGAAGGAATATATAAGTTTATTTTAGACACGGAAGCAAAAAAAATTGGTAATGTAACACTTGCCGCTAAGTTGGATAACCCTACATATGTAACGATTAACCGAAATAATGAATATCTCTATTCCGTTGTTAAGGAAGGCGAATCTGGCGGTGTAGCTGCTTATTCCATTGATAGTCATACTGGAGAACTAAAAGCGAAAAATAGACAAGTAGTAGAAGGGGCTTCTCCTTGTCATATTAGTGTTGATAGTGGAAATCATACAGTAGTTACAGCAAATTACCATAAAGGAACGATTGAGTCTTTTGAAGTAAATGAAGAAAATGGAACTGTAAATCCTGCTTCATCTATTATGGCGCATGAAGGTTCAGGTCCGAATAAAGAACGACAAGAAAAACCACATGCACATTACGCGGGGTACACTCCTGATGAAAAATATGTGATAGGTGTTGATTTAGGGATAGATAAATTAATTACGTATGAAATAAAAGATAGTACATTAATAGAAGTGAATAGCCTGTCTGTGAATCCGGGAAGTGGACCAAGACACATTGCTTTTTATCCAAATGGAAAATACGCTTATGTAATGACGGAGCTTAGTTCAGAGGTTATTGCGCTAACATATAACTCGGAAGAAGGATCTTTTACAGAATTACAGTATATTTCTACTCTTCCAGAACAATTTGATGAAAATAGTCAAGGAAGTGCGATTCATATTTCTTCTGACGGCCGTTTTGTATATGCAGGTAATCGTGGTCATAATAGTATCGCTGTTTATAGCGTAGATCAAAATTCAGGTCAGCTTACATTTGTTGAACACACATCTACAGAAGGAAATTGGCCAAGAGACTTTGTATTAGATCCTACTGAAAAGTTCCTTGTTGCTACAAATGAAAAGTCACATAATCTTGTGCTATTTTCAAGAGATGAATCTACAGGAAAGTTAACACTTTTACAATCTGATGTTGCTGTGCCAGAGCCTGTTTGTGTGAAGTTTTTAAATGTTTAAGTTGTGTTCGATATAATTTCATATACTCAGAAAACAATAAAAAGCAAAGCGATATCGCTTTGCTTTTTATTGTTTCTTTTTCGGCCTACGTACTAATTCGCCGCCGCAGTTTGGACAAACGTTTTGTCTTTCTTCTGTACATGGTGCGCAAAATGTACATTCATATACACAAATGTATGCTTCAGAATCTTGTTCGAGCGATTGATCACAAATTTGACAGTTTGTTTTCATTTCTAGTGCCATAATAAGTCTCCTTTTAGTTAGAAAATTTATAATTTAATTATAATTCATTGAATAGAAATAGTCCTTTTCAATTGAAAGGAAATCGAATGATAAAGTTATGAATTGAAACGAAAGATGCCGGTTTATTTTAAAATTGATTATTTATTACAGTTGGAATATTATGAAATAGTCAAAAGACAACAGGGGGTATAGATTTTGACTAATCATAATGATCATTTAAAAGCAAACTGCGAAAAATGCTTCGGTCTATGTTGCGTTGCATTACCGTTCGCAGCATCGGTAGATTTTGCAGTGAATAAAGATGGTGGTAAACCATGTTCCAACTTACAATCAGATTTTAAATGTAGTATACATAAAAATCTTAGAGGAAAAGGTTATAAAGGTTGTACAGTATTTGAGTGTTTCGGTGCTGGGCAGAAGATTTCTCAGGGTACGTTTAAAGGGATTGATTGGAGGAAAGATGCAAAGCATGCAAGAAAAATGTACGATGCTTTTCCGGTTATGCATCAACTTCATGAAATGCTTTGGTATTTGAATGAAGCGATTCTTTTAAAGGCAACACAGCCAATTCATAAAGAGCTGGAGACCGCAATTGAGGAGACAGAGCGACTTTCGAATTTAAATCCAGGTGAGTTAATGAAAATAAATGTTCCAATGCATAGGGCAGAGGTGAACATTCTTCTTTTAGAAACGAGCGAATTAGTATGGAAGGAAATGAATACTGCGCGTAAGAAACGAATCATTCACCGCGGAGCAGACCTTATGGGAGCGAATCTGAAAAAGAAAGATTTACAAGGTGCAAATTTAAGAGGAGCTTACTTAATTGCGGCAAACTTAAATGGAGCAGACTTACGAGGGGCAGATCTCATTGGAGCAGATTTACGAGATGCAGATATTCGCGGAGCAGACTTTACAAATTGTATTTTTCTTACGCAAGTTCAAATTAATGCGGCGAAAGGGGATAAGCATACGAAATTGCCGAAATTGTTGTCCCGTCCATCGCATTGGAGTGCGTAAAGAGTGAGGAGTGTTTAGTGTGGATATATTTCAGTATTTAGAAGAGATGCAAGAGGATGTCTTTTCGTTAGCAGTAGAGCAAATAGAAGCGAAGTATTATGATATATACCGATTTGTATTGGTTTTCACGACCAAGATCCAATTATGCGAACAGGCAGAGACTAAGAATCTCTGCCTGCTTTTTATTTCTTTTCAAAAGTAGTAATGAAAACGCTACATATAATGAGCATACCACCAATGAAAAAGTTACTATTTAATGTCTCATTCAATAAGAGCCAACCAAGTAATGATCCAACGATAGGTTGGAAGAAGAAAAATAAGGAACCGATGCTTGCATCCATTAAGTCTAATCCTTTATTCCAAAGGAAAAAGGCACCTGCTGTTGAGACGATTCCTAAGTATAATACGCCTAATATGACGTACGTATTTACTGTTCCGATAGAGGATGTTTGTAGTTCCCCTATCATAAAAGGTGTAATAAAAAAGAGTGAAAAGAATATGGCATACGTTGTAATAACTAAGGATGAAAATTGGATTGAAGCGATTTTTACATAAATAGATAGTAAAGCCCACGTAATAGCGGCTCCAACTAAAATGATTGTTCCGATAAAATAGGAGCCAATTTCAATATCCCACCCGATTACGATAATGACACCGATTGTCGCTATGATAGTAGATAAAAGTCTACGAGCGGTTAGTTTTTCTTTCAAAATGAGCGCTGCAAATATAGCCATAAATGCAGGTGTAGCTGATGTTACTAATGAGCCTGTATGAGCGTCGGATAATTTTGTTCCGATAAATTGACATGTGATTGAAATAAAATATCCGATAAATCCAATCCAAGCGAATAGGAGCCAATCTTTTTTGCGAATGGTTACTTTTTTCTTTTGCTTTTTCTCAGCTAGTTTTAAAATGCCATACAAAACAACAAAAGCGATAATAAAGCGTAGCCAAACGAGTGTTAGTGGTGGGATAAAATCGAGTACGTATTTGCTAACAACATACATACCGCCCCATATACTTGCTGCTAGTGATAAGCATATAGCTCCTAAAATTGTTTGTTTCATTTGAAGTACCTCCGTCTATTTTTAGGGTAATATGAGTTCCCTAAGACGAGGCATAGTGTATGTGTTACAAGCCCGCCTTAGTTTATAGACGGCCTACAGGTTGATCGTTTTCGAATGAAGTGTTGTAGTACATGGGTGCATTCCTCCTTCATATTTTATAATGATATTATAACTTAATTTTCAGTTTATTGGGATGTTTCTTTAGGAAATAGTGGCTGTCTAAGAAAGTGTAGTATATGGTAGAAAAACATATTTTTAAAATAAGAGAAACCAATGACATAGCAGATAAGTATATTAAGAGTAGGATGAAAAAGTAGATTAATAGAGAAAGAGGAGGAGATTGTTATAACTACAACTGTTATTTCTCATTTTTATAACGAAGAGTATTTATTGCCGTGGTGGCTTATACATCATACGAAACTGTTTGATCATGGCATTTTAATTAATAAAGGTTCTAAGGATCGTTCGGTTGAGATTTGTAAAAAATTCGCACCGCATTGGGAGGTGCGAGATTCTGTAAATCCAGAGTTTGATGCATATGCGACAGATCATGAAGTGATGAGGATAGAACAAGAAGTACAAGGATGGAAAATGATTTTAAATACGACTGAGTTTCTTTGCGTGCAAGATAAAAATCAGTTTTGGAAATTGCTAAATGAATTGGGGAGGAGGATGTATTGGCTGGACGGGCTTATTATGGTTGATGATCCTAACTACAACTATCCGGACCTTAACTTTGGAATACCTTTAATGAAACAGCGGTTTCATGGTTATTTACCAGAAGATTGGCCGTTATGGAGAAGAGGTAGATTTATTCATAATCATGAGCATGGAAGTTATACGGTTGGAAGACATTTATCTGCGCATGAATCGATGATTTATCCACCTCTTGCCTGTATATTATGGTTTGGGTTTAGTCCGTGGAACGATGCGATGAGAAAGAGAAAGTTACAAATTGGTCCGACTCTTTCTGAAGCTAGTAAGCATGGGGGAATGGGGACGCATCATATTGTTACGCCGGAAAGATTAGAAGGATGGTATAAGGAATTAGCGAGAGGAACGAAGGATTTACGTTTTAATGATGCATATCGTTATGTTTTTGTATAAATGATTTCCACCATAAAATTGTTTCTTCAATTCCTGTATTTAGATCGTATGTTGGTTTCCAGTTTACTTCAGTTTTTAAACGTTCTACATTAACCCCGACAAATAAAGGTTCATCTTTAGAGAAAGGGATTGCACCTAGTTTAATTAAATGTTCTTTTCCTATCTTTTTAGCAATGATAGAAGCTAACTCTTTAATTTGTACAGATTGACCAGAAGCGATATTGATGGTGCCTGTAACGATGTGTTCTAATATTGTTACGAGAGCGTCAGCGACGTCACTCACATGGAGGAAATCTCTCGATTGTTTTCCATGTGTACATAGTGCTTCCTCGTTTTTTAATAAGGAAGTGATAATGTTAGAAACGAGCCGATTACCTTGTTCGTGAGGTCCATACATATGAAAAATGCGGCCCCAACACATGCTGAGGCCTGTTTGTTGTGCATACGTTTCTAGCCAGGAGTGCAGTGCATTTTTACATAAAGAATACGGGGTTTTATAGGAAAGGAGCGGTGAATCTTCAAATAATACGCCGTTAAACCATTCGTACTCTGCGCCAGTACCTGCAACGACAACACGCTTTCCACCGCATGTTGTAAAGTGTTGAATCAATGAAATACTAGACTTTAGCCAATAGTAATTATTAATAGATACATAGCATGCTGGTGGCACTGCTTCCCAAGCAAGGTGAATGAGATGGCTAGGCTGAACGTCGTAAATGAATTGTTTTACTTCGTCATCGCGAAGCAAGTTTACTTTATGCCAATGGCAAGGGAGGTGAGAGGGGTTATTTTTATTATACGTGGCGTGCACTTCGTATCCCTTTTGTATAAGTGAATGTACAACATATTTACCTATCCAGCCACTACCACCTGTTACAACAACTTTCTTCATGGCTCGATCACCTCAATTTCTGGAACCGTCACTAAAAATTTACCGCCCCATTCACGAATGAAAGAGCATTCTTTCATAATTTCGTCTTTCAAATTCCAAGGAAGTATAAGAATGTAATCTGGTTTTGTACGTTTAATTTCTGCTGGAGATTTTATTGGAATACGAGTTCCTGGTAAAAGGAGATTTTGTTTGTGAGGATTTTTATCTACTGTATAAGCTAGAAATTCTTTACCTATCCCGCAATAATTCAAAAGGGTGTTTCCTTTAGCTGGAGCACCGTAACCGATAATTTGTTTGTTTAAAGCTTTCGCTTCAATAAAAAACTTTAAAATATTTATTTTCAATTGTTCGATGCGTTTAGAAAAAAGGAGATAGCAATCTAAAGTATCTAACCCGTGGTCGACTTCTTTTTGAATTAATTTTGTAACATTGGAATGGATAGTTGATTGGGCACTTAGATGGTTTACAAAAATCCGTAAGGAACCACCATGCGTTGAAAGTTCTTCTACATCAACAATTTGTAAATGATGATAACTTAAAACTTTTTGAAGGCTTATAAGTGAGAAGTAGGAAAAGTGCTCATGGTAGATAGTATCGAACTGTTTAAAGGATATGAGGTTTAATAAGTGTGGGAATTCAATTGTTATCGTGCCATCACGTTTTAATAGTGTTTTTAAACCAGCGACAAAATCATGCAAGTTCGGAACGTGTGCTAATACGTTATTTGCGACGATTAAATCAGCTTGTGGCAATTTTTTTGCTAAGTCATTACTGAAAAAATTCACATGAGTAGGAATTCCTTTTTTGATAGCAATTTCTGCTACGTTTTTCGCGGGTTCAATTCCCAATGTCTCGATATTTTCTTTTTTAAAGTATTGTAATAAGTACCCATCGTTACTTGCGATTTCAATCACTTTTGAATGTTTCGTTAAGTTGAAACGCTTAATCGCCATTTCTACATATTGTTTAGCGTGTAGGAGCCAGCTTGAGGAGTAAGAGCTGAAGTATAAGTAGTCATGAAAAATATTGTGCGGAGATTCAAATTCATCTAGCTGCACGAGTAAACAAGAGTGACAAACAAATGTGTGCAGCGGATAAAATGGTTCCATTTTATATGAATTTTCAGGAGCTACAAATGAATTAGCAAGAGGAGAAACGCCCAAATCTAAAAAAGTGTTGGTTAGTAATGAGTGGCAAAAACGGCATTTTTTCTGTTCCATTTTATAGTCCCCTTATAAATTTTTGAATGCATCGATTTGTTGTCGCGTGAAAGATTCTATATTTTCACCGGATGCATATTTTTTGTACCAATCAACAGTCCAAGCAATAGAATCATCTGTTGATAACTTAGGGGTCCAGCCGAGTTTGTTTACTGCTTTTGTACTGTTGAGTGTTAAAATTGGTGATTCATAAGGAGTTTTCGTAGAGGGAGAATGGATGGTGAGTCGTTTATTCCATAATTTCGTTACGGATTGAATGACATCATTTACGGTTCTGCTAGGTTCATTAATCGGTCCGAAATTCCATGCTTCTGCATATTTAGCATCATTCCAAAGTTTCTCAGCTAGAAGGATATAGCCATGTAGAGGATCTAAAACATGTTGCCACGGACGGACGGCATATTTGTTTCGAATACACAAAGTATGATTGTGCAAATATGCCCGAATGATATCAGGGAATAATCGATCTTCTGCCCAATCACCACCGCCGATGACGTTACCAGCTCTGACTGAGACGAGTTTCTGGGTATTAGTGCGGAAGAATAATTTTTGATAGGATGTTGCCACTATTTCAGCGCAAGCTTTGCTAGCGCTATAAGGGTCGAAACCTCCTAGTCGGTCATTTTCCACGAACGCTCGGTCGCCACTACCGTCATTCTCATAACATTTATCGCTTGTCACATTAATAATGGCACGTACGCTTTCGACGGACTTTGCTGCTTCTAGCACGTGGACAGTACCTAAAACATTCGTTTTGAATGTATCGATAGGATTTTTGTATGAAGTGGTGACGATTGGCTGAGCTGCTAAATGAAATATTATGTCGGGATTATGTTGTTTTAGGGCGTGGAATAAAGAGTCGTAATCAGTAATATCGCCATGAATTGTCATACACTCTTTTGCTACGTTACCTTGTTCAAAAAGATTAGGAATGGATGGGGGATGAGAAGAAAAGCCCACTATTTCTGCCCCTAAAGAACTTAAGAAAAGGGTGAGCCAGGAGCCTTTAAATCCAGTATGTCCCGTAATAAATACTTTTTTCTTATTCCAAAAAGATGATGAAGCCATATTACCAAACCTTCCATGGAGCGTTATTACTTTCCCATAGCTCGACTAATTTATTTTTATCCCGCAATGTATCCATTGGATGCCAAAAACCAGAATGTTGATATGCGGCCAATTCGTTTTTGTTTACTAACTGAACTAAAGTGTCTGTTTCAAAAACAGACTTATCTCCACTAATGTAATTGAAAACTTCAGGATTTAAAACGAAAAATCCACCGTTAACCCATCCGCCATCACCTAATGGCTTTTCTTGAAAAGATGTTACAGACTGTTTATCTAATATGAGAGAACCAAATCTACCAGGAGGTTGTACGGCAGTAACAGTAGCCATTTTTCCATGTTTTTTATGGAATGTAATAAGTTCTTTTATATTTACATTACTTAATCCATCACCATAAGTGAGGCAGAAAGGTTCGTCTCCGACATAATTTTGAATCTTTTTCACTCGGCCACCCGTTTCGGTATTTACACCAGTATCGATTAGTGTAACTTTCCACGGTTCTACACGATGAGAATGGCTAGTAATTGTATTATCGTTTAACTGTATTGTGAAATCAGACATGTGTAAGTTGTAATTTAGAAAGAACTCTTTAATTGCATATCCTTTATAGCCTAAGCAAATAATAAACTCAGTAATCCCGTAATGACTATACAAACTCATAATGTGCCATAGAATGGGTTTTGTTCCAATTTCAATCATAGGTTTCGGTTTTAAATGTGTTTCTTCCCCAATTCTTGTACCGTACCCACCAGCAAGAATAACAGCTTTCATTTTTTCCTCCTAAAATAAAAATTTATTATTTATACAGTATTCATGTTTTATGCAAATGAGATTGTTTTTGATTAAGCGAATGAAAATGTTTGAGGCGATGACGATGCAGAAAATATTACGGTTTGAATTTTGGGAATAATTCTTGGTATTCAGGGTTATGACGGAGGTCTTGTGTTAGGTTACTAAGCTCTAAAAAACGTATGTCCAGTACTTCAGGAGATTGACCGTAATGTGTTTGAAGCCCCATTTGAACACCCCTTTTTGAAAGGGTAGGTGTAATTTGTAATTTTCTTGCCTTTGACTGTTCATTCCAAGGGCTAAAATAAAATTTTAAAATAAATGAAGGATAGTCATAAATTATATATCCGTGCCGCGAATGATGTCTACCAGGTAAATATGCACCATCTAGATGATTGTGAATAAATCTCCAAGCACATCCGAGTTGTGGGTTGTAAGGGAAGACACCGTGGTATCGCTGTTCTACTAAGGGGATAGAATATCTAGGCTTTGAATAATTATAATTGTGATTATCTATCATTAAAATCATTCTAATCGCATACATGTTTTGGCCTAGTGTATGAAGAGATGAAAAAAAATCTTCAGTATTATTACAACAAAAG
Organism: Bacillus sp. B25(2016b); assembly: GCF_001679765.1. Classification (NCBI taxonomy): domain Bacteria; kingdom Bacillati; phylum Bacillota; class Bacilli; order Caryophanales; family Bacillaceae; genus Bacillus; species Bacillus sp. B25(2016b). The sequence continues at coordinate 3,082,183 of NZ_CP016285.1, read as the reverse complement.
AATTCAGTAGTATTTAAAACGATTTTCCAACCTGAAACTTCTCTTTCAATTTCCATCACTTCAATATCAGTATTAGTTGGATCAAACTCAAGAAATCTGGAATTTCGTACTTCCCAGTGGGGTGCTAATAGTTTACAAATCTCTACGGAACGATCTGTAGACCCTCTATTAATTAAAATGCCGTGATCGAATATTTTCGTGTGATGCATAAGCCACCATGGGAGTAGGTATTCTTCATTATAAAAATGAGAAATGATTGTCTTTTTCATGTTAATTTCCTCCTATACAAGCAATCATTATTAGTAGAATATGCTTTTAAATAAGAAAGGTTAAAAGGTACAGACAATGTAGTGATTAGGTAATAGTTTAGTAATTTTATTGTATGAGTGATTTGTATTGGATAATAGTAGGGTGGAGCTTGGAATTTGGTATAAATTGTGAATAATAAACCGTCACGTTTGACTGTACAGTTTATGTATTGTATCATGTAAGTAATATAAACAAGGGGGGAAGATCGTTGGGAAGGTGTATCGAATCGGACAGTTGGCTCTCATGGCTCACGTGTCGAAACGAACGATTGATTATTATACGAATCTAGGTATCTTAAAAGCGGAGCGATCTCAATCTAATTATCGCTATTACGACGAAACAGCATTTGAGACATTACAATTTATTGAGAAGTGCAAAGAAATGCATATGCCGCTTTGTGAAATTAAAGAGAAAATCGAGGAGAAGAAGAAGCTGCTCGGTATCAATGAACACGTTTCGAAACAAGTGAATGAAGTGACAGACCATATTCATCGATTAGAAGCAGAGTTAACAGAGTTAAAGCCGCTTTTAGATGGATTGACTGATTCACAACGTGAAAAAATATCGAAATCTTTATCTGGTCAAACGACAGCTTTAATACAGACACTTGCTCTATTATTATAGAAAAAGTGAAATCTGACCTCTTTAATTTTTGTATAGGGCTATGTTTTCTAAGAAACAAATAAGAAAACATTATAGTATACAGGAGGTGGACACCTTAGTTTTTTAACTAAGGGGATTCATTGGAAATATTTAATTTAGTCATGGTTGCGATTTTAATCGCATTTACTGGATTTTTCGTAGCAGCTGAGTTTGCGATTGTAAAAGTACGTTCAAGTCGTATTGATCAGCTTGTTGCAGAAGGAAAACGCGGTGCTTTAGCAGCGAAAAAGGTAACAACAAATTTAGATGAATATTTATCTGCTTGTCAATTAGGTATTACAGTGACAGCTATGGGATTAGGTTGGTTAGGTGAACCGACAATTGAAAAGTTATTACACCCATTATTTGAGAAATGGAACTTAAATCCTTCTATTTCATCAGTATTAACATTTGGTCTTGCTTTTATGTTAATGACGTATTTACACGTTGTAGTAGGGGAATTGGCTCCGAAAACGATGGCAATTCAAAAGGCTGAAAAAGTAACATTATTATTTGCAGCTCCACTAATGATGTTCTATAAAGTAATGTATCCATTTATTTGGGTATTGAATGGTTCAGCTCGTGTGATAACTGGTTTATTCGGTTTAAAACCGGCTTCTGAACATGAAGTAGCTCATACCGAAGAAGAATTACGCCTTATTCTTTCAGATAGCTATGAAAGTGGCGAAATTAATCAAGCCGAATACAAGTATGTAAATAACATTTTTGAATTTGATAATCGTATTGCAAAAGAGATTATGGTACCGCGAACAGAAATCGTTGGTTTCTACCTGGAAGATTCAGTAGAAGAACACATGAAAGTGATCCAAAATGAGAGATACACACGTTATCCGATTTTTGGAGAGGATAAAGATGATATTATCGGTATGGTCAACGTAAAAGATTTCTTTATTCGATATATGACCGAGGATCAAAAAGATTTATCATCTATTCGCTCGTATATGCGTCCGATTATTGAAGTGATGGAAACGACTCCAATTCACGATTTATTACTTCAAATGCAGAAGAAGCGAATTCCGATGGCTGTTTTATATGATGAGTACGGAGGAACAGCCGGAATTGTAACGCTTGAAGATATCTTGGAGGAAATCGTCGGCGAAATTCGTGACGAATATGATGAAGATGAAGCACCACCAATTCAACATGTGAACGAGCAACATATCATTGTTGATGGAAAAGTGCTTATCTCAGAAGTGAAAGATTTATTTGGATTACACATCGAAGAAGATGATGTGGATACAATCGGTGGATGGATTATGATGCAAAATCATGAAATCGAAGAAGGACAACACGTTGAGGCAGAAGGTTATGAATTTAAAGTGTTAGAAAAAGACGCTTACCAAATTAAACGTGTTGAAATTCGTAAGATGGAACAAGAACAAGAAGAAGAGAAAGCAGCAACTGTGTAAGTTGCTGCTTTTCTTCTAAAGTACAAAAAATGAGAACTTAGGAGCGGATATTTTGATTCAAGAAGCCTTACGTGTATATCGATTACAATTGTATGTGATCTTTAGTGGTTTACTACTTATGTGGACGATTACTCCGTTTGGAAAACAAGTGACAGGGTTTGGTATTGGATTAGCAGTAAGCGCCTATTGTCTTTGGTTATTAGCTCGCAGAGTGGAGAAACTCGGAAAAAGTATCGTAATGAAGGAAAAGTCTCCTGGATTAGGAGTTTTAAACCGATTTGCAGCTGCTATTTTAGGAGCTATAATCATGTATGAAATTGAGCATGAAATGGAAATTTGGGCATTCGGTACAGGTATTTTAGGTGGTCACTTTTTAATGATTGCAAATTTAGCGTATGCAAATATGCAGTTAGTGAAAGAAGAAGAGAAGCAAAGGGAACATGCTTCGAAAAACATAGAGCTATGATGAAAGGGACCTAATTTGGTTCCTTTTTTAGTTTAGCGATATGATACAAGTAATCAAATTAACGACAAATATGATACGCTTCTTTTTTGCGTTTTTCAATAGTATGAAAAATAATAAAAAAATTTTAAAAAACCCATCGATTTCTAAAGGTTATGTATGTTATTATGACAAAAGACTTTTTGAAAGAGGTGGATACCAATGTTACAAGCGCTACTTATTTTTGTGCTACAAATTATTTACGTTCCAATTTTAACAATTCGTACGATTTTGCTTGTAAAGAATCAAACAAGATCCGCTGCTGGTGTTGGATTGTTAGAAGGAGCTATTTACATTGTCAGTTTAGGTATTGTGTTTCAAGATTTATCAAATTGGATGAACATCGTTGCCTATGTCATTGGCTTTAGTGCGGGACTGTTATTAGGCGGTTATATAGAGAATAAATTAGCAATTGGTTATATTACGTATCAAGTTAGTTTACTAGACCGTTGTAATGAATTAGTAGATGAGTTACGTCACTCTGGATTTGGCGTTACAGTATTTGAAGGCGAAGGTATTAATTCTATACGTTATCGCTTAGATATCGTCGCAAAGCGTTCTAGAGAGAAAGAGCTTTTAGAAATTATTAATGAAATTGCACCGAAAGCGTTTATGTCTTCGTATGAAATTCGTTCGTTTAAAGGTGGATATTTAACGAAAGCGATGAAGAAAAGAGCGTTAATGAAGAAGAAAGATGAACATGCATCGTAAAAAAGAGGAGTAGTGCTGCGGTAAAAGCGCAGTATAAGTCCAAATGTAAAAGGGAGGAATCTATTTTGATGTAGATTCCTCTCTTTTTTATGAAAAATATTCATCTGTTAATTCAAAAAAACTAAATCGTATAATTATTTTTTTTACTCATTCTCAAATTAATGATTAGCCATATAATTTGAAAAAATACCGGTATGATAAACGTAATTAATAAAACGATAAGTGATATTGATTTAATTTCAGGTGTTTGAATAACACCAGCACCATCAAAATCTCGTAGCCAAATGATAGTGGCCCATATTCCAAAAACGATAATCCAAAATATGTTACCAATCCACCAAGAAATCCATCGTTTTTTCATGTTAGCACCCCTTACATGTATCTACTGTTAAAAGTATATTTTCGTTCGTTACATTTATAATGAAACAACTTTAAAATCAGTTTTTAACTGTATATCTAACTTGTTTGAAGGTTACTATTTCTCCACCATCATCATCATCTTTCGTTTGCAAAAGTTGAACTTTTGGTTTGTAGTCTGTCCTATGAGCGTGTTCGATATCTTTAATGTTAAGCTTGTAGGATTCACCATTCTTTAGCTTTTGTTCCAACACTTTTTTATTAGCAACATAAATAAAGGTCACTTTATTTTCATCAATGCCCTCGGTCTTAATTTCTAATTCATTATCTTTTGTTGTAATGGTTGGTGTTAATAATTCCATACTGCCGTTTCCAGTTTCTAAAGAATTTCCTGGAATAGCTGAACATCCGGATAATATGATTCCGGTGAATAGAAGAACAGCTAATTTCTGTTTCATAACATCCCTCAATTCCATGTGAATTTTGATTTTGGTATTGCTAGATTACTAGTGTGGAGCGTAAATGTTTAGTTAGTACCCTTTTAATTGTACCATAATATGTAAATTAAAACAGGGTGTATATCCAATTTAAGGGAGATTGAAAAATTTACTGATTGTTGTAAATTCGTGTGTTTTAGCTTCTATTTCAATCGAAATGTAGACGAGAGAAAGAAATTTTTTTATAGAAATTATAATTTTTACATTTTACTATAATGATAGGGAATAGATGAATTCATTTACTTCGGAGGTATTTATTTGAACATTAATGAGAAGGCAATTGAAATGTTTGAACAAAATAAATATGAGGAAGCAATGGAACTGTTTCAACAAGCAGTACATGAATCTAGAGACGTACAATCTCTCAATAATCTGGCTTGGATGTACTTTTATGAGGAAGAGAATGATGATAAAGCTCTTGAATTAATAAGAGAAGTTGTTAAGTTGAATCCTTCTTCATACTTTCCTTATAACATCTTAGGGGACATTTACATGAAACAAGAAAAATGGACAGAAGCGAAAGAAGCATTACAAAAGTCTATTTCGATTCAACCATCAGATGAAGCATATCATAATGTAGCTGTAGCACATTATAACCTTGGAGAGCTGGAAAAAGCTTCAGAATTTTTCTTGCGAGTTGCAGGGGATTCGGACTATATCATGTATAGCTATGTAAAATGTTTAATTGATTTAGAACGAATGACAGAAGCAAAAGAGAAGTTAGATACTTTTAACAGGGAATCTGATAATTTTTTAGGGGAAATTAAGGTAGCAGATTTATATGTTGAGTTGAATTGCTATAAAGAAGCAATTGAATGGTTCGAAAAGGGATATAAAGAATGCTGGAAAAGTCCTAATTGGATTGGTAGATTTGTGTATGCTCTATATAAAACGAATAATTTCTCCCGTATAAATGAAGTTATACGGGAATCTATCGAAGCGAAAACAGCAGAAATAGAAGATGTTCAGAATGAAGAAGTAGAAGAAAACTGGACAGAAAATGATAAGAAAGAGTTAATTGAGGAATATACAGAAGAGAATAATTGTTATAAAACATTGGTAGAACGTATCAAATCTGGATACGTTCCAGGATTAGAGTTTGAAACTGATTATATAGGGGCTTGCTATTTATTTGGTTGTAAAAGACATAATCACCTTGAATATGAAAAATAAAAAGATTCGACTGTCACATATGATGGTCGAATCTTTTTCGTTATAGGTCGCTTGTATTGCATAGGTGTACATCCTCTTTAGAGGCCACTTTTTTTATATTCAAAATATGTAGTGAAATAAAACCAATAAGTCCTATTCCGCCAAAAATAAGCCATGGTGTATACATTCCGCTTAAGTTGGATGTAAAAGATGTACCGGTATAATTACCAATGATAAAACCAAATGCGAGTGATAATTGATAAAATCCGAAGAAAGTGGCTGTATATGATTCATTACTGTAATTTGCAATAGCGATATCAGCGTTAGGTAATACGAGTGTTTCACCGATTGTAAATAAAATTACACAAATAAAGAGCCAATATGGGTGTCGAAATAAAGGAATGAGTAAAAAGGAAATACTCATTAATAAAACACCGTATTTAATAATCGAAAGTGTGTTGTATTTGTGGAATAATTTTCGGAATAATACCATAAATATGACGCCTGTTATCGCATTTATCGTAATAACGAGTGTAGCAAGTTGATTGCTATTACTAATGTTTTTCATATGAAGTGGAAGTGCGACAGTAAGCTGAGTAAACATAATATAGAAGAAAATCATGATAAAGGAAAACAGAAGGAAATACTTGTTTTGTAAGATGGCCTGTATTCCTAATGTAATAGACGTGTTTTCAGTAGTGACTTGGAAGTGATTTTTAAGTAAGTAAAAGATAAAAGCAAATAACAGCATAAGAGATCCTGTTAGAGAGAAAGCGTAGAGTGGATCGAGTAAGAGTAAGAATCCTCCTGCAATTGGTCCGATTATTGCACCGCAATTAAAGCTAAGGTTTAAATATGTAAATAAATTTTTTCTCAAATGAGCTGGCTGTGAGCCAAATATAGCACGAGCGGCAGGTTCGTAAAATGCAGTTCCGAAGCCAATAAGTGCAGAAGAAATAGAAATTGTATGGAAATCAGAGCATATTCCTAAAGCGATAAATCCGATTCCTCTCAAAAATAAACCGGCTATCATCATAATGATATAGCCTATTTTGTCAGCAATTAACCCTGAGAATAATGGGATAACTCGTGATGTAATTGTCATAACCGTCAACACTGTTCCTACTTGGACAGCAGAAAAATGAAGAAAGGTTAATAGATAAATAGCTAAAAATGCGTATACTGCAAAATACCCAAAAGACATAAAAAATGAAGAAATAAGCATGAAACGTATCGGTGTTGAGAAACTTTTCATAGAAATCCTCCTAATTATGTAACCAGTAAAAATATTTGATGGTTAACTATTTTATACTATAATTATACATAAAGTCAGAAAAAAGTAAATTTTAAGAAGAAGGTGGATCGAATTGAATCAAAACGCTCCAAATGAACTAGAATATATTCGGGAATTTTTAAATACATGGAGAATACCAAACGATACGAGAGAGCCAATTGATTTGCTGCAAACAAAAGAAGATATAAAGCTCTTTATGAAAGAATATTTTGATGAAGAGTTTCCATTTCATACGATAGAGGAATTAAGAGGTTTTCGAGAAGATATTCGGATGACAATTGAAGGCGAAGGATCATTGCAAAAATGGTTAGAGAAATACCCATTTCATGTACATATAAAGGATAATATGAAAGGTATTACATATGAACCAGTATATAAAGAGAATGTGTATACAAAAGTGTTAAGCATTGTGTTAATGTCAATTCAAGAAAGTGTGTGGGGAAGGTTAAAAGCATGTCCAGATTGTCGCTGGGTATTTTATGATCATTCGCGAAATGGAAGTAAAAGATGGTGTGGTATGTATGCTGGAGAAGAAGGAGGAAGAGCATGCGGTACGATTGCAAAAGTGAAAAACTACCGGGCGAAGAGAAAAGGGCGATCTGGTTATGATATGTAATTAATATTAGAGAAAGAAAAATGGATGGGGGGAATGAATAATATGAAAGGCACACAAATGCTAGCTATAAATAAAAAGTGTTGGGATACAGTTGCACCTTATTTTTTTCAAGTGGATTGTTTACCTAAATATGGTCCGTATACGGCGTCTGAAGATGAGATTCGTTTGTTCGATTCAATCAGAAAGAAAAAGGTTCTTGATATTGGCTGTGGAAGTGGGCATTCGTTGCAATATATGGCGGAACAAGGGGCAGAGGAATTATGGGGGCTTGATCTTTCGAGTACACAAATTGAAATAGCGAATAAGACGTTAAAGGATTGGAATCCAAAGTTAGTATGCGGAGCAATGGAAGAAGAAGGAGATATTCCGAAAGGATATTTTGATATTGTATATTCCATTTATGCATTAGGTTGGACTTCGGATTTAAGAAAAACGTTGGAACTGATTTATTCATATGTAAAGCCAGGGGGAAGTTTTATTTTTAGTTGGGAGCACCCAGTATATTCAAACTTACAGTATGGTACGGAAGAAGTTGCTATAAAGTCTTCTTATCATGAGGAAACGCCCATTACGTTTGAAACATTTAAAGGAGAAAATGTACAAGCGACATTATATAAGAGAAAAATAAGTACATACATAAATGAGTTAAATAGAGCGGGATTTAAAATTGAGAGAATAGAAGAGCCTGAACCATCGAGCTCGTTTGATGGAGAACTAGCTGAGCCGTCTACGAAATATTATTCTTTATATAAAGCTAGGATGGTGCCAACTACTTTTATTATTAAGGCGAGGAAGTAAATTGTTTTATAAAAAGAAGCCTATCATTTCAAATAGATGAAATGATAGGCTTCTTTATTTTAAAAAAATGAGGTCAAAAGTGTACTTTTCTTATAAAGATGCATTTCATATGAAAGGTGTAATTATTTTGGGGAAGGGGGATTGTTGTGCGTCATCATAGAAAGTGCAAAAAATTTGGAGTGGCACTGCCTCTTCCGCGTATAGGAGCAACGGGTCCGACAGGTAATAGTGGTCCAATCGGTCCAACTGGAGGGCATGAAGATCCGGTCGGGCCTCCGGGAATTACTGGGCCTACGGGAGCAACTGGTCCACAAGGCCCCCAAGGTATTGGGGGGATACAAGGACCACGAGGGACAACAGGAGCTCAAGGGATACAAGGTCCCGTTGGTGATACTGGAGAGCAAGGAATTACTGGTCCGGTCGGCTTATAAGGTCCTCAAGGATTAATTGGAGAGCAAGGTCCTGTTGGTGATATTGGATTACAAGGTATGCAAGGAATACAAGGAATTACAGGCCCTGCTGGTAGTCAAGGTATACAGGGCGCCCAAGGAATACAAGGAGAAATAGGTGAGCAAGGAGAAACGGGCGCGCAAGGAGTGCAGGAAGAAATAGGTGTAACCGGAATATCAGGTGTAACGGGCCCTCAAGGTTCTCAAGGGGCGCAAGGAATACAAGGGGAGGACGGAACTACAGGTATACAAGGAATACAAGGAGTTCAAGGAATAACAGGAGCAACCGGTGTAGAAGGCCCAATAGGCATACAAGGTCCGCAGGGAGAAATCGGTCCAACCGGTGCGGAAGGTCCTAGAGGTGTGCAAGGAATACAAGGCGTAACAGGTCCAACAGGAGCGCAAGGTTCTCAAGGTATACAAGGTGTGCAAGGAATTACCGGTCCAACAGGTGCACAAGGAATTAGAGGTCCCCAAGGAAATACAGGGGAAGTCGGTATAACAGGTCCACAGGGAGTCCAAGGGGCGCAAGGTAGTCAAGGCCCACAAGGCCCACAAGGAAATGTTGGAATTACAGGTGCAACGGGTGAAACTGGAGCCACAGGAGCAACTGGGGCAACTGGACTACAAGGTGTGCAAGGTGTTCAAGGGATTACGGGAATACAAGGGATAACGGGAACGACAGGCAATACAGGTGCAACGGGTCCGCAAGGAATACAAGGTATACAAGGGATTCAAGGGTTGCAAGGCCCAATTGGAGCAAGTGGGGTGACAGGTGCTAATGGTAGTATAGGACCAGTTGGAGCGCAAGGTAGTCAGGGGCAAAATGGAGCGGTTGGACCTACAGGTGCAACTGGTAGCGTAGGAGCAATAGGCTTCTCGGGAATAGTAGGAGCGACGGGAGTAACGGGCCCTCAAGGACCTCAAGGAATTCAAGGACCACAAGGTGTAACAGGAGCAACCGGAGCAACCGGACCGACAGGAGCAACCGGTCCACAAGGAGTGCAAGGAATCCAAGGACCACAAGGGATAACAGGTCAGGCAGGAGCAGCGGGAGCGACGGGTGCAACAGGACCGACAGGAATCCAAGGAATAACAGGAGCAACAGGGGGAACGGGAGTAACAGGCCCAACAGGTGCTACGGGCCCAACCGGCTTAACCGGTGCAACTGGATCGTCTGCCATTTCAACAGGTGGCGGCTATTTCTTCTCTACCTCAACAAGTACAATTGCAGCAAATGCCAACATCCCAATTAATTCTGGATCTACTGTATATGGAACTGGTGTATCTTTAACTAGTGCTACAACTGTCACAGTATCCACACCAGGAATATATTTAGTAAGCTACTATTTCCAAGGGGACGCGACTGGTGGGAATGAGACAGTATCTGTTAGGTTACTATTAAATGGAACGCAACTAACAGGGAGTTTTATACAAAACGTAACGACATCAACTGTAGTAATCGAACCAGCCATTTCAAATACACTTCTTGTGAATGTGACGAGTGCCAATTCAACATTAATATTACAAAATGGCCCGTTAGGTGTAGGTCATGTGACTACTATAGCAGGTGCGATTACAGCAAGTTTAAATGTAGTGAAAATTTTATAAAGAATATAAAAAACACAAGGAATGTCTTTGTAAGACACACCTTGTGTTTTTTAATATTAAATAAACATTTTCTTCATCTTTTCGGTTGGAAAATATGCTGAAAGAAGTATTTGTGATGTAAGTTATCTACAACTTTATTTGCTTGATATGTGCGTTGTTTTTCAATTCGGAGTCTTTGCTCCATCATTTTTATTGCGTGATCAGATAAACGTAACATAATACATTCTCCTTTTCTATAAATATAGGTGACTATTTGATATCGATCCCATATTTATAATTAAGGAGGCAAAATGTGTAACATAGGCAAAAAGCACCTTCCTCTCCCATTACGCTTACGAGGTTAGCTGTCGGACTCGGGAAGTGAGAGTTTCCCTACTTAAAGAAGATTCGCCCCAAGTAGCATAGCTACAAAAATGGTTCCCCCGCTCCAAAATTTGGACTCAGCAAAAGGTTTTATAAAGTAAAAAATAACACAAAGGAGCGAACGAGTCAAATTATTTTGTGTATTCTGTCTTTTTTAATTGCGTAAGAATCATACCGTTAGGAAGTATTGTATCTGATACTGTAATGAATCCGTGTTTTTTATATAAAGTAATAGCAGGGGTATTCGCTTTACCCGTTTGTACAATGTATGTCATAGAAGAAGGGAACATGTTAAATATATAAATTAGGAGTTTCGTTGCGATTCCTTTTTGAAAAAAATCGGGCGATACAACTAACCTGTGGATATCGATTAGTTTTTCTTCTTGTACAAAAGAAATAAAACCGACAAGTTTATTTTCAGAGAAATATCCATAGAATGTTTCAACGCAACTTTGAATATCGTTTACAGTATCATATAAACGAGGTATGGCAGTACTATTTAAGTAGTCTGCTTCAACTTTATAAGCTGGAATTTGAACCTGTAAAATGGATGTTGCTACTTCAAAAGAAGTGGAATTTAACTTAAGAATCATAGATAATGAAGCCTCCTTTAAATATGGTATATGAATATAATTGCTTTATGGGTGAGTTTGACAATATTTTTCTTTTTTGCATATAATATATGTATCTCCATATGTAAAATAGTAGTAAATATATTTCTATAGTGAAATATGATTAGCAATGATAGATACATATGTTTGTATTGAATCATACAAACTATAATAGAAATGGAGGACTAAAAATGGGATGGATTATCACATTAATAGTTGGTGCTATTATAGGTGCAATTGCTAGTTCTATAACGGGTAAAAATTTCCCAGGTGGTATGTTCGGAAATATTATCGCAGGTTTATTAGGTGCTTCGTTAGGTGGTAGATTATTTGGATCCTTTGGGCCATCATTTGGTGGGATTCATGTCGTACCAGCATTATTAGGTGCAATCGTGTTAATTTTTATTGTATCATTTGTAGTGAAAGCTGCAAAGAAATAGATATATAGATTATGATGAAGAGCCCTGAATAAGGGCTTTTCATCATTCGAAGAGGTGGTTTCATTGGAGAAAATAAATATAAGAAAAAGAGATAAGTTAAGAAAGTTTTTTAGAGAACAAAATTATTTGGCGGTATTACTTGGATTTGCGTTATTGTTCATTAATATTTTATTGCTAACAAAAATATCATTTGTTTTTACACCGTTTATCGTATTTTTAAAAACAATTTTCTTCCCAGTACTATTAGCAGGCGTGCTATTCTATATTTTACATCCATTCGTTTCGCTTTTAGAAAAGAAAGGTGTTTCAAGAATTGTATCGATAGCTTCCATATATTTAATCGTACTAGGATTATTTGTATTTTTAGTTGTAACGGTTATCCCTATTATTAAAGATCAAATTGATGCATTAATTGATAACTTACCTTATTTTGGTCATGAGATTGAACAAGCAGCACGTAGATTCGGGGAAAGTAATTTACTCGGTAAAATTCAGGAGAATTTAAATATTAATGTTGCGAATATGGTAAAAGACTACACAGTTGATTTTACGAAATCTTTATCATCAGTAACAGGAAATGTAACTGGATTTTTGAGTACTGTTACAGAGGTTGTTTTAACATTTGTAATGGTTCCATTTATATTGTTCTATCTTTTAAAAGATGGTGAGCAATTGCCGAATCACTTTTTAAAGTTTATTTCAGAGCAAAGACAACCAGCAGCAATGAGAATACTAGACGATATGCATTATGCGATTAGTTCGTACATTAGAGGGCAAATTATCGTGAGCTTGTTTATCGGTATTATGCTATTAATCGGTTACCTTATTATCGGTATAAAATATGCGGTATTACTTGCGATTTTAGCGATGATTGTAAATATCGTTCCGTACGTAGGACCAATTATCGCGATTACACCAGCGTTAATTATCGCATTTATCGACTCGCCAGCAATGGTGTTAAAAGTAATTATCGTTATGATGGTTGTACAATTAGCAGAAGGTAAATTTATTTCTCCGCAAGTTATGGGGAAAAAGTTAGACATTCATCCGATTACTATCATTTTTATTATTTTAACTGCCGGAAATTTATTTGGGATTATGGGCATTATTTTAGCGATTCCAGGGTATGCGATATTAAAAGTGTTAGTGACGCACGGTTATAGATTTGTTAAGTTGAATACGTGAAAAAAAGAGCTAAAACAGTGGGAACTGTTTTAGCTCTTTTTTATTAACAATTCATTTGCATATTGGCGCGCCCATTGATCCGCTTCTAATATAGCATCTAGTGAAGGATCTTTTACGTTATGATGAGCTTCAACTGTTTTGTAAATTGTTTTTTCAATATCGAAAAAGGCAATTTCATTTTTTAAGAATAGTGCATTTGCAATTTCATTTGCTGCATTTAATACAGCGGGAGTAGTACCACCGATTTTGCCACATTCATATGCGTATTGTAGACAAGGGAACTTCTCTAAATCTGGTTTTTCAAAATGTAAACTACCAATTTCTAATAAATTTAATTTTTCATAGGAAGAAGATAGCCGAGTAGGGTAGTGAAACGCATATTGAATTGGCATTCTCATATCAGGAGCACCGAGCTGCGCAATAACTGATCCATCAATAAACTCTACTAAAGAATGAATAATACTTTCTTTATGAATCATTACATCAATTTTTTCATAAGGAATATCAAATAGCCATCTTGCTTCCATTACTTCGAACCCTTTATTCATTAATGTGGCAGAATCAATCGTTAGTTTTGCCCCCATTAACCAGTTTGGGTGCTTTAAAGCATCTTTTGCTTGTAATGTTTGCATTTCATCACGTGTTTTATCACGGAATGCACCGCCAGAAGCTGTAACGATTAATTTGTCAATTTCTTTATTATTTTCTCCGTTTAAACATTGGAAAATAGCTGAATGTTCGCTATCGACTGGAATTAAACGACATCCGTTTTGCTTGGCCAGTTCAGTTACGATATGACCAGCTGCAACTAACGTTTCTTTATTAGCGATGGCAATATCTTTCTTCGCTTTTAATGCTTCAATTGTTGGAAGTAACCCTGAAACACCAATGATGGAACTTAATAAAAGATTTGAATCAGGGTGAGTAGCTACCGCAATTAAGCCATCTGTTCCGTATGTAATTTTTACGTTGGTTGAAATACGCGTACGAAGCGTGTCTGCTAATTCTTTTGTCGCAACGCTTACAATGCGAGGTTGAAACGTTTCGATTTGTTGCTCAAGAAGATCAATATTATAATTTGCGGTTAAACCGACGATTTTAAAATGTTCGGGATGAGCTGAAACGACATCTAATGCAGATGTGCCGATAGATCCTGTTGAACCTAAAATAGATATATATTTTACCATGAAAAAACCTCCAAAGTTGTTTCGAGTATTTCTGCAAACCTATATGGTATTAGACAATTGAAGTGGAAATTCCTGCTATATAAAGTAGAAAATTTTGGTTTGTTTAGAAGTGAAATGTGATAAACTGTAAAAAATAATGAAAAGCGATGAAAGAGAAGAGTACATATTCGAAACTTTTCAGAGAGCTGATGTATGATATGGTGGGAATCAGTAAGGGATGAATGTGGAATGGGCTCTGGAGCTTCTAACTGAAATGAGTAAGTAAAGACGGTTGCTTCACGTTAAGAAGTTGAAGTGAGCTATTCATGATAGCTAATTAAGGTGGTACCGCGGGAGTCTCTCGTCCTTTTTTAAGGATGAGGGGCTCTTTTTATTTTGAGAAAGGAGGAGTTAGGATGAGTGACAAAATAATGTTAACAGGAATTAAGCCGACAGGTTATCCGCATTTAGGAAATTATATTGGTGCGATTAAACCTGCATTACAAATGTCAAAGAATAATGAAGGAAAAGCATTGTACTTTATAGCTGATTATCATGCATTAAATGCTGTGCATGATCCGAGTCAGTTTAGTAGTTATACGAAAGAGGTAGCAGCTACTTGGCTATCGCTTGGACTTGGAGAAGATGTGATTTTTTATCGACAAACGGAAGTGCCGGAGATTCTAGAATTAGCTTGGATTTTAGCTTGCCTAACTCCGAAAGGTCTTATGAACCGTGCTCATGCGTATAAAGCGAAGGCGGAGCAAAATAAAGAAGCAGGGTTAGAGGTCGATGCGGGAGTGAATATGGGGTTATACACGTACCCGATTTTAATGGCAGCTGACATATTATTATTTCAAGCTACTCATGTACCAGTTGGAAAAGACCAAATTCAGCATATTGAAATTGCTCGTGATATTGCGACGTATTTTAATCATACATTTGGCACGACATTTACACTTCCAGAGTATGTCATACAAGAAGAAGGAGCTATTTTACCTGGTCTTGACGGAAGGAAGATGAGTAAAAGTTACGGAAATGTGATCCCATTATTTGCAGAGCAAGAAAAACTACGAAAATTAATATTTAAAATCAAAACAGATTCTTCACTTCCAAATGAACCGAAAGAACTAGAAACCTTATTTACAATTTATAAAGAATTTGCGACAGAAGACGAAGTACAGTCATTACGTGAAAAATATGAGACTGGAATCGGATGGGGCGATGTTAAAAAAGAGTTATTTCGCGTTGTAGATCGTGAGTTAGCTGGACCTCGGGAGAAATACGCAATGTATATGAATGAGCCAAATTTATTATATGAAGCGTTAGAAAAAGGTGCTGAGCGGGCACGTGCTATTGCGAAGGTAAATTTAGCGGAAATTAAAAAGCAGATTGGATTTGAGAGGGAACGTTAAGCGTTCCCTTATTTTTTTAGATAATCTGTAATAATCCTCTCAATAACAGGAGGAAGATTATTAGGTAATTTATCAAGTGAAAAGAAGCGTAGTTCTTTTGATTCACTTTGATCGCATACAAGTTCACCATGAAATTCTCGGCAAATATAAACAACGAGTACACCGTGTACTTGATCGCCGTTTGGATAGATTTGAAAGAAGTCTGGCCCTGAGTATGTACGGAATAGTTCTGGATTTTTAATAATAAGTCCAGTTTCTTCAAACACTTCTCGTTTTAAAGCATCTTCTAACGTTTCGTTATATTCTAGGGCACCACCAATAATGCCCCAGCGTTTAAAATCTGTACGGAGTTGCAGCAATACTTCATCTTTTTCATTTAATATAATGGCGTGTGATCCTATTAAAATAAGTGGATGATTTCCTACTAGATTTCTCATATCTTCAATATAACCCATGTCATTGCTCCTTGTATTTAATAATAGTTAGGAAGTTCTTTTAACATTCTTTCTGTTTTACGTGCTGTAAAGGCTAAGTTATGGTCATCTTTTGTTCTGAAAAATAATGTGCGTAAAAAGGTTTTAATATTGGCACATAAAATACAATACTCATTAAGCGAAAGGCGTTTTCTAATTTGAGGAAGCCTTTTTATTTTTTTATGAATAATAGAAATTAACTCGTTTTGAGGAAAATCATGATACAGCATTGCTAGTAATGGCGTAACAATGCGCTCATCTTCGTTATTATGAAAAAGGTCAGATGGAATAAAGATTTTATTTAATAAACAATGAATTAATTCTTCGTACCATTCAAAAGTTGTATACGTATTATGAACAATTTCAGTAAAGGCATCAGATACATGAGCAAGACAATGAGCCCATCCTTTATTTTCGATATAGCCCCGAAAATCCGTTTCTAAGTTTGTGTATGTAATGAGTTTATTTTTTATTTCTTCGATATCCTCCTCTGTACAAAAGTAGTGCGAATTAGCGAATTGGAGTATTAACGCAATTAACGAAACAGTGTAAGAACGTGTGAAAACCCCATCTGTATGTGGGGAGTAAATGTCACAATATAAATACTCATCACTTAAACAAGTTTGCAGAAGTAATTTCAGCTGATCGTCCATAAGGAATTCATGATGAATGAAATGCGCAAAACATTTATATATAAGTTGGTAACGAACGTAGCTATCAGTCGTTCCGATATACTGAAGCATGTTCAAAGTTAACTCATTTACATCTATATGCTGTAGTTGCGTATAGTCATTTTGTTGTATAAGCTCTAATTGTTGTTGCAATGCTGTAATATCCACTGGAGAACCTCCTCCGCACTTTAAAGATGCGATCTTTTCTAGTATTCTATATATTCAAGGACAATCCTGCTCATGCAAGGAGAACGATTAGAAATTCGAGTATGATATAGATGAGGGAAGAATATGACGACGATAGAACAGTTAGAAAAACATTTTAAAATAAGAAGAAGTGCTTCTTCTATTATGATAAAAGAAAATAATGCAGAGGTTTTTACAGAAGAGCAATTAGAGGGAATGATGCAGTATTGCGTTGCCGAAGCTGAAAAAGATGGATTAGAAAAATTACATTTTGAAATTTCTTCAAAAAGCCCAAATTATGATGTGTATAAAAAATGTTTTGAAACGTATTCATTTGAATATGTTACGGAAAGCATGATTGTATTTAAAGATATATACGAAGTAGAAGATATAGAAAGTGAAGTTGATTTTAAGTTAATTGAAGAAGTAGGGGAAGAGGCTTTTTATTCACTGTGGAATGAAGCGACGGGAGAACCAGTCGTTCATGATCAATTTGTGCATATGATGCTACAAGAAATTGGTGAGCAATGGAAAGAACATTGCTTAACAGCGAATGTCGATGAAAAGCCGATAGGAATTGTAATCCCGCATATTGAAAGAGGTACGTTAGAAGAAGGGAAACTTATGTACTTCGCAGTTACTCCAAATATGCGTAATAAGGGATATGAAGCTGCATTATTTGCAGGTGCGTTGTTTGTCTTAAAGGAAATAGGTGCATCTTATTATATTGGTGAGACAAATATGAAAAATGAGTGGATGAAGGATGTTTTTGAAAAGAATGGATGTCAGTTGCTGAGTTGTACTGAGCGGTATGTGAGGGAGTTTTAGGAGGGTGAATGATGTACTCTCTCGAACTCATTTAGTGGGAGGGGTATATATGTTAAAACAATCCATGCATTCATTCGTTTTACTGTATCCAAATGTGTTGTTAGAAGGGTGGAGGATTGAAAAAGTTTCAGAACGTTTTGAAGGTGAAAAGTGGGAAACTGTTTGGTTTCAGATTGATACTCCAACTGGAATGTTTCGAGTAAAGGAGTTTTTTCTCGATATAATGGAGCCAGTATTTCCAGATACCTGTATTTCTCAAGCAAAAGGGGATTGTTTTCAATATAAAAAGCTTGTGTATTAAAAAGGTGTAAATTATAAAGGAAAAGAAAGTTACGTTACATCTACATGGAAAACACAAGTTGAAATTTCTGTTGATCATGGATATGTAAACCTAGGCGAAATGGAAAGGTTTCTACTCGGATTACAACCGGTACATACAGAGTTTGCGAAAACGATATTACATACACCATTTTACTTATTAAGCTTTCAAGCTAAGAGAGGTGAAATGGGTGAGATAGGAAGATGTCGTGAGTGGAATGATCCAGATAACATACGCTATGTAAAGTTATCAATTCATAAAAAGCTGAGTTGGAAACTTGAATCGGTCGGTTTTGGAAATGACGAAACGCAGTATGTATACTGGGACGAAGTTAATAAACTATATGCACTTTGGGTTTGTAGACATAAAAACAAAGCGTATTATCCTGTTTCTTCATGGATAATGAACTATGGCCCAAAACAAATTATAAACGGGTTAGAGTTTTATTCGCACCCTGATCGCGGAACAGTTGTATATGAAAATCTCGGTAATGAACAAATCGCATACGTATTTCGAGGGAATCCATGTACAAATTTTGAACAAGTAAAAGAACTTTTTGTCTCTTTGTAAGATAAAAAGAAAAATGAGAACGACAAAGTAGATATTCCTATAATAAAATAGAGAAGGATTAGACTATACGAAGAAAGCGTTGGTGAAAGAATGGAGCAGCAAAGACATGGGCTACAAGCAACTGTAGAAAGAAATGAAACGAATACGTTACATATAAAGTGGGAAGATAATATAGAAGAAGTTCGCATTTATTGGAGTACTTCACCAGATCATATTGAAGAAAATGGGGAGTTACTTGCAATGGTAAATGGAGAATCATCATATACAATTGGAAATTTAAGTGAAAATGAGCGTCCATATTTTAGACTAATAGGTAGTAATGGACAAGCAGTGACAGTAGCTGAGCGTAGACTGCCATTACAAGGCGCGTTTAACTTCCGTGATATGGGAGGGTATGAAACGCTTGAAGGCCGTAAAGTAAAATGGGGCAAGTTGTACCGTTCTGAAGAGTTAGCAGGATTAACAGAGTGGGATATTGAGTATTTACAAAAGTCTGGCTTAAAGTTAATTTGTGATTACCGTACAGACTTCGAAGTGAAGCATAAGCCAAACCCTGAGATTACAGGAGCTCGTCAAGTGTGCTTACCAGTTATGCAAGATTTAGCGAAAGACTTGAATATAAATGAGTTTTTCCAAGTTGGTGACCTTTCTATGTTAGGGAAACCAGGCGAATACCTTGTAAAAATGAATCAAGATTTCGTAAGTGGTAACGAGGCGTTCGTAAGCTTCTTAAACTTAGCGCAAAACCCGGAAAACTTACCGTTAGTAAACCACTGTACAGCTGGAAAAGACCGTACTGGATTTGGATCAGCATTATTATTACTTTTACTAGGTGTACCAGAGAAAACAGTAATGGAAGATTATTTACTAAGTAACGGTTTCCGTGAAAAGTTAAACGAGAAAATGATGGCCTTTTTAGGTGCAAAACTACAAAACGATGAGAGTAGAGCGATATTAGGTGCGATGTTCGAAGCTCGTGCTGAGTATTTACAAGCTGCGATTGATGAAGTGAAAAAGCAATATGGTTCAGTTGAAGCGTATGCTGAAAAAGCACTTGGCTTTACGAAAGAGTCGTTAGAGGAAATGAAAGTGTTATTGTTAGAGGATAAATAAGAATTCGGGAGGCTGATTGGATTAGCCTCCTTTTCTTATTGTTGATATCATGTTATTCCATAAAATGATGGATAACCGAATATCGTTGTCCGCATTATGAAATTTTTCGTTGCCTTATTATGCCTATAATAATTGGAATAGCTGTCCCAATTAATAATATCGGTAAAAATCATTTTCCAAAACCGCCGCTCCAATCTAGCGCTATTGAAATTGTTTCAAATTGGATGAAAGCAAAAATAAGTAAACAGACATTTTTTAATTGATTAAGCATTTTTCTGCTGTTTAAATAAAACTGCTTCGCATTTGATTCATTAAATCTTTTTGGGTAGTTATGAACTTCTGGAAACTTTTCTAAAGTCTGCATGAGAAGGAGTATGAATGCTCCTATTCCTGGTAGAAGTAAAAGCTCCCACTTTGATCCCCAACGATCTACAGCCCCATATGCGTTATAATGTGCGGGTACTTCCTCAGGTAATCTTCCCCAAATGATAATCAAAAAAATGATGGATCCAAAGAACAATGA
This sequence comes from Bacillus sp. B25(2016b), assembly GCF_001679765.1. Lineage (NCBI taxonomy): Bacteria > Bacillati > Bacillota > Bacilli > Caryophanales > Bacillaceae > Bacillus > Bacillus sp. B25(2016b). Next base: position 3,061,952 of record NZ_CP016285.1, on the reverse strand, counting down.
ATATCCAATAATATCTCCACCCCATTCACTTTTTGTTTTTGGGATTTTTATTTTAGGTCTTTCCCATGAATTTACTATATTTTTCCGCTCCCTTCCTATAAGAACTAGAGTAATACAGTTTCTGGATTGCCAGTTTATAATTTGAATCTATTATCCAAATTATCTCAAATTTATAGTATTTTCACAATTAATTATTTTTGAATAACATGACTCATGTGTTTTAAACAGCTGTAAGATCTTTGGATAGTAGCTGTTCGTAAAAGAAAAAATTCGACTTAAGAGTTGATTAATGAGAAAATACAAGTTGTAAATAACGTACTAGTTGAGGAGAGCATAATGAAATATAAAGTTATATTATTCGACGTAGACGATACATTATTAGATTTCCCTGAAACGGAAAAATACGCATTACATAATGCGTTTGTACAGTTCGGTATGCCTACAGGGTATACTGATTATCTTGCAAGTTATAAAGAGATTAGTAATGGATTATGGAGAGATTTAGAAAATAAAATGATTACGCTAAGTGAATTAGCGGTAGATCGATTTAGACAATTATTTGCCCTTCATAATATAAAAGTAGATGCACAGCAATTTAGTGATGCATATCTTGAAAACTTAGGAAAAGAAGTACATCTTATAGAAGGTGCAGTGCAATTATGTGAAAATCTACAAGATTGCAAGTTAGGTATTATTACGAATGGATATACGAAGGTGCAACAATCAAGAATCGGAAATTCACCTTTATGTAATTTCTTTGATCACATTATTATTTCTGAAGAAGTTGGTCATCAAAAACCAGCGCGTGAGATTTTTGATTATGCGTTTGAAAAGTTTGGGATTACTGATAAATCAAGTGTACTAATAGTTGGAGATTCGTTAACTTCTGATATGAAAGGCGGAGAAGATTACGGCATTGATACGTGTTGGTATAATCCGAGTTTGAAAGAGAATAAGACGAGTGTTAATCCGACTTATGAAGTGGAGAGTCTGCTACAAATTTTAGAAATTGTAGAAATGGCGGAAGAAAAGGTAGTTTCATTTTAATTGTGCTGATATTTGTCGAAAAATCGATATATTGAAAAAATCGTTGATATATTGTGAGTTGTGATAGATATATTGAAAAAATCGTTGATATATTGTGAGTTGTGATAGATATATTGAAAAAATCGTTGATATATTGTGAGTTGTGATAGATATATTTGAAAAATCGATGATATAAGTTCATATACTAAGATATAGAACAAAAAATAACGCTACTATACAAGGTCATTCACGTGTTATAATGCGTGAATTAAATATACGTATATAAATAGTTTCTCAGAGTGATGCGATGTCATGTATGATTAGTGTAACAACTAGAGGTGAATAAAGGATGTTAACGTTTTTATTTGAGTTAGACAAGAATCTCCCGCAGAAGGATGAGTCACGGTATGATGCTTATTCAAAGGGTTTTATCGAAGGAGATGTAACGATTTGCGCGAGTGACAGCGTATTTTTTCAAAAATCATGTATAAAGGTTGCAGAGCTGGGCATTTATTTAGGTCAGTGGATGGAACAAGTTCAACATGGGCAGAACGTGCCTATGAAATATGAAACGGCTAACCGTGAAGAGGTAATTCTTGGTTTCTTCTATGAAGAGGATCATAATCAATGGAATGTTTCTTCCAGCTGGCAAGAATTTGAACTGCAAGAGCGTATAGCTACTACAACATTAATAGAGAGTGTTCAACGCTATTTGTATGAGCTAAATAAAGAACTGCGCATGATAGAATATCCTGTGACATTTGATCAGTACTTAAGAGGAGAGCAAATGATGCAGCTCTCTTACAAACGACCGTGTGACAGCAAAGCAGATACGACGCCGATAGAGGTTTATAATGGAAGCGAGCAAGTAGGCGTAGTACGGGGCTATTATAAAAATACGTTGATGAGAGTGCTGGATTTTATTCCGAAAATTGGTAGTAATATCATTTATGAAATAAAGGATAGTAAGGGAAATATTCGCGTCATTGCAAAGGATGTAAGTAGGCAGCGCCAAAGAAGGATTTTAGTAACGTACAAAGATAATAATGATGTAGAGCATGAAATACTTGTATGTGACGGAAAGTTATTGGATGCAAATTTCTTATTTACCTTTACATATAAGGCAGAAGAATATGTTGTTCATAAAACTTCATTTGGAATGGGAAAGTTATTACGAAAAGGCTATGTAATTGCAGATTGGAATATTCGTCTTGAGGAAGATATGTATTACATTGAGATGAAAGTATATGATGAAGATTACATGCAGGATCAATACTTACTATTAGGCATATTTCATGCGGTTTTATATGGATAATCAATGAGAAATACCGTCATTCGTCTTGGAAAGAATGACGGTATTTTTTATGTGATTCTTGTGACTGGATGCCTTTAATCAATCCTCAAAAATAAAAATCTCATCAATCGTACTATGTAGTGCCTTCGCTATATCGTGAGCAAGTTGTAAGGAAGGATTGTATTTACCTTTTTCGAGATGGCTAATTGTTTCACGACGTACACCAACTTGTTTCGCTAAATCTTCTTGCGTCATGTTCAATTTGGCGCGGTATTCTTTTATTTTCGCTACGAACGCCATGGTGCATCTTCCATTTCATCAACTGGTTTATCGTAAAAGAACATAGAGAATCCGAACGTAAGAATAAGTGTGCCGAAAATAAGAGCGATATCAATTTCTTGTAGCACCGGGTTTGGAAATAACATTTCAATGAACATAATGATAGCGGTAGTTAGTAACGTAACGATAAAGGCATTGCGGCACGATTTATTAACGATTTGTTCAAACAGTTCATCGTGTTGAACCGTTCTATATGAGGTGAAAAAGGAGAAGAAACAAAACATAGTAAACAATCCTTTTCCATAAAAAAAGCCAAGAAAACCGAAGAAACCAAGAAATCCTAAATATTTTATCCAAGTTGTTTTCATGATAGTTCCTCCTTATCATGTTAGAAATAAATCACGTTATGTTATAAATATATCACATATGAATAGGAATGGTAATAATAGTTTTCCAGTTTGCTTCATAATAATAGTAAAAAGAGGAAATAGGCTGCGAAATAAAGAGGATAATATTGTAAAATGGTTGTAAGGAGGGGGAGGAAGGTATGCTAAATTGGATTATGATCGTTGTATTACTTGTAGTGATTACTGTAGTCGCGACGGTGTTAATTGGGCGAAAGGGTGATGCAAATTATAGTAAATCTACAAAGGGGAATATTAGAAGACTTACGATGATTTATATTATACTAGCTGTCGTTTTAATCGTTGGGTTAGGTCTGTATATTTATTTTAAAGGTTAAAAACTGAAAAATACAAAAATCTAAAAATATAAGTATGCTATAATGTTAATATAGTTATTTGGTAATTAAGGAAAGGATTGGATGGGATGATTGAAATTACGAATGTGTCAAAAAGTTATAATGGTTCTACCTATGCAGTAAAAGATTTAAGTTTATCTGTGCCTAGCGGAGAAATCTTTGGATTTTTAGGACCGAATGGTGCCGGTAAATCAACGACAATTAAGATGATTACTGGTATTCATGGGGTGGACAAAGGGACTATTACGATTAACGGAAAAAATATTATGGAAGAGCCGATGGAAGCGAAGAAGACGTTTGGTTATGTGCCGGATAGTCCAGATATGTTTTTACGTTTAAAAGGAATTGAATATTTAAACTTTATGGCTGATATGTATGAAGTGCCGAAAGAAGTAAGACAAGAACGAATAGAATCTTTAGCAAAGAAGTTTGATCTTTATAATGCTTTATCTGATCAAATTCAAAGTTATTCGCACGGTATGAGACAAAAAATCGTTATTATTGGTGTGCTCGTGCATGAGCCAGATGTATGGATTTTAGATGAACCATTAACAGGACTTGATCCGAAATCTGCATATATTTTAAAAGAAATGATGAGAGAGCATGCGGATAAAGGAAAGATTGTATTTTTCTCTACACACGTATTAGAAGTGGCAGAAAAATTATGTGACCGCGTCGCGATTATTAATAAGGGGAATTTGCAGTTCAAAGGGAATTTAGATGAAATGAGAGATCATTTTAAATCCAATGAATCACTTGAAAAAATGTTCTTGGAGATGACGGGCAATGAGTAAAATTTGGACGTTAACGAAAGTATTATTGAAATTAAATTATGCAGATTTTATAACAGATAAGAAGAAGCGATGGGCGTATGTATTTTCATTTGCAGCTATTTTATTTGTCGGCTTTTTACTGTTTGGTTCTATCACGCATGCAATGTATGAGGGAATGATACATTTAGGGCAAGATCCAGGAATGATTATCGCAATGGGACTTGCGATTGCGAGTATATGGGTATTTTTAATGAGTATTACGAACATTTTAACTGTATTTTACTACAGCAATGACATTGAAATGTTACTTCCGTTACCATTAAAACCAGCGCAAATTATTTCGGCAAAATTTTTAACGGTATTAATTACACAATACGTAATGAGTTCATTTATTTTATTACCAATCTTCATTACATACGGTTTAAAAAGTGGCGCATTTATTACATATTACATATATATGATTTTTATTTACTTACTCTTCCCAATCGTGCCGTTAGTATTAGCTTCGTTACTGATGACAATTATTATGAGGTATACAAATATAGCGAAAAATAAAGATCGAGGAAATATATTTATTGGAATCGTAAGTATATTATTTATTGTAGGAATTAACGTATTTATGCAGTGGAGAAATAAAAGTGCGTTTTCTGGAGACGGGGCTGCGGAATATCTTGTAAATAATCAATCTTCTCTTTTAGTACAAATGACAAATTATTTTCCAACTACATATTTTGGAGCAGTGGCATTAGTAGAAAATGCAAATTGGAAGGGACCTTTATATGTAATAATCTTTGCAGTTATTTCATTTGTCTTCTTTGTGTTGTTTTATTACATTGCAGAGCGTACATATTTAAAAGGGGTTATTGGACTTTCAACGAGTACAGCAAAGAAACAAGTTATTTCCGCGGAAGGTTTACAGAAATCAACAGTACAAAGTTCGCATTTAAAAGCGTATGTGAAAAAAGAATTTAAAACGTTATTCCGTACACCACAATTTTTCTTAAATTGCATTGTACAAACTTTCGTTATGCCAATTATGTTGTTCTTTATTTTATTTGTGCAAGATGGAAATTTAAAGTTTATTACAGAGTATATTAACAATCCAGAGACAACGGGATTTGCAATTGGTGTTGGCCTTTGTGCATCTTTATTTTTAATGGGTAGTAACGTCATTGCAACAACGTCATTTTCGCGAGATGGAAGCTCTTGGTTTGTGAATCGTTATTTACCAGTAAAGGCTTCGGATATCTTTTTTGCGAAAGCAATCACTGCTTGGTTAATTAATGTAATTATTTTAGCAGTATTCGGTATTACGATGGCAGTTGTAGCGGGAATTTCTCCAGTATTTATGGTTCTTTGGTTCTTATTAAGTGCGAACGGTTTATTGTTAATTAATTTAATCGGAACACGCTGGGACGCACAAACTGCAGATATTCATTGGGATACAGAGCAGAAATTATTTAAAAGTCGATATACAACTTTGTGGAATTTTTTAGTTAATATTTTAATAGCTTTAATTATTGTGGGGGGAGTAAGTGTATTATACTTCTTCCTTCATGTCGGACTGTGGGTTATGTTTATCGTTTTATTTGTAATGTTTACGATTGTAAATTATATTTTTATTAAAATGTTAAAATTAGGTGCTGAACGTATACTGTCAAATATTCAATAAGAAGATAGATCCTCTGTATTCATGCAGGGGATCTGTGTATAGATGGAGGAGAAAAAGGTGAAGAAAATAGCAATTGTAACAGGGGCAACTCGTCTGAATGGAATTGGTGCAGCTGTATGCAAGGTGCTTGCTCAAAAGGGGATAGACATTTTTTTCACGTACTGGCCAAAGTATGATAAAGCGATGCCATGGGGAATGAGTGATCAAGAACCCTTTTTGCTGAAAGAGGAAATTGAAAGTTACGATGTTCGATGTGAAATGGCAGAAATCAATTTATCGCAGTCTTATTCGCCAAATCGTTTGTTTTATATGGTATCAGAACGGTTAGGTGATCCATCTATTCTAGTTAATAATGCAGTATATTCTATTCATACGAGAATTGAGGAATTAGATGTAGAGCAGTTGGATAAACATTATACAGTTAATGTTCGGGCTACTATGTTATTAAGCTCATTGTTTATAAAACATTATTCACTTAAAACGGGCGGGAGTATTATTAATCTTACTTCAGGACAGTCAGTAGGTCCAATGCCAGATGAACTAGCATATGCAGCAACGAAAGGGGCAATTGAAGCATTTACAAAGTCAGTAGCACCAGTTGCGATGGAGAAGGGGATTACAGTGAATGCTGTAGATCCAGGACCGACGAATACAGGATGGATTACAGAGGAGCTGAAGCATCATTTAGTATGGAAGTTCCCGCAAGGTAGAGTTGGAGAAACAATGGATGCTGCGCGCTTAATTTCTTTTTTAGTAAGTGAAGAAGCGAAATGGGTTACTGGGCAAGTCATTCACTCGAATGGTGGTTATTCATAAAAATATTATGTTAACAAATGTTGAGAAACAAAAAACGAAAGAAAATTTTATTTTTTTGTATAAATAAAATGTCAAGAAAGATAAAAATTTGATAGAAGAGTATATCGTCATATGAAGATAGTAATTCTTAATGTGACAATATACTCTTTTTCTTTTACTTACGAGCAGAAAAATGAAGTAGAAGAAACTCGAATATTCGAATTGATTTATCAGTTTTTGTACGTATTATTATGAAGATTACTGTCGGAAAGATGGTAATTCGTATGAAAAGGGATTTTTTAAGGGGAAATCGAATCGTAAAGGGGAGGATAAATAAAGTAAACATAGGGGGATTTATATGAAAATGAAAAAGGTCGCTATCGCATCGATAACAATTGGTACAATGCTTACTATGGCAGCTTGTAGTCCATCAGCAGATAAAGAGGCAGAAAAGAAAGAGCAAGTAACAGCGCAAAATGAAGGAGAAGCAAAAACGACAAGTGCAGATGAAGCGTCCAAAACAACGAAAGATACTGAAAAAGAAACAAATACTTCTTCAAATGAAAAAACAGATAAAGATGCAAAAAATACGAAAGAATCATCAGGAACAGAAAGTAACGGTAAAACATCAACTCAAAATGAGAATGTGAAAACAAAAGAAAAAGAAACGACAGGAAAAACGAATGACCAAACGACTAGCGGGAAAACAGCAGATCAAAGCACAAGTACAAACTCAGACGGAAAAACAACGAAAGATCCGAAGAAAAGTGTAGCTGTGAAAACAAGTGTCAAAGAAGTTGCTGCATTAGTTGATAGCTTAGACAAGCAATTAGCTGCCAATCCGAAATTAGAAACAGTAAATAAACTTGGAAAACAAATTAATGAAAAGTGGGATGTGATTGAGAAAGAGCTAGAAGCATCACACCCAGCTGAATATAAAACAATTGGGCAAAGTATGTACCCGTTAATTGTAGGAGCGGAGAAAGAAAAGATAGATATTGCTAAAATGAAGTCATTAACGATGAAAACGAAAAAAGATTTAACTCAGTTATTAACGAAACTTTCGTAGTTTTAAAAGCCTACTTGTGAGTAGGCTTTTTTATGTTGAGAGTGTAATGAAAGTTTATGGGAATTCTAACGAAAAAGGAGGGTAATAAATATGACAATTGATCGAGTTTGTACAATTGGCCCAGCAAGTAATAATAAAGAAACGTTAGCGCAATTAATAAGAAATGGTATGAAAATAGTGCGGTTGAATTTATCACATGGCACACATGAAAGTCATAAAGATATTATTCGTCTAGTCAAATCGCTAGATGATACTATTAAAATTTTAGGCGATGTACAAGGTCCTAAAATAAGGTTAGGTGAAATAAAAGGAGAACAAATTACACTTCAGGCGGGAGATTCTTTTCTTTTACATACGCAAGCAGTTACAGGGAGCAATAGAGAAGCAAGTGTGGATTATGCAGGAATTGCGAATGATGTGAAAGTGGGAAGTAGAATTTTAATTAATGATGGCGAAGTTGAGTTGATCGTTGAAACGGTAAGTGCGGATAAAATAGAAACAAAGGTCAACACAGGTGGTAATATCTCCTCACATAAAGGGGTGAACTTACCAGGGGCAATCGTTAGTTTACCGGCTATTACAGAGAAAGACAAAAAAGACATTCAGTTTCTTTTAGAAGAGGATGTTGATTATATCGCATGTTCTTTCGTGCGAAAACCTAGTCATATAAAAGAAATACGAGACTATATACAACAATATAAAGAAACGTCACCTAATATAATTGCAAAAATAGAAACGATGGAAGCGATTGAGAATTTTCAAGATATATGTAAAGAAGTAGACGGAATTATGATTGCAAGGGGCGATTTAGGAGTAGAGTTGCCGTATCAATTTATTCCGCTCTTGCAGAAAATGATGATTCAAGAATGTAATCGAACGAATACATATGTTATTATAGCGACACAAATGCTTCAATCTATGGTAGATCATTCTATTCCAACAAGAGCTGAAGTAACTGATGTGTTCCAAGCTGTACTGGACGGAACGAACGCTGTTATGCTTTCTGCTGAAAGTGCGTCAGGTGAGCATCCGATTGAAAGTGTAAAAACATTACGTCTCGTTTCTGAATTTGCGGAACATGTGAAAAAAGACGGTCCTTTTGTGATGAAAGATGTACTGAAATTGCTACATAAGTCTTTGGATGCGTGATAAAGTGAAACTTTAATCAGTGGGGGTGTCCATCCCCCACTGATTATCAGCCCTCACCAATCGGGCTCTTACTGCCCGGCGAATAGCGGGATAAATAAAAAGAGGGCGGATATGCATCCGTCCTCTTGTGTTTCATTCCTATTCTTCTTGCTCTTGCTCATCCAAAATCTTTTCAAACGCAGCAGATACTTTTTCGAACTCTTCATCATTCTCAATGTATGAGAATTCACTATCTTCTTCTACTTTTAAAAAGAAAATATCAATGTCTTCCTCAGTTTCTGTTTGGATATCTTCTACAAAGGCAACGGCAATATATTCTGCGCCATCGACATCCATCGCTCCAAGTACTTCTACTTCTTGCTCTTCGTTATTCTCATCACTAAGAGTAAACACTTCGCCAACTTCAATATCAGACATATTCATTCTCCTCCTGTCCAACTCTAATAAATAGAGTGTTTAAACTGCATACATACTAATATAGTTTTCCATGAAAAATCAATTTCATACATAGGAAAAATCAAATTCTACTTCTTTAGTATGCGTATACAGCTATAAGGAGCGCGTGTTATCTTACTAAATCCATTCAACAATTGTATCCATAGTCTGTCTTGTTTTATCACGTTTTGGCTCTTCTTTACGGTAACCAAAGGCAACCATAACAGATACTTCAAAGTTATCGCCATTGATTATGCCTTCTTGTCGAAGTAAAGAAGCTACTTTCTCTTTATCAAATCCTTCTATTGGACAAGAATCAATACCGATTTGAGCTGCGCTCGTCATCATATTACCTAAAGCAATATAAGTTTGCTTAGATGCCCAATCAAATACAGCACGATCGGATTGTAATAAGTTAAAATCTGTTTCCTGGAACTTTTTGAAGAATTCATATCTAATTTTTTGAGTGTCTTCAGGTAATCCAATAATATCGTTCATCATATGTTTAATATACTCTGCATCATAATGCATATCTTTAATGTTTCTTGAAAGAACAATGACAAAGTGACTAGCTGTTGCAAGTTGCCCACCAGCGCCCCATGAATGCGGTTGTAGTTTTTCTCTTAATTCTTTATTTTGTACGACAATAAATTTCCAAGGTTCATATCCAAAAGAAGAAGGAGATAATCTTCCTGTTTCTAAAATGAAATGAAAATCCTCTTCTGAAATTTTGTGCATAGGATCGAACTCTTTACATGCATGTCTGAAATGAAATGCCTCCATAATTTTCTCTTTTGTAATTTCTTTTGTATTTGTCATAAAAGTTCCTCTTTTCATTAATGTATTTTGTAAGTAAATTATATTTTTAAAGTAACATAGATACAAGTACGCACATTTATGTGGTATAGTATCAAAAAAGATACTATTGGTAAGGGAAGGGACTTATGATGGATTGTTCAAACGAAAATAATATAAATTACCCATTTTTAAATAAATATTCTTGTCCAGTTGAAGCGATGGTTGAGGTCATTGGAGGGAAATGGAAAGGGGTTATTTTGTATCATTTATTAGATGGTACAAAGCGGTTTAATGAATTAAAAAGATTAAAACCAAATATCACGCAAAGAATGTTAACACTGCAGCTGAGAGAACTCGAAGCAGATGGCATTATACATCGTGAAGTATACCGGGAAGTGCCTCCGAAAGTAGAATATTCGTTAACCGAGCTTGGTGAATCACTTCGTCCAGTAATTCTATTAATGATGGAATGGGCAACTCATAATATGGAGAAAGTTTTGGAGAGTAGAAATACGAAAAATAATAGTTAAGAGTTGTAGAAATAAAAGGTGTTTTCCATACGTGAAGACACCTTTTATTTCTGTATTTTTACTTTTTAACTTCAACTGCTGAAGTTGGAATGGCAGCCAAGTTTGCAGTTTTACCATACCAATCAGCATGTTTAAAAACAACACCTTTTCCATATCCTTCAGTTGAAGTACGTTCCCATAGCGTTGTTGAATAGCTAGCAGTAGGGGATGCTGTACTTACAGAAGAAATTTGATTTTGCCAACTAGGAGACAAGTTTTTATAACCGCTACTTAGAGAAAAATACTCGCTACCTTGATTTGTACGTTTATAGAAGTCTGTACTACCAGGTCCGCTTCCTTCAACACCAAGGGGAGTGATTGTATTATTCAACCTTTGTTTATCTTTTTCAATAAAAGCCTCTAAACTTTCTTTGCTCGAAAATCCATAAGATAACCAGTCTCCATTTTGATTTTGTTTCGGTAGAACTAGCGTTATTTTTACGTCTTCCTTTGATGGAGCACTCAATTTGTTAAACGAATCAACAGTCTTTTCATCTACAGTTACATATTCGAAAGAGGAAATCGTATAATCTTTTTCGGTACTAGCTGATACTGATCCTAGTCCTCCAGTTAACGATGAAACAGTTAATAATGCACCTACTACTAATTTTTTAAGCATGAATTCATCTCCTTTAAACTTAGATTTTTTACATAACTAAAATGTATGATAATTAAGTTGTATTGTAAATATTTAGAATTTTATAAAAATAAAACAGAATATTCTTTTATTAGTCTGGAGTAGGGAAAGTAATTTGAAATTAAAAAAGGATTTACTTAAAAAGTAAATCCTTTTTGGGTGTTAACAATAAAGTTAGTGTGTAAATTTTGCAATTTGCTAACCGACTTCAAAACTCTACTGATTAAAGTTTCATTTTATCCAGCTATGAATTATACACTTCTTTTGCATTCGTAGAAGCAGCATCTAATAAAAGGAAAAAGGCTGCTATAAAATGTAGAACCATTTCTATATAAGGAAAGAAGGCAACTAGAGTAACGATAATACCGATATAATGAGGGTACGCATTCATGCCTGCTTTTTTAGCTAATAAAATAGTAGTGATATGTAAAGCAATTAATAGTAGCAAAGGTATCCCATTTAGGTTAACAAGACTTGGAAATACATAATAACAAGGAAGTAATAAAAGGTGATAGATCCCTGTAGTCCACTTTAGTGCTTGTATGTAGGTTTTCAAAGTAAATCCTCCTAAAATCATTCATATCTATATATTACCAAAATTAATAGGTGATTGGATATTAAATACTTATGGTTTTTAGTAGAATATAATTATTTTATGTTAACTAATGGTTTCGTTATCTTTAAAATAGAAAAACCACCCAAACGAGGGTGGTTCGTATTATAAATAACTACTTAAAGAAGAAAGGGAGACTTTCACCTCACTACCTTCCTTCATATTCCGCAGCATAACGGTGTCTGTACTAAGTTCTTCTTCCCCAATAATAAGCACATAAGGGATGTTTTCTTTATTGGCATAATTAAGGGCACGTTTTAATTTGCGTCCTGCTAGTTCGAGTTCGACTTTTAAGGTAGTGGTAGAACGTAATTGCTGGGCAATTTGTAAACAGTGTAATTCTGTCCCGAGTGGGATGATAAATACATCCGCTGTAGATGATATCGTTTCTTTCTGCGACAGTGCTGTGTAAATAACGTCTAAACCGAATGAAATACCGACTGTTGGATAGCTCATATTATCGCCACGGAATGCCCCAATAATATTATCGTATCGACCACCGCTACCGATGCTGGATGTAATCGAGCCATCTTTTAGAAAGATTTCATATACGGTACCTGTGTACATTGTGAGTCCTCGTGCTAAAAATGGGTTGAATATAGCATTTTCATTTATTCCGAGAGCGATTAAATATTGCTGTAATTGTTGTAATTCGTTTACTCCTTCGGCAACGAGTGGAGTATTGAACGTTTCTTTAAAGTCAGCAATTGAAAGCTTTAGACAAGATAAAACGGTATTACATATCGTATCAGCCATTTCTTCAGAAATTCCGCGCTCAAGTACATCTTTTCGTACACCATCAATCCCAATCTTTTCGATTTTATCTAATGATAAAATGACGTCACTCGTTCGTTCAGTAGGAATGTTTATGGACTCCAGAATACCGTTTAACAATTTTCTGTTATTATATTGGATCGTTACTTCTAAGTTTAACGTTCGGAACAGTTCAAACGCCATACTCATAAGTTCCGCTTCTGCCATGACTGATTCTACACCAACTATATCAACGTCACATTGAATGAACTCACGAAATCTTCCTTGTTTAATTGGTCCATCTCGAAAGACTTTTCCAATTTCATACCGTTTAAAAGGAAGGCGGATGTTCGGATTCATTGCAACGACTTTTGCGAATGGAATTGTTAAATCATAGCGTAAGGCAAGGTCACGTTTTCCTTGATCCTGAAGCGTATATATTTCTTTTAAAATTTCATCACCACCACCGTACTTGTAAGACATAAGCTCATACATATTTAACGTTGGTGTTTCTAACGGTTTACATCCGTATCGTTCAAATGTATCTTCACAAGCTCTTTTAATTTTATTTCGTAACACTTGTTCCTCTGGTAAATAGTCTTTCGTTCCTTTTACATTTTTCATTTCCATTATAATCACTCCTTTTTAAATTAAAAAAAGCTATGCAGGTATAAAAATACCCACATAGCTTTATGAACGCTTCGTGGGTCAACAGGAAAAGCCCTGTACCCACGAAGAAAAATTTTTCTTCGGATACACGGCGTTACGTATGATGATGAAGTTGGAAAGAAGTATTAAAATTTCTCATTACAAATCTCTCCTTAACATAAGTTTTTCCAAATTATATCAGATGATTTTTCAATTATCAATATTTTTAGTTTTGAAAAATACGTGAAGTTATGTAGGAGAAATGGAAAAGGGTGTATAATAAAAGCAAAATTAATGTTATGAAATGACTTTTTAAGGAGAAACCCATGAAAAAAGATAAAACAAATGCGATGCGAATATTAGATAAAGAGAAAATTGAATATTCGATGATGTCATATGATCCAGATGATGGGAAAATTGATGGCGTATCAGTAGCCGAGAAAATTGGAAGAGAAGTGAAAGAAGTATATAAAACGTTAATCGCTCAAGGGAATAGTAAAAATTATCATGTGTTTATCATCCCGGTAGATGAGGAACTAAATTTAAAAGCTGCGGCAAAATCAGTAAGTGAAAAAAAGATTGAAATGATTCCTGTTAAAGATATTACGAAAGTGTCAGGGTATATTCGCGGTGGTTGTTCGCCAGTCGGAATGAAAAAGCTATTTTCTACATGTATCGATGAAAGCGCCCAATCACTTGAAACGATGATAGTAAGCGGCGGGAAAATCGGTATACAAATTGAGCTTAAAGTTGATGACTTGGTGAAAGTGACGAGAGCGCAGTTTGGTGAGATAACGAAATAAATAGTAAGACTTGAAGGGATATAGAATCCTTTTACAAATGGGAATGAAAAAAGGGATGTGTGAGACACATTCTTTTTTTATTTGTAGAGAAAAGAATTCATATTAGCATCGGATTTTTAATTTCTATATTAAATTTTATATATTTGAGCACAGTTTTCTTTAAATGCTTTTGAACAAATTATCAAATATGTATTATTGCATAAATAAATTACAATTTATAAGTTAATATTAAACTACTTTTAAATTGTAAAGAATATTTTAATAATCTTTATAAGAGAAGGATATTCCTTGTAAAAAGTGAAATTGTTTGGAATGTGAATAAACAAAAAGTTTAGAAGTGATACAGACTGGATAGAGTCTTGTATTAAATAAACAGAAAAGGGGTATGGGTTTCTAAAAGGTTTCGGGGGTTAGAAAGCGCTTTTTAGTTAATAGCTTCAAATTATATTTTAAAGGGGAATGGGTATATGAAGTTTCGAAATACAAAGATTGCTATGATTACACTATCTTCATTTTTTATTTTAGGTTCTGCATCTCTATCATTCACAGATACTATACACGGTGAAGTAGCTCCTGCATCAGCACAAGAGATTATTGTAAAAAGTTATGACGATACATATTATAATAACGCAATAGGAAAAACGGGCTTAGAATTAAAGAAGGAACTGCATAATATTATTGATAATCATACAAAGTTATCATACAGTGCGGTTTGGGAAGCACTAAGAGATACTGATGAAGATCCAAATAATAAAAATAATGTGATACTCTTATATACTGGTCGTTCGCAAGGGAAGCTTACGAATGGATCAGGAGTAAATAACTGGAACCGTGAGCATGTTTGGGCAAAATCTCACGGTGACTTTGGAACGACTGCAGGACCTGGAACAGATCTACATCATTTAAGAGCGACGGATGTATCTGTAAATAGTTCACGTGGAAATCTGGATTTTGATAACGGTGGTGTAAATCATTCTGAAGCGACAGAATGTAAATATGATAGTGATTCTTGGGAACCTCGTGATAGTGTAAAAGGAGATATTGCTAGAATGCTGTTTTATATGGCTGTTCGTTACGAGGGGGACAACGGCGAAATAGATTTAGAACTAAATGAAAAAGTGAATAACAATAAAGATGCATACATGGGGAAACTATCTGTTTTATTAAAATGGAATGAACAAGACCCGGTCGATGATTTAGAGCGAAAGCGTAATGAAGTGATTTTTACAAAATATCAACATAACCGCAATCCTTTTATTGATCATCCTGAATGGGTAAATAAAATTTGGAACTAAGATTTTTAAAGGTATTATATTTTGATAAAAGGGATTGATCATTATGATCAATCCCTTCTTATATGTTTACTAGAATAAATGATTTTTATAGGATTGAAGAGGAGAATAGGATAGATATTTTATCAAGTTAAGTATATATGGGTATTTTAGTACGGTCCCCACTCAATATTCACCCCAATAATAAGAAAAACAAGTCCAATGATAAACCAAATGAATGCAAGTGGAGCCATGAATCGAATCCATTTGCCGTAAGAAATGCCGCTTGCTGCGAGAACGCCCATTAAAACACCGGAAGTTGGATTTAAGCAGTTGACTACACCTTCTCCAAGCATAACAGCCTGTACTGTAACTTGGCGTGTAATGTGCATGAAATCAGCTAATGGAGCTAATATCGGAATAAAAATAACCGATTCTCCTGTCCCGGATGAAATAAGGAAATGTAATGCGGCACTACTCACATACATGCCGATAACACCAAATACAGGGCTTTGTCCTTCGAGAGTTTGTGCGAGTTGGTTAACAATCGTATCAAGCAATTTTCCTTGTTCTAAAATGACTGAAATACAACGAGCCATTCCAACGATTAAAGCACCGTATATGAGATTTTGGCAACCTGCTAGAAAAGTAGAAGCGATATCGTTTGCTTTCATACCACCTATTATTCCCGCTATAATTGCTATGAAAATAAAAGTAGCAGTCATTTCTGCGTCCGTCCAATGTAGACGAAAAGCGCCTATTAAAAATGCAATTAATGATAAAGCTGAAACGATTAAAATTAATTTATGACGTATCGTCCAAGGAACTTGTTTTTTCTCTGTTTCTTTTTCGCTTGAAAGAGCGTTACTTGGAAACCAGTTATCGCCAAGAATGCTTCCTTTATTCGATTTTTTCAAGCGCTTTACATACCAATTTATATAAAGGATAGTGGCAAGTAAAAAAGATATATAGATTGCGGTGCGTAAACCAATTCCGGAAAACATCGGAAGTTCTGCAATCTTTTGTGAAATGCCTAAAGGTGAGGGAGATAAAATAGTAGCATTAAAGCCAGCATAAGTACCTAAATAAATAATTGCTACACCGACGATAGCGTCCCATTTTAATGTGCGTGCAACGATGATGCCGATGGGGATAAAACCGATAACTGAATTAACGATAATGCCAGTCGTTCCAAGAATAGAAAAAAGTGCGGCAACTATACAAATGAAAAGTAATTGCTGATTACGAAATTTGTTAATAACATGATAGATTAAACCGTCAAGGGCACCTGTTTTTTCAAGAATTGCAATAGCCCCGCCCGTAAATAAAATTAGAAAGATAATAGGAGCAGCAAGTGTCATTCCTTTTTCAATAGCGGTAAAAAAAGAAACAAATCCTACGGGTGATTGCGGAACAGAATGGTAGCTACCTGGTATTGTTGTTGTAACGGTCCCGTTTGTAACCCTTTTAAATTCTCCAGCAGGAACGAAATACGTAGCAATGGCGCAAAGTAAGGCAATAAAAAATAGTAGTACGTAAGCATCAGGCATTTTAAACTTTTGTTTACTAGATTGTTTTTTTGTCTCAGTTTGTATTTGCATAAAATCCCTCCTTCTTCACTTGGTTAATTTTTAATATTCTGAATTTAATCCGTGGAATAGATTATAATAAAGGTAGCTTCTTAAGGCAATAGTTTTTGTATCCTTTCCCGTACATACAAATTATTGCAATATTAGACAGGGAAACGAAAATAAGCCAAGAATATGTTATGTAGAAAGAAAAAGGAAAAGAGGGAACAAGATGTGGAAAACTACAGATCTATGTGATGAATTTGAAAAGGAATTACAAATATGTCGCCAGTCTTTTCAATCTTTTGGGAAGAAAGAACAATTCCACGGAAAAATTGCAACTGTAAAAGTGAAAGATGATAATGTACTAGTGAAGGAAGGATTGCAAACATTACCAGAAGAAACAGTATTAGTTGTTGATGGCGGAGCGTCTACTAACTGTGCGTTACTCGGTGATAATTTGGCAGCTATTGCGGAAGAAAGAAAGCTAGCAGGAATTATTGTGAATGGGTATGTTCGTGATTCTAGTGAACTAAAGAATATTAATATTGGTATTTTAGCGTTAGGAACGATGCCAAATAGAAGTGTGAAAGAAGGAAAAGGAGAACGGAATATTTCATTGCACTTTGGACAAGTGGATTGGAATCCAAATGAATATGTCTATGCGGATGAAGATGGCGTCATTATTAGTGAAAGGAGTTTACATAGTTAAGAGTTAATAAGTTATTATTCTTAGAAAATAAATCCGATAAAGCATGGACAAAATTCTTTGTCAATAGTAAAATAATACAGAAATTTAAAATTTACAGAATGTATAGGTTTATCGTTTTACGATAACTTAAATGGAAGTAAGTTGTGCCGAGAAAAGTGAATGTTATCACAATGATACGTTCATAAACAAAATTATTTTTCCTATACAAATATAGCCGCGAATAATGCGGGTAGGAGGTGTTGTACATTTTTGTTCGACACTTACAAAAAGAGAGTGTCAATCGCACGCCCTTGAAGGGCCTTTTTTTGTGTAAATGGTAGTAAGGGAGGAAATTTTGGGATGGCAATGTTGAAAAAGTGGCTGCTTACGTCGTTAATGGCAGTGACACTTGTATTTGTTTCTTTTGCGAATACAGTACATATTACGTTTGCTGAAGAAAATACAGCAAAACTTGCAATTATTGGGGAATCACAAAAAGGCATTATGTTATGTCCGAAAGAAGAGCAAATTAAAGATGGGGAAACAGCTTTAAGTTTGCTGCAAAAGGTCATGGGGGACAAGGTAGAATCTGAAACGATGTCGTTTGGAACATATGTAAAAGGCATCGATGGCTTAATGGCCGGGGCTACAAGTGGTTGGACATACGATGTAAATGATACATCTGCACAAGTTGGGGCAGATAGTTATAAATTAGAGTCTGGTGATGTTGTTGTATTCCGTTTTGTTTCAGACTGGAGCAATATGAGCCAGGAAACATTGAAAGAAACGTTAGATAAGTTCGGGACTTGTAAAACAGAAGAACCTAACGGTGGCAAAACAGAAGAACCAAAATCAGAAGGTCAAGATGATAAAACGCCAGATGGGAAAAACCAAGGCGACCAAGACGGTAAAACGCCAGATGGGAAAAATCAAGGTGACCAAGACGGTGAAAAACCAGATGGAAAAAACCAAGGTGACCAAGACGGTAAAACGCCAGATGAGAAAAACCAAGGTGATCAAGACGGTAAAACGCCAGATGGGAAAAAAACAGAACAACCACAGCAAGAGAACATTCAAGATCCAAGTGCACAATTAAACGAAGCCATTTCTAAAACATCAGATAAGATGTTACAAGATGGAATTGAAAGTGACTGGGTAGCTGTAGCGCTTTCTCGTTCTGGAAAGAATGTGCCAATTGAGGCAAAATTAAATTATGTTAAGTCAGTAACTGAAAAAGTAGAAAAGCGTATTAACCGTTTTTCAGCGACAGATTTAGCTAGAACAATTATTATGATGAATGCAATGAATGCAGACCCTAAAAATGTAGGTGGACATAATTTAGTTCAAAAATTGTATGAGTCAGATAAAGTGAATTCTGTTACAGGTTATGCATTTGCTTTACTTGCATTTGATACGAAGAAGTATGAGATTCCAGTTGAATCAAAATGGAACAGAGTTGCTCTAGTGGAAGCACTGTTAAATAATCAGCATACAGACGGTGGATGGACTTATAATAGTTCAGGTAGTAAAGATAGTGCTAGTAGCGTTGATGTAACAGGTATGGTTTTATCAGCATTAGCTCCTTATCAAGAGCGATCAGATGTGAAACCAGCTATACAAAAAGCTGTTGCGTATTTATATAACGAACAGCTGCAAAATGGTGGTTTTTCAGCTGATGGACAAGAAAATTCAAATAGTACTGCGCAAGCAATTATTGGATTATCGCTTGTTAAAGATGTAGATCAAAACCGTCTTCATAAGGCAATACAAAACCTATTATCATATCAACTTTCAAATGGTGAATTTAAATGGTTACCAAGTGATCAAAATGGTAACGGAATGGCTACAGAACAGGCTCTTTTAGCATTACTTCAATTTAAGGAAATGGGAAAATCTATTTATGATTGGTCTAATGTAGACGTTGGTGATGTAATTAAGCCAAAACCGATTGAAGAGCCAGAAAAGGTCGTTGAACTAGAAAATAATGTAGTAGAAAAAGAAGTTACTGAAGAACCGAAAGAACAAGACCAAGTACAACAAGAAACAAAAGATGAAAATCTAAAAGTAGTTGTAGATAACGAACCGGTTAAGAATAAAAAAATCGGAAACGGTAACAGTCTACCAAAAACAGGAGCATCTTCTCATAGTGCAGCAACAGAAGTAGGTATGGGTGTATTATGTATTGCTTCTGCATATGTATTATGGAGACGTAAAGCAGCTTAACAAAAAATTAGGAGCAATTATTTGCTCCTAATTTTCGTATGAAAGGTGAGAGATATGATGAGTAAGGTGAAATGGTTCATTTCTTTACTGCTTTCGCTCGGGCTACTTGCCGGATGTGAAGAGGCAGCTGTAAAGCCTGAGAAGAAGGTAGAACCGAAGCAAGAAGAGGTAGCGAAACAAGAAGAACAAAAAGATGAAGCGAAGCCGGAAGAAAAAACAGAAGAAAAGCAAGCTGAATCAGAGCAAAAGCAGCAAGAAGAGCAGAAAGAGAAACAAGAACAAAAAGTAGAAGAGAAGCCGAAAGAGGAAAAGCCGCAGGCACAACCAGAGGTAAAGAAAGAAGAGAAACAACAGGAACAACCGAAAGAACAGCCGGCTGTAAATAAGCAACCAGAGCAGCAACCAGCACAAGAAGAGAAACAACAACCGAAAGCACCAGAAGTAAAAGAAGAAGCAAAGGTTGTGAATCAGCCGAAAGAAACACCGAAGCAGGAGCAAAAAGTTGATCCGAATAAAGCGGAGAAAACGATACCGACTCCGGCAGTACCAAAACCTGAACCACCAAAACCAGATCCAGTACCAGTACCGAAACCGCAAGCAAAACAAGTAACAATCTCGGTAAAAGGAAATAACGGATATATAATGGGTGCGAAAAAGATGGATGTACAAGAAGGCGATACAGTGTATAAAGTATTGCAACGTACAGGATTAGATGTTGATGCAAGCGGATCTAGAGATAGTATTTATGTAAAAGGTATTAATGATTTATATGAAAAAGATATTTCGGATACTAGTGGTTGGAAATATCGTGTGAACGGTGCTTTTCCAAACCATAGTGCTGGTGTAGCTGCGGTAAAACCAGGCGATACAATTGAGTGGGTATACGTATTACAATAAGAAAGGCATTCGGTAAAGGGCTATGAAAATAAGTTTTTCTTCTTTACATCCTTTTGTGAATTTTTTCTATTATATCGGGGTGATGATACTATGTATGATGTGTCTTCATCCTCTTTTTTTAATTGGAGCAATAGTATTAATTATTATGTTAAATGTGATGCAAGGAAATAGCGAAAAGATAAGAAAGATGCTACCGGGCACAATTGTTTTCTTTTTGATGGTAATTTTATTTAATTCGTTATTAACGCATAGAGGTCGAACTACGTTATTTTGGTTAGGTGATAGCCGTATTAAGCTTGAGGCGATTATGTTTGGAATAGTAATGGGGTTATTACTAGTTGCAGTTATGTTTACGTTTGCGTCATACAATAATATTATTTCCAGTCATAAATTTTTATATTTGTTTTCAAGAATTTCACCGAAAGTTACATTGTTAACGATGATTACAGTGAGATTTGTTCCTTTGTTTATAAGGCGATTAAAGAAAATCACACTCGTCCAAAAAACGAAAGGTGTGCAGGTAGATTCAGGTTCGATAATAGAACGCGTCAAAAATGGTATGCAATTACTGCAAGTATTATTAATTTGTTCATTAGAAGATGCACTGCAAACGGCAGATTCTATGCAAGCTCGTGGATTTGGTGTAACGAAGCGTACGACGTATATTCGCTATAGAATGGAAAGGCGCGATTGGTATACGCTCAATTATTTAATCATTTTATTTATAGCTGCTATTATATGTAGTAATTATGACGGGGGGAAATTGATTATTTATCCGAAAGTCGAATCGATTCTATTTCAGCAATACGATGGGATGATGTTTGTCGTATTTACGATGTTTATTAGTTTACCAATCATAATGGAAGGGAGAGAATGGATATGGTGGCGCATGCAGAAATAAACAATTTATCATTTGTATATGCTGATGAAAATGAAAAAGCGTTACAGCATATTTCTCTTTCTGTTCAAAAAGGTGAGTTTATTGCACTTGCTGGAGGATCGGGATCTGGGAAGACGACGTTATTAAAACATTTTAAAAAGCAGTTACTTCCAATTGGTACGCGTTCTGGAGAGATATTTTATGAGGGTGTTTTAATAGAGGAAGTAGCTGATTTGTTATCTGCCCAAGAAATTGGGATGGTATTTCAAAACCCAGAAAACCAGATTGTTATGGATACAGTGATTCAAGAATTAGCATTTTCTTTAGAAAATATCGGATTACCATCACATATTATTCAAAAAAGAATAGCAGAGCTTATTAGCTTTTTAGGATTTCAAGATTTATTGCATCAATCTGTTCATACGTTATCTGGTGGGCAGAAGCAGCTTGTCAATTTAGCTGCGGTATTAGTTATGCAGCCGAAATTGCTATTATTAGATGAACCGACAGCGCAGTTAGATCCAATCGCTGCAAAAGAGTTTTTAGGATTATTAAAACGGATTAATGAAGAACTTGGAATTACGATTATTTTAAGTGAACATCGTTTAGATGAAGTTATCCCGCTTGCAACACGCGTTGTTTGTATGGATAATGGCCGTATTATGTATGATGGTAGTCCTAAATTTGTTATTACGGATATGTGGGGAGTAGAAACATTCCGTCCATTTATTCCGCAAATTCCAAGGCTATTTTTAGAGTGGAATGTGAGAGATATTCCATTTACAGTGCGAGAGGCGCAAATGAAAATGAATGATTTTGCAGCGATATCATATGTAAATGAGCCAATAGCACAAAGTGAAAAGCAAGAGGTAATTTTAAGCGCAGAGCATATTTCGTTCCAATATGAAAAAAATAGTCCGCTTATTTTACGTGATTTATCAGTTTCGATTGAAAAAGGAAAATGGGTAGCGCTCGTTGGGAAGAACGGTACAGGTAAGTCTACACTGTTAACGATTTTAGCAGGATTACAAAAAGCGAGAAGAGGGAAAGTAAAGTGGAACGGAAAAGTAATACATAAAATTGATTCGAAAGAACGATTTAAAAGTATTGGGTATGTATCGCAGCATCCGTATTATCATTTTACATTTGATACAGTGTGGGAAGAAGTGTATGAACGTGCACGTGAATTATACGGAGAACAAGGAAAAGAAATAGCAGAAGATACGCTAAAACAGTTTTGGTTGTATTCGCTTAAAGAACGCCATCCGCACGATTGTAGCGGAGGAGAGCAACAATTACTTGCGTTATGTACGACGTTATTATCAAAGCCAACGCTATTATTACTTGATGAACCGACAAAGGGGTTGGATCCATGGAAGAAAGAAAGAGTAGGAGAGCTATTTAGGAAGCTACAAAAAGAAGGTACAACAATTGTAATGGCAACGCATGATATTGAGTTTGCAGCGAAATACGTTGATCAATGTATGATGTTATTTGATGGAACAGTCATTATGAATGATGCACCGAAAGAATTTTTTAGCGGCAACTTCTTTTATACAACATCTATTAACCGATTCATTCGAAAAGAATTGCCATATGCATTAACGTGGGAGGATGTGTACGAAGCTTGTCCAAAAGATATGTTGCATTCATAATATGTATCTTTGCAGTAATAATCGGCACATTACTTCTTACGACACTTGTCATGGACGGTTATTACATGTTAAGTAGTTTGTTTATATTAGCGGTTATTATGTTACCTTTCTATATCCGTTTTGAAAGAAAGGCGTTTGTTTCACGTGAAATTGTTCTCGTTGCTGTATTAGCGGCAATTGCAGCAGTAAGCCGGGTGCCATTTTCTATTTTACCAAGTGTACAACCAACTTCTTTTGTCATTATCGTTTCTGCAATTGTATTTGGAAGTGAAACTGGTTTTATGATTGGTGCTACAGCAGCAATTGTATCTAATATTTTTTTAGGACAAGGTCCGTGGACACCGTGGCAAATGTTTTCGTGGGGCATGATTGGTTTTATAGCAGGTCTACTTCGTAATACATTTTTTATGAAAAAGCTATGGGGAAGACTTCTTTACGGAGTAATTGTTGGCTTTTTATTTGGCTGGATTATGAATTTCTGGGGCCTTCTCGGTTTTATACGAGAAGCAACGTGGGAAACTGTCATTTCGTATTATATCGCAAGTTTTTACTTTGATTTGAGCCATGCGATTTCGAATGTTATTTTCTTACTACTATTTAGTACATCTTGGATTACGATTCTTACAAGATTTAAAAAGAAATACGGTATATTAGATGAGCATAACGTGACATAGAAAAGCATACTCATATAAGGTAGGGTCGCGACTTACATATTCGTTTGCCTCTTTCATGCTTCTTACATATTGTAAGGAGCATTTTTTTGTCAAAAAATTGATTTAATATGCATCCGTTATTATATAAAATTATTTGTATAATGGTAGGTGAGAACTTTTTTCAAAAGTGAGGTGTATAGTTAATGAAGTTAGTTATTCCGAAGCAACATGGTGCATGGGCCATGCTTGTTATTCCTTTTTTATTAAGTGTCATACTTGGGAAACCTACTATTTATCATATTCCATTGTTTTTAGCGTGGTTTTTTATCTATTTAGCCACGTATCCATTTCTTACGTACATAAAGCAAAGACGAAAAAAAGAGTTTTTACAAGCTGCCATTGTTTATTTCATTATTGCGTTCCTATTTGGGATGATTTCTTTATTATATGAGTGGCGAATTCTTTTATTCGTAATAGTAATGATTCCATTATTTATAGTGAATATGTATTACGCCCGTCAAAAAAATGAAAGAGCACTATTAAATGATATTTGTGCAATCATTGTGTTTTGTATCGGTGGGTTAATTAGTTATTCCTTTTCAATGAAGCAAATCGATCATACAGCTTTATTCATTGCACTTATTTCATTTTTATACTTTTTAGGTAGTACGTTCTATGTGAAAACGATGATTCGTGAAAAAAATAACCCGAAGTATCGTCTTATATCTTGGGGATATCATATCTTATTAACGATAATTGTATTTGCGATTAATCCGTGGTGTTCTCTTATTTTTATACCAAGTGTCATTCGAGCAATTGTGTTGTATGGCAAAAAAATTTCTATTATAAAAGTAGGAATTTTAGAAATTGCTAATTCTGTATATTTTTTAATCATAACGGCAATAATTATGAAGTATGCCATTTGAAAAAACTTCCCATCAATAGATGGGAAGTTTTTAATCTTTTTCTAAAATGTGAACGGTGTACTCGCAACGTTGAATAGCTTGTTCAACAGCATAAAGTGATTGTTCAATACGAGCGCGATTAAAATCTTTTTCAACTGTTTCGAGCGCTTCTTCTAAACAATTTTTAGCTTCTTGTAATGATTGAAAAGAATCTTGTACATATCCGCGAGCATTTTGATGCATTTCATAATCCTCCTTGCATGTTCGTATATGGGTAGTATGAACAGTAAGGAAGAAAATATAATTTGTTATATTTATTATATTTGTTTGACAATTAAAGTGGAATTACGTATAGTAAGAATTAAGTGAATATTTTCTTATCCAGAGAGGTGGAGGGACTGGCCCGATGAAACCCAGCAACCGCGATGCAGGTGCTAATTCCAGCAGAACATATTTGTTCTGGGAGATAAGACGAAGATATATACGTAACTTCTTCTTATCGGAGAGGTTTTTTTATTGCAAAAAAACCGATTACGAAAATTTATATTAAGAAGAAAGGGGTTGCGCATTACTGTGACACTCGAAAAATACGTAAAACTGCGTAGTACAGTTTATGAATATATGATAGAGCAAGATAAGCCGATATCATTATTAGATATTCAAGAACATATCGTTTCGCATCATGAAGGAAAATTCACGAAAAAGATGTTGCATCAATTTTATTTATCAAGATTATTAGACGAACTAAAACTGGATGGGAAAATTACATTAGCTGATGAATATCTCTATGCTGAAAAAGGGGTATTGTATAAGGCGAGAAAAGGGAGCTAAGCTCTCTTTTTTTCTTAAAATAACGGAGTATGTAGAGTAAAAGACTGCTAAAGCAGCCTGATACAGGGAATGGTGTTGAGTGTGTAGTGTCAAAAATTGAATGTGCCTGAAAGAGGCAATTCATATCGGCTGCAAATGAAAAGAGACACCTTCGCCGAATAGGTGTCAGTCATTTTGTCATATAGACTTGCTATTTGACAGTTATTAGAATAACATGCAGGGGCTCTAGAAGTCAAAAGGGAATTAAAGGAAGAGGTGTTGTTATGTATGCTTATTTAATAAAAGAACTATATAGGCATATTCCGAAATATATTATTGATAGAGGATATGAATATTATGAAGATGGACATGTAGAAGATGTTGAAGTACATGATAATAAAGTATTTGCTTTTGTGAATGGTAATGCAGGAAATTATGAAGTCGTTATCGACCTCAAAGATTTTTCAGAAAGTAACTGTGAGTGTCCCTATGAAAATTATTGTAAACATATGGCGGCAGTTGTTTATGATATTCAAGGCACTGGTGAGAGTGCAGTTAAAGAGAAACTGAAAGATTTAGAAAAGGAAGAGTTACTTACTGTATTAAACCGTTTATTACAAAGTTCGAAAAACGTGCAAATTGTAGAGAAGTTGTTAAAGAAGGGGAAACTTTAACTTATAGAGGGAGTTGTTATGTAGTGAATGTACTAATTGTATACGCTCATCCTAATCCTTCAAGTTTTAACGCGGCGATTTTAAATCATGTGCAAAAAGGACTACAGGAAACAAATCATTCAGTTACCGTACTTGATTTATACAAAGAACAATTTGATCCAGTCCTCGTATTTCATGAAGAGAAGAAAAGACGTGATTTAGTAAATGAAGAAGAAACAGCTCGGTACAGAACGTTAGTAGAAGAAGCAGATACACTTTTATTCATCTATCCAATATGGTGGTGGGGGATGCCAGCAATTTTAAAAGGATTTATCGATCGTATTTTCGTAGCTGGATTTGCTTATAAATATGAAGGGGTTCTGCCGAAAGGATTATTGCAAGGGAAAAAAGCGTGGGTTATTAATACGTTAGACTCGCCTCTATGGTACGTCGCATTGTTATATCGATCAGCAGATTGGATTATGATGAAGAGAGGTGTTTTACGTTTTTGTGGCATTCGCGATATAAAACGGTCAGTGTTTCAATCTGTGAAAACGAGTAAAGTATCAAAGCGTGAAAAATGGTTATTACAAATAGAAGAAAAGGCTCGTACATTATGAATGAAGTCGACCGTATTATAAACTGTGTTCAGTATGATGGCGAACTTTTTCGGAAGTATGTTACGCGTTTACTTCAATTGAAAAAATGCAGCGATACATTTCAACAAATTCAAATTGAGTTAAGAAATGACTACTTGATAAGAGGAATTTGTGAAAGAGAAGTTGATGAGGTAGTACGGGGAAGTAAAGAATATGAAATGCATTTTCTTCCTAAAGTATTACAGTGGAATTTTTTGAGGGAAAATCCATATCTAATTGAAAGAGTGTGTGAAGATTTTTTTGCGTTTGAGGCATTACATCTTAAGGACGTAGAGTGGAATACAGTTATAAATTGCATGGGAAATAAATGATTTATTATGTAAAAAAACTAGTATAAAACTAGCTTTTCGTTTAAATAAATAAGAAGTATAGACTAAATGATAAAACCCGCATATAGTAAGTTCACAACACAAAATCCCATAATGTCACGAGCACCTAAACCAGCTATCGCTAATGCTGGTAATGCCCAGAAAGGTTGAAAGGAACGGTATTTGAATATTGATCTAGTTGATTAATATGCAGCAAGTGCAAAAGGATTTTATTTTCTTTTGTGGAATGTTATTTATATTTACCTTATTAAAATTTAGAAAGGAGAATATTTATGAAACATTCCTTAATGGAGACAAATTCAGAACCAGAAAAGAAAGAATCGTTGCTTACACGATGTGCAAATATATTTTCGAGATGGTCTCAGAAATATGTCCCGGATGCCTTTGTTATTGCAGTGCTGCTCACTTTATTTACTTTCATTATAGCTTTGTTGATGAATCCCTCAAATCCGTACAAAATCGTAAAATCTTGGGGGGATGGGTTTTGGACTTATTTAACGTTTACAATGCAAATGGTATTGCTAATGGTTACAGGGATGACGTTAGCTTCTGTCCCGTTTATTAATAGAGCCTTGCAGTCTGTTGCAAAGTTAGCCGATACACCTCAAAAGGCCTATACGATGACATTTTTGATCAGTGCAATTGCATACTATATCAATTGGGGTCTAGCCGTAGTTGTGGGAGCTATCATTGCAAAGGAAGTAGCAAAAAAGAATGCGAATGCACATTTTCCATTACTTGTAGCAGCTGCTTATGCTCCGACAGCCTTATATAGCGCAGGTCTCTCCAGTTCTATTGGCCTGACAATTGCCACAAAGGATCATTTTCTTGTAGATATGATTGGAATTATTCCTACCTCACAAACAATCTTTAGTTACTCTACTTTAATTATTTTTTTCACTCTATTCATCACGATGCCAATTATTATTGTACTTATGGCTCCTAAAAGTGGGATTATCAGCTATAAAGCAATCGAAACTGATACAAATTCTTTTGTAAAACCTCCTCAAAAAAGTTTAACTCCTGCGGAAAAACTGGAATGGACACCAGTTTTAGGAATAATATTAGGCGCAATCGGCACGTTGTATTGTGTTTATGAATTCATGAACGGTCATAGTTTAGAATTAAATATCATTAATTTGTTTTTCTTGTCACTTGGTTTGCTCCTACATGGTTCTCTTGGTAACTTTGCACAAGGATTCAAAGAATCTGCGCAATCCATTTCTCCAATTATCTTACAGTTTCCATTTTATGCAGGGATTATTGCTGTTTTAGGTAGTTCAGGTTTGGGAAGCTCAATCATTGAATGGATGGCATCCATTGCGTCAAAGGATACATTTGATATATTTACATATTGGTCAGCCGGGTTGGTAAACTTATTGGCGCCATCTGGCGGGGGGCAATGGGCTTTACAAGGACCACTGCAGGTCCCGGTAGGATTGAAGTTAGGTGTAGATCCGGCTACTATCGCTATGGCGGTAGGTTGGGGGGACGCATGGACAAATTTGATTCAGCCGTTCTGGGCATTACCTCTTTTAGGTGTGCTGGGATTGAAAATTAAAGACATTATGGGTTATTGTTTCATTCTTTGCATTTGGGTTGGCATAGTTACAAGTTTATTGATGTTATTTGTATATTAGCTTTAATAGGAATGCCAATACTATCAAGTAATACTATTAAAATGAAAAAACCTATTCTTTCTATAAATATATAGGAAAGGATAGCGTTTTTTTATGTCTATTCTTGTATCTGATGAATTACAATTATTTGCTTAAGAATTTTAAAGATTGTTATCTCCAAATATCTTACGAGAGATTACTAGGGATGTTGGTTTTGTGCAACAAACAGATAGGTACCAAGCAAGTATTTAGTTACTTTATAT
Source organism: Bacillus sp. B25(2016b) (assembly GCF_001679765.1). Classification (NCBI taxonomy): domain Bacteria; kingdom Bacillati; phylum Bacillota; class Bacilli; order Caryophanales; family Bacillaceae; genus Bacillus; species Bacillus sp. B25(2016b). The sequence continues at coordinate 3,032,803 of NZ_CP016285.1, read as the reverse complement.
GCTTGGATGAGTCAAAATACCACTAAAACTTCTTTCACATGTATGGAATGTACGGTTTTTTATCCACAAGCTGTTCTTTATCAAGCTCAGCATGATGATCACCATTAACATTATGGTTGAAAGTATACAATATGGTATGGCAGAACCGAGAGTGTTGGAAGTACTACGAGAACTGTTGGACATTATTAATAAGCGACAATAAAAATTTTTTCCTGAACGCAAGAGGAGTTTTTTATTGGGAATAGTAAGGATGAGGGGAGGTGCATTACATATGGGAAAAGGTAGAAGTAATAATGCAGGTAAAAAGCAACCAAATTTCGATGATTCATCTAATTTCGCTAAACAAAGCCAACCGACAGAAAAGAAGAAGAAATAAAAAAAAGGATCTCTCTATATCAAGAGAGATCCTTTTTTACTATATTGACGTTTTAGCACAACAGATCGAGTGTTCAATTGAATAGTCATAACTGTGCAAGGTTTAAACTCCTGCTTCCACTACTGTGGAAGCTTTTCTAAATGATGTGCAATATCAATATACATATTTGAATAAACCGAATGTATTTCATTACTTGGCGTTGCGTTAGAAGAGAAATGAACGATTACCATATTGGCTTTCGGATCGATGTAAAGTGTTTGTCCGTAACTACCTAACACTTCGAAAGCACCTTGTTCATTGTGGGGAATCCACCATTGATTATGATAAGAAATAGAAGCGCCACTACTAATTTCAAGTTCACCTTCTTGTACATTTTTTACACTTTCTGTAATAGAAGAAGGGAGAATTTGTTTTCCGTTATATTCCCCGTTGTTTAATAGTAATTGCCCAAATCTCGCCATATCTCTAGCAGTTGCATTTAATCCAGCACTAGCTTGTTCTACTTTTGTTTCATCTGTAACGTAATACGCGTTTTCTTCCATACCAATTTGAGACCAAATTCGTTCACTTACATTTTCAGCTAGTGATTTACCAGTAATAGTTCTAATAATCCAAGCGAGCGTTTCTGTTGATCCGTTATTGTAAGAAAAGGAAGAACCAGGCGGTGCAGTTTCTTCGGCTTCCCGTAACATATCATAAATTTTCATGGGACCGTCGTAATTTTTGCCGCGGGGTAAAATATTGCTAGCTAAATATAATTGTGCATCTTGATTTTCTAGCCCAGGTTGCTCATATCCATGAGTAGGATATTCAGCTGAAACTTGCATGTCCATTAATTGCTGAAGTGTGGCATTACCGAACGGTGTGTTTTTTAATTCTTTTATGTAAGTGTCAGCTGTTTTTTCTAAGTCAATACGTTTTTCTTCAGCGAGAGATTGTATAATTGCCCCGGTAAAGACTTTTGCTAATGATGCCATACCATGAGGTTCATTCTGTTTATACCCATTGAAATATCGTTCGTAAACAAGTTGTCCATTATGTACAACGACAAAAGCATCTGTTTTGTTATCGTCTAAAAGTTTTTTTAGAGGAGTTGTATTTCCGAATCTACGCTCCACAGCAAAATCGTCTAAGTTTTGCAATGCGGAAGGGAAGTGAGCAATTTGGTCAGGATTGTTTTTTACGTTATTAACTAAAGTGAATTCTTTCATATGGGTATATGACCAACGTAAGTAAGGGTCATTTAACCAGTTTTCTTTTGTCACATTATGTTTTGATGGGGTCGTTTTATTTTGTTTGAAGTAAGTAAACCCAAGCCCTGTAATTACAAATATGAATGTTAGTATAAGTAAGAGTAGGGGAGATCTTTTTAGTTTCATATATGGCCCTCCTTTTTATTTCTACTATAAGTATACGCTCGTCTTGAAAGAAATACAAAATAAGGAAAGTAAACGGGGAAGTTTACTTTCCTTATTAACGTTAAGCGGAAATTTTTCCGTCTGTAGGTTGTTTCTTGAATTTTTGTTTTCGTCCGTGTAATCCATAATATAAAAGTAAAGTGAACGCAACGATAATAGCTGCGATAAAATACATATTATGATAACTGGATTTCGCTGCGACAATACCTAAAATGAAAGAACCAAAACCAATACCACTATCAAAGAATGAGAAATACGTAGCTGTCGCAGAACCACGTCTATGGTTTGGAGCGGCAGAAATCGCAATCGTTTGGAAACTCGGAATTAATGTCCCGTAACCTAAACCGATTAGCATACCTGCGCCAAGGAACCAAAATGAAGTTTGTGCTTGGCTTAATATGAACATTCCGATTGTGAAAATAATGATAGCAGGGTAAACGAGTACATTTTCACCGAAGCGATCAAAAATCTTTCCTGTAAATGGACGAGAAATGACAACAACAAGTGCGTATAAAATAAAGAAGTAACTTGCAATTTCACTTAAACCGAGTTCTTTCGCATAAATAGGAATAAAGGATAAAATACCACTATAAGAAAAGGCTAAAACAAATCCTGTAAGTGCAATTGGAATAGAAGATGGTTCGATTAAGTCTTTCCATTTCATTTTTTCACGTTTTTGTTTGCTAACAGGTGCTTCGTGAGGAATATCGACAAGTAGCCCTAATAAAAATGCAAGTAATGAAAATACGGAACAAACGATAAATAACACAGTAAACGAAAAATGAGAAATAATTGTTAAACCTAAAAAAGGACCAATTACCATCGGTAGACTCATAAATACGCCGAAATATGCAAGTGCTTCGCCTCGTCGATGAGCTGGCGCAACATCAGTTACGATCGTACCAGTAGCTGTCGTTGCCATCCCGAACCCAATACCGTGTAAGAAGCGAAGGGCAAGTAATAAGAATAAACTTTGCGCACCGAAATACATAACAGTAGCGGCTAAAAATAATGAAAGTGAAATAAATAATATTTTCTTTCTTCCTAAATCATCGAGCCATTTTCCTGTGAATGGTCTACATAAAACAGAAGAAATAAGAAACACAGTTGCAACTAAACCAATTTCCTCAGGTTTTCCTTTTAGGCCGTCTATTACATAGACAGGCAGAGTAGTCATAAGCATGTAAAACGTTAAGAAGAGAAATAGACTACTAAAACAAGTTCCGAGGAAATCCTTCGTCCAAAGTTTCTCACTTTGCATCGTCATCCCTCCAATTTAATCTAAATTTTTAATAATTTGTTGTAACACTTGAAATGCTTGATGTAAATCATCTTCGTTAATACCTTCTAGCGTTTTTTCTTCGAAAGTATCAACTTCTTCTTGCCATATTGGAATCATCTTTATCGCTGTTTCGGATAAAGAAATGAGCTTCTCACGGCGATCTTTACCTTCTGTACGAATAATCCATCCCATCGTTTCCATACGTGTTAACGTACGAGTCATCGTTGGTGATTCAACATTTAAATACTGGCACAATTCTGTTTGCGTACAAGAACCAGTTTGATTAATGCGGAAAATAACAGCCCATTGCGCACTAAATAACCCTGTTGGAGATACACGTTCATTAAATTTCTTCGTAAACTTTCGAGAAGTCTGGCTGACGATGTGAAAAAAATGTTGTTTTTCGTCCATGTATTTTGATCCTTTCAAATTAGTTACCTAGCTAACTATATACTTTTTTATAATAATTGTCTAGTAATAGACATGTTGATTTATGTAAAAAATTCTTATAGGTTTTATGTTGCGAACGTACATTCTACGTGCTATTCTTTAATTAAGTAAAGAATTTTCTTTCTATTAAATAGAATGGGGGAACTTGTGATGATTAAGCCTGCAACAATGGAGTTTGTTTCACTATCGAACGGAGAAACGATTGCATATCAGGAAGTTGGAAGGCGAAATACAGATATTCTTTTACTCATTCACGGGAACATGACATCGTCACAACATTGGGATTTAGTTATTGAAAAGTTGCAAGATCAATACCATATTTACGCTCTTGATTTAAGAGGGTTTGGACAATCAACGTATAATCAGTCCATAGATTCATTACAAGACTTTGTAGAAGATATAAAATTATTTATCGACGAGTTAAAGCTAGAGAAATTCTCATTAATGGGCTGGTCAATGGGCGGTGGCGTTGCGATGCAATTTACAGCGAACCACCCAACTTTTGTAGAAAAGTTAATTTTAGTAGAATCAGTAGGAATGAAAGGATACCCAATCTTTAAAAAAGATACGAATGGGCAGCCGATTGTATCAAGTTTAGTAAAGACGAAAGAAGAAATTGCGCAAGATCCAGTACAAATCGCTCCAGTATTAGACGCGATAAAAAATATGAACAAACTATATTACCGTACAGTATGGAATCTATTAATATATACACATAATCAACCTGAACCGGACCGTTATGAAAAGTATTTAGATGATATGTTAACGCAACGTAATTTCGTAGATGTGAATTATGCGCTCATTACATTTAATATTTCAGATGAACATAACGGGGTTGTAGGGGGAAGTAAGCAAATTCATCGTATTAAAGCGCCAACACTCGTCATACAAGGTGATAGAGATTATGTCGTACCGCAAGTAGTCGGTGAGGAATTAGCGAAACATTTGCCAAATGCAGAGTTGAAGGTATTAGAAGATTGCGGACACTCGCCGTTTATTGATTGTTTAGATGTATTTATAAAACATGTAGAGGATTGGTTAGAACAGAAATAATCCCCGAAATGAGAAGTGTTGCATATACTATAACATTTGTATGTATAAGGGGAGATTATCAATGCATAAACCATCCTTAATCGCTTATTCGCCATATAATCATCATATCTATACAAAAATAATGATAGATCCGATGTATATGCAAGTTTCACCAGCTGTAGTTCCTTTACAGATGCAGCAGCCACTAACAGCTCATATGCAACATTACTTATATGGACCTTCATTTTATGAAAATCCATATTTTAAACACTTTCATTACAATGTGAAAGCGCAAGTTTGGGAAGGATAGGAAGCTAAAAGGTTCATTCTTTTAGCTTCTTTTTTATTATGAATATTCGTACACGCATTTGCAGAAACAGTTTATAATGAAAAGTGGAAGCGTGAGAAGGAGAGGGAAAGGGATGTCAATGCGTTTTACTTTTTGGATTATGGTTGGGATTGTAGCAATCTCGGGTTTGTCACAAGGAATGCTCTTACCTGCCATTGCAATGATTTTTGAACAAGAAGGGGTTAGTTCAAGTATTAATGGTATTCATGCGACGGCATTGTACATTGGGATATTAGTCATTTCGCCGTTTCTTGAAAAACCGATGCAAAGGTTTGGAATGAAGCCGATTATTGTTATAGGTGGGTTTCTCGTTATTATTTCATTATTCTTTTTTACACAAACATTTTCGTTTTGGGTATGGTTTATCCTTAGATTTCTAGTTGGAGTCGGAGATCATATGCTTCATGTCGGAACACAAACATGGATCACGACAACATCAGACCCAAGTAAAATAGGGAGACAAGTATCGATATATGGTGTATTCTTCGGAATTGGTTTTGCCGTTGGTCCGTATTTAGCAAGCACTGTGCAGTACGGTCTTGCAACACCATTTATTATATCTACTATACTTTGTCTAATAGGTTGGCTTTTACTACTTCCAACAAAAAATGCATTCCCAGCGCAAGATGAAAGAGAAGTGAAGAGTGAATCATCATTTTCTCGTTATAAACAAGTTGTTGGATTAGGATGGATTGCATTGCTAGGTCCACTTGCATATGGCGTACTTGAAGCGATGTTAAACAGTAACTTACCAGTATACGCACTTCGTAAAGGGTGGTCTGTTTCAGATGTATCCTTCTTATTACCAGCATTTGCAGTTGGGGGTATTATTACACAAATTCCGCTCGGTATATTAAGTGACAAATACGGAAGGGACCGTATATTAACGTGGACGTTTAGCATAAGTACGGGCATTTTTCTACTTGCCGCCGTATTTGATCAATATTACTGGATCGTCTTTGCCTGCATGCTTTTAGCGGGTATGGTTATTGGATCGTGCTTCTCTTTAGGGCTTGGATTTATGACTGATTTATTACCGAGACACTTACTACCAGCAGGTAATATATTATCCGGAATCGCTTTTAGTTTAGGAAGTATTATGGGACCTGTATTAGGCGGCGTATTTATAGAAAAAATACAGTATACAAGCTTTTTTATTGCGGTTATGATTATAATGGGAATTCTCGCAATGTTATATATGGTCTACATGAAAAATCAATTCGCATCAAGAAAAATAGAAAGTAGGTTAGGGCATGACAAAACAACCTAATAAAAAGAAATTTGAAGTACTTGAAAATGAAACAATTACAGACTGCTTAGCACGTATGGAACAAGAAGGCTACGCTCCGTCTCGTCGTATGGAAGAGCCAATCTTTCATGAAGTAAAGAAAGACGGCAAAACAGTAGTTGAGCCGTGCGGTAGGAAGATTGTTTTTGAAGGGAAATTGAAGTAATCCAATAACAAATTCTCTTTATAGTATAGAGCCATCCAATAGTTGGGTGGCTTGTTTTTTTATTAATCAATGAAGGAATTGAATAGAATGAATCTCTCGTTCATTTCTCCTAATTGGCTTCTTTATATGGGGCAAAAGATTGCTACTTTTTTCGTATATTGGTAAAATAAGTTCTTGGGTCTTACTTATTGTTATCGGTATAATGTTTGTCGCTTGAATGAAAGAAATTAGTTACAAAAATTTCGCACTATGCAAAGGGGTACAGCAACGATCCCTTTTTTGGAGGCACCTTAAACATAAAGCGAGAGAAGAGGCTATATGAACGATTCTCCTATCTTGTTTAAATATTAAACGAGTTATTGCAATTGGAATAGGTATATCAAACTAGTCGACATCCTGATGGATTATGTTTTTCTAGTAATCTATTACTTCTGATGGAATCGATAGATTGCTAGAAAGCGGAAAACAATTATTAGTATATTCCGAAGCAGGTGTAACAGAGTGTCCTTCCATAATTAAGGGTAAAACCAAAATACGTTTTTTTAAAGAATGATTTGTTAGAACAGGTTATAAGGAATAAAACAGAAAAGAGGATCACATGTTAGATACTTTACAGAGAAGTAAAAAGTTTTTTTTAGTATGTCTTATTTTTTTAGTGCTTTTAACCGCTTGTGGTAATACTGATGTTAAGACATCTAAAGCTTCATTACCACCGGCTGAATCCAATATAGATACATCGTTAAAAGCACCAAATTGGGTAGAGAAAAGTCCTATCCAACAGTCTCCTAATTTTACGGAAGATAAAAAAGTACAATCGGTTGTGAATTTAATAGCTACGGGTGATAATTTATATCATGACGCAGTAATTAAAGATGGCAAACAAAAAGACGGTTCATATGATTATAATTATATTTATGAAAATATCAAAAAAGCTGTTAAATCAAGTGATCTTGCTATAGTGAACCAGGAGACTCCGATTGCCGGAAATAATTTAAAAGTACAAGGATATCCGACTTTCAATACACCTGAAGAAGTAGGCCAATCTTTAGTGGACACTGGATTCAATATAGTGACGCAAGCGACAAATCACGCTATGGATATGGGTATTAAAGGTGTTGCGAATACAAGAGAATACTGGAAGGAATATCTAGATGTTATCCCGGTAGGTATTAATGAGAGTAAAAACGAGCGTAATGAAATAAAAACGATTACAAAAAATGGTATTCGTTTTGCATTACTAAATTATACATATGGTACGAATGGAATTAAAATTCCAGCTGATAAGTCTTGGGCTTTAAATTTAATTGATAAAAAAGCGATACAAAATGATGTGGAAAAGGCAAAGAGTAGCTCTGATATGGTGATTGTTATGGTGCATTGGGGAGTAGAATATACCTCAACACCTTCAAAGCAACAAAAAGAAGTTGCTCAATATTTAACAGATTTAGGTGTAGATGTAGTAATTGGAAATCATCCGCATGTAATTCAACCAATTGAGTGGAAACAAAATAAAGATGGACATGAAACGCTAATCTATTATTCTCTTGGAAATCTTATTTCTGCGCAAGAAAAATTAGAAACATTGGTTGGAGGATTATCTTATGTACAATTTGTTAAGTATGAAGATAAAACTTTTGGTATACGACAAGCGGCAATCGTACCGACAGTAACCGACTATGCTGATGGTAAGAAACAATTTAAAATTCAATTCTTAAAAGATTACTCGGATGAAAATTCTAAAAAACATGGAATTAAAAAGTTTGTCGGCCCCGTTTCTTTGAAGGATTTCAAGGAAATTCCTAGAGACGTGTTGGGAAATTGGTATAAAGACTAATAAACAAAAAGGGAATGAGATACAATTAAAAAATTTATAATTTTAGCATTGGTATTGGCAATGGGATGGAGTCTTGCTGCTTGTAGTGGAAAGCAAACATCTCAGGAAACTACTAATAATAACGATAAAAATAAAAATGAAATACATGCGAAGAAAAAAGATGTTTTACCTATTTCTGATGTTAATGATTGGAGAATTATCCTTGTAAATAGAGAGCATATGTTATCAAAGGAACTAGGAATTGAATTAACAAGTATCACCCAAAATGCGAAGCCAAATATGAAAATAGATAGTAGAATTGCAACTTCCTATCAGGATATGGTAGCAGCTGCAAAAAAAGAGGGAATCAATCTTTATTTAAGATCAGGTTATCGAGCTATAAAATTACAACAAACTTATTATGATGCGTCAGTTAAAAGCTATAAATCTCAAGGTTTGTCGGATAAAGAGGCTAGTGCTAAGGCGTTGGAATATCTTCAGTATCCTGGTGCAAGTGAACATCATACTGGATTAGCGTTAGACATTATTTCAATTGAATGGCAGAATACTGTAGAAGATTTAAATGCAAAATTTGAAACTACCGATGCATTCAAATGGTTAGATAAGAACGCTGCAGAATATGGATTTACTCTCCGCTATCCAAAAGATAAAGAGAATATTACTGGCATTAAGTATGAGCCATGGCACTATCGTTATGTAGGGAAAGAAGTTGCTGTTTATCTAAAAGAAAAAGGGTTAACTTTAGAAGAATATAACGAAAAAATTAAGTCTGGTAAGTAAAAATATGCTTTAATTTTATTAAACATTATGCACTGCTACAAGAAAAGGTGAATCTGAGGATTTGTTAACCTTCCGCCTAGTATTGTAAAAACTGAGTATGATAATTTGAGCACGTACGAACCAGTTATCGTGTAAAAAGATGTATGTATTAAGAAATTAAAGTTAAGGATCTGATATTCATATCAGATCCTTTTTCTATCGTTCTTTTAAGAGCGACTGAGCCAAAATATTGGAATGAATATAGAAATAAAACAGCCAAAGGAATAGTAAAACGAATCAGGGAGTCTACTCGTACGCTTCATTGGGATTATCCAGAAATAGTTGTTGATGAAAATAAGAAAGAACTGGTCTTACTCTCAAGCAAGGATTTAATATGAATGAATTGGATAAAAGGAAATAATAAATACATAGTCATATTGATTAAAGTTTCACTTTATTGAAGAAAAATGCGAAAGCCATTCATAAAATATGGAAATGTTAAAATCCCTTTGATAAAATAGCAATATGTAAAAAAATTATTTGTTAATTCTTAATGTAATGAATATTCATGTTTAAATATACGGATTTAACTACATAGTTATTGTGCTAAAGGGGGAGAAAGATGTTAGATGAATTGTATAATGCTTTTTTAAATGCGTCTGGTTTTACAGAAAGTGCGAGGAAACGAGATCGGTATGATGATTTACATGATTATTTAAAAGATAAAGAAAGAGAGTTAAAGCAATTCATTCAAGAGGCTGAATCAGCGAAGAGAGAGTATGAGAGTAAAAGTAATGGCTTAGAAGCTAATAAAATTCCGGCAGTTGAATTTGAACAAAAACGTCATGAAAAGGATGAAGACTTAAATACAGTATTATCCTATTTTAAAAGTGCATTAAGCGATATTGGATCTGCAAAAAGTACAGCTTATGCAAAGTATTTGGAATATAAAGCGAAAGCAGAATCGGAGAAAGCGTCAGCATACGCCGCAGCGACCAAGGCTTTTGAAGAAAAGAAAAAGGAAATTGAAAAACTTATCCATTAAGTATACAAAGAATGGAGGGAACGAACATGAGTGGTAAAGAGGTTGAAATTATAGGAAGTAACACTGCAAGTGCCATTTCTTACGCACAAAACATTGAAAATGGTATGAAGGATTCTTTAAACCAAGCGAAAGACTTAAAAGCATATGTCACAGGTGCGAAATGGAATGGAAAAACGAGAGATGCATTTTTAAGTTATCTTGATTTGATCATTCAATATAATTCAGAAATGGTAGAGGCATTTGAAGGACATACGAAAGCTTTGAAAGAGTTAGATAAAAGCATTCAAACGTACGGAGATAAATCGGAAGTAAGGGCGATAAAACAATTGTGATGGAGAAACGAGGGATAAAAGAATGGGGAAAGAAATGAGTTTTGCACCTGCTGAATTATATGTTCTCGCAGGTGCAGCTGGGGTTACCGATATATTTGGATTGCCAAACCGTGACGCAATTATTTTACTTGATGCAGAATGTGTCACGAAAGCAACTACGAGTTTAAAAGAAAAAGGCCTACTTACAAGTGAAAATGGAATTACCCCTGCAGCTTTTCAAATAATTGAACTATTAAAGGAATATGAAAATTGTCATGAATACACGAGAATGAATAATGTATTAATTGGCTTTTTAAAAGAGGATAAAGACCGAGTGGCTGTATTAACAGAAATAGAACCAAATAAAAAATACGAGATCGACTACATACCAAAACCGGACGTATATTTTTCATTATTAACACGCATTCCCTTCTTATTGAGAGAACCGAGGGAAATAGAAGATACATTTTTCTCAAAGAGAATGACAGAGGCAGAACAACAAACATTTGAGGAAAAAGATTTATCAAATAAAGACGTTATAGCGATAGAAACGTATACGAGGCCTCGAAGTAATAGAGGAGGAAAATGGGAATGTTTCTTATATTTTACTGAAGGAGAAGATTTCGTTCAAATCGATGTAGATCGTAATCGATATGACTGGGTGAGCCTCTATGCGATTAATAAGAAATTGTATGACGTGTTAAAAATGCCATATAAAAAGTTAATTGACCCGAGACAATTCTCGTTAGGAGGTATTCAATAATGCAAGTATCAATGGGAGATAGTGGTTCTGGTGGTGGAGAAGAAGTATTAGTTAATTTTCAAGAACTACTTGATATAGTAATGAAGTTAGAAAATATATATAAAATCCATGTAGACGTCATTGGAACGAATATTGAGAGTTTATTAAGCTGTGATTTTTATCAAAAAGGTGAAGCGATGAGAGTAATTGAAAAATATCCTGATATATTACACAAAACACTAGAATTGGCTGAACACTATTCTAGGTCAGCGACAGTTGTAGGAAATGTATGTGTAGAAATGCTTGAAAAGGACGAACAATTACGTGAAATATTAAGTAAGTTGTAGAAATTACCATACGGCTGGGGGGATGAAAACGAGATGGATGTGAAATATAGACCTGAACCATGGCAAAACATGGGGGATGGTATGAATCGAATTACAAAAGATGCACTCATAAAATTAGGGGACGCAAATGAACTATTAAAAAAAATTGATGGGAGAATACGAGATTTAGACTCAGATGGCAGTATACACTTTAACCCAAAAGATCAATCGCAAAAAATCGGGGAATTACTTGATAGCTATTCGACATTACAAAAATATTGCGGAGAAGCAGGGCGATTAGTCTCTGAACATATAGATAAACCTTTTTTAGTAGAAATGGATAAATTCGCTCAAAAAATGAGAGATACATCTATTCTCAGTTTTGAAACAAATAACCGAATTGGCTCTACAACAACGACAGTATTACCAGGTGCGCATGCAGGCTACGGAAGTGTACCACAAACAATACAGAAGAAGAAAGATAAAATAACAGTAGAAGATATTTTTAGAGATTCACCTGCATTTGATAACGTACTGAGAGGGGAATACAAAGAACTAAAAAAACAAAATCCAGATGCAAAACTAAATTATGAAGAATATAAGAAAGTAGTCCCATCCACACGAGGATTTGAATACAAATCGATAGAAGATGAACAGAAAAAACTAGAAATGGTGCGAGACATAGGAATAGGCGTAGGAATCATCATCACAACAATCCTTTGTCCACCACTCGGGGCCGCTGCCGCAGTTGTATACGGCGCTGTACAAATAAAAAGCGGTATCGACGGAGAAGACTGGGGAACACATAGGAAATTGAGCCAAGAAGAGCGGGTAGGAAACATCATTTTTGGTGGATTAGACGCAATCCCAGTTGTTGGAGCAGTAGGAAAAGGAGTAAAAGCATTCAAAGGCACGAGTGAATTAGCAGATTTAGCCAAATTATTAAAATTCAAAGAAGGAATGCCTGGTTTTAATCCAAATTTGGGTAAAAATGTGGTACAATCATTGCGTGATAATAAAGCTATTATGCTTGACCGTTTGAAACTAGCGAGCCTTAAAATGGAGAAATCCGGAAATGAAAAGATGTATCAATTTGGCGAAAAAATAGCCAAAAGCATAGATGATAGGACAGCCAAATCGGCAAGTTTTGAAGTTGATGGAAATGGCTTACTAATATCTAAGCAAGGTGGTACAGATTTCCAAAGCTGGGTGAATAAGCATCATACAGAAAGTAATAAGATTATAGATGATAAGATTAAGGGTGTAGAGGCTTCTCTTGCTAGTAAGGGTACGGGTGAAGGTAGTACAAAAGTTAAAAAAACTGATAGTTTGTATAAGAGAAGTAGTTTTAGAAAAGGTACTCGTGTTAAAGCAGAAAGTGAAGCACCAAAAAATGCAACAGGAAAAATGATTTGTCCTACGTGCGGAAAAGATATTCCAGATAGTATTACCATTAATACTAAAAATGGACCAGTAAAAAGAATTGGATATGACTTAGATCATTATCCAGATACTTGGGCAGAAAGAGTTGTAAGTATGAAAACAGGTGAAGTAAAACCAACACGAAAAGAAGTATTGGATGAATATAATGCTCGACTAAGGGTTCAATGTCATGAATGTAATATAAGTCATAAATTTGAAGGAATAGAAGGAACATATAAAGGGGAGATAAAAGAATGATAAATTACGGAGAGCTTTATTATGACCATTATAGTAAATATTTAGGTGATCCAATAGACCGAGAGGTTTTTAAAAATAATGAAGAGCTTCCGAGTATGCAAATTTTAAAATATGAAAATGTATTTGAAGAATGTTTAGTTTTTAATACACTTGGACTCAGTAAATATGAAGAAATAGTAGGGGATAATGTTGAAATTTCAATGGTAGTTGATGGGGCATTTAATAGTACAGGGTATATCCTTGCAAGTGCTTTATTTTATTGTATAGGTAATGGAATAGAAATAGGACGAGGAACAGCAATTAGTGGTATTGAAAGTATTGATAAATCATTTGTTCAAAAATATAATAAAAGTGCAGTTTACTTTACTGAACCATTCGCTTTTCCAGAAGAATATGGTGATGTACGTACTGGAAGTGAAGATCAAGATGGTAAAATTTTGTTAGCATTCTTTATTTCCCAGTCGGAATATGAATGTTTTGTAAAATACGGAACAGAAAAATTTGAAGATTTGTTAGAGGAAAATAACGTAGATCCTTTTAATGTTAGCAGGAAATCTATAATTTGAGGGTTAATTAGTATTGAAAGGTATAGACAATTAGGGTTAGAAATTAAAGAATTCACATAAGACAAGTAAACGAAAAAGAATTTATTTTTGAAGTGGAAAGAATAAGAATAAGCTGTTAAAAAGTAAATACTTCATGATGGTTGTACCATCATGGAGTATTGTGTGCAATGATAGAATAGAAAACGAAGTACGAGCTTAGGCGATATGACATTTTACATGGTGGTGAATATAAAAACATGAGATGGACATAAAACTAACGAACTCGTACAAACTCGTAAGTTTTAACGTAGTAGTTGCCACGATATATAAAAGGTGTCAAACTGTACTACAAAACTTACAAAATTAGCGATACTTAAAAATATATTAACTTAAAGTACTTGATTGTCGATTACAGGCAACAAGTGCTTTTTTTGTTTTAGTGTAGAAATAATGTGGTACAATCGCCTAGGGAAAATAAGACTTTAAAGAATGCACTAGATGCTATGAAAAATACTCCTATTCCAGTAGCAGTTAGGACGGTGGATACTGGAATAGGAATGAAGCTTCCTTATATAGAATCTTCAACTGTTGGTGAAGTAGCCGGAAAGTTTTCAAAGGCAAGTACGGCAGCTAAGGATGACGCTTATCAACTTGCTAAGGGTAGTGGTGGTTCAGGAGTTAGTAAGGAAGGTAGTGTGGCTAAGGGTACGGGTAATAGAGAGGTTGAAGTTCCACCTGCTTTTAGACAAACTGATTTTGCTAGTTCGTATGAATCAAGGATTAATCAAACACCTGCACAGATTAATCCAAAGATTGAATTTGAAGGAATTAGGGGAGAATCTTTAAGTACGCTTAAACCGCCACCAGACCCTAAATTGAAAAGCATATTAGATGAGGCTGGTATAAAGGGTATTCAATATAAAAATGGAGTTCCTGATTTTTCACCAGTATCAAAAGCACAGGTAGAAATCAATCATATGGTAGGCGGCACTGGTGGAAATGGATCAGCAGCAAGACGTCTTAATTTCACTCAAGCAGATGAAAAATTGGCTGAGCAATTGAATAATTCTCCTGAATTAGCACGTAAGTTTGGGATGGAATCTGGTGAAATTACATGGAAGCAAATAGAGAAATATCGACGTGCACACAAGTTAACTTGGCATGAATTAAATGATGTAAAGACAGTGCAACTTGTACCGACAGAGATAAACAGTAAATTTGGACATCTTGGTGGAGTAGGTGAAATCAATGCAGGAGCGTTTATGCCAGATGGATTTGCTAGTAAACAATAAAGGAGAGATATATAATGAAAATAAATGATGCAGTTTTTGGCGAACTTGAGTTTAATAATTATGATTGGATTGGATATAAAAACATTGAGTTTTTTGGGAACGAAGTTAAGGTGGCATTAATAGTCAGGGGAGAAGATGATGGTCAGTTTGAGGAAGAACAATATATGGCATATAATTTTTTAATAGAAAGATGGCAACAATTACAACAAAGTATTTTGGAGCCTATATTAGATTATTATAAACAAAAAAGATATGAACTTGGTTACGATGTTGAATTTAACGAAAATTATCCTTTAATAGAAACAGCTACTCAAATTCTTGAAAAAATAACCTTAGTTGGAATTTTTGTTCCAGATAATGACCTTATCGACTTTCTTGATATCGGACTTACGTTTGACTGTACATGGGATATGGAAAATGGATTAGGCCTTTGTTTTGTGAAAGGTGAAGTAACTGAGGTAGGTTATCAGGACGTTGTACTTTAAACTTCGAAGTTTATTTTTATAGAGACAATAAAATTGTTTTTTTATTCATTCGGAATATATGGGCTGATAGAATTAAGGGATAGTTGAAGTGTACAAAAAAGAAAAGGTCATTTTGAAGTACGCACTTCATGATGGTTGTACCGTCATGGAGTACTGTGTGCAATGATAGAATAGAAAATAAGGTACGAGCTTAGGCGAGATGACATTTTAATGTGCGACGAATATAAAGACATGGAATGGAGATAAAACTAACGAACTCGTACAAACTCGTAAGTTTTAACGTAGTAGTTGTCATGACGTATAAAAGGTGTCATACTGTTACTACAAAACTTACAAGATTAATGCTACTTAAAAACATATGAACTTAAAGCACTTGATTGTCTACTTGAGGCAACAAGTGCTTCTTTTTTGCATAGAAATTTAACAGATCACTATAATTTTATTATGTAAACTTTTTACATAGTTTTCTATATAACTAACGAGAAGAGAAATGTTTACTATTACTTTCATTTCTGTTATGAAAATTCTACAATAGAAAACAGAACGTATATTTGGTATAATCAAAACATACTATATGAAACGATGTACATGAGTTTGAGATTTATGAAAAAAGGTAAGTAATACATAATAATAAATACGCTATAGGATTCAGTTCATATTATACAAATCAATCGTTAGAAAGGAACAGATGTAATGAATCAAATTTCATTTGAAGATTTATTTGAAGAAGAAAAAGAAAAGGTGGAGGTAGCTGAGGTATGTAAGGTACCAGCCCCTTTATCACCATTACAAAAAGATATTTTAGAATTAATTGATTCTGAAGAAATAAGTGCGCTTGAGCTATGTGAACGATTAATACGATCTGGTAAAATACCCGATGAAAGATTTACTACGAATAAGCCTAAAGCATATGGACAAGTATGTTTACTATTAGAAGGTTTTGTTACAGAAGGAAAACTTATTTTTATCAAAGATGATGAGAAAAGAGATAGGGTATATAAATTGAAAGAAGAAGTTTGAGATGTATAGCGGGAGATGAATGATTGGTTCCCTTTAACTTGCAGCTCCGTTAGTCTAGTAATGTCCACAAAAAAGGTGTCAATCTCTCCTACATTGACACCTTCATACTTTTAACACCTTACATACTTACGCTTGAAACCAAGTCTTCCTCTATCAAGTTCTTTCTGAATACTTTCAGAAGCATTTAACAAATTGCTTTTTTTATTATCACGTTTGACTTCAACTATACCAACTTCTTTTGCAGTCTCGACTGCTTTTTCATGTAGTGGTACATATGAGATTGCCACAGTGTTTAGGAAATTATTCATAGCGGATTTTGTTCGTTCTGGAGAATGATGAATTGTATCTTTCACCATTTCAAGCATATCGGAAATTTTACTTTCGGAAAATTCATTGTCTTTGCGATTTCCTAAAAGCCAACAGTAGCAACTCCAGCCTGCAGACATTTTAAGCTCGTCCCCACTTGCAATCCATTTATCAGCAACATCTTGTGCGATATTTGACTCTGATAAAGTTACTGCCACTACATAATCGGATAGCATATAAAAATATGCCCCGTCTATCCAGCGATCAAAATCAGACTCACTCATAGCTTTTGGATCGGCAATAATACCTGCAAAGTACATAGCATCGTAGTTGCCTGTGGCATAAAGTTCTTCAGCTAATTCTTGATTTAATTTTATTTTTTTAGCGATTGGTTTCATAGCACCTGTAGCTACTCCGAATACTGGCTCATGCGCACCGTTAGATATGTATATTTTTTTCGTTCGTTCCTTACCTAGAGATTCAAGTTCTTGCATAACTGTTTTAAAATCCATAGTTGTGCAACTTCCTTTCTTCATGTGAAAGCCTTTTTAAGCCTTTCGTATTTCATGTGTTAATACTAATTGTATTCAAGGGGTATGTCTACTTTCTAAAAGTATCGAAACCGGTTAGTAATTTTGAAGGTTTTGATTTTGTGACTGCTACAAGCTATCTATAATGGTAAGAAGGTCACTGTAAGGTAAGGAAGAATGAAAAGTATGTATAGTTTTTCCAATGAATATTTGGTATGATGGTGAATGGAAAAAATATACAAGCAGTTAGTGGTTCATAAAAGGGGGATTGAATTGAAAAGAACGCCTGAATTTGTATTAGGTTTAATTGGTGGCATTTTGGGAATTATTATTTCCATAATATTAATAGTTGTAGCGTTTAATATTATGGAAGGGGTTGATTACGAACTTTTAGCTTATTACTCTATTATTTTAACGGTTCAAATAGGGTTGTTCATTTTATCGTGTTTAGTAAACAAGGTTAATAATAAAGTTTATGGAGTTTGAATGATTGTGATTCCTATAGTTATGTTATTTATGTCATTATTCTTTTTACTTATTCCGACAATTTTACAAATTATATCTGGTTCATTTGCATTTAGAACATTAAAGTTAGAATCGAATGTAAGCTAAATATAATTATTAACGTCTGAATATTCGGTTTTTTAAACATTTTCGTTTGCAGTTCAAATTAACATAAAGTACAAAGTTGTACGCTTTAGGAGGAGAAATAAATGATTATTTGGTCTGGTTGGGGTTTTTTAGTCGCAATTATTGTAATTATTAATACTCTTTTGGGTAAGGCTATCTTTGGATCTATAACGGGGGACGCTACATATTTTCAAGATCATAGTTGGCCAATGGCGGTAATGTTTATTATATCAGGGGTTATGTCTTGGTATTTAGGTAAATATATTAATAAGCCAGATGGGAAAGTTTATATAGATACCGAAACTGGTGAAAAAGTTATGTTTAACAAAAAGCACTCATTATTTTTTATAAAAATGGAATATTGGGGACCGATTCTAGGAGTTATTGCGATTGTAACTTTAATTACAAGATAAAAAAAGAGGATGGGTATAGCAAGAGTAATCTATTCAAGTAAAAGGAGAAATCAGTCATGAATACAAAGAAACTACTAGGGGTAGCAGTTCCGGTCATGTTGTTATTTGGTTGTGGAGTTTCTGAGAAAACGAACACTTCTAAACAGGAGAAAACAGAAGAGTCTAAAGTAAAAGAATCGAAGTCTAATAGTAAGAAAGAAAAAGTTTCAAAGGAAGACTATCCTAATAAAGTGTATAAATTAGGGATAGAGTTTGATAAGTTGTTTGCGGAGCATAACAATATTACAAGAGAGGTTTTTGACGGTAAGAAAAAGAAATCAGATATAGTAGATAGTGTGAAAGAATTAAATAAAACGTTAGATAAATTCGAGTCGATAGATCCCCCTGCAGAGTATGTAAATCAACAAAAGGATTTTGAAAAAGCAATTAGTTATTTTAGAGAGTCTTTTTCTTTAATCAATGAAGTATTCACCCGAAAAGAAAAAAGAGAAAAAGGCGATAAGACTGATAAAGAGTTAATGGAGAAATCCGAAAAGTTAGTGAAAGAAGGAGATATTTACTGGCTTAAGGCATTCAAAGACCTTGAAGGGGATATTAAAATCGGTGACGGTACAGTATCTGTGAAAGATTTGAAAGAGTTAGATAAGAAAGCTGGAATTAATACGGATAACGTTATGAAGAATGTGAAGGATGGTACGGAATTAATTGGTAATTGGGGATTCAAAGGAACAGACGGTTTCATTATGTCACTTATTTTAAAAGGTGATAAGACATTTGAAACGTATGGTAAAGGTGAGTATCCAAATAAAAAGAATTATATTGAAGGCACTTGGGAATATGATAAGGAAGCTTTTACAATCTATTTACATCTCAATAAACGTTTAGTAGACGGTGTAGAAGATACAATTCAAAAAAAGAAAATAGCATATAAAGTTCAAGATTATGATGGGGAAAACTTGCAATTATTTAATGAGACGTCATTTCATACAATTAAGTATGTGAAGCAAAGTTAAAGTTATGGAGGACTAGGTTTAAATGGCCTGTTCCTTCATTAAAGTGTGGGTATGTAAATAATATGTTATCTTTCGTTCTGTTTACTTAGTATCATGTTATTCTTTAATAGAGTAATAAATGGAGTTTTACATTAAATATATGAGGTTGGTTACAAATGATAAAGAAATTCACTAGGTTAGTATTAATAGTGGTTATGCCAATCAGTCTTATTACAGGTTGTGGGACTACTGAAAAAACTGAAGCACAAAAGCCGAAAGCGGTACAAACGGAGAAAAAGGACTATATGGATTATTCATATGGTAGCAAAGGTATATTAGTAAGTGGCAAAGCGAAAGAACGGCAACAATACGAGATTGGATATATGGATGATAATAAGTTAATTGGGATTGACGAAAATATTGAAGACTGCATTATTTTAGATAATAAAGATGAAGCAGGCCTCATTTGGAAACAAATAGAGCGTGGATTTATTATTGAAGTGCAATACGGTAAGGATCGCAATGATATCGTAGGCGTGCAATTCGTAGGAGATCGTGAGCCATACGAAATTAGTGATAAGTTTGATCGAAATACGATAAACGAAATTGTTGAAAACGTTAAAGGGAATTTGTAATAGATGTATTTCGATAGTATAGGATCTCTTATTATGAAATTGTATGTCAGTTATTTGCCTAAGTTTAAATTGATTATTTTGACGGTATTTGTAATTAGTTGTAAAATAATGTTTGTTGACGAAATTTGTAAAAAGTATGTTAGATGAAATTCATCTGTAGGGATGACATATAAATATTTTCTTAATGGGTATAAAATATAATAATTTAAATATATAAATAAAAAGAAAATGTATTAGAAGTACATAGTAGATTCATATTTTAAAAAATTAATGTGACAATAAAGGGAGGTTGAGATACATACACGGCGGGAATGTGTATGTATCTATTATAATAATGAATAAGACAATCAAACAACAAGTAATCGCACTATCAACAAGTCTAGTGATTTTAGGGAGCGTACCTTTATCAGTATCAGCAGAAGAGATAAACAACTCTCAAACTGATCAACTTAATATTGCCCAAGGAGAACACGGATCGAGCGGATTAAATTATTCTAATTTCAAGTTGGAAGTTCCTAATCATGTACAAATTAACGAAGCAGAAGTATCTGAAAATGAAAAAATGCTTTTAGAAGAATATAAGCATAAACATGATGAAACAGAAGAATTAAACAAAATGCAAGATGCTAAGAAGGGACAAGTAGCAGAAAAGGAAGCTATTTCAAACATTGAAAAGGCATTTGAATCTGTAGATGGTCGAAATGATGGGTCTGATCGTCAAATGAAACCTGTTGCAAAGCCAAGAGGTATTCAATATAGCGCACAGAGTACGAAGAAATATGGAACACTTGCAGGAGTTCCATTTGTGGAGTGGATTGTTCCAGCAGGAAATCCTGATATTCGTCCTGCAAATCCGATGAAAGCACGTTACATTACAATTCATGAGACCGCAAATACAGCCGCTGGTGCTAATGCTGAAAATCATGCGAAATATTTATACAAGCAAGCAACTGAAGGCACTTTCCGAATAGCTTCATGGCATTTTACTGTAGACGATAAACAAATTTATCAACACTTACCAACAAACGAAAATGGTTGGCATGCAGGAGATGGAGATGGATCAGGAAACAGGGAATCTATCGGTATCGAGATCGCGGTTAACCAAGATGGTGATTACAATAAAGCATTAGAAAATGCAAAACGACTTGCAGGTTATTTAATGAACAAAGAAGGAATTGGTGCAGATCATATTTACAAGCATCAACAATGGAGCGGGAAAAAATGTCCTGACATTTTAATTTCACGTGGTAATTGGGCTGGTTTCGTACAAGGAATTCAGTGGTATGCAAATATAAATGCGCAGATTGATACGCCTTTACAAGATAAAAATGACTCATTTAATCCAAATGAAAATAATCCAGCTGAACCTAGCATGGAACTAGTGGTAAATGGTAGTGGCATCAATGTACGTAGTGATGCGGGTATTGAACATCGTGTTGTACGTAAAGCTTCAAACGGAGATCGTTACAAAGTATTAGCGGTTAAAAATGGTTGGTATAAAGTAGGTAATGGAGAATGGATTTTCTATGACCCAAGTTGGATTAAAATTAACTACAATGTACCTAAGGAAGAAGTACAAAAACCAAAAGATGATATTACAGGTGGATGGTTTGAAGGGCATATTCGTAAATTAAACAGTCTAGGTATTATGCAAGGCGAAGGCAATGGTGTATTTGCTCCATATCGAAATGTAACGAGAGCGGAGTTTGCGAAATTAATCTCGAATGCTCTTAAACTACCAGAGGGAAATAAGTCATTTGTAGATATCAATGAGGCACATCCATCACTTCATGACGGTATTAAACGTTGTGCAAGTGCAGGAATTATTAATGGTCGTGGTGAAGGGATTTTTGATCCTAACTCACCAATTACTCGTGAAGAAGTATCTATTATGATTGACAAAGCATTACGATATAAAGGAATTACAGGTGAGTTAGTAGCATTACCATTTACAGATAAGCATTTAATAACATACAAAGAATCGGTTCAACGATTATACAGTCTAAAGGTAGTTAATGGTATTGGAAATAATGAGTTTGATCCTCGAGGCACAGCAACTCGTGGTCAGGCGGCTGCCTTTATTGTGAAGATGTTAGATTCAATGCAAAAATAAAATGAAACTTTAATCAGTGAGGGCCACTCGCATTGCAATCAAGCAGTTTATTCACCAAATTTTGAAATGAGAGTGTTACTGCCCACAAATAGCAGAAGAAATTGTATGTAGAAGCTGACATTGGTAGAAGTAAAAAAATAAGAAGAATTTGAAAGGAGCTATCCAAAATAATAATTTGGAATAGCTCCTATTTAGTAGGAAGAACAATTGTATTTGATAGATTGTAATGTAGAATGCCCTTCCAAGCCCCTCATAAGCCCCTACCAAGTAATAAATCACTAAGAAAAAACAAAAACAAAAACAACTACAAGAACAAAACAAGCGCGAAAAAATGAAACCGGCGTTGTAGTAGTAAAAAAATTGTAATTCGAATGCCAAAACCATTCCCGCAGTCCTATCTTTATAATGAAGAATTAAAATTTTCCTATTTACTAGCAAAGAGTGGAGGGAAACATATGGCAGTATACCGTAATGTGCAGGTGAACTTTTGGCAAGATGAATTCATATTAGATTTAACGCCAGAGGAGCGTTATTTTTACATATATTTGTTAACTGGTACGAAAACGAAGCAATGTGGTATTTATATATTACCGAAGCGTGTGGCAGAGCTTGAAACAGGTTATAGTATGGAGACTGTTGAGAAGTTGCTAAACAGGTTTGTTGAGTATGGAAAGATTCTATATGATACGGAAACGAAAGAGGTATTCATAATAAACTGGTTACACTATAACCCTATTTCAAATACGAATGTGGAGAAGTGCGTATTACGTGAGTTAAAGACTATAAAAAGTAATGAGTCCATACATATATTTTTACGTAAATGCCTTGAAGAAGAATACAAGATTCCATTATTATTGCAGCATTTTGGTATGCCAAAAGAAGAGGATAATAGTAGTTCACAAGTAGTTATTGAAGAGAAAGAAGAAGCGGAAGAGATAGAGGTGGAAACCATAGAAGAGGACGTTCCAAATAGTGAAGTTTATAAGTTTTATGAACAAAATATTAGTAGTTTATCCCCATATATTGTGAAGGAATTGAAGAATTGGATACAAAGACTTTCTGGAGAGAAAGTGTTAGAGGCACTTAAAATTGCGTTTGAAAATAATAAGAAAACGTTAGCTTATGTGAAGGGGATTTTGAGGAATTGGTGTAGCAAAAAGTTAAAGGATTTTAGTGGGGAGAAGTCTGTAATGGGAAGTTTAGAGAGAAGGACATGTATGTTGAGTAGTGTATTTTAATTTACATTAATTTAATATAGAATGTATGTTCGTTTTCGTGGGTTTTATGCTATACTACCATTAAATAAGGGTATTTTTATAATAGATAAAAAGATGCGGGGGGTACAAAGTTTGACTACTAGTACATCTGAGTTGTTTCAATATATTATTATGACAGAAGAACAGAAACAATTATCACAACGATATTTACAGACAAAAGAAGAAGAGATTTTAAAAAATATTCAACTAACGACAATTCGCGATCAAAAAAGAAGTGATTTTGCGGAGCGATTTATAAACGATTTTAGGAAAGTGCATAAACAAGATCCGGATTTTTTTCGATTATTTTACCATATACTCGAGGAGCATTTATTAAATGTTCTAGTAGTCCGTTTTGCGCATGTCAGTTTTTCTAAAATGAAGATTTATTTAGAAAAAAGTGCACTTCCTTTGGACAAACTTGTAGCAATCGCATGTAAATATTTATCCAGTATTTCAAGTTATGTAAATGAAGCAGATGTTTTTCTTAGAGAGTTAACAAAAGAGAGTCTGAACTATATAGAGGGACAATTACATACTTTACCAACTAAGCAGCAAGTACCATTACTTCTCATAATGTTTGATGTAGATTATGAAAAGTTTCGTACATATAGTTCTTTATTGAATGAAAGGTTAGAAGAACATACAGAATTTATATTGAAACTGCTAGGGGAAAAGGAAAAGGTTGAAGCAGTTAAACGGTATTTAAAAGGTGAAGATGATAGTGAAGTATTTATAGGTGGGAATTTACCGGAACATATTTGGCGGCTATTATTTTGTGTTCATAAATATTCGAATGTTGCGAGGCGATATATTGAAATATTGGCGAAGAAAAATGTTTGGGGTTTTATAAACTATGCAACACGTTATATGTGTCACACTCTCGGTCAGTCTCAAAACTACAAAAAAACTGGTAGTGTAAATAGAGAAACATATGAAGAAATTCAAAGTTTTTGTACACAGTTTTGGATTTCTAAGGAAAGATTTTTTGCGCATCGTCTAAGGCAACATGATTTAAATAGTGAGGATTTTTGTAAGACGTATGAATATGAATTGCTATGCTTTATGTTGGAGGAAGATCCTGAATTTATTCAAAATACTTTGCAATATGTAAGTAAAATGAATTATCTCATCATCGCACGAACGTTAGCTGAAAAAGGATATGAGCTAAATATAGGGAAAATGCGAGAAGAATTTTTTGTTGCTGCTTTGCAAATAAAATTGTCTACAGTGCGGGATACATATCGTGATTATTTACAAGGGAAATTGTCACTTGAGGATATGAAGCAAATACTTAAAAATCCGAAATATAGGAGTATGTATTGGGGTATGCCGGTGTTAGAGGTTGCGCTTCTTTGGGATATAGATGATGTAGCGAAGAGGGAAGCTGTACTTACACTACAGTTTGGAGATGATGATAGTGTTAATTTATACGAACTTCTTTACGAATGTTCTGTCAGAGGAGTAGAACCGAAACAAGTATTAGAAGATCTGCTTTCGTATGGGTTAAGTAAGGAAAAGCTTATCGCTTATGCAGTTGAAGAAGCTGCATGCTACAGTGAAGAGAGAAATAAGGCGAAGGAAGCGCTTGTTTGTGTAATTGTAAAAGAACAAGCGTACATCATTGAAAGATTTGATGAGTATTCTGCTGTGGCCAAAGCATATATTTTAGAAGAGTTAGCAAAGGATAACATGATTAAAATGCGTCCAATTTTAATTAAAAGCTTAGGAGATTCATCTAAAAAAATGCGTGAGTCTGTAGTTAAACTGCTTTCAAAAGATGTGGAAGCTGCAGCAGATGTAGCAGTTGAACTTCATAATAAAAAGAAAGTTGTTCGTGAAAATGTGATGAAAATACTTATAGAGTATAAGATTGAAAAATATACGAAACTTGTACAGGAAGCTTTGCAAGAAAGTAAAAATGAATCTTTCGCAGGAAAATTCTCATTATTATTCCAAACGGAGGAAGAAAAAATAGAAGAACTATGTGCACGTATTTTAACTGAACAAACAAGAAATTCACTTCTGCAATTGATTGGGGATGAGCCACAAATCCGTTTACGTGACTCGGATGAAATTGCTGATGCTGCAATTCCGTTAGCCTATTTACAACAGTATATTTCAGATGCTGTTATTGAGAAGAAAGAAACGGCAGAAGTAATTGGTAGAGCTTTAAATGAAGAGGACTTAAAAGAATGTGTGCAAACAATATATCAAATATGGATTTCTCAAGACGCAGATGTGAAGAAGCGTGGAATTCTTTCGTTATACGGAATGTATAGTGACGACAAAATGGTCGACATACTTATAAAGCAAATTGATGAATGGGTGCTTCAAATGAGAGGAAAGATAGCAGCGGATGCCGTTCGTGCTTTAGGTTTGTCTTCATCTAAGCTTGCACTTATGTCTATTCATGCAATAGCATTTAAATATAAACATAAGCAAGTACGTAATGCAGCAAAAGAAGCGCTAAGTCTTGCTGCGAAAACACGTGGTATAACAGAGGAAGAGCTGGAAGATCAATTGGTGCCGGACCTCGGCTTTACTATACATGGTGAAAAAATAATTGATTTCGGGAATCGAAGTTTTACTGCCATTTTAACTACAGAGTCAAAAATTGAATTAGAGACAGAAGAAGGAAAACGTATGAAGTCACTTCCAAAGCCGAATGCAAAAGATGATGTAGAAAAGGCTGAAGAGGCTAAAAAAGAATTAGCCTCTTTAAAGAAGGAACTCCGAAATACTCTTTCCATGCAAAAACAACGATTGGAAACGGCACTTTCATTAAAGCGTTATTGGTCACATAATGCATGGAAGTCTGTATTTATGGATAATCCAATTATGAAGCAATTTTCTATTTCACTCATTTGGGGTGAGTATAAGGAAGGGAAGTTGCTGAAGGCATTCCGTTATGCAGAAGGTGGCGTGTTCTGTACAATTGACGGGAAGAGTTATGAACTTTCATCTGGCACTGTTATTGGTTTCGTTCATCCGTTAGAATTGCCTGAGGCGGAGAAGGAATTATGGAAAGAGCAATTAGAAAGTGCGGGAATTGTTCAGCCGTTCCTACAAATTGAGCGTCCAGTGTTTGTAGTAGAAGAGAATGATGAGAGTGCTATTGAGAGATTTGGCGGTATTTTACTAAATGGTCGTTCGTTATTCGGTAAGATGACGAAGCTTGGATGGATCCGTGGGTCTGTTCAAGATGGCGGTGTGTATTATACATTTTACAAAGAAGATACTCGTACCGGATTAGGCGTGCAATTGTCATTTAGCGGAGCGCCGATTGGTTATGAAGATGAAGAAGATGTATGTGTATTTGACATTCAATTTTATAAAGCAGGTACAGTGAATCGTGGTTCATATGAATACGATGAGATTGATGATGAAAGACGCATTGTACCAAAAGAAGTAGATAAACGCTTCTTTAGTGAAATGTTATATGATGTGCAAGTAGCGACAGATTCAAATCTTGGGCATAATGAAAGTTGGCGTAGCGAACGATAAGAAAAACCCCCTTCATTGGTAGGAAAATGAAGGGGGTTTTTCAATGTCTTTAAAAGGTTCTTTCTCAAAAAGAAGCGAATTGTGTGAGAAAGGGGTGGTTATATGGAAGTCGTTATAAAGAAGAAACGAAAAAAGGGAAAAAGAATTTTTATTTGGGCTAGTAGTATCGTTCTTTTGTTAGTTATTTCCGCTGTGATTTTTTTGAACATATATACGCTGAAATCTATGCCAAAGATAGATGGAACGATAAAGCTAGAGGGTTTACAACAGGCTGTTACGGTGAAGCGTGATAGTAAAGGTGTACCGCATATTAAATCGGAAAATGCACATGATTTATATTTTTCACAAGGATATGTGCAAGCGCAAGATCGTTTGTTTCAAATGGATTTAAGTAGAAGACAAGCGTCTGGTATGTTAAGTGAAGTCGTTGGGGAAGCAGCTGTTGATCGAGATAAATTGTTTCGAACACTCGGTTTACGGCGAGCGGCCGAAGCTTCAGTTGGTCAATATGATGGAGAAGCGAAATATGCCCTCCAGTCATTTGCTGATGGGGTGAACGCTTTTATACGTGAGGCGAAAAAGGAAAAGAAATTACCAGTTGAGTTTACTATATTAGGTTATGAACCTGCTGAGTGGTCAATTGTTGATACTTTAACAATCGGGAAGTATATGGCGTTTGACTTAGGAGGACATTGGCACGGACAGGCATTTCGATATTGGGCGCTGAAAAATCTTCCGAAAGAGCAAGCGAATGAGCTATTTCCTGCATATCCGAAAGATGCCCCTAGATTGCTAACTGAACTGAAAAATACAAATGTGGACGTAGCACAAAGTTTTTCAAAAACGATAATTCCGCCGGAGTTTAACGGTAGTAATAACTGGGTTGTGAGCGGTGAGAAGAGTGCGTCAGGTAAGCCAATTTTAGCAGATGATCCTCATTTATCTCTTGCGACGCCTTCTATTTGGTATCAAACGAGACTTGAAATGAAAGGTTTGAATGTGAGTGGCGTTATTTTTGCCGGAGTACCAGGTGTTATATTAGGACACAATGACAAAATAGCGTGGGGCGTTACGAATACGGGGCCTGATGTGCAAGATTTATATATTGAGAAGAGAAATCCTAATAATGAAAATGAATTTCTGTATAACGATAAATGGGAGAAAGCTACCGTTGTAGACGAGTCGATTAAAGTAAAAGGCAGGAAGACAATTCCTTATAACGTTACGATTACGAGGCATGGACCAGTAATTTCAGAGTTTGCGGATAAGGGGAAGGAGAAAACGAAAACAGTATTCTCTTTAAAGTGGACAGCTTTAGAACCGTCAGCTGAGTTAAAAGCTGTATTAAATATGAACAAAGCGAAAGACTGGAATGAGTTTGAAACCGCTCTTCAAGATTTTCATACACCAACCCAAAACTTTGTGTTTGCATCAAACGACGGCACAATTGCTTATAAAGCGAATGGAAATATACCAGTGCGTAAAAAAGGTGATGGTAGCTTACCTGTTCCAGGATGGACAGATGAATATGAATGGGAAGGGTATATCCCGTTTGATCAACTTCCAAAAGTAATCAATCCAAAACAAGGGTTTATTTCAACTGCGAATAATAAAATTGTTGATGATGATTATCCGTATCATATTAGCAATACGTGGGCGCAGCCATATAGGCAAATGCGTATTCAAGAATTTTTGCACGAGAAGGAAAAGTATACGGTGAAAGATTTAGAAGAGTTACAGATGGATCAAAAGAATTTATACGGGAAAGAGTTTACTCCTATATTTTTAAAAGAGTTAAATAAAGCATCTTTAAATGAGGTAGAGGAAGAAGGCGTAAACCAATTAACAAAGTGGAATTTTTACGATAGTAAAGATGAAGCGGCACCATTAATATTCCATTTGTTAATGAAAGAGATTTCAAATACGTTATTTTCAAAAGAAATACCGAAAGATGTAATGGAGTTATTTGAAGGGAAGTCACAAGTTGTTGATGAATTGATTCGAAAAGAAGTAGCGGGAGAAAATAGCGCTTGGTTTACGAAGTACGGAGGGTTAACAAAAGTTGTACATACATCGTACGAGAATGTAATGAAGAAATTGCAGAAGGAATATGGACCCGATGTTGGGGGCTGGAAGTGGGGCGATTATCATCAACTCGCTTTTACACATCCAATTTCGAAATCATCGAGTATGTTAGCATTACTCGCTTTTAATCGTGAGAAACCAGTTCCAATTGGAGGAAGTCAAGTTACCGTCCAAGCAGCGAGTTACGGCGAGAACGGCATTGTCAATCATGGAGCGTCTTGGAGATTCATTATTGATACGAAAGATATGTCAAACGGTTATCATATCGTAGGACCAGGACAGTCGGGACATTTTAGAAGCGATTGGTATCATGATCAAATAGATGATTGGGTAAATGGTACGTATCATACGACTACATTGAATACGGAGGGGATAGAGGGGAAGGTGCTAAATTTAGAACCGAAGTGATAGGGTGTTTTTGTTTGTGGAGGGAACTAGTAATACTCTTTTTGATAATGAAAGCTTATCATTTAGAACATAACCCAGTTCTTAAATAATTTTAACAGCCAGCCTACTATCATTTAATTTGATAGTAGGCTGTTTCCATCTTCGAAATACGCTGTAGCAACTTCTTCAGGATTACGATTATTTCCACATGCTGCAAGTGCTGTAACTAATAAAGTCATTACAACTATTAACATGATCATTCCAGTTTTGAGGGGAATTAGTTAACAAAGACTAGGTATTATTTGCAACAGAACTGTTCCTCTATCCCCCTTGTTTCATCATTTTTCTAGGCCAGCCAACTTGACAAATGTTTTTTTATCAAACTACAATGAAAATCATTATCAATAATATAGGGAGGATACTTTGGTCAATAAATGAAAAATAATATATTTATAGGTTAATAACCAGATCTTGTTAAGTTGTATGTACTATTTTTAGTTTAGCGTTTCCCAGAATGTACACCAATTAATCTCGCGAATTACAAGAAAACTATTATTGAAATGAGGCGTGTATTGTGAAGTTGGACGTGAATGAGTTAGCAGAGTATCTTGCCAATACTCCTTTCCGAGTAGAAGGAGTATATCGTTATGCTAAAAATCCAGGTGTGCCTTTTGCTGAGTCTACAGATTCTTTCCCAGGATTTGTATTTCCAATTACAGGGAAGACGCAATTTCAATTTAATGGTACGCCGTATACTCTTTCCCCAGGAAAAGTTATACATGGGGGTGCAAAAATGACATTAGCCCATAAAATGCTTGGTGAAATGAACTGGGAATATATTCTTGTTTTATATCAGATAAGCAATTCAGAACGAGAAGACTCTGGCTTTACTCATCAGCATTTTGAATTATTAACAGGACAATCTCCTCGTCTTGTCGAATTACTTATGCGTCTTTGGGATGTATATAATCAGCGTGGAGGCATTTCGATGTTTCAGACCGAAATGCTGTTTCGCGAAGCGTTGAATGAAGCTTTATTAAGTGTTTTCAATAGAGAAAGCAATTATGAGTCGCATACTTTATTCGAACGAATATCTAGTTACGTTCGTAAATATTATTATAAAGATATTACAATTCATACGCTTACAGAACAAAATAATGTTAATCGAAATCGTCTTTCTTACGTGTTTAGAAAGCATGCAGGTATGGGGGCAACAGAATATTTATTGAACTATCGTATAAAGATGGCTCAAAAAATGTTATGTACAAGTGATGTGCCTGTACAACAAATTGCGCAGGCTGTTGGAATCGCAGACCCTTTTTATTTTAGTAGAGTTTTCAAGAAGCGAGTTGGCATTTCGCCTACTAAATATCGCGAGAAGTTCATCAATAATCCATACTAATGTCAACAGGGGTCCATTCTTATTTGAAAATCACTGTTCTATACTTATGGAGAGTTAAAGGAAACATTGGATTGAAAGTACTTTCATTGAAATCACTCCTTTGTACTATCTGAATGAAAAGTTCTGGCCGGAGCATTTTCTTTTTAAGCGTAATAACGACTTTTTTACTTATATTACTGTAATATGGTGGAATTTGAAAGTGAGGAGGGATTATTATCCATTACCAACCTATTAAACTAAATGACGAGTTATCTAAAATTAACGATTATTGGTATCCACAAGTGATTGGTGAAATGAATGACGATCAAATTCAGCTTTTTAAAGCTAATGGAGATTTTATATGGCATGAGCACCCTAATACGGATAAGCTATTTATTGTGCTTGAAGGGGAGATGTTCATCGATTTTCGTGATGGACAGGTGAAAATTTCTAAAGGCGAGATGTTTATTGTCCCGAGAGGCGTTGAGCATAAACCTTTCACTGAAAAGGAATCTCATATCATGTTGGTAGAGCCTAAAAGGGAAATGGATTGATAATTGTAAAAAGATAAAAAAGGAGCGGAAATCCGTTCCTTTTTTATTTATCTTAATATTTTTAGGAGCTTAGTATGAGTAAGATGTGAATAAAGGATGAATAGCATTTTTATCAATAAAAATTTATTGGATTTTTTGTGGAATATATATGAAACGTTGTATAAAATAATCAAGAAAGCCAAAAATTATAGGGGGAAAGTTGTGAAGAAAAATAAGAGTTTAATAAGTTTTTTAGGAGTGTTTATTATGTTGTTTTCTTTTTGTTTTCAAGGAAATGTACAGGCAGATGTAAATACTGTTCAATCTGGAAAAATCAAATCAGGAAACGTAACAGTATGGGAAGTTGGAAATGTAGCGAAAGTATTAGCGGATGTGGAGCGCTTAAATTTAAATACAGTAAATGTACCGATTCAAGTAGATATCCCAAATGTGACTTCTACTAACATGGTAATTAATCAAGCGCAAAAGCAACAAGCTATTATTTTAATTCAAGAATTATTAAAGCGTAATATTCAAGTTATAGTGGAACCGTTCCCGTATATTCAGCAGGGGAATGTTGGAGAGACAGAATGGAACCCAAGTAACATTAATGATTTCTTCTGGAATTGGAAGACGGTTATTCTGCAAGATATTTTTAATTCCATTACAAGTAAATACAATGTGTATGGACTAAAGATTGCTTCTAATTTCGTGAATATGGAGTATGCAGAAGGATACTGGAGCGATACAATTGATTTTGTTCGTAATCAGTATAAAGGAAATATTTTGTATCAAATGAACTGGTGGTTAACAGCAAGCTGGGACCCTTCTTATGAAGCGAAGTTTAAAGAGAAAATCAATCGCCCGTATTTAAAAAAGGTGGATATTGTTAGCATAGACAGTTGGTTTGAAGTTTCAGGAAAAAGAAATCCATCATACGAAGAAGTGAAGCAAAGTTTATTTGCGACGACAGTATATAATCGTGGGCAAAATGTTGTTCAGCAACTAGAACAATTACATAAAGCAACAGGAAAGCCTGTTTATTTTGGTGGATTTAACGTTCCAGCGCGTGAACTTGGACTGCAAAATCCGTGGAATCCAGATGTTTCTAATGTGTTTTCAAAAGACGTACAATTAAACGGATGGCGTGCTTACCGCGATGTATTAGAACCGAAACCATATTTTAAAGGTTTTTCAATTTGGTTTATTGGCTCTAATGATAGTACACATGCGTATCAAATACATAGTAAAGAAGCAGAGGCAGTTATTAGCGGGTGGTACCGAAAATAAATTTTATAAAATAGGTAAGTTTTAAAGTTTACTACATATATTTCTAGTGAAAGGCCTTTCACCATCTTATCACCTAGGGGGCAATCATAATGAAATTTTTGTCTTACCTTACAGTAATTTTGGTGATTCTCGGCGGTTTGAATTGGTTGTTTGTAGCGTTAGATTACAATGTAGTTGAGAAATGGTTTGGTTCTATGCCGGCGCTTGTGGACACTATTTATTGGCTCATTGGTCTTTCTGCAATTTATCAAATTTTTGATCGGTTCTTTACGGACAATTAGCTATTATTCTTTCATTACTAGAGTGTTAAGTACGATTATGTACTTAACACTTTTTTGTATGTTTATAAAAAAAAGGTTTGCACTTGCAAGCGATTCCATTGCGTCTTACGCCATAATAGTGGAAAACAAATTGACCGTATATTATATTTTAGGTTATAATTCAGAAAGTTTAAAAATTAATAAAAATGAGAAATAGGGGGGTTATCATGGTGATGGAGAGAGTGTATAATTTTTCAGCAGGACCATCAATACTCCCTTTGCCAGTTTTAGAAAAAGTGCAAAAGGAGCTTGTAAATTATAACGGGACAGGCATGTCTATTATGGAAATGAGTCATCGATCTTCATATTTTCAAAGTATTATAGATGAAGCGAGTAACCTACTTCGTGAATTAATGAACATTCCTAATGAATATGATGTATTGTTTTTACAAGGCGGTGCGTCATTACAATTCTCTATGATACCGTTAAATGTAATGAATACGTATAAAAAAGCAGGGTACGTATTGACTGGCTCATGGTCAAAAAAGGCGATGCAAGAAGCTGAAAAAGTAGGGGAAGTACAAGTGATTGCTTCTTCTGAAAAAGAGAAGTTTACTACAATTCCTAAATTGGATGGTTTACTGAGCGATGAAAAACTAGATTATGTACATATTACAACGAATAATACAATTGAGGGGACGAAATATGTAGAAGTTCCACATTTAGATAAAGTACCGCTCGTTGCGGATATGTCCTCAAATATTTTATCAGAACAATATGATGTTACGAAGTTTGGCCTTATATATGCGGGAGCGCAAAAGAATTTAGGGCCAGCGGGCTTAACGATTGCAATTATAAAAAGAGATTTAATTGGAGGAGCAGATCGCTCTTGTCCTACGATGTTAAACTATGAAACTTACAGCAAAAATAACTCCTTATATAATACACCGCCGTCCTTTAGTATTTACGTAACGAAACTTGTACTAGAGTGGCTGAAAGAACAGGGCGGGGTATCTGCGATTGAAGAACAGAATAGAATGAAATCTTCACTTCTTTACAATTTCTTAGATGAATCAACATTGTTTACTTCACCAGTTGATCCTACGTATCGATCACTTATGAACATTCCGTTTACAACACCGTCAGAAGATCTGAACAATGAGTTTTTACAAAAAGCGAAAGAACGCGGTCTTGTTACGCTAAAAGGACATCGCTCAGTCGGTGGTATGCGAGCTAGTATTTACAATGCGATGCCAGTACAAGGCGTACAGCAATTAGTAAATTATATGAAGGAATTTGAGCTTGAGAATAGATAGGGAGATGGGGATATGTTTCGTGTTCAAACGTTAAATCAAATTGCGGAAAAAGGTTTACAAGTTCTTAGCGGAGAGCGTTATGAAGTAGGGGAGAGAATGGATCACCCAGATGGTATTTTACTTCGCAGCTATTCTTTACATCAAGAAGATTTTTTAAAAGACTTAAAGGCGATTGCAAGAGCTGGTGCTGGTGTAAATAATATTCCTGTCGAGCGATGTACAGAAAAAGGGATTGTAGTATTTAATACACCAGGAGCGAATGCCAATGCAGTAAAGGAACTTATTATCGCCAGCCTTATTATGTCTTCACGTAACATTATTAACGGTGTAAGCTGGACGAAAAATTTAGAGGGTGAAGAAGTACCGCAGCTTGTTGAATCAGGAAAAAAACAATTCGTTGGATCAGAAATTGCAGGAAAACGTCTAGGTGTAATTGGCCTTGGCGCAATCGGTGCTTTAGTTGCGAACGATGCGTTAGCGTTAGGGATGGACGTTATTGGATATGATCCTTATATTTCAGTTGAAACAGCTTGGCGCCTTTCTACACATGTGCAAAGAGCATTTAGCCTTGATGAAATTTTTGCAACGTGTGATTATATTACACTGCATATTCCTCTTACCAATCAAACGAAGGGGCTTATTGGTGAACACGCTATAGAGAAGATGAAAAAAGGAATGCGTTTATTCAATTTCTCAAGAGGAGAACTTGTAGATGAAAAAGTTCTTCAAAAAGCGTTAGAAGAAGATGTTATTGCGCATTACGTAACTGACTTCCCGAATGAAAATGTGATTAAAATGAAAAACGTAACAGCGACGCCTCACCTCGGTGCATCTACGTCTGAATCAGAAGAAAATTGTGCAGTAATGGCAGCGCGCCAATTACGTGAATATTTAGAGACAGGAAATATTCGTAATTCAGTAAACTATCCAAACGTAGAATTACCGTATATCGGAAAGAAACGAATTACAATTATGCATCAAAACGTCCCGAATATGGTAGGGCAAATTACAGGATGCTTAGCGGAACATCATATTAATATTGCCGATATGATTAATCGTAGTAAACATTCTTGGGCATACACAATGATTGATATCGATAACGGAATTGATGATATAATAAAAGAGAATATTGTAGAAAATATAAGCAAAATTACAGGTGTTGTAGCCGTTCGAATGATTGTGTAAAGGAGAGAGGAATGTGGCAAAAATACGACCGTTTCGGGCCATTCGTCCAGTAGAGGAAAAAGCGGCACAAGTGGCAGCTTTACCGTATGACGTATTAAATAGTGAAGAGGCAAGGGAAGTTGTAAAAGGGAATCCATATTCTTTCTTGCATGTTGATAAAGCAGAAATTGATTTAGACCCGGCACTTTCACCGTACGATGATCGTGTATATGAAAAAGCGGGTGAAAATTTAAATCGATTTATACGAGAAGAAGTGTTCATTCAAGACGAAGAGCCAGCGTTATACATTTATGAACTGACGATGCAGGGAAGAACGCAGTCAGGCCTTGTCGTTTGTACATCTATTGATGAGTATGAAGATGATACAATTAAAAAACATGAGAGAACGCGTCATGAAAAAGAGCTAGATCGTATTCGTCACGTAGATGTGTGTGATGCAAATACGGGTCCTATCTTTTTAACGTATCGTACAAAAGAAGAGATAAAGCATTTCATTGCCAGCTGGAAAGAAGAACATGCGCCAATCTATACATTTACAGCAGAAGACGGCGTTAGGCACGTTGCTTGGAAAATAGCTGATGAAGAAGTAATTGCAAGTTTAGTAAACTTATTTGAAGATATTCCTAACCTGTACATTGCAGATGGACATCACCGCTCTGCATCAGCTGCAAAAGTAGGGATCATGCGAAGAGAACAATATCCGAATTACACAGGAGAAGAGGAATTTAATTTCTTCTTATCTGTTTTATTCCCACACGATGAGTTATCCATTTGGGACTATAACCGAGTTGTAAAAGATTTAAATGGTTTATCAGAAGAACAGTTTTTAAAACAAATAGCGCAATACTTTTATGTAGAAGAAGCGGCTGTTTCTCCGTATAAACCAAATGAGCCAAAAACATTTGGAATGTATGTAAATGAGAAGTGGTATAAGCTTACAGTGAAAGAGGAAACGTTTGATGCGAATGATCTCGTGAAAGGTTTGGATGTATCTATTCTGCAAGATCATTTATTAAGCCAAGTACTTGAAATACACGATCCGCGATCTGATTCACGCGTTGATTTTGTCGGAGGAATCCGCGGGTTAGAAGAACTAGAACGCCTTGTAAATAGCGGTGAATATAAAGCAGCGTTCTCACTATATCCGACATCAATGGAATCGTTATTAGCAATCGCAGGCGCTGGAGAAGTTATGCCGCCAAAATCAACGTGGTTTGAACCGAAACTGCGCAGCGGGTTGTTTGTACATTCTTTAAAGTAAATATAGACTTCTACAGTTTTGAAAAACCGAAATGATTATAGTTTCGGTTTTTCTTATTTTAAAAGAGTTTTTGAGGAGGGGCATGGGATGAAATTACAAGTAGGCGAAAAAATCACCTTTGAACGAACGTTTACAAAAGAAGATGTTGCGTTATTTACGGAAGTATCGAAAGATGAAGGTGTTCATCATGTTACACCAGATGAGCAGGGGAGATTTGTTGTACAAGGGCTTTTAACATCAACACTACCTACAAAAATTGGCGGTGATTATAACGTACTAGCTTGCAAGATAGATTTTGAATTTTTACGTCCTGTGTTTAGTGGTGACACAATTCGTTGTGACGTAACCATTGAACAATTTGAACCCGATGAAAAAAATCGTACAAATATTACTGCGATGTTTATATGTAGGAATAAACTTGAAAAGGAAGTTATGAAGGGGAGTTTTTCTGGGATTATTCTTTAGTTAGTAGAAAAAGTAATGAATAGGTGGGGGCCACGTCACTCGGGCTTAGGTTTTTAATTCCACCATAACGAAAATGATATGCATTGCTGTATATTGATAATATACTCTGTTCATTTTTAACTTGAATAAGCTCGTCAACAAAAAGGACATTCCTAGTATTACAAGAAGTGTCCTTTCCACTAAATTATAGGATATTTTGCTAACATTCAAACTCTAAAATTAGTTTACTGGTTTGACCTGTAAATTGATAATTATAGGATCCTTTTAGATTTTCTAAGTTACCGGTAGCTTTAATAATTGTTCCTGGGGAATCTAAATTTTCTTTATCAAATATTTCTTGCTCTATAGCTGTAAATGTCCCTTGTTGCCCCTTATAAATTCCTTCAAAGTGTAAAAATCCAGAAATTTTAGAAGTAGCTAAGTGACCATCATTTATATTTGAGTCTAAATAATATAAGAAGTATTCAATAAAAGCTTTTCCTTTTAATTCACCATCAATATCATATTCGACATGTGCAATATTAATAGGGAAATCTTTTTTAGTATCATCGATTGGTTTTTCATCCCATTTACTTACTGTAAATGTTACTTCCATACATGTAAATCCCCCTTTATCATTTGAAAAGTACTAATTCACAGTCATATCTTATAGGGGTGTTTTTATTTATTTGAGCCCTGTCATATCGTTATCTTATCTCAGAATCACCTGCGCCTCCTCATGAAGGACTTACTGTCGCCAGGATATCTCCTGCTTGTAACCTCTTTGGTTTTATTAACATGTTAACTCCGCTGCTACATAATGTAATGGACTACGATTATACAAACTGTATCATTGAAAAACATGATGTATGAAATTAGTTTCTTCATCATTAATCCGTTTACCTGCTGGGATTCAAGAATTCAGTCTTAGTGTTGAATATAGGAATAATCAATTTACATTTGAAAATTACAGTATGCAACATTGCATGAGGAAAACGGTTGTTATTTTTATGGCTTGTAACTATAATGATTACAGGTTGGTCGATACCAATCAAACAAATACAATCATCATGAATGGAGATGTTACATATGGGTATGAAAAAAATAATTTTAGCAGGTGCTTTAGGTATCGCAGCATTATCAGGAACAAATGTACCAGGGTTAGAACTAACAAAAGCGAGTGCCGCTTCTATTGAATCGAATTTCTCGACGTTAGAAGGACGAGTAGTAGAAGTAGATAACGGTGTAATTGTCGTAAAATCTAAGCAATATGAGGAGCCTGTTAGTGTATACATGGATACTTTCTCAAATGTGAAAGTAGGAGATGAGGTTAAAGCTACTGGATCTATGATGCGTAATTTTACAGAATATATGGTTGCAACTGCAATTGAAAATACAACAAACAAGTTAGGCATGCACAAGAAAGAAGATGGCTCTCCTGATTATGTGATTGGGGAAGTATCAAAAGTAGGAACGATGGAAGATGAGGGAGACGGTGCTACTAAATATGTCGTAGTGGAGTATCCATCGCTAAACGGGAAGAAAGTGATTATTGATGTTTTCTTAACAAAGGGACAAGTATTTAATGTGGGTGAGAAAGTAAAAATTGATATGAAGTATGTAGGCTGGGGCGGTATTTCTATTAACTGGAACACAGTTGATCATATTGAAAAAGTTCATGAAGCAAAGACGAACGCTGAAAATAATGATGATGTATGGATTTGGTCTTAATAAGGCGAGTATAGGTCGTTATTTGCAATTTTCTCTAAACAATACATGTAAAAACTAAATGTATCATGCAGTACCCATCTAATTCTCATTGCGTATGACAATTAGATGGGTACTTTTTTATTTGAAATTTGTGTAAGTCAATGTTTAGCATTTC
The DNA here is from genome assembly GCF_001679765.1 of Bacillus sp. B25(2016b). Classification (NCBI taxonomy): domain Bacteria; kingdom Bacillati; phylum Bacillota; class Bacilli; order Caryophanales; family Bacillaceae; genus Bacillus; species Bacillus sp. B25(2016b). Next base: position 2,993,994 of record NZ_CP016285.1, on the reverse strand, counting down.
TTTTTAAGAGTAAATTACGGTTGAAATCAAAACTTTATTTGCAGTACATAATAAATAATGTTGATTTTTTATCTTATATTAAAATAAAAACAAACCACTGTTCGATTTGAATATTCCACGATATAATGGTGAGAGTTTATGGCAGAATAAATATTTACATAAGAAGTGAGGTACTGTATGAAAAAAAGAACGACAGACATTATTTTTATTATTATTGGTGCATTTCTTTTTGCGTTAGGTGTCAATTTGTTTGTTATCCCGAACGAGTTTGGTGAGGGTGGGGTAACAGGTATCACGATTATTACGTACTATTTATTTGAATGGTCACCGGGCTTAGTTAACTTAATTTTAAATGCAATTTTGTTAATAGCCGGTTATAAATTTTTAAATAAGATAACAACAATTTATACGATTATCGCTGTAGTTACGAACTCGCTATTCCTTCATTTGACAGAAGGATGGACGATTGCTTCGGATGAAATGCTCGTAAATGCCATTTTCGGAGGAATATTTATTGGATGCGGGATTGGTCTTATCATTCGCGTTGGCGGAACAACTGCAGGTACTACCATCTTAGCAAGGATGACGCATAAGTATTTAGGATGGAGCATTAGCTACGGTCTACTGTTCTTCGATTTAATCGTTGCGTTTTCATCTTATTTCATCATTGGTGCAGAAAAACTGATGATAACAATTATTATGCTATATGTAGCAACGAAAGTGATGGAGTTTGTAATTGAAGGTTTAAATCCGAAGAAAGCCATTACAATTATTTCTGATAACCCGAATGAAATTGCCGGGAAGGTAACTACGTTAATGGGCAGAGGGGTTACCGTGTATTCAGGTCATGGCTATTACACGAAAACTCCGAAGGAAATTCTTTATGTTGTTATCAATAAGCAAGAAGTAGTGAAGCTAAAGAGGATTGTTCAAACTACAGATCCGGCTGCATTCATCGCTATACATGATGTTCGTGACGTATTTGGAGAAGGATTCGTTGATATTTCTAAAGCTTAGAACTTATTTTTTATTAAAATAATCTTAATACTAAAACGTAAGAATCTATTTTGAATCATCTTTTTTCAAAATAGATTCTTTTTCTTTTTCTTGCAAAAAATTCAATTGTTTCTTAAGGTAAGGATGTAGAAGGATGAACAAGAGAGGGTTTAATGAAGATGATACATATTTTATTAGCTGATGATGATAAGCATATTAGAGAGTTGTTGCATTACCATTTGCAAAAAGAGGGGTTTAAAGTTTTTGAAGCAGAAGATGGAAAGGTAGCGCAAGACGTTTTAGAGAAGGAAAATATTCATCTTGCGATCGTAGACATTATGATGCCGTTCGTTGATGGCTATACGTTATGTGAAGAAATCCGGAAGTATCATGATATACCGGTTATTTTATTAACTGCGAAAGACCAGTTAGTGGATAAAGAAAAAGGATTCATTTCTGGTACAGATGATTATATCGTAAAACCATTTGAACCAGCTGAAGTGATTTTCCGTATGAAAGCTTTATTACGCCGTTATCAAATGCTGAGTGCAGATATTATTACGTTGCACGGAACGACAATTGATCGAAAAGGTGTAGAAGTAAAGTGTAACGGTCAAACAATTTTACTTCCTTTAAAGGAATTTGAGTTATTATCACAATTAGCTAGTTATCCTGGAAGAACATTTTCAAGAGAAGAATTAATTGAATTAGTATGGGGAATGGATTTTGAAGGAGATGAACGAACAGTTGATGTTCATGTGAAAAGGCTCCGAGATCGTTTCTCAAAACGAACGGATGATTTTCAAATTACGACAGTGCGCGGCCTCGGGTATAAGTTGGAGTTGAAATAAGATGAAATCACTATATTCTAGATTTGTATTTATGACGGTCGGCATTATGCTACTTAGTAGTATTATCGGCTTTTTATTAACGAACGTATATTATCAAGTGAAGTTAAAACCGTATAATAGTGAAAAGATTTTAAAGTATGCGGAAGAAGTTAAATCGTTATATGAAAAGCAAAGTGAAGAAAATCAAGAGACGTATTTGCATTCTATTGCAAAGTTAGGGTATGAAATTTATATTGTCGATGATCAAAAGAATGGGAAGCGTATTGGTAATGCGTTTCGTAAGACGTCTATTAGCGATGCTACTGTTCATAAAGTATTGCAAGGAGAAACGTTTAATGGTGTTTCTACGTATCCAACGCGTCTTTTTATTACAGGATTTTTCGATAATGAATTAATAAATAGTGTTGGTGTACCGGTAAAGCACGGTGATAAACAGTACGCGTTATTTATTCGTCCTGACATTCAGAACCAATTTGGCGAGATGCGAATTTTCTTAGCGGTATTACTTGGGTTTATCGTACTATTAAGTATTATCTTTATAGCGATTGCAGCAGGTTATATCGTTCGCCCAATCCGTAAATTTACGAAGGCTACGCAAAAAATTGCGAGTGGGGAATATGAAATTGAATTAGATGTAAAACGAAAAGATGAAATAGGAACGTTATCTACAAGCTTCCAAAAGATGACGAAGAGTATTAAAGAACTAGATGAAATGAGACAAGAATTCGTTTCGAACGTTTCACATGAATTTCAGTCGCCACTTTCTTCCATACAAGGTTTTTCAAAAACGTTGCAAACAGAAAAGATGAGTGAGGAAGAAAGAAATCATTACTTACAAATTATTGAGGGTGAAAGCAAGCGAATGTCTAGTTTATGTAAACAGTTACTTACGCTCGCTTCATTAGATAAAGAGGAAAAGGTTCTACAAATAAGAGAATTCAATCTGCAGAAGCAAATTAAAGACGTCATTTTTATGCTTGAGTGGAAATGGCGCGAGAAAGATATTGCCGTTGAATTTGATGTGCCGGATATCACTATAAAAGGTGATGAAAACTTACTTCATCAAGTATGGAGTAATATCTTTACGAATAGTATTAAGTTTTCAAACGATGGTGGGACCATTGAGTTTTTTGTCGAAGAGTTAGAGTCTAGCGTTATAATCTCTATATCCGATAACGGAATCGGCATGGAAAAAGAAGAAATGGAGCGTATTTTTGATCGTTTTTATAAGGTAGATACAGCAAGGGCAAGAAATGTAGAAGGTAGCGGTTTAGGGTTATCGATCGTGCAGAAGATTGTTGAACTGCATCATGGAAACGTTTCAGTGTATAGTACGAAGGGAGAAGGGACGACCGTTCGGGTTGAGCTTCCTAAATAGATGAAAGAGGCTGTTTTCGGAACGGCCTCTTTTTTTGTCGGTAAGTCGATATAATCGAAAAATCGCCGATATAAATTTCACGTACCCTCTCACTGCAGCTATAAAGCCGCACCTTTCCCACGTTCTACTTTAAACCGAACCCCAAAAGTATCCGCAGTAATTTCATCAGCTTTTGGCAATGCTCGTAATTTCGGATGAAGCAGCCATACGAGAGAAATAAATAAAATTCCGATGCTAGCGAGCGCGAAAATGAGTTGGCTACTAAATACATTTGCAGCATATCCACCAATTAAAGAACCGAACGGCATAGCAATTGTGCCCATACTTCGCATGACTGAATTGATGCGCCCGATATATTGATTTGGAATTAAAATTTGACTAATTGTCGCAAATAATATGTTGGTCGCACCAATTGGAATCCAGGCTAGGCTGAATAAGAAAATAGATAGCCATTGAAACGGTACAATCGTAGAGAGAAACCAAAAGATAGCGCCGGTCGCAAAGCTAATAATGGAGACACGGCCAACATTACGTTTGCCAACCCATGAACTGAATAATGCACCGATAAGACTACCTGCTGATATAGCAGCTAAGAAGAACCCATATGATTTCACACCTCCTAAAGAATCAGCGAAAGAAGGGAGTATCGCCATCGTCATACCGATTGAAAAATTAGCGACTACTGAACCGATTAAGAATACGCCCATTAATGAACGAAAGACGATCGAAAAACCTTCTTTTAAATCAGTGAAATATTGTTTAGTTGATAGCGATGTATTGGTTTCTGTTTGCTTTGGCATTTTTAGTGAAAAGAACAAAAGGGCAGTAATCGCGAATGTAAAAGAGTCGATTACATATAAAGTGATTGCGCCAAATAGTGCTACTAATATGCCAGAAAGCGTCGTACAAATTAAATCGATGCCTTGATATGCAAATGAAAAGAGTGAATTTCCTTTTAATAATTGTGTTTTATGCAGTAGAAGTGGTAAAGCTTTTGATTGTGCGGGATAGGCGAATTGTTCGATAAAGGCTACGATGGGCATGATGATGAGTAGTAGTTGAACTGTTAATAGATCGAAGTAGTGTGTAATAGGAATGATTAATATAAGAATGCATTGCAGAACTTGTGTGATGACGAGGGTGTTTTTGATTGACCATCTATCGACGAATGGACCGGTAAGAAATTGAAGTGCAGAAGGTAATAACGTAAGAAAACCAGCCAATCCAGAATAGAAAGGATTACCACTTAGCTTATATACGAGCCACATCGCGGCTACATAGTATAAGCTATCTCCTATGTTTGTAAAAATTCTCCCTAAAAACAATAAGAGGAAATTCCGGTTTTTTAATACGTCCATTTAATCTACTCCTTTATAATAAATTTATTCGGTAAAATAAATTTGACCGTTTGTATAAAAAAAATCGTATTACGATTTTTCTTCTTTTTTCACAAATCGCTGCATTGCTCGTTCTTCGATTTGTAGGGCAGTAGTAGAAATGTAGTAAGATTTACTATTTGGATCTTTATCCGCGTCTTTTGTGATCTCGTTTAATTCACCCATCAATTCATAAAACTTTTTCACCCACACTTGAAATTGTTCTGGCGTGGCATCAAACTCCCAGCAAGATGAAACGTAATTCCACTCAGCTGGATCTTCGCTTTCTTTTCGTAATGTAAAGGCTTCTTCTGGTGCAGCGAGAATATGGCTTTTCGTTCTTTCCGTCATTTGTAAAAAGATTTGGCGACCTGATTCGCTTAATATTTCTAAATGAGGTAATAGTTCTGAGGCAGGGGTGAAGCCTTTCGCGACAGATTGATAAAACTTTTGAACGATGCCATTTTTCTCTTCTGTATAAACGATTTCTATAAAACCGTTCTTTTCTAATTCTTTTAAATGATAATGAATTTTCGCCCTTGAAATGCCGAATTTCTCAGATAGTAATTGTCCTGTATAAGGACGTTCGCATAGACGCATCATCATTTCGACACGTAGTGGATCGCTCATTGCTTTTAGTTGGCTATAAGTAGTTAGTGTGAACATGGGCTTCAAAATGATCAACTCCTTAAATGAAATTACTCGGTCAAGATTATTTGACTGAATTGTATCAAGGATTTCAATTATTTTCAATACTTTCTGAAAATTAAATCTTATCCTCTGTAATCTTCTGTTCATATTCCGTTCATAATTCTTTTTTATGATAAGTGCATAGAAAGAAAGAGGAAGGAGCGAGCGAAATGTTTTTAGCTCTGCGTGAATTAAAACAATCAAAATTAAGATATGGATTAATCGGACTTATTATGGTGTTATTATCATTTTTAGTTCTTGTTATTTCAGGATTGGCAAATGGACTATCATATGATAATGCTTCATCGATTCAAAATATGGAGGCAAATAAGTTCGTTTTAGCAGATGATGCGGAAAATAAATTACTTCGTTCACAAATTAAGAAAGACGATGTTGATAACGTAGTAAATCAAGTAGGCGAGAAAGAGGCTGTTCCGTTTCGTGTAAAAGTTTCAACGTATGAAAAGAAAGATAGTTCGAAAAAGGTTGATATCGCTATTTTCTCAAGTGAGCGCGATTCATTTTTAGAGCCGAACATTGTAAAAGGTGAGAAATTAGGCACAGCAAATAACGAAATGGTTGCTGACGAATCGATTAAAGAGAAGGGAATCGATATTGGAGATACAATTATCGATCCTGTTTCAAAAAAAGAATTTAAAATCGTTGGATTTACGAAAGACCAAATGTTTAGCCATACACCAGTCGTTTATGTAAATGAAGACGTATGGGGTGCTATTTCCCAACCAAACCAAAAAGATTATAGTGCAATTGCGCTGAATACAGATAAAGAAATTAAAAATGCTCACGTTATTGATAAAAAAGAAGTACTACAAAGTATTCCAGGGTTTAAAGAAGAGCAAGGAACGTTAACGATGATCATTGCATTCTTACTTGTAATCGCTGCGTTATTAATCGGTGTATTCTTCTACGTCATTACATTGCAAAAAACACAGCAATTAGGCGTATTAAAAGCGATTGGTACAAAGGACTCATATTTAGCAAATAGCTTAGTCGTGCAGGCGTTATTCTTATCAGTCGTTGCGATGATAATTAGCATCGTTCTTGTACAAGGGTTAGAGAAAATTTTACCAGCAGGTATGCCGTTCTTATTAACAGCACCGATGATTACACAATATGCAGCAATCTTTATCGTCATTAGTATTTTAGGAACACTTATTTCATTATATCAAGTATTAAAAGTTGATGCGCTAGAAGCAATTGGAGGCGGGATGTAATGACTTCATTATTAAAATTAGACAAAGTAAGTAAAGTGTACGGAGAAGGGAATACGGAAGTAATAGCCCTTCATCCGATATCGCTTGATGTGAAAGCTGGAGAATTTATCGGAATCGTCGGTCCTTCTGGATCGGGGAAAAGTACGTTATTATCAATCGCGGGAGCTTTATTATCACCGTCAAAAGGGGATATTTACATTCGTGAGCAAAATATTACGAAGCTATCAGAAAAGGAAATGACAGACATTCGTTTGAAAAAAATCGGCTTCATTTTCCAGTTCGCAAATCTTGTTCCATATTTAAATGTAAAAGAACAATTGCTTTACATTGCAAAGCTAAAAAAAGAAAACAAACGAGAATCGGAAAAGCGTGCGGATCATTTATTAGCAGCATTTGGATTAGGGGAAAGAAAAAATCATTATCCAAATCAACTGTCTGGCGGAGAAAAACAAAGGGTAGCAATCGCTCGCGCGTTTATGAACAATCCGGATTTAATATTAGCGGATGAACCAACGGCTAGCTTAGATTCAAAACGTGCACGTGAAGTTGTAGAAATGATGAAACGTGAAGTGAAAGAGAGCCAAAAAGCAGCCATTATGATTACGCACGATGAAAGAATGCTTGATGTATGTGATCGTATATTGACGCTAAGAGATGGACAGTTAATATAAAAAAGGAAAACCGTACATGTATGTGCGGGTTTCCTTTTTTTTTAATGGATTTATTTAGAGAATAACGTTTTAATTTTATTACGAGTAAGTAATAAAACACCGCCTAATACAGATAGCATTCCTAGAGCCATATTGTTTGATTGCTCGCTACCAGCGTTAGGAAGTTCTTTAGCGTTATTGTTTTTAGTACCATTATCTGCTTGCGTTTGTTTAGACTGTGATACTTCATTAATCTTGTTATCAACATTTTGCTTCGTTGTATGTATCTCAGCTAATTTGTCATCAATTTTTTTCTCAGTGTGTTTAAAGTCGTTGATTTTAATATCTAAGTCTTGTTTTTTCTTTGATAAATCGTCTGAAACAGTTTGTTTTGATTGTTTAATTTCGTTAATTTTATTGATTAAATCTTGTCTAGCTTCTTGTAATGCAGCTAGTTTGTTTTTCACATCTTGTTTAGCTAGTTCTAAGTTAGCGGAAAGACTGTCTAAATTGCCTTTAATTTTCTTAAGTTCCTCTAACGTGTTACCAGTATTCGGCTTGTTTTCTTTTAACTCAGCAAGTTTGTCCTCAGCAGTTTGTTTCGCTTTCTTTAACTCAGCTAATTTTTCATCTACTTGTTTTTTTACTTCCTTAAGTTCATTAACCTTTTGATCGATGTTCTCTTTATGTTGCTTCATTTTATTCACTTTTTCATCGACAGTTTGTTTATGTTCTTTAATCTCATTAACCTTATTATCGATATTTTGCTTATGTTCTTTTACTTCAGCAACTTTATCTTCTACTTGTTTTTTATGCTCTTTTATTTCCGCGATTTTATCTTCGGCGATTTGTTTGTCTTGCTGAAGTTTTGCATCTAACTCTTGTTTATGTTGTTTAATCTCGTTAATTTTTTCATCAGCAACTTGTTTACGTTCATGTAGTTCATTCACCTTCGTATCAACATTTTCCTTAACCTTGTTAAGTTCATTGAATGTTTGATCCACGTTTTCTTTGTGTTGCTGCAATTTCGCATCTAACTCTTGTTTATGTTGCTTAATTTCAGCTAATCGATCTCCCGTACTTTGCTGAGGAGTAGCATCATTTACTTCCGCATGAGCAGAGTTTGCGCCAGCAATCATTGCTAAAGCTAGTGTAGACGCAGCGATTGTTTGTTTTGTTTTCATATTTTTGTACCTCTTTTCTTTCATATGCATGAGCTGTTTTGTGTAAAATTGAGCATATAGAAGTAGATTATCTTATCATTATATACCATGTACGATGTCTAGAGGAAGTATTTGCATAATAATCTATCATTATGGAATTCTTATAGTCTCTTATTTTGGAGTAGGGGACAAAACTTTAGCTAGATGAACAATTTCTTTTATAGTAGAGTTTACATCCTTACTATTACGAATAACGAACAAATAATCAGCCTCGTTTTCTATCGGATCGACAACATCTTCATGTTGCGATTCAGCCCGTTGTCGATCGAGTACTTCTTTGAAATTAGAATAACCACCTCTAAAAATATTCGTACTTCGTGTGCTTCGAGCTACTCTTTCGTAAAGGACATCATCTGGAATATCAAAATGAACGAGTATGCGTACATATTCATTCTGTGGAAATAATTCGTTTAGTAAATATAACCTTCCATTTTTACTGCGATTGGAGTTACTAATAATAAGGTGTAAATTTGAATGTTCTTTCGCATAATCAACAATGAATTTTGAAAGACCGTGCTTAAATGTATTAGGGCCTTTAGCCGGCTGTAATTTTTCGTAATGCGTGTTAATAAATTCAGCTTGATTATCTTGATCCATAACGAAAGAGTGGGGTAACTCTTTTTCTAATGCTCTTGCAAATGTAGTTTTTCCACTGTGTGTTTTTCCAACTCTAATGATGACTAATCTTTTCATGACGCCCTCCATTTGTATTGTTATGAACTGGAATATTCGGTGTAGATCGAAATCTTCCTGCTAGAGATTACACAAATTGTTGGAGCATTAGTAGGGTGAAAACTTGACAAAAAAACTTATTTATGCTATAATTCAACAATTTAAAAATATGGTGTATAATAGGGTTCTCCTGGCCAGGGGAACCCTATTTTTGTTGTGAAAATGAAGGAGAGTGTATGTGCGTGAAACAAGGTGAAGCAAGTGTAACGTCGTTAGTATCAGCTTTCGGAAGGGCGTATCATAGTGAATTTGATAATCCTAAAATCTTTGATGATTATGTAGCTAAAGATTTCATTTCACAAAAAGAACGTAACAATATTGAAACGAACATGGTTCAAGGGATTCACTTTTTCAATACAGACATTGCAGAGCAGTTTCAAGACAATCCAAAAGAAATATTAAAATGGATTACGCAAGTTCAGTTATCACCAACACCTTTAGTACGTGCCGCATATTGTGAAAGAGTATTACTACGTGAAATTACATTAGGAGCGAAACAATACGTCATACTCGGTGCAGGCTTAGATACGTTCAGTTTTAGACACCGAGAATTAGAAAATAAAATAGAAATATTTGAAGTGGATCATCCTTCTACGCAGGCGTTTAAGAAGGAAAGAATAAAAGAAGTAGAACTTGAAGTTCCAAATCACCTTCATTTTGTTTCGATGGATTTTACGAAAGGAATTTCCTATGAACAGTTACAGACTGAAGGATTTGAACATAAAAAGACTTTCTTTAGCCTTTTAGGTGTTACGTACTATTTAACGAAAAAGGAGCTTGCTAGTTTAATAGAGTGCTTGTTCGAGATAGTTCCAGTAGGGAGTTCTATCGTTTTCGATTATCCCGATGAAAACTTATTTACGAAAAAAGGACTATCCAATCGAGTTGAAAACATGGTGAAAATGGCTGCGGTAGGCGGAGAACCGATGAAATCATGTTATTCTTATGCCGAAATGGAAGCACTGTTAGAGAAGGCGGGCTTACTTATTTATGAGCATTTATCACCAGAGGATATAAATACATTGTATTTTGAAGGAAGAAATGATTATTTAGAAGCTTTTGAGACGGTGCATTATGTGCATGCGGTGAAGAGGTAGGAAATTAGTAGGCATGGGGAGGAATCTCTGTGTCTTTTTTTATAAAAAAGGAAATGAGCTGTAGTGGTGGAAAATATAATTATAAATATATATAAATTAATGTTTTGTAGAAACTAAAGGAAAGGGGAAATAGAAGATGTTGAAATTACGAGGAAAATACAATGAAGCAAAAGTATATACTACGAATGTAGAAGAAACGGCAGCAGGTCAAATTATTGATCTTTGTAACCAAGAATTCGTAAAGGATAGCAAGATTCGTATTATGCCAGATACACATGCGGGTGCAGGTTGCACGATTGGGACAACAATGACAATTCAAGATAAGATTGTTCCTAATTTAGTCGGGGTTAACTAATCGGCTCAGACTTTAAACTACTCACTCAATTGACTGGGAACCCTAACGATAAAAGGCGAGGGCAATCAGCAGCCAGTGGTTATGGTGACATAATCGAATGGTTCAGAGACTTGTACCATGTTAGCAGACTAAGGTACAGAATTATTCCTCATCCATTTTGAGTTGAAGAGGAATAATTAATACGGTGAGCCTACAGTAGAGACTGCATATCTCGATGACTGTAGAGAAGGTATAGTCCACACTTTCAGGAAACTGGGAGGTAAGTACGATATTGGTTGTGGCATGGAGGTTGTTATAATTAATAAGAAAAAAGAGGAAATCAACTTCGATTACTTAGACGAAACGATACGTAAATTTGTCCCAAGTGGTTTTCGTATTCGAGATAAGGAACATAGATTTTCAAAAATGATTGATTTTGATAGTGTAAGAGCCCCGTTTACATTGCAACGTGCTCAAAAAAGTATTGGTACACTTGGCGGGGGGAATCATTTTGTCGAACTGAATGAGGATGATGAAGGAAATGTATACATTGTTATTCATAGTGGTTCGCGTAATTTAGGGAAACAAGTAGCAGAGTATTATCAAAACTTTGCTTACGAGCAACTTATAAACGTTAAATCTATTAAAGAAGAAATGATTGAGCGTTTAACGAAAGAAGGCAGACAACAAGAAATACATGAAGCTTTACGTGAAATTAAGAAACCGGTGATTCGTATAGAATTAGCTTATTTAGAAGGACAAGGATTTAAAGATTACATGAATGATATGAAAATTGCACAAAAATATGCGGAGTTAAATCGTAAAGCAATGATTGATGAAATCGTCACTACAATGGATTGGAAAGTAACAGATCAATTCACTACAATCCATAACTACATCGATATGGACAATATGATTCTAAGAAAAGGTGCTATTTCAGCTCAGAAAGATGAACGAGTAATCATTCCAATCAATATGAGAGATGGTTCAATCATTGCATTTGGTAAAGGAAATCCAGATTGGAACTTTTCTGGCCCTCATGGAGCAGGGCGTATTATGAGCCGTAAGAAGGCGAAAGAAGTACTTAACTTAGAGGATTTTCAAAATACAATGACAGAGGTTTGGACTACATCTGTTGCAGAAAGTACTTTAGATGAAGCACCAATGGTATATAAGCCAATGGATGAAATTATTGAGAATACAAAAGAAACAATTGATATTAAACATATTATTAAGCCACTTTACAATTTTAAGGCTAATTAAAAGAGGAGTAACGTTTATTAAAGAAAAAGAACTTGAAAAGATAGCATATTTTGTGGCGGTTATATAACAGAGATTAAAAAGACAACATATTAAACTAAGAGATTCATCATATTCATTTACATTTATGTAATGTTAAAGACTAGAAAGCTAGATTGGCGCGAATTGCTAATTGTGGAGTGTGAAAAAAGACAAAATCTCTTAAAAAACACTTAATTTTTCATTCCATCAATCTTTACAATCTCCTCCTATAATGTGAATTGGACAAGCACCTAAGACAGAGCAGAACATGTCAGTTTGTACATTCTATTATTAGGGGGAGAATTTGTATGAAAAAGACAGTTGCTTCGTTAGCAGTTATGGCGGCATTATTACCGACTTTTTCAGTGCATGCGGAAGGGAAAGGGAAAGTTCGAAAATCAGCTACAACTTTTAATGTTATTAGTGACATTCAAGGTGATTTAGGAGATTTTGATCACGTATTAAAAGATATGAATAAAGTAACGCCACTTTCTAGAGCGCTTATTATGAATGGGGATATAACGCCGACTGGACAACAGTCACAATATGATGATGTAATGCGTGTGTTAAATAAAAATAAGCATCCAGAAAATATATGGTCTACTGTTGGGAATCATGAGTTTTATGCTGGTAAATGGACAGCAGATGGGAAACTCTCTCAAAGTACATGGCCAAATGGTGTAACTGAGGAAACTTTATTTAACCGCTATCTGAAATTTAGTGGACAAGAAAAGGTATATCATAAAAAAGAATTAGACGGTTATCCGCTTCTATTTTTAGGAACTGAAAAATATATGAAATACCACGATTCAAAAATGTGGGATGAAGTATATATGAGTGATGAGCAATTAGGTTGGTTAAAACAAAATTTAGAAGAGTACAGTCAAAAAGATAAAAATAAGCCAATCTTCATTTTCTCTCATCACGTTTTACCTGATACAGTATCTGGATCAAGACAATCACCATATTTACAAGATTATTTAAACGTGGATAAATTGTACGATATATTAAAAGACTATCCGCAAGTTGTTTTCTTCACGAGCCATACGCATTGGGATTTAAACTTACCTGACTGGGCTGGTAAAAAGAAAATTAAAGGTGGAGATGAAAAAGGTTTCACTGTTGTAAATACGGGCGGTATTGAAACAGGCTGGATGTCAGCAGGGCCAAATGGAGGAGAGAAAACTGCTCCAGATGGCTATTCATTTAAACAAGGGTTACAAGTGAAAGCATATGGTAACGATGTAATTGTGACAGCTTACGATTACAAACGTGATAAGGATATAAAGAAGTTATTAATTAGTGATTCAAAAATTGCGCAGATGGCACCAAATGTAACGGCAGATGATCGTAAAAATATAATTGTTGGTGCAACTGAATATATGGAGTATTCTATAGAAGGAACGAATGAGTGGCATACGTATAGTAAAGCAAATCCTCCGAAATTTGATGGAGATAAAGTCGTATACGTACGCCATAAAGGTGAAATGAATTTAGAGCCGGGATTAACACACTTACTTCGTTTTTCGGTAAATAAGTGATTGGAGGGAGCCCACATTTGAATGTGTGGGCTCTTTTTTTGTTGATGAGAAAGGGGTTGCCTGTCTGTCGTTTTTTGTCGATAGATCGATATATTAAGAAAATCGTTGATATATTGCAAGTTACGATAGATATATTTGAAAAATCGTTGATATATTGTAAGGAATGAACGATATATTTAAAAAATCGTTGATATAAATTTCATGTACCGTAATTAAGTTAAAATCATTAATACGGTTTTACTTATCAAAACGAAATTCTAATACATTTTTAACCGAGAAAGATGACTTCACCATTTTTACGTGTAATAATAGTAACGTTACATATATTGTGAAAGAAGTACAAAAGGAGCGTTACAATGAATTTAGCTAAATTCCCGAGAAAAAAATATACAGAATCATATACACCAATTGAAAAGTTAAACAATTTTTCTGAAGCACTTGGTGGTCCGACTATTTATTTTAAAAGAGATGATTTACTTGGTTTAACAGCCGGTGGCAATAAGACGAGAAAGTTAGAATTTCTAGTTGCAGATGCACAGGAAAAGGGTGCAGATACGTTAATTACAGCTGGTGGTATTCAGTCAAATCATTGCCGCCTGACACTTGCTGCTGCGGTAAAAGAAAAAATGAAATGTATCCTTGTATTAGAGGAAGGGCTTGAGACAGAAGAGGAGAGAGACTTTAACGGGAACTATTTCTTATATCACTTATTAGGTGCTGAAAATGTAATTGTTGTACCGAACGGAGCAGATCTTATGGAAGAAATGCATAAAGTAGCACAAGAAGTAAGTGAAAAAGGTAATACACCATATGTAATTCCAGTTGGTGGATCAAATCCTACGGGCGCAATGGGATACGTTGCTTGTGCGCAAGAAATTATGGCGCAATCATTTGAGCAAGGAATTGATTTCAGTTCAGTTGTTTGTGTAAGTGGTAGCGGCGGTATGCATGCTGGTTTAATTACTGGTTTTTCTGGAACACAAAACCATATTCCTGTAATCGGGATTAACGTAAGTAGAGGAAAAGCTGAGCAAGAAGAGAAAGTAGCAAAACTTGTAGATGAAACTTCAGCACACGTTGGTATTCCAAACTTTATCTCGCGCGACGCTGTTACGTGCTTTGATGAATATGTAGGGCCCGGCTATGCGTTACCAACGCCGGAAATGGTAGAGGCAGTTCAGTTACTTGCGAAAACAGAAGGTATTTTACTTGATCCAGTGTATACAGGTAAGGCGGTAGCGGGATTAATCGACTTAATTAGAAAAGGTAAATTTAATAAGGAAGACAATATTTTATTCGTACATTCAGGTGGTTCACCAGCTTTATATGCGAATACTTCTTTATTTGTGTAAGTGTAAAAAGCATTGGGTATCCAATGCTTTTTTGTTATATACTGGAATTATCGAGAGGTAGGAGGATGATATGAATTCAAATTTAAAATGGATTATATATACGGTACTCGGCATTTCTATTCTATTAATCTTATTTGTGGCTTATGGGGTGTATTCTTATTTTACATTTTAAAAGCGTAATGGAAGTGAACCATAATGTAATGTATGTTATAGTTTGATATGTTAATTACTTACAATACTTTCTACAAGGAGAATACATAATGAGAGCAAAGAAACTAGTAACGTTAGCAGTTCCATTTATGCTGTTAGTCGGATGCGAGGTAGGAGATAAAGATTCTACTCATAAGACTGAGCAAACTAGTAAAGTAATAACGAAAACAGTAATTTCTGAACAACAGTATCCGTACTACATATGTGAGCAAGTGGTAGAGTTCCAATTTAAGAAGGATGAACTATTACTAAACTTAGGAGAATCCTTAAAGGGCAAAGAAAAAGCAAAAGCAAAAGCTGTTTTAAAAACATCAAACGAGATAGATAAAATTTTAGACAATATGGAACACATAAAAGTACCTGATACATACAAAGACATTCACAAATCCATACAAGAAGGGGTAACAGAGGCAAGAAAAGCAACGAAGTTAATTAAGGATGCTGGTAAAGAAGATAAACAGAAGATTCAAGAAGCTACAATGAAAGGTACTGAATTTTTATCAGGTGTAGACGGAGAGCATTGGAAAAAAGCAATTTATGAGTTATCACAGGAAAACAAAGATGCTTATAGTAAGGCACTTGATAAGAAAGTAAAGGAGCACTCAAAGTAAAACAGTAACTTGTAACAATACATATCTACATAAAATTTCCGCGAATGCTATGCTAGGAAGTTAGGTGGGAGATTACTGTCCTTAAATGTGGCTGATTAAAGCTACAGCCACATTCTCCTGTTCTAATTAACTAAAAGAAGAACTTCCCCATCCCGATTAGACTACTGATCATTCCTATTCCACTCATGGTGCCTTTTCCTGCTGTAAGTAAGTTTCCAAGCATTCCTAGCTGACCGTTACCTCCGTTATTTCCCCATCCCATTGGGGCCCACGGACCACCCCATCCTGGAGGATTTCCAAAAACACCCGAGTTATTGGTATTGAAATGAAAAGGCTTAGCTGGCGGCGATAGTAAAGCTGCAAGATGACCTTGTGCGAACATCCCTGTATGACTGAATGGTTGCGCCCAGGGGAAGGGAGGTTTTTGAAAATTAAAACCTGCATGACTTGGTAATGGAGTCCAATTAGCAGGCTGACCTTGGGGCATTATCCCTGCATAATTAATTGGCTGCCCCCAAGAGAAGAGAGGGGGGTGGGGATTGAACCCCGTATAATTGGCTGATGAATCCCAACTAACTGGATCGACTCGGTAACTCCAATTCTCAGGAATCTTCAAATCATTCATTACCTCAGATGTAGTTATTTCGGGCTGTGAATATAATGAAATTTGGTTATTATATTGTTGCCCATTTCCCTTTGAATTCAAATACCAATATTGGTCCATACGCTTATTCTCCTCACTTTAAAAATGTAATGTTAGACTTAGCCTATGTAATATTCCTTTTTATGGATGGTTACATAACTAGATCTACAAGCCTGTATTTAAAGGAATGGGTGCGTGGTCTTTTTGATTTTTCTCGCTCCCTGTAAAATTCTCATTTATTTAAAGCTTCACTTTATTTTAGAAGGGGATTTTCAGTTGCTTATTTTGTGTATTTCAGCCTAATTTAAATTCCGTTAACAAACATTTTTATAAAGGTTTAATCAACAAAAAGATTTTAAAATGGTATGTTGAGCAAGTGGAATTGCTAAAAAAAGAATATCCATTCGAAGAGTTTGGCAAAATACTGCAAGGGTAATATTTTCTTGTGCAAATATGTAAACGATTTAAACGAATCAATGAAATTTATAATGAAGGGGCAATTAAATATATGAGTGAAACATTACATAAAAGAAAACCACCATATGTAATGCTTGTAATCCTTTTTATTGGGGCATTTGTTTCATTTCTAAATAACTCCCTTTTAAATGTAGCCTTGCCATCAATAATGAAAGATTTAAACATTCAAGATTATTCAACGATCCAGTGGCTTTCTACAGGGTATATGCTTGTAAGTGGTATATTAATTCCGGCCTCAGCATTTTTAATAACGCGTTTCTCCAATAGGAGCCTATTTATTACATCTATGGTGATTTTTATTCTTGGTACTGCCTTAGCGGCTGTAGCACCTAACTTTGGTTTATTACTTACTGGTCGGATGGTTCAAGCGGCAGGCTCTTCAGTTATGGGACCTTTGTTAATGAATATTATGCTAGTAAGCTTTCCAAGAGAAAAAAGGGGAACAGCAATGGGGATTTTTGGACTAGTTATGATTACAGCTCCAGCAATTGGGCCGACACTATCAGGTTATATTGTAGAGTATTATGACTGGCGTTTGCTTTTTGAAATGATTTTACCGTTAGCAATCATTAGCTTACTGTTAGGGATTTGGAAATCGGAGAATGTCATGAGACAAAATGAAAATGCAAAACTTGATTATATCTCATTACTATTATCTTCTGTCGGTTTTGGCGGTTTGTTATATGGATTCAGTTCTGCAAGCTCCGATGGTTGGACGAATAAAGTTGTCTTAACAGCCTTAATCATAGGCGCTATTGCCCTAATTGCTTTCATTATTCGACAATTAAAAATGGATGAGCCGTTATTGGATTTACGTGTTTACAAGTACCCAATGTTTGCGCTTGCGTCTGTAATTGCAATTGTCAACGCAGTGGCCATGTTTTCGGGGATGATTTTAACACCAGCTTATGTACAAAACGTCCGCGGTATTTCACCGCTGAGCTCTGGGCTGATGATGCTTCCAGGTGCGGTAATAATGGGGGTTATGTCACCAATTACAGGTAAACTATTTGATAAATATGGCCCTCGGATTCTTGGTATAGTAGGACTTTCCATTACAGCTGTTTCAACTTATATGCTGGCAAACCTGCAAATCGATTCTAGTCACACACATATTATTCTTATTTACACATTGCGGATGTTTGGGATGGCGATGGTGATGATGCCACTTATGACAAATGGCCTCAATCAATTGCCAACGCGCTTAAATCCGCACGGTACAGCTGTTAATAATACAGCTCAACAAGTGTCCGGTTCGATTGGTACTGCTATTCTTGTTACGATTATGAATTCTGTAACAAAAACAAAAGCTGAAAGTCTAATGGCTGATGTAGATCCAACAACCTTCACAGAGGCTACGAAGGCAATGTTAACTCAGAAGGCTTTATTATCCGGAATTCAATATTCATTCTATGTAGCGCTTGGCATGAATGTTGTTGCACTACTATTAGTTTTTTTCGTTAAACGTGTAGATACAAGTGCGGAAGCTGTCGAGAAGTTAAATCGATAGAGAAGAATAAAACGCTAGATAATGATTCCTACAAGTTTTTTTGCTGCTAAGGCGCCGATATTTAAAGCTGGAAAAGAGCTGAAAGAAGCAGTGAAATAATTATATAGTGAAAGAGGACCTGATGTTCATATCAGGTCCTCTTTCATTAGTAACACAGTATACTTGCTTATCATATTGGTTTAACTAGACTACTGATTACAATCTTAAGCTCGTCAACTTTTCTATTTTGGGGTGTTTTATAAGAAAATGAATCAAAATAATCGTTTTTATAAACAAATACAAGAGATGAGATCCGTTTGCAATTTCTCATAAACATTATAATTTTAGATTATCTTTTAACACCAACATTAAAAGGCTCTAATTATATTTATTCGCTTCATTTTAATTTAGTATTTTTCTACAAGTTATAAATCTAATTGCCAAGCTTATACTCAATATCATAATCATGAATAGTTAGGGAAAAGATAAAATAAGGTAATCAATTACATATCTGTATCCCAGGCAATTAGTTGCTATTTCCTCTTTATTAAATGGGATATGCTATCCCGCATTAACGGGCAGTAAGACCCCCACCTCAAAATTTAGCGGAAGCAAAGAAGTTAGGTGGGGGACCAACTGCCCGTAAAAGCCCGATTGGTTCAACTAATAATCAGTGGGGGATGAACAAAATCCCCACTGATTAAAGTTTCACTTTATTTCATGCTTTTTTGAAAGGGTGTTTTAAATGGAAAAAAAAGTATCTGCCATTCCCCAGCCGAAAACATATGGACCGCTGGGTAATCTCCCATTAATCAATAAAGATAAACCGACTCTATCGTTTATTAAGCTGGCGGAAGAGTATGGTCCCATTTTTCGAATTCAAACTTTAAGTGATGCCATAATTGTCGTTTCTGGACATGAACTGGTAGCAGAAGTTTGTGACGAAACGCGGTTCGATAAAAGCATAGAGGGTGCTTTGGCAAAGGTTCGTGCCTTTGCTGGAGACGGATTATTTACTAGCGAGACTCACGAGCCTAACTGGAAAAAAGCTCATAATATTTTGATGCCTACATTTAGCCAACGGGCAATGAAAGATTACCATGCCATGATGGTCGATCTTGCTGTACAACTCGTTCAAAAATGGGCACGGCTTAACCCGAATGAAAACGTAGATGTTCCGGAGGATATGACTCGCCTTACATTAGATACAATTGGTCTATGTGGTTTTAATTACCGATTTAATAGCTTTTATCGTGAGACCCCTCATCCTTTTATCACTAGCATGAGCCGTGCTCTAGATGAGGCGATGCACCAATTGCAGCGGCTGGATATAGAAGACAAACTCATGTGGAGAACGAAACGTCAATTTCAGCATGATATCCAATCTATGTTTTCTTTAGTAGATAATATTATTGCTGAACGTAAAAGTAGTGGAGATCAGGAAGAAAATGATTTACTTTCCCGTATGTTAAATGTTCAGGATCCGGAAACTGGTGAAAAATTAGATGATGAAAACATTCGTTTCCAAATTATCACTTTTTTAATAGCTGGGCATGAGACAACAAGTGGATTGTTATCGTTTGCAATTTACTTTTTATTAAAGAATCCGGATAAGTTGAAAAAAGCCTATAAAGAAGTAGACCGTGTTTTGACAGATCCCACTCCAACATACCAACAAGTTATGAAACTGAAGTATATACGGATGATTTTAAATGAATCGCTACGTCTATGGCCTACCGCTCCAGCATTCAGTCTCTATGCAAAAGAAGATACAGTGATTGGCGGGAAATACCCAATTAAGAAAGGAGAAGATCGTATTTCTGTTCTTATTCCACAGCTACATAGGGATAAAGATGCATGGGGAGACAATGTGGAAGAATTCCAACCTGAACGATTTGAAGAGCTGGATAAGGTTCCTCATCATGCTTATAAGCCATTTGGAAATGGCCAGAGAGCATGTATCGGTATGCAATTTGCACTTCATGAAGCCACTCTTGTAATGGGAATGCTTCTTCAACATTTTGAATTAATCGATTATCAAAACTATCAGCTGGACGTAAAACAAACATTAACGCTAAAGCCCGGTGATTTTAAGATTAGGATTCTACCCCGAAAACAAACTATAAGCCATCCTACTGCTCTTGCACCTACAGAGGACAAGCTGAAAAACCATGAAATTAAGCAGCACGTCCAGAAGACACCTTCTATTATTGGGGCCGATAATCTTTCACTTCTTGTTCTGTACGGCTCGGATACAGGGGTAGCAGAAGGTATTGCAAGAGAATTAGCGGATACAGCTAGTTTAGAAGGAGTTCAAACGGAAGTGGTAGCTCTTAACGATCGAATTGGAAGTTTGCCAAAAGAAGGAGCGGTACTTATTGTGACTTCTTCTTATAATGGAAAACCGCCAAGTAATGCAGGGCAGTTTGTGCAATGGTTGGAGGAACTAAAACCGGATGAGCTAAAAGGGGTTCAATACGCAGTTTTTGGTTGTGGAGATCATAATTGGGCTAGTACCTATCAACGGATTCCAAGATATATTGATGAGCAGATGGCTCAAAAAGGAGCAACAAGATTTTCTAAACGCGGAGAAGCAGATGCAAGTGGTGATTTCGAGGAACAGCTCGAGCAATGGAAACAAAGCATGTGGTCTGATGCGATGAAGGCATTTGGATTGGAGCTCAACAAAAATATGGAAAAAGAGCGCAGTACGTTGAGTCTGCAATTTGTCAGTCGTCTTGGAGGATCTCCTCTTGCGCGAACATATGAAGCAGTTTATGCGTCTATACTAGAAAATCGTGAACTCCAATCATCCAGCAGTGATAGAAGTACACGACATATCGAGGTATCCTTGCCAGAAGGCGCTACATATAAAGAAGGAGACCACCTTGGAGTGCTGCCAGTTAATAGCGAGAAAAATATCAACCGAATTTTAAGACGCTTTGGATTAAATGGGAAGGATCAAGTTATACTGAGTGCAAGTGGACGAAGTATAAATCACATACCTTTAGACAGTCCTGTTAGTTTATTGGACCTTCTTAGTTATAGTGTCGAAGTTCAAGAAGCAGCCACTCGTGCACAAATACGAGAAATGGTAACATTCACAGCATGTCCTCCTCATAAAAAAGAATTGGAAGCATTGTTAGAAGAAGGAGTTTACCATGAACAAATATTAAAGAAACGGATTTCAATGTTGGACCTTCTTGAAAAGTATGAGGCTTGTGAAATCCGATTTGAACGCTTTTTAGAACTTCTTCCTGCGCTCAAACCGCGTTACTATTCTATTTCAAGCTCTCCACTCGTTGCACACAATCGTCTGAGCATTACGGTCGGTGTTGTTAATGCGCCTGCATGGAGTGGGGAAGGGACATATGAAGGAGTCGCTTCTAATTACTTAGCTCAGCGTCATAATAAAGATGAGATTATCTGTTTCATTCGAACGCCACAATCAAACTTTGAATTACCTAAAGATCCAGAAACACCAATTATTATGGTTGGGCCAGGTACTGGAATTGCACCATTTTGTGGATTCTTGCAAGCGCGTCGTGTTCAAAAGCAAAAAGGTATGAACTTAGGACAAGCGCATCTATATTTTGGTTGTCGTCATCCTGAAAAAGATTATCTTTATCGTACAGAACTAGAAAATGATGAAAGAGATGGATTAATCTCTTTACACACAGCTTTTTCTCGTCTAGAGGGACATCCAAAAACATATGTACAGCATTTAATAAAACAAGATAGAATCAATTTAATTTCGTTATTAGATAATGGAGCTCACCTTTATATATGTGGTGATGGAAGTAAAATGGCTCCGGATGTAGAAGATACCCTTTGTCAAGCATATCAAGAAATTCATGAAGTCAGTGAACAAGAAGCAAGAAATTGGTTGGATCGTGTGCAAGATGAAGGGCGATATGGAAAAGATGTTTGGGCTGGTATATGAATGTTTCTTAATTAGATACATATTAACTAATGAAATTCTTTCGAATAAATTTCAATTTATTAGTATAGTGTATTTAGATGAATAGTGATTAACCGGACTATTTAGTATCTACTAAATAAAAAACAGGACCTGATATGCATCTATCAGGTCCTGTTTCACATAGACATTATACATGGATATTTTCCACACATTATCAATGTTTGTAATGTAGTTAGCCTTGTGGATCAGCCATAAAATCAGATATTATTTTTTCGATATCGAAAGGAGTAATTCCTTTATCCAAAGAAAAAATGCTTTCTGCTTCTTCGATGTCTTGAACGAGTTCACCTCTAGCTTCAATATGTAATCGGAACAAGTCATATAAATTCGGTTTAACTAAATTAGTTAAAGCCTTTCCAACTAGTATCATACCTTTTTGATTAGCCTCGATGGTATTATCATAAGTTAGATCTCTTGTAAGAGACAAATCTGTCCAAATCAATTTTCGTTCCTTTAAGTCTAAAATAACTGGAATAGAGATTTGGGTGTCGGCAGTAATATCCACTTTATCTTGAACAGTAGAAGGTTCAAATATTTCACCTGAACCAGGATATTGACGAACCATCCAACCAGTAAAGCATTCTGGTAAATCTTTATACGGTTGGTCTGTGTAAGAAAGCAAAGTCATGACTACATAGCGTGCACCATATTTCAGCACAGACGGAATATCGAAATCAATGAATTCAGATGCGCCCTTTGGTGCAGAAGTAATATCTCCGCTATGGTAGGCTTTGAAATTTTTTGAACGTAAGTTCGTGAAGGATACATGTTCTTTGTATTGCCAATCTTCGTCGTACATTGCAGCAGATAAATCAATGTCAACGCGTCCTGTATGTTGTCCATTCACATAGCCTTCTTTCCACCATAGGAAAAAACGAATCGTATCTCCTTCTGGCAAATCTATTTTACTTCCTCGAGATAATGTGCGAAGCGCTTTGCTGGCTGAACGTTGAGAGAAGGGAACTAAGTGATTTTTTAACTGTTCATCCAAAAATACTTTTCCGAGACTTGGAAGTTCTGCGAAGCAATTTTTTAAAGTATCTTCACACATTTTTACAATCATTAAACAAATATCCTCTGAGATAAATGGAAGTGTATTTTCAATACCTATAGCTTTTGCTACATTTCCCTTTGGAAAAAAGGTGCGAAATTCATTTTTATCATTTCGATGCTTAAAATGAGCCGTGAGTTGAAGTAATACAGGAGTAGAAACGTTTCCTATTATACTTAGAAAATCTTCGAGAATATTGAAAACATCTGTTGACTTATCACTACATAAACGGATTAAATGATCCAAGCGTCTGGCAAATTCCCCTGGGCGAGTTTTTAAAAGATTTTTCGCTGTCATGATATCACGATTCAACAAAGCTGCTTCTATTTTCCCATTAAATGTTTCAACTTTAATGTTATTGCGAAGAATCTCAAATGCTCGGTGGGTTTTTGGGAAACGAGTATGATATTCTGCTGGATGAAGAATTTCACCTAAACGAATCCAACGTTTTTTGTATCGAAGCATATCTTCGGTAATGTTTCCGCATTGCTCTAACAATCCTAAAAGGAAGCGTCTTTCTGCTCGGTTAAACTTCTTGAATCGAACGGAAGATGCTAAACTCACATCGCCTTCAGATAAAGCAACTGCAAGGCGAAGAACATCAGTTGCTGTTTTAAAATACTTTGCAGCAGCATCGGCTGATATTTTTCTGTTTATTAATAAAACTCCAATTATAAAAGACATATTTTCCTTATGAGGAATTACATTAGGTAGAAAACAGGAAACATCTTCAGTGTGTGTAATAGCCCATTCTACATCTGTCTTATCAGTTGAGGAAATAGAGCTGTTTGCACTAATCAATTGAGAAATCATTTGATTGAAATCTTCTTCACTTCCTAAGTTAATAACTTTCAAATCAACGCTATCTAAAAGAGGAAGTCGTTCTTCTACTTTTGATACAGGTAGGCGCAACGTCACATAATGAATAATAGCATTAATGTATAAATCAGCGTCACTTAAATCCATCATTTGTTGCGGAAAGTTTGGATACATAGGAGTAAACTGAATATGTGCACCAACCATTTCTTTTAAATGTTTTACCAACTCTTTGTAAAACGATGTGAATGTATCAACCGAAAGTGTTTGCAACTCTTCTATTAAAGGCTCGGAAAAAGTAAATCCTAAACTTTCCAAGTTTTTTAAAACAGTGGCTAAATAAATGTTCGGTAGTTTATTTTCTTCTCTTTTTATAATTACTTTCAAACTTCTTCTTATGTAAATAGAATTTTTCATGAGAACGCCAGCTATTCACTCCTTATAAAAGAGGGGAATAGTCTGACTGTCCTCCTTTCAGTGGTAGATTTTTATTTTTACATGCATAAACACACTAATTATAGAGAAATGCACTGAGGGTACATAGCTATTTTTTAGTGGAAAATTAGGGGTATAACATTTAGTTGTTAAGTGGTAATTTGTTAATTAAGAAAAGAAAACCTCTACATCAATGGTTGGTTGATAAACTAAAGTTTATTCAATCCCAAAGAAGAAAGAGGTTTTATAGTCTAATTGTTTTCATAGGAAATTGACAACTCTAAAACAATTTGAAATTTCTGGAAAAGAAGGAAGAATTGTCATAGCCTATGTGTTTAGCAGGAAAGTAACATCCCTATTTCGCCAAAGAAGTTAGAAGGAAGGAACGTCATAGCCTGCTTTATTAGTATATTCTCTTGCGAAGAGCAATTCAAGTATACTGTCTGATTTTTTATATTTTTCTTAAAGGGGAATTTTCATGTTTATCCCGCATTAACGGGTAGCCCGATTGGTGAGTGGGATTAAAGTTTCACTTTATAAATAGGGAGACCATCACATGCCCTTTTTATAATACTATTACGGGAGGATTTTTATTTTTGATATATTATACCATTTACTTAATGGTATAATATGGTATTAGTTCTATGGAATGGAGTTGAATGAGTATTATAAATACAAAAGGTGAAATTAAAAAAACAAAAAGAAAAGTATTACTAACTATAATTACTATGTTAGTAATTATAATTGGGTTTGGATATTGGAAATTTTTTAGTTTGCAAGGTGTTCCAAAAGGGGAATTCATTCGAACAGTGAAATCTCCAGATGGAAAATATCTCATCAAGACTTATTTTCATAATGCAGGATCATTAAGTGCGGATGCTGTTAGGGGTGAATTAGTTAACCTTGATACAGATTCAGAGAAAAATATATATTGGAATTATCCAGATACCGATCCATATATTGAATGGGTAAATAAGAATATTGTTAGAATTGGAGATCAAACTTTAGATATTTCACAGAAAGAAACCTATGATTGGCGTGATGATGATAAGCACGTTAAAGAAATGCCTAAACAGTTTATTAGATAAAATAAGAAAAATTAAATTTATTTAATCTTATTCGTTTAACTATAGATAGGATTATATGAGTGAAAAAGTCCATTTAGATTTTCTAAATGGACTTTTTTAGGTTTCTAGATACGACTACTGATAAAAATGGAACAAACTTGTTATTTAGGTTGTCTATTAAGTATACGTATAAAACAGGGGTTCATGATAGTTCACTCATTTTATGAAAAGTGAGATGCAAGAGAGTGATATCCGATAGACTTTTTCATTGTGTCGGTATGTATAACACCTAGAAAAACTATATATTCTTGAAAGAGGTTGAAAATGTATGATAGTCTTAAACAAGTTTTTTAACATTTTACATTACAAAAAGATGGTACCTGTAGTATTTCTTTCATGTGCAACGCTTATAGGCTGTTCCGATGGTAATACTCAATCTGAATCACTTAAACAAACGAAACAAACAAATCAAATCAAACAAGAAACTACTGGTAATGATTCATTTGCTAAACTTGAAAAAGAATTTGATGCTAAACTTGGTATTTATGCATTGGACACTGATACGAATCAAACCGTTACGTATCAATCAGATAAACGGTTTGCATACGCATCTACCCACAAAGCTTTAGCTGTGGGAGTACTTTTACAAAAGAAATCAATAGAAGATCTAAATCAAAGAGTTTTGTATACTCGTGAAGATCTTGTTAATTACAATCCAATTACAGAAAAGTATGTTGATAGGGGCATGACTCTGAAAGAGCTTGCAGATGCTTCCCTTCGATATAGTGATAATACTGCACAAAATCTTATTCTTAAACAATTAGGTGGACCTAGTGAATTCAAAAAATCACTGAGAGAAATAGGAGATACCGTTACAAATCCTGAACGTTTTGAACCAGAGTTAAACGAAGTGCATCCAGGAGACGTACATGATACTAGTACCCCAAAGGCATTAGCTACTAGTCTTCAGGCTTTTGCGTTAGGAGATGTACTTTCAACTGAGAAACGGGATTTATTAATAGATTGGATGAAAAGGAATACTACCGGAGACAACTTAATTCGTGCTGGAGTTCCAGGAGGATGGGAAGTAGCTGATAAGACGGGCTCGGGATCTTATGGAACCAGAAATGATATCGCAATTATTTGGCCACCAAATAAAAAGCCAATTGTTCTTGCGATACTTTCTAATCATGATAAAGAGGATGCTAAATACGATGATAAGCTTATTGCAGAAGCAACCAAGATAGTGTTAGATGCTTTAAAAGTGACAAATAAATAATAATAGTAACTAGTTATTATTATTTTCCCGGTTTTTCGTCACAATATTGTGAGTCATGATTTTGCTAGCGGATTAATGTTTATGGTGTTCTTCGTTGGAATTGCATTTTTAGCAATAATGGCAAGTTGCTTAATGTTTAAAGTTCTGTCGGGAGCATCAAAAGATGTGGCTCGTTATCAAATGCTTCGTAAAATTGTTGTCCGCCGAGAATTATTAACAAAATCAATCTATAAAGAGTTATTCTTCATATTTTTATTCCCAGCAATTATAGGGATTACTCATATATCAGTTGGTATGAACATGTTTAGCCCTCTTTTAATCGATCCGTACTCTCGCATTTGGTTACCACTTGTTATTTTTGTAGTAATTTACTCGATTTAGTACTTAACTACAGTTCAATTATATAAAGGAATAGTACTCCCGAAAAAAGATTAATGTAATGATGCTATTTGCCGGACAGTAAGCCCCCCACCTCAAAATTCAGCGGAAGCAAAGAAGTTAGGTGGGGGCGGGCTGCCCGTAAAAAACCGATTGGTGAGGGCTGATTAAAGTTTCACTTTATCCTTTACTGTATCTTGTAATTACATTTTACCTTGCTATAGAGAAACAAAAAACATTTTTCTTATTCAATAATTCCAATTTCTAGAGCCTTTTGAACAGCTTCTTCTTTGTTACGGACTCCTAGCTTTGTATAAGCTGTAGAAGCATAATTTCTGACCGTACCATTTGACAAATATAACCTTGATGCTATGGTAGTGTATCGAAGTCCCTTTGCTACTAGCTGTAATATTTCTATCTCTCTAGCTGTTAGCTCATAAGCGGTTACTTGTGGTGTCTCTTTTTGCTTATCAAACTTCTCAAATATTTTTTGAGACATTCCCTGATCAATCAGTGTCCCACCTTTGTGAATAAGTCGGATCGTATTAGCTAGCTCCAACGTTTCAATAGATTTGAGTAAAAAACCATCCGCACCGTTGCGAAGCGATTCCAACGCCTGTTTGGTATCTTGAAACGTTGTAAAAATCAATATGCGGATATGTGGCCATTGTTGCTTAATCTTTTTGGTTGCTTCGACTCCATCCATTTGCTGCATAT
The DNA here is from genome assembly GCF_001679765.1 of Bacillus sp. B25(2016b). Lineage (NCBI taxonomy): Bacteria > Bacillati > Bacillota > Bacilli > Caryophanales > Bacillaceae > Bacillus > Bacillus sp. B25(2016b). Next base: position 2,966,103 of record NZ_CP016285.1, on the reverse strand, counting down.
CTAAATCCATAAGGATAACATGGGGTTGAAGGCGCCCGCACAAATCTATGGCTTGATTGCCATTCTCGGCCAAACCCACTACATTTAAATCTTCATATCTATCGAGTAGTGTCCTCAAACTTTCTCGAACAAACGGCTGGTCGTCTACAATTAACAAACGAATAAGTCCATCTTTTATTTCAGTTTGTCGCGGTACGGTACATGTAACAAGCATTCCTTCATCCGGCTTTGTATATACAGACAATTGACCTTGCAAATTCATTGCTCGTTCTTTCATCGCATTCATACCGAAGCCTTCCTGCCATTCTACATTTCCTTTTCCATTATCTTGAACTTCTAATCTCGTATATTGTTGTTCAAACTGCAATGAAACTATAATTTCAGTTCCTTGACCATGACGTACTGCATTTGTAAGGGACTCTTGTAAGCAACGAATGAACGCTATCTTCGCTTGCCGAGACAATTCATATTCCTCTCCGTATGCCCGAAAACTTACATTAACTTGAGCGTGCTCCTGAAATTCGACTCCAAGATTTTGGAGAGATTGAATTAAGGAAGGCGATTGACACGGAGACTCCATTTGATGTAGGTAACCTCTCACGTCCTCGATGCTTTTACGTCCCATTTCAAGCAGAGAATCTAGCCTCTGTATACCCATTTCAGTAGCAAGTTCGGTGCGCAACGTTTCCATTCCCATAATAATAGAAGTATAAGCGTGACCAACTGTATCATGAAGCTCACTCGACAGTCTGTTTCGTTCTTCCGCCAGTGTAATGCGTTCAATCTGAGACATATATTGCTCAAGTACCGCGTTTTGTTTACGAATTGATTCATTTTGCTTATGATTGACGATTAATAAATGAAAAGCGAAGCCCATTACATATGCGAATCCATAATAGGTGACCATAACCCAATAGCTATTACTTGGCGCAACCGCATAGAAAATTCCAGTCGTTATAAAAACTGTTATTGGAGCTGTCCAATAATAGGACAAATGCTTACTATTTGCAGCAATTAGAAACACCGATATAAGAAATGTGTTGTAAGCTTCCGGAAATAATGAGGTTAAATATATACATAGTCCACCATATAGCAGTATTTCTGTGAACAAATAATATTTATAATTGAATAGTAAGGCTACCCATGGAATTGAGAAGGCAATAATTTCCCAAAGAATAATAATCCAAAGTGGTAATGTTAAACCATTTTGAAAATTTAATGTAGCTAGGATGATAGATACACTAGTAAGTAGACGAATCCCTAACATAATCCAATCATACCAAAACCAATACTTAACCATATCTAACAAGTCATTTACCCCCTAAATAGCCTGCCTTTTTACTTCCTATATTATAATTTAATCTTTCATGTCTTATTATACTTTTTAATTTAAAACTGTGATACTACTCACAGACTGTAAACCTCTATTGATTTAGTTGCCGAATCATACTACGTGTATAGCCCCCGATTTTCTTTGTCAAACCATCTACTATTCTAATACTTATGGCGGTAAATACTATACCCATAAACATTACAAAGAGTGATTTGGCAAAAGTATCTATCTGTATGAATATAATATTCATATCGATGTATCGATACAGTAGTGGTGCCAACAGGAACATAAGTGGCATTACATAAAAAATGATTGCACTAATGAGACTGAAAATGCCAATCACTAATTTCTGCATTAACCAAAAGACAGCAGACCAAGTGCGACGATCTGTAAGCACTAATTTCACCTGAGTCCAGTTTGATGTAGCCATTTTTATACTTTTATCGTAAGAGTCGGTCGAAATATCAGTATAAATTTTCGTCTGTATGCGCTCGAATTGGATAAAAGGTGTCGTAGTCTGTAGTACGCGTATAACTAGTGGAATCCCAATTACCGTAAATGAAAGGGTAAAACTGAATAGCAGAGCTATTAGATAAAAACAAAAATAAAATAATCCTGTAACGAAAGTTAGCAATAAAAAATAACCATTCTGGATGAATCTTGATTTCATAAAGTTCATCGCTCCTATCTATGTAATAACCGAATCATACTGCTTTTTTTGTCATTCTCACTAGTGTAAAAGTGTCATATGACAGTTTTAAATGAGATTGAAAAGGGGGGAGAACAGCTTACTTCTAGTTAAAAAAGATCCTTTTATCCCGCTATTTGCCGGGCAGTAAGACCCCCACCTCAAAATTCAGTGGAAGCAAATAAGTTAGGTGGGGGATGAATAAAATCCCGACTGATTAAAGTTTCACTTTATTAATCCTCCACAAAAAAACCGTTTTTGCATCTGCAAGAACGGTTTTTTTGTACTTTTATTTAATATGAGATGGACTTGTTTTTCGAATATGAAAAATAATATCAAATTGCTCAAGCAATGATTTATCAAAGTATGTCGATTCGTTTGGGAATATTTGTCCCCCTATACTTAGTAATGGTCTTTTGGCTTTAACCCATTTCTCTGCTTGTCCTTTAAGGTGACGGTTATCCAATAAAAACATGTTATATGGTACTTTTCCGAGGGTATAGTTAAAACTATTTACATTTTGTGGAATCGCACGCGTTGTAATCTTACCTCCAGTAGAAGGATCATATTCGCTGTATAAGGTGAAATTCCCCTTCGTAGTTGTACTACCAATTGTGACATAATTATTGTCTAAACGTTCCTTCAAAAATTTCCCCGCAACATAAGGGTATAATTTCTCATCGATAATTCCTTTAGCAATATGAATATTGTGTCCCCATACCATCGTTTTACCACCAAATGTCTCTTGTGCCCACATTGCATGATCGGCCAAGTATTGCTCATGTAGCTTTATTATACTTGGATAGTCGTTAGGAAGTAGCATTGTGGTAAATTTCTCTATTGCACTTGCCGTTGCTTTTACCCACATGTACTCAGGTGAAACTATTTCTGTGTTGGCTTGCTCATTCTCATCATTTAGTAATCGGGCTACTCTCTCAGCGTTTGCTTTGAACTTCTCTTTCAATTCAGGAGTAAGTTTCATATATTCTTGTATACTTCCAGTAAAAGACGATAATTCTTTATAATTTTCTTCTACTTCTGCAAGCAAATTTGGTCGATGTACCCTTACATAATCAATTACTTTATTAAAGCTACCTTGGTCCAACGTTTTTAAGTCGATTCCAATAAATTGGATCTTCTTTTTATTGGATGGATCAGCATTATAATCTTTCATCCACTCAATCATGGCTATAATTTCATCAGTAGGATATAACAAATTTAAAAATTCCCTAGGGTTTCCTTTTCCTGTTTGGATATATTCATTTAGCTTTAAGCCGTTTCCCCAATCTTCTTCCATTGTGAAATTTGTAAAGCCCATCTCAGTAACCAAATATTTCACAAGGCGAAACTTCATAGTGAAAATTTCAGAGCTTCCATGAGTATTCTCTCCTAATCCTACATATTGTGCGCTCCCAATCATTTTCTTAAGTGGTTTTAAATCTTCAAATGGTTTTGACGGTTCTATCGTTTTTAATGGGTTAGCCTGTGATTGTATTGATTTAACTATATTTTTTTGGATTGATTGACCTGAGTTTTCGACTGCTACAGTTTGAGCGTTTCCTACTTCCCCACATCCTGTGACTAATAAAGCTGTACTAACCATTGCAATCATTTTTTTCTTATTCATTTTTGCTCACCTCAATTGAATTATTTGTAAAAGCAAGATTGATTCATGTACTTACACGAATTAATTGCCTTAATTCAATTCTTATTTATTCCATATCATATTTTCTAGTTACATATTGTCATAAGGTTAATTGACACAAGTCATAGGCTAATCATTACACTTTTGTACTATCGGCTATGACACCTTATAAATAATAATTACATTGTTGAGCCGCAAGTAAGATTAGATTATGAATTTGGGAGGGATTGTAAAGATGAATGAATCTGTATGCCAAAATATTTTTATTCTAAGTTGTAGCTGTTGAAATGACAGGAAGTAAATTTAATAAACAAATGAATAAAAGGGGAAGGGCGGATTACAATGTTGTTACACGGAGAAGCATTCCATAATAAAGATAAAATCCAACGTGCTAAAATAGGAATTCAACTCTTTCTAAGTATCTTAACCATTACTTCCATTATCCTAAATGTAGTAGTAATGGTTACTAACAGTATGCCGCTTATTGTGGTATATATGTTTACCCCAGCATTTTCTTCTATTTTGACTCGCATAATACTGAAAGAAGGGTTTAAAGATGTATCTTTTAGTCTCGGTAACTTAAAGGTATGGAAGGGGATTGGTTTTGCTCTGTTAATACCTATGATTATTTGTGGAATTACTTATTCTATAGCCTGGTTGAGCGGAATTGCGAGGTTTCGGCATCCCGAAGGTGGTATGTTAGAACCAATCTACAATATACTTGGACTTCAGTATGTAACGGCACCATTCAGTTTCATTTATCTAGTAGTATTGAGCGGCATTTTAGGAAGTTTGCTTAACTTAATCCCAGTTTTTGGAGAAGAAATGGGGTGGCGAGGTTACATGCTTATAAGGCTAATCGATGCAGAGTTTTCACGCCCCATCCTTATTAGTGGATTGATTTGGGCAACGTGGCATGTTCCAATTGTTATCGCTGGTCTGTATGTAGAGGGATCATCTGTCTTTCTCTCAGTACTTGGCATCTATTTATGTATTGTGCCATTCAGTTATATTACAGCTTATTTACGACTTATCACAGGTAGCGTTTGGCCTTCGGTTATCATCCATACCACTTGGAATGCCATTATCCAAGGACCTTTCGCACGTGCAAGTACAGGATATCAAACTGAGATTTGGATTGGAGAATCTGGCTTGATAACCGCTATTATTATCTTGATTACTGCAATAATTACGTCTCGAATCGTAAATTTTACTAAATAGCATATGGATGTGTTTTAAATTTAATTAGTGAAATATGACAAGGTGAAATAAGATGCTCCTAAAAATATTAGAAAAAATCTAGTTGAACAGACTCTTACTTAATCTTAGGCTGCTGGATATGTGGGGGACATCAAGCTAAGAAAATAAACTTGGTTGCCATAAAAAACATAATGTTTTCATTTAAAGGCTATGAGATGAAATTTCATCATCTTCATCAAGTTTGACCTTCAGGAAATAAAAAGTTAAACGATTATACAAATACTCTAACTGAAAAAACGATAGTCCTTCTACATTTTAGATAGAAGGACTATCGTTTTTTTTTTTTTTTGACAAAATTAGGAGGTGATGTTCATAAAACGGATAATATAATTCGTATTTTACGTAAAGAGAAAAAGTTTTCCAAAGAAGATGTAGTTAATTCCCTTGGTATAACGGTTGATTGAAATTTCATTTTATAACTTGTAAAGGGCTGTGCAATGCATCGTACTATTAAAAAATCTAAATTTAATCATTAAATTGCGATAAAATGTGGTCGGAAATAATGAAATTTTAGGAAAAATAAGGTACACTAGTCTATGATTTTAATTGAAAATCGTTTGACGTTAATACATACGGGGGAAAGATTGATGAACAACAATACAACAAATGAATCAGTTGAAGAAATTGATCAAAAACGAGTAAGATCAAACAAACGTTATACAAATTGGAAGTTTATCGCAGCGGGTATTGGTGTAATTGCACTTCTTATTGGGGGAATGAGTTATTACCAGGCAACTCACTTCAATTCGAATGTTACAATTAATGACACAAAAGTTGGTGGTCTGAGCGCTGATCAAGCAATACAAAAATTAAAGACATCTGGACTAGCAAACAAAGTCTATGTTGATCAACAACAAATTTTAGATGAAAAAGATACAAAAACGGAACTTACGGAAAAAGATTTGCCTCAAATTAAGAAACTATTAAAAAGCCAGTGGACATTTTTCCCTTCTTCAAAGGGGAAAAATTATTCATTGCTACCAGAGAAGGCAGATCAGTATCGTAGTGAAACGATGAAAAAACTTGTGGAAGAAAAGCTCATCTCTATGAATGAGAAATTAAAAGCGCCTCAAGATGCTATGGCGAAGCTAGAACAAGGGAAAATTGTTATTTCGAAAAGTGTGGAAGGAAAACAGTATGATGTTACTAGTCTACTGAAAGATTATGATAAGCAAAAATATAAAAGCGAAATTCATCTGAAGTCTGCATACATAAAACCTATTAAAGAAGACGATCCGATTGTCAAAAAAGAGGAGAAAGCACTACAGAATCTTCTTGGGCAGTCTGTTGAGTATAAAGTGCAGGATGAAGTTTATCCTTTAAAAGCAAAAGATTTAATTCAAAATGCCTCTATGTCAAAGGATATGAAAGTTACAATTGATGCGAGTGACATTAAGAAGAAAATTACTGAAATTAATAATGCCAAATCAACATTAAATAAAGATTTCTCATTTAAAACTCATTCCGGTTCAGTCATATCAGTAAAAGGACAAGGATACGGCTGGGCACTAGATGTTGAAAAAGAAACTAAACAAGTTCAACAAGCCTTTGAGAAAGGCGAAAAATCGCTTTCTGCTTCTAATATTCACGGAAATGGTTGGGAGAAGGAAGGTATCGGTTATAAAACAACATCGAATAATGGCATCGGAGACACGTATGCAGAAGTTTCAATTGCAGAGCAACAAATTTGGATTTACAAAGATGGAAAATTAGTTGTTACAACAAATGTAGTAACTGGTAAACATAGTACTGGTGAAGATACATCACCAGGTGTGTGGTACGTTCTATATAAACGAACACCATACACGCTAAGAGGTAGCGCAGTAGGAAAAGCTGATTATGCGGTTAAAGTAGATTACTGGGTTCCATTCACAAATAGTGGTCAAGGATTCCACGATGCTGGCTGGCGAAAAGACTGGGGAAATAACGCTTATTTAACAGGAGGATCAGGTGGATGTGTGAACCTTCTTCCTAATGTTGCAAAAACTGTATATGATAGTTTGAACACTTATGATCCAGTTATCGTGTACTAAAAAATAGCTACGTATCAAGAAATAAACAAAGCAGGAAATCTTACCTGATGGTATATGAAAAAACACCTCTTGCATTCGCATACTAAGTGTGCAAATGCAATGGAGGTGTTTTTGTTTGAATACAAGAGTGTATTGCTTATAAGAAACAAAGTAGGAAGAGGTTAAGAATAAGTATTCAAATAGTCAATAAAATTGACAATGAATATCATTTTCACTTAATATAGAATCGTCGCATTTAATTAGACATGAATTTTTTGTTAATATAATAGATTTCTATTAAGTTGTCACATTTAAGAACTATCATTAAATCTTTTAAGAATTTAAATGTAGGAAAGGGTAATATAAAATGAACTGGAAAAAAGGCGGATTATGGGTTATTATTTTTTTCGTTGTAAAAGGCACAATTTCTACACTTTTAATCGTTACAGGTGCTAAATATTTTGATCTATCATTTATGCAACTTATTTTATTAATTCTGACCTTATTAGTGATTTCTCTAATAAGCCGAAAATTGCTGTATAGACATAAACAAAACAAAAAGCAAAAAGAGCTAAATATATAATGGAGCCCCAGAGACCGTTGGATTTCTGGGGTTTTATTTCGATAGTTTTTTCGCATGTATATCAATTTAACAGAATAGGTTGTCCAAAATGATAAAATCGATGATGTTTAAAATGCGTCAGTTATTTTTACATAAGGATTGTAGAGAGCCTTTAAATATCAATCTTTATTTTGAAGCGACAGACGCGCATGAATTATGCTCTTTTTTCAATTGGTAGTTTAAATGTAAAAGTACTGCCTTCTCCTAATTCACTTTCAACTGTAATTTCTCCTCCATGTAGTTCGACAATCCATTTTACCATAGACAATCCTAAACCTGTGTTTCCGATGTTTGAAGATGTTCGTGCTGCGTCAACTCGATAGAAGCGGTCCCATATTTTAGTAATATGTTGCTCGCTGATGCCTATACCATTATCAGAGACTTTACCTATTATGTTGGTTTCATCACGGAATAGTTGCATATTCACAGTTCCACTCGCTTTGCTATATGCAATTGCATTCGTTAGTAAATTCATTAATAAACGCATCATCAATGTTTGATCTGCTTTTATAAACAGGTTTTCCTCTATATGAGTTGTTATATCAATCGAAGCCTCTTGCACCATTAATGAGAGCTCTTCTACGACGATTTCCGTTAATTCACTCATATTGATACATTCAAATTGGAAAGTATTATGTTTTCCTTGGTCAGCTCTTGCTAATAATAAGAGTTGGGAGAGTAGAGCGGACATTTTACGTGATTGCTTCAAAATGACTTCTAACGATTCTTCCATTTCTTTCGGATTATTCCTCTGTGATAAAGCGTATTCGCATTGCGAAATAATAACAGATGTTGGTGTTCTTAATTCATGAGATGCGTCAGATGTAAATTGTTTTTCACTTTCAAATGATGTCTCCAATCGCTCGAACATTTTGTCAAAGGTTTGGGCTAAATGATACATTTCATCTTTTGGTGAACCTTGTAAATGAATTCTTTTCGAAAGGTCTTTACCATCACCAATTTTACTAGCTGAATCACTCATTTGTTGCACAGGTCGAAACGCTCTTTGCGTAATAAAATATCCTCCCGCTGCCGCAATGAGAATAAGTAATGGGAATGAGATGAGTGTTATGACAATAAGTGTATTCATCGTTGAAGATAATTGGCTCATGGTCATTATTCCACGAATCCAGACTTGCTCATCGTCGCCTCCATTATGGAGAAAATCATATACAATCCATTCTTTATTACCGTCTTTAATGGTTTGTATTTCATCGGATTTAAGCGATACCTTTTTATTAAAGTTTGTAGGACTATTTCCTGCTAGCAGCTCACCTTGTTTATTATAAATACTTATATTTACGCCATCTTCTAAGGCTTCAAAATCATCGTCCATCTTTAAGTGTCCATGCTTATATTCGATATCTTCCATGCTTTCTTTTACTGTGCTCTTCAATTTATCTTTCATATTAAAAAGCAAAACTTTATCTGAAGAAGTTAAAATAAAAGCTAACACGAGTGCCATAATAATTACAATTAGCCCCGTATACCACAGGGTTACTCTCATTTTTATTGATAGTCTTTTCATGATTCTACTCGCAATACGTAACCAGTTCCTCGCACTGTATGAATTAACTTCGTTTCAAACTGGCTATCAATTTTTTTACGAAGATAGCGGACGTAAACATCAATAATATTCGAGCCACCTTCATAATCGTAATTCCACACATGTTGCTCAATTTTATCTCGTGTCAGCACAACTTCTTTATTACGAATCATATATTCTAAAATAGCAAATTCTTTACTGGAAAGAGTGATAACTTGGTCTCCTCTTGTTACTTTATGCATATTGCAATCTACCACTAGGTCAGCGATTTCAAACACATTAGATGTATTTCCTGTTTTTCTTCGCATTAACACTCGAATTCTTGCTAACAGTTCATCAAAAGCAAACGGCTTTACTAAATAATCATCCGCACCTAAGTCGAGTCCTGTTACGCGATCATCAATTGTATCTTTAGCTGTAAGAAGCAAGACAGGAGTTGCATTATTGTCCGCGCGTAATCTTTGTAATACGCGTAAACCATCTATTCCGGGAATCATAATGTCAAGGACAATCAAATCGTAGGTAGCCATGTTTATATAATCCAAGGCATCTTCTCCATTCCCACATGCATCGACACTATAATGTTCTGCATTTAATCGTTTCACCAATATATTTTGTAAGTCTTGTTCATCTTCGACAATAAGAACTCGCATTAACATTCTCCTTTTCTTCTTATTAATATGTATCACTATAATTCAAAAACATTAAAGAAAGATTAGAAACGATTTAATTATATCATTTTATCCAGCATTAACGGACAGTAAGACTCCTCCTTCAAAATTCGGCGAATGCGAGGGAGTTAGGGGAAGTCGGGCTACCCGTAAAAGTCTTCACTTTATTTTTTGTACATTAATCTTCCTTTAATGTTTGTTCAGTAATATAAAGGCAAGGATAAGGTGCACATGTAAAGGGAGGAAAACAGAATGCGAAAATGGATGCTGATTGGAGCGATATCTTGTGTATTGTTAACAGCTTGTTCTACTCAAGCTGATAACAATACAGAAGTGCAACAACTGAAAGTGGAAAATGATAAATTACAAAAAGAAGTTGCTCAACTACAACAAGAACCAAACAAAATAGGGCCCGCTACGAATGATACGAAGCAAACACAAGATTTCAAAAACGAAGTCACATCTATTGTAGAAAAGGCCAATAACACGAAACCAGTTGGAGCAAAAGAAGAAAAATTAAATACGTACTTAGCAGTAAAAAAAGAAATTGACCAATTGGATGACAAGATAGATCTATCTGATAATCGGCTAGAAGCAGATTATCACGCTGGAACGATAACGATTGAACAATATAAAGCGCAAGAAAAAGAATACGATATACTGGAAGATCAATTAGAACAAGCAGAAAAGGCACTTGAAGCAAGATTTGGAATAGAGGATTAATCAATAAGGAGTGGATGAAAATGTTAAAACATAAAAAGAAAATAATTATAAGTGTAATTGCTATTTTAGTAAGTGGTATTGCTATTATTGGTGGATATTATGGTATGGGTTACAATTATGCAAAAAAGAATGAAAACTACACAGAGAAACAAGTTCGTGAAATTTCTTTAGCTCATACAAATGGAGAAATTATTAATGTGAAAAAAGAATTTGAATTAGAAGATGACAACTTAGCACAATCAAAATTTGAATATGAAGTGGAAATTAAGACACCTAATAATCTGTTAAATATTTTAAAGGTTAGTGCTAGAACGGGTACAATAGAAATCGATAATGAAGATTGAAAAAATATCGACAAATAAAATATTACGTACTTGATTTTTGTTATCGATAGCGAAGAAAAAGACGGTTCCCTAATTTTACAAGGGAATCGTCTTTTTTTTGTTCTATGGATCTATGCATTTTTTATACTTTCCTATCCTGGTGCGGTTTTAGGGTTCTTGTCTGTTATTGGATTAACTGAAAAACTGTATAAAACCTTGTATACCCTTAGTGTGGTTTTTTCCGAAATACTGGCGGTACCCCGTCGCTATCAATCTAAGCTCATACAACGTCAATTATATTAGGGGCTGTTTCAGTTCTCGTTTTATCTTTTTACAATGATGAATATGAAATAATGACTTCCACTTATAAGAATGTGAAGAAGTGTTGATGCCAGTTGGAACTGTGGTAAAGGTTGAGGGTGGAATCTAAGGGAATATCAGAGATGTGCATGAAAGGTTATTAATCCATCTTCTATAAAATCGTGGGATTATATATGCACTTATTATCCTGGAGATTTTAAAATAAAACCTATCTAATTATAGAAGTGATTTGAACGTAAGGAAATTGTAAGAAATGGATAAGAAAAAAGAAATTTTTATTGTGTAGGATACAAATATAGAGAAGCGTAAAAGAGGGAGGGTAAATAGGATACATTTATACGAAAAACAAACTAGTAATAAGAGCATTCTAAATAAAAAAATCATTTATGGTACTAACATACATGTGAAAAAGAGAGGTTTTACCGTTTGTTACAACAGTAGGGATAAAGCCAGAATAGTAGTTTATGTGATGTTTGTAATTGAACAAATAAAAGATGAAATCGATCATTTATCTAAGGAGGAATTTTTCTTATGGAAAATAAATTATCTGGAGTGTTAGCCGCTACCTTAGCTCTAACGATGAGTCTACCAACAGGAGCGATAGCGTCTTCTAGCAGTAAGACTCCGGTTGTATCTAGCCAAGAAGTTGCTAGCAAAGATTTGGAGAAGATTGCTGCAGAGAACGCTGCACTGCTCACGAAGTCCTATGAGACGACTAGTGTACAGTATGCGCTGATTGATAATGGTAAATTTATTTTGTCGGGTCAGACAGGTAAGAACGACATAGAAGGGAAAGAGCCACTAACTAAAGATACTCTATACGGAATTGGTTCAACCAGTAAAGTATATACAGCTGCGGCTGTTATGAAACTGGTAGACGAAGGAAAAGTTGATTTGGATGCTCCTGTTGCCCGCTATATTCCTGATTTCAAAATGAAAGATAAACGATATAAGCGTATTACACCGCGTATGCTGTTGAATCACTCCTCGGGTTTGCAAGGTTCGACGTTCAATAATGCATTTTTATTTAAAGATAATGATGCTTATGCCCATGATATCTTGTTGCAACAATTGTCCAACCAAAACTTGAAGGCAGACCCTGGTGCGTTCTCAGTATACTGTAATGACGGTTTTACACTGGCTGAGATCTTGGTAGAAAGAGTCAGCGGTATGAGTTTTACTGAATTTCTACATCAAAAGTTTACAGAGCCATTAAAACTGAATCATACGATAACATCGCAAGACAAATGGGAAGACGAAAAGCGGGCTGGACTGTATTCTCCGACATACCAGGGACAGCTACCAAGTGAAATGGTGAATCTAATTGGTACGGGAGGAATCTCTTCTACTGCAGAAGATGTGGTGCGATTCTCACAAATATTTATGGGACAGGGGAAAGAAATTCTCTCTAATAAAGCAGTCAAGGCGATGGAACAAGAAGAATATAAAAAAGGAATGTGGCCGGAAGATAGCGGAAATGTGTTCAACTATGGACTTGGCTGGGATAGTGTGAAACTATACCCATTCAGTGAATATGGGATAAAAGCGTTGACTAAGGGTGGGGATACGATACTGCAACATGCTACATTGGTCGTGCTTCCAGAACAGAAGATGGCAGCAGCTGTATTGTCCTCCGGCGGCAGCAGCATGACAAATCAACTGTTGGCAAATAAATTACTGCTAGCTAGGCTTAAAGAGAAAGGGACAATTAAGGATATAAAGCCAGATAAATCCTTCGGCAAGCCCGACAAGGCTAAAGTGCCTCAAGACGTGGTAAAAAAAGCAGGATTTTATGGAAATAGCTATAGCCATTTCAAAATAGAAATTACGAAGAAGGGAGAACTGTTTTTACCAACTAAACCGGAAGAAAAATATGTATATACGGCGGATGGGAGCTTTATAAATGAGAAGGGTACTTCCAAGCTTAATTTCGTCACAGAGAAGAATGGAAAAGTTTATTTGAGAGAGAGCACATATGAATTATCACCGGGATTGGGGCAAAATGTGCTGACTCACTATTTAGCCCAGAAATTAGAAAACAATGTGTTACCGAAGAAAACAGCTGCTGCATGGGCGAAGCGCGAGGGTGGCAAGTTCTATCTCGTTAACGAAAAATTTAATTCTATGAACTATCTAGGACAACTAATGCCTCTTAACACACAAATTACGATCAAGGATGGATATTGGGACGGCAAAAAAATTACAGGTCCGAATACGGCGACGCATCAAATTCAAATTCCTGTGATGAATGGGCGGGATACAAAGGAAGCCCATTTCTATACAGAGGATGGTACTGAATATATGGAGATGTCCAGCTTTTTATACGTCAGTGAATCTAACGTAAAACCCCTTGATACAGGTCAATTATCGAAAGTTACATTGCAAAAAAATGGGCATGCGAAATGGTTTACGGTCCCGCAAGAGGCAGCAGGGAAAACGATGAATGTGGAGTTGTCATCAGGAAGTTCATTCGCGGTGTATGATGAGAATGGAGTATGCGTCAATTTTACCGTCGTTAGTGATAATAACAAAGTGAAACTACCAGAGAACGGAACCGTTGTATTTGCTGGCGCACCGAACTCCGAATTTACAGTCGCATTGAACTAGCTACAACTCGGGATAGACTTCAATAAAACAGTGCGACATGGAAAAGATATTTTATTTGTATCTTAAGTATTACCTTAAATGATATTACACTTAAATTCTTACCTTAATAGCAATGGGATAGCACCACACATCCATCAACTTAAGGTATATTTTTAAACAAAATGCGGTCTTTCCATATAGTTTTTTATTATCTTTTGTAGATTTTATAAAAGCGGGCATATCAAATAAACCCTGACGGGTTTCAATTTTTTACTATGCTACCTGATGAGTAGAAGTGGTATACTCATAAACAACACCCAAAATATCAAAGACTGTCTTTTTCTCGTATCGATGAGATTTTCGTCCGTTGTGCTGTAGGAGGTTAAACAGACGAAGGAGAACCTTTGATAATTCTTGGGTGTTTTTGTGTAATGCTTGGTAAAAAAGTGAAAAATAATCCTTAATTATGTACATCGCTTTATATTCACTTAGCTCTTTCTGTTTCTTACGTAATAGGAGTTCTCGCAT
>NZ_CP016285.1:2873969-2951745 GCF_001679765.1 Bacillus sp. B25(2016b) | reverse complement strand
CGACTTGTTGATTTAGCCATACACACAAAGATAAGAAATGGTGCCCGTGGCACTTACGTTTTCGTTTCATTCCGCCTGCTTCTATGGCTAATTGATTAAGTGTAGCGGGAGACATATATCGATATAACTCTTCAGCGAATAAAGATAATTCTTGTTTTTGATTCATATTCATAAAAAACACGTCACCCTTTCTCATTAACATAAGAAAATAGTAACGTGCTTTTAACTTCAAAAATAGTCTAAATCCTTAAGTTGATGGATGTGGGATAGCACCACATGCCTATCAGCCTAAGAAAATAAATTAACCCCATGTCCATCAAGCTAGTAAAAAAAATACCCCAAAAATAGTAAAATTGACATCCCCAGAGTAAAAATGTTAAAAATTATTGTTTAGGGGCAGCGTAAAACATTAGTTTGATAGCGATATGGCGCTACTCATAAAAAAGAAATAGGAGAGAATATCCTATTTCTTTTTATTAATATAATAAAATGTAATGAATAGATCCAAAGTAATGATAATAATTAGAAGTAACAAGTGGATAAGTGCATCAGTTTTTCCGTTTAGTAAAGACTTTACAAAGAAATCCCATTCTGTTTCATAGGGAGGTTCTACCCAATTTCGTTGCAGACCTAATACCATTCCATTTATAAAATAGACAATACTTAATAGAATCCTTCCAACAAATAAGGCAGCTGTTTTTATATTCCAATCCTTTATCTTGATGACATAAAGGATTGGAAATAGTATCAGTATCCAAAAAACAAGAATAAAGACTGTATTTCCCATTCTCTCCTCCTAACAAAATGATTGTATTTTTAATCTTGGTAAATTCTTAGGTTGGAGGTATGTTTCATTGTTACTGGTTAAAAACAAGGACCGTAATTCCGGTTCTTTTTCTATTCCGCAAAATAAAGGTTTGCTTTATCTCTCAGTTTCAAAAAACTCAATCCATTCTCCATCAGGACCAGCGAAGAATATGTAACGTGTTCCATCTGGTAATGTTTCGATTTCTTCTCCTAGTAAAAAGGTTACTTTATGTTTCTGTATTCTTTCGATTTCATTCTCTAATGAATCTACTTTAAAGCAAATGTGATGTACTTTTCCTTCTGCCGGAAGAGAAGAGTTATAACCTTCAATGAGTTCTAGTATCGTTTCCTTTGATTCTTCCACACCTAAAAAAGCGAGTTTTAAGTCTGGATTCGGGTGTCCCATACGTTTAATGAGCTGTAAGCCAACTACTTCTTCATAAAATGAAATAGATGTTTCTAAGTTTGCGACCATAAGTCCGACGTGTTCAATTCTTCTAACTGACATGTAGATTCCTTCTTTCTGAAAATTATATACAATATATTATTGAAAATTAAGAAAATAAGCAAGATAAAAACCTTACAAATTTTAGCGTGTTATATGGTATAGTGAGAAAGTATGTTTGGGGAGAAGGAAGGAGATTATACGATGAATACACCTACTCAAACTCCTTCATTATCGGAAACGATGAAAGAGTGGCATTATGCATTAGCGTATGAAATTAAGCATTGGAAAACGATAGGTGGTAGTAAAATTTCTATCATGAACGGTCGTTTTTTATATACAGATTATGAAAGTACAGTATATGTATTTCAGCTTATTTCGGAAGTAAGTTTACCGGAAGGTTCACCAATTCGAATTGAGTTCGATGGTGAGGAAGCGACAGGAGAAGTATTATCTGTACATGGATTAGAAATAGAATTGAAAT
Source organism: Bacillus sp. B25(2016b) (assembly GCF_001679765.1). Lineage (NCBI taxonomy): Bacteria > Bacillati > Bacillota > Bacilli > Caryophanales > Bacillaceae > Bacillus > Bacillus sp. B25(2016b). The sequence goes on along the minus strand of NZ_CP016285.1, from coordinate 2,950,009 downwards.
TAAATGATTATATACAAGGTGAAATACGAGAAGCTGTTTTATACAGTGAACCGTGGCAATTGTTAGAGCAACTGCAAGAGCGATTGAAAGAAGCGCGTAAAGATAAGTTAAAACGTAATCGTATAAAGCGTCTTGTTGACGGGACGAGTAGTCCGAAGCATATTGAGAAGATGAAAAATCCGAAAAATGAATTGGCGTATCGTTCATTTTACAATCCGACAACGTACGTGTGGGGACCGCCTGGAACAGGGAAGTCTTACAATTTATCACGTATTATTTCGGCACATTATCAAAAAGGAAAATCGGTACTTGTATTAGCTCATAGTAATGCGGCAGTAGACGTATTAATGAGTGAAGTCACGAAGCAAATTGAGAAGAAAAAGAAATGGACACCTGGCGAAATTGTTCGTTACGGTTATAGCCAACATGAACATATACGAAATCATGAAACGTTACTTGCGTCGAAGTTAGTTGAAACGACGAACGGATCTTGGGGAGAAGAAAGACTCTATTTAGAGGAAACACGACAAGATCTTCGAGAAAAGATTTTATCATATAAAGCGACTTCTGCTGATAAGAAGCGTATACAAGAGATTGAAAGTGATCTTCGAAAGCAAAAAGCAAAAATTAAAGAAGTAGAAAAAGAATACATTGAAAATGCGAAAGTAATCGGCGCGACTTTATCGAAATGTGCCATTGATTCACTGATTTATGAGCGTACATTTGATTTAGTTGTCGTAGATGAAGTGAGTATGGCATATGTTCCGCAAATCGCATTAGCTGCTTCACTTGGAAAACGTATCGTCGTTTGTGGCGACTTTTTACAATTACCTCCAATTGCGATGGCGAACCATGAACTTGTTCGCAAATGGCTCGGGGAAGATATGTTTTACCATGCTGGGATTGTTGAGTCTGTTAATAAATCAGAAGCACATCCGAACCTATTTATGTTGCAGGAACAAAGACGTATGCATGCGGATATATCGAAGTTTACGAATTCGTTTATTTATAAAAATAGAGTATACGATCATCCGTCTGTTTCAGAGCGTAAAGAACTTGCGCAATTGCAGCCGTTCGCAAATGAGGCGAGTGTTTTATTCGATACGAGCCAAATGGGAGCCTTTTCGTTAAAAGACGCTGCATCTGGTTCACGTTTTAACATTATGTCTGGTTTAGTAGCAATGCAAATGATGTTAATCGGATTGTTAGATGGTGTTCAATCGATTGGTGTTGTGACACCTTACAGGGCGCAGTCACGCTTTTTATCGACGTGTATTAGAGAAATGTTGCAGAGAACGAAATATCAAAACATACCAGTATTAGCGGCAACAGTTCATAAGTTCCAAGGTTCTGAAAGAGATATGATGATCTTTGATACGGTTGACAGTTATCCGCAAGAACGACCTGGCGTATTATTCTTTGATCACAAAAACCATCGCCTCGTCAATGTAGCAGTGACAAGGGCGAGAGGGAAGTTCATTCAATTATCAGATTGCCATTATATGCGTAAAAACCTTTCGAGAAAACAAGCATTATCACAATTAACAGCTCATATAGAACGTCACGGAGATGTGTATGATCGCACGACATCAAGACAATTGTGGGAACGGAAAATTTCGAAACGTTTACGCTGGTTTATGGAAATGAATCTTGAGGAAACGAAAGGGTTATTAAAAGATATTTTAGCCGCAAAACGAAAAATTATTATTTCACTTCCAAGTACAAAACAAGTGGATAAGCGAGTATGGCAAGCGTTAATGCGTACAAATGCGCAAATAACAGTTTATAGTGATGGACCAGTTCCACTGAAAAATGTAAAGTTACAAAGACAAAATAAAGCATTCCCATTCTTAGTAATTGATGATGAAATCTTCTGGGCAGGTGCACCGCTTACATCTCAAATGATGTTTGAAGGTAGTACGGAATTTCCGTACGTATGTGCAAGACTGCAAGCACCAGAAACAATTGGTGTATTAAAAGGATTTTTAGATATTCGGTAAATTCGGATAGGAATTCCTTGACTTTTAATCGGAATGAACTTAGAATGAATGTAATTTAATATAATTTTATGAAAATTCTTATCACGAGAGGTTGAGGGACTGGCCCTATGACACCTCGGCAGCGGATTCGTTATGAATACTGTGCCAATTCCAGCAAGGTAACTTGAAAGATAAGAAAGAAGCTCATTTTGACTGTATATACAGAAGCCTCTTTCTATCTTTTAGAAAGAGGCTTTTTTATGTGAAAATAAAAGGAGGAAGAACAATGGGAGCGACAGGAGTAGCGTCACAAAGAAAAACAATTAAAGAGAGTATCGAAAGAAATAAGGAAAAGTACATAGACACAAGTCATGATATTCATGCGAATCCGGAGATTGGTAACCAAGAGTTTTATGCATCAAGAACGTTAAGTTTATTACTGGGTAGTGCAGGATTTCAACTGCAGCACAATATAGCTGGACATGAAACGGGATTTATCGCGCGAAAAAGCTCTGGAAAACAAGGAGCGGCAATCGCATTTTTAGCTGAGTATGACGCTTTACCAGGACTCGGTCATGCGTGTGGTCACAATTTAATTGGCACAATTAGCGTTGCGGCAGCGATCGCATTATCAGAAACGCTTGAAGAAATTGGCGGGGAAGTTGTCGTGTTTGGAACACCAGCTGAAGAAGGAGGGCCAAACGGTAGCGCGAAATCAAGTTATGTAAAGGCAGGTTTATTTAAAGACATTGATGCGGCACTTATGATTCATCCGAGCGGAAAAACAGCGACAACAAGCCCTTCACTAGCAGTCGATCCACTTGATTTTCATTTTTACGGAAAAACAGCTCACGCCGCAGCTTCACCAGAAGAAGGAATTAACGCATTAGATGCGGTTATTCAGCTCTATAACGGTATTAACGCACTTCGCCAACAACTTCCGTCAGATGTCAAAATTCATGGCGTTATTACAGAAGGCGGAAAAGCACCTAACATTATTCCTGACTACGCCTCAGCAAGGTTCTTCATCCGTGCAGCAACGCGAAAAAGATGCGCGGAAGTAACAGAAAAAGTAAGAAACATTGCTGAGGGAGCAGCGTTAGCAACAGGTGCAAAAGTAAAAATCCATCAATTCCAAAATGAAATCGATGAATTACTCGTAACAAAAACATATAACGATATCGTAGCGGAAGAACTAGAACTATTAGGTGAAGATGTAAACCGTAAAGAAAGAGTAGGGATCGGTTCAACCGACGCAGGAAACGTAAGTCAAGTCGTACCGACAATTCATCCGTACATTAAAATCGGACCAGATGATTTAATTGCACATACGAATGAATTTAGAGAAGCAGCACGTTCAGAACTTGGAGATAAAGCATTAATTACATCGGCAAAAGCATTAGCAAATACGGCGTATCGATTAATTACGGAAGAAGGGTTGTTAGAGAAGGTGAAGGAGGAGTTTAGAGAGGCACAGAGGAATCAGGGGTAAGGCGCTTTTTCGAATATAAATCTAATTCATATGCAGAAATAATAGAAAAGAACATTGAAAAATCAATGTTCTTTTCTATTTATGAATCATTTATTTCTTTAGTGATATCTTGAATCTGGTCTAGTCTAGTTTAATAGTAACGGTGATCTGTGAGTTCGAATTGCATTAAAGGATAATAACTAGAGAATGTGTTGTAATTAAAATTTATATTTCTATATTAATTTGTAAAATAAATTCACTTTATGTTATTATATTTCCCTTGGACTGACAGTTTATAGAATGTATAGTGAATATTTGAAAAGTTAAAATAGGGGATGTATTACGTTGAAATGGTTATCTTGGGACAGAAATTTAAAAACTAGATTGATTGGCGAAACTATGTTCAATACATTGTTTTGGATGTATTTTCCGTTTATGGCAATATACTATAGCGATGCTTTTGGTAAAGCAATTGGCGGAATTTTAATGGCAATTATACCTCTTGTAGGCATAATAGGTAATTTGTTAGGTGGATATTTAGCTGATCGATTAGGGCGTCGACCTGTCATGCTATTAGGCACAATCATACAAGTAGCAATGTTTGCAGTTTTTGCTTTATCTCATTCACATTGGATTAATTATTTAGCCTATATCGGTATTGGAATTAGCGGGGCAATATACAGTCCAGCAAGTTCTGCAATGATAGCTGATATAGTGCCAGAAAAGGATAGAAGGGTGGTCTTTGCCACTTTTGTTACAGCAAATAATATTGGTGCTGTATTTGGACCAGTGTTAGGTTCATTTTTCTTCTTTCATTATCGAAGTGAATTGTTATGGACTTGTACAATTGTTACATTTATTTATTTTATAGCAATCTATTTCATAATTAGAGAAACGCTTCCCGAAGCTTCTAAAAATGATGGAGATAACAATCCAATATCAAAAATCTTTAAAGAACAATGGAATAATTATATGAAAATTTTTAGTGATAAAATTTTCTCTCTTTACATATTTGCGGGAGTTTTGATTATGATAGCTTTCATGCAGCTAGATCTTTATCTTGCATTATATGTAAAGGAATTTGTACCAACTCAATCTCTTTTCTCATGGAGTACTGGTTCATTCTCTTTGAGTAATACTGAAATTTTCGGATGGATGATGGGGTTAAATGGCATTTTGTTTGTTTTATGTTCTTTACCTGTTGCAAAATATTTTGAGAATTGGAGCGACCTAAACGTTTTAATTGTCTCTAATATATTATTTGGAATGGGTATGTTTTTAATAGGGTTAACAACGAATATATGGCTACTATTTTGCTTTATGGCAATATTAACTATTGGGGAATTGATTCGTTCGCCAGTTGTACATAGTTTCGTCAGTAAATATGCACCTGAAAATTCTAGAGGACAGTATATGGCAGCATCTAATTTACAATTTACCATTGGGCGTTTTATTGCACCAATAATGATTGTATTTTCTACATGGCTATCTCCAATTGTTGTGTTCGGAATTATATTACTTTGTACCCTTGTTAGTGCAGTTTTCTATGTGAAAGTATTTCGTATGATTTCAAATACAAACATACATAATTCTACAAAATAGCCCTGTTATGCAGGGCATTTTGTAATTTGATAACTTAAAAGTTCTGTTAAGGGAAAGAAGAGAAGAATATATTAATCAAAAAAAATTGATTAATTAGTTGCATAAAGAGCTAAACTAAATATATACTATAAACATCAAAAAAATTTGATGAAGGGAGAGGGGACTAAAATGGCACAAGATTTTCAGCTCTATGAGAAAAAATTTAAAGCATTAGCGGATCAAAAGCGTTTAGAGATTATGTATGAACTTTGCCAGCGAGGCCAGACTTGTGTATGTGATTTAGCAGAGATTTTTGAAATGACGCAATCTAAGTTGTCCTATCATTTAAAGATTTTATTAGATGCAGGTTTAATTGTAAAAGAAACAAAAGGTACGTGGAGTTATTATGATTTAAATGATGCGGAAGTAAATAATTTATTATCAGAAGAATTGTGCTGCATTTTTAGAAAAACAGGCAAAGGTAGTTGCTGTTAAAATTTTGTAGTATTAATCAAAAAAAATTGATTAATAACATATAAAGAGGAGGAATAAGTTATGAGATATGTTCATGTTGGTATAAATGTTACGGATTTAGAGAAGTCTATTGAATTTTACGAAAAAGTATTTGGTGAGTCACCAGTTAAGGTGAAAATAGATTATGCAAAATTTTTATTAGAGACGCCAGGACTTAACTTCACGCTGAACGTAAGAGATGAAGTGAAGGGAAACCAAGTAAATCATTTCGGTTTCCAAGTGGATACAGCTGAAGAGATTACATTGCATAAAGAAAGATTAGAAAAAGAAGGTTTCTTTGCACGTAATGAGATGGATACAACTTGTTGCTATGCGGTTCAAGATAAGTTTTGGGTAACGGATCCTGATGGGAACGAGTGGGAATTCTTTTATACAAAAGCACAGAGTGATGTTCACAAAATAGAAGAGTCATCTTGTTGCACGACTTCTAACGTAGTAGAACAAAATTCTTGTTGTTAATAGGAGATGGAAAATAAAATGAAACGTTTATCTTTTCTAGATCGATATTTAACACTATGGATTTTTCTAGCTATGGCTGTTGGGATTGGTTTAGGGTATGTATTTCCTAGTGTAGTAGACGGACTAAATACATTACAAGTTGGAACGACGTCTATCCCGCTTGCTGTTGGTTTAATTGTCATGATGTATCCACCATTAGCAAAGGTTCGTTACGAGGAAATGGGCCGAGTATTTAAAGATGTAAAAGTATTGGTTTTATCTTTAGTACAAAACTGGATTATCGGACCTGTACTTATGTTTGTTTTAGCAATTATTTTTCTTCCTGATAAGCCAGAATATATGGTTGGTCTCATTATGATTGGGTTAGCACGTTGTATTGCGATGGTCATTGTTTGGAACGATTTTGCAGATGGGGATAAAGAGTATGCAGCAGGTTTAGTGGCTTTTAACTCAGTATTCCAAATGCTATTCTTCTCCGTTTATGCATACGTGTTTGTAACAGTCATTCCAGAATGGTTAGGAATTGAAGGGGCTATTGTCGATATTACAATGGTAGAAGTAGCGAAATCCGTGTTTATCTATTTGGGAATTCCTTTTATAGCAGGTATGTTGACGCGATTTGTACTCGTTAAGTTAAAAGGTAGACAGTGGTATGAAAAGGTATTTATACCGAAGATTAGTCCACTTACATTACTTGCATTACTATTTACAATCATCGTTATGTTCTCTTTAAAAGGGGAAATGATTGTTAGCGTACCATTAGATGTAGTAAGAATAGCGATTCCGTTATTAATCTATTTTATTGTAATGTTTTTTGTTTCTTTCTTTATGGGAAGAAAAATTGGTGCAAACTATCCGGTGACGACAACGTTAGCATTTACAGCAGGTAGTAATAACTTTGAGTTAGCGATTGCTGTAGCAGTTGGTGTGTTTGGTATTCATTCGGGCGCAGCATTTGCAGCTGTTATCGGGCCGTTAGTGGAAGTACCTGTAATGATTGCACTTGTAAACGTCGCTTTTTGGTTTAAGCGTAAATATTTTAATGATCAACCAGTATAATTTAAAAACAAAGGTGGAAAACAACATGGAAAACAAAAAGACAATCTATTTCTTATGCACAGGAAATTCATGCCGAAGCCAAATGGCAGAAGCGTGGGGCAAACAATATTTAGGTGATAAGTGGAATGTATATTCTGCAGGAATTGAAGCACATGGAGTAAATCCAAACGCAATTAAAGCAATGAATGAAGTAAATATTGATATAACAAATCAAACTTCGGATATGATTGATATAAATATTTTAAATAATGCTGATTTAGTCGTTACCCTTTGTAGTCATGCAGATTCTGTTTGTCCGTCTACACCAAAACATGTGAATCGTGTTCACTGGGGATTTGATGACCCAGCAGGAAAAGAATGGTCTGAATTTCAACGTGTTCGCGATGAAATTGGAGAACGTATAAAGAGATTTTCTGATACAGGGGAGTAAATAAAGGAAAGAGCCAATCTTCTATTTTATAGGGATTGGCTCTTTTTTTATTGTACATAGTTATGACTGCATTGGTTCGCATAAATTACCGAAAAGCAGAGGATATTCTGTTGGGTTTATAAAGTTAGAAATATATTTAATCATGTAGGTGTTCATAAATAATAAAGTCATATAAAAGATAATAAAGTTGTTTAGAATTAGAGGTGGTATGATGAATAATCACACTAACTTTCCTTTGTTAAGTATAATTAAATGAAAGGATTTTTGGATATATAAATAAAGGGTAGTATATTAGCGCAAGGGGGAGAATGATGGATAAGTTGTTACAAGAAATTATAAATTGGTTAAAGATGAGAGATGAACAAATTGTTATCGGTATTTCAGGACATGGTGCAGCTGGAAAAACAACGTTTACTAATAGACTCGTAAAGCTACTAAATCAAAATGAAGTAAATTATATTAATACAGATCCTTACATTGTTAGTTCAGATATCCGCAAGCATGCAGTGATTCACTATACATATCAAAATGAAAATCATCGTTATAAAATGACAGCTTGTCATCCAGCGGCGCACCATTTGGCAGCTTTAGAAAGAGATATTCATATGGTTAGAGCGGGGCTAGATTTTTATACGATAGATACGCATTATATGAAAAGTAAGTTGATTTCTTCGGAAAATAAAGTAACGATTGTGGAAGGAATGAGCGCCGCATTTATTAATCCTGATTTATTTGATTTGAAAATTTATTTTTATACAGATGGCGAAACGGAACTAATGAGAAGATCAAGCCGGGATATAGCTGAAAGGGGAGCCGATATAAATTATTTAAGGCAGTCTCATGAAGAACGCCGGATTCAATATGAAGTATTTATGCATTCGTATAGTCAGCGTTTTGATATCATTATCAAAACCTCTGATGAAACAATATGTTTAGAAAAAAATACATTTGAGTTTTATAAAGTTTAAATGAAAATCCTCAATTTGTTAATTGCATTATGACGCTTCATTTTTCTTATTTAGTACTTGTATTAAACAAATGTATTATTTAATCAATAATACATTCACTATGAAATAACTAGATTTTTAAAAAGATTTAGTAGCCTTCTTTCATCTACATATATAGAAGGCTATTGTAATTTTGGCGGCAAAATTACATAACTTTATTATTACTCCACAGTAGGATAGAATTCTTTATTTGAATACATTAGGTGTATCTTAAAAATCCTCACTTTAAAAGGTTTTTATTCGGAAGTACAAGAATGAATTTTTGCATGAAAGGGGAATAGGGTGAAACGCATAATAAGAAATGTAGTAATAAATTATTTTAAAGAAATTCATCCACTAATAGTGGAAGCAGAATTACATAAGAACAGTTGGCATACAGATTTACATTATAAAATCATCGTAAATGGAGACCGGTATTCCGCACGGTTTATGAATGGCGATCGAACAACTAATCCAGCTTTTGGGACATTATCAAATGAACAATTGAAAGAGCAAGTACGATTTACGTATTATTTACGAGAGCATGGAATCCCATTTATGCAGATTAAGGAGAATCGGGCGGGAGGGTCATTTACATTTGTTACTTGGAATGATGAACAGTACCGGTTTGTATTGTCTACTTGGATTGAAGGGGAGCATATTACTCATTGTACAGAAACAATGGCAGAGATTTTTGGAAAGGAAGCAAGAAATATACATGATATTTCTAGTACATTTCAAAGCTCGACTTTTCAAAAGAAATCGCATTTAGATGGATATGGTGAGTTTATAAAGCTATTAGAAAATAAAGGTGGTACATGTAAGGAATTGCGGGGGTATATAGAGCTCGCTAAGTGTCATATAGAATGTGCATATACGAATAATTTGGAGTTTATTGTACAAACCGATTTAAATCCTTTGAATGTTTTATGGGGATCAAGTCAAAAGGTAAAAGGAATTGTGGATTTTGAATCTATTAGTTATGTTGACCGCGTTGAAGGGTTAGCCTTTTTAATAAAGTGGTATTCCCGGACAGAAGGAATAGAGTCACATGTAGTATGTCCGAAAGTTGCTAGAGCATTTTTAGAAGGGTATGGAGCTAATAACATTTTAACTTTAAATGAGTATGAAAGACTTTCTTCGTTGCTATGGTTATCAGGTAGTTTAAATTGGAACTTTGTTAAAAAGACGATGAACCTAATGGGTGACGAGAGTGCATTAGTAGAACATTTGAGAGTTTATAAAGGAAGAGGAGAAAGACTGTCGTCATTGTTAATTGGTAGATAACATTTATTATTCTAATTTTGGATGCGAAAAAGAAAGCATATGGGGTGTTCAAAAAATGAAAATACAAATTGTATTGTTTGATGGTTTTGGAGAACTTGTCTCCTTTGCACCTTTTGAAGTATTGAAAAGAGCGATAGAAGAAGGGGCTCCATTTACGGTTGAACTCGTATCAAGTGTACAGAAACAAGAAGTTACTACTTCATTTGGAATTACGGTGAAACTACATGATTTTTTACGAATGGATAATCGCCCAGATTTATTAATTGTACCTGGTGGTGGCTGGAATCATAAAGCAGAGCATGGGGCACGAAAGCAAGCAGAGCTTGGAACACTGACAGAAACGATTAGAGAGATGCATAATGAAGGAACGATTGTTGCGGGAGTTTGTACTGGAGGTATGTTACTAGCTGCATCCGGTATATTAAATGATAAAAAGGCGACAATGCATCATTTGGCGCAGAGTGAAATGAGTGAATATGGAGCAGAGTTTCTTCCTTACAGAATTGTAGATCAAGGCGATATTATTACTGTAAGAGGAGTTACTTCAGGAATTGATTTAGCTCTTTGGGTTATCGAAAAGTTCGCAAGTCCTAAAATTGCAGCCGCTGTTGAATATAGAATGGAATATGAGCGGCGAGGTGTTGTTTGGAAGTAATTTAATTATATTTTTTGCTGCAGAGCGTATCAAATATTGTGAAAGAGAAAGAGTCAACTCATACGAGTAGGTTCTTTCATTTATATACTATATTGCTTATTTTTCACAGTAATATCTTTTTCAAAAAATCATAAAATAGATAATATATTTTGTTCCACATTGATAATTATTTTCATTATATATTTATAAATTAGTAAAATTTAGTTTACAAATTTGCGTACAACTTATATAATTTGACTCATATAAAAAAGTTTCCTTAAGGAAACTTAAACATGGATTTACATTCGCTTTATATTTTTTTGCTTAAAATTTGCCTTTACGCAAAATAATTATATATACGAAAAAAAGAAAGGGGAATGCATAAAAAATGGATGAGGCTATAATTGTTAAAGATTTGTTTGTATCGTATCAAGGGAATCAAGTAGTTCAAAATGTCTCCTTCGATATTGAGAAAGGGAAGCTCGTTGGAATTATTGGTCCAAATGGAGCGGGGAAATCTACTTTAATGAAAGCTGTATTAGATTTAATTCCAAATGATAAGGGATATGTCCAAATCCTTGGAGAGGATATTCGAAGCATTAGAAAGAGTGTTGCATATGTACCGCAAAGAAGTGATATAGATTGGGACTTTCCGATTACAGTTTTAGATGTCGTGCTAATTGGAACGTATCCATCTTTAGGTATGATGAAAAGACCGAAGAAAGAGCATCGGGATTGGGCGTTTGATTGCTTAAAAAAAGTCGGAATGGAAGAGTTTAAAAATCGCCAAATCGGTGAGCTGTCAGGTGGACAACAACAACGTGTCTTTTTGGCGAGAGCTTTAGCGCAAAAGGCGGAAATATTCTTCTTAGATGAGCCGTTTGTCGGAATTGATGTAACAAGTGAAGAGACAATCATTAAAATTCTTAGGGAACTACGTAAAGAAGGAAAAACGATTGTCGTTGTCCATCATGATTTAAGTAAAGCAGAATCGTATTTTGATAAATTACTATTAATGAATAAAAGCTTAATTCATTACGGAGAAGTACGCCAAGTATTAGAACCAACTGTTATGTCAAAAGCGTATGTGAATCAAGGAATATTGTTTAATAATGCAGCGGAGGTACATTCATCATGAAGATTGTAGAATTTATAGATGCATTAACGCAGTATAGTTTTCTGCAGAAGGCGTTATTAACTTCCGTTATGGTAGGCGTTATTTGCGGCGTAATTGGCTGTTTTATTATTTTACGAGGTATGGCATTAATGGGTGATGCCATTTCACATGCTGTTCTTCCAGGAGTAGCGCTTTCTTATATGATTGGAATGAACTATTTTATAGGAGCGGTTTTAACAGGTGTTATTACTGCAGTAGGAATCGGATTTGTAAGTCAAAATAGTCGTATTAAACATGATATGGCGATAGGAATTATGTTTACATCTGTTTTCGCTGTAGGGATTATTTTAATTACCTTTATGAAGAGTAGTTCTGATTTGTATCATATTTTATTCGGGAATGTCTTATCCGTTCGTTCTTCTGATATGTGGATGACACTGATTATTGGAGTGGTCATTATTGGTCTTGTAATGTTGTTTTACAAAGAATTACTCGTATCCACGTTTGATCCAACGATGGCGCAAAGCTATGGATTACCGAATAAATGGATTCATTATGGCTTAATGATTCTCCTTACAATGGTTACAGTAGCTTCACTTCAAACTGTTGGAATTATTCTAGTTGTTGCCATGCTTATTACACCAGCGGCTACAGCGTATTTATTAACAAATCGTTTATGGGTCATGATTTATTTAGCGGCAGGAATTGGTGCACTTTCATCTATAGTAGGGCTGTATTTTAGTTTCTCGTATAATCTTGCTTCAGGTGCAACAATCGTTCTCGTTGCAACATTCTTGTTCGCGCTGGCATTCTTTTTCTCACCGTCACAAGGTTTGTTTTGGAGAGCTATTAAAATTAGAAAAAATAGAGCAGAGTTGTCATAATGGATTGGAGGATAATGATGAAATTAAAAAATATTTTATTATCGGTAATTTGTATTTTCGTATTTGCGTTAACAGCGTGTTCTAGTAACACAAATGGGAAAGAAGAGGGTAGTGGAAAATTAAAAGTTGTAACAACATACTCCATTATATACGATATGGTGAAGCAAATTGGTGGAGATAAAGTTGAGATTCATAGTCTTGTTCCAATTGGAGCTAATCCACATGAATATGATCCACTACCGAAAGATGTTATGAAAATGACAGATGCAGATATGGTGTTTTACAATGGGCTAAACTTAGAAGAGGGCGGAGCATGGTTTAAAAAACTATTAAAAACGGCAAATAAATCAGAGAAAGATGCACCGGTTTATAAAGTAAGTGAAGGTGTAGAAGCTATTTATTTAGAAACAAAAGGATTAGAAAAAGAACCAGACCCACATGCTTGGATGAATATTAAAAATGGTATTGTATACGCTGAAAATGTGAAGAAAGCATTAATTAAAGAAGATCCTAAAAATAAAGAGTTCTATACTAAAAATGCGGATAAGTATGTAGCAGAACTTCAAAAATTACATGATGAGACAGTAAACAGAATTCATCAAATCCCTGAAGAAAAACGTTTCTTAATTTCTAGTGAAGGTGCTTTTAAATATTTTGGAAAAGCATATGGCATTAAGACGGGATACATTTGGGAAATCAACTCAGAAAATCAAGGTACACCAGATCAAATTCGAGATGTTGTAAGTTTAATTCAAACAAACAAAGTGCCAGCTTTATTTGTTGAAACAAGTGTAGATCGACGTAGTATGGAAACTGTTTCAAAAGAAACAAACGTACCAATTGCAGGGACAATTTTTACAGACTCACTAGGTAAATCAGGTGAGGATGGAGATACTTACTTAAAAATGATGAAATGGAATATAGATACCATTATTAATGGGCTAAAAAAGTAGGATCTATCTGTTTTTCAATGTAGCGTAACTATTGAATTTTTATAAAATAAGAGATGAAAGAGCTAGCTCATATGAGTTGGCTCTTTTATTTATCCCAATATTTGCGGGCGGATAAGATCCCCTCCTTAAAAATTCAGCGAATGGGAGGGAGGGCTGCCCGTAAAATCCCAATGAATATGTACTAATAATCAGTGGGGGTGACAAAACTTCTAATAATTAAAGTTTCATTTTATAATTTTTACTTTATTAAAAGTAGATTTGTTAGAAAGGATAATCATTTATTGATATAATGAATGGATGCGAAGCAGGAAATAGATAGAAAGATACTGCTAGTAATTTATACTAAAAATGTAGGGAGATTGAACAGAGTTATGGGGAATGAAAAAGAAATTAGTTCCGCTAAATTAATATGGAAGATGACGCGCCCACATACATTAACGGCGACGTTTTCACCTGTAATTTTAGGGACAGTGGCATCACTTTATGTTGCCGAAATTGATTGGCTTTTATTTATTGCGATGATGCTTGCATGTTTAGCGCTGCAAATAGCAACGAACTTATTTAATGAGTACTATGATTTTAAACGTGGACTAGACACTGCTGAATCCGTTGGCATCGGTGGCGGAATTGTCCGTCATGGATTGAAACCAAAAAATGTGTTAACAGTTGCGCTTTTATTATATGTAGTAGCAGCTTTTATTGGCATTTATATTTGTATGAATAGCAGCTGGTGGTTAGTTGTCATTGGTTTAATTGGGATGGCAGTTGGCTATTTATATACAGGCGGTCCATTACCAATTGCGTACACCCCGTTTGGAGAATTAGTTTCTGGATTGTTAATGGGGACATGTTTTGTACTCATTGCTTTCTTTATTCAAACGAATACTGTAACGATTGAAAGTGTATTGATTTCCATTCCAATTGGAATTTTAGTAGGTGCAATCAATATGTCGAATAACATCCGAGATATCGAAGAAGATATTAAAGGTGGAAGAAAGACATTAGTAATCCTCCTTGGGAGAGAGAAAGCTGTAGTAACACTAGCGGTAGCCTTTTTCATTGTATATTTATGGATTGCAGTAATTGTATTAATGGGTTATATAAGCCCTTGGGCATTAGTTATGTTCCTAGGTTTGAGAAAGCCAATTTCTGCGATTCAAAGTTTCCAAAAAGGAGCAAAGGATCCTGGGTATATGCGCATCGCAATGAAATCAACAGCGATGACAAATACGATTTTTGGCTTCTTATTATCAGCAGGATTATTAATTAGTTATTTGTTTTAAATGAAAAATATTGTTAAATAGCTTAACCCCAATTTCTCAATTTTAATATAGAGAGATTGGGGTTTTTATTTTGACTTTGTTTAATGTTAAAAACAGTTTTATTTGAAATGAAAATACCAATAAATTGCAACTTCATCATTTTCAATATCCAAACCTTTATAAACAAGAAAATCAAACCCACCAATTACAAATCCACATTTTTCATAAAATTTACATGCTGTGACATTATTATTTTGCGTTTCAAGCATGATACCTGGCATATTGCCTTTTTTTGCCCACTGCTTTGCTTGATCAACTAATCTTTTACCAACTCCGAGTGAACGATATTTTTTATCCACTGTTATATCTTCTATGTAAGCATAGTGGTTCCAATTCTTTTTCAATACTATTAATCCGATGATTTGGTTATGTAACAGTGCTATGTAAATTACTTGATTAGGTTTATTTATATATTCATTGTAAGCCAGTTCTTCATTATCATCTTGATTTTGTAAATAACTTTTTTCATAACTCGGAACGTCTTCTACTGTATATTCTATACGTCTATTTACTTTGGAAAGAGAAAGAATTAACCGAGCATTCACTATAAAACTGTCATCGATCTTCGGGAAATTGTCTAAATCATTTTTTTCTAACTCTCTAATTAAAAGATTCATCGGAGCACCTCCACATAATAATATTTCTTCTAGTTCTTTATTTGATTCAAATTAATTCCAATTACAAAATTATAATAGAATTTCAATAGTATGGCTAACTCAGTATTTTATCTTTATAACAGCATGCTATTATCTTGATATAAAAATTTTGTTTAGAAAGAGTAGTATTTTTTATTTTGGATGTATATCCAGTTTTCAAATTTAACTGTATTAGAGAAAACAATATTTTTCTAAAGAGTGGATGCAATAAGTTATTCTTTAACTAATTTCGACATTATCTGCATTTTATCTTCACCTTCCTCTATTAATCTACTTATTGTAAATATCAACTGGAGTTAATGCTTAGCTGTATAAATAATGAATATGAAAATTAGTAGGGAAAGGATCGAAACATAATGAAAGAATCACAAAATAAGAAAAAAACAAATGTAGGAACTAAGGCAATACTATCTCTAGGAGTTGTTTTAGCAACGACCTTTTTCACGTTCTTTTTAATAGGAAAATGGAACTCTATTCCAGCGAAAGGAGTAGCTAATGAAAGTATTAAGCTAGCTAATACGCAACAACAAAAAAAGAAAGAGGACACATCACTGGCAAAACAGAAAAGACCTGATGGAAAACCGGTAGGAAAGGTTGTTTATTTAACATTCGATGACGGTCCTAGTGAATTAACTGGGAAATTTTTAGATGTACTAAAAGAACAAAATGTTGCCTCGACATTTTTTATGCAAGGTAGCAATTTACAAAATACAGGTTTTCAGGAAAATGTAAAAAGAGCGGTAAAAGAAGGACATTATATTGGTGCTCATAGTATGACACATAATAGTGATAAGCTATACAAAAAGGGACAATTTGTACCGGAGATGAAAGAAACGTTAGCTCTGATCCATAATATTACGGGTACAACTCCTAAACTAGTTCGTCCGCCATATGGATCTGCACCGGGATTAAAGGGTGAGGAAATTCGTAATCAAATTGTAGAAGCAGCAATAAAAGTTTGGGATTGGACAATAGATTCAAATGATTGGAAACTAAAAGGTAATCCACAGCAAATTATAGAAAATGTAAAGCGTACAACAACAGAAGATGTGGAAGTAGTTCTAATGCATGAAAAACCACAGACATTACAAGCGCTTCCGGAAATTATTAAATTTTATAAGGAAAAAGGGTATGAATTCGGGGTATACAATGAAGCGGATCATTTTCAACTAAATTTCCAGAAAGATCAACGTCTATAGTATCAAATAAATAAATTAAGAGCATGTTCTGATTCATCTTTCTTCAGGACATGCTTTTTTTGCTTGTTTCTATAACCTCATTATTACCAATTTAACAAAGCATCAGTTACAAGTTACTTTATGGATACCTCATTTTAAAATAACTAACTTATAGAAAAAATTGAATAATTTTCATGTGTAAGGAGATTTTAAGAAGGATATAGAGGAGATATTTTCCTTTTGTTTTCTAGATAAATGATTACTTACCCAAAACATTATAGTGGAACGGTTTCTAAAGCGTTTCTGTCAAGAAATCCTAACACTAAAGTTCAAGTATAAAAACATAAACCATTCGATAAATGGGGTAGTATGATGAAAAAACTTAGTAGAAAGCGTTTGAGAAAAGATATTCAGGAACTTGAGAGTGCAAGTATGCTACTCCAAAATGATCAAGAGTGCGAACTCAAGCAGAGTGTATCTGCGAATGAAGAAGTTTTGAGACAAGTTTTTGAAAATTGTTCCGATATTGTTTTTCGTCCAATAATCATAGATAGTCAAAATAAAATTCTTTTTATTTATATAGATGGATTAGTTGACACTAAAGTTGTGGAACAAGTTGTTTTGAAACCAATGATGTTCGAAGGTCTGCCTAGTGGAGTAAAGAGTGTGGATTCGGTAGGAGAAATTATACAAAATCAGCTAATTGCGGTTTCTCAAGTAAAGACAATTTCAAAAGTTCGTGAGGTTATAGAAGCGGTATTGAAAGCGAATATCGTTATTTTAACAGAAAGAGAGAGTCAAGCTCTAGTCGCTGATTTAAAAGGTTTTGAAAAACGAGGTATTGAAGAGCCGGCTGCCGAGATCTCTGTTCGTGGCCCTCGGGACGGGTTTACGGAAACGATAAGGGTCAATACGAGCCTGATTCGCCGAAGAATTCGAAGCCAAAAACTAAAAATGGAACCTTATTCGATTGGGGAATTGTCACAGACAGATGTGGTAATTGCCTATATTGAGGGCATTGCACCTGATTTGGTTTTGGATGAAGTTCGCCAAAGGGTAAAGCGAATTCAAATTGATGGAGTGTTGGAGTCAGCTTTCATTGAAGAGTTTATTGAGGACCAACCCTTTTCGCCCTTTCCACAAATTCAAAATACTGAGCGGCCAGATGCGGTTTGTGCAAGTTTATTAGAGGGGAAAGTCGCTATTTTAGTCGATAACACACCTTTCGTTTTGATTGTTCCTATGACATTTTGGACAGGTCTGCAAGCAGCGGAGGATTATTATGAACGCTCCATCTACACAACTTTTGTTCGATGGATACGTTTAATATTAATTAATATTTCATTATTTCTTCCCTCTCTCTATGTTGCTATTACAACCTTTCATCCTAAATTAATTCCGACAAATTTGCTTATTAGTATTGCAGCTGCGAGAGAAGGCATTCCTTTCCCGGCTGTCATAGAAGCGCTAATGATGGAGTTTTTATTTGAAGGTTTGAGGGAAGCGGGGGTTCGGTTACCAAAACCTGTTGGATCCGCAGTTAGTATTGTTGGAGCACTTGTTATCGGGCAAGCTGCTGTGCAAGCAGGTATTATTTCGGCACCTTTGGTCATTGTTGTGGCGACGACCGGTATTGCGTCATTTGCGTTCCCACGCTACAACTTAGGAACGGCTTACCGGATGTTACGCTTTCCTATGCTGTTATTGGCAGGAATGCTCGGGCTATACGGTGTTGCAATAAGTACCCTTGCGATTTTGATTCATTTAACTAACATTCGTTCTTTTGGCATTCCGTATTTAAGTCCAGTTGCACCTCAGACTCCTTGTGATTTAAAGGATGTTTTTCTCCGAACACCTCGTTGGAATATGACCCACCGCCCAATAATGGTATCTGGTGAAGAGAAAGTCCGTTTTCCAGGTGGACAAAAGCCAGATGAGAAACGGGGAGGGGAAACAGAATGAGCCTGCACAAGGCACTCTGTATGATACTGGTCATTTCTTTATGCTTCTTGACGGGATGTTGGGATCGGACAGAATTAAATGATTTGGCAATAGAATTAGGATGGGGACTTGATCAAGCGAAGAACAATAAGATTGAAATTAGTGCTCAGTTTATTATTCCATCAAAAATGGGAATGGGACAGAGCGGAAGAAGTAATGCAGGAAAAGCGTTTTTTACAGAATCGGGAACGGGAAAGGATACACATGAAGCTATACAAATGATGCAAACAAAAATGTCGAGAGAAATTTTTCGAGGGCACCAGCGTGTAATATTGATTGGAGAAAAAATGGCTAAAAGTGGTCTTGCTCCAGTTTTAGATGCATATAGCCGCGATCCTGATATTCGATTACGAGTAGGTGTGTTCGTCATAAAAGGGAATACTGCAAAAGATTTTCTGAAAGCATCCATCCCTTTAGAGTCTATTCCGGCACTTGGGGCACTTAAAGAGCATATGCAAATAGAGGCAGCGGGAGATATGTCTTTGTTAAATTTTCTTATTGCTGGTACGAGTGATGGAATCACCCCGATTTTGCCCGTTATTAAACTAAATGTGTCTCCTAAAAAAGGTAAAACCGTGGTCAAAGGGTTTCAAATTGTAGGCGGTGCTATATTTAACAACGATTTCAAATTGGTAGGATACTTGAACATGCAGGAATGGTTAACTACTCTTTGGATAGTGAATCGTTTAAGTAAACAGACAGTTACAGCAACGGCCTCTAAAGGAAATGGTAGTGCAAGTTTATATATGACAAAGATCAATAGAAAAATCATACCTACTATACAAGGGGACACAATTAAGTGTGACATTGTTTTTTCTGGTGAAGGAACAATTCAGGAGAACAATACGAATTTAGATCTTTCGAAGCCAAAAAATCTTACTCTTTTAGAACATGTATTGGAAAAACAGTCCGATAAGGAAGCTCTCCAAACTATTAAAAAGGTTCAAAAACAATACGGAACCGATATCTTTGGATTTGGAGAAGCCATTCATCAAAAATATCCATCCGAATGGAAAGGGTTAAAAAAGAATTGGAGTAAACAATTTCGAAAAGTGGAGGTTTCTGTTCATACAAAGCTTACTATTCGGCGAGTAGGACTGACTGGACCACCGTTGCAGTTGAAGAAAAATGAAATGAAAAAATAAGGAGGAATATAGAGTGTGAGAAATTCGATGAAAATCTCTGGCAGGCAAATCTTTTGGATGATGTTCACATTTGAAGTGGGACAATCACTCCTTCTAGTTATTCCAGCGACGATTCGTACTGTCAAACAAGATGCGTGGATCTCGATTTTGATTGCAGGAGTGATAGGGGTTGCTCTTACTTTTTTGGCAACTACACTTGGTTCGCTTTATCCGAAACAAACTCTCATTGAATTTAGTCAAACTATTCTTGGTAAATGGCTAGGAAAGCTACTGATGATTCCTTACTTCTTTGGGTGGTACATGATAATTTGGATAACCGTCCGTGAATTTGGTGAATTCATTATTATCGCTTTGTTTCATAATACACCTTTGTGGGTCATTGTCTTTACTGCGATGTTATTGCTCATTTTTATCATTTACCAAGGAGGGGTGGAAGGTATTGGACGTTTAAGTGAAATCATAGGGCCAATTGTACTTTTAATGATAACGTTTGTAATCATTTTGAATGTTGGCAATATGAATTGGGATTATATGCGGCCTATTTATCACGATTCTGGCTGGCTTCCCATCCTTAAAGGTTCCTATACCCCTGTAGCCGCATTTTTTGGAGAGGCTGTTATGATGATGATGTTCGTTTTTTTTATGGATAAACCAGAGCAAGCGTCATCAAGGGCGATGTTGGGGGTAGGATTAGCCGTTTTCATGGTAACAATCGGAACATTAGCGGTCATTTTAACATTCGGTCCGAATTTATCTTCAAGTTTTTTGTATCCGGTTTACGATTTGAGCCGATACATATCTGTCATGGAGTTCATTCAAAATGTGGATATTTTGATAGTTATTATTTGGTTTTTTAGTATTTTTGTGAAATTGGCGTTATACATGTTTATCGCTTGTTATGGAACAGCACAAATATTTCATTTGAAGGATTGGCGAAAAGTAGCGTTAGTTCTTGCTCCTATTTCGTTTATCATAGCTGTGTCAGTTAAAAATATCCAGACATTTACCCATTATTACTACATATTTTTCGTAATTCCAATTGCATTACCCATTTATGAGCTAGGGATTCCTTTACTGTTATTGGTGGTTGGCAAAATTCGAAGGAAATATGCATAAACCCAATCGGTAATATGTTTGGAGGGCAGGTATACTTTTAGGTTTTTGAATAATATAAAAAGAGAAAAATCCTACTCATAAGTGTAGGGTTTTTTGTTTGTATATTACGTTACAAGAGTTTCCTTATTTTCTTCGGAATGTCTTTTTTAGAAATCTATGCAACAGAGCCTTTATAGTAAGAGTATCTTGTTGGGGATAATCAAAAAACGCATATCGCAATATAAAAATTCACTTTAATACTAAAGGATACATGACAACGATTCGTATAAATTCTTCTCAATAATTGAAAATAAAATCAATCCAGATTATTATATTGTTATTGTAATTATAAATGTAATTACATTTTATTGAAGGAGGATACATAGATGAAAAACTCAAAAGGCTCGATTGAATCAGAGATAAGCAAAGCAATTACTCACTGGGAAAAGGACTACCTAGGACGCGGATCTATATCCGTTAAGACAGATATATTGCGGGATATGATTATCGTAAATTTACAAGGTATTTTAACGCCGGCTGAATATACTGTTTGCGAAACAAAAGACGGTATGCTAACGATAAAGAAAAATCGTTCGGAGCTAGTTGAATCTGGAATTGAAGATTTGAAAGAGATTATTCTAGAATTAACTGGAGAAAAAGTGAAAAGCTTTCATACGGATATAAGCTCCCGTACAGGTGAACGAGTAATGATTTTTAAATTGTTTAATAATCTTGAGGAAAAGTTTTAAAAATAAAAAACAGCTTAAGATTAGGGGGAAATAAACTGAAAATGTAGCGGGAGGATTCAGAAGTCTACAAGTTTTGCGCTTTATTTAACTTTATTAACATGCTAATAATAAAAATTAAGTTATTTAAATGTAATAAAGCTTAACTCGAATTACTCTAAAAAATTAATAAATAAATTGACAAACTGCTTAATATAGTTTATCTTATAATTGTTTTAAAAAATTAATAGATGCTTATTTTAACTGTTTGCTATAATTAAGGCTTTAGCATTTTTTTAATATGTAATATTGACTAAATGAAAAAGTTTCTTAATTAAAAGATAGCGCATAACATAAATTGATATATTGATTGCATAATCTAGGAGATCAGAGATATACTGTTATTTTTAATAGGAGTAATACATACATTACTATCCTCTATAAAATGGGAGCTCTTCAAAAAACTTTATTGAAGTTAGTTGAAGTGAAACCGACAATCTCCATAATTCAATGATGATATAAAATCATTGAATTATGGAAGTTGTCGGTTTTTTTTATGGGAAAAAACGATGCACTAAAAAGAGTGAATGAAAATTGAAATTTAAAAAATTATCTTAATTAAAAGGAATTTTTATAGGTTATTTTCGCTTAGAAGGGAGTATTTAATATGTTAATTTCGCTGAGTTCATCAACACTGTTAACATTATTTTTTATGGCGCTTAGTGCTTCTTGGCTAAGTGGATTATTGTTTTTAAATGCAAGGATGCCTTTACGTTTTGTTCATATCCATATTGGTATCGCTGCTTTGCCTTCATTGATTTCTTTACTCGCACTTGTTAATAACAATGGAGATAGAGTTGTAGGGCCTTGGCATCTAGATACTTTAGCTTGGTTAATGGCTTTCTTTGTTCTTACAATTGGTTTAATCATTCAGCGTTTTTCTGTACGTTACTTAATGGGAGACCGCTCATATCGAAAATACTTTGTACTTTTTACATTTACTACAGGTGTATCTTCGGTTGCATGGTTAAGTGATGATTTTCGCTTAATGCTCATTTTTTGGGGAGCAACGCTTATAGGATTGGTTCTACTCATAGGGCTAAATAAAGGGTGGAAAGTAGTTAGCGAAGCAACAAAAATCTCTGGCTATTTATTTACAATAAGTTGGATTGCGTTGCTATCAGCTATCATTTGGCTTTTTCAAGTAACAGGACAGTGGCAATTAACATCAGTTTTAACGAATGAAAATGTAGCGCTACATGGAACATTGGAGGGAACAGGAATTAACTTATTAATTATATTAGCGGTAATGATTCCAGCAGCACAATGGCCTTTTCAAAGATGGTTAATTGAGTCTGCTGTTGCTCCAACTCCTGTTTCTGCTATTATGCATGCGGGTTTAGTAAATGCTGGTGGTATCATGTTAACTAGATTTTCGCCTCTTTTTCATGATGATATTGCACAAATCATTTTACTTATTTTCTCTAGTATTTCTGTCTTAATCGGAACAGGAATTAGTTTAGTCCAAGTTGATTATAAACGTCAGCTAGTAGGTTCAACTATTGCGCAAATGGGATTTATGCTTATTCAATGTGCATTAGGCGCCTATTTAGCGGCTGTTATTCATTTAATTTTACATGGTTTGTTTAAAGCTACACTGTTTTTACAAGCTGGTTCTTCAGTGCAACGTTTTGGGGTAGTGAATCAGTCTAATGAAAAAATGCCCAATTTATGGATTATATTCGGGCGTGTTTTAGGATTATTTATAGCAATTACTTTCTGGTTTATGACTTCTGGAGAGGGATATCAACTAGTTAGTGCGTTAATCTTAGGCTGGTCACTTTATTTTTCATGGAAACAGCTTGTTGTTTTTGGAGAGGGAAGAATGGGACGAATTGCTGGCTTAATTGTTTTGATTGGATTTTCTCTCATTTACTTTACTGTTCATAATTCTCTTTATAAATGGTTGCATACTGACATTTATCAAAGTGTTCAACCTTCAGTTCCAGCCGTTATCTTTGTTATATGTATTTTACTATTTAGTAGTGCTATTAGTACTTTCGTTACTCGTAATCAATCTTCTACTTTATTCGCTGTACTTTATCTTTGGTTAGTTCGAGTAGGTGAGGCGAGAAGAAAGTCAGTAGAAAGTCACCCAAGCTATCTGAAACATTATGTATCAAAGGGAGGTAATTCGTGATGAGCATAACGTCAATATTAAAGAAAAATACAAACATTGATATGCAAGAAAATAATATAAATGATTTAGTTGCATCTGCTAGCCGAGTGATTGCACCACTTTGGCCTATCTCTACGTTTGCAGCTCACCACCCTTGGATGGGACTTGAAAAGCAATCATTTGAACAAGTCGCAAATTGGTTAAAAGAAGCTCGTAATGTGGATATTTATCCTAGTGCCTCCATGATTCATTCGGCAAAAGCGAAAGGTGAGATTGAGGAATCATTTTTACAAAGTAGTTTGTCTCGTTGGCTGGATTCACAATCTTTTCATATTCCGCGAGAGAAAGCAGAGCGATTTTGCCAAGCAGCTTTAAAGTTAGAGAAATTACCTTCTAGTCTATTATCATCGCCAGAATTAAATAAACTGGCAGACGAAATGAGTTATATAAATACAGGGAGTATGAAAGCCTCTGTTATGCAGCCAATAAGTTCGCTTATAGAGAATCACAATAGTGAAAACCTATCTGATATTCTTAATTATCATATCATTAAATGGTGTAAATTATATCTTGATGACTCCGGATCAAGTTGGACGATGCCAAATCGAGAGAAAGGTTTTTATCGTGCATGGCAACACCTTATTAAATTTGATCCAGCGCTCAGTAAAAATGAGCGTAAAGTTTTAAAAGATTGGCCACAAGATGCCCAAGTAGCTTTAGCGAGAGCATTATTTGAACTAGGAATTTCTGAATCTAACATACAAGCTTACCTTGAAGGGCACTTACTTTCTTTGCCTGGGTGGGCAGGAATGATACGATGGCGCTCACAACAATCAATTCAGGAACAGGAACTCCTAATAGAATATTTAGCAGTTCGAATTTCTATGGAGCTGGCTATTGCAAAACCTTATTTACCTTTAAAACATCAAAAGGTTGAGAAAAAAGTTGCACTCGTCCCGCTTATAGCTTCTTGGATCTATTGGGGAGATATTTCAACACGGGAATGGTTACAAATGCCTGCTGCTGAACAAAGCGAATTGTTAGCATTTGCATATCGTTTTGATGAAAATATTCGCAGAAAACTTTGGCTCGAAGCTTGGGAACAGACGCATGCAGAGCAATTAAGGGAGAAGATTTCTTCTAAACAGCGTGTAACTAATGATAAAAAGCATGTATTAGCTCAATTAGCATTTTGTATTGATGTACGTTCAGAACCGTTTCGTCGCCACTTAGAAAAACTAGGTCCGTTTGAAACGTTTGGAATAGCTGGTTTCTTTGGATTACCAATTGCGACTAGTGAACTAGGTAGTAATGACAGCCATCCTTCTTTGCCAGTTATATTAAAACCGAAGCATCAAATAAAAGAGCTCACAGATGAAAACGAATTTAAATCTTATGAGCAACGTAAGAGGGTAGGCAGTTCGGTGCGTTATACATTTAAAACGATGAAACAGAACGTACTGACAAGTATGGCGCTACCTGAGTTAAGTGGTCCTTTACTTGGTCTACAGATGGTGACAAGAAGCTTTGTCCCAAGAGGAGTTGGTGGTTTCATTCGTAACCTTCGTAAAACTATGTTACAAAAACCTGATACAACATTCTCGCTTAATCATGTTCATGACACAAAGGGCGAGATACCTATCGGTTTTACGAAAGAAGAAAAAGTGAACTATGTGCGTCAAGCTTTAAAAATGGTGGGACTGACAGAAAAATTTGCTCCTTTAGTTGTAATGTGCGGACATAGTAGTCAAAGTACGAACAATCCTTATGCTGCAGCACTTGAGTGTGGTGCTTGTGGAGGAGCAGCAGGAGGATTCAATGCAAGAGTTTTCGCTACTTTATGTAATCTTCCAGAAGTAAGAGAGGCGTTGTCTGCTGAAGGCATTAAAATTCCTGAGGATACCATTTTTGCAGCAGCTGAACATAAAACAACAGTGGACGAATTGGAATGGATTTACGTCCCAGAACTTTCGGAAACTGCGCAAGAAGCATTTGATTGTATTGAGTCAATTATGCCAAATGTGAGCCAACATGCAAATAGAGAGCGTTTAATGCAATTACCTAATTTTAAAACGGAAATAAACAATCCTAGTAAAGAGGCACATCGATTTGCAGAAGATTGGAGTGAAATACGTCCAGAATGGGGATTAGCTCGTAATGCATCTTTTATTATCGGACAGCGTGAATTAACTCAAGATTGTGACTTAGAAGGCAGGGCTTTCCTTCATAATTATGATTGGAAACAGGATGAAAGTGGCGATATATTAGCTAACATTATTGCAGGACCAGGAACAGTTGCGCAGTGGATAAATCTACAATATTACGCATCAACTGTAGCTCCTCATTATTATGGTAGTGGAAATAAAACAACCCAAACCGTAACGGCGGGTCTCGGTGTTATGCAAGGGAATGCTAGTGACCTGTTGCCAGGCTTACCTTGGCAATCTGTTATGCAGTCAGATAGTGAGACGTATCATTCACCACTTCGGTTACTAATTGTCATTCAAGCACCTATTGAATATATAGAACGTTTGTTAAATAATGATTTCACATTTCGAGAAAAAGTTCAAAATGGATGGGTTAGACTTGCAAGTGTTGATCCAGAGGGACGCTGGAAAAACTGGTAACAATTATTATTGTTACTAGCTTAAAAGTTTCATAAATACAATAATGAAGAAGGAGTGCTCCATATGAATTCAAAGAATAAAAAAGTTTTATTATTAACAGACATTGAACACGGAATAGAGCCTAGTATACAACAAGTAACTAACATTCACCAAGAAAACATGTTGACTATACACAGCTATGATTCTGTAATTGTACATCCTTATGGAGATATAATGAGATCTATTATTATTGCTATTTATCAAGAAAATGTTAAAGAAATTTTTGTTGTCGGAATAGAGGATAAAGAAACGTCTTCAGTTAATCTACAAACTCAACGTGATTTCATAAAAGATAATATAGAATTAGACTATCTCTTTAAAAATTGCATGCCTGAATTTTTAAGTGGTAGCCTTAATCAATGGCTGAGTGGACAAAAAAATGTTAGTGAAAATATTGAAAAGAGTATAGATATGATTCGTCATCATCCATTAGTACCTTCTGATATTGAAGTTCATGGTTTCATAATTGATAGAACGGGTGAAAAAGAAACGGTTGTTAAAGTTTCTGCTAATAAAGTAGTGAAACAAATGCATTCTTATGTGTAAGTTATCGATAGATAAGCAACTTTTATTTGGACTTGTGTCCTTTACAAAGAGCAAAAGAAATCTTCTATAAATGGAGATCTTTTGCTTTTTTTGTTTGGATTTTTAATGTGTTTTATACGAGACACTTAATACATAACAAAATAAAAATATATAAATTTTTGCATGAAAATTTAAATGCGGATTAGCAGGTGATAATAAAGTTAATCGTAAAATAGAAGTGTATATTGTGATTTATCCCGCTTTAACGGGCAGCCCTATTGGTGAGGGCTGATTAAAGTTTCACTTTATTTTAAGGTTATTATGAAAAAGAATGGAGATTCTTTTGTTATGAGAATAAAACAGTTAAAAACTAAAATGATATAAGAATAATTTTGATAAGAAGTATATAGTTAGAATGATTTGGAGATACAGATGGGGATATAACTATTTTATTTAGGATGGTGCACTTAAAATGGATTTACAGAAAGGGAAATTCTATTGGAACACAACTTTTTCTAATACACCTTCGTATCCTCGTTTGGACGAAGATATAAAATGTGACGTACTAATAATAGGAGCAGGAAGTTCAGGTGCTCAATCAGCATACTATTTGAGTGAATCAGATTTAAATATTGTTATCGTTGATAAAAGAAAGGTAGGACATGGAAGTAACCTTACAAATACAGCACTTATTCAATATTTAGGAGATAAGATGTTTTTTGAACTTGTAAATACATTTGGAGAAGAGTATGCAGTTAAGCATATGAAATTATGTGAACAAGCTATTAATGATATTGAATATGCTGATCAAAACTTGCCTTATTGCTCTGATTTTAAACGACGTGACAGTTTATATTATGCAAGTTATGAAGAGGATATAAAGAAATTAGAAAAAGAACTGTATTATTTACATAAGCATGATTTTAAAGCGACTTGGCTATCAGAGGAACAAATTGGACAGAGATATCCATTTAAAAAACGTGCAGCTATTTATACGTATAATGATGGTGAAATAAATCCTTATAAATTTACACATAGTTTATTAAAACAAGCTTCTAATAAAGGAGTTCAGATTTATGAAGATACAGAGATTGTTGGCAAAAAGTTAGAGAAAGAATGTGCTGTTTTTTATACAAAAGGGGGCAATTCTATTACTGCCAACAAAGTAATTGTGGCTGCAGGATATGAAGGTTTGGAATTTAAAAAGGAGAAGAACGCTACACTGATTAGCTCATATGCAATTGTGACTAATCCTGTGGAAGATTTATCTTCTTGGTATAAGCGTACTCTTATTTGGGAAACTGCGAGACCATATATTTATATGAGAACTACTGCAGATAACAGGATTATTATAGGTGGATTAGATGAAGATACAAACATTGCTCAAGAAAGAGATTCAAAATTAATTCATAAAAAAGAGAAATTAGTAAATGAATTTAATAAGCTCTTTCCAAATATAACAGTTGAACCTGAATTTTATTTAAGTGCTTTTTATGGTGGTACTCATGATGGTTTACCTATAATTGGAATGTATGAAGAGTTTCCAAATTGTCACTTTATCTATGCATATGGAGATAATGGATTAGTATATAGTATGGTACTTTCTAAAATTGTTCGAGATGTAATTATTAGCGGTTCAAGTCCGGATTTGAATTTATATTTACAAGCTAGACCAAAACTAAATGAGTAAGCTGCACGTATGCAAAATCATAGTATTTAGGGTACCATATAAAAAGCGCTATTTTAAATGCATTAGTTTAATGTGACTATTTGTTATGTTTATGAATGCTTAAATAAAGCATTCATAAACAATATTATTTGTTAAATCCATTCATCTTACTAAGTTCTGTTATTTGTATAATCCATTCTTTTTTTAGGTAGGGTAGAGTTGCTTGGATATTATGATATTCCCATTCTTCCTCAATGGTAGGATAAAGGTTAAATAAGTATTTTTCTTCATCATTTGTTACACTTGCTTTAGGATTGCCACTAAGTTTAAAATAAATGTCGCACCATCCGCTATAGTTTGTTAACATAAATAAAAAATTAGGACATGTGAATTCGATGAGGTATATTTCTTTCTCTAATTGAATATCTGATAGTAATTCCCTTGCAGTTTCAAAAGTAGGCTTCTTTTGGTAACCATTGCATGAATGCCATGCCCAAATGGGTAAATCTATAATAAAGTTAATACTATTCTGTTTCATATGTCTTACAATGTATTTATATGCTGTGATATCGTCTTTACTAACAAACATAGGATTGGCTATAAGCTTATCTTCATTCAAAAGTGTATTTATAGCATTTTGGTTTTGAAAAGTCCATAGGATTGTTGAATCAATAAATGTATTTAAGTTTGATTGTGTATCAAATTGTTTTCTCATCTTTCGCTCCATTTTCTTTTTTATTTTGCAGAATTAAGAATAAATATGACTAATCGTACAATAAGAAATACCTATGCTAGATACAATTGTAAATGCTTATTTAAAGTAACAGCAAGGAATAACCTTTTTATATAGAGTGTACAATACATGCAAAACAGGATTAAAGAAGATTTTAAATATAATATGAAATAGTACAAAATAAGAATTTGATATATCTTTTATATATAAACTATTAATTGAAGTTTGTAATTACACATTATAGTTAGTGTACTAACTATATAATTAGTGTGCTAACTATATTGGAGGTTATATGAATAATTTAGGCTATTTATTACACAAGGTAAGTATAATGACGAAAACAGAATTATCAAATCAATTAAAAGAATATAAAATAACAGCTCAGCAATGGTCTGTGTTAAAGGATATATCTCTTTATCCAAATGGAACCACCCCGGCTATGATTGCTGAAAGGCTCTTAGCAGACCGTCCAACAGTAACCGGAATTATACAAAGATTATTGCAAAAAGAATGGATTCTTATAAAACATAATCCTAAAGATAAACGGTCACATTTAATATTTTTAACAGATGAAACTAAGGCATTAATACAGGAGATAGAAAATGTAAGCAATGAAGTTATAAAAAATGCTACAGCTAGTATTCCTAAAGAGGAAGTAGAAAATACAGTTCGAGTTTTGCAAAGTATGATTCAAAATTTACAAAAAAATAAAGGGTGATTAAAATGATTTTAGTAACAGGTGCTACAGGGAATGTAGGAAAAGAGGTTGTAAAATGCCTAATAAAAAGAAATGCTACTTTCAAAGTCACAACGCGCAGTAGAGAAACTGAAGGAGTGTATTTTGATTTTGAAAACCCCTCATCTGTAAAGGTGGCTTTAACAGGTGTTACTAAAGTCTTTCTAGTAAGACCACCACATCTAGCTGATGCAAAAAAGTATTTCCAGCCTGTTGTAGATGCTGCAAAAGAAATAGGTATAAAACACATTGTATTTTTATCTTTATTAGGTGTAGAAAAAAATCCGATAGTACCTCATGCTAAAATTGAAGCTATGATAAAGTCTTCTGGGATCCCTTACACATTCCTAAGACCGAGTTTTTTTATGCAAAATTTATTATCACAACATGGTGATGAATTAAGAAATGAAAAAATAATTGAAGTACCTGCTGGTAAAGGGGAAACAAGTTTTATAGATGTACGGGATATTGGAGAAGTTGCAGCTAAAATATTAACCGAAGAGGGACATGAATTTAAAGCCTATTCTTTAACGGGAAATGAGGCATTAACATATTATGAAGTTGCTGCTATTATTTCAAAAATAATAAATAAAGATATTACTTATACAAATCCAAGTATATTTAAATTTAGAAAAAGAATGATTCAAAAGGGACTTAACAGTGACTTTATTTGGGTTATGATTGGAATATATACAACTGCAAAATTAGGGTTAGCTAAAAAAGTCACATCAGATTTATCGAATTTACTAGATAGAAGTCCAATAACCATGGAAACGTTTGTTTATGATTACAAAGAATTATTAATATAATAATGCAAAAGCAAAAAAGAAGATTATTCACATAAAGAATCTATTATGTTTTAAGAGTAAGAAAGGATAGCCATGCAAAATAAAATTATCGTTATGTTTCAAAAAGATTTTCGCTTATATGATAACCCAGCTCTATTTGAAGCTGTTCAGTCTGGTGAGGTTCTTCCTATATATATACAAGATGAAACTTTTTCAATAGGAAGTGCGGCAAAGTGGTGGTTGCACCATGCTATAATAGATATAAAGAAGCAACTTGAGGCATTGGGTTCTACTTTAATAATCCGCAAAGGAAATACACAGGAAGAAATACTTTCTCTCATAAAACAATTAGATATAACGGCTGTATATTGGAATAGTTGTTATGATCCAGACAGGTTAAAATCTAATCAAAAAATGAAAATGATATTAGAAGATAAAGGTATTATTTGTAAGGAATTTAATTCGCATTTATTGTTAGAACCGTGGATTATAAAAAAGAAGGATAACACTGAATATAAGGTGTTTACACCTTTTTACAATGCATTTCAAAAGCAGGTAATACCTAAACCTACTAGCAAAGTGCAGAGTATAAAGTGGGGAAGCTCTTTACCAGCAAGCTTATCTGTTTCAGAATTACACTTGTTGCCGACTATACCGTGGACATCTCATATGGAAGCAATATGGGATCCGACAGAAGAAGGGGCATATAAAGTATTTAAGAAATTTTTCTCTAGCAAATTAGCCTTTTATAGTGAAGGAAGAGATTTTCCAAATCAAAATGCTCATTCGATGTTGGCGCCATATCTTTCATTTGGCCAAATACCAGTGAAGTTAATGTATCACTACTTAATAAATAAAAGTACCGAAAGACAATGTAGTCTTTTTGAAAAACAAGTGATTAGTTTTATACGCCAATTAATTTGGAGAGAGTTTTCTTATTATTTGCTATATCACTATCCGTTTACAGTATATAAACCTCTTAATAAAAACTTTGAACATTTTCCATGGAATAAGGAAGAGGAGTTATTAAGAGTATGGCAGAAAGGTGAAACTGGTTATCCGTTTATTGATGCGGGAATGCGGGAGCTTTGGCAAACAGGTTTTATGCATAATCGGGCAAGAATGGCTGTAGCCTCTTTTCTTGTAAAGCATTTGTTAATTTCGTGGCAGGAAGGAGCAAAATGGTTTATGGATACACTACTAGATGCGGATATTGCAAATAATACAATGGGATGGCAATGGGTTGCTGGAAGTGGAGCAGATGCATCACCGTACTTTCGTATTTTTAATCCTATCACACAAGGAGAAAAGTTTGATAAAAATGGAGAGTATATAAGAAAATGGGTACCAGAATTAAGAGATATACCGAATAAGTATATACATAAACCTTGGGAAGCACCTGAGCATATTTTGCAAAAAGCCAATATAAAACTTGGTCATACATATCCTTTGCCAGTTGTTGATCATAAGGCAGCACGGGAGAGAGCACTTTGTGCATATAAAAGTATGAAAGAACTTGTATAAAATAAATGAATCAATATAAATTTCATATGTAAAGGTTACAATGCAAAGTATAGGAATATCTATTTACACATTAAAGTTTTATTCATTGAAAGAGCACACGAATCAAATAGAGTTTCTAAAACCTTCTATTAAAAAAGGAGAATGTTTATGAAAAAATCTAGTATTATAGTATTTTTACTAACATATGGTTTGTTTTATGTTTCTAGTATTTTATTTCCTATTGATCGTGCTTGGTATGATGCGTTAGAAAAGCCGTCTTGGACACCTCCTGGTATGACAATCGGCATAGTTTGGGCTGTATTATATGGACTCATTGCATTATCAGTTGCAATTATTTACAACAAATATGGATTTAAGCCAAAAACATTTTGGTTTATATTCCTTTTAAATTATATGTGCAATCAAGCGTTCAGCTATTTTCAATTCAGTCAAAAGAATTTGTTTTTAGCAACAGTAGATTGTTTACTTGTCGCTATTACTACGTTACTTCTCATAGCGGTTTCTTCCAAATTATCTAAAGTATCGACATGGTTGCTAATTCCGTATTTTTTATGGTCTGCATTTGCTACATATTTATCTTGGACAATTTATAGTATAAATTAAAGACGGAACTAAAAACTTGAGCATAATAAAAATGCTCGAGTTTTTATGTGTGTTAATGATAATCTAAAATATGGAATATATACATCTTAGGGAGGTCATCCTTGTGAAGAAATGGATAAAAACTACGCTGTACTCTTTACTAGCTATTTTAATTATAGGAAGTATTACTTTTTTGACTTGGTCTCAGTTTACTTATAAACCGACGAAAGAGGCTTTGTCGTTAGTAGATGATAAAAAAGATGAAGATAATATCGTTTTTGGAGCGAAAGATGCGAAAGTAGGGGTTATTTTTTATCAAGGAGCTAAAGTAGAAGCTGAGGCTTATAGTTACTTAGGAGAAGCTCTTGCAAAAAATGGGCACTTTGTAGTAATGCCTAAGTTACCATTAAATTTAGCGATACTTGGAATAAATGAGGTAGACAGTGTAATTGAAAAGTATCCGGAAGTTCAAAAATGGTATGTTGCAGGGCATTCAATGGGAGGAGCTATGATTTCTAAGTATGCCTTCCAACATGAAGACAAGGTAGACGGGATCATTTTCTTAGGTTCGTATCCTGCAGATGACTTTTCTACAAAATCGATTCCAATGTTATCAATTTATGGGGAAGTAGATGCTTTAGCAACTGTAGAAAAAATAGAGAACAATAAAAAGTTAATGTCGAAAAATAAAACTATGCACATGATAAAAGGGGGCAATCATGCTCATTTTGGCATGTATGGTGAGCAAAAAGGTGATAATGCTAGTTTAATTACGTCAAAAGCACAACGAGATGAAACAGTGAAAGTAATTGAAGAATGGTTATTGAAACAATGATAACAAATTTAATAAATCTACCGAAAGAATTTTCCCGACGGTAGATGGGAGAGATAATAAAGAGCCAAAACGTACGAATTGGCTCTTTTATTTATTTGCTATCTCCAATTGTCCCCTTATTTTCTCCGGAATATCCTCTTTAGAAATAATATCGTAAGAATACACATACTTTCCTTTCACATGAATTTTTAAGTAAGTTTTTCTTATAAAATCATTAGGGGTGCTAGTTCCTACTGTATATTTTTTCTCATTCCCTGATTCATCAACACCTTTTATGGTGTACATAGCTCGTCCTTTATGATGATAATCTGGAACACCATATCCTTTCGCAACGGCGTATACATTTTTTTCTTCAGCAATCGGATTAAATCTGTCTAAATCCCCACGTAATATGAAAGGTAGTAAGTATATAGGGAGGCCTATTCCTAATATGCAAATTACAAATTTTCTCATTATCGTTTCTCCTCTTGTTCATTTACATCATTCAGTATAGAAAAAAATTCTTATAAATATAGAGGGAAATTCCTTAAAGTTTTCTTAATAAAGTTTCACCTTGTGAAAAAAACTAAATAGAGCATTAAGCTTACGGAATGAATAACCAAATAACTTGTTTTCTTTATTTTTTGATATTTCTTAAGAACCTATCAAGAAATAAGTGAGTTTTAGTATTTAGAATAAATGTATCTTACAGTAATAAGAGAATTATCTAAATAAATGATAGTGAGAACAATTAAAGAAAACATCTAGTGGGGTGCTTTTTTCTTTTGAAACAGAGAATCTCATGGGTCGGTTACATGTAATTTAGTGCTGTGCTTCTAAGTCCTTGGAAAATTCAATGATAAAAAAGAGGGGGAAGGCATTTTTTATTGAAGTTTGTTAATGATAGATTTTTAATTAGTTAGGGGGGATCGTAAAATAGATTATTAATCTCTTTGATAATTTTTATTTTCCTTATAGTTGGCATACTGTATTAGAAATTTTAAATTTTGAAAGGAGAATCAATAAGTATGGGTAAGAAAAGAAGAATAAGTAATAAGTTATTACTTGTCGGTGCAATTTTTACAATAGCAATTCCCTCAGTTTCATATGCGGAGGAAGTAATTTCACCTGAAAATTTTAAGAGTTCTTCAAATTTGTATGAGGGACGGAATACGACAGTAATGAAAACAAGCTTATATCCTGATACATATAATTATCCGTTTAACCAACAATTTATTTCGAAATTAAAGGAAGTAAACACAACTATAAAAAAAGTAGACAAAAGAGATGATGAAAATCCTATTATATCTACTACTCTTTCATTTATTCGCCATATGAATAGTGAAGATTATAAATCTGCATTTGATTTAACCTCAAGGTCATTACAGAAAATAATATCCAAAGAATGGCTGAAGAGCTATTGGGAGGGACTCCCAGTGCAATTACAAGCAGGTTCTTTTATAGAAATTGGAGAGGTTACACAAAAAGAGACAAATCCTGTTCATACAAATGTGGAGATTCAATTAGTTTTTGAAAAAATGACTGTACCTTTACTAATTAAACTAGATCCATCTGGAAAAATAGACGATTTTCAACTCAGCATGTCGTTTAGTCCTGTTGCAGAGCGTCCATCATATAGTAAGCCTGAATCATTTGTTGATAAAGAAGTAGTAGTTGGAAGTGGTGCATTTCCATTACCAGGAACATTGTCGGTTCCAAAAGGAAATGGTCCTTTTCCAGCGGTTATTCTTGTTCAAGGATCAGGAGCAACTGATCAGGATGAAACAGCGTTTGCTTTAAAACCATTTCGCGATTTAGCTGAAGGTCTTGCATCGAAGGGAATTGCTGTCCTTCGCTATAATAAACGAACGTATGAACATGGGTTGAAAACACAATTCAGTCCCTTTTATACAGTTGATAAAGAGACAACAGATGATGCTCTTCTTGTAACTCAATTTCTTAAAAATGAGCCTCTAATAAATAAGAATCAAATATATATTCTTGGTCATAGTCAAGGTGGAATGATGCTTCCGAAAATGATTGAAAAAGACCAAAATAAAAATATTGCTGGAGCAATTGTAATGGGAGGGCCAGCTCGTACAATCCAAGACGTTGTTTTAGATCAATTTGAGTATCTTTTTTCTATTGGGGCAATGAACATGGATCAATATAAATTCTACAAATCGCAATTTGAATTATTAAATGATCCCAATTTCTCTGGGCAGAATCCCCCAAAAGATTTTTACTTAGGATCAGCAGTATTTTGGGATTCTATTCGGAAAATTAAAGCAGCAGAAATGTCAAAAGAACAAAAGACACCACTTCTTATTATTCAAGGAGAAAGAGACTATCAAGTTCAATCAAAAATCGAAATTCCTCTTTGGAAAGAACAATTAAAAGAACGAGATAACGTTGATTATCAGCTATATCCAAAGTTAAATCATTTCTTTACAGAAGGTGATGGAGAAATAAGTAAACCAGATGAATATTATAGTCCTGCTAATATTCCTGAGTATGTTATAAATGATATTGCTGCTTGGGTGCAAGGAAAATCGCAATTAAATTAGTAACTATATGTTTTAATAAAGACTTTCTTTCTGTCATCAAACTAGAAACATTATTAGATTATATGTTTTTTAGCACTCTTTTTAAAAGAGTGTTTTTTTATTTTCCTTTGATTTAATTAACGAAAAAAAATATCTTGTACTCCTTTTGTAACGTTTTTTAAATAGAAATTTTCTATAAAACAATGGGCTTACCTTCCAAACAAAGCGTTATTTGTAACACTGTTATCAAAGCAAAGTGTTCGTGACATTTCTATGATATTCAAAAGCATTAATAACCTATTGTATGAAGTTTTTTGAAAATTTAGGTTTAACATCTTTAAAATAGGTGTATTACATATTACATAACAACTAAATAAAAAAATCTAAAGGAGGAAAGATACCATGTATAAGAATGAAAGAAAACCGGTGGTTTATGAATATCAAAATGAACAGGAAGTAGTTATGAAAGTAAAAGAGCTAGAATTGCAAGGGATTCACCAAGATGACATTTACGTCTTAACACATGAAAAACATATAACAAAAAAGATTGCAGATGATACAAACACAAATACGATTGGAGTAAAAGAACAAGGATTGGGCACAAGTATTATCAATTTTTTCTCCAAAAAAGGAGACGAACTTCGAAATCAAATGGAAGAAATGGGGTTGTCGAAGGAGGAAGCTAATTTATATGAAGAAAAATTAGATCAAGGGAAGATTTTACTCCTAGTAACAGCTGAAACACCAACGGCGAGTGATAGGCAGCTGCAAAACTATCATTCTCTCTAATAGCTTGCAACATCTGATAAATAGATAAGTTAATTGTTTTAGGTTGTAGCATGGAAGAAAATAAAAGTAGAGAAGGGTGAGAAAAATGAAACATACAATATTTAAGTATGCTGTGATTGGGATTACGACCGGAGTCATAGTCTCCCTATTAAAAAAAGAAAATCGGAAAGCTATACAAACAAAAGGAAAAAGCATAAAAGAAAAACTACAAGAAGGAAACATAAAGGAAACATTAGAGAAGGTAACTGAGACAAGTAAACAATTCTCTGCAACTGCAGCTAATGTTGCAAAACAAACATTACCACAATTGCTTACAGCCACACCAGTTGTCATTTCTACCATTAAAGACTTAACAGAGAACGAAAATAACAAAAAGAAAACAGATGAAAAGGATTACGAAATAAATGAAAATAGTAAGAACTTAGATGGGGAAAAAACGAAAAATGAAAAGAAATATGTGAAAGAAGGGAAAGAAGAGAGTGCCTAGATGTAACTCTAAAAATAGAAAGTGAGGAAAAAAGTATGAAATCTCTGTATGCAATTGATGTAGGAATTGGCTTTACCAAAAGGGCATATCGACAGGATGTAGATTCTGAGATGACGATCAAGAGTGAAGCTTCCACACTAGCCCCTGTACCTAATCATGCTGAAAGTGAAGATTTAACAAAGGTAAGTTTTATAGACTTAGATTTTGCATACTATATGGGAAATGAAGCACATCAATCTGACGCTTCGTTTCTTCCTCCATTTGACGAAGAAATAGAAAATTATTATGAAAGCGAACGATTTAAACAACAAATATTTGGTTGCATTGCAAAGGATTATAAAGAAAATGTCGTGTTACCTCTAGTTGTTACCGGGCTTCCCATCACTTGT
The DNA here is from genome assembly GCF_001679765.1 of Bacillus sp. B25(2016b). Taxonomy (NCBI): domain Bacteria; kingdom Bacillati; phylum Bacillota; class Bacilli; order Caryophanales; family Bacillaceae; genus Bacillus; species Bacillus sp. B25(2016b). The sequence goes on along the minus strand of NZ_CP016285.1, from coordinate 2,912,086 downwards.
TTTGGTAGTCAGCAGGAGCAATTACAACGTGCACTAAAAAAAGAAACTTCCGTGCAAATTGATGGGAAATTTATTAATATTACGGTGGAAAATGCTTTGATTCTTCAGCAACCGGTCGCTTTACATGCCTATTTCTTAAAAGAGGGAATCATTCAGGAACGAGATCGCATCTTAATTATTGATGGCGGATTTCGTACATTAGAAATGACAGATATGAAACAGAATCTCATTTTAAATCATTATGAGACGGAACTAGGATGTAGCAAGCCTTTGAAAAATATTAAGAATATCGTGCAGAATCATACGGATGAAAGTAATCAATTGCATATTAACGACATGCCAAACATATTAGAAAAAGGATATGAATGTCGAGAAGAAAATCATGAGACAAGTCAGGTTCATACTTTGATTCAAAAAGAGTTGGATGCACATTTCCAAGACGTCATGCGTGTATTACAAGAACAATTTAAGTTAGAACAGTATGATACTATTATTTGGACAGGAGGAATAGTAGATCTCCACAAAAAACGAATTGAAAAAATGCAAGGTGAAATTTCTTCTTTCCGTATGGTAGACGCTTCGAAAGAGGCTGCACTTCATGGATACTACATTATTGGGAGTCAAGTATTTGAAGACATCACAAATCAATCTGCATATGAATCCAAATTATAATAACGACTGAAATGGAGTTCGTTGAATAGACGTGCCAAATTATGTAGCTTCTTTTCCACATATAATAAATTATTTATAAGAAAAGATAAAAAGTGCTTGTATAGAGGAAATGTTTAAAATTGAGAATAAAAATAACTAATATATAGGGGGTCTTTCTTTTAAAAGAATAAGACCTCCTATGCCATTTATTTTGTAATTTAGATGATTTAAAAACTTTTCCTCCAAGATATGAATACCTACATACAAATTTCATATTACGGATATGATTCGATCAAACATAAAACTATTTAGAAAGGAAGAATAATATGGAATGCATAAAAATGACGAAATGGAGTTGGTATCATGTGAAAACTAGTGAGCTTGAAAAACTTTCTTCTATAATCCCTCGTGATATAACATCTTATTTCTCTCAATTTGTAAAGAAAATAAGTTCTCCTTGTGAAAATGGATTATATGTTTATACGTTATCACCAAGTCAAACTTGTGTATATGGTTCGTTTTTATATGATCAAGATAAAAAGGAGGCCAAAATTCAAAAATTTCTTCATTATTTCGTAGCTCATGGAATACTGATAACAGTTCAGGAAAAAGAGGAAGAGGACTTCCAAAAATTAATACATAATTTCCCTATGGGTACAAAAAATTGTAACACTTCCGCTGAAGGATTATGTGCTATCTTATCAATGTTTATATCTCATTATTTGCGAAAGGTTGACTACTTTGAAAACAATTTCAGAAATGTATTATGGGATTTTTATCATCATAATAACATAGCAGTTTTAGAAAGGATTTATCATATTCGTCATGAATTATTTATGAACACACATGTGTTTCGCTTAATACAAGAAGTGTTACAAGGATTGGAGGAAGCTTGGTTAGAAAAACTAACAAGCACCCTTTGTTATAAACAAACACACGTAAAATTAGAGCGTGGATTACAACTTGTTAAAGAGTACCAAGAAGAATTAGACACGATGATTCATTTACAAGAAGTTGTTTCTTCTCATCGTGGGAATGAAATTATGAAAGCTCTTACTGTATTAACTGCTGTGAGTACGCCTTTGACAGCCTTAGGAGCATTATGGGGTATGAATTTTAAATACATGCCTGAACTAGAATGGAAATATAGCTATTTAATCGCTCTCTTATTTATTATTTTCACAACAGGGGGTATGTATTTGTATATGCGGGTAAAAGGATGGACAGGTGATTTATTACGAGTAAAGAAAAAAAAATCTTTTTTTAAATCAAATTAATCTTGTTTTATAAAACATATGATAGATATATGGTTAGTAATATTTATTAATTGGGGTAGTGCCATATCCTCACCAAGTTAAAATTTTGATGTCCCCGCAATGATAAAAATGGTGAATATTTATATGAAAGATTAGAGCTCTCCTTCTTGTAAGAGAGCTCTAATCTTTGTTTAAAAACTATATTATATACATAGGCAGACTCATCATCTGAAATTTGTTCCGATTCAATTTAGAATATGACAAAAGAGAACTTGCGTTAGACAACAAGCTCTCTTTAAAAGAAATAACGTAATTGAGATACTTATATAGTAACAATTGTTTTCTTCTAATTCCATATGTCTTATGTTGAGAAATAAATTATAAGTGGCTTGATAAAGCTAAAACGAATTATTGACATAATATTTTGACGATAATATAATAAATCTCGAATTCAAGATAACTTGTAAAGGATTGGGAATTATGATCGTGATTAACGATGAGAGCCTATATTTAAAGTTATTTGTTATATTATGAAGGGAATTACAGTCAATCACTAAATGTATTGCAAAGGATATAAAAAATTATGGACTTAATCCAACTGAATTTGCAGTGCGTGAGCTATTATACAGTAAAGATAATCAGCTTATACAAAAACTTGGAGACAAAATATTATTTGCAAGTAGTAGTATCACCTATGCGTCAATTACTTCAGAAGGTATTGGATTGGTGGATTCTATTTTCCCTCAGCATAAAGAGGGGATTCGGAAAATATTTGGTAGTTTGGACTATATTGAGAAAAAATGATAATTAAACAGTTGAAAAAGTTAGGATATTACGCACAGTAATTGTAAGTTTTTAGAGGTTATTTCTTTTTAGTAATATCCTAATTAAATATAAATTAAATAAATAGGAGGAAAAATTAATAAGTGGTAGTAAATGTATTGTAATACAAAATTAATAAATCATGTAATTGCAAGTAGTATAGTAAGAAATGCGATTGTTATGTTAACGTATATATATTGTCCTTTTCATTATAAATCTTTCATAAAGCGGAGAGTGGGTATCAAGAATGGAATTACGTCATTTAGAGTATTTTATTCAAGTTTGTAATAATAATAGTTTTACTAAAGCTGCGGAAGTTCTAGGTATTTCACAGCCGACTTTAAGCCAACAAATCCGTGTGTTAGAAGGTGAACTTGATACGCCCTTGTTTCATCGAGTTGGAAGAGGTATCAAAATGACAGAAGCGGGTAAGCTGCTATTTGATAAAGGGAAATTTATCATGCAACAATTTGATGAAGTTTATAATGAAATTTTTGAATTAAAGGGTGTAAAAAGAGGGGTAATTACTATAGGTGGTTTATTAGAGGATCTCACTTATTTAACACCTTATATTATGAAGTTTCAACAACATTATCCCAACATCGTAGTGAAAATTATAGAATCCGAAGTTGCTGTAAATCAAATCGTTGATAAAAATATTGATATAGGCATCACACGTAGTGCTCAAATTCCAGAGACATTAACAAGCACCCTTTTGTATAGAGAAGAGCTTGTCCTTGTCATTCCAAAAAATCATCCTTTGAATGAAACATCATTTGTTTCTTTTCGAGAATTAGTAGGGCTCAGTAGAATAATGGTTTCATGTAGTTGTCGTGAATCTATTAAAATATATTGTGAGAGTTTAGGGTTATCTTTATCTGAAGCAAATATAGAAACAAAATCTTCTATTTCTCTATTGAGCCTTGTATACAATGGACATGGGGTTGCCATAATACCTCTTTCACTGGTTAACTTTGTTAATAATGATACTTTGAGCATAGTTCGTATTATTGACCCGACACCAAGTCAAGATATTAATCTTATCCACTTTGATGATAAATTTTTAAGTTTTGCAGCACGTATCTTTATGCAGAAGTTAAATAATCCTGAAAAAGCATTAGTATAATAAAAATAATAATGATTATAGTGTGAGGATTAAACATGATACATAATTCTTGGGAGAAGACCTAAATTACAGTCAAAGGATAAGTAGATTTATATGTGTGGTGTAGTCGCTTCAAAAGGGAATACCATGGACTTTTACTTAAGGGGAAAAGGACAGACTTTGCAAGGAGAGAAGGCTGTTAAAAACAAGTCAAGTTAATCAATTAACTCTTTGGTCTTATCGCATAGTAATAGATTCCATTAGGGATATACTGCTATTTCTTTTTACATATTCTTATTGCATAAAGAAAACCACCGGCATTATACTGGTGGTTTTGACTTAGAAAGCAAAGCAAGTACAACCAATACCCCATTTAGTTCCATCTTTTCCTATTACGGTATGAGTGTGTTGATGGAGAGGGTTACTGCAACTATGTAACTTGTGATCATGGGCATCGTGAGAAAGTATAGTGTGGGCTAGGTTAGCACCACCATAACCACAAACTCCCGTCGGTGACCAATCAGGTGATGCTGGTGGCAATTCAGGTGATAAATTTTTAAATTCATCATTTCCATAAACAACCTGCCCACCCATAATGGTGAGTAATGATTCAAGGTTCTTGATTTCTTCTTCTGGCACAGTAAAGTAGTCAGCAGACAATACAGCAAGATCAGCAAACTGACCTACTGCAAGGGTTCCTTTTTTACCTTCATCACCAGAGAACCACGCACTTCCTTTTGAATATAATTCCAGGGCTACTTTTCTATCAAGTTTATTTTTTTCATCGTATATCGAAAGTCCACCAATGGTTTTTTCGGCAACCATCCAGTAAAGAGCGACCCAAGGGTTATAGCTGGAAACCCTAGTTGCATCACTACCGGCGCCAACAGGTATACCTAGGTCTAACATACGATAAATCGGAGGAGTACGCTTTGCAGCTTCCTTTCCGTATAAATCAACAAAGTATTCACCTTGAAAAGCCATGCGGTCTTGGATGGCAATACCACCATTTAAAGCTATTTCCTTGAAATACATTTATGCATTTTGTTTACTAAGATCTCGCTGCGCGCCCATATAGCTTCCAATTATATTTTGATAGCCTGGAAGATTGCTAGCAAGCAAATTGCCAAAACCTTCGACATCGTTGCGCCAATCACGTTGTAATTCGCAAGCTACGCTAAACCAGTTCATAAGTTGCACACCACTATGTGCCATACGAGTATTTGCAGCATCTGCTACTTGTTTACTGAAAGTTCCTGAAGCATCAGTAACAGCAAATACTTCATATCCAGCTTTTATAGCGGAAAGTGCAGGGAAAGCAACACAAACGTCAGTAACTACGCCCGCGATGATAAGTTGCTTTTTTCCAGTTTCTTCGATTGCTTTTACAAAATCATCATTATCCCATGCGTTAATTTGTCCAGGTCGAGCTATTTTTGGTACATGAGGAAAGAGATCAACCAATTCTTGCATTAAAGGTCCGTTAGGCCCGTTTTCAAAATTTGTTGTTAAAATAACTGGTAAATCAAAAAACTTAGCAGTATGAGCAAGAGCTAGAACATTGTTCTTGAATTCATCAACACCATAGTCACGTACTAGTCCGGACATAAGACCAGTTTGATGATCTACTAAAAGCACGACAGCATCATCTTTGTTAATACGAGAATAGAAATCAGTCATTATGTATTCCTCCTAAAAATTAAGTAATCGAAGAAAGTTTAAATAGTCGAATACTATCATAAGTTTCTTCGTTTATAACTAAGCTGACCAATAATATTGGTTATAGCAGCATTCACAGAACATGAAGTGCTATACAAATTTATAGTATTTGAAAACTGATTAATTAATCAATTCTAAATTATCTATAATTTGTATAGGTCGTAACTATAGTTGTTTTCACTATAAAATAGATTGGTTTTACCTATACATCCTATAGATAGAACAATATTGATAGTCACCTATTTTTGTTATTACAATTGAATATGAGTAATGTTCAGTAATTATTTTATGATGAAAAAGGTATTAGAGGGGGGGATTGTTCCAAAAGGAGAAAATGAATGCATTGGAACAATAGAGTTTCATACTTAGAGTTCACAACATAAAGGTGCATGAATAGGTTATGAGATTCATCCGAGTTATTGAAGAAAAGGATACATATTAGAATATTTTTTGGAGGTAGAAGCATGGCTAAAATTACTGTAGGAACCGAAAATCAAGCACCAATTGAGATATATTATGAGGATCATGGCACAGGAAAACCAGTTGTACTAATTCATGGTTGGCCGTTAAGTGGTCGATCTTGGGAATACCAAGTTCCAGCTCTTGTTGAGGCTGGATACAGAGTTATAACGTATGATCGTCGAGGATTTGGAAAATCATCTCAGCCGTGGGATGGGTATGAATATGATACCTTTACTTCTGATTTACATCAACTATTAGAACATTTAGAGCTTCAAAATGTCACACTTGTTGGTTTTTCTATGGGTGGAGGAGAGGTAGCTAGGTATATTGGGAAATATGGAACCAATAGAGTAGAGAAGGCTGTATTTGCAGGAGCTGTACCACCATTCCTTTACAAGTCAGCAGATCATCCTGAGGGTGTATTAGATGATGTAGCAATTCAAGGATTTGAAAATGGAGTAAAAAGTGATCGCCTAGCATTCCTTGATGAGTTTACGAAAGGATTTTTTGCTGCTGGAGATCGAACTGACTTAGTTAGTGAACCATTTCGACTTTACAATAGGGATATCGCTGCAGGTGCATCACCTAAAGGAACACTAGATTGTATCGCTGCTTTCAGCAAAACAGACTTCAGAGGCGATTTAGCTAAGGTTAATATACCTACCCTTATTATTCATGGTGATTCAGATGCGACTGTACCATTTGAATATAGTGGGAAATTAACACATGAAGCAATTCCTAATTCTAAAGTAACGTTAATAAAGGGTGGTCCACATGGGCTAAATGCAACGCATGCCAAAGAATTTAATGAAGCACTCCTATTATTTTTAAAGGACTGATTATAACTATATAATTGTTAATTGATAACTTATAAACAAGTTAAAATAAAGCTTTATAAAAGATGCTCTTGGATAAATCCAGGAGCATCTTTTTAAATGGTGATATTGAGATGTTAGATTGATAAATCTCCAGTAGTTTTGGATTGAATATTCTTCTTAACAGCTAAAATGTATTGATTAGAGTTTTTTAGATTTCTTAGAAGTATTGTTATATTACTATCAAGATAATATTTTGAATAATCCTCAAAAAAAGAAATGTTTTGTCAGAAAATAATAAAATTTTATTAATTTTTATAATTAGTTGAATTTTTATAGAAATAATTCTCTTAATATATTAAAATAACATCGTATTATGTCAGATTTTAATTATTAGGGGAGAGAAATTTTATGTTGAAAAAAATCATTCCAGTTGCTTTAGCAATAAGTACAGTTACTTTTACTAGTGTATTTGCTTTGCCTTCAGTACAAGCGAGTACAGAACCAAACCGCTACATAGATGTGCAAATGCTCGGTATTAACGATTTTCATGGGCAACTAGACACGGTAAAAAAAATTAACAATAAAGATGCAGGGGGAATTGAGTACTTAGGGGCTTATTTACGTAATCGTGAAAAACAAAATCCGAATACATTAAAGGTACATGCTGGCGATGTTGTTGGAGCAAGTACTCCTGTTTCAGCATTATTACAAGACGAACCTACGATTGAATTTCTAAATGATTTGAAATTCGATGTTGGAACGATAGGAAATCATGAATTTGATGAAGGTGTTGCGGAAATGAACCGCCTTATTTATGGTGGATACCATGAGAAAACAGGGAATTTTAAAGGAGCAAAATTCCCATATGTTGCCGCAAATTTCTATAATAAATCCACTGGTCGTTTATATTTACCACCATTCACTATAAAAAAGGTACAAGGAGTTCCTGTTGGATTCATCGGAGTCGTAACAACGGATGTTCCTAACCTTGTTATGCCTACTATGCTAAAGAATGTAGAAATTACAGATGAAGTTGAAGCTATTAACAAATCCGTAAAGCAATTAAAAAAACTAGGCGTTAAATCTATCGTTGTTCTTGCGCATAACGGAGGTATAACAGATGGGAACGGTGTAACAAATGGTGATATCGTCCGATTAGCAAATGAGACTGATCCAGAAGTCGATGTTATTTTTGGTGGGCATAGCCACACTTATGTAAATGGAACTGTTAATAATAAACTTGTCGTACAAGCAAATTCTTATGGTATGGCTTTTGCTGATGTTGATGTAAAGATTGATCGTAAGACACAAGATATTGTTGAGAAAAAAGCAGAAATTGTTACAACTTACCATGAAGGCATGGAGCCTGATAAAAAAATAAAGAAGAAGATGGAGAAATATCAAGCAAAAATCGCACCTCTTGTTAATGAAGTTGTAGGTAAGTCTATTGCTCCACTAGATCGTAAACTCAATACGGCTGGTGAATCTACTCTCGGAAATTTAGTTGCTGATGCCCAGCGTGCAACAATGCAATCTCAAATTGCACTTATGAATCCTGGTGGTATTCGTAATGACTTAGATGCTGGTGATATTACATGGGGAGAGATATATGGTATTCAACCATTCGGAAATCAATTAATAAAAATAAATTTAACAGGTCAAGACATTCGTGATATTTTAAATCAACAATGGCAAAAAGATATAACAAGAATGCTTCAAATTTCAGGTATCCAATACACTTGGGATGCGAACAAGCCTAATGGAGAAAAAGTAACAAGTATTCGCTTAACAAATGGAGAAGAAATCATTCCTTCTAAAACTTACAGCGTCGTTGCTAACGCATTTCTAGCTTCAGGTGGAGATGGATTTGTATCCTTTAAAAACGGTAAAGATGCTGAAACAGGACCAACTGATTTTGAAGCATTAGTAGATTATATAAAAAAATCAAAAGAACCAATTCAGTCTATTATCGATGGAAGAATTCAACAAATAAATTAGTTTTTATTAATCTCAAAAACAACTAGATTACCTGTGCGCTATACTCTTTAGTGTGCAGGTAATCTAGTTTTTTGATTTGAAATAGTCTAACTGTGGCCAATGGGTATACCGTCTAGATGCAGAGTGCCGAAAAAAATGAAGTGAACAAAAAATAAACCCTAAATTAACTCTATGATAAAGAGACTACAAACAATCAAAATTTGGAAATTCATATTAACCATATATTAACCACGTTAATAATACATACTGAAATTGAATACTTTAGATAACATCATTTATAACGAATATCTATACATTATAATGTTATGCAATGAGGAATTTACACTACAATGGATTGAAGCTTATGTAGTTTTATATTCGTATAAGTGAATTAAGAATTTCTTAAGAACCTATTAAGAAATAAGTGAGTTTTAGGAATTAGAATAAATGTATCTTAACAGTAATAAGAAAATGAATGTTTTAAATGGAAGTTGGCAGAGTATGTCAAAAAGCTATAAGTAAATATTTCAGGAGGTTTTTTATGAAAAAGAAAATAATTATTGCAATTGTTGCTTCTGCTATAACAATGACTCATTTTGTAGGAAATACTTATGCAGATTCGAAAACAGAGGTTTCTGTTACAGCTCCCTACAATATAAATCAAATAGTGAAATGGTTAGAAGCACATGCAAAGCCTTTAAAAACAACTAATCCAACTGCATCTCTTAATGATTTGAAACCACTTAAGAATATGATAGGTTCAGCTTCAATTGTAGGTTTAGGTGAAGCTACGCATGGGGCTCATGAGATTTTTACAATGAAACACCGCATTGTTAAGTATTTAGTATCTGAAAAGGGCTTTACCAACTTAGTTTTAGAAGAGGGATGGGACAGAGCTTTGGAACTTGATCGATATGTTCTTACTGGAAAGGGAAACCCAAGCCAACATTTATCACCTACATTTAAGACGAAAGAAATGCTAGATTTACTTGATTGGATTCGGCAATATAATGCTAATCCAAAACATAAATCGAAAGTACGTATCATTGGGATGGACATTCAATCAGTAAACGAGAATGTCTATAATAGCATAATAGAATATATTAAAGCGAACAATTCAAAACTGTTGCCTAGAGTAGAAGAGAAGATAAAAGGTCTTATTCCTGTAACAAAGGATATGAATACTTTTGAAAGCCTTACGAAAGAAGAAAAAGAAAAGTATGTTTTAGATGCTAAACAAATTAGTGCTTTATTAGAGGGAAATAAAAGCTATTTAAATGGAAAATCTAAAGAGTTTGCATGGATAAAGCAAAATGCTCGTATTATTGAACAGTTTACTACAATGTTAGCGACACCTCCTGATAAACCAGCGGATTTTTATTTGAAACATGATATTGCAATGTATGAAAATGCGAAGTGGACTGAAGAACATTTAGGGAAAACCATTGTATGGGGACATAATGGACACGTTTCGAAAACAAATATGCTTCCTTTTATATATCCTAAAGTAGCTGGGCAGCATTTGACAGAATATTACGGAAAAAGATACGTATCTATTGGAACGTCAGTTTATGAAGGACAATACAATGTCAAGAATAGCAATGGTGAATTTGGCCCATATGGAACATTAAAATCGGATGATCCAAACAGTTATAACTACATTTTTGGACAGGTCAAAAAAGATCAATTTTTTATTGATTTACGTAAGGCGAACGGCGTGACAAAAACTTGGTTAAACGAACAACATCCAATTTTCGCTGGAATAACTACCGAAGGGCCTGATATACCAAAAACTGTTGATATATCATTAGGTAAAACGTTTGATATACTTGTTCAAATTCAAAAAGTGAGTCCATCTCAACTACATCAATAAATTTAGAATAATGTACCTTAATGACAACTTGAGAAGTGTTTCATAGAACACTATGAAATTTGTTTTATATAGCAAGAAGAATAATCGTATTAGAAAAAATCAGCAGTTTAACCTGTTAAGAGTAAAACGAATCTTCAATATGTAAAGCGCAAAAAACACTGAAGCGAAAAGCATCGGTGTTTTTTGCGCTTTTGGGCACAGATGCTACTTCGATCCTATTGTAGAAGTGATTTTGTATGTAAGGAATTTGTAAGGAATAGGTAAGGAAAAAGAGATTTTCATTGTGTAGGATAAAAATATAAGGAGGCGTGAAGGGGGGAACAAGTACGGCCTACATATAAAACAAATAATCAGTAACAAGAGTGTTTTGTGAAAATAATGAGTACAATAATTGCAAATGCATTGTTGCCTTTTCATCATTGAGAGAATGGATAGCTGTGTGGTTCGTATATGACACTGCTATTAACTATCTATATAATTTAAATAGAAGAGAGGAATTCTTTATGAAAACACGCAGTAAAATTACATGTGCAAGTCTAGCACTTTTAATAGGTGGAAGTTCCCTGTTATACATAACACCAACATCAATTGTAAAAGCAGAATCTACGCAAAATGTATCTAGTTCGTTACAAACAAGTACGAAAAGCGATCGTACTTCCGTTAAGAAAGCAATACGGGATGAACTGCAACTTGGATACCCGGGAATACTCGCTCAAATTTCTAAGGGTGGTAAAACTTGGAGTTATACCGCTGGGGTAGCGGATCTGAAAACTAAGAGACCAATGAAAGCAGATTTTCGCTTTCGCATTGGCAGTGTGACGAAAACGTTCATTGCAACGACTCTACTTCAATTATCTGGAGAGAATCGTTTGAATCTAGACGACTCCATTGAAAAATGGTTGCCTGGTGTCATTCAAGGAAACGGATATGATGGTAACCAGATTACTATCCGGCAAATATTGAATCATACAAGTGGTATTGCTGACTATATAAATTCAAAAGACTTTGATATAACGGATATAAAAAAATCGTACACGGCTGAAGAATTCGTAAAGATGGGGATTTCACTTCCCCCAGACTTTGCACCAGGAAAGGGTTGGTCTTATTCAAACACAGGATACGTATTACTGGGAATCCTTATTGAAAAAGTAACTGGCAACAGTTATGCCGAAGAGGTTGAAAATCGGATTATTGAACCGCTTGATTTGTCAAATACATTTCTACCTGGCAATTCAAGCGTGATTCCAGGTACCAAGCATGCACGTGGCTATTTGCAACTAGACGGAGCGAGTGAGCTAAAAGACGTTACTTATATTAACCCAGGTAGCTCGGATGGAGATATGATTTCTACTGCTGACGACTTAAACAAATTCTTCTCTTACTTACTAGGTGGCAAATTACTGAAGGAACAGCAACTAAAACAAATGCTTACTACAGTTCCTACAAATAGAGAGGGAACTGGATATGGTCTTGGAATCCTTGAAATTAAGCTTCCGAACGGTGTCTCGGTATGGGGACACAGAGGTGCCGTTCCAGGGTTTTCCACTTTTGTTGGTGGAACACTTGGAGGTAAACATACACTCGCTATCAATTCGAACAGTTTAAACATTAATAACCCGGAATTTTTTAAAAACATTTTACTTGCTGAATTTAGCAAGTAGACAAAAAGGAAAACTGGATAAATTTATCATTTGCAATTTCAATAGGAATGGATTAACACTTGAAATGAGTATAGGGGGGCATTAAGTATCTAGAAATAATCAAACCAATAATGAGAGATTGCTAAGTAAAAGGATTTGTTTATATATTCTATTCTCTCCAGCCGATTAAAAAAGTAACAGATATAATGAGTGATTATTATGTATACATTATTGCATTTGTGTTGGTATCGTCACTGATTATAAATTTGTATAAGGTGCGAAGTCTAATTTATGACTTCGCACTTTTGCTGTTTAACAGCCATTATTACTAAGCTATTAATAATAGAAAAAAGGAGAATGTAACTAGTTATGCAGATGAATCTTGGCACAGGCGTTATGTAGGAGGTTTTGCTGAGAATAAATTTAGAAGAATATATGAATTAGAGACATGAAGGCTGAAGTGAATTTTAGTAGTTTTTATGTTCATGAGTTACTTGAAATTCTAGCTGTTTTGTATGCATAGTTTTTCCCACCGTGATTGATAGTGCATAGATATTATTCTTATTATTATATATATTACCGAGTATGCATTAAGTGAGATTTTTTTAGAACTAAATACAGTGCCATCCCCTAATGGTGAAAATGGTATTTGAATATTGTAGGGCTCTTAAGTATTTTTTAGATTTTTAAAGCCCGGCCATTTTAACCAAAATTTTCATAGAAATACCTTTGAAAAGAACATAAGTTTGTATATAATAAGAACGAATGTTCTTTTGTTGGGAGTGATAACCTTGTATGATTATTCTCTTTTACCGAATCGTATTATTCTTTGTGTAGACCTTCGTAGCTTTTATGCAAGCGTATCATGTATTAAAAAAGGACTTGATCCAAGATATACAAAATTGGCTGTCGTAGGGGATGTGAATCAGAGCGGATCAATTGTATTAGCAGCAACACCGCCATTAAAAGCGTTAGGAATAAAGAAGATGGCTCGTTTGTACGAAATACCGAAGCGACCAGATATTATTATTGTGAATCCAATTATGCATACGTATATGAAATGTTCAACTTTCATAACGGGTTTGGCTTTGCAGTATGTCGCGCCGGAAGATTTTCATCAATATAGTATCGATGAATTTTTTATGGATATGACTGCAAGTATTCATTTGTTTGCCAGTAATCCGCGCGAATTCGCATTAAAGTTCAAGCGAGAAATATATGAACGTACAAGGATTGAAAGTACGATTGGTATAGGGCCTAATTTATTATTAAGTAAAGTAGCGATGGATGTAGAAGCGAAGAAGAATAGGGATGGAATAGCGCAGTGGACGTATGACGATATACCCGAGAAGTTATGGAGTATTAGACCGCTCAGTAAATTTTGGGGTATATCGTATAAAACAGAGATGAAATTGAATCGAAAAGGTATACATACCATTGGAGAATTAGCTCAGTATCCTTTGAAATATTTAAAGCAATCATTCGGTGTAATAGGAGAAGAATTACATCTACATAGTAACGGAATTGATTTTAGTAGAATAGCAGAAAAATACGTTCCAGCAACAACATCTATAGCGAAAAGCCAAATATTATTGCGTAATTATTCGATAGAAGAGTTCATAGTTATTTTATTAGAGCATATAGAAGAGGTTTGTTATAGGTTGAGACGAGAAAAGAAATGCGCGCAAACAATTCATTTTTCAGTTGGATATAGTAAGGAATACGGTGAGGGAATAAAAAAGGTACATACGTTAAATAGAGCAACAAACTTAACGATGGATATTTATAATGTTTGTACATATTTTTTATATGAACGCCATACAGGAGAGCCGATTCGATCAGTAAGTGTTTCATTAACAAACCTTATTAATGAAGGGGAAGAGCAAATTTCGCTTTTCGATAACATTATACAAAGAGAAAAAGAAATACGATTAACGAAAGTTATGGACGAAATTCGAACACGATTTGGTAAGAATAGTATTTTACGAGGTGTTTCTTACACAAGCGTCGCAACAGCAAGATATAGAAATACATTATTAGGAGGGCACAAATCGTGAAGAATGTTAATATGCCAAAAGGAAGAGGTATGGTAAAGTGGCAACCGTTTGCCAGTATGCCGGAGCAGTTCGCAGTTATTAAAGAAATGGTAAAGGAGCAAACGAAAGCCTCGCGTCCAACTGTAACGCAAGATGCAAAACAAATGATTGAAAATAAGCTATTAATTTCATTTTTAGGTGAGGAAGAGGTTTTACTTACATATTATAAAGATGGTTATTTATATAAAAATTACATAACAGTAGTGGATATTAATCCATTAATGGAGACGATTACTTGTACGGATGCTTTTTGTAATAAGCGCACTTTTAAGTTTTTTGATGTAATTGAGATTGATTAAAGTATATTTCTATGCAGCAGGCGTATTTTTTTTAGCCTACTGCATAGAAAGGTCAGTTACAGTATTAGGCTTATACTAAAAATAAGATACCCTTTATTACCATTGACGATAGTTGCATTTTAGATGAAGGAATGTGGGGAAACACCCCCCGTTAACAATAGAATTAGCATTAACATTAACAGCAGTTATAGGGTTTCTTAAAATTATGAATATCAGTTGTTAGAGGGTGCGATATTTATTTAGAAAAAGCCGTTTTAGATACTAATAGATATAATTAAGACAAGACTTAATGACTAAAGAAAATAAGCATTTTACACTTCAATTATAATAGGGAGGATCATTGGTTTTCTTTTTGTATGTGAGTATATAAAGTGACCAAGTGATTCTCGTATTTCTCTTTTTAGAACATTCCATTGATTAATATGTGCTTTTTGTAATCTGTTGACAGTTTCTACAACTAATTGATTAATTTTATTTAAGAAATCTTCTGAGTCCCGAACATATACAAACCCACGAGAAATTGTATCAGGGCCAGAAATTATTTTCTCTTCTGTTTTACTCAAGGTTATAACTATTACAAGCATACCATCTTCAGAAAGTTGTTTGCGATCGCGCAATAAGGCGTTTCCAACATCTCCAATACCTAAGCCATCTACATATATATTACCCGCAGTTATACGTCTTGTTTGCATAGCAGTTTGATTTTTAATATCAACAACATCTCCATTGCCGATAACATAAATATTATCTTTCTTGACACCAACAGATTCTGCCAATTGACGGTGATGATGTAACATTCTAAATTCACCGTGTATGGGAATGAAATATTTAGGTTTCATTAAAGTAAGCATCAATTTTAATTCCTCTTGATATGCATGTCCAGAAACGTGCATTCCTGTTGAACTTCCAGATCCATAAATAACATTTGCTCCTAATAGATATAAGTTATCTATAATACGTGAAACATTACGCTCATTTCCTGGTATGGGGGATGCAGACAAAATGACTGTGTCACCTGGTAAAATATCAACTTGTCGATAGTTGCCACTAGATAATCGGGACAGAGCAGCCATAGGTTCACCTTGACTACCAGTGCAAAGTATAGCGACTTTTTCGGGTTCCATTTGATTAATCTCATTTGCTTCGATTAACATGCCTTCAGGTATATTCAAATAGCCTTGTTCTAAGGCGACAGAAACTACGTTCACCATACTTCTTCCGAGGAGGGCAAGCTTTCTATTTGTTTTTAAAGCGGCATCTACTATTTGCTGTACACGATTCACATTAGAAGCAAAGGTAGATATAATAACTTTGCTGTGAGCCTTTACAAAGGCTTCTTCAATTTTTTCGCCTACTAATCGTTCTGATGGAGTAAATCCAGAACGTTCGGCATTCGTACTTTCTGAGAGGAGAGCTAAAACTCCGTTACTTCCGATATTAGCCATTTTGTGAATGTCTGGATATTGATTGTTTATGGGAGTCAAATCAAATTTAAAATCACCTGTATGGACTACTGTACCTTCTGGTGTATGAAAAGCAATCCCGAGGCAATCGGGAATACTATGATTTGTTTTGAAAAAAGATAGGTTTATCTGTCCGAATTCAATTAAAGACTCAGAGTCAATAACAATTAACTGTGTCGAATCTTGAAGTTTATGTTCTTTTAATTTAATGCCGATTAAGCCTAAGGTTAATTTTGTTGCGTAAATTGGTACATTCAATTGTTTTAAAAAATACGGAATACCTCCAATGTGATCTTCGTGTCCATGTGTAACAATTAAACCTCGAATTTTATCTTTATTTTCTTGTAAATATGTAACATCAGGTATTATTAAATCTATGCCTAATAAACTCTCGTCAGGAAACTTAGAACCACAATCAATGATTACAATGTCATCTGAATATTGTATGACATACATGTTTTTACCAATTTCATTAACGCCACCTAAAGCAAAAATAGATAGTTTATCATTTATTATACTCAAATGAATATCCTCCTCTTAAAACAAATTTACTTGAATCTATGTAAAGGTTTGTAACCAACTATTCATTAATAGTTGGTTACAGTTATCTCAAAGACCCATATCTTTTAATCCAGGACTATGCTCATTTGGCATTTCAGGAAGTTCTGGTACAGGAAAACCTTTTGGCGGGTCAGTTACTGCTAATGTTCCTTTGTTTCTACTTGGTGATTCACCTTGGAATATTTCTCCTATTCTTGTTGGATCTAAGCTAAAATTAAATTGTGCGTTATGGAATCCCATGTCTACATACTTTCTGCACTCTGGGTATTTATTAATATCATAGTTCGGCACAGGGAAGAGTTTCCCCCATTCAACACCCAATGTCTCTAAAGCTTTTGCGAAAGCATTTTGATGAGCATTATCACGTACAATTAAAAATGCAAGTGTTTCTCTAAAAGTTTGATTGGAACTCATTTCATAAATTCGAGTTTTTTGAAGTACACCTGTAGATTCAAGTACTACGTTATCTAATAAATCGCTAATTAAATTCCCATGACTATATACCCAAGATCCATTCCATGGGTTGCCAGCTGCATCAACAGGCAATGAACTTTGAGCACCTACAATAAAGTGGTGAGGATTTGCATGTTTAACCGCTTCATCAAGTGGTGCGTTGTCAACACCAGCATTTCCTGGCGTAGGTTCACCAGATCCAGTTAATAGTTGATTAATTGTATGTTGTACAAGTTCTACATGGCTTATTTCCTCTAAAAAAACACCTCGAAGTAAATCGCGATATTGCTTCTCTTTACCTCTAAAATTTGAGCTTTGGAAGAAGTATTGCATCATTGTACGCATTTCGCCATAATGCCCACCTAATATTTCTTGTAAAACTTTTGCGGCAGCTGGATCTGGCTTGTCCGGCTTGATAATATTAATCAGTTCTTCTTTATAATAAAACATGAAGTACACCTCTTTTAAGTTAGTTAACATTGTTATCGTGTCCGCTAATTGGTTACTTAATACTCAAATTCATTTTTTTACCAATAAATCATGATCTCAAAATGCAAATTCTTTTGGAAATAACTATTTTCGATATGAGATGAAAATGGGGGAATAGCTACTTACAATTTAATAAAAAAGATAAGATTACGGAGTGTAATCTTATCTTTTTATTAAGAATAATAAATTGTATCTTCAAGGTTTTAAAATGACTTTTATACAATCATCTTCACGGTTATTAAAAATTTGATAACCATAGCTCGCTTCTTCAAGGGGGATTTTGTGTGTAATAATCTCTTTTGGATCGAATTCTTTGTTTATTATTTTTTCAAATAGTTCCGGCATAAAATGAATAACAGGTGCTTGTCCCATTTTAAGGTTAATATTTCTAACCCAAAATGCTCCGAGTGGAAATGCATTATAATTGCCACCATAAACGCCAGTCATTTGAACCGTTCCATATTTTTTTACGGCTTTCGTAGCGATTTGAATAGGGCCGAGAGTTCCGCCTTGTAATTTTAATTTTTGTTCTAGAAATTCTAGTGGCGATTTTTTCCCATCCATGCCCACGCAATCAATGACTACATCGGCACCGCCATGTGTGATTTCCTTTAAATGTTCTCCCATATCGGGGAATTTTGTAAACTCAAATACCTCAACATTGTTAATCTTTTTTGCATAATTTATACGATAATCTAAGTAATCGACTGCGATTACACGCTTAGCACCTTGCATCCAAGCAAATTTTTGTGTCATTAATCCAACAGGCCCGCAACCAAGGACGATAACAGTATCACCTGGCTTAACACCAGCGTTTATTACACTCCAATAGGCTGTTGGCAAAACATCGGATAAAAACAGTAAAGATTCATCTTCAAGTTCGCATGATTCTGGTATAACAAATGGAGTGAAATTTCCAAAAGGAACTTTTAAATATTCTGCTTGTCCACCTGGATGGTTACCAAATTTCTCTGTATAACCAAAGTATCCACCAGAATCATAATGAGGATTGGAGTTATCACATTGGCTTTCCATTTCATGTTGGCAATAAAAACAATGTCCACAAGAAACGTTGAAGGGGATGACAACACGATCTCCTTTTTTCACTTTAGTAACATCTGGACCAACTTCTTCAACAATGCCCATTGGCTCATGACCAATAATGTAACCTGGAGGTAAAGGCATGTTGCCCTGATATAAATGTAAATCAGAACCGCAAATAGCAGTTGAAGTAATTTTTACAATAATATCATCTTTTTTCTCTAACTTTGCATCATCAACCTGTTTAACTTGTACTTGGTTTGGTCCTTGATAGGTTACAGCTTTCATCTCATATCTCCTTAGGAATCATTTTTCATAATTTATCTCGCTATTTGCCGGCTGCCCGTAAAAGCCCGATTGATGAGGGCTGATAATCACCCGGGGATGAACAAAACCCCACTGATTAAAATTTCACTTTATATGTATCTCCTGATAAAATATAAATTTTTAGTAAAGAGAAACCTGTACATAGTGTTGTTATGAAAGTATGTTATAGCAACTCTTCTTTCTTATATCTTTTGCCCTATTTTAAGAAGAAACTCAATAATTATTCATAATCTAATTTCCATAAAAAGGATAATTATTATTTCATAATTTGTCGCATATTAAAAACATCGGAGGTGAAATAATATGGCAAACAATAATAGTGGAAATCGTAATGAATTATTAGTTCGAGGCGCTGAACAGGCTCTTGATCAAATGAAATATGAAATTGCACAAGAGTTTGGTGTACAACTTGGTGCAGATACAACAGCTCGTTCAAACGGATCTGTTGGTGGTGAAATTACAAAACGTTTAGTTGCAATGGCTGAACAACAACTTGGTGGTAGAGCTAACCGCTAAGAGAATTTGTATAAAATATAGCGAATATGTAAATCAATTTCTTTTGTATATGTATAAAAATAAAAACCCTTATAGTAAATGGATTCTCACTCAAAGATTATTGATAATCTTCTTTCATAATCTTTGGGTATTTAATTTGTAAACTACTTTCCTAAACAATAAACACGCAGTGTTGGAAAGGTGTTTTCCATGCATAGTAGAAAAGCTTTTGCAGGAAAAAGCATACTTAAAAATTTGATTTCAATATTGAAATCAATATTGATTATGATATTTTCGAAAGGGAGGAATTTAAAAATGGGTATTTTAAGTGGAAACCCTCAAAATGAACCGTTACATTACGGAGAAGTATTTGATATTTGGAGTTATCTTCTAGCCGCACAAGGTGGAATCGCAAGCCATCAAGTATTTATGAATCATACAGGTGACGAAGATTTGAAGAAGTTTTTAGAAAGCTTAATTGAAAATGATATGAATTCAGAAATAGAAGAGTTAAAAACTCTTTTAAAAGTTAATGGCGTAGCTTTACCGCCAGCTCCGCCAGAACGACCAGTTGCATCTATTGAAGACATTCCTCCTGGAGCACGTATTAATGATGCAGAAATTGCAGCAGCGGTTTCTACAGGATTAGCAGCTGGACTTGTGACATGTAGTCAAGTGATGGGAAAATGTCTTCGAGAAGATGTAGGGATGCTATTCGGACAATTTCATATGAAAAAAGCACAAGCAGGTGTAACTTTGCTACGTTTAAGTAAGAAAAAAGGGTGGGTAGTTCCACCTCCATTACATGTGAAAAACTCTGATCAAGCTTAATAAACAAAAATAAAAAAGTGGCATTGGCCACTTTTTTATTTTTTAGATGTATCCTCAACTTTGGATTTATTTATTGTAGAAGAATCCATATATTCATCTGACATTTCCATAGCATATTTATCATGATGAATATGATTGTGATTTCTTAATTCATCGTCGTTACGCAGTACTAACCTCTTCATATAAATGTGGAAGAAAACCTCTATTCCGCCAATAATTAAAGCGGCTAAGAATGAAGAAAGTCCAATATTACGAGTAGCATCTAAATTAGTAAACAAGTATGTTAAAAGCCAAATTCCGAAGAAGCTTAAGCCGAAATCTGCCATTGTAGCAATCGTATTTCCGTATTTAGGTAAAATGAAGAGATCGCCGATTAAATAGGCAGCTCCTGTTAAGAAAAGAGAAATGAGTAATACTCTAGGAATGGAAATGCCTTGAAAGATACTGAGTACGATAAGTAATACTGCAGTTATCGCTGTGTATTTAATTAATAAAGCAACAATATGTTTCATCATTTTCCTCCATTGTTTAAACGTATATGGAATAAAATATTTCATTAGAAACGGGTTATGCTTTTATATAGCGTAACCCGTTTCATTTTCTGATGGAGGCCTATTTATAATATCCCATGGCACGTATATTGTATTTCGTTCTCCTATACACTATTATGTTGGGCTTAAAGGGCATAAATTATACCTTTGAATTCACGGTCGTAATTACCAATTAATTAGCTATATATTTTAGCATGTAATTTAACATATTAAAGAAAGAAGGAGGTGAATGAACATGTCAAACAATAACAGTGGAAGCAGCAATCAATTATTAGTACGTGGCGCTGAACAAGCTCTTGATCAAATGAAATATGAAATTGCTCAAGAATTTGGCGTACAACTTGGTGCAGATGCAACAGCACGTGCAAACGGATCTGTTGGTGGTGAAATTACGAAACGTCTTGTATCATTAGCTGAGCAACAACTTGGCGGTGGCGTTACTCGTTAATTTTATATATGAAATGGATATAAAGGAGAGGCATGCCGTCTCTCCTTTCTCATACATTTTTATTTGTTTAACTTTTAGACTCTCGAGGTTTTAAATACATAATGAATTTTTTGTGAAATAAAAGGATAAAAGATAAGAGGTTATATTTGATGCGAAAGGGGCAGAAAAAATGAAATATGAAGCGTTATTTACAGTTGAGATTTCTGTAGGAAGTGAGAGAGTAGCAAACCATAAAATAAAGGCACATGATGTCGTTGATGTTGTTGAAAAGCTTGCTGAAAAGTACTTAAGTAATCATGAGGGACATTCTCAAAATGAATAAAGGAGAATCGTAATATGACCTGTCATGATGTTAAGAACAAAACGAAAGAAAAAAAAGATTTAAAATGGTGGCAACTCTCACTTATTGGAATTGGTTGTACGATAGGAACGGGCTTTTTTTTAGGATCCAGTATAGGGATTAAAATAGGTGGATCTTCAATTATTCTTATTTTGATTTTAACTGGATTCACTACATATATTGTATTTGAAGCATTGGCAAAAATGGCTGTGGAAGATCCGCAAAAAGGATCGTTTCGCATTTATTCAAGAAAAGCTTTTGGAAATTGGGCGGGTTTTAGTCACGGATGGACATATTGGTGTTCGGAGTTGCTTATTATGGGCAGCCAGTTAAGTGCGTTAGGAATCTTTTCACGTTACTGGTTCCCTAAAATACCACTATGGATATTTGCTGCTGTATATGGAGTAGCGGCTATATTAATTATTTTTATAGGGGTAAAGATATTCGAACGTTTAGAAAAATGGATGGCTATTATAAAAATCGTTGCTATTGTGGGGTTTATTGTAATTGCCATTTTAGTTATTTTAGGATTTATAAAGGGTGGTTTATATAAGGCACAAATCCCGCGTAATTTTAAAGACTGGTTCCCAAATGGATTAAAAGGCACTTGGTCCTCTCTAATTTATGCATTTTATGCATTTGGAGGAATCGAAATTATGGGGTTAATGACAATAAGACTGAAAGACCCTAAAGATGCACAAAAGTCAGGAAGAGTAATGTTAATGATTTTAACGATTATTTACGTAGTCTCTTTAGGGTTGGCAATTATGATGGTTCCGTTAAATCAGTTTAATACGAAAGAAAGTCCTTTTGTAATAGCGTTACAAGACTATAATTTACCGTATGTGCCATTTATTTTAAATGTAGTATTAATTTTAGCGGGCTTTTCAACGTTAGTTGGTTCATTATTTGCAGTGACAAGTGTATTAATGAACTTAGCTGAAGAGGGTGATGCACCTGCGATGTTTGCGAAAAAAAACAAGAAGAATATCTCTTTTCCAGCTTTAATTCTTATCATAATGGGGCTTGGTGCTTCTATCCTTAGCGCTTTATTACTACCAAAAAATATATATGAATATGTAACAACTGCAGCTGGATTAATGTTGTTGTATACATGGAGTTTAATTCTTCTTTCCTTTTGGAGACTAATGAATCCAAAAGGGTGGATGCAGATAAAAAGTATTATTGGTCTTATTATGATTGCACTAGCTGTTAGTGGAACACTATTACAAAAAACAACGCGTTTTGGTTTCTTAGTGAGCTTGTTGTTTTTAGGAATAGTTATTATTGTTACTATAATTGTTCATTTTGTCTCACGAAAAAGGAATCCAGCTATATGAAGTATCTTTCTTTTCACACCATGAATAGTATGTCAGAACTAAATAATAGAAGTTATTGAAAAATGATTTGGTAAGTTTGAAAACCAAAATATAATCCATAAATAATAAGTGATATTCCAGATACTACTGTTATAAGAGACAATATACGTGTATTCAAAATTTTACGAAATATACTAGATGTACTTGCCATCGTAATATCCCAAATAAAAATGCCTAAAATAATCCCGAAACTATATAACAAAAGCTGCTCTTTATTATAGGAAGAAGCGGCTTTTGCTAATATAGAGCCGAAAATTCCAAGCCAAAATAGAATTGTTAATGGATTAGATAAGGACATAAAAAAACCAGAAAAAAAGCTTTTAATAACTGAATCATCATTTCTCGTATTACTAATGCTAATTTGATTTGCATTTTTTAAACTTTCGATACCTGTATAGATTAAAACAAAAGCGCCGAAAGACCATAAGAAAAGTTTTATAATATCTTTTTCGAGGAAATGAATGACACCTAAATAAATAAGTGCCATGTAGATGACATCTGCAAGTAAGGCTCCTATGCCAAGAATCCAAGCGTGAAAAAACCCACTCCTAATACCTTTTTCTAACTGTGCAGCATTAATAGGCCCCATTGGAGCAGATAATGATAAACCTAAGAAAACATAGCTTAAAAATATGCCCACGTATGATATGCTCCTCCCACTAAATTTGATCTATATTAAATCTATTCAGTGGTTAAAGTTTGTACAACTAAATAATAAAAAGTGGAGTGGGTTACTTATTTTTATGCAAGTATTTTATTATTCGAGAAAAGGGACACTTGGATGGAATTGTTTCATCATCACGTAAAAAATATTGTTGCCATTCATAATTATCTTTTTCACCATAATCTTTAAGAGAAGGGTGAATAGGAGCTTTGTCATAAGCGGCTAGACGTTGACGTATTAAGTTTTTTAGTTTTCTACTGCGTTTCTCAGAATTCATAATTCCCTGTAAAACCCACCTAGGAGTTAAAGCAAGCATCATACATGAAAAATGTCTACTTTGTCTATTGACATGGGCAGGTGTAGCGCAGTAAACAAAATATGATTCATTATGAAAGCAAAATTCCCAAGTGTTTTCCATAGGATCATTTGGAATGTGCATAGGCCATTCCATTTCGTCCAAACGGCTAGTTGTATTAAGTAGAGACCAATAAATATGTTCAAAATCTTCAACTGTAGTTTCTCGCAGTAAATCTATTGGTGTATGAATAAAAACAATAAGTGAAGCGTATTGCCCTGTGTCTCTAGAACATTCCGTATATTCTTTAAGTAATGTTGCAAAATCAGCGCTAGTATTCGTATCTCTAGGATCACCTATGAATCCGTACCGGAGGTGATTGGCTGTAAAGCCGTGTTGAGCTGGGATACAAGGGAACGGCTTATTTTTATCTGTCATTTTTAATTTAAAAGAACGGAAAGCTTCTTGTTGCCAATGTGGAAGGTTAGTAATATTTTTTTGTAAAGAGTCTTTATCATAAAGCATAGTCATCTTTTTATCTCTCCTAAGTCATAATATATAACCTATTAATTATTTAAAAATAGGTGACTAACACGGCTAGAATAATTATTTTTTAATCTATAAAAATAAAATGATTTAATGAAGAATCCCCTTCAATGTAGTTACTTTAATAGTTGATCTTTAATAACGTATAAATTTAAGTAGCTATAAAATTTGAAAAATATATAAGGAATATGTAGGTACAATGTTCACATTTATATTTTCTAACTAATATGGTTTATAACGAAACAAGAAGGGATGTATTATGATGGGGATTTTTAAGGAAGAAAAAATTAAATTTATAGATTGTAAAGGCGAGGAAGTCATTTTGAAAATCAAAATTAAGGATATAAAAAAGTAGGGAAGAGGAATTAAGGATACTTTATTGTGATTAACATAGAAGGATGAAAAGTAACCATGAATTAGATTGAAATGAATTCAGTAGTATAGGCCCTTTTTGAATTTTTTTGCATATTGTAGCATGAATGAATATTAAGGGGGAACGTCTATGTCTTATCCTAATCAACTAGCTTGGCATGAAACATTGGAGTTACATGAATTAGTAGCATTTCAAGCAAACGGTTTAATCAAATTAAAAAAATCAGTTAGGAATGTACCTGATCAAGCACTTCAATCGTTATATATTAAAGCTATAAATGCCATCCAAAACAATTTACAAGAGTTAGTACAGTTTTATCCATATGCTCCTGGATTTCAATCGCAACATCGTGATGACACTGGATTTTACGCTGGAGATTTGCTTGGGTTAGCAAAGACATCTGTTCGAAATTATGCAATAGCGATTACTGAAACTGCAACGCCTCGTCTTAGAGAAGTTTTAATCCGTCAAATAAATGGTGCTATACAATTACATGCACAGGTTTTTAACTTTATGTATGAGCGTGGTTACTATCCAGCTTATGATTTAAAGCAACTATTAAAAAATGATGTTCAAAATGTGCAAAAGGCAATACAAATGCAATATTAAAATGAAGATTTGGAAATTATCATGAGAGAAAAACTATAGTTTATTTATAGAGGATCAAATAATTAAGACTATATGATAATTTCCATTGTTAATAAATTAATTAAATGCTAAAAATATAGATTCATTCTAAAATATTAAAGAAATTATACTAGCGCTATTTTAGAATGGTGAATTCCTTAAAGCTTTTTTAGTGAGTTTTAATAAAATATTAAATACGCTTGAGAATAAGTATTTATATGATACATCTAATTGAATGTTATTTTCCTTCGGCACTAAGTATGTTTAGCACGTTTTTCTTTTGGGAAAAATAAGAATATACATTAGTGGAAAGGATAGGATTTAATGTTTACCAAAACCGATAATACAAGCTATTTAACCTCTTCTGTTTATTTGACCCGTAATCTATGGTCAGGTATCTTGTTTGGGCTAGGGTTAGTAGCTTTTATAGATGAAACTATTTTTCATCAACTGCTACATTGGCACCATTTCTATGATAAATCTACAACAGATATTGGACTCATTTCAGATGGTCTTTTTCATGCTTTTAGTTGGTTTGCAACGATTGGTTCCTTGTTTATGGTTGCTGATCTCCGCCGTAGAAATGCATTTTGGTTGAAAAGATGGTGGAGCGGATTAATGCTTGGTAGTGGTGGATTTCAATTATATGACGGTATAATTCAACACAAACTAATGAAAATACATCAGATTCGATACGTAGATAATGTTCTTATCTACGACGTAATATGGAATATAATTGCGACTGTAATGCTCTTAATTGGCATTCTGCTAGTTTTTCAGACAAGAACTGATGAAAGATTATTGAGAGGTAAAAGCTTAAATGAACAATAACCATCTTCATCATGAAATATGGAATGCACTGGATATTTTACTATTCGTATTCATTTTAATTATGTTAATAATTTATATAGTAGCCACGATTTTATCAAATAGCCATTACAAACGATGGCCGTTATATCGAAGTGTCTTCTGGATTTTAGGACTTATTTGTGTGGCAATAGCAGTTGTTGGGCCCTTAGCTCATCGTGCTCATAATGATTTCACAGTGCATATGCTTGTGCATTTACTCCTTGGGATGCTTGCTCCAATTTTTATAGCATTAGCCGCTCCAATGACTCTTTTTTTACGAACGCTCAATGTGAAAGCAGCACGACGTCTTTCAAGGATACTAAAGAGTAGGCCTCTACAACTTCTTACTCATCCAATTATCGCAACCTTACTTAATTTAGGAGGACTATGGATTCTCTATACGACTAGCTTATACTCGATGATGCACGAAAGTATACTTCTTCATTTGTTCATACATTTCCACGTTTTTATTGCAGGATATCTGTTTACCACATCAATGATTTATGTTGATTTAATATCCCATAGGTATAGCTATACGTACCGATCAATTATTTTAATAATTGCATCAGCTGGTCATGGGATATTATCAAAATACATATATGCTCATCCGCCTGCTGGTGTAGTTACTAAACAAGCAGAAATTGGGGGCGTGCTGATGTATTATGGCGGAGATTTCGTTGATATTGTTCTTATTTTTATACTTTGTTTGCAATGGTCTAGGGGTAGCAGAAAGAGAACAAAAGTTAATAATGTAGTAAGGGCATGGGATGTATCGGATTTTTTGAAACTAAAAACTTTGAAATGAAATGTAGTTAAACTGTATTATGGATTAAGTATGGTATGAACAAAATTTAAAAAAGTATGTTAAAAGTAAAAAGAGCAGTTATTTATTATGACTGCTCTTTTTTATGGTAAGAAGTACAACCTGGGTAAGAAGCAGGCTACACTACAGGTAGTGTTTGCGGAATATCGAGTTTTATTCAACAAGGATAGTTCCATTCTTAAAATAGAGAGGTCGCCTAAGGTTATTGTTTTCACATATTTTAACATTCTTTGACATTTTGATTTTGTGAGACATTTTAGTTTTTTGTTTAATTTATGTTTTTATCTACATATTTTCCATAATCAGGTGTAGCAATTTTATCAAATTCTTGAACCAGTGTATTGAGGCTTGTTGATAGCAATTCACCTGACATTGGTATCCCATGTCCAGTAATAGCGACTAGAGGCTTTAATTCTTCTAATTTAATGACTGATTCTTTAGCTGCTTTCCAGTCTGTTGTTAAATAACGAGGGGGTCCGCTTATTTCCTGTTCTTGAATTATTACTTTATACAGATACTCCTGTTTCACTGTAACAAAAGCGTCCCCAGCAATTAAAGTTCGGTCTTTCTCTCTGAATAATGAAATATGCCCAGGAGTATGCCCTGATGTATGAATCCATCTAAACTCTGGCATATGGGGAACAGTTCCATCGGTAGGTAGTGCTTTTACGCTATTTCCTAAATCAATCGGTTCATTAGGGAACAGGGGAGACATTTTCGCTACCATACCACCTTCAACTGTTGGATCTAGTTCAGGATAGCTTTGTTGTCCAGTCAAAAACAGTATCTCCATTTGATGGGCATAGACTGGAACATCCCAATATTTAATGAGTTCAATTATTCCTCCAACATGATCAAAATGGCCGTGAGTTAAAATAATTGCTTTTGGGCGACTATTGGTACCAAATCGATTCTCAGCGATAGAGATAATTTCATTTGCACATTTAGGCATTCCAGCGTCAACTAAAACAAAATCATCGGTATGCGGATTCCCAACAAAACATATGTTGACGATTTGAATCGTGTAGCAAAACAAATCAGGCAATACTTCGATGCCATGACCACTTTCAATTGAAGTTGCTGGAATAAACTTATAATCACTTCCATAATTCATCTCATTGTCCACTTTTTATCCCCCTTACTATATGTTAATACGACATTATAGTTCCCTAATTTCTCAAATCCATTTTGGAGGATTTGAGAAAAGAATGAGTGGGGGATTAAAAAAACAATAATTTACTCCTAGAATTAAGGTGGAGACATATCAATTTATATAAAGTGCAAACAAAAAATATTGATTGTAAAGTCGTAGTTTCTACTATTATTTTGAGTTTAAGTGTATATCTTTTAAGAGGATATACCAAGTTCTTTTATTTTGATAATTACTTGAAACTTGAATAGGGAAAACATGATCAAGCCCCCATTCTAATTCGTTTATTTCATTTTCAAGTCCTGTTGGATAGAGTAAAAGAATCTTAAAATTATTTTTAACAATATTCGATAAAACGGTTTGTAATTCTAGTGCTTCAGTCAAGTTTCCGCCCCATCTAACAAATAAAATGGATTGTGAATGATGAATTTTTTCGTAAAAGTTATCAATTCTTCGATCTAATTTTTGTTTAAAATCATGGTATGTGATGAACCAATCTTCATTTGGAATAACAGGGAAATCATGATAAGATGTTACGTTATATTTTGTGTCTTTTATAATATGAGAAAAAACAGGTTGTATCACACCATCATTAAACACAATATTTTGTTCCTGCATTGCGTGCATGTTTTTTAAATCCATAAAGTCTATAAAATTATTTTTCAATAATGTGTTGATAGAAGAAAGATTCGGTGATTCAAACCAATCTAGAGGACCTGAATATTTCCGCAGCCTATATTTTTTCAGATGGATAGCGGTATAACAATTTTCCCCTAAACTAATAACATCATCATAAATTCCTTGAAGTTTTTTCATTTCCAATACAATCATCCTTTTTTTGGGAAAATAGGAGAACTAATTCATTATAAATAATATATGTATGTATAAAACCTCCTGTGAAAAGGCTCACAGGAGGTTAAACTAAAGCGTATTTCGAGTTATATACTATTTGTCGAGGTAAGAATTGTGTGTGATAATTAATGGCGTGTTATAAAAAAGGAGAAAAACAGAAGTACATTGAAGTTAGTTGTGAATAAATTATAATTTAAAATTGAGCGGAAATAAGGAGCCCCAGTTACTTCATTATGCAACTGGGGCATTTTTTAATCTCTTCCTAACTTAATTATATCATGTAAATCAAGTTCGAAATAGACTGTTTCTTCTCATTTACTACTGTTACAATCAAGAACACATGAATAGTAAGGAGAGGTGCCAAATGAGTTCTTTCGTTCTCGGTTTTCAGGAAATAGAAAAAACACAGCTTTTTCTCGTTGGTGGAAAAGGATTGAATTTAGGGGAGTTATCCAATATTCAAGGGATACAAGTGCCAGAAGCTTTTTGTGTTACAACGGTAGGGTATGAACAGGCCATCGGAAAAAATGAAGCATTTCAAACTTTGTTGAATCAATTAAAAATGCTAAAAATTGAGGAACGAGATCAAATTGGTGAAATTAGTAAGAAGATTAGAGCAGTCATTATGGCGGTGGAAATTCCAGTTGATGTAGTGGAATCAGTAGCTCATTATCTCTCGCACTTTGGCGATGAACATGGGTATGCAGTGCGTTCGAGTGCTACTGCTGAAGATTTACCGTATGCCTCGTTTGCTGGTCAACAAGATACGTATTTAAATATTATTGGAAAAGAAAACATTTTGCAGCATATTAAAAAATGCTGGGCTTCTTTATTTACAGATCGAGCGGTTATATACCGAATGCAAAACGGTTTTGATCATAATCAAGTTTCTATATGTGTTGTCATTCAAAAAATGGTTTTCCCTGTGGCTTCAGGGATTTTATTTACTGCGGATCCGATTACTTCGAATAGGAAGGTGTTGTCAATCGATGCCAGCTTTGGAATTGGCGAAGCGCTAGTATCTGGATTGGTTTCTGCAGATAATTATAAGGTAAAAGAAGACGAAATCGTCGAAAAGGTCATCGCAACGAAAAAATTAGCCATCTATGGACGAAAAGAAGGCGGAACAGAGAGAAAGAAAATTACTCCTAATAAGCAAAAAGTTCAAACACTTACTGAACAACAGATTTTACAACTAGCACGCATCGGAAGACAAATCGAAGCTTATTTTGGTTGTCCGCAAGATATTGAATGGTGCTTAGTTGATGATACATTTTATATAGTCCAAAGCAGGCCAATTACGACTTTATATCCAATTCCAGAAGTAAATGATGGGGGAAATCACGTTTATATATCAGTTGGTCACCAACAAATGATGACCGATGCGATGAAACCATTAGGTTTATCCTTTTTCTTGTTAACGACTAATGCTCCTATGTGCAAAGCGGGAGGAAGGCTGTTTGTTGATGCTACGCAACAATTAGCTTTACCTGCTAGCAGAGATTATTTAGTAAACACTTTAGGGAAATCGGATCCACTCGTAAGAGATGCATTAACGACTATAATCGAACGAGATTATTTTATTAAATTATTACCGGATGAAGAAAAAGAAAAGAGTGCTAGTAAAAGTAAGCCACCAGTAAGTTCGCAACCAGAAATCGAAATTGATCCAGCAATCGTTACAGATTTAATAAAAAATAGTGAAGCATCAATCGAAGAGTTAAAGCGAAACATGCAAACGAAATCAAGGGTGGATGTACTTGATTTTATTTTGGAAGACATTCAGCAATTAAAGAAAGTATTATTTAACCCGCAAAGTATAGCGGTCATTATGGCAGGTATGAATGCTTCGGCTTGGATCAATGAAAAAATGGAGCAATGGCTAGGCGAAAAGAATGTAGCAGACGCGCTTTCTCAATCGGTACAAAATAATATTACGTCAGAAATGGGGCTAGCATTAATGGATGTTGCTGATGTGATTCGGCCGTATCCAGAAGTTATTGCGTATTTACAACATGTAGAAGAGGATAACTTTTTAGATGAACTTGTTCAGTATAACGGCGGAGAAAAAACTCGAGATACAATCATTGCTTTCCTAAATAAATATGGAATGAGATGTAGCGGAGAAATCGACATTACGAAAACGCGCTGGAGTGAGAAGCCAACAACCATTATCCCAATGATATTAAATAATATAAGAGACTTTGAATATGGTGCGAGTAAGCGGAAGTTTGAAGAAGGACTGCAAGAAGCTTTGAAAAAAGAAGAAGAATTATTAGACCGATTGCAGCACGTGCCGGATAGTAAACAAAAAGTAGAAGAAACGAAGCGAATGATTCGTAATATCCGTAATTTTATTGGCTATCGTGAATATCCAAAATACGGTATGATTAATCGTTATTTCATATATAAGCAGGCGTTATTGAAAGAAGCTGAGCAACTTGTGCAGAGCGGTGTCATTCATGAAGTTGATGATATTTACTATTTAACTTTTGAAGAGCTTCACGAAGTTGTTCGCACGAAGAAACTAGATTACGAAATTATTCATAAACAAAAAAATGATTATAAATTATATGAAAAACTAACGCCTCCGCGTGTAATGACGTCTGATGGAGAAATCATTACAGGTAAATATAAACGTGAAAACCTTCCAGCTGACGCGATTGTAGGCCTGCCTGTTTCTTCAGGAGTGATTGAGGGAAGAGCTCGCGTTATTTTAAACATGGAAGAAGCGAATTTAGAAGAAGGAGATATATTAGTTACTGCGTTTACTGATCCTGGCTGGACACCATTATTTGTATCTATAAAAGGATTAGTCACTGAAGTCGGCGGGCTGATGACCCATGGAGCGGTTATCGCACGTGAATATGGATTACCAGCAGTTGTCGGGGTAGAGAATGCTACGAAATTAATAAAAGATGGGCAACGAATACGGGTACATGGAACAGAAGGGTATATTGAAGTGTTGTAATGAAATAAAAGATCATCCGCTATAAATAGTGGATGATCTTTTATTTTGCAACAACTCATTTCTTTAAACCAGCCGCATAAAAAGGACCATGAACTGCGATTGTTGATAAAAAGCGAGCAATCTCCTCAGGTGTTTCTTTTTGTCCATTATTTAACCATTGTTGGATGACACCTATATGCGCAGATGCCATATAAGAAGTTAAGTATTATTGCGACACTTGTAATTGGGTTTGGTCTTACATGGATTGCGGATGGGATGGTAGGGTTAAATATCTCGAACTTCACGGATACAGCTCTATTCTTATCCATTACTTCTTTTAGTTTCTTCTTAATGATATCTGCGGTACTTTCATTAGTTGGGCTAAAAGGGATCGGTTTATTCGCTTTATTACTATTCTTCGGGGCGCCGTTATTATCGTTAGCAACTGAGATGTTGTCTCCGTTTTATCAAGACTGGGTTTACTCATGGTTACCAATGAAATTTATGATTGAAGGCCTAAGAGAAATCTTCTTCTTCGGAAAAGGGTTAAGTTGGAATACTCCTGTTACTGTACTCGTTTGGATTGGTATAGTAAGTATGGTTACTATATTAGCAACTGCACTCAAACGTAGTGTAGTAAAAGGGCATGAAACAGAATTGAATGCTTAAAAACAAGCTGTTTCACTAATTAGTGAAACGGCTTGTTTTTGATTTTTTCTCAATGTAAATGCCTGATTGTTGAAAAGTGTATTGTTTAGAATTAAGTCGGAATCTCTAAAAATCGCGTACGTTCCAAACAATCTCACCACGTTCATCATCCCACGTACTGTGATGACGCTTAAATCCTATCTTTTCTAGTACCCGGAGGGAAGCGATATTCCAAGCACCTACAGTCGACCAAAGTCTTTGGCGCCCAGTAGCAATCGCTGCGTCCAGTACAATAGATGCCGCCTCAGTCGCATAACCTTTACCATGAACGCTACGGAACAACTCGTATGCAACCTCCGGCTCTTCAATTGTGGAACGTCCAATAATTAAGCCACAGTATCCGATGAAATCACCTTCATTGCGCCTTCGAATAGTGAGAAGAGAAATGCCATTTTCGTCTGCCTTCTTGCGCATCTCAATGAGCCGGTTACGAACGGAATCAACGGCTGGAATGTCCACGCCACGTTCGCCAATTAATTTGCTCAGCCAAACGGAATCGGATTCCTCCCACATACTAAGCTCAAGTCTTTCGGTTTTCAGCTGGAAGGCCATAGTTTTAAATAAAGATGGCATAGTGGTACCTCCTAGTTATATGACTGGATTCATAATAGCTTCGCATCTCAACACCACATCTGGTTGGAAACCTGATTCATTCGCGAATTTATAGCAACAGCGTACAAAAAAATAGTGATATTTTATCCGCTATTTGTCGTGTAGTAAAATCCCCACTGAATATAGTTTCACTTTATGAATAAGCAATTCCTTTGCAAAATAGACCCTTTTCTCAAACTTTTCTTTCAATCTAAAGCCGTCCCGTTATATACATAGGCTCCTACTATTTCTAAATGCATAAAATGTTAAGCGAAAGTATGAAGGGATACGATGTATAATTCGAATTATTATGATTGGTATAGACAAAATGATAAGTTGATTAGTGATATTGAAAAAGCTATAAATGGAGAGTATAGCGCTATAAGCTGCTATGCAAAATTAGCGAATATGGCTCCAAATCAAGTAGAACAAAAATAAATTTTTGAAATTCGTAATGATGAAATAAAGCATTTCCACAACTTTGTACAAATTTATACGAACTTAACTGGCAGGCAGCCGAAAGCACAAATTACTGAAAACTGTTCGAATACGTATTTACAAGGATTAGAGTTTGCTATACAAGATGAACAAAATCATGCAGTATGGTTTTTATATTACTTCCTGAAGTCGAAGTGAGCATTAAGAATGAACGGCTAATGTGGTGCATATATTAGAAAACATTTTAAAACGTAGTGCAACAATTGAATGAAATATTTAAATGTAAGCAGAAGGAAACCGTTTCGCTAGTAGTGGAGCGGTTTTTTATGATGTACATATGTATCGACAAAATATAGTAATTACATTTGATATATAATGTATGAAATGAAAATGAATAAGTTAGGAGCAGACATATGAAAAGAGGGATTACAGTAGATATTCTAGATGGATATGATAATTTACTTTGGAAAGTATTAAAGCCAATTGATATTACTGTATTTGATTGGCAAGTCATGGGAAGGGAGGAAGCTTATATAATAATAGGGAATGAATTAGGTCCAGAATTATTTTCAGAAGATAACGAGATCATGGAAGGATCAGAATTAAAAAAGCTAATAAAAGATAACATATATTATCTTTTATTTTTAGATCTAAAAGCATGTCCAAAAGGAGAGGTACTAGGAGAAATTGCAACATTTGAAGAATTTAAGGAGAGTAAGTGTGAAGTAGTCGTATTAGTAGCGGATGGTGAGTATATACAAATTTATGCGAAAAACCAAGAAGAGATTGAAATGATGTATGAAAACGCAGTGAATCAAGGATTTTATGTAGAATATATTACAGATGAAAATGATGGAAGGACTCGTTTGTCAGTATGGTAGCAATTTGAAAGGGGAAAGGCAATATGGAGAGCAATATAAGTAAAGAATATGCAATTCGAATTGCTACTGAAAATGAAAGTGATAGTATTATCCTTTTATTAAAAGAGGTAGCACAATGGCTACAATATAAAGAAGTGGATCAGTGGCAGTATCTTTTAGGAGAGGAAGCTACGGCTGAAATAATAGAATGTATAAGAGAGAAATATACATATGTTGTTCTGAAAGAAGATGAAATAGTTGGTACGGTTACAGTTTCTCCTAAACAAAATGAATGGGATGAACATATTTTTGGTAAAGAGGAAGTTTCTAATTCATTATATATTCATAGATTTGCGGTGAAACGGAAGTATAAGGGGAACGGAATTGGCGAATGGATTTTACAGTGGATAGAAGAGAATGTACAACATGACAAAGAGTATTTGAAGTTAGATTGCGTGGGGCATAATCGTACGTTGAATGATTTTTATAAGAAAAATAGTTTTGAATATGTTGGGAGTACGGATGGGCTTAGTAAGTTTCAAAAGAAAAGGAGAATGTGAATGCATCCAATTAATGTAAGTTTAGTTAAAAAGTTAATACAGGAACAGTTTCCTGAATGGGCCCATTTAGAAGTGAAACCTGTAAAGTTTAGTGGGCATGATAATAGGACGTTTCACTTAGGGGATGAGATGAGTGTAAGATTGCCAAGTGATGTGGCATATGCACCGCAAGTAGAGAAAGAAAATAAGTGGTTACCACTATTAAGTAAGGGGCTTTCTTTACCGATTTCTACCCCACTTGCGAAAGGAAATCCGTCTGAAGCGTATCCATTGCCTTGGTCTATTAATAAGTGGATAGAGGGAGAAACAGTTACGAAACAAAACGTTCGGGATTTAAATGAATTTGCGGCGGACTTAGGATCTTTTTTAGTAGAATTGCAATCTATTAATGCGAGTAACGGACCTTTAGCTGGAACACATAATTTTTACCGAGGCGGACTTATATCTGTATATGATGAAGAGGCGAGAGTTGCTATTGAAAATAATAAGGATGTTTTTGACGAGGCATTATTAAAGCACCTTTGGAATGTAGCACTTAGTTCAACATGGGACCGTAAGCCAGTTTGGATTCATGGAGATGTAGCACCGGGGAATTTACTCGTTAAAGAGGGAAAACTTTGTGCTGTAATTGATTTTGGTATTTTAGGTGTAGGAGATCCTGCTTGTGATGCAGCGATGGCGTGGACGTTTTTTGATGAAAATAGTAGAAATGTATTTAAAGAAGTATTACGCATGGATGAAGAAAAGTGGAATAGAGCGAGAGGATGGGCTCTTTGGAAGGCGTTAATTACATATGATGCGAATAGGGATAGTAATGAAAAAGTAGCAGAAGAATCGTATCATATCATTCAAGTGATTGTGGATGATTATGAGAGGTAATAGAAAAGCCTATTTTAAAATAGGCTTTTTCATATGATTAAATAGTAGAAATGGAAAGAAGGAATATAACATAATTATACAGAATATTTAGATAATAGGAGGTGTCGAATTTTGAGTGAAATTGAATTAAAGAGTAATGTAATTAAGACAGGGCGAGAGAAGGGGATTATTCTTCGGTTTATACTTGCTAGTCTCGTTGGGGTGTTTATGTTTTTCGTTCCTGTTACGATAAACGGTGCATCGTCTATTATGATTGATCATATCGTATCGTGGATTAGGGCTTCAGTTCCAGGCGTAGTACCTTATTATGCATTGTTCGTTATGGCGATTGGTGCGATTTATCCATTTTATACGAAGAAATGGAATGCATCTATCGTAGACATTTGTTTTTCTATTTTAAAAGTAGTTGGCGTTGTTTTTGGCATATTATATTGTTTAAAAGTAGGACCAGCTTGGTTCTTTGCGCCAGATGTTGGACCGTTTTTATATGAGAAGCTAGTCATATCAGTAAGTTTGCTCGTTCCAATTGGCTCGGCGTTTTTAGCGTTATTAGTCGGATATGGATTGCTTGAATTTATCGGTACATTCTGTCGTCCGATTATGAGGCCATTATGGAATACGCCGGGGAGATCGGCAATCGATGCAGTTGCGTCCTTCGTTGGAAGTTATTCGCTTGCTCTCCTTATTACGAATCGCGTGTATAAAGAAGGAAAGTATACGACAAAAGAAGCGGCGATTATCGCTACAGGATTTTCTACAGTATCCGCTACATTTATGATCATCATCGCAAAAACATTAGATATTATGCATTTATGGAATGTTTATTTTTGGACTACACTTGTTGTAACATTCATCGTGACTGCTATCACCGTAAGAATCCCGCCCCTCAGTAGAAAACCAGATACATATGTAACAGAAGAAGGGTTCCCAGAGCCTGTTTATAAAGAGAAAATGTTAGAACGTGCTTGGGAAGATGCGTTAGAAGTATCAAAATCTGCACCGAGCATTATGAAAAACATTGCAGTGAATTTAAAAGATGGATTTATTATGACGATGGGAATTTTACCATCTATTATGTCAGTAGGATTAATTGGTATCGTCTTAGCGAAGTTCACGCCAATATTTGATTGGATTAGTTATATTTTCTATCCATTTACATGGCTATTACAATTACCGGAAGCAGAATTAGCTGCTAAAGCCGCATCAGTTGGTATTGCAGAAATGTTTTTACCGTCATTATTAGTAGTAAGTGCACCACTTGTGACAAAGTTTGTTATTGCAGTTGTTTCCGTATCATCTATACTGTTTTTCTCTGCTTCCATTCCTTGTATATTATCAACAGATATTCCGTTAAAAGTATCTGAACTTATTATTTTATATGTGCAGAGAACGATTTTAACGTTGCTTATCATTACGCCGATTGCTTATTTGTTGCTTTGAAGTTTTAATAAGATAAAGTTGTAAAAAAGAAGCCGTCTGGTATTATCCCCTATAGGTAGACAGTAAAAAAAGAGTCCATCTGATATGATGGACTCAATACTGTTTTATCTGGAGGGGATTTTTTTATGGCAAGAAAAGGACAATCATTTCAAAAATATACAGAAGAACTAAAGCGAGAAGCAGTTCGTCTTCGATTAGAAGAGAGAAAATCATTGCGAGAAATTCGTGAACAACTCGGTGTGAAGAGCGATGCCCAGATTATTGAGTGGGTAAAACGTGCGCAACAAGGGGAGTCCTTTGATGATCAACGTGGTGTCTGGAATCGAAAGAATTTTAATAGTCTAGAAGAAGAAAATGCTTATTTGAAGGCACAGGTTGAGTATTTAAAAAAGCGCAATCCAAATCTACACGGGAAG
>NZ_CP016285.1:2707116-2873869 GCF_001679765.1 Bacillus sp. B25(2016b) | reverse complement strand
AACGTCCGTTTTATGGAAGAAAAACATCTGTGGTATTTAAAAATCATTTGAATCGAGAGTTTCAAGCTGAAAAGCAAAATCAAAAATTCGTAACAGATATTACTTATGTACGAATCGGAGAACAATTTGCCTATTTGTCAGCTGTGTTAGATTTATACAACAATGAAATTGTTGCCTGGAAGCTATCTTCAAGAAATGATTTAGATTTGGTTTTAACTACATTACGTCAATTAGAAGGGAAGTCATTAACTACTAAGCCCCTTTTCCATT
Source organism: Bacillus sp. B25(2016b) (assembly GCF_001679765.1). Lineage (NCBI taxonomy): Bacteria > Bacillati > Bacillota > Bacilli > Caryophanales > Bacillaceae > Bacillus > Bacillus sp. B25(2016b). The sequence continues at coordinate 2,873,599 of NZ_CP016285.1, read as the reverse complement.
CAGATCAAGGGTTTCAATATATATCTAAATCCTACGCAAAACAGTTAGAGAAATTAGGATTTGTCGGTAGTCATTCTAGACGTGGAAACTGTTTTGATAATGCGTGTATCGAATCATTCTTCTCACATTTAAAAACAGAGAAGTTGTATTTAGTGTGTCCAAAAACATATGAAATGGCCTACCGAGCAATTCAAGAATATATTCAATTTTATAATACAGAAAGATTCCAAGAAAAACTTCACGGCCTTTCCCCGATAGAATATCGGGAAAAGGCCGTGGCATAATACTCTTTTTATTACTGTCTACTTGACAGGGAGATGACCAGTCTGTAAAAAGAGGGCTTCTTTTGTTTAAAAACGGGATATTTTTATTTATTTTTCGTATATGACGTAACGCTTCTTAAGAAGATTCCTAGTCCCGCAAAAAAGAACCCTAAGCATAATAAGCTGCCTGGCGTTCCCCAAGTAATTTGATCTAACATTTTTTATCCCCTCCCGTTTATCATTATATAGGATTTATTGGAAATTATGAAAAGCTTCTTTTTTAAGGGTTACTGATGAGTCTTCCTACCGTATAATACGAGAAGAATATATTTGAAAAGAATTTTTTATTATATTTTTTTATTCTTATAATACGTTTTTAATTCTTATGATATAGTAACAACAAAGGGGGCTTACAAATGGAATTTATTCACGAAAGAGCAAAGTTGCGGTTAATGGATAATACTGATGTCGAAACTTTGTTTTCGATTGTAGAAGGAAATCGGGATATTTGGGCGTATTTAATCTCTAAAACGGATAGTGTGCAAGATATGCAACAATACGTTCAAAAAGCGATAAAGGGTTACGGAAGAGGTACTCAAATACCTTTCGTAGTCGTAGATCAACAGACGAATAAGATTGTAGGAAGTACACGTTTATATAATATTTCAGTAGAAGATAAGACAGTTGAGTTAGGGCAAACGTGGTATCATCCGAGTGTGCAACGTACGAGTATAAATACAGAGTGTAAGTATATGCTTCTCCAGTATGCTTTTGAAAAACTGCATATGCTTAGGGTACAAATTAAGACGGATGCAAGAAATGAAAAAGCACAACGAGCAATTGAAAGGTTAGGAGCAGTAAAAGAGGGTGTGCTTCGAAATGAAAGAAAATTACCGAATGGTTATGTGAGAGATGCGGTGGTGTACAGTATTATCTCGAGTGAATGGCCAGGCGTAAAAGAACAATTATTAGAAAAATTAGAGTTATATAAAGAAAAGTTATAATTCGTGTTTTGAAAGGTATATTGTTCGTGATATATGAAAAATATACCTTTTTTCTTACAAAATGCTACTTTATTTTAATTCCTTTTGTTTCATCGTTCCCTTCTGAGAAAAAATTCGTTACAATGTAGTTGTATGGTAATAAACTTATGAATTTAAAAAATGTAATGAAAACCGCAAATGAAAATGAATTGATAATCCTCAATTTTAAATGAAAACCCTTTTATATATAAATAACAAGTAAAGTTCCTTCTTTTAAATAAACTCAAACAAAACGATTTGATATAAATGTTTTTTATAGAAGTATGGATGATGTACGGAGGCAATTACAAATGAAAGAGAATAAGAAGAGTAAGAAAAGACGAATCTTTCAAGTATTTTTACTAATGATTTGTTCTGCTATTTTATATGTAAGTTATGCAGCTTACGATATTTGGAGTTATCGTTTTAAAGCAAATGATGACGTGAAAACGGATGCTGGTATCGTACTAGGAGCAGCTTCGTGGAACGGAAAACCATCTCCTGTATTTAAAGAAAGAATTAATCATGCGATTTCTTTATATAAGAACGGAAATATTAAAAAGATTATTTTTACAGGTGGTACAAAGTTCGAGGCAGAACTTGAGGAAGCACGTACTGCAAGAGTATATGCAATGAAACAAGGTGTAAAAGAGGAAGATATTTTAATTGAAACTAAATCCCTTTTCACTGAAGAAAATTTAAAAAATGCGAAGCAAGTTGGAATAGAGAACGGAATACGCACATACACGATTGTAAGTGATCCACTTCATATGAAACGCGCAATGAGAATTGCAAAACATATTAATATTGAAGCGTATGCTTCACCAACGCCGACATCAGCATATAAAACGTTAGACACAGAAATTCCATTCTTCTTTAAAGAATTATTCTCGTATATTGGATATGTAACCTCTTTGCCATTAAAGGCATTGAAGGGAGATTAACATAAGAAAAGAACCTATCCTTAAATAGGAACTTTTCTTATTAGTCAAAAACATTGTATTTTTATCGGAATAGTGAAACAATAGAGAGGTAGCTTCATATAATCATAATGAAAAAGTGAGCGGTTGATGAATCGAACATAAAGGAGATTATAGTATGGCACTCTCATTTGTTGAAACAGAAGAACAATCTTTCATTATTGCACAAATAAATAAATTGATTCCGAAGTTCATGGAAAGGGAGCATCAGCTAAGTGAATTAGGATCATTTCCGTATGAAAATATAAATGATTTGAAAGATATCGGATATACGAAATTAACATTACCGAAGGAATTTGGTGGTAGTGCGATTTCTTTATATGACTTTGTTTTATTTCAAGAGAAAATCGCGGAAGGCTGCGGAGCTACTGCATTATCGATTGGCTGGCATCTTGGCATTGTGAAAGAGCTAGCGGAAAATCGCTCTTGGAATGATGAGATGTTCAAATGGTTTTGCGAAGAAGTACGTAATGGTGCGCTCTTTAACAGGGCAGCAACAGAACCGAAAACAGGGAGTCCGACGCGTGGCGGCAAACCAGAAACAATAGCGGTTCAACAAGGCGAGAAGTGGGTTATAAATGGAAGAAAAACTTTTACAACGATGGCGCCAGTACTTGATTATTTTATTATTTCAGCAAGTATGGAAGGCCAAGAAGAAGTTGGTGAGTTTGTTATTCCAAGAAATACACTCGGTGTATCTATTGAAGAAACGTGGGATAGCGTTGCAATGCGAGGGACTGCTAGCCACGACCTTGTCTTACAAAATGTAGAGATAGAAAGTCGCTTTTTTACAGATATAAAAGGCGGGAAAGTAAAACAAAAGGGTGTTGGCTGGTTGCTACATATACCAGCATGTTATTTAGGAATTGCACAATCAGCAAGAAATTATGCAGTTCAATTTGCGGAATCATACAAGCCAAACAGTTTAAACCATTCTATTAGTTTATTGCCAAATGTTAGAAAATTAATTGGAGAATTAGAACTTGAGCTTATGCAGGCTCGTGTCTTTTTATATCAAATTGCGAAAAAGTACGATGAGGCAGAAGATAAACTATCACTGCAAGCAGAATTAGCAGCCGTGAAATACGCCGTAACAAATGCGGCGATATCTATAGTGGATAAATCGATGCGCATCGTAGGAGCAAAAAGTTTATCAGAAAAAAATCCGCTCCATCGTTACTATTTAAATGTCAGAGCAGGATTACACAATCCACCGATGGATGATGCAACATTGTCTATGTTGGCGGATGCGGCGTTTCGGTCGTAGTTTTTAAATTTTACATTTTATTGTTTGTGGATATTATAGTTGTTTTGAAAGCACGGGTTTGATTAGTAATCAAACCCGTGCTTTTTATGTGTATGAAGTACTTAGTTGAGATGTAGGTTTTTAATATAAATGATTATCATGGTTTGTGATTGTTTCTTGTTGAAAAATTCTTATTGTAATGCCAGTTTGGAGGCTGTATAAACATTTTTCGTATTTAATCCCAAATTAATGGTCTTTCTAAGTTTACCATTCGTAAATATTGTAAAAATTGACCTGCATGGACCGCATCATGATAGGCAATTCGTAATAGCATATCGCCTAAATATCGTTGATAGCCAACATCGCTTCTATCAATAAGTCTTGAATCTAGCTCGGCTATGCTTATTGATTGAACATATTCTATGAAGTCAGTAAAGTATGATTGTGCCAATTCAATTTCTTTTTTTACACAAGTAATCGGCTCGTCATCATACGTGATACGTATGTCGTTTATTGAACCGTTGTTTTTTATAATCATATGGTAGTAAAAAGTTGAACTCCATACATGACGAATCATCTCACCAAAAGACATAGCCTCAGGATCAGGCTTCCAATTAAGAAAATTATTAGGAAGAGAATTCCATAATTTTTCTGAGCGCCTTCTCGTTTCTTTCAAATTTAATATACTAAGATCAATTGCATTCATAATAAATTCTCCTTTACTATTAAACTTAAAATAATTGTATCAATTTAATAGTTAGGGTATCATCGAAATATGAATGTATATCCGAATATCTCATATATAGCTAAACTAATTGCTGAACCTACAAGAGCAATCATATTAGATTGTCTAATGAATAATCAGGCACTACCCGCTAGTGAATTGGCTTATATGGCAAAAGTGTCACATCCAACAATTAGTTCTCATCTTTCTAAATTAGTAGAAGGGAATTTACTTACAGTTGAACAACATGGTAGACATCGTTACTATCGACTTGCTAATCAAGAAGTTGCAGAAGTGCTTGAAAAGTTAGGGACAATCGCACCAACAGTTCAAGTTCGCTCTTTAAAACAATCAGGTCAACTAAAACAAATTCGTTATGCTCGAACTTGTTATGATCATCTTGCAGGCAAACTCGGTGTAGAGATAACTGAAAAATTACTAGATAGGCAATTTATAATTTTAGAGGATGGAGAATACATTGTAACGGAACAAGGTAAGAAATGGTTTCTGAATTTTGGAATAAATGTTGATGAGGCAGATACAAAAAGGAGGGTATTTGCAAAACCTTGCCTTGATTGGAGTGAACGGCGTTACCATATTTCCGGTTGGTTAGGGTCTGCAATTGCAAAACTGCTTTTTGAACAGGGATGGATTACCAAAACGGATAAGAACCGAGCTGTCCATCTTACAAAGAAAGGTGTAAAGTTATTGGAAGATCAATTAGGCATTGATATGAAAACTGAGGAAAGAAAAGCTTGAAATTAGAAAAGTCCGTCAAAATGACGGGTTTTTTTCATTATGGTAGGAGTGTACATGAATAATAGGATGTTACCAATAATTGTTGCCAATAAAAAAATCTTTCTTTTCATTCTTCTTTTTTAAGTTTTAAAGGAGAAAGCTAGGCTTCTTATTTTTACTAATGTTATAATAAGAAAAAAGCACGAAAAGAGGTCATCTCATGCTAGAGGTTATTGCAACATGTTTAGAAGATGTAAAACGAATTGAAAGCGCTGGCGGGAAGCGGATTGAATTAATTTCATCTTATACAGAAGGTGGTTTAACACCGAGTTATGCTTTTATAAAAAAAGCGGTAGAAGCGGTAAGTATACCAATTCATGTTATGATTCGTCCGCATGCGAAGTCTTTTACATATACGGAAGAAGAAATTGAAATGATGAAAGAAGATATTATAGTTGCACAGAAGTTAGGAGCAGCTGGTGTAGTATTAGGCGTATTAAGCGAACGAAATGAAGTGGATGAAGAGAAATTAGCGGATTTACTATCTGTTGTAGATGGAATAAATGTAACGTACCACCGTGCGATAGATGATATAGAAAATCCAGTAGAAGCGATGAACACTTTAAAGAAGTTTCATAAAGTGACTCACGTTTTAACTTCAGGTGGACAAGGAAATATAGTAGAGAATATTCCGGTGCTTACAGAAATGCAAAAGGTAAGTGATGGTCAAATTCAGCTTGTAGCTGGAGCTGGCGTGACGAAAGAAAATATAAAGCGATTGCTAGATGAAACTGGAATTTCGCAAGCTCATGTCGGTACAGCGGTAAGAGAAGGAAAATCATGTTTTTCTGAAATAGACCCTAATTTAGTACAAGAATTAGTTAAAATCATAAAATAAGTGCTTAAGAAAGAGGAGAAACGATGAAGGAAAATACGAAGAAAGAATTATTCTCTTGGGCTAAAACGATAGGTTTTACCCTTGTATTAATTGCTATTATTCGCGGTGTTTTATTTACACCTTCTTTAGTGCAAGGTGAATCAATGATGCCCACTTTAAAAAATAACGAACGAGTGCTCGTGAATAAGATTGGTTATAGTATAAGTGGATTAGATCGCTTTGATATTATCGTCTTCCACGGAAAAGAAGGATACGATTTAGTAAAACGAGTAATTGGTTTGCCAGGCGATACAGTTGAGTATAAAAATGATGTTTTATATGTAAACGGCAAAGCGATGGAAGAACCATATTTAAAACAGTTTAAAGAAAAAGCAGTAGGCCGTGTATTAACTCCAGACTTTACGTTAGAACAAATCACAGGAAAAACGAAAGTGCCAGAAGGCCAAGTATTTGTTTTAGGGGATAATCGTGAAGTTTCTAAGGATGGTCGCATGTTTGGCTTTATTTCAGAAGATGAAATTGTCGGAAAAGGACAAGCTGTTTTCTGGCCGTTGAAACAAGTAAGAGCGTTATAAAGTGTAGTGAAGTATGGGAGAGATATTCTTCCATACTTTTTTATTTGCTTAAAATCTATTGATTGAAATGAAAGAATATTTTATAATTTTAAATTATATGTTTGTTTCGAAAAACGGAATTTAAGTTCCGTAATTCGGAACGAAAGGGAGATAGAATGAGTATAAATAAAACGGCAGTTAAGACAATGGATATTTTAGAGTTGTTTTATGAGCATGAAGAGCTAAGTTTAACTGAGATGGTTCAGCTTACCAATATGCCGAAAACATCTGTTTATCGTTTAATTGGCTCGTTAGAAGAGATGGCGTTTTTACAAAAAAACGAAAAGGGGAAATATCGTTTAGGGGTCGTATTTTTACGGTTCGGTCAACTTGTTTCACAACGATTATCAGTAAGAAATATAGCAATTCCTTATATGAAAGAACTTAGAGATAGTTTAGGACAGGCAGTTAATTTAATAATTCAAGATGGTAATGACGCAATTTACGTTGAAAAGATGGAAGGTGTTCAGCCGGTACGCGTGTATACGGCGGTTGGAAGAAGAGCACCGCTTTATACTGGTGCATGTCCAAGAATTTTACTATCGTATTTCTCTGAGGAAGAGAAACGGAGATACATAGAGGAAGTGGATTTAAAACAGTTTGCAGATGGAACAATCGTGGATAAGAAACAATTGTTAGAAGTGTTGCAAATGGCAAAAAAGGAAGGCTATACAATTAGTTATTCTGAGTTAGAAAATCATACAGCCGCAATAGCAGCGCCCATTTTCGCAAGTGATGGAACGGTTGTAGCAGGCATTAGTATTTCAGGATTAGCAATTGAGTACAGCGAAAGTAACATTTCATATTTTATCGCTAAGGTGAAAGAAACAGCACATCGCATTTCGAAAGAACTCGGCTTTTTGGCATAGAAAGAGGGAGTAGGATGAAATTTTCTGCGTTAGGGGATCAAGCAATTATTGTTACATTTGGTGAAGAAATTAAGATGGATATATATGAGAAAGTACAGCGGTTATTTCAAGCACTGCAGCAACATCCGTTTGCAGGAATGATTGAGTGCGTTCCATCGTTTACTTCATTAGCTGTTTACTACAATGTATATAAAGTATGGAAGAGAAGTGAAAGAAGTGAAAGACCATATGATTATGTTCGCCAGTATATAAAGGAGCTGTATGATTCTAATAAAGAAGAAGTAAAACAGGATGTGAAACATATTTCTATACCAGTTTGTTACGGGGGAGAATATGGACCTGATTTAGAAGATGTCGCACATTATAAAGGTTTACAAGTAGAAGATGTGATTCGAATACATAGTGAAACTACATATTTTGTATATATGCTAGGTTTTACACCAGGGTTCCCCTATCTAGGAGGACTATCAAAAGAATTAGAAACACCTAGAAAAGAAACACCACGGTTACAAATTTCTCCTGGTTCAGTGGGTATTGGCGGGAATCAAACAGGTATATATCCACTTGAAACACCAGGAGGATGGAATATTATCGGCAGAACTCCTATTTCATTATTTAATCCAGAAGAAGAAATACCAACATATATTCAAAGTGGTATGTATTTACGATTTATCCCAATAACGAAGGAAGAGTACGTATCACTTGAGGGGGCTAAAGAATGGATGTAGAAGTTTTGCATGCGGGAATGTTTACAACAGTCCAAGATTTAGGGCGATCACATTATCAACAATACGGTGTACCCGTTGGCGGGGCAATGGATCAAAGTGCGCTTCGGATGATCAATATGTTAGTTGGTAATGAAGAGAATGAAGCCGGACTCGAAATTACGATTATGGGACCTAAATTGTTAATAAAGAAACCGACTTTACTTGCGATTGGCGGAGCAGACATGGAACCGTTATTGAATGGAGAACGTATCCCGTTATGGCGTCCCATTTTAGCGGAAGAAGGTAGTATGCTTTGTTTTGGAAAGGTGAAAAGTGGTTGCAGAGCGTATGTGACTTTTGCGGGTGGCATCCATATTGATCGCACTATGGGAAGTAAAAGTACGTACATACGTGCTACGATTGGCGGTATAGAAGGAAGAATGTTGAAAAAGGGTGACTACTTCCAAATTGGTGCACAACCAGAAATGGCGAATTGTTTCATTCAAGACTTACAAAAAGATGAGCGAATAAAAACGAAATGGGCAATTAGCAACAGCGTACTACCAAAGTATAAGAAACATCCTAAGCTTCGTGTCATAGCTGACTTTGAATATAATCAATTTACAGAAGAAAGTAGAAAGGCATTTTTTACGAAAGAGTATAAGGTATCTAATCATGCTGACCGTATGGGCTATAGAGTTGAGGGAGAAGTATTAAATAGGATTGAAGAAAAAGAGATTTTATCGAGTCCTGTTACATTTGGAACCATTCAAGTTCCAAATGGTGGACAGCCGATTATATTAATGGCAGATAGACAAACGACAGGTGGCTATCCGAGAATTGGAAATATCATTTCAGTAGATTTACCTCTTCTTGCCCAGCTAAAGCCGGGGGACTATGTTTCTTTTGAGAAAATTACGCTTGAAGAAGCGGAACAATTGTACATAGAACAAGAAGTAAATATGAATCTATTAAAGAAATTCATCGCTTTACGAAGCTGAGAGCAGGAGGGAAATATCATGACTACAATTGATTTGAATTGTGATTTAGGAGAAAGTTTTGGCGCTTATAAAATGGGGAATGATGATGAAATTCTTCCGTTCGTTTCCTCTATAAACGTTGCTTGCGGTTTTCATGCGGGTGATCCGTCTGTTATGCGTCAAACTGTTGAAAAAGCTTTGGAGCATAACGTAGCAATAGGGGCGCATCCTGGATTTCCTGATTTAATTGGATTTGGTAGAAGAAACATGAATGTTTCAGCAAGTGAAGTATACGACTATGTATTGTATCAAATCGGTGCATTAGACGCTTTTTTGAAAGCAGCTGGCGGGAAGATGCATCATGTAAAACCGCACGGTGCTCTATATAATATGGCGGCGACTAATCCGGAAATTGCAGATGCAATTGCGAAGGTAATTTATCATAGTAATCCAAATCTATTACTTTACGGATTAGCAAATAGTGAGGCATTTATACAGGCTGCAAAAAAATACAAAGTAACTCTCGTACAAGAGGCTTTTGCGGATCGTACATATAAGCAAGATGGTACATTAACGAGCCGTACAGAAGAAAATGCGCTTATAAAAGATGAAGACGAAGCGATAAAGCAAGTACTTCAAATGGTGAAAGAAGGCCATGTAAATTCGGTCAATGGAAAGAAAGTAGTAGTTCAGGCGCAAACGATTTGTTTACATGGTGATGGGGAAAAAGCAGTGCAATTTGCAGAAAGAATATACAGAACATTCAAACTTAACGGCATTTCTATTTGTGCACTGAAGTAAAAAATGAGGGGAAGTGTTGGAATTGGTGAAATTAATCGGGATATTACTTGTTGCAGTGGGCTTTTTATTTAGATTAAATACACTTTTAGTAGTTATGGTTGCAGGTATTGTTACTGGTATGGTTTCAGGATTAAGTTTTTATGATGTGATCAGTATGTTCGGTAAATTTTTCATAGAAAATAGATATATGTCTATGCCAATTATATTAACATTACCGGTAATCGGAATTTTAGAGCGTTACGGTTTAAAAGAAAGAGCAGAAGCACTTATAACGAAATCAAAAGGAGCAACAACTGGAAGAGTATTAATGTCATATTTTACGATAAGAGAATCCTCAGCAGCACTTGGACTGAATATTGGTGGTCATGCACAAACAGTAAGACCGCTCGTTGCACCGATGGCAGAAGGAGCCGCACAAGGTAAATACGGTAAACTCCCTGAAAAATTAAGAGAAAAGATTAAAGCAAACGCAGCTGCTGCGGAAAATACAGCTTGGTTTTTCGGAGAAGATATTTTCATCGCAACTGGTGCTATTTTATTAATGAAAGGATTCTTCGATTCAGTAGGTATGCATGTCGGTGTATGGGATATGGCACTTTGGGGCATTCCGACAGCAATATCTGCACTTATTGTAAGCTGGATTAGATTTAGAAGGTTTGATAAATATATAGAGAAAACAATGAAGGCAGAAGGAAAAGAAGAGAAGGAGGTAATCTAATATGAACATCATCACAATGGATACAATCTATTATGTATTAGGGATAATCGTTGCCTTTATCGCTGTTCGTATCGCATTCGATCGTGAACATCCAAACAGATTCGGTTCTAGTTTATTTTGGGCATTGTTTGCAGTTACATTTTTATTCGGAAATATAATTCCTTCGTTTTACGTTGGTTGTATAGTGCTTACTATGGTCGTTTTAGCTTCACTAAATAAAGTAACAAAGTCTCAGGAAAAAGAAGTACCAGTACAAGAACGTGTGAAACATGCTGAGAAATTAAAAAATAAAATTTTTATGCCTGCACTTTTAATTCCTATTTTTACAATTATCGGTACGTTAACGTTAGGGAAAATTAAATGGGGAAATGTCTCTCTTGTTGATCCAGATAAAGTAACATTAGTTGCATTAGCGCTTGGTGCATTACTCGCATTCGTCGCGGCAATGCGTATTACAAAATCAAAAATAACAACGCCTGTACAAGAAGGAAGCAGACTATTACAAGCTGTCGGCTGGGCTGTCATTTTACCACAAATGTTAGCAGCACTTGGTGGTATATTCGCGAAGTCTGGCGTTGGACAAGTTGTTTCAGACTTAGTCGGACAAGTGTTACCGACAGAGTATCCGTTCGTTGCTGTTATGGCGTACTGTTTAGGCATGATGCTATTTACAGTCGTAATGGGAAATGCATTCGCAGCGTTTGCTGTTATTACCGGCGGAATTGGCTTACCTTTAATAGTTCAAATGCACGGCGGAAACCCAGCGATTATGGCAGCGCTTGGTATGTTTGCTGGATATTGCGGAACACTGCTTACTCCAATGGCAGCAAATTTTAATATCGTACCAGCAATGCTTTTAGAACTAAAGGATAAAAATGCAGTTATTAAAGCACAAGTACCAATTGCTCTTTCAATTTTTATCATAAATATGTTTATTATGTACGGCCTTGTATATCGTTTTTAATTAGGAGGATAAAACTATGAAAACAGTATTATTAACAGGGTTTGATCCATTTGGCGGAGAAAATATCAATCCAGCTTGGGAAGTAGCAAAAGGTTTGCATGAAAAAACAATTGGAGAATACAAGGTAATAAGCAAACAAGTACCAACTGTATTTCATAAATCAATAAGCGTATTAAAAGAGTATATAGAAGAACTAGCGCCGGAAATTATTATATGCATTGGACAAGCTGGGGGCAGACCAGATATTACGATAGAACGTGTTGCAATTAATATTGATGATGCAAGAATTGCTGACAATGAAGGAAATCAGCCGGTAGATGTACCGGTTGTAGAAGAAGGACCAGCTGCCTATTGGTCTGCACTTCCGATGAAAGCAATTGTAAAAAAACTTTGCGAAGAGGGCATACCGTCATCTGTTTCACAGACGGCAGGCACATTCGTTTGTAATCACTTATTCTATGGACTTATGCATGAACTAGAGAAACATGATAAGAAAATAAAAGGCGGATTCATTCATATTCCGTTTTTACCAGAACAATCGAGTAATTATCCAGGGCAACCGAGTATGTCACTTTCTACTATTAGTAAGGGAATAGAATTGGCAATTGAAGTAACGATGACAGTTGAAGTAGATATTGTAGAGATTGGGGGCGCAACGCATTAAGTAAAATGAATTGTACAACACCTCCTGTAAACAACTGGTATAATAAGAATAGGAAAATACATAGAGGTGATTTTTGTGCAACAATTTGAAGAAGTACGTTCAATTTTAGAAAAAGCGAAGAAAATTACAGTATTAACAGGCGCTGGTGCAAGTACGGAAAGTGGTATCCCAGATTTCCGTTCAGCAAATGGATTGTATGCTGATGCGAATGTGGAGATGTATTTATCAAGAGGGTACTATAACCAAAGTCCGAAAGAATTTTGGAAGCATTATAAAGAAATCTTTCAAATTAATACGTTCCATCAATATAAACCAAATCGTGGACATCGTTTTTTAGCTGAGCTAGAAGAACAAGGGAAAGATATTACGATTTTAACGCAAAATATTGACGGTTTACATCAATTAGGTGGCAGTAACCATGTTATTGATTTACATGGAACACTTCAAACAGCACATTGTCCAAAATGTAAATCAGGCTATGATTTACAGTATATGATTGATCATGAAGTACCGCGTTGTGAGAAGTGTAATTTCATTTTAAATCCAGACGTAGTTTTATACGGAGATACATTACCGCAATATCAAAATGCGATAACACGTTTATATGAAACAGATGTATTTATCGTTATGGGAACGTCATTAAAAGTACAACCCGTCGCTTCATTCCCGCAAATCGCAAAGAGGGAAATAGGGGCAACAACAATTTTAGTAAATGAAGAGTTAACAGGGCAAGAATATAACTTTGATTTTGTTTTTCAAAATAAGATTGGTGAGTTTGTTAAAGGGGTATCTTCAGTGAAATAAGTTATCTAAAAAAGTGAGGTATCTACCTCACTTTTTTATTTGAGTAATCGCTGTTTAAAGCGATATGAAAACATTTTGATAACGTAGTAACAACATCTTTATAATTTATAAAAAAGAGTTTGGTAGGTAAAATGGCAGAGTAAGAAGTAATATTTTCTTTAGCGAATACACAATCGTCATAAAGTAAGCTAATGTGTACCTGTTGTAAAGGTTTTATTTGGTTTTGTTTTAAGTATAAAACTAAATCATTATAAAGTTGCGTACTATACTCACTTACAGACCATTCTAATGAATGCTGACCTACTATGCTAGTCCACCATACTTTAAAACTACACAGTAATTCTTTAAAAGATTCCTCATTACATAATTGAGTGTCAAAAAGCTTCTCGTAAAATATATGATTCTCCTCGTGAAAAATTTGTAAATCATATCTGTCGTTAGCAGTTTGCTTACGAAGAGTCAGCCATAATTCTTTGAAGTTTGTTTTAAAGTCAGTGGAGAAATGTAATGTTTTTGTTATGTAAGGAAAACGAAAATTTTCTTTTTTTCCTTTTTGATTGAGATAAATATTTTGAATGTAAATCATAAAGTTTAAACAATGTGGCGTATTAGTATGTATGATAAACGAATCTGTCATTTTCGTTCTCTCCTTAAGTAATGTCTTTTATGAATCTATTTCTTTAGTATACAAAGAAATGTGAATTAATGGTATAAAAATCAATTTGTCCCATTTTTCTTTTAGAATAATATTCATGTTATTGTGCATTAAGGGAATGGTAATAAATAGGATAGTGAAATAAAAAACTGAAAATTAAATCTTTTATTTCTTTTGTAATTAATATAAAATTCTATATATATCATATAAATAAATTTGATACATAATGATTTTGCGTAGAAATGTTAATAGAATGAAGCGAGGGAGCGAAATGAGACAGAAAAAGGAGCAGAAAAAACAATCGAAAAAGAAAAAGACTCATATTCCATTTCGGTTAAATGTACTATTTTTTATTGTCTTTCTTTTATTTTCAGCTATTATAATTCAATTAGGTAAAGTACAAATCATTGATGGAGAAACGTATAGAAATGAAGTAAACAAAAAGGAAGATGTAACGGTAAGCACTCCCGTTCCTAGAGGGAAAATGTTTGATCGGCAAGGTCACGTTATTGTAAATAATAAACCATTGCGAACCGTTACATATACGAAAATGAGAGGAGTAGACTCGAAAGAAGTTTTACAGGTAGCAAAAGATTTAGCTAAGCTAATTGAAATGTCGCAAGAGGACATGGATAAGTTAACAGAGACAGATAAGAAAGATTTTTGGATGCAGTTAAATGAAAAGCGGGCAGCAGCGAAAGTAACGAAAGAAGATGAGAGTAAATTTAGAAAGCAAGAAATAGAAGGAAAAGAGTTAGATAAAAAAGTAGAAGAACTGCGCCGGGAAAGAATTACACAAGAAGAATTAAATGAGCTTTCAAAGGAAGATATAGAAGTATTAGTAATTAAAAGCAAAATGAATGCGGGATATAAAATGACGCCGCAAATCGTTAAAAAAGATGTAAGTCAAAATGAATATGCTGTCGTTAGTGAAAGGTTGGCAAGTTTACCGGGGGTAGATACAACAGTAGATTGGGAACGTGAATACCCAAATGATAAAATACTGCGCTCTATACTCGGTAGCGTTTCTAATGAAAATGAAGGGTTGCCAAGAGAACAATTAGATTATTATTTAGTTCGTGATTATAATCGAAACGACCGTATTGGTAAAAGTTACATCGAAAAACAATACGAAGATGCACTACATGGAACGAAAGAACAGTCTAAAAATATTATGGATAAAGCAGGGAAGATTGTTCGAACTGAAAAAGTGACTGAAGGAAAAAGTGGAAATAACTTGATGTTAACAGTCGATATGGATTTACAGAAAAGAGTAGAGGGAAGCCTTGAAAAGAATTTACGAGCTTTTCATGCTGCAGAGCCGATGATGGATCGTGCGTTCGTAGTAATGATGAATCCGAAAAACGGTCAAATTTTATCAATGGCAGGAAAGAAAATTGTAAATAAAGATGGCGGTATGCAAATAGAAGATTATGCACTAGGAACGATGACAAGTTCTTATGAGTTAGGGTCAACTGTAAAAGGTGCTACTTTATTAACTGGATATCAAACAGAAGCGATTAAGCCGTATACACATTTCTTTGATGCACCAATGTATTTTAAAGGAAGTTCTAAGCCGAAGAAATCGTGGAAAGAATTTGGGGATATTGATGATTTAAGAGCTTTGCAAGTGTCATCGAACGTTTATATGTTTAATACGGCTTTAAAAATGGCAGGCATTAATTATGTCCCAAACAATCCATTAGACATTAAACAAGAAACATTTAATAAAATGCGCTACTATTTTAGACAATTTGGCCTAGGTGTGTCGACTGGTATTGACCTGCCAAATGAATCAATTGGTCAAGTAGGTAGAACTGATAACATACCCGGATTTTTACTTGATTACGCGATTGGACAGTATGATACATATACGCCGCTTCAGCTTGCGCAATATATTTCAACCATTGCAAATGGCGGTTACCGAATGAAACCACAAATTGTACAAGAAGTTAGAGAACAACCGAATAGACCAGAGGATGTAGGAAAAGTCGTTCGGTCGATTGAACCAGTTGTATTAAATCGAGTGGATATGGACACTTCGTACATTAATCATGTAAAAGAAGGATTTAGAAGGGTTTTTCAAGAAGCTGACGGAACAGGTACTGGAACGTTTAAAGGTTTACCATATAAACCAGCGGGAAAAACAGGAACAGCTGAGACAGTATATGGTGGAGAAAGTGATATTGGAAGAGATGAGAACAACAACAGAAAAAAATGTTATAATTTAACTCTTGCCGGTTATGCGCCATATGATGCTGATCCGGAAATAGCCTTTTCAGTTGTTGTGCCATGGGTGAATGATGATAAATCAGGAATTAATTCTGCCATTGGTAAAGAGATTTTGGATGCGTATTTTGAATTAAAAACAAATAGATCAAATGCAAATTCAATTCCAGTAGAACAACCGAACAAGGCACAGTAAAAATAGTATCACTGCATGGAAACTTATTGTGCAGTGATATATTTTTTGAGTTAAAAAGCGCTTTATAAGGTGGGAATGGATATGAAAAAGGAGATTAAGAGAGGCTGGGGAAAGTACATACTATTTATATTGGTGATAGTCATAGGCTACCATTCTTTTACTTTATGTAAGGTGGAAGGGGAATCGATGCAGCCGACTTTATATGAAGCAGACTACGTATTTGTAAATAAAGCAGCAGTACGTCTTTCTAATTTACAACACGGAGAAATTGTCATTATAAAAGAAGAGGATGAATCGAAATATTATGTGAAACGTGTAATAGGGCTTCCGGGTGATGTAATTAACATAACGAATGGAAAGGTATATGTGAACGATAAAAAGCAAGAAGAACCATATACGAACAAAGATTTATTTAACAACACACAAGTGTTTTATAACTTTCAAAAGACAAAAATTCCACCAAATAAGTTATTTGTAATGGGAGATAACCGCGAAGTAAGTAGAGATAGTCGCAATGGCTTAGGATATATTGAAGAAGATAACATAATTGGCAAGGTGGAATTCGTATATTATCCTTTTTCAAAAATGAAAATGATAGAATAAGTGGGGGAGGAGCAAAACCCCACTTATTAAAGTTTCACTTTATCCCGCATTAATGGGCAGTAAGACCCCCACCTCAAAGTTCAGGGAAAGCAAAGAAGTTAGGTGGGGGATCAACTGTCCGTAAAAGCCCGATTGGTGAGGGCTGATAATCAGTGGGGGATGAATCCCTCACTGATTAAAGTTTCACTTTATTTTCTTTAAAAACCCTTTTGGATTAAATGATATGAAAAATTTATGTTTAGAGTCGTCGATTATGAAGTTATTATTTTTTGTTAAAAACTCATCTACAGCTTCCATCGGGCCAGGACCCCAATCAGGAAGAAGTGGATTTCCATTAATGGAGGTATCTTCTACAATTATATAACTGCCAGTAGTGACGATAGATTTATATAGTAAGAGTTCTTTGGATACATGTTCTTTACTATGATCAGAATCTAAAATAACTAAAATCACATCATCAGGTTTGCGCATACTTACTATTGTTTGAACGGCCTGCACAGAAACAGAAGAGGCTGTTAAATACGTAATCCGATTATGTGATGGCCGATTTGGCTGCGGAGTTATATCGATAGTAAGTACGTGACCTTTTCCAATTAAATCTAACATAGAAGCTAAATACAGTGCACTACCACCATGAAAAGTCCCGCATTCAATAATTAAATCGGGCTTTAATTCATAAATGATTTCTTGATACAAAAAGAGATCAGAGGGAAGTTTACAGATTGGAACCCCGAGCCAGTGTGTATCGTTTAACCACACAAGGCTGTTGTAATATTGGTTTAAAAATTCATTGCTTATAGTATCGATTTTAAATTCTCCTTTCTAAAAAGGATTCTCTCGTTTGACGTAAAGTGTTTACGCATGAAAGTTGTACTATATATTATGTAGTAAGGAATTGTAAGGCGAGTGTTTTTACTTGAAAATAAGCCAAATAACTCATGTGGAAAATGAAAGGAAATGATTGTATGTACAAGTACACAATTTGCTTTATTAGAAAAAGCGATAAAATACTGCTATTAAATAGAAATAAAAAGCCGAATATGGGGATGTGGAATGGTGTCGGAGGAAAAATAGAAGATAATGAAACGCCATACGAAGGAATAATTAGAGAAACATTTGAGGAAACGGGCATAGAACTTTCAAGTGTAACGTATAAAGGGACTGTTGTTTTTAAAGGTAAAGATGAGCCCCAGGCTAATGAAGGAATGTATGTGTTCGTTGCTGATTTGCCAGATGAAATGCAGATGAATACACCATTTCGTACGGCTGAAGGATTATTAGAATGGAAAGAAATTGATTGGATATTAGATGGTGATAATAGAGGTGTAGTTAGCAACTTACCAAAATACTTACCGACAGTATTAACAGAAGAAAATAAGTTAAAACATATATTCACGTACGATAACCGGAATATTATTAATTACACAACTGCATATTTGACAGAAGATGATACGAACAAGCGATATGAAAAACAACTTGTTTCTCAATAGAAGAGGAAAGTGAAAAATCACGTTTTTGCTCTCATTATATATGCGAGGTGATTATATGTTTCAGAAATACAACTCATTGGTCATAATTGTAATATGTATGATATAACTTTTCTTATGATGAAAGAGTAGAGAACATACGTAAACGGAGCAAAAAGGAGGTGGCTATGCCACCTCCTTTTTGCTAGCTGCGAATCGCCTTAATCATAAATCGATGTTGCTTCACATCAAAATATCCTTTTTGCAAGATGCTCTCATGTATGCGATATAAATCCTCATAATATCTTTCGACAGTAAAATCAGGAATTTGCCACGGAATCGCTTTTAAATAATAGACGATAGCGCCAATATCATAAAAGCGTTGGAAAGGGAATTCTTCCCTTGCTTCTAAAATAGTAAATCCATTTTGCTTTAACTCACTGCATGCTGTTTCGAGAGACCAACTTGCAAAGTCGCTATTTAGTGTTGAGCCAAACTGCTCATTAAGTTCCGCGCAATCAAGACCGCCAACTTGTTGTGTAAGAAAAACGCCACTTGGAGAAAGGATTCTGTTTACCTCAGAAGCAGCATACGATTCATGTTGATTTATAATTAAATCAAACTGCCCATCTTGAAATGGTAATGCAGTATCATCAGTTACTTCTAAAACAGTAACTCCTAAAGGCTCTAATTTGTTTTGAGCAATTGACACGTTTGGAGTGTAGCCCTCAGTAGCGAATATAGTTGACGGGAACGGTTGTAACATAGATAAAAACTCTCCGCCGCCAGTACCCATATCGAGCATTGATTCTGCACATTGCATAAGCTGAAAAGCAGTGCTGCCGTACGACCACGATAAAGGCTCGCTCTTCATTCGACCCGTTTCTGAAATGAAAGAAAAATCCCAGCCGCTAAAGTTTGTATTTGCACTTTTTAATAAAGTTAAAAATAATGGATTACGTTTCATAATTATTTCCTCCTATTTCGTAAATGAATGATATGATGAGAAAAGAAAAAGGGAGGACCTCTTATGAAAGAGAGGCAGTTTTACGTTTCGTGTTCGAATAGATTCATATAGATTCGCTCCTTGTGAGAATGGTAATTTATATATTCGGGATAACCGAGTGGAAATCCTTTGAAATTATGGGAGAAGGTAGTTGTTTAATGAAAGATTGGATGGAGTGTACAGAAAAAGGGTGCACTCAAACTTTAGAAAAGGTATTTAGTAAACTTAAATTTCCGCCCAGCCCTTTTATGAGATATGTGATATTTCTCACTACTATTAAGTAACAATAAAGTCGTACTGTTTATAAAAGAAGTGACGTTTTTGTATCCCTTTGGATTTACTTAACTATGGGATAAGAAAAGAAGTAGACATATAAACTGAATATAAAAACGCTTTAATTCTTTGAAAACATTCCATAACTTAGTATTTTTATATATGGATAATTTGTTTGTGCGAAAAGAGGAATAAGATGTTTATACAAAAGTATAAGGGTTTGATGCTAGGGATAGTTGGTGCTGTATTAGGAGTAATATCCTTTGTTTATTTTAAAGATTTAGATTATATATAAGACGGGCCTTAAGTTATTATCTGTAACATTAATCATTATAGGTCGGGTTATTGCCTGTGATTCGACCCGTTCCAATAAAAAAGAGAATAATAATGTATAAGATTATTATTATTATATAAATTTAGCTTGTTGAGCATGGGGAATACTAATCTTACAAAATTGTAAGATTAGAAGTCACATAGTTAGATAGAAGTCATTAACTTATGAAAAAAACTCATCTATAATCCAGATATAAATCATTTACTAAAGGAGTATTCTAATGAAAAAAATTATCAGTTATACGGTTGTTATTGCTATTTTTATAGGAATAGGATTAGGAGTAAAACGTTATGTGCAAGGTCCAGGACAACCAGTCGATGGGATTCTAGTTAGTGGTACTGCAACTGACGTAGAAAAAGTTAAACAAGAGTTTAAAGATGACACTAAACAATCAATAGACTATAAGATAAAGTACGTCACAACAACAAAAAGGATTCCATTATCAGAAGAAGATAAGAAACAAAATGATACAAATGAAGAATTTGAAATCAACACTACAGAATATGCAGTTATTAATAGTTCTACCGCGGTAAAATTATTTAATAAGGGACTTCTAAGAGCTAGAAAAGATCCAAATTCAGCATCTATTATTTCTGAGAGGGTGAAAGATAAAAATAAAGTATCTAGTGATCAGAATCTATTATTTTCTTATGCGGGTGATAATTCTACGGTTGATAATTTTGAAAATAACCAGTTGAATTTGAACGATAAGATAGTACCTGCTCAGTATGTTAAACAGCAAATTTGGATTGGGTATGTTCCAATGAACCTTGTTATTCTAAACGACCAAGAATATAATACACTTTCTGAATCAGAGTCAATAATGAAATTGATTCAATTTCAAAAACGTAATTTTGATTATAAAAACAAACAAGAAGTAGACAAAGTTTTACAACAGATTGATAAGCTCTCTTCGAATAATCAGAATAAAATAAACTTTGTAGAGGTACAAGACTAAATTAAAATGAAAATAAGGTGATATGAGTGGAAATCGTAAGAATAGAGGATGTCGTCAAAAGTTATGGTGAAGGCAATAGTAGGGTAGATGCTTTGAAGGGAATAAACCTTACAATACATCAGGGGGAATTTGTTTCAATCGTAGGAGCTTCTGGCTCAGGTAAAAGTACATTGTTGCATATTTTGGGAGGGTTGGACCGTCCGAGTTCAGGACAAGTATTTATTGGAGAGAACAATATTTATAATTATTCAGATAATGAACTTTCGATATTTAGAAGAAGAAAAGTTGGTTTTATATTTCAGTTCTTTAATTTAATTCCTGTATTGAATGTGCAAGAGAATATAGCTTTGCCCACTTTACTAGATAATGAACCTGTAGATAATCCTTATATGGACGAAATTATTGAAATTCTGGGACTTCATGAAAGACGAAATCATTTACCATCTGAATTATCAGGAGGTCAGCAACAACGGGTTTCGATTGGGAGGGCACTTATAAATCGCCCACATTTAATCTTAGCTGATGAACCTACAGGAAATCTTGATACTCAAAATACAAAAGAAGTCATGGATTTATTAAGATTGACAGCAAAAAAATATAATCAAACTATTGTATTGATTACTCACGATTTAAAAATTGCATCAACTTCTGATCGTATTATTACAATTGAAGATGGCCAAATCATTTCTGATCAGTGGCTAGATACGAATAAGCCTTAAGACGGGAGGAAACTAATCTTGATTGGTAATTATAAACAATTAAGCAGGAGATACTTAAAGGGAAATAAGAAACGAACAATTTTAACTTTGATTGGAATCGTACTCTCTGTATCGTTAATTTCTACAATCGGCCTATTTATGAACGGTACTCAGATTTCTCAAATCGAGAATACGAAAAAGAGGCAAGGGTATTCTTTTCATGCCGTTGTATTAAATTACGATGAATCGATATTGAAAAAAATTAAATATAACTCGCAAATTGAATCATTTGGTTTAATGTCACAGGGAGAAACAGTCCAAGTTGGAGAGGCTGCTGTACAAATGAATTTTGCTGATGATAACGCCTTGGAATTTTTAAAATACAGTATTATTAAGGGCAGATTGCCATCTAATGATCAAGAAGTTGCTGTTGATCCCTGGGTATTACCTTATATAAAAGAAAATATTCAAATAGGTGATTCATTCGAATTAAATGAAAAAAAATACAAATTGGTTGGTTTTCTAAGTGATAGTACATATACACAGGAGAATAAGGTGGGACGGTTACTAACCTATAAGAGTAAGTTTAGCGCTCGTGAAGGGAAAATATTAGTTGGAATTAGCTCAAAAGCAAACTTTAATGAGGTTTTAGAGGGACTCAAGACCATTTCCGGAGAGAATAATATTAATATAAGTAATGAATTAATTCAATTAGAGAAACCAGGTTACAATAATTCGATTATGGCTACGCTAATTATTACAATCAGCATTGTTGTGATAGCGACAATTGTTGTGATTTACAACGCTTTTCAAATCAGTGTCGTAGAACGAACGAGGCAGTTTGGCTTGTTGAGAAGCATTGGTGCAACACGAAAGCAAATTAGACAAATCGTTCTGAGAGAAGCTACTTTTCTGGCTGTCATCGCTATACCAATTGGAATTATATGTAGCCTAATAGCACTTGCCTCTCTGCAGTTCACTTTTTCACTTTTAATGGAAAATAGTAAAGCGGTCTCGATATTCCATGTCGATTGGAATATTTTACTAATCAGTTCGATTATTACCTTGCTTTCTGTAATAGCGTCAAGTTTGTACCCAGCTTATTTTGCAGGGAAAATCTCCCCTTTGTTGGCAATTAGTAGCAGGTTGTCAATTAAAAAGGAACAAATCAAAAAACAAAAGAATTCCATGGTGAAAAAACCTTTATCTATTCCTTTGAGCATGGCTATGAAAAATGTTAAGCGAAATAAAAATCGCTATACCATTACAATCTTATCAATTATTATAAGTAGTGTGTTATTTATTACTTTCTCGTATTTAATGAGTGTTGCATTTGCATCTAAATCTTTTGATAAGTTATCTGTTAAATCGGATATTACAATTAAGATAGAGGATAATAATCCAGATCATTTAGCTGAGAGTGAACAAGTTTTGCATCAATTGAAATCACTTGAAAATATATCTAAAGTATACGAAAAAAAGGAGAATAGCTTTGAAACTAAATTAAAGGATGTAACTCAATCTTCCGCGACAGTAAAGGAAATAGAAAACACGATTGGAAAAAGATATTCCATTACAATCGTAAATAATTATCAAGAAAATAAAACAAAAAAAGAAGAAAAACTTACTTTACAAGTGCTTGCATATGGTTTCATCACAGTCATTTCTTTAATTAGTAGCGTTAATATCCTCAATACTATAACTATAAGTATCATGACTAGACGAAAAGAATTGGCCGCGTTGAAATCCATTGGTATGTCACAAAAGGATTTGAAAAAAATGATTACCTATGAAGCTTTGATTTACGGTTTTTCTGGAAGTTTACAAGGAATCTTTTTTAGCTGTATATTGTCTTATATTATATATTTAGCTATATCTAATATGTTGAAAATGACATGGACAATTCCCTATGAGGCTTGTATCATTACGTTTGTTTCAGCTTTAATAATTAGTTATTTATCAGTCTTAAATCCATTGAAAAAAATTCAACAAGATAATATTATTGATAATATCAGAGAACAATAATATTATAAGCCTGGCTAGATTATAGCCAGGCTATTGTAATTGGAATATAAGCTAGGGGAAAAAAGGAGAGGACATACTTGAATAAAAAAATATTACTAGTTGAAGATGATGAAGCTCTTGGCATAGCCATCGAATTTTCATTGAGAAATGAAGGTTATGAGGTGATTAGAGCGTCCAGTGTAAAAGAAGCTAAACACCAGTTTGTTCACAATACATTTGATTTGTCCATCCTTGATATCGGCCTACCAGATGGTAATGGTTATGACTTATGTTTGTATTTTAAAAAGAAAAACGAGAATTCGATTATTATTTTCTTAACTGCACTAGATGAAGAAGCAAATGTGGTAATGGGGCTGGATATAGGCGGTGATGATTATATAACCAAACCTTTTCGGGTTAGGGAACTCATGGCCAGAGTGAAAGTACAATTGCGTAAACAAGCGTCGCTAGAAACGCCATCTCAAATTTTAAGATCTGAGAATATAAGAATCGATACGAACCTAGTCAAGGTTTATAAAAATTGTGAAAGTATTACATTGACGAATTTAGAATACAAGCTGCTATTGAATTTCATGAAGAATTCTCACAAAGCATTAAAAAGAGATGAACTCCTACAACAAATAACAGAAGGAGAAAATGTTTTTTTTGATGAAAACACGTTATCTGTATACATAAAGCGTTTAAGAGCTAAAGTTGAAGACAATCCTCAAAAACCACAGTTTATCGTTACCGAAAGAGGATATGGTTATCGTTGGAGCAAGGACGTGATTGGGTGAGCAAGATAATGAAAAATACCGAGTTAAAAAGCTATATGACGATACTAGCCGTCCTTTTATCTATATTTGTGATTTACCAATTTATTATTCAACAATTATTTTATGATCATTTGAAAAGAGACTCTATTGCAACATGGGGGGAAATTACAGCTAGGTTGGTAGAGCAGAATCCAGAAAATGAAGCGGAAATTATGAAAGTCTTATCGAGTCATTCGTCTCACTCAAGTAAATATCAGGAAAAAGGGACAGAGATCCTAAAGCAATATGGATTATATGAAGACTTGGATTCAAAATTTTTTCCTCACTTAAATAATCTAATTATTAATCACAATCAATTTATGATGTGGGGATTGATTGCTTTTGGATTTTTACTTTTTGTTGCAAACTACATGCAACAAAAAATTATTTTCAATAAGATTAGCCAGCTTACTAGAGCTGCAAAAAAGATAATCGAGGGAGATTACTCGGTTGTCATCAATGAAAATAAAGAGGGGGATTTCGCGAAACTGGCGATTTCATTTCGTTCAATGAGGGATATCATTAGAAAAAATATGCATGATTTGCTTGAAGAGAAACGGTTTTTAGGAGAAATGTTGCAGGATATATCTCATCAGTTAAAAACGCCGCTTTCAACTATTTCTATCTATAATGAAATGTTGTTAAATGAGAAACTATCCCGAGAGCAACAAGCTCAATTACTACAAAATAATGATATTCAGATTTCTAGAATGAATGTCTTAATTCAGAATTTGTTAAAAGTAGCAAAAATTGATGCAAAAGCGATTTCGTTTGATAAAGAGCCAGGGAATTTAGTAGATACGACTGAGGAAGTACTAAATCGCTTGCAAAGCATGATAAGTGATAAAAATATTTTGATTGATTGGAATGCACCAAGAGAAATAGTCGTTATTCACGACAAATTATGGATGCAGGAAGCTTTGTTAAACCTGTTGAAGAATGCAATCGAACATTCTAAACCCGGTGGTAAAATAATGATTCAGGCCAAAAATTCTCCAATCTATACAGAACTAGTAATCCAAGACTTTGGAGAGGGAATTTCAGCTGAAGAATTACCTCATATTTTTGAACGATTCTATAAATCAAGTAGTTCTAAAAAGCACGGATCGACCGGAATTGGATTGGCACTTGTCAAAGCCATTATAGAGGCACATCACGCCTTAATTACAGTTGAAAGTGAAAAAAATGCTTATACAAAATTTACAATTATTTTTATGAAATTTTAATAACAGTTTGGTATATATTTTAATCTTTTTAATATAAAGGGGTTTTTTTATGTTTAATAGATTGAAGTGTTTTCTTTTATCTGAGAAAGAAATAGTTGATACTGTGAAAAAATACAAGGAGGAAAAAATACACGTTTCCATAATAAAAGATTTTTTAGGGGATTTAATCTTAATAAGAACTTTTACATTTTTAATGTTTGTTCCAATATCAACTTTTATTTTTTCAGTTATAATTTATGGAGCTGTTTTCTTTTTATCAGGCATTAAGATTACTGTTTGGGGCATCACTATAATGTTATTAGTTCCAATAACATTACTTTTCTATATGAATATAACTAATACATCAATTATTATTACTGATTTAGTGAGAAAATTTTTATTAACCATAAAATATCTAAATCCATTTTACTCAATCATAAATAAACCTTGGCTCTTTATTTTTGAATTATTAATTGGTTTTTTATATGTATTTCTGCTATCTTTATTTTCTATTTGGATAGTATTACATTCATTAGAAATAGATTTTTCTGAATTTAGTTCGGAGGATAATCGAAGTTTTCAATTTTCAATTATTATTTTACATACAGCAATTTATTTGTTTATAAGAGTTCATGGTCAGTATTGTAAGACAACTAAGCAAAAAATTAAAAAGTTGAAAATGAAGTTTTATTTATGGTTTTGTTCTATGATTGCAAGTATTGTATATATATTTGAATCACTCTTTAATTATATGAATGGAATCCAAGCAATTTATTTTATTTTTGTTTTAATGATTGCTTTAGAAAGAACAGTGACACATTATAAGAAATTTATAGATTTTTTAGAATGTGAAAATTTGTATGAAAAATATTTTTAGAGAGAAAAGTCTTTTGAAATATAAAAAGTTATACCTACTAAATACTGGACGAGTAAAAAAACGCTATTCTTTTTCTAGAATCATAGGAAAGGATAGCGTTTTTGTTTAATATACTCAAAAATAAAAATCTTTTGGTAAAGTACCATTTTTAATAACTGTTCTTAACCCATGTTTTATAATCCAAGGATTAATAGGATGCTGTTTATCACGTAATTGCTGTAACCATTGAAAAACGAGTTCTTTATCTTCTTTCGTAATATCGTTAATATGATTGGCTACTGATTTTTGGACATATTTAGAAGTATCATTCATTAATGGTTCAAGAAGCTGTAAATTGTACTTAAAGTCACCTTTCAGAGCTCCTATTTTTTTAGCCCAAGGAAGCCTTGGTCTTGTACCTTCAGAAACTAATCTTCTAATGTGGCTGTTTTCGTCATGAATCCACTGTTGTAATATATTTAGTGTGTCTTCATGGTATGTTTCAAGAAAAGGCCGAATGGCATATTCAGCAGTATTTCTTTTCGTTATTTCATACATGGCGTTGAATGAGGTTTCAAAGTTGTTAAGTCCATATTTTTCAACGTATTTTGCAAGAGGCATGTACATATATCCATTTGTAAACATGCCTACTTCTGTTGTATTTTCTGGTCCTAATGTTTTCAGTAATATATGTATTGCTGCATTAAAATCTTTTTGTAAAGCATTTTGTAATTCATCTGCTATTACTTCAATACGTTGTTTTAACTCTAAACCTTCAACTTTACATGTTACAGAGGTTACAAAGTTTTTTTTAGAGAAATTCGGATCGTATTTACAAATAGAATCAGCTATTTTTTCTGCTAATTCTTCGCTAAATAAAAATTTTAACGGAACATAATTATCCATTTTTTCACCTCGGTGGTCAAATGAAAACAATTTTTATTTTTTAATCGACAATCCATAAACTAACGTCTCACTCGGAGTCGTAATACTAAAACCAGTCGTCTTATAATCAAGCTTCACTGTATCACCAGTGTAGTCTTTCGTGAATGAATCCATTTGTACGATAAGCTCTGCATCTTCATATACAACATCATCTGCGTTATATGTATCCCAAATTAAATCGACATCAACGAAAATACTACAAGAGTTTGTCATTGTCCCTCTAATGCGAATGATCTTTTTGTCTTCACGTTCTAATCTATGTATAGCTGCTTTTGCTTCATCAGTAATACGAATGTTCATAGTATCCCAACCTTTATTTATATTTCCTTTATTATTGCAAAAACAGGAGCAATAGGGAAGCAAAGAGGTTTGCAACAAAAAACGAGCAAACAAATTTGTTTGCTCGTTTCACTTTATTTTAGTTCACATTTATCAAGTGGAATCACTTTTGTTTTTTTCGTAAATTTATATCCTAACCATAGTACTAAGAAGAGTGGTAAACCGATGTAAGAAACGAGTACGCCATTCCAATCGATTGATTCACCCATAAATGCCCCGTAGTTTTGTCCTAAAATTACGATGATACAAAGTGTAAATGCGAAGATTGGACCAAATGGGAACCATTTTGCTCTATATGGTAAGTCATTTAAATCTTTTCCTTGTGCGATATATGCTTTACGGAAACGGTAATGACTAATTGCGATTCCAACCCATGCGATAAAGCCAGACATTCCAGATGCGTTTAATAACCAAATGTATACAACACCGTCACCGAATAAAGAAGCAATGAAAGCAATACTACCAACAATTGACGTTACGATTAACGCGTTAACAGGTACACCGCGGCTATCTAATTTGCCTAAGAATTTTGGTGCTTTTCCTTGGCGAGCTAAATCCCAAAGCATACGAGTTGATGCATACATACCAGAGTTACCAGCAGATAGTACAGCAGTTAAAATAACAGCGTTCATAACAGAAGCAGCAAAGGCAACGCCCGCTTTTTCAAAAATAAGTGTAAATGGACTTACTGTTACATCACTTGCTGCAAGGCTTTCAGTTGTATAAGGAATTAATAAACCGATAACGAGAATCGCAAGGATATAGAATAAAAGAATACGCCAAAAGATCGAACGAATTGCTTTCGGAATATTACGTTCTGGATCAGATGTTTCACCAGCAGCTACTCCTAATAATTCAGTTCCTTGGAAAGAGAAACCAGCTGCCATAAATACACCGATAATTGCCATGATACCGCCGTTAAATGGTGCATCTGCAACAGTGAAGTTTTTGAATCCAACCGTTTCGCCGCCCATAATTCCGAAAATCATCATGAAACCAACAATTAAAAAGATAATAATAGTAACTACTTTAATAAGTGCGAACCAATATTCAGATTCACCAAACCCTTTAACAGATAAGTAGTTTAAAAGGAAAATAATAGCTAAACATAATCCGCTCCAAATAAGAGAAGGGGTATCCGGGAACCAAAATTTCATAATTAATGTTACGGCCGCTAGTTCTGCCGCAATTGTAATTGCCCAGTTATACCAATAGTTCCATCCAAGTGCAAAGCCAAGTGATGGATCAACAAATTTTGTTGCATACGTGCTAAAAGATCCAGTAACAGGCATGTAAGCTGCAAGTTCAGCTAAGCTTGTCATTAAAAAATAAACCATAATTCCAATTGCGGCGTATGCAATTAATGCGCCACCAGGTCCAGCTGTATGGATGACACCACCGCTGGCAAGAAATAGTCCGGTACCAATTGTACCACCGAGAGAAATCATCGTAAGGTGCCTTGATTTTAGACCGCGTCTTAATTCACCTTTTCCTTGTGTAGTTTGCGTTTTAGAGGTAGATTGATTTGTTGCGCTATTCATGTTCAACACTCCTTTTCTTGTAGGTTAGGAAGGAGCGGGGGAGAAAAATACAAAAAACCGCCAAAGGAATTTGGCGGAACGTTTCACAAATAACCACCCCATCATACCCTTCCGTTAAGATAGCACCCCACGTTTACACGGTAATTTTGTAAACGTGACAGTTCTGTTCCTTTCGGAGACAGCCCCAGCTCATATTTCCAGAGAAGAAATATAAACTTCGGCAACTTTTCCTTTCAAACGGAGTCAGCTGACATTCTCTGTGTCTCGTCCGTTTTACTATTAAAAGTCGCAACCTCTACCTCATCGGATTGATGAGGATTTATATATTGCTAAGATTTTTAATATATGGCAATTGTAATGACTTTCTGAATATATTGCAAGATATTTTGTAGGAAAAAATCAAAAAATATCGGTTATTGTATAGGAAACGCTTGCAAAACTCCACCCGAACCAACTATTATGTAGCAATAAGCAAAGAAAAAATTGTTATACAAATGTTTCGCAAAAAATATTGAAAAATCCTTTAAATTAAAAGAAAATTCAGAAAAATATAATTCGACATTCATGATAAGGTCATATTATTTGTTATAATTTGAGTAACGTTTAAGCAAAAAGGGGAAATCAAAATGAAATTAGAAACAGAAAGGCTCTATATAGTGCCGTGTACAGAAGAGAGGATTCAAGTCGCTAACGAGCAAGGATATAATAGCGGTCCGCATATTGTGGGGCATGTAGGGAATATAAAACAAGATGCGGATTTATTATCATGGGGGGCGTGGTATGTTCTTCGGAAAGAAGATGATATCGTTTTAGGTGATATTGGGTTTAAGGGGAAACCAAATGAGAATCAAACAGTAGAAATCGGTTATGGATTTATTGAGAAATATTGGAATCAGGGCTATGCAACAGAAGCTGTAAGAGAACTAATCGATTGGGCTTTCAAAACAGGAGAGGTAGAAACAATAATTGCAGAGACACTCCTAGATAACTATAGTTCGATGCGTGTTTTAGAAAAGTTACATATGAAGAGAGTAAATGCTACAGAAACGATGATTAATTGGAAAATAGAAAAATAAAAAATACCGCTCTAAATTGAGCGGTATTTTTTTATAGTTATGGTAGCATTTGCTTCTGATCATTTGGATACTCAGCCGTTGATGCGTTAGGACGATTGGAATGATTTCGAACAGCAATGAAAATAGAAATAATAACGACAAGACCAACTGCAACGTAAGAAAGTGAAATAACAGTTGGATCCACTTTAAATGTAGTAAGCAGTGTACGAATATTTGTAAAGATAATAAGACCACCAACTAATACGCCAAGTAAATGGGGTGGAACGATGCGGACTAACCATGCAGCAATTGGAGCTGCGACAATACCGCCGAGCATTAAGGCAAATACCCAAACCCAGCTTACTTGTTCCCAGCCAAGTGAAATGAAAAAGCCGATTGTTGCAGCGAGTGAAACAGGAAATTCACTCGTATCTACAGATCCAATAACTTTTCTAGCTTCATTTCCTCTTGCTAGAAGAACAGGTGTCGTAATGGGCCCCCAACCACCGCCACCAGTTGAATCAACGAATCCAGCGAATAAACCAAGCGGCACAAGTTGTTTTGCAGACATACGCTTATTTGAAGTGACAATTTGTTTTTGAATGATGAATCGTAATAAAATATAAACCCCTAAAGTAAATAAAAATACGGAAATGTATGGTTTGATTACATCTCCGGGCAAATTACTTAAAAAACATGCCCCAACAAATGCGCCGATTGCCCCAGGTAATGTAAGCCTGGAAACTGTATATTTATCAACGTTTCCAAATTTGATATGAGATGCGCCGGAAGCTGCAGTTGTAACGACTTCAGCTAAATGAACTGATGCAGATGCAACAGCTGGTGCAATACCAAACATTAATAATAAAGAGGAAGACGTTACTCCATACGCCATTCCAAGTGCTCCATCGATCAATTGAGCGAAAAATCCAATAATAGCAAAGACAATTAATTTCTGCATAAATAATCCCCCTGTAATAATAAATGAAAAAGACACTTTTCCCGTATGAGAAAAGTGCCTTTGGTTTTTCCAATCAGCAATAATTAAATTTGTTTCATTATAATACATATTAATCGTATAAATCAACTAGGTTTTAAAGTTTTTGAATTGAATGAAAGAAAAATAAAATATACAATAAAAGGATGGAGAGAAAGGGGAGAAAGACATGTTACGATTTGATCATCTCGTTCACGCAGTTCATGGTACACCGGAGGAAGAGGCAAAACAAATGCAGGAACTTGGATTTCATACTGTATTAGGCGGAGAGCATAAGAATTGGGGTACTTGGAATAGTTTAAGTTATTTTGATTTATCATATATAGAATTTTTAGCAGTTCAACATGAAGAAAAAGCGAAAGAAGCAGAAAATCCATTAGTACAAGAAACAGTGGTGAAACTACAAAATGGAGAAGGAATGCTACAAATCGCGATCCGAACAGATGCAATTGAGGAGCTAGCAGTTAACTTTAATAAGTACGGCTTACATACGATAGGGCCATTTGAAGGGAAACGTATGAGAAAAGATGGCCGACTTTTAGAATGGAAAATGTTATTCGTTAAGCAAGAAGAGAACGGACCGAAATTACCTTTCTTTATACAGTGGAATGAAACGGACGAAGAAAGAAGAAACGATTTACGTAACAGTGGGACGATTACTGAACATAAAAACAAAGTGCAACAAATTGAAACGATTCATTACGCAGTAAAAAATGTTCGAGAAACAGTACGGAAATGGAAAGAAGTAATGGAGCTATCTACAAGCTCAGTTGTGAAAAATGAAAAATGGAATGCCGAGTGTCAAAGTGTAGTATTTGGAGATATTCATGTGCAGTTTTGTGAACCGATTGGAGAAGGGCTAGTACTAGAACATTTGAATAAGAATGGCGAAAATCCATTTGCAGTAGAGTTTAAAGGTGGAAATAAACGAGAACATGAAGTGCTAGGTAGTTTGTACATATATTAATAGAGGTGAACGTTGTGGAAGAAATGCTTAGAGAGATAGAGAGAATACTAGAATGGCCTCGTATTGCAACGTGTACAGCTATTTCAAAAGGTTTTTCACATGAAGAGAAGTATAAAATTGAATTAAAGAATCAAGAAACCTATTTTGTAAAAGTATGTGATGCTGTTCATTTTGAACGTAAACAAGAAGAATATACGTATATGAAACAATTAGAGTTATTACATATTCCAACGCCGAAGTTAATTCATTTCATAAAACTTGAGGAATTAAATAAATGTGTTCAAGTATTTGAATGGGTCCAAGGTGTAAATGGTGAAGAAGGTTTAGGGAAGCTATCGGTGGAAGAACAGTATTATGCAGGAAGAAAAGCAGGGGAAGTATTAAAGAGGATTCATTCAATTGAAAAAGAAAGCGTAAGTAATAAATGGGAAACGGTTCGATGGAATAAGTATGAAAGATATATAGAAGCATTAGAAGGTTACGAGGTGAAATTTCTCGATTTGAAGCCCATATTAACCTTTGTAGAAAATCATAAGTATTTATTGAAAAATCGTCCAATCACCTTTTTACACGATGATTTCCATCCAGCAAATAGTATGATTCATAATAAGGAGTTTATCGTTATCGATTTTGGTGGATATGATTTTGGCGATCCAATACACGATTTCTATAACGTAGCGATTTTTACTACAAGAATAAGTAAACCATTTGCAGTTGGACAAGTTCATGGTTATTGCGGGGGAGAACCGTCACTTCATTTTTGGAAACTGTACTCCTTATATGCAGCAATGACATTCCCAGCGGATATCGTATGGACAAACAGAAGCATGCCCCATTTAGTAGATGATATGAAAGAAAGATTGAACAGAATTTTAGAAGATCATAATCATTTTTCATCCTATATTCCAAAATGGTATCAATCACAACATGAGGATATAATAAACTATAAGTAATGGAGGGATTCATATGGATAAAATAGCAGTAATTTCAGATATTCACGGCAATATTCCGGCATTAGATTCTGTACTGAAAGATATTAAATTAAGAGGAATTGAACGCATTATTTGTCTTGGAGATTTAGTCGGAAAAGGCCCTCATTCTAGCGAAGTAATTGAAATCATTCGTAAAGAATGTGAAGTAGTTGTAATGGGTAACTGGGATGATTTTATTACAAAAACGACTGAATTTGAAGCGTTAAAATGGCATCAAAAACAATTATCGGAAGAACAAAATGATTATTTAAGAAGCTTACCATTTTCAATCGAATTTTTTATGAGTGGCAAATTGATTCGTATGTTCCACGCTTCACCGAGAAGTTTATATGAAAGAATTCAACCACACGCTTCAAGAGAAGAACGTATTAGTATGTTCGAAAATAGTGATCTGACGGAAAATATAGAAGGGGAAAGAAAACCAGATGTCGTTTGTTACGGTGACGTTCACCAAGCATTCGTTCAAAATTTCAGAGGGAAAACGTTATGTAATGCCGGTAGCGTAGGAAACCCACTTGAAATAACACAAGCTTCCTATTTAATATTTGAAGGAACTTACAATGAAAAAGAAGCAGCGAGCTTTTCTATTCAACTTGTACGAGTACCGTATGATATTGAATTAGCTATCAGACTAGCAGAAGAACTCGAAATGCCAGAAATTGAAGAATACAAACAAGAATTACGGACTGCTTTATATCGAGGGTTTAAGGGAAAGTAAGCTAATAATATATCAACGATTTTTCAAATATATCTATCATAACTTAAAATATATCAATGATTTTTTCGAGATATCAGCGATTCGAGAAAGGATATCGACTTACCGACAAATAGCGACATGTATTATTACTTGTAATAATATTATGTAAACTAAATGTAAAGGGAGATATCATGAACCGAAAACAACAAATCAAAAAAATTGCAGATTATATTTTAAAGCTAAACTTAACCTATCCAACAAGAGTTGGAGTAAGTGGTATTACAGCATCAGGAAAAACAACATTTGCAAACGAACTAGCGGAAGAAATAAAAAAACGAGGATTACCAGTAACACGCGCCAGCATTGATGATTTTCATAATCCAAGAGTGATTCGCTATGCAAAAGGAAAAGAATCTGCAAGGGGGTATTATGAAGATGCACACGATTATACAGCTTTCAAAGAAAGATTATTAATGCCTTTAGGACCTAACGGGAATTTACAATATGAAACGATTTCTCATAACTTAATAACGGATATGCCTGTACATAATGAGCCGCTATTGGCCACGCAAAATATGATATTAATAGTAGATGGAACGTTTCTATTGAAAAAAGACGTTGCGCATTTATTTGATTACAAAATCTTTGTAGATACAAATTTTGAGATTGCGAGAAAACGTGGTGCTAAGCGGGAAACTGAAGCTTTTGGAAGTTATGAAGAAGCAGAGAAGATGTTTTTAAACAGATATCATGCTGCCTGTAAGATGTATATAGATGAGCATAATCCAAAAGAGTGTACGAATGTTATATTTAAGAATAATGATTTAGGAAATCCAGAAGTTATATTTCATGAAAGAGCGTAATACATAATCAGAAATATATGTATAGCCTTTTGTTTATTGTTATAATTAAATTAATTTTATGAAGCAAATAAAAGGGGATAAGACAATAAAAAACGCAAAAAGGGGACAAGAAATATAATGAATGAAGTACTAGAACTAAAAGAAGAACTACTACAAATTAAAAATAACAATTATGCTGTACCAGAAGACGTAGATGCATATCCATATGCGCAATGGATGCTAGATTATATCGGATCAACTGATGCTGAATTACGTGATGATTTAATTTATAGTACGCTTCACACATGGATTACAAATGATGTATTTAGACAAAAAGAGTTAAGAGGATTAATGTTACAAGCAATTAGTCCTGATTATTTATTTTATAAAATTGGTGAAAAGGGAACAGACTCTGTATTTAAACGTGCATTCTCCGTATTAATTCCACCACTTATTTTATCTGTTCATGAAAGAGAACCGTTGTTATCCGAAGAACAACTGTACAGTGTAGCAGAACAAGTGCTGGAATATGTCTATTTAGAAGAGGATGTAAGGGGTTACGTAGAAGGAAAAGGATGGGCACACTCTACTGCACATGCTGCTGATGCACTCGATGCGTTAGCTCGTACAATACAAAATCGTGAATTTTCATATGCAATATTGGCTGCTGTTCGTCAGAAAGTTCGCCTAAATGACTATGTTTACATACACTTTGAGGATGAGAGATTAGTAACGCCAATTATGTCGTTACGTAATCAAAATCTTTTAACAGAAGAAGAGTGGAGCAACTGGTTACATAGTATAGCAATCGTTGAAGACATCCCGCATCCTCAGTATGATATTTTAGTACAAAATATTAGAGCTTTCTTAAGAAGTTTATATTTCAGAGCTTTAGAGACAGAGGGTAGTACAGCTTTTACAGATGATATATTGGAGACTTTGAAGGGTTTGCGTAGGTATTAAAATACGTTTTTCTAAGAGAAAAGTACATAAAACCACTACCTCCCAGCCATACTAAAAAATGTGCTGGAGGTGAATGTTATGGACAATAAAGACTTTGAAAAAGTTTATAATGATTACTTACATCAAGGAGAAGAGCAAGCTCAATTTGAAGTAGACAATGAAGTCAATTCAGGAGCAGAACAAATTGTTGCTGTTCGTAAAAATGATGATGGTGATTTAATAGCGTTTAAAACAAGTAGCGGGAGAGAGTTAGATTATATGACTGCTCTTAGTGAAGCAAAATCAGGGAAGTTAGCTCATGTGGATGTATTTCATAAGTATGGCAGAGATATTATACGTAGTGAACCTGATGGAATAAAGGAAAATAACTTAGATAATTTACCTTCATTTTAAACGGGTAAACCTCAAGAAGAGAATGTTCATTTGGATATTCTCTTCTTTGTTTTGCGAAGTTTTCCTTTCGAAAAGAAGGTTCATCTTTAATGGGCGATCATACTTTTAAAGAGCGCTCTAAATTTCTCTTTATCTTCTGCTGTAAATGGTTTCGGTCCCTTTGTACGCTTACCACTTTTTCGAACCATTGCACTTAAATATCGTGTTTGTAACAATTGTTCAATGTTATCATTCGTATACTTATAGCCTTTATGGTGTAGTACGATACAGCCTTTTGCTAAAGCGAGCGAAGCAAGACCGTAATCTTGCGTTACGATTAAATCTTCTTTTTTTGCTAACTGCATAATTCGGTAATCTGCAGCATCTGCTCCAGAATCAACATAAATTGTTTCCACACCTTTAGGCTGCTGAGCATTAGAATAATGAGAAAAGCTAGTAACGAGGGTTACAGGGATTTCTGCATTCGTAGCCTCATAAATAATTACATCTTTTACAGGGCAAGCATCTGCATCAACGTAAATTTTCATTTTTACCACTCCTATAAAGTGAAACTTTAATCAGTGGGGGGATTCACCCTTCACTGATTATTAGTTGAACCAATCGGGCATTTACGGGCAGTTAATCTCCCACCTAACTTCTTTGTTACAGCTAAATTTTGAGCTGGGAGTTTTATTGCCCGTTAATGCGGGGTAACTAGGTTCGTGTTGATAATAATGGTAGATTTTTCTTTTGTCAAACGAGAAGGCTTTATCTCACATTATTTTTCACAAAGCAAAATAGCCTCACGTAAACGAGAAATCCCTTCCTCAATTTGATTAATATTCACTTTTCCATAAGATAAACGAATATAACCATCTTTCGCGCCGAAAATACTACCCGGCATAAAGGCGATTTCTTGTTTTAAACTTTGCATAATGAGTTGTTTTTCGTTTATCGGTTCGTTTAATTTTCCCCATATGTATATACCGCCGGTCGGGTTTGAAAAAGAGATTTTGTCGTGAAGTTGCTCATTTAAGGCGCGAACGATAACGTCTCTTTTTTCCGCTAATTGTTTTCGTAACGGTACGATATGAGAGTGAAATGGCACAGTTTCGAAAAATTGCTGCATAAGCCACTGCGGGAAAATACTCATACCTAATTCCATTTGGTGTCTTGCGTCGGATAACCTTTCTACTACAGACTGCGGGGCGACAAGCCAGCCGACTCGTAAACCTGGTGCAATCATTTTAGATAAGGAATGTACATAAATGACTGTCCCATTTTCATCTATTGATTTTAAAGTAGGACAAGGTTGTTTCTTTTCTAGTGTCAGCAAACTAGATGGATCATCTTCAACGATCGCAATTCGTAAATCTGCGCAAAGTGATAACAGTTTTTTTCTACGGTTTGGATGAAGCATTGCGCCCGTAGGGTTTTGGAAATTTGGATTTAAAAAAATCATTTTAATGCGGTGCTTTCTATATAATTCCTGTACATCATCCGGATTAATACCATGTTCATCGACAGGTAACGGGAAAATACGAATACCTGCTGATTGGAATAACGGTAAGGAATAACAGTGTGAAGGACTTTCAAAAGCGACTGCATCACCGGGATTTAATAAGCATTGTACGATAAGGTGAAGTGCTTGCTGGGCGCCGGATGTAATCATAATGGATTGTTCAGTCGCCTCAACTTTTAAATATTCTTTCATATATTTTACGACCGCTTGTCTTAGCGGGAGATAGCCTTGCGGATGATCGTAACTTAATGAGTGCGTTAACGGTTGTTCTCGTAAAATCGTTTGTAGTTGATCGTGAGGATAGAGATTACAACCGAGCTCTCCATTTGCGAAATCAATGATGTTTTCATTTTGTTGTACTTCTGCCCGAATATGGCGAAGTAACGGCAAGTTTGGTAAGAACGTACCGCCTTCCACGAAATTCCTCCAGTTCGGCGTTAATGTCGGAGAAACACCCCACATATGTGTACTCACGCGTGTTCCTTTACCAGTCGTACTTTCTACAATTCCCATAGCACGTAATTCATTATAAGCAGTCGTTACCGTACTACGGTTTACATTTAACTGTGTAGCTAATTTCCGTTCGGAAGGGAGGAAGCTACCTGGAGGAAGTTCTCCATATGTAATACGTTTTTCAATAAAGTCAACAACTTGCTGATAAATGGGGATTTTACTGTCGTTATCTAGCTTCCATTCCATACAAACGCCTCCGAATCTCTTATATATATTCAGTATAACAAATTGGCTGGGTAAAAAAACAGCCAATTGGACGGTGTTATATTCAGCCAATTTTACTATGCTAAATATGGAAGGGGAGATTCGGATGAAACGATGGCAAATGGAATGGCTCCTAGTATCAGTTGCATTAGTATGGGGAGCAAATTATACAATTGGAAAGTATGGCGTGGCATTTATGTCATCCATTCAATTTAATAGTTTACGATTTTTAGTAGCATCTCCGGTATTATTACTTATTACGTTTATGATGGAACGTTCATTACGTATTGAAAGAAAAGATTGGTTACGATTAGTAGCAGTCGGCATCGTTGGTACGGCAATGTATCAAACGATGTTTATGCTATCTGTGAAATATACTTCAGCAACGAACGCCTCATTATTAATTGCGATGTCACCTATTTTTACAGGGATATTAGCAGTATTACACAAACAAGAACGTTTTTCGATGAAAGTACAAATTGGTTCAATAGTAGCGTTTATTGGTGCAGCATTCGTTTTATTAACAGGACATACAGGAGGAGCTACATATGAGTATGCGTGGCTCGGAAATGTAATTGGATTAGTCGCAGCAATTGCGTGGGGATGGTATCCAATATTAGCGCAACCTCTTATCACAAAATACTCCGCAATGAGAGTCACATCATGGTCTACTTTAATTGGAATTGTACCGCTAGTTATATACTGTTTATTCAACGTAAATTCATTAACATGGCCAGTAGATACGCCAAGCTGGGGATCACTAGCATATTCAATCATCTTCGCGACCATCTTCGGACTAGCAATATGGTATGTCGGTATTAGTCAAATAGGCTCAACAAAAGTAATGGTTTATATGTATCTTGTACCTTTATTCGCAGTTATCTTTGCGGCAGTGACAATTGGGGAGCAAGTTAATATGATGCAACTCGTTGGCGGGCTTATTATCTTTATCGGTTTATATGTTGTAAAAAAAGGCGGAATGAAAAAGCCTGCTCTCAATTTGAAAAAAGTAAGTTAACAGTAAAAATGATCTCTTTCATATAGAAGGAGATCATTTTTGTATTTGTAATAAAAGCGCTTGTTCAACGGCCCATTTTTGATGATCGTGTATGAGAAGCTTTATAGCATGCAATGGAGACATCCACCTTAGAACATGATCCTCCTCACAGTTTTCAGTTTGTTTCTGCACCATATTCGCAATATAAAAAAATCCATCGTTTAAATAATATATATCTTCCTTTTCTGCATAAAAATATCGAGCCGCATTACCGACATACTGATCAATTTTAATTGCCCATCCTAATTCCTCTAGTAGTTCACGGTGCAAACATTCTTCTTTTGTTTCATTACCTTCCATACCGCCACCAGGTAGAAAGTAACGGTCTCCTTTTTGGATAACAGCAATCTTTGAAGAAGATGAATGGAAAATACTCGCATAACAACTAGGTCTTAATACATAATGAACGGTACGTTTTTTCGAGCCAAACGTGAGTTTTGAAATCATAAAACACGACCTTTCTCTATAAAATACATAAAAGGGATATTAAGGTAAAAATAGAATTATATAAGTATAATCTTAATAGATTGGAGTGGTAACAACATGATAAATCGAAAATGTTCAAGATGTAAAGAAATAACAGGTACGATGCACGGTGGTAAAAAAATTAAGGAATAATTTCTATGTGAAGACTGTTTACAAAAAGGAATTGAGAACGGAGAAATCGAATTATCACAAGTGGAGCAAG
Organism: Bacillus sp. B25(2016b); assembly: GCF_001679765.1. Lineage (NCBI taxonomy): Bacteria > Bacillati > Bacillota > Bacilli > Caryophanales > Bacillaceae > Bacillus > Bacillus sp. B25(2016b). Next base: position 2,833,615 of record NZ_CP016285.1, on the reverse strand, counting down.
AACAAACTTCGTATCTTTCTATAAAAATATTAAAAATAATGAGTGTGATTTATTTAATAGGATCTATTTTAATGGCTTTTTCAACTGGTCCATTTATACATAACCTGGGGTTTGATGAAATGTCCATTTCAGGATCAGAATTAGGTTTAATAAGTATTGTTATGCTAGGTTCTATATTTCAGTCAGTTCTTGTATTTTGCGGGATATGGGTATTCATCCTATTAGTAGAAACAGTCATTAAAATTTATGAAAAAATGAAGTGAGTGAGAGGGAGAAACATATGCGAGTAAGAAACATCCAAGGGGAAGATTATGTAAAGATTCATTCTGTTTTAAATGATTGGTGGGGCGGGAGAGACATGGCTGCCATGTTGCCAAAATTGTTTTTCGTTCACTTTCAAGAAACGAGTTTTATCATTGAAGAAGAAGGAGAAACGTTAGGTTTCTTATGTGGATTTTTTTCACAAACATATAAAGATGAAGCATACGTTCATTTTATCGGTGTAAATCCGAAGTATAGAAGAAGAGGAATCGCATCGACATTGTATTCTTATTTCTTTGATGTCGCTCGTGCAAATAATCGTAAAGTTGTAAAAGCAATTACGTCACCAACTAATAAAAAGTCGATACAGTTTCATCAAGAAATCGGTTTTCGTATTGAGGCTGGGGATGATGAGGTAGAGGGTGTATCGGTACATACAAATTATGATGGGAACGGCGGTAGTAGAGTTTTGTTTTTGAAAAATGTGTAAATAAAAGGGGAATGATTACATGGATATGCAGCAACGGAGAATGTTAGTAGCAGGAATCGTTTTAGCAGTAGTGTTAGGGGTAGGCTATTTTTCGACAAACGTATTACAAACTTTCTCAATCGTATGTTTAGCAGTAGCGATTGTATTTGGAGTTATAGGGAGCATACAAAAGAAACGTCAAAACAAGAATTAAAAATTTGAAAATTTTTATGATACCTCAAAATTTCTCGTTTTAGAGTATTTGTTTTTCTTAGCTTAATGAAGATGGGATTTTATCACAAATTCTATTCAATTAAGTTTATATTAAAACACCATTCTTGCCCCGTTGTTGCAGACATAATGATATCCTTTTTTGTTTTGTTAATTTGATAGAAGTGAGTGGGATGTCAAAAGCAATTTCTGTAAAATAATTTCATCAAAAGAAGGGGATTTATATGCATTTTGAAAGAGATAGATATTTTTTGGAGATGGCATTAAAAGAAAACACATATCCAGTAGGAGCAGTTATTGTTGATGGAAATAATAATGTCATTGCAAGAGGAAGAAATAGAGTGCATCCACAAAAAGACATAACAGCTCACGCAGAGATAGACGCTATTCGCAATGCAGGGGAAGCAATGTTTGATGCAAAAATAAAAAATGAGAAGTTTACTATTTATAGCACGTTGGAACCGTGTCCAATGTGTACAGGTGGTATTTTATTCGCAAAAATACAGAGAGTAGTCTGGTTACTAAATGATGACTTAGGTTTTGGTGGATATAAAAAGATAAAAAATGCTTTAGTTTTCGAAGGGAAATTTAATAAAATCGACATAGTGGAAGAACCATTTGAAGACTTAAAAACAAGACAAAGAGAACTTATGAGACAATGGGAGCTAAATCCCAATAATATTACTAATTTGCGTAGGGCTATAAAAAAATAGTTGTTTCTTTCAATTAAATCGGGAGACCGCCACATTACCATCAATTTAAAAAATATAGTGAAATTATATCGATTTAACAATAGAATATGGAAGAATCTATTACGAATAGAAAGCCGTCCTAAAAGTATTCTGGGATGGTTCTTTTTGTTGTGAGGAGATAAAGAGTATGGAGAATAAACAGAGTAGAAATGAGTATGTAAGACGCATACATAAGGTTCAAGATTATATAGAATCAAACATAGACAGTTCACTATCCATTGAAGAGCTAGCGGATGTAGCAGGATTTTCAAAGTTTCATTTTCATCGGATTTTCAAGGGGATAGTAGACGAGCCATTATCACGGTATGTAAACCGATTGAAGTTAGAAAGGGCAACAAATCTACTTACATATCGCACAGATATGACGATTACACATATTGCGTATCACTTCGGGTTTACAGATTCAGCAGTTTTCTCCCGCACATTTAAAAGTCATTACGGAATAAGTCCATCTCAATATCGAAACGATAATAGCAAGAATTGCAAAGACGTAAGGGGAATTCCTCAATACAATGAATGTAAGAAGGTTCGAGGAAATGTTGAAATTGTAACAGCGGATAATATAAACGTCGCATACATAAGACATACAGGTACATATGAAGAGTTAGCTATAGCTTTTCCAGAAATGATAGAAAAATTATTTCGTTACGCGGCGAAGAAAAAATATCATGTATTTGAGGATACGAAAGTATTAACCATTTACCACGATCATCATGAATTTACTGAGAACTATCATTTAAGAACAAGTTTATGTATAACAATTCCGGATGCGTCCGCAGTAGAAACGAGTGATATTGGAATAATGATAATACCTTCAGGCAAGTATGCAGTAGGACATTTTGAAATATTCCAAGATGAATATAAGGGAGCGTGGGACTTTATATATGGTGAGTGGCTGCCAAATAGCGGATATAAACCGAGAGACTCGTATCCTTTTGAAGTATATAGAAATGACCCAAAGCAGCATCCAAAGCATAAACATATAGTTGATATATATGTACCTATCGAACCTTTTTAATTACAGGTTAAAGGGGAAAGAATAATGAAAACTGCTGAAAAGTTAGATCAGATTATAAAAGAAGAATATGAAAATATGAATGGTATGTTAGTAATGCAGAAAGGTAATGTTATTTTTGAAAAATATTATAACGGTTACGGTCCAGATGATGCATTTCACATAGCGTCAGTCACAAAAACGATAATCTCTGCGCTAATTGGGATATGTATAGATAAGGGCTATATAAAAAGCGTTGATCAAAGAGTAATAGAATTTTTCCCGGAATATAACGTTAATTCATCTGAAGTAACAGTAAGCCATCTTCTAACGATGACAGCTCCACATCCATTCGTAGACTGGCAGGAACCGTTAGAAGAACTATGTACACAACAAGATTGGATACAATATACGTTAAATAGGATAGGAAACGGCGGAGAAATTGGATCTTTTAAATATTCATCTGCAGGAGCTCATATACTATCAGCGATCATAACGAACGCAATAGGAAAAAATGCGCGTGAATTTGCGAATGAATACTTATTTCAGCCACTCGGCATGAGAGAAATTCCAAATTATAATATGAAAGCATTTGGATTTGATGACTTATTCGGAAAAGATGTGAAAGGATGGGTTCACGATCCAAATGGTATTTCGGCGGGCGGCTGGGGACTAACGTTAACGGTTAGGGATATGGCTAAGTTTGGACAGATGTATTTGAATGAAGGTATTCATAATGGAAAACAAATACTATCAAAATCATGGATAAAAGAATCAATAGCGATGAATTCAAATCAATATGGTTACTTATGGTGGTTACGAGAAGAAGAGGGTGTCTATTCGTATTGTGCAATGGGTGATGGTGGGAATATAATTTGTTGTATTCCAGAGAAGGATTTGGTTGTAGTAATTGCTTCTGAAGTTATGCCGAATGCACGGGATAGATGGGAATTGATTGTGAAATACATTCTTCCTTATACAGGATCAAATAAATAACGGAAGCAAAAAGATGGTGTGAATGGGAGTTTCATACCATCTTTTTCTTTTATGACGGAAAGTTCAGAGCAATGTAAGGGTTGTGTGGAAAATGTAAAAATTAGGATTTTTTAATATGAGATTATTTTTTTTATGTATAATGAGGACAAGGCCTGAAAATACTTAAATATTTAAGTGAATATTTTAAACAAGGGAGATTGAGTTTATATGAAAAACTTACTTCAAAAAACTTTAGCTACTACAGGGCTAACTGCTTGTTTATTAGGTATGGTTTCTTCCGTTTCATTTGCTTCGATTAGTTGGGATTCTTATGGGAAATGGGAAGGGAGCGGAGGAAAGGCTACAGGACACGCCTACACTGCGCAAACAAATGAACCTCATTTTTACAAGATGACTGTAAGGGCTAGCTTTGATGATGGGTCTTCTAAAGAGGCAGAAAAGAATAATGCTAAAATTACAGATCGTGTGAACGTTAAAGTTTCATCCAGAGGGCCAATTACTACTGGTTATTCGGGTCATGAATGGAATGAAAGGGGATAGTGCCTACACCTCTAAGGAAATGGTAATTAGATAACAATCAACAAAAACCGTGAAAAAGGATAAATACCTTTTTCGCGGTTTTTAAAATGAGGAGGATATATGAATCTAGTATTAAAAGAAATAGTGGTAAACAAAGCAATATTCATTATGTTATTTATTGCGTTTGTATTGACAATATGGCCGATACTTATAGCAATGTCGACGAAAGATTATTATGATGAGAAATTTTATGATAGAAAGAATGGTTATTTTAATTATTACTATTCCGTTCAACTTACTAATATAGGCGAATTAAATTTTAAACAATTCCAGATGTTAGTAGAGACTGATTTTAAAAATGCTAGTGTTATTACAAATGATATTCGTATTACTATTCCGGGTATCGGCCGAGCAACAATGAATGGTCTCCTTAATAAAAATTGGTCTCCACCTTTGCTAAAAGGTTCTCAGATGGAACAAAATGAAGAAAATAGTGTAATAGTCGGGAAGAAAATTTATAAGGATACGGAAACAATAAAACTATTTAATAAGGAATATACAGTTAAAGGTGTAGCTGGAGCAAATACTGGATATGAGTATAATATTAAAATTTACGTCGCTTTAAATGATATGCCAGATGAAGTGAAAAAAATGATCCAAAATGAAAATACATTCCAAATGATCGTTCGTTCTAACGAAAACCCTATAAAGGAAATAAACACTTTCATACAGCATATAAACCAGAACAATAAAGATATAAATGCCAAAGTGATAAGTGAAAAAGAGAATTTTGAGAAAGAAAAAAACTCAAGTAAAGCTGTGAAAGAGTTATTAAGTTTTCCATTTAGGCTTTTTTGTATAGCTTTAATTACCAGTATAGTAGTAAGTTATTATTGGATTTATACGAAGAAAAAAAGTCTTTCGCTAAGGAAATCTTTGGGAGCAAGTAATGTAAATCTTTTTATTTTTATATTTAGTCAATTATTTTTATGTGCAATTACCGCATCAGCCTGTGCGATATGCATACAATGGATTTTTAGCACTTTGAGTGAAAGTATTATAGAGTCTACAAGCTATAGCATTAGTTTACAGCCTACTCATATTGTAATGTGTGTATTTCTTTCACTTAGTATAGCTTTTATCCTCTCTGTTATACCATTTGTATATGTGCTTAAAAGTGAACCTGCTAAAGCATTAAAGGAGTAAAAATGATGAGAATAAAAAGTGCGTTCATAGCATTAAAAAAGAGATTTCTATTTTCGGTACTTCTGCTAATACAAATTACATTTGGATTAGCAACTATAACGAGTTCAATTAATGTATTTTATAATTTACACCATTTAAACGATAAATCCAGCTCAGCATTAAATGTGGATAAAACATATTTAGTTACTTTTGAAAGGATGACAGATAGGTTACAAAGCAATCAATTTAATAAAGAGCAAATTCAAGCGGTTTATAATACAATTCATCAAAATAAAGACGTGATTTCGTATGGTACATACGAGGAGAGTTTAATTGAAATAGAATCAAGTAATAGACCACTTCAAAACAGTATGATTGCTGATTTGAAACATAAAACGTTTCACGATGAAAGACCTACTGTTCAAACAATTGTTGTAGATGAAAATTACTATAAATTATTAGGTTTACATTTAAAACCTAAAGAGGGTTTCTTGCATGAAGATTTTCCCAAAAATAGTGAAGAAAAAACAAAAGTATTAATGGGTTCTTACTTTAAGAAATATTTTCAAGTTGGGGATACAATTAATAATCAATATACAATTATAGGCTTTTTACCAGAGAATAAATTTATCGTAGATAATAATACAACGAACGTTTATTTGAAGTTGGATTACGCAATGATAATGCCTATGTCATCTAATAGATATGAAAATTATGAAGGAATGTTTTTAAGACTGCATCAAAGTACAGTTTTACATTTACGAAAAGATGCAGATGTAAAGAAACTAGAAGAATTAATTCAACTTAAAGGAAACGGCGGTACGTTTCATTTGAAAAATTTAGGTGATGAAATAAATATAGATGTTACTCTTAACAGCTATTCTGAAATACCTCAACTTATAGTAGGAATCTTATTCATTCTATTCTCGATAGTCGGAATGGCAGTAACAACCATCGTTTCTATTTTAATGAGAAAGAGGGAATTTGGTATAAAAATAGTTTTTGGCGAAAGTAAATTTGGAATGTTTATTCAAATTGTTTTAGAAAACATTATTGTAGCAATAGCTGGCTTAGGAATGTCAATAGCTTACTTTTCATGGAGGTATGGGAAGCTGCTGCAAATGTCAAAGGATTTTAAAGCAGTATCGGCATTAGACTTTAAATTGGACATGCCTATATTATTTTTAGTATTTCTTTTCTTATTATTGATCATCATTGTCTCGAATGTAATTGTCTTCTTATCTATTAGAAAACTCGAACCGAAAACATTAATAGGTGGGATGGAATAATGAGTTTAATTGAATTGAAAGACATTAAGAAGGTGTATAGTAACAAGAACCATAATACGTTCGCATTAAACGGTATAAACTTAACGATAAATAAGGGCGAAATTATAGCGATAATGGGTCGATCAGGATCGGGGAAAAGTACGCTATTAAATGTTATAGGGTTAATTGATTTGCCAAATGAGGGTGAATATACGTTAAATGAAAAAACATTAACTGAAATAAGAGCAAATAAAGTTCATAAAACAAGAAATGAAATGATTGGATTTATCTTTCAATATTTTGCATTGTTAAAAGAACATACTGTACTAGATAATGTAGCACTACCACTCACATATAGAAAGCTAAAGCAACGAGAAAGAGAAAATAAGGCGAAGTTCTATTTAGAAAAGTAGGTTTAAAAGAACATACGCATAAAACACCGGACGAGCTTTCAGGTGGACAACAGCAGCGAGTCGCAATTGCTAGAGCGTTAGTAGGCGAACCAGAAATAATTTTGGCTGATGAACCGACAGGGAATTTAGATAGAAAAACAGGAGAAGAAATTATGGATCTACTATTACAACTGAATGAAGAAGGACGAACGATTATTATTGTAACGCATGATATTGAGGTAGCGAATAAGTGTAATAGAATTATTGAGTTAATTGATGGGGAGATTGTGTAAAGGTAAAGAATGGGCGCTAATAATTACTTTTTATTTTATAGAACTAAGATTATAGTGAAAATCTGCATTCCACCCGTAACTTTTAAGAGCAAAAAATCGTTTAACAAAAGAAAGGATTTTTAATGATGAATGGGGGAGAACCATGAAAATTTTAATACTAGGTGGTACACGATTTTTGGGAAGAGCTGTTGTAGAAGAGGCTTTGAACAGAGGGCATGAAGTTACATTATTTAACCGCGGAACAAACAAAGAAATTTTTCCTGAAGTGGAGCAGCTTATCGGTGACAGAAATGGTGATGTATCAAGTTTAGAAAATCGAAAATGGGATGTTGTCGTGGATACATGTGGGTTTTCTCCGCATCACATTCGGAATACTGGAGATGTCTTAAAAGATAATATAAAACATTATATATTCATCTCAAGCCTTTCCGTATATAAAGATTGGATCCCGCATGACATAAAAGAAGACTATATATTACAACCTGAACCAACGGAAGAGCAAATAAAGGCTGTAGAGAATGGTGAAGTTTCTCCTTATGAGCATTATGGTGCGCTGAAAGTATTATGTGAAAAAGAAGCAGAGAAGTATTGGCCGAGGTGTGTTTTACACGTAAGAGCAGGACTTCTTTCAGGAATGTTTGATTATACAGATCGACTTCCATATTGGATTCAACGTGTAACAAAAGGAGGTAAAGTGTTAGTTCCAGGAAGAAAAGACCGTCCAGTGCAAATAGTTGATATAAAAGACGTCGCAAACTGGGGACTAAACATGGCAGAAAATAAAAATGTAGGTACATTCAATGTAACAGGTCCAAATTATGATTTGACGATGGAAGAGCTATTAAATACGTGTAAAAAGGTTACAAATAGCGATGCTGAATTTGTTTGGGTAGATGAAGCATTTATGAAGGAGCACAAAGTACAGCCTTGGACGGAAATGCCTTTGTGGATTCCAGAAACTTTCCCATTAGATGGTGAGACGAAGCCGTGGAGAGGCGGGTTTTCTATTTGTATCGAAAGTGCGGTTAATGAAGGGCTTACTTTTAGAAGAATAGAAGAGACAGTTACAGATGTGTATGAGTGGATGGAGAGTACGGAAGAATGGGAATTAAAAGCAGGTATTTCAGGGGAGAGGGAGAAGGAATTGTTAGAAAGATGGTATCAATAAATTTAGCGGAGTCCTTTGAATATACTTGATTGCACATAAGGAGGAGAAAAGGTGATGTGGAAAGACACCATTCACAGTATCTCATCAAACTTAAGCTTAAAAAATTCGGCTACGAAGGAGGAACTTACTGATATACAACAATGTTTATATGTGGAGTTACCGAATGATTTATATCAATTATTACAAGAAACAAACGGTATAGAAGGTGAGTACGGGGACTTTATATGGTCTGCTTCAAAAATTAAAACTGAAAATATGAATATGAGAAATATAGCTGATTTTAAGGGTCTATATATGCCTTTTGGCTGTTTATTATTTTTTGCTGATGGCGGAAATGGTGATTTGTTTGGCTATTCCATTTTGAATGGAAAAGTGCAAAGAGATGATATATATGTATGGAATCATGAAAATGATAGTAGAACGTGGGTTGCTCCTTCTTTAAAGACTTTTATGGAGTGGTGGGAGAGTGGGAAGATAATAATTTAAATATAGTATCAAAAAATGTGCCTTGTTACTAAAGAAACAAGGCGCTTTTTCACGAATAATTAATCTACTACTCAATCGGTTCTTCCCCATACATCTCCCATAGCTTAGGAAACATCTTTTTTAAACCTTCCTCATCGTCTTCATCCCAATCTAACTCGATATCAACTTCCTCAAACTCTTCATTTGTTAAGACATGGTATAGTGTAAAGTAAGTATCATCTTCATCCCCAGTTTTTTCTGCATATACAGTGAAACCGAAATATAAAGAAAGTTCTTCAATCTCTGGGACGTCATACTCACTCAAGTTTTCTAATACAGGAATTAATCGTTCTGGATCTTCAATACAAGCTTCGTATGTCTCTTTTCCTTGATATAATAACCATCCGCGGAAGTAATCGAAAGTATCATCTGAACAGCCACCCATAATAATATAGGCTGCTGCCCATAAACGGGAGGTATAGGAGTCTTTCAAAAGACGATGCATATGCGTATCAAATGCTACAATTTCATGTACTGTACGTTTAGCAAGGTGAGAAGTAAGCCATTCTATTTGTTCTTCTTGGTCCTCACCTTTCGTTTTTGCACGATGAAGTAGTTCCCAAAATTCTTCTTCGGTTATCGTTTTTTCTTTTATGTAATCTTCCCCAGGCAACGGGGCTGTATATCCTTTTTTACGTTTGGAAGCAACTAGTTTATTAGCTTCTTTCATACATTCTTCTTCTGTTTCAAACTCTTTCGCTTTCACACTGCCAACTGTGCCAATTTTTCCGTAAAACACAACATAGTCCTTTTCTTTCACAACGATTTTCCAAAACTTATTTGATTTCTCAGTTTGCTGGATTAATAACGTTTCCATCCGTACCCCCATAATGTTTTCTAGTGTGCAATGTGATTGTAACATATGTATATACACTTGTAATGATGAAAAATAAGAGTTTAGAAAATTCGAAAATGATTGAATGAAGTGAATAAATTTAGTAACCTTATTTGTACAGTAATTACATAATTGTTTTGTAATAATTCGATATTTATATGAGGGGCATTACGGATGGATCTTACGTTTAAAGTAGAGGAAACATGTTTTAATTACCGCGTTGGAGCAATTTGTAAACAGGATAATAAAATACTTATTCTTCAAAACAAAGGGGAAGATTATTGGTATGTACCAGGCGGAAGAGTGAAAATGCTAGAAAATAGTGAAGATACGTTAAAACGAGAACTTGCAGAAGAATTAGGTGTTCCTATGAAAGGGAAAAGATTAATATGGTCAGTAGAAAATTTCTTTACACTTTCTGAGCGAAAGTTTCATGAAATTAGTTTTTATTATGAAGTAGAGCTACATGAGTTACCTGCAAATGGAGCGGATCAATATATTTTGGAAGAAGAAGGTAGAACGTATTTCTTTAAGTGGGTGCCGGTAGAAGAGTTACATGCATATAATTTACAGCCTGCATTTATAAAAGAGAAAGTAAAGGATATAGCAGTTCATACAGAACATATCGTTTTACAAAATTAAATGTATTCGGAGGAGAAAAGGGTGAAGGGGACTAAAAAAGAAATAAATATAGATGATAAAGTAATTCGTTACACACATATCGAAAAAGGTTCTAGTAGGATTTGCTTTATGTTCTCCGGTTCAGGATACAATTACGATAAACCGTTATTTTATTATGCGACGATGCTTATGCTCGAAAATAAAATAGATGTAGTACATATTCATTATTCTTATGACGAACAAGTAATGAATAAAACAATGGAAGAAGTAACGAAAGTAATGATGGATGATATTAATCCTGTAATAAATGAAGTATTAAAAGATGAGCAATACAACGAGACTATGTTTTTAGGGAAGTCACTCGGAACAATTCCGATTGCAAATGATTTAATGAAGAGAGAAGAATTCGCGCAGTCAAAAATGATACTACTTACACCTTTACTGACGTTTGATACAATTTTTGATTCTATCTTACATAGTCGACACGAAGGTTTTTTAGTTATTGGGGATAAAGATCACCAATACAATGCAGATCAAATTGATCAGTTATATAAAACGAATTTACAGATTGAAGTTGTCAAAAATGCAAATCATTCTGTAAATGTTGGGGGATATGAAACGGAAAATTCAATTGAGGCTATAGCGAAAATAATAGGAGAACTTAAAGAAGTTGTTAGGACAAACTAACCTATTAATACATGCAAAAGAGGTGCGAATTGCACCTCTTTTACTTTAATAAGCCTTCAAAACATGAAGTAAATAATCCTTACGGTTCAGCGGATTATAATCAACACGTTTTCGAGTAGGGAAGGGAGCCATAAGCTTTGTGAAACCAGCTGGCTTCGTTGTAAATATGCCGTCTCCTTCTGTAAATGAATGTAGCATTCGTTTAAAATTCTCTGTTTTTGCAACAGGTAATGATCCTGTTAACTGGTAGGAATCATTATTGAATATAGGTTCTGCAAAAGTCGCTGGAATAGCAGCGAGCTTATACATCGCGGTACTAATTGCGTGCTCCGGTACAGTTAATTCAAACTCGTTTATTGGTTCATATACATGTGTTTCAGCTTGCTTTAAAGCATCCATTAAAACGAGCGGCGTTAAGTTTCTAAAGTCACTCGCTGTTGTAACAGGACTAGCATAACCTGTATGCGTTAACGTGACAGAAATGTCCGTAACTTCCCATCCGTATAAACCTTGCTTTAACGTTTGAAATACTGTATCTTCAATCGCTTTATGGAATGCTAAAGGTAGTGAGCGGAGCTCAACACCTAATTTATATGTTATGCCGCAATTAAGTTCACCACGTTCAACTTTGAATCCGACTGTTGCGTAAAATGGATTGGCTTTTTCACCCATGACTTCAACGGAATTCCCAATGCCAATTGGCTTTTCAATACATACAACTCGCGTATTTGAAAAAGTAACCTGCAAATTATATTTTTCAAAAAGAGTCGTTTCAATTACTTCTTTCTGTACTTCACCGAAAAGGCGAATATATAGTTCATTATGAACATCATCTTTCCACACTTTAATAAGTGGATCTTCTTCACATAGCTCCATAAGTGCAGCGTATAAATCATGAATTCTTTCTTTTGATACTGCATCAATGGAAGCTTCCATTTGTGGTTCGGCAAAGTGAATATCTTTTATATAATCCGTACGTTCACCAATAATATCACCAATTTTAATATCATTCAGTCCTCACACTTTGCAAAATTCTCCGCTAGGAACGATAGAAGCTTGAACAACATTCCCGTTATGAAATAGACATATTTTCTTAACCTTTTCTTTATGCCCCAGAACGTCTCCGCGCTGTATATCAACATATTTTCTTACGTGTAAACGACCAGAAAAAACTCTTACATAAGCAATCTTTTCTCCAGAAGGTTCACGTTCAATTTTAAACACAACACCGGATAATGTTTCGTTTTCTGCCGACTTATTAGCTGGAAATAAGGTTGAAATATTTTCGAGCAGTTCAGTTACACCTATACCTGTCATGGCTGAACCGAAAAAGATTGGGTACACACTTGCTTGCTGTATTTGTTTTTCGAGTTCTTCTCTTAATAATACGTCCGGTACGATTTCATCATTTACATATGACGCAAGTAACGATTCATTATATGGCGCTAACAGTTCCGTACAATCGTCATATGATTTGTATGCAATAATCTGGGCTCCTTTCGTTCCTACGTTTAGAACAGAATAGAAGGGGAATGCTTCATTTGAAAGAACCTCTTTTATTTGTTTCATAACTTTTTCAGTGTTTGCGCCACTACGATCAATTTTATTAACGAATAAAATAGTCGGTATGTTTAGTTTCTGTAATGTTCGCATTAAAATTTTTGTTTGTGCTTGCACACCTTCAACGGCAGAGATAACTAAAATCGCATCGTCTAGAACGCGGAATGATCGCTCCACTTCAGCGATAAAATCAGCGTGTCCAGGTGTATCAATGACATTTACTTTTACATCATCAATAAAGAAAGAAACGACAGATGCTTTAATCGTAATTCCGCGTTGTCTTTCTAATTCCATTGAGTCAGTTTGTGTATTACCACTATCTACTCGGCCAATTTCTTTAATCACATTCGTTTCATAAAGAATACGCTCAGTCAAACTCGTCTTGCCAGCGTCTACGTGCGCAACAATCCCTATATTTATTGTTGTCATTTGTGAATATCCTCATTTCATTTTCCATTTTCAATTCCTCATTTCTATTTGTGTATTGCCGCATTATCAATCACTCTCCAGTTCTTTAAATTAGTATTATTATAGTGCAATTAACATTATTTGTAACGCTACAAAGCGCCTTAATTTGGAAAAAATAAAATAAAAACAAAATGCTTGCATTCTAAATCGATATAGATTATATTAATTGACATATCAACTATTGATACATCAAATGTTTTTATTTTGATTGTAAAGGAGGGTTAATTTGACAAGTTCATGCTCAAAAGAAGCGATTATTTTATATAAATTACACTTTCTAAATAAAGAAGTAAGTTCGAAATTTGAAGGGTGTACGGGTATGAGCCAGTCTCGATTAGAGCTTATACTTCAATTATTTGAAGTAGGTGAAATTAGTCAAAAAGCACTTCAGCAAGAAGTGAATATTGATAATGCTGCGATAACAAGGCATTTAAAGCAGCTTGAGGCCAATGAAATGATTGTAAGACGTAAAAATCCAGAAGATAACAGAATTACGTTAGTTTCTCTTACTGAAGAGGGACGAAATAAAATTCAAGCGTTTCAAGAGGAAAAAGAACGTTTTGCAGCATCTGCATTTAAAGGATTAAGTGAGGAAGAACGCGATAATCTTTTAAATATGTTAAATCACATTCAAGAAAATATAAAAGAATTATAAAAAAGGGAGAATACAACTATGACTAACTCAGTAAAAACAAATGATTTTAACGAAATTTTAACAGGACGTCGTTCAATTCGTAAGTACGACCCTTCAGTGAAAATTAGCAAAGAAGAAATGACAGAAATTCTTACAGAAGCAACACTTGCACCATCTTCAGTAAACATGCAACCATGGAGATTCGTAGTGATTGAAAGTGATGAAGCGAAAGCAACACTTGCGCCACTTGCGAAATTCAATCAATCTCAAGTAGAAACATCTTCAGCAATGATTGCTTTATTTGGTGATTTAAACAACTTTGATAACGCAGAAGAAATTTACGGTACAGCAGTAGAGCGTGGTTTAATGCCAGCAGAAGTAAAAGAAGACCAAATGAAAAAACTTTCAGCTTACTTCTCAATGGTTACACCAGAAGTAATGAAAGATACGGTATTAATTGACGGTGGTCTTGTAGCAATGCAATTTATGCTAGCAGCTCGTGCGCACGGTTATGATACTTGTCCAATTGGTGGATTTGAAAAAGACCAAATTGCAGAAGCATTTGGACTAGATAAAGAACGCTACGTACCAGTTATGTTAATTTCAATCGGGAAAGCTGCAGACAGTGGTTACCAATCAGTACGTCTTCCAATTAAAAAAGTTGCAGAATGGAAATAATTTTATAAAAGAACTTCAATAAGTGAAAGATGAGAGGGGAAGCACCATGATTATTATTCACGCAATATTTCAAGTAGATCCAGCGAAACAACAAGCATTTTTAGAAGAAATTCAGCCACTCATTCATGGTTCAAGAGAAGAAAGTGGAAATGTATCTTATGACTTATATAAAGATACAGAAAAAGAAAGTGTTTATACGATGGTAGAAGTATGGAAAGATGAAGCAGCAGTTGCGAGCCATAATACGAGTGAACACTTCACATCTTTCGTTAGTAAAGCAGCACAATTTTTAACTGCTCCGCTTAATATAAAAGCTTATAATGGAGAATTAGTAAAATAATAAGGTAGAAAAAGATGACTTTAGCATATGGCTGAAGTCATCTTTTTTGTATAAGTAGAATCCATCTTGGACTCAGTTATGTTGATAGATAAGCGTTGCTCGTATCCTCAGTAACTGTGGTGAATTGTATGTTAAATTCGAACATTCGGTTTATTGGGATATTTTTCCGTGTTATAATTTTCTTGTAAATAAAAGGTAGAGGGGAGTAAGTAATGGGAGAATTTCAAAGTAATTTGCATACGGCAACACAATTTGCAACGAAAATGAGAACTGCTTCAGATAGAATGCAAAGTGCTACTAGTCGCTCTATAAATAAGGCAACGCGTACTACACTATCTGTGAACTTCCAAGCACAAGAAGCAAATCAACAAAATTTACAGATCACGAAACAATTTTGTACTGCTTTTCAACAAACAATTGATAATATCCATTCCGTAGCAAATGAATTTGAGAAAATGGATACAGGACTTCAAAAGACTTTTCAATAATGTAACAACCTACGTAAAGGGGAAAAGGTAGGGAGAAAAGATGAGTCAAGGAATTGAAACGAGAATCAATCAATGTAATCAAAAATTACGAATTATATTTGAAGAACAAAATGAAAACCGAATCGCGCTGCAAAATCAAGAACGAGCTGAGGCTAGTTTTCATGAATGGAAAAATAGAAGTAATCGTTTATTTAACCGAATACTAGAAACTTGGTATGGTGACAAAGAAGCATTTCACTTTTTTACGAATATGCGGCAAGAGATCGGGCAGTATGAAAGAAAACTTACATTCGAATTAGAAAACGAAAAAGAGACGTTGCTTAAAGAAAAACGGCATCTCAGTGAGAAAGAAAACAACCTTTCCTATGAACAGCAGCAACTACAAAGGGAGGCCAATACATGAGTTTAAACATGTATTTGGGAGAAGTACAAAGTCAAACTCAAAGTATGAACGCTATATGTAATGCTACGATTCAAAGTATGGAACAAGCCATTCAATCTATTGATGCCTTTGCGATAGACACAGTATTACAAGGACAAACATACAGTAGTGCAAAAGCCTACCTTGTCCAAACATTTCGGCCATTAGCGCAAGGAATCATATGCTTATGTGAAGAATTAATTCGCCAAAATGAAGCATTTCCAAATGAGTTCCAAGCGAAAGTTGCTTCGACAGATGTGATTGAACAAGAAATAAGAGAACAAATAAGGGGAATTAATCAATCGATTACAAGTATAGAAGCAATAGAAGTACTTACACCAATGCCCGGAGTAGGTGCAATTGTAACGGTATTAGGTGCAATGAGAAAAAAACTGGAAGAAAAACTAGAGCATTTATATGAATTCAATCATTCATCCAGCAACAACTACAGCACCGCTCTCCAATTAGCAGCTAGCATCACAGCCGGACTCGCTGAAGTGCAAAGTGGGAAAGGATTTAGTCCTGTGAGTGGTACGTTTAGTACACAAGGGTTGAATATGGATTGGGTGAGTTCGATTCAGGGGATTATAGAAGAAACAGCTCGAAAAAATGATCAGTCAATTAAAGATATAGAAACAAATAACATAATTGAGAAGAAATCTCCGGTTAGAAATGCTTGGGACGATGCGGCAGACGGTATAGTTAGCACGTTTGAAACAGCGAAAAAGATGTGGGAAGCTATTCAAAGAGGATCGGGGAAAGCTGTTGGTGATGAAATCGAGTCCGCAATAGCTTTAAGTAATATGGACATAGGAACTTTTATTAATGTAGCCTATGCACTTTTCCATTTGGATGAAACTGCAAAAAATATGTGGCATGCATTTTCAAATAAAATAAAACGAGATATGATAGAGGGAGATGCAGAGAGTCGTACAGAATTGACTACCTATGGATTAACACAAATAGCTACCACAATATTAGGCGATAGGGGACTAAATAAAGTAGGCCATATCACAAAAGGAGCAAAAGCATCAAGTGGATTAAGTACATTTGCTAATGCAGTAAAACTAGCAAAAGAATTGAAGCCTACGCTTGAAATGTTACAATCATTTAAGAAAGAGGCTTCCTATGCATTCTCTAGTGTTGGTGGAACTGTTGTAACCAAAATACCTCAAGGTGAATTGATAGAAGCTTATTATAAGTTTGCGAAGTCTAAAGATGGTGGTAAGGGTAAACCTAGCAGTAACAAAAATACAAATGTAGACAATTTTGATGCAAAAACAGCTACAAATAAGCAAAAAGGTAATTATGGTGAAATAAAATCTAGTGACAATTTATTGAATAATCAAAGTTTAAAAGAAGCTGGATTTGATTTAAAGCCAGTCGGAAAAAGTACACCATCAGGCATAAATGATAAAATAGTAAAAGGGATTGATGGATTATACGAAAATGCAAATGCAGAATCAAAGATCAAATATGTTATTGATGAAGCTAAGTTTGGTAGTTCACAATTGGGGAAAACTAAAGATGGACGACAAATGTCAGATGGTTGGTTGAGTGGTGCGAAGACCCGAAAAAGTAGAATATTGAAGGCCGTTGATGGAGATGCAAAATTAGCATCAAAGATTACGAAAGCATTACAAGATCAGGAAGTTGAGAGAGTGTTATCAAAGGTTGATAGTAGTGGAAATGTGAAAACATTTAGAATAGATGCAAAGGGAGACATAATTGGAGAATGGCCATAATTTAAGGCACTAGGAGGAATTGAATAGTATGAGAGATCCTTTATGTATAGAAGAAAAATGTAGAGAAGGAATAGAATATAATAAAGAGTTTATTGAGGAAAATAGAGAGGAGATTAAAAGTTTTGAAGAAGATGAAAGGAATGGTATTCAAAGAAAGGCTAAAGATAATAAAAGTCTTATAGAAGGAAGGTATCTATTAAATTTTAATTATGAGTTAGAGGATATTATTGCAAAATATTCCCTAGGAGAAGCTATCCATACAATAGAAGGAGATTTTGACAACGCTCTTATTGATTTGAGGCATATAGGGGAAAATGAAGTTGGATATTTAAATCTAATTTGGATGATATCTCTAGGGATTTTATTAGAGACGGAGAAAAAGAATCTTGTAAGTTTAGCTAAGCTAGTTGAGAAAGAAAATATGAACGATGCAGTAATCGATTTCCTCTTATGCGCTAGTGATATCGGATACACAAAAATGACGAACAGATATTATAAAGAAAATCCATATGCAAAAACGAGAGAGATTATAGAACTTGCACAAACAGATAAAAAAGAAGCATCTAAAAGATTACAAACGTACATGGAGAAAGAATGGTTTAAAGGCCATTATGATTATGAATGGAAAAATGCGCATAAAGAACCTGGATATGTAGGGTATTGGAGCTTTGAGACAGCTGCAATAGTAAAGATACTCGAACTTGATGATACAAGTTTAAAAGATAATAATCATTATCCATATGATTTGGCACATTATAAAAATGAAATGAAATTTAAGCATATAGACCTAAGTGAATATCACTATGAAGATGAGACAGAAGAAATTGAAGAAATAGTAGAAGGAATTGAACATAATCCTGCATTGGAAAATATTATTCCGCCAAAATGGCATTCGTTGGTCAATGAATTAATACATGATTATAAGAATATGGATGATAGTAGTTTTTATGAGAAATACAAAAAAACAATAGGAATAGGTCAAGTGTGGTTCTTACCACAAGAGTATGAAGAAGAAAATGAGCAAAAAAATCTATTAGGAAGTTTAATTGTGTTTGCCCTGACGGTAAGAGATTATATATTACAATTGGACTATAAAGAAGATTTAGAGGAGTACATCGATAATCTTAAAAATTTCTGGAATGGATCAGAAACAAAGTTAATTCAATTTATTTTAGAGAATGATCAAAATTATTATGCATGGGTACCAAAAGAAGCAAGCATCCCAAATATGTATGAAGTGAAGATAGAGAGTGTCGATGTAGAGGAAGTTCTATAACGAACAAATCGAAATGGTTTTTATTATATGTAATATTAGAATGCATTTTACTAGTTAATTCAAAACAATGCATGCGTGGCAGAAAAAAGGATGTATTGTTACTAAAAATTAGAGGGAAAGAAGGCTGTTGGATTGAGTTAAGCACCTTATTGTCAATATACGACAATAGGTGCTTTTTTGCGTGCAATGAAGAAAAAATAAAAGATTCATTTTCACTCTATTTCATCTTCGAATTACATGTTATAATTTGGAAAAAATATATTCTTAATTTTTAGATAATTTAAAGGTGGTAGATACTATATGAGTACATTAAAGAAGATTACTAATAATATTTCGAAAGTTATTATAGGAAAAGATGAATCGATTGAACTGGCAGCTATAGCTCTTATAGCAAGGGGGCATATTTTATTAGAAGATGTACCTGGGACAGGAAAAACAACGTTAGCGAAAAGCTTGGCTAAAAGTGTGGACGCTAAATTTCAAAGAATACAATTTACAGCGGATACTTTGCCTGGAGATGTTATTGGTCTTGAATATTTTGATGTGAAGGAATCGGATTTTAAAACGAGGTTAGGTCCTATTTTTGCAAATATCGTATTAGTGGATGAAATTAATCGAGCTGTACCGAGAACACAATCTTCGTTACTTGAGGTTATGGAAGAGCGTACTGTTACAATTGCGAAACAGACACATTCATTACCAGAACCTTTTTTAGTTATAGCAACGCAAAATCCACTCGAATCAGCCGGCACATTTCCGTTACCAGATGCTCAGTTAGACCGGTTTTTACTCACAATACGCCAAGGTTATCCTACGAGAGAAGCTGAAAAGGAAATGATGAATCGGTTTCAAATGAATGATCCATTAGAAACGTTACATTCTATTATTTCAAGTGAAGAAATTATTACGATGCAAAAGCGTGCAAGAGAAGTGTTAGTAGGGAATGATGTGCAAGATTATCTCCTTGAAATTATTGAAGCAACTCGTAACCATGAGTTAATTGAAATTGGTGTAAGCCCTCGGGGAACGTTGGCATTTATGAGAGCAATTCAAGCACGGGCAATATTAAATGAAAGAGATTACTGTACGCCAGATGATATTAAGACGCTCGCTGCATCCGTTTGTGCTCATCGTTTAACGTTAACGATTGAGGGAGAGATGAAAACGACGAAAGAACAAATTATGAAAGAAATTCTTCATACGATTAGTGTGCCAGTGGAGAATGTACGATGAATCAACAGCTTGTGTATACACCTTTAGCGGAGCCTTTCGTAATGGGGGTTATGTCAGTTGTAGCCGTTATTTTAAGTGTATTTTCAAGTAATCTACTGTTTTTATCTCTCGTATTTTTATATGTAATTTTAATAGGTGCTATGCATGTATATATACGTAAAGTATCTCGTGTTGAATGGGAATACAGTCAAGGGAATTCGAACGTTTTTATAGGTGAAACGAATATGTGCAAAATGAAAATTTCAAACAAGTCGATATTTCCTATTCTTAATATCGTATTTCGATTTAAATGTGAAAATAAGCTAACTTGGAATCATGATGAAATAAACAAAAATCATAGTACAGGTTCAAATTATTATATGAATTTTAATTTAAAAGGAAGGGAGTCAGTTTCATTTGATTTGCAAGCTGTAGCGTTAAAAAGAGGCATCGCGAAATGGGAAGAAGTTGAAATTGTTATTACTGATCTCTTTGGATTTATAACGAACCATATAACATATAAACAAGTTGATACGCCCTCTTATTTAGTCTTACCAGCTGTTCCGAAAATACAAGTTCCTGAATTACAAGAATGGTCACGAGGATTTCGAAAAGCGATGTCTTCACCCTTATATGATGAAACGAAAGTAATGGGAGTAAAGTCTTATGAAAATGAAGATTTTCGTTCCATCCACTGGAGTGCAACGGCGAAAACAGGGACGATAACTGCGAAAAAGTACGAGCGAACACAATCAGATAAATATGCGATTTATCTCAATTTGCAAAATAAAAGTGGCGTTTCATTGCGAAATGATATAGAAGAATTAATTGAATTAACAGCAGGCATATGTAAACAACTTCTTATGCAAAACTGTTCGTTTGAAGTATGGATTAATAGTGTGAAAGATAATGGTTTGCTACATATAAAAAATGGAGATAACCGGAAACATTTGCAAAATGTATTAAAGGTACTTGCCTCAATATCGGATCAAGATACACCTATAACTTCTTCTTATTTTTACACAGCTGGATTTCGGCGAAAGGAATTAGATGCGGTTCCTTTAATTCTTGGTACTTCCCCAAGGAAATACAGTAGAACGAATAAATGGGTCGTAATTAAAGAATAAGAAGGGGTTTATGTCATGGCTAATAAAGAGAGACATGTGAAAGTAAAGTTGTGGAGTGTTAGAGTATTAATACTACTTTTCTTTACGGTTAGTGCGATAACGTTATCACAAGGTGTTGTGCATGTACAAGACATAGTAAATGGGCTTTTTTCTAGTAAGACGGAGACAATATCGGAAAGAAATTATGATTTTACTAGTGTAGACGCACAGTTTGATGAACCTGAAAGAATTATAGATGAAGAAATAGGAGTTGTAGATACAAGAACAAAAATATATAGGGAAATTCCACTTTTTGTACGAAAAAATTCATGGACTGATGTGTTTTCTGTTCTTTCAAATGCATGGATTAGTGTCGTTTTTTATGTAATTATTGCATTAGTTATTCTATATGCTTTTTATAAATTAATGAGGAAAAAGGTAACAAAATCAGAAATAGAACAGGATAAACAATCGATAACAAAGGAAAATACGGATAGAATCGAAAAGAACAAGAAAGTGAAGCATCAGTTTGAACAGCCGTTACCTAAAGATACGATAAGGAAAACGTTAGTTGAATGGGAAAGAACATTACCATTTCACGAACAAAGAAGGTCTTATGAAACGATGCAACAATGGTTAACGAGAATTTGTAGAACGAGAGATATTATTTCGATATATGAGTCTGTTCGTTATGGTGAAAAGACGTATACGGATTTAGATGTAGAGAAGACTGTACGATGGATAGAGCGAGACGGTAAAGGGTGACATTAATATAAGTAAATAAAATTACCATATAATTAATTTTATTTACTTATATTTAATTATATGGTAATGTATACTTACTTTTTTATATCAACACTAATGGAAATGGGTTGTCTTAATAGAGTATTGCTCGTTACATTTTTTGTGGAGTTATCTTCACTACATCAATATAGAATGAAAAAGAGATAAAACAATTACTAGTAGCATGTAAATAAGAAATTATTATTTATTTTTAAATTTTTGTAAGGGTGTGAAAACAGAATGAAACCGGTATTGAAAAACATACTCCTTTCCTTTATTTTTTCTGCAGCAGGGATGTGTTGGTTTCTGTTTATGGTAGTTAGAGGAGGCGGAGACTGGTTATTGTCTTGGATAGGTGTATTAATAGCATTTTTATCTTTATACACGATAATAGATTTATATTGTAAGTATACATACGATAAAAAAACGAGTAAATTGTTTATCAAAGCAACAATTACTACCTTTAGTTTTGCAGTATTGGGAATCACCTTTGGTATTGTACACGAGCTATTACAGCCATGGAGTCTCAGTTTAATGGTTTGGTATTGGTTGTTAGTGTTACTTTTGTTTGTAACGACCATAATATTGTTAGTTTTTGTATTATTTGTTAATCGTAAAAATTATAATATTCCTGGAAGATATAGAATACTTATACTGTTTAATCTATTTCTTACGTTAGTACCAGTACTGTGGCCACTACTTCTTACTATTATAGGAAATGGTATGAACGCTAGTGCAGGATGGTAAAAGTTAATAGAGTGCTTAAAAGAACGTGTTTATAAATGAAAACACGTTCTTTTTTTATTTCCATACATAATTTTTTCTCATCTGGTCGCCAAATTTTGAAAGTAAGTATTTCGTAAGGAATGGATAAGAAAAAAGAGAGATTTATCATATAGGATGAAAGTATAGCTTGAATCAATCCGATATTAATGGAGGAGAGAAAGCCTTATGAAAAAATGTAATTCAATTAAGTTAGCAAGTTTTGCAGTTTTATTAGCGGGTACTGCTCTATTCACACCTGGTTTTACTGTGACTGCAGAGTCAACTCAAAATATTTCTAGTTCGTCACAAGTACATGATCAAAAGAATCGTAATGGCTGGAAACAAGTAATGCAGGAAACAGTACAGCTTGGTGCTGTAGGAATATTAGCTAAGGCGTCTAATAACGGAAAAACTAGTAGTTTTACTGCTGGCGTGGCGGACTTAAGTACAAAGAAACCGGTGAATTCGGATTATCGCTTTCGGATTGGTAGTGTGACGAAGTCGTTTACTGCCACGACTATTCTTCAATTAGTAGGAGAAAATCGCTTACAACTTGACGATCCAATTGAAAAGTGGCTACCGGGTCTCGTGCAAGGAAGTGGGTATGATGGTAATCAAATTACGATACGACAACTTTTGAATCATACGAGTGGTATCGCTGAATACTTAAAGTCAAAAGACGCGGACATAATGAATTCGAAAAGAACGTATACAGCAGAAGAAATAGTGAAAATAGGCCTTTCGCTGCCTCCAGATTTCTCACCGGGTAAAGACTGGTTGTATTCAAACACAGGATACGTAATACTAGGAATGCTTATTGAAAAAATAACTGGAAATAGTTATGCGGAAGAAATCGAAAAGCGAATTATTGAACCTTTGGACCTATCAAATACGTTTTTACCAGGAAATTCACCCGTCATCCCAGGAAAGAATCATGCTCGTGGATATGTGAAAATGGAAGGAACAGGCGAGTTGAAAGATATTACTTATTATAATCCGAGTTTAGCTAATGCAGCTGGAGATATGATTTCTAATGCGGATGATTTAAATAAGTTCTTTTCATCTTTACTCGGTGGTAAGTTACTGAAGGAACGCGAGCTAAAAGAAATGCTTACTACAGTTCCTATAGAAGGAAAAGGGGTTGGTGACGCATACGGTCTTGGAATCTATGAGACTAAACTTCCAAACGGTGTTTCAGTTTGGGGGCATGGAGGAGGAATTCCTGGATTTACAACTTTTGCTGGGGGAGTAATTGGAGGCAAACATACATTGGCTATCAGTGTTAACTCTATAGGTGGGATCGATATTGTTCCGCAGTTTAATAAAATGATGCAAATTGAATTTAAGAAATAGATGAAAAGAAAGCGAATAGCATTCTGTTGTAAAGGACAGTATTAGCATTCCTAGTATGACATCAAGTGTAATTCAACAATAAAAAGGATGTCAGTTACACGACATCCTTTTTTATTGTTGAGCAAAGAGGTGTGTTTTTGATTCTGAAAATTGTTATTTTTACAATCATTCCATATAATGAAGGGGATAGGGGTTATACAGGGGAGTTATGAATGGATAATACTTTAGTTTGTTAATTATTTTTATTTTAATAAATAATGTAACTAGATGTGGAGTGAAATTCATTGGGAGAAAATCAGTTTAGATGGAGTAACAAGCAATTAAGAGAACATGTTGAAGTAATAGACGGCACAAGAAGTCCACACATTTTATTGAAAAATGCAACTTATTTAAATTCCTATATACGCGAGTGGATGCAAGCACATATTTGGATCTATGATGATCGCATTATTTATGTAGGAGAAAAACTACCAGTGCAACTACAAGGATGCGAAGTCATTGATTGTGAAGGAAAGTATGTCGTACCCGGTTACATAGAACCGCATGCACATCCGTATCAATTATATAATCCAGAAACGTTAGCGAATTATGCGATGCAATTTGGGACGACTACTTTTATTAATGATAATTTAACTTTATTTTTCACATTACAACGTGAAGAAGCATTTTGTTTATTAGATGAATTTGAAAAGATTCCAGCAAGTATGTATTGGTGGTGTCGTTTTGATGGACAGACTGAATTGCAAAACGGGGAATCTTTATTTAATCGTGAAGAAATAATAGAGTGGCTAAAGCATAAAGCAGTTCTTCAAGGCGGTGAGCTAACAGCGTGGCCAAAGTTATTACATGGCGATGATGAAATGTTACATTGGGTGCAGGAAACGAAACGATTACATAAAAAAGTAGAAGGACATTTTCCAGGAGCATCTGAAACGACTTTAGCAAAGTTAAAACTGTTAGGTACAGATTGTGATCATGAGGCGATGACAGGACAGGAAGCTTTTGCTCGTCTTATGCAAGGTTACACGGTTTCCCTAAGAAATTCTTCAATCCGTCCAGATTTAGAAGTGTTACTGAAAGAATTGCTGGAATTAGGAGTAAAGCAGTTTGATAGATTTATTCTTACGACAGACGGTTCACATCCTTCGTTCTATGAAAATGGAATGACAAATGTAATGATAGCTACCGCGATAAAACAAGGAGTGCCAATAATAGATGCTTATCATATGGCAAGCTATAATATCGCTCGTTATTACAATATGGAACATCTACATGGTTCAATTGCGACAGGTAGAATTGCTAATATTAATATTTTGGAAAGTAAAGAAAACCCGGTTCCAATAAGTGTAATTGCAAAGGGGAAATGGGTGAAGCGTGACGGTGTAAATACACATGAGGCATTACATATAGACTGGAGTAAACATAAAGTAACTCCATTATCACTAGATTGGTCAATAGAAAAAGAGGATATGATTTTCTCTAATAAAACGGGGATACACTTATTAAATAACGTTATTACAAAACCATACACTAGTGAAATCAATATAGACTGTGATGAATTGTCCACAGATCATGATGAATGTTTCCTTATGATGATTGCTCGTGATGGCGGTTGGCAAGTGAATACAGCTGTGAAAGGTTTTGCAAAAGAACTAGGTGGGCTTGCTAGCTCTTATTCTGGTACAAGTGACATCATTCTTATAGGAAAAAGAAAAGAAGATATGCTTACAGCTTTTCGTAGAGTAAAAGAGCTCGGTGGTGGAATGGTCATAGCAGAAAACAATGAAGTGTTACACGAAATAGCATTACCATTGCTCGGGATTATGTCTAATTTAAAAATGAGAGAATTAATACAGGAAGAGAAACAGATGGTGAAATTACTACAAGAGCGTGGCTACGCGTATGATGATCCAGCATTTACAATTTTATTCTTTTCTGCGACGCACTTGCCTTTTGTACGAGTAACACCTATAGGATTATATGATGTGAAAAGTAGTAAGGTAGTTGCCTCACCCGTGAATTTGATAAAGCAATATTAAAAGGAAAGATCCTATAAAAATTTTATTTTATAGGATCTTTCCTATTATTAGCATAAGAATGTTGTAAGCCTCAAATGATATAGTATCTAAATCATTTGAGGTGATATGTAAATATGAAAAAAATATTTTACATTTTAAGCGTATTTATTCTGTGTGTATCGATACAACACGTTGTACATTCCCAATCAGATGCACCAGAGTTATCTTCGGATTGTCTCGAAGAAAGAAAAGTTAGAGATGAAAAGTATGTGAAGAATATAATACAGGACATTAAATCCACATTTAATTTAAATATTGATGAACATAGTTTTTGGGAAGTAAGTAAAAGAGATCTGGAGGCTGCTCATTTGATGTATGGTGGAAAGGAAAATGATTCTTATTATACTTCGCTAACTAAAATTTATGATAGTGGTGGATTTAGCGAACAGCCCAGCCTATTTGTGAGGGCGCAAGAAGCATTTTTACTTTATAAAGAAAAAGATAATATCAATGTAATGAAACGCCTAAAACTAGACGTTGAAAAAGGGGAATGGCTCGTTATAAAAACGACAAAGAAGAAAGGGAAAAAAGTGAAATTCAAGCCGTTGCAATGTGAAAAAGATTATATGAAAAAGAAAAATGAGTATCATAATATAAAATGAAATAACGAAAATCTTACAGGAGAATCTATCTTTAATAATTTATAAACGAGACAATAAATTTTATTAGTAATTTTTCTATAAAAAACGTTATTTTAAACATTAAAATGACGTTTTTTATATGCTTAAATCTTTTGCAACGCACTCTCAATCTTTGCAGCTAAATCAGCAGACACTTTATGAAAATACCCTAAAACGACCTTTCTGATATCATCGGATATAACTTTTAAATCACTAGCTAAGTTTTCAGCGAGATGTTCTTTTTCTATCGGCTGTAACTTCGTATAAAATTCACCAGCCTGCGTAAAGTCATCCTGTTTCGTTATAGAAGTTCTTTCAAGTTTACCTTCAACGTACCTTCCTTCACCGGTTGTAATTTGATTAGCAGGTGTCCAATCTTGCTGCTGGTTAATCGTTAATTTGCGAAATTCTGGACCAATTCTTCTTCTTTGTGAATCACTGTAAATGTTAGCGCGCCCTTGCAGCATTTTATCATCTGATAGTTCTGCACCATCCAGTAAATTAGAAGGAGAGAATGCGACCTTTTCTACTTGTTCCATAAAATTTTCAGGATTTTTATTTAATACCATTTTCCCGACTGGTATGAGAGGATACGTCTGTTCATCCCATACTTTTGTGTCATCTAAAGGATCATAAGATAGGTGCGCTTCATCTTTCGGATCCATGAGCTGGACGTATAAACCATACTCCACTGGTTTACCATTTTTAATAGCATCATATAAATCTTTCCCGCTATAATCAGGATTTTCAGCAGCTAATTTAATTGCTTCTTTACTAGTAATGTACTGTACACCTTCAAATGGGTACCAATGATACTTTACATACTTTCGATTACCTTCCGCATTTCTCCATACATATGTATTAACACTATGTCCTGGAATGTGGCGAAGACTTTTGGTCGTACCATTATTAGAGTATAAACGGACAACAAAATGAATCGATTCAGGTGCTTTAGCGACAAAACTCCAAAATCTATTCGGGTCTATTAAGTTATTTTTAGGTGAAGGCAATAATGCTTGAATCGTTTCAGGGAAACGCATTGGATCACGAACAGAAAAAACAGGAATGTGATTACATAAAAGGTCAAAAATTCCTTCTTTTGAATAAAATTTTGTAGAAAAACCGCGTACATTTCTAGCAGTATCCGGTGTTCCTTTCGTACTAACAGCTAACGAAAATCGAACCATAACAGGAACTTTCTCATTAGAATTTTGTAAAAAACTTAATTTAGTATGTTCAGACATCGAATATATCGTTTGAAAATAACCGAACGCACCAAATCCTTTTACATGAACAGGCCTTTCTAAAATTTTTTCATGAATAAATTGTTGTAATGACTCATGCAGTACACTATCTTGTTCTAGTACGGGGCCACGTAAACCAACTGTTTGAGAGTGGAATTTAGCTGGTTCAGTAAGTTCTCGATGTTTATTAAAGTCTTCATCTAATAAATCTTTTTTATATTTATCATGTTTTTCATTCATCGATATAGCCTCCAAATTTTTTCGTCGATTGTTACTAAATATGATTTTATAGTCCCAATTATGTATGACATGCAAAGTTCAAAGCAGTAACATACCGCTAGATGAAAAAAACACATATGTAGTGGACCTGTTGAAATAGAAGAAATTATGGAAAAATGAATATCGGGAAGAGAAAGCACACGTTTTAATAAAAATGTGGAAGAAAACCACTATTAAAATTTCAATCTTAAAACTTAATTTATAAACGATTATATAGAGAATGAACGTTAAAAAAGGAAAAATAACTAGGAGGAATTTAACATGTCGGATTGGTTTCAATTAGATAAAGAATATATGGTGTCTACATATTGTCGTACAGAGGTTGCAATGGAAAGAGGAGAAGGATGTAATCTATATGATGTAGATGGTAAAGAGTATTTAGATTTATTTTCTGGCGTAGGAGTAAATGTATTAGGATACAATCATCCTAAAATTGTACAAACGACAATGGAGCAAGTTGCGAAATCGTTGCATTTACCGTTTCATTTCTTAAACCCAGTTGCAATTGAGTATGCAAAGAAATTAGTAGCGTGTACTTTAAAAAGCGGAAAAGTCTTTTTTACAAACTCTGGTACGGAAGCGACAGAAACGACATTAAAATTAATTGATAAATATAGAACTATTGCGAATGAAGAACGTGATGGAGTAGTTGTGTTAAAAGATAGTTTTCACGGGAGGACGTTAGGGGCACTACATTTTACGAGACAAGAAAAGGTATATCAAAATTTCCCTAAAACATCTATTCCTGTATATGAAGTAGAGCGCGAAAATATAGACCAATTAGAAGAGACCATTATTAAAGAGAACCCAATTGCGATTATGCTAGAGCCTGTTTTAGGAAGTGGGGGGATTTATCCTTTATCAAGTGAATATTTACATGGTATTCAATATTTATGTGAAAAATATAATGTACTTCTTGTCGTTGATGAAGTTCAAAGTGGTATGGGTAGAACGGGAAAACTATTTGCTTATCAAAATTTTAATATTACACCGGACATTATTCAAATTGGTAAAGGTGCAGGAGGCGGGATACCGCTAGGAGGAATTATTGTAGGTGAAAAGCTATGTGATGTATTTGCACCTGGAGATCATGGAACAACGTTTGCTCATTCATCAATGGGAACGGCTTTAGGGTTAACGGTATTAAACACATTGATTGAAGATGGTTTAATGCACGAAGCGTATGAAACGTCACTATATTTAAATGCTAAATTACAAGAAATTCAGAAAGAAAATTCTTATTATATTCAGGAAGTACGTCATGCTGGCATGATGTTTGGAATTAGTCTGAATGATACGTATGAAAATGTGAAGAAATTACAGATTGAGCTAATGAATAAAGGAATGTTAGTCGATGTAACACAAGGGAATATTATTCGATTACTTCCGCCGTATATTATTACGAAAGAGGAAATTGACGCATTTATTAATCAGTTTATTATTTGTTTAGATAAAGTTGCTGCTGTAGTAAGTGCTTAAAAATTAAAGCTATATTTTATATAAAGTGCACTCTAATTGTTAGAAATAGTTTTACAATTGGGGTGCATTTTTTATAGTAGAATTTTGTGAAATACAGTCGTTATGAAATGAGAATGAAAAAATAAAAGGAACTTTATTAGATTTGATACATTATTTATTGATATTTGGTTGGTGAGGAAAAGAGAAAGTAAATGTGTAAAGATAGTAGATAAAACGAGTGGTACTAACAACTAATGATAGAACGTTTTGAAAATAATAGCATACGAATATATATATGATAAGAATGAGGTGATATATTGGAAAATAATGATATTCAATTTACTTCTTTACAAATGCGAACTGATAGATTTGGGTGGGCTGGTATTCAATATACAAATAAAAAGCAAGCTATCTTATATACTCGAAACGGAGGAGTAGAATGGGAAGTTGTTAATCCTCTAAATTCAATTATATTATTTGGATATCCAATAAATGCTCGAAGCTCTTGGGCATATGGTTTAACAAAAACGAATGATGATTTATTGCCCGCTATATTTTATACAGTTAATAGAGGGGAAAGATGGAGTGAGTTTATATTACCAATTGAAGAAGAGTGGGAGAAATCGACTGATGTTCAAGTACAATTGCATGCCACCAATATGGATAGTATATGGATTGTATTGTCTAGAAAGCTTGCATCAAATAAATTTGAACATAATTTATACTACATGAAAACGAAAGGGAGAGTATGGAAAGTAATTAAAAATATAAGTATTAGTGATAGTATTTCAGGAATAACATTTATAAACGAGTTAGTTGGATTTATTTCATTGCACAAACAATATGAAACATCAGCGGTATTTAAAACAATAGATGGCGGGGTAAATTGGCAGCCTATAAAAGATATTCCAAGTCTTGAAGGAAGTAATAATGAGACTTCTATGGCTTATAAAGCAATCTATAAAAATAACTTGTTAGTAATACCAACTAAAATGAATAATGATGTATTTTTAATGAATTACTCATTTGATAAGGGGAATTCGTGGCATATTTCAAATAAAACAATAAATACTAGTAAAGCGGCTGTTTCTTTTTTTAGTTCCTATTATGGCTGGGTTATAAATAGTGAACATGGAAGTGTATATCAAATAATAAAAAAAGGAGCAAAATGGATAAAGGTATCAAGTAATCCATTGTTGAAAAATGTATTTTGTTTACATTTTTTTAATCGGCGTAAAGGTTGGGCGTGTAATAAAAAAGAAATATTTACTACAAAAGATCACGGTATAACATGGAAAAAGGTAGTATATAAAATTAATAATATTGATAAATTTATTTAAAAAAGTCCTAAAGAAATTAGGACTTTTTTTGTTTTTTATGGTGAGAGTTGTAACAAATAATGATAAGAGGAAGGGAACGAGTGTAGAACTTATATTTTCAAAAATAGACGATTGTTTTTACACAGTATAATTCACTTTTGAATATGTTAATAAAGTAGCAAATTCATAGGAAATGGTAATACTTAATATTTTATCCCGCTTTAATGGGCGGTAAGACCCCACCTCAAAATTTAGTGAAAGCAAAGAATTTAGGTGGGGGTCGGGCTGCCCATTAAAGTCCGATTGGTGAGGGCTAATAATCAGTGGGGGATGAAGAAAACCCCCACTGATTAAAGTTTCACTTTATGTCACATGATGTGTAAAGGGGGCGTGTAATGAAATCGTTAACGGTTATTATTTTGTATAGTGAAAGAGAGCAAATATTAGAAGAGTCAATTCAATCTATATGGAAGCTAAATCCTCTTGAAATTATAATTTTAGTTCCTAACGATAGAAGAAATTTGTATGAAATAGCAAAGAAACATAAATGCCATATTGTTTTGATGGATAAATATAGTACGTATTATGAGGGGTATGAAGCTTCTGTAAAGGCAGCAAAAGGAGATGTTTTGTTATTTGTAGATAGTAATTTTTCAATATCTACAAATGAGATGAAGAAATTTATTGAACCAGTTGTTACAAATCAGGCTGATGTAGTATTAAACAAAATAGATAAATTTGTAGAAGTTGGTAAATGTCCAAATATGGATATTGTATGGAGAAAAATGTTAAATGAAATTTTAAGTCGACCAGATTTAAAAAGCAATTCAATACTTTCATTACCATATGCACTTGCGAAGGAAGTAGTAGTAAATATCGGCTTTGATTATATGAAAAATATCGTTCTAGCTCATATGAACATAGTGGATCAAGGATGGCGGATTAACGATCAATATGCAATAAAAACGTTATCTAGAGATGAAACGTTAGAAGAGGAAGGGTATTTAGTTAAAAAAGAATTGTCAGAAAATGAAAAGGAGAAATTGGGAAAATATTTAATCGGTATTTCTAAATGGATAGAGAAAAAGGGAAAAAGAGTAGGGTTTACTGATGCAGGAAAAAGAAGAGATATTGTTCAAAAACTAGGTGAATGTAAGCGATACCCTTCCTATCATCAAGGGTGGGGAATGCATTCTTCAATTTATGATGGGAAGCAACTTTCTGTCATTATACCGGTGCAAAATGAAGAGGAAACTATAGAACAAGTAATACTTGAGGCGAGAAAAATAGAACCACTAGAAATAATTGTCGTTGTAAATGGTTCGATAGATCAAACGGCCAATATCGCTAAAAGACTTGGTGCTACTATTATTAAATATAACGAACGACTCGGTCATAATGTTGGACGTGCTATTGGAGCGCTTGAAGCTACAGGAGATATTCTTTTATTTATTGATGGTGATTTTAGTGTTTCAGGAAGTGATTTACATCACTTTACAAAAGCAGTTTCAGATGGCATAGACATAGCGTTAAATGATTTGAACCCAATGCTCAATCCGCCTTTTTATATTGTTGATATTGTAAAATATATGCTTAATTTAGCATATGATCGCCCAGAATTAAGTAATGGATCATTAGTAGCTATTCCACATGCAATGAGTAGATCATGTTTAGATGCAATAGGGTGGGAAACTTTACTATGCCCTAGTCTTGCACAAGTAAAAGCTATATTACAAGGATATAGGGTAGAATGTGTTCATTATGTTGATGTTGTAAAACCGAATAGAATTCGTTTAAAGGAGAATGTAAGTCAAAATGGACATCCTCCAGCAGTATTAAGAATAATTGGTGATCATGTTGAAGCTCTCTCTTACTTGATAGAACAACTCGAAATGGATGGAAAGGGTGATTAAACTGTTAGACCAGTATAAAATAATTAACATTTCATATGAACAATTATGGCAAATGGATTTTCAAACTACGGAGCCATTTATACTCAAGGTTAATTGGGATAAAGTAACGTATGAATTTTTAATTCGTATTAAGCCCAATGCTTCTAACACAATTGTTTTTGGATCCGGAGCAGGTGGGTTTCAAGAACAACCAATTGGTCCACCTATTTTTCATCGACATTCTTGGATGAATGAATTTGAAGATACTGTTATATATTATAATGATCCTACTTTATATCTTGGAAAATTATCTTTAGGTTGGGGACAGGGAGAGTTAAATAGATTTTATTTACAAGATATAGCTAATATTCTAGAAATATTATTTATAAAGTTAAAAGTTGATTCAAAAAATGTCTTGTTTTATGGAAGTTCTGGAGGAGGATTTATGTCTTTAATTTTAGCTGGATTCGTTAAAGGTTCCACAGCTTTCATTAATAATCCTCAAACAAATTTAATAAAGTGGATACCTGTACCGGTAAATTTAGTTTTCGATTTATCTTATCCAGGTTTATCAAGAGAAGAAGTTGAGGAGAAATTTGGTGAAAGAATTAATGTTGTGAAATTTTTTAATCACATTAAATATGTGCCGAACATTTATTTTTTGCAAAATTTCGCGTGTGAATTTGATGTGCAAAATCATTTGCTACCATTTATTTCTGAATTAGAGCAACTTGATAAAGACACGGAAGTAAATCAAATTATAATTGACTTATATTTTGATAAAAAAGCAGGGCATGCAGCTGTAGGTAAGAGTGAAACAATTGAATATATAAAAAAAGTAAAACCTAATCAGACTGTAAAAGAAGAACAAAAAGAAGTGGACCTATCAGTCGTTATAGTTTTAGGAGAAGATAAATCAAAATTGAATCAAATTTTAAATAAAGTGCAGCATATAAAACCACTAGAAATTATTATTGTATCTGATGATAGAATGAGTGCGATACAATCTATATCAACATTTGTTGAAAGTAACGTTGTTGTGATTGAGGAGAAAAGTAAATGGAAAGCACCAGTTCATGGGGCAAAAGTCGCCAATGGTGATGTGGTCTTATTTTTAAATGGAGAAGATGTTATTTTTTCGGTAGAATTAGAACGATTTATAGAACCGCTACTAAAAAAGGAACAGGATGTAATCTTAAATAACATAGACTCCGTATGTTTTGAAAAGATGAGAGTAGAATGGCCAAGTATTGCTATGGTGTATAGAAAAATAGTAAACGATGTATTGGGGCGCATGGATTTAAAATATGATTCGGTGTTATCTATGCCATATGCCATTAGAAAAAAAGCAATTGAGGACATTGGATATGACACTTTGCAAAATCCCGTTCTATCTCAAATAACTTTTATTGAGAAAGGGTGGCGACTACAATCCTCGTCAGCTATCACTAACACCTCCTTGAATAATATACCCACAAACAAAACCTCTTTCTATAAAAATGAATTAACTAAATTAGAAGTATGTGAGATTAAAGAAAACGTAAAAGCTTTGGAGAGTTGGTTACAACGAAAAGATGGTAGAGGTAACTATACAGATGGAGGAAGAAAAAGAGAAATTATAGAGCAACTAAAAAAACAGAAGAATTATTCACTTTTTCATAAAGGATGGGGAATGAATTCCTCTATTTATAATGGAAAACAGTTATCGATTATTATACCAGCACAAAATGAAGAAACAACGATTAAAGAAGTTATTCTTGAGGCAAGAAAAATTGAACCGAAAGAAATAATTGTTGTAATTAATGGATCAACAGATCAAACAGAAGCAATTGCTAAGCAACTAGGA
Source organism: Bacillus sp. B25(2016b) (assembly GCF_001679765.1). NCBI lineage: Bacteria > Bacillati > Bacillota > Bacilli > Caryophanales > Bacillaceae > Bacillus > Bacillus sp. B25(2016b). The sequence continues at coordinate 2,798,854 of NZ_CP016285.1, read as the reverse complement.
GCTACAGTAATTGTTTATCAAGAAGCATTGGGTCACGATGTAGGACGGGCAATTGGTGCACAAGAAGCCACAGGGGATATACTTCTCTTTATTGATGCTGATTTTGCTATTCCAGCAAAAGATCTTCACCCATTAACAAAGGCTGTTGCTAATGGGATTGATATGGCTTTAAACGATTTAAATTTAAATCTTAGATTTCCTCTATATATTGTAAATTTATATAAATATGTGTTGAATATTGCTTGTAATCGTAAAGATTTAGGAGTGGGATCCACAATTGCTGTTCCCCATGCTATTAGTAGAAAATGTTTAGAGGGAATCGGCTGGGATACACTTCACACAGCGTGTGTTGCGCAAGTAAAGGCAATATTAGAAGGATATAAAGTTGAATGTGTCCATTTTGTAGATGTAATGAAACCTAATCGTATTCGGCCACAAGAGCATTTTGCCACGATAGGACATCCACCAGCTGTATTAAGAATTACTGGGGATCATTTAGAAGGATTTTCGTATTTATTGAAGAATAAGGGTTTTAAAGATTTATTTTAAAAGGGAAATTTGTCTATTGAATGAGTAACCTCAACATTTCATTTATGCAACTTAACGATATTTAGTATTGTAATGAAACTGAAATCAAAAATTTTTATTATTTTTAGCTTAGGTACAAGTGAAGAGCATGTTTCACTGACTGATAATAAATGAACAAGTAACCAAAAGGTAAAGGCTTCTTTATATATATGAAGGAGCTTTTATCTTTTTTATTTTATGTATGGAAAGTAAAGAGTGAATAAAGTTGTAACAACATTTTTATTTCTGAATAAATTGATATTAGATATAAGAAAGGAGGAAATATCTTGTCTTGCATCAATAAAAGTTGTTTTAATATTTGTTTAGAAACTAAAGTCAATCCAAATGGTGGGGCAGAAATATTCGTAAGGTGCAATGATGAATGTTCATCTAATTTTAATGTAATACCGTTTATTGCATGTGTTTCTATTTCAGTAAAGGATGATTTGAGTTTTTTAGTTGATTTAGATAGTTTAATAAAACGTTAATTTTCTTGGAACCTAATAGTAAAATAACATCTAATTTATAAAATTTAGTAAGAGAGTCGTGTCCGAATTTAACTAACTGCATATATTGTTAAGAGAAAGGAGGGAGAGTTATGGCATGTACTACGAATAATGTTTGTTTTGATGTATGTCTTAAAATTACAATTACCCCTGGTAGTGGAATTGACGCTGTAGTGGATTGTGGGGGTGCATGTGGGACAAGTCCTACAATTGTAATTAGTCCTAGTGGATCAATTGTAATTACTTTACCATTAGTTGCATGTTTCTCAATTACACTAAACGATGATTTAAGTGTTGTATCTTCATTAACAAGCCTCTCTTTTCAAACTTCTTAAGAAAATCAAGAAATGAAAAGCCTACTTTCTACTTTTCTTTTGAACTAATGTAAAAATAAAAAAGATGGTTACAAACCATCTTTTTTATTTTGCTATATATTTAAATTGAATTTATATATTATCTGTTCGTAAGGGTATACAATTAAGAGCATTCAGTGTCTCCTTTTTGTTCGAGGAGGTAAGAAATTGCCTCTATATGATCACCAATGATTTGCTGTGTTGCTAATGAAAGGTGGCCTTCCTCAGAGAAGTGTTTTTTGGGTCGAACTCGATTTATCTTGTCAACGTCGACAGAATGGGCTTTTTGTATATGCAAGCCTGCTAAAATTGTTTTAACTTGACTTAAGGTTGGTGAAAGAAGTGAATCAAATCCAATTATATCAATGCATTTTCGACTAAAAGCATGAGGGACAGCAATTGTGGATCCCATACCTAAATCTTTTCGATTACATGCTAAATTAACAGCATACTTACATGCAGTCACGATAGTATAAGGAAGACGATACATGTAGTAGTCCTCTAATTTATTTAAAGCTAAATCGGTTCCATTTTGAACAGATTGTACAAATGGTAATAAATCAGAACTAGGAATTAAGAAATCACCATCAATAAATAATAATATATCACCTTTTGCAAAATATGCACCAACGGCACGTCCGGTATCAATGCCGAGTGCTTCTTTGTAAGTAATAACTGTTGCACCGCAATTCTTCGCCAATTCCTCTGTTTTATCTGTTGATCCATTAACAATAATGATGATTTCTAAAGGTTTTAATTTCTGCACCTCAAAAATGATAGATTCTATCGTTTTTTCTTCATTTTGAACAGGGATAATGATGGATAATTGTTTATTTCCATAAGTATTTGAATAAAACTCTTTACCTGTAATTATTTTTGGTATAGCTTTTTGTTCGCCGTTTTGAAGTTCTAAAATAATATCTCGCCTTCGATTATTATCAGTATAGTTTCCTCTTGAATTTTGTAATATATTTATCCAATTTTCAATTGCTTCTAGGTGATAACGAATGAGTTGTTTTGAGGGGAAGGAGGGAATTTGCGGTATAGAAATTTTAAAATGATTGCTAATCCGAAATTTATTTTTAATAATTTTCATTTGTGCTAATATCGGATTTAATAAACTTTCTGGAGTAATTGCTTCAAGAATTTCTTTTGTTATTGCATAGGGAGGAAATAATAATGAGTTAACATGTAAATCTGGACGATGAAAAAAATGATTCGTAACTTGCTGCCAAATCATTTCTATAGTTGGCTTTTGCTTTTGATAAAAAAAATCATCTAAATTGTTTAATACTAAGTCAGCTGATTCATCTAGTAATGGTTGAAGAAATTGTTTAAGTAAGAAAGGGTGGATATTGTAATTTGCATCTAAAAATAAGAGGTACTTACCCTTTGCTTTTTTGGCACCAATTACATAACAATTATTTGATTCTGTCGGTTCTTCTAGCGTGATAATTTTACAATTGTAAGATTGTGCAATATCAATGGAATCATCGATACATCCGTTAATAGTAAGGATGATTTCTAAAGGCTGTAGTTGTTCACAGGCTTTCAAAATTTCAGTTAAAACTCTTATGTTATGCTGTATACGAATAATAATAGAAATCGGATTTTTACACATAAGTAGTCTCCTTTTTAATCAGAGGTAGTTATTAATAAGGTTAGATAAAATAGGAGATGTATATTTTATTATATACGTAACGACTATTTAGTTTTATCAGATTTAGAATTTTCATTACCTGAATTAGAACCTTTATTTATTCCAGAAGCGAGTAAATTATTGAGAACGCTAAGGTCTAATTGCATAGGGATTGAGTTTTCGGATGTAGTTTTCTCATTTTCTTTTTTCGTAGTTAATATAGTCTTTATATTTTTTATTTCTTTATATTGCTTTAAGGTAATGAAAAATCCAGAAATAATTAAGAGAAAAGAAACAGTAGCAAGTAAAAGGATTATTTCCAACATAAAACAGCCTCCTTTAAAACTACAATAATATTATAGTTGAATGTAATAAAACAGAATTCGAGCCAATGAGTTCACTTTTTAAATATATGCAAGTCTTTAGTAAAAGTTACTGATTTCTAAGTTAGAGGAAGCAATTATAGAAACGTTATAAATATAAATAAATGAAAGGTTCATTTATAGTGTAAAGGTATATATTATATAGCCTAAACTTCATTTTATAAAAAGTTAAATAGGGTGTAAATTTATACAAAAAGAGCATTTAATTGGACAAATAATTAATTATGTGAAATAATAATAACAGACAAGGATACGTTGATTTCCCTTAAGTGCTTCGAATTAATTTTATTCAATAAGAGAAGGTGTGCTTAAAGAAGTTAAATTAAAAAAGGAGCTGTTTTATTATATGCAACAAAATAATGATTTAAATTTTGAACCTCAAGACGTTAATATTGTCAATCCTAAACAAGCCAGGAAAGCAGTAATTGCTACTGGTATAGGGAACGCAATGGAGTGGTTTGACTTCGGATTATACGCGTATTTAGCGGTAATTTTAAGTCAATTATTCTTCTCAGGTGTTGATAATAGTGGATTGCAACTTGTACTTACATTCGGTACATTTGCAGCAGCCTTTCTCGTTCGACCAATCGGAGGTGTATTCTTTGGTAGAATAGGAGATAAGTACGGCCGAAAAATCGTGTTAAGTACTACTATTATTTTAATGGCACTTTCTACATTATTCATCGCATTACTACCAACCTATGAACAAATTGGTGTATGGGCACCAATACTACTTTTAGTTGCCCGAATGATTCAAGGCTTCTCTACAGGCGGCGAATATTCAGGAGCAATGGTTTATATCGCAGAATCTTCTCCAGATAAAAAGCGTGGTATACTCGGTAGTGGTCTTGAAATTGGAACACTCTCAGGTTACATTGCTGCATCGGTAATTGTTACCATTTTGACGTTATTGTTAACAGATGAGCAAATGCTCAGCTGGGGATGGCGTATTCCGTTCTTAGTAGCTGCACCAATTGGTTTGGTCGGTTTATACTTACGCCGTCATCTAGATGAATCTCCAATCTTTGAAGAGATGGAAAAAGCACAAGAGGAATCTGAAGACAATGAACAATTTTCATTTATGGACATTATTAAGTATCACAAAAAAGACTTCTTATTAAGCACAGTAATTGTCGCCTTCTTTAATATTACGAATTATATGATTCTTTCGTATATTCCTTCTTATCTAACTCAAGTACTTAAAGTCGAAGAAACAACAGGCTTATTAATTATTTCTATTACGATGGCACTTATGATTCCACTAGCACTATATTTCGGTAAATTAAGTGATAAAATTGGTAATAAACGCGTTGTGCAAATTGGTTTACTTGGTTTAACTGTATTTGCAATTCCAGCATTTTTACTAATAGGTAACGGACATATTGCAGCTATATTTGCAGGTATTTTCGTATTAGGTTTCTTCTTAAGTGTATATGAAGGAACATTACCTTCATTATTACCATCACTCTTTTTCACTGATGTACGTTATCGAGCACTTTCGATCTCATTTAATATTTCTGTATCGATATTCGGTGGAACAACACCGCTTGTATGTTCATACTTAGTTCATGCAACTGGTAACCCGCTTGCACCGGCATTTTATTTAGCAGGTGTAAGTATTATTGGATTAGTTGTATTTAGTGTACTATTCGTTACGACTTCAGGGCGTGCGCTAAAAGGTTCATATCCTACAGTAGAAACGAAAAAAGAAGCACACCAAATTGCTAAAGAAGATCCTGAAGAAACACTTTGGTGGCATGAAGAGTCATTAGAAATTGAAGCAGGGAAGAATGCTTCCATTTAAAAAGCAACGTAGAAGTATAAAAAGACTCCTATGAATATAGGAGTCTTTTTGTTACGTTATTTCTTTCGTTTCTTCAAATTTTTTTGATATGCATAAAGCTTATGAATCTCTTTCTTAAATTCATGTAGAAGTACAGTGTTTGCACCATTTGAATACCGCACAGTATTATAAGCATCTATAATAATGTCACTTTGAATATTTACATCTTCTTCATCGTTTATTCTTTCTAGCCAAGTTTCAACAGTTTCTCCCCGTTTTCTATTTAAAGGAGAGGTTAACTTACTCTCTAGCTTAAAAATTTCCTTCCGAATTTCGTTATGTGGCGGTTTATTTCGTTTAAAACGATTTTGGCTCATTCCTTCTTTATCAGTAATGATAGTAGATTCGAAGACGTGCATATTTGGTAAACTTAAATGTTTTCGTTTTTTTACTATTTTCCAAACGACGTAAATAGCGATAGCTGTACAGACTATTATTGTAGCGCTATTTATGAGTATTGGATCAAAATCAGGAATTTTTTTTCCGTCTTCAATTTTTGGTTTTAAGAGATGTCCTTTATTTGCCCAAACATCTTCAGTATCTTTTAATTCCGCTGCTTTAATTAATGGCATTAAAGCATAGCCGACGCCTAATGCGACTACTTCCGTTATAAAACCAAAAATAAGTCGAATGAAAGGAAATATTTGAACAATTAATATACTCATTAAGCCAATCGTAATGATAGAAGCAAAACGTAATAGTTGTTGTTTGCGATTTGCCCCGGTTAACCAAAATGTAATCATAAGATGCAAGGCTAACATTAATAGTTTCCACAACGGTGGAAAGGGTGCATAAAATATAACTGAAACGACAAACCATACAATACCACCTAAAGATTTTTGAACTGGATATCCAGGTCCGACCACATGTACGATAAAGAAAAATAGTGGTAATATGATTGTGCCAAAAAGAGAAAAAGGTAAAAATAAAGAGAAAAGAACGATTTGAAGAACTAAAAGTATTACAAATCCTGTTGTTTTTTTCTGCATAAATTTATGAATAAGAAATACTCCAATATAGCCTGTTGTTAAAAATATTGCAATACTAATTAGTTCATCTCTTTCTGTTAATAATGAAAGCAGGAGGAGTAGAATGAAATCATGAATGTGATATAGCCAAGTTTTCAACCGATTCCACCATCCCTTCACTAGTAATGAGAAACGTTGGCTGCGAGAGAAGAGGGAGTTCATTTCTTTGTAAACCAATGTATATCATTGTAGACGATCGTTCTCTCTTTCTCGTTACATAATGAAGGAATCCTTGTTTCGGAAGTAACGTACTATCATCTGAAATACGGGCTAATTCTTCTAAAGCTTTTGCATATTGCGTTTGCCCTTCATGTAACGATAAATGTAATGCACCACCTTCTGCTAATACACTAATAAATAATTCAAACGGTATGTGATGCTTCGTTGCATATTGGCAAATGTATGTTGCGAATGAAATTAAATCTTCAACATTATCTTTCCAACCAAATCCACGATCGGCAGCTAAAGAAAGACAAATCGTCCAACTATAATTTTTTACAGGTTCATATTGCTTCGCTTGTAATTCCTGCATTTTAGCAGATGCCTTCCAATGAATAGAACGGAATGATTCACGTTCATAGCGTTTTACACCTATAATAGATGTTTCGTCATTGTAAAAAGAAAAATTCGTTTGATTGGATCCGATTAAAAGTTGCTGAAGTTCTTGCAAACCTGCTACTTCTTTAGGAGAAGGATACACAATAATTTCAGTCCTTAATTTATCAAAAACAGGTAAATGTACAGTTAATAGATGAAATGGATCTTTTAATACACATTCAAACTGTTCAATTTGAAACACCCCACGCTTCGTAGCGGTTAATGTTAAATCCCATTTTTGTGCCGAATGTGCAGGTTGTGAAAATGGGAAAGAGAATAACGTTTTTGATATTTGTTCAATGCCTTGCTCTTTATGCGGTATAAGGGACGAATTTAAATGAAAGTAACAAACACCATTAACGAGCGGTATGCTGGCTCCATTTTTTAAATGAATAAAAAACTGTCCAGATTCCTCAGGAAAAAGCCGTGTAGTTTGTTTCTCATTTATGATTTGAAACTTCTTCTCTATGAAAGCGACATATTTATAAATAAAAATCGCAAATATATAATAGAAGAAAAAGAGAAACATAAGCATTCGTTGCGGGAAAAAGAATGTGAAAAGTAACGCGATTGGAACGGTTAGTTGAATAATATGAAGTTGAAAAAATAAAGGTACAGTTACAACGCGCTGTCCATTCATGCTTGCTCAATCTCCACGGGTACATCAACTTCTTTTAAAATACTTTGCATAATATCATTTTTTGTCGTACGTAATGCACCTTCCATTGATAAGACGATACGGTGATTCCAAACAGAAGGAACTAACAATTGTATATCTTCTGGTGTGCAATATTCTCTCCCATGTAAAAAGGCTAAAGCTTGAACAGCACGTACTAAAGCTAATGTGGCACGTGGGCTTACACCGTTAGCGATATAATCATGATTTCTTGTAGCATGAGCAAGTTTAATAATGTAATGTTCTAACGGTTCCGAAACAAATATTTCTTTTACTCGTTTTTGAGCTTCTAAAATATCTTCTAATGAGATGACAGATGTGACACTTTCTAATGGTAAATCGTTCCGAAAACGTCGCATCATTTGTAACTCATCTTTAGGAGTTGGATAACCAATTGAAATCGTCATTAAAAAGCGATCAAGCTGTGCATCTGGAAGAGGGAAAGTCCCTTGTGATTCAATTGGGTTTTGCGTCGCAATAACAAAGAACGGTTTCGGCAGAGGAGTTGACTGCTTCTCAAGCGTCACTTGTCGTTCTTCCATCGCTTCTAACAAACTCGACTGCGTTCTCGGCATTGCACGGTTAATTTCATCTGCTAGCAAAATGTTTGTCATAACTGGTCCAATTCTTAATTCGAATTCGCTTGTTTTTGGGTTGAAGTATTCAATACCTGTTACATCACTTGGAAGTACATCAGGGGTGAATTGAACGCGAGAAAAACTACCACCAATACTTTTGGAAATGGTTTTCGCCAGTAACGTTTTCCCAGTACCAGGCACGTCTTCGAGTAGTGCATGTCCATCAGCAAGAAGTGAAACGAGCAGTAGATCAATAACATTTTCTTTCCCAACAAACACAGATCCGATGTTTTCTTTCAATTTATTTATCATATGTACCATTCCTTTCATTATAAAAGAGCTAATATTTCTATATTTTAACAAATTATTCAGAAAATTTGTATGGTTTTTTAATTCAAAGAAATGGATATTTAATTATTAAATTAATCTTGAATATTTTGGAATATGATTATATAATATCGATATACGATGTATCGTAAGTCGATATATCATAAGGCGATGTATCGGAGGTAGTTATAATGAATGCGAAGGCGCAAAAATATATTCCGTTAACTGAGGGGACATATTACATACTGTTATCACTAGTGAAACCAATGCACGGATATGGAATTATGCAAATGGTAGAAGAGATGACAAATGGGGAAGTAAAGCTCGGTCCTGGTACTTTATACGGGAATACGACGAAATTACTTAAAGAAAAATTAATTGTTGAAGTTGCCTCTACAGATAGAAAGAAGTGCTATGAGTTAACGCCGTTTGGGAGAGAAGTGTTAGAGCTAGAATATAACAGATTGCAGAGATCTGTAAGGAATGGAAATAGTATATTAGGGGAGTGAATGGGAAATGGAGACAAAGAAGGTATTCAAACCTTTTGCGATATGGAGCTTGGAAAAAGAAGAAGCTTTTTTAAGAAAAATGCATCAAAAAGGATGGGCTTTACAAAAGTATAATGTAATGTATACGTTTAAGAAAACTGAACCAAAAGATGTAGTATATAAAGCAGACTTTAGATTAGAGTATAAAGATTCGACAGAAAAACAAAAAGAATATATCGAAATATATGAAATGTGTGGTTGGAAACATGTAACGAGTTTTGCGAAGTGGAATTACTTTTGTAAAGAAGTAGAAGAGGAAAATGAGTTACCTGATATTTATTCAGACAAAGAAACGAAGATACAAAAACTTGTTGAATTGATACAGTTCGTTGCAATTATGTTTGTAATGTTAATTCCAGTGCTTTACTTATGTTTTCTTGGAGTATCAGAATCAGGATTATATAAAGGTATGGTAGGGTTTTTAGTTTGTATATATTTATATGCGTTTATTAATTTATTTAGGAAGATTAAAAAGTTAAAAAAGGAAATATTTTAACAAAGAGTGATATTCTTAGAGAAGATATATATTGATGGGAATCAACTTCTCTAATTTCTATATATATTTATTTTGTTCATTCTTTTTTATATAATAAAAGACCAACTTTTTAATTCATAGAACTAACAGTTACAAAGATAATATCAGTAACAACACCTAAAAAAAATCATAAATGAAGAAGAAATAATCAACAATAACGAACTAGCAATTAATATTAATTTATTAGATTTTTGATTTTAAAAATGGTAGTAAAGTAAAAGACTACAAATAGTAGAAACAATCCATATTGTTAGATCGTAAGGAGTCGTTATTTTCTCCCAATCGAAGATCCAAAAGTAAAAGATGACTATATGACAAGTTAATAGTAGAAATATTGATGGAAGCGTTATCTTTTTATTGTTTGTTTTACCTCTCTTATGTAAACATTTCTAAAAGAGTGCGAAGTTTAACATATAATAAGGAAGAAACACATTTTTAATTAAGTTATTAAACGGAAAAATCCCTTATAGAAAAATCTATTTCTATAAGGGATAATAATGTTTTTATTAGAAAGACTGATTTTGAGCAGGTTTAATAAATTGTTCTGGGTTTTCAACAAGCCCACATACAGCGCATTGGACGCGATAAGTAGGTCCTTGATAGGCCATATGAAAAGCATTCATCGTGTCATTTGTATATTCTTCTTCTACTTGACCAGTTTGTGGATTTAATTTGACTGGTTTTACTTGTTGCTCAAGAATATTAAAGCGAGTACGGTTCGTTTTACAACTTGGACATAGCATTGGTTCCATATGTATACACCTCCATTTGTATCATTTCTTAAACTCTTTAATTTTATGCAAGCAAAAAACTTTCTCAATATAAATAGGTGTTTAATGTATTTAAAATTCAGAAAAAATAAAATATAATAAAAGTACGAACTGGTTATGTCCAAACCAAATCTCCTGTTTTATGCCAATAAGCTGGGGGGCCGAGAAATCGGCCTCATTTTTTTTGCTCATTACTACAAAGAACAAGGTTTTTATGAGACTTTTGTCGAAATTTTAGGGGTAGATATAAAGGGGGATGTAAAATGGATTTGAAAATGAAGTACATCATTTTATATGTAGAAAAGTTTGAGGAATGTTTAAAATTCTATAAAGATATTTTACAGTTACCTATAAAAGCAGAGCACGGTACATATATTGAATTTAATACTGGAACTACCATTTTAGCGATGAATACGCGGCAAGATGTGAAAGAATTAACAGGACTACCGCTTATAGAAGGTGAATTACAGTCTTCTCATTTCGAATTAGGATTCGTTGTTGAGAATGTACAAGAAACGATTGAGCAATTTAGAGAGCAAGGTATTAAAATTTTAGTGGAGCCAATTGTGAAACCGTGGGGACAAACAATTGCCTACATTGCTGATCCAGATGGAAATTATATTGAAATCTGTAGTTCATTAGAATAGAGGGAGAAAGAGAGATGGGATTTCCGAAACTAGAAACAGAACGTTTACGATTAAGAGAACTTACACTATTAGATGCAGAAATGATGTTCGAATATTTTTCGAAAGAATCAGTTATACGTTATTTCGGAATGGATTCTTTCGAAAATATTGAGCAAGCGAAAACAACGATTCAAACGTTTAAAAATTGTTATGAAGAAGGAAGTGTATTTCGCTGGGGAATCGAGAAAAAAGGGACGGGCCAATTAATTGGGACGTGTGGATTTCATTTAATTAACAATCATCATAGACGAGCTGAAATTGGTTATGAATTAGATGATACATATTGGGGACAGGGGTATGCATCTGAAGCATTACAAGCAATTTTAGCTTACGGATTTGAAATACTGCAACTAATAAGAATCGCAGCGGTTGTATATGTAGAAAATAAAGCTTCACAACAATTATTAATAAAAGCAGGATTTCAAGAAGAAGGATTACTTCGAAAACATATGATTCAAAATGGTGTCGCTCATGATACCATTTTATATTCTTTATTAAAAGAAGAGTGGAAGAAGTAATGAGTACAAATGAGCTTATAAATGTTATGAAGAAGCATAAAGAAAACCGCTTTATTTTAGGGATAGATGGTTTAAGTCGATCTGGAAAAACAACATTCGTAGCAAATTTAAAAGAAAATATGAAGCAAGAGGGCATCCCGTTTCATATTTTTCATATTGATGATCACATAGTGGAGCGTAATAAACGCTATCATACAGGATATGAAGAATGGTATGAGTATTATTGTTTACAGTGGGATATTCCATACTTGAGGCAGAAGTTTTTTTAGAAGTTACAACATGAGACAAAACTGACTTTGCCTTTTTATCAAGAGGAAACAGACTCATGTGAAATGAAAAAAGTACAGATTCCTATTGTAGGCGTAATTGTTATTGAAGGAGTTTTTTTGCAGCGAAAAGAATGGAGAGATTTCTTTCATTATATGGTCTATTTGGACTGTCCAAGAGAGACAAGGTTTCTACGTGAGAGTGAAAAAACGCAGAAAAACCTTTCAAAGTTTGAAAATAGGTATTGGAAAGCAGAGGATTATTACTTAGAAATGGAATTGCCGAAGGATAGGGCGGATTTAGTCATCCAATGATTTGAAAATAGAAGGTGAATAGAATGAATATTTTATGGGATTTTGATGGGACGTTATTTGATACGTACCCTGCATATACAATGATGCTTTCTGAAATATTAGGTGATTCAGTAGAAAAACAAGAAATATACAAAAACTTAAAAATATCATACTCTCATGCAATTCAGTATTATAATATTTCATGCGAGCAGGAAGAAAAGATTAAAGTTTTGAAGGGAAAATTCACGCCAAAAGATATGAAACCTTTTGCAGGTGTCGAAGAGGTTTTGAAATTTGCAGATAAAAATGTGATTATGACCCATAAACATAGGAAAGGGGTTATGGCCATTTTAAAATATTACGGCTGGGAAAAATACTTCGTAGATATGGTTACAATTGACGATGGGTTTCCTCGAAAGCCGAACTCTTTAGCTTATAATCATCTGCATAAAAAATACAATATTGATTTAGCTATTGGAGATAGAGAATTAGATTTATTACCTGCAAAAGAATTAGGTATTTCAACATGTATGTTTCAAGGTAATTGTGATGTAGCGGATTATTCTTTATCACATTACTCGGAGTTTTTTAAGGTAGTGAGTGATAGAGAGTTTTCTTTATAAAAAAAGTTATGAATAAAGACTGTATCTTTCATTTTAAAGGTACAGTCTTTATTTTTTAGAACTATTTCATTTTATTTTCTGTATATAAAAATTGCTAGGAGTTAAAGAATGTCCGTCCATCTTTATTAAAGAAGTAGCCAGGTTAATTGTTAGATAGAAATAAACTGAAGGATAAAGTGATAGCGTCCACTTTATCTTTTTTATGTTTTAACCAAATTATGGTTATTCATGTTAATATGGACTCATAGCTATATAGAAGGGGTGGGGTTAGTATGAAAACTGAAATAGTTCCTACAAAGAAGTACAGTATAATAAGCTATATATCTTTACTCATCGGCATTTTGTGTTTTCTATTCGTTTTTATAACGCCAACAAGGATAGCCAATGCAGGTAATATAGTTGGAGATTATATTACAATTGCCCTGACAGGTGTAGGTATCATGCTTTCAATAATCACAATGACGAAAAGAACAGAGAAGAAGGGAATTGCTATTCTTTCATTAATACTGTCCTCATCATTTTTTATATTTTGGATCATAGCAATTATCCTATTGTTTACTGGTCAAATTAGTTTTGCGCCGTAATGTGTAATAAAAAGAGTCCTTCTCGTATGAAGGACTCTTTTTATTCGGTATCTTCAGGTTGATATTCTAAAATATCCCCGGGTTGGCATTCTAATGCTTTACATATTGCTTCTAAAGTTGAAAAACGGACTGCTTTTGCTTTTCCATTTTTCAAGATAGAAAGGTTAGCCATTGTAATTCCAACCTTCTCCGAAAGTTCTGTTACACTCATTTTTCTTTTTGCTAACATTACATCAATATTAATAATAATTGCCATATTATTCACCTCAGACCGTTAAATCATTTTCTGATTTTATATCTATAGCATCTTTTAATAGTCTTTGGAGAACGGCAGCAAAGACCGCGATTACCATTGAAGCAAAAATCATAATCATTCCGATAATAATAATGCCAGGGGCGTCATCTCTCTCTGCCACGAGATAGAAAAGTGGCATACCTAATACATATAATACACTAATTGCCAATGCGCTGTACTTAATATTTTTTAAAGCTTGAACAGATAGCTCTGAGAATGCGTTATTTTTATCAATATAGTTTAAAAGCTTAAATGTTTGGTACAGTGCGAAGTAATAAGGTATTGCTGTTGCGTATAAATTGATAAATACAAGATATTTAATATATGCAATATCTGGATATAATTCTGCGGCAAAATTTCCTATTTTAGGGACTAAAAAAATGCACATAGCAAGAACGGGGATTCCGATCAGAATTACAACGGTCTTTAAAAAGAGTGTGGATCCTTGTTTCATAAAAAGCACCTCATTTATTTAATATCTTATTAATTTAACATGAAATTTATTGTTTAACAATAAATTTTTATTTCTTTTAATTGAGGATTTATTGTTAAATAAGTAATTAATGAAAAGGATGTTAAATCTTTTTTATAAGATAAATGATACATATCAATATTTAATTAAAGAAAGAGAAAGTAACTATTGTTAGCTTTATGAGAATTGGGAACTAATAAAACATATGTAGGTTTTGGTATGGAAAAGGAAATAAGGTGTATTGAAATGAATGCAAAGTTTATGGAGGAACAATCATGTTGAATTATGGTGTGAAGATGAAAAAGTTACTATTGGTGGGAGCTATAATAGTAAGCGTATTAAGTACGGAAAGTATGATGAATTATCATGCGGCCAAAGCTAAGGTGAAAAAAGTAGAACACCAGCCTAAAAATATAATTATGATGGTTATGGACGGAACGAGTTCAACGGCGACAACATTGGCTCGCTGGTATAAAGGGGCACCGCTTACGTTAGATCAAATTGTAACAGGAGGTGTTCGTACGTTTTCGGCGGAATCAGCTATTACAGACTCAGCGCCAGCAGCAACAGCTTTAGCAACTGGAAATAAATCGAATTCAGGATATGTAGGTGTATTACCTTCTATTGTAAGTTCGCCTAGCTTACAGCCAATAAAAGAAGAAGAAAAGTTATGGCCGGTCGCAAACGTATTAGAAGGCGCAAAATGTACTGGTCGTGCAACTGGCATTGTTGCTACATCTGAAATTCAGCATGCTACTCCGGCCGGATTCTCCGCTCACCATGTCAATCGCAAACATTTTGACGTAATTGCGAAGCAGCAAGTATATCAAAATATAGATGTCGTATTAGGCGGGGGAAAAGCGGCGCTTCTACCTATAAAAAGTAATGGAATCCGAAAAGATGGTGAAAATTTAGTAAAGGTGATTCAAGACAAAGGGTACGATTTTGTTGAAACGAAAGATGCGTTATTGAACTCCAAATCTAATAAAATTTGGGGCTCTTTCTCACATCATGCTCTTGCGTTTGATATGGATCGTATAGCAACAAATCCAGAACAACCAACACTTTCTCAAATGACAGAAAAAGCAATTCAAACATTATCAAAAGATAAAGATGGCTTCTTTTTATTCGTAGAAGGTAGTAAGCCAGATTGGGCAGCTCATGCTAATGATCCAATTGGGATTATTAGCGATGTATTGGCATTTGATGAAGCGGTAGCAAAGGCGTTACAATTTGCGAAGAAAGATGGGGATACGATGCTCATCGCTTTAACTGATCATGGTAACAGCGGCATCTCTATAGGGAATAGGAATACGACAAAAGGATACAATACTACACCGGTTTCTGCATACATTGATCCATTGAAAAAGGCGAAAATGACACTTGAAGGAACTATAAATAAACTGAAATCTGATTTATCAAATGTAGAAGATGTAGCTAAACTATACGGTTTGGATAATCTAACTCATGATGAAAAAGAAAAATTAAAAGTGGCAAAAAAGAAAATGGATGTAGGACGAATTCTTACTACATTATTGGCTAATCGTGCAAATATCGGCTTTACGACAGGAGGACATACAGGTGAGGATGTATTCTTACATTCTTATGGACCTCAAAAACCAGAAGGCTTAATCCAAAATACAGACATTGCGAAGACGATGGCGAAAGCGATGGGCTTTAACTTAGAAGAAGTAACGAATAAAATATTTTTAGAGAGTGAACAAGCCTTTAAGAAAATCGGTGCAACTGTAACAGCCGACAAAATCGAAGGAGCAAACCCGTTACTCGTAGTAAAACATAATAAAGTAGAAGCACAATTATTTGGTAACAAAAATATAATTCGTATCAATGGTAAAGGGTATGAATTAAGAAGTATTATTGTAGAGAGTAATGGAAAGTGCTATGTACCAGAAGAAGCAATTCAACTATTTGTAAAGCATTCTCGTTAAAAAATTGCCAACCAGTTAAGCTAACTGGTGGCAATTTTTTGTGTTTATTCTAAATATAAGTGTTCGAATTGTTTTGTAAAGTTTTCCATATGAGACTTGTATAAATGTTAAAGGGAAATTATATTTTTTCTTACATTAAAAAATTTCATTTTGTAGAATAAGAAGTTATACATATAGTAAAGTCTAATGTGTTATCAATTAATATTTACGAAAAATATATTAATACTTTAAAATTTCTTTAATGTTCATTATTTTTTATTTAAGGTTATCCGTTATATTTATAATATGTTTATTTCAATTTATCGTATTGCAGCGCAGTTTCATATAATTATAAAGCAATCATCAAAATAAAATCTCCACTAGAGTAAATTTATTATTTTTTTGCGGAAATTATTATGCAGCTAAGAAAACTGTAATTTATTGAATTAGAAATATATTAGAATTTACTTGAAGAAAGAGAGAGGGAATAAAATGAATATAGTGCACTTACGTCCTAAACAGCGGTCTAAGTATCGCATTATGCTAGGGAAGTGGTATTACTCTACAAAGAGGTACATTCAGTGGTTGGCAGATGGAAAAACATATGCAAAAAGGTTCCAACAAGAAAAGCTACCTTGTACAGCAATTCAGCACCGAACGATATTACTTCGTAAGCTCAAAGATGTAGATATGTGGTATCAACAGAATAAGGTTGTTAATTTGAAAATTGCTGTTAAAAAACTAAATGGTATCGTCATTAGACCGGGAGAAACATTTTCTTACTGGCGTTTAATAGGTAAGCCAACGAGGAAAAAAGGGTATGTAGAAGGTATGGTATTACATTACGGATCTTTTCAAACAGGTATTGGAGGAGGTCTTTGTCAGCTTTCGAATTTAATATATTGGATGACTTTACATACACCACTGACAGTAACAGAACGATATCGTCATAGCTTTGATGTCTTTCCTGACTCTAGGCGAACTCAACCGTTTGGGAGTGGGGCGACTTGTTCCTATAACTATTTGGATTTACAAATTAAAAATGAAACGGACCAACCGTATCAACTTCACCTTTATATGACAGATGAACATTTAGTTGGTGAATGGAGAACAGTCTATCCGCAACTTTATCAATATGAAGTGTATGAGAAAGAACACTCAATTCAACCTGCATACTGGGGCGGTTATATACGACATAATGTGATTCAACGTAAAGTATATAATCAACAGAAACAGTTAATAGAAGATCAATATGTAACAGAGAATCACGCTATAATGATGTACGAACCACTATTAGCTTGTAATAATGAGAATAGTGAGTAATATGGTAATCCATAGATTAAATAGTATAGAAAATATTTAATTCTTATTTTTATTAAAAAAGTATGAATCCCAGATTTACTGGATTTTGATTGTAACTAAGAACATATAAAAGTTCACTGTTATTTATAGGAGGGTCTGTTTGTTTTTATATCTTATGTATTTCACCCTGCATAAAAAAATATTTCTCAACATTTTATTTGTTGAAAAAGATTGAATATTCGTATTATAACGAATATTATGTTGTTATCGGCAAAAAACGATAATTTGCAGACACTGGGGAGGAAATACATTGAAAAAGAAATTAAAACCATTAGCGGTATTAACAACAGCAGCAGTACTAAGTAGTACGTTTGCTTTTGGAGGTCACGCAGCTTATGCTGAGACACCAACATCATCTCTACCAATAGATGAGCACTTAATACCGGAGGAGCGTTTGGCAGAAGCGCTAAAACAACGGGGGGTAATTGATCAATCTGCATCACAAGCTGAGACGTCAAAGGCTGTCGAAAAATATGTTGAGAAAAAGAAAGGGGAAAACCCTGGGAAAGAAATCTTAACAGGAGATAGTCTTACACAAGAAGCTTCTGATTTTATGAAAAAAGTAAAAGATGCAAAAATGAAGGAAAATGAACAGGCACAGCAGCCTGAAGTAGGCCCAGTAGCTGGACAAGGTGCAGCATTGAATCCAGGGAAATTAAATGGAAAAGTACCTACTACATCAGCGAAGCAAGAAGAATACAATGGAGCTGTTCGAAAAGATAAAGTACTTGTTTTACTTGTAGAATTTAGCGATTTTAAGCATAATAATATTGATCAAGAGCCAGGATACATGTATTCTAAGGACTTTAATCGTGAACATTATCAAAAAATGTTATTTGGTGATGAACCATTCACTTTATTTGATGGATCGAAGATTAACACATTTAAGCAATATTATGAAGAACAATCTGGTGGTAGCTATACAGTTGATGGGACTGTAACAGAGTGGCTTACTGTTCCAGGAAAAGCATCAGATTATGGTGCTGATGCGGGTACTGGGCATGATAACAAGGGGCCTTTAGGACCAAAAGATTTTGTGAAAGAAGCATTAAAAGCAGCGGTAGCAAAAGGAATCAATTTAGCAGACTATGACCAATTTGATCAATACGATCAAGATGGTGATGGAAATAAAAATGAGCCAGATGGCATTATCGATCATTTAATGGTTGTACATGCTGGCGTTGGTCAAGAAGCTGGCGGCGGTAAATTGAAAGATGATGCGATTTGGTCACATCGTTCAAAACTAGGTTCAAAACCATATGCAATTGATGGCACGAAATCTTCTGTTTCGAACTGGGGCGGAAAGATGGCTGCATACGATTATACAATCGAGCCTGAAGACGGGGCAGTTGGTGTGTTTGCGCATGAGTATGGTCATGATTTAGGTTTACCAGATGAATATGATACAAAGTACTCAGGACAAGGTGAACCTGTTGAGTCATGGTCTATTATGAGTGGTGGTAGCTGGGCTGGAAAAATTGCAGGAACAGAGCCAACGAGTTTCTCACCACAAAATAAAGAGTTTTTCCAAAAGAATATGAAGGGGAACTGGGCGAATATCCTTGAAGTAGATTATGACAAACTTAGCAAAGGAATCGGTGTTGCGACATATGTAGATCAAAGCACTACAAAATCTAAACGACCTGGAATCGTTCGTGTTAACTTGCCGGACAAAGATATAAAAAATATCGAATCAGCGTTTGGTAAGAAGTTCTATTACAGTACAAAAGGAAATGACATTCATACAACACTTGAGACACCAGTATTTGACTTAACAAATGCAAAGGATGCTAAGTTCGATTATAAGGCATTTTACGAACTTGAAGCGAAGTATGATTTCCTTGACGTATATGCGATTGCAGAAGATGGAACGAAGACACGCATTGATAGAATGGGCGAAAAAGATGTAAAAGGCGGCGCGGATACAACTGATGGTAAGTGGGTTGATAAATCATACGATTTAAGCCAATTCAAAGGAAAAAAAGTAAAACTGCAATTTGAGTACTTAACAGATATTGCAGTAGCTTATAAAGGGTTTGCGTTAGATAATGCAGCATTAACTGTAGATGGAAAAGTTGTTTTCTCTGATGATGCAGAAGGTCAGCCAGCAATGACGTTAAAAGGCTTTACTGTGTCTAACGGATTTGAACAGAAAAAACATAATTACTATGTAGAGTGGAGAAATTACGCTGGTTCTGACACTGCGTTACAACATGCACGTGGACCAGTATTTAATACAGGAATGGTTGTATGGTATGCGGATCAAAGCTTTACAGATAACTGGGTAGGCGTTCATCCAGGTGAAGGGTTCTTAGGAGTAGTAGATTCTCATCCAGAGGCAATTGTAGGGACATTAAATGGACAACCTACTGTGAAGAGCAGTACGCGTTATCAAATTGCTGATGCGGCATTCTCATTTGATCAAACGCCAGCATGGAAAGTAAATTCACCAACACGCGGTATCTTTGATTATAAAGGATTACCAGGAGTGGCAAAATTTGATGATTCTAAGCAATACATCAACAGCGTTATTCCTGATGCAGGACGTAAGTTGCCGAAGCTAGGACTGAAGTTTGAAGTCGTAGGCCAAGCTGAAGACAAGTCTGCAGGTGCAGTTTGGCTTCATCGATAAAATAAGGTAAAAAGAAGAGAAGCTGCGATAAGTCGGTGAAACTGACTGGTTGCAGCTTTTTTCTTCTTGTGAAAAAACTCTCTGTTTTTTATGTACTTATTGGAAAAATTCGAAGTTTCTTTGATACATAAAATGCTCCGTCTGTCCAATTATAGAAGCTATTTTGGACGTAAGAAATTTGTAAGTAATGAGTAAGAAAAAAGAGATTTTCATAGTATAAAATATTTATTATAGCTACTTTTAACACCTGATACTAATAGTGTGCTATAATATGAATTAGCAACAAAAAGGAAAGGAATTAGAACAATGACCTTAGAAAATACTAAAAATTTAAAAAAACAAGTTGCTCCTTTTGAAAAATCAACGATTAAAAAAAGTGTTTGGCAACTGATCAACACAATCGTGCCATTTATTATTTTATGGTACCTTGCTTATAAAAGTTTGTCAGTTTCTTATTGGTTAACTTTAGTTCCAGCACTGTTAGCCGCTGGATTTATGACAAGAATTTTCATTATTTTTCATGATTGTACCCATTATTCGTTCTTTAAAAGTCGACGTGCAAATAGAATAGTTGGAACGTGTATGGGTGTTTTAACATTATTCCCATTTGATCAGTGGGGGCATGAGCATTCTATTCACCACGCTACAAGTGGTAATTTGGATAAGAGGGGTACAGGGGATATTTGGACGCTTACAGTTGATGAATATGTAGCAGCACCATTTAGACTTCGTTTAGCATATCGTTTATATCGCAATCCATTCGTTATGTTTGGATTAGGTCCGATTTATGTTTTCTTGCTTAAAAATAGATTTAACCGAAAAGGTGCAAGACAGAAAGAACGTATGAATACTTATTTGACGAATATTATAATTGTTGCTGTAGTAGCTATACTTTGCTGGGCAATTGGGTGGCAATCGTTTCTGTTAGTACATGGTACTATATTCTTAATAGCAGGTTCAGTAGGGATTTGGCTGTTTTACGTACAGCACACATTTGAGGATTCTTATTTTGAAGAGGATAAAGATTGGGAATATGTGAAAGCGGCAGTGGAAGGAAGTTCTTTTTATAAGCTTCCTAAAATTTTGCAATTTCTAACGGGTAATATTGGATTCCATCATGTTCACCATTTAAGTCCAAGAGTACCTAACTATAAACTAGAAGAGGCACACAATAATACGCTTCCGTTAAAAAATGTACCAACGATTACGCTTGCTACAAGCTTACAATCACTACGTTTCCGTCTTTGGGATGAGAAAAGTAACAATTTTGTTAGCTTTAAAGATGTCAAAAATATAATTAAAAATAATGTTTCTGTTCGAGTGAAATCTGAACTATAATTGCATCGTATATAAAACTCCCCTTAATCATTTTCGATTTAAGGGGAGTTTGTGTTTAAAGAGTAGATGCCAGATAAGAGGAAAATTTACATAATTCAAATTGTAATTGAAGCAGATTAGGAATTGCTCGTACGTAAGTACAAATATAAAGTGACAGTAAATGCATTATGTTAACAAGTGGAGTTATCATGAATTTTCCATTACGATAACTGTTCATAAATCCGACGAAAATTAATAGCAAAAGGGGGATCGTACAACATTATATCTAAAAAATTAGAAAAGACTTGAACGGAAATTTCATTCATTTTTCTTGGTGTTTCGCATTCCATACACTTAAATAGGATGCATATTCTAATTCATCTGGATTGTCATGTAACATAGAAATGAATTCTAATTTATTTCTATCACAATATAGAAAGTATACACTTGCAGCGGGCATCCACCTTTGGACAATTGGCTCTTGATTTCCTTTTCCTTGACTTCCTATCACTTCTATTCCACGTTCCTCTAACCACGCTTTAGAAGTCATTAAAAACTCTAAATTTACACCAAAAGCAAAATGTCTCAGCTCAAAGTCTTCGATATTATTTACTTCCCATAGTCCAAGCATTTGTTGTTTATTTTCTCCGACCCAAAAGAAAGCCACTCTTTTTTTGGAGAGTTTTCTTGCTAACGTCAATCCTAGCTTGTTTTGATAGAAATTTATTGCCTTTTCTAAATTTCTTACATGTAAATGAGTTTCGTATATGTTCTGTATTATTATGATCATTCCTCTCTTTATTGGTAACTACCAATTGAATAGTAAATGTAATTCTAAAGTTGAAATATGTATAAGCCTAGTAATGTACATCTATATCCGATATACCTATTTACTATTATATTGAAATTGGAATGTGATAAATCCCACTGAGGTAGTAAGTGTTTAAATGAACCCTCTACTACTTTTGTAGGAGAGGGGATATATTCATTAAATTCAGATGAAATCATATTAAAATAATGAAAAAAGACCACACATGAAGTGAAACGCCACGTGTGGTCTTTTTTGTATCGTACAATATTACGAAGTTTCGCTAATTTTAGTTTCACTTTGACTGTTAGTAGCAATTCTTTTCTTAACTTTAAAGTGATAGTACGTGTAACAAAAGATAATAAATGGTACAGTGCAATAGATTCCAAGTCGTTGTTCAGGGATAAAGATAAGACTGATTAATATAATGCCATACAATCCAAAACCAAGAATTGGTACAAGTGGATAAAGTGGAGTTTTAAATTTTAAGTCTTCTAATCTTCCTCCGTCTGCTAAATAATGTTTACGGAAAAAGAATTGAGAAACACAAATTGACATCCAAACAATAATTGTTATGACTCCGGAAATTGAAATGAGCCACAAGTAAACAGTTTCAGCAGCTACTACACTTGTCAAAAGAGAAAAAGCAGAAATAGCTATTGTCATGATTAAAGCGTTGAGAGGAATCCCACGTGATGATAATTTCTTTAAAAATGCTGGAGCCATTTCGTTTTTTGATAAAGACCAAAGCATTCGAGTAGCAGCGTATAGTCCTGAGTTTGCGACAGAAAGAACAGCAGTAAGAATAACAAAGTTCATAATATCAGCTGCATATGGAATACCGAGATTATCAAAAACAGCAACGAACGGGCTTTTTGTTAATCCTGCTTCTTCCCAAGGAATTAAAGCAACAAGAACAAAGATTGCTAAGACGAAGAAAAACATTGTGCGCCATATAATATTTCTAATAGAACGAGGTAAAGTTTTTGCTGGATCTTCACTTTCACCTGCTGCGATTCCGACAAGCTCTGTACCTTGGAAGGAATAATTGACTGTAACCATTGTTAATAGAATAGCTGCAAGTCCATTTGGGAATAAACCACCATGATTTACGAAATTTGAAAATAGCGGAGCTGGTTCGTCGCCTTTTAAATCAATAAAACCGAACATAGCGGCGCCACCAAGAATTATAAAAGCTATAATGGCAGATACTTTTATACTTGAAAACCAAAATTCTGTTTCTGCATAACTACGAGCAGATAATGCGTTAATAGTGAAAATCGTAACGCCAAATATTAAACACCAAACCCAAACAGGAATATCAGGAAACCAGCGCTGCATTGTAATGCCGGCAGTTGTAAATTCAAGACCGGTCGTATTCGCCCAGCTTAACCAATACAACCATCCGATTGTAAAGCCAGTTGCAGGATTGATGAACTTAGTGGCATATTCCTGGAAAGAGCCCGAAACAGGCATGGCTACAGCGAGTTCACCAAGACATAGCATAACGAAATACATTAATAATCCACCTGCCATAAAGGCAAGTACGGATCCACCAGGCCCAGCTTGACTGATAATAAAGCCAGATCCGTTAAATAACCCCGTTCCAATCACACCACCGAGTGCAATCATGAATAAGTGTCTACTTTTCATCGTACGTTTTAATTCATTATTTGTATTGTTTACTTGCGTCATTGTTTTCCTCACTTTCGTAGTTGATAGAATAAAGTTTGATGTTTTTCTGTATTGTGGAATGTATTCCGTGATGTGAAATCTTGTTATAATTTTCAGATAATTAAAAAGAAAAGTCAATATTTTTTTGTTTGCGCTTTCAAATTATTATTGAGTTATGTTTATTTATTTTTAGAAAATTAAATAAACTGATTGATTTCATTTTGAATATTTGTTAAATTGATAGGTAATTGAGCGTACTAACATATTACAAGTCAAGTTGGGGTGAGTTATGGTACAGTCCATTGATCGAGCGATAAGTATTATAAAGTTATTAAATTCTACTAATGAAAAAGAATATTGGGCTATTTCTGATATAGCGGACAGAACACATCTCCCAGTTAGTACAGTACATAGATTACTTAATTCTCTAATCGAGCATGGGTTAGTTACGCAAATTTCAGAAACGAAACAATACAAAATCGGGCCCATGTGGATGGAAATAGGATTACGTCAATTGGAGAAAGTAGACTACAGATCTGTGGCAAGAGAAGTGATGAAGCGATTAGCCTCTGAAGTGGAAGAAAGTGTGTATTTGAACATTCCAAATGGAACACATTCTATTATCATTGAAAGAATTGATAGCCCTTTAAAAATTCGAGTTATTGATAACTTAGGGGAACAGATTCCTCTTTCAATTGGTGCTGCAAATAAAACGATGCTAGCCAATATGAAACAGAATGAAATGGAATATATTGTTGAGCAGCTACTTCCTGCTTTACCAGAACAAAAGCGAATTCTTCTTGATCAAATAAAGCAAATAAGAAACGAAGGATATGCTGTCAGTTATGGAGAAAAAACAGAAGGAACTGCTTCAGTAGCTGCACCAATTATTGGATTTAATCATAATGTAGTGGGAGCATTAAGTGTTGGGTTAATTAGTCATCGTATTAATGAAGATCGACTATCTTTTCTTATTAATAAGGTAAAACAAGCAGCTCATGAAATATCAATAAAAATCGGCAGTACATCAGAACTATAATTTTGATAACTGTCGTCATTTTTTATTCATATACTGGAATTCATTTTCATAATGCGGAAAAATAGGGGGATTTATATGTCAAAGTGGCAATCAAAAGAACAATTGATTCAATTATTAAGCAGTCTAGTTGAAATTCCTAGTATTACAGGTACAGAAGCTGAAGTAATATTGCCAGACTTTGTTGTGGAACAATTATCTGATTTACAGTACTTCAAAGACAACCCACAACATTTGCAAAAAAATCCGACGGGGGACGGACGATATTTTGTTACAGCGCTCGTAAAGAAAAGCGATTGTACAAAAAATACCGTAATTCTAGTTAGTCACTTTGATGTTGTAGATGTACAAGATTACGGAGTATGGAAAGAGGATGCATTCAACCCTAAAAAGTTAACGTCTATGTTTTATTCTCATAAAGATGAACTACCAGCCCATGTACGTGAAGATATAGAACAAGGAGATTGGCTATTTGGTAGAGGAACAATGGACATGAAATGCGGCCTCACGTTACAAATGGCAATGATTGAGCAAGCCTGTGAAGGAAGATTTGATGGAAATGTACTTTTATTAGCTGTTCCAGATGAAGAAGTAAATTCGGTGGGGATGAGGGCTGCTGTTCCAAGATTACTAGAGTTAGCAAAAGAACATGATTTAAATTATAAAACAGTCCTAAATTCAGAGCCTATGTTTGCAAGACATCCTGGTGACCAAAATAAGTATATTTACACGGGTTCTATTGGTAAAGTGTTACCTGGAATTCTTTGCTATGGTAAAGAAACACATGTAGGTGAACCTTTTGCGGGCTTAAATGGTAGTTATATGGCGTCATTAATAACAGCAGAATTAGAGTTGAATACGGACCTTTGTGATATTGTAGAAGGGGAAGCGAGTCCTCCGCCAACTAACTTACTTCAACGGGACTTAAAGGAGGATTATTCTGTACAAATTCCGCATCGTGCCGTTACATTATTTAATTTGTTTTTACTAGAAAAATCAATGACAGATGTCGTTTCATTGTTACGTCAAAAAGTAACGAAAATAGCAGAGAAAATAGAAGAGAAATATGAAAAGCAAGCATATCGTTTTTCTAAATATAATCCGTTTATACCGCCTAATATGAAAGTGAATGTATTAACGTACGAAGAGCTTATCGCTTATGCAATTGAACAACATGGTCAAGCGAAAATAGATGATATTCAATCTAGTATAATAAAAAATAGAGAAGAGAAAGATGATCGTGCGGTAACAATTGATTTAGTAGATAAACTAGCTATTTTATGTAAAGAAAAGGCGCCGATGATTGTACTTTTCTTTGCTCCACCATATTATCCAGCTGTAAGTTCACGCAACGATCCATTAATTAAAGAAGTAGTTGCAGAAATGGAAAAGTATGCACATTACAATCATAACATTACATTTGAAAACCAAAACTATTTTGGAGGAATTTCAGATTTGAGCTATGTGGGCTTACAGAATCCACTACATTCAATGAGTTCACTTGTAGACAATATGCCATTATGGGATAAAGGTTACTCGATTCCACTTCAGGAACTAGAAGAGTTTGACGTTCCAGTATTAAATATGGGGCCGGTAGGAAAAGATGCCCATCAATGGACAGAACGTTTAGATGTAAATTACGCATTTGAAACGCTATTAGACATGTTACCGAAATGCATTGAAAAATTATTAGTTTCTAATAAAATTACACAAGTAAAGTAGTGTGATGAGTAAAATTATTTTAATATAATTAAAAACTAAAACGGCCAAACTCAAGTATATTCGAATTTGGCCGTTTATCATGTAGTGCATTTCTAGTTAAATTCATATGAATTCATAGCTAACATGATCTCTTTTATCGTTTTATTTTTTTTGTTTGGCTAGACAGTTCAATAGACTTTTGCGTACAGCGCTGCATAGCTGAAATGATGGCTGTGCGTAAGCCTTTTTCCTCTAATGTTGCTACAGCTTCTATCGTTGTTCCGCCAGGAGAACAAACCATATCTTTCAATTCACCTGGATGTATTCCTGTTTCTAGTACCATTTTTGCAGACCCTAATACAGCTTGAGCAGCGAATTTATATGCTTGATTTCTAGGCATACCATCTAGTACAGCAGCATCTGCCATCGCCTCTATAATCATATATACGTATGCTGGTGAAGAACCGCTTACTGATGTAACAACATCCATTAATTTTTCACTTACAATCTCTGCTTGACCAAAGCTATTGAAAATGTTTAGCACATCTTCTAAATCTTTTTCTGTCACCATTTCATTAGGGCATAACGCAGACATTCCTTCTCCAACAAGAGCAGGTGTATTAGGCATTACTCTTACAACTTTTAATTTTTTATCAAAAGCTTCTTCAGTACTTTTAATGCTTTTGCCGGCAGCGATCGTTACGACGATAACATCGTTTTTGATGACTTCTTTTATTTCGTTAATGACCGCTGCGTATAGGTCCGGTTTAATTGATAAAATTAAAATATCAGCATTTTTAGCTACCTCATTATTGTCAGTAGTTGTAGTTAGCCCATATTTTTCGTTAGCATGTTTTAAATTCGTAGTGTTTAAATCCGAACAAATAACATGATTTGCAGACACTACCTTTTTGTTTAGCATTCCGCCAATGATAGCCATTCCCATATTTCCGCATCCGATGAATCCAATTTGTTTATCCATAATAACTCAATCTTGCTCCTTTTTAATAAATTATATTATTTCGAAATTGTTATCTTAAAATAACAATAACATCTCCATGCAATATAAAGAAACATTCTAAGAGAATATATTCCTTTTTGCAACAGTAAAAGATAAAAATGAATTATATTCGACATTCTGTAAATATATACACTATAATGTAAGGTATTATGTTTATGAATATGAGTTGCAGTTATATCAATTTGTATTTCCATTCAGTAGGGCAATCATTTCATACAAGAACTTGTCGCTCTATTTATTTTTTAAAATACCTCTTGACACCAAATCAAACTATATCGCATAATATAAAAAAATTAAACCGAAAATCGTTGAAGGGAAATAGTACATATGTCTTCTTGCGAAAGAGAGTGGAATTCACCGGCTGAAAGATTCCTCGTATAGAATATATCGAACCTATCCCTGAGTCTTAAATGAAAGTTTAGGCGTTCGCCTGCGTTATAGGCGCCAAGTGGATATCTATGTATATCAATTAAGGTGGTACCGCGGAACAATGACCGTTTCGTCCTTTTTATTTTATTAAGGGCGAAGCGGTCATTTTTATTTTGCTCTTGAATAGGCTAGGTGCAGCAATAATGAGAATAGAAATGACTGAAAGCTGTATGAATAAAAGTGTAATGTATAAAAAACTTTGATTTTAGATTTGGGGGATACAAAAGTGAAAAAACAACGAGTTGTCGTTAAGATTGGGAGCAGCTCCTTGGCAGATAGTCACGGAGGCATTTCTAAAGAACAACTTTCAGATCATGTTGCCGCATTGGCTCGATTGAAAGAGGAAGGACATGAAGTTTTGTTAATTACATCTGGAGCCGTTGCTGCAGGTTTTTCTGCTCTAGGATATCCAAGTAGACCTGTGACAATTAAAGGAAAACAGGCTGCTGCAGCTGTCGGACAAAGCTTGTTAATGCAGGCGTACACGGAGGAATTCCGTAAATATGGTATTGTAACTGCGCAATTATTGCTGACGAGAAGTGACTTTTCTAGAAAAGAACAATATAGTAACGCTTACGCTACTTTAGGAGAGTTATTAAACCGTTCTGCTCTTCCAATCATTAATGAAAATGATTCCATTTCTTTAGAAGAGCTAACGTTCGGTGATAATGATATGCTGTCAGCTTTAGTAAGCGGACTTGTTTCGGCGGATATGCTGATGATTTTTACAGATGTGAACGGTTTATATGACAAAAATCCTCAGAAAAATGAGGATGCAAAAAAATATTATTTCCTTCCTGAAGTTACAGAAGAAATCGCTTCTCTTGCAGGAGATGCTGGCTCAAAACTTGGGACTGGCGGAATGAAATCAAAAATCGATGCTGCAAAGACAGCACTCTCTCTTGGTGTGAGTGTATTTATCGGAACAGGACGTGGACAAGAGAAATTTGTAGATGTTTTAAAGGGCAAAGGTGATGGAACATATATCGGAAATGCTCCTCAAAAAGAAATGAAGATGAACAAGCAATGGATCGCGTTGCATTCGCTCGTTAGCGGACAAATTGAAGTAGACGCCGGAGCAGCTATTGCTATCATTCAGCATGGTAAGAGTCTTCTTCCTGCCGGCGTTACAAATGTGTCAGGATTTTTCAAAGTTGGTGATGTCGTAGAAGTAATGACGCAACAAGGGCGCGTAATTGGAAAAGGACAATGCACATATGGCGCAGAGGAATTAAGAGAGATAAAAGGTATGCAAAGCCAACATATTCAAGCAAGAGGCGAAAGACATAATTATGAAGTCATTCATAGAGATTATTGGGTTTCACTTTAAGAATAGTGATGTTAAAAAGGAGGAAACAAAAATGAATGAAGTGTTGGCAAAGGGAAAAAAAGCCAAAGAAATTGCTAGAGAACTTGTACTAAAATCTACAAGTCAAAAAAACGAAGCACTTGCTGCCATTGCTGATCAGTTAATAGTAGAAGCAGCTTATATTTTAGAGGAAAACAAACGAGATATCGAAGAAGGTAAGGCAAAAGGATTTTCTGATTCACTCCTTGATCGTCTAATGCTGAATGAACAGCGTATTATTGATATGGCAGAGGGAATTAAGCAATTAATTGAATTACGTGATCCTGTTGGAGAATGTGTAAGCAAATGGGAGCGACCAAATGGACTATTTATTCAGGAGATGCGTGTACCACTTGGTGTTGTTGGTATGATTTATGAGGCAAGGCCAAATGTAACAGTAGATGCTGCTACAATTTGTTTAAAGACAGGAAACGCAGTTATATTACGTGGTAGTTCTTCTGCTATCAATTCTAACAAAGCTATTGTTGACGTTATTCACCGGGCGCTTAAACAAACAAGCTTGCCTCCAGAAAGTGTACAGCTCATAGAAGACACAACACGGGATAGCGCAAAGCAGTTGTTTACAATGAATGATTACTTAGACGTTCTTATTCCAAGAGGTGGCAAACAATTAATTGATACGGTAGTGAGAGAAGCATCTGTTCCAGTACTTGAAACGGGTGCAGGAAATTGTCATATTTTCATTGATGAAACAGCGAATAAACAAATGGCAATTGATATTATTATAAATGCAAAAACGCAGCGTCCATCTGTATGTAATGCCATTGAAACGATTGTACTTCATGAGAAGTGGGCGCGGCGATATGGTAGCGAGTTGTTTTCTACTTTGAAGGAAAGCGGCGTGGAGTTACGTGGTGATCAGAAAGCATTGGTAATTGATTCTTCAATAGTACTTGCTTCAGAAGAAGACTGGGGTACAGAATTTTTATCACTCATGCTGGCAGTGAAGGTAGTTTCTTCTATAGAAGAAGCGATTCATCACATAAATACGTATGGATCTATGCATTCCGAAGCGATTATTTCAGAAAACGAGGAAAACGTCAGCAAATTCTTCACAGCTGTAGATGCGGCTGCACTGTATCATAATGCGTCAACTCGTTTTACTGATGGATCTGAATTCGGATTCGGCGCAGAAATTGGCATCAGTACACAAAAGCTACACGTAAGGGGACCAATGGGGCTTCCTGCATTAACTTCTACAAAATATGTGATTCGTGGAAATGGTCAAATTCGAAAATAAAAATAGAAGACACTCAATTCGATTGGGTGTCTTTCGTTTTAAAGAATGTTTACCATACAAATAGTCCAACAAGCATAGCGCTTAATAAAGAAACCGCCATTCCGCTAACAAGAAGCTTCCAAACATTTTTACCGATGACTGATGATTTTTCTCCGCCAAATAATGAATTGTAAGTTCCGTAAATCATACCTACTGTACTAAAGTTAGCAAAAGAAGCTAGAAATGTTGTTGCAACCGCAATCGTATGTGGTTGTAGCGACTTTAAGTTTGATTTTAAATACATCATTGCAACAAATTCATTCGTCGTTATTTTGATCCCCATTAATTCAGCTACATACATAGCATCACTGCCTGATAAACCGAGTAAAAATGCAAAAGGACTAAAGATAATGGAGAAGATTTTTTGAATTGTTAACCCTGTTACAAAAAATCCTAAAATCCCATTTAAACATGCTGTTAAAGCTACATAACCAATTACCATAGCTAAAATAACGATAACCATATTCATCCCAACTAACATACTGTTTGAAATAGTAGAAAAGAAATCCTTTTTTTCATGTTTTGAAGGTGTGTAAACAACGTCTTCTTCTTTCGAAACTTCCACAGGATTTAATACATTGGCTAAAATTAATGCGTTAATACAGTTTAATGGGATTGCGCTGAAAATATATGTTGCTGGAACCATTGATAAATAAGCACCAAGAATGGATCCGCTAACGCTACTCATACTCATAATTCCAAAAGTTAATAATCGATTTTCTTTTAAAACAGATAATTGATCACGAACAACCGCAAGTGCTTCGGTGTTTCCTAAAAACATCATTTGAATCGAAAAGAAACTTTCTAACTTTGGTAAACGAGAAATCTTTGAAATAACTGCACCTACTTTATCAATAATCCAAGTTAAGATTCCGAAATAAGAAAGAATATCGAAAAAAGTAATAACAAAAATGATAGGAAGTAACGCACTAAAGAAGAAATCAATGTGCTGACTTTCCATAGCTGAAGGAAATGCAAATCGAATACCTTCATTCGCACATGCTAGTAGCCAACTGAAAAATGACGCAATTTTATTAATGATAATACTGCCGAGCTTTGTGCCTAACATAAACCACGTAATAAAAAGCTCCAATAGGATGAGAATTACAATTGGTCTCCATTTTATATGTTTTTTATTAGGCGAACATAAGAAAACGATTAATATGACAACGAAAATCCCTAACATATTCAATATGAAATACATGTCAACAACTCCTTGAGGCTTATTATTTGTATATAAAAAAGCCTCTATTCTTCCAAATTTGGATTATGATCAGAAGTTATGAAGAAGGTAAATGATGTTTGGGATTCACGTATTTTAATTTGCTTTATTTTGAGCAATCGCAGTAATTACAAAACAAGTAGCTATTTTCAATTGCTTTGTTGGATATTAAACGTATGCGATTTTAAACATCGTTTATCTCGGATTAACGGGCAGTAAGACTTCCACCTCAAAATTCAGGGAAAGCAAAGAAGTGAGGTGGGGATGGGCTGCCGCAAAATCCCGATTGGTAAGAGCTGATTAAAATTTCACTTTATAAATAAGAACGGTGAGTTGGCCATGAACCTTGAAGTTTCCGAAGCTGTATAATTTGTCCTGTATGATAAGCATCATGCAAAAGGATATTCATATATTGTTGCCAAACTGGTAGAGAAGGACTTAGTTGATCTAGTTCTGCTTCTTGAAGGGAGGTTAATGAAGATTGTAAGGCATCATGTACTTGAAGCGTTCGCTTTACTGTTTGTTGCCAAGCGTTATCATCATTAGGCTCACCTTGGATAAAGGTTTCATCATTATTTTGTGGAGCAACAAATGTGTTGTCTTCATGTAAGCGGGAAAGTAGGCGTTCTTTAAAGATTAATAAATGGTTCACATTTTCCCAAATCGTATTACTGGCAGCACCTTCTGGTTGCCAACATGCTTGTTCAGCAGTAAGATTTTTTAACGCTTCTGATATTGGTGGGTACCATTCTTCTTCGTAAAAAACTTGTTGAACTCCATTTTGCAACATTTCTTTTCTCCCCATTCGTATAGCCTCCTATTCATTTTTCTTAATAAAATCAATTCTCTTTTCTCTTCAATAAACCTTCTTTATAGCTGATCAAGAGAAGGAAATGCAATGTATAAAAGAGGCATTAAAAACTTTCATTTTTAATAATCAAGGTTTTAATTGAGTCAGAATAAAAAAGAGTATAAATCTTTTCTATTTGCTCATTGATTAGAATATTTTTAAAGTTGTAATATAATTCTAAAAATATAGAAGGTATAATTCGATAAAAATAGAATTAATATATAGCAAACAAGGAGGGATAAAAATGGAGGTCTATCACATAACGAGTAGAAAGAGAGAAACTTATAACGTTCAAGTGAAATATTCGATACTTTTCGAATGTGCACTTGGCATTGCTGCGATTACTCATAAGCGGTTAATTGATACTCTTGAAAAGAGTCAAAATGAATGGGAAGAAATTAAGAAATCATTAACAGAAGAAATGAGAGAGCACTTACAGTTTGTAGAGGAACATAATACGTGGAAAGCGTTACTTCAGTTGTTGTATAAAGGGGAGTT
This sequence comes from Bacillus sp. B25(2016b), assembly GCF_001679765.1. Classification (NCBI taxonomy): domain Bacteria; kingdom Bacillati; phylum Bacillota; class Bacilli; order Caryophanales; family Bacillaceae; genus Bacillus; species Bacillus sp. B25(2016b). The sequence continues at coordinate 2,765,640 of NZ_CP016285.1, read as the reverse complement.
TCAGGAAATATCACAGTTTCATACTAAAATCAATGCGCTTTCAGAAGTAGATTTGAAATATATATGTTTACCGTTTTTAGGCGAGAAGCATGAAAAGAAAAGACATTTAGCAGCGAGTGGAGACGTAACTGCAATACATGAACTAGAGGAACTAACGCAGGATCATCAGTTTTTCTCTACGTATATTCGTTTTATATGTAATGTGGATGTACAAGTGCTGAAACCTCATTTAATCGCTGTAATGACAGGTTGGTATGAGAGTGTTATTCAGAAAGAGGAAGAGAAAATACTTTCTATATTACAAAGAGACTATGAAGCGAAAAATGAGATGAATAAAAAGATGAAACCGGAAGAGTTCGTCGAGTGGGCGACTGGCGGTGTGAACTATATCCCAGAACCAAGTGTTCATAATGTACTTCTTATCCCGCAAATGACGTACAGACCGTGGAATATTGAGGCGGATATTGAAGATACGAAAGTATTTCATTACCCAGTTGCAAACGAAAGCATCCATCCTGAAGATCTATATGAACCGAATTATTTTTTAGTTCAAAAACATAAGGCGCTTGGGGATGAAGCAAGGTTACGCATTGTAAAAATGTTGTTTGAAAAAGAAAGAACATTGCAGGAAATTACAGAAAGACTGCAACTCGGTAAATCGACTGTACACCATCATTTGAAATTGTTACGTGTAGCGAAGTTAGTAGATATACATGACGGGAAATATGTATTAAGAAAGAAAGCAGTACAGTCGTTAGCGAAAGAATTAGATATGTTTTTGAATAGATAATTAACAACGAGAATGTACATAGAGGGAGGAATATAAAAGAAAAGTTGGTGTATGAAATTGAAAAATGTATTGAAAAATCGTTCTTTTTCATGTGGATAGGTAGCGCGATTTCAGAATTGGGCGGGGCTTTCGGAACGTTATGTAATTCGATTCTTGTTTATGAATTAACAGGGTCAAAAACAGCTTTAAGTAGTATGTGGCTATTATATTTCATCCCATCACTCATACTGCAATTAATAAGTGGCCCATTTATTGATAAATGGAGCCGGAAGTGGATTATGATTTTTTCACAATGGATACGAGCATCCGTATTCTTATTACCTTGGGTAATGCTAATTTCCGGTAGTTTAAAAGTTTGGCATATTTATGTTGTTCAAATTGTAGTGGGACTTATTACACCTCTTTATACACCTGCGAGTCAGGCAATTACACCGAGCATTGTAAGTAAAGAACAACTTCAAGACGCAAATGCGTATATTGATGGAATGACTCGTCTCATGATGTTTCTTGCGCCAGTATTAGGTGGAGTAGTCATTCATTTCATTGGAACAGAACTTACATTATCTTTCGTATGTATTTGTCTATTTGTTAGTGGTGCTTTCTTACTTTATATAAAAGAAAAGAGAACTACAACAGATATACGAAAAACGTGGCTAGAACAATTCCTTCAAGGTTTTACATATTTTTTTACAAAACCAATCATCGTTTGGCTCGGTATATTTCTTACTTTTGTGCAGTTTGGAGTAGGGGTAACAATGGTCACAAATCTTCCTTATATAAAAGACGAGCTGTCAGCAGGATATGCAGAGTACGGCTATTTCATGGCAGGTTTTCCACTTGGCTATGTAATTGGCTCAGTATTAGTCGGAAAAGTAACATATAAAAGCCGGCGTATACTTATGCTTGGAGGATTGTTTATAGGAGGACTCACATACATTTCATTAGGGTTCAATCATAGTATTATTATTGCAATAATAATTGAAGTAATAGCAGGGATTTGTATTGCATTTTTCAATGTTTATAACACAACAATATGCCAACAAACCGTGCCGAATAATATGATAGGACAAGTATTTTCAGTGCGTTTATTTTTCATACGATCCGCTATGCCGTTAGGTGTGTTAGTAGGGGGAATATTGAGTGAAATGTGGGGAGTAAGAGTGCTATATTTAATCATCGGTGCAATTATATGTGTCACCTCTTTAATAGGAATGTTACTTCCATATTTCAAATTTTTAGATGAGGCGATAGAAAAGAAATCAGCATAATTCAAAAAATTAAAACTTTACAATTGAAAATAATTATCATAATCAATTATAATAGAAGAATAGTAGTATTCGTATTACAAAGAGGGAGTGGGATATATGTTTATCGAAACGAAAACATTTACAGTAAAAGAAGGTACATCAAATATAGTTGTAGAACGTTTCACTGGAGAAGGTATTATTGAAAAATTTGAAGGCTTTATCGACTTGAGTGTTCTTGTGAAAAAAGTAAGACGAGGAGACGAAGAAGTTGTCGTTATGATTCGCTGGGAATCGGAAGAAGCATGGAAAAACTGGGAAACAAGTGAAGAACACTTAGCTGGACATAGAGCGGGCCGTGGTAAACCAAAACCAGATCATATTATTAATGTGGATCATGCGGTTTATTATGTGAAATCATCGAAAGCGGCTTATCAACAGTCGTAATATACAAGCAGAGGATACATGTTGTAGAAGCAAACATGTATCCTCTTTTTTAATACTGGGGGATGGGAATGATAGAAAATTTTTCATTCATTTAAAAAAAGTTCTAGGCTATAGAAAAAATATTAGACTTATAAAGCATGGTCTTAGATGGAACGCTTGAATATCTTGTCTTACATATTTAAGTGTTATGAAAATGAGTCTATATACCCTCTGTTTAAAAGGAGATGAGTACATGAAGCTGAATCATTTAAATTTATGTGTTGATGATTTATCCCGCATTAACGGGCAGTAAGACCCCCACCTCAAAATTCAGCTAAAGAAAAGAAGTTAGGTGGGGGATCAACTGCTCGTAAAAGCCCGATTGATTCAACTAATAATCAGTGGGGGATGAATAAAACCCCACTAATTAAAGTTTCACTTTATCAGAAGCGACATATTTCTTTGAAACATTTTTTGATTTTCAATTTTTGGAGCAAAAGGGAAAGGCACTAGTAGTGATGAGAGTTGATTTATACTTGTACTAAGTGATCCAAAGGCATTTAAGGGGAATAAGGAAGTTACGTATCCGGAAGCTTTTCATATTGGTTTTTTAGTGGATACATCAAGTGAAGTGGATCAAGCGTATAATCGTTTAGTAGCCGGCGGCATTGAAATAGACAAGGAACCTTATTCGATGAGAGGTAGTAGTTATGGTTTTTATTTTACAGTATTTAATGGCTTATTAATTGAAGTGTCTTGTCTTGATTATAGAGAAGATAAGAAAGTTTCAAAGCTTAATAGTGATCATCAAGAGTAATCATTTGAAGGTGTATAAAATTTAAATATGTATCATATTAGAAGACGGATTAAGAAAGTTTCACTGTAAAGTAAAAAAGACAGACTAATAAATAGTCTGTCTTTTCACATTAATTGTTCACGTCATTATAAAGTTCAAGCGCCTCTTTCACATTCAATCCATTTTTCACAATACCATGTATCGCTTGAATCATCGCAGCAGGATGTTCAGATTGCCATATGTTCCGGCCCATGTCTACGCCGATTGCACCTTCTTGCAGTGCATTGTACGTAATGTTTAATGCATCTTCAATTGAATCTAGTTTTGGGCCGCCCGCGATGACAACTGGGGCAGGGCATGTACTCGTTATTTTTTCGAATCCTTCGCAGTAATACGTTTTAATAATATCAGCACCCATTTCAACACATACGCGGGAAGCAAGTGCTAGAAAGCGAGCTTCACGTTTTTGTAATTCTTTTGCGACTGCGGTAATGCCGAGTACAGGTAGGCCGTAATCGTGAGCTTCAGAGACTACATTTGCGAGATTCGAAACAGTTTGTGTTTCATAGTCTGATCCGACAAAAACAGAAACGCCAACGCCAATTGCGTTTTGCTTCACTGCTTCTTTCACAGGTGTAACAATTGTTTCATTCGCTAAATCTTTACCGACGACAGTAGCGCCGCCAGATACACGCATAACCATCGGTGTGCTGCAGTTTTCAGGAATGCAGGAGCTAAGTACACCACGCGTTAAAAAGAGAGAATCCGTGTAAGGAAGTAAGTTTTTAACAGTTTCAAGTGGCTGTTCAAGCCCGTGGATTGGCCCTAAAAAGTAGCCGTGATCTATCGCTAACATTACCGCTCTGCCATCAGGTAAAATTGTATTTAATCGATTTTTAAATCCCCAAGTCATTCCAAATCACTCCTTCGTTAATGTTGGATTTTCCTTTTGTACTGTATCTTTATTTGGTAAATGTGGTGACTTTATAAAAACAGCTTTAAAAGGTTTGTCAGAATGGTTAATCAGATAGTGAGATTCATGAGGGCGAACTTGCAGGACATCACCTTGTTTAATCGGAACTCTTTCGTTATTTACATAGAAGTCTATTTCACCTTCTAACGCATAAAAAACTTCTTCACACGTTGTATGGTAATGATTTTGAAACTCTTGCCCAGGCTGAATGACAACAAGACCAAGATCAATATTCGGGCCTTGTATTAAATATTTCGGCCCGTTATCACCGAAGCGATAGGAGAAATCATTTTCATTCGCTTTTAACATACAGTTCACTCCTTTATGTAAATGTGTTACAGTGCACCAGGCGCAATCCACATATGTGTTGTAAGTCCTTTATCAGCTAAAGCGAGCTGACTGCTATACACGGTTTTCCATGTTTCATAGAATTCCTTGTATAGCTCGTGATTTTCAGTGATTGGTTCAAATGTATTTTCCCACTGTACAAATTGTTCGGCAGTCTCTTCCATAGATGAATATATGCCAGTGCCAACTCCAGCAGCAATTGCAGTTCCTAAAGCAGCTGCTTCTTTCACAACTGGTACTTTTACAGGAATGCCGAGAACGTCTGATAGAATTTGTGGCCATAGTTGCCCTTTAGCGGCACCGCCAGCAAAAATGACTTCAGAAGGGAATGTACCAGTAAGATTTTCAATTAGTTTTAAGTTTCCAAGTGTAACAAAGGCGGCATTTTCTTCAATAGCACGGAACATTTCTTTTTTTCCGCATTTGTCAGCGTCTAAACTTAAATTTAAGAATGAAGGTGCGGCATGACGCCAAGAAATGTAGTTCATAACGTTTGAAAAAGTTGGGATAATACCATATGAACCGACAGGTACGTCTTTCGCTTGTTCTTCTAATAATTCATAAGCGTCTACACCGAGTTTTTCAGCGAGCTTTTTTTCTTCTTGGCAAAAAGCGTCTCGAAACCAACGCATAACGAGGCCAGGGAAAAAGGCAATCGTTTCATATTGCCAAAGGTTCGGAACGACGTGACAATTTACTCGAATTGCAGCATTTGGATCCGTTGTTGACTCTGCAATATTCACTTCCTGTTGCCAAAAGCTGCCGCCGCATATTAAAGTTTGATTTGGTTTTACGACTCCAGCCCCGAGTGCTGCCATTTGAGCATCACCGCCGCCAGCGACGACAGGAATCCCTTCAAGTAAACCAGTTAGTGCTGCACACTCTTTTGTAACATTACCAATCACAGTGCCAGCTTCATTTACTTTTGGTGAAAATGGCAAAGATATACCACACTCTTTAGCGACATCGTTATCCCAATTTCTATTTTGTAAATCAAAGATTCCAGACGTACAACCGTTGGAAGGGTCGATTTGCAGTACGCCGCTTAATTTATACAAAATCCAATCATTTAACATCGTAAAGGAGTGAATATTGTTGTAGACGTCTGGTTCATGTTTTTTAATCCAAAGTAGGCGAGGTAAAGCACCTAATGAAAAAGTTTGACCAGATCTAGTATATAAATCTTCTTCAAGATGTGACCGTATTTCTTTTAGCTCACTAACTTCAGCGGATGCACGGCCATCAACATTTGCACAAGCCCAAATTTCTTGCCCATTTTTATCATATAAAACAAAACCTTCCCGCATACTAGTAGCACTAATAGCTTGAATAGAAGAAGGCGTGACATTACTTCTTTGTAAAACTTCTTTCGTGCATTGTTGTACTAGCTTCCAGTTTTCTATTACATCAAAATTCATAGAACCTGGGTAACGAGGATCCGTATTATGAACCCATTCTTTTTGACTGACCGCAATTTGATTACCTAGTAAATCAAAAAGAACAGCTCGAATGCTTCCTGTACCAGCATCAAAAGCTAATAAATGAGACATTAACAATCACCATCCTTTCGTAATAAGGAGAGGGCCGTTTCCTCATCGGTAATTAATGTATGAATGAACTTTCCCTTTAAGGCACCATAAATTGCATCTATCTTTTCTGTACCTCCAGCAACACCAACGACATGATTCATATTGCGCAAAATAGAGAGAGGCGTGCCAATTAGACGATTGTGATGCGAGAGCTCTAATAAATCACCATTCGTATTATAAAACTGTCCTAAAATATCGCCCGCCCCGTTTTGACTTCGAATATATGTCATTTCACGTAGCGTTAATTTTTCTTCTTTTACAATCGTAGCGTCTTGAGATAACCCGCCAATACCGACAACTGCTGTATGTGCAAGTGAAGCGACATGAAGCATATCTTTCACACTTGGTTCTGATAAAATACTTTGTGCCATTTCAGTAGAAGATGCTAGAAAAGGAGTAGGAATAATATGAAGATCACCTTGCATGTAGTGTAAATAGTTTTGTTTTCTTGGGAGATAGTGGTTTACTCCGCCTGTTAGCGTTACGAATGAAAGATTAATAGAACTTTCAAAATGAATGTTTTCTAGCATTTTACTTATCGTTTCACCCCAGCCGATGCCGAGTAAATCACCTTGTTGGAGATGAGTCTCTAAATATTGTGCAGCGGCTTTTCCGAGAGAAGTAGCATAATTGTTTATTGGAGTAGGGATAATGAAAGCATCTTTTAAGTGGAACTTTTTCATTAAGTCACGTTCAATGCTCAAGCAATGCAAACCGGTTCCTTTTACGTGAAATGTAACGATACCTTCACTGCGTGCCTTATCTAATAACCGGACAACCTTATTTCTTGAAATATGAAGAAGTGAAGCAATCTCTTGTTGTGTTAATTGATCTTTATAATAGTACCAGGCTACTTTAGTTAATAAATTTTCTTCAAAGTTCAGCTGTGACATACTCTTCATCCCTTTCAACAATTGACCAATGCTTAAACATATGTGTCACATATTTTGTTTATTCCAGTTGAAACGATTAATAGTACATTGAAAAAAGTGTTCTAGATATGAAAAAAGGAATATACAATGCTACAAAACAAGTAGAACAAATAATCATTTTCTCAAAAAATGTTCTGGGTAAAGGCAGGTGACATCATGTGGAGAATGTGCCCTTATTACAAGTGAAGAAAATGAGTAAGGCGTTTTCGAATCAACTTGTGCTAAAGGAAGTGAACTTACAAGTAGAGCATGGTGATATATACGCTTTAGTTGGTGGAAATGGCGCCGGGAAATCGACATTAATGAAAATATTAATGGGGTTATATTCGTATGATAGTGGAGAAATGTATGTGAAAGGAAAGAGACAGCAGTTTGCAAATCCAAAAGAAGCACACCAAGAAGGGATTTATTTAATACCACAAGAACCGCTCATTTTTCCGCATATGACCATTGAAGAAAATATATGTATTGGGTTAAAAGAAAAGAAAAAGAAACTAAAAGTACAGATTCAGCAATTGATTAACAGCTTAGGATGGGATATTGACCTTAATAAACTAGGAGGAACATTATCGATTGCGCAACAACAGTTAGTAGAAATCGTTAGAGGATTAATAAGAGAAGCTGAGATTCTTATTCTAGATGAGCCAACATCGACATTAACAACACATGAAATTAAGAGTCTTTTTGTGTTGATGAAAAGTTTACAAGAAAAAGGAATTGGGATGATTTATATTACGCATCGATTTCCAGAAATCTTTGAAATTGCCAGCAAAGTAGCAATACTACGTGATGGAATGGTTGTAAGCCAAGGTGATGTATGTGACTATACATATGACATGCTGATGGAGGGACTATTGCCAAAAGGATATAAACAGAAAGAGAAAATAGAAGTAGTTCAAGAGACAGCAAAGACGAAAAAAATATTAGAAGTGGTTGATATAAATGGTCACGCATTCGAAAATATATCATTCACTGTACATGCGGGTGAGGTTGTAGGTGTTGCTGGCATTATAGGATCTGGCAGAACGGAATTAGCAGAAGCGATATTTGGATTGAAAACTATAAAATCAGGGTCTATCTTATTGGGTGGAAAATCAATTGATACGTGTTCTTTCCATAAAAGGCTAGACGAAGGACTAGTTTATGTGCCAGAGGATAGGGCGAGGAATGGAATTTTCTCAATTGCTTCTGTTAAAGAAAATATTGCAGCAGCAAGTTTATATCAAAATAATCGCTTTTTTATAAATCAAGAAAAAGAAAGCGCTTTAGTTAATTCGTTTATAGAACAGTTCCGAATTGTTGTACAGAATATGAATAAAGAATTGGCATCTTTATCAGGAGGTAATCAGCAGAAGGTCGTGCTTGCGAAGTATCTTGCATGTAATCCTAAAATTATTATTCTTGATGAGCCGACTCGCGGAATTGATGCGAAAGCAAGGCTTGAAGTGTATGAGACGATAAAAAAAATGAAAAGGGAAGGACTCGCAATTTTATTAATCTCTTCAGATGTTGAAGAAATTGTCCAATTAGTAAACCGTGTATATGTAATGAGAAATGGGCGATTTGTTTCTCATATGGAAAAAGAACAACTGAGTGTGAATGAAGTTACACGCTTTGCATACGGAGGTGTAACGGAATGAAACGCATGTTAAAAATGCATGAAACGTCTATCATACTGTTACTACTAATTTATATAGCCATTGTCGGTATAATAAATCCTAGTTTTGTTCAGTTTAACTCGTTATCTTTAATAATGAAATCAAGCGTTATTTTAGTCGTTCTAGCAATTGGCCAATCGTTCGTTTTATTTACGAAAAATATAGACGTATCAGTTGGCTCAATTATGGGATTAAGCGCGGCAGTTTGCGGGATGTTGTTAACGAACGGGTATAATGCATTCTTGTCAATTTTTGCTGCTGTAATGCTTGGTGCTAGTATTGGTTTCATAAACGGGATTGGCGTTGCAAAGTTTCGGGTACCAGCCATTATTATGACATTAGGGATGCTAGGAATTGTTAGGGGTGCAATGTTAATCTTCACAGGCGGGAAGTGGATTGAAGATATTCCAAATAATTTTAAGAAACTTTCATCTATCGTCATACTTGGTCTGCCGATAACTGTATGGGGTATTCTAATTGTTTTATTACTACTATATTTCTTTTTAAGGAAGGTACCTTACGGAAGATACTTCTATGCGGTAGGTGACAATGAAGATGGTGCGAGACTCATTGGTATACCTGTTAATCAAGTGAAGATAAATGCGTTTATTGTATCGGGCATAAGTGCGGCAATCGCTGGTTGCATATTTGTTATGAATATCGGGTTCGTTCCAAATCAAACTGGTACAGGAATAGAACTACAGGTGATTGCAGCTGCTGTGCTAGGAGGAATTCATCTAAAAGGAGGAACAGGTTCTATATTTGGAGCTGCACTAGGAGCATTGTTTTTAGAAGTGATAAGCAGTTCACTTATCTTTTTAAAAATACCAGCATTTTGGAATAATGCTATTTCAGGTTTTTTACTATTACTTATTATCATATTAGATAGCGTCATGAAGAAGTGGAAAGCAGAAAGGAGAATGAATCTATGAAGTATTTTTACAGATGGGAAGGTGTTTTAATCATATTACTTCTTATAGAATTCATTCTCTTTAGTTTTATAAACAGCAATTTCTTAAATATTAGTAATCTCCTTTTTAGTACAAATGATTTTCTATTCATAGCAATCGCGGCAATTCCAATGACTTTCGTTATTGTAACAGGAGGAATTGACGTATCTGTAGGATCAATTATGGGGCTAACCTCGATTTTAATTGGTGTGTTTTGGATGAATGGAATTCATATTTTACTAGCAGTAATAATGGCACTTATAGTCAGTTGCTTAGCAGGAGCTTTAAACGGAATCATTATAAAATTGACAGATGTAGAACCACTAGTCGTTACACTCGGAACGATGTTTTTATACGGAGGAATTGCACTCGTCATTTCAGGAGGGGCAGGTGCTTCTGGATATGAAGGGATAAGCGGTTTACCTGATACTTATGTACAACTAGCAAATGGTAGTTTTATAGGAATACCCAATTTATTATGGCTACTTATTTTATTAACAATTGTATGCACGATTTTGTTTCACCGAACGATATATGGGCGCCACGTAAAATTAACAGGCGCGAATGAAAATACAGCAAAATACACCGGGATTAAAACGAGAAAAGTAGTAATCATTGCTTACATACTTTCTGGGTTAGGAGGTGGATTAGGAGGAGCTTTCTTAACTGCATATTTCAGTTCTGCACGTGCTGATATAGGAAGCGAAACAATATTACCAATCATTACAGCAGTCGTCTTAGGCGGTACACTTATTACAGGCGGAAAAGGAAGCATTATCGGTACTGTACTGGCGAGTATTTTCATTGGGCTCATGCAGTATGGCTTGCAAATGACGGGTTTAACAAATGAACAATCTAACGTAGTTATTGGTATTATCCTTATTCTTTCAGTTATTATGAGACATTTCAAATTACATCAATTTTTAGCGGGAAAAAGACAGAGTTTGCATAAGGGGGAAATGTCATGAAGAGAAAACTAGGGATTGTATTGATCGTATGTATTTGCCTAATTGGTTTAATAGCTTGTTCCAGTCAAACGGTAGATAAGAAAAAAGCGGATGATGTGAAATTTGCATTTATTCCGAAATTAACAGGAGTTGGCTTCTTTACATCGGGTGGTGAAGGAGCAAAGGAGATGGGAGATAAGCTAGGCGTGCAAGTGAAGTATGATGGACCGTCTGAAGCGAGTGTTTCAGGGCAAGTTAAATATATAAACAATTTCATTAATCAAAACTATGATGCGATTATGGTTTCATCTACGTCAGTGGATGGGCTATCGCAATCACTGCAACGTGCTAAGAAAAAAGGAATGACCGTCTTAACGTGGGATTCTGATGTGAATCCGAAAGATCGTTCTTTTTATATAAGCCAAGGAACACCAGACCAACTTGCTAACTTATTAATTGAAATGACTTCCAAGCAAATTGGAGATAAAGGGAAAGTAGCATTTTTTTATTCTAGTCCAACAGTAACAGATCAAAACCAATGGGTAACGAAAGCGAAAGAAATTATTAAAAAGAAATATCCGAACTGGGAAATTGTAACGACGCAGTACGGTGAAAATAATGCACAAAAATCTTTATCCGTAGGGGAGAACATATTAAAAACGTATCCAGATATTAACGCAGTTATTTGTCCAGATGCAACAGCACTCCCAGCCATGGCGCAAGCAGCTGAAAACTTAAAAATGGATAAAAAAGTAGTGGTAACTGGATTTTCTACACCGAACGTTATGCGTGATTATATAAAACGAGGAACAGTACAACAATTCGGATTATGGGATGTCAAACAGCAAGGTGCTCTCGCAACGTATGTAGCAAATGAAATTGTTGTAAAAGGGAAGAAGTTAAAAGTAGGGGATAGCTTCGAAGTAAAAGGAATTGGAAAAGTGAAAGTAGAGCCAAACTCCATCCAAGGATATGATTATGAGGCGGAAGGAAACGGAATTATCGTATTGCCAGAGCGAGTTGTATTTACGAAAGAGAATATTGATAAATATAATTTCTAGTAACGAAAAAACGTCCGAATATATCGGACGTTTTTTTATTTCTTCATTAGTTATGAACTGTTTCTTTTTCATTTAATCCAAGTGTACGACCAGTCGAAGTGTGTAGATCTTGGAACAATCTTGGATTTTCTGTTAGTGAAATGCCGTAAGAAGGAATCATTTCTTTTATTTTTTCTTCCCATTCTACCATGCGGCTTGGGAAACATTTTTCTAATACTTCAAGCATGACGTGAACAGCAGTAGAAGCACCTGGTGATGCGCCTAGTAATGCGGCGATTGAGCCGTCAGCTGCACTTACTACTTCTGTACCAAATTGAAGTGTTCCTTTACCGCCAGCATCAGTATCTTTAATTACTTGTACACGTTGTCCAGCAACTACAATATCCCAATCTTCACTTTTCGCGTTCGGAATGAATTCGCGTAATTCTTCCATACGTTTTTCATGTGATAACATAACTTGCTGAATTAAGTATTTTGTAAGTCCCATTTCTTTTACACCAGCGGCTAACATCGTTAAGACGTTATTCGGTTTTACAGAACCGATTAAGTCAAGATTTGAGCCAGTTTTTAAGAATTTAGGTGAGAAGCCTGCGAATGGTCCAAACAGTAAAGCTTTTTTATTGTCTATATATCTCGTATCTAGATGAGGTACAGACATTGGCGGAGCGCCAACTTTAGCTTTACCGTACACTTTCGCATGATGCTGCTCTACAACTTTTTGGTTTTTACATACCATAAATAGTCCACTTACCGGGAATCCTCCGATATGCTTTGATTCAGGGATACCAGTCTTTTGAAGTAGAGGTAGACTACCGCCACCGCCGCCAATAAAGACGAATTTAGCAGTATGATGCTCAATTTTACCACTATTCATATCGTGTACTTTTACTTCCCACAAACCATTTTTCGTGCGCTTAATATTTTCGACACTATGCTTGTAGTTTAGCTCGACATTTTTTGTTTTTAAGTAATCAAACAACATACGTGTTAATGCACCGAAGTTAACATCTGTTCCAGAGTCAATCTTCGTTGCCGCCATCGGTTCATTAGATGTGCGGCCTTCCATAATGAGTGGAAGCCATTTTTTTAATGTTTCAGGAGCATCAGAAAATTCCATTCCTTGAAACAGTGGATTTTTTGAAAGCGCTTCAAAACGGTTTTTTAGAAATTCAACATTTTTTTCCCCTTGTACTAAACTCATATGAGGTAGTGGCATAATAAAATCTTGTGGATTACGAATTAATTTGCTCTTTACAAGATATGCCCAAAATTGTCTTGAAAGCTGGAATTGCTCATTCACTTTTACAGCCTTACTAATATCTATAGATCCGTCAGCTTTTTCGGAAGTATAGTTCAGTTCGCATAGCGCAGAATGCCCTGTACCTGCATTATTCCATTCGTTAGAGCTTTCTTCCCCGGCACTTGCGAGTTTTTCAAAAACTTTAATTTCCCATTCTGGTGCTAATTCTTTTAGTAATGAGCCTAACGTTGCACTCATAATTCCTGCACCAATTAAGATAACGTCTGTTTTTTGCTGCATGTTGCTCATGATAATCTCTCCATCCCCTATATTGGCAAAAAAGTGTAGGTGTTTTCTATGTCTAAGCCGTAAAAGAGAAACACCGCCTAGGCGCCACCTAGGTGTATACCTTTTTTGTCTCAATTATATAACCATCTCATACTCTATTATAATAATTAATAGACTAAAATATCTAGTGTTATCTGATAATTTTAAACTATTTAACGTTTTATTCGCTAAAAATCTTATTTAACAAGCTCTTTTAAGGTGGTAAATAGAAAAAAATTACAGTTTGAAATTATCTCGAAAAAGCTTACGTATCCTTAAGTGACTAGATCGAGTACCTTTTTATGGGATTATTCTTTCTGTAATGGTAAGATTATTCTGAAAAATAAAAAGGAGGGATTTTAATGCGTACAAAAGAGCAAATTTCAAACTTATTTCGAAACTTTTCAATAAAGGAATGTAAAGGGTCAAGTGATTTATATGAATATTTATCGATAAAAATTGCTGAAGATGAGGAAGTACTTACACTATCGTCCTATGCTTAGGTAGGTCAACCAGTCCCAAACTTACTATTAGGTGCAGTACATTATTTATTGCTAGCAGGGAAAGAACATCATTTAAAAACGTATTATAGTAGTTTAGTTGAAAATGCTGATACAAATTTAGATAAAGCTTTTAATCATTTTAAAGATTTCTGTAAAGAGTACCGAGAAGAAATCATTACTTTGTTACAAACGAAACTCGTTCAAACAAATGAAGTAAGACGGTGCGCATACTTATACCCAAGTTTCTGCTACATATTTAACAAAGTGAAGAAGCCGTTAGCGTTAATTGAAATTGGGACAAGTTCTGGGTTGCAACTGTTCTGGGACCAATATCGTTATTCGTACGGGACGGATGAAATGTACGGAAATATAAATTCAAATGTGCATGTAACTTCTGAAATAAGAGGGGAGAATGTGCCGCATTTTCTAAAAGAAAGCCCATCTGTAGTAGAAAGAATCGGACTGGACTTACATGTGAATGATTTACATAATGAGGAAGATTATTTATGGTTACGTGCTTTAATTTGGCCAGAACATAAAGAAAGGCTTGAGATGTTTGATCAAGCTGCATCTTTAGTGAAAAATGAATCTGTCCAATTAATAGAAGGAGACGGTGTAGAGCTATTATCATCTATTATTGAACAAATAAGTGAAGAAGCTGTTATTTGTATTTTCCATACACACGTCGCAAATCAAATACCAGAACAAGTAAAACATAAGTTAGAAAAACAAATACAAGAAATTGGCGCAAAACGTGATGTATTCCACCTTTATAACAACATGTGGGATCGTGACCTTCATATTGATTATTATATTAACGGAAACGAATATCGTGAAACGGTTGGAGAAACAGAAGGGCATGGGAGATGGTTTAGCTGGAAGATTGGAAATGAGACGCTTATTTAGATTAATAGGGGCGCCCTCACTTGTAAAAGAAGGGACCATAGGCTCAAGCATTGACTAAATGGTTAAGGAATAAATGTATTAGTAACATACAAAAAATGCTTCGGAGAAATCCTAAGCATTTTTTGAATTACATTTAAACCCCATAATGGATCATGTACTTCTGTTCTGCTGCAGCTTGTACAATTTTTGAAGCTAACTCATTCAGCTCATCAGATTTTTTGAAGAACTTTGAAGATGTAACTGTTTCATAGAAAATTGCTAATGATTCAGGCGGGATAATTGTAATACCGTAATAAGCTAAACCGTATTCCTGATTTTTGACTGTATGAAAGTAGGTTTTCATAATTGATAAATTTCGACTTAAGCTACTGATAATATCATCAGCAACAGAAATACAATAATATTTCTCTGGTGTATAATCATTGTAACTTTTTTGAGAATTAAATTCGTCAATTATTCCAAAATCATGGACACATGCCATCATTATCATCCTTTCAAATTTAATAAAATGATTTCTATTAAAGTAAAATGTCTATTCGTTTAAGTGTAATAGAAATAGTTATGTAGTTCATAAAATATTTTCGGTTTTTCTTCGTGAAAACAGTTTATTTATCGATGAACTCATCAGGAGTCCAAGTGGCGATTTCATTCCCAGGTGCAGCGACTACAAGCCATTGCTCACATAGGACACCAGCTTGCCAACATTCATAATAATCATGAAAACCATTTACAAAAATAATTTGTCCGCTCTCTAAATTAATAATTAAATGAGGGCTTTCTAAGCCGAGTTGTATATCGGTAACTTTTTGTCTTCTTATCTCAAATATTCTCTCATATTCTTCTTCCTCAGAATAATCTTCAAATTCATCTTCATTTAATGGGTATCTTTTTTGAGGTTTATGAAATAAACACCATTTTGATTCGATATTGATATATAATTGCCCGTCATAATCAACGGAGTCGTGAAAGTTTGTAAACTGAATCTTTATAGTGCCTGAAGAAATACCAAATTGTAATCCATCAACTTGTGATCCGATAAAGAGATTTTTTAACACTTTTTCAGCGTAAATTTTATCCTCTGTATTCATTCTTGAATTCCTCCTTTTCATAAAAATATACCTTATATTTTTATTGTAATAAATAAATTTTCATGTAAAATGAACCTTTTGTGAAAAACGAGCGAATATAGTGTGAAAGATTATGAGAGGGGAACGGAGCTTTGGATGAAGTACAATTAAAAGAATGGCTATATAAAATGGGGTCTGGGGACCAAGAAGCCTTTCAAATTATTTATGAATATACATGTAAAGATATTTATAGAACAGTAGTATTTTTAGTAGGAAGTCAAAACCAAGATGTAGACGATATAGTTAATGAAGTGTACATCAATATGTGGAAGTCCATAACAAACTATGATATAAATCGTTCATTTCGTTTTTGGTTACATGGACTAGTTGTCAAGGAAGTACAGGATTGGCGTCGTAAATCGTGGCGACGATTTCGAATCTTTGAAAAGAAGAAAATGTATGAACAAGATCGGCCTTACTTAATGGATGAAGCTATTTTACATAAAGAAACACGAAGTGAATTAGTAGAAGTTGTACAAAATTTATCTTATAAACATCGTGAAGTAGTCATTATGCGTTACTTCCATGAATATAGCTTGGATGAAATTGCTACACTTCTTCAAATCCCTATTGGTACAGTGAAATCTCGACTACACACAGCACTAAAACGATTAAGAATGGAAATGGAACAAATGCCAAACGAAAGGGAGGAAGAAGTAAATGGATTTTGAGAGATATGTAACGAATGAACTAAAAAGAAAAGCAGAGAGTCTAGACCCGTCTCCAAATCTAGATAATCAAGTGAAAAACTCTTTTTATAAATACCAACTGTCGAAAATGAAAAGGAAGATTTCTATGAAGAAAAAATTATTGCTTGGATTTGTAGCTGCGGCAATTTTAATACCGACCGGTACTTTTGCAGGTACAACATTAATGGATAAAATTGTAGGGACACCAGAAAAAGCAAGACAAGATATGGGAATGACTGAGGATGGTTATAATGGCGTAATGGAACGTATAGAAATTGCTAAAAGTATATTTACAGAAAAGGATTTTGATAAGTATGTAACTTTATTACAGGAATCGTACTATTTTTATAAAAAAGTAAGTGTCGTAGAGAATGGTGAGAGACAATATACAGCTACAAATCGTCTAAATGCTGATGAAGAAATGAGAGAAAGAGCGGTAATGGAACAATTACATACATATGAAGAAAGAATAGATCAACATTTTACCTATACATTTGAACAAGCTGAACAAATAACTGGTTTTCCAATCAAGCATCCAACATATATTCCAGTTGGACATCAATTAGTATTTGAAGAGGTAAAAGCTGAAGCAACACTAGGAAAACCTATGCCACTTATTACGATGAGATATGAAAAACAAAATGTAAAAAAACAGCCACATACTTCAGAGGCAGAATTAGGTTTTACAATTCATCAATTAGAAATTGTTGAAGGAGAATATAAAGATTACTTTATTGATAGACCATTTGATAAACCATCTGAAAGAGGACCTAATTTTACTGGAAATATAAAGAAATATAAATTAAATGGCTATGACGTTACATTCGGTGAGTATAAAGAATCGAATGTAAGGGCTATGAAAATAATTGTGCCAGCAAGGGAAGGGAGAAATGCATATCAAGTGTATATAAATGATAGTATGCTGTCTAAAAAAGAGATTGAGAACGTTTTACTTTCGATGATTGAATAGTTATTCGGTATAAGTGATTGATAATTATATTATGTAAACTTCTTTTTTACAAAACATCCATTTTTAAAAATGGATGTTTTGCATTTAGATAGATTAGGTGGAGTGTATATTTAAAAAAAGCGGAATACTTTTCGGAAAGATAAAAACATTTTTCGGATCATATTTCGCTTTTACTTTCATTAATCGGTCAAAGTTACAACTGAAGTATGCATCTGGCCAATTTTTAATGGATAGGTCAGGCGTATTAACGTAGACACCTTTTGTAAATGGAAGCATCGCTAAGCGGAAGTCTTCAACCCATCGAATACTTCCAGCGGCACCTTCTGGTTGCTCCCAAGTAGCGAATATTGACATGTTTGATAGTGCTTTTCGGTAAAAGTAAGCAGTTGCCCCATTTGGCACCTCAGCAACAGCACCGCCTAATCCGCGGGAAAATATGGAGGTGGTAAAAAAGGGTAAGTTAAATCGTAATTTCTATTTGATTGCCTTCTGGATCACCTATTACACTTTCATAATAGCCATCTCCAGTAAAACGTGGTCCATTTAATAAAGGATAACCAGCATCTTTTATCACCTTTGTCAGTTCATTCACTCGTTCTTCACTACCGACAGAAAAAGCCATATGAGCATAGCCAGTTATGTTTAAATTAGGCTTATTTTCACCCCCTTTTTTACGCATAAGTTCAAGCCTTGCTCCAGATTCGAACGTGATAAAATAAGATTCAAATTGTTTCATTTCATTATGGTATAACGAGTTTGCTTTACCGTTAAAGTATTTTATATAAAAATCACGCATACATTCTAAGTCATTTACCCAAATTGCAATATGTTCAATTTTCATAGGTTTCACCAATCCTATCTGTATCAATTAGGCTTCCACTGTATTAAATTTACATTTGCATTGCAACAATTTTGCTTTGGTGTTAAAGCTAGTTGTTAATTTTTGATTATATACGTACATACAATATGTAATTAAGTGAATGACCATCATAGTAATTACAGAAAAGGGTGAATGAAGCATATGAATCAATTTGAGCAAATGATGTACGTTGGTGTCATCATGTCTATTGTACTATCCGTAATGATTTTAGGGTCCTTATATTATAATCCTCGACTTTCGTTAACTGATTATCCGAAAGATATTCAAAAAGTAGTTTTTCCAAAATCGATTCATGAAAGAAAGCAAACCATTTATTTTAATATTGTATATAATACTATTCTTTTCGGTAGTCCCTTCGTTTCTACATATATACTACATAAGCATGAAAAATTAATGTATATGGATGCCTATTTACACACTTTTGGTATTTTAATGATTTTCAATTTAGTAGATTTACTTATAATTGATTGGCTAATTTTTTGCTGGATTACTCCAAGGTTTGTTGTGATTCCTAGTACGGAAGGTATGAAAGGATATAAAGATTATAAGTTTCATTTAAGAGGGGCTATAGTCGCTACTCAAATTTTAGCAATCGTAAGTTTATTTTTGGCGGGAATTGCCACAACTATTTAGTGTGAAGAAGGGCATGGAGCTTTTATAAAAGATAAGGAGATCTATAATATATAGAATTAGAAATGAGAATTTGATAGTATTGGAGTAAGGAGTTTTAATAACAGTATATTAAACAATATTAATATATTGTTGCAAATGTTTTGATATTATGTAAAATTATACAATTTTACGGAGGCATTTGATAAAATTCAAAAAAATATAATGGAGGCTAATATGAAAAAAGTAATTGGCGCAGCAACCGCAACTGTTTTTGGATTGGGGGCGTTTACCACAACTGCTACCGCAGAAACAATCGTAACAGCAGATGTACTTAACGTACGTGAAAAACCGACTACAGAATCAAAAGTGGTCGAAAAAGTAAAGAATGGGCAAGAGTTAAAAGTCATAAATACCGAAGATGGCTGGTCAAAAATTGAGTTAAACGGTAAAGAAGTGTTTGTTAGTTCGGAGTTTACAAAAGATGTGTATCATGTAACGGCGGATTTGTTAAATGTACGTACTGAAGCAAACACAGATTCAGAAATTCTTGGCAGACTAAAAAAAGATGATGTAATTGAATCAACGCATCAAGTAAAAGACGGATGGCTGCAATTTGAGTATAAAGGAAAAACTGCTTATGCAAACGTTTCTTTCCTATCAAGTACAGCACCAACTGAAAAGAAAACTGAAGAGAAAACAAAGCAAGTAGCGAAAGTACAAAAATCAGTTAAAGAAAAGAAAGAAGTAAAGACGCAGAAAGTAGCAAAAGTGAAAGAAACAACGAAAGCACCAGAAATAGTAAAGCCTAAAGAAGAGGCAATAGTATCAGAGAAAGTAAAAGTTAAGGAAGAACCGAAAGCGCAAGAAATAGTAAAACCTAAAGAAGAAGTAAAAGTTAAAGAAGAACCGAAAGTGCAAGAAATAGTAAAGCCTAAAGAAATAGTAAAGCCTAAAGAAGAAGTAAAAGTTAAAGAAGAAGTAAAAGTTAAAGAAGAAGTAAAAGTTAAAGAAGAAGTAAAAGTTAAAGAAGAAGAAAAAGCGAAAGAAATAGCAAAGCCTAAAGAAGAGGCAAAAGTTAAAGAAGAAGAAAAAGCACAAGAAATAGCAAAAGCTAAAGAAGAAGAGAAAGCAAGAGAAATAGCAAAAGCTAAAGAAGAAGAGAAAGCAAGAGAAATAGCAAAAGCTAAAGAAGAAGAAAAAGCAAGAAAAATAGCAAAGGCTAAAGAAGAAGAGAGAGAGCAAGAAATAGCAAAAGCTAAAGAAGAAGAGAAAGCAAGAGAAATAGCAAAAGCTAAAGAAGAAGAGAGAGCAAGAGAAATAGCAAAAGCTAAAGAAGAAGAAAAAGCAAGAGAAATAGCAAAGGCTAAAGAAGAAGAGAGAGAGAAAGAAACATCTAAAAACAACATACAGTCTGCTAAACGTGAATTAACGGTAGTAGCGACAGCGTATACTGCTGATCCAAGTGAAAATGGTACATATGGTGGACGCGTTTTAACTGCGATGGGGCATGATTTAACGGCAAATCCGAATATGAGAATTATCGCAGTTGACCCGAAAGTAATCCCGTTAGGATCTAAAGTATGGGTAGAAGGTTATGGAGAAGCTATCGCTGGTGATACTGGAAGTGCAATTAAAGGTAATCGTATTGATGTATTAATGGGTTCAAAAAGTAAAGCTATGAATTGGGGAAGACAAACTGTTAAAGTGAAAATTTTATAGTAACTATAATGATCCAAATAGAAGTCAGTTCTCTTTATTGAGGCTGGCTTTTATTTTTTTAGTAGAAGTATAATAGGATTTTTAAATGGCTTACTAATAAACCTGTAATAAAACATAAAAATTGTCTCATGTTTAGAAAAACTATTAAGAATGAGGTAAGGAAGTAGAACAGAAGTTTATTGAGAAGTAGAGAAGAATAGTTTGGGAAAATGAATATCTATTTTTATTTATGTCAAGATTGTCCTGTAATGAAGACCGAGATACAAGGTACATAATGTAAATAAGACTGATTGATTATGTCAGTCTTATTTGTATATCTTAATATCATTAAAAATCACATCAAATATATCTTTTTGCGTAAAGTTATCTGTAAAAATAGTTTCTCTCGTAACCTCAATTGTATCGTGCGGATTATACCATTTTTGTAGGGAATCTTCACCAAATTCATGTCGTTTGTCCCTTGTGTTATGTCTTCTAATAGTTTCCTCTAATGATAAATCAAAGTAATATGCAAATGCATTTTCATCAAAATAACGAATTAATTCTTTTAACATCTCACCATACCTATGACTGTTCAAAATACCTTCTAAAATAACAAATTTACATTTTCCTTTTCCGTACTTCGTAATTTCAAATAGTAAATCATGTGATAAATTACCCATTGTGTCGTGTACTCTAAGCATATCTCTACGTACAACATCCTGTGATACTAAAAGTGTCCCTTGTCCAAAATGTTCTTGTAGTTGTTTTGCAATCGTTGTTTTACCACTTGCGGAGTTTCCTCTAAGAATGATTAAAGTGGATGTAAGTATAGGTTTAGACATAATGTATTCCTCCAACAGTATTAATTATATAGAAAATTTTAACAAAAAAAGTGAGGGAAGTGTATAATCAATATGATGGATATTTAAGAAGGGGGTAAGATGGGGGATATATTAAAAAATGCACAACCTATATGGAAACGGACTTGGTTTCGTTATCTAGGGGCATTTTTTATTGTTCAGTTACTGTTTATCCCGCATTAACGGGCAGTAAGACCCCACCTCAAAATTCAGCGAAAGCGAAGAAGTTAGGTGGGGGATCAACTGCCCATAAAAGCCCGATTGGTTCAACTAATAATCAGTGGGGGATGAACAAAACCCCCACTGATTAAAGTTTCACTTTATTTTGTGTGAAATCACTGGGTGGGCACCAAACTTTAGGCCAGGTGGAGAGTTTTTTAATAGAATATTAAATTCTCAATTTTTCACTGAATGGTTTACACTCTATACAATCCCGCAATTTAACGTATTTACAGCATTTTTTGCGATTACATTACTACCATATGCATTAGTAGGTGCAATGAAAGATGTAACAGCAAGAAAAAATATAAAGGAATAATAGAGGTATAATATGCTTTTTCAAAAAGAAGGTTTATTGATTAGATACGTAATGGAAGATGATGCATCTATCGTTTCTAAATGGTTAACGGACCCAGCAGTCCTGCGGTATTACGAAGGACGAGATAATCCGCAGTCTGTAGAAAAGGTGCTTGATCATTTTATACATAATCCAAACGGTAATGAAAAAAGATGTTTAATAGAATTTGATACCGTTCCCATTGGTTACATGCAAATGTACCCAGTTGATTCAGAGTGGAAAGCGTTATATGGCTATAAAGAATCACAAAATGTATGGGGAATGGACCAATTTATCGGTGAACCAGCCTATTGGGGAAAAGGAATTGGACAAAAACTCGTTCAGGCAGCAATTACATACATTATGGGTGAAATGGGAGCAGAAGCAATCGCAATGGATCCGAAAGTAAATAATGAACGAGCGATAAAGTGTTATGAAAAATGCGGATTTAAAAAAGTAAAGATTTTAAAGGAACATGAGCTGCATGAGGGGAAATTAGAAGATTGTTGGATGATGGAATACAAACAATTATAATGAATATGCAATGGCTTATATAAACGAAGGGAGCTGTGCGAAATGAAAAAAGTGTTAATCGTAATTGATGTGCAAGTGGGTATGTATACAGCTGGAATGCCAGTACATAATGGGGAAAAGTTTTTACAAACATTGCAAGAGCTTATTGGGGAATGTCGTTCAAATGATATCCCAATTATTTATGTCCAACATAACGGTCCTAAAGACCATCCGTTAGAAAAAGGTACGGATGGGTGGCGAATCCATGCGGCAATCGCTCCGCAAGAAGGAGATAATATTGTTGAAAAGACGACGCCAGATTCATTCCATAAGACAAACTTAAGAGAAGTGTTACAAGAGAAAGGAATTGAACACGTTATTCTTTCGGGAATGCAATCAGAGTATTGTGTAGATACGACAACGCGCAGAGCATGTAGTGAAGGATATAAAGTAACGTTAGTGAGTGATGCACATAGTACATTTAATACAGAAGTGTTACGTGCTGAAGATATTGTGCAACATCATAACGCAGTATTGGGAGCGTTTGCGGATGTTGTTGCATTAAAAGACTTGAAAGTGGCTGCCTCTAAATAAGAGGTAGTTTTTTTATTAGAAAAAAGCGTCAAATATTGTCGGTAAGTCGATATTTTGAAATAATCGTTTATATAATTTCACGTACCATAATGAAAATATACAAAAAAGGAGCACCACATAATTAAAAAGGGTGCTCCTGCATTAAAATGTTACTTCTTCTTGTCTTTATCCAATATATTTTGTTCTTCAGCAAACTCCGTACCATATGCAAAGCGGCGATTAATACGAATGTTATCATTGTTGTGCCTTGTATGAGAGTTAGAGAAGCGATGAACGATTACTTCAGATAAAGTGAAGACGATGGCAGAAAGGATACTGCCCCATGCAATTTGCATATAGTTGTCTAATAAAATATTACCGAAAATCCATACGCTTAAATATGTTAATAAGAAATCCGACATAATGGCACCAGTATTGCCAATTCGATTTAAAATAATTTTATCAACGAACATGTAGGATACGATTGTAACAAAGAGACTGAATGAAATAATTTGAACAAACGTTGCAGGGAAAAATAAAGCAAGCCCAATGCTAAATGCGATAATGCACGATATAAACTTGATAAGCACTACTGTGAAATCATTCAAAATTTACACCTCCGATTTATACATAGTTTTTCAATAAATTCTGGAGTTCATACATTGTAACGGATTTATTTATATAAAACTTTTTCATGTTCGGAATTTAGTCTAAATATTATAAAAACATTGAAAAAATGTTATAGTAAAATGAGAGTGTATGACATTTTTAGGTAAGGGGGAATCCAGGATGTGGATTACTTCAGAAGTAGAAATTCCAGATGAGTTAATTGATCACCTTGAGCAAGGAAAGTTAGTGTTATTTGTTGGAGCGGGAGTTTCTATGAAAGGGAAATCAAACTTACCGAATTTTGATGATTTAGTTGATGAAATTGCAAAAACGTTATATGTCGAAAAACGCGAAATAACAGAACCACATGATTATTATCTTGGTAAAATTGCGAAAACAAAAGATGTACATCAAGTCGCAAGAGATCTTGTTCATATAGAGAAATCAAAACCGAATCCATTGCATTATGCAATTCCAAGGCTATTTCCTTTAGATACAGATATCCGCATTGTAACAACAAATTTTGATCAACATTTTACAACAGCAATTAAGGAAATAAATAGAGATATCAATGTTTATTACGCTCCAGCTTTACCGACTGGGAGAGCTTTTAAAGGTCTTGCTTATATACATGGTAATGTAGAACAGGAGAAAGAGGCTTTAATTTTAACAGACGGTGATTTTGGAAGGGCTTACTTAACAGAAGGATGGGCAAGAAGATTTTTAGTTGATCTATTCTCAAATTACACCGTTTTATTCGTTGGATATAGTCATAATGACCCAGTTATGAAATATTTAGCAACTGGTTTACCACCAAGTACAAGACGATTTGCTTTTGTCGCACAAGGAGAAAATACGTACCATTGGGAACATTTAGGGATAAGACCAATTGTGTATCCGAATAAGGTGAATAATCATCAATCCCTCGTAAAAGCGGTAAAACGCTGGGCTGAATTAATGGGTGATAATTATATTACGAAAAGAATGCGTATTCGGGATATTGTAACGGTTCCCCCGTCAGTAGAACAGGAACAATTATCATACATAAAGCAATCGATTAAAAAAATTGAAACAGTACGTTATTTTGTGGAATTTGCTCATGATTATGAATGGGTCGAATGGTTAGAAGCAGAAGGTAAATTACAAAATTTGTTTATGCTTACGCCAAACTATAATGAAGTAGATGAATTACTTGCAGAATGGTTAGTGGAACAATTTCTTTTTAGTCATCAGAAAGAATTATTTCAATTAATTTATAAAAACTATTCTAAAATATCACCGTTATTATGGAGAACAATTTGTAACTACTTAAACGAAACGAAGAGTAAGATGGACCCGCTGTTGTTTGCAAGGTGGACACTCCTTTTATTAGAAACAGCTGAAAAAGATAGTAGCTCTATAGAAAAGATTTCTAAGTTACTGCAAAAATGTTCTTTTCCTGAGCATAAAGAAATTGCCTTATTGTTACTAACTTTTATTTTAGACGGAAAACTGAAGTTGAAACGTGTAAGAAAATGGGGGAATGATACGCAAGAATCAATAGAACTCGAGGAATCGAGTCGCTTACCAGTATCTACATTTTCTCATGTGGAGCAAATTTGGAACGAAAAGATGAGGCCATATATCTCTTATTATGCTGTTCCAATTATGATGATTGGATTAGAAAAATTGAGAATGTTGTCGTTAAGACAAACGGCACTGAAAAAAAGAAATAAGGAAAATGTAGAGAAAGAGTTTCATCAAAATGATCTTGCATTTTTAATACGAATTGTAAAAGAGTGTCTAACTTATTTATGCGAAAACAATGAGAAAAAAGCGGATTATTATATTACAGAAATGATAGAAGCAAATAGTGTACTTCAAAAGCGAATTGCAATTGATGCGATGAATAAAAATATTTTTGTTCGTGTAGATGACAAAATGAAATGGTTGTTACATGAAGGACTTCTTTTAGATTTCACTTATAAACACGAAGTTTTTCAACTTTTAAAAAGGCATTATGCACATTGTTTAGAAAAAACAAAAGAAGAAGTCACTCGAACTGTAATAAAGCATCTTACAGAAGAGAGGGTATTTGATGCATGTCTCGTATTAGACTTATTATTCAAGTGTGATTCGAGTAGCCCATCTACGGCAAATGGGTATGAGTTAATGAAGCAAAAGCATCCTCATTTTCATTCTGAACGATACAGTGTACAAAAGAAAGAAGATACAGCAGAAAGCATTACTTGCAATGTAACTGCTGACGGATTATTGCAGCTGAAAGATGTTGAAATTATGAAGCAAGTTCAGCAATTTTCGCAAGATGGTGTTTTTGAACAACGCCATTTTTTAGAGATGTTATCAAAAGCATGTAAATTAAACACAGAGTGGAGTATTTCATTTGCATACCGATTAGTAGGAGTGCAAGAAATAAGTAATGAAGTATGGTTTGTTTGTATTAGAGAATGGCGAAATAATCGAGGATTGACGAATGAGCAAATCCAAAAAATTATTCCGCTATTGCAGAAATTTGTTAGAAATACCGCTTTTCATTGGTTAATTAGTAGTTTTCTATATGAAGTTAGTAATCGACTAGAAGAGTTAGAAGAGAATAGTATACGTGTTGTAAAACGATTTGCTTTTTCAGTGTTTCCTCAAGTTATGAAGAGTGATACAGATTTTAAGCTTGGGAAACAAGATTTTTATAATGAATCAATTCAGCATCCAGTTGGAAAAATGACGGCTGTATTATTAAAGTTGTTATCATATGATCATTTATACGATCGTAATGTATATGAATATTTATTTTTATTTGAAGAACAAGTAAGAGTTAATTCGGAACGAACAAACTTTATGTTTGCCCGTTTAATAGCAGATATTACATTTTTATATCATATTGAAAAACAATGGTGCCGAAAATATTTGTTACCATACTTAGATTTAAAAAAACAAAATGAGATTACGGAATATGCATGGGCCGGCTTATGTTACACGCAAATAAATTTACCTTTATTTACAGAAATGAAGCGATTTATTAAGTATGCGATAGAACATTTGGAAGTATTACATCCGCATACGAGAGAAGCTTTCTTGAAGTGGCTTAGCTTTGTATTTATTAAATGTGTACTATATTGGGAGCAAAAAACAGATTGGTTATACCCGTTACTCATACTAGAAAATGAAGAAAATAAAATTAAGTTTATGCAGTTTTTATGCTATTACGTCAAAACATTAAGTGTAAAAGAACAACAAAAATTTTGGACAGCTTGGCTCAGTGTATTTTTGCGAGAACGACCAAAAATGGGTGAGATAACTGCAAGAGAATATGTAATGCTTTTACGTATTATTTTATACATGGATGAAATATTAGAAAAAGGATTATGTATTATGTCTCGTGCATTTTCAAGTGTACATGGTAAATGTACAGGTGAGGAAATGAAGCAGTTATTGATTGAAATGCTTCATAAAAAAGAAAGTATGAAAGCGCATAAAGAAATATTTGCAAATGTGTTTTTTATTTTACTACAAACATGTCACGAAGCCGTTTTATTTGAAAAAGAAATCATACAAATAAAAGAATTATTAGTTCAGTATGAAGTAGAGGAATATGTTTTACATTTACTAGAAAATGAAATAATTCGCATAGGAATTGTAATGGGTGATTTACAAGAAGAATTATAGGACGAAAGTGGAATTTTAAAAAATATATAAAAAGTTGTTGACAGTGTTTTGAAAAGCGTTCTATAATACGAATCATACTTATTCAATTTCAAAAAACATTTGAATAAACAAAGTGCAATGAAGAGATCACAGTAGTGGTTAGTCTTACTGTAACAGAGAGCTGGTGGTTGGTGTGAACCAGTACAGGGATAATCATGAATTACAGTCTTGGAGCATCTTTTTCGTAATAAAGATAGTTTGTCTTTATGAGGAAAAAGCGGTCAATTGATCGTTAACAGTGAAGAGAGGTAGACGGAAAGTTAGTCTGCAACTAGGGTGGTACCGCGATAAATATCGTCCCTACTGATTTATTCAGTAGGGACTTTTTGTATTTTAGTGGTCCAACTTGAAAATAAAATAGTCATGCATTGAAAGGAAAAGCAGTAGTTGTTGTTTCCCTGTAACAGAGAGCTGGTGGTTGGTGCGAACCAGTACATAAACAAGAGCGAATTACAGTCCTAGAGCATCTTTTTCGTAGTAAAGATAGTATTGTCTTTATGAAGGGAAAGACGGTCAGATGATCGTTAACAATGAAGAGAGGTAGACGAAAGAAGTCTACAACTAGGGTGGTACCGCGATAAATATCGTCCCTACTGATTGGATCAGTAGGGCTTTTTTGTACAAAAAAGTGGGTTTCTAACTAGTAGTTCATGTCTTTGTACGAATTATTAGTTTAAGATAAGAAGAGGTATCGATTCCACTATAAATTTGTATAATTAGTCAGTTCAGAAAATAGAGAATTTTTTATTCTCTTACTATACTTTTAAAACATTAGAGGAGGATTTCCAAATGGCAAATCATGAATTAGATCAATTACGTAAACAGGTAGATGAAATTAACTTACAACTATTACACCTTTTAAACAAACGTGGTGAAATCGTTCAAAAAATTGGAGAGCAAAAGCAAGTACAAGGTACGAAACGCTTTGATCCAGTACGTGAGCGTGAAGTACTTGATATGATCGCAGAGCATAACGAAGGACCATTCGAAACATCAACAGTTCAACATATTTTCAAAACAATCTTCAAAGCTAGCTTAGAGTTACAAGAAGATGATAACCGTAAAGCGTTATTAGTATCACGTAAAAAGAAACAAGAAAACACAATCGTTGATGTAAAAGGTGAATTGATTGGTAACGGAACACAAACATTCATCATGGGACCTTGTGCGGTAGAAAGCTTAGAACAAGTTCGCCAAGTAGGGCAAGCGATGAAAGACCAAGGCTTAAAATTAATGCGCGGTGGTGCATTCAAACCGAGAACTTCTCCATACGATTTCCAAGGTTTAGGAGTAGAAGGACTTCAAATTTTACGTCAAGTAGCAGATGAGTTTGACTTAGCAATTATTAGTGAAATTTTAAATCCGAACGATGTTGAAATGGCATTAGACTACGTTGATGTAATTCAAGTTGGCGCACGTAACATGCAAAACTTCGATTTATTACGAGCTGTAGGTAAAGTTAACAAACCAGTATTATTAAAACGTGGATTAGCAGCAACAATTGATGAGTTCATTAACGCAGCGGAATACATCATTGCGCAAGGTAACGATCAAATTATTCTTTGTGAGCGCGGTATCCGCACATACGAAAGAGCAACACGTAACACATTAGACATTTCTGCAGTACCAATTTTAAAGAAAGAAACACATTTACCAGTTATCGTTGATGTAACACATTCAACTGGACGCAGAGATTTATTATTACCAACAGCGAAAGCGGCACTTGCAATTGGCGCAGATGCAGTAATGGCTGAAGTTCATCCAGATCCAGCAGTTGCATTATCAGATTCTGCACAACAAATGGACATTCCAGAATTCCATAGATTCATGGATGAGTTAAAAGGTTTCAAAAATAAATTATCTTAATTCCATATCATATATGCGTTGAAGAGGAAACAGTAGTGCTTATCTCACTGTTAAAGAGAGCTGATGGTCGGTGTGAATCAGTACAAAGGTAAGCATGAATTACAGCCTTGGAGCATCTTTCCCGACAACTTTTGGAGGGGAAGACGGTCAAACGATCGTTAAAGAAGAAGAGAGGTAGACGAAAGAAGTCTACAACTAGGGTGGTACCGCGATAAACATCGTCCCTACTGAGCGCTCAGTAGGGACTTTTTTGTACAAAAAAATAGTAAAGGGGCAAGAGAAATGAGATACATTACAGCTGGAGAATCACATGGACCGCAGTTAACAGTTATTTTAGAAGGTGTACCAGCCGGTTTGACACTTACGGCGGAACATATTAATAAAGAATTATTAAGAAGACAAAAAGGTCATGGACGCGGAAGACGTATGCAAATTGAAACAGATACAGTTGAAATTGTAAGTGGTGTTCGTCACGGGATGACACTTGGATCACCGATTACGTTAATTGTAAAAAATGATGATTTCAAACATTGGACGAAAGTAATGGGTGCAGAGCCAATTTCGGAAAAAGAAAGTAAAGACATGAAACGTACAATTACAAAACCACGTCCCGGACATGCAGATTTAAATGGAGCAATTAAATATGGTCATCGTGATATAAGAAACGTATTAGAGCGGTCATCTGCAAGAGAAACGACAGTTCGTGTAGCTGCTGGTGCAGTTGCAAAACAAATTTTAAGCGAATTAGGCGTGGAAATTGCAGGACATGTTCTTGAAATTGGTGGAGTAAAAGCAAAACATATTTCAAACTTATCGATTGAAGAAATTCAAACAATTACTGAAAACTCACCAGTTCGATGTTTAGATAAAGAAGTAGAGCAAGAAATGATGAATGCGATTGACAACGCAAAAAGTAGTGGAGATTCAATCGGTGGTATTGTGGAAGTCATTGCAGAAGGTATGCCGATTGGCGTCGGTAGTTACGTCCATTACGATCGTAAATTAGATGCAAAACTTGCTGGTGCAATTATGAGTATAAATGCATTTAAAGGTGCTGAAATTGGCGTAGGTTTTGAAGCGGCACGACAACCAGGAAGCAAAGTGCATGATGAAATTCTGTGGGATGAAGAAAAAGGATACACGAGAAAAACGAATAATGCCGGCGGTTTAGAAGGCGGTATGACAACAGGTATGCCAATTATCGTAAGAGGCGTGATGAAGCCGATTCCTACTTTATACAAACCGTTAGCAAGCGTTGATATTGATACGAAAGAAGCATTCCAAGCGAGTATTGAAAGATCTGATAGTTGCGCAGTACCAGCGGCGGGTGTAGTAGCTGAATCTGTTGTGGCATGGGAACTTGCAGATGCACTAGTCGAACAATTCGGAAAAGATCGTATGGAATTATTAAAACAAAATATTATGCAACACAATAACTACGCAAAAGAATTTTAATAAAAAGGTGGGTTTAACGTGCAAGTAAAAGATCAACTATCATCATTACAACCATATAAACCAGGTAAATCACCAGAACAAATGAAAGAAGTGTACGGAGATCATTTGTTTGTGAAATTAGCATCGAATGAAAATCCATTTGGTTGTTCACCGAGAGTTTTAGAAGAGTTGCAAAACTCTTGGTTGGAACATGCTTTATATCCTGACGGAGGTGCTACAACGCTCCGTCAAACAATCGCAGATAAGTTGCATGTGCAAATGGAACAAGTACTTTGTGGTAGTGGTTTAGATGAAATCATTCAAATAATAAGCCGCGCCGTATTACGAGCGGGAGATAACATTGTAACAGCAGGTGCAACATTCCCACAGTACCGTCATCATGCAATTATAGAAGGTTGCGAAGTGAAGGAAGTTGCGTTAAATAACGGTGTATACGACTTAGAAGAAATTTCTTCAGTAGTAGATAACAATACAAAAATTGTATGGATTTGTAACCCGAACAATCCAACAGGCACATATGTGAATGACCGAAAATTGACTCAATTCATT
Organism: Bacillus sp. B25(2016b); assembly: GCF_001679765.1. Lineage (NCBI taxonomy): Bacteria > Bacillati > Bacillota > Bacilli > Caryophanales > Bacillaceae > Bacillus > Bacillus sp. B25(2016b). Next base: position 2,734,288 of record NZ_CP016285.1, on the reverse strand, counting down.
GAAGGTATTAGTGAAAATACGTTAATTGTCATTGATGAAGCGTACTATGAATACGTAACAGCAAAAGATTTCCCAGAGACATTACCGCTTTTAGAAAAACATAAAAATATTCTTGTACTTAGAACATTTTCTAAAGCGTACGGATTAGCTTCTTTCCGCGTTGGATATGCGGTTGGACAGGAAGAGTTAATCGAAAAATTAAATGTCGTTCGTTTGCCATTTAACGTATCTTCATTAGCGCAAAAAGCAGCGACGATTGCTTTTGGTGACGATGAGTTTATTGAGGAAATAGTTCGTGTAAATACAGAGGGATTACAACAATATGAAAGCTTTTGTAAGGAAAATGAAATTCCATTTTATCCATCGCAAACAAATTTCATCTTCTTGCCAGTTGAGAATGCTGGAGAGATTTATGAAGCTTGTGCACACGCAGGATTTATTATTCGTCCGTTCCCGAATGGTATCCGTATTACAGTCGGAACAAGGGAGCAAAATGAAGGGGTGATTTCAGTGTTACAACAACACTTTGAAAATAAAAAAAGAAAGTCTCGAGATGAGGAAAATGCGTAAAAAGGTAGTATTAATTGGAACAGGTTTAATAGGAGGCTCTCTCGCATTAGCAATTAAGAAAGAGCACGATGTAACGATAACAGGGTACGATATATTTAAAGAGCAAGTAGAGCGTGCAAAAGAATTACATGTAGTAGATGAAATAGCAATTAATTTACAGCATGCATGTGAAGAGGCACATTTAATTGTTTTTGCTTCTCCAGTTGAAGAAACGAAGAAGTTATTACACAAATTAGCGTCATTTCGTTTACGAGAAGATGTGATTGTAACCGATGTTGGTAGTACAAAAGGGACGATTATGAATGAAGCGGAAGCTTTGTTTTCAAAAGAAGTTTCTTTCATTGGCGGACATCCGATGGCAGGTTCTCATAAAACAGGCGTTGAAAGTGCAAAAGCGCATTTATTTGAAAATGCATTTTACATTTTAACGCCGATGAATCATGTGCCAAATGAACATGTAGAAGAACTTAAGCGTTGGTTAAATGGAACGGGATCTCATTTTCTCGTTTTAAATACGGAAGAACATGATTATGTAACAGGGATCGTTAGTCATTTTCCGCATCTTATCGCAGCTGGGTTAGTAAAGCAAGTGGAGAAACATGCGGGAGATAATCCGCTCATTCATCAACTAGCTGCCGGAGGATTTAAAGACATTACACGTATCGCATCTAGTAGCCCAAAAATGTGGAGTGATATTGTTAAACAAAATCGTGAGCATTTAATGGTATTATTAAAAGAGTGGATCTCTGAAATGGAAGATTTATATGATACAGTTTCGACCGGAGATGCAGGCGAGATTCAAAACTATTTTGCAGACGCGAAAGAATACCGTGACTCTTTACCAGTACGAAAGAGAGGGGCAATTCCTGCCTATCACGACTTATACGTCGATGTTTTAGATAAAGTAGGGGCATTGGCTCATATTACGAGTATTTTGGCGCGCGAAGAAATTAGTATTACGAACTTGCAAATATTAGAAGCGCGTGAAGGATTGCTTGGGGTATTACGTATTAGCTTCCAAAGAGAAGAAGATCGTATGAAAGCAAAGCTAGCGCTTGGAGAAGAAAAATACCAAACTTATGAAACAATTTAAATGAGAAGGTGAAAACGTGAAGGAAAGAACGATACAACCTGTTAATAACGGATTAAATGGTAACATTACAATTCCAGGAGATAAATCCATTTCACACCGCGCTGTCATGTTCGGTGCGATTGCAGAAGGAAAAACAACAATTAAAGGTTTCTTGCCCGGTGCAGATTGTTTAAGTACGATTTCTTGTTTTAAAGAAATGGGAGTAGACATCGTGCAAAACGGTGATGAAGTCACTGTAGTTGGCAAAGGATTAGAAGGTTTACAAGAACCGAAAGCTGTATTAGATGTTGGTAATTCTGGTACAACTATACGTTTAATGTCAGGGATTTTGGCAAATACACCATTTTTCTCTTGCGTACAAGGTGATGCATCTATCGCAAAAAGACCGATGAAACGTGTTACAAATCCATTAAAACAAATGGGTGCAAACATTGATGGGCGGGAAGAAGGAACGTTTACACCGCTAACAATACGGGGCGGAGATTTAAAAGCAATTGAATACACTTCGCCTGTAGCAAGCGCACAAGTAAAGTCAGCTATTTTACTTGCAGGACTTCGCGCAGAAGGTGTAACAGCTGTTACAGAACCACATATTTCCCGTGATCATACGGAAAGAATGCTTGAAGCATTTGGCGTTACAGTAACGCGCGAAGGAAAAACAGTGAAACTTGCAGGTGGACAAAAGCTAACAGCAACAGATGTTCAAGTGCCAGGTGACGTATCATCAGCTGCATTTTTCCTAGTAGCCGGTGCAATCATTCCAAATAGTAAACTAGTATTACAAAATGTAGGGATGAATCGAACTCGTACAGGTATTATTGATGTTTTAGAGAAAATGGGTGCTACGTTCACTGTAGAGCCAATTAACGAAGGATCATCAGAACCAGCTGCAAACATTACGATTGAAACATCTTCATTAAAAGGAATTGAAATTGGCGGGGATATTATCCCAAGATTAATTGATGAGATTCCTGTTATTGCATTAGCGGCAACGCAAGCAGAAGGAATTACAGTAATTAAAGATGCACACGAATTAAAAGTAAAAGAAACAAACCGTATTGATACAGTCGTTGCTGAGTTAACGAAACTAGGAGCTCGAATAGAAGCAACTGATGACGGTATGATCATTTACGGAAAATCAGCTCTAAAAGGCAATATAGTAAATAGTTATGGTGATCACCGTATCGGAATGATGCTTGCAATTGCTGGCTGCCTGGCAGAAGGAAAAACAATTATTGAAGATGCAGAAGCAGTAGGTGTATCATATCCTACATTCTTTGACGAACTTCAGAAGTTAGCTAAATAAAAAGGGTGGAAAGCAGATACGTGATGTATCTGCTTTTTTTGTTAAAACGTCCGTGTAATTTCACTTACCGAACTATAATAGTAAGAATTATGATACAATTTAAACAGGGAATGGAGGAGAATTATATGAATGTCATACAATTAAAAGAAGATAAGTTCAGAGAAGCATTACGTTTATCAGAATACGCTTTTCAATATAAAGTAGATGAGGAACGATTACAGCAGCAACTTACAAAAATGAAGGAAAGTCATGAAATATACGGCATTATGGAAGGGGAAGACTTAGCTGCAAAACTACACCTCATTCCGTTTCATATTTACATAGGTAAAGAAAAATTTAAAATGGGTGGCGTTGCAGGAGTAGCGACGTATCCAGAGTACAGAAGAAGTGGGTATGTAAAAGAGCTACTTCAACATTCACTTCAAACAATGAAAAAAGATGGCTATACAGTCTCTATGTTACATCCATTTGCTGTTTCATTTTATCGTAAATACGGCTGGGAACTTTGTGCGAATCTACTCAAATGTCATATGAGTAAGAGCGATTTAGTAATGAAAAAACAAGTAAATGGTACTGTGAAACGTTTTAATAAAGAAAATCATCCAGAAGAAGTCGAGAAGCTCTATGAAGCATTTGCAGAACGTTTTTCATGTATGTTAGTTCGAGAGAAGAACTGGTGGTTACAAGCGGTTTATGATGATTTAACATTAGCCATTTACTATGATGAAAATAAAAAGGCAGCAGGTTACATGTTATACAAAATAGAAAACTATAAAATGACAGTAGAAGAATTTGTACCACTGCATAATGAAGCACGAAATGGTCTGTGGAACTTTATTTGTCAGCATGATTCTATGATTAAAGAAATTGAAATGACAGTAAGTGAGAGCGAACCATTATTATATACATTGCAAGAGCCACGCGTGAAGACAGAAATAAAACCATATTTTATGGGAAGAATTGTAGATGTGGAGCAGTTTTTAAAACAATATGAGTTGAATTGGAACAATGTACAGCAAGAAGTGATCCTAAACATTACAGACGCATTTGCTCCATGGAATAACATAACAGTGAGACTTGCAAATCATGAAATAACAATTGTAGAAGAAACAACGGAAAAAGGAATTAAACTGGATATAACTGCGCTATCGGCAATAATGCTTGGATATAAACGTCCGTTAGAACTAAATGAACTGGAATTCATTAGTGGAAGTGACGAAGTAATACGGTCATTTGAGAATTTAGTACCAGTGCGTAAGCCGTTTATTTATGATTTCTTTTAATTTGCATGTATGAAGGCGGGCTATCCCAAGTGAAATTTTGGGATAGCCTCCTCTTATATTGTGAATTTCTTTCGGTAAGTCGATATATCATGAGAATCGCTGATATAATTAGAGTTGCGCCGATATATCATGAGAATCGCTGATATAATTTTAAGTTGCGCCAATATATCCAGAAAGTTGCTCATATAATTTCATTCACAAATAGGGGATAAGAAATGACAGCTATACTTTGTCACACACTTGACTTTTAGCGTATCTAATTTATAATTAAAAACGGAATGAATTTTCATTCCTGGAAATTGAGGTGGAAAAATGGCTAAAAACAAACAAGAGGATATTTTTGATGCTGCAATACAACTTTTTGCAGAACGAGGTTATGATGGTACAACAATTCCCATGATTGCTGAAAAAGCAAAAGTAGGTGCAGGTACGATTTACCGTTATTTTGAAAATAAAGAAGCGCTTGTTAATTCTTTATTTACGAAAAGTGTTTTACAACTATCGGAATTAATAAAAAATGATTTCCCGGTCGATGCAAATATTCGTGAACAGTTTAGCCATACATACAACCGTTTATTTGAATTTGCGAGACAAAATGCAGATGCTTTTCTTTTTACAAATTCTCACTGTGATAGTTATTTTCTAGATGAACATAGCAATGAAATATTCGAGGACTTCATGGGTTTCTTCATGAACTTGATTGAAGATGGAATCGAAAAAGGTTTGCTTCGTCCATTACCACCAATTGCTTTAATTATTATTGTATATCAACCAATTGAAAAATTAATTAAAGTAATGGAAACAGGGCAGTTAGAATATACAGATGAATTGGTAAAGGAATTGGAAGAAAGCTGTTGGAATGCTATTAGAATCATTTGATTCTATAGCGTTATAAGGATAGGAATGAACATTCATTCCTAAAAAGGTATGGAAAAGAATAACAGGAGATGATAAATCTTTATAACTAAAGGAATGAATATTCATTCCGATTTACCTAGTTTAATATAGTTAATTAATAATTTAATAGAATGATAGGAATGAACGTTCATTCCTGTAAATTTTTTCAAAAGATTAGGAATGAATATTCATTCCATGTGTAAATTTCAAAACGGGAGATGATTCAAATGAGCAAGTTAAAAAGTTGGAGAAGTTTAACTTTTCTATTATGGATAGTTATTACTATTACAATGGTCGTAACGATGCCTAATATGGATAAATTAGTGAAAGAAAAAGGGAAAATTACAATCCCTAATACAAAGCAAAGCAGTATTGCTGACAAGATGATGAAAGAGATGGATAAAGAAGGGGTTGAAAAGTATGAAATTATAGCCGTTTTTAATAGTGGCAATAAGGCAGTTTTAACAGATGAACAAAAAAAGGAAATAACAAAAACAATCAACGCCCTGCGAAATGAAAAAGAGCAATTAGGAATTAAGGAAGTTGTTTCACATTTAGACAATAAAGACTTGGAGAAACAATTAGTTTCTAAAGATAATACGACTATTTTAACGCAAATATCGATAGATAAAAAACATGGTGAAATATCAAAAGTTTCAAATAATCTTCATGAAAAAGTGCAAACGAAAGGGGTAAAAACGTATTTAACAGGAAGTGACTTAATAGCGGGTGATTTTCTTAAATCCTCTCAAGAGGGAGTGAAAAAGACAGAAGTTATTTCAATCATTTTCATTCTTGTAGTATTAATCCTTGTATTCCGTTCACCAGTTGTTCCAATTGTTTCTCTTCTTACAGTTGGTATATCGTATTTAGTTTCAATGGGGGTTATTGCCCAGCTTGTAGATCAATTTAATTTTCCATTCTCAAACTTTACACAAGTGTTCGTAGTCGTCGTCCTGTTTGGGGTAGGAACAGATTATAACATTTTATTATATACGAGGTTTAAAGAAGAATTAAGTAAACAAGAAAATGCATTTTTAGCTACGAAAGAAACATTCAAATCAGCAGGTAAAACTGTATTATATAGCGGAATAGCGGTGCTAATTGGTTTTGCATCACTTGCGTTAGCAAGTTTTAAATTATATCAATCTACTTCAGCGGTAGCAATTGGTGTTTTAGTATTATTACTCGTATTAACGACTTTAAATCCATTTTTCATGGTGCTTTTAGGAAAAGGAATGTTTTATCCAGTTAAAACATTTAAAGGTCATGAGGATAGTCGCTTATGGGGATTCTTTGCGAAAAACTCAGTAGCAAGACCATTTGTCGCTTTAATTATCGTAGTCGTAATATCGATTCCTTTCGTATTAAAATACTCTAATACACTTAATTACAATGATTTATTTGAAGTGGATAATAAGTATGAATCCAAGATGGGTATTAACGTAATAGAGGATCATTTTCCGCCTGGTTTCTCTTCACCGAGTACATTAGTCATTCAATCTGATAAAAAGCTGGATGAAGGAACTTCTCTACAAATTTTAGACGAATTAACTGATAAAATTTCGAAAGTTAAAGGTGTGTCAGAAGTATATGCACCAACACGTCCAACTGGTGAGAAGATAAAAGAATTATATTTAAATAAGCAAGCGGGAGAATTGAATACAGGATTAGGGGATGCCGATGGTGGCATAAAGGAAATTAATGATGGATTAACAGATGCGAAAAATAAAATGGGAAGTAATGATTCAAATAGTCTTGCGAATGTTCAAAAATTAATTGATGGAACGAACGAGGCGAAAAACGGGGTATCAGCATTGGGAACAGCTTTACATCAATTATCAAATGGCATAAACGACGGTGCACAAGGAGCACAGCAAATTGAGAGTGGTTTAGCTTCAGTAAACGAAAATATAAATGTTCTATCTAATGCAACGTCGCAGCTGCATGCTGGTTATGCACAGTTAGAAAAAGGTTTAAACTCTTACGATCAATACTTTGGAAGTATTTCTCAAGCGATTGATGGTGCGAAAAAGGGATATGAACAAATTGAAATGTTAATGACCAATTTCGTTCAAACGAAACCAGAATTAGCGAATGATCCAAACATACAACAAACGATAGGAATTGCTAAAGAGGCTCAAAAGAAATTAAGCGTACTTTCAAATGAATTAAATCAATTAGCAACACAGCACAAAACGGCGATGAGTTCATTTAAAGAAGCGAATCAATCGTTACTGAAAGTGGATAACGGCTTAAAAGAAATGAGCAATGGAGTTAATAAGTTACAAAAGGGAGCAGCCGATCTTAAAAATGGATTAAATGAAGGTTCTTCAGGTTCAAAACAAATTGCAAATAAATCAGTTGAGTTACAGTCTGGATTAACGAAAATAAACGATGGGCAAGGACAACTTTTAACGGGCCTTAAAGACCTGCAAGAAAAGATGGGCCAATTACAATCCGGTTTATCTAAAAGTACAGAAGGGCTTGGAAAAGTAAGTAATGGCCTGCATGACGCACAGAAATATTTAGGGGAGCTCAATGAATCGAAAAGCTCTGAGAAGTTTTATATTCCAAAAGAAGTGCTAGAGGGAGAAGATTTCCAAAAAGCATTGAACACGTACATGTCACAGGATAGAAAAATTGCTAAAATGACTATCATTTTAGATGTAAATCCGTATTCAAAAGAAGCGATGCCAATTATTCAAGAAATTAATAAAACAATCGATGGCACTGTAAAAGGAACGGAATTACATGATGCGAAAACAGCAATTGGCGGAACAACAGCTAGAAACGTGGATTTAAAAGAAGTAACAGGGCAAGATTTCTTACGTACAGCTACGATTATGTTGATTGGCATTGCGATTGTATTAATCGTAATTACACGCTCATTACTAAACACAATATTTATTATTGGCTCATTACTATTGGCGTACTTTGCATCACTTGGTATAAGCGAACAAATTAGTGCACATGTATTACATGTAGAGTCATTAAGCTGGAATGTTCCATTCTTTAGCTTCATTATGATTGTCGCTTTAGGAGTGGATTATAGTATTTTCGTAATGATGCGCTATAACGAGATAGAAGGGGATTCGGTAACGAAAATTGTAACTGCATCTCGTCATATAGGAGGAGTTGTATTATCAGCTGCGCTAATTTTAGGCGGGACATTTGCAGCATTAATTCCATCAGGTGTATTAACACTTATACAAGTTGCATCAGTAGTTGGCGTTGCACTTCTTCTATTAGCTTTAATTGTGATGCCGATATTATTACCAGCGTTAATAGGGTTAACGAGTAAAATGAAGAGTTACAAAGAGAAAATAATAAATACGAAATAAGAAGAGACTGTAGGGAATGATTTCTCTACAGTTTTTTCGGTATATAATATTTCAGAAGAAAATGAATCCGATATATTACAGAATGAGCAGTGAAAGGTTATATGAGAAAGAGGTCGATGATATACATACAATAGCTAGGGGAATGGACAAAAACTATCCGATTTCATTGTAGAAAGGTAATCAACCGTTGCTATTCATCCAGCTTCTACTATATAATAGCTATAGTCTACAATAATTGAGTCGTAATATGCGATTTTTTAAGACAATCGGTGAGAAAACGCTGAAATAAGCGGTATTAGTAGGAGGACACAAATGATTACAGTAAGTAACGTTAGTTTGCGTTTCGCGGATCGCAAATTATTTGAAGATGTTAACATAAAATTCACGCCAGGTAACTGCTATGGTTTAATCGGAGCAAACGGTGCTGGTAAATCAACATTTCTAAAGATTTTATCTGGAGAAATTGAACCGTCAACAGGTGACATACATATTACGCCAGGTGAGCGTCTAGCAGTATTAAAACAGAACCACTTCGAATATGAAGAGTTCCCAGTATTAGAAACAGTAATTATGGGTCACACGCAACTTTACAAAGTAATGCAAGAGAAAAATGCTATTTACATGAAAGAAGACTTTAGTGATGAAGATGGTATGCGTGCTGCTGAACTTGAAGGTGAGTTCGCTGAGCTTAACGGTTGGGAAGCTGAGTCAGAAGCTGCAATCCTTCTTAAAGGTTTAGGTATTGGTGAAGATCTTCATGATAAGAAATTGTCAGAATTAACTGGGGCAGAGAAAGTAAAAGTATTACTTGCTCAAGCTTTATTCGGTCAACCTGACATTCTATTATTAGATGAGCCTACCAACCACTTGGACTTAAAAGCGATTCAATGGTTAGAAAACTTCTTAATGAACTTTGAAAACACAGTTATCGTAGTATCCCATGACCGTCACTTCTTAAATAAAGTATGTACGCACATGGCTGACCTTGATTTCGGTAAAATTCAGCTTTATGTTGGTAACTATGACTTCTGGTATGAGTCAAGCCAATTAGCTTTAAAATTAACACAAGATGCTAATAAGAAAAAAGAAGAGAAAGTAAAAGAGTTACAAAACTTCATTGCACGCTTTAGTTCAAACGCTTCTAAAGCGAAACAAGCAACTTCTCGTAAAAAATTATTAGACAAAATTACATTAGATGATATTAGACCGTCATCACGCCGTTACCCATTCGTTGGCTTCACACCTGAGCGTGAAGTAGGAAATGACTTATTAACTGTTGAAGGTCTTTCTAAAACAATTGATGGTGAAAAAGTGTTAGATAATGTGTACTTCACTTTAAATAAAGGTGATAAAGTTGCATTTATCGGCCGTAACGATATTGCAATGACAACATTATTTAAAATCCTTATGGGTGAAATGGAGCCGGATAGTGGTTCATTCAAATGGGGTGTAACAACCTCTCAATCTTACTTCCCAAGAGATAACTCTAAGTACTTTGAGAACAGTGATTACAACTTAGTTGAATGGTTACGTCAATTCTCTCCACAAGATGAGTCTGAAAGCTTCTTACGTGGTTTCTTAGGCCGTATGTTATTCTCAGGTGAAGAAGTTAAGAAGAACGTTTCTGTATTATCTGGAGGCGAAAAAGTTCGTTGTATGTTATCTAAAATGATGTTAAGTGGTGCGAACGTAATCACACTTGACGATCCAACGAACCATTTAGACCTTGAGTCAATCACAGCGTTAAACAACGGTTTAATCGCATTCAAAGGTACAATCTTATTCACATCTCATGACCATCAGTTCGTACAAACAATTGCAAACCGCATTATCGAAGTAACACCAAACGGTGTAATCGATAAAGAGGCTACTTATGATGAGTTCTTAGAAAATGAGGAACTTCAAAAACAAGTAGATGCAATGTACAAAGGTCAATAATATATAATGAAAAAACTCGCTCTAAAAAGAGCGAGTTTTTTGTCGAGAAAACGTAACATCGCTGGGAGATCAAATGAATAATTATTCAAATATAATATCAATGAACATGAGAATTTTTTATGTATGGAAGGGATGTAATGAGTTTAAGATTTAAAGAGTTAGTTGAAGAAAGGAAATGTAAGTGGAGTAATATAATCAAATCGCATTATTTTGTCATGTGAAATATGTACCAAATTTGGAGATAGAATAGTTTGCGAATGAGTTTATAAAGGTATATAGTATGGGGTGTCATAATTAGTGGATGAATCTTGGGAGAAAACAGGAAATGTTACAAATTTATTTTGTTAAATAGAAACCAAGGTCAAAATGTCTAGAAAGAAATAGTTGAATAAATACTAGCTTCAAATTATAATTACTAATATTCTTCATATAGTTAAATAAAGATAATCTATTTGAAGAAGAAAATTTGAATAGAGAGACAGACTTATAAAAAATAAGCCTTGGATGATTAAAAGAGGTGGAGAAATGAAACAGTTCTTATTAAAGAGCAAAAATGTGTTAAGCAATCATTTTGGATTCTTTCTGTTTGCCGTTATTTTATTTTGGCTCAAAACATATGCAGCTTATGTAACGGAATTTAATTTAGGAATTTCAAACACAATTCAAAAATTCTTGCTGTTTTTTAACCCGCTTAGTTCAGCAGTTCTATTTTTAGGACTTGCATTATTTGCAAAAGGGAAACGATCTTATATTTGGTTAATTGTTATCAACTTGTTATTGTCGATTCTTTTATACGCAAACGTAGTATATTATCGCTTTTTCAGTGACTTTATTACGTTCCCGACATTAACACAAACGAATAACTTTGGAGATTTAGGTGGTAGTATTGTTGCGTTGCTACATCTTTATGATCCGCTATACTTCTTAGATACAATTATTTTAATTGTATTAGTAGCAACGAAATTTGCAAATCCGAAACCAATTCGTGTTGCGAAGCATAAATTATCATTAGTATTTGTAGCAGGTATTTTATTATTCAGTGTTAACTTAGGTCTTGCAGAGTCTGACCGTCCTGAATTATTAACTAGAACGTTTGACCGTAATTATATTGTGAAATATTTAGGTGCATACAACTACACAATTTATGATGGAATTCAAAGTGCGAAAGCATCGACAGAACGAGCATTAGCTGATGGCGATAATATGACAGAAGTACGAAATTATTTAACATCAACTTATGCAAGTCCAAATCCTGAGTATTTCGGTAAAGGAAAGGGAATGAACGTAATTTACATTCATTTAGAGTCATTCCAAAACTTCTTAATTGATTACAAATTAAATGGTCAAGAAGTTACACCGTTCTTAAACTCATTTACAAAAGATGCGAATACACTGTACTTTGATAACTTCTTCCATCAAACAGGACAAGGGAAAACATCTGATGCGGAGTTTATGTTAGAGAATTCAATGTTTGGTTTACCGCAAGGTTCTGTCTTTACAACGAAATCTCATAATACGTATCAATCAGCACCAGCTATTTTAGGACAACAAGGATACACATCAGCAGTATTCCACGGTAACTACAAAACATTCTGGAACCGTGACGATATTTATAAATCATTTGGTTTTAATAAATTCTTTGATGCGTCATACTATGATATGAATGAAAAAGACGTAGTAAACTACGGATTAAAAGATAAACCATTCTTTAATGAATCTATTCCGTTATTACAAACGTTGAAACAACCGTTCTATACAAAATTTATTACGTTATCAAACCATTTCCCTTATCCAATCGATAAGGCAGAAGCAACGATTGAACCAGCAACAACAGGTGATTCATCAGTAGATACGTACTTCCAAACAGCACGCTATTTAGACGAATCTGTAAAAGGCTTCATCGATTACTTGAAACAATCTGGTTTATATGATAACTCAATTATCGTTATGTACGGAGACCATTACGGTATTTCAGATAACCATAACGCAGCAATGTCAAAAGTAATGGGTAAAGAAATGAACTCATTTGAAAATGCACAGTTACAACGTGTACCTTTAATCGTTCGTGTACCAGGAGTGAAAGGTGGCGTACAACATCAATACGGTGGTGAAATTGACGTTCTTCCAACACTATTACACTTACTAGGTACAGATACAAAGAATTATGTTCAATTTGGTTCTGATTTATTATCACCAGATCATAAACAAGTCGTTGCGTTCCGTAACGGTAATTACGTAAGCCCAACAGTTACGGCACTAAACGGCAAATATTATGATACAACTACTGGAAAACCAGTAGAATTTACAGATGAAATAAAGAAAAATGAACAAATGGTTCAAAACTCACTAAAATACTCTGACCAAGTCGTAAATGGTGACTTATTACGATTCTACACACCGGAAGGATTTACTCCAGTAGACCGTTCGAAGTATAACTATAACAACCGTGATAAAAACAAAACGAAAGTAAAAACGACTCCGGAAGGGGAAGCTAAATAAATAATAAAAGGCGCTATTTATATGAATAGTGCCTTTTATTTGTAAATATACCATCATTATTAGACAGAACCAGCTTTTGCTTTTTGTTTTGCCTTTCCGAAGAAAACTACACCGACGATGATAATAATGATAAATGCCCATTTAACGAAAGGGTTACTTTCGAAAAATCCAGCGAACCATTTCTCATCTACAATCATTTTCGCGGCAGTATAAGCTAAAACGGCTGCTCCAATCGTAATGATGACAGGAAAACGATCTACCCATTTTAAAATCAATGTACTGCCCCATACAACTACAGGAATAGAAACTAATAGCCCAATGATTACTAAAGAAAAGTTACCATGGGCAGCTCCTGCAACAGCGAGTACATTATCAATGCCCATTAACGCATCAGCAATAATAATAGTTTTAATGGCAGACCAAAATCCTTCTTCTGCTTTAATATCATGATCTTTGCCTTCAGCGATTAATTTGTAAGCAATCCATATAAGGAGTACACCACCAATTAAAAGTAAACCAGGTATTTTTAATAACCAAACGACAACTAAGGTAGCGAGGGCTCTAATAGCGATTGCCCCGACTGTACCCCATATAATAACTTTCTTTTGTTGATCTTTCGGTAATCTTCTTGCTGCTAATCCAATTACGATGGCGTTATCTCCGGCTAACACTAAATCGATTACAATGATGGCCAGTAGGGCAGACAAATATTCAGGTGAAAGAAAATCCATATACATATCACTCCTTAAGAGTAATATGTGCTAAAGTGTTGATAATATAAAAAAAGGATTGAAATTGTATATTCAATCCTTTTTTTGTCTGTATTCTGATATGTATGTTTTTATTTTGAATAAGTCGCTTTTGTAGTTTTTTACTTATCGCGTTTCTTTCTTAAATTGATTCCAAGCTTCTTCAGTTTGTACTATAAATACGATCATATAATATCGACTTATTTAAACTAGGCTAAAGATAGCATGTGATATTTCAAAGTTAAATTTATTTGATAAAAGGGAAGGGACGTATAATATTGATATGGTGCAAGCATGTATAGGTTTTCTCTATAAGGAAATTCTAAAAACGATAAAAAAGACTTGATAACCTACTAGAGGAAATCAAGTCTTTTCATTACATACGATTATCATGCCAGAAGTTTAATGGGAAGTGTTCGTTCTCATTATATGCTTCTAATTCATATCCTTTTTCTTTCAGTCCTTTAATAATTCCAGGAACTGCTTTTACTGATTGTGGATGAATATCATGCATAAGGATAACTTCTGTTGGATTTGTAGCACCATGTAACACGTTTTCTACAATTTTAGCAGATGCAGCATCAACTTGCATTTTGTTATATTTCCAGTCTAAAGAATCAATTGTCCAATCCCAAACTTTTAAGCCATTTTCTACAACTTTGTTGCGAAGAGCTTCGTTTAATCCTGGCATAGAGCCGTAAGATGGACGAGTTAATACTGGTGATTTACCTAAAACACCAGCGATTAAGCCTTGGTCTTCCTTCATTTCATCTACGTAATGACCTTCAGTGTAGAGTTTCTTGTAGTTATGAGTCATACTGTGCATCCCAACGTAGTGGCCTTCAGCATCTTCGCGTTTTACAAGATCAGGGAAAGCTTTTACGTTTGAACCAATTAGGAAGAATGTTGCTTTTGCATTTTCTTTCTTTAACATATCTAAAAGCTCAGCTGTGTATTTTCCAGGACCGTCATCAAATGTTAAATAAGCGACTTTTCTAACTTGCCCGTTATAATGTTTTGGCGCTTCTTTCGGAGCAAGAGATGTTTGAATCTCACTTACAAGTTGAACAGATTTTGCTTCATCCTCTGTACTAGCTAGAGCGGTATGTACTGATCCAAAAGCCGCTTCGTATGTGAATAATACCCCCGCACACACTAACATAGCCCTTTTTACTAAAGTTGTCATTCGAATTCCATTGTGCATAATTTTCCTTCTCTCTATAAAAGTTCTACTCTACTATATTAGCAATTATAGGTAGGGAAATGCAAAGAAACTTTTTTACAAGTGTAAAAAAGTTTAGCCAAATGTATGCAAGATTTTAAAGGAATGTCATTTTTAAAGAAATGTCACAAATAATTGGATAAATTGAATTATTAATTGGAAACAATATAAGGGATATTAATTTTAGGAGGTGTTTTAATTGAATTATAAAAAAATGTTTTCAATATTTATGACAAGCATATTTACAGTAGGATTATTAATTGGTTGTAATCCAGCTCCAAAAGACGAAAAGGAGCCAGATCCAACGGAGGAACCTTCTGAACAAAGACAGGAGGAAAAAAATGACAAACAAGATCCTGCTAAAGAAAAAAATAATGAATTAAACAAAAAGGATGAACAAGAACCAGACCCAACAGAAGAACCTTCTGAGGAACAAAAGAAGAAAAAAGAAAACGAGTAGTTGTAGTTTAATGAAATATGTAGCGTGATTTTGTAAAAAAGAATACTTTCTAACACATACAACCACTTTTCTTGTTTTATAAAAAGTGGTTGTATAAAATTGTATATGAATTTAAATATTTCGTGGATATAAATTTTGCTTTAATGCTACTTATTAATTCATATAGTTTGTAATGTTTATTTCCCCTAAAATGAAGCTTGAAATCAATATTAATCTTTCTTTACAAACTCTTCAATTATCATATTAAATTCACCTGTTAGTTTTATCAACAAACTTTATATTGTTACTGCCTTCCGTATCAAATACTTCATACAGCATAATTATCTCTCTCCTTAATTTAAACCTAATACCCTCCTGATGTGTAATAGTAGGTATGGTTGTGTTAAAGTTGTGACAAAAAATTAATTGATTCGTTTATTTTATGAAGATTTGTGCTTTCTTTTAACGATTAAAGTGTTAAATATATTAGAAAGTTTTAATAAAATTAAAAACTATTACCTTGGAAGTAGGAAATAAAAAATTTATAGGAATGAGACTAAAGTCTTAAAACCGAAAGAAGGCTAATCATACTTTCGTATCACTTCATTTTCGTTCTAATTATTGATTCGAATATTTGTATTTAGCCGACTATATAATGCATTTCATGGTGTGGTGGAAGATGCGAATGAAGCTGTACAAAGATTTGCTGATCGGTATATAAAGGCTCTGCAAGGAGAATTATTTCATACGTAATAGCTTATATTTCATCTCTACATTTATATAACTAGTTTTATATGAATTTTATACGAAAGACCTATTGTTTATTAACTAATAGGTCTTTCAACTTAGGAAGCTCACACTAATGAGGGATGTCAAAGGAAATATATGTAACCTATACTAATTACTATAAAGCTTTGGAAAATGAAAAGGAGGAGATTTGCATGAAGAATTGGGTTCAATTTAGAATTGCAAGACCAACAGATAAATTTGAAGAAGTGATAAGTTTTTATGAAACAGGATTAGGACTAAAACGTATAGGAGAATTTCACAATCACGAAGGATATGACGGGGTTATGTTTGGATTACCAGATGAAGAGTATCATTTGGAGTTTACTACACATGTTAATGGAAGTCCATGTCCAGCGCCGACAAAAGATAATTTACTAGTTTTTTATATGCCTAATAAAGATGAAATTGAAAAGATAGTAAATCGATTAAGTAATATGGGCTATCATGAGGTGGAACCAGAAAACCCGTATTGGATAGAGAAAGGAACCACAATAGAGGATCCAGATGGTTGGAGAATTGTGCTTATGAATGCATCTGAATAAAGAAACTATTATCATATGAAAAAGAGTGTAACAAAATGATTTATACAAAAATCCCTACAGCGTTTGTAGGGATTTCTATATAAGAAAATCTTATTGAGAGAGTTATTAAAATGTAGAAAGATTTTGGCTAAGAACAAATGTAATACACATAATTTATGAAGGAGGTATAAAAGTATGATAGTAAACCATTTTAAAGAGTTTTCTAAACATGTTGGAAATACACCTCTCATTAAAAATTCTTTCGTAGTTTATATCTTATTCTACGGAAAATTGTTACCATCAAAAAACTGTACATGTTAAATATACAGTTTTTTGATAGTGTAGTTGTGCAATGTTTAGAAATTTCACATACCGTATTTTAAAAATAAATATAGGAAAACCAAAAAGTAATGTAGAATATATCGTACATACATATATATAGTCAACATAAAAGATAAAGAGGTGGGTATATGTTACTTGAGGAAGTAATGCAGCAACTAGAAGGATATGGAACAGAACAAAATCGAAAAACGTATAAAAACCACGGAGCGAAAGAGCCGTTATTTGGAGTTAGTTTTGCAAATTTAAAATTGTTAAAAAAGATGATAAAAAAAGATCACGATTTAGCAGTTGAATTGTGGGAAACGAAAAATATGGACGCGATGACATTAGCAACTTATATTTTAGACCCGAAGAAAATAACGACAGAGCAGCTTAATAGTTGGGTTCAGGATGTTGATTATTACTGTTTAATGGATGTTCTTA
This sequence comes from Bacillus sp. B25(2016b), assembly GCF_001679765.1. Classification (NCBI taxonomy): domain Bacteria; kingdom Bacillati; phylum Bacillota; class Bacilli; order Caryophanales; family Bacillaceae; genus Bacillus; species Bacillus sp. B25(2016b). The sequence continues at coordinate 2,716,873 of NZ_CP016285.1, read as the reverse complement.
TGACATCTATATGTACTTCGCCAATTGCAATAGAAAGAATGGAAGAGTGGACAAAGTCTAATGATGAATGGATTGGAAGAGCTGGCTGGTCTTTATTAGCAAATATAGCGATTAAAAATAAAACGTTACATGATGATTTCTTCTCTCCGTACTTAGAAGAGATTAAAGAAAATATACATAATGAAAAAAATAGAAAAAAAGAAGCGATGAATAGTGCTTTAATCGCAATAGGAATTCGTAATGAAGACTTAGAGCGACAAGCGATTGGAATTGCAAGTGAAATTGGAAAAGTAGAGGTTGATCACGGTGCAACATCATGTAAAACACCAGATGCAGAAAGCTATATAAAAAAAGCGAGAGAAAGAGCTAAAAAAAAGAAAGTGGAATAAGAAAAGAGGAGCGGTTATGAAACCAATCGAAGCAGCACAAAACATAATTACATCACAATTTCCGAATTGTGATGTAGCTTTACTCGGCGGAAGCGTTGCACGAGGAGAAGCGACGAAAACATCTGACCTTGATATTGTAATAGTTGACCACAGTTTAACTTCTTGTTATAGAGAATCTTTCTATAGTAATGGATGGCCTGTTGAGGTGTTTGTTCATAATTTTGAAACATATAAAACTTTTTTCAAAATGGATTGTGATCGAGGGAGACCGTCGTTACCACAATTAGTTTCAGAAGGGATTGCATTAAAAGGGGAACAGGAAATTGTTGAGAAATTAAAAAAAGAAGCGAATGATTTACTACATAAAGGACCAGCTAAATGGACCGAAGAAACGATTAAGCAGAAGCGATATTTTATTACGGATACTTTAGATGACTTTATTGGTGCAACGAAAAGAGAAGAAGAATTGTTTATCGCTAATTTATTAGCGGATTTAGTACATGAATATGTATTAAGAGTAAATGGTATGTGGCTTGGGAGTTCAAAATGGTTTATTAGAGTGCTAAGAAGATATGATGAGCAATATGCAAACAAATTTGTAGCGGCTTTTGATTATTTTTATAAAACGGGAGAGAAAAATGAATTAATTCATTTTATAGAAAAGACGTTAGAGCAGTATGGTGGAAGAGTGTTCGAATGATTTTCTATTGGTAAATAAAAAGGGGAGAGAACAATGAATGTACCATATGTTCAATTAAGAGAATTGACACTAGATGATGTAGAAGATCGCTATCAATGGTCATTAGATAGAAATGTAACAAAGCATTTAGTTGTACCAGATCAATATCCTCCGTTCACTCGTGGAGATACGAGAAACTGGATTGAAGCTTGTATAAGCCGAAAAAATGGTTATGAACAAAGGGCAATCGTTACTGAGACAGGTATACATATTGGATGGGTAGACCTTAAAAATTTTGATAAAACAAATAAAAATGCAGAACTAGGAATTGCGATTGGAAATAAAGACTATTGGGGTAAAGGATTTGGAATGGCAGCTCTAAACAGCATGTTACAAATAGGTTTTTCCCAGTTTGAATTGGAGAAAATTTGGTTACGTGTAGATGAAGATAATACACAAGCTAAAAAGAGTTATGAAAATGCCGGATTTGTATGCGAAGGGTTAATGAGAAATGATCGATTGAGACAGGGGAAGTTCATTCATCGCAATCGTTACAGTATATTAAAAGAAGAGTATGAATCAAAAAAAGTAGCCTATAAAAATATTATGTAAATTAAAAAGGGGAAGATAAAATGATTCGATTACTTACAAAAGCGGATGCAAAACAATATTGGGAGTTACGTTTACAAGCATTACAAGTAAATCCAGAAGCATTTGTAACGACTTATGAAGAAGCAGTACGTCAAGAAAAACCTCTTGAACGCGTTGCTAGTAATCTTTCATCCAACAGTAGTTTTACATTTGGTGCTTTTAATAATGAAAATCGTTTAGTTGGGGTTGTTACTTTATTAACAGAAGAAAAGGACGCATATAAGCATAAAGGACATATCGTTGCGATGTATGTAGATACTGAAAATCGAAGAAGTGGTCTTGCACGTGATTTAATACGTAAAGCAATTGAAAGGGCAAAAGAGATGAAGCTAGAGCAATTCAATTTAGGAGTTGTGTCAACGAACGAACCAGCAAAACGATTATATGAATCAATGGGATTTAAAACGTACGGAATTGAAAAAAGGGCTATAAAAATGAATGGTGTGTATAGTGATGATGAACATATGGTGTTGTTCTTTTAAGAGAGAAAGTTTTGTATGAAAAAGGGGAAACTGCGACAATAAGATGGGAAATATGGCATATAGCAGATCATAATCGGTATCATCAAGCTCATATAAGTCGATTGAGGAAATTATACAGAGAATATAAACTACATATTCTTTAATTTTTGAATGAACGAACGCCTCTAAATAATAATTAAAGGAGGCGTTTGTTTTTATTCGTTCGCTTTTCTTCCCAAGCTATCATTCAATTTACTGGTTTCTCAATAGAAAACCAGTAAATTGAATGTGCAATAGTTGGTAGCCATCTTTTATAGCGGATGCGTATATTTTCATGGTGAGTATAGTGGGTCGAGATTAAAGTAGATTTTGCCCCTTGAAAATTTTGGTATGTAATGACCTCGATTTCATACCAATGCACTTTATTCCCATGTAAATCTACTACAATTCCTTCATCATTCCAAAATGAAATGTAAGTTTGTATGTAGATTTTTCATCGCGTATACTAAAATATATGTCATAGAGATTAAAAATTAAATACAAGGGGTTTTACAATGAAAGCAATTGTTATAGGGATACTGGCATCATTTTTCTTTGCCTTTACTTTTGTTTTAAACAGGGCAATGGACTTAGAAGGTGGAAGCTGGATTTGGAGTGCATCATTACGGTATTATTTTATGGTTCCAATGCTATTACTTATTGTTATGTATAGAGGGAACTTAAAGCAACTCTTTCAATATATGAAAAACAATCCGAAAGAATGGTTAGTTTGGAGTATCGTTGGATTTGGTCTCTTTTATGCACCGCTTAGTTTTGCTGGAGCGTTCGGACCAGGTTGGCTCGTTGCATCAACATGGCAAATTACAATCGTTGCAGGGATTTTGTTAACACCATTTTTTGCGGTGGATCCACTACATAAAAAACTTCCGATGAAGGAATTAGTTATGTCGGGCATTATTTTATTCGGTGTTGTTCTCATGCAAGTAGAACATGCTTCTTCATTAGGTATTCGTGAAACCATTTTATGTGTAGTTCCTGTAGTTATTGCAGCATTTGCGTATCCTCTTGGAAATAGAAAAATGATGCAAGTTTGTAAAGGGGAATTAGATGTATTTCAGCGAGTACTCGGTATGACATTAGCAAGTTTACCATTTTGGTTTTTATTATCTGGTTACGAAGTATCAACTGGCGGATTACCGTCAAGTAGCCAAGTTTTTCAATGTTTTATTGTAGCAGTTAGCTCTGGGTTAATCGCGACAGTATTATTTTTCTTTGCGACAGATCTTGTGAAAGATGATCCGCAAAAATTAGCAACAGTGGAAGCGACGCAGTCTGGTGAAGTTTTATTTGCGCTAGTAGGAGAGCTGATCTGGTTATCTGCACCAATTCCGTCATCATTATCTTGGATTGGTATGAGTCTCGTTATTATTGGAATGATACTTCATAGTTATGTGGCTGTCGTTGTAAAAAAAGAAGAAAAAATAACGGCGTAATGAGATTAGCTCTTTTTATTAAGAGCTAGTCTTTTTTCATAGAAAGGGATGAAAGTATGAATATACAGCGCGTTGAACAAATTGAAAAAGATTCAATATTAAATGTGCTACAATATGCTGTCGGTCCAAATGAAATAAGCTTAAAGAAGGCAGTAATATTTTATCAAAGTAATAAAGGGACTTTGTACAAATATGAAGAAAAAGCTTGTCTAGGTATTGAAATAATCGGAGAAACTAAAGCAAGAATATGTCATATAGCAGTGGCTCCAGATTATCGTCAAAAAGGAATTGCACTGCAAATGATTAAAGAGATTGTAAGAGTATACCAATTGACTTATATAGAAGCGGAGACAGACGATGGGGCGGTAGAATTTTATAAAAGAATTGGTTTTCAAGTTAAAAGTTTAGGAGAAAAATATCCAGGGATAGAAAGATTTCATTGTTACATGGAAAAATAGCATGAAAATATATAATTGTACATATTGAATATAGTTTGAAAAAAATAATAATTTCATTATATAATATAGGTATCTGGAAAAATATAGATAAAAGAAGATAGTTGTATAACACGTGAGAATGGAGAAAAGTAAGTTTATAAAAATAGCTACTTCAATAGGGATGTCATCTTTTTTATTAACAGGTTGTGGTGATTATGAAGAAGAAACTGCTCAGCAAGAAAGTACAGCTGTTAAAACAGATGGTGCAAAACAAAGAAATGAACAAGAAACATTAAATTGTGATGATAAAGCCCCAACCAATGAAAATATAGAGACAGATGAGTTATGCAAGGAAAATAATCCGTCATTTTCATCTTATCATGAAAACTCTCATTTACCGATACTTCCATTTGTAGCAGGATATTTATTAGCGAGTAGAACTTCAAATATGAATTATACAGCAAAACCAAATTTAATGAAGAAACCATATGCAAATAATGTTATTCCATATCGTGAAAAAGATGAGCGTAGAACAGGTGGCGGTAGTAGCGGTGGTTATTCTGGTGGTTCTAACGGTAACAATAATTCTTCCAATAAAGTGGATTTAAATAAACAGCAGCCAAATCCATCCAATAAAGTAACACCAGATACAAATACGCCAAAATCATCTACTACGCAAACACCGAAAGTAAACTCTGGTTCAAGTGGAATTGGAAACGCAAAAGCGCCAGCAGGATCCTAAAACGAAAGGGTAATGGAGTAATGTATACACAACGAGAGCAAGAAGAGTATATGAAAGTATGGTTTTCACTTGCAGAAGAGGCTAGTAGGAATGGTTTCACTTGGCCTAGTCTGTTAGAGAATGAAGAATGGAATCAATATATGGCAACAGGGATGTATCGCATGCCAGCAAAAACTTATACTGCTATCTCAAAAGCGACAGAAGAAATCATGTATGTGTTATATAGAACGTATCAATATATTGTAAATACGACAGAAGATTTTCAAAAACTTGGATTTCCAGCTGAAGCGTGGGAAATGGCGAGAATGAAACATAATGGTTTATTTTCATATTTTACAAGGTTTGATTTTATCGTAAATGGTGACGATATAAAATTAATAGAAGTAAATTGTGATACGCCAACAGGCTATTTAGAACCGTCTGTCGCAAATGAAGTGTTATGCCGTTATCATGATGTAAATCACCCAAACCATATAGAAGAGCATATTGTGCAAGCATGGGAACAAATTAAACATGACTATCATATAGGCCCTGAAGAGACGATATATTTTACTAGTTATGATTGGCACGATGAAGATAGACAAACGGTCCAGTTTTTAAGAACGTATTGCTTAAATCAGTCAACGGACTATGTAGGAATACAAGACATTGTCGTTGCGGAAGATGGTATATATACGCCAAGTGGAGAAAAAATAAAATATTTATATAGACTGTATCCAATAGAGTATTTAGTAACGGACGTTGATAAGAATGGGAAAAGGATTGGTTTGCAATTTTTAGATCATATTGCGCAAGAAAGAGTGAAAATTATTAATCCGCCAGCCGCGTTTGTTATGCAAAACAAAAGTGTACTCGCACTAATTTGGAAGTTTTATGAAGAAAGTGTTTTCTTTACAGAAGAAGAGCAAGACATTATTTATAAATACTTTCTACCAACATATTTTTCAAATAAGCGATTTCTAGAAAGACATGAATCATACGTTTCAAAACCTGTATTTGGTCGTGAAGGTGGCGGAGTATCTATATACGAAAATGATGAATTATTAGCTGAAGATAAAACAGAGTATTACTTTGAACAAAGGAAGATATACCAGCAATACATAGAAATGCCTGACTATACCATTGACACATGGGATGGTCCATATACTGGTAAACTATTAATTGGCTCTCACTGTATAAGCGGAAGAGCAGCAGGCTTATTTTTACGTGTAGGTGAGAAAATAACGGGAAACTTATCAATGTTTACTGGGGCTACAATTGAAGGATAAAGTAAACAAAGAGCTCATCATTTGTGATGAGCTCTTTCGTCTATGTATAAAACAGCTTTTTATGGTTGGATGTAAAATCTTCACTTTCTTTTTTAATTTAAATCTTAATATTATAATTTAAATATTTTTGTGTAATAATATTACCATTTTTTATAGATATGAAAAATGATTAAGTTAAAAATTAAGAAAAATATGATAATATATTTATATAAAAGTTTAAATTTACGTAGCTAGTGGGGGAACCAATATGAAAATGAATGAAATAGTTGCAAGTACACAATTTCCAAATACAATCGAAACAATAACAAAAGATTTAAAAGCATTAGGAGTCGAAAAAGGAATGACAATTATCGTTCATTCATCACTAAGTTCTATCGGGTGGATATCTGGTGGTGCGGTTGCTGTAGTAGAAGCATTAATGAAAGTTGTTACGGAAGAAGGAACGATAATAATGCCAACGCAATCTTCGGATTTGTCCGATCCGAAACATTGGTCAAGACCACCTGTACCGGAAGACTGGTGGCAAATTATCCGAGATAACGTCCCAGCATTTGATTCACGTATAACCCCAACAAGGGGAATGGGTGAAATAGTTGAATGTTTTCGTACATATCCGAATGTAGTACGTAGTAATCATCCGTTAGGAAGTTTTGCTGCATGGGGAAAACATGCAGTAGAAATAACAATGAACCATTCGTTATCAATGAGCTTTGGAGAAGAATCTCCATTAAGAAAAATATATGATTTAGACGGGTACGTATTATTAATTGGTGTTGGATATGATTCCAATACGTCTGTTCATTTATCCGAGGTGCGTTCTGGTGCATGTGAGTTAATACAAGTAGGAGCACCTATTATAGAAAACGGTGAAAGAGTGTGGAAAGAGTTTGTTGAAATGGATTACGAATCTGAGAAGTTTGTAGAAATTGGTGTGGAGTTTGAGCGAAAAGGAACTGTAAAAAATGGGAAGATAGGGAATGCAACGTGTCGTCTAATGAAACAGCGTGATATAGTTGACTTTGGAACAGAATGGTTTCGTAAGAAAAATTAGTAAGGGATGGTTACAATGAAGGGGAAAAAGGTATTAATTACGAGCGGTGGTTGTCTAGAAAAATGGGATCAAGTACGTGGGCATACGAATATGGCCAAAGGTACAATTGGAAGGATAATCGCAGAAGAACTTCTAGCTAAAGGGGCACATGTTATATATTTACACGGTTATTTTGCGGAGAAACCGAGTGATGTACATAGAGGGTTAGAATTACATCCGTTTGAAGGAATCGTTGATTTACAAGATAAAATGAAAAGTATCATCACACATGAAAAGGTTGATGCAGTCATTATGGCAGCGGCTGGATCAGATTGGATTGTGGAGAAGATTTGTGATCAAGATGGTAATGTTCTTAATATGAACGGAAAAATTTCAAGTGATATAGCACCGATTATTCATTTTCAAAAGGCTCCAAAAGTATTAAAACAAATAAAAGAATGGGACCCAGAAACAGTGCTTGTTGGTTTTAAACTTGAAAGTGATTTAAGTGAAGAAGAACTGTTTGAAAGAGCAAAAAATAGAATGAAAGAAGCAAGGGCGAATGTAATGATTGCGAATTCACCACATTCTTTATATTCGCGCGGAGCTGTGCATTATGTAATTGGACAGAATGGTAAAGGGAAGTTGTGCAATGGGAAAGATGAAACAGCGAAAGAAATTGTCAAAAGCTTAGAGATATTATGTAATCGTGTCACTGCTTTTTAAAATTAAGTTTTTAGATAAGAATGAATCCGCATAGTAATAAGTAAGCGAAACTTTAATTGGTGGGAATTTTACTTTTACACGAATGTGAAGCGTATATCAATCAAGAGCTATACACAGAATAATTGGTGAGGAGTGGATTCTATGGAACATTTATTAAAGCAAGCTATTAAACTTAGAAACGAAAAGAAGTATGCGCAGTCTAAAGAGATGCTTATAGGATTAACAAACTTTACAAAGGATGCAGAAGTACTGTATCAGTGTGCGTGGATACATGATGTAATGGGGCTAGAAACAGAAGCAGTTCCGTATTATGAGCAGGCAATCGCAAATGGACTTGATGGCGAATCGCTTTGCGGTGCTTATATTGGTTTAGGAAGTACATATCGTTGTATAGGGGAATATGAAAAGGCAATTACAGTATTAGAAGCTGGGGTGAAAAAATTCCCAGAGAACGCTCCGATGAAAGTATTTTTATCATTAGCAAAATATAACGTAAACGATCACCAATCAGCGATGAAATTATTACTTGAAACTGTCGTGAAAGTAGAGGAAGTAAAAGAATTTGAACGTGCCATTTCATTTTATAAAGACCATTTAAATGAGGTTTTTAAATAAAGGAGTGAACGTATGAAGGCTACACTATCACAAAGGCGAAAAGGTATTTGGATTGGACTCGTCTCTTTAATTATGCTATCAAACTATTTATTGTATGCCCTTCCAATTGTACCAGTTGCGCCGAAAGAAGTTGTGCTTGGGTCATTATTAGATTGCATGTTTGTCATTCCAATCATCACGTATTTCTTCATTTTTCGAAAAAGATACTCATTAACGTATATAGTTCCTGTTGTAATAGCTGGTTATATTTTTGCAAGATTTATTATTCCAAGTGACTATTTACAAGCTTTTTCATTCATCTCTTATATTATTGTTGCGGCTGAAATTGCATTTGTAGGTATAGAATTATTCCTTCTCTATAAAATTGTTAGAGTGCTTCCTAAAATAATAAAAAAATATAAAGAATATAGAAGAGAAAATTATTCCTTTTCTTATGCAATTGATGCAGCGTTTGACGCTACTATGAAAAGAAGTAAGTTAGTAGATGTCATTCTAACAGAGTGTAAGTTAATCTATTATGCGTTTTTATCGTGGCGTGAAAAAGTACCAACAGGTAAATCTGTATACTCATATCATAAAAAGACTGGTGCTATAGGTGTGTATATCATGATTATTCACGCAACAGTAATTGAAAGCATTGGTTTTCATTATTTACTACATCAGTGGAATTCAGTAATAGCATGGATTTTACTTATTTTAAATGTATACGCGATGATTTATTTTATAGCTGAAATACAAGCGATGCTCAAAAATCCCCTTGTCGTAACAGAAGAACAAGTAATCATTCAAATCGGATTAGGAAAGAAAATCGTTATGCCATTTACACAAATAGATAGTATTGCGTTCTACAAGGGGGAATTGCTAACGGCAAAAGAAGGGAAACAGGTATTGGATGCAACTGTTATGGAGTTCATAAAAGAACCTGCTACTTTTGAAATAACATTAAAAGAGCCAGTGAAAGCGCAGTGAAGTGCACCCCAATTGTTAGACACAGTCTAACAATTGGAGGTGCATTTTTTATGGCTAAATTTTCTTCAAAAGAAAAAATCCAAGCGGTGAAACGATATTTAGATGGTACAGAAAGTGGAAAAACAATTGCTAAATCTATAGGAGTTAACCCTAGCGTACTTCGTGAGTGGATTAGACGATATGAGTCTTCAGGTGAAAAGGCCTTTGAAAAGTGCTATACATTCTACCCAGCCCAGTATAAACTAGATGTACTTTATTATATGAATGAACACGGGACATCTATCAGAGAAACAGCGG